>JAEPMA010000003.1 GCA_017644185.1 Rhodospirillales bacterium
CAGAAATTCCTGCTCTTCGTCGGGCATGCGCTTGATGGCTCAAGTTTCAGATCGCCGCCAAGATATGCCGAATGAACGAGCTTCGGCAACCGTTCGGCAGGCTTTAGCCAATCACCAGCAGGACCGGCTGATGATCGGAGGCATCGGTCTCTTGGTTCACCTGAACATCCTGAACATTATTCACCGGCGCACCGGCCACAAAAAAGAAGTCCCGGCAATGCGGTCCCTGCGGCCACTGCTTGTGATCGAATATTCCACATGTCGGCGCGTGCGGCTTCTCACCATGAACCACCCGCCACGCATCGACGAAACCGGCCCCACCCGGGGCCGACACAGTCAAAGAACGATACACATCATCGTCGGGCGCCGAATTGAAATCCCCGCACAACACCGCATCCACCGGCCGGGGCGTTGCCGCGTAGGGCCCTTGCGCAGGGGCAAACGCCGCATATCCCTGATTCTCCGCAACCTCGGATTGAATTTCATGGAGCCGCCGGCCTTGGGCGAGGCGCTGCACCTCGGCATGATATTCGAGGTGCGTCGTCACCACCCTGATCGGCCCTAAAGACGCCTGGACGACCGCTTCCAGTGCCTGCCTGGGCATATGCTTGCACTCGGTTTCAGGCGCCGGTTGTGGCAGCTGATGGTTGAAGACCTGCAGTACCGGGAATCGGGACAGGATCATATTTCCGAACTGCCGACGCTCATCGGGATGCTCGCCTAGACGGTCGATCGCCGCACCAAAATGCGGTTTATATTCGGGAAACAAAGCCGCCAATGCGGCAACCTGGTCCACGCCCTGCCCGCCATCCAGTTCCGGATTAAAGCGCGAAACTTCCTGCAGACAGATCACATCGGCATCCGCCATGGTACGGATAACGTCGGCGATACGGACTAAATCTACCCGGCCATCGACGCCGAGACCGCACTGAATGTTCCAGGTCAGAACTTTTGTCATGCGCCAGCCCCGGACTTGGCCGCGACAATCATATCGGCGACTTCGGCGAACCCGTCACCACCGAAACCGTCAGTCACGTAGGTGGGCGGGCTTGTTAGCCGGGATTCGAATTCCCGGACATTGGCAACGCCGACGGAGTTCGCGAAGAAATCGAACATCGGTCCGTCGTTGGGCGAGTCGCCGGTAAAAACGTATCCGCCCTGATCCGTATCCAAATCGACGCCAAGGCAGTCGGCAGCGAATAGTTTCGTCATTGTCAGTTTATCGTAGTTACCGAACCAGCCGTTGACGTGGATCGAGCTGACCTTGGCCGTCGCCCCGGCCTCTGTCAGCAGCGCCACGATCATGTCTATGCTCTCAGCACTCAACGGCGGCACGTCCTCGCAGAAATCGACGGCGAGGTCGGTTTCCCGGTAAAGCTGGTCGGCCGAAATCGCCGAGCCAGGCACGGCCTGAACGATCTGCTCGGCCAATTCCTTTAGCCGCCAGCGCTTCTCGTCACGCACATCATCCGGATCGACATAACGCCGGTCCATGCGCTTGTTCGTACGGTCGTAGCGAAAGTAAAACGCACCATTTTCACCCACGACCCCATCAACCGGCCACATCCGTGCGATGTGATCGCACCAACCCGCGGGCCGCCCCGTGATCGGAACCACGGCGACACCAACCTTTTGTAGACGCTCCATCGCGTCATACGCCTTGGCGGTCAGGCGGCCGTCGTTGGTCAGCGTATCGTCGATATCGGTGAACACCCCCCTGATGGATTTGAGGTGCTCTTGGGGGAACGAGGCAATCGGCTTCATAAGGCTTTTTCCGAGGATGACAGTTCTGTGTTTTCGTGATCAGGACGGGCGTCGAGCCAGCGCTGCAGTTCGTCGGCCATGGTGGCTTCGCCATGCAGTCCCAGCTTGGTCCGGCGCCAGAGGATATCGTCCGCCGTCACCGCCCATTCGTTGCCGATCAGATAGAGGACCTCGCGCTCGTAAAGACCGGCACCGAAGTGATGTCCGAGGTCTTCGATCCGACGGGCTCCCTGCAGCAGCACCGACGCGCGGGTCCCGTAGGTATGCACGTAGTGCTGCCGCAGGTTCTCTGGGAGCCAGGGATGCTGTTCCGCGAACGTCCGCGCGAATTCATCGATATCGCCATCCGCGACATCGCCGCCGGGAAGTGGGGCAGACGCCGTCCAGGCGGCACCATCGACCCCGAGAGTTTCTGAAATCTTCTCGACCGCCTGCTCGGCTAATTTTCGATACGTGGTGATCTTGCCGCCGAGTACCGAGAGAACCGGCGCACCCGAAGTGGTTTTCCTAAGATCGAGGCGATAGTCGCGCGTCACTTCCTTGGCGTCGTCCGTCCCGCCGCCGAGTAACGGCCGGACACCCGAGAATGAGCGAACAATCGCATTCCTGGACACACGCTCGTTGAAGAACCTGTTCGCGGTCTCGATCAGATATTCGATCTCTCGCTCAGACGCCTGAACGTCGTCGAGACTGCCGTCGAAATCCTCGTCCGTGGTCCCGATCATCGTGAAATCGCGCTCGTAGGGGATGGCGAAGACGATGCGCTTGTCCGGGTTCTGGAAGATATAGGCATCGTCGTGGTCGAACATCTTCGGGACAATGATATGACTGCCGCGCACAAGCCGAAGCGGCGTCACATGTGCCCCTTCGATCACATCCGTCAGGCACTTTTCCGCCCACGGGCCTGCGGCATTGACGACGAGCCGCGCCCTGATGTCGATCTCGTCACCCGTCCTACGATCCGCGAGTGTCGCCCGCCAGCCTGAACCCGCGGGCTCGGCGCATACGCATTCGGTCCGGGTCAGAATTTTCGCGCCGCGTTCCGAAGCATCAATAGCGTTCAATACGACGAGTCTCGCATCGTCGACCCAGCAATCAGAATAGTACGCGGCCTTGGTCAGTTCCGGCTTGAGCGGCCTCCCCTGCGGCGTGTTCTTCAACGAGATCGCCCCCGATCCCGGCAATCGCTTCCGCTTACCTAAGTGATCATAAAGGAACAATCCAAGCCGGATCAGCCACGCCGGCCTTACACCGGGTGACTGCGGCAGGATAAACCTCAACGGCCAGATAATGTGCGGTGCGTTGCTCAGCAAAACCTCGCGCTCAGACAATGCGGAGCGGACGAGGCCGAATTCGTAGTGTTCGAGATAGCGCAGCCCACCGTGAATGAGCTTGGTGCTCGCCGACGATGTCCCCCCGGCAAGATCGCCTTTATCGCAAAGAATGACGCTGAGGCCACGCCCGACGGCGTCCCGCGCGATCCCGGCGCCGTTAATGCCGCCGCCGATCACCAGAACATCGGCATCGAACGCACTATCTGGTTTCTTCTCGCCCATTACTTAATTCCCGCGTGCATGAACGACTGCACGAACTGGCGCTGGAACAGCAGGAACGCGATCAATAGGGGCGCAACCGCCAGCAACGTCCCCGCCGTGATAATCGACCAGTCGACACCGGACTCCGGGGCGCCAAAGATCGCGAGCCCGACCGTTAACGGCCGCGTCGATACCGAATTGGTGATGACCAGCGGCCACAGGAAGTTGTTCCAGTGATGGCTAACCGACACAAGCCCATAGGCGATGTAGGTCGGGCGCGCCAGTGGGACGTATACCTTCCAAAGGATCTGCAGGCGCGAACACCCCTCGACCCGGGCCGCGTCCTCAAGTTCCTGCGGGATCGTCTTGAACGTCTGGCGCAGAAGGAAAATGCCGAACGCGCTCGCCATATAAGGGAGCCCGATACCGGTAATGGTGTCGACGAGGTTGAGTTTGCTCATCGTCACATAGTTCTCGACGATCAGCACTTCCGGCATGATCATCAACTGCAACAACACCATCACGAAGGCAATATTCTTCCCCGGGAACTCGAAGCGCGCGAACGCATAAGCCGCAAGCGTACAGAGCACGAACTGTGCCGCCAGGATCATCGTCACCAGAATGAAGGTGTTCAGGAAGTAGCGCGCAAACGGCGCCTGGTTCCAGGCTGTCTTGAAATTGTCCAAAGTGAGGGGCGCAAGAAGCTCGAACGTAATTGCGTATTCGCGCGGGTGAAACGCGCTCCAGAACGCGTAAAGAAGCGGCAGGATCCACAACAGCGCCAACGCCCACGCCCCCACGGTCTCCAGATAATACGTCCAGTGCCGGTTCTGATTGGGTGTGCTCATCGGTAGTGCACCCGTTTATCGAGGAAATAGAACTGCCCGACAGCAATCAGCGCCAGCATCAAAAGCAACACCACAGTCAGCGTCGATGCATACGCCTGATCGAGGAAGCTGAACGCGACTTCATAGATATAATAGAGCAACAGCGAGCTCGCGTTGTCCGGCCCGCCCTTGGTCAGGATAAACAGATGATCGACGAGTTTGAATGAATTGATCACCGCGTTGATCAGCACGAACAGCGTCGTCGGCATCAAAAGCGGGAACATGACACGCCTGAAATAATACCAGCGGCTGGCACCTTCGAGCCGTGCCGCTTCTTCCAACTCCGGCGGCAGCGTCTGTAATGCCGCCAGATAGAAGATCATAAAGAAACCGGCTTCTTTCCAGATCGTGATCGCGATGATGCACCCCAGCACCGTATCCGGATCACCGAGCCAGTTATGGCTGGGCAACCCAAACACCGCCGAGACCTGATCGAGCAGGCCGATGTCAGGGGTATAGAAAAACAGCCAGATGTTGGCGACCGCAATCATCGGCAGGATGGTGGGCGTGAAGTACGCCATTCGGGTGATGGAGCGGAGCGGCAGTTTACCATTGACCCAGACCGCCATCAGGATCGCCAGCGCGATCGAGATCGGGATCGTCCCGACGGCGTACATGATGTTATTCCAGGCGACCTTCCAGAACACATCGTCGTCGAGCATGTATGCGAAGTTCTCGAAGCCGACGAACTCGGATGGTTTTAAGGCCGTGCCTTGAGAGAAGAAACTTTTCGCCAGTGTCGCCACCGCCGGATAGTACGTGAACGCAATCAAGAAGATCGCCGCCGGCATCAGCAGCAACCAACCATAAATATAAGACTGCGAAATCCGTCTGCTCATCCGGTGTCACGCAAACTCAAGTGATGAATCAAAAAAACGCACTGCCCGGGGGCCCCCAAATGGGCAGCCCCCGGGACAGTATAGGCTTAGTCGTCAGCGATAACGCTTTAACAGACGGTCGGCCTGCTTCTGGGCATCGCCGAGCGCCTCGGCCGGCGACTTGGAACCGGTCAGCGCGGCCTGGATGGCGTCATCCAGAAGCTTGCGGACGCGGCCCGTCTGGTAGGTCGAAAGTTCCGCCGTGGCGAATTCGAGTTGGTCGCGGGCAACCGCGGCCGGCGGGAATTCCTTCACGTAGGCTTTCAGAGCGTCGGTTTCATAGGCATCCGGACGGGTGCCGAGATAACCGGTCTTGATGCTCCACTCGGCCGTACGCTCGGGCTGGGTCAGGAACTTGATCAACTTGAGTGCGGCGGCTTTCTCTTCATCGGTGCTCTTCTGGAAGATGTAGAAGTTGCCACCACCCGTCGGCGTGCCGCGGCGCTTCATGGCCGGCAGCATGGCGACACCGAAGTCGAACTTGGCGTTGTTCTTAACGGTCGTCAGGTTCCCCGTCGAGTGCCACATGATCGCGGTCTTCCCTTCGAGGAAGTTCTGACGCAGCGTGCCCCATTCGATGGTGCCGGACGGCATCACACCGTGTTTCTCACCCAGATCCTTCCAGTATTGAAGCGCTTCGACGGTCGCAGGCGCATCGAAATGAGTCTGGTTGCCGTCGCCGTTCATGAGGGTCTGGCCGTTCTGCATGGCGAGCGCGCCGAACATCCAGTACGGATAGCCCGTCGACGGGATCATCACGCCCCACTGATCGACGTTCCCGCCCGACTTCTTGGTCAGTTTCTTGCCCATCGAGACAAGCTCTTCCCAGGTTGCCGGCGGCTGTTCCGGATCGAGACCGGCGGCTCGGAAGGCGTCTTTGTTGTAGTACATGACGATCGTCGAACGCTGGAACGGGATGCCCCAGGTTTTGCCCTGGGTTTTGCCGTTTTCCATCAGCGCCGGATAGAACTTCTCCAGCCACGCCTTGTCTTCGGCACTTTTGACGACGTCGTCAAAAGCGACGATCGCGCCCTGCTCGATCAGTTCGTAGATATCGATCGAGAACATCACCGACGTTTGTGCCGGCTCACCGCTCTTGAGCGCGGCCAGCGCCTTGATGCGGGCGTCGTTGTAGTTACCGGCATAGATCGCGTTGACCTTGATGTCCGGGTTCGCTTTTTCGAAGTCGGCGACCAGACCGTCGACGATCTTGGTCAGTGCGCCGCCGACGGCGACCGGATAGTACATGGTGAGTTCGATCGCCGAGGCGGTCGAGGTCAGGCCGAGGCTCAGCGCCGCGGCCAAAGCCAGTTGCCCGGCCCTGCGTTTCAGTTTGGTAAGCATCCCTTGCTCCTCCGTTTTCCAGGTCCTCCGGACATCCGGCGACCCTCCCTGCTCCGCGCCAGGTCCCCCTGGCGCAGGCGTTGCGCATCCGGCTTCAGATCGGCAAAGCGCGGACGTTGTCGTCACGCCGGCCGCTGCCGGCGTCAAATACATGAACGTTCTTCGTGTCCCAGGTGACCCGGGCTTTGACGGGCTCGGGTATACGGACATGGCCCGGCGTCTGTACGAGGATGCTCTGATCCCCAACGCGCGCCGCAACGATGGTTTCCGACCCCAGATAATCCGCAGATACGAGTTCGACTTCGATCCCGCCGGCATCGGTGAACTCCATATGCTCCGGACGAATACCGAAAAGGCAGGCGCCGTTCGTCCCTTCGAGGACCGTCGTACCGTCGATGGCGGCGCCGCTGTCTACTGCCACGGTCTTCAACAGGTTCATCGGGGGCGTGCCGATGAACGATGCGGCGAAGGCGGTCGCGGGCCTGTCGTAAAGAACGTCGGGCGCCCCCTCCTGCTCGATCTTCCCGTCATTCAGCAAGATCACCTTATCGCCCATGCTCATCGCTTCAGCCTGATCATGTGTCACGTAGATCACGGTCATGCCCAGACGCTGCTGCAGGGCGCGGATTTCGATCCGCATCTCCTGGCGCAGCTTGGCGTCGAGGTTCGAGAGCGGCTCGTCCATCAGGCAGATCGGGTTCTCGGCGATGATCGCGCGGGCCAAGGCGACACGCTGGCGCTGACCGCCGGAAAGCTGCGACGGTTTGCGGTCGAGCAGGCCGGAAAGGCCGACGATCTCGGCAACCTTAGCAAGACGCGTGGCCATCTCGGCCGGCGGCGTCTTTCGGACCTTGAGCCCGAACAGAATGTTTTCTTCCACGTTCAGATGTGGGAACAGCGCATAGGACTGAAACACCATCGACAGCTTGCGATCCGCCGCCGGTGTCGACGTCATGTCGTTGCCGCCGATTGACAGCACCCCCTCGCTGACATCCTCCAACCCGGCGATCATGCGAAGCGTGGTCGATTTACCGCATCCGGACGGCCCAAGAAGGATGGCGAACGTCCCTTCGTCGACGCGGAACGAAACGTTGTCGACGCCGATGGCTTCGCCCCAGCGTTTGGTGATGCCGCTCAATTCGATGGTCGACATAAAAAGGTATGCCTTCGCTTTACTTCGACGTTTCCACAGGCCGCTTCAATACGGCGCGTTATTGGTACCCGCGATGTGGGACCGTTATATGACTCGAAAATGTAAGTTTTCTTACACAAACTGTCAATTTTTATACATTCTGTGGATAAGCGGGTTCACCCAGCGCTTTTAAGGGGCTTTTCCGTCGCGTCGTCACGCGCCACGAACAGGTCACAGCCGCTCTCATCGATGACACGCTTGAGACCGGCTGGCGGTTCGCGGTCGGTGAACAGCGCATCGACCTCCGAAACGTGCGCGAACGGCATCATCGCGTCGGTATTGAACTTGGAATGATCGATCCCCACGAACTTGACCTTGGAGATTTCGAGCGCCGCACGGGACGCCTGCGCATCGCGATAGTGATAGTCCAGCAACTGGCCGTCCTCGGTGAGCGAACCGATCCCGAATATCCCGTAGCCGACCCGGAAATTGCGGATGAACTCCGTCGTCGATTCCCCAGTGATGGCGCGGTCGCGGTTCCGGACCAGACCGCCCGTGAGGATGATTTCGAAGTCGGTGTGCTCGCAAAGCGTTGATACGACTCCGATATGGTTGGTGATGATCCTCAGGCCCTCGTGGCCGATGAGGGCATCGGCAACCGCTTCCATGGTCGTCCCGATGTCGATGAAGACGGACGCGCCGTTGGGGATCTGCTTGGCGATCTCCTGCCCGATCAAGGCTTTCTCGGCGGCATTGCGGATTTTCCGGTTGGAGTACGCGAGTGTATCGGTCCCCGGCGGCAGCCCTGCGCCCCCGTGATGGCGCTGAACGAGATTCTGCTCGGCAAGAAAGATGATGTCGCGTCGGACGGTCTGTTGAGAGACCCCGAAACGCTCCGCCAGCATATCGATGGAGACGTAGCCGCGGTCGCGGACGAGGCCGATGATTTCCTGCTGCCGGTCGCTGATACCGGATCGCGTGATCTCTGCCACCGTCGCCTCGCCTGTTCAGATTACCCGTCGGCGCAGGATAGAGAGCACGATTCCGAATGTAAATTAGTTTACAAAAACTTCACGGTTCGACCGAAAGGCGTCACTGGTCACGACCGGTTGGCGAGGCCCGGATACTTCTGCAATTGCGTCCCTCGCCACAGAAGCACCCGATAATCTCGGAAACGGAATGCCGCAAGCGGCTTGGCGGCATCCGGGAAGTCGGGCATTTCGTCGAGATAATAGTACGCCACGATCACGGCGTCGGGGTGTCCCGCAACATACTTCTCGGTGAACTCCCGCGACAGCCCAAGTTCCGCCATCGGCGTCGTCAGCCTTCCCAGGAACTGGTACTGGCCATGATATGTGCTGAAGTTGGCGAGCGGCACGCCCTTTTCTTCGTATAATTTGAGCTCCCGCGCGATCGGCCTCAGATCGTATGCAACGGCCAGCGAGTCCCGCGCTGCAAGATGAACGACGGCGACCAGGACAGACATCGAAACGGCCAGCACGGCGACACCCCGCCCCACGTCCTTACGTGCCCAGATCCAGCACGCGATCGCTGCAAGGATCAGCAACCAGCCCCAGTGAGTATCGATCCGGTGAAACCATACCGGCGCATCGAAGAACGCAGGATCGTCCGGCAGCAGCACCGTCGCCCCCCCGAGCGCGGCGAAGAACAAGGCCACGATGAGACCGTCGAAACGCCGGCCCTGCATGTCCTCTGTCTTAGCCAACAGGTGCGCGAACAAAAGTGCGAACGCGGGAAATTCGGGCAGCAGGTAATGTAGCTGCTTGCCCGAAATCAGCGAGAACGTCACGAACGCCGGCACCACCCAGGCCACCAACAATCTCAGGCCGCCGTCCCGAAGCACCTCTGCAACACCCATGGCACGCCAGAGCCTGGGCCAGACCGGCCATGGCAACAGCAACGGCAACAAAAGCACCGCGTACCACCAGAACGGCCGCGCGTGATCGAAGCTTTCGACGATTCGACCCGCCGACTGCCCCCAGAAAATCATGTTGCGGTATTCTTCACCGCCTCGAATTCCCGCTGGCACCGCCCACATCAAAGCAATCGCGGCGCCGATCAGGACGCTCAACAACAGTCTGAGATACCATGTCTTCCATGACACCAGCGGCCGATCCGGACCGTTTGGCAGTGCCCGCCCCCACCAGGGCGTCAACAACGCGACCGGCAGAATATGCAACAGGATCGCCGGCCCTTT
Organism: Rhodospirillales bacterium; assembly: GCA_017644185.1. GTDB lineage: Bacteria > Pseudomonadota > Alphaproteobacteria > Rhodospirillales > Casp-alpha2 > UBA4479. Next base: position 9,759 of record JAEPMA010000003.1, read on the forward strand.
GGCGAGCACACCGATCCCGATCGCCAAAGCCGTAACCATCCACCCGCCGAGCGCGCCGGTCCGCCACGCGGAGACGATCCCTCCGATGCCGGCAATCGCGCAAGTCGCCAGCATCATGTCGAACATGGTCAGGGTCTGAAATACGGTCCAGAACGCACACCCTGCCAGGATCGTCGGGGCCAGACGCGCCGCCTTATCCTGGCCCGGCCAGATCAACTGGGACAAACGCCCGGTCCAGCACATCGCCGCCAGTGCGAACAAAGGCGCGACCAAGCGTGGCCACCAGTCGTTGACACCGAACACCGACCATCCTGCCGTCATCAACCAGAACAAGAGTGGGGGCTTGTGGTGGTACGGCTCGCCATTCAGGTGCGGCACAAGGAAATCGCCCCTGATCCACATCTCCCAGGCGACGGAAAGATATCGTGTTTCATCGACCGGCAGCGGCGGGCGCAAGGTGACCGCAGCCACCACGGTAATCAGCCAGCAGATCGCCCATATGGGAACCCGGCCGGGCAGGTCTATTCGCTTCATTCCTTCGCCGCCTCGCTGGCACCTACGTCACCGGCGTCGACCACGCCGGCGTTGAGTAATCTATGACTATCGCGATAACGGCGGTAGAGCCACACCCCAAGTGCCCCTGACGCGGCAAATAACACCACACTGACGACGAGTCTCGCCCCCGGCTCGACCGCGAAGCCCGAACCGACGAGCGCGAAAATCAGCATCTGCGGCACGTACCCGATGGCCGACCCGGCGATGAACGGCGTCACGTGCGCCCGAGACACCCCGGCCAGCATGTTGGTGAGAACGTTCGAGCCGATCGGCAAAAAGCGGATCAGAAGCGTGGTCGTGAAGGTGTTCTCACTCAGGAACGCATCCATGCGCTTGAGCTTGTCGGGAAACTTATGAGCGACCAGGTCGCGCGCAAGGAAGCGGGCGACCAGAAACGTCGTCAAACAACCGAGCGCCGCGGCTGCTACGCTGATCAGCGTCCCGAAAGTCAAGTCGAAGGCGTACCCAGCCATAAAGGCGACTGCCTGGCGCGGCAAGCCGACCGCGGTAAACAATGCGCCTGCCGCAAGAAATATCAACTCACCCCTAATCCCCTCTCCACGCACGTAGGTGTCGATCCAGCCTTCGTCGAGGACACTCCCCAAGGGGGTCAGCTTGATCGCCACGCCGATCCCGATCAGCAGCGCAAACAAAAGGATGGAACGGATAACGATGCGCGGCGTCATTACGGCTCTTGACTGTCGTCGGCAGAAATACGCACTCGGTTCGGTCGGCGATTAAGCCACATGACGCCGCCCAAATCGACGATACCGACCCAGAGGCGGTTGAACAGCCCGTACTTGGACGTGCCCCGTTCGCGCGGACGGTGATTGACCTGGACCGAAACAACGCGGCCGCCGGCGCGGATCGTCAGGGCGGGCATGAAACGGTGCATATGGTCGAACCCCGGAAACGCAAGGAACATGGCGCGCGGAAACACCTTGAGGCCACACCCCGTGTCTGGCGTCGCATCGCCCAAAAGCGAACCGCGCACCGCGTTCGCAACCTTCGACGAGATCCGCTTCAGCCACGTGTCTTTGCGCTTGGCGCGCCAGCCCGCGATCATCAAGAGTGCGTCCGCCGAACCGCCTTCGTCCCCGAATCGCTTGAGCAGCGCCGGAATATCCGCCGGATCGTTCTGTCCGTCGCCGTCGAGTGTCGCGATCAATGGTGCGGCGGCATGCCGAACACCGGTCTGGATCGCCTGGGACTGCCCGAAACACCCGTCGTGGCGGACGATGCGCAGCATCGGAAACTCTTTTCCAGCCTCAAAAAGCTTCGCGACGGTTCCGTCCGTCGAGCCGTCATCGACATAGACGATCTCAAACGGGCACACACCATCGAGCGCGGCCGAAATTTCACGGATCAGAGGCAAGACGTTCTCCGCCTCGTCCTTGACCGGCACGACGACCGAAATATCCACCAGAGAGATTTCCCGACCGGCTTCGCCCATGCTCGCGCGGTCTCCTCGAAAAAGCTTACGTATTGGGTGCTGCGCTTTTACAACGCCCGCCCCCGATGGGCCAACAAAAACAGGGATTTGACCGAGAAATTTCAGTCATTCCACGCGCAGGCGGTCGAGCCGCAGCCGCTGACGGGGGTCCGTCAATCGCCTGAGAGCGATCATCATCGCGCAAAAAACACCGAGCGCCGTCCCGCCGCCAAGCAGAAACATCACCAGAAGCTGGTATTTGACAGCCTCGACCGGGTCGACCCCGGCCAGGATTTGACCGGTCATCATACCCGGCAACGACACCAGTCCCGCCGCCGCCATACCATTGACTGTCGGAATCAACCCCGCACGCATGGCGCTCTTGAGGGGCTCCTGCATCGCTTCACGGAACGTATGGCCGAGCGCGAGACGCGCCTCGATCCGGGCCCGCCCATTGTCGGCTTCGGCCAGCAGGCGGTCGAGCGCAAGGCTGACACCGGTCATGGTGTTGCCAAGAATCATTCCCAGAATCGGGATCGCATATCGGGGATCATACCAGGGATCGGCATGAAACTGCGTCGCCAGCGCGAAAATCGTCACGATCGCCGCCGCCATCAGCATCGACGTGGTACCCAGCCCGTACCCCCAAAAACCGATGAACGTCCTGTCCTGCCGTGCCATCGCCTCACGCCCGGCAAAACCGACCATCGCCAAACCGACTAAGAGCGTCAACCACGGTGAGACCGTGTGGAACAAAGCCTTCAAGACCAGCGCAACAAGCGTCAGCTGGACGACCATCCTTGTTGCCGCCACCAGAAGTCGCTTTGCGGTACCAAGCCGGTAATAAATCGAAAGCCCGGCGTTGACCGTCAAAAGGGAGGCCGCCAGCGCGATATCCAGATAGCTAAGCTCGATATAGTTCATGATGCTTCCTCGCTGAGGACCCCATCTTGCATCCGAAAGCGACGTTCCGACATCCGCCCGGCCTGATGGGCATCATGGGTCACTATGATGACGATGATCCCCCCGTTAATCTTTTCGTGGAGCAGGCTTTCCACCTTGGCTGTGGTTTCCGGATCAAGCGCCGAGGTCGGCTCATCCAGCAACAGAACGCGCGGTCCCTGTACCATGGCGCGAAGTAGCGCGAGGCGCTGGCGCTCCCCGGTCGAGAGGCGGCTGACGGGCCAGGACATCACATCTCCATGGAAACCAAGACGCACCAGGTACCCGGCCGCGATATCGGGATACTCGAAGTGATCGCCCACTTTGTCCGTCCACCAGCCGCTGTCGGCCGCGACATATGTCACCCGGCGGCGCCAGGCGTCGGCGGTGATCTGGGATCGATCCGTACCGTCGAGGGATACTCGGCCGCTGCACGGATCCAGATCCGCGATCGCCCGTAGCAGCAGGGATTTTCCCGACCCGGACGCCCCCCTTATCGACACGCATATGCCGTCCGGCACTTCCAGGCTGACCGGCTTGAGAACGGCGCGCGACAAGGCTTCTATCTTTAACATGCTCTATGGTGGCCGAGCCCGGGTGCGTCGACAAGCGCGCCGTGATCGGCTAACAGAAGAAAACCGGCAGAAGGAAAGCTCATGTCCGAAATCTCCCCGCTCCACCTCTGGGAAGAGACCGTTTCACCCGAATGGGTCGACTACAACGGCCACATGAACGTCGCCTATTACGTGCTGATTTTCGACCACGCGACCGACGCGTTTCTAGAGCATATCGGTATGAACGAGGATTTGAGGCGAGAGACCGGCAGCTCGGTTTTCGTCGCCGAAGCCCACATCACCTACGACAACGAAGTGATGGAAGGTGAGAAGGTCTATGTGACGTCTCAGGTGCTGGACTACGACGAAAAACGGCTGCATCTCTTCCATACGATGTACAATGCCAAGGATGACAGCCTGTGCGCGACCAACGAGTTGATGATTCTTCAAGTCAATCTGAACACCCGCAAAGTCGGCCCATTCATCGATCAGGTGCAAACCCGCATCGGCGACATATATAAGGCTCATCAATCCATCGCGGCCCCGGACAAAAAGGGACGCGTCATCGGTATCCGCCGCAAGGGTTAGACGGCACAACGGACGGAACGGCAAATGGCCCTGATCTCGCAGGAAGTTTTCGACCGCATCCCGACCGCCGTCATCGTCGTCGACGACAAGCGCCGGATTCTGCAAGCGAACCATGCCGCACTGGAACTGATCGGGATCAATGGACCCGGCCGGGACCTGGCCCTCAATCTTCGCCACCCGAGCGTCCTCGACGGTCTCGACCGCGTCCTCAAGGGTGCACCCGAAGCGGAAGGAGAATACACCTTACCGGTGCCCGTTTCGCGCAGCATGTCTTACCGCATCGAGCGGTTACCGAATGCCCCCCTCGAAGACAGCGCCGTCGCCACTCTCGTCCTGAACGACATCACCTCAGCAAAGAAAGCCGAGGAAATGCGCGCCGACTTCGTCGCCAACGTCTCTCATGAGTTACGCTCGCCCCTGACGGCCCTTATCGGGTTCATCGAGACCCTGCGCGGTCCGGCAAGCGACGATATCGACGCCCGCAGCCGGTTTCTCGACATTATGTATCGGGAATCGCAGCGGATGGCGCGTCTGATCGATGACCTGCTGTCTCTGACCAGGGTTGAAATCAACGAACACGTCCCACCCCGGCACGCCGTCGACGTGACACGGTCGATCAACAACGTAATTGAGGCGCTGGAGCCCCAGGCAACGGCGAGGAACATCACTTTCAACGTCGATTGCCCCCCAGACCTGCCGAAAGCGATCGCCGATTCGGACCAATTGCATCAGGTCTTCCGCAACCTGATCGAAAACGCCATCAAGTACGGCGGCGACAACAGTCCCGTCGATATTGCGCTCCGGAAGGTGGATCGGATTCCCGGCACCGCCCGACCCGGCGTGTCGATTGCCATTGCCGATCACGGCCAGGGCATCGCGAAAGAAGTGATCCCAAGATTGACGGAGCGTTTCTTCCGGGTCGACGAAGCCCGCTCGAGCGCCGGCGACAACGGCATCGGCTCGACGGGGCTTGGGCTGGCGATCGTCAAACATATCGTCAGCCGTCACCGCGGTCATCTCGCAGTTGCGAGCACTTTGGGCAAGGGCAGCACTTTCACGGTTTATATTCCGGCCGATTCACGGCCCAAAAATGAACGAATCTGACCGGCTCTGACCGGTTCAAAGCCTTATCCACAGTCACGTCCGGCTATGTCATAAAACCGTAGTCTTTCTGTCATATAATGTAAGCGGTCGAAGCGTAGGTTCCGCCGCGAATGGTTGCCGAGATGGCGTTTAACGCATCCGACAACCGCTATCACGGAGTCCTCTCCGAAACGCACTATAGGCAGGAGTCAGCCATGTATCGTAAGTTTCTCGGGATTGCCGTCGTTGCCGGTATCGCTATTGCCGGTTCCGCGGCCGAAGCCCGCGACCAAATCCGCATCGTCGGATCGTCGACCGTTTATCCGTTTGCGACCGTTGTCGCCGAACAGTTCGGTAAAACCACCCAGTTCAAAACCCCGGTCATCGAAAGCACCGGTTCCGGCGGCGGCTTGAAGCTGTTCTGCGCCGGCGTCGGCGTCGAGCACCCGGACATCACCAACGCTTCGCGCCGCATCAAGAAATCGGAAGTCGAAAAGTGCGCCAAAAACGGCGTCACCGACATCACCGAAATCAAGATCGGTTATGACGGCATCGTTTTTGCCAACGCGAAATCCGCACCGCAGATCAAGCTCACCAAGCAGCAGATCTTCCTCGCGCTCGCCAAGAACATCCCCGACGGGAAAGGCGGCCTGAAGGAGAACGACAATAAGACGTGGGCCGACGTTGACGCGTCGCTGCCGGCCAAGAAGATCGAAGTTCTCGGCCCGCCGCCGACCTCCGGCACGCGTGACGCCTTCGCCGAACTGGCGCTCGAGGGCGGTTGCAAGACGTTCGACTTCATCAAAGCAATGAAGAAGTCCGACAAGAAGAAATACAAAGCCGTGTGCCACGGTATCCGTGAAGACGGCGCCTATGTCGAAGCCGGCGAAAACGACGTGCTGATCGTTCGTAAGCTGGAAGCCAACCCCGACGCGTTCGGCGTGTTCGGCTTCTCGTTCCTCGATCAGAATGCCGACAAGGTGCAGGGTTCGCTTATCGGTGGCGTTGCCCCGGAATTCGAAACCATCGCCGACGGTTCCTACCCGGTGTCGCGTCCGCTGTTCTTCTACGTGAAGGGCGCGCACGTCGGCAAAGTCCCGGGCATCAAGGAATACGTCTCTGCGTTTACCGCCGAAAAAACCTTCGGTCCGGGCGGCATCCTCTCCGACAAGGGTCTGATCCCGATGCCGGATGCGGAGCGCAAGAAGTTCCAGAAAGACGGCGAGATGATGGCCAACAACATCTCGATGTAAGGTCATAGGGCCCCCGGTTATTTCGCCGGGGGCCCCCTTCATCCCATTCGTTTTTAAATATGTCAGATAAAAAACAACAATTCAGCGTGCTTCGAGGAAACTAGAAAATGTCATTCACCTTCGTTCTCGGCGCGCTCATTATCCTCACCGTCGCCGGCTTCTATCTGGGGCGCTCGCGCTCCATGGCAAGCGCTGGTGGGACAGCCTCCCGGCTCCATTCACGGCCACACTATTACGGCTATTTCGTCGCACTCTGGTGCGGCATCCCGACAATTCTGATTTTGGGTGTCTGGACGGTGTTCCAGACCCCGATCGTCGAAATGATCGTCCAAGGCAACCTCCCGGAACGGATGCTCGAGGGTGATCCGGCGCAGATGTCACTGATCATGAACGACATTCGCAACCTGGCATCGGGGAACATCACGTCCGGCGAGATCACGCCAGCCGTCCAGGCCGCCGCCGACCAGTACGTCAGCCTCGTTCAGACGAGCGCCCTCGCCAAATTCGTCCTGATCCTCGTCGTCGGCATCGCCGCCATCGCCTATGCGCGCGGCAAGATCGCCCCGTCACTGCGGGCCCGCAATCAGGTCGAGAAAACGATGATGGCGATCCTGATCATCTGCTCAGTAATCGCGATCCTGACGACCATCGGCATCGTGATGTCGCTGGTGTTCGAATCCTACCGTTTCTTCGAAAAAGTCTCTCCGGTTGAATTCCTGTTCGGCCTCGAATGGAGCCCGCAGACCGCACTTCGCTCCGACCAGGTTGGCGCCAGCGGCGCATTCGGTGCGATCCCGCTGTTCGTCGGCACGCTTCTGATCTCGTTCGTCGCGATGTGCGTCGCCGGCCCGATCGGCCTGCTGTCCGCCATCTACATGGCCGAATACGCCCCATTGAAAGTGCGCGGCGCGGTCAAGCCCCTGCTCGAAATCCTCGCCGGGATCCCGACGGTCGTTTACGGCTTCTTCGCCGCGCTTACCGTGGCCCCGTTCCTGCGCGATCAGGGCACATTCCTGGGCCTCGACATTTCGTCCGAAAGCGCGCTCGCTGCGGGCCTGGTCATGGGAATCATGATCATCCCGTTCGTGTCATCCCTTTCCGACGACGTGATCAACGCCGTACCGCAGAGCCTGCGCGAAGGGTCATACGGCCTCGGCGCCACGAAATCCGAGACCATCAAGCGGGTGATCCTGCCCGCCGCACTACCCGGTATCGTCGGGTCGTTCATGTTGGCGATCTCAAGAGCCATCGGCGAAACCATGATCGTCGTCATGGCCGCCGGGCTCGGCGCTAACCTCACTGCCAATCCGTTGGAAGCGGTCACGACCGTGACCGTCCAGATCGTCACCCTTCTTGTCGGCGATCAGGAGTTCGACAGCGCCAAGACACTGGCCGCGTTCGCGCTCGGTCTGGTGCTGTTCTGCGTCACCCTTTGCCTCAACATCATCGCGATGGCGGTGGTCAACAAGTACCGAGAGCAGTATGACTGATGCCGTTATGACTGATGTTCAAACACCCGATCAGATGCGCCGCGACCGTGCTGCCCGCGCATCCAACGCCGTCCGCCGCAGCCTCAAGAAACGTTACGCCGCCGAAGCCCGGTTCCGCGCCTACGGGATCGGTGCCGTGGGGCTCGCGCTCGCGTGCATCGTCGTCCTGTTCTCGACCATCATCTCAAGCGGCCTGCCCGCCTTCACGCAGAGCGCGATCACCCTCAACGTCGAGTTGAAACAGGATGTGATCGACCCGGAGGGGACCCGCGACAAATCCACGCTGATCAACGCAAACTACCGTAAGCTGGTCTTCGACACACTGCTGGCCGAATTCCCGGAAGTCACCGGGCGGCGCGATAAGCGCGCGCTGACGGCGATTCTCAGCTCCGGCGCGGCGTTCCAGGTCCAGCAACTGGTGACATCCGATCCGTCGCTGATTGGCCAGACCCTTGAACTGAGCCTGCCGGTCGCCGCCGATTTCGACCTCTACAATAAAGGCGTGATCAACAAGGGGACCGCCGAGAGCGACCGCCGTGTCTCCGACCAGCAGATGGCCTGGTTCGACACCCTGAAAGAACGCGGCATCATCGAGAGCGAACTCAACACGACATTCTTCACCAATGCCGACTCACGCGAGCCGGAACTGGCCGGCATCCTGGGTGCCGCCATGGGGTCGCTGTTCACCATGCTGGTGACATTGGCGCTGTCATTTCCGATCGGCGTGTGCGCCGCGGTCTATCTAGAGGAATTCGCGCCCAAAAACCGGCTGACGCAGATCATCGAGGTCAACATCAACAACCTGGCCGCCGTGCCCTCCATCGTGTTCGGTCTTCTTGGCCTCGCGGTCTTTATCAACTTTTTCGGGTTGCCGCGCTCGGCGCCGCTGGTCGGCGGGATGGTGCTGGCGTTGATGACGCTGCCCACCATCATCATCGCGTCCCGCGCAGCATTGAAGGCGGTGCCCCCCTCGATCCGTGAAGCCGCACTCGGTCTTGGCGCATCGCGCATGCAGGTCGTGACGCACCATGTTCTGCCCCTGGCGATGCCCGGCATTCTGACCGGCACCATCATCGGCATGGCGCAGGCATTGGGTGAGACCGCACCGCTCCTGATGATCGGCATGGTCGCTTTTATCGTCGATATTCCGGGTGGCATCACCGACCCCGCGACGGTACTGCCGGTGCAGGTCTATCTGTGGGCGGACAGCCCCGAGCGTGCCTTCGTCGCGCGCACGTCTGCAGCGATCATGATCCTGCTGACCTTCCTGATTTTAATGAACGCTTTGGCCGTCCTGCTTCGCAAGAAGTTCGAACGGCGCTGGTAGGAGAGACCCATCATGGGCGAAGTAGATATGAGCAATGCAGTCGAGGTCACGGCGCCGATGGCATCCTCGGACGCCGCGCGCGAAACCAAGTTCCACACCCGTGGCGTTCAGGTCTTCTACGGCGAGAAGCAGGCGCTTTTCGACGTCGACCTGGACATCTATGAAAATGAAGTGACGGCCCTCATCGGTCCCTCCGGCTGCGGCAAGTCGACGTACCTGCGCACACTGAACCGGATGAACGACACCATCGATATCTGCCGCGTTAAAGGGAAGATCGAGCTCGACGGCACCGATGTCTATTCGGACAAGATCGACGTCGTGCACTTACGGGCACGTGTCGGCATGGTGTTCCAAAAGCCGAACCCCTTTCCGAAGTCGATCTACGAGAACATCGCGTACGGGCCACGCATTCACGGCATCGCGACGGGCAAAGAAGACATCGATCAGATTGTCGAGGAAAGCCTGACCAAGGCGAGCCTCTGGAATGAGGTCAAGGATCGCCTCGATGAGCCCGGCACCGGTCTTTCAGGTGGTCAGCAGCAACGCCTTTGCATTGCCCGGGCCATCGCCGTGCAGCCGGAAGTGATCCTGATGGACGAGCCGTGCTCGGCGCTCGACCCGATCGCCACGGCACGTATCGAGGAGTTGATTGACGAGCTGCGAGACAACTTCACGATCGTGATCGTGACGCACTCCATGCAGCAGGCGGCGCGCGTGTCGCAGCGGACCGCATTTTTCCATCTGGGCGACCTGGTCGAGGTCGGGGAAACCGGCAAGATTTTCACGACCCCGCAGGACCAGCGCACCCAGGACTACATCACCGGCAGGTTCGGTTAATCGGGAGCACCTATCATGGTGAAAGAACACGACCACATCGTTTCGAAGTTCGACGAAGATCTGAACCAGCTCGACAACCTGATCGCCGAGATGGGCGGTCTTGCTGAGCATCAGTTTGCCGACGCCATCAAGGCGCTGGTGAAGCGCGACGGCGAGCTCGCCGAAAAGGTCATCCTCAGCGACAAGCGCATCGATGCCATCGAAGAGAACGTCGACCAGCACACGATCTCGATGCTGGCGCTGCGCCAACCGATGGCCGACGACCTAAGGGTCGTCATCACCGCGCTCAGGATCGCCAGTGTCATCGAGCGGATCGGCGATTATTCGAAGAACATCGCCAAGCGCACCGTCGCCATCACCCAAACCCCGCCGGTCGGGCCAAGCCGCACCATCGCGCGGATGGGAAATGTCGTACAGGGCATGATCAACACCGTGCTCGACGCCTATCTTCAGCGCGATGCCGAACTCGCCGAGGACGTAAGGCTTCGCGACGAGGAAGTCGACGCGTTACACACCAGCCTGTTCCGCGAGCTGCTTACGTATATGATGGAAGATCCGCGGAGCATTTCCGCCTGTGCGCACCTGCTGTTCGTTGCCAAGAACATCGAGCGCATCGGCGATCACGCGACGAATATCGCAGAACACGTTTATTTCCTCGTCCACGGGACGCTGCCGGAAGACAACCGGCCCAAGGACGATCAATCGAGTTACACCGTCATTGGCGGTGAGGACTGAGGCTGAGACCGCGCCATGACCGAAACTTCACGTATTCTGATCGTCGAGGACGACCCGTCCCTCGTTGAGTTGCTGCGTTACAACCTTGAGAACGAAGGCTTCGACGTCGCCGTCGCCCGGGACGGCGAAGCCGGCCTGGAGGCTGTCGATTCCGACATTCCCGATCTCGTGGTACTGGATTGGATGCTGCCCAATGTGTCCGGCATCGAAATCTGCCGTCAGTTAAGACAGAAATCCGAGACCCGTGGAATGCCGGTCATCATGCTGACCGCCAAGGGCGAGGAGAACGACCGTATCCGTGGGCTCGAGACGGGCGCCGACGATTATATCGTCAAACCGTTTTCCCCCGCCGAACTGACGGCGCGGATCAAGGCGGTGCTGCGGCGCGCCCACCCGGAACAGTCGGGCGAATTGCTCTCCTATGCCGACATCGAGATGGATATAACGTCGCACCGCGTCACGCGCGGCGGCAAGGCGATCAAGCTGGGTCCGACGGAGTTTCGCCTGTTGCGCTCGTTCCTCGAAAAACCCGGCCGCGTGTTTTCGCGCGAACAGCTGCTGGATAAAGTCTGGGGTCGCGACATCTTCGTCGAACTCAGGACGGTCGACGTTCACATCCGCAGACTTAGAAAAGCGCTCAACGCGGAGTCGGATGCCGACCTGATCCGTACGGTACGCTCGGCAGGTTACTCGCTCGACGCCGCCAAATACTGAGACAGGACAAGCTCTCTCGATTTTAAACGGCATTATCCTTTTCTTTAAGGATTACAAGCCTATGCTTGATCTTTGAAGCTGGGGGCAAGAATGCCGCAATCGCGTTTGACGTACGGACATATTCAGTCCGCGTTCCGCAAGGCGATCCGCAACGAACACCTGTTGCTGGTTGGACTTGGGCTCGTCGTGGGCTGCGTTGCCGGCGCCGCCGTGATTGTGTTTCGGGAAGCTATCGAACTGATCGAGCTTTCGACCTTTGGCATCACCACCAACATGCTGGCGCGCTACGAACTGACGGTGGCGAGTTGGAAACTGATTCTGATCCCCGCCGCGGGCGGTCTGATCGTGGGCCTGGTTACATGGAAATTGATGCCGGGTGGACAGGCTCAGGGTGTCGCCGACGTGGTCGAGGCGTCCGCCATGCGCGCCGGGCAGATGTCGTCCCGGGTCGGCATCGTGTCTGCGTTTTGCAGCGCGGTTTCGGTGGGCGCTGGCGCATCAGTCGGCCGTGAGGGGCCAGCCGTGCATCTGGGCGCGTCACTCGCCGGCTGGATCGCCAGGCGATTGCATCTTTCGCGCTCGCTGTCGCGCACACTTCTGGGGTGTGGCGTTGCTGCCGCCGTCTCGGCGTCATTCAATGCCCCCATCGCCGGTGCCCTGTTCGCGACCGAGGTTGTCGTCGGGCAATACGCGCTCAAGACGTTCGCCCCCATCGTCGTCGCCAGTGTTGCCGGCACGGCATTATCCCATATTCATTTCGGCGAGGTTTCGGCTTTTCTTCTGGGTGACAACTACATCGCCTCGTTCTGGGAGTTCCCAGCATTCATTGGGCTCGGCGTCGTCGCCGCGGTCGCCGCCATCGTTCTGATGCAGAGCATCTTCTGGGCCCAGGATATGTCCCCGAAAGTGAAACTGCCTATTTGGGCCAAGCCCGCCGTTGCGGGCGCCATCGTCGGCGTTATCGCGATCTGGCTGCCGCAGGTCATGAGCGTCGGTTACGGGTTTGTGGAATGGGCGATTCTCGGCCAGTTCGAAGTCAAATTATTGATCGCCATTGGGATCGCGAAGGTCTTCGCGACCGCGCTCTGCCTCGGGTTCGGTTTCTCGGGCGGCGTATTCTCCCCAGCCCTCGTATTGGGGGCCGCCGTCGGATCGAGTTACGGGCTGATCGCCGCGGACGTCTTTCCGGCATTGGCGTCGGGTGTCGGTGTTTACACCGTTGTCGGAATGGGTGCCGTCGCCGCCGCCGTGCTTGGGGCGCCGATCTCGACCACGCTGATCATTTTCGAGATCACGGGCGACTATAAGCTGTCGCTCGCCGTGATGCTGGCCATCGTCGTCTCGACGGAACTGACGCACCATTTGTTCGGTGCCTCGTTCTTCGCCGAGACACTGAGAAGACGCAACGTCGATCTCAGGGACGGGTTCGAAGCCGAAGTTCTGGATACGATCAAGGTTCGCCATATCCTCGATCACGGCACCAATGTCGCCGCTGAAACGATCTCGATGGAAACACCGATCACCGAAGTCCGCGAGAAGCTCAGTGCATCGACGACAGGAGAATTGTTCGTCGTACAACCAACAGGCGAGCTTTATGGCACGATCACACTCCAAGACTGCGGCGCGACCCTGTTCGACAACGAGTGCAGCGATCTGCTACGTGCCGCCGATTTAGCCCGACTTCACCCGCCGATCCTGAACGAAGGCGACAATCTGGGCGCTGCGATGCGGATCATGCGCGAATCGGGAGAGGATCACATCGCCGTGCTGCGCGACCCCCACACCAAGGTATTTACCGGATGCGTGCACCATCGAGACGTCATGACGGCCTACAACCGCGCCCTGCTTAAGGTTCGCCACGACGAGCACAATCAGTAGGGGGATCTCCCCAAGCGAGCGGTTTTCAGACCCCCCTCACGTGTTATAACCGGCGTATGTCTGATCCCTTCGAACTCGACGACGACCCGCAACCAGCCCCCGCTGCACCTGCACGCGCGCCGGCTTATCTCGAAGGCCTTAATGAGAGCCAGCGTGAAGCCGTCGAGGCGGTCGAAGGGCCGGTACTGGTGCTTGCAGGGGCCGGAACCGGCAAGACCCGCGTACTGACGACGCGTCTTGGACACATCCTGATGCAGAACAGGGCAGGCCCGGGCGAGATCCTCGCCGTCACGTTCACCAACAAAGCCGCCGGGGAGATGAAGGAGCGGGTCTCACATCTCGTCGGTCGCCCCGTTGAGGGGTGGTGGGTCGGCACGTTTCATGCCATCGGCGCCCGCATTCTGCGCGCCAACGCGGAAGCCGTCGGCTTGAGCCCGCAGTTCACCATCCTCGACGCCGACGATCAGGTCCGCCTGATCAAGCAATTGATCGATGTCCATGAGATCGACGAAAAACGCCTTCCCCCAAGGACCATCTCCGGAATCATTCAACGCTGGAAGGACCGGGGCTTTCTTCCCGAGAAAGTCCCGACGTCCGAAGCCGGCCAGGGTGACGGCAAGGTGCTCGATCTCTACAAGGATTACCAAGAGCGGCTTTCGACGCTGAATGCCGCCGACTTCGGCGACCTTTTGCTCTTATGCCTGAAGCTTTTTCAGGAACAGCCCGACGTACTCAAGAGCTATCAACGCCGCTTCCGCTACATCATGGTCGACGAATACCAGGACACCAACGTGGCGCAATACCTCTGGCTCAGGCTGTTGGCTCAGGAATACCGAAACATCTGCTGCGTCGGAGACGACGACCAATCGATCTATTCGTGGCGGGGTGCAGAGGTCGGCAACATTCTGAGGTTCGAGGAAGACTTCCCCGGCGCACGGGTAGTCCGGCTGGAACGGAATTACCGCTCGACCCCACATATCCTCGCCGCCGCTTCGGGATTGATCACGTATAACGAGGGCCGGCTTGGCAAGACGCTGTGGACCGACATCAACGACGGCGAAAAGGTGCGCGTCCGAGGTGTCTGGGACGGTGAGGCGGAAGCACGGCTCGTCGGTGACGAGATCGAAGCGTATCAGAACAAGGGCGAGAAGCTGAGCGACATGGCGGTGCTGGTGCGCGCGGGCTTTCAGACGCGCGAGTTCGAAGAACGCATGATCACGCTCGGCATCCCGTACCGCGTGATCGGCGGGCCGCGGTTCTATGAGCGCCAGGAAATCCGCGATGCCGTCGCTTATTTGCGGGTGATCGCCCAACCCGACGACGACCTCGCGTTCGAACGCATCGTCAACGTGCCGACCCGTGGGATCGGCAAGACGACCCTGCAAACTGTCCATACTTACGCCCGCGCCGAACGGCTGTCGCTAACCCGCGCCATCGCCAAACTTCTCGAGACTGACGAATTACGGCCGCAGGCTCGAAAATCCCTCAGCGACCTGTTGGCGACGTTCGAGATGTGGCGGGTGATGTCCGGGACGAAACCATCGGCGGAACTCTGCAAACAGGTGCTGGAAGACAGCGGCTATGTCGACATGTGGAAAGCCAAGAGAGAACCGGATGCACCGGGTCGGCTCGACAACTTGAAAGAACTCGTCGTCGCGCTCGAGGACTTCGAGACGCTGGGCTCGTTCCTCGAACACGTCAGTCTGGTGATGGAGAACGAAGAGCGGAGCGACACCGCAAAAGTGAGCATCATGACCCTGCATGGCGCTAAGGGTCTAGAGTTCGGGACCGTCTTTCTGCCGGGCTGGGAAGAGGGTCTGTTCCCCAACCAGCGCTCCTTGGACGAGGGCGGCCTGGCTTCCTTGGAAGAGGAGCGCCGCCTCGCCTATGTCGGCATCACACGGGCGCGCAAGCACTGCATGATCTCGTTCGCCGCCAACAGACGCGTTTACGGGCAATGGCAGAGTGCAACGCCGTCGCGGTTTATCGACGAGCTACCCGCCGAACACATCGACGTCTTTTCCGAAAGCGGGGTTTATGCCCGCCGCGATGCGGCATCGGCCGAGCTCGTCGATCCGTTCGCGGGAGTGGATGACGTACCCCGCTCCCGCCGACGCATGATCGAGGTCGACCGAGGCGCATCTTACAAACCGACCAGCAACGGTGCCGGTTTCAGTATCGGCATCCGGGTGTTTCACCAAAAATTCGGATACGGGAAGATTACCTCCGTCGACGGAGATAAACTCGACATCGATTTCGAGAAAGCAGGCCCGAAACGCGTCATGGCCAGCTTCGTCTTGCCCGCATGATGACCGCATCCACCGCGCCGCAGCCGCTCTGGCGGCTGGAAGTCACCGTGCCGAAGCACGCGGTAGCGGCGTTCGAAAGTGTGTTCGAGGGGGTCTCGGTCGCCGTCACATCGATGGGGGATGACGATATTCCCTGGCGTGTCGAGGGATACACGGACAGCGAACCCGACACGACGGCGATCGAAGCCGGTCTTGCCCTCGCCGCCGATGCGACCGGAATCGAACTTCCAACGCTCGACATCGAATTCCTCACCCCACGCGACTGGCTCGCCGAGAACATGGCCACCTTCGCGCCTTTGAGACTGGGACGCTTCTTTATCTATCCCAGCCATTACGACGGCCCGCACCCGGCGGCCAGCATTCCATTCCGGATCGACGCGGGCACGGCGTTCGGGTCCGGGACACACCCGACCACGGGGACTTGCATGGCAGCACTCTCAGATATCGCGAGAGCACGAACCTCCGGAAATGCCCTCGACCTCGGTTGCGGTTCCGGCATTCTCTCGTTCGCCATCGCCAAACTTTGGCCGGCGCGTGTGCTGGCCGTCGATATCGATCCCGAGGCCGTGCGAGTCACCCGCGAAAACACGCGAGACAACGGCTTGCGCCACCGTATTCAGACGCGGGTGAGTAACGGTTACAGAAGCAATATCGTAAGAAACAGGGCGCCCTTCGATCTGATTGTCGCCAATGTACTGGCCCGCCCACTCGTAGGTATGGTGCAAGATACGGCAGGTCATCTCACACCAGGTGGCACGGTCGTGCTGTCCGGGCTTTTGAACCGGGATGCCCGGTGGGTGGCATCGCGTCACCGTGCGGCGGGGCTGGTGTTCGAGAAAGAATGGCGCCAGGACGGATGGTCGACGCTGGTGATGCGCAAGCCGTTCACCAGACGGAGCTAAACATGATCGATCAAGATCGCCGCCGCCGTCTCGTACATCTTCTGATGGGGATCAACGGCGCCGGGTTCGTCCTCATCGGCACATTACTGGGCGGTGCAGCCGACCTCGGATACGTGCCCTGGTACGGAATCGCCGGGGTGGCCATGATGTTCCTCGGCATCGTCGTGCCGTTTTATCGTGAGTTCATGTCGCTCAGGCATGGATTTGAGGAAGTCGAGCGTGAGACCCTCAAGACCTTCCGGCGTAATCGGCAGCGCGAGATCGGACACCAGACCGTCTTGAACGCGCGGTCGCGCCCCCAGCCTTTCGCCCGGGTGCGCAGTCAGCCATTGGTCATCATCCTGATCACCATGATCGCCTGGGGTCTCGCCGCCGCCGAAGCCATCCGCTGGCTGACTTAGCTCACGCATTTTCCTTATCGGGGAGGGATTTGAAGGCGTCGAGGGCACGCTCCCGGGCTTTTTTATGGTCGACAACGGGCTTCGGATAGGTTTTTCCAAGCTCGACCCCCGCATCTCTCAATACATCGCCCGGTGCCTCCCACGGCGCGAACAGGTATTTGTCGGGCAGGTCCGCGATCTCCGGCACGTATTTACGGATATAGTCCCCGTCGGGGTCGAACTTCGAGCCCTGCATGATCGGGTTGAAGATCCGGAAATAGGGGGCGGCGTCAGCCCCGCAGCCCGCGACCCACTGCCAGCTGAACGAATTAACGGCCAGATCCGCATCGACAAGGGTGTCCCAGAACCACGCTTCGCCCGCCTGCCAAGGCAACAGAAGGTGCTTCACCAAGAACGACGCGGTTACCATCCGCACCCGATTGTGCATGTGTCCCGTCTGCCAAAGCTCGCGCATGCCCGCGTCGACCATGGGATAACCGGTTAAACCCTTCTGCCAACACGTCAGCATCTTGTCGTCGTCCGACCACGGGAATGCCTTGAACCGCGCATACATCGGCTCATCAGGTAGATCGGGGAGGTGGTAGAAAACGTGATAGGCGAATTCGCGCCAAACGACCTCTTTCAGGAATTTTTCCGTCGCCGCGGTCCAACCGGCCCTTTTCACCGTCTCGAACCATACCTGACGTGGGCCGATATCGCCGATATGCAGAAACGGCGACAGATTTGATGTCACCGTGTCGGCGGGGAAATCGCGCCGATCCTTATATCCTTCGAGCCCTTCTTCCAGAAATGTCTGCAGACGTTGCATCGCGCCGGCTTCGCCCGGCGTCCAGCGGTCTCGGAGCCCGCCCGCCCAGTCTGGCTTCGACGGTAATAAACCCCAGTCATCGAGAATGTCGCTCTCGACGTTCTTATCTACGGCGGTAATCCGGTCAGGCGCCGGTATCGGGGCTTCCGGGTCGCCCTTTTCACGGCAGGCGTGCCAGAAGCGGGTATAGACCTTGTAAAAGCCGCCCTGCTTCGTCTCGACGGTCCAGGGTTCGAACAGCAATGAGCCGTTGAAACTCTGAACGTCGCAACCCCGCTCTTTAAGTGAATGCTTGATCCCGGTATCGCGCTTGATCGCATAGGGCTCGTAACAACGGTTCCAGTAAACCGCTTCGGCCCCGGACGCATCGATCAACCGCGCGAGTTCGTCCTGGGCACGCCCTTGCCGCAACACAAGTGATGCCCCGCGTTGTTCCAAGCCGTCCGCCAGCTCGGATAGTGAATGATGCAGCCACCAGCGCGCCGCGCCGCCCGGCTTCCAGGTTCCCGGGGCCTCGTCATCAAGGATATAGACCGGCAAAACAGGGTGACCGCTTTCCACTGCAGCAGAAAGGGCCGGGTTATCGGCGACCCGTAGGTCCTGTCTGAACCAGACGATGATCGGGGGATTGTCAGTCATAAGAAAGCGGTGCTGAACGTTTGCGGGGGCATACTAAGCTTTCTACGGGGCGCACCGTTGGATGGATCAGGCCACGCCTCATTTATCGACGCAGTCATACCCCCACATGGTCTTGTATCCTACGGCCCCCAGCTTAACGTTGCCGCGCGCGACCGCCTTGCGTCCATGTTTGGCGCAATGGGCCTCGGCCGTGTCCGCCGGTTCGGTAAAGCGAATGGTTTGGATCGTGATCGCGGTCGGCGACGCGGCGATAATGCTGCTCTTGTCGTCGGAGCCGCAGGCACCAAGCAGCAATGGCGCCAGTAGCGCCGCCGACAGGATCACCGGATACGTATTTGCCCTCCCAGACATAAGGAGATTATTGCGGAATCAGATGCTTTCGTGCAAGCGGGCCGTCATTCCGGCCATTTCGCGTCGAAGAACGGTGCCGGCATCAGGATCTTGTTCTCCTGCTTTTCCAGATACCCCGCCTCGGCGCTGATCTTGAGGTAGTTCTGCCAGTCCGGATCGGCCTGCATCGCGGCGCGCTTTTTGGCACGGTCGGCGGCGTCTTCATAGACCCAGATATGCACATAGCTGTTGGGATCGCCCGTTTCCGTCATCGCATGAAGCAGCGGCTTGCCGAGGTTGCGGGTCTGCGGTTCCCAACCGTGTTCAAGATAAAGCTCCAGGTGCTTCTTAATGGTGCCGGGACGGCAGGTATAGGTGCGATGGTCGTAAATCATGTTGGATGTCCTCTGTTGAAACGGAAACGAATTCCGGACGCGACGGTACGACGGGAATAAAAAGAGTCCAATGGTGGATTGCCCTTTGTCCGCTTCCTACATTTAATGCAACAAAGAGGGGATTAAAGACTATGACTTCCAACGATACCGCTTCCAGACACGTCGTCTTTCTTGACCGGGAAACGCTTCCCGAACAGGTCACCGTTCGTCCGCCGGCTTTTGAACACACCATGGACGAATATCAGCGCACCCGGCCCGAAGAGGTCGTCGAGCGCGCCAGGGACGCAGAGATCGTCATCACCAACAAAGTGCCCCTGCGCGCCGACACGATCGCCGAGCTGCCGAAGCTCAAGATGATCGCGGTCGCGGCCACCGGGACCGACATTATCGATCTGAAAGCGTGCAAGGAGCGCGGCATCGTCGTATCGAACATCCGCGAGTACGCCATCGCGACGGTACCGGAACACACCATGGGATTGATCCTGTCGCTTAGCCGCTCTATCCGTCCTTATCACGACTCAGTAAAAAAAGGGCGCTGGAAGGAAGCGGATCAGTTCTGTTACTTCGACTATCCGATCTTCGATCTCAGGGGGAAAGTGCTCGGCATCATCGGCGACGGCGTGCTGGGTAAAGCCGTTGCCAAGCTGGGCGAGGCGTTCGGGATGGAGGTCCGATTCTCCACATATAAGGGTGTCGATGGGATGGGGCCGCTGTATACCCCGTTCGAGCGTATTTTATCGGAAAGCGACGTCATCACCCTTCACTGCCCGCTCATGGACAGCACCCGCAATCTGTTGGGCCCCGCTGAATTCGATCAGATGAAGAAAAAGCCGCTCGTCATCAATTCGGCGCGTGGCGGCCTCGTCGACGAGCAGGCATTGGTCGACGCCTTAAAGGCGGGGAAGATCGGCGGCGTCGCTTTCGACGTGGTGACGACCGAGCCGATCCCGGACGGCCACCCGTTCCTCGACGTCATGGATGAACCCAACTTCATCCTCACCCCACATGTCGCATGGGCGAGCATCGAGGCCATTCAGGGCCTTGCCGACCAGATGGTCGACAACATCGATGCGTTCGTTGCGGGGAACCCCAGGAACGTCGTCGGCGGCTAGACCGTAAACTTCTCCGTCCCGTCGTCGTACTGAATAGTGTAGAGGTCCTTGCGGCGGTCGATCCAGTTGCGCACCGTGCCGAAATGCTTGTGGTGCGGCAGCTTGTCGAGATCGAGATCGTGGATCAGCACCATTTCCGCGTTCGGCGTGCACTCCGCCGCGATCCCTTCACGGTCGAAGGAAATGTCGGACGGCGTGTAAATCCCTGACTGGGCATAGTGGATTTCCGCGGTCGACACATACGGAAGGTTGCCGCACGCACCGGCGACGGCGACATAAACGTGGTTCTCGATGGCGCGCGCATGGGCGCAGTAGCTGACGCGCAAATGCCCCGAACGCATGTCGGTGTTATACGGCACAAAGATGATGTTCGCACCCTTGTCGGCGGCGATCCGCGCGAGTTCCGGGAATTCGATGTCGTAACAGATCAGGATCGCGATCTTGCCCCGGTCGGTGTCGAAGACGTGCACTTTCTCGCCGCCGCTAACGCCCCACCATTTCACCTCGCTGGGCGTGATGTGAAGCTTGTATTGCTTCTCGAGGGTGCCGTCGCGGCGGAACAGATAGGCGATGTTGTAAAGACGGTCGTCCTCGATCGCCAGATGCGACCCGCCCACAATGTTCACGTTGTAGCGGATCGCCAGTTCCGCAAACATCTCCAGATAAGGCTCGGTGAACTGATCCAGCGCGCGCGCCGCATCTTGGGGTTTGTCGGTCGTCATGATCGAGAACAACTGCGTCGTCAGAAGTTCCGGAAACACACAAAAGTCCGAATGGTATTCCGACGCCGTCCCGACAAAGTGCTCGCACTGCTGCGCGAAATCCTTGAAGCTCTCGACCTTGTGCATCTGGTACTGAACGACGCACAGCCTGGCCGTGCCGGGGTGATTTTGGGCGCCTTCTTCGGGTCTGTAATCCGGATTGCGCCAGATCATGAGGACCGCGTTACCGCAACTTTCCTCGTCCTCGGCGAGATATCCCTCGATCACACGGATGATCTCGAAGCCGTTGGATAACTGCGCGACCAGGACCGGGTCGTCGAGTTCACGGGCGACGACTTTCTCGACATATTCTTCCGGTGTCAGTTCGTCGGCGTGTTGCTGATACCCCGGGATGCGGCCGCCGATAACGATACCCTTCAGATTCTTTTCAACAACCAGCTCTTTCCTGGCTTCATAGAGACGCCGTGCCAGCTTATAGCCCTGGTACTCGCGCGACACCGCGATATCGATACCGTAGAGATATTCACCGTCTTCTCGGTGGTTACGGATGAAACCATCGTCGGTGACGGTGTCGAAATCGTGTGCGCTCGACGCGACGTGCCCGGAAATCAGCAAAGACGACGAGATAGCGACCAACTCGCCCTCGACCTCAACGCCCATCTGACCTTCGGGAAAGGAGCGAAGCTGGCTCAGGAACTGGGGCTTACCCCACGGCTCGATGCTCTTGAAAACGTCCGTCTGCACCCTGAGAACGGCCGCATAGTCGGAAACGCGCAACGGCCGGACGACGACCTTGCGTTCGTATTTCTCAAGTTCGGAATCGTCCATATTCTTCCCGTTTTCCCGAGGATCAGCGATGCCCCGACCTTAGCGAACGCACCCGGTCTTTCCAAGTGAGCGCGTCAATCCGGTAGCGGAATGAACTCATCCTCGCCCGGCACTTTCGGGAACCTGCCCGCTTTCCAGTCCGCTTTCGCCTGTTCTAGTAAGTCTTTGTCGGAGGCGACGAAGTTCCACCAGATCGTTCTGTGCCCGTCCATCTTGGCGCCGCCGCACAGCATCACACGGCTCTCCGCGGTCGAGATCACTTCCGGTTTCGAGCCCGGTGTGAGCACCGCCATGGTGTGCTCGTTGACCGCTTCGCCGTCGATCTCCAGGCTGCCGGACACCACATAAAGAGCGCGCTCTTCATGCTCGTCGGGGATCGAAATACGGCAACCGTCGCCCGCCTGGATATCCAGATAAACGGTCGGCCATAAAACGTCGACATCCGCCTTCTTACCAAATGCCTCACCGGCCAGAAGCTTCATGCAAACCCCACCTTCATCGAACTCCGGCAGGGATTCCGTTGGGTGGTGTTTAAAATCCGGTTCCGTCTTTTCATGGGTCTTGGGTAAGGCGACCCAGGCCTGGATCCCATGGATGGTCGACGCCTTCGCACGTTCTTCGTCGCCAGTGCGTTCGGAATGCACGATACCATGGCCCGCCGTCATCCAGTTGACCGCGCCGGGGCGAATCGCCTGTTCGCATCCGAGCGAGTCCCGATGCATGATCTCGCCATCGAAAAGATAAGTGACCGTCGCAAGGCCGATGTGCGGATGCGGTCTGACGTCGATGCCCTTACCGGGCGGGAATTCGGCGGGCCCCATATGATCGAAAAAGATGAACGGACCCACCATCCGCTTTTTGGCGAACGGCAGCACCCGCCGCACCTCGAAATCGCCAAGGTCCGTTGGTCGGGGCTCAATAAGTAACTCGATCGAAGACGTCATCGATACACTCCCTACCTTACGTCTCTCACCATATGGTGCGGATGGCAGGACGTTGCCAGACGTGCTTAGTAAGTTACCGTCTTCGCCGCTTCCGCCAATTCTTCAGGCGTAAGGCTGAACGGCGCGTTCGGCGTCGGCTGGCCTCTCTCGATCACCACCGCCTGCAGGGGCGTATCCAGGGTCACAGTCCTCCCATCCGTGCCGGTGATTTCGACGACGCCATTATCGATCAGAGCCATGGTCAGCTTGCTTTCTTCCTGCAGCCCCCAAAAGTCCGTACCCCGCACGCCAATGGTCGCGACCGGCGTTCTCAAGGTCAGCGATCCGCCTTCAACCTTGTTCACCTCGCCCGAGATCATGCGAAAGACACCCCGGGCAAGGGTCAGTACGCCTTCACTTTTCTTCCCCGGCTCATAGACCATTTGATCGATCGTGAGTTCCGAGTTGTCTCCGATGAAAAGCTCACTGTCGTCGATCAGCTTGATTTCGACACGCGTATCGTCGCCCGTCAGGATCGTATCCAAAAATCTCACGTCGCTGCCCTCACGCAAGGTACGCGGCAGATTTTGCGAGAGACCTGCGATATTGCCGCGCGCCCGCTCGACATCACCGACGTCGGTGCCAGCGTAATCGTTAACAGCCGACTGGTCGCCCGCAGCGCGCGCCGCGTTAGCGCCACTCAGAATAGCGAACACAAAAATAATCGCTGCTGCGGAACACGCAGCACGCTTTTTAAACATCATAAGTCATTCCTTTGTCCTGAATAGGATACGGGCTAACTCGTTGATTGGATTACCGCCACCCGATCGGATGCGGCCGGGTCGATACCATGAAAGTTATACCGTGGTATGCTCGCGGCGCCCGGCGGGCACGATATCGAATGCGATCGAAATGCGCCGCGCGCTACCAGTCAGCGGTACCGTCCGGTGATAAAAATGACTGGGGAACAGCAGCATCAATCCCGGTTCCGGCCTGAAAAGGGTCACGTGCGAGTCGTGCTGGGTGTGTATGTCTTCGGGTGGCCTGCCGAATTCGATCCAACCGGCACGGGACGGATCATCGGATTTAACGCTATCAGGCACCTCGACATAATAAACACCCGACAGCCACGCCGACGGATGGATATGCGGCACCTGGTGGCCATCTTCATCCATCACCACGCCCCAGATTGAAATCTCGATATCCGCCGGGCACGCATCAAGATACGGATGCGCCGGCTCGCCCGCGAACTTGCGCTTATAGGCTTTGAATCCTGCTTCGACCTGATCACGGAACGCCCCCATCGGACCCAGGGGCGGGCTGAGTAGTTCGCCCGAATGTCGCCCCTTGCGGGTCGCATGTGCCGTGGGCGAGGGTGTCAGCGTCGGATGATCCAGCAGGTGCATCGCCATCGCCTGGTTAAAGCCATCGATATCTGCAAAGCCGTCCGGCGGCTCAAGCCGCCTTTGCAGGATGAACCTGTCCGCGTCGTCCAAGAGCGCCGCATCGCCGTCCCGGCCCGCGTCGCGGAGCGCGAACGCCTTGAAAGCGAGGGCTGCCGGATGCGAGGTATGGCGCAAGAGGAAACCGTCGATGACCGCCAACGCCGCCTCGGGTTCGCCCGTCGCCAGTTTCATGTCGGCAAGGTTGATCGCCGCTTTGGCGAAACCCGGATCGATCTCCAAAGCGCGACGATAGGCGCGCCTTGCCTCTTCTGTATCATCGAGGGCGGCATAGGCTTCCCCCAGATTGAGCGCCGCCGCCGCGTGAGCGGGCTCAAGCGCCAGCGTCCGCCTGTATCGCTCGAGCGCCGCCTTATGATCGCTCAGGGACTGCTGGGCGACGCCGATATTGAAATGTGCTGCCGCAAGCCCCGGATCGATCTCGACCGCACGCTCCCCCGCGTCCCGCGCGGCAGCATCGTCACCCATGCCGCTCAGTACTGCCGCCAGGTTGGTGTAAGCGACAGGGTCTTTGGGTTGCAGCGCAATCCTCGCCTCCAACTCGGTCTTTGCCGCCGAAAGGTTCCCCGCCGCCCTTAACGCCTCGGCACAACCGATGGCCGCCGCCGGGTGCTCCGGATCGCGCGTCATGGCATTACGAAACCACTCGGCCGCCTCTGAATGGCGGCCGTGCTTTGAAAGCAAAACACCGGCGTTATAGGCTGGTTCGGCATAACCGGGCGCGAGATCGTACGCCGCCTCGTAAGATAAAAGCGCCGCATCCACATCCCCGGACGCGGCGATGACGTTAGCCAGATTCATGCAGATTTCCGCATCTTTCGGTGCCCGATCACGCGCGTCCTCAAGCAAAGCGCGCGCCTCAACCGGATCACCGCACTGAAACGCCGCGATTCCCGCAAGATTGAGCGCCGCTGCATCGCGTTTCCGCACGGCCAATATCTGCCGCGCGAGCGCCATCGCTTCCTGAGGACGCCCTTGTTGAAGGGCATCACGCACGCGGGCAAGCCTGATGTCCGACTTTCGTGTCCGTTGCTTCGCCATCCCTCAACAATCCGACGTCACGGGGTCTCTCGCAAGTCCGCCGATCCGGAGATATAGTTCTTCCATGACCGACCCGACAATGCCACCTGCGCTCGCGAACGCCCTTTCCCATCATCAGAAGGGTGATCTCAACTCGGCGGAAACCGGCTATCTTGAAGTCATCGATAACGACCCCAATAATGCCGACGCGTTTCACCTGTTATCGATCTTACGCCTTCAACAAGGCCGCGCCGAAGACGCGCTTCCACTCATCGACAAAGTGATCGAACTCGCCCCCGAAGCCGCCGACGCGTACGGCAACAAGGGCACGGCATTGCAGGCACTGGAAAGATACGGGGAGGCGGCATTCGCATTCCGCACTGCAATCGATCTGGCGCCCGATGCCGCCCATCATCACTACAACCTCGGCAACACGCTTCGCGCCGACGATGACAAGCCGGGTGCCGTCCGCGCCTATCGCGCGGCGATCCGCTGTGCGCCCGATTTGATACAAGCGCATTCCAATCTGGCGACCACATTGTCCGAGTTGGGACTGTTCGACGAGGCCATCGCACACTGCAAACTTGCCCTTAAATACCAGCCGGGATTTGCCGACGCGCACTACAATCTTGGGAACGCCCACCGGGAAGCGGGCCGCTACGCCGATGCCGTCGACGCGTATAACGACGCGCTGAAGCACGGTCCCGATCACGCCGACGCATTCTGTAATCTCGGGCTGACGGAAATGATCCGGCCGGGTCTCGACCAGGCAATCCGCACGCTTGGCAGGGCTGTCGCCATCAAACCCGATCATGACATGGCCAGGTTCTATCAAGCTGTAGCGACGGAAATGACCGGCGCCGACGCCACGAAGTTGTTTAAGGAACTTCCAGAAGACGACGCCACCGTCGATGCCTGGCTGGACAGTTGGGATTACGTCAAAAGCCATTCCAATCTTAAAACCGAGATCATCCATTGCCCTTATGCGTTGTTGAGTCACGCCCTCTCGTTCGCATCGCTTGAGGGCCTGGTGCTGGAGTTTGGTGTCAGACACGGGCAGTCGATCCGGCATATCGCCCGGGAAGTCCAGGGGCCCGTCCATGGTTTCGATTCTTTTCACGGGTTACCATCCGCGTGGGGCGGCGAACCGGAGGGCGTCTATTCCACGGACGGGCAGCTTCCCGACGTGCCGGACAACGTGACCCTGCACGCAGGCCTGTTCGAAGACACGTTAGGCCCGTTTCTTAACGACCACCCGGGCGACGTCCGTTTCTGCAACATCGACTGCGATATTTACGGCTCCACGGTGACCGTTTTGGACGGTCTCGCGCCACGGATCAAACCGGGGAGCGTGCTCGTGTTCGACGAGTATCTGATCAATCCCACCTGGCGCGACGACGAATACCGTGCATTTCAGGAAGCTGCCGAAAAATACCGCTGGAGGTACCGCTATCTCGCGTTCGGGATCGTCACCAAGCAGGCCGCGGTGATCATCGACGAAATCTAGTCGCCGATCAGATGCAGCACGACGTTGCGCCGGTGCGGTCGGGCCCTGTGTTCGAACAAATAGATGCCTTGCCACGTCCCCAGCACCGGTCGGCCATCTTTAACCGGGATCGATAAAGACACGTCCGTTAGAGCGCTCCGGATATGCGCCGGCATATCGTCCGGGCCTTCTGCGGTGTGGCGGTAAAGCGACGGGTCTTCCGACGCCAGTCTTTTGAAAAACACATTCAGGTCGTGGATCACATCCGGATCGGCGTTTTCCTGGATCGTCAGTGACGCCGAGGTGTGGCGGCAAAATGCGGTCAGCAAGCCGGATTTCAACCCGCTTTCCGCGCAGAACGCGACCGCGTCGCGGGTGAATTCGTAAAGCCCCTGCCCCCGGGTCGCGATCTCGAGCTGGGTTTGTGCTTGTGCCATGCTTTCCTGTTAGCATCATCACGAAAGATTGCAAACGAGAGGCGGATTGATGCGCATCCGACAAGGCCCCCTGCCCGGCAGCGCCGCCGACGACATTACCCGCGGCGTTCAACGGCTGATGACGGATATGGGGTTTGCCCCGCTCCTCGAATTCCGCCTCACCAACAAGCGCCGCGTCGACGTGGCGGCGCTGGACCGGGACGGGAAGTTCGTCGTCGTCGAGGTCAAAAGTTCGCTCGCCGACTACCGCGCGGATTCGAAATGGCAGGAATACCTGCCCTACTGCGATTATTTCTATTTCGCCGTAAACCCGGATTTTCCCCGGGAAAGATTGCCTGATGACGTCGGCCTCATCATCGCGGACGGATATGGTGCAACGATAATCAGGCCCGCTGAGGAATTCCCCATGAACGGCAACCGGCGCCGGACGCAGACGCTGCGCTTCGCACGGACGGGCGCCAGCCGGCTCGCTGGCCGGGGCGACCCGCCCGTCTGAAGAACGAATTTACTCGGCCGCTTGCTGCAGTCCGGCCTGAGCTTCCATTTCGCGGCGGATCTTCACCGCATCCATGCTTTCGTCGACCTCGACATCCTGCCAGCGGACCGGTTGGTTGGCTGCGATATCTGCTTTCAGCTTCACCTTGTGCGCCAAACCGATCGGCAACCCACCCAAGCTCAGCGAGGCGTCGGCCGGGTAAAGTTTACCCCAGACCGTGTAACCACCTTCACCGTCAAGTATTTCACCGGCTTTCAGATCGCGTTTCGCCGTCGCGACGACGTCACCTCTGAATGCCTGCGTCGAGCCCGTCGGCTTCTGTAGAAGCGCCGCAGACAGGATCGAGATATTGAGTTCCAGACCGATCAGGTGGAACGGCTTGTACATCGCTGAATATCGACCCGTGCTATCCGTGTTCATGCCGTACTGACGGAAACACGCCGCCGCATAATCGTTCGGCGCTTCGATGACGACATAAACGCCCCAACGCAGGTCCTTGAACACAGGCCGGCCGTCACGTTCCAGTGACGAGACAACCTCGACCTGGCCCTTGTGGTGCAACTGACCGCCGACCTCTTTCGGGCGCAGGACATGCGCGAGATCGTCCATACCCGCAGCCGGAAAGTCGAGGCCATGAGGTGCCGGCGTCAGACCGGTGCCGTTGGCAATCGCCGCCATCTCCAGCGCGGACTTCGTGCCGTCGAGAAAGCTGTTGAACATCTGACTGTTCATGCCGGCCGCCGCCGCCTGCTCCGGGGTCAGGCCGTAGTGGTCCCAGACGGTGTCCGGTGTCGACGCATGGTACGACGGCAGGTACTTGGTGCCCTTGCCCGCGGCAACCACGTCGAACCCGGTGGCACGAGCCCATTCGACCAACTCGCACGTTAACGCGGGCTGATCGCCGTACGCCATCGAATAAACGACACCGGCGGCCTCGGCCTCCTTGGCCAGAAGTCCGCCCGCCAGGACATCGGCTTCGACGTTGACCATGACGATATGACGGCCGTTGCGAATGGCTTCGCGGGCATGGACAAGCCCGACGACCGGATTACCCGTCGCCTCGACCACCACGTCCACATCCTGCGTACGCAGCATGTGCAAGGCGTCGTCGACGAACGCCGTTTTCGCGATCAGATCGTCGGACCAGCCGACGGCTTTGCACGATTCACGTGCCCGACCGGGATCGAGATCTGCGATCACCGCAACGTCGAGCCCCGGCGTCGTCGGCACCTGCGACAAAAACATCGAGCCGAATTTTCCGGCGCCGATCAGACCGACGCGCACCGGTTTTCCCACAGCGGCACGCTGCGCAAGCTCTTGATAGATATACATTATTTACTCCGCGGCCTGAGTCTGTTCAGCGACAAGTTCCTGAAGACAATCGTCTTCCAGCTTCTCGATCGGGGTGAAATCACGGTGCGCGATCCACTCTTCCCGATTATAGGCGCGGATGTGATTGTCGACGTGGCACAGCGACAGGTAAACGATCGTTCGGCCGAAAGGAGAGATGTTCGGCGGGCTGGCGTGCACCAGCAAAGACGAGAACATCAACATGCTGCCGGCCGGGCCGGTCGGCGCGACGCAACCGCCCTGCTCCGCCAGTTCGGTGACTTTCTCGCGGTCCAGCGTCCACAATGGATAACTGGTGGTTTCCAGGTCATGCCCGGCTTCGACAACACCCAATTTATGGCTGCCCGGAATAAACAGTAACGGGCCGTTTGCGGCTGTAACATCGTCCAGGAAAACCGCGATGTTCATGGCGCGTGGCTCAGGCATGTCATCGTCGCGCTTCCACGTCCCGTAATCCTGGTGCCACTGCCACACCGCACCATCGAACGCCGCTTTCGCGTTCACCTTGAACTGGTGCATGTAGACCGGGCCATCCAGCACCTGCGACACCGGATCGATCAGGCGCGGGTGCGCGCCCAGCCGCCGGAATGCTTCGTTATATTTGTGTGCGGCGAACGCGGTGCGTGCGACACCGCTCTTTTCACGCCAGACTTCTTTGCGGTCCATCGCATAAACGTTGGCCGCTTCACGATTGAGCAAGGCTGCTTCTTCGGGTGTGAATTTGCCCGGAAAGAACAGATAACCATCCTTGTCGAACTGCTTCAGCTCTTCTTCTGTCAAACGCATTGGATCATCCTCCGTAAATCAAGCTGTGTTTCCGTTGGCACGGATATTCCAGGTTTATTGCGCCTTGAGGCGGCGGCAGGTCGTTTCACCTGCGTTTTCGGCGTGAAGTGCCGCGACGTCACCCGCCTTGGCGGCATCGCCCGCGACGATGGCGTCGGCAATCTCGCGGTGTTCACTCCAAATCGTCGGTCGCGGTGCGGCCTCTTCGAGTACAATGCGCATCGCGCGGACCATATGCGGCCAGGCGTTGTCGGCGGCAGCGGCGATTTCGGGATTTCCCGACATCTCGTATAACGCAAGATGAAACGCGACGTCTGCTTCGACCAGTCGCTCGATATTGCCCACGGCGACAGCCGCCATGCCGTCTTCGATCAGCCGGTCGAGGCAGGCCCGCCGCTCGGCCGATGGGATGCTACTTTGCGCCGCCAGGCTGGCTGCAAGGCGATCCAGCGCCGAACGTACCTGATAAAGCGCCAGCAACCGGTCCGCATTGATCGGCGCCACCATCTGGCCCTTGCGGCCGCGCTCCACCACCAAGCCTTCGCGTTTCAGCAGGATAAGGGCATGGCTGATGGGTTGGCGGCTGACGCCCAACGATTCCGCGAGTTCTTCCTGCGCAAGGGGGGCGCCGGGTGCAAGCTCGCCAGACATGATCGCGGCGCGGATCGCGTCGTGGGTCTGCATGATCAGATCGGGTTTTACCGCCAACGGACGCATCGGCCCTGCTCCGAAAAATTTGTGAATTCAGAATTCAGAATGCGTTTTACCCAAAAAAAGAGCGCGGCGTCAAGATCAGCCGATCCGGTGAAGGTGCTGACCGTAGGCATTGAGCCAGGCTTCCGCCTGCTCTTCGTAGGGTGTCAGTTGCTGAACCAAAGCGTGAAAACGCGGCCCGTGGTTGCGTTCGACGATATGCGCGACTTCGTGGGCAACGATGAACTCGAAAACGAAACGCGGCGCCAGGATCATTCGCCACGAGAAATTGAGCGAGCCGTCATGCGCACATGACCCCCAGCGGGACGTCGTGTCGCGCACCGTGATGCGGCCGACCTTCACGCCCAGTTCATCCGCCTTCACTGCGGCGAGATCGGCGAGCTTTGTCTTCGCCTCTTTCTTCAACCAATCGAGTAGGCGGCGTGGCAGATGATCGAGATCGCCCGACACGCAAACCCGGCCCTCTTCGATCCAGACACCCCGTCTGGCGTCGGGGCGGTGTTCGATCAGGTGATCTTCACCAAGGATCGGGATCGTACGGCCGGGCTCGAACGGGATACGGTCGGGCAGTTTATCGAAACGCCGTTTCAGCCACGCGTGCTGGCTTTCCAAAAAGCCAAGCGCTTCCGATTCCGACGCATACCATGGCAGCGTCAGGGCGACGCCGTCGGTCTTTGGATCGACCCTTAAGATGATACGCCGCGCCTGCCTGTTCCGTTTGAGCAGAACCGGCACGGCGCGGCCGTCGAGATCGAAACTGAGTTCCTTGCGTGTTTGACGTGCCGCCAAGGGACCCGTCAGGCCGCAGCCGGGATCGGCGTACCGACGGCGTCGAACGCGTCGAACAACGCCTTCCGGTCGGCATCGTTGAGCGGCACGAACGGCGGGCGAAGGTTCTCCCAACCCGCCTGGCCGGTGTTGCGCGCGGTCAGCGCCTTCAAGGCCGGCGGCAGCGGATAACCGGCGATGGCCTTGCGCATCGCACTCAGCGTCTCATGGTTGGCTTCCACTTCCGGCGTGTCGCCGTTCGCAACCCAACCGTTGTAGACAGCCCCGTTGAGGAACGACGAAACGTTGGCGACCGCCGTGATGCAGCCCGCGCCGCCCTTGCGCAACAACGGCAGCATCAATTCGTCCGCACCCGAGAACACGGCGAAACCCGGGAACTTCTCAGCTGCGCCCGCCATGTTATCGAACACGCCCGAGCTGTCCTTCATACCAACCACGGTCTTCGGATACGCCTTCAAAAGCATTTCGATCAGACCATACGTGATCGGCACGCCCGACATCTGCGGGAAGTGATAGAGGAAAATCTTGAGATCATCGTCGGCGATCCCATCGATGACCTGGGAGAACGCGTCGAACAGCCCCTGATCCGACATGTTCTTGTAATAGAACGGCGGCAGCATGAGGACGCCCTTGGCGCCCGCGCTCATCGCCGCCTTGGTCAGCGCGATGGTATCGACCGCCGCGCAGCAGCCCGTACCCGGCATCATCACGTCACCGGGGATACCGCGTTCGACCAAACCTTCGATAATCGCGATCCGCTCCTTGAGACCGAATGAGTTGGCTTCGCCCGTCGTGCCGAGCACGGCAAGGCCGTCGCAACCGTTCGAGAGCAGCCACTTGCCGTGCGCCGCCGTCAGATCGAGATCCGGCGACAGGTCGTCTTTCACAGCAGTGACAACGGCGCTGAAGACGCCCTTATAAGGTGAATGGCTCAACGTTTATTCCTCCATCGGCTTCGTACGGTTGTTGTTCATGGTTTACCCGCACCTACTCAGGCCAGTCTACCACATAATCTTCCAGATCCTCGACATCGCGCTCTGACACGATCCTTCCGAACACGGATATGCCCGCTTCGAGCACGGTATCCGTCGTCCCGGACACCAAGGGGTGCCACCAGTTCAGGTCCTTTCCCTCGGCGAGTCTGCGGTAGGCGCAGGATTTGGGGAGCCAGGGAATTTGCCCGACGTTCTGCGGGGTCAGACGGCGGCAATCGGGAACGAAACGCTGGCGGTCCTCGTAACTGGTGCAGCGGCAGGTTTCGAGATCGAGCAATCTGCATGACACGTTTGTATAAAGAATTTCACCCGTCACTTCATGCTCAAGCTTGTTGAGGCAGCATTTCCCACAGCCGTCACAGAGCGATTCCCACTCCGGCCCGGTCATTTCATGGAGCGCCTTGCGCTTCCAGAACGGCGGCGCGCCCTTGTCTTTCTTTTTCTTTCTCAAACCGAACATCTCTTAAGTACTCTCACGCGCCATCGGCACGCTCCAGGTCGATCAGGTGGATGAATGATCCTACCACACGCCGGTCGGCGAGACCGGTCTCACCCAGTTCCCGCCCACTCGCATCTTCGGCCCTGAACAGCGGCAAGCCGGGGCCCTCCTCGATCACCGTTGCGAAATGGAACTCGTGGCCACGAAACCGGGTGCGTGCCCCACCGAGCGGCCCGGCCTTGGCCAAGGTGACCCTGCGGTAGCCGATATGCAAACGCCGCGTGGCAAAGCTCGTCTCAAGTGGCAACAGTCCCGCCATTGGATGGCGGCGCCCATCGGCATCGGTCAGCCCCTGCCCCAACACCATATAGCCACCGCACTCCCCAAAGATCGGCTTCGATGCGTCCGCCGCCTGTTGCAGGCCATCCATGAAATCCCAGTTGGCGGAGATACGCCCCGCATGCAATTCAGGATAACCGCCCGGTAAATAGATCGCATCGGCCTTCGGATCCGGCGCTTCGTTGGTGAGCGGAGAGAAGAACGAAAGTTCCGATCCGGCGGCGCGCCATCCCTCGAGCAATGCCGGGTAGACGAACGCAAACGCATCGTCGCGGGCGACGGCGATCTTCTGGCCGAGTGGCGGGATCAATAACGGCGCGTCCGATTTCGGGCGTACCGGCCACGGCCGCATGGCGCGGCGCATGGCGGCAATATCCAGGTGTTCCCCGATCCAGTCGGCGGCCTTATCCAGAAACGTCTCGAGATTCCGGTGCTCGCGCGCCTGCACCAGCCCCAGATGCCGCGACGGAAGTTCGAGCGCGTCATTACGCGGTAACGCGCCGAAAATCTCCAGAGCGGGCGCGATCTTTTTCATCGCCTCTTTCAGGATTTCGACATGCCGGGCCCCACCAACCTTGTTGAAGATGACACCCGCAACGTCGACGCCCGGCCGGTGGTCCGCGAACCCCTTGGCGAGGACCGCAGCGCTCGCCGCCTGTTTCGACGCGTCGATCACCAGAACAACCGGCCAGCCGGTGATCTCGGCGAGCGCGGCGGTCGAACCATCGTGCCGGTCATCCGACTGCACCGCGCCGTCGAACAACCCCATGACCCCTTCGCAGATGATGTCGTCGGCCTTGGCCGCCATGTCCCCGGCCAGTTCAGCCAGCGTCACATCGCGCATCGCCCAGGGATCGAGATTACGGCACGGCCGGTTGGTGGCGGCGGTGTGGAAAGCGGGGTCGATATAGTCGGGGCCGGTCTTGGCGGAGATCACGTCAATCCCGGTCTCGCGCAGATGACGGAGCAAACCGAGGGTAATCAGCGTCTTGCCGGCGCCCGACGATGGCGCGGCGATGATCAGACCGCTGCCGGGGACACCCGATAGGCGGCGCGCCGTCACAGAAGCTGTCCGATCCTCTCGGCCATCGCCTTCGGGTCGGTTCCGTGCGAAAAATGCGTCACCAGTTTCCCGTCCGGCCCCATCAGGTAGATGATCGAGGTATGGTCGACCAGATAGTCCTGCGGGTCGTCGCCCGCCGGGTCGTTCTTGCGGTAGTAAACCCTGTATTCGCGCGCGACGGCCTTGATTTGCTCTTCGGTACCCGTGAGACCGACCGTGCGCGGATGGAAGAACGACACGTACTCGGCCAAATGCTCAGGCGTATCCCGTCCCGGATCGACGGAAATAAACACCGGCACGATTTTCTGGGCCTTCTCTTCGCCCAGCATGTCCATTACCGCCGCCATGTCGCTGAGCGCGGTCGGGCAGACGTCGGGGCAGTAGGTGTAGCCGAAGAACACCATCATGTACTTGCCC
The DNA here is from genome assembly GCA_017644185.1 of Rhodospirillales bacterium. Taxonomy (GTDB): domain Bacteria; phylum Pseudomonadota; class Alphaproteobacteria; order Rhodospirillales; family Casp-alpha2; genus UBA4479. Next base: position 44,310 of record JAEPMA010000003.1, read on the forward strand.
ATGAAGTCCTTTTCGGTAACCGTTTCACCCTTTTGATTGATGAGCGTGAACGGCCCGCCGACGCTGGGGCCGCTGTCGGACGACGAACTGCCGGCGGTTTCCGAGCCCCGTTTCGCGAAGTATTCGGTACCAACGAGTACAATCACGAAGGCAACGACAACGATCCCGACAAGCAGGAGTAGCAGCTTGCCACCGGACGATTTCTTCTTTGTAGGCGTCTCCGGTTCCGGCTCAACCGGGTCGAGCACGTTCGGCGTTTCCGGCTTTTCGTCCGCGTCTTTTTTGTCGTCAGACATTTCCTATCCAATCGCTTTGGTCGCGCCCGCCAATCATACGAGGATGCGGCGTTTCATCAAGCCCGCTAACGCTTTCAGGGCGTTGGCGCAGGGCCCCGATAGGCCTACACTCGGCTCATGACTTCGCAACCACCGGCACGCAAACCCGAAGGTGAACTGCGCCGCGGCTGGACCACCGGTACCTGCGCGGCAGCGGCCGCTGCGGCTGCGTTCAGGGCACTTCTGACCGGTGAAGTCCAGCACACCGTAACGGTGCGCCTTCCCAAGGGCGAAGCGCCGACGTTCGAATTGAAGCGGTGTGAAAAGACGGAAGACGGCTGGCGCGCCGGGGTCGTCAAGGATGCGGGTGACGATCCGGACGTCACCCACGGGGCGGAGATTATCTCGTTGATCAGAAAGATCGAGGATGATGGCGGCATCCGTTTCAAAGCCGGCGACGGGGTGGGCACGGTCACCTTGCCCGGTCTGCCGGTACCCGTCGGCGAGCCCGCGATCAATCCGGGCCCACGCGCCATCATCTCGGATGCCTTGCACGCCGTCGCCGACGAATTGGATGCGCGGTGCGATCTGGAAGTTACCGTCTCCATCCCGGGCGGGGACAAGATCGCGGAAAAGACCATGAATCCCCGGCTCGGCATCAAGGGCGGGTTGAGCGTCCTCGGCACGACGGGCATCGTCATTCCGTTTTCTTGCGCGTCCTGGATCAACTCCATCCACCGCGGCATCGACGTCGCTAGGTTACAAGGGATCGAACACCTGATCGCCGCCACCGGGTCGACGTCGGAAGCGTCGGCGATGCGCGAACATCCTGAGCTTCCCGAACAAGCCTTCATCGACATGGGTGATTTCGCGGGCGGGCTTTTGAAGTATCTGCGCCGCCATCCGGCCCCGAAATTGACGCTGGTTGGCGGTGTCGCGAAGCTCGCCAAGTTGGCGCAGGGGCACCTTGATCTACATTCCAAACGCTCGTCCGTTGATATGGACAAGCTCGCCGACGCCGCCTCGATGCACGGCGCAGACAACGTACTGGTGTCGAAAATCCGCGCCGCCAACACGGCGATGGAGGCGTTCGAACATTGTAGAAACGCCAACATCCCACTTGCAGACGTAATCGCCCGCCAGGCGCGGGAAACGGCGATGGCGTCGCTCGCAGGTGAGACCGAGGTCGATGTCATCGTCTATGACAGGACGGGCGCGCGGGTCGGCACGAGCCACCATGCCCGATAAGACCGTCGTCATATTGGGTGGCACCGCCGAAGCGAGACTGCTTGCCGATGCACTTGTCGAAAACGACGGCGAGCGCCTCCGCGTAATAACCTCGCTGGCGGGCCGCACGAAGAATCCGAAGCTCCCGAAAGGTGAAGTGCGCGACGGCGGCTTTGGGGGTGCGGATGGGCTGGCGACGCATCTGAGCGAGACCGGCTGCGATCTTCTGATCGATGCGACACACCCCTACGCTGCTCAGATTACACGCCACGCGGCTGAAGCGGCGAATAAAGCGAATTTACCGCGCCTGTTGTTGAACCGACCGGCGTGGGTGGAACAAGAAGACGACAACTGGACGCACGTCAAAGATATCGCCGCGGCCGCCGACGCGATCACCCGACAATCCAGGGCCTGCCTGATCACCACCGGCGTCAACGACTTGGCGGCGTTTTCCGGCATCGTCACAACCAAACTGTTCGTGCGGCTGATCGAGAAACCGGAAAAGCTGCCGCTCGATCACGTCGAGGTCGTGATTGGATCGCCACCCTACAAGACCAGCGACGAGACCGCGCTGATGCAATTGCTTGGGATCGATCTGATCGTGACGAAGAATGCCGGTGGAAGTGGAACCTATGCGAAGATCGAGGCGGCGCGCGCGCTCGGTATCGGAGTCATCATGATCGACCGGCCACCCTTACCTCAGAGTGACACTGTCGAAACTGTCGAAGACGCCTTGGCACGTACGATGGAAATTCTGGATTAATCGGCGACGTTCGGATGCAGATTGCGGTCCTGCGGCAGGAACTGTTCTGCCAACATAAACGTCATCACGGCATCGCGCGCCTCATCCAGGCTCATGCCGTGTTCGGCGATGGTTTCGGCAGCTTCCGTGACGATGGCGTCCACGTCCTGCATATTCTTAAGCCGCTTGAACAGGTCGTCACGGCGGATCCCCATGCTCTCGCCGATCAAATCCATATAATTGACGATCTCGAACGGCCACGCGGCTTGGTGAGACGTGATTTCCCGATGATCGGCATGGAACACGCTGCATAGTGCCGTCACCCCCGCCGCCTCCGCTTTTCTGAGCACACGGGCGATGGACGCTTCTCGATAATCCGGCATAGTCTCCAACGCCGACATTTGATAACCGGCCTGATTGATTTCCAAATCCACGAATTCGAGGCCCGGGATCGATTTAAGAAGTTTCTGCACCGCCTCCGTCACACCGCGCGATCCGGGGAATTCGAACAAAGCGACTTTTTTCTTCACCGGTCTCGTCATCAGCTTCTTCATGTCGTCGAAGCGCCTCGCCATGTAGACCGGGAACATATTGATGTCGAACAACGGCTCACCCGGTGGCGACATAGAGGGTAGCGCGATCTCCCCGAATTGAATCTGGCAGGTCGGGCACCACGCCAGCACCTCCGACGCGCCCGTTTCGTGAAAGCGCTGGATCGTCGTCAGCGCCTGACGGCCGGCGTTTTCCGTGTCGCCGGGCCGGAACTGCAACACACCGCAGCAGTTCCCCGGCCCCCCATAGACTTCATAAGTCACCCCCAGCTTGTCCAGCACGTCGAGACACATCAATCCGATGTGCGGCGTCTTCAAAAGATTGCAGCCGGTGTAAAAAACGAGATCGGGGGCTTGAGCGGGCTTGGCGCGTTTAGCCGGCGGGTTGAGCCGCGCCAGAACATCCACCGGCATCTGTAGCCGGGACAGCATCCTTACCCCCTGGCTCATCGCCTGGAACTTGTCACGCCCATCGGCTTTTCGTTCTTCGGGCGTGCAGCGCTCGTTCAGGCGGCGGCGCGCCATCGTCAGCATGAAGCGGGGATTAATCCCCTCCGGGCAGGCGTCGATACAGTGCCCGGTGCCACAGCACTTGCGCGCCCAGATCTCGGATTCAGGGGTGTGAACCTCGCCCTTGAGAATATCAATGACACCGCCCACGAGCGCTTCCGGTGAACTGTCACCGATCCCCGCGATCGCGGGCGTCGGGCAGACGTCGGCACACTTTCCACAGACCGTGCATGCATCGACGATCCCGTCGATGCGGTGGTCCAGATCGGCGATAAAGCTTTCAGCAGTCGCACGCATGGCCTTCTCCCGTGTCCGCTCACGCTAAGGCGCGATCCGAACCCGGTCAATCAAGGCATTGTCACGGCAACATTAATTAGGTCAGCCGGCCTTCGGTCTGAGGACGTGATGATGGTCTTCGGCGTAAAGGCGTGAGTCTTCGAACGTCTCCGGCCCAAGCACGCGCCCCACCATGATCAGCGCGGTCCGCGTGATCCCCGCCGCCTTCACCTTATCGCGGATATCACCAAGGGTGCCCTCGATAAACATCTCGTCGGGCCAACTTACCCTGTAAGCGACGACGACCGGACAGTCGGCACCGTAATGGGGGATCAATGTGCGCTGCACATGCGCCAGATTGTTGACCGAAAGATGGATAGCCAACGTCGCGCCGCTTTTCCCCAGCGTTTCCAGGTCTTCACCTTCCGGCATGGAAGACGAGCGCACGGCGGTTCGCGTTAGGATCACGGTTTGCGCAACATCGGGAAGCGTCAGTTCTTTCTTCAACGCCGCCGATGCCGCCGCGTAGGCCGACACCCCCGGCGTCACGTCATAGTCGATCCCGAGATCGTCGAGCCTGCGCATCTGTTCGGCAACCGCCCCGTACAATGACGGATCGCCGGAATGCACGCGGGCGACGTCTTTCCCGGCGGCGTGCGCCTTCCGCATCTCCTCGATGATCTGTTCCAGATGCATCGGCGCGGTGTCCATCACCAGTGCGTCTGTTGGGGCTTCAGCGATGATCGCTTCCGGGACCAGCGAGCCTGCGTAAAGCACGACGGGTGCGGACTGAATGAACTTCAGCCCGCGCACCGTAATCAGATCCGCCGCCCCCGGTCCGGCACCGATGAAATGAACGGTCATTGGCCTCTGATCACCCCTTCCAGAACGTCGAGGATCAGTTCCGTCCCCTTCTGCACCAGGACCACGTCGTCGTCGACGATGACGCGTTCGGTGTTTTTCGGCGCTTTCCCAAGCATATTCTCAAGGTCCGGCGGCAGGTCGCCCTTCATCAGGCCAGGGGGTAAACGGTTCCCCCGTTTCGCCAGCCCCGGCGGCAACTGGTCGCGCTTTGCAAGGCCCGGCGGCAGACCGTTGCCACGGCCTTTGCCTTTCGCCCCCTTATCCTTGTTCTTGTGTTTGGCTTTCTTGCCGCCCTTTTCGTCATCATCGTCGTCGGCCTTGGCGCCGGGAACCTTGTCGTAATATTCCTTGATGATGCGTTTCTCGGCCTCCTTAAAGACAATATCCGCCATATCGCCGAGCACACGCTCGGCAGTAGAGCCCTGCGACGGCGGCGTCGATTGCGCTTCTGCCTGAGCGGTCGCGAAGACGGCAATCAATGCGACAATCAAAAATCTCATGTGTTTCCTCTTAAACTAACCGTCGGCATGCTTGGCCGCATAGCCGCGCGGTGTGTAGACCCAGTCCCGCATACCGCGTTTGATATGCCGGGTCGCGCTGGAGCCGATCAGCACCAGCGTCAACATGTCCACCATATCAACTTCCAGCGATGAAAGTGTGATGACCTGCACATTTTCGCCCTCGCGACCGAGATTTCTGGCCAATACAACCGGCACATCCCCCGGTCTATGGTTGAGTAGGATTTCCTTTGCAGCCGCGAGTTGCGTCCGCCGGCGTTTAGACACCGGATTATAAAACGCGACCGTGAAGTCCCCCCGAGCGGCGGCTTCGATCCGTTGTTCGATCACTTCCCACGGGGTCAACAAATCCGAGAGCGAGATCAGCGCGAAGTCATGCCCCAACGGCGCGCCGATCCGGGCCGCCGCCGCCTGCACCGCCGAAATCCCCGGGCTGACGCGGATATCGACGCGGTTGAAAGCGGGATTGTCGTCCCGGTCCAACACTTCGAACGCGAGCGCCGCCATCGCGTAGATCCCCGCATCCCCCGAACTGACCAACACGACATCGCGGCCCTCGGCTGCAAGTTCGATGGAACGCCTGACCCGCGCCTCTTCTTCGGACAGCTCCGACATATGCCGCTGTTTGCCCGAGATCGCATCTTCGAGAAGATCGAGATAAAGACCGTAACCAACAACGTCGGTTGCCGCCGCAAGCCACCGGCTGACTTCGGGGGTTCGCCATGTCGCCTGCCCGGGCCCGATCCCGACAATCGAGAGGCGTCCGCGCGCACGTCCAAGCGTTTCCGGATCGACCGGCGCCGCGGCACGGGCGATGGCGCAGGTCGCGCGTGCCGACTTCCTTTTCTCGACAATCAATTCACCGTCGGGTCCGGCGGCGGCGAGTGCGGCCCCCTCGGCGACACCATGACACCCGACCTCCGCGAAGACCACATCGGATGGATTTTTGAGACGAGGCGTTTCTTGCGCCAACCGCGCACAATCAAAGAACCGTGCCGGAACGTTTAGATCTTCCGCCAAGGACAGCACGGCGGGCTCGTCGGACTTGAGATCGAGGGAGACGACGCAGGCGACGGCTTCGGGCGCCAGCCCGGCGTCATCGAGCGTTTCCCACACCAGGTCTCTGACTTCCGACGGTTCGCAATCACGCTCGCAACCGACACCGATGCAAAGCACCTGTGGATGGATCGTAAACGCCCCATCGTCGGATATCCGGTCCGTCACGCGGATCACCGTTTCCGCCGCGACGGAAACGTTCGGTGCGTTCAACCACGCGGGCGCGGACAGATAACTCTCGCAGTCGATCCTGATCGGTTCGCCGTTCAACATTGCCGCCATGACGGATTTCGCTGCTGCCGCATCCTTGATGCGCCACCCAGCCGGCGGGTCGTCAAGCGCGAAACCGAGCACCACATCCCCCGCCGTCGTCACCGACGCCTCGATATTCAGTTCCGCCGCGATGATACGGGCGATCCCATTCGCCCCCTTGTGTCCGCCCAACACTGGCACCACCACGGACCCATCCTCGGCAACAGCGATGACGGGCGGTTCATCGTTTTTGTCGGCGAGTACCGGCGCCACCGCGCGCACGAGAATACCTGTCGCGCAAACACCGACCACCGGGAACCCGCCCTCGAACAGAGAACGGATATGAGCGAGCGTTTCGGCAAAAGCCCGGTCCGGCGAGCCGGTTCGAGACTCCAGACCATGAACTTCACCACCCGTGATATTGGCAAGCCGCCGTGCGAGATTTTCACCGGTTCGATTGAGAACGACGTAAACAGGCTGTTTTTGGTTCATACGTCCACCGCTTCGGCGCGGCGCGCCAATATCATCGAAAAATAAGGGGCGCGTTCGGTTTTCAGGTCCGTCAACGGCAACACTTTCTCCCCGGCGAGGGTCGCGCGTTCGATATAGACCGCCGTCTCCAGCCGGCCCAGTTTCCCGAGAACCGCGCGGACCTTGTCCAGATGCCGCCCCACTTTCATGATGGCGACAGCGTCGGCGATGGCGATACGGGCTTCCAGATCCGCTTCGTCGAGGGGCGCCGGGACGATGGTCAGGACCTGATTTCTCGAGACCAACGGTTGCCCGGCACGCGCCGCGCAAGCGCCCAGTGACGACACGCCCGGCACGACCTCGCTCTCGAAGTCACCGGACAGGCGCCCGAAAAGATACATGAAAGAGCCATAGAGGAATGGGTCGCCCTCGCACAAGACGGCGACGTTGCGCCCGGCGTTCAGGTGATCCGCGATCTCGACTGCATACCTGTCATAAACGTCATTGGCCGGAAACTGACCGGGGATCATCGGGGTTTCGATAACGATCTCGGTCTTCCCTGCCGGGATGTGCGGTCCCGCGATCATTCGGGCCATGCTCTCGGTGCCGTCGGCAGGCGCCGGATAGGCGATCACGTCGGCTTCGACGATCAACCTCACCGCCTTTAGCGTCAACAGTTCCGGGTCACCGGGGCCGACCCCGATCCCATACAGCCGCCCGCTCATGATTTCACCACCCGCCACTGCAGGACATCGATGGCATGCTTCATCGCGGTCAAACGGCCAAGGGGTGCGGCCTGCGAGATCCCGATCCGGACCAGTTCGCCCCCTAGAACGCGGGCCGCCGTCATCAAATGCCCCTGGGCTTCGATAGAGACCGCGTTGGCGACAAGGCGCCCGCCCGGTTTAAGGCTATCGTACGCCGTGGTCAGCACGTCGGTATCTTCCGAGATGCCGCCGCCGATGAAGATCGCATCGGGCGGATTGGCGATATCGGTGAGGGCGTCGGGGAACATACCCGCAACGACTTCGAGTTCCGGCACGCCGAGATTGTCGGCGTTAATGCGGATACGCTCGAGACGCTCCGCGTCGTGTTCGACCGCGACGGCGCGTGCCGCCGGTTCGACGCGCAACCACTCGATGGCGATGGTGCCGTTACCGGCACCCACATCCCACAAGACCTCACCCGGCTTCGGCGCCAGTGCGGCGAGCGTCACCGCCCTGACCTCGCGCTTGGTGATGGTGCCGTCGTGATCGAAGGCGTCATCGGGTAGCCCCGGTGCGCGCGACAGTGCCGACACGCCGTCATCGAGAACGCATGAGACGGCGACGGTATTCAGATTGTCGAAGTCTTGCTTAAAGCCGTCTTTTGCCAGCGCATCGGCCCGCGCTTCGTTATCTCCACCGATCCGCTCCAGCACCGTCACCGGACTATTACTGTAACCCATGTCTTTAAGCGTTTCGCAAATGTCCTTAGGTGACGACCCGTTGCGGCTTAAGATCAGCAGCTTGACCTCCGGCTGGATCGCGCGCCGCAGCGCCGCGAGGGGGAGGGCATGCACACTTATCGTGCGCAGCATCGGATCCGAAAGTGACCAGCCCATGTGCGCCGCCGCCAGAGAGAACGCACCGGGATGCGGGATGACGCGGACCGCACCTTTGCCCAACACATCGATCATGCGGATGGCGATCCCATGACATAAGGGGTCGCCACTCGCCAGCACGCAGATGGTCTCCGACGTCGCCGCCTCGCCGAGTTTGGAAATATCGCCGACGAGATCCTTGCTCCAGGCGCGGCGCTCACGGGTGTCATCGTCCGGCAGCATCGCCAGATGGCGTTTGGCGCCGGCGATCACCGTCGCAGTGTCTAGGATTTCGCGCGCCGTTTGAGAGAGACCGGCGAGCCCGTCCTCCCCAATCCCGAGAACGGTGACCACACCGCTCATTTCAATCCTCCTGCGAGCGCATTCACCGCAGCCGAGGCGATGGCGCTGCCGCCGACGCGGCCCTTCAGGGTGATGAACTCTAGTCCGAGATCGCTTTCAACCAACGCATCTTTCGATTCCGCCGCGCCTACGAATCCCACCGGGAAGCCGAGCACCACCGCCGGTTTCGGCGCCCCGGCCTCGATCAACTCCAGCAATCTAAACAACGCCGTCGGCGCATTGCCGATGGCGACGACAGCACCATCAAGACGGGGCACCCAACGCTCAACGGCGGCTGCCGAGCGCGTCGTCTGCTCGCGTTTCGCGTCGTCCGCAACGCCATCATCGTCGAGGGTGCAGATAATCCGGTTGTTTGAAAGATGACGACGGATGATCCCGGCCGCAACCATGTTGGCGTCGACGAAGATCGGCGCACCGTTTTTCAATGCGTTCCGCCCCGCCGCAACCGCATTCGCTGTATAGGCGATATTGTTTGCGATCGCCGGCATCCCACACGCATGTATTAACCGGACGACAGTCTCAGCGACGTCTTCGGGAAACCGGTCGAGCTGGGCTTCTTCACGCACCGTTTGAAACGATTGCGCGTAGATCGCTGCAGGATCTTTTAAATACTCGACCATATTTTCAGCCATAAGGCTCAGGACTTGGCGTCGGAACCGTCGCCATGATCGTGCGAATGCGCGTGATCATGGCCGTGATGGTGACCATGGTGATGATCGTGATCATGATGGTGGTGATGGTCGTGCTTGTGACCATGACCGCGCCCGAGAAATACACCCCGGTCCTCGGCATTTTCTTCTACGCCCGCACCGACGACGTGATGGTGATGGCCGACCTGCGCCATACCCTGCTCGTCCTCGAAGCCCAGCACCTGTTCGCGGTACTTGCAGAGTTGGCAGTTCATCGCATTGGATTCACCACCATCCAGGGCCTGGTGGAACCGTTCGACGAACGTATTGATGACGTGGTCCTGGTCGTTCAAATAGCCCGCCTTGATGAATTCCACGTCCGGATATTTTTCGGCGGCCTCGTCGACCCACTTGAAGATACGCCGGACCAGAATCCCGGTGAACAGGAAGTACGGGAACACCACGATCCGCTTGTAACCGAGTTTCACCGCACGCTCGAGACCGGCATCGACCAGCGGAAACGCCACACCGGAGAAGCAGACTTCGGCCCAGCCGACGCCGATCCCTTCCCACAGCATGCGCGCCACCTTCGAAATATTGGAGTTCGCATCCGGGTCGTTGGTGCCGCGCCCGACCACCATCAAAAGCGTATCGCTGATCTCGACATCGTCCGATGCCGCGTCGATCGCTTCGCGCACCCGCGCTTCCGCCGCCTTCAGCATCTTCGGATCGATGGCAAGATCACGGCCGAAGATCAATTCGATATCGGGGTTCTCGGCGGCGAAGGTGTTGATTTCGGAGGGGAGGTCGTTCTTCACGTGACCGGCGGCAAACAGCATACCCGGCAGGCAGACGATCTTCTTGGCCCCGCGCGCTTTCAGCTTTTCCAAACCGGTACGGATGACCGGTTCGGCGAATTCCAGGAATCCGCTTTCGATATCCAGTTCGGGGAGCTTTTCCTTGAGCCTGACCGAGAGTTGATTGAACTCGTCAACGGCGGCCTTGTCGCGGCTGCCGTGACCGCAAATCATGACGGCTGCTTGATTTGTCATTGCCTGGTCCTTGCCTTCGTGCGTTTAAGGGCTGGTCATTGCCTCCGGCCCCAATCAAGCGCGGACTATGACAGAATTGCCCGCCCCCTGAAAGTCACGGAGCGACAAAAACTGGTCAGGTATGATCGAGTTGAATCAGGCCGCGCTCTCGGTCCGGCTGGGCGGCAACGAGGCGGCGCGATCCTCGTATTCCTTGGCCTCATCACCCCGGCCGAGTGAGCGCAGTACGGACGCATAATTCTTGAGACCCGTCACCAAGGACGGATGACCGGGATCGAACGTCCGTTCCTTGATCGAAAGCGCGCGTTTGAGAAGCGGTTCCGCCGCCTGCAGGTTGCCCTGCTTTTTATAAAGAAGCGCCAGATTGTTGAGATCGGTGGCGACGCTCGGATGATCGTACCCGAGCACCCGCTCGTCGATCATCAGCGCGCGGCGGTAAAGCGGCTCCGCCTGCTCGTAACGCGCTTTCGAATAGTGGATCAGCGCCAGATTGTTGAGCGAGGTGGCGACATCCGGATGATCGTTTCCAAGCGTCTTTTCAAGAAGCCTGAGCCCGCGCGTGAATGCCTTCACCGCGTTGTCGTGGTCGCCGCTCTGATAACACGCGGTGCCCAGTTTGTTGAGCACCTCGGCCCGGCGCTCGTCAGCGGTCGGCGGCAGGTCGTCAACGGCTTGCTCATACAACTCGCGCGCATTTTCCGGCGCGATCAGCACCATGTAGAGATCGGCGGCGATGATCTTGGCGGTCGCCCCCGCCTGCTGCATCTTCGCTGCGCGCTCCTTGAGGCGGCGTCCCTCTTCGCCCTCGCGTACACCCAGTTTTTCGGTCAGCGTGATCGCTGTCTCGAACTCCCCCGCTTCCAATGCCGCCAGAGCCTGTCGCTGTGAATCGGTCAATCCTTCGCCGACCGGCAATAAGTCGCGGAGTTTCCTGTGAATGACGTTGTACTCGCTCGCGAACTCGCGAAGACGGGTATCCTGTTCCTTGGCGCCGACACCCTTGGCGCGCAACATTTCCTGCAACGCCTTGAAGGCCGGGTTCTCGCGGCTGATCGGGGTGTCGATGCGCTCTTCCAGACCCGGCTCCTGACGCGGTTCGCCACCATTGCGCCCACGCGCCACCCACATGCCGACGAACGCGCCGACGACGGCGGCAATTCCGGCAGCAAGGGCGATGCCTGCCCACTGCGGCAATTCGGCGAATGAGAGTTCCACGTATACGTCCTTCGGGTTTCCCGGCTCAGGACCCAGAGAATCGGCTAAAAACGCTTCATTATCAACCATATCCCAATATTTGGCAGCGGTTCCGTTGACGTTCGATTGTGGGTGTCGTCAACTTCGGCCATGGTCACGTTAGGTTTCGCCGGTGCGTCCGCACCCTTCGATCCTTTGATATTGCTCATCCTCGCGATGGGCATAGAAGCGTATCTGGGTGAAGCCAGGTTCATATTCTCCCGCATCAAGCACCCGATCGCGATCCTCGGCGCGATGATCGGCTTCTTCGACGACAAACTGAACCGGCCCAAACGCTCACAAGTCGACCGCGCGATTAGGGGCGCGTTCGTCGTGATCTTCATGGTGTCGTTCTCCGCCGCCATCGGGATCGGGGTCATGTGGCTGACGTTCCACTTCACGTGGGGTTGGGTGCTGGAATGCGCGCTGCTGGTGACGCTACTTGCGGGGCGCGGCCTCTATGACGCGGTTTCGCGCGTCGCCAAGGGTCTCGAACTGGAAGGTCTTGAGGGTGGGCGCGAAGCGGTAAAGCACATCGTCGGCCGTGATCCGAAAAGCCTGGATGCGCCTGGGATCGCGCGGGCCGCCGTCGAAAGCCTCGCGGAGAATTTCTCGGACGCGGTGGCGGCACCGGTGTTTTGGTATGTGTTGCTCGGGTTCCCGGGAATCCTCGTCTATAAAACCGTCAATACCATGGACAGCATGATCGGCCACAAGACGCCGCTTCACCAGGCGTTCGGGTTCACCGCCGCAAGGCTGGACGACGCGTTGAACGCGATCCCGGCAAGACTGTCGGCGTTGATTTTCGCCGCCGCGGCATTATTCGTCCCCACCGCGAACCCGTCACTCGCGATCAAGACCGCCATGAGAGATGCGAAGAAACACCGCTCGTTCAATGCGGGCTGGCCGGAAGCGGCGATGGCGGGCGCGCTCGGGATCGCCCTCGCAGGACCTCGCACGTATGGGGGAGAGCGGGTCGACGATCACTGGATGGGCGACGGCCGCGCCAGGTTGACGCACAAGGATATCCAGCGCGCGCTTTATCTATATGGGGTTGCATGCCTGATCACGGGGGGCATCGTCGGGGCGATTGCGGCGCTGCGGCTGTAACCAACCAACTTGTCATTCCCGCGCACGCGGGAACCTAGACCATCGGGAAATCTGGGTCCCCGCTTTCGCGGGGATGACGAATAAAGTCATTCGGATTGATTGCAAGAATAGCTGTGGCAAGATGGGGCGGACGGGGGGATTTGAACCCCCAACCTCCTCAACGCGTGGCCGCCCTGTATCAGCAATTTGGCTCGCCTAGATTCGAGGTGCTCTATCATTGAGCTACGTCCGCGTATGGAATCGAATTATCGTGATTCTACGCGGGGCGGGCGAAATTGCTTATGTGGATAAGTGTGGATAACGTGGAAAACGGCAAAATAACTCTCTATATCTGCGGATATGCTCCGTTGACAGCGCAAAATGTTGTGTTTTATCAGCGGGCCAGCGCCAACACCCCGTCCAGATCCATATGCTTTTCCAGATGCGCCGCAAGACCGTCGAGGGCCGTGTCGACGCGCGCGGCATAATCGATCTCGGACGCGCGGCCATCCCGCAATCTCTCGAGAAACGCATGACGGAATTCGTCGGAAGCAAAGATTCCATGGAGATACCCCGCCATCACGCGGCCGTCCGTTGAAATCGCGCCGTCAGTCCGACCGCCTTCGAGCGTCAGCCAGGGGCGGTTCGCATCAGGTCCCATGGTGCGGCCCATGTGCATTTCGTAGCCCCGCACGTCCGATCCCGTCAGCATCTCTTTCCCCGACACCTCGACCAGCGACTTATCGCCGCCGATGACGGTATCGACGTCCAATAACCCGAGGCCGTCGAGTGTTTCCGGCGCGCCCTCGATCCCGTCAGGGTCGGATAACGTGCGGCCCAGTATCTGGTAGCCGCCGCACAAGCCGACGACCAAACCACCGCGCCGATGATGCGCCGCGATGTCGATATCCCAGCCGGTTTCCCTGAGCGCCCTGAGATCGCTGAGCGTCGCCTTGGAACCCGCCAAAAGAACCACGTCCGCATCGCCCGGCAAGGCGTTGCCCATCTCCACGATCTCGACGCGCACGTCCGGTTCGGCGGCGAGGGGGTCGAGATCGTCGAAGTTAGCGATTCGTGGCAGGCGCGGTACGGCGATGACGATTTCAGCCTTGCCCGAATCGGGTTCACGGTTATCGAGCGCCATCGCATCTTCTTTGGGTAGAATGCGGGCATCGGCGAAATAGGGAACGAGACCGAATGTTTTGAGACCGGTCTTTTCACAAATGATCTTCATCCCGTCGTCGAACAACGACGCATCGCCCCGGAACTTGTTGATGACGAAGCCGGCCAGATGTTTCTTGTCGGCATCCGAAATCACTTCATGCGTACCGACGATCTGTGCGATCACCCCACCCCGGTCGATATCACCGACCAGGATCACCGGCACGTGGGCCGCTTCGGCAAAACCCATGTTGGCGATGTCAGCGGGCCGCAGGTTCACCTCCGCCGGACTGCCCGCCCCTTCTACCAACACAAGATCGGCGTCAGCGCCGACGATGGCAAAACTTTCCAGCACCCGGTCGAGAAGCCCCGCTTTCATGGCGTAGTAATCACGCGCCCGGGCGTTCCCTGTAACGTGACCCTGCACCACCACCTGCGCGCCGACATCGGACTGGGGTTTCAGCAAGACCGGGTTCATGTGTACGGTCAAAGGCTGGCGTGCCGCCAAAGCCTGCAATGCCTGAGCGCGGCCGATTTCACCCCCGTCAGACGTGACCGCCGCGTTATTCGACATGTTCTGGGGTTTGAAGGGGCGAACCGTCATACCGCGGTTCGCGTAAGCGCGGCACAGCCCCGCCACCAGCAACGATTTGCCGACGTCGGAGCCGGTGCCCTGAAGCATCAGGGCCGGCGTGCGAACATCCTTTTTTGTGCTCAATACTTGGCGAGGACGGCCGCCAACCTGTCGGCGCGGGCCATCCTGTTGGCAGGGTCGGTAACGATATCTCTGGGCGTCTTACCGGTGCCGTAGACCGCTTCGTTGATGTCCTGTCGGCGCGCCATCACCGCACCCTCGACGCTGGCTCCGGCGAATGCGCCAACCTTCGAATTCGCGAACGCCAACACGTCAGCGCCGAGATTGGTGGTGGTCGACGCTTCGGCACCCAGACCGTAAAAGCCCGCCGTCACGCCCGCGTCCGCACCGATCTTGGCTTGATCCTTCAAGATCGCTTCGAGAGCCCCCTTGTTGCGGATCACCAGGATCACTTCCGTGCTTTGGGCCCCGAACTGAATGCCGAAACTACCGGCACCCAACGTGTAGAATGCGGGCGCGCTCCACCCGCCATTAGGCGTGCGCGCCATCAATAGGCCGTTGCCCCCCTCACCCCCGACGAAAAACCCGGCCTTGAGGATGCTTGGGAAGATCGCGATGGCGACGGAATCCGGCAGGTATTTGGAGAACCGCTGCAGCCCCTTGAGGGTCTGAAACCGCTCGACCGTGGCGACGGCGCTGTCGACCATGTGTTCGGCCTTGAGCACGGGCGATTCTTCGTACTCGGTGCATCCGGCGATACCACCGATCGCCACCAAGGCGGCAGCGGTGGACAGGAAACGACGGCGCGAAAGTCGGGCAAGCATGCGCATTCTCCTCAAAATTCGATACCGACCTGCGCTTTGACACCAGAACGGAACGGGTGTTTGACCTGTGTCATATCCGTCACCAGATCGGCGATCTCGATCAGTTCGTCCTTGGCGTTCCGGCCCGTTACCGCGACATGCAGCATCTCGGGCTTGTTCTGCAGCGTTTCGATCACTTCGTCGAGCGGCAGGTTTTCGTAGCGCAGCACGATATTCAGTTCATCCAGGATGACCATTTTGTACGATGGATCGTTAATCATTTCTTTCGCCGCTTCCCAAGCCTGTCTGGCGGCGGCGATATCGCGCTCGCGATCCTGTGTCTCCCACGAGAAACCCTCTCCCATCGCCTTCATCACACAAAGATCGGGGAAGTGCTCGAGCACCTTTCGTTCACCGGTTTCCCATTTTCCCTTCACGAACTGCACGAGACCGACCTTCATGCCGTTCCCGATGGCGCGGACCGCGAGGCCCATGGCGGCGGTGGACTTACCCTTGCCCTTGCCTGTGTGGACGATGATCAACCCCTTCTCGATCGTCTTGGTGGCGAGGATCTTGTCGCGCGCCGCTTTCTTTTTCGCCATCTTTTCGGCGTGGCGCGCGTTCAGTTCGTCTTCGGTCATATTGTCTTTATCCGTCATCGTTCTTTTCCTCCCCGGCACCCTATCATACTAGACCGCGCCCGCGCGGCCCAGACGCTGCAGGATCTCACGCGTCGAATTCAGGCGCGGCGTCCAAAGACCGCGATCCTGCGCTTCGATCAGGCGTTCGGCAATATCGCGAAGGGCATCGGGATTGACGTCCTCCAGAAAGCCCCGCACGTCTTCATCATCCAGATACGCCTGGAAAACGAGATCGAAGTGATGGTCTTTGACCGCCCCCGTGGTCGCGGCGAACGCGAACATGTAATCGACCGTCGCCGCCATCTCGAAGGCACCCTTATAGCCGTGACGCTTGACCCCTTCGAACCACTTCGGATTGACGACCCGGGCGCGAACCACGCGAGCGATCTCGTCTTCCAAAGGACGGACGACGGGGCGCTCCGGTCTAGAATGATCGTTGTGATAAACCTTTGGTCGTTCACCCCGGTATTCGTTGACGGCGGCGGTCATGCCCCCTTCGAATTGGTAATAGTCATCCGAGTCCAACAGATCGTGTTCTCTGTTGTCCTGGTTGTGGACGACGGCCTGCACCCGTTTCAAACGGTCGACGAACAGGTTGTGTTCGGCCGCGCCGTCCGAGCCGCCCCCGTAAGCGTACCCCCCCCACGCCACATAGGCGTTGGCGAGGTCGGATTCGGTCTGCCAGCCTTTTTCATCAATCAGAGCCTGCAACCCCGCGCCATAAGCACCGGGCTTCGAGCCAAAGACGCGGTAACCGGCGCGCCGTGCAGCGTCTTTCTTATCGGCGCCATTACCGACAAGACGTTCGGTTTCGGAACGGACGCGGGATGCGATCGGGTTCATGTCCTCCGGCTCGTCCAGTTCGGCGACGGCGCGCACGGCGCTGTCGAACAAGTCGATCAACGCCGGGAAGGCGTCTCTGAAGAACCCGGAGATTCTGAGCGTCACATCGACGCGCGGCCGGTCGAGAATATCCAAAGGCAGCACTTCAAATCCGACGACGCGCCTCGATGCGCCATCCCATCTCGGGCGCACGCCCATCAACGCCAACGCCTGAGCGATGTCGTCGCCGCCCGTCCGCATGTTCGACGTCCCCCACGCCGACAACGCCATCACCGACGGCCACTCGCCGTGATCCTGCATGTAGCGCTCGATCAAAAGAGCGGCCGACTTCCATCCCAGCGTCCATGCCGCCGGTGTCGGGACCGTGCGGGTGTCGACGGAATAGAAATTACGTCCCGTCGGAAGGACGTCCGGCCGCCCCCGCGTCGGCGCACCCGATGGGCCAGGATTGACGAACCTGCCGTCGAGCGCGGTGAGCATACCCTTGATCTCGGCCTCACCCGATGCCGCGACGCAGGGGCGCAGTTCGTCTTCCAACCACTTCATCACCGCCGCCGTCCGCGTCCGCTTCTGGTTGACCGCCAAGTCCCAACTTACGTGCGCGTGCGCAAGCATCTCCACACGCTCGACCGTATCGCCCGCCGACCGCCAGGGATCATCGCTGAGCGCCATAAGCACAGGGGGTTTCTTACCGGTCCACTCGGCCGCCATATCGCAGTCGAGGGGATCGAAATCCAACCCGAAGTCCGCCGCAATTGCGCGGTGAAGGGAAGCGTCCGCACCCTCGCCCGAACCGCGCGGCACGCGCACCAACGCCACAAGGAGATCGGTCAGCAGTTTACCCGTCGGGCTTTCACCAAATACGTGAAGACCGTCCCTGATCTGCAGCTCTTTCAGTTCGCACAAGTAACCGTCGAGCTTGGCGAGCGCGTCTTCTTCCGATTCATCGATCGAAATCCCGATATCTTCGTCCAGACCCGTGGCGCGGCAGAGGGTCAGGATTTCCTCGGTCAGAACGCGGATGCGGCGCGGATCAACACCCGCGGCTTCGTAATATTCGTCGACGAGTTGTTCGAGATCTTTCAAGGGGCCGTAGCTCTCGGCGCGCGTTAGCGGCGGCGTCAGGTGATCGATGATCACCGCGCTCGTGCGCCGTTTGGCCTGCGTGCCCTCACCCGGGTCGTTGACGATGAAGGGATAGATATGCGGCATCGGCCCGAACACGGCTTCCGGGAAGCAATCTTCCGACAACGCCAACGCCTTGCCGGGCAACCACTCCAGATTGCCATGTTTCCCCATATGGCAGACGGCGTCGGCGCGGAAGCCGCGCTCCAGCCAAGCATAGAACGCAAGATAACCGTGCGGCGGCACCAATGCCGGGTCGTGATAACTTTGCACCGGGTCGATGTTGTAGCCACGCGCCGGTTGAAGGCCGATCACCACGTTTCCACAACGGTAAGCGGAGATCGCGAACGTGCCGCAGTCCACATCCCCTTCTTTATAAAAAGGATCGCTCTCAGGTGCGCCCCAGCGTTCCAGCACCTGTTCACGGACTTTCGCGGGCAATCCCCCAAACCAGATTTGATAATCCGCGAGCGACAGACTTTCCGTCACGGTCCGACCGGCGAGATTCTTGAAATCGTTGGTGGGCCCTTTTTTAAGGCGGTCGATGAGTTCGGCGCCATCGGCGGGCGCATCGATGATCCGGTAGCCCGCGTCCTTCATCGCCTTTAACACCCGAACCGAGCCCGCGGGGGTATCGAGCCCGACCCCGTTGCCGAGCCGCGCGTCCTTGTTCGGATAGTTGGCGAGTACCAATGCGACGCGGCGTTCACCTACGGGGGTGTTCCCGAGCTTCGCCCAGTTCGCCGCCAATCGCGCGACGAAGTCGAGCCGGTCCGGCACCGGCTCATATGTCACGATATCGCTTTCCGTCGCCTCATCCCGGCGCGCCCTTCCCTTGAACGAGACGGCGCGGGTGAAGATGCGCCCGTCCACTTCTGGGAGTGCCACGTTCATGGCGATGTCGCGGGCGCTAAGGCCCTGCGTACCGCCTTCCCACCCCTCGCGATTGCCCCCTGAAAAAACGACCTGCAATACGGGGCAGCCGGGTTTATCGAGCGGGCCGGACGTGAAATCCTTGCCCGGCGCGGAGACCGCAAACCCGGTCGCGTTCAGCACCACTTGGGGTGCAGCGCCTTCGTAGAGGGTGGTGATCGTGTCGGCGGATACCGGGTCTTTCAGGCTTTGCGCGAAAACCGGAAGCGGGTTGAGCCCGGCCATTTCAAGCGCCGCGATCATCCGGTCGACGGCGGCGAGATTCCCCGCTTGCACGAGGGCCCTGTAGAACACCAGCGATGCCACGGGTCGGCCCTGTTTCCATTGCCGCCGCACGTCATCCATTGTCGGCGCTTCGATACCCGGCCAGTAAAGCCCGGCGCGTAAAAGCGTTGCCGGTTCCCGCCAGTCCGCATTGCGCCCCGTCAGCGTAGCCGCATATAACAGAAGGTTGCGGCTGTTTGCCGGGCCGCCATGAACGCCATACTGCCACAACCGGTATTGCGCTTCGGCGTCGAGCGTCGAAAACCCGGCGAGTTCGGGATCCGGTTGATCGTCGCCGGGTAGAACGGCAAGCGCGATCCCGTTTGACCGGCACGTCTCGGCGATCTGCTCGATCCCGTAAGACCAGTATCCATAACCGCCGAGGATACGTATCACCACCAGCTTCGCATGACGCACGATCTCGTCGACGTAAAGGTCGACCGACATGTTATGACCGAGCTGCATCAAATTCGCGAGACGAAGCGTCGGCACCTCATAACCCGCATTGACGAGATCGCGCCGGGCATCTGCAAGCAGGGCCAGTTCCGTGTCGGCAGCGGAGAGATACACCACCTCACCCGGCGTCTGTCCGAGGTCGACAGCTTCTTCCCCGTCGGTGATCGCACCCGGCTGTGCGGCTAGTAGATGCATCTATGCTCGAATCCCTCTATCCCCTCACCCTGCCCTCTCTCCAAGGGAGAGAGAATTCCCGATCTTCCAACCCTCTCCTCGGGGAGAGGGAGGGACCCAGCCGCGAAGCGGATGGGAAGGTGAGGGGTCGTTTACCCCTTTAGCATTTCCGTGATCGCGTTCTGCTGCAACCCGGCCAAGCCGATCACAACCAGCTCGCTGCGGCGCGTCTCACCTTCCTGCCAGGGGCGGTCGAAGTAGCGCTCGATCCGGGGGCCGACGGCCTGGATGACATGGCGCATGGGCTTGCCCGGCACGTTGACGAACCCCTTGATGCGCAGAATATCGTGCTGGGTCGTTGCGGCCTTGATCCGGGCTTCGAGTGCAACCGGATCTTCGATGTCGCCGAGCGGCACCTGGAAGCTCTCGAAATCATCGTGGTCGTGGTCGTCGTCTTCGTCGTGGTGCGACGGGCGCTGGTCGAGATCGTCCTCGACCGCCGCCGACATGGCGAGCAAGACGCCAAGATCGATATTTCCTTTCACCGTCTCGACGACCTTCACACCGGGGCGGATCTCTCTATCGAGAACACCGCGCACGACCGGCTTGTCATCGTCCGTCATCAGATCGGATTTGTTGAGCAGCACGAGATCCGCACAGAGGAGCTGATCCTCGAACACCTCTTCCAGGGGTGAATGGTGATCCAAATTGTCGTCCGCCTCGCGTGCCGCCTGCACTTTGTCGGGGTCGTCGGCGAACCGCCCGTCACGGACCGCGGGAGCGTCGACAACGGCGACGACACCATCGACAGTGACGCGCGAGCGTACTTCCGGCCAGTTGAACGCTTTAACCAGAGGTTTGGGAAGCGCGAGACCCGAAGTTTCGATGACGATATGGTCGGGCGGCGTTTCGCGGCTTAGAAGTTTCTCCATCGTCGGCAGGAAATCGTCGGCAACGGTGCAGCAGATGCAACCGTTCGCAAGTTCCATCACATCGTCCTCGGCGCAGCCTTCGATGCCGCAGCCGTTGATCACTTCCCGGTCGACACCGATATCGCCGAACTCGTTGATGATGAGCGCGATCCGTTTTCCGTTCGCATTCGACAGGATATGCCGGATCAGCGTCGTTTTGCCGGCGCCCAGAAATCCAGTGATCACAGTCGCGGGAATCTTCATATCGTTACGTCCTTCATCGTCATCGGCAATCCGGCGGCCACGAACACTACCCGGTCGGCAACCTTTGCAATCCGCTGGTGTGTGCTGCCTGCATGATCGCGGAATTGTCGCGCCATTGCGTTCTCCGGGACAATCCCGAGACCGACCTCGTTGGACACGAACACGACGCGTGCGTCAAGGCTTGGCAAGGCCGCCGTCAGCATCGAGACCTCGCGCTCGATGTCGCGTTCCGCCATCATCAGGTTGGAGATCCAGAGCGTCAGGCAGTCGACCAGGATTGCCTTGCCGCGGCAGCTTTTGGAGGTCAACGCGCCAACCAAATCGGTCGGCGCTTCGATGGTCTCCCATTTGTCGCCCCGGCGCTGACGGTGCTTTTCGATTCGCACCGTCATTTCGCTATCCCAGGCCTCGGCGGTGGCGATATAGATCCCTCCCCCCTCGGCCTCCACAAGCTCTTCCGCATAGCGGCTCTTGCCCGAGCGCGCGCCCCCGAGAACCAGCGTCACCGGCGGCAACTTGGCCATATCAGTGATCCTCGCGCGCGGGACGATTGACGTGGACGATCCGCCACGCGCCGCCTTTCCCCCTGAGCAGGCCGTCCGGCACATGCTCGATCACACTGACGGATAATGTGTGCACGGTGATCGCCATCCCCGCCGCCGGGTCGAGGCCCAATGCGTGTGAAATCGCGGCCCTGACCGTCCCCCCGTGCGAGACGCAGACAATGTCCGAGCCCGCATGCCTTTCCGTGTATTCGTCTATGGCCGCGCCGACCCGCGCGATCTGATCGGCGAAGCTCTCGCCGTTGGGCGTGCGGTTGCGCGTCGGGTCGGCCCAGAACGCGTCATAGGTTTTAGGGTCGGCGGCCCGCATCTCGTCCCAGCTCGATCCCTGCCAATCGCCGAAGCTCTGTTCGGCGAACCGTTCGTCGATCACCGGATCTTTCGTTTCCAGCCCCGCGTTACGGATCGACTGCGCCGTCAGCTTGGCGCGGCTCAGGTGCGAGGTGTACCAAGGGGCGCTGCCGGGCAAGCGCTTGGCGAGGTTCTGGAAAGATTGCAGATCGGATAGATCGCACTCAACATCGTCGGCGCCGTAGATCTTGCCCTGCACCCCCACAACTGGCGCGTGCCGCACCAGCCACCATCTCGTCGTACCGTCATACATAAAACACCGAACTCCCCGCTGCGGCGGCCACGTAGACCGCGATTTCAGTTACTTGTTGTAGCGCGCCCAGAACGTCACCTGTTTGCCCGCCCAGCCTGACATGCGCCCACCAAAGCACTGCCCCGCCCAGCACGGCGGCGATCACGATGGCCGAAAAGGCTACGGATAGCGGCAGCAAAGTAAAGAGGCCGGCGAGACCGATGGCGAGGGCGAGCGCCGCCCTTCCGAGATCCGGCTGTCCGGCGTTCTTAGAAAGACCGTCCATCCGTGCCGGCGGCATCATATGCATGACGAGGGGCAACACGCCCCTTGAGACCATCGCCGCTGCCAAAATGGCCGCGAAAGCGAAACCGGGACCGGGAATTCCTGAAATCATCGCCGCGCGAAGCCCGACCGAGAAGATCAGCGCGAGCACCCCATAGGCGCCGATCCGGGAGTCCCGCATGATCTCGAGGGTGCGTTCACGCACGTGCGCCCCAAGCCCATCCGCGACATCCGCAATCCCGTCTTCGTGAAGCGCCCCGGTCACGAAAACCTGTACCGCAAGCGCCACGAGCGCACAGCCGAGGGGCGAGATCTCCGTCCCGGCGACGGCGTATAAAACGCCACCCGAAATTCCCCCAACGATCGACCCCGCAAGCGGGAATGCCCAAGCCGCCCGGGCGAGCGATTCCGTTTCCAGCCCGATGATGCGCCCAACGGGAACCCGGGTCAGGAACAACACTGCGACCCTGAGATCGCGGATGGGCCTGAGATTATCGTTGCTTACTCCCATACCCGAGGTTCTATCCCGCCCCGCGTAAGGTGTCACCGAATTAAGCTTTCGGAGGCCACCGGGCGCGCTTTATAGTCCCCGACCATGAACGCCGCACCCGAAAGCATGGACGACATCCGGAAGCTGCTCGACGCCCAGCCCGGCCCGTCCGACACCGCCCGCGATGCCGCCCGCGAACGTGAATCGACGCTGACGAAACCGCCCGGTGCGCTCGGCCGGCTTGAGGAGATTTCGGCATGGCTGGCGTCCTGGCAGGATCGCCACCCGCCCTCAGTCAACAACCCGCACGTGGTCGTCTTCGCAGGCAATCACGGTGTCGCGGCCCGAGGTGTCTCCGCCTATCCAGCCGAGGTCACGAAACAGATGGTCGCCAACTTCGAAGCAGGCGGGGCTGCGGTCAATCAGTTGAGCAGAAGCGCGGGGGCCGACTTCAAAATTTACGCGCTCGACCTCGACACCCCGACCGAGGATTTCACCCAAAACCCGGCTATGGATGAGGGGGCGTTCATAACCGCATTCAGAACGGGCTGGGACGCCGTCAATGCGGATTGCGACCTTTTGGCCATTGGCGAGATGGGAATCGCTAACACCACATCCGCCGCCGCCGTCAGTCATGCTTTATTTGGCGGGGTGGCCGAAGACTGGACCGGCCCCGGCACCGGGGTCACGGGCGATGCGCTGTCGCTGAAAGCTAAGGTGGTCGCTGAAGCGGCCACCTACCACCGCGACACAGCCCGTGACGCTATCGATATTCTCAGACGCCTCGGCGGGCGTGAAATGGCGGCGATGGCGGGGGCGACCCTGTCGGCGCGCTATAAGAACTGTCCTGTGTTGCTGGACGGGTATGTCTCGGGGGCCGCAGCGGCAGTGCTTGAAGTCCGTCTTCCCGGCAGCCTCGATCACACCCTCGCCGCGCATGTCTCCGCAGAGCCGGGGCACCGAAGATTGCTCGACGCTATTGGTAAGACCGCACTCCTCGACCTGAACATGCGGCTCGGCGAAGCGTCCGGTGCCGCACTCGCCATCAATATCGTCAAGGCGGCCGCCGCCTGTCACAAGGGTATGGCGAGCTTTGCGGATGCGGGTGTCAGCGGAAAGTCGGAATAATTTTCAGGCGTCTTCTTCCTGAGGTTCGGACGAACGCTCGATCCGGCGCTTGAGCTTCAGAAGATCGCGGCGGCGGCCATCTTCGGCGATCAGGTTTTCGACAAACCTGCCCTGAAACTGATCGATCCCGACGGCACGGCCGAAATCGATGGCCTCGCGGTTGTCGCAACGGCAAAGAATCCATCT
This sequence comes from Rhodospirillales bacterium, assembly GCA_017644185.1. Lineage (GTDB taxonomy): Bacteria > Pseudomonadota > Alphaproteobacteria > Rhodospirillales > Casp-alpha2 > UBA4479. Next base: position 68,405 of record JAEPMA010000003.1, read on the forward strand.
ATCCGGCCCATCGCGGTCAATCAGCTTCTTGATCGTCGCCTGCACCTCGTCGCCGCCGTCGGCAAGGTTCGGATGCCAGACGATCTTGGCCAGGTCGGCCCCCAGGCGCTCGCGGTCGATGACCTGTAACGTCTCAAGCGTCAAACCGTCGAGGCACAGGCGATACCCCTTGGTCTGAACGAATTCACGCGCGAACAGATAGGACGAGAGATCGGAGAAGATATCCTCTTTCTGCAACTCGATGACGATGGCGCCACGACGGGCCGCGGACAGGTTGTCGTCGAAGATCTGGAACTGGTCGGACAGGAGTGTGCGGATATTGATATTGAAGCTGATATCCCCCGAGATCGACACCGCGTCCGTCTTCATCAGCATCGATAATACACGCCGGTCGAGGGTTTCCGTTAGGTGCTGGAACAGCCAACGGTTCGACACCAAATTAACGCCGGGAAGGATGGTTTCACGCAGATCCTGGATCGAGATGAACAACTCGCTGAACAGTTGTTCCGGGACCATCTTGCCGTCGACCTTACAGATGAACTGACGGCGAACCAGGTTCGAAAGATCCGCGCGAGAAAGCGACTCTTCGACTTTCGCCAGCACGCTCGGTGTTAGAGGCTCGCCCTTTTTCTGTTTCTCTTTCAGGCGCTGTCGCGCATCCATACGGTTGCGCACCTCGGTCTGGCGCTTTTCCTCGGCGTCAGCCAACCCCTGCACCAGTTGAACGACTTCTTCATATTGGCCCGATGCGTCATACCAGGTGACGAACTCCCGGCCGTCCTTGCCTTCTTCCTCGACGAGAGGGTCGTCCCCGAAAAGAAAACGGACTTTCTGGACGATGGTTTCGACCTGCCCCTTGACGCTGGTCTTGAAGAAGAAAAACAGATCCGCGTTCTTCAACGTGAACAGTTGGCCGTTCATATCCTTGATCAGGGGGTCGAAGTTGCCGGCGGCGGTACGGATATGCTGGTCGCGGCGGTTGAACGGCAGCAACTTGGAAAGATGTATGTGCGCCAGCCCGCGCCCGTCCTTGAGCTTTTCGAGGCGTCGCACGTAATCCGTGAGCAGCTTTTCCTGTGATGGGAGTTTTTCCGGTGCCGTTGCCATTCTAGCCCGCCTTGACCTTGGCCTTCGGCTTAACCTTGGAGCGCGTCATCGCCTGCACCAGTTTGTCGATAAAATAACCCTGGAAGCGGCTGATCCCAAGCGCGAGGCCCCACTTCACGGCTTTTTCGGAATCTACCCGAGACAGGATAATGCTGTCCTTGCCCGCGTGTCCGACGGTTTCACGGAACATCGCAAGGCGCGTGCTATCTTTCGATTCCTCTTCGAACTCCTTGCCCCACGCCACCTTGATGAAATCGGGGCGCAGATTGGCGGGGTCAAAGAACTGTAACGCCAGCGGATTGACCCCGTCGACAAGCACCTTGTAACCGCGGTCCTGTAGCATGTCGCGCGCATACCCATATGTGTTCATATCGGCGAAGATATCGATGATCTGCAACTCGACCACCACCTTGCCCGCATTATCACCGACCACGCGCATGAAATTCGAAAAGTCTCGCGACAAAACCGTGCCGATATTCAAATTGAGGCTGATCGGCTCTTTCATCTCGTCGAAGTTCTTGCGCCCGATGACGGACAGGACGCGCTTGTCGAGGGTCTCGGTCAAGTACTGAAACAGCCACGCACTGGTGAACAGATTGACCCCGGGGGAAACACGCTCACGTAACTCGGTCATGGCGATGAAGTGCTCGCGGAACACCATCGCACCGGCCTTGCCGGGCGCGATGTGAATGCACGCCTGCTGACGAATCAGGTCCGCGATCCGCGTCGATTGAAGTTGCTGGTTGATCGCCGCCAGGTTTCTGGCCGAGAGGGGGTCGCCGGACTTGTCGCCCTCCTCGCTCTCGCGGTTACGCTGCAATTCCTCGATCATCACCTGCGCCTTGACCGACAGCTCGGTGGCGGCGGAGAGGAACGCGGCGAAATCCTCCTTCGACGACAGGTCGTACCAGGTCGAGAGCTTATCTTCGAACTCATCGTCGCCGGACGTCAGCGGGTCTTCGCTGAACATGGCGCGGACTTTATTAATGTACGGATCGATATCCTCGACCAGCACCTCTCGGCAGATCAGCACCAGGTCCTGATTCATCATCAGATACAGAATAGCGTCGGCGTTATTGATCAGGTTGTCGAAGACGCGGACGGCAATATTGATGAAGTGGCGCTGGCGGTTGCTGGCGCGCAGGTCGGATAGATGCAAGTGCACGGCAAAGTACCCTGACGGGTTCTCTTCGATCCGCGCCAGTTTTTCCAGGAGCACCGCCTCCTGGGTCATCGAAGCATCCAATGGCTTAGCCATGCCTTCGTTGTAATCCGCGACGTTTCACAAACCGTTAACGATATTCGTCGTCAAATAGTACAGATAACCATCAAAATATTATAGTAAAAGCCGGAAATTCGCCGCACGTCACCTGTTGAAGGGCTCTGAATCAAGCACTTAAGGGCGCCCTTTCGCCTTGGCCCCCCGGGTTGCCGGTGGTAGTTTCCGACACCGTTAAATGAGCAGAGAATGAGATAACCTTGAACTCGATCCTGGCAAAGAAAGTTCTCGTCACCGGTGGCGCCGGCTTTATCGGCTCGCATCTGTGCGAACGCCTGGTGGCCCGGGGCGACGACGTGCTCTGCGTCGACAACTTCTTCACCGGCGCCAAGGCCAACGTCGCGCATCTTTTGGGGGAGAGCAATTTCGAGCTTCTGCGCCACGACGTGACGTTCCCGCTTTATGTCGAAGTGGACGAAATCTACAACCTGGCGTGCCCTGCGTCGCCCGTGCACTACCAATACGACCCCGTGCAAACGACCAAGACCAGCGTGCATGGCGCGATCAACGCCCTCGGCCTCGCCAAGCGGACCAACGCCAAGATCCTTCAGGCGTCCACGAGTGAGGTCTACGGCGACCCGGAAATCCACCCTCAGCCGGAATCTTATAAAGGTAATGTGAACCCGATCGGCCCGCGCGCCTGCTACGACGAGGGCAAGCGCTGCGCCGAGACCCTGTTCTTCGATTATCACCGCCAGCACAATCTCAACATCCGGGTCTGCCGGATCTTCAACACCTACGGCCCGCGGATGCATCCGGATGACGGCCGGGTGGTCTCGAACTTCATCATGCAGGCGCTCAGGGGCGAACCGCTGACGCTCTATGGGGACGGCTCGCAAACGCGGTCGTTCTGCTACGTCGACGATCTGGTCGAAGGCATGATGCGGCTGATGGATGCGGACGACGAAAACACCGGACCGATGAACCTCGGCAATCCGGGTGAGTTCACCATCCGCGAGCTGGCCGAGACCGTCGCCGAAATGACCGGCGCCAAGGCCGAGATCGTCTTGAAGCCGCTGCCCCAGGACGATCCGATGCAACGCTGCCCGGATATCACGCTCGCCAAATCGAAACTGGATTGGGCGCCGACGATCCAACTTCGCGAAGGCCTGCAGAAGACCATCGATTATTTCAAAGCCCTGACGTGACGGGAGCGCCCCGGCCGTGAAACAAGTCATCCAATCGCGCAAATCCGGCAAGCTGGCCCTGAAAGACGTGCCGGCGCCGAAGGTGCGCGGGGGATGTCTTTTGATTAAAACGCGCGCCTCGCTGATTTCGGCGGGGACCGAGCGGATGGTTATCGACTTCGCCCGCAAAAGCCTTGCGGGCAAGGCGCAGGCCCGGCCGGACTTGGTCAAGAAGGTTCTGGAGAAAGCGAAGAAAGAGGGCCTGGTCAACACCTGGAAAGCGGTGATGGCTAGATTGGACGAGCCCCTCCCCCTCGGGTATTCGGCGGCGGGTGAGGTGATCGCCGTGGGTGCCGGTTTGGAAGGCGAGTTCGCGGTCGGCGACCGGGTCGCGATGGCGGGTGCCGGGATCGCCAATCATTCGGAACTGAACGCCGTTCCCCGAAACCTGGTCGCGAAAATCCCCGCCGATGTCCCCGACGAAGAGGCCTGCTATGCGACAGTTGGCGCCATCGCGATGCACGCCGTCCGCAACGCGAACGCGACGTTGGGAGACGTCGTGGCTGTGATCGGATGCGGGCTTGTCGGACAGATGGCGGTACGGTTCCTGACGCTCGCGGGCGTGCGCGTGATTGCATTCGACTACGCCGACGACCGTCTTAACCTCGCCAGACAGCAGGGCGCAGAAGCGGCATTGACGCCGGAAAATACCAACATCGACGCGGTCTACCGCCTGACCGGGGGGATCGGTGTCGACGCCGTCATTAACGCCGCCGCCACGGACAGCGCCCAACCGTTCGAGTTCGCCGCCGAGATCGCCCGCGACCGGGCCCGCGTCGTCATGGTCGGGCTGACGGGCACCGCCTTCCCCTACGCCGCCTTCATGCAGAAGGAACTCAACATCATCGTTTCCAGGTCCTATGGCCCGGGGCGGTATGACAGCGACTTCGAACAGCGCGGCCAGAAATATCCCGTAGGCTGGGTCCGCTGGACGGAAACCGCGAATATGGGCGAGACGCTTCGCCTGATGCAGGCGGACCGGCCACAACGGCTGGATGCGTCATCCCTGACCACGCATCGTTTCAAACTGGACGACGCGGAAAACGCCTATGCGCTGGTGACGGGTGGGCAGGAACGGCATTTGGGGGTCGTCCTGACGTATCCGGATGCCGATAATTTAAAACATCCCCACGTGATCTCACGGAAGCCTTCTAAATCGAGTGGCGATTGCGTGCTCGGGGTGATCGGCGCCGGAAACTTCGCCCGCGCGGTCCTGCTACCAGGCTTTAAATCGATCCCGAACGTGCGTTTCAAGACCATCGCGACGACACGGGGCGCGACCGCCGAACACGGTGCCAACCAGTTCGATTTCGAAAACATGGCCGCCGACGAAGCCGCCGTTCTGGACGACACAGACATTAACACCGTCGTCGTCGCCACGCGCCACGACAGCCACGCCGGGCTCGCTGCACGTGCCCTGAAAGCGGGCAAATCGGTGTTCGTCGAAAAGCCCCTCGCCCTCGACCTCGAACAGTTAAATGACGTGATCACCGCCCTGAACGGGTCGGAAGGGATACTGCACGTCGGTTTCAACCGGCGCTTCGCCCCGCAAATCGCCGAGATGTTGGGGCACTTTAAACAGACCGAAGGCCCGCGCGTGATTTCGATCCGGATCAACGGCGGCGCCATCGAGGGCGATCACTGGACCCAGTCTTCCGATGAAGGCGGTGGCCGCGTTCTGGGCGAGATGTGCCACTTCGTCGATCTGGCGCGCCACCTGGCGGGGAGCATGATCGAGAGCGTGCACGCCGAAGCCGCGACGGAAAAAGGCGGCAACGGCGACAACGTGGCCGCGCACATCCGCTTCACGGACGGCTCGCTGGCATCCATCGTCTATACCGCCCTCGGCGACATGGCTTTACCGAAGGAGCAGGTCGAAATGTTCGCCGGCGGCCGCGCCGCGACACTCGATGACTTCCGTAAACTCTCCCTCGCTGCGGACGGTGCGGTGAAAGCTTCGACCGCCACGCAGGACAAAGGCCACAAACAGCAACTGACGGCATTCGTCAAAGCCATCAAGGACGGTTCGCCCGCCATCTCAGAAGCCGACCTGATCGAAACCGCCGCCGCGACCATCGCCGTCCTGGAAAGCCTGCGCACTGGCGAACGCATCGATTTGTAAGTTAGAACGACATATGGATATCAACGCTTTCTATTCAGCAGAATTCGACGAGCACGCGGATGTCGTCAGGAAAACGCGGGACGCCTGCGCCGATGGGTTCGCCGAACTGTTGGCGAGATGCACCCAAAGTGTGCGCCATGGTGGCAAGATCATGTTGTTCGGGAACGGCGGAAGTGCTGCCGACTGCCAGCACCTGGCGACGGAACTGACCATCCGTTACAAAACAGACCGCGCCCCGATCGCCGCGGTCGCCCTGACCACCGACACCTCCGCATTAACGGCGGGTGGCAACGACCTCGGGTTCGAGAACATCTTTTCCCGCCAGATCGAAGCCATCGGCAAGCCGGGCGACGTCGCCATCGGGATTTCGACGTCGGGGAATTCCGAGAACGTGATCCGCGCCCTCAAGACCGCGCAATCTCTGGACATCGTCGCCGCCGCGCTTGGCGGCAAGGACGGCGGCAAGCTTGTCGGCGTCGCCGATCCGCTGATCATCGTGCCCAGCGACACCACGGCGCGCATCCAGGAGATGCACATCATGTTGGGCCAGATGCTGTGTGGCGCGCTCGAACTCGAACTGGGGTTGGTGTGACATGGACCGGTCGAGGCTGATCCCACTGGTCGAGAAAATCCAGGGCAGCCGCGTCCTCGTGGTCGGCGATGCGATGCTCGACCGTTTCGTCTCGGGTGCGGTCGACCGCATCTCCCCCGAAGCACCGATCCCCGTCTTACGCGTGACGTCCGAAACCAGCATGCCCGGTGGTGCGGGGAATGTGGTCCGGAACCTGGCCGCGCTCGGCGCGAAAGTGACGTTCGTCGCGGTCTGTGGAGATGATGGCCCGGGAAAAGAACTGACGGACGCGCTCGCCGCCGACCCGCTGATCACGGCGGCGCTTCAGGTCGATCCGGTACGCCCGACCACGATCAAGGTGCGCTACGTCGCCGGTAATCAACAAATGATGCGGGCCGATTGGGAAGCCGGCAAAGATATCAGTGACACCACCGCCGATAAATTGATCAAAGCGGCAATCGATAAGATCGCCGACTTCGGCGCCGTGGTGCTTTCCGACTACGACAAGGGCGTTCTGGCAAACGGCCGGGCCAAGATCATCATCGATGCCGCGAACAAGGCGGGCGTGCCCGTCATCGTCGATCCCAAGGGCGACGGCTATGACAGATATCAAGGCGCCAGCCTTGTCACGCCGAACCGCAAGGAGTTGGAGCAGGCGGCAGCACGGCCCGCCCCCGACACCGACACGATTATCACGGCTGCGGCTGATCTGATCAGAACGCATGGTCTGGGCGGTATGCTGGTGACCCGCAGCGCCGACGGCATGACCTTGGTTTCAAATAGCGGCGACCACCATCACCTGGCGGCGGAGACCCGTGAGGTGTTCGATGTCTCAGGGGCCGGCGACACGGTCGTCGCGACCGTGGCCGCATTGATTGCGTCCGGCGCGGCGGCGAAGGATGCAGCGTGTGTCGCCAATACCGCGGCGGGGATCGTCGTTGGCAAGATCGGCACCGCCGTCTGTCACGCCGCAGAACTGATCGCGGCTTTGCATCACAAGGATTTGTCCGATGCGGAAGCCAAAGTGCTGACCGACGCAGAGGCGCAGGAACGGATCGCGCGCTGGCGGCGTCAGGGATACAAAGTCGGGTTTACGAACGGCTGTTTCGATCTGCTTCATCCCGGCCACGTGTCTTTGTTAACGCAGGCACGTGCCGCCTGTGACCGGCTTATCGTCGGGTTGAACTCGGATGCGTCGGTGAAACGCCTCAAGGGCGAAGAGCGTCCGGTTCAGAACGAAGCCGCACGCAGCACCGTTCTGGCGTCACTGGCTTCGGTCGATCTTGTGGTGATCTTCGGCGAAGACACACCCTACGAGTTGATCGGACAGTTGCGCCCGGATGTTCTGGTGAAAGGGGCGGACTATACCGTCGATCAGGTGGTGGGTGCGGATTTGGTGACCGGGTGGGGCGGCGACGTGGTCCTGGCCAATCTCAAGGACGGGTTCTCGACGACCGCGACCATCAAACGCCTCAACAAAAACAAGACCTGATAGCGTCAGTTGAATTCGGGGGCCGTGTCGGGGACCGATTTCGGTGCGTTCGCGCCCGGCTCGACGTTCTGTATGGCTTTCTGCGCTTCCTGCTTGGCGTCCTCGATCGTTTCGAACAGACGCGAGAAGAAGCCCCGGTCGTCGCCGGGTCTGGGTAAATCTTTCGCGGGTAGACCACTATGCGCCTGGGCCATGACGTCGCGCCAGATGCGCGCCGGATAACTGCCACCCGTCACGTGGTTCATGGGCGCCCCATCGTCGTTCCCAAGCCAAACCCCAGCCATGTAGTTCGCCGTATAACCGACGAACCATGCATCGCGGTAATTCTGCGACGTTCCGGTCTTGCCCGCCGCATCGCGCCCGAACGCCGCCGCCTTGCCGGTCCCATCAGTGATCACCTTGTGCAGCATGTTGTTCATCGGCCCGACAAGATAAGGCGGCACCACGTTGCCGGGGCCGGAGCCCTTGCGTTTGAAAAGGATTTGCCCGCCACCGTCGCGGATTTCCTCGATCCCGTAGGGGATGATGCCGTCCCCACCGTTGGCGAAGGGGGCATAAACGCTGACCAGCTCCAATAGGGTCGTCTCCACCGTCCCAAGGGCGATGGACGCGTCCGGTTTCTCTCCGGGGTCGATCCCCAGCGAGCGCGCCGTGTCGGCGACCCGGCCGATGCCCGCTTTCATCGCGACACGGACCGCGACTGTATTGATTGAGTTCGCCAAACCGTCCGAAACAGTGACCGGCCCCTGGAATTTGCCGTTGAAGTTGCTGGGCGACCAGTTGCCGATCTGGACGGGTGCGTCGTCGATGATGTCTTCGGGCGTAAGCCCCCCCTTCAACGCCGCCAGATAGACCACGGGCTTGAACGCGGACCCCGGCTGACGCCGTGCCTGGGTCGCGCGATTGAACTGGCTGCGGGCGTAGTTATTTCCCCCCACCATCGCCCGCACACCGCCTTCCGGCGACATCAACAACACCGCCCCGTCACCGATCTTGCGCTGTTTTCCGGCCTTGGCGATGACCCCGGATAAAGCCCGCTCGGCGGTCAGTTGGGCATCCCGATCCAACGTCGTCTGCACGATCAGGTCGCGGTCACGCGCCCCGACATAGTCCTGCACCTGGTCCAAAACCCAATCGACGAAATAGGGTGCGATCCGGCCCGGCCTGACCGTCGTGCCCTGCGATGACGACGCCCGCGCCCTCTTGGCCTCGGCCTCGGTCAGGTAGCCCGCCGCCACCATGTTCGAAAGGACGACCCGGGTGCGTTTCTCGGCCCGGTCATCGTCGCTGTGTGGATTGTAGCGGCTGGGCGCTTTCAAAAGCCCCGCCAGCATCGCCGACTGCCAGACGTTGAGCCCGGATGCAGGTTTGTCGAAATACTTGCGCGCCGCCGCATCGACACCGTACGTACCGGCCCCCAGATAAACCCGGTTGAGATAGAGTTCGAGGATCTGGTCCTTCGAAAACCGGTTCTCCAACCATAGAGCCAGCATGACTTCCTGGATCTTGCGCTTGTAGGTGCGCTCGGGCGTCAGGAACAGGTTCTTCGCGACTTGCTGGGTGATCGTGCTACCGCCCTGAACGATCCGCCCGGCCCGGATGTTGGCGACCATGGCGCGGGCAAGACCGATCAGGTCGACACCGAAGTGATCGTAGAAGCGCCGGTCCTCCGTCGCCAGGACCGCCTGCGGCAAGGCGGGCGGCAGGTCGGCGAGTCTTACGGGTATCCCGTAAAGATCGCCGACGGCGGCGATTTCCTTGCCGTCGTTGGCCAAGACCCAGACCGTCGGCCGGCGCGACGGCGCGAGGCTGTCTTCGACGTCGGGAAGGTCGGTATAAAACCAGCCCGCCAGAAACAGGCAGCCGATCAATCCCCAGACCGTGATCGTCGCCAGCCACTTGCCGGCGCGTCTCAGCCGCGAGGGCGCGGCGGTTGCTTTCTTGCCGTTACGTTTGGTTTTTCGGGCCATGCCGTTTTATGCCGCGAAGGCCGTTATGAACGGGTTAATACAATCCCGTTTGAGAGCAAAAATTTCAGTCGAGGAACAGTTGGTAAAGCTGCGTCTCGTACATAACAACGAACCCGAGAACAACGGTCGCCGCGCCGATGCCGCTTTGCAGCGCCCGGTTGGCCCACGTCAGCGTGCGCGCGGTATAGCCGAGCGGCAGCGCGATTACCATCGACAAGGCCGCCATACCGGCGATTGAACCAAGCCCAAACACGATCACATACCCGATCCCGACCAGCGGATCACTGACGGATGTCGCGGTCAGCACCACCAATGCCGCCGACCCGGCCATGCCGTGCATCAGCCCAACGGTGAGTGTGCGCCACGGCAGGCCTTCGGGGTGTTCGTGGGCATGCTTGTTCCGGCTGTGGGGCACTTGCTCCCCAGCGTGCGAGTGTGCGTGGACGTGCATCGTCCCATCGTCGTGGCGGTGGGCGTGAAAATGCACCCGGTCCCGGACAAGCCGCCAGACGACCTGCCCGCCCAACACGACGAGCATCACACCCACCCCGAATTCCAGCCAACCGGCGACGTTGTCGTCGATACCCGTGCCGAGATAGATCGCGGTGCCGGCGACGATGCCCAGCATGATGGTGTGACCGACACCCCACAAAGCGCCGTGCACGACGATACGGCGCATGGACGCCTCGCCGGTGGCAATCGACGACACGGCGGCGACATGATCGGCCTCGAGGGCATGCTGCAGTCCGATAACGAGCCCCAAGAGCAGAATTCCGCCGAATGTCAGGTCCATGAATTTTCCGTATTACAAATGAATGATGCGCCGCACGATGGCGCATCCTATCGCGCCAGCAAGGCGGCGCAAGCGCGTAACGCCGGTGATCTCCGGCTCGCGGCTTATTGCGGCAGCACGTCGAATGCGATGCTGATCCGCGTCTCGTCGGATTTAAGGGGCACCGTCCGGTGATAGAAATAGGACGGGAAGAAGATCGCACGCCCGGGTTCGGGTTTCAAAAGCCTGGTGTCGGAGACCGTCTTGCGGTTCGGATACTCATGCGGCGTGCCGAACTCGATCCAGCCGGCATGATGCGGGTCGTCTTCGCGGACCGCCTCGGGCACTTTCGGGTAATAGACGCCGCTCAACCACGCGTCGCGGTGGATGTGCGATGCCTGGTGGCCCTGATCCTCCATCACCACCCCCCACGCGTTCAGTTTATAACTGTTGGGCGCGGCCCTCTCGAAGTCATCGGCGCCACGGGCACGGCATTCGGCGATCAATTTGTCGACCTCGGAGCGGATCCAATCGAGGAACTCGGGGACCGGCCCCTTCTTGTCGAACGTGATATCGCCGGTATGAAAGCCTTTCTTGGTCGAATAGTCCTTGGGCTCGTACGCGATGGTCGGATGGTTGGTGATGGCCTCCGACAACGCCGCGTTATAATTCTCGACCTGATCCGCCCCACAGTGATCGGCGATATCGTGCAGCATCAGACGATTTTCAAAATCCGCGATCCTGCGGGCGTCGTCGGGATTGTCGGTCTCGTAGCAAATCACGGATTTAAGCGCCATGGCGCCCGTATGCCCGGGTTTGGCGCGCAGCACCCGATCGACTTCGATCAGGGCTTCGTCCCAATCGCCGACCGTCATCAGTGCGCGGGTCAGTCCGACCCGGACCGCATCGGCGCCGGGATGCAGGTCGAGCGCTTTGCGGTAGCCCAAAACCGCCGCTTCCGGATCGCCCGTTTGTATCTTCATATGCGCGACCATGACATAGGGGTTCGGGTCCATGGGCGCCAAACGGCTGGCGGCTTCGAAGGCTTGGGATGCTTCTTCGTAACGTCCCTCGCGCTCCAGCATATACCCGAGGTCCATCTGGATTTTCGGGACGTCACGGACCCTGGTCGTGATGTCTCTGAGGCTTTCGATCGCCTTGTCGCGCTGGCCCAGGTCGAAATCGGCGAGCGCCTTATAGAATTTGACGATGTCGTTCCCGGGATCGCGTGACAGCAGGGACCGGTAGATTTTCGAGGCGCCCTTGAGGTCGCCGGCCGCATGGCGCTTGCCGGCCTTTTCCATCTGCTTGTCGAAATTCCCGCTCATGGGAACGTTTTATAGACCATCCCCCGGGCGTTGTTGATGAAAATCCCTTCCCCGGCCGAGAAAAAGGGCCGGCCCATGAGGACCGGCCCTTCTATAAACGACAGTGTTCAAACACCGTCGCGGGGAGGTTAGCCGTGGATCGGTGCGTCCGTGGTCACGGGTTCCGCATCGGTGTCGAGGTGCATGTCCTCAAGCTCACGGGTCAGGTGTTCCACCTTGAGACCCGGGAAGCGTTGGGTGCTGTATGCCCCTACCTGCTCCGCCTGCATGGCGGCGTCATGCGTCTGCATGTCCACGGTCTTCTGTTCGACCGACTTGCCCGGGAAACGGACCGAATCGGTGCTGGCCAATGCGGGCGCAGAGGCACCGACGAGAACGGCGAGAGCAAAAGCGGTAATGGTTTTCTGGGTCTTCATGATGGATCTCCTTTCATGTGGTGTTTTCCATCTCATCCGATGCGCACCTGCGCACCGGCATTCTTCGATTGCGTTGTCATAAGGAGATACGCAGCAGAACGGCGATTGGACAATCACCCTCGATCACCCGATCGTGAGGGATCTTATTTGTTTTATTTCAATAAGTTATGAGGAATATTGGCGGGCACTGCCACATTTCCCTCACGAAATCGATCGAGCTCTCACAGCGGGGAGAGGACGACTTCAGTGGAACGTGACTAAATTAGTCAAATGCGTGTGAGAGATAGCGTTACTCGAAGGAATCTTCCAGATCGGTGCCGCATTTCTCGCATCGGCGGGGATAGCCCTGCATCACATGCCCGCAGACACCGCATTTGCGCTCCGCCTTCTGCGACGCGTCATCGAGCGTACGGAAAATCTTCTTGAGCAGGTCGAGCATGGGCCGTCCTTTGTTGATCCGTCAGTCAGTGCGCGGGCGCCGGGGTTTCGATGGGAGGCAGTTTCGCCCCTTCTTCCGGCGTCATCCGCTCACCGTCCTCGATCAGGAAAATGATGAGTCTTAATGCAAGCGCCATCAAAACAACCACCATGAAAAACCGGATCAGGCGGTTCAATCTGCGGCGCCGGTGCCACGCGTCTTCGCCTCCGCCGTTCATGCCGCCTCCGTCAATTCACTCCTGCGATCATAACAGAGAGCCTAGCGGCGCGCTTCAGGCTTTTCTCCGGGCTTTTCTTCGGGCTTTTCTCCGGGCGTCTCATCGGAATGCTCGGAAGATTTCTGATGTGGCCGTTCGTCGTCATCGAGCAGGATGCGTTCCGCCGCACCGTCGAGGTCGTCGAACTGTCCGGATTTGAGAGACCAGAGAAACGCGCCTAAACCAAGCAACCCCAGAAACAACGCGATCGGAATCAGGTAGCCGACGATCTCCAACGCACGTCTCCTATCTAACCCACTTCAGTCTGAGGGCGTTGAGTGTCACCACGATCGAACTCGACGACATCGCCACCGCCGCGACCAACGGAGTCGCAAGCCCGATCACGGCAAGAGGGACCGCGATGCTGTTGTAAAGAAACGCCAGGGCAAAGTTCTGCTTCACCAAACGCGTCGACATGCGCGCGACACGGATCGCCGTCATGACGGGGGTCAGGCCCGCCCCCTGGAACAACAGGTCGGCGGCGGTCTGGCTGACGTCGGCGGCATTCGTCGGCGACATCGAGACATGGGCCGCGACCAGCGACGGCGCGTCGTTGAGACCGTCGCCCACCATCAGCACGCACCGGCCTTCGTTCGCCAGCTGTTCGAGCCGTTCGGTTTTGTCGGCGGGCAGGCAGCCATACTTCCAACGATCGATGCCCAGCCGCGCCGCCGCGCGCGCCACGGCGGCCTCGGTATCCCCGGACAGAAGCTCGACCCTCATTCCCTGCTTCTTCAACGCCGCGACAACGTCCCCCGCATCGTTTCGCAAGGCATCTTCGAACCTGAAATTGGCGACGACCCGGCCGTCGACGGCATAAAAAATCTCTGAGAGGCCTTGCGAGCCGGAAGATGTATCGCCGCCGCACCATGCCGCACTGCCAAGGCGCACCGTCATCCCATCCAGCGTCCCTTCGAGGCCCCGGCCCGGGACTTCGCGGACATCGCTGGCGGAGATGCCTTCATGCCCGTCTGCCGCCGCCACCAAGGCCCTGGAAAGCGGATGGCGGCTATGGGCGGCAAGCGCGGCGGCACGGCTTAGCAACGTCTCATCGTATTCCCCACCGATCAGTTCGGGCATGCCGAGTGTCAGCGTCCCGGTCTTGTCGAACACGACGGTATCGACCTCACTCAGCCTTTCCAGCGCATCCGCCGCCTTGACGAGAACGCCCGCCTTCAGAAGCCGGGAAGACGCCACCACCTGAACGGCCGGCACGGCAAGCCCCAAAGCACACGGGCAGGTGATGATCAAAACCGCGATCGCCGCCATCAGCGACGTCTGCCAGCTGGCGTCGGTGAAAACGATCCAGCCCGCGAACGTCGCCGCCGCCAGAATGTGCACAACCGGCGCATAAATCCGGGCGACCCGGTCGGCAAGGCGGATGTAACGGGCGCGTCCCTGTTCCGCCAACTCCATCAGCTTCACGATCTCGGACAAAAGCGTCGCATCGGCGCGGGCCGTGGTCCGCACCCGGAGCGGCGCGGTAAGGTTGAGCGTGCCGGCGTAAACCCGTTCGCCCGGCGCCGCCAGTTTCGGCAGGGTTTCCCCGGTTAAAAGCTGCGTGTCGATATCGGAGCGGCCTTCGAGGACGGCACCATCGACCGGCACCCGTTCCCCCGCGGCTACAAGGACCGTCATCCCCTCGGCAATTTCATTGATACGCATGGCGTGCTGGCGGCCGTCATCGTCGATCACGGTCGCGGCGCGGGCCTGTAGCGCCAATAGATGCGTCGCCGCCGAGCGCGCTTTCGAACGTGCACGCTGGTCGAGGTAGCGGCCGATCAGAAGGAAGAACAACAACGATACCGACGCATCGAAATATGCATGTTCCGCCGCGTGGGCCGTCTGATAGACGCTCATCCCCGCGGCCAGTATCACGGCGAGACTGATCGGCACATCCATATTGAGGCTTTTCGCCTTCAACGCGGCGACGGCGCTCAGGAAGAACGGCTGACCCGCATAGACGATGGCAGGCAATGCGATCAAAGCTGAGATCCAGTGGAACAGCGTACGCGTGTTGTCACCCATGCCGCCGGCATGACCGGACCACACGGACACCGAAAGCAACATCACGTTGGCGGCGGCGAAGCCTGCGACCGCCATCGCCGAAAGAAGACGTTTGTCCTCGCGGCTTTCCGACCCGGCGAGCTCATTGGGGTCGAACGGCGTCACCGGATACCCCAGCGCCTGAACGGCACGCATCAGTTCGGAAGGATCGGCCTCCCCCTCATGCCACGCGACGTGGAGCCGCCGGGTGCTCATATTCACACGCGCCGCGCTCACGCCCGGAAACGCGTGCAGGGTGCGTTCGATCTTGCCGATACAGGCGGCGCAGTGAAGATTCTCAACGAGAAGATTGAGAGAGGCACCCCCGTCACGGTCATGCGTTATGAACGCCGAAGGGTCGTTTAACGCCAGCGTCGACGGATCGACCGGTTTCGGCCCTTGCGACGCGACGGTCACGTTCGCCAGCGTTCCGGCATCGCAGCAATCCGCGATACCGGCATCTTCGGGCAGCGTGACCTTCCGCGCGGGCGAAACGACGTTCATTACTTCACCATCACCTCATGGCGCATACGATAGGAATCACCGCCCCTGCGGACCGTCACCTCAGCCTTCCACCGGCCATGCAACGGCGCGTCGAAACGCCCCTGATACCGGCCTTCGGAAATCTCTCTCATATCAACGGTAATCGCCCGGTCTTCACCCAACGGGCGCGTCATCGAGACCGTCGTCAGCGCCCCGGCAAGCGGCGCGCCGATCTTATCCGTCATGGTTACAGTCAACAGACCGTCATCGCCGACGGCGACGGCGCTCGACCAGCCCAGCCGCTTCTGCGCTTCGGCGTCGTCGAGGGTGCGGTTATAGACAATCCCTTTTTTATAGGAGTCCTCGGTCGTCAGGCCAGGGAACGTATCCAATGCATAGAACATAAACACCCCGTTGACCGCGGCGATCACCCCGAAAAAGGCGACCAGACCAAAGAACACCATACGGCCGGTGATCCTGAAGGCGGGTTTTTCATTCATCGTCGTGGTGCTCATCTTTCGGGTGCCCTGAACACACTATCATACGTGGCGGTTTCCCCGTTGGACATGTCGCGAAGCTGGAAAGTGATATCGGTCGCTTCGTCGTCGATCATATCGCCCGGCATCTGCACCAGAAGCCGGAAGCTTTGCAGGGTATCCGGGTTCAGATCGAACAATGCCGTCATCGCGGGTTCGGTATCGGCGGCACCGACAACCTTCATGCGTGCGCCCTGGGGCTCGGTGATCTCAAGGAACACCGAACGCTCGATCCGCGCCTTGTTGAGGATCTTGAAGGTGTAAGCGTTCTGGATCGAGCCGTCCGCGAGCTTCGTATAGATCGGGTTGCGGTCCCTGAGCACGTTGATATCCAACTCGGTACGGCCGACAAACACGAACAGCATGAACAGTCCGATCGCCGCCCACAGACAGAAATAAGCCACGGTGCGGAAGCGGATCGGCTTCAGCTTCGCAGGCTTACCCTCGATACGCGCGTTCATCGCGGCGACGGAGTCATAATCGATCAGACCGCGCGGCCGGCCGATTTTCGACATCACGTCGTCGCATGCATCGATGCACAGCGCACACGTGATGCATTCGAGCTGCTGACCGTCTCGGATGTCGATCCCCGCCGGGCAAGCAACCACGCACGCCTTACAGTCGACGCAGTCACCCCGGTTCTCGAACGTTTCACCCTTCTTATAAGGGGCGCGCGGTTCCCCCCGGTCGTGCTTGTAGGTCACGGTCAGCGAGTGCTCGTCCATCATCGCACCCTGAATACGCGGCCACGGACACATATAAGTGCAGACCTGTTCGCGCATCAGCCCACCCAGCGAATAGGTGGTGAAGGTCAGCACGGCGACGGTGATGTACGCGACGGGTTGTGCGTCCAACAGAATAAAATCCTGCGCCAGGGTGGGTGCGTCGGCAAAATAGAAGATCCACGCCCCGCCGGTAGCGACCGAGATCAACAACCAGATCGCATGCTTCACGACCCGCTTCACCGCCTTCGAAACCGACATCGGCGCCTTGTCGAGACGGATACGCGCGGCACGATCACCCTCGACGAAGCGCTCGACCCAGATGAACAGGTCGGTCCAAACCGTCTGTGGGCAGGCGTAGCCGCACCATGCACGTCCGAAGACACTGGTAACCAGGAACAGCCCGACCGCCGCCATGATCAACAATCCCGCGAAGTAATAAACTTCCTGCGGCCAGATCTCGATGAAGAAGAAATAGAAGCGCCGGTGCGGGAAATCGATCAGGACCGCCTGGTCGGGGTTGCCGAGACCACGGTCCCAGCGGATCCACGGCGTGATGTAGTAGACACCCAGCGTGATCGCCATGATCCACCACTTCAGCTTCCGGAAGGTGCCCCAGACGCGCTTGGGGTGAATCTTGACGCGTTTCTTGTAAAGAGAGCGGTTTTCACTTTTGTTAACCGCTTCGACATCGTGGCGCGTGATGTCGGGAGCGGTCTTGGGGTCTTGGGCAATCTCAGTTTCGGTGGTCATGTGTTCACGCCGCTATCAGGAGGTTCAGGCGTCAGCCCCGCCCGCCCCGGGGATGACGCCTGCAATGGGTGGATGCTTCCTCGTCAGACTATTGTCCGCCCCCCAACGAGTGGACGTAGATGGTCAACTGTTTGACTGTCGGGGCATCGAGGATTTTACCCCATGCCGGCATCACGCCGCCGCGGCTGTTGGAAATCGATTCGACGATCGTTTCCTTGTCGCCACCATAGAGCCAAATGTTGTTGTTGAGCGGCGGTGCACCGAGTTCGGTCATGCCGACGCCCCCCTCACCATGACAGGCAACACAGTTGTCCTGGAACAGTTGCTTGCCTTCGGCCGCCGCAGCCTGATCGGTCGCGTTTCCGGATAGGGACAGCACGTATTCGGCCACCTGACCGGCCTGCGCACGCGTGAAGATACCGTCTTTCACGAATGCCGGCATCATCGAGACGCGCGCGTCGTCGCTCTGCGTGTTGCGGGCACCGTGCATGATGGTGGTATGGATCGCTTCCAGCGAACCGCCCCACAACCACTCGTCGTCGTTCAGGTTCGGATAGCCGAACGCCCCCTGCGCGCCCGAACCGTGGCACTGCGAACAGTTGACGTTGAACGCCGACTTCCCACCCGCGAGTGCGAATTCGAGCAGTTCCGGCTTGGTACGGATCTCCTCAAGCGACGCGGCCTCGATGGCGGACAGGTACTCTGACTGCGCCTCCTTGGCTTTCGCCACTTCCTTCTGCACCTCGGCGCGGGAGCTGTAGCCCAAGACGCCTTTGGTGTAGCCGGAAACCAGCGGGATCGCCGGATAGGCGATGTAGTAGCCGATCGACCACACCACGCAGGCATAGAAGATCCAGAGCCACCATCTGGGAAGCGGGTTATCGAGTTCGCGAATGCCGTCCCACTCGTGTCCGGTCGTCTCGGTGCCGGAAAGTTGATCAACGTGTCTTTCGGCCATGTCTCAATCCTCCTTGAGCGGGATACGCGCCGCGCGGTCAAACTTCTTCTTTGCGCCGGGTCTGAGGGCGTAGATCAGGACGCCGATGAAAATCGCAACCATATAGACCAGGCCCCAGGTCTGGGCGAACTCGGCAAGTGTCGTGTAATCCATGTCGGTTCTCCTCAGCGCAGGTTTTCGTCGGCGTTGTAGGACGAGAAGTCGACCATCGTGCCAAGCACCTGCAGATAGGCGATCAGCGCGTCGAGTTCGGTCGGCTTACCCGGCTTGCCGTCGAAGTTGCGGACGTTGGCGCCCGGATAACGTTCCATGACACCTTCGGCGCCGTCGCTGTCCGGATCGACCTGAGCCATCATGTCGGCGAGCGCCACTTCGATCATTTCGGTGGTGTACGGCACCCCGATTGCCTTGTTGGCTTTCAGGTGATCGGCGATGTCGAAGCTCCTGACTTCGTTTTCGGCGAGGAACGGATAGCCCGGCATGACGCTTTCGGGCACCAGAGAGCGCGGATCGTGCATGTGCGCCCGGTGCCATTCGTCGGAATACTTCCCGCCGACACGCGCCAGGTCCGGCCCGGTCCGCTTGGAGCCCCATTGGAAGGGGTGGTCGTACATGCTTTCCGCCGCCAGCGAGTAGTGGCCGTAGCGTTCCAACTCGTCACGGAACGGCCGCACCATCTGGCTGTGGCAGTTGTAGCACCCCTCGCGGATGTAGATGTTCCGGCCGGCAAGCTCGAGCGGCGTGTACGGGCGCACGCCCTTCACCTTCTCGATCGTGCTTTCCAGATAGAACAGGGGCGCGATTTCGATGATGCCGCCGATAGAGACGACGACAAGGATGCCGATCACAAGCAGGATCGAATTGCGTTCTAGTTTACCGTGGTCGAACATTTTCGATCTCCTTTATGCGCTGGCCGGTTGCGCAAGCGCATCGACATACGGCTTTTCGGTTCTGACATCGCCCCTGGCCGTGCGGTACACGTTCCAGGCCATGATCAGCGCGCCCACCACGTACATCCCGCCGCCGATGGCGCGGATGACATAGAACGGGTGCATGGCATCAACGGTTTCGGCGAACGAATACTCGAGGAAGCCGAGCACGTCATAGGACCGCCACATCAGACCCTGCAGGATGCCCGACACCCACATCGCGGCGGCGTAGAGCGCGATGCCCAGCGTCGCCAGCCAGAAGTGCGCGGAAACCAGGCGCAGGGAATACAGACGTTCGCGGTTGAACATGACCGGCGCCAGGAAGTAGATCGCGCCGAAGCTCACCATGCCGACCCAGCCGAGCGCACCGGAGTGCACGTGGCCGATCGTCCAGTCGGTATAGTGGCTGAGACTGTTGACCGCCTTGATGCTCATCAGCGGGCCTTCGAAGGTCGACATCCCGTAGAACGCGACGGAGATCGCCATCATTCTGAGGATCGGGTCCGTGCGGAGCTTGTCCCACGCCCCCGAAAGGGTCATCAGACCGTTGATCATCCCGCCCCAGCTCGGCATCCACAGCATGATCGAGAACGTCATCCCCAGGGTCTGCGCCCAGTCGGGGAGCGCCGTATAGTGCAGGTGGTGCGGACCGGCCCAGATGTAGAGGAAGATCAGCGACCAGAAGTGCACGATCGAAAGGCGATAGGAATAGACCGGACGGTTGGCCTGCTTGGGGATGTAGTAGTACATGATCCCGAGGAAGCCCGCCGTCAGGAAGAACCCGACCGCGTTGTGACCGTACCACCACTGCGTCAACGCATCCTGGACACCGGCGAAGACCGGATAGGACTTGGCGCCGAACCAGCTGACCGGCAGCGCCAGGTTGTTGACGATGTGCAGCATCGCGATGGTCACGATGAAGGCGAGGTAGAACCAGTTGGCGACATAGATATGCGGCTCTTTCCGGTTCCAGAGCGTCCCCAGGAACACCAGCAGATAGGTCACCCAAACGATGGTCAGCCACAGATCGACGTACCATTCGGGCTCGGCATATTCCTTACCCTGCGTAACGCCGAACACGTAACCCGTCGCCGCCATGATGATGACCAGCTGATAGCCCCAGAACACGAACCAAGGGGCATATCCGCCGGCGAGACGCGCCTGGCAGGTGCGCTGAACGACGTGGAACGACGTCATCAGCAGCGCGTTACCGCCGAACGCGAAGATCACCGCAGAGGTGTGCAGCGGCCGGAGCCGGCCGAAGCTGGTCCAGGGCAGATCAAGGTTGAGAACCGGGAAGGCCAGCTGCAGGGCGATCACCAGACCGACCGTGAAGCCGATCACGCCCCAGAACGTGGTCGCGATGACACCCGCCCGCACGACGGCATCGTTGTAATCGATGGACGAGTTCGGGTTTGCCGGTCCACCGGTTTTGCCGTCACTTTGAATGACACGGAAAATGAAGACGACACAGAATGCCGTCAGTAATAACCCGTGCAGATAAATCGTCGTATCGACCGATCCCGCGGACAGATAAAGTCCGAGGAGCGCGCCGATGGCGAGCGGTAAAATCATCAATAGGTTCATGGTTCCAACCCCGTCTGACACATGAGTAGACTCCCCCTCCGGAGATTGTCTTCGAGCACTTATAGGTGCATGTGCGAAGACCGTAATTGATTCAAATCAATCCCTGCAAACCTAAACATATTCATAATATGGAATGCGTCTGCTGTGAACCCATTTGCTGCATTGCAAACGCTTCCTCCGTGAGGGCATGATCCAAAGAAACCAACCCGACAGATATTGACGACGGAGCTAACCCATGAGCCCAGACGCCCTCGCAAACGGCATCGAAAGCGAGACCATCAACGCCCTTCTTGGCCGGCGCAGCATTCGCAAATATGCCGACACCCCGGTCACGGACGCCCATGTGGACGCCATTCTGGGCGCCGCGCTCCGCGCGCCGACGTCTTCCAACGTGCAGGCTTACAGTGTCGTCGTCGTCCGCGATCAGGACCGGAAAGAGCGGATTTCCGTTCCCTGCGGCAACCAGAAGCACATCGTTTCCTGTCCCGTATTTCTTGCATTTCTCGCCGATCTGACGCGGATCGAGTCCGCTTTTCAGCGCAACGGCCACACCATCGACAACAACAACCTGGAAATGGGCCTGGTCGCGACCATCGATGCCGCATTGGTGGGTATGTCGGCGTATATCGCCGCAGAATCACTCGGGATTCAAGGTGTCATGATCGGCGCCGTCCGCAACGACCCGGAAAAGATCGCGGAAATCCTGGAACTGCCGCAACGGACCTACGCCGTTTTCGGGATGTGCCTGGGCTTTCCCGACGAAGCCCCGAAACAAAAGCCGCGCATGCCGGTGAACGGTATCGTCCATCACGAGACCTACGATCCGGCCGCCTCCCTATCGACGATCGATCCCTATAACGCCGACCTACGCCAGCACTATGAGAGCATTGGGAAGCAGACGACGGTCGATTCGTGGTCGGACGAGGTCGATGCCAAGTTCGCCGCCAAAGCGCGGGCCGGGTTGCGCGCGGCCCTGAAAGCGCGCGGTTTCGACTTTATCTGACAGGCGCATCCCATGTGCCGTGCCCCCGCACACCCAAAGTTTGATAAGTTTGTAATTGAAGCGTAAGGATGCAGGGGTAGATTTTAGGTTCATGTTCGGATTATCCAAACGCGAAAGGGCGCAAAAAGCCCTTTCATCGGCGATCCATTACCTCCTCATCGGCAGACGTGAGGACCGGCAGGATATATTGTCGGAAATGTCCGGTGAGATCGATGAGGTCAGCCGGGAGACCGTTGGCGAGACGCAGGCCTATGCGGCCGCGATCCGGATCGTTAAAGACTACATCCTCAACAAGCTCGAGCATCTGGAAGTCGAACAGCGCGTCGACATCCTCGAGCGCATGGCCGAGAAACGTCTGACCGCCCCGCCCGAGATCATGCGCCTGATCGCGCATGTCGCTTACTGCATCGCGGTGCTCGAAGATGACGCGAAATCACCGGTCCAAAGCGGCGCCACCGATAAATTCCTGACCACCATCGCATCCTGGTTTACGGACGATCCGAAGCTCCACACCCGGGTGCTTCGCTATCTCTATCAAAGCACCGAAAATCACCATGAATATCTGCAGGAACTTAAGCGCCAGAACGAGGAACGCATGGGCATCAAACCGAAAGGCAAGGCGGCGGGTTAACTCAGCCATCCACGAACTTTACCGGCGCCTGCCACACCGCGAGAACGAGACACCCCTCTTCGCTTGAAACCGAATGTGCCGTCCCGGGTGGATTGATCACCATGTCACCGGCTTTATGACTCCCGTTCTCGTCGGACTGCGATCCTTCGAGCACCAGGATATGCTCGAAACCCGGGTGCATGTGTTTCGGCACCTTGGCGCCCGGCGCATATCTCAGGAACGCCGCGCTCGGCCCCGCCGGGTCATCGGTGCGATAGACCGGGCTGATCTCGACGCCGTCGCGGAATGGCTCCCAATCCAGATTTGCACGTACGCCCGGGTCGTTGAGCACGCCTGAGAGCGAAAACGCCTTCATCCCGGCAGGCTCGCGATCAACGCCGCCGAATTCGAGACCGACCCGAACACGCCCCCCTGCATCTTGATCATCTTCACCGCGTGATCATGATTGCCCTTGTCCGTCGCCCCGCAACAATCCTCCAGCATCACGCATTCGAACCCCCGGTCGTTGGCTTCGCGCATGGTGGTGTGGACGCAGACGTCCGTGGTGATCCCGGTTAAAACGATGTTCTGAACGCCCCGCGTATTCAGGATCAGTTCGAGGTCCGTGGCGCAGAAAGCCCCCTTCCCCGGCTTGTCGATAATCGGTTCACCATCGATGGGGTAGAGATCCTCGATGATGTCCCAGCCGGGCTCGCCACGTACCAGAATCTTGCCGCACGGTCCCGGATCGCCGATCCCCGCCCCGATCTGACGCGAGCGCCAGCGCTTGTTCGCCGGAAGATCGGAAAGATCGGGCCGATGGCCTTCGCGCGTGTGGATGATCATGTAGCCCTTGTCCCGCATCGCCGAGAGCACGCTCTTGATCGGTTCGATCGGCGCGCGGGTGAGCGACAGGTCATAGCCCATCTGATCGACATAACCCCCGATTCCGCAGAAATCGGTCTGCATGTCGATGATGATCAGGGCCGTATTATCCGGGCGCAGGTCACCGTTGTAGGGCCAGGGGTAAGGATCGGCACTTATATATGTCTCGGTCATCGCTGCTTCCTCATGCCGATTGCGCGAAATGACAGACCGCATAGTGATCCGACGTCACATCGACTTTCGGCGGCGCGGCGCGGGCGCACTTGTCCTCGCCCATGGGGCAACGCCCATGAAAGCGGCACGCGTTGGGATCCGGGTCGATCGGGCTTTTCGGATCTCCCGTGAGCCTTACCCGCTGATTGCCCACTACGGCCGAATTCGGAATCGCCGAGATCAACGCTTTGGTGTAGGGGTGCGCCGGTTTCGTGAAGATTTCCTCCGCCGGGCCGCTTTCGACGATCTGGCCGAGGTACATCACGATGACCCGGTCACACAATAATCTGACCACGTTCAGATCGTGCGATACGAACAGATAGCTCATCCCGAGATCGTTTTTGAGTTGGACGAGAAGTTTCAGAATCACCGCCTGCACCGACACATCGAGCGCCGAGGTCGGCTCATCCAGGATCAAAAGTTTGGGTTCGACCGCGACCGCCCGGGCGATATTGACCCGCGCCTTCTGCCCCCCCGAAAGCTGATGCGGGAAACGGCTCAGCAGCATTTTCGGGAGGTCGACCTGTGCGGCGACGGCTTCGACCCGTTCGGTCAGCTCTTTTTTATCAGTGATCCCCTTCAATCGCTTCAACGGCTCGGCGATGGTGTCGAACGACGTGAAGCGCGGATTGAGGCTTTCGTGCGGGTCCTGAAAAACGATCTGAATATCGGTCCGTTCGGGCTCGGCGTGAAACACCTTCGACGGCACCTCGCCGATATCCTTCCCCGCGAACCGGATCGAACCTGAACTCTTGTCGGATAATCTCGCCAGCATCCCGACCAGAGTCGACTTCCCACAGCCGGACTCCCCGACGAGACCGAGGCTCTCACCCGGATTAATCTCGAAGCTCACCCCGTCAACGGCATGGAGGATTGGTGTGTGGTCCTCGGCACTGGTCATGCGCGACCGCACCCAACGAATCAACGGGTTGTCGGATGGCCCCTGCCCCGCGAGGACGTAGTGCTTTTTCAGGTCGTCGACTTCGAGCAAGGCGCTCATAGGGGCCTCCTGCAGGTTACCATATGCCCGGGCGAGACCTCGTCCGCGATCAGGGCGGGCATGTCGCACATATCTTCATGCCGCTCGCAGCGCGCCGAGAACCGGCAAGGGGGTAGATGTTCGGACCGCAGATCGGGCAACCCACCAGCGATGGACTCGATATCGTCGAGCGACCCTTCCCCGTGCGGTGTCGCCTTCATCAGCTTGGCGGTGTACGGATGGCGGGGCTTCAGGAACAACTCTTCCGTCGGCGCCTGTTCGATCACGTGCCCCGCATGCATCACGACGATGCGGTCGCAGTAATCGGCGGCCATCCCCAGATCGTGGGTGATCAGAACGGTCGCCATGTTGCGTTCTTTTGCCAACTCCTTGATCAGATCCATGATCGCGGCTTGTGTCGTGACGTCGAGGCCGGTCGTCGGCTCGTCGGCGATCAGAAGCTCCGGCTGACAACTGAGCGCCATCGCGATCATGATGCGCTGGCACATCCCCCCCGATAATTCGAAAGGGTAGGCGTCGTGGCGCCTTTCGGGGTCGGGGATGCGCACGCTCATCAAAGATTTAATCGCTTGCGCACGCACGGTCTGGCGCGTTGCCGAACCGTGCCGCCTTAGAACGTCGCCGATCTGCTTGCCCACGGTGCGGATCGGGTTGAGCGCCGTGCGCGGGCTCTGGAAGATCATAGAGACATCGCGGCCCCGCATTTCTTGCAAATACCGCTCGGACGCATTCAGAACATCGAGACCGCCCAGGTTGATCGAGCCCTGGGTGACCCGGCCTGCCTCGTCGAGGATTCCCATCGCCGTCAAAGCGGAAACCGACTTCCCCGACCCCGACTCGCCGACGATGCCGATCATCTCGCCCCGGTTGACGTGAAACGAGACGTTCTCGAGCGCTTTGACGACACCGCTTCGGGTGCGGAACTCGACACTCAGGTCTTTGACCGAAAGGACGGGAACGCGTTCGTTCATGATCTTTTCCTCACGTCCGGCGGCGCGGGTCGATCAGGTCACGAAGACCGTCGCCCAGCAGGTTGAAACAAAAGACCGCGAGCATCAGGGCCGCGCCCGGGAACAGCGCCAACCACCATTCGCCGGACACGATATAGCCCGCGCCCTCGGCGACCATGATCCCCCACTCGGCGGTCGGCGGGCGAACGCCCAACCCGATAAACGACAACCCGGCGGCATTCAGAATCGCCCACCCCATGTTGAGCGACACCTGCACCATCATCGGCGGCAGCGTGTTGGGATAGATATGTGTCGCCAACAGTCTTATCGACGAGTTCCCGGCGAGACGTGCGGCGAGCACGAAATCCGCATTGCGCCGGACGTTCACCTCGGTCCGGGCGACGCGAGCATAGAACGGCAGGTTGATGATCGCGGTCGCATAAACGATGTTCTCAACGGTGTTGCCCATGGCGGCGACGATCCCCATCGCGAGCACGAACAACGGGAACGCCATGATGGTGTCGGTCAGGCGTCCGACGAGTTTATCGGTCCAGCCGCCGAAGAACCCGGCGAGCGATCCGAGCACACTCCCCAACACGAACGAGATGGCGACGGCGGACACCGCGATGGCAAGATCGAGCCGCGTTGCCACCAACACCCGGCTGAACACGTCCCTGCCCAACTGATCGGTCCCGAACCAATGATCCCAGCTTGGGGGTTGCAGCGTTCTTGAAGCGTTACTCGCGAGCGGATCGTAAGGCACGATCAAGGGGCCGAAGACCGCCAGGATCACGAACATCATGAACAGCGTCCCCGCCACCAGCGTGACCGGGTTCTCGGTGAGGACGTATCTCAGATGCTTGAAGAACTCGTTCATATCCCGGCCCTCAGCTATCCAGCCCGACACGTGGGTCGATCAGCGTATAAAGAATGTCGATGGTGAGGTTTAGGAGCACATAAAGAATAGCCATGGCGAGGACGAAGCCCTGCACGGCGACGTAATCGGAAACGATCAGCGCCTCGATCGCGAACGAGCCGATGCCGGGCCAGGCGAACACTTTTTCAACCAGAACGTTCGAACCCAGCATGAACGAGAACACCATGCCCAACGTCGTCAGGATGGGAAGCAGCGCGTTTCTGAAGGCGTAGGTATAAAGAACGGTCGAGCGCCTTAACCCGGAGGCCCTGGCGGTCCGGATGAAATCGCTCGACAGAACCTGCAGCATCGCGCCCCGCGTCATCCGCGCCAGAGGCGCCAGCGTGAAGGTCCCGAGCGTGATCGCCGGTAACGCGAGCTGCGCGAGGGCGGCGAAGAAAAGCTCGAAGTCACCCGCGATCAATGCGTCGATGGTATAGAAATTGGTCACCGGTGGGGGCGACAGATAGATGATGTCGAGCCGGCCCAGCGGCGACGGCGCCACGCCCAGTATGTAGTAGAATATGTAGACCATGAACAAACCGGTGAAGAACACCGGCAGCGATACCCCCGCCGTGACGATCAGGCGACAGACTTGATCGACCCACGTGTTGGGCCGTGTCGCCGCCGCGATACCCAACGGAATCGCGACCGAGATCGAGAAGATCAACGCCAGAAGCGTCAGCTCCAATGACGCCGGCAATCTGCGCCACAACTCTTCCGCGACCGGAAAACCGGTACTCACGGAGACGCCAAGATCCCCTTGAACCAGATCGCCCAGGTAGATCAGGAACTGCTCGGGCAGGCTTTTATCCAGACCGAGCGATTCCCTGACCTGCTGGATCGATTTTTCGTCGGCCGCCGGGCCGGCGAAATAAACCGCCGGATCGCCCGGCAAAGCGCGCGTCAGCAGGAACGTCACGACGATGATGCCGAAGACGGACGGTAGGGCCTGCATAAGCCGTCCCGCGATGATGCGTATCTTCGTGCTGCCGTTCATGTTCCTGCTCCGCGTCCTGTTGCCGGTGCCGTGCTTACGCCGTCGCTTTTTTGAACGAGCGGCAGTCGAGCTGGCGGTGGAAGTAGTACTCGTAGCCGGTGACGCTCTTCTGCGTCGCGACATCCAGATACGGCTGGTAGACCGGGATCAGCGGCACCTCGTCGAAGAAGATCGAGAGCAGCTTCTTGATGTTCGGTTCGTAGTCCGGATGGTCGACTTCGAGGTGAAGGGTCTCGTCGGTGATCTTCTCCACCTCTTCATTGTGGTAGTTCATCGAGTTGAACAGCCGCCCCTTCTGGTAGACCCAGAACGAGTAGTAATCCGGGTAATTCAGCCAGCCGCCGAAGTTCTTGATGTGCATCGGCAGCTTCTTCTCGACCAGCGCCGCGGTCCGCCAGTTGGCACCGGGGATCTTGTCGATGGTCGCCTTGATGCCGACCTTGGCGAGGCTCTCTTGTAAAAGCAGGCACATCGGCTCCGACCACTGCGCGAGACCGAGGTTGAACGACAGCGGCACTTCGAACCCGTCGGCGTAGCCCGCTTCCTTCAGAAGCGCCTTCGCCTTGTCGTAGTCGGTGTCGTAGGGAAACGGCTGCGGCCATTCGATGGTTTCGGGCGAGAACGACTTCCCACCCCACATCGGGATACCCCGTTCGAACGCGGCCTGTTTGAATATCTGATCGTAAGGGACCGAGTACGCGATGGCCTGGCGCACTTCCTTCTTCTTGAACGGCTCGAACGTGAGGTTGAGACCGATGGCAGCGAGGGAGTTTTCGATCGGCGCCGCGTTGATGGTGAACTTGCCGGATTTCTTCAACTCGGCGAAGTCCTTCGGCGGCAGGTCGAGCGACACGTCCGCATCGCCACGCTCGAGAAGCGCCCGGCGCGTCGACGCGGAAGGGACTTCGCGGATAATCACCCTTTTGACGCCCGGCAGATCGCCGTTCTTCCAGTCGTCGTAGCGCTTGTAGACGGTCTGTTGGCCCGGGTCCCAACGTTCCAGCATGAACGCGCCGCCGCCTGCGGGGGTGCGGTGCAGGTATTCCGTCGCCCACGGATCGTCGGCGGTCGCATTGGCCTTGGCGACCTTCGAATTGAAGATGATCGGCACGGGAACGCCCAGGTCGGGCAGCGTCAGTTTCGATTTCCGAAGGAGCTTGATCACGAAGGTGCTGTCGTCAACGGCTTCGAATTGTTCCGGCTTCTCGAGCGAGCCCGCTTTCATCTGCACGGTCGGAAAACCACCGAGGCTGACGGCGCGGTCGAACGACCATTTAACGTCATGAGCCGTGATCGGCATGCCGTCCCAGAATGTCGCGCCCTTTCTGATTTTAAAGGTGATCGACATGCCGTCGGCGGCGACTTCCCACGACTCGGCCAGTTCCGGCTCAAGCGTCTGGTAGTCGTACATCATCGTGCCGTCTTCGAGGGTCTTGGTCCCATAACCGACAAGCCGGTCGTAAAGATTGACCGCGATCTGGTAGCTCGGCCGGTTGGTGCCTTTGCGCTGGATGTCCATGCTGTTGGGACCGTTACCGGTCACCACGACAAGGGTGTCACCGCGCCCGGCCGCTTCGGCGGGCAGGAACTTGAGGAAAGGAATCGCCGACGCCCCCGCGGCGACCCCCATGGTCTTGATGAAATCGCGTCTACGCATGACTGCTCTCCTTGGTTTTCAATTGCTCTGATGATTGATGGCCGAGATAGGCCCGCCACCCGCCGAACCGGGTGACGTCTTCCGCCTGTTGGACGGCATGGGCTTCGCAGAGGAACCCCTTCACTTCCGACTCGTCGTCGAGAACGAGCGTGCCGATGCCAAGCGGCCTGGGTACACCCTGGATGAATTCCCCGAATTTATTGGCCGGCAGCGCCCAGACCTCGAGGTCGATGGCGGCGCCTTCGGCGTCGAACAGCATCCCCGGCCGGACGGGCGGACCACCCGGCAAGGCGAACAACTTGTAAGAGGCGGCGGTCTTGCAGGCTTTCAGGAACCGCCCGCCCAGTCGTGTCAGTTCGTGGTTGAGCGGGAGGCCCGACATGTGCGCACCGACGACCGCGAGGGCGATCTCCGACGTGCCAGGTTGCGGTGGGCCGGCGTCCCGTTTCGGCAGCGCCCAGCCGGTGGCGCCCAGGGTGGCGCCACTCATCTCGTGCAATTGGGCGGCAACGGCGGCAACCTTCTCGTCCTGCCCGGCGGGCGCCAGCAGGGTCACGCTGCCGGGCCGGGCGTCGCTTCGACGTTTCGTCGGGACCGCGATCCCGCAAAGATCCATCAGGTTCACGAAGTTGGTGTAGGTGCCGAGCTTGCTGTTGGGGCCGATGGGGTCTTTTTCGAGATCGGTGACGGTGAAGAACGTCGGGATCGTCGGCACGCACAGCATGTCGACGCTGTTGATGATGGGAAGTAGCTGACGTTTGAATTCCTGGAGCTTGTAGAACGACCGAAACGTGTCCGCGGCATCGAAACGTTTGGCGACCTCGACCACTTCGCGGGTCACCGGATGAACCGCGTCGGGATTACTGGCCAGCAAATCCTGAATGACGGTGTAGCGTTCCGCGACCCAGACACCCCCATAAAGCATCTGCGCGGTCTCATAAAATGGCGTGAAATCGATCTCGGTGATCTCGGCGCCCAGTGATTTGAGATCTTCAAGCGCGGTATCGAACGCGCCGGACTGGATCGCGTCACCGCAGAACTCACGCGTCTTTTGATCGGGGATACCCACCTTGAACATGGGCGATGGGCCGCCGAGCGGCGGGAACGAGAATTCGCGCGCGTAGGCGTCGTTCGGATTGAAGACGGCGGCGGCGCGGAACGCGGCGTAGGCGTCCTCGACCGTCAGCGCGAAGATGGAGAGTGTGTCTAAAGAGAGACAGGCGGGGACCACCCCCGCGTTCGACAAAGCGCCCAGCGACGGCTTCAACCCGACGATGTTATTAAGCGCCGCCGGCACCCGGCCCGACCCTGCCGTATCCGTCCCGATTGAAAAACTGACCATCCCATGCGCCACGGCCACCCCTGAACCCGACGACGAGCCCCCGGGGACGATCTCGGGATCGATCGCGTTCTTCGGAACGGGATAAGGCGTTCGAACCCCGACCAACCCCGTCGCGAATTGATCGAGGTTGGTCTTGCCGATCAATATCGCGCCCGCGTTACGCAGCGCAGCAACCGCGAAGGCGTCTTCGCCGGCGTCGTATTCATACGCCGGACAGGCCGCCGTGGTCGGTGCCCCCTTGGCGTCCACGTTATCCTTGATGGCGAACGGCACACCCCAGAGCGGCTTATTCACCGGATCGAACGGCCCCAGGGCACGCGCGTCGGAAATGGCGGTTTCAAGCGGGATCTGATGCAGGAATATCCCCGGATCCGCGACCTCATCAATGCGCCTGTAGCAGGCTTCGATCACCTCTTCCGGTTTTGTTCCGGCGGCATAGGCTTGATGCAGCGTTCCGATGGTGAGGGGCAAATTCTGTGACATGCGGGCGTCTTCCAAATTGTGCATGTGCTAACTAGAACAGAATTCAGTTATGCAGTATGCTGCTAAGAATTCGCATTACCGCTGCAAAAATTGCATCAGTTAAAGGAGGCGCGGATGCGCCATATGATGCCGCTCCGCTATATCGACGCCGTCGCCCGCGCCGGGTCGATCCGTCAGGCCGCCGAGACGTTGGCGATCACTTCGACCGCACTCAACCGGCGCATCCTGGCGATGGAACAGGAACTGGGCGTCGACATCTTCGAGCGGTTCCCGCGTGGTGTCCGGTTATCGGCAGCGGGGGAAATCCTGATCCACCACATCCGCAGTCAGATTGGCGATTTGGAGAGGGTCAAAAGCCAGATCGCGGATTTGAGCGGCGAGCGGCGCGGCCACATCGCCATCGCGTGCTCGCAGGCCCTACTCCCGTTCTTTTTGCCCGAGCAAATATCTCTCTACCGCACCGATCACCAGGCGGTGACATTCGATGTCTTGGTCCGTGACCGGGCCGCCGCCGAGCAAGCCTTGATCGACCTCACCGCCGACCTCGCCTTGGTGTTCGAACCCGTGAGAATGTCGGAATTCCAGATCCTATTGACGATCCGCCAACCGGTGCACGTGATCCTGCATCCGGATCATCCATTGGCGGAGAACGAGACCATCCGCCTCAGAGACTGTTTGAAGTTTCCGATTGCCCTGCCGACCGCGCCATACGGTATCCGGCATTTGATGGAGTTGGCGGTCCGGCGCACGTCGCTGACCCTCGAGCCCGTGATCGAGTCAGATAGTTTTGATTTCCTGCGCCACTATGCGCGATCCGAGAACATCGTGTCGTTCCAACTGCCCATCGGCCTCCCGACCGATGACAGCGAGGAAGGGATCGTGCATCGCCCCCTCGACGTGCGCGACGTGCCGGCGGGTTTTCTCTATTTCGGCCAGCTCAGAAACCGCACGCTGCCCGTCGCCGCGGCACGCTTCGCCCAGCAGATGCAGGACACCTTCGTGCGTCGGTTCGATTGCGAGTGAATATGCGGTTTAAAACCCGGTCGCGATCGACTGCGATAAAGTCGTCAGCAGGTCGCGGTCTTTTTTTCTGAGGGGCGCCAGCATTTTCTCCACCGTCCGGACGTGCGATGCGAAAATACCCTCCACGAGTTCGAACCCTTCGTCCGATAAAACGATCTTGAGACCGCGCCGGTCTTCCGGGTCACGTGTGCGCCGGATCAATCCACGCTTCTCCAACCGGTCTAGGCGATTGGTCATCGCCGAGGTCGAGAGCATCATCTCTTTGGCCAGCGCCGACGGCGAAAGCGCCTGATTCCTGCCCTGACGGCGCAGCGTCATGATGACGTCGAAACCCGCCAGGTCGAGATCGTACCCCGTCAGATTATCCAGCACACCCCGGCGCAAACGCTCCGCCGCCCGCCACACGGCCCCACAAACGGCGATGCCGGCCGGGTCGATATCCGGCCGCTCGCGCCGCCATTGCGCCAGCAGGGTCTCAAGGTCCTGACCCTCGGAGGTCGATTTGTCCTCTTCGACGGTGATGGCCTGCGCTTGACTCATAACAACACCTGCAGCAAAGTGGTTTGATATCGAAATATTCGATATCAAACTATAAACCGGGCCAATGGCGGAAACAACCGCCAACACGGGATACTTTGGGAGGCGGGGCAAAGACCCCGAACTTATATGAAGATCGAGAACACCCTGACTCTGTCTTTACCACCGGAAGACGCGTGGAAGCTTTTGCTCGACATTCCTTATGTCGCACCCTGTCTGCCGGGGACAGAACTCACCGAAATCATCGACGAGCGAACGTTCGAGGGAACGGTCAAGCTGAAGCTCGGCCCGGTCTCCCTCTCGTTTCAGGGCACCGCCAAGATCGAAGACGTCGACCCCGAAACCCGCACCGTCCGCGTTTCCGCCAAGGGCCGCGAAGACCGCGGCCGCGGCACCGCCAACGCGGACGTCGCGTTCACGCTTTCGCCCGACGACACCGGCACGCGCGTCGATGTCGTCACCGATTTACAACTTGCCGGCAGCATCATTCAGTACGCGCGCGGCGCCAGCGTGATCGAGCGAACGGCACAATCCCTCGTCGATCAATTCACCACCAGACTAACCGCCAAGATCGAGAGCGGCGAAGAGCCGGATGCCGAGGCGATCAAGGTCGGTTCTTTGTTGTGGCATGGGATCAAATCCAGCATCGGGGGGAAATCGAAAGACAATGGGGAGGGTTCATGAAGCCCGCCCCCTTTAAATACCATCGTGCCGAGACGATAAACGACGCCACCGGCATGTTGGCGTCATTGGACAACGCGCGCCTCCTTTCCGGCGGGCAATCGCTGATGGCGATGATGAACCTCCGTTATGTGATGGTCGATCACCTGATCGATCTTAATCCGGTGAGTGAACTCGCCGGCATCCGGATCGACCGGGACCGAGTTGAGCTCGGGGGCATGACACGCCAGCGCACGATGCTGGAATCCGACGAGATCGCGATCCGCGCCCCCGTCATCCGCGAAGCCCTCGGCTTCGTCGGTCACGTCCAGACCCGGAACCGGGGCACCGTCGGCGGGTCGCTCGCCCACATGGACCCGGCGGCGGAACTGATGGGGATCGCCGCTCTATACGATGCCGAGATCACCCTCACCAGCACGCGCGGCGAGCGTACAGTTTCGATCGCTGACTATCCGATGGGATATATGACACCCAACATCGAACCGGATGAAATCCTGACCCGCGTCTCTTTCGATCTCTGGCCACAAGGCCACGGTTATGACTTTCGCGAGTTCGCCCAGCGTCATGGGGATTTCGCGGTGGTCGGTGTCGGCAGCCAACTCACCCTCGACGATAAAGGGGAGATCGACCGCGCCGCCGTCGTTTTGATCGGCGTCGATGACGGACCTGTACGACTGAACGATGTCGAAGAAGCACTCATCGGCGAGACACCCTC
The DNA here is from genome assembly GCA_017644185.1 of Rhodospirillales bacterium. Lineage (GTDB taxonomy): Bacteria > Pseudomonadota > Alphaproteobacteria > Rhodospirillales > Casp-alpha2 > UBA4479. The sequence continues at coordinate 102,373 of JAEPMA010000003.1, forward strand.
GGACGATCTGTTCCGTGCCGCCGGTTCGATGGCGGCGAAGCAAGAGATGATGGGTGATGCCCTGATCACGGCGGATTATCGAAAGCGCGTTGCGGACGCGTTCGTGCGCCGCTCCCTCACGAATGCCGCCGCTCGGGCGAAGGAGATTTCTCATGCCTGACGGAAAGCACACGCGCGAGATCAATGTCGTCGTAAATGGGGAACCCATCTCGGCGGCGGTCGAGGATCGCTACTCCCTCGCCGATTTCTTGAGGAAAGTCATCGGCCTCACGGGGACGCACCTGGGCTGTGAGCATGGCGTCTGCGGGGCCTGCACGGTTCTCGTGAATGGAGACGCCGTGCGCGGCTGCCTGATGCTGGCCGTGCAGGCGGAGGGCTGCGAGGTCACGACGATTGAGGGGTTGGCGAATGCCGACGGCACACTCGGTAAGCTGCAACAGGCGTTCATGGATAACTACAGCCTTCAGTGCGGCTTCTGTACCCCCGGGATACTGACAACGCTGACGGCATACTTGCGCGACCATCCGGACGCGGACGAACCTGAAATCCGTGAGGCGTTGTCGGGGAACATCTGCCGATGTACCGGCTACGACACCATCGTCAAGGCGGCCCTGAGTGTCGCGGCTGAGATGAAGGGGGCTCGGGCATGACCGAGAAAGTGTTCGTCGGCCAAAGCGTCAAGCGGCTCGAAGACCCGAACCTTTTGACGGGCAAGGGCCAGTTCCTCGACGATCTGAAACTGCCCGGGATGCTGGAAGCGGCCTTCGTCCGCAGCCCCTTCGCGCACGCCCGCTTCACCGATCTTGATATTGAAGACGCCAGAAAGATGCCGGGCGTCGTCGCGGTCTATACAGCCAAAGACCTGCCCGACGTGATGCAGGGGAAGCGCATTCTCTTACAAGTGCCGAACCCGGCCATCACCAATCCAATAACCCAGGAACCGTTGGCCAGCGAGGAAGTCTGCTTCGTCGGTGAGGCGGTCGCGGTGATCGTCGCCGAAAGCCGCCATGAGGCGGAAGACGCCGCCGAGCGCGTGATCGTCGACTGGGACCCCCTACCCGCTGCCGGACACTGCGATACCGCCCTCAAACCCGGCGCACCGGTCGCACATAGTGATATGACGGATAATGTCGCAGCACGGTTCTCGCTCGGCTACGGGGATATCGACAAGGCGTTCAAGGAAGCGAAGCACATAATTAAAGAGCGCTACGTCCCCCACCGGGGCACCGGACACCCGATGGAGTGCCGGGGTGTCTGCGCGATCTACGACGCGGTATCGGATGCGTTCAGAATCTGGTCGTCGACGCAGACGCCCCACAACACCCAGCGTGGTGTTGTCGACATGTTCGGGATGCCGGAAGACAAGGTCCGCATTATCACCCCCGACGTCGGCGGCGGGTTCGGCCCCAAGAACCAGGTCTACCCGGAAGAGATGGTGATCCCGGCGGCGGCGCAGATGCTGGGCCGCCCCGTCCGCTGGACCGAGGACCGGCGCGAACACTTCCTGACCACGACCCAGGAACGTGACCAGGTATGGGAGTTGAGCGCCGCCGTCGATGACGACGGATATATCCTCGGCCTCAAGGGGTCCTTGATTCACGACGCGGGCGCGTATCTCCCGTGGGGGTCGATCATGCCCTACATCTCGGCAACGACGGTGCCGGGTCCCTATAAACTGGGTTCATACAAAATCGACGTGACGGTCGCCTTCACCAACATGGTGCCCACGACCCCTCTCCGAGGTGCCGGGCGCCCGCAGGCGGTCTTCGTGATGGAACGGATGTGCGATCTGATCGGACGTGAGCTCGCCATCGACCCGGCTGAGGTCCGCCGACGTAATTTCATCCCCGCCGACGCCATGCCTTATAAAATGGGCCTGACATATCGCGACGGCGCGCCCGTGATCTACGACACCGGCAATTATCCGGAGTCCCAGAATAAAGCGTTGGCGCGCGCCGGATACGACACCTTCCCGGAGCGCCAGGCGGCAGCATTGAAAGAAGGCCGCTATCTCGGGATCGGCATCGGGAACTACGTCGAGGGGACCGGCCTCGGCCCGTTCGAGGGCGCGACGATCCGCATCCTCACCAACGGCCGGGTCGCGGTCTATACGGGTGCGACGCCCGCCGGTCAGGCCCACAAGACGACTTTGGCGCAGATCTGCGCCGATCAGCTGGGGGTCGACATTTCCGATGTGGATGTGGTTGTCGGCGATACCGGCATGATGCCGAGAGGCGCGGGGACATACGCGAGCCGCATCACGGTCAACGCGGGTTCGTCCGTGCGCACCGCGTCGATCGAAGTACGGGGGAAATTATTGAAGATGGCCGCCGCCAAGTTCGATGTCGAAGAGGACGATCTTGAGTGCGTCGGCGGGCTCGTGCGTATCAAGGGTGAGCAGGGCGATAGTATCGGCTTTTCCGATTTAGCGAAGATGACCAGCGGGATGCCGGGCTACGTCTTACCCGAAGGGATCAAACCCGATCTCGAAGCTTCCGCCTACTTCACCCCGCCACAGGCCACCTATTCCAACGGCTCGCACGTCGCCGAGGTCGAGGTCGACCCGGAAACCGGTTTGGTCACTATATTAAATTACGTCGTGGTCCACGACTGCGGCAACGTCATCAACCCGATGCTGGTGCACGGCCAGGTGCAGGGCGGCGTTGCGCACGGAATCGGTAACGCCATTCTTGAGAGGATGGTCTATGACGAAGACGCCAATCCGTTGACGACGACGTTCGCCGAATATCTGATGCCGACGGCTGAAATGATCCCGGATTGCGATATCATCCACATGCATAGCCCGACTCCTCTGAACCCCTTGGGGGTGAAGGGTGCGGGCGAAGGGGGTACGATCCCGGCACCGGCGGCCATCGTCGCCGCGGTTGAGAACGCGCTCCAGCCGTTTGGTATAAGAATCAACGAATGCCCGATCCTGCCGCAACGGATCGTCGAACTGATCGATGCGGCGGGAACGGATAAAGGGGAGGAATGAATGACGACAGAAAATGACCGGTTCCGGGTCGAAAAGGCGGGCGCGGTCGCGAACGTCACGCTCTGCACACCTGACGAGGGCAACACCCTAGGCCCGCCCGACATGGGTGAGTTGGGCCAGGCCATCGAGGATGCGGGGAAAGACCCGGCAATCAAGATCGTCGTCGTCAGGGGCGAGGGCGAGGACTTCTGTCTCGGCCGGCGTATCCAACCCAGCCAGAAACGCCCCGACATCGCGCGCGACTTCAGGGAACGTGTTGCGGACGCGATCTTGGGTGTTTACGAACATCTGCGCAGGACGCCCGTTCCGGTCATGACCGTGGTGCAGGGCCGCGCCAAGGGTTTCGGCTGCGCGTTCGTGGCGCAGAGCGACATCACCATCGCCGATGAGGGGGCGCGCTTCAGCCTCCCCGAAATGGACAACAACCTTCCCCCCACCCTCGCGATTTCGGCGTGCCTCCCGAAGATGCCGGCGAAGCCGATCCTCGATCTGGTTTTAAGCCGCGAAGAGATCGACGCGAACGCGGCCTTCACACATGGGCTGGTGACGCGGGTTGCGAAAGCGGGCGCACTCTCAACCACCGTCAATGATTACATCGCCAAGCTCGCCGACCGGGACCGGGACGCGTTGGTCGCGATCAAGGAATACATGCAACTCGCGCCGACCATGGATCTGGCCGGACAGGCGCGTTACGGCGCCAACCTGATCGCGGTCGAAATGACCAGTCAGGGAAGCTCATAAATAAAAGGGGGACGACATGCCCGAGATTTCCGTCAACGGGGAAACGATCCACTACGAACGCGCGGGCCAGGGACCGACGCTGGCGATGCTGCACAGCCTGGGCACCAACAGTTATCTGTGGGAAGCGGAGATCGAACGCTGGAAAGACAGGTTCACGTGTGTCGCCTTCGATGCGCGCGGGCACGGAAAGTCCACCAACAACGGCGGCGCGACCATGCAGGCGATCGCCGAGGACGCGCACGCCGCGTTGAAAGAGCTGGGTTTGCTGCCCGCCGTCATCATGGGGATTTCCATGGGCGGGCTTCAGTGCGCGCGCTTTCACGCCCTCGCCCCCGACGATGTGTTAGGGATCGTCTACGCCGACAGCTTCGCCTATCTGGGCGACGCCGGCCCGGCGCGCGTCAAAGACATGGAAGAGAAGATTGGCGGCATGTCTATGGAAGACTACGCCGCCGCCTATACCGCCGACACATTATTACCGACTACGGCGGAGGCGCACCACGAGGCGCTCAGAAAATCGATCTCCGGGATGACGGCCGAGAATTACCTGGATACCGTGCGTTCGGTCTTCACCGAAGACGTGCGCGAACACCTTAAACAGATCGACAAGCCCTGCCTCGTCATCACCGGCGAGCAGGATCAGCGCACGCCCCCCGCTGCCGCCGAGGCGGTGCATGGGCTGGTCGCGGGCTCGGAAATCAAGTTGATCCCGAACGCCGCGCATTTGTCGAACATCGACAACCCTGAAGGTTTCGCGGACGCGGTCGAGCCGTTTTTAAGAACGTTCGCCTGAAATCAGGCTGCGCGTATCTCCGCGGTCTTAATGGTGTCGACCGCATATCCGTCATCGGTAGACACGATCACGACTTTATAGTCGCGCTTCGCCCCGTCGACGGAGACCTTCCCCAGGATCACGTCGTTGAGGACGTCCTCCGGATCGCGCTCATAAGCGTTCCCATATCCGCCGCCGCTCGGCATTTGATGGCGGAAGACGTCGTTTTTATTCATCCGCACCGGCTCGCTCAACAACACCGGTAAAACCCGCTCTCCCTCATCGGACACCAGCACGTTCATCGATGGCGCCCCGTCATCCCCACCAAACAGACCGTGTGGGGGGTAGGCACGCTTGTCGGAGCGCACGTTCAACAGCGCGATGTCGGACAGCACCTGGTAGTTTCGCTCGATCGCCAGGCCGCCCCGGTGCTTGCCCGGCCCACCAGAATCGGTAACGAACCCATAGCGCTCGATTCTTAAAGGATAGGCCGCCTCGATCATCTCAACCGGTACGTTGGACTGGTTGGCGCCGATGTGCGGCACCCCCTCCTGACCGTCGTTGGCCGCGCCCGCACCCCACGTGCCCATCGCGGTCTCGCAGAAAATATAAGGCTTACCGTTACTGACGCCCGAGATCGTCGGGAGGGTGGAGCCCCCCGAACCATCCGCCGTCACCCGGTCCGGCACGGCTTGAGAGAGCGCGCCGAACAGACAATCGATCATCCGATAGCCGGTGATCCCCCTCGCCCCGCACGGTCCGGGCGACACCGGTCTGACCACCGTGCCCTCGGGCGCCAACACCTCGACCGTGTCGGTGAAGCCGTGGCAGTTCGGGATGTCGGCCCGCATGACCGAGCGCAGCGCCGCATAGGCGCACGCCTTGGTGAAGGGGAATGTCGAGTTCACGCCGCCCTCAATTTGCGCTGACGAGCCGTCCCAATCGACGATGATCCGGTTGTCTTCGACCGTCACCGCGACATTCAGAATGATCGGTTCGGGGTCGTCCCCAATCCCGTCGATGTGATCGGTGAAGCGGTAAACCCCGTTCGGGATGTCCGAGATCTCGGCTTCCGCCAGACGGCGGGTATAGTCGTTCAGATCTTCGATCGCCTGATCGATCACGTCTTCCCCGTAACGATGATAGAGTTTCTGCATACCCTTCGCGCCGGTCGCGCATGCCGCCATCTGGGCTTGGAGATCCCCGTAAACCAGATCGGGCGTGCGCACGTTAAGGCCGATGATCTTCCAGAGCGTCTCGTTCCGCTTTCCCTTATCGACGAGTTTCAGAACCGGGAGCCGCAGTCCCTCCTGCCAGATTTCGGTCGCCCCCAGGGCGTTCGATCCGGCGACGATCCCGCCCACGTCGGAGTGATGCGCCAGCGTCGTCGACCAGCCCTTCAACTTACCTTCGACGAACACCGGTTTGACCACGTAGATATCCGGCAGGTGCTGGCCTGCGGCGGCGTACGGGTCGTTCATGATGTAATAGTCGTCTTCGTGGATGTCGTCGCCGATCTCGCGCACCATGTTCAGAAGCGCGTCGTGGAAACTCCCCAAATGCATCGGCGTGCACACCCCCTGCGCAAGGGTGCGGCCCTCGGCATCGCAAAGCGCGGTCGAGAAATCCAGCGAATCGCGGACGATCTGCGAATACGCCGTCCTGATGATTGTCAGGGTGATCTCCTCGGCGATGGTGTCGAAGGCGTTTTTCAGCACTTCCAGAAGAAACGGGTCGGTCGATTGACGGATGGTCGTATCGTCTTTCATCACGCGTACTCCAGGTCGATCACGATATTGTCGAGTTGATCGAGGTGCGCCGTCGCATCCGGCGGCACCACGGTCGTGCCCTCATACTCCTCGACGATGAACGGGCCTTGTCGCGGTTCATCCGAAAGATCGCCGCGCCCGATCACGGGGGTTTCCCTGAACCCGAAATTCTCGCCGAAATAGACGTTTCGGGTCACGGGCGCGCTGGTCTTTTTATTGGCGCGAAGCCGGGCCGGGGCCGCCCCCGTGCGTGCCGTCGCCGTGACCTTGAGGGCGACCACTTCGACATCGTTGCCGTCGTCGAACCGGTGACCGAAGCGGCGCTCGTGCTCGTCCTCGAACGCCTCTCTCAGTTGGGATGCGGTATCGGACGAGATGCCCTGATCCGGGACCGGAATACTCAATTCGAACGCCTGACCGACATAGCGCATGTCGAGCGCGTATTCGAAATCCACGTCATCTTTCACGACATTCAAAAGTCCCGCCGCCTGATCTTCAAGCGTTTCGCGGACCGGCGCCACGGCACCTTCATCGAGCGTCTTCACGGTCGCCGCGAAGGCGCCCACCACCGTCACCGACCGCTTGGCGACCAACAGCCCGACGGCGCTGAACACGCCCGCCGCGGCGGGCACGATGACGCGCTTCACTTCCAGGCTGCGGGCCATTCCCGCACCGTGCACCCCGCCATTCCCCCCGAACGCGATGATCGCGAAGTCGCGCGGGTCACGGCCGCGATAGGTGGTGACCGCCTTCAACGCGCGCACCATCGTCGCGTTCGCGACTTCGTGCACCCCGTAAGCCGCCTTGACCGGGTCGAGATTCAACGGCTTTGCGACCACCTCTTCGATGGCGCGTGTCGAGAGTGACGCGTCGATGGGGACCGAGCCGCCGGCAAGACCTTCCTGGTTCAGGAACCCGATCACGACGTTGGCGTCGGTCACCGTCGGCTTCGTGCCCCCGGCGCCGTAGCACGCAGGCCCCGGGACAGCACCCGCGCTTTCCGGGCCGATCTTGATCGCCCCCGCGCGGTCGATCCTGACGATGGAACCGCCGCCCGCGCCCACTTCCGAGATATCGATGACGGGGAGGTTAAGCGCATACCCCGCCCCACCGGCGATGGTCCCGGCCGTGCTCATCGAGGCGCCGACCTCGTAATTCTCGGCGTAGATCATCTGGTTGGATTCAATCAAGGAGCCCTTCGCCGTGGTCCCCCCCATGTCGAAGGTGATGGCGCTATCGATCCCCAACTGCTCACATAAGTACGCGGCCCCGACGACACCCGCAGCGGGTCCGCATTCGATGATCTGCGCCGGTTTCTCGAGCACCGAGCCCGCCCCGACCGTGCCGCCCGACGACTGCATGATGGCGATGTCGGCGTTCATCCCCGACTTTTTGAGATCGCCGACCATTCCCTCGACATAGCGGCGCACAGGGGGGCCAACGTAAGCGTTGATGACGGTGGTCGATGTCCGTTCGTATTCGCGGATTTGAGGGAGGACGTCGATAGACAGGGTGATGAACAGATCGGGGAGAAGCGCGCGCAGGATCTCACCGGCGCGCCGCTCATGATCCGGGTATCGATATGAATGCAGAAAGCAGACCGCAACCGCTTCGGCACCCGATTTACGGATTTCATCGGCGGCCGCGACGACGTCGTCTTCGTTGAGCGGCGTCACGACAGACCCGTCGGCGCCGACGCGCTCAGATATCTCGAAGCGGAGGTTACGCGGCGCCAGGGGCGACGGTTTCACATAGAGCGGCTCATAAAGACGCGGCACGCGAATGCGTCTGAGCTCCAAAACATCGCGAAAGCCCGCCGTCGTCAGAAGGGCGGTCTTCGCCCCCTTGCCCTCGAGGATCGCGTTGGTCGCGACGGTGCAGCCGTGCGCCATCTCCCTCAGCTCGGAGAGATCGAGCGCCTGTTTTTCGGCAAGCCCTTCCAACCCCTCGACCACGCCTCGTCCGTAATTTTCCGGGGTCGAGGGGACTTTTTCCGTGAACAGAAAGCCCTCGTGATCGATATAGGCGATGTCGGTGAAGGTGCCGCCGATATCCGTGCCTGCGCGCCATTCCATTTAATGTCTCTCCCAAATTCAGTCTGCGACGACAGGACTACACGTGCCGGAAATATCGATCAAATTGATATAAAAAATCGAAGTTAATCGAGAATTTCTATGGATTTCGTGGAGCCCAACGACCGCAGGTAGTCGCGTGCAATCGCCCCAACGGCGGACGCCGCACCGGCATCCGGCCCGGCAACATAGCCGATCGAGAAATCGATATCCGGCATCGCGATGTCGCTTTTGATCTCGACGAGCGTGCCCTCGGCGATCTTGTCTTCCACCACCGCCAACGGAACCGCCCCGACGCCGAGCCCCTTTTCGACCATCAACACGACGGCCTGTAACGAGTTGACCGGACTGACCCGGATATCCGCCGCATCTATCGTGTTCAGGTATTGCTGAAGCTGATGATAGGGCCGGGTGCGGCGGTCGAAGGTGAAGATGTCGTGGCCCATGAGATCCGCCAAACCGGCCTTCCGTTTGGGGAGCCCTAGTCCGGGTGAGGCACATAAGACCATAGGACACCGGCAGAGCGGAATATTCACGATGTCGGCATGCGACACCGGCCCCACCATGAATGCGATATCGATATGCCGCTGCAAAAGATCTTCCCTCAATTGGTGCGTCGGGGCGATGTTCAACTCGAACGTGGCGCGGGGCTGTTGTTCGCGGATATGCGCCAGGAAGCCCGGCACCCAGGTGATCGCCATCGTGTCGGCGGCTCCAATCCGGAAAATCCCCAGCACCTCGTCATCGCCACCCAGCGCGCGCAACGCTTCGGCCCGGGTGTGCAGCAGCTTTTCCGCATAGACCAGGAACTGCCGCCCCTCGGGTGTCAGTGCGACCCGGTGCCCGGCACGGTCGAACAGCTTGACGCCGAGCCGGTCTTCGAGGGCGGCGACGCGCGCGGACAATGTCGGTTGGGTAGCGTTCAGGCGTTCGGTCGCCTTACGATAGGTGCCGAGCGTGGCAATCAGATAGAAGGTTTCGATCTGATCGAAGGTCACCCGGCGCGCCTCGCGGGTTGGTGGGCTGGAGAAGTCAAACCGTCCAACAGCGCTTGCGGCTCGCCGTCACGGAGTTTGTCGACCCCGGCAATGACACCGGCGATCTGAGCACCCGAAGCGCGTTTGCCCATCAGGCGCATGAACTTGGCGCGGTAGTCGTTGCGCCCGGTTTCACCCCCGGCATCGCCCCACGCCGTGATCACGGTCTTTTCGAATACCCCATCCGCCGTCACGACATGCACCCGCCCGGGCGCGCGGAGGGGAAGATGCTGATCCATATCCCGGTCGTAGTTGATGATGATCCGCTTCGCCATCCGCACCACGTCCGGATGACCGATGACGTCTTCGGTCAATGGCGACACAGACTCTTCACCCAACACCGCGGCGGCGGCCATGGTGAACGGCAAGCTGTACTGCGCACTGATAATGTTGTCGGGATCGGCGCTGTTGTTCAAAGCGGCGGCCTGACCGAAAGTATCGACGTTGACGCTTTCGATATCCTGTGGCGTGAGAGTATGCTCCCGCATGATCTCGGCCAGCCCCTGGATCGACGTGTGCGCCCAGCGGCAGACGGAATAATTCTTGAAGTAAGTCCCCATGATGCGGAAACCGTCACCTAATCCATCGAGCGTGACCGACGGATCGAAGCGCCCTTCGAGATCCAGCGCATCCCGGCACCCGGTAAATCCCCGCGTGGCCAGCTCGGTGGCGGATATCCCGGTGACGACCGACCATGGAATCGATTCCTTCACGTCCGCGCCCATGAACTTGGACTGGGTCAGGTCGTGCAGGCGCGGGCTGTGATAGGCGGTGATCGCCAGTGCCTGCGCAATCGTGGCAGCGTCGAGCTCCATCAATTTAGCGGCCGTGACGGCGGCCCCGAAACCGGTCCAGTTCCCGGTGTGATACGGCTTCTTGATCTCGGCATGCCCGAGCCGGACGGCGATTTCGTAGCCGGCGGCGACAGCCGTTATAATTTCCTGCCCGCTCGCCCCACGCGCCTCCGCGAGCGCGAGCGCCGTCGGCACGACCGCCGCGCCGGGGTGCCCCATGGCGAGACGATGACCGTCGTCGATGTCCAATGCCGACACCGCCGCCGCGTTGGCATAGGCCGCGCCGATCATATTCAGGCGTTGATCCCGGAACCAGACACGCGCTTCGTCACCCGCGAAAGTCGCCGCCGCCATGTCGGTGGTGGCACGGGCGCCGTTTTCGTCCAATCCGGCGAGGGCGCAACCGATGGCGTCGAGGATGCAGTCCTCCGCCATCGCGACGACGTCCAAAGGCAGGTCTTCATACCTCAACGCCGCCGCCCAACTCGCCAGCCGGTCCGTGGACCAATCCGATACCTGCGCGTTCATCCCGATCCCGTCCTTCATTGTGTGATCCGGACTTTATCGCAGGTTCGAGGCTCAAATCATATTTATATTAATCGTTATAGTTTGATCGAAATAATCGATTAAATGAGATGCAGGAGCCAGGCCTGTTCACGCCATCCAGTCGAGCACGACCTTCCCGGCGTTCCCCGCCTGCATCGCATCGAAACCGGTCTGGAATTCGGCGGCGGGAAGGCGGTGCGTGATGATCGGGGAAAGGTCGAGACGCCCTTGTACGAGGGCCGTCATCTTGTACCAGGTTTCGAACATCTCGCGCCCATAGATCCCCTTCAACGTCAGCATCTTGAAGATCACTTCGTTCCAGTCGATCTCGAACGCCGCCGGTGCGATGCCGAGGATCGCGATTTTCCCGCCGTTGTTCATGGCATGGATCATCTGCCGGAAGGCGTCGGCGGCACCCGACATTTCCAATCCGACGTCGAAGCCTTCGGTCATGCCGATCTCCCGCATCACATCCGAAAGTTTCTGTTTCGAGGTATCGACGGTGTGTTCGATCCCCAGATCGCGGGCGCGTTGCAGGCGCGACGGGTTGATATCCGTGATGACGACTTTCCGGGCACCGACCTCCTTGGCGACCAATGCGCCCATGATACCGATGGCCCCGGCACCGGTGACCAGCACATCCTCGCCCACGAGATCGAAACTCAACGCGGTGTGCACCGCATTCCCCAACGGATCGAAGATCGCCGCGATGTCGTCGGAGACGTCTTCGGGGAGGGGGTAGACATTATGAGATGGGATGACGAGGTAATCCGCGAACGCCCCCGGCCGATTAACGCCGACCCCAAGCGTGTTGCGGCACAGATGTCCGCGTCCGGCCCGGCAGTTACGGCAGTGCCCGCAAACGATATGCCCTTCCCCTGAAACCCGCTGACCGATCGCCAAGGTCGTGACCGCCGCGCCGACCTCAACGATCTCGCCGGAGAATTCATGCCCGACCACCATCGGCACCGGAATGGTCCGTTGGGCCCATTCGTCCCAATTATATATGTGCATGTCGGTGCCGCAGATGGCCGTCTTGTGCACCCGGATAAGCACCTCGTTGGGGCCGGGTTCGGGGACCGGCACGTCTTCCATCCAGATTCCCTCTTCCGCTTTCGCCTTGACCAGCGCCTTCATCTTCTCGCCCATTATTCAGCCCCCGATCACATCAAGTTCACGACCCACGGTCGCGAACGCCTCGACGGCGCGGTCGATATCTTCAAATGAATGAGCCGCCGACATCTGCACCCGCACCCGTGCCTGCCCCTTGGGCACGACCGGGAACGAGAAGCCGGTGACATAGACCCCGTGCGTCAACAGCCGCGCCGCCATCTCGCCCGCCAACGCCGCATCCCCCAGCATGACCGGGATGATCGGATGTTCGCCCGGAATGAGATCGAAACCGTGCGCGCTCATCGCTGTCCGGAATCTGTCGGCGTTTTCATGCAGCCGGGCGCGCAACTCGCCGCTTTCACTCAAAAGCTTCAACACCAACAACGACGTGGCGGCGATCACAGGGGCAAGGGTGTTCGAGAAAAGATAGGGACGCGAGCGCTGGCGCAGCCATTCAATGACTTCCCGCTTACCGCTCGTGTATCCTCCCGACGCACCACCGAGCGCTTTGCCGAGCGTGCCCGTGATCAGATCGACCCGGCCCTCGACACCGCAGTATTCCGCGGTGCCGTGGCCGTTCTCGCCCATGAATCCAACCGCATGGCTGTCGTCGACCATGACCAGCGCATCGTACTTGTCGGCAAGATCGCAGACGGAACGAAGATCGGCGATGATTCCATCCATCGAAAACACGCCGTCGGTGGCGATCAGGCGAAAGCGCGCATCGGATGCTTCTTGCAGCTTCCGCTCCAGGTCTTTCATATCGTTGTTTTCGTAGCGCAGCCGTTTCGCACGGCTCAGCCTGACCCCGTCGATGATCGACGCGTGGTTGAGCGCATCGGAGATGATCGCGTCGTTCTCATCCAATAAAGTTTCGAACAGGCCGCCGTTGGCATCGAAGCACGAGGAATAGAGGATCGTGTCTTCGGTCCCGAGAAAATCCGAGATTGCCGCTTCCAGATCCTTGTGCACATCCTGGGTGCCGCAAATGAAGCGGACCGACGCCATCCCGTACCCATACGTGTCGAGGGCGGCTTTCGCGGCGTCGACGAGACGGGGGTCGTCGGCCAATCCCAGATAGTTGTTGGCGCAGAAATTGAGGACGTCCTTACCACCCCGGACCGAGATATCCGCGCCCTGTGGCGAGGTGATGACACGCTCGTCTTTATAAAGTCCGGCTTCGCGGAGCGCCGCGATCTCGGTCTTCAGATGTTCGATCAGTCCGGATGTCATGATGTCGCTCCTTCCGCCTGGATGGCGATGCTGCTTTCCAGCCAATCCCTGAAATATTTTGTGCGGCTACGCTCGCAGGCGACTTCCCAGGTCTCCGCATCGCGCCGCCAGATCAAAAGAGATACGTCGGCCAAGACCGTCCGCTTGAAATGGCCGGTCTGGAACCCGTCCGCGGACAAGGTGAGGAACCCGCCCCTCGCCAACAATGCGCCGGCACCCGGGCCTGATATCTCGAACCACGCCAGAGCGTCGGAATAGGGTGTCGCGTGAATGCTGTAATCGGGCAAGCCGGTACGTGCCGCATCCAGCGCCGTTTCGGCGCCGGCCTGGCTCATTCTTAACAGCCAAGACCGCGGCGAAAGCCAGAACGCGTATCCGGGTGCGCTCTCGTTGACCTGGCCCGCTTCACCCGGGAGTTCGATCCCCATGGTTTCGCGAACCGTTTCGACGGCATCACCCGTTTCAAGAACGCTGACGAGAAGCACGTGCGCGTCTGTCTCCAGATCTTTGATACGCACGCGCGTGCGGTCGATGAGATCGAGTTCGGATGCGAACCCAGTCATGCCATTAGCCTTTCGTTGTCGGGGTCGAACGGGCCGGGTCGGCAGATTTCCGCCGCCAGCACCTGCCCCCGGTCGAATATCTTGATCGTCTCGCCCATGCGGTTGGCGCCGTTCTCGATCAGGGCGAGCCCCACGTAATATCCGAGCGACGGGCTGTAGCAGGCCGAGGTCACATACCCCGCCGTCGGGCAGGGTGGCGTTGCCACCTCATCCATGAGGATGCGGCCGCCGACACGCAACGCACCGGCTTTAACCGTGAGCCCAACCAGCTGTTCGCGATTTTCGCTTTGGGCATATGAAAGTGCGAGCGACCTTTTCCCGATAAAATCTCCGGGCTTCTTCGCGGCCACGCCCCCCATCCCGATATCGAGCGGCGTCGTGCGGCCGTTGGTATCGGCGCCGACATGGAGATAGCCCTTTTCGAGACGCAACCGGAGCCACGCTTCCAATCCGACAAGCCGCCCACCCATTGGCTGGGTGATATTCAAGAGCCGCGTCAGCAACGTCTTGCCGTGACGCGCCGGAACGTTGACCTCGTACTGAAGCTCACCGGTAAAACTGACCCGCGATACCCGGCCATCGAACCCCGCGATACGGCCCTGGCGATAAGACATGTGCGAAAACACGTCACCCGAGATACTGAAATCCGGGTCGAGCGCCGCCAGCACCTCGCGCGCTTTCGGCCCGGCGATGGCGATGGACGCCCAGTTGGACGTGACGGGGGCGACGGCGACCCGCATCCCCGGCCATTCCGTCTGGCGCCAGCGCTCCAGCCAGGCGGCGACCGTATCGGCGTTGCCGGATGAGGGCCCGACGATGAACAGGTTGTCGTCGACACACGTGACGACGCCGTCGTCGAAGATCACGCCATCTTCGTGCAGCATCACCGAATAGCGGATGCGCCCAGGCTTCAGGGTCATGATGTTCGAAACATAGAAGCGGTCAACAAAGGCGCGTGCGTCGGGTCCGGCGACCTCGATCTTGCCGAGCGGCGAGCCGTCGAACAGCCCTACCGCGCTCCGCACCGCCGCCATCTCGGTGGCGACGGCCGCCTCGCGATCTTCGCCGTTCATTCGATACCAGTCAGGGCGCATCCACCCCACGTCTTCGAATACCGCACCGGCGTTTTCATGGGTTTCGTGCGCCGGCAGATAACGTGCCGCCCGATAGAACGTCTTTACCCGGTTGCCGGCAATCGCCGCCATCGGGACGGCCGTATAAGGCGGGCGGAAGGTGGTGGTGCCGACGTCGACGATCTCGCGGCCCGTCAAGCCGGCGAGGATCGCAAGACCGTTGATGTTGGAGGTGCGGCCCTGGTCGGTGCCCATCCCGAGCGTGGTGTATCGCTTCAGATGTTCGACCGAGACATACCCTTCCCGCGCCGCAAGCTCGATATCGGCAACCGTCACATCGTGCTGATGGTCGACGAACATCTTGGCCGGATCACCCGTCGTCGCGCGCCAGTGCGGCTGGATGTTATAGGGGTTGGCGGATTTCGCCTGTGTCGGGTCTTCCTCTCCAACAACCAAGCGTGCGGCGGCATCGCCGCTTCGGACCGCTTCGTCGAGTTTCAAAGGCCCCGTCACCGCGCCCGCGCCGACCCAACCGTCGGGCAGGTTTGAGGGCACGAACGACGCACTTTCCGGATCGTAAACGGGCTTCATGCCCCGATGCGCCGCCAGATGGACGAGCGGAGTTTCACCCCCGCTGACGGCAAGACCGTCGCAAGCGACCCTGACGGTGCGGCCACCTGCAAGCGGGCGCACGTCCACCGCGCGCACATGCCGCTCACCAATCGCGGCCGCCACTTCCAAACCGGTCATCACGGGCACGCGGATGGCGGACATCTCGTCCAACAGCGTCTGCGCCGGCGTATCGCGGACGTCGATTACGGCGGCGACGTCGATGCCTGCGCGATGCGCGGCGATCGCCGAGCGGTAACCCGCGTCGTTGTTCACGAACACGGCAAGACATGACATGGGGGCGACCCCGAACTGACCGATGTAACGGCAGGCGGCCGACGCGAGCATCACACCCGGCAGATCGTTGCCGGGAAATACGAGGGGGCGCTCCACCGCACCCGTCGCGAGAATCACCTTCTCTGCTTTCAGCTTGATGTGCCGAAGCAGACGAACGCCGCCGTCGTCGGAGATAGATTGCAGAAGGGTGAAAAAGTTCCCCTCATAAGCGCCGGTCACGACCGTATCGGTCAGGACACGGATGTTGTCCGCGCCCGAAATCCGTTCAACTCGCGCATTTATCCACGCGGCGGCATCCTTATCATCCATACGCTGGCCGGACCACAGCGCCGCCCCACCGAGTGAGCGGCCTTCGTCGACGATCAAGACGTCGTGCCCGGCATCGATCAACGTGTCAGCCGCCGATAATCCGGCGGCGCCGCCACCGATCACCAGGACGCCGCAGCGGGCGTGCACGCGCTCGGCCGGGCGCGGGGATGCCGTGGGATCGATGTCCCCGAACCCGGTCGTGCGTTTAATCACCGGCTCGAACCAGCGCCAGTTCGGCCATTTGAAAGTCTTGTAGTAGAACCCCGCCTTGATAAATCGGGCGAACGGCTGGATCAGAACACCGAGATCGAACGCCGCCGACGGAAAGCCCCGGCTGGTCCGGACATCCATGCCTTCGGTCAGATAAACCTCCGCGGCGCGGATCGCCGCGTCGAAACCGTATTGATCGCGGACCGCCAGCATCGCCGAAGGGTCTTCGCACCCGGCGCCGAAAAACCCACGCGGCCGGTGGTATTTGAAGCTGCGCGCGACGATATCGACGCCGTTCGCTATCAGGGCGGAGGCGACCGTATCTCCGGCGTAACCGGTCATCGTCTTCCCGTTGAATGTGAACCGAAGCTCTTTCGTGCGGTCGACCAGGCCGCCGGTCTGAAGCCGCCGCCCGCTCATTCCCCGCCCTCCTTCTGATAGGCGAACCGGTCTTCATAACGGATCACTTCGGCGACCTCGTGGCTGACGGTGTGACGCGCGACCTTGAACCACTGGCCGCAGCCGGCCCGGCAGCACCATTGCTCGTAGTGCACGCCCTTGGTGTTGGTGCGCATGAAAAGGTAATCGGTCCATGTTTCATCGCTCGCACCGTCGGGTGGCGTCGGGCGGACGACATCCGCTTCGCCGCCGTACTCGAGCTCTTCCTCGTGGCGGTCTTCGTGACAGGAAGGGCATTTGATGACGATCATGAATAATTCCTAGTGCGCGATCCCGGCGGCCGCGCCCTCGTCGACGAGACGATTGCTGCGGAACCGGTCGAGGCCGAATTCCTTGATCAAGGGATGCGCTTTGCCGGTCGCCATGGAATGGGCGAGCATGTATCCCCCGGCCGGGATCGCCTTGAACCCGCCGGTGCCCCAACCGCAGTTGATAAAAAGATTGCCGACCGGGGTCGCGCCCAGGATCGGCGAGCTGTCGGGCACGATGTCGACGATCCCCGCCCAGTGACGCATCAGACGCATACCGGCGAAGGCCGGAAACATCTCGACCGCCGCGGTCACGACTTTTTCAATCGTCGGATAGGTGCCGCGCTGACCGTAGGAATGATAAAGGTCGAGCACGCCCCCCATGACCAGCTCGCCCTTCTGGGTTTGGTTGATGTAGACGCCGGTGCCGGGGGAGATAACGACATGATCGAGCAGCGGCTTCAACGGTTCGGACACCATTGCCTGCAGGCACCGGCTGGTCACCGGGAGTTTGAAACCGGCCATGTCGGCGATCACCGTCGAATGCCCGGCAACGGCCATGCCGAACACCGGGGCCTCGATGCGGCCGCGTGACGTGTCGACGGCGGCGATCCGGCCACCCGTTTTCTCGAACCCGAGCACTTCGCAGTTTTCGATGATATCGACGCCCAGACGATCCGCCGCACGCGCATAACCCCACGCGACGGCGTCATGGCGGATGGTGCCGCCGCGTTTTTGCAGGAACGCCCCCATCACCGGATAGCGCGGGTTTCCGTCAACATTCAGAAGCGGCATCATCCGGGCGACTTCCCTGGCGTCGATGATCTCGCCGTCGACGCCATTGCAGGTCAGCCAGTTGGCCTTGTGCCGTGCCGCATCCAGTTGATGATGGTCGTGGATCAGCGTCATCCACCCGCGCTGCGACAACATGATGTTGAAGTTGATGTCGCGGCCGAGATCCTCGTAGAGGCGAAGCGAAAAGTCATAAAGAGCGGCGCTTTCGGGGAACATGTAGTCCGAGCGCACGTTCGTGGTATTGCGCCCGGTGTTGCCGCCGCCGATCCACCCCTTTTCGATGATCGCGACATTATTGAATCCATGCTCTTTGGCGAGGTAGTAGGCGGTCGCCAGCCCATGCCCGCCACCGCCGATGACGACGGCGTCATACCTGTCTTTCGGTTCGGCCTTGCGCCACGCCTGGGGCCAGCCGCGGTTTCCCGTCAAACCGTTCCGGATCAGACTGGAGAGGGAGTAACGCATTCCGTCAGGCCTTCATCGATAATTGGGAAGACGGCACGTCATCACGTCCCAAAAGCTTTGCAGCGTTCGCTTGCGAGCGGCCCGGAAAAGGTCGTGGGGATGCCGTAGGCGGCTTCGAATTCGGAGAGCAAATGCCCCGCATCCAGTTGCTGACTGTCCCCGGGCAGACCGACCGCGACGACGTATCCGCATGCATCGAGCTCATAAACACCGCACGCATCGAAGGGCCGCACGGACAAGCGTCTGAGGAGTTGCGCATCCCGCGGACGGATGCGGTCGCCTGCCTTGAGCCGCACCCAGAGGCTTTCCATGGTGTCCCTACCAAAAACTACGTCCGAACGTAAGCGTGGTGAAGGCCGCCAAGCTGTGGCAGCGCTGATATCGAACCGACGGCTTGGACGGCACGGCCAAGGGGAGTGTCTTTATCCAAACCGAGATGGGTTCGATAGCCGTTGTAGTATTCAACATACCGGCGCAAGAGTTTCCTAAGATGCCGCTCGTTCAGTACGATGACATGGTCCAACAGGTCTCTGCGAATTGACCCGATGACACGTTCGACATATGCGTTCTGCCACGGCGAACGTGGCGCTGTTGGTTGATCCCTAATACCCATTGCGGACAGACGGTTGAGGTAGATTTGACCGTAGGAAGCGTCCCGGTCTCGAATAAGGTATCGAGGAGATTCTTCCCAAGGGAAAGCCTCGACGACCTGCCGCGCGACCCATTCGGCCGTCGGGTGATATGTCGCGTTTACATGAACGATCTTCCGGCGATCATGGTCCAAAATGACAATCCCAAACAGTAGCTTCAACCCAAGCGTCGGCACGACAAATAGATCGATCGCAGCGATGCCATCAGCATGATTTTGAAGGAAAGTACGCCAGCCTTGAGACGGCGGACCACAACGCCTCACCATGTACTTCGCGACCGTCGATTGCGATACGTGGATGCCGAGTTTGAGTAGTTCTCCATGAATGCGCGGCGCGCCCCAAAGCGGGTTATCGATACTCATTTCTCGAATAAGTTCGCGTATCTCTGCCGGCACTTTTGGCCGCCCAGCAAGGCGAGAGCTTTTCATTTTCCAAAACAGGCGGAACCCAGCCCGGTGCCAGCGGATAACGGTATCGGGCTTCACAATCAGGATATTCATAAGTGAGCGCGGGTTGACCTTGTATACGGCCGAAAGGAAAAGGCGATCCCACGAGGTTAGCTTCGGTCGGCCAGGCACTTGCCGCTGCAACGCCGCGACTTGGTGACGGAGCGCAGCAATATCGACCTCGGTTGCCGGCCCGTGGACGAGCCGTCGAAGAAGACACCAAACGATCGTATGAAGAACGTAGAGCATGACCCCGCATCGTCACCGGATCGACCAACCGGTCAAGCCCGGATCAGCGGATGGAATTTTTGGTAGGGACAGGCACTTCAAGCCCAGCAGGTGACCCATTTGCTGGCTCTGGGAAAAAGAGAGACCCATTTTCCTATTAGCGAGATGAAAAACTTGCCCCAACAAGTTCGACGCGTCTGGGACGACATTCATTACGGTCGCTAAGATTGCTATTTGATTGCTAAAGGTCAGCGTCTTTGTAGCGCGAGACTCCTAACCCTTTGAAAAGAATGGTGGGCGCGACAGGGATTGAACCTGTGACCCCTGCCGTGTGAAGGCAGTGCTCTCCCGCTGAGCTACGCGCCCGCCGTTTGCGGCCCGGCCAAGCCGGGAGGCGTGATATAAAGCCGCTTGGGCGATGCTGTCAATGCCCCTCCCCGGCCGGCGCCGCCGCCCGCTTCCGTCCGAGAAATCTTGTTTCGGGCGAGCCTGGCGTTTACCCTGCGGCATTCTCACTGACAGCTCTGGCAGCCGCACCATGTTTTCCGAACGTAACGTCGCCGATATCTTTCCGACACCGCTGTTCAGCTATCTGGTCGCCGACAAGGACGCCTTCAACACCTACCTGATGGAATTCATCAACCAGGTCCGCAAGGAAGAAGGGTGGGACGAGGAAACCCTCGCGTCGAAAGAAGAATCCCTCGAACATCTGCAGAGCAACGACCAGCTGCACAAGCGCGACGACGCCAAGCAGTTCGTCGACGTCGCTCTCGCCGCGACCAAAGAGGTTTTAGGCTTCCTGCGTTATAAATACGACGACATCCACATCACCAGTTTCTGGTTCAACGTGTCCCGGCCCGGCTATTCGCACAAGAACCATGTGCATCCGAACAACGTTCTGAGCGGCGTCTATTATTTAAAGACCAACCCGGAGTGCGGCTCGATCGTGTTCGACGACCCGCGCCCGCAGGCCAACGTGCTGTTACCCGATGTCGAGGAAGTGACCCCGTTCAACAACCACACCTACGCCGTCACCCCGGAAACCGGGCAGATGGTTCTGTTCCCGTCGTGGCTCGGCCACCGGGTCGCCATCAATCGCTCGAAAGAGGAGCGGATCAGCCTCAGCTTCAATGTCATGCTGAAGGGCGCGTACGGTTTCGACAGGGCTTATTCCTGAGGAATATTCCCGGCACCGGCATTTCGAGGAGCGAACAACCATGAACCAGCGCGGCGTACACAACTTCTTTCCGGTGGCGATCCAGTCGTCGACCATCGACGGCGCCGACACCTTGAACAAAGAAATCATCAAGGAACTCGCCAACGTCCGGGGCACGGTCCCCAACAGCCTGCCCGAAGGATGGAGCTGCAACCTCTATACGACGATCGCGAGCGGCGACAATCTGCTGGCGAGGCCGGCGTTCAAGAACCTGCAACAGCACATCGCGTCGGAAGCGACGGCGTTCGCCAACGCCTATGCCCTCGATATCGAGCACCACCCGTTAAGAATCACGGAATGCTGGGTCAACGTCTATGGGCAGGGTGATGCGCAGGAAGCGCACATCCATCAGAATTCCGCGATCAGCGGGATTTATTACGTGGCGGCGCCGGAGGGATGCGGGGAACTGATCTTCCACTCCCCCCTTTCGGATATCATGTACAACCCGCCGACCCGCGAAACCAACGACGTCAACACGCCGATGATCGCGCTTCAACCGACGGCGGGCGAAATGATCCTGTTCCGAAGCTGGCTGCGCCACAGCGTGAAGCCGACCCGCGGCAAGGAAGAACGGATCAGCATCGCCTTCAATCTGACGATGTGACCCGTTTTCTGAACGTCAGGAAATCGGCGCGGGCACAGCGCTCCAGAAACCCTTCAAGCTGCTTCAAAAGCGCCTTGTCGTTCTTTTTGAAGCCTATTGCCTGAACCGCGTCGGCGATGGTGCGGTTGCCGTCGAACGCCTCCAATAGCCGCATCCCGTTTTCCGTCGTTTCGACGGCGATGCCCGGTTCGTTGTGAAAGGGCCAGGTAATTCTAAAAGTCTTGCGGGTCTCGTTCGGACGTTCGACCTCCAATCCATAGGAGATCACGGGGACGGTTTCAGCCCAGCTTTTTTTTGCGACGGACGTCTCATAATTCTGATCCGGCCGCGCCTCGTGGCAGGCGATGAACACGTGCTTCTTGACGGACGCGCGGTAGAGCTCGACCGCCGTCCGCTGCTCCAGTTCCCTTTGTTTCGCAAACCCCTTCCCCGCAACATCATAAAGGGGCGTGAACATCGGATCGGTCCGCCCCGCGAACAACAGCTTCTGCATCTTCAGCCCGGCGCCCGTCAGGAACCCATCAATGTCGCTCAACGTGTAGGCCCGGTCCTGCACGTGTAAAAGAAGATCCACCAACCCCTCGTCGTCCTGCCAGTCCGGATGCATGTCGCGGACGGCGGCGAACGGATGCGCGGGTGGGAGGTTTTCGATCAGAGTGCGTAGCGCGGCGATGTCTTTCTTCCCCACCTTCCCCGCATCAACACCAAGCGCACGGAAAAGTTCCTGCAGCATATAAACACCCGTCCGGCCATGCCGCCCATAGACCATCAGATGCATCGACCCACCCGGCCTCAATACGGATGCGAGCGCCTTCAACCCCACGTCCGGGTCGGCCAGGTGATGGAGGACTCCGGTACAGATCACGAGATCGAAGTCGCGACCGAGTTCCCCCGTCCGCTCGATCGGGCGTTTTTCGAGGGTCAGATTTCCAACCCCGATCTTGTCGGCCAGCCGCCGCGTTTCGGAAAGGCTGTGTTCGGAAATATCGGTCCCGACGATCCGGGCACCCGGCAGGCCCGCCGCGACCTGCGCCGCCTGCTGGGTGCCGCACCCGGCGATCAGGATGTCGAGGTCCTCGGTATAAGGGCGCGCCGGCCAATACAGGTGAAAGCTGGGATTGGGTGACTCCAGCAGCCATGCCTCACCGCTTTTATATGCCGCGATGTCCTCGTCGACCGGCGGGTACGGGTGGCGCTCGTACATCTCCTGGACGCGGGCGCGGATACTTTCCGTCGTCTCGTTATCCATCTGAACGGTTGTTCCGGCCGGGATTTACGGGCAAGGGCATATGGAATCTCTTAAGAATTGGGCACTATCGTCGACCCGGAGCATAATATACCCGCCGACGGCATGCCATCCGGTTAACATGCCGCTCCGGCCGCAACCGCATTTGGATTCGTATGCGAAATATCCGCCGCAACCCGTTGAAACCTCTGGAAACAATGTTTGACTTGGCCGATTGCGGTCAATGTGGCACACGATTTGCCATCAAACGTCCCAATCAGGATAAATTCGAAGCGTCATGAGCCGCCGTACCGCCGCCATCATCCTTGCCGCAGGGCATGGCACCCGAATGAAATCGTCGCAGCCCAAGGTGATGCATCCGCTCGCGGGGCAGCCCATGATCCTGCATATCCTCGGCACCCTGCACGACGCCGCGATCGACGATATCTGTGTGGTCATCGGCCCCGACATGGACATCGTCCGCGATACCGTCGCCCCTACACCGACCGCCATTCAGACCGACAGGCTTGGGACTGCGCACGCGGCGCTGGCGGCGATGGATACGGTCCCAGAAGATATCGACGATCTTCTGATCCTGAACGCGGACAACCCGCTGATCCCGGTTTCCGCCATCAACGACCTGCTTGCCCGCCGCGCCCAAAGCGACGATCCCGCGGTCGTCGTGCTCGGCTTCAAGGCCGCCGATCCGCATCCCTACGGCCGGATGGTCGTCAGCGACGACGGCACGCTTTATCGTATTGTCGAAGCGAAGGATGCGGACCCGGAGGAATTCGCCATCGACCTCTGTAGTTCCGGGATGATGGCGCTGGACGGTAAACGCGCTTTCGAGATGCTGGCCGAGATCGGCAATAACAACGCCCAGGGCGAATACTACCTGCCCGACGTTGTCCACGTGGCACGCGCGCACGAACGGTTCTGCACCGTGGTCGAGGGCTCTGAAGCCGACCTTCTGGGCATCAATTCCCGCGCCGAGCTTGCCCGCGCGGAAGCACGCCTGCAACAACGGATGCGCCATGACGCGATGGCCGGCGGCGTGACGCTGATCCAACCGGAAACGGTTTTCTTCTCTCACGATACCAAGCTCGGCCAGGACGTGCTGATTGAACCCAACGTGGTGTTCGGCCCCGGTGTCGAGATCGCCGACAACGTGACCATCCGCGCCTTCAGTCATATCGAGGGTGCAAGGATCGCGTCCGGCGCCACCGTCGGTCCGTTCGCGCGTTTGCGTCCCGGCGCGAATTTGGCCGAGAACGTGCACATCGGTAATTTTGTCGAGATCAAGAACGCGAATATGGGTGAAGGGGCGAAGGCCAACCACCTGTCCTACGTCGGCGACAGCGATGTCGGCGCGGGCGCCAATATCGGCGCCGGTACGATCACCTGTAACTATGACGGCGTCTTCAAGTGGCGGACGACCATCGGCGAAGGGGCCTTCATCGGCTCCAATACGTCCCTCGTCGCCCCGGTCACGGTCGGCCCCGGCGCGGTGACGGGTGCGGGAAGCACCATATCCAAGGACGTCACCGCCGACGCGTTGGCGGTCACCCGCGCGCCCCAAAAAGAGATCAAGGAGTGGGGTAAGCAGACCCGCGAACGCAAGCTCGACCTCAAGAAAAAAGGGGAGAAGGGCTGATGTGCGGCATTATCGGTATTGTCGGCAACAACCCCGCCACGCCCAGGCTTCTCGAGGCCCTCAAACGTCTTGAATACCGGGGCTATGATTCCGCCGGGATCGCGACACTCGTCAACGGCGGGATCGACCGCCGCCGTGCCGAAGGCAAGCTGATCAACCTGGACAACCGTCTGAAAGAGGCGCCGCTCGACGGT
Organism: Rhodospirillales bacterium; assembly: GCA_017644185.1. Lineage (GTDB taxonomy): Bacteria > Pseudomonadota > Alphaproteobacteria > Rhodospirillales > Casp-alpha2 > UBA4479. The sequence continues at coordinate 126,690 of JAEPMA010000003.1, forward strand.
ACGACGGGGATCGGCCACACCCGCTGGGCAACGCATGGGGTGCCGAACGAACAGAACGCGCACCCGCACGCGACGGAGCGTGTCGCCGTCGTGCACAACGGCATTATCGAAAATTATAAGGAGTTGCGCCGCGAAGTCGCCGACGCTGGCCGCACGCTCGCGTCCGAAACCGACACCGAGGTGATTGCACATCTGGTGACCATGGGCCTCGACAAGGGGTTGTCGCCGAAAGAAGCGGTCTTCGATACCATCAAGAAACTCAACGGCGCGTTCGCGCTCGGCTTTATCTTCTCGGGTGAGCACGCACTCTTGGCCGCGGCCCGCCAGGGCAGCCCCCTCGCCCTCGGGTTCGGCGAGGACGAGATGTATCTGGGCTCCGACGCACTGGCGCTGGCGCCGCTGACCAACCGCATTCTCTACATGGAGGACGGCGACTGGGCGATGATCACGCCTTCGGGCGCCGAGGTCTTCGACATGGAGGGCCAACTCGTCGACCGCCCGATCCGCCTGACCGAGTTGTCGGGTGCCGCCATCGGCAAGGGCGGCTACCGGCACTTCATGTTGAAAGAGATCTACGAACAGCCGCAGGTCATCGGCGACACGCTGCATTCCCTGATCAACCCGGCCGAACGCCGGATCATCATGCCGGAAGGGGATGTCGACCTGGCCAAGGCCGACAAGCTGACCCTCATCGCGTGCGGCACATCCTATTACGCGTGCATGACGGCAAAATATTGGTTCGAATCCCTCGCCCACATCCCGGTCGAGGTCGATATCGCGTCGGAATACCGCTATCGCGATCCGGTGCCGCCCGCAAACGGCGTCGCCGTGTTTATCTCCCAATCGGGCGAAACCATCGACACGCTCGCCGCGCTCCGTCACGCCAAGGAGGGCGGGCAGAAGATCCTCTCCATCGTCAACGCACCGGAAAGCGCCATCGCACGTGAATCGGACGCGGTCCTGCAAACCCTCGCCGGCCCTGAAATCGGCGTCGCGTCGACCAAGGCGTTCACGACGCAGTTGACGGTTCTGGCCTGTCTCGCCATCGCGACGGCGGAAGCGCGCGGCACGATTTCGGAGAAAGAGGTCGCCGATCTGGTCGGTGCGTTGACCGAAGTGCCGGCCCGCGCCGCCGAAGTGCTCAACCACGACGATGCGATCCGGGAATTGGCGGGGGACGTCGCCGAGGCGCGCGACGTGCTCTATCTGGGAAGAGGTACCAACTACCCGATCGCGCTCGAAGGGGCGCTCAAGCTGAAAGAGATCTCGTATATTCACGCCGAAGGCTACGCCGCCGGCGAGATGAAGCACGGCCCCATCGCGTTGATCGATGAGCAGGTGCCGATCATCTGCATCGCCCCCGAAGACAAGCTGTTCGAGAAAACCGCATCCAACATCCAGGAAGTGCAGGCACGCGGCGGTAAGGTCATTGCCTTCACCGACGCGAGTGGCGCCAGATACCTGAAAGACACAGCCGAAGCCGTGATCGGCCTGCCCCCGGTGAATGCCTTTGTTTCGCCCATTTTGTATGCCATCCCCGTACAGTTGCTGGCCTATCACGTCGCCGTCATCAAGGGGACCGATGTCGACCAGCCGCGCAATTTGGCCAAAAGCGTGACCGTGGAGTAATGATGATGAAGTGGCTTTTTGTTTCCGTGATGCTGACGCTTGCCCTCGCAAGCCAGCCCGCGCTCGCCGACCAGAAGGGCCACGGTGAATGCGCCGCCGCGTTCGATGCCTGCCTTAACGACTGCAACACCCGGTTCAAGGACGATACCGCCAAACGCGCCGCGTGCGTGCCGCAATGCTCGGGCTCCTATGCCGCCTGCGATGCGGGTGTCGCTTACGACAAGGCGAAACCCTGGTTCGAAGAAAAGGCGCAAGAGACCAAGAAGTTCTTCGAGGACATGATCGAAGACTTCAAGAAAGAGAACCCGGAACCGGAAAAGCCCGAAGGCAAGAGCATCTGATACGCTTCAGGTCCGCGCGCCAAGGCGGCGGATCAGCGGTTCGATTTCCGGCATATAGCGTTCCCAGCGATTTACGGCGGAACGGTAGATATCCTTCTTCACCTGCTGTGCGCTCGCCGTGTTGACGACGCGATCGGAATTCTTGAGATCGAGACACGCGTCCGACCATTCGAGCCCGGCCGCCGCGACGAGCCCCCTCGCCTCGGTTTCCGGATCGGCGACCAGCGCTTCGTAGGAAACCGTATGTACCCGGCCGGGGAACGCTTGGTCCCAGAATTCCATCAAATCCCGTTGCGCCAACGCGTATTCGGCCATCCCCTCAAGCGTGTCGGTGAAGGCGATCTCCGCTTCGAAGTTCTTCGAGATGCACGATAGACAGGTATCGCGCAGGTCGCGGACGCAATGGATGATGGTGGCGTTTGGGAAGGCGAGTGCCGCGAAACCGAGGTAGCGGTCGTTCATCGGCTGCTTGTCGACAACATGTGTGACCCCAGGGGCGATCCCCTCGATGGCCGCGAGATAATCGTTGCCGATCTTTTCGAACGTCGCGGTGTCGAACGCATAATCCTCGTCGAGGAATTCCCACGACGGCAGGGTGCGGTTGCCCTGACGGCCGTCGGCGTGCCTGAGCACCGCGTCGCGCAGGTAAGGCAACTCGCCCGCCCCCGCTACGCCGTCGATCCCGGCAAGGATCTGTTCTACGAGCGTCGTGCCGCTCCTGGGCAGACCGAGCACCAATATCGGCTTGTCGCTTTGCGAGCCGGCGATGGGCAGATCTTCGATATTCGTGGTGCGGAACAGGTCCTTCAACCGTTCCAGTAGCGCGATCTCGTCGGCGACGGAGATCACGCGGCTTCTCGCCCTGGCCGCGCCGCCCCGGATGAAATGCCGCACGGCATCATTATATTCTCCCATGTCGTCGCAGGCCTTACCGAGGGCGTATTCAACGGCCGCGCGGTCGGCGTCCGAAAGTGCCGGGGACCTGCTTAAGCGCACGAGCCCCTTAAAAACGTCGTCATCGCCGCTTAACCGCGCGCAGTCGGCATATTCGCGGAACACCCGAACGTCGTCGGGGCGGGTTTTCAGCGCCTGATCGAAGGTGGCGCGCGCTGCGCCGGTATTGCCCGATGACGCCTGGATCGATCCGAGGTTGGTGAGGATGTCCGCGTCCGGGCCGCCCAGGGCCAACGCCTTTTCGTACGATTGGATCGCATCCCCGGCATCGCCGAGCGCCGCGCTGACGACGCCTAGATAGTTCCAGGCCTGGGGCTCGGTCGGAAATAGCGCCGTCGCGCGCTGGGCCACCTGCAACGCCGGACGCAGCATATCGCGCTGGTGAAGTTCGACGATCAGTTCCGCGAACAGGTTTCCGTTCTGTCCAAGAATACCGACCGCACCGTCGATATCGCCGTTGAGCGCTTTCGACAGCGCCAGCCGTAAAACGACATCGCCGGCGCCCGGCTTCTTGGCGAGGCTTTCCCATAAAGACACGCTGGCGTCGTATTGTCCCGCTTCCAGCAGAGCCTGCGCGCAAGCGGTCATGATCTCGGGGTGCCCGGGGATCTTTTGTTCGAGACTTTTGAAAACGCGCAACGCCTCGCCCGGGCAACCGGTGTTCAGAAAAAAGTGACCGAGGTAATTGAGGCGTTGCGGATCCAAATCTTCGTCCGCCCCGGCACGGCGATAGGACTGATACGCGCGCGGATAGTCACCCGCCTTCTCGGCGACCTGCCCGCGCAGGAACCAGGTTTCCCCGGTAATGACGTCCGCGGTGGCAAAAAATGCTTCCGAAGCGTCAAGAGCGGCCGCCGGATCGCCCTGATCGAGAGCGCCCTGCAACTGGCTGGAAATGGAAGCGGCGTCGGTCATTGGAAAATCCGTAATCCGATTCAACGCAAAAGAAAAGGCCAGGTCCGGAGACCTGGCCTTTCCCGATCGGAACGCGAACGTTCCGAATGCCTTGGCAAAAAGTTCTTAGAACTTGATGCGCGTACCGGCGAGCACCCACATGGCGTCTTCGTAGTTCGTCGCACCTGCGTCGTCGAACTCGAGGAACGTCACGCCGAGGTACAGTTCGGTACCAACGTCGCTGATGGCCTGGTTGACACCGAAGTCGTAGTAGGTGGCTTCGTCGTCGTTGGCCGAAACGTTGTCGTTACGCGTGTAGCTGGCGGCGAACGACGTCGTGCCAAGGCTGGTCAGCGAAGCGTCGTAACCAACGCCGATGCTCCAGATCTTGATGTCGTCGAGGTTCGTGCCTTTCTTGGTGGCTTCACCGTACTGACCACGGACGTTCAGACCGCTGTCATGCTCGGCAGCAACCGACATGACGTACTGGTCTTCGAACGTGGTGCTGAGCGAGGACTGGTTGTAGTACGAAGCCGCACCTTTAACCGCAACGCCACCGAACTTGCCGCTGTAACGGACGGCAACGTCACCGGCGCCACCGGAGATCGCCGAGGTCGAAACCTGGAAACCGGCGAAGGTCGGGGTGTCATAACGGACACGGTCGGAACGCGAACCACCGTCGAGGTTGGTCGTACGCGAACCCCAGGTCACCGCACCAAACGCGTTGTTGGCCTGGTTGGACGTACGGATTTTGACGTTGTCACCGTTAAAGAGGAAGCCACCACCAGCGGCCATGCCGGCGCCGGAAAGCGAAACTTCGGCGGTGCCGTCAGAAGCGGTCGGGCCCTGACCGATGGAGAGCTTACCGAACTGCTTGTGGTTGAAGTAGGCTTCCATACGGCGCTGCGTGAAGCTCGACTGACCGAAGCCGCTGTTGCCGTTTGCGCCGGAGTTGGCGGAAGCGGCGTTGGCATCGTCAACCGTCATGTTGTTCAGGGCGTTGTCCTGGAATTCGACTTCCAGAGCCGTACCGACGCTGAGCGCTTCGTTGACTTTGCCCGAACCCAGGATGCGGAAACGCGAACCGGAGTTGTCGTTGTCACCGATCGCGGTGGAGGTGTCTTTACCATCGTCGACGTAGAAGATGGCTTTCGAGACCTGACCGGAAAGGGTCACGGAGTTGCCGTTGCCGTTGCTGACGGTACCGGCTTCAACGGACGGAACCGCAACCGCGAAGAGGGCGGCGGCAGCAACCGACGTTTTAAGGGTGGTTTTGATATTCACTTTGGTTTCTCCTTCACCAAACGAGATGGGATATCCCCAGTTTGTAAGGGAAGCCGCAATACGGCGGGCGTCCCAGCCGCTAACGGCGGCTTCCGATACGCATCTTATGCATTTCCGGCGGCGGGCAAAGCGAATTCACGTCTGCGTGAGGATTTTTAGCGTCACTGTGGCAGAAACGCCACAACCGCCCTAACCCGCCTGAACCCGTTGACTTTTTAACCATGACAGCCACGCGCGTGGCAAAAAAGACTCTATTTGTGTCTCACTCGGCGTTGCGAACCAGATATAGCGGCGGATTGGTTAACAGAATGGCCATTTCGGCCTTTGAATGTCCTTATCGGGGCCGTTTCGGGGCACGTGGATTTCCGGGGTATCCGCACGGCGTCACCCTTTCAAAAACCGATGAGATGGACTACATCATGGGGCAAGAAGTCCTGAATACAGCGAATCACATTCCCACATAAGTCCGCGAACGGGGGCCCTTTGACCCCCGGGCGATGACCCGAGGAGACATAATTTAATGCAACTCAAAGATTCGAAACTTTTCCGCCAACAGTGCTTTATCGACGGCCAATGGGTCGATGCCGACAGCGGCGAGACGATCGACGTCACCAACCCCGCGACCGGCGAGAAACTCGGCACCATACCGAAGGCCGGCACCGCCGAAACCCGCCGCGCGATTGAGGCCGCCAACGCCGCGTGGCCGGCGTGGCGCGCCAAAACGGCGAAAGAACGCTCGATCATCCTGCGCAAATGGTTCGACCTGATGATGGCAAACCAGGAAGACTTAGGGATCCTGATGACCGCCGAACAGGGCAAGCCCCTCGCCGAAGCCAAGGGTGAAGTCGGCTATGCCGCCTCGTTCATCGAGTGGTTCGCGGAAGAAGGTAAGCGGATCTATGGTGACACCATTCCGCAGCACGGATCGGACAAGCGCATCGTCGTCATTAAAGAGCCGGTCGGCGTCGTCGCCGCGATCACGCCCTGGAACTTCCCGGCCGCGATGATCACCCGCAAGGCCGGCCCGGCCCTGGCCGCGGGCTGCCCGATCGTCATCAAACCGGCGACCGAAACACCGTTCTCGGCGTTCGCCATGGCCGAACTGGCCGACCGCGCCGGGGTGCCGAAAGGCATTATTAATGTGATCACCGGCAAATCGAGCGAGATCGGCGGGGAAATGACGTCGAACCCCATCGTCCGCAAGCTGACGTTCACGGGCTCCACCGAAGTCGGCAAGATTCTGCTCGAACAGTGCGCCGGCACCGTCAAGAAGGTGTCGATGGAGCTTGGCGGCAACGCACCCTTCATCGTCTTCGACGACGCCGATCTCGATGCTGCCGTGCAGGGCGCGATGGCGTCGAAATACCGAAACACCGGTCAGACCTGTGTTTGCGCCAACCGGATCTACGTCCAGGAAGGCGTCTACGACGAGTTTCTCGCGCGCTTCAGCCAGGCGATCTCGGCGATGAAAGTGGGCGATGGCCTCAAGGGCGAAACGCAACAAGGCCCGCTGATCAACATGGCCGCCGTCGAAAAGGTCGAAGAGCACTTGAAAGACGCCGTTGATAACGGCGCGCGCGTCGTCATCGGCGGCAAGCGCCATGACCTCGGCGGCACGTTCTATGAGCCGACCCTCGTCGCCGACGTGACCCAGAAAATGAAGGTCGCCAAGGAAGAAACCTTCGGGCCCCTGGCGCCGGTGTTCAAGTTCAAGGAAGACGCCGAAGTCGTCGAATGGGCGAACGACACCGAGTTCGGTCTCGCCGCCTACTTCTATTCCCGCGACATCGGCCGTATCTGGAAAACCGCCGAGAAGCTGGAATACGGCATCGTCGGCATCAACGAGGGTATCATCTCGACCGAAGTGGCGCCGTTCGGCGGCATGAAGGAGTCAGGGATGGGCCGCGAAGGCTCGAAATACGGGATCGAGGATTACGTCGAGACCAAGTATCTGTGCATGGGCGGCATTTCCTAATACCCGCCGATCACAGCATTCGGAAATTCCGATCATGAAAGGGGTGGCCGGGAGACCGGCCGCCCCTTATTTATGTGGTCCGGACAAAGAGGATGAGACATGGCTGACTACGATTATGACCTGATTACCATCGGCGGCGGCTCCGGCGGTGTGCGCGCGTCCAGGTTTTCCGCCCAGCGCTACGGCAAGAAAGTCGCGGTGATCGAGAACCTGCGCATCGGCGGCACCTGCGTCATGCGGGGCTGCGTACCGAAGAAGCTGCTGGTTTACGGATCTCATTTCTCCGACCATTTCGAGGATGCCGAAGGCTTCGGCTGGACGGTCGGCGACACCCGCCATGACTGGCCGAAACTGATCGCCGCAAAGACCAAAGAGCTCAACCGCCTCGAAGACGTCTACCACCGTTTATTACGCGAAGCGGGTGTCGAGGAAATCACCGGCACCGGCAAGCTGGTCGATGCGCACACGGTCGAAGTCGAAGGCAAGACCTATACCGCCGAACATATCCTGATCGCCACCGGCGGCTGGCCGAAGCTCCCGGATGTCCCAGGCATCGAGCACGCCATCACGTCCAACGAGGCGCTCGATCTGAACGACTTGCCGGAACGGATCGTCATCGTCGGGGGTGGTTATATCGCCGTCGAATTCGCCGGCATCTTCGCCGGGCTGGGCGCGGAGGTGACGGTCATCATCCGCGCCGAGAACATTCTGCGGGGCTTCGACCAGACCATGCGCGACGCGCTTCGCGACGAGATGGCGAAGAAAGGCATCAACGTGCTTTCCGAGTGCCAGGTCAAATCCATCGAGAAAACCGACAGCGGGTACTCCTTACGCCTCGACCAGGTCGACTTCCTCGAAACCGATCTTGTGATGTACGCCACCGGCCGCGGTCCCAACACCAAGGGCATCGGACTTGAAACTGTCGGTGTCGAAATGGACAGGAACGGCGCCATCGTCGTCGACGAATACTCGAAGACCAGCGTCGACAACATCTACGCCATCGGCGACGTCACCGACCGCATCCAGCTGACCCCGGTCGCCCTCGCCGAAGGCATGGCTTTCGCGAAAACGGTGTTCGCCGGCGAGCCGACGTCCGTCAGTTACGAAAACGTGCCGTCCGCCGTCTTTTCGCAACCGCCGATCGGCACCGTCGGGCTGACGGAAGAAGACGCCCGCAAGAACCACAAAGTGGCGATCTACCAGTCCCGGTTCCGGCCCATGAAACACACGCTCTCGGGTCGCGACGAGCATTCGGTGATGAAGCTGATCGTCGATAAGGAGACGGATCGTGTCCTGGGCGCCCACATGATCGGCGACGATGCCCCCGAAATCATCCAGGGGATCGGCATCGCCGTGAAAGCGGGCGCGACGAAAGCGGACTTTGACGCCACCATTGGTATCCACCCGACGGCGGCGGAGGAATTCGTCACCATGCGCGAGCCGCTCAGGGATGAAGACGATTAAGCGCGCTCAGTCCTTGACGTAAACCGCCAGAACGTTCGCCGTCCAGGCTTCCGGGTGGTAGCTGAGCATCGACGCCAACAGCCGGTTTAAAACCCGTTCGCGCCATCGTCTCAGAAACGGAACCGGTTCCTGCGGCGACACGGAAACGCATTCCCATCCTGTCAGCCGCGCCAGTTCACGCAACCGCCCGGGACCGAGCGGCGTCACGTGGTCGAAGGTGCCGTAGAACATCTTCAGGCCCCAGGGGCTCTCGATATTCGGGACCCTGAGCAGCAGTTTCCCATCGTCTGTCAGGTATTCCCGAAGGGCCTTAAGCAATTCGATGAGGTCCGGAAGGTCGATGTGCTCGGCGACGTCGAACATCACGATCCGGTCGAAACACTGGCCGGCGAATTTTTCGTCGAGAACCTCTCGTGCATCACCGAAATGGATTTCGCTCCGGGTCAGGTCCGAAAGCACGCCGACAAGTTTGTCATCCATATCGATGCCGGCAGCACGTGCGTAACCGCACGCCTCCAGATAGCGAAGAAAGATCCCCGTTCCGCAACCGATCTCGAGAACCGACATGGCGGGGTCCGCGCAGGTCAAGTCGCGGAAATCGTGATCGAACTGGCGGCGGTGTTTCTTCTTGAACAACGTGCCCGCGTATTCGCGGTGCGACGTGTAGAACGCGGCGCGGTTGCCGTCGGTGAAACCGGGATAATTGGTCATCGCGCCGGCCGCCTCCAGAAACGGCAAATGTTCACGCTGCCGTTGGCGGGATGCCAGCGGACGGGACGGGCATGGTAGCGTACAAGCGGGAACAGCGAAACAGCCCGCTCGTGGCGCAGAACGTCAGTGTATCAGGACTTCACCGCCACCAGAACGACGCCGAGGCTATCTTCGAGATCACGGATCTTCGCAAGCTTGTCCCGGTCGAGGCGCGCCGGTTCCGCCTTCACTTCCGTGAACGCCAACAAGGGCTGGCCGATTTCCTGTTCGATGGCCTGAAGCGCGGCGAGTTTGTCTTCGGGGATGCTGGACAGGCTGTAGAGCATTTTCGCGTCTCCTGTAGGGGTTTTACCCGAGCATAGCACAGCATGTGCTATAATTTTACGACGGGCTGCTCCAAACGGTTTGCCCGGTCCGCTAAATCCCGGTTTTGTCTGGAAAAAGCGGGCGGATACGACTATATCGTGATGCTCTATTTATGGGCAGAGACATTTGAGGTTCACCAATGGCCAAAAACTGGACACCGTCGAGCTGGCGCGATTTGCCGATCCTGCAGCAGCCGGAATACCCGGACGCCGCCAAGCTGGCCGAAGTTGAAAAAGCGCTTTCCACGGTGCCGCCGCTGGTTTTCGCCGGCGAAGCGCGCAGCCTGAAGAAGTCGCTGGGTGACGTTGCGGAAGGGAAAGCATTCGCCCTCATGGGGGGCGATTGCGCCGAAAGCTTCGCCGAATTCCACCCCGACAACATCCGCGACACGTTCCGTGTGATCCTGCAGATGGCTTTCGTCCTGACCTTCGGCGCGGCCATGCCGGTGATCAAGATCGGCCGCATGGCGGGTCAGTTCGCCAAGCCGCGTTCGGCGCCGACGGAAACCATGGGTGAAGTGACGCTCGACAGCTATCGCGGCGACATGGTGAACGCGATGCCGTTCACCGAAGCCGACCGCGTGCCCGACCCGGAACGCCTGATGCGCGTTTACAACCAGTCGGCGGCAACCCTCAACCTTCTGCGCGCCTTCGCACAGGGCGGCTATGCTGACCTGAACAAAGTGCACCAGTGGACGCTCGGCTTCATCGCCGACAGCCCGGAAGCGCATCGGTATCAGGATCTTGCCGACCGTCTCGACGAAACGCTGGCGTTCATGTCGGCGTGCGGTCTGACGGCGCAAAACACGCCGCAGCTGCGTGAGACCGATTTCTACACCGCCCACGAAGCGCTGCTTCTGAACTACGAACAGGCGCTGACGCGCGTCGACAGCACGTCGGGCGACTGGTACGACACGTCGGCCCACTTCGTCTGGATCGGCGACCGCACGCGCCAGCCGGATCACGCGCACGTCGAGTTCATGCGCGGCATCGCCAACCCGATCGGCATGAAGTGTGGCCCATCCACCGACCCGGACGAGCTGATCCGACTGATCGACATGCTCAACCCCGACAACGTGCCGGGCCGTCTGACGCTGATCTCGCGCATGAGCTCGGAGAAGGTCCTCGACCTGCTGCCGCCGCTGCTGCGCCGGGTCAAAAACGAAGGCCGCAACGTTGCCTGGGTGTGCGATCCGATGCACGGCAACGTCATCAAGTCGTCGACCGGCTACAAGACCCGTCCGTTCGACCGCATCCTGACCGAGGTCAAAGGCTTCTTCGAAGCCCACGAAGCCGAGGGGACTTACGCCGGTGGCGTGCACCTGGAAATGACCGGCCAGAACGTGACCGAATGCACCGGCGGCGCCGTCGCCATCACCGACGCCGACCTGTCGGACCGCTATCACACGCACTGTGACCCGCGCTTGAACGCCCAGCAGTCGCTTGAACTGGCGTTCCTTTTGGCGGAAGAGCTCAAATCGGTGCGCACGGCTGCCACGCCGGCCCGCGCCGCGTCGTAAAAGTGTAAGGGGGACCGGATGGCCTCCGATCAGGACAGCAAAACGGAAAAGACGCCGGCGGAGCGGCCTCAGGATGCACGCGTGGTGCACGCGACTGCCGGCCCGTCGGCTGCTGACGTCGGTCGCTGGTGCGACGTCTATTTTACCCGCACCAAGGATATCGTCGGCCAGTTCGGCGATAAAAGGGTCACCTACGCCGTCTTCATGCGCCGCCCCGTCATCTTCGCGCCCAAGCTGATGCTGGACTGGTTGCAGCGGATCGCCGACGAACGCGGCGTCAGCTTCGACATCAAGCTCAACTACGAAGAGGGCCACTGGGTGGGCGCCGGTGAACCGCTGCTCTACATCACGGGCTCGATGTATCATCTGGTCGATCTGGAAACGCTCTATCTCCAGAAGCTGGGCGCGGCGTGCGTCGCCGCCAACAATGCTTTCACCATGTGCGTCGAACTGCCGCACGTCTCCTTCCTCGCCATGGATGCACGTCATTCGACGGGGATCGAGATGGCCGAGACCATGGCCTACGCGGCCTCTGTTGGATCGATGGCGGCCCGCGATCAGGTCGGCGCCAAGGGCTTCATCGGCAACGCCACCGAGGCGACCGCCCATTATTTCGGCGAAACGCATGGTAAGGGGACGATGCCGCACGCGTTGATCGGTTACGCCGGTTCAACCCTGAAAGCCGCCGAGATGTTCGTCGACACTTTTCCGGACCAACCGCTGACGGCGCTGGTCGATTACTACGGCCAGGAGATCACCGACGCTCTCACCGTCTGCCGCCGCTTCCCGGCGATGGCCACCGAGGGACGCATCTCGATCCGGCTCGACACCCATGGTGGGCGCTTCGTCGAGGGGCTCGACCCGCAACAGTCCTACAGCGTCCTCGAACGCCACGCGCCGCAAGCGATCCGGCGTTATAGGAATGATGCGGAACTCCGCTATCTGACCGGCACGGGGGTGTCCGCGGCGGCGATCTTCCATCTTCGGGAGCAACTCGACCGTAACGGTTTCGACGCGGTCAAGATCGTGGTGTCGAGCGGCTTCGACGTCGACAAGTGCAAGGTGATGGCCGACGCCAAGGCGCCCATTGACCTGATCGGCACCGGCTCGTTCCTGCCCAACAAGTGGACGGAAACCTACGCCACCGCCGATATCGTCGATTATGACGGGCAGCCGTCGGTCAAGGTCGGCCGCGAGTTCCTGATCCGCAAGTAAGCCGGTCAGATCTCGGCCGGGATCGCGAAGACGAAAATCACCACCGCCAACAGCACGGCCAGCCAGTAAAGTATCATCTGTCCCATGCGCCGGTTGCGCCACGCCAGGTAGGCGGCCGTCAGGGACTGTAACGCGTAATAGAGCACGAACGCCTTCGATGCGTAGGCGATGATCTCGTAGATGTTGGTGACCCACGTAATACCGATCGCCACCAGCGCCGTCACCAGTGTGCCGATATTGATCGTCAGCCGCCCGCCGGAAATTTCTGAAATCAAGCCGCCCGCGCCGCTCATGTCGGCGACCGCCGCCGTGCTCTGAGATGCGAGCGCGGCGAGGATGATGACGGGGGCGACGATCGTCCCCACGGGTGTCAGCATGTCGATGATCGCCGTCTCGCCGCCGTGGCCGGATATCCGTTCGGTGAAGAACCCGGTGATCAGAAGAATGAAGGTCAGATAGACCGCCGTCGAAATCCACTGTGCCCAGCGCATGGTCCGGATGCGCGTTAGGGGATCGTATTTCCCCCCCAGATATCTGGACGTCTCGAAGCCCTGCACCAGGATCACGAGGCCGAGGAATATCCCGATTTCTTCCAGGCCCCGGCTGTGCGGCACCATTTCCCAGTCGAACGTGTGATCCGACGCCAGTTCGGCGCTGGCGATACCGAGCGCGACGCACAACCCGCCGATCACCGATAGTTTGAGGCCGACGGCATAGACCTCGAAACGCTCGAGCGCGCTCAAGCCCCCGAACGTCCCGGTGACGGCGAAGACGGCGATCACCGACGTCGACGCCGCCCGGATCCAGAACGGATCGACGACATCGATCAGGCGCAGCCCGAACGCCGCGAACAGGTTCAGGTAATAGGCGACGGACACGAAGTAGGCGAGCGCGAGCGCAATGTCCGAGGTCCCTTCCAGGAGTTTCAACGTGCGCGGCGGCCCATGCGCCATCAAAGGTTCCGCGTGCACGATGTTGTGTCGGATGGCCGCACCGAACAGGTAGGCGATCGCGCAAAGACCGGCCATCGCGATCCACGCCCGTGTGCCGGCGACATGCGCCAGGATCGGCCCAGCTACTAAAAACCCGGAACCGATAATCGACGCCAAGGGGGTGACCGTCGCCTGCCAAAGTGGCGAGGCGCGGAGCTTTGGATGGAAAAACAGCCCCAGAAGGGCGAGCGCGACAATGACCAGCGCGATATTCGTCATCGTCATTTACCTGATCTCGGCATGGACGGAAGGCAGGATTACCCCATCAATATCCGCTTCAACGCGGTATTGGCATTGGCGACGGTTTCGGCACCGTGACGTTTGATCAGACGCTCGCGGCCCTTTTCCGATGACAGGACCTTTCTCAGGTCCGAGAGCATCGCGTCCAACATGCGCCGGAACCCCGGTTCGTCGAGTTGCCAGCGGGCTTCCGCTTCGGAGGCGCTGTCCGGCAGCGTGCGCAGGTTCGAGTTCACCAGATTGATGAACCAGTTGGCACGTTTGTCGTAGTCGGAGAACTGCGACGCGATGATCACCTGGGCGTCGAGCCGCACGGTCAACGCATCGCGCTCGCTATAAAAAGTGTCCCAGTCGAAGAACTCGCTCGGGGATTCCGCTTTGAGGCGTGCGACGATGCTGCGGCAACGCTCGTCGTAGGTCGAAACGTTGTCCGGCCCCAAAAGCATGCCGACGGCCATGAAATAGCCCGGCAGCATGCGGCGCGTCACGCCCTTGCGGCTCGGCTTCTCCTGGAACATGTGGGCGAACGGCTTGACGATCAGGCGGAAGAACGGATCGATCCGCTCCTTATCCCACTTCACCGCTTCGCGGGCGTCGGCGTACTGGTCGAGTGTCGCTTCGATCTGGGCCTGCATCTCAGCCGCCTTCTGCTCGAAGCTGGCTTGCATGGCGTCCAGGTCGTTGATGCTCAGCATCCCGCCGTTGGCGGCCGCGGCCTGCTTCATCTGATCGACCATCGAACCGACGGCGTTCGTTGCGATGGCCTTGCTCTGCGCCCTGGCGGAGGCCGGGTTCTTCGGCTTTGCGGCGGGCTTCGGCTGCGGATTCTTTGCGGCGGGCGCGGGTGCGGCAGCGGGCGCTGGCGCCGAAGCCGCCGGAGCCGGGGCAGCAGGCGCAGGTTGTTTCTCGGGCATCGGGCGGTCCATGAACCCGCCCTCACGCACCTTCGGCTTGCCGTCCGGCCCCATCTCGATGATTTCGGCACGCTGCGACGACGGCTGAGATTTCTCGCCGTACATAATGACTTCTGAGGATTTGTTGCGGTCTGCCATCTGCCCAAAAGCATACTTTGACAGCGTTAATCAACACAACGCCTGATTGATGCCGGCTCGAACGCCCCTAACAGCTTGATCTGCCGGCGTTCGGGTGCCAATTGACAGGTGTATGGGGGCCGCCTAGGTTCCGCCTTCTTCCGTATGACAAGAAAAGCCGATGACCGACCGCCTTGCCATTGCCGTAGCCCAGATCAACCCGACCGTCGGTGATGTCGCCGGCAACACCGCTTTGGTCGAAAAGTTCGCGGTCGACGCGGCGAAGATGAACGCCGACCTGATGGTGGCGACGGAACTCGCGATCTCCGGCTACCCCCCCGAAGACCTGGTTCTGAAAGAAGCGTTCCAGGACCGGATCGAGGACGCGGTCGTCGGACTGGCGAAACGGCTTCACGATCAAAAATTGCCCGCCGTGCTGGTCGGCGCACCCTGGCGGGTCGAGGGAAAGCTTTATAACGCCGCGCTTCTATTGGATGGGGGCGAGGTCAAACACGCACGCCTCAAGCACGAACTGCCGAATTACGGAGTATTCGACGAGAAACGCGTCTTCGCCACCGGCCCCCTGCCCGGCCCGATTCCGTTCAGGGACGTCAGGTTGGGCGTCATGGTGTGCGAGGATTTGTGGTTCCCGGACGTCGCCGAATGCCTGCAGGAAAGCGGCGCCGAATTTCTGATTTCGCTCAATGGCTCACCCTTCGACGTGAACAAGGTCGATGTGCGCCTCAACACCGCCATCGCGCGGACGACGGAGACGGGACTGGCGCAGCTTTACGTCAACCAGATCTGCGGTCAGGACGAACTCGTCTTCGACGGCGGCTCGTTCGTCGTCAATCCGGACTATAAAATGGTGATGCGCGCGCCGTTCTGGCAGGAAGCCTTGGTCATGACCGAATGGTCGCGGACCGATCAAGGGTGGGTGTGCGCCGAAACCGACGTGCAGCCGAGCCTGACGATGGAAGAAAACGTCTATCAGGCGATGACCCTCGGGCTTCGCGACTACGTCAACAAGAACGGCTTCCCGGGTGTGGTGATCGGCTTGTCGGGTGGGATCGACAGCGCGCTCTCCGCCGCCGTCGCCGTCGACGCGCTTGGAGAGGACAAGGTGTTGGCGGTCATGATGCCGTCGCCTTATACGTCCGAAGAAAGCCTCGAGGATGCCGCCCAATGCGCGGAAATGCTTGGCGTCCGGCTCGAGAACATCAACATCGGCCCCGCCATGAGCGCTTTCGACCAGATGCTGGCGGCCGTGTTCGCGGGCCGCGACCCCGACATCACCGAAGAGAATATCCAGGCCCGCGCGCGGGGGCTCCTGCTGATGGGGATTTCCAACAAGCTCGGCCACATGCTTTTGACGACCGGCAACAAATCCGAGATGTCGGTGGGTTATGCGACGCTTTATGGCGATATGTGCGGCGGGTATTCGGTGCTGAAGGATGTCTACAAGACCACCGTGTTTCAGTTATCGCACTGGCGGAACAAGCATCTCCCCCCGGGGGCGATGGGACCGGAAGGGATGGTGATCCCGGAAAGGATCATCACCAAGCCGCCGTCGGCGGAATTAAGACCCGATCAGAAGGACGAGGACTCGCTCCCCCCCTATGACGACCTGGACGGCATCCTCAGGGCGCTGATCGAAGACGAGAAGTCGGTCGACGGCGTGGTCGCTCTCGGTTATGACGAAGACACCGTGAAGCGCATCTGGAAACTCCTGGACCGCGCCGAATACAAACGCAGGCAGGCCCCGCCGGGCGTCAAGATCACCGAACGCGCCTTTGGTAAGGACCGCCGCTATCCGATCACCAACGGATTTACGAAGCAGATCTGATGACGACGCCGACTTTAAAAATCCACGACACCCTTAGCCGCGAAAAGCGCGACTTCGTGCCGCAGGATGAAAAGAATGTGCGCATGTACGTCTGCGGGCCGACGGTCTACGACAAGGCGCACATCGGCAACGCGCGGCCCGTGGTGGTATTCGACGTGCTGGCAAGATTGCTGCGTCATATGTATGGGGAATCTCACGTCACCTATGCGCGGAACATCACCGACATCGACGACAAGATCAACGCGCGCGCGCACGAACGCGGCATCTCGATCCGCGATCTGACGGATCAGACCATCGAGGTATTTCACGCCGACATGCTGGCGTTGAACGCCCTGCCCCCGGACGTCGAACCGCGCGCCACCGACACGATCGAAGAAATGATCGAGATGATCGGCACGTTGATCAACAAGGGGAATGCCTACGAAGCCGAGGGCCACGTGTTGTTCAACGTGCCGTCGATGGAAGAATACGGCCAGTTGTCCCGGCGCAAGCGCGACGAGCAGATCGCGGGCGCGCGGGTCGACGTCGCCCCCTATAAAAAAGACCCCGCCGACTTCGTCCTGTGGAAACCGTCCGACCCTGAAAAAGGCGAGCCCGGATGGGACAGCCCGTGGGGCTATGGGCGGCCCGGCTGGCATATCGAATGCTCGGCGATGTCGAAGAAGATATTGGGCGAGACGTTCGACATTCATGGGGGCGGGCTCGACCTGATCTTCCCGCATCATGAAAACGAGATCGCCCAGTCGCGCTGCGCGCACGGCTCGGACGTGATGGCGAATTACTGGATGCACAACGGCTACCTGATGGCCGAGGGAGAGAAGATGTCGAAATCGCTCGGCAACTTCTACACCGTCAACGAACTTCTGGATGAATTCCCCGGCGAGGCAATTCGCCTGCTGCTTTTAAAAACCCACTATCGCCAGCCGCTGGACTTCACCAAGGAAGGTCTCGCCGAGGCCAAGCGGGAGCTGGATGGATTTTATCAGGCGCTGCGCAATGGCAGCGTGGCCGCCGATGACGCGGGCAGCGTGCCCTCAAGCGTCGTGGATGCGCTGGGCGACGACCTCAACACGCCCAAAGCCGTCGCCGTGCTGCATGAACTTCTTGGGGCGGTAAACCGGGGCGAGACGGCGGCGATGGGCGGCCTGATGGCCGGGGCATCGCTGATGGGCCTCTTGCAACAAGACCCCGAAGACTGGTTCAAGGGACAGCCGAAATCGGCGGCGGGCGGATTGTCGGACGACGAGATCGACCAGAAAATCCAGGCCCGCACGGAGGCCCGCAAGAACAAGGACTTCGCATTGTCGGATGCGATCCGCGACGAGCTTCAGGAGATGGGCATCATCCTCGAGGACGGCGCCGGCGGCACCACCTGGCGGCGCGGTTGATCCAACGCCCCTCACCCTGTCCCTCTCCCAAGGGAGAGGGAACGATGGCCGAATACCCTCTCCCCCTTCAGGGGGAGAGGTTAGGTGAGGGGGTCATCGCGCCCTAACCGAACGCCCGGTAGCGCCGGACGATCTCCTCTTCCGACATATCCGCCTCGATCTCTTTCAGCTTTTCAGCCTCGGCGCGGGTGCGCGGCCTCCCGGTCCACGGCTCGACGCCACTTTTCAAGGGGGTGTCGTCGGTCGCCATGTGTTCGGCATAGTCCGTGAACAACTGCACCACCTGTCTGAAGGCCTCCACTTCCAAATCCTGGAACTTCCAGGTCTCCTCGACGGGAAAGCGCCTGACCTCGACGATCGGGCCGGTATCGACCTTTGCCGCCATCTCGTGGAGCGTCACCCCGAACGTCTTGGCGCCCTCGTAGATCGCGAAACCGGCAACGTAACTTCCCGGATATTCCGGCGGCCCGGGATGGAAGTTGTAGGCCGGGCCCGGCAACTGATCGAGATACGCCTCAGGCACGATGACACTGGTCAGAAACGCGATCAGGCGCGTGTTCTCGACCCCCGCCCGGAACGCGGTGTGCAATCCCTCGCTGTCGAAAACGGGCTCGACGGCGAGCGCGGGATTGTACTTTTTCAGTATTTCCCGGAGATGAGGGGCCTCGACTTCACCGGAAAGCAGGATGATTCTTTGGGGCATGTCACGAGGCTAGCATGGGCCGCCCAAACCGGATAGATTGTTCGGGTGTGATTGTCCCAGCCGGAACAATAACCGGCAAGGACGCGATAGAAATAAGCCCGGGAAACGGGCGCTAATGTGCCGGAGGGTTACGGTTCTGTCAGCGTGGTAACGCGGACGGTTTGTCGTGCGGTCGACTGATCCGTTCCGTTAACCTGGGACCCCGAGGCAAACGTCGGATAAAATGACGAGCAAAGATAACAACAACGAAGAACCCGTTCCGAAGGCGTACCTCGACCTCGTCAGAACACTGACTCACGAAGTCCGCACGCCACTCAGCACGATTATCGGTTTCGCCGACATGATCGAGAACGAGATGCTCGGTCCGCTCGGCAACCATCGCTATCGGGATTACGCCGAAGACATCCACAAGGCGGCGCGCGCCATTCTGGACACACTCGATGACGTCTCGCAGCCGGCGCACTTTGCCAAATACCAGGAATCCGAAGAAGACTTTCGCCATCTTATCGAACTGGCACCCGATCTGATCTGCATCTGCCGCGAGGGCCGAATCGAACTGATCAATCCCGCCGGCGCCGGCATGCTGGGCGTGTGGCCGCTGGAGACCCTGAAAGACCGGCTGTTCTACGATTTCATCGACGCCGAGTTCCGCGACCTCGTCAAACCCGACCTGCGCGACCTCGCGGAAGAAAAGCTCCGCGTGCCGATCAAGCTCGTACGCTCCGACGAACTAACGGTCGACGTGGAGATCGCGGCTTTGCCTTACAAATCCTCCGACGCGGAGGAAACCGGCGCGGGCGCGGTGATGGTCATCGCCCGCGACGTGACCGAACGCAA
The DNA here is from genome assembly GCA_017644185.1 of Rhodospirillales bacterium. Taxonomy (GTDB): domain Bacteria; phylum Pseudomonadota; class Alphaproteobacteria; order Rhodospirillales; family Casp-alpha2; genus UBA4479. The sequence goes on from JAEPMA010000003.1 coordinate 146,079, forward strand.
CCGGGCGCTTTCCGCGGTTCGCCAGCGCGAGGAAAACCTGCAACTGGTGATGGACGCGGTCGCCGATGGCATCGTTTCGCTGGATGAACACGGTCATATCGAGATGGTCAATGCTGCGATCGAACGCATCTTCGGGTACGATGCCGATGCCCTGATGGACCAGCACATCGGCACCCTGATCCCTGCGCTCGCGAACGCCAGCCCGCGGAGCTTCATTACCGACACCGGCTCGGAAGAGCTCGAGTTCGGCCTTGAGAACGACACCGAGATGACCGGCCGGCACATCGACGGGCAAAACATCCCGGTCGAGGTCGTGTTCACGGTATCCTCGAGCGACGGGCGCAGGCGCTACATCGGGGCGATCCGCGACATCACCGCGCGCAAGAATTACGAAGACAGGCTGCGCACCATGGCGACCCGCGACGAACTGACCGGCCTCGCCAACCGCAACCTTTTGGCCGACCGCCTGGCCGAGACGATGCGCCGGATCGACCGGGAGGGTGGCGGCCTGGCCCTCATCTATATCGATCTGGACCAGTTCCAGAACATCAACGATGCGTTCGGCCACGAGGTCGGCGACGAAGTGATCCTGATGGCAAGCCGCCGCCTGCAGTCGTGCGTCGGCGACGGCGACACTGTCGCGCGGGCGGGGGGCGACGAATTCCACATCTTGATGCCGGGCGTTGCCGACGAACACGAAGCCGCGCGCATCGCCAGCGACCTGCTCGTCGCCCTATCGAGCCCGTACATGATCGAAGGACGCGAGATTTTCTCGTCCGCCAGTATCGGTGTGTGTACCTATCCGCCCCATGCGGCAACGCCTTCCGAGCTGATGCGCAACGTCGATACCGCGACCAACAACGCGAAGCGCGACGGCCGCGCCAACTACAAGATCTACACCCCGAACATGTCGGAGGTCGTTCACCGCCGCGTCGATGTCGGTCACGAACTCCGGCGCGCGCTTGAAAACGATGAGCTGTCGCTGAACTACCAGGCCAAGGTCGACCTGTCGTCGCAACGGATCATCGGGGCAGAGGCCCTGCTCAGATGGTCGAACGAACACCTGGGCTTCATTTCGCCCGCCGAATTCGTGCCGATCGCCGAGGAAACCGGCCTGATCGTGCCGATCGGCGAGTGGGTTTTGCGTACCGCGTGCCGCGAGGCCGCGAAATGGAAGACCGCCGACGGACGGCCCGTTCAGGTCGCCGTCAACCTGTCGGCCTTACAATTCCTGCATGGTGATCTGGTGGCCCGGGTGACGCGCAGTCTGAAAGAATCCGGCCTCAATCCCGAGCACCTCGATCTTGAGCTCACCGAAAGCCTGTTGGTCGAACGCCCGGACGAGACCATCGCGACCCTGAACCGGCTGAAAGAGCTCGGCATCTCGATCTCCATGGACGATTTCGGGACCGGGTATTCGTCGCTCAGTTATTTGACCAAGTTCCCGCTGGACTCTCTGAAGGTCGACCGCGCCTTCGTGACCGACCTGCCCGATGACCGTGATGCGGTGGTTGTGGTGCGCGCCATCGTCGGCATGGCCAAGCAACTCGACCTGCACATCGTCGCCGAGGGGATCGAAACCGAACGGCAGATGGAATTCCTGCACGGTCTCGGCTGTCACACGGGCCAGGGATATTTGTTCTCGAAGCCGATCTCGAACGACCAGTTCATGGATCTTCTGATGGACAAAGCTGCGGAATAAATCTTTCCCCCGAAAAGCTTGAGCATTTGGGCCGATTTGGGCATTCTCGGCGCGTTTTTTCCCAACTGGCACGGATTTGAGCGGAACAATGTCCGATAACCGCGTTTACCTGTTCGACACGACGCTGCGCGACGGTGCGCAGACGCAAGGCGTAGACTTCAACCCCGCCGATAAGGAACTGATTGCGCGCGAACTGGACAGCATTGGGATCGATTATGTCGAGGGCGGTTGGCCCGGCGCCAACCCGACCGACAACAGCTTCTTCGGCAACCCGCCGAAAATGAAGCGCGCGAAACTGGTGGCGTTCGGCATGACGCGCCGCGCCGGGCGCTCTGCCGATAACGACCCCGGCCTGACCGCGATCCTAGAACCCGACGTCCCTTGCGTTTGCATGGTGGGAAAATCGTGGGATTTCCATGTCGACGTCGCGCTCGAGATCGAGCACGCAGAGAACGTCCGCATGATCGCGGAGAGCGTGCAACTCGCGAAGACCCGCAAAGACGAGGTCATGTACGACGCCGAGCATTTCTTCGACGGCTACAAGTCGAACCCCGAATTCGCCCTTTCGTGTTTGAAAGCGGCCTACGACAACGGCGCGCGCTGGGTCGTTCTATGCGACACCAACGGCGGCACCCTGCCCCATGAGGTGGGGCAGATCGTCGGCGAAGTGACCAAGCATATCCCGGGCGACCACGTCGGCATCCACGCCCACAACGACACGGGGAACGCCATCGCCAACTCGTTGGCCGCCGTCGTCGCCGGCGCGCGTCAGGTGCAGGGGACGCTGAACGGTTTGGGCGAGAGGTGCGGTAACGCCGACCTGATCGCAATCATCCCGTCCCTCGTTCTCAAGATGGGGTTCGAGACCAACGTGAACCCCGAAGACCTGAAGAAGCTGACGCACATCTCCCGGCTTTTGGATGAGAGATTGAACCGCCAGCCGTTTCGGGGCGCCCCTTATGTCGGTGAGTCGGCCTTCGCCCACAAGGGCGGGCTGCATGTCTCGGCGGTCGAGAAAGACCCGAAGACCTATGAGCACATCGAACCGTCGCTCGTCGGCAACCGCCGTCACATCGTCGTCTCCGACCAGTCGGGCCGCTCCAACATCCTCGCCAGATTCAGGGAAGTCGGGATCGAGATCGACCCCAAGGACAAGCGGGTCGGGAAATTGGTCGAGGAAGTCAAAGAGAACGAATTCAACGGCTATGCCTACGACGGCGCGGAGGCGAGCTTCGAGCTTCTGGCCAGGCGTGCGCTCGGCTCGGTGCCGGATTATTTCCGCTGCTCCAACTTCCGCGTCATCGACGAACGCCGCTGGGACGCGACCGGCAACCTGGTGACATTGTCCGAGGCGACGGTGAAGCTGACCGTGGGCGGCGCGGATCATATGACCGTCGCGGAAGGGAACGGCCCGGTCAACGCGCTCGACGCCGCCATGCGGAAAGTTCTGACGCCGATCTATCCGACGCTCGAGGGATTGAAGCTTGTCGACTATAAAGTCCGCATCCTGACCCCCGGCGACGGCACCCGCGCCATCACCCGCGTGATGATCGAAAGCACGGACAGCAAGGGCGAACACTGGTCGACGGTCGGCGTGTCGGCGAACATCATCGATGCGTCCTATAACGCGCTTCGAGATTCCCTGATTTACCTGCTCTACCGCGACGGCGCCGAAGAGCCCGCTGCAGACTGACGCCGATGACCGAAAACGCTTTCTCCGTCATCCTGGTCGAGCCGCAACTCGGCGAGAATATCGGCATGTGCGCGCGGGCCATGTGGAACTGCGGCATCAAGGATCTGCGCCTTGTCAGCCCGCGCGACGGCTGGCCGTCGGAAGCCGCCAACAAATCCGCGTCCGGGGCCGACCCGGTGATCGAGGCGGCGCGCGTTTACGAGACCACCGAAGACGCCGTCAAAGACCTGGATTTCGTGATCGCGACCACCGCGCGCCCGCGCGACATGACCAAGATCGTCTTCACCCCCGAAGCCGCGGCCCGCGACATGCGCGAAAGGGTCAACGCCGGGCAACGCACGGGGGTGTTGTTCGGAAAGGAGGCGATGGGGTTGTCGAATGACGACGTCGCATTATCCGATGCGGTTCTAACGGTACCGCTGAACCCCGCATTCACATCCCTCAACCTCGCGCAGGCGGTTTTGTTGATGGGCTACGAATGGTTCAAGCAGGGCGACGACACGGCGGGGAAAGAACTTAAAATGCCGGGTGACACGCGGCCCGCCGGCAAGGACGAAATGATCCATATGTTCGAGCATCTGGAAGAAGAGCTCGACGCGCGGGGCTTTTTAAGAGTGCCCGAAAAGCGCCCGACCATGGTCAGGAACATCCGCAACATGTTTTGGCGCGCCGAAATGACCGAGCAGGAAGTCCGTACGTTCCGCGGGGTCCTCAAGGCGCTGACGAAGTTTCCGAGAAACGACGGGTAGAGATAAAAACCCTCTCTCTCGGGAGAGGGTGGCGAACCACGTGAGCCGGGTGAGGGCCGTGTGATAAGGTGCACCACAGAGGCACCGAGATCACAGAGATGCCTCGCCTTTTGCCGGCTCTGTCCCTCTGTGTCTCTGTGGAATTTCAATCGCGAGTATCGTATGGACCCTGAATCAAGTTCAGGGTGACGGTTTGCGGTATCGAGACAGGAAGCACAAAACACGCCGTCGTCCTGAATTCAATTCAGGACCCATGAGGTTTTTCGAGGTTTTCACCGGTTTCGCATCGACCCTGAACCGAGTTCAGGTTGACGGACTTATGCTCAGCCCTTCGCTTTGGCGATCACCGCTTTCAAACGATCCAGCGCTTCCGCCGGCCAGTATTCCTTACGGTCATAGAATTCATCCACTTGGGGTTTGCCGTCGTCGAGCGTCACCCACGGCTGCTTGGTGGATGTGTAGATATGGATGTCGGGCGGCATCGCCGACGGATCTTCGAGCGTCCCGACCCGGATGAAGTCGATCAGGTCGCCGGCACCCCCATAATGACTCCAGAGCGCCGTCCTGCAGTCCGGACAACGCCAGATCACCTGCCCCTTGCCGCTTGGCGACGGCACCTTGACGGGTTCCGGCGCACCCTCTGTCACCTCGACCCGGTCGGCCTCGATCATGGCGTTCAGGGCGAACGCGGCCCCCGATTGGCGCTGGCAGTAAGAACAGTGGCAGCAATGCACGAACATCGGCGCGCCCTTGGCCGTGTACTTGACGCCACCGCAGGCGCAGTGGCCTTCGTGAACGGGTTCCATGAACTCTCCTAGATGCGTTTCGAAAGCCAGATCGCCAGCTTCGAGCCGGTTTTGACCGCGGTCTTCAAGACTTCGTACCCGGGCGCATCCTCGGCGCCCTTGTCGAGGGCTGTGTCCCGGTGTTCCAGCTCTTCAAGCCTGAATTTCTCGAACGTGTCGCGCAGCTCTTTCTGGTCGCCCTCGGCGTCGAGTGCGGCGACCTGAGACGCGTAATGCTCGTCGATCGTTTCCTCGATGGCGACGGTGCAGGCGTGCGCCGCCTTCTCCCCCATCAGGGCGGTCCCGGCACCCAGCGCGAACCCGGCGACATGCCATAAAGGCATCAACGCGGTCGGACGCACCCGGTTTTGACGGACAAGCTCGTTGAATTTGGCGAGGTGCTCGCGCTCCTGATCGGCCATGTGTTCGATATCGGGGCGGTCGGCGCTCTTGCCCAATACCGCAAGCTGCCCCTCGTAAATCCGGACAGCGCCGTATTCCCCCGCGTGATCGACGCGGATCATGCGTTCCAGCATGTCCTTCTTGGATAAGTCGCCGGGCATCCGGTGCGGTTTTTGGGGCGCGCTCATGATCAGGCCTCATCCTTCATGCGCCGCCACGCAAAAAACGACGCGATGGCCAGCGCCAAAGATACGCCCACATTGTAGGTGGCCATGGAAATCCCGAAAAGGGTCCAGTCGATATCGCCGCACGACTTTTCCGGTTTCTTCTGAAGGGCGGCCAGAAAATCCTGGGTGTTGGTGACGGCGGCGCCGCTCGCCCCGCAGGGTGCGGCGGATTCCCACCAAAGTTGCTCAACCCCCACATGATATAAAGCGATCCCCGACCCGATCAAAAAAGCCAAGCCCGCGAACAACGGGATCAAGCGTCTGATGTCGGGTTTCTTCACGAACAACGCCAAAACACCGAGCGCGATCACCACCCCATAGGGGATGCGCTGATAAACGCAGAGGACGCACGGCTCGTAGCCGAACCCGAACTGCGAGATGTAGGCGGTCAAAAGCGGTCCCCCTGCCGCGATCAGCAGGAAAATGGCGAGGTATCTGTCGATGATCTTGGCGTCGGGCATGGCTCAGATATAGGCGCGGAAACCCGCGCCGTTAAGTCAAGATTTTGAGAACGATCACGCCCGCGACCAAAAGCGCGCAGAACAGAAGCGTTAAAAGCCCCAATCTTTTTTCGATAAAGGCGCGGATCGGCTCCCCGAATTTCCACAAAAGGATCGCGACGAGGAAGAACCTGGCACCCCGACCAATCGTCGACGCGATGATGAAGGGCACGATATCCATCCCCGTGACGCCACTGGCGATGGTGAAGATTTTATACGGGATCGGGCTGAAACCGGCGGTGAACACGATCCAGACGCCGTTCTCGTTATAGGCTTCGCGTGCCGCCGCGAACTTATCGGCGGCGTGGTACATATCCAGGATCGGCCGGCCCAGCTCCTCGAACAGAAACGCGCCGATGAAATAACCGAACAACCCGCCCGCGACGGACGCGACCGTACAAACGAAGGCGACCCTGAACCACTTGGTCCGGGCCGCGAGGACCATCGGAATAAGTAAGACGTCCGGGGGGATCAGGAAAAACGAGCTTTCGGCGAACGAAACCAGCGCCAGAATCCAGATCGCGTGGCGGTGGGCCGACCATTCAAGGGTTTTGTCGTAAAGCGCGCGCAGCATCGGGAATCAACAATCCTCGGAAAAGGCCGGTCACCGGCGGGTGCCGTGGTCTTTAGCAGCCCCCGGCGGGGCTTGCAACGATACCGGCGGAAAGCTGAAAATAGGGGTATGGGCGCAGTGGACAGGGGCCCCACGATCCCTTATGTTCCACGCGCTCCACCAAGTGCGGGTGTGGCGGAATTGGTAGACGCGCCGGATTCAAAATCCGGTTTCCTCGGAAGTGTCGGTTCGAGTCCGACCACCCGCACCATCTCAAACGGGAGTGATTCTTGAGCCAAACCAACAGCCAACATGAGCCCGAATTCGCCGTCGAGATCGAGGGCCTCGCGAAGGTCTATCAGAGTTCGAACAAACAGACGCCGAAGCACGCCCTCAAGGACGTCAGTCTCAAGATCAAGCGCGGCTCTTTTTTCGGGCTTCTGGGGCCGAACGGGGCCGGCAAGTCGACGCTGATCAACATCCTCGCGGGTCTCGTTAACCGCTCGGGCGGGAGCGCGAAAATCTGGGGCCACGACATCGACACCGATATGCGGGCCGCGCGCCGTTCCATCGGGGTGGTGCCGCAGGAACTGAACATCGACCCCTTCTTCACGCCCCGCGAATTACTGGATCTTCAGGCGGGTCTTTACGGTGTGCCCGAATCCGAGCGGCAAACGGATGAGGTCCTTGAGGCCGTCGGCTTGGGCGACAAGGCGGACGCTTATACGAGATCCCTTTCCGGCGGGATGCGGAGAAGACTGTTGGTGGGCAAGGCGATGGTGCACCGCCCGCCGGTGCTTGTACTCGACGAGCCGTCGGCGGGCGTCGACGTCGATCTGCGCCGGCAGTTATGGACACACGTAAAAGCCATGAACGACGAGGGGACGACGGTTCTTCTGACCACCCACTATCTCGAAGAGGCGGAAGCGATGTGCGACGAGATCGCCATCATCAACCACGGCCGCATCATCGCCTGCGAGCGGACGGAAGAAATGCTGTCGCGTTTGGATGCCCGCGAGCTTCGGGTCGATCTGGAAACCCCCGCCACCGAGATTCCGGAAACCCTCAATAAATACAACCCGGCGCTCAACAAGCCCGACTGCCTGACCCTCAGCTTCGCCCCAAGTAAGACACCGGCCAGGAAAGTTTTGGCGGATATCGAGGCGGCGGGTTTAAAGGTGCGCGACTTCGCGACGACGGAATCGGATTTGGAGGATATCTTCATCCGCCTCACCCACGGCGACGCGGATGACGCGGCTTAAGCGCCGCCTTTTCGTTCTATTTGCACTTCTGCTGGCCCTGACCGGCTGCGCCCCGCTGATCGTCGACCCGGGCCCGCCGGCGGGCGCGACGACTTTATACCCGTCGCATTTCTGGACCCGCGATCAAATCTCGCTCTCCTACCGGTCGTGGCTGCCGGACGAAAAGCCCAAGGCGGTGATCGTCGCCTTGCACGGCTTCAACGACTATTCGGCGTTCTTCGACAAACCGGCCGAATATCTGAAACAGCTGGGTGCCGCCAGCTATGCGCTGGACCAGCGGGGGTTCGGGGCCAACGGCTTCCGGGGCCGGTGGTTTCCGGGGGATCGATATAAAATGGATGCGCGCGACTTCACCAAAGCGGTCGCAGAAAAACATCCCGGCGTCCCGCTTTACATATTGGGGGAAAGCATGGGCGGCGCCGTCACGATGGCGGTGATGGCGGGTCACGATACCCCCTGGATCACGGGCGCGATCCTGGCCGCCCCCGCCGTCTGGGCGCGGGAAACCATGCCGCTCTATCAACGCCTCACGTTGTGGTTATCGGCGCATACCATCCCCGCCGTGCCGTTATCGGGGCGCGGGCTCAAGATCAAACCCAGCGACAACATCGAGATGCTGATCCAGCTCGGCCGCGATCCCCTCGTGATCAAGGGGACCCGTGTCGATGCCATCAACGGCCTGGTCGATCTGATGGATGACGCCATGAGCGCATCCGGCCATCTGGATGGGCGGATGCTGATCCTCTATGGGGGCCTGGACGAGATCATCACGTCGGGCCCGACCAAAACCATGCTGGACCGCCTGCCCAAAGAGGGTCAGGAAAAACGGACCCTCGCCGTCTATCCCAGTGGGTATCACATGCTGCTCCGCGATCTCGAAGCGGAAACGGTGTGGAACGACATCCGGCATTGGCTTGAGAGCCCGGGAACCTCGCTCCCGTCCGGGGCGGATCGGGATGCGGCGACGCACCTGAAGCCGTGACCGAAATATTTTTCGTCCGCCCTTAAATAGCATCTTGCGCGGCGCCGAATTATACCCAATTGATATCGCGTTCCGGCCGAGCGCCGGGTCCTTTCGGAGAAAACTGAAGATGTTCTCGCGTCAGCTGAGTTTTACCTTGGCAGGGGCGTTTCTGCTCGTCTCGACGGCGGCGCATGCCGTCGATGTGCGCAACGAAGATGACAAACCGCAGGATGTCCTGCTCAGCGTCTGGAAGGACGCCACCAGCACGGACACCATCGATACCCTGATCACCCTGCAGCCCGGCGAAAGCAAGTCCGGCGTCTGCGACCTGTGCATCATTTCCCTCGGCAATGGCGATGAAGCGGAATCCGTTTCCGCCGAAAGCCAGGACGTGGTCACGATCGAAAAACCGGGCCGCCTGCGTCTGAACTGATCGCGTGCGACCGGGAAACCGCGAAGAAAAAAGGGCGGCAACCTGTGTGCCGCCCTCTCTTTTTTTATCGATATCCCCGCTTAGCTGCTGCCGGCGACCGCCAGCTTGCCGGTCACACCATGCTTGTCGATCAGCTCGGCAACGAACCCGGACTTAATCGCGTCGGCGACGAATTCGTTGACGAAGGCGGCGAGCTTCTTGTTCTCGTGCTTGGTGCCGATGGCTTGTTGAACGGCGGTGTAACGCCCCGGGATCAGGCGCGAGCCCGGCAGCTCTTCGGCGTTCTCGCGCAGCGCCGGGACAAGACCGGCCAAAGCGTCCAGCTTCTCATCCTTGAACAGCTCGAACGCGCCCGGCAGGCCGACACCCCGGTGGAGTGTTGCGTTCTTCAGAGTGCGCGTCAGATAGAGATCATATGCGGCGCGTTCGGAAACGGCGATCCTGACCCCCGGCTGGTCGACATCCTCGATGGTTTGAAGGGGGGAGCCTTCGGGCACCAGATACGTCGCCTCGATCTCGACATAGGGCTCGCTGAAGAAGATCGTCTCGGCACGCTTGGGCTCGATGGCGATCAGCGCGATGTCCCAGGCGTCGTCTTCCAGCGCGTCCGCAAGATCGCCCGGACGGGGGCGGGTCACGTAGCGCACGTCGACACCCAGTTTATCGGCGAGCGCCTTTGACATGTCAGGGGAGATGCCGACCGGGTCGCCGTTGTCGGCCTCACCCGTGACCAGAAGAATATTGCCGAGGTTCACGCCGACACGGAGCACGCCGGGTTCGCTCAGTTCCTTGAGAATGTCTTCGTACATTTGGATCGTCTCCCTAAGTTGATTTTGCGCGCAGGCGGTGACCGCCGGACACGATTGGCCCGTAGAATGCCCTGCAATCAGCGGTTGGGCAATTCAAGGATCAGGAAGACAGATCGACGTCGACCCGTTCACACCCCCGGTTAGCCGCTCTCACAACATCGGCGTGCACATCGCGCAGATCGCGCAGCACAAGCCGGTCGATATGCACACGCCTTGAGCGTTCCTTGATATCTTCGGCGACCTGATCGCCGACTTTTCTCAGCAATCCGGGCGAAAACGGTTTCCCTTCGCGGGTCGCCGCCTGCATCAGCAGAAGCACCCCCTCGACGATGCGCGGCGAAAGCGCGCAGAACAACGTGATGTCGTCGCCGTCTTCGCCGAGCCGCACAAGCGGGATCACCGACACGCGGCGCGATTTTCCATCGATGAGCGCCTCGGTGAGCACGGGTTTGAGGGCGATCATCTCGATCTTTTTAGGGTCCGAGACCGGCGGTGCAGACGTGGCTGCGGGGGCGGGTGCCGGTTCGGCGGCTTTCGCCTGTTCATGCGCCGCGGGTGCGGGCTTCTGCGGTTCCTCTTCCCGGTCCGGGCCGACGGTCGCCGGCAGAATAACCAGCAACAAGACGACCGTGATGGCGGCCAGCACCGCGGCGATGCCGCCGCCCAGGAACAGGGGATTGTCCAGCACCAGCCCGAGCGCGCTCTCGTCCTTGCTGTCACGGCGGCGCTCCACGCTCTGACCCGCGTTCTTGTTCTTGATATGCAGGATCGCTTTCTGGATGCGGTGGTTCTTCTCCTTATCCAGCATATCCAGAACGCGGTCGCGCACGGTCTCGAAGCCGTCCGCCTCGACGTCGTCGATGATCGCATAGACCTTGGCCTGGAATTCGGCGCGCGGGCCTTCGTCGCGTTTACGTTTGAACAGAAGATGCGCGACCTGCGCCATGACGGCGCGCAGCTGCTGTTCCGACGTCACCGCCTGCACGGCGGGCAGGACGCCCTGCTCGGGGTCCTCGAAAACCACGGTCCAGTTGGTTGTGCCGTCAGGGTTGACGACGCGGCCGGCTTTTCCGTCGGCGGCTTCTGTCTGCTCTTCGCTCATCCACACTCCAAACCTGCGCCTATTGGTGGCGCTTGAAGGGGAAACCTATCACTAAGTTAGAATATCACACTGCGGCATTCGTCACACTTGCCGAAAAATTCCCGAAAATTTCATGGGTCAGGCACGCAAGGCCGGTCCGCCCACGCTCGCCCGCGCCCGGAACGATTGAGAAACGGCTTGTGTTTAGGGCTGGGGCGGCTGGGGGGGCGGCTGCAGAGGGACGCACATCCAGAACTTGCGCCCCAAGCCGCCGAAAGGTATGTTCCGCGCGTCCTGAACACAGGCGCGGCACCCGTAGCTCAGCTGGATAGAGCGCTGCCCTCCGAAGGCAGAGGTCACAGGTTCGAATCCTGTCGGGTGCGCCATCTTACTTTTACAGACGCTTTTCCCTTTAATACATTGGTTTTACGAATCTTTTCGAGTTCGAAAACGGTTGAATTTTAGCTTTAGGCCTTTGGTCAAAAAAGTGGTTGAGAGCGTAGAGGCAAGCGATACTGAACTCTGTATCACCCCGTAAAACTGCGGCTTTTTCGAAAAGCTTTCGGAGTTCGAACTTTTTTGTATTCACACTGGGGGCGCTGCCCCCAACGCCACTTCAAGCGCAATCGGCATGACCGTGGCTCATTGCATTGCGCCCGCTCCACTCATGCAGATTACGCTTTCCATTCTGCCCCCCGTGTTCGCCACAGGGCAGAGATGCAATGGATTGCATCTCACCATTTACGAGTTTTCTGATGAGTTTGTCAGACAAACTAAGTTGTCTTGTTACCGCTTTCCGCAAGATGTGTGTTGTCAGACAACACCATCTTGGCAAGGGAGACGCTGCGCTCTCCCATTGCATCCCTCTGGCAGAGTCAAGTCTTGACTCGGAGATATAGCGATTCCAAGCACATTGGCTTTGCCCGTAGAGTTACGGAGCCTCTTAGTTCAGCTGCACGGCAGATTAGTCTCCGTGCTTTCGAGCGATGTAGTATCCATAGCTAACGAAATCCCGATTGCGTTCGTAGAGTGCGATCTCGGTTTCCTCTGCCTCAACAATGGCTTTGGCGGCGGTTGAGTGATTGTGCGCGCTCAAAAAACCTTCAAACCGATTCCGCATCGGCTGATAGTAATTGTCGATCCAGCAATGCTCTGGCAATGGAAAATAGCCTATTGGAGAAAAACCGTGTCGCTCCAGTATTGCGATTTTGCCAGAAGCCGTATCGATCTCAGGATATTCAGCATCCCAATGAGCTTGAAGGTCGTCGGGGCGCGTATTCGTGAGCCAAGTGATCTCTGATACGGCCAAGATGCCGCCAGGTCTCAGGAAGGGTCGCCACGCGATCACTCCGGCCTCAAAGCCCATGTTATAGATAGCTCCTTCAGCCCAGATTGCATCCAGGTCTGCCTCTGCAAATGGTAGTTCTTCCATCGATTTGGCAAGCGTTGTGATCCTGTCCGTGAGACCGAGTCGACTAGAGGATTCATCGAGAACCTTCAGAAACTCAGGCAAAAAATCAACAGCCGTGATTTGCGCATCCAGTTGCTGGGCAAGCAAAAGTGTGGATGCGCCTGTGCCACAACCGATATCGGCTACCTTCAGATTCGATTGCCCTCTTAGCCCTGACATGTCGATTGCAAGACAGGTTTCCTTGTCGCCGCCCGGCCCTTGGCGCACACCACGCTTGTGCAATTCAACGAGCAACTCCAAGTCATCTATGATTTATTCTCCTTTTTCAATAAGTTGCCACATTCACCACCACAGCACCAGCTCAAAATGGAGTGTTGGAACACTCCTCTCGGAAGCGCGCGATTCCTTCATAAATGGCCGCCCTCTTACTCAAAAAAGAGTTCGAACTTTCTTCGACCAAGCGCGCCATTTCTCTTGATGATTTTTGCCGCTTTGCCGCGGCCCGCGAGACCGCGATTTGGGCGGCCGGGCGCGGGCTTTAATCCCTTGATAACCCGAATCTGTTTCCACATTGTTCGGCCCTCGACGCGCCGTCGGCCGATGTTTCGGGCAGGTCTACAGCCCCGATAAGCTTGCGCTGATAAACCGCCTTGCGATGCCTTTTCGCGATCCGGCCAAGGCCCGTCGGGCAACATGGGGGACAAACATGCGGTTAGGCGTAGCCACGGCCTCGATCATCGCGATTTCGGGCGCTTCCCTCGTTTTCATTGCCGTCTTTTCCGGATCCCTCGGCCTCGGCGCCGGAGAACACTTCCTGGCGTACAGCACCTTCGGCGTCGGCCGGTTCGAGGTTGCCCTTGTGGGCGCGGGCGGCATTCTGGCCGGCGCCTTGATGATCCCGGAATTGCGGCGCTACGGCCTCGCCGCGGCGGCGCTAAGCGTACTGGTGCCGATCTTTTATCACGCCATGCTGGGGTTCCCGTACCAAAGTGGCGACGGCCACTTTTACGTCACCACGCTGCGGTATCTCGGCGACTGGGCGACCCCCTTCCAGACCGAAGTGCCGACCTTCGCCCACGGCATGGTCGGCGCCGTGATCCCGCTGAATATCTGGCTCAACCCGGGGCAGGCCGCCATCGCGCTGCTGCCACCCAGCATCGGCAACCATCTGGCCAATGTCCTGTTCATTTCGTTTTACTTTTTGGGGTCGTTCGGCGCGCTCCGGCTGATGGGCGGTCCGCCGTTCGCCGCCCTTGCGACCGCCAGCGCCGCCGTTGTTATCACCTTCCCGCCGTTCAATAAGTTCACCCCTTTCTTTCAGCAGTTCGCGATCAATCCGGGGGTCTCGTTCAACGCCACGCTGGGCCTGATCGGGTTCGGCATGTTCGTCAGAAGCATGGCCGCGGAGACCGTCAGGGCGCGCATCCTCTGGACCCTGGGCGTCGCCGGCGTCCTCGTATATTCCATTCTCAACGATCCCGGCTGGGCGTTGCTCACGGCGATGTCGGTCACACCGGTTTTCCTTGCCGCCGCCCTTTGTAAGCGACGCGGCATGATCCAGCTTGTCCTGACGGGTGTCGTGGCGCTCGCGGTTCTCGTATCGACAGGTCTGATCGACTACGTCCAGGCGTATATCGAGTACTCGGCCCGATACATGCTGCGGGACTGGGTGCCGGGCTTCGACGCGACAACCAAGGCGGCCGCCGCCTTCGCCGGTGTGCGCGGCGCGATCTGGATGACCGCCGTCATCTGGGCATGCGTCTACTGGATCCGCCGCCGGCGCACCGTCAACGGCGGCGAGGTGCCGGTCGCCGTTGCCGTTTTAGCGCATATCGCGGCGATGACCGGCTTCACGCTGATCTACTGGTCGGGTCTGATCAATTGGGTTTACCCGCCGCTGCCGTACTTCGAGATCATCGTCATTCCGCTGTATCTGTTCCCGCTGGTCCACGCCGTATCGATGTTCCTGACCCGGCCGGGGAACGGTTTTCAGACGATCCCCCGGACGCTTGCCGAGCGGCCGATGCGTTTGCTGGTGCCGGTGATCGTCGTGGTTGCGGCCATCCCATTGGCCGTACGCGCCGCGGCCCCGGTGCCAGACCGTTACACCGCCCCGCTGCGCAACGAATTCGTCTCTTATCTTTCGGCCGAAACCGGGATCGCGCCGTCGAACGGCGCCTGATCGCCGACGTGCCGCTTGGCCTGTTCCTGAGCGGCGGCGTCGATTCCAGCGCCATCGCCATGACCGCCGCGGCAAGGTCGCCGGCGTCCCTGCAGGCGTTCACCATCGGTTTCCAGGAAAGCACTTTCGACGAACGACAGTACGCCAAACAGATGGCAGAGCACGCGGGCATCCGTTACTGCGAGGAAGTCCTCACCTCCGAGCGGGCCATCGAACTGGGCACGTCCGTGCTCGGCCGGATCGACGAGCCGTCGGGCGACCCGTCGATCATTCCCACCTATCTGCTCAGCCGCTTCACGCGTCAGCACGTGACGGTCGCGCTTTCCGGCGACGGCGGCGACGAGCTGTTCGCCGGGTACGATCCGTTCAAGGCGCTGCTGCCCGCCAGCCTTTACGCGAAACTGATGCCATCCCCCGTTCACAAGGGTCTGCGCGGTATCGTCGAAAAAATGCCGACATCGTCATCCAACATGTCGCTGGACTTCGTTCTTAAACGCACTCTTCTCGGTCTCTCCTATCCGGATGAAATGCGCAACCCCGCCTGGCTTTCTTTACTGGAACCGGCGTTGCTCGAACAGCTTTTCGGCCAGGCGTTGCCGCAGGACGAGCTTTACAGCGAAGCCATCGAACTTTGGGAGCAAGGCGGCAATAAAAGCGTCATGGACAAAAGTCTCGAGTTTTATGGCCGCTACTTCCTTCCCGACCGCATCCTCTCGAAAGTCGATCAGGCGACGATGATGTGCTCGCTGGAATCCCGCGCCGTGTTCCTCGACAACGAAATTGTCGAGTTCTGCCAACGCCTGCCGCACCGCATGAAATTCAGGCACGGTTCGGGCAAGTATGTGCTTAAACGCGCGCTCAAGGGGATGGTCCCGGAGAACATTCTGAACCGGCGCAAGAAAGGTTTCGGCATCCCGCTCACCGACTGGCTGCCGAAACTGATCGGCCCGGCCCTGCCGTCGACACCAGTCATTCGCGACGAATTCGCCCGGCGCCTGTTTCGCAACCACATGGACGGCCGCGAAGATCAGCGCCTGGCCCTTTGGGGTATACTGTCGCTCGGCACCTATCTGTCGAACAGGGTTTGAGCATGGATCCGAATGCCGTTTCCGCGGAAGCCGAAGTGATGGAAACCCACTGGTGGTTTACCGGCCGCCGCCGGCTGTTCGGCCGCGAGATCCGGCGCCTCGGCATCGACAAGGATGAAGCCCGCGTGCTGGACGTCGGCATCAACACCGGCACCAACCTGAAACTGCTGACGGAGATGGGCTTCGAGAACATCGTCGCCCTCGAACCCAACGCCACCGCCATCGACATCTGCCGGGCCAGAAATTACGACAACGTGCGTTACTTAAGAGGCGATGCCACGCGCCTGCCCCTAAAGGGCGGTTCGCTGGATCTGGTACTGGCGACCGACGTGCTCGAACATATCGAGGACGATGCCCGCGCGTTACGTGAAATTCGTGACGCCCTCAAACCCGGCGGTGTTGCCCTGATTACCGTACCGACGTTCCAGTCCCTGTGGGGGCACCAGGACGTTGTTTCACATCACCTGCGGCGTTATCGAAAATCGGAGATGGTGGCGCTCACCGAAGAAGCCGGACTTGAGACGCTGAGCTCCTACTACTTCAATTTTATGCTGTTTCTGCCGATTTATCTGACGCGGCGATTTCTAACCATCAGCGGCGCCGAAGCGCGCAGTGAAAACGAAATCAACTCACCCCTGGTGAACACAGTCCTCGATCGCTTGTTCGGTCTCGATACCCGGCTCGCACCTTATCTGAAACCGCCGTTCGGTGTATCTGCCCTGATACTTTGCCGCCGCCCCTTGGAATAGCAGGTTCCGCCCGCCGCGGCTTACCCCGGAAAGTGCCGCGCCAGAAACGACCTGAGCTGGGCGCCGCATTCGGCGCCGTGCGACAAAGGCAATCCATGGCGGGCGTGCGGGAACACCGTCAGTTCCGCGCCCTCGACCGCGTTCATCAGATCGCGCATTTCGTCGACCGCGACGAACGGGCTGGAATCGGGACACATCAACAGCATCGGCATCTTGATATTTCCGACCTCGGGCGAGAGGTCGGTCGCGATAAGCATGTTGGCGAGGCCGAGCGTTACGTGCGCGGCGCATGTCGCGTGCTGGCGCTCGAACCAGTCGAACTTGTCCGGGCTCAACGCATCCGGGAAGAACCGGCCCGCCATCATTTCGGCGGCCCACGCTTCTTGCCCGTCTTTCGCGATCACGTCATCCCACTTGCCCTGGACGTTTCTGACCGACGATCCCCGATAAGCGGCGTTGCTGGCGGTCACACTGATCAGCCGGTCCGGCTTTCTGGCCGCGCACGCGATGGCGACGGTCCCGCCCGTCGATTCCCCCACCATGTGAAAACGTTCGCACCCCGCAGCGTCGGCGACCGATAGGGTATCGTCGATCAGGTCGTCGAGCGCCCATTGATAATCCGTCCCCGGATCGTCGGATTGCCCGAAGCCGCGCAGATCGAAGCGGACGATTTTGTATCTGTCGACCAGGTGCGGCAACCATTCCGCCCACAAACCGCTATCCGTGCTGACCCCGTGATGGAACAGGATGGTGTCGGGGTCTTTCACCCAGGGCGCGGTGATATCGATGGCGTCGTAGTATATCTGCCCCGACGGACGTTCGAGAAACGCCATCAGATCACCCCCTCGTCTTCTAAAACCGCAAGCTCGTCGGTCGAAAGCCCCAGCTCGTCGCAATAGATTTCGGCATTGTGCTGCCCCAGTCTTGGCCCGGCGTGGCGGAGCTCGGCGGGGGTTTCCGACATAAACGGGAAGGCGTTGGTCATGCGGATGGTGCCCAGGTCTTCGTCCTCCATCTCGACGATATCGTTCCTCGCCTGATAGTGGGCGTCCTCGAAGATCTGGTCGATGGTGTAGGCCGGACCGATCGCAGCCTCGACCCGCTCGAATTCATCAAGCACGGTCTTGAGGTCGTGTTCACCGATCCACCCGGCGACGATCCCGTCGACCTCGTCGATGTGCTCGACCCGACCCGCGGGCGTCTGGAAGCGCGGGTCCGCCGCCACCTCTTCACCCCCACAGAGTGTGAGAACCCGTTTGACGATCGAGGGCGCGTTGGTCGAGATCGCAACCCAATGCCCGTCTTTCGTCTGATAGGTATTTCTTGGTGCGTTGGCCTTCGAGCGGTTACCCCAGCGTTCCTGCACAATCCCCAGCTGATCATACTGTAACGGTTGCGGCCCCATCAGCTGGAACAGGGGTTCGTAGATCGATACGTCGATGTACTGGCCGACCCCCGCCCCGTTCGCATCCCTGTGATAGAGCGCGAACATCGCCGAAAACGTCCCGTACGCCGCCGCGATCCCGTCGGCGAGACCGAAACTCGGTAACGTCGGCGGCCCGTCCGGTTCACCCGTGATGGCCGCGAACCCCGAAAACGCCTCGGCGATGGTGCCGAACCCGGGGCGGTTTTTGTACGGCCCGGTCTGCCCATAGCCGGTCACCCGGACCATCACGAGCCGCGGGTTGATGGCCTTCAGGTCTTCCCAGCCGATGCCCCACTTTTCCATCGTGCCGGTGCGGAAGTTCTCGATCACCACATCCGCCGACTTGACCAGATCCTTGAAGATCGCCTGGCCCTTTTCCGATCCGAAGTTAAGCGTGATGCACCGCTTGTTGCGGTTGGCCATCTTCGACCAAAGACCATGGCCGTCTTTTTGAGAACCCGTGTTCCTGAGCGGATCGCCGCGCGGATGTTCGACCTTGATCACGTCGGCGCCGAAATCCGCCATCAGCCGGCCGATGGTCGGCCCGGCGATGACGGTCGACGCGTCGAGCACGCGCAGCCCCTTGAGCGGCGGCGCCTTTCCGTCTTCGCCCGTCATGCCGCGTCCGGTTCCGGCACGGCGAAGTCGCCAGGGCGAAGGAAGATCGTGGTGCGGCGCGCAAACCGCGGCATCGTCGGGTCGAACGCATCGCGCTTGTGCCATAGTCTGGCGTTGTCCCACATCACCACGTCGCCGTTGCGCCAGGTATGGGTATAGACGAAGTCGTCCTGCAGCATGTGCTGGCTGACCGCGTCGATCAGTTCGCCGCTTTCTTCTTCGCTCAACCCCTCGATACAAAGTGTCTTATTCGGGTCGAGATAGATCGACTTCTGCCCCGTCGCCGGATTTTCGAGCACGATATCGTGGGTCGCGGGCGGCGTTTTTTCGTCGATCTTTTTCATGGTTTCGGGATTGTTCTTGAAATCGCGTTGGGTCGACGATTCCTTTTTCATCCCGTACTTGGCGGTGGCCCTTCGGCCTTCCAGCGCTTTCTTCAAATTGTCGGGCAGGGTGTCGTAACCCAGCTTGGTATTACAATAAGACGTCCGCCCGTCATTCTCGGGCATCTCGACGGCGTAAAAAACCGACCCGCTGGCCGGACGCTGACGATAGATCTGATCGTGGTGCCAATAGATTTCGTACGTCCCGAGGCCCCCCAAGGGTGTGCCGTCCTCGCGCTTCAGGCTGGTGATGTAGATGATCTCGGGATGTTTGGGCGAGATCATGTCATCGCGCACCAGAATATCCAGATCCCCGAAGCGCTTCGAATAATCAACCTGCTGACGCTCGCTCAAGCTCTGGCGGCGGAACAACAAAAGCGGTTCCTGTTGCCAGAGTTTGTAGATTGCGTCGAAGGTTTCGTTGTCGAGTTCGGACAGATCGACATCCAGCACCTCGAGACCGAAGGTCTCCTTCAACGGCCGGGTATTGAGTTTCATTTTATTGGATTCCCTAAGTGTTCGTTCTTATTTTATCGGCCCGCTTTTGCGGTGCTCGGGATCGAATTTACAGCGATCACCCGACAGGGGCAATCCGGCCACCCTTATCCGTTACCCTTCGCCTTGATCGCGTCATATCGCGCGAGCAGCCGTTCCGCACGGACGCCGACCGGCACGTCGATCATCTTGCCGTCGACCTTGATCGCCCCCAGGCCCTGCTTTTCCGCTTCCGCGTAAGCCTCGACGACGCGCCGGGCGTGATCGACTTCTTCATCGGTGGGGGTGAACTCCTCGTTGACGATCGGGATTCCGGACGGGTGGATGACACTTGCCGCCTCGAAGCCGAACTTGCGCGAGCGCCGGACGTTGGCGCGAAAACCTTCCGTGTCCGTGTAGTCGGCGACGGTGCCGATAAAACCCATCGCCATGATGCCCGCCGCCTTGGCGGCGATGGCGACCTGCTGCTTCGGCATCATGAGCGTGTCGGAATCGGGAACCATCCCTACGTCCATGGCGAAATCCTCGCCCCCCAAACTCATCCCAACAATACGCGAGCTGGCGCGGCCGACGGCGTGGGCGCGGAAGTACGCATCCGCCGTTTCGATCATCGCCACCAATTTGACGTCGCCCGCCGGACGGCCGGCTTCGGCTTCGACCTCGGCGACCAGCTCCGCGACCAGCTTCATGTGGCCTGCCCCGTCGACCTTGGTCACGAACAACGCCTTCGCCCCCGCCTTCACCGCGGCGTCGACGTCGGCCACCATGTGACGAAGGGGACGGTTGATGCGGACCGTCGCGTCGGCCCCCGACTGCGAGACCGATTTGACCGCATCGGCCAGCATGCCGCGGGCGCGCGGGCGTTCCTGTTCGGGGACGCTGTCCTCGAGATCGAGGATGATCGCATCGGCACCGCGCGTGTGCGCTTTTGAGATAAATTTCTCGTTGTTGGCGGGGACGTACAGCAATGACCGCCACACGAGGTCGGCGCTGCCTCTTAGTCCTTTGTTTTTGCTCATGATGTTCCCTTCGTTTCGCGCGCCCGTGTCCCCGGGCTGACGGCATCGGTATACCCGTATGGACAACGGGCGTGGAAATGCATACGACGACGGCAACGGTACGGTCGGTACCGGGATCAATCAAGGGAATGGCGGGCATAGGTCCGCCGTCGCCTGAAAGCAACACCGCCCCTTGGGGACGCCGGCGGCAGATGACGAAAGACGTATGCAACGTGACCACGATTGAAGCTATCCGCGCACTGACCGACAATCCCAGGCTTCTCGAGTTCGCCGAATTCGTGCTCGACGCGGCGCAGGGAAAACCCTTCCCCGACTATAAAAGCATCGACCTGATGGATATCGCGCCGTTGGTCCGTTTCGTGTGGGCCATCGATTTCTCGAACGGGATCGGCGACCGCCCGAAGTTCGTGTTCTCCGGCACCCAGGTCGACGAGCATTACGGGATGAACATCACCGGCAAGTGCTTCGAGGAAATCTACGTCGAGCCCGATTTCGACAAAGCGGTCACCGGCAACTATTACCAGGTCTACGCCCAGAAAAAAGTCGCCTACACCTGGCGCCGCGTGCACTATTTCGACGAATTCATCGAACGTTACAAATCGGCCGAGGCGATCACGTTCCCGTGCTCGACCAACGGTGTCGACATCAATTACGGTCTCGGCTTCATCGAATATTCGCCAACGGCGAAAGGCCCCGACGAAAAAGTCTTCAAGCTGCTCTGACGGCTCAGACGACACCCATCCCGGAAAGCCCGTCCCAGATCAGCTTGACCCCGGCGAAAAACAACAACGCGTAACAGATCCGATAGAACGTCTCGCCGTCGATGACGCGGACCAGCTTCCACCCCAGCCAGACGCCGACCGGCACCATCGGCATCAGGATCAGGCTCGTCGTCAGGTTTTCGGTCGAAAACTGGCCAAGCCACAGATACGGCCAGATCTTCACCTGGTTGACGACGAAGAAAAAGAACACCTGCGTCGCGACGAAGACCCGCTTATCGAGCCGCTGCGGCAGCAGATACATTTTAACCGGCCCACCGCCGGCGTGCGCGATGGTACTGGTATAGCCGGCCAGCGCCCCGCAGAAGACACCGAACCAGCGGCCGGCGCGGCTGTCGGCGTTGATCGGGGTCTGTTGCAGGAAGTACGTCAGCGAAAAGATCAGCGAAAATCCGCCCAGGATCAGCCGGATCATGTTGTCGTCGACGTGGCGGAAGGTGAGCGCGCCGATGGCGATACCGATGATGGACCCGGGCAGAAGCGCGATCAGGTTGCCCTTATGAAAGTCGCGGCGATAGCCCCAGATATTGAAGATGTCGATCACACAGAGGATCGGCAACATGATCGCCGCCGCCGCGACGGGCGATATGAAGACCGCCATCAGGGGGACCGACAACTGTCCCAGGCCGCCGCCGAGGCCGCTTTTGGATATGCCCGTAATCAGGACGGCGAACAGCGCCACCGCCAGGAACAGGGGCTCGGGGAAAGTTTCGAACAACGATGCGGGTTCTTTCGATTAGCGGACGCGTACCCCTTTTATAAAGGGATTAAGGGGCAGTTGCGCCAGCAAAAATCCGCATCGAGGGGAATTTTTATATCGGCACCTCAAGCGGCGCGGCGGCGGATTTCCTGAACGTCGGCGCTCAGCATATAGCCGACATTCCGTACCGTCTTGATGATCGCGGGCCGTTTCGGATCGCGTTCGATCCGGCGGCGCAAGCGGCCGACCTGTACGTCGATCGAGCGGTCGAAGGGCGAGGCTTCGCCGTTGCCGACGAAATCGAGAAGCTGTTCGCGGCTGAGGGCGCGGTTCGGGTGGGATGCGAACGCCACCAGCAGATCGAAGGTGCCACTGGTCAGCTTGACGGGTTTGCCCATCGGCGAGGCCAGGGTGCGGGCGTCGCGGTCCAGCATCCAGCCATCGAAATGAAGGGTCTTGTTCCACTGCTGCTTGTCCTGCCCACCGGCCAGGGGCGGCGTTTTCGACGTGTCGGGCACGCCCAGGCGCCTCAACACACTTCGAAGACGCGCCAACAACTCACGCAAGTGGAAGGGTTTGACGAGGTAGTCGTCGGCCCCGACTTCCAATCCCGCGACCCGGTCGATCACGTCCTTCTTGCCACTGAACATGATGATCCCGATTTCGGGCGCGTCACGGCGCAACCGGCGCACGAGATCAAGACCGTCGGCGCCCGGCAGGCGTTGCTCCAGCAGGATCAAATCCGGCATCCCGGTTCCTGTCAGTTCGTCCAAGCCCACGCCGTTCTCGGCTTCGCATACATCGAAACCCTCATCGGCGAGGTATGCCGCGATACTGCGGCGGATGTCGGGGTCGTCGTCGATAATCGCAATTCTGGCCGGTGATACGGACATGGTCGTTTCATCCTCCAATCGATATGACCGACAGCATGCCGCGACCTTTGAGAGCATGGTGTGACATGATCGTATCATAGTTGTGACCCCCCTCTGATATGGCGGAAATTCAACGATTCCGGTCTTTCCATGGAACAAACCCGCCACGCCTGCGTTGACGTGGCATTGGGCCGGCAACGGCCGAGCGTTATTCAAGAAAGGACCGACATCATGCTTTACTGGGCAGCCGTTTTTTTCGTGATTGCCATTATCGCGGGTTTCTTCGGTTTCGGCGGCATCGCCGCCGCCGCCGGCGGGATCGCGAAAATCCTGTTCTTCATCTTCCTCGTCCTGTTCGCGTTCGCGCTGATCTTCGGGCTTCTGGGGCGCCGCACACCGAGGATATGAAACCACCGGCCGTTCCGGGGATCCGGTTACAATTGTCACAAGAGTCATCGGATTCCCGGCGCCCGGACATCAACGGGTTACGTGGGCTGACTAGGTTCTCTCCAAACGCAACGACCGGCGCGGCACGATGCCCGCCAGCGATGGAGAGTTCGAATGAACGACGTACGAAAGAACCTGGAACGCCACCTGCCCGCTTTACAGCGCTATGCGATGTCGCTCGCCTGCGACCCGGCGGCGGCGCAGGACTTGGTGCAGGAATGCGCGATGCGCGCCCTTGCCAAGGCCAACCTTTACAAACCCGGCACCAATCTCAGGGCCTGGTTGTTCACGATCCTGCATAATCTCCATGTCAGCGAAGCCCGGCGCCGCCAGCGCTGGCCCGCGGCGAAGGATCCCGATTTGGTGATCGAGCGGATATCCACCCCGGCGCCGCAACCGGCGGCGGTGATGCTGAACGACGTCGGCGATGCGATCTCGGAACTGCCCAGGCAGCAGCAACGGCTTTTGATGTCGATCGGCGTGGAGGGCAAGAGCTATGACGAAGCCTCCGACGAGTTCGGCATTCCCCTCGGCACCGTAAAATCCGGGTACGCCCGTGCCCGCAAGGCCCTTGCGGAACGCGTCAGCTGGCGGCCCGCCGCGCAGACGCGCGGCGCCTGAACACGACGCTTTTTTCATAAGAAATTTCGGAACCTTTTCGGCTCACCTGCGTTGATCAGGTACAGCGGGCACCGGACTTCCGGTGCGCAACCAAAGGAGAACTGCGATGCAGAAGACCAGTCAGAAACTCATGGCCCCCTTGTTTGCGGCCTCTATCGTGATGTCGTCGCTGGCGCTTGCCGGCTGCGAAGAAGACGGCCCCGCTGAAGAGGTTGGGGAAAAAATCGACGAGAGCGTCAATGACGCGAAGCGTGCCGTGGAGGACGCCGCCGACTGACCGCTCCGTCTGCGAGGACTTATCAATGCAGTCCCGTCAACGGGACAAACCATCCCAGACCATAAAGGAGACGAGACATGGCGAGCGAAAGCGAAACCCTGAAGAAGGATATGGCGGACCTCCGCACGTCCCTCGACAAACTCACGAAGGATGTGGCCGCCATCAACAAGGCGGTGCTCGACGATGCCAAGAAAAGCAACGGCGAGTTTCGTGAAGAAGTCCGCGAGAAGGCCCATGAACTGGCCCAACAGGCCCGCGACAAGGGCCGCCAGTCGGCCGAAGCCGTCGGCACGACGGTCAGCGACAATCCGTTCCGGAGCGTCCTGATCGCGTTCGGCGCCGGTGTGCTGCTGTCGCAGCTGATCCGCCGTCACTAGAACGGACCGATCCGATGAACCTCTCAGGTGCATCAGACCTTATCGGCGCGTCGATCTGGCGCGCCAAGGCCGCGGCGAAGCGCAGCCTCGTCACGGCGGCTATTGCCATCGTCGGCGCACTCATCATCGCGTGCGCCGCGGGCTTTGCCGCCGGGGCGGCCTATATCGGCTTATCTTTAATCATGCCGGACTATTTGGCCGCGCTCTCGGTCGCGGTGATCCTGCTGATCGTCGGCAGCGGCGTGTTGATCTGGGTCGGCGGTTCGCGTGACGGCGCGCCCCAACCGAAACGTCCGCAACCGGCTGAACAAGCCGACCCGGCCATGGAAGTGTTCCGGCAGACCGCCGCCGCGATGGGACAGACCAAGGACCGCCCGGCCTCCACTTTATTAACGGCGGTCGCGCTCGGTGTCGCGGCGGGTCTCATGACCCCGGATAAACGCGGCGACGCCCAGCCCCATCAGTAAACGGCCGCGTCCTCACTCCAGACATCCAGCGCGCGGCGGAACGCCCGGTCGCGCTTCAAATGCCATTCGCGGCTGAGCGCTTCCGAACGGGTTTTGTATTTTTCCGCGTAAAGAAGCCGCCACTGCCGGCCGCGGGTCGACTTGGCGCCGCGCCCGGCGTTGTGATCGGCGAGGCGTTTATCCAGGTCCGTCGTCCAGCCGACATAGGTGCGGCGTTTATCCGTGCCGATTTCACCCAGGACATAGACGAAGCAGAATCTCATGGGCCCGGCCCTTGTACGGACGTGACCCCGTTGAGATCAGAACAAGGACGACTGCGAGATGATCCCGTTCCGCAGGTTCTGGATCCAGCCGTTGTAGTTGGAGTGAATCTCGGTTCCCGTGTAGTTCAGGTTCGTGCTGTCGCGGTACATGATGCTGAATTCCTTCTGATTGAACGTCACGTCGACGATGGCGACGTGCGAACGGATCGGAAGGGTCGCAAGAATCTTACCCGGTTCCGTGGTCTTCATCTGCCAGCCCAAAGCGGCCCCCGCGCGCTTGACGGCGGAATCGGCGGCTTCAAGCGACGGCGCGTCCTTGGTGAACGGCGCGTTGACGACATTGAAGACCGGGGCCGAGCGGCAGGATACGGTGGCGACGGCAACCAGAACGATTAAGGCGAAGTGCGTTGCGAAACGCTTCATGCTTTCTCTCCCATCTGCAGACTGCGGTTAAGGTATAGGACCGCACCGAACGTGTTCAAGTTCAGATTGTATTATTCCCCGGGTTCGCCGGAACGGAGGTATCGGATCAGACCGGGAATGTTCATGCCGCGCGACAACAACTTCACCGCCACCATCAACACGATGTGCGTGATATCGGCGACCGGGCGGAAGTGACTTGGGCGGAAGGTCTCCGCCCCGTAGAGCGCCGGAATGCGTACGTCGCGGATCGGCGCCCCGGCCCACGACGCCAGGATCAGAAGTTCGCTCTCGAGCACGAAACCCTGTCTCGCGCACTTGCCCAGGTCGAGCCGCCTTAAAACCGATGCCGGGTAATACCGGAAGCCGCTCTGGCTGTCGGCGATCCGCTGCCCTGCCGCCCAGGATATCCAGAAATTCGCGACCTTGTTGGCGCGCAGTCTCGATTTCGGAAATCTCTCCGTATCCCAGAGCCGCGAACCGACAATGATGGCGTTCTGGTCTTCCAACCCCTTACCCGCGACACGGGCAATATCGTCGGTGCGATGCTGGCCGTCCCCATCGAGGGTCACGACCCCCTCCACCCCCTCGATCGCGAGCGCTTCCCCGAACCCCTTTAAAAGCGCCGCCGCTTTCCCTTGATTGACGTCAAGGTCGATGCGCCGGACCGCTAATCCGTCGAGCGCGGCACCCGTTCCATCCGTCGAGCCGTCGTTGACCACGATCACATGGGGTGTCGTTTCGAGCGCCCCTTCGGCGATGTCACGGATCGTCGCCGCTTCGTTATAGGCCGGGATCACCAGGGCGATACGGTGCTCCACATCAGCCCCGTCAGCTCAGGCCGCCGTCGACGGCGATGATCTGGCCGGTGACGTAGGACGCGTTTTCGGATGTAAGAAACGACACCACCTCCGCCACTTCCTCGATCCGCCCGGCCCGCTTCATCGGTACGAACGATTTGATCTCGTCCTCGGCGAAGGCGCCGTCGCCGATCCGGTTTTCGAGGATCCCCGGCGCCACGGCATTGACCGTGATCCCCTTCGACGCGATCTCGCGCGATAACGATTTGACCGCGCCGTGCAGCCCCGCCTTGGCGGCGGCATAATTGCTCTGGCCACGATTGCCCATGATCCCCGACACCGACGAGACGGCGACAACGCGGCCCCAGCGCGAGCGGATCATCGGCATCAGGAGCGGGCGCGCGACGTTGAAGAAACCGTTGAGTGCGACCTCGATCGGCAGGCGCCACTGCTCATCCGTCATCCCCGCCATCGGGGCATCCATATTGACGCCGGCGTTACTGACGAGAATCTGCACCGGACCGTCTTTCAGAATGCCGTCGAGAGCCCCCGCCGCCGCGTCATGATCGGTCACGTCGAAGGCAACCGCCGAGGCCGCCCCGCCATCCTCAATGAGTTGATCCGCGAGCGCGGCGGCCGCATCGGGATCGCTGTTCGCATGCAGGATGACATGACAACCATCGCGGGCAAGCGCGCGGGCGATCCCGGCACCGAGCATACCGCTCGCGCCCGTCACCAGGGCGCGTTTGCGTTCGGTGTCACTCATGACGCCCCCTCCAGCGCGATCGTGATGCGCCCGGCGGCGAGTTCGGTTTCGGATGCGCCGTCGGCATGGATGCGGAACCGGTACATGGAGGATTGCGCGTTCGACGCAACACAGTCTGCCTCGATCACCAGATCAGCGGCCACCTGGTCGAGATAGTCGACCGCCGCCGTCAGATCGCGAACCGCGACCAGCAGACCGTCGCCCCGGCGCCCGGTCAGCCCGCCGTGCACCGCCGCCGCCTGTCCCCCGTATTCGATGGCCGACGAAGCGGGCAATCCCGTTTCGTTGCGCAGCGGATTGTCCGGTCTCAGATGAGATGCCGTACGGCAGATAATACTGTCCTCGTCCCAGTCCGTGACGCCGTCGATCAGGACCATATTCCCCGCGTGCGGGATCAGTTCTTCAATGTCGATCTCTGCGTTCGTCAACTGGATATCCGAACCTTAATCCCGTAGCCATTGACGCCGGCGGCGCATACCACATCTTTGGGGCTGGGCGAGTTGTTTGCAATCGCCGCGAGCACGGGGAGGGCGCGTCCCGCCGTGGTGCCGTCGAAATACCGCTGCAGCGCCCGGTCGCCGGGAACGGTCTCGGGCGACCCCGCCGCGCCCCGGATCTCGAGCGATGCCACCGATCCCGCCCCCGCACCGGCCGGTGTCAGCAGCAGCCCTACCGCCATCGCACAATCCATCGGACACATGTCGCCGAGCAGCCCCGGCATCGGGTGATCCGACACCACCAACACGGTCGGCCGGCGTTCCGACATCACCATCGTGACCGCCCGTAATAATCCCGCCCCGAAGGTCGCCCCGCCGGCGGCGATGGAAATTGAGGTGTGTTGATTCCCCGTCCCGATGCTCCAATACCCGGCGGCGGCGTTATGGACGGAGTTATGGAACTGCGTCGGAGACACCAGACGGTCGGGCCGGCTGAGCGCGGTCAGAATGCCGTCGCACACGTCCCCGTCGCCGACGGCACTCCCGAATACCGAAGCGACATCGTCAAGGGGATAGCCCGCCATCCGGCAGGCATCGACCGCGGCGTTGAGGGCAAGGCGCAACGACGGACTAGTGCGGCGCCGTTCACGGGGCGCCAGAATATCGGGCGCGCTTAGAACCAGATCGCCTTCCGGCCATGGTTCGTCACCCCTGAGGACCGGACGCATGTCGTCCCAACCGGAAATGGCGGGCGCGATGACGGATATACCTGAAACGGATACCTTCACCTCATCCCCTTCCCGAAAAAATCAGGACGCAGTTGTTGCCGCCGAAGCCGAAATTATTGGTCATGACGTGGGTGAGATCGGCCTGGATCGTTTCGCCGACGATCCGGCATTTCAATTCCGGATCGGCAGTTTGCAGATTCAGGTTTGCCGGGATGAACCCCTCCGTCAGGGCCGTCACCGTCACCGCGGCTTCGAGGATGCCCGCACCCCCAAGAGTGTGGCCGCTGAACCCCTTGGTCGAACTGCAAGGCGTCCCTTCCCCGAGCACCGCCGCAATCGCCATGTCCTCGACCTTGTCGTTATAGACGCTTCCCGTGCCGTGCATGTTGACGTAGTCGATGTCTTTAGATGTCAGCCCTGCCGTTTCGAGGGCCGATCGCATCGCCGCGATCGCGCCCTTTCCTTCCGGGTGCGGCGACGACATGTGGTAGGCGTCGGAACTCTCCCCGATCCCCGAAAGCACGACCCGGTCGTTCGTATCTGCCCGCGTCAACAACGCGAAGCCGCCCGCCTCGCCGATCGATATCCCGTCTCGGTCACGGTCGTTGGGCCGGCACGGGCCGGGAGACAGCAACTGCAGGGCGTTGAAGCCCCGGATCGACGTTTCACAGAGACTATCGACACCCCCCACGATAACAGCATCGCATAACCCGGCCGCGATCAACCGCGCGCCGTCGCTGAAACTTCTGGTGCTCGACGAGCACGCCGTCGAAATCGTGTAGCAGGGCCCTTTCGCGCCCAATCTTTCGGCCACGAACCGGCTGAGCGACGAAAGATCGTGGGTGGTCGAAAAATTGGACGGCGTTGAAAGCGGATGGCCGCGCGCATGGTCCGCATAGACCCGCTCCGTCGAACCGATCCCGGATGTGCTGGTGCCGAGCACCACGCCGACCCGGTCGGCGCCGAAATCCCGAACAGCGGATGCCGCTTCGTCTGAAAAGCCGTCCTCGCCCAGCGCCATCTCGGCCAGTCTGTTGTTGCGGCAATCGAACACCTCGAAGCCTTCGGGGAACACCACGGTGTCGAGATCTGCAACCCGGCCGACGGACGTCGTTAAGGGGGCTTCCGGGCACTCATATGATACGAGGCCCGTCCGCTCGTCCGTCAACGCCGCCCGCATTGCCGTCATGCCGCGGCCGAGCGCGGAGGTACAGGTCATACATTTGACGGCAATGCTATCCATCAGGACGGCGCCCCTTCGTCACCCCGGACGATGGTAACGAGGAACGACACCGCCGCCCCCAACGCCACCGTCAGACCGATGTTGTGCAGCATCGGAATCTTGGACGTCGCGAGAACGGCGAACACCACGAATGTCGAGACGAAACAAAGCATGACGGAACCGAAGCTGTGCTCTCCTGCCGCCGGGCCTTCGCGGTAACCGGCGAAAAACAGTTCATAGTCGACGCCAATGCTGACGACCAGCACCAGCGCGAGCAAATGAAAAAAGCTGAGCGGCGTGCCCGAAAGAACCAGCACCGCGACGGTCACCGCGACCGCGATGACAGGCACACGGGCAACACGTAATCCCGCGCGCGCCCCCCGCCGGCCGACGATCACGATCACGAAACCGCAGACCGCGCCGACCAGCAGCAGCTCAAGCCCCTCGGTCCGGTAATCGGCGACTATACCGGACGCCATTTCGCGCAGGTTGATAAGGGTCGCTCCCTCGACGTCGAACGTCTGAATACCGATGGGAGGGACCAGTTGTATCGCGTTGACCCAGCCGTCTGCCGCCTCGACCGGCGTACTCATCATAAGTGTCAGATCGTGGAGCGCCGGGACGTCGAGAGAAACCGGGCCGTGCCGTTTCGCCGCCAAGATATCGTCGAAAAACGGGTCGAACGCATCCGGCTTCACCGGCAAGCCCACCAACACTTGATTCAATCTGGTGCGGAGTTCGCCGATATCAGGGATCCGGTCGAGCCGCGCCTGTTGGATCGAAGGCGGTGGTACAATGTCGGTGATCGACAGATAACCGCCGAGCCGCCCTTCCTTCACCTGCTGTTCCAGCAGTTGCGACGCCCGCCACTGGTTTTTCATCACCTCATCCCGGCTGCCGCCCCGGATCAATATCATATGGCTGATGTCGGGCATGCCGAGACGTGTGCGCAATTCACGGTCGAGCCGTATCTCTGTTTCGCTGGCCATGCGCAGGTGCCGGATGTCGTCGTCCCAGAGCGCGTTGCCGGAGAACATGGCGGCGGCGAGCCCGGCAAGGGGAAGCGCATAAAACAGATACCGCACACCGCGCCTGAGACCGGGCCGGGCACGCAATCCCGCCCACAAGAAACGCCCGGGTCTGAGGTCGAGGCCACGCTCGGGTAACGCGAGGGGTAACAGATATCGGCTGAACAGCACCGCGATGACGATGGCTGTCGCCGTCAGCGTGCCGATCTGGGCGAGACCCGGAAAGCTCGACTGCGACAGGATCACGAACCCGGCCAATGTCGTCGCCGCGCCGAGGATCATCACCGGGAACAGGCGGCGGGCGACGGCGTATCCGGCCTCGTCAGGACGCCGGAAGCTCGCCAGGTGGACGGGGTAGTCGACCGCGACACCGATCATCACCGACCCGAACGCGATGGCGACCCCGTGCACGCTGCCGAAAATCCAAGACGTCATAAGGATGCCGCCAATCAGCCCGAACCCGACAGGCAGAGCGATAGTGATGAGAATGATGGGTGCGCGGAACGCCGCGAATAGGACGATGGCGACACCCACCGTGGCAAGCGCCGCCAGAAGTTGCATTTCCGAACGAATCCGTTCGCTCGCGTTCAAGGCGAAGAAACCGGGGCCGCTGAGCGTGACCAATACCCCCACGTCGTCGGCCGCGTCATATAATACGCGCCGGATTTCCGCATGCCCCGGAATGTCGTCGGCGCCGATGTTCAAAAACGCCAGCATCATGGTGCGCCCGGGCTTCTTCTGCCATGCTCCACCATCGCGCCGCATGCCGAACTGCCCGTCCCGCTCCATGAGACCGAGGACACGACCGGTCGGATCGCGCGGGAAGACATCCCGGTAAAGCGGCCCCATTCCCGAGCCGAGCTTCTTCAACCAGGTTGCGATCTGCGCCTTCATCCGATCCGTGCTGAACTCGTCTTCGGCGAGATCGGGACCGAGGGTGTATCTGTGCGCGATAAGAAAGGACACCGCCTTGTCGTCCAATGCCATCCCGTCCCGCAGCACCCACGTGACGGACGGGTGGTCGCCCAGTCTCGCCGCGATACGATCAGCGGCGGCGTCATTGCCGTTGACGGCGATCATCGCAACCCCGTCCGCGCGGGTCATGCGGTTGAACAGAAAATCTTCGGCCGCCCCCTGTTCTTCAGGGGTGAAAAACGACATGTCGGTGGAAATCGGCACATGACGGACCGCCAACGCGCCAAGGACGATCAGCCCGATGAAGAACGGCAGCGCAAGGCGCCTGAGCATCTCATTCATGTTCGATTTGTATCACAGTCTTGTCGCCGTTCCGTTCGTCAATACGGATCTGGCGGACATCGCCACTGCGACCGTCCAGTGCGATCACACGCAAGTAGTCGCGGAGCACACCCTCGCGCGGCGTCATCGCGAGTTGCCACGCATTTTCGTCCCCGGATAGCTCAAGATCGAAAAGGTCCCGCAACGGCGCCATGTCGCCGCCGAGGATCGCGCGAAGCGTGACGACAAGCCCCCTTAGCATCGGGTTGCGGCCGCTGTCGAAGCGGGTTTCTGTTTTGTCCGCGTCGGTGTGAATGACCTGGTCGCCCCGCACCTCGAACGTTTCGGGATCGGGGGCAGTGACGTTTTTCAACAAGACCCCGTCCTCAAACCGCATAACACCTTCCGAAAAAAGCGGCTGACTTAGATAGCTGATGTCACGGCGTTCGGTATAGCGGACCTGATCGGACGTCCGCCCCTGCAGGGCCGCCGCCAGTTCGTCCAGCGTCCAGCCGGAAGCGGCGGCAGAGGTGGCACATGCCAGCACCAGCATGACGGCCGAAAGCGTTCTAATCCCAGAAATCATAAAAGTTAAACCAGTTATATGGCGCCTCGCGTGCCCATGCCTCAACGATGCCGATGTATGATTGCGCGAACAGGCGGCCTTTTTCGTGGTCCCGCGCACGCGCGCCGGTCTCGACCGGCAGTCTGCGGAGCTTCACCTTGTAACCCCTATTCCCATCGAACACCGCCGAAAAAACGACGACGGGGGCGCCGGTCACGGCTGCCAGCACCCAGGGCGCCGTGGCGATTTTCGCCGGCGCTCCCAGAAAGTCGACCTCGAAGGTCTTTTCACCCCGCGTCACCCGGTCGCCCAGGATACCTACCATCGCGCCGTCATTGAGGGCGTCGTTGACGCGGATCAGGCTGTCGGGCGGCCCGAGCGGGATGATCTGTTCCTTGAACGCCGGGTTGATGGCGTCGAGCACCGCACTCACCGTACTGGCGTTGGCATCGTACATCAAAACCTTCAGGTCGCGGCTTTCCGCCGAGCGGGCCAGCGCGCGCATGGCATCGAAACTGCCGAAGTGCGCGCCGAGGAGGATCACACCGCGCCCGCCCTTTTGGGCGTCGTGAAGCTGGTCCAGCCCTTCCACCTCGATATCGAACAAATCGAACTTGTCTTCAAGAAAAAACAC
Source organism: Rhodospirillales bacterium (assembly GCA_017644185.1). Classification (GTDB taxonomy): domain Bacteria; phylum Pseudomonadota; class Alphaproteobacteria; order Rhodospirillales; family Casp-alpha2; genus UBA4479. The sequence goes on from JAEPMA010000003.1 coordinate 179,249, forward strand.
CCGGTCGAGGATCGTGCCGGCGAAGCAATGAAAATGCCGGAACACGTTGCGTCCCGCCGCCGGGCGGCCGAGAACGCGGTCCAGATAGCACCGTGAACTGCGCCGCGCGAACGGCGCGAAGAGAATAAAATAAAGGGTGATCGGATAGAGCAGCAACCGCGTCACCCGGCGTCCCGACACCAGCGCCAGCCACGCGATGAACTTGATCAGGTAGGCGCTGCCGCGCTCCTGGCGGCCCGTCCAGCTGGACATTCTGGTGTTCGCGGTCATGACGCTTTCCGGCGAACGGTCGCGCGCATCACCGGCCGCGTCCCGGCACGGCAAGTGATCTCGACGGTTTGGGCGGATTCCGATGTCTCGACGGTGCAGTCCTCCCTGGCCCTCAACACGCCGGTGAACTTCACCGATTTGAGTGCCGAGGCGCTGCTTATACCAGCGGCGCGCAACGCATGATCCAGAACCACGGCACCCGGCACGATCGGGTTCCCCGGAAAATGACCCGCCAGGGACGGATGATCGTCCGGGATCGAAAACATCCGATTTCGATCCGCCAGCATCCCCATCAAACCTGCGATATGCGGCTTGCCGACGCGGGTCTTGGGGATCTCGTCCAGCATGACGATCCTTCTCGGCACGAACGCCGGGGCGATACGATGTCTCAACGCCCGGCGCACCTGATCCGTGTCCATCCCGGGTGCCACGGCGAAGGCCACCGGCCTCTGGGGACCGCGCCCGGCCGGATCAGCCTCCGGCATCACAAACACGCCGTCCCGAACGCCGTCAATCCGTCTAAGAGCCTGCGTCAACCCGGCGAGCGAGGCGCGCTTCCCTGCCACGTTAATCAGATCGTCCCCCCGCCCGACAAGATGAAACCCCGTCCCCGACGCTTCGATCATGTCGTCGATCGTCAAAGCCGCCGCCCGCCACGCCGACATCACGTTCATGCGCCGGTTCTCGAACGAGATTCTAAAGTCATCGCGCGGCGTGAAGACATCGTTTCTAGCCGGCTCGCGCGTACCGATCAGACCGGTCTCGGTTGTGCCGAACACCTCGATGACACGGGTTCGGAATTTCTTTTCAACCGCCTGAGCGAGGTCTGAATCGAGCGCGGTCGTCGCCGAAACCACGGCGTGGATAGGAGGTAGGATGACGTCTTCGCGGACCAGCAGATCGAGATGCAAGGGCGTGCTCACCAGCACCCGGTGACCCGCTACCATATTCAACGCCTCGGCGACGTTGGCGGCGAAAAACGGGCGGACGTCGTAAACGGCGAAATCCGGATTTGAAAGAGGGAGCATGACACCCGCCTCGAGCCCATACATGTGCTGTGGGGGGACGGTGCAAACCAAGGTCTTCATTTCACCGGGCGCGCCGATCATCCCGGCCCACTTTTCCGCGCCCTGATCCAGCATGGCGAAGGGATGGGTGTGACGGACGGGGGCACCGGTCGTCCCCGACGTGAACAGGCTGATCCCGGCACCCGCCGCACCGCCCCAATCAAGCGGCGCGGTATCCGCGGGTGCGTCCGCGACGAGGTGAATTTCGCGCATGCCCTTTAACCCGGACGTATCGTCCCCGGCACTCGAAAGGACGATCACGTCGCCTGTCTCAGCGATCACACTGTTGATCGCGGCAAATCCCGCATCGTTGGGAAGGACGATCCGAAGACCGGCGTGGCGGGCGGCGATGACGCTCGCCAGAAAATCGCCGAACCGTGAACAGAACGGCAGGATTGCCGGTTTTTCGTCCGCGAAGTTCAGCCCCTCCAAAAGCAGGCGCGCGCGGCCCGTGACCGCATCGCGGCTGATCGCGTGCCCATCCACACCGATGACGAGCGCCGGCGGCGTCACGGCGACATCCAGAGATGGGGGCGTGACAATGTCTTCAGGGTCGTGAGGGGTGAGTTGTGCCCGAGATGGCGGAACCGGACCGAGCGGTAAGCGTGCTCCCCCAGAAACAACGCCACCGAAAACAGCGGCAGCCCGAGGTTCGCCACCCACGACCAGGTTTTGGGCGGAAAGATCAGCGCACTCACCGTCGCGACCAACGCCAACGCCAGCATTGCGACGGTCCAGATGACGGTCAGGCGGCGGGTGTAAGATTCGAGCTCATCCGGGATATCGCCGCGCGCGATGCGGCTGAAGCGCCGGATCAACGGCTCACGTCCCTTGACCAACGTGCGGCCGAATATCCAGGCGAGCCAAAGATGAATGAGGATCGGTAAGAGCGTCACCGCCATCGCCAGTTCGGCGTCGACATAAAGGGCCAGCCCCTGAAGTCCCAGCATGAAAGCGAGGATGAGCAATCCGGCAACGATCCCGCCACCCCCGAACGTCCCGTCGATCGCCCCCAGAACGACGCTCAGCGCCAGCCCGGATGCGAGCGCCGCCGGTGCGAACACAAGCTGATCGAAAACGATGAGGATATGTAAGAGGACGACCGATAACAGGGGCGCGGCAATACGTGCGACACGAACAACACCCACCTTTTCGCCTCCGCCCCGTCTATTGATTGCGTCGGCTCTCAATTGTCTCCGCAAGCTGACGCAGCGAGCCAAACACCTTGTCGATGTCAGGATCATCCGACTTGATCTGAAAACCGTAGCGCTGGGAAATCTCGAGCGAGAGTTCGAGCGCATCGATGGAATCGAGGCCCAGGCCTTCGTTGAACAAGGGCGCATCGAGGTCGATGTCGTCCGGCGCCACGTCCTCGAGATTGAGGACGTCGACAATCAATTCCGCAACTTCCTGGTGCACGGGAGTTTTCTCACTGCTCGCCATGGCTGACACCGATTGCATGATTCAGCTACCCCCAAATGCCCCAATTACTTATATTTTTTGTTCCTCTTCACATAATCTATGGCGAGGGATGCACATTGTTCAAGAGGTCGTTCACGCCCGGCACTATCCGCCACTGGATAAATGACCTGCAACGGCACCGGGCAAAATCGATGCAGATCGACGGTTTCCTGATGCTGGTGTGCTCTGTCTTGGTTTTCGCGGGCTCCGGCGCGCTGACGTACCTGTTTTGCGTGATAATGGTGATCCGCACCGCACGCAATTCCGGCGCCATGACCTCGCCCGCCGACACCGCCGTGGTTTTGGGGGTGAACCTCAATCCGGACGGCACCTTGAAGAACGACTACATTGCTCGGCTTGAACGCGCCAAAGAGACCGATGCACGCGAAATCTGGGTGCTGGGCGGGGTGACGTCGACCACCGTAACCGAAAGCGAGGCCCGGGCGGGACGCGCCTGGCTCATCGAAAATTCGGTCCCTGACGATAAAATCAATATCGAGGAAGGCTCACGTCACACCCTTGAAAACCTCAGTCTGTTGCGGGATCAAACCCGGGCATCGCCAACGCGATTCGCCTTGATCAGCAATCGATATCACCTGGCAAGGGTTGGTTTAATGGCGTCCGGGCTGGGGATGGATTTTGTCCTCTGTGCCGCCGAAAATGAACCGGGCATTCGAGGCCGCGACTATCCGAAAGCGCTCGCCGAAGCGTTCTTCATCCACTGGTATTATACCGGCAAAGCCATCGCCCGTCTTTTAGGGCACAAGGGCATGCTGGCCCGAATCAGCTGATCTTCTTATCAACCCCGAGCCCGAGCCCGTTTAACAGGTTCACGGCCGAAAACATCACGCGGAACAGCATCAGGCGCGGCCACAACCGCGTCCGCCCATAGACGTCACCGGAAAGCACGGATATCACCGCCGCCTGAAGACCGAGACGTTGTGAGGGGTTCATAAACAGAAACCGCATCGCCGGGTCCATGAAGCGGTAGATGAACCAGGAAAACCTGGAAATGCCCCGGTCCACCAGACGCTGATAATCCGCCATCGCCCTTGCCGCCTTTTTCGGGTCGGCGAGGCACGTATCGACCGCATCGGCGGCGTAATCGGCGCTCTGCATGGCGATGAACACCCCGCTTGAAAACACCGGGTCGATGAAGGCGTAGGCATCGCCCACCATCAGATACCGGTCCCCGAAGATCCGGCGGGCGCGGTACGAGAAATTCCCGGCCGCGCGGGTTTCATCCAGGGGGCGGGCGCGCGCCATGCGTTTATCGACGTTGGGGCAGCGCTTGAACGACTGAACAAGGAAATCGTCGAGGGCGCCATCACGCGTCTTCAAGTATTCGGGCGCGCTCACCATGCCCACACTCATCCGGTCGTCATCCAACGGGATCATCCAGAACCAGCCGTGTTCGAACCAATAGATGCTGATGTTGCCGGCTTCTTCACCGTCACGGGCGGGCACGCCTGAAAAATGGTTGAAGACGGCGGCGCTGTTATGGCGCGGATCGCGGGCCTTGAGGCCGAGTTTGGAGGAAATGAAGGTGTCGCGGCCGGACGCGTCGATCAAATACCTGGCGGCCAGCTCTTCGGTCTTTTGATCGCCGTCCAAATTCTTCACCGTCACCGTCGCATGTTCGGACGAGATCCTGAAATCGAGGACTTCGGAACGCTCACGCACCTCGGCGCCCCTCGCACGGGCGTTATCCAGAAGAATTTTGTCGAACTCGGACCGTGTGACCTGAAACGCGCTGGGTTCATCGGGATGGATTGCACGGGCGAAATCGAAGACCGTGTGGCGGGCCGCCCCCGGCACGGAAAAATCCGCACCCTTCTTCTCGACGCCGATCTCGCGGACCTGATCGAAGACCCCAAGCTTGCGGAAGATCGGCACGTTCCGGGGGAGCAGCGATTCCCCGATGTGAAAGCGCGGATGCCTGCTTTTTTCGAGCACCAGAACGCGCCGGCCCTTCATCGCCAGCAACGCCGCGACGGTACTCCCCGCGGGGCCGCCGCCGATCACGATCGCGTCGTAATCGGGGGAATTGGAATCTGTTTCGACCGGGGTGCTCAAGTGATCCGTGTCCCTGCAAGACGGCTCGAGCCGCCGCGCTCACCATAACGGCGGCAAGGATGGAAACAACCCCTGGCGGGGAAGTGTGACTTAACGCATAACATGAGAATGGCATCCGCAGGAATCCAACACTTCGACGCTAACTTTAACGCATAAAATGAGAATGGATTAACACTAAGCGTGAGAAAATCTTCGAAATCTGACGCATAAAGCGAGAAAATCTTGGCGCGGAAATAACAACTTAAATTCAATGGCTTATAAAAGCGCCCGGTAACGAATAAACTATTCAGACATCGAACAAATCCAGTTTAAACGTGAAGCCAACAAGCATTGACGTACAACCTTAAAAGCTGTTCGCCAACTCCATCAGCTGATTTAATTCTCAACCGTTACACGGCCAGCGCTGCGCGTATATCTCGGCTAGGGTCGCATGTGCTTCACGGTCGTGCTGGTCCGAGCGTGACTGCAATCTGGCAATCCCGGCGATCACCAACTGAATGTCCGGCACCTCTTCGGGTATGCATGCTGCGAAGCCGTGGACCTTGTGATAGCCGAGAAGCTCCCGAACCTCACCAACGAAACGCTCGCAAGCAGCGAAGCGCCTTTCGCTTTCGTAGTCGCTCTCCGTCACCACGCACAGATTCAGAAAACGGTGGCCGTCGATACTCTCCGTTGCGCTGACCGGAGACGCGGTCAGCGCGACAAGAACCGTAAACGCAAAGCCGCTCCACCAGCGGTTTAAACCAAGTGTATAGGGCATTTTCTCCATCCTTCCCGCCGTCAGGCGGCAGGAGGCGGTCCGATTACGAACCGCCCCCGACACCGCCATGAAATCGCGGCCTACACCATTCGCTTCATCTCGATGTATTCACCCTTGACGCGCAACGTGACGGTGATGTCCTTGCGGGTCCGATTGCGCCAGAACCAGCCGTGATTGCCGTCAAAGGCCGCTTTCAGAGAACCCGTTTCGCCCGGTACGCCACGGCCCTTCTTGTAGCTGATCGACTTTCCGCCGCCGTCACCATGCAGGTCGTAGTTCGCGACCCCGCTATCGACGGACCAGTCGAATTCGGCAACGGCATCTTTCTTCATCACCAGTTTCACCTCGGCGCCTTGCCCGGGTTTCAGGGTGATCGAGATTTCATCGGTCCAGCCGGGCGCCGCCGTCTGTGCCGAGGCCTGCTTGATAAACAGCGCTCCGACAATGGCGTCGATCAGGCCGGATTGCTTGTCCGACCCGGCGGCCGGCGGCGGTGCCGACTGCAGACGATCCTGCTCGGCTTCCTTGGCGAGTTGCACCTTGATCTCACCCATTTCGGCAAGACCCAGCGCGCGACCGATGCCGGTTGGATCGATACCGTATTCGGACGGCAGCACGATGGTGATGAGAATGACCACCGCAGAGACCATGGCGATAATCGTTGAACGGATGAGCTGTACTGTCGTCGGCAGCTCCTCGCGGGTTGGTTTTTCTGTGTTGTACATATGAATTCTCCTTCTAACCGGCAACGAAGTAGCCGGTGAGTTGCAATCCGATGAAGACGAAACCCGCCGTCATCATGGCGACATTTGCGGTGTAGGCGTAACGGTAGAAACTCTCTGTCCGCCGCCACCAGCCCATAGCGATCAGGATCGCCGTGAGCGCAAGCAGCTGGCCCAACTCGACGCCAACGTTGAAGGCCAGCAGGTTGGGAAGTAGACCCTCTGCCGCGATCTCATAGTCGATCAGCTTCGATGCAAGACCGAAGCCGTGACAGAGGCCGAAGATCAGTGTCACGACCTTGGTATTCGGCTGTACACCGAACCAGCGCTGATAGGCGCCGAGGTTATCAAGCGCCTTGTAGACGATGGAAAACCCGATGATGGCATCGATGATGTAACTGTTGATGCCGAAATCGAACATCACGCCCGCGATCATCGTGAGCGAGTGGCCCAGCGCGAACAGGCTGACGTAAATGGCGATATCCTTCATCCGGAATAGGAAGAAGATGACGCCGAACAGAAACAGGATGTGGTCGTATCCCGTCACCATGTGCTTGGCGCCGAGATACGTGAACGGGATCAGGTGAACCCCGTAGATTTCCTGAATGTAGCCTTTGTCCCCCTCCGTTACCGCGTGCGCCATCGCGGCATCGAGCGGCAATGTCATAAACAACGCCGTGAGACAAAGGACGCTAACAACTGCGCTTCCCGGCTGTGCGAACAGCCGTTTCGCGCATCTGAATGCATGATGCATGAAACATTTTCCTCGGTTGTAAGTGCAATCGGTGTTCGCGATCAGCGAACGAGTTGCCGCCAAAGCGGCGCACTCAACAGCGAGGCGGTCGATCTATGTCGAAAATGGTGCCGACGACAAATGGGCCGGCGTGCCCGAGCACGGCAGCGCGGTCCGGCTTTGTGTGCGGCTGCGCGGATATGGTGAATACAGCCGGCACGTCGTGCGAGTGATCCATCGGATTGTGGCCGTCGAACTGACCGGCCGTTCCGTTCACCGGCTCGTCATCATGGCTGTGACCGTGGTCGTGGTATGGCTGGGCTGCGGTTTGAGCACCGGCGACGTCCGCATCTGAGAAATCGACCGCCCCCGTCATCTGGGCATGCAGAACCGGGGTAAGCAGAACGGACAAGGCGAAGCAGGCCAGCAAGGCCATGCCGAGGCGCGCAATTTTCCGTGAGTGTTTATGCCGGTAACGTCTCATGCCATACGTTCAGTTTTTGCGTTCAATCCGCTTGGTTAGATATTTAGGGCCTTAAAACAGGAAAGCAAATTAATCCGGGATGATGAAGGAAATCTTTACTGCCAAGCGGCGTCGACTTTCTGTACTGTCGCCAACATGCACACCCTACGGATAATTGTGACGAGAGTATGTTCTCTGTCTTGAAAAACGCGACATACCGGCACCTGTTCCTGGCACAGGTGATTTCGCTGATCGGCACGGGCTTGGGCACGGTCGCGCTCGGCCTGCTCGCGTTCGATCTGGCGGGCGAGAATGCCGGGGCTGTGTTGGGAACGGCGTTCGCCATCAAGATGATCGCCTATGTTTCGCTGGCGCCGATCGCAGGCGCTTTCGCTAATGTGCTGCCGCGCCGCGCCATGCTGGTAGGTCTCGACATCGTCCGTGCCCTGGTTGTAGCCGCGCTGCCGTTCGTTACCGAAGTGTGGCAGGTCTATGTGCTGATCTTCTTGTTGCAGGCGGCATCGGCGGCGTTCACCCCGACATTTCAGGCGACGATACCCGACGTGCTCCCGGAAGAGCGGGACTACACCAAGGCGCTGTCCCTGTCCCGGCTCGCCTATGATCTGGAAAACATCATCAGCCCGATGCTCGCCGGCGCGCTGCTCACCGTCATCAGCTTTCATGCGTTGTTCGCGGGCACCGTGATCGGCTTCGTTGCGTCGGCCCTGTTCGTCTTGTCGGTTTTCCTGCCGCACCTGCCGGGCGGCGAACGCCGCAGCATCTATGAACGGACGACCCGGGGCATGCGCATCTATCTCAAGACGCCGCGACTGCGAGGGCTCCTTGCCGTCAACATGGCCGTCGCGGCGGCAGGCGCCATCGTGATCGTCAACACGGTCGTCTATGTGCAGTCGGCTTTCGGCATGAGTGAGCGGGATACGGCTTTGGCGCTTGCCGCTTTTGGTGCCGGGTCCATGGTCGTCGCCATGCTGTTACCCCGGCTGCTCGAACGTGTGACAGACCGGCCCGTCGTTCTGCTGGGCGGCCTAATTCTTAGCGCGGGCGCCTTCATGGCCAGCACCGTGGACGACTATCCGCCGCTGCTCGGCATGTGGTTCGCCCTTGGTTGCGGGTATTCGATGGCGTTGACGCCGTCCGGGCGGTTGCTCAAACGCTCCGCGCACGCGGAAGACCGTCCGGCCGTATTCGCGGCGCAATTCGCCCTGTCGCACGCCTGCTGGCTGGTCACGTATCCGGTGGCGGGATGGCTCGGCGCGAAGGCCGGCTTGCCGGTTGCCGCGTTCGTGCTGGCATTGCTGGCCAGCCTTGGCACCATCGCCGCCATGCTGCTGTGGCCGCGTACGGAAACGGAGGCCCTCGAACATACCCATCCGGAATTGCCCGCAGACCATCCGCACCTTCAGGCGGGCGAGCGGCGCTCTGCCCATAGTCACGTTCACCCGTATGTCATCGACGATCTACACTTCATGTGGCCGCATGGGCGCTGAGCGGGTCAAGGCGAGCGCGACACCCCATGTCTGATCTCCTGGCTTACGGCGGCCTGTTCGGCATCTCGTTTCTCGCCGCGACGATCCTTCCCGCTCAGTCGGAGATCGGTCTGGCCGGGCTGATCGCCGCCGGGGACTATTCGGTGCCGTTGCTGATCGCCGTCGCCAGTGTCGGCAACACGCTGGGCGCCGTCGTCAACTGGATGCTCGGGCGCGGCGTCGACAAACTGCATGATAGGAAATGGTTCCCGGTGAAGCCTGAACAGCTCGACAAGGCCACGGGCTGGTATCACAAGTATGGGCGCTGGAGCCTTTTGCTCAGTTGGGCGCCGTTCATCGGTGATCCGCTGACCCTCGCGGCGGGGGTCCTTCGTGAGCCATTCGTCTCGTTCTTCGTTCTCGTCGCTATCGCTAAGACGGCGCGGTATCTGGTTGTTGCCGCCATAACCCTCAATTGGGTTTGAACGTTTACTAGAGGCGCCACCATCAACATTCAGGACGAGTCGAGAATGCTCCTTGAACTGAATGCTTCAATGGTGACTTCCCCCGCAAGCTGCACGTCAAAGGGCAAACTTTAATCTTCAATAAGAACGGACGCGGGGATTCCCCACTCTTTATAAAGGATCCGAACCTCATCCAAACTAAGGGTTGTCGCGTCATTAACAATATTCTGTGCCCGGCCTTTTCCGCCTAACAATTCTGCAAGATCGTCAACATCAAGATTGTTCTGCTCCATGTAAAACCGGATCCATGCATGTGCATCGGGTGTTTCATCTTCAGGAGCTGTTTCACGCTCATATTGGTCGACGACCATCGCCAGAAGCTCTAAGCGATCAAACCTCGCCGTTCCCGGTTCGGGGTCCAGCGACATCAAAAGATCTACATCTGCCAGCGCCGCCGCATGATCCTGCTCGTTACGGATCGGCCTCAGCTCATAACGAAACGCACGCTGTGTGTCGGCTTCATTGTTGCCATTCGATCTAGTCAATTGATACGCATGCTGCGCGTTGAGCCACAACTGAGCCGATGTTCCAAAAACATCCGAGAGGCTGTTTGCCAAACTCTCGTCTATGTCCGCAGTTCCCTCGATCACAGCCGAAATCTCGTCCGCTGAACGGCTGGTTAGTTTAGCGAGCCCGCCGGCATCCATCCCACGCGGCTCCATGAAATGATGCAGTAACAGTCGGCCAGGATGCGTGAACTCTTGCTCAGTCACTGTTCTACTCGGGTTCGCCATTGCATTTCCCCACTAAGCGGCACGATCAACATTGACCTGGGCCTCTCTGATAAACGCTTTGATCGCCTCACAACGGGTATAGAAATACTGGCGGCCGCCATCGACCGACGGTCCCGTTACCGGAGATATACCCTGATCCTTGAGTTGCAGCACGACGGTTCGGGGCGAGGTATTTGTTTCCGACGCGACCTCCGATGCGGGTATATACGACCTTTTGAAGGCGTCGACCGCATCGAGAGATATCAATCTTCTCTCCCGGCCGGCGCTGAACTCAGTGACCGTAGGTACGAGGCCTGCGCGTACCAGATCGCGGGCGGCCTGTTCATTCAGCCGTAGACGCCTTGCCGCCTCCTGAATGGGGACGGCCCAATCGATCGTCCGGCGCGCGTCACGTAAGAATGCGCTGAATTCTTCGGCATCGAAGATCACGCCCTTGAAGCCTGGTCGGCGCGCATCGACACGACATATCCTAAGCGTCGCCGCGCGTATCGCCTCGACGATATCCGATGCCCGCAGACCGACCGCCGTAGCACGCCGCAATCCGGCGTCAAATTTGAGCTCGTGATCTTGGGCGAGAAAGCCCCGCAGATTCGGCGTGATCGCTCCCAGCAATGTCTGCACATCACGGACCCTAAAACGCCAAAAGGTCTCTCCATCAATGCGGGGGCCATGCACTGCCGGAAGCACGCCGACTCTCACCAAATCGAGCACGGATTTCCTGGATAGCCCAAGTCGAGTAGCAACTTCAGCGAGGGTCAGGTGCTTCGTCCGAACCGCTTGGTACCGTTCGAGCTCAGCACGCTCTATCATCCACAAGCTCCGGCGCCCCATGACGGATCGTTCAGCCTGCATCCTGTTTGCGCCGATCTCACGGCGTAAAATTGATGGGTGAATCCCCGCAATACGTGCCGCCTGGACCAATGGATATGCCTGCATGTCGTCCGGAGAGAGCTCGGTCATACGTTTATTGCGCGCGCAGATATAGCCGCCACGCCAGTACTGCTGAACATACTCGTTAAACGCGGACCTTAGTTGATCATACCGTTGGTCCTGATTTCGCGAGGGAAACAACGCCGAATATAACCCCTTGAACTCCGCCTCCAGCCCGGTTTTGCGTTGTCGCCGCGGGCCGAACTTCCTGATGTCGTCCAGAAGCGCGAAAAACCCGTTCGGCCAATGAGTCAGAATTTCAGCGACACGATCGAAAATCTCTCTGTTCGCCTGGCTGGAGACCCGGGCGAGTAGGTGCCGGCCGTTACCGCGGCCCTTTCCGGATACGTAACACGCGAGTAGCAGCAACTGGTCAAACAGGTACTCGAACCGGGTCCCGCAAAAACTTTCCGGAACGAACTTTGGCCGGTCAGAGACGTATCCGGTCGTGAAAGCCTGATTGATGTCGAAGCAGAAGTTGATGAGATTGTCCGGGGCAGGTTCCGCGACGCTTTCCCGGAGATCGAAACCGCAATCGCATGTTTCTACGCCGCGCCGGTTCCATTTCACCCGGGTTTTACACCCACTGCATTCGTCGACCAGGTAAACCCCGTGGGTAGGGCACACCGTAAAAGGCTTCAAAGACCAGACGAAACGTGCATATCCGTGTTCCTTGAGGCATTCGGGGCAAAAGGGCCTGTATTGGCGCTCCTGGCCACTGCGGTGGAATACTGCGGGACCGAACTTGCTGAATGGCCCCGTCTTTCCGATATCGTCAATGCGGATACTGTCGGCGTCGCGTCCCAACACGAGGGCAAACTTTTCAAGATCCTCCTTCCCGGGCGCTACGATGCTCTTGATGTCGATCTGTCGTGCAAGCCATGCTGGCGAAGAATAACCATTTACGCCAGATACACGGAGCACATGATCGACGAAGCCCTCATCGTCTTCACGAAAAGGCGTGACGAGTAACCTATCAGAGTGCGGCAATTGTTTTTGCATTGCGCTTGATCGGTTGTTTGGCGTCGCTCTTTCCGGCGCCCTTAGAATTCTCCGAGCCTTGCCAGCTCGCACTGAAAGGGTTCTCGGACGGGCGAACGCGACGGATCTTCGACCTGTATGTTGCCTCTAAATGCGTAAGGGTAATTGAATTCGAGCCCCGCCGCGCCGCGTCCTGGGCTGCATGTGAAAGCAGCTTCATGATCTCCGAGATACGCCCTTTCGTTGCGAGGGTAATCTTCTCCGCGTACTGAGAGAGATCGGATTTTTCTCCCAGCACCTCGCCGACACGCTCATCGATGGTATTGATTATCCCGATGAGCTCTTTGGTGCGCGTCTGGGACTGCACGCCGAATGGATGAAGTTCGACTTCGCCGCTGAACCGCCGTTGAAGCTGCTCATTGGCTTCGAGGACACGCACGCTCTGCTTCAACCCCACAAGTACCACGGGGATACGCGTATTGGTTATGAGGTTTTTCAGCCAATCGGATACATCGAGAATGACTCGCTCCGTGCTTCGGTCGATGAAATGCTGAAATTCATCGAGCACGATCAGTTCGGTTCGGCATTTATGAAGCAGTGTTCTCAAGCGCCGGGTGCGCGCTTCAAGCGTGCCTTTGTCTGCAAGAGGATCTCCAAGTTGATGAAGAAGTTCGGTTGCCATGTTCTTCATCGTGGCCGGTGTCGGAATTGTTCCCGTCAGCACCGGCATGATTTGCACTTCATCGGTAGGGGTCGGCGGATACTCCGCGCGATAATACCTGATGAGCGTAGTTTTTCCTGCGCCCGTATCCCCCATGATCAATCCGCATTCCGGCTCGCCATTTCCACCGAATGATGCGTGGCAACTCTCGATGTGTCGCCAACACTTCTTGAAGTCACGATGATGAAAGACGATCGCATCCAGCGCCTCACGAACTTGAATTGCTTTGTTATTCTTCTTCATCGGAAAACTCTTCATCCATTTGACCCTGATGGATCCTGCTCATGTCTGTAGTGAAGAACAGTTCATCGTCTTCAACATCGAAGTCGTCGTCATAGTCGGCATCATATTCGTCATACGGATGTTCATCGGGTATCGACGGCCGCATGCCGCTGGACGCCCCCCGTAAGCGCTGTTCATTTTCTTCAATATATCGGCCGTACGCCTTGTTGGTCCGGCGTCGGCCATTTTTCGCCTCTTGCTCCGCAACCAATTCATCGATTCTGCGCTGTGTCGTCTTGAGGCCTTCAGTCAAAGTCGTGTTGGTTTGATTATCCCGGAGAACGCGACAATTCACTTTGTGCTGCCACAACGGCAGGCTCTCGGCATATTCCTGGTCCATCGCCTGCACGCGAAACATTTCGTTCGTCTCATGCGCCACTACGACAATTTCGCCCAGGTTTTCCGGGTTTATCTTTATGCTCACCTGCACACGGTTCTTCGTTCGTCGCCTGATATCCTGCAAGCGCTCGCTCTGATAGCGGATGTGTTTGAACACCACCCCGTATTCATGGATCTGACGCGGCAAGGTGATAAACGAAAGAAAACAATCCAGGTCCCGGCTGTTTGCGAACGGCCTCACTGGGTGTTCTCGGGTTCCCTGCTCCCAGCGCTCAATCGGGACCGCGTTTATTCCGCTGTGCCATGACCTGACATATTTATCGACCAGCCAGGTGCAGAAGATTTCTTTGAACACCGAGAAGCCGATGCAAGCACGTCCGACCGAGTCGTAGTCCCCGCGCGCGGCTGGTGAATGAAAGGTCTTGCCGGGCATCGACCCGATCAATGTGTGGTTCACTTCCTTGAAAAACCGCTCAACTACACCCTTCGCCCAAGGCTCTTTGACCCTGGTATGTTCAATGTTGATGTTCAGTAAATCACATGCGCGTTCGAAATCGGCTGAGTGAAATTCAAGTCCGTTGTCGGTGACGATCGCCTCCGGCATCCCACAACACGGCCAGTCGTTCACGATGTCGGGATACTCTTCCCTGATCCAGTTCTTGGGAGCGATCGCCATGCGGGTCGCGATCATGATGCAGTGCCGGCTGGGCTCCTTGAACCCGAGATAATAACCCAAGGGCATCCGGGAATAATGATCGATCAGCAACGTTAAGGTCGGTCGGCCCAGCGGCATACCGTGAATATCATCGACCAAGATGATATCTATCGGTGTGTGGTCGATTTCGACGCGCTCAAGAGGCCGTTCGGTCACCACGCCGGCGCCCACCGAACGCATTCGATAGTCTGCCTCTCTCTTTCCGTACCGGGCCTTTAACACCTCATAGGGTTCGAAACGTTCAAGTTCCCGGTATAGAGCCTGTGAACTCGGGTACTTGAGATGGTCGCTTTTAGGGATACGCTGATTGAGGACATCGATCCGATCATGGATTGCGCTTTCAACGCTGGCCAGGCTCGGCCGCTCCATCACCAGATATTTTTCGGAGATCACATCTCGGATTATTTCAAGCACCCGATTGTCGAGACGCCGTTTACGGTTTCCCTTTAGATCAGTGCGATCGATGAGCGCTCGAATATCTTTTCCCGCCTCCAGGTAAGTTTGCCGCCATCGCCATACCGTTGATTTTCCCGGCGGCTCTGGATCTTCAATACGATGAGCTACCTTTTGGATCGCGTCCTGGAGCACGTCTAATGCTTGTCCGCATGTTTGCATCCTGAGTGACGCATTAACGTATTTCAGTCTGCGTGCCACTTTGTCCTGAACGTACTCGGGCAATGCCGTCGGATCGGAGAAAATCTCCGGGTATTGATGCTCGCCTTTTCTAGGTATCTGAGCGCGGCCTTCGAATATTCGCTCCATGAGTTCGATACGGTTCATGTTCATGATAGAACCATCATCACAAGCCTCCATCTGAAGGACTCCGTCATGCCGACCGCGAAGGACCCGGAAGTCCCGTCCATTCAGCTCGACGAACGTGCCGACGCCTATAGTCATTGACCGCTTCCTAGTCTGGATCGGATGAGGGCGTCCCGGCTGAATTCTTCATCCAGATCGACGCAGAGATGACCTTTAGCGATCAGGGCACAGGTCTCCGGATAGAGGTCGTCGATCCCGATTTCGTTTTCGAGGCCGGTGATAGAGAACCCCACATAACCATCGAAAACGGCGAGGATCTCCGCCTTCAACCCTTGATCCACATCGCAACCACGGTACCTGAGAATTCGTTTTGCATTTCGCAGCCGGGGCTCACGTTGGATTTCCCGTTCCGTCGCGACGACATATTGAAAGCCGTGATCCGTCACCACTTGGGACAAGAAGCGCAGATGTTCCGACCATTCGGCGCTCTCGGCGAACTTTGAAGGCTTGACCTCGATAATAGAATCGTACGCCTCGCGCCTTACCAGGAAATCGGGCGTGTACTTTCGCGGTTTTCCGTCGATTTCATAGTAAAACGGGGTCGGTTGCTCGAAAAAGGAGACCACGTCAGGATCGATCTCGAGGAGAACGATCTGGTCCCGTTCCAGCTTTGACTCCCAGTGCACCATTCGGTCATTCTTGACGCTCGAAAACCGGCCGACATACCGGTGCGTTGTCGGGCGAACCACTTCACGACTGCGAGGAGACGATGTCATGCCCACGCTCAATATTATTAATATGGCACGATTCATAATATGAAACATTTCATATTTGCGCAAGAAGAAAAATTTTGCTACAAAAAATCATGTTGCATCTTTAGTTTTTGAGAGCCCCGCATGAGCAAGCCCAAAAGCAAATCGACCAAAGCGCTGTTCGCACCGATCGAGGATGCACGCCGGAAACGCATGGATTGGATTGCGATTGCAGACGCCGTTACGGAACTGAAGAACGCGCCGGTCACTCGCACCACTTTTTCAACTCGGGAGGAATTCTGGGAGGCTGCGGCGGCGGCCTCCGGGTATACCCGGAACGCGCTACAGCGCATGGCGACGACGGTCGTACGCATTCGAGAGATTGAGCAAGCCAACAAGGAATCGATCAAGAAGTGCCTCTCTCGCAGAAAATGGTCGGACGACATCCTGCTGGAAGCACTGGATCATTTCCCGAAGGCGGAGATTTTCGCCCGCATCCACCGGCTCGAGCCCGCGGAGGCGTGGCAACTGCTTGAGCGGATGCAGACCGAGAAGTTCTCCGTAATACGCCTCAAGGAGATCCTGAGAGACATTAGCAACACCGTGCCACGCACCCAGCAGTTCTCTCAACCTGGCGCCGGAAAGGCTGTGGTGAACGAACGGTTTGCAATGATCGATGCGCACAAGAGCGAAATCTATGCGGATGACGCTGTGAATATTTACTTCCGTCGCTACCGGTTTCCCCTGGTCAGCGCCGACGCGGTTGCGCTCTCGTGCAACGAAGACGGCGGCATCGAATTCATCGATGCTTTTCAGATCGTCTCAAGCATCTCAAAAAAATCGGACGAGGGATTTCGAGACCTGGTGTCCGGTATCGACTTCAAGACCAGCTTCTTCAGGCACGTCTGGCTGTTCCTAGCGGATCCGGCCGACATGGATACGGATCAGTTCAATCCGCCGATAGAGCGACTGAGCCGGGCCGTCGACGAACTGGGGATCTCACGCCTGGGCATCGTCACCATTTCGGATGATGCCGAGTTCCGTGTCCTTCGGCGTCCCAAAGGTAATGACAAGCCGGCGCGCTATCAAAACGCGCTCACAGAAGTGATGCGACAGGGCGTGCCGGATTTTGGGGTGGTGTAAACGTTTGAACCTGCTGTTATTGAACCCGATCCATAGGGATAAGCTTATCGAGTTATCCCTTGGTCTTGCTCTAAATAATTGGATGTTCTTTGTTCGAACTTCGACAACACTAACACAGCTTCATCATTCCTGCGATGAAGCTTGTGAGGGCAACTACCGACAACGTTCGGATTAGCTACAGGTAGAAGGAGAGTTGATCCACAGTCAGAATCGCCTGTAAAGCTCGCTCTTGGGTATATGCATCAGGCTTGGCACCTCCATGCCCAACGCTGTGCCGGGAGAATACTCCAGTATCAGGATTTTTTGGGTCAAACTGCGCATAGGTATAGCTCGATAAATAATGCAGGAACTGTTTCGGAAACAATAACGATTCCTTGTCCCCAGTCTTTTTCACTCCCTTTTCAGCCGCGTATTCAAGCAACTTTTTGATTGAAGTACCGGTTCCGGTTTCAGCAATTCGGACCTCCTGGATAATTCCTTCCATCTCGGTCAGAAGAGTTTTCAAACATGCTACAGAATCATTCCGCTTAAAGCTTTCGAGGGCCGAATTGAGGATTTTGGTTCGACCCGTAAGTGATGGCCTATTTCGCCAGCGATCAGCGATAGCGTCGATCCGTGCCGCGTCAAACTTATCAATCAATCGCTGCTTCTCAGCGTCGATGTCGAAATCAACACGATACGCCTTTAGTAGCTTTTGGAATTCGCCGCCACTGATCTCCACAAACGGAAACCAACCCGACTCGACGAGTTGATCAAAAAGCTTTTGGTCGCTAAGTGCCTCATACAGATCTTGGAAAGAAAGCAGTCGATACAACCGTCCGAGTGATCGCTCCACCCCACCACTATCGAGATGCCGATCGGTTGCAAGGTCAAAGAACAAAGCGAACTTCCAACCAACTTTGAAACAAACGATCACACCGTCATCAGGTTTTACTTCCAAGCCAGGAATCTGTATCCGCCGCACGTCGGCAACTCCCGACTGAAATACCATCTCACCGGCTTTGAAATCCCTTTTTGCAAGAATTTCCGCACTCATTGGAATGTGTTGAATATAAAGATCAGCCGTCCCGTCTTTGTGCGTGACCAACACGAAGTTACAGACACTATCCCAAGAAATTAGGACACCGGACTTTTGGGCGCTTGCTGATATTGCCCCGCTTAGGTTCTGCATGTAGTCATAGAACTCAGGTTCGTCAGATGTAAGCTCGGCCCGTACAAGAACTGGCACCTTTTCTCCAGGGAGTGCGCTTTCAAGCGCTACGCCAGCGAGGCGAAAATCGCTAAGAGGAATTGGAGTTGGCAGGGGTGGGATATCATTCATACTTCGAATTTCACCGCAGCGTTTGATACGTGAGAGAAGTACAAAAACGTCCTAGAGCCATCTCCTGAGTACGAGGGGTTGTCAAACTTATCTTATCCTACAACTCTTCTAGGCGTTCTCGTTCCCGCTCTCGCTCGATAATTTTATCCGTCATTTCCACACCCTGTTTAGCTACCTTTGCGATGCGTCGGTCAGTGTGGTTTTGAAATGCCCCATACGCATTCCGCCATCCAACCCACATCTCGCTCAAAGACCCCGACCACGTGTACGAGCCCGGCTGCGTTGCTCCAATAATGTCATCGACCGTGTACCCTGCGTCCAGGGCAGCAATCGCCTTGCTTACCCAAACTTCACTAGGCAGACCTTCTAGTGGTTCGAGTTGGAGCTTGGATAACGCCTCCTGCTGAAGGAGAGCGCGATAGACATCCAGATCGTCGCCAACAATATACTTGGCCAATTCCCTGGCGACAGGATCTGGTTTCATCTTGCCAAGGAGTGCGATCCGCTGATCCTTGTCCAATGAAGATGTTGCTTTCTTGGCGATCTCCTTCTGCTCGTAATGCAAGAAGGGATGTTCCGAAGTCAGGAGTTCAATGAGCCAGCGATGCGCGAGAGGTGGTTCAGATTTAAGAATCTCCCCAATCCAATACCCATTTGAATTTGCAAACTCCTCAACCTTTGCGCTTCGAAGGACGGCACTTTCCCATTCCTCCCGACAAGGCAATTCATTCCGGTCCTTGCGGTCAGCATTCCAGGCGCCAACCACTGCAGCAATCGCTGTGCGATCATCAGAAGCCGTTAAAAGCGCCCTCAGCGTTTCGGGAGGCACTAATCCACGCAAGCAGTTCACCTCGACCAACTGTTGGAAGTTCCCTGACTGTTCCGTAGCTAATGCGAATAACTCTGGAGGAGGCGATTCCATCGTCGTCAAAATGGAGATCGCCAGCCATCTATATCGATCAAGCTGCAGGCAATGCTTCAACAACGTTTCGACATCACCGGGCACATCCTTCGCCACTTGCTCCAGGAACGGTTGAACCGCGTCGGCAGGGGCGTCTTTGTCAATGAATTCTTTCGCCCACTTCGATGGGTCGGTTGCAGTCTTAGCAACCACCATGGAAACATTGGGAACGAGTCTCGGATAGTTAATATGCGCAACATCTGCCTGGCGCTGCGCTTGAGCAACCTTCGTAGCGACCACGCTTGGGTTCAATTTAGACCACGAAGTAGCTAGCTCCGCAGCTTTGGCAACCCATTCTTCTTCCTGGTCACGAAATCCTTTTAGGCTCTCTTGCGGGAAAAGAATTTCAAATTCGCTCTCCAGGTTTAGTGGCACCGAAATATCTAACGAGTCCGCAATTTCGCCAAGTGTATGCTGCACGCCAGGAAGTTCACTCGACCAAGCCGCGAGGTCACGGACCATTTTTCTGGCAAAATTGCGCCGTAGCTCGACGATCTCATCGCTAGCGTCGATACCTAGATACGAATCCCACTCTCGAACCAGTTGCAGAAGTTCGGTCCATGCCTCCGAGGCAACAGCGATCTCCTGGACGAACGCTTTCTCAGCTGACCAGAGATCTTGTATCGCTTCCATCTCGATCTCGCCAGGGATTCCGGTGCTGAACGTAAACAAGCGTCCTCTACCAGGATCAGTCTCGCCGAATTTCCACGCCGGAGTGAAAACGACAGTAAGGGCACGGAGGGCAGTTCGAAAAATCTCCGTCTGATCTCCATGGCCATTTTGCTTCAGACACCAAGCTTTTACTCCGTCCATAAGGATGCTGCGGCGTTCACTCCGTGGTCCAGCGTATTCTTCGCGTTCCGCCATCCAATCCTCAATCTTCCGCAAAGGGTGGTCGAGAGAGTTGTGCAACGTTCTATCGTCACCAACAGCAGCTGATAGTAGAGAAGGGATTGCTTGTTCAGGTACATGGAGCAGCGAAATTGAGGCAATGTCTGTCGTTAACTCGGGATGGCGCGCCAGCACGTATTTAGTTTCCTGAACACCTAGCTCCGCATACAGTGACCAAAGCTGCGTCGACTGATTTTGTTCTAGAAGTGTCTCGAGCTCCGGAATGGACGCGCCGCGAGAACGCGCTCCGAGAAGCGCAATGAGCGCCGATTCTTTGTCTGCCACCTCTGAAAAGAGATTCTGATAATCCAAAGAACCAGGGCCGCCAAAGAAGACCTGGCGGATAAGAACCCACCGGAATGCCGCCGGCCAAATTGAGATGTTTCGTTCATGCCCTTCTCGTATCACTCCAGCGACGCTGAGCTCTGTTAGTATCCTGCTAACTTCACCTATGGGGCGGCCCAGATACGATGCCACTGTCTCGATGGTGCAGCCCGCATCGCCCGCGAGGCTGAACGCCCCAAGTAATATGGATACGTCCTCGCCGACAAGTTTCTTGAGAATTGGAGCAAGTTGGGCAACGAGTGACTCTCCAATGAAGACATCCCGCACATCGCCCCGCAAGCAAAGATATGCAAGCGTTGTAGCGAGGCCTGGGCGGCCGCCTGCTTGATCGACGATCTCTCGAATAAGTGGGGTAGGTCCATGAACTCCGGTTGCTTTGACTACCTCTACCATCGTGTCTCGATCGAGACGTTCGAGCTCAATGACGTCACTGTTGACGAGGTTGAGAGCCGACTTCAATTCGTCGGTGTGTGAACACCAACCGGCTGCGATAATCCGAAATGCTGCCCCTAATTCAGCACGAAGATGTCGGAGCATTTGCAGAGAATCGAGGTTCACGTGCGCATCATCCACAACGATTGTTGCGGGGGTCTGCTCGCGGATCGCATTGGCTATCGCCTCACGATCATTGTCCGTCAAGAAAAGAGCGGCTCCCTCAAGCACCAAACGGCGCAGCACAAAGGTCTTGCCGGCACCCGGGTCCCCGATCAGCGCACAGTCTCGGGCCATCTCCCTCAATTGTTCAAGGCATGCCTCTCTCCCAATCACTCGGTCACCGATTACAGGGCGGCTACTTAAAGGGACGACGCTTAGCGCAGAAGGACGTCCGGTTACGCCCAGCAGTCTCTCGGTCCAACCGGTCTCACGATATAGAGCGTTTGCGAACCATTCTTGGTCGTAAACCTGTGTGAGCGTTACACCAAGGGTTCGCGCGATGTCTCTCATCGCTTTCCGTGTCTTTGGAGTCACGCGACGTGATGTGGCGAATATCGCGGTTTTCGGTTTCCAGCCGTTCTCGATGCAGCGGTTGAGATTTCGCTTCAGATTGTCCTTCGCATTGGTACCGGTAGTGGTCACGAGCGGGAATGGTTCACCTCTGTCATTAGCAACTGCGCCATCGAATCCATCATCTGAACCGCCACGGACCGGAACAACGCCAGGCCACTGTTGTTGCAGCAGATCGGCTGCACAGGCCTCAAAAACATGCGGGTCCAGGTGCCCAGAAAGAGCGTCTAGAATAGCGGCATGATGAGGATCTCGGGCAATGCCACGAGAACTTTTCACCACACTCGGCGCAGCTTCCGCCGCAAGCAGCCGGACAAGTCGAGCGACAGCCTTGGGGACTGGGGATGCCCCGCGCTCCCAACGAGCGATCGTATTTGAGGCGACGTCGACCTCCTCGCCCAACTGAGATTGGCTCCATCCAAGGCTTTCTCGTAAGCGCTTAAGCTCTTCTGGCAACATTTCTTTTTTCATATACAAATTGTATAGTGAAATTTGTATATGAATCAATACGAAAGTGTTCGATTTATTCGTTAAGCCAGCGCTACGAATTGAACTTTAACTGTTAAGCGGCAGATTCTCTGAGGCACTATGTGTTCGTGACAACACATGAAAAGCCCTTTGGATACTGGGTCCAAAGGGCTTTTTGTTGGTTGTCAGGAGAAAACTCGGACCTGCCAAATTTGAATTGTGGGCCTAAGCATCCATCTAGAGTCAAAGTGACGTAGAAATTACATAAAGGGAGGCTCCAGAAGTTAACGGACCGGCCCTATTCACAACTTTCCTGTCCAAGTTCTCGTATTATCTCTCCATTCACAACGAGCATCTAGCACCCAATTATGTCGCAGCAACAATCCGCAAGGTTATGCCTCCGCTCGACAAAATGAAGTCACTTTACCTGTAAGATACAACGATTCTCATTTTATGGGTTAGGATTCTCACTTTATGCGTTAAATCACAGGAAGCGCACCTGATCACACGTCGAGGTTGGCGACCTTGAGAGCGTTGTCCTGGATGAAGTCGCGGCGCGGCTCCACCACGTCGCCCATGAGGGTCGAGAACACCTCTTCCGCTTCGTCGACGTGGTTGATGCGCACCTGAAGGAGCGAGCGCGCCTCGGTATCCAGCGTCGTCTCCCACAGCTGCTCCGGGTTCATTTCCCCCAAACCCTTGTACCGGCTGATGGAAATCCCCTTCCGCCCAAGCTCGGTGATCTTGTCGATAAGGGCGACCGGCCCGGTGATCGGATGCGACTTGTCCTTGTTCTCGAGCGTGCCGTGCTTGGTGTAGTTCTTTTGCAGCCGGCCCGCGAGTTCATCCAGTTGACGCGCGTCCTTCGAGCGCATGATCGCGCCGTCGATGACATGGGTCTCGGTGACACCGCGCAGGGTGCGCTGGAATTCGAGCCCGCCGTCGTCGAGCGCCTTGCCGACCCAGCCACGCTCGTATTCAGGTGCCAGCGCATCGAGGCGCTTGGCGATATAGTCGGCGACCTGTGCCCCATATTCCGGATTGCCGAGGATATCCGGATTGAGCGCGCCGGAAATCGCCGCCTGCTCCATGATCGAGAGCGGTACGTGGTTCGACAGACGCTCGAGGAACGTCTTCGCATAGCGCGCCTCTTCACAAAGATTGCGCAAGTCCTGGCTCGCGATCTGATGGCCCTCGAAGTTGACGAACACCCCACCCTCGTCGATGGCGGTGTCGAAGAGGTAGTTTTCCATCTCCTTGTCGCCCTTCAAATAGACCTGCGAATTGCCGCGCTTGGCCCGATACAGAGGGGGTTGTGCGATATACAGATAGCCCCGCTCGATCAGTTCCGGCATCTGTCTGAAGAAGAACGTCAGAAGGAGCGTGCGGATGTGGCTGCCGTCGACATCGGCGTCGGTCATGATGATGATCTTGTGGTAGCGGCACTTCTCGATGTTGAAGTCTTCCCGCCCGATCCCGGTCCCGAGCGCGGCGATGAGGGTGCCGATTTCGTTCGACGACAGCATCTTGTCGAAGCGCGCCCGCTCGACATTCAGGATCTTACCGCGAAGCGGCAGGATCGCCTGGAACGCGCGCTCACGGCCCTGTTTGGCGGAACCGCCGGCCGAGTCACCCTCGACGATGAACAGTTCCGACTTGGCCGGGTCCTTTTCCTGACAGTCGGCGAGCTTGCCCGGTAATGACGCGACGTCGAGGGCGCCCTTTCTTCGGGTCAGTTCCCTCGCCTTTCTTGCGGCTTCGCGCGCCGTCGCGGCGTCGACGATCTTGGTCAGCACTTTCTTGGCTTCGGTGGGGTTTTCCTCGAACCAGCGGTCGAGACCCTCGCCGAACAGGTTTTCGACGATCGGCCGCACTTCCGAAGACACCAGCTTGTCCTTGGTCTGCGACGAGAATTTCGGGTCCGGGACCTTGACCGACAGGATGCAGGTCAATCCTTCCCGCGCGTCGTCGCCGGTGACCGAGACTTTCTCTTTCTTCGAGACCAGACCCGACGCCATGTAGTTGTTGATGGTCCGCGTCAGCGCACCCCGGAAGCCCGCCAGGTGCGTGCCGCCGTCGCGCTGCGGAATGTTGTTGGTGAAGCAAAGAACGGTTTCGTGGTAGCTGTCGTTCCATTGCATGGCGACTTCGACGGTGATCCCGTCCTTTTCACCGGTCACCGCGATGGGGTCGGAAATGATCGCCTGTTTCGAGCGGTCGATGTACTTGGCGAAGGCCAACAAACCACCCTCGTAGTGCATGTCGATCTGCACCGGCTCAGGATTTCTGTTGTCGGTCAGTTTCAACGCCACGCCGGAATTCAGGAACGCAAGCTCGCGCAAGCGGTGCTCCAACGTCGCGAGATCGTATTCGGTGTTGCTGAACGTATCGGACGAGGCGTGGAAGGTGATCACCGAGCCCGACACATGCTTGCCGTCGTCTTTCTTGGGGGCGTCGGCGACGACTTTCAACGGCTCCACCGTCTCACCATGTTCGAAGCGGACATAATGCTCTTTCCCGTCCCGCCAGATCTTGAGTTCCAGCCAGTCCGACAACGCGTTGACGACCGAAACCCCGACCCCGTGCAGGCCGCCCGAAACTTTATACGAGTTCTGGTCGAACTTACCGCCGGCGTGCAGCTGGGTCATGATCACTTCCGCCGCCGACACACCTTCCTCGGCGTGGATATCGACCGGAATCCCCCGTCCGTTATCCGACACACTCACCGACCCGTCGCCGTTGAGGGAGACTTCGACCGTGTCGCAGTACCCCGCCAGCGCTTCATCGATGGCGTTGTCGACAACCTCATAGACCATGTGATGAAGACCGGAGCCGTCATCGGTATCGCCGATATACATGCCCGGGCGCTTTCTGACCGCATCCAGACCCCTGAGCACCTTGATCTGATCGGCACCATACGCCGCCGGATCGCCGCCAAGCGGCACTGTCGGCTTTTCGTCCGTGCCGGTTTCGTTTTCGGTTTCGTCACTCATGGTCTTGTGCTTTCCGTTCTTCGTTCCGATCCCGTCAACGGTTGCGGAATCTTTTGATCTTCCATCTTGTCATTCCCGCGCACGCGGGAACCCAGTCTTCACCCCCCGCTCTGCTCCCCGCTTTCGCGGGGATGACGGCGGGGTATTCGCTATCCCGTGGCGCTGATCGCGCCGTCAGCCACCTGAAAGAATTCGGCCCTGTTTCTCATCCCCGAGAACAACTCTTCATCCGTTCCCGTCAGCCACGCCTGCGCCTTCAATCCCTCGATCAAATCGAACAGCGCCCGGCGGCGATCCTGGTCCAGGTGCGCCACCACTTCATCCAATAAAAGCACCGGGCACGCGTCACGCTCGACCGCCTGCATCCGCGCGTGCGCCAGCACGAGGGCGATCAACAATGCCTTCTGCTCGCCGGTCGAACACATCGCCGCCTCGCGCTTCTTGACCCCGTGCCGGACGTCGAGATCGGTCCTGTGCGGGCCCGACCAGGTCCGGCCGTCGTCGGCGTCGCGGCGCCGGTCGGCCGCCAGCTGTGCGCGCAGATGGTCTTCGGCGGCCAGCGACGGCATGTCGTCGAGCCACGCTTCCGGCCCCCCGACAAGGGCCAGTTCGCAGCCCGGAAACGGGCCTGCGCCGGCTTCGATAAACGCCGCCAGACGGCCCACCATGTCGCGCCGGGCCCAGGCCACGGCCATGCCCTTTTCGGCCATCGTCGCCTCCAGCGCGTCCAACCAGGTCGCATCCGCGCCCACCCCCCGGTCGGAAAGAAGACGGGCGCGCTCGCGCATCGCCTGCTCATACGCACTGACCCGGCCCGCATGCGCCGGATCGGCCGCATAAACGAGACGGTCGAGGAAACGGCGCCTGGCCCCCGGCCCGTCGATAAAAAGCCCGTCCATTTGCGGCGTCAGCCAGACTACCGCGATGTGTTCCGCCAATACCGCCTGCGATTTCTCCGTTTCCCCGTCGACCCGGACCACCCGGCGCTCGCGCACCCCGGTCGGTTCGGGATCCAAACCGGTCCCCAGATTGACCGGCCCGTCGGGGCTCGAGATTTCCGCCGCCACGGCCCACGTGCGGCTTTCGGACACCCCATCCGTCCCGGCGTCCGTGCGCGTGACGTCTGCGAGCTTGGCGCGCCTGAGGCCGCGTCCCGGCGCCAGGAACGAGACGGCTTCGAGGATGTTGGTCTTCCCCGCCCCGTTGGCGCCCGCGAGCACGACGCTGCGTCCCTCAAGCTCGAGCCGGGCGTACGCATAGTTTCTGAAGTCGGTCAGCGTGAGGCGGGTGACCGCGGTCCGGCCCCGGGCGGCAACGTCTTCCGCCGGCGAAAGGCCGGCATCCACGTCTCGGGAGATCGCCGCGATACCTGTCAAACTTATCCGCCTGTCCCGCTGCTCATCACACCCGCATCGGCATCAGCACATAAAGTGTGCCGGCTTCTTCCGAACCGCGGATGATGGTTGGCGATGCCGCGTCGGCGAGATGGAAGATCGCCGTGTCGCTGTCGATCTGGCGCGCGATATCCAGCAAATAGCCGGAGTTGAAGCCGATCTCGAGCGCATCGAGCCCGTAACTGACTTCGATCTCTTCCTGGGCGGTGCCGTTTTCGGGGCTGGACGCGGAAAGCGACAACGTGTCGCCGGAAAGCGCCAGCTTCACGGCGCGCGACTTTTCCGACGAGATCGCCGATACGCGGTCGACCGCATCCGACAAAGCCTTCCTGTCGACCGTCATTTCCTTGTCGTTGCCGACCGGGATCACGCGCTGGTAATCGGGGAACGTCCCGTCGATCAGCTTCGACGTCAGCACCGCGTCGTCGAACGAGAACTTGATCTTGGCTTCAGAGAGCGAGATTTCGACATCGTCGCCGGTTTCATCGATCAGCTTGCGGATCTCACCGACGGTTTTTCTGGGGACGATCACGCCCGGCATGCCGGCGGCGCCGTCCGGCAACGGCAGCTCGACGCTGGCGAGCCGGTGGCCGTCGGTCGACACCGCGCGCAGCACGTTGGTGCCGTCACGGTCGAAGACGTGAAGATAGATGCCGTTCAGATAATAGCGCGTTTCCTCGGTCGAGATCGCGAAGCGCGTGCGGTCGATCAGTTCGCGCAAGTCGCCGGCCGCCAACTTGAACGTGTGTGCGTACTCACCGCCCGTCATGACCGGGAAATCCTCGGTCGGCAGGCACGAAAGGGTGAAGCGCGAACGCCCGGCGCGGATCGTCAGCTTGCCGTCGCCCGGCGCTTCCAGTTCGATCTGCGCCCCGTCCGGCAGCTTTCTCACGATTTCGAAGAACGTGAGCGCGGGCGCCGTCGTCGTGCCGGGGGTGGCGATTTCGGCGGCCACGTTCTCGACGATGTCGAGATCCATATCGGTGGCGTTCAAAGACAGGCTCTCGCCGTCGGCTTCGATCTTCACATTGGACAGGATCGGAATGGTGTTGCGCCGTTCGACGACACTTTGCACATGCCCCAAAGAGCGAAGAAGATTTGTCCGTTCAATCGTCAGTTTCATACCCAAAGACCCACTTTACCTGCCCACATTACCGGTCCGATGCGGCGCCCCCGGATAGCCTGAAGGCGCCCCTCGTCATCAAATTTCAACGCCCTGGAAATACCGGGAGAAATCCCGCGAAAACGGCCCGAAACCCTTTTAAAACCATGGATTTTCCGAGCACCAAAAGGCGTCCGCAAGTATAGCAGACGCACCACGCGACCCAAGACTTTTCCGGCCCCGGACGGGCCGCGGAGACGTCCTGAATCCACCTTTTAAATCAATGATTTGAAACCCGGCACCCGGCCGCCCTGAAGGCGCGGCGGATCAGCCTTCGAGCATACGGCGCAAAAGCTCGATATCTTCGGCGAATCCGGGGTCCAAGGACTTCAGTTCCTCGACCTTCCTGACGGCGTGCATCACTGTCGTGTGGTCGCGTCCGCCGAATTTTCGGCCGATCTCGGGCAATGAGCGGGCGGTCAGCTGTTTCGCCAGATACATCGCCACCTGGCGCGGCCGGGCGACCGAGCGCGCACGCCGCGCCGAATGCATGTCGGAGATGCGTATATTGAAGTGGTTGGCGACCTGCTTCTGGATTTCCTCGATCGTCACGCGGCGGTCGTTGGCCCTCAAAAGATCGTGCAGGACTTCCTGGGTTGCCTCGATGGTGATGTCACGGCCGATCAGCTGCGCGTGGGCCACGACCCTGTTCAGGCCGCCCTCGAGCTCGCGCACGTTGGAGGTGATCTTGTGGGCCAGGAATTCCATCACTTTGGGGGGCACGTCGGCGCGGATCTGCGCCGCCTTGGACTGCAGAATACCGAGCCTGAGCTCATACGTCGTCGCGTGAATATCGGCGACAAGACCGCAGTTGAGGCGCGAGATCAGGCGCTCCTCCATCCCCACCAGGTCGGACGGCGATTTATCGGCCGAGATCACGATCTGCTTGCCCTGGTCCACCAAGGCGTTGAAGGTGTGGAAGAATTCTTCCTGGGTCGATTCCTTCCCGGCGATGAACTGGACGTCGTCGATCATCAAGACGTCGACGGAGCGGAACTGGTTCTTGAAGTCCATCGTCGTGCTTTCGCGGATCGCCTGCACGAAGCGGTGCATGAACTTTTCCGCCGAAAGATAGATCACCGTGCGTTCCGGGTCCGTCTGGCGGATGTGCCAGGCGATGGCGTGCATCAGGTGGGTCTTGCCCAGCCCGACGCCCCCGTAGAGAAACAGGGGATTGAACGGCACCCGGTCGGCTTCGGCGACGCGCCTCGCGGCCGCATAGGCGAACTCGTTCGGTTTGCCGACGACGAAATTGTCGAACACGAAACGCGGGTCGAGCGCGGCACTGAGCCCGGGACGGGCGCCCGGCAGCTCACCCTGGCTCTCGCCGGCGGCAGGTGTCTGGCGGCGGATACCCTCGCGCGGATTGGTCGGCGTGCGGTCGGAGCGGACGGAGACCTCGATCGAGGCCACTTCGGGGGCTTCGGCCTGCCACAATGTCGCGATGCGTTCGGCGTAGTGGGCGACGACCCAGTCCCGCATGAAGCGCGTCGGCACCGTCACATGAACCACACCGTCACTCACGGTGCGGATTTTCATCGGTTTGATCCAGCTCTGGAACGCGGCCTCGCCGATCTCGTCACGGAGTTGCGCGTTTACGGTGTTCCACTGCGCGAGGATGACATCCTTAACGGCATCCTGCGGATCATCCTCTGTGGCGTTCGAAGTGGCGTCAAAAGACGTCGCGTCGATCATGCGTCGGTAGCCCCCCTTGGACAGGCGATTCTTTACGTAAACCCCGACAGAAAAACCGGGGCGCTTATAAGGTCCAGACGACGTCATAAGGAAAGGCTTCGGAACGGCTCCCGAAACGGCAACAGGACATCGCCGTTCGGTTCTTCATGACCCCGGTCCGGGCTTCCCCCAAAGAGCCGCCGACCGGTTTCCGGCGGAAACATGATGCCGACGTCATCAACGTGGCAAATGTTACGCGCCTGCCCCCTTCTTAATTCCTTCTCAACAAACGTCTCGACAAATTAAAAAACAAATCTTGGTCTTACATGCCCCGGTCAAATAAGAGGGGCCGCGTGCTCAATAAAAGCATCACTAAAATTTAACGATAATTGTAGAATTACGACCCTGTCGATTTTGTATATTCAGGCTGAATTCGCTGCCGCGTTCGACGGGGTTCGATGGTGCCTGCGTTCCCCTTTCCTGTTCGCCTCGACTGGTTCGGATATTACATGACCGGACGTCGCTGACAACATGATCGAAAGGGGAACAGGGCAAATAAACTGAAATAAAAAACTTGACTCTGCGTACCTGCTTGAAAGGGCGTCATTTTTGCCGAACCCCATGGTGAGCGCGGGTTTCAGCGCCTTCAAAGGTGCAGCGCGGAAGCGTTTTCCCGCCGTCGTTCAGACGCGAAAAAGCCGCAAGCGGGAAAGCTTGCGGCTAATCAATAGCTTGTCGGAATTTCCGAAAGGAGGGCTTAAGCAGCCATCCCTTTAATGCGGTGCGAAAGACGCGACAGCTTGCGCGACACGGCGTTTGCATCCATCACGTTCTTCTGGGCGCCACGGGCGAGGAGCGGCTGGGCGGCCTGCAGGGCGGCCTGGGCCGATGCCTTGTCGCCGCTGGCGATCGCTTCTTCGACTTTGCGGACGGCCGAGCGAATGGTGCTCACGCGCGAACGGTTGACTTCCGTGCGGCGTGCCGTCTGGCGAATACGTTTCTTTGCGGTGGCGCTGTTAGCCATCTCTAAACCTCTTCAATCCGAATCCGTTCCACACGGGATTCCCATGGGACCGCGAGCTTATATAGACCCCAGACCCCGCCGTCAAGCGGGGGAAGGGAATTCATTTCCAGCCTTTTTCAATCGGAATTCGGGCTCACCGAAAACGCGATCACCGTGCCCCCATCCCCATCCGCCTCGATGGTGAGTTTGAGCCGTTCGCGTTCCCGCTCATAAAGCCCGTCGCCGGTTTTCGCCCAGCCCAGTTGCGGCAGAACGTCCTGATAGAACCTCAGGACTTTCGCCGGTTCGACATTGCCGCGCGCCTCCGCTTCGGCGATCCGCCCGCCGGCGCTGTCGAAGGTGACCGCGGCGTTCTCGTTTTCGCTCAACCCCTCCATGAGTGGGAGATCCTCGATCACGGAAACGAACCTGTCCGCCGCCATCACACCCGGATGGGCCGGCACGAGAAACAGAAGACTGAGGATAAGCGCGCGTAACATATTATATGTGTCTAACATCAGCGCTGGCATTTCGCACAATAAAATGTCGATCGCCCACCCTGGACGAAATGCCGGATGGTCTGACCGCACCCCTCGTTCGAACAGATTTCACCCCCCCGCCCATATACTTTGAAACTGTGCTGGAAGTAACCAAGCTCGCCCGATGTCTGGCGGTGATCCCTGAGCGAGGAGCCCCCTGCATTAATGGCGTCGTTCAGCACGTCGCGGATGGCGGCCGCCAGTTTATCGGCCCTGCCCCCCTTAACTGTGCGCGCCGTCCGCTTCGGCGAAATCCCGGCCCGGTAGAGCGCTTCGGAGGCATAAATATTCCCCACCCCCGAAACGACGCGCTGATCCAGGATCGCCACCTTGATGGCCGAGCGCTTGTCGCCCAGGTTTTCCGCCAGCGTTTTGCCGTCGAACGCGTTCGAAAGGGGTTCCGGCCCCAAAGACGCCAAAAGCTTATGGGTGGTTAACTGATCTTCCGGAAACAGATCCAATATGCCGAACCGCCGGGGATCGTTGTAGCGGATAACGACCCCCTTATCCGTCACCAGTTCCAGATGATCGTGCGGCTCAAGTTCGGGAACGTCGTCATTATATATTCGATACCGTCCCGACATCCCCAGATGCGAGAGCATCACCAACCCGCCGTCCAGCCTTATTAATAAGTACTTCGCCCTGCGGTCCACGCTGATCACCCTCTTTCCGGTGATGTCGTCTGCGAAGTTCATGGGGAGCGGGAACCTGAGATCGGGGCGGAACGCGGTGGCTTTTCGGATCACGCGTCCCTCCAGCGCCGGCTGCAGACCGCGGCGGACCGTCTCGACTTCGGGCAATTCGGGCATGAAATTCGTCCTCGGCAAAAAGCGACCGGATATGCGTCCTGAACGTAGCGTCTCCGGGCGCGTTCGGCTATTGTCCTGTCCATGGCCGAACAAAAACAACAGAATCAAAGTGCCGAAACCGTCTCTTTCGGCTTCAAGGACGTGCTTCCCGGCGAAAAGACCGAGATGGTGCACGGCGTCTTCGCGTCCGTCGCGTCGAAATACGACCTGATGAACGATCTGATGAGCCTCGGGATTCACCGGCTCTGGAAGAATGCGATGCTGGACTGGCTGAATCCGCAGCCAAACCAGACCCTGGTCGACGTTGGCGGCGGTACGGGCGATATCACATTTAAATGGCTGGAGCGCGGCGGCGGGCCCTCTCAAGTGGTCGACTATTCCCCCGAAATGATCACCGTCGGCCGCGACCGGGCGCTGGATAAGGGGATTCTCGACGGCATCACGTGGACGGTGGGCAACGCCGAACAGCTTCCCCTCGAAGACAGCTCGGTCGATGTCTACGCCTCGGCCTTCTGCCTTAGGAATGTCGCCAGGCTCGATAACGCGCTTTCCGAAGCCAAACGCGTGCTTAAACCCGGTGGCCGCTTCATGTGTCTCGAATTCTCGCACCTGATCGTACCCGCGCTCGAAGACGCCTACGACGCGTGGTCGTTTAAGGTGTTGCCGGCTTTGGGAGAGCGGGTTGCGGCGGACCGGGAGTCCTATATTTATCTCGCCGAGAGCATCCGCCGGTTCCCCGATCAGGAAACGTACGCCCGCATGATCGCCGACGCCGGCCTGGAACAGATCAAGGTGCGCAATCTGTCCGCCGGGATCGCGGCACTTCATTCCGCCTGGCGTCTCTGAGGATTTCGCATGCTGCGCTCTCTCAAGCACATCCGGCGTCTTCTTTCGCTTGCCCGCCTTCTGGCCAGGCACGACGCATTGTTCGCGCTCGAACTGGCGGGGGTCTCGCCCGCCCTTCTGAAATTCGCCGCCGTCGGGGTCAGCGCCGATAAAACCGGCCGTCCCGGTGAGCGGCTGGCCCGCGCGCTCAACGAGGCCGGTCCCAGCTTCATTAAACTGGGCCAGGCCCTCTCGACCCGCTCCGATCTGCTTGGCGAGCAGTTGACCGACGATTTGTCCTCTCTTCAGGACGACCTGCCCCCGTTCCCCGCATTCGCGGCCCGCGCCGCCATCGAGGAAGAATTGGGCCAACCGGTCGAAGACTTGTTTCTATCGTTTGATGATGAGGCCGTCGCCGCCGCTTCCATCGCACAAGTCCATTTCGCGCAGACGTTCGACGGCCGCGAGGTGGCGGTCAAAATTCTCCGTCCGGGGGTGGAAGATGCCTTCCACCGGGATGTCGATCTATTCCGCTGGCTTGCCGAGATGGCGGAGCGTACCCAACCCCAGCTTCGCCGCCTGAAACCGGTCGCGTCGATCGAAACCCTCGCGGATACCGTCGAGCTTGAGATGGATCTCAGGTTCGAAGCCGCGGCAGCAGCGGAATTGCGCGAGAATTTCGCGGGCGATCCGGATTTCCTGGTCCCCGAAGTGGACTGGCAGTTGACCGCCCGCCGCGTATTGGTGACGGAAAGACTGACGGGCGGGATTCCCCTTGATGACCGGGATGCGATTGTGGATGCCGGGTTGGATCCCGTCGACATGCTGACCAAGGCCGCGGCGGCCTCATTCAGACAGGTGTTCCGCGACGGCTTCTTCCACGCCGACACACATCCGGGGAATATGTTCGCGATGCCGGACGGGCGGGTCGCGGTTGTCGATTTCGGGATCATGGGCCGGCTGGACCTGCAAACCCGCCGCACCATCGCCGAGATGCTGGTGTCGTTTCTAAACCGCGATTACCGCCGCGCCGCCGAGATCCACTTCGAAGCGGGATGGGTGCCGCGCGACCGCTCCGTCGACAGCTTCACCCAGGCTTGCCGCTCCATCGCCGAACCCATTCTCGACAAACCCCAGAACGAGATTTCCATCGCCAGACTTCTGTCTCAGCTGTTCCAGATCACCGAAACCTTCAGGATGGAGACCCAGCCCCAGCTTCTTCTGTTACAGAAGACCATGCTGGTCGCCGAAGGAACCGCCCGGAAACTCGCCCCCGAAGCCAACATGTGGTTTCTAATCCGCCCGCTGATCGAGGAATGGATTTACGACAACCTGGGACCGGAAGCGAAGGTCCGGGATGCCATCGAGAATCTGCAGGACGCGCTTCAAAGACTGCCCGAAATGGTCGAGAGCGTCGAAAAAGGGTCCCGTATGATGGCGGAGGGGAACTTCAAACTGCACCCCGACACGATCCGCGCCTTAAGGGGCGACGACGGCCCGCGCAAACGCCAAAGCGTCGGTTTGTGGCTGGCGGCGGGGGCGCTGTTCATCGTCTTCATGGCGGTGCTGTTCGACTGAGGCTTCAATTCGTCATCCCGGACGCGGGTTTCCGCCGAGCGACAGCGAGGACAGGAAAGCCAGCGATCCGGGACCCATCGCGAAAATACGCCGAGCCCGTCCATGGGTCGCGGGTCTCAAGGATCGCCACCGGACGCGAGACGCGTCAGGGCGATGCCTAGCGCCCGGGATGACGGGTTGAAAACTACCCTTCCTTGTCCGGCTCTTTTTCGCCCCCACCGCCCGGCACTTTATACGTCAGCGCGAAGGGCTTGAGGCGCAGCTTGGTGCGGTGGTGCTCGCCGCCCTTCTCCCCATCCGGCTGATAGCCCCGATAATAGTCCTTCTGCCATTTCTGGCTGCGCGCACGTGAATCGGGGTTCAAAAGATCCGCATTAAATGTGTTGCGGCTTTTCGACCAGGCCGAATGACGCTCTTTTGTCTCCTGATCGTTCTCGAACGGCTCGACCACCGGCTCGACCCCTTCCATCACCGCCGGGTCGGTGGGGAAGATATGGCAGAACGGCTCATCCCGCTCGAAGCGGATCGGCGTGTTCGCGCGGGTGAACATCCAGTTCATGGTGAAGGTGTAGGTCGACCAGTCGGTTTCGATCATCCCCGTCAAAGGCTGGATCGCGTCCTTGGGCCTGTTGACCGGGCCCTGTGCGATCAGACTGATCCCCGGTTCGGTCCGGAACAGATACCCGACATGAAACGTCAGAATGCCCGATCCAAAGTGCGTCGTCGGCATCAGGCCCTGGTCTTCGGTCGAGATCTGGATATCGGTTTTCGCCGGGCCGCCGTTCCAGACCGCCTCGAACGCGACGGGCGAGCAGATTTCCCAACCGTGCGCGTTGGCCATCGTCAACGGCAGGCAGCGGTAGGCGTAAGCTTCGGGGAGCGCGTCCATCCAGGCGCGGCCCGAAGGGGCGGGGCGGAGCTTCGGCGGATGTGCCACCGTTGGATAAGCGATGATCTTCATGCGGTCCCGGCCCCTGCGATGACGTTGTTCTGTTCGGATGCTAGCCCACGCAGGGCTTGGCTTAAACCTCGCTCTCGCCTTGTTTTGATTGCGAATGGGGAGTTAATGCACTATTTACAGTGCGGTTTCGTGTTTTATTTCACAAATACATGAACGCGGCCGGGGAAACATCAGTTATGCAAGGCAAGCGGGTTTTATTGATCGTGTCCGGCGGCATCGCCGCCATCAAGATCCCGGAAACCATCCGCCGCATGCGCGAGCGGGGGTTGAACGTGCGTTGCGTCCTGACCGAGGGCGGCGCCCAGTTCGTGACACCCCTGAGCCTTTCCGCGCTTTCCGAGGATAAGGTTTATTCGGATATCTTCTCGCTCACCGACGAGAACGAGATGGGTCACATCAACCTGTCGCGCGATGCCGATGTGTTGATGGTGGCGCCGGCGAGTGCGGATATCATGGCGAAAATGGCGGCGGGGCTGGCCGGCGATCTTGCCTCGACCGTGTTGCTCGCGACCGACAAGCCGGTGATCTGCGCGCCCGCCATGAACGTCCGGATGTGGGAACACCCGGCAACCCAGGCCAATGTCGAATTGCTGAAATCCAGGGGCGTGATCATGGTCGGCCCCGACGAGGGCGATATGGCGTGTGGCGAATACGGGATGGGCCGGATGGCCGAGCCCGACATGCTCGTCAAAGCGCTCGAGGATTTTTTTTTAGCCGCGCCGCGCCCGCTTGAGGGCCGCCATGCCGTCGTGACCAGTGGCCCGACTCACGAGCCGATCGATCCCGTCAGATATATCGCCAACCGCTCAAGCGGGAAACAGGGCCACGCCATCGCCGCCGCGCTTCAAAAGCTCGGCTGCAAAACGACGCTGGTGACCGGCCCGACCAATCTGAAAGACCCGGTGGGCTGCGACGTCATCCGTATCGAGAGCGCGCGGGACATGCTGGCCGCGGTCGAGAAGGCGCTTCCCGCCGACATCGCCGTTTGCGCCGCTGCCGTCGCCGACTGGCGCACGTCAAACGCGCCCGACCAGAAAATCAAGAAACAGGCCGGGAGTGCGCCGCCGTCTCTCGAGATGGTCGAAAACCCGGATATCCTCTCGACGATCTCGAACGCCGGGAACAAGCGCCCGTCGCTGGTCGTGGGATTTGCCGCCGAAACCGACGACGTGATCGAGAACGCGACAAGTAAACGCGAGAGAAAAGGCTGCGACTGGATCGTCGCCAACGACGTCTCACCCCAAGCTGGCACCTTCGCGGGCGACGACAATACCGTCCACCTGATCACATCGGGTAGCGCGGAAAGCTGGCCGCGCATGACCAAGACCGACGTCGCCAATCAGTTGGCGAGCAGGATCGCCCAACACTTCGAGGCCGCCGAATGAGCGCCGTCAAAGTTGACGTTGTCCGCCTTCCGCACGGTAAGGACCTGCCGCTGCCCGCATACGCGACGGTCGCGAGCGCCGGGATGGATTTGCTGAACGCGGAAGACGGCGCCGTCACGATCGAACCCGGCAAGCGCGCCATGATCGCGACGGGGATCGCGATCCAGCTGCCTTCCGGCTACGAGGCGCAAGTCCGGCCGAGATCGGGCCTGGCGGCAAAACACGGGATTACGGTGCTCAACAGTCCGGGCACCATCGACGCGGATTACCGGGGGGAAATAAAGGTAATCCTCGTCAACCTCGGCGACGAGGCGGTGACCCTCAAGCGGTCCGAACGGATCGCCCAGATGGTCGTGGCACCTGTAACGCAGGTTGTGTTGCACGAGGTCGATACGCTGGAAGACAGCGACAGGGGCGCCGGCGGCTTCGGCTCGACCGGCACCGGCAGCTAAAAGGGGGGGCACGCTGCGATGTTACGGATAACGAAGAAAATGCTGTTCGCGATAGAGGCGGTACTCGATATCGCCTACCACGCGGGCTCGGAACCGGTCCAAAGCCGGGAAATCACACGGCGCCAGGGGATACCGCAACGCTACCTCGAACAGGCGTTGCAACACCTGGTGCGCGACGACATTTTAGTGGGGGTCCGGGGCCCGCGCGGCGGCTATCGCTTGGCGCGCGAAAGGCGGCGCATCACCGTCGGCGACATCGTCAGGTCGGTCAAGAAAATGGAGACCGCGGAAGACCCGTTGCAGACCGAAGACGGTTCCGATCTCGGCCAGAAGGTCGTCCGGCCCCTGTGGACGCTGATCCAGGAAGACGTCATGACGCGGCTCGATTCGACAACGATCGACGATCTTTGCAACAGTGCCATCGACGCCGGCATCGAAAGTGAAGGCCGCAAGAACCTCGACTTCATCATATAACAAACGAACCCGGAGGATGCTCAACCATGGATGAAACACAAGCCAGCCCGGCCCACCCGCACGAAGTCCGCGGCCGCATCTACGACAGTATCGTCGACACCATCGGTGGGACGCCCCTCGTCCGGCTCAGCCGGTTGATGAAGGAAGAAAATGCCGGGGGCGTGATCCTCGGCAAGTGCGAATACTTCAATCCGCTTTCGTCGGTCAAAGACCGCATCGGCCTCGCCATGATCGAAGCCGCCGAGCGGGACGGTAAAATCAAGGAGGGCGCGACCCTGGTCGAGCCGACGTCGGGCAACACCGGTATCGCGCTCGCATTCGTCTGCGCGGCGAAGGGCTACAAACTCATCCTCACCATGCCGGAAAGCATGTCGCTCGAACGCCGCAAGATGCTGCTTCTTTTTGGTGCCGAAACCGTGCTGACGCCGGCCCCACTGGGGATGCGGGGCGCCATCGAAAAGGCCGAAGAGATCGTCAGCAACACACCCGGCGCAATGATGCTGCAGCAGTTCGAGAACCCGGCCAACCCGGACATCCACCGCCGCACCACGGCGGAAGAAATCTGGGCCGATACGGCGGGCAAAGTCGATTGTCTGGTCTCGGGTGTCGGCACCGGGGGCACGATCACGGGATGTGCGGAAATTCTGAAAGACCGCAACCCGGACATAAAGATCGTCGCGGTCGAGCCCGAAGACAGCCCGATCCTGTCGGGCGGCGCGCCGGGGCCGCACAAGATTCAGGGTATCGGCGCGGGCTTCGTCCCGGGCATTCTCAACCGTGACCTGATCGATGAAGTGCTGCAGATCGGCAACGAGACCGCGTTCTCGATGTCGCGCAAAGTCGCCAAGCTCGAAGGCCTGGCGGTCGGGATTTCGTCGGGCGCCGCACTCGCCGCGGCCGTCGAGGTCGCCGAACGCCCCGAGATGAAGGGCAAGAACATCGTCGTCATCTTGCCGTCGTTCGCCGAGCGCTATCTGTCGACGGCGCTGTTCGAGGGTCTTGAATAACTGATGACCGACTTCACCGACGACCAGGTCGAACGCTACGCCCGCCATATCCTGCTCAAGGAAGTGGGCGGCGTCGGCCAGTCCAAGCTGATGGACGCCAAGGTGCTGGTCGTCGGCGCGGGGGGCTTGGGCTCGCCCGCGATCCTCTATCTCGCGGCGGCGGGCGTCGGCACCATCGGCATCGTCGACGCGGATATCGTCGATCTTTCCAACCTCCAGCGTCAGATCGCCCACACCACGGACCGGATCGGGATGAGCAAGGTCGAAAGCGCCAAGACGGCGGCGAAGGCGATCAACCCGGACATCAACATCGTCACCCACGAGACCCGGATCGATGCGTCGAACGCGCTGGAGATGATCTCGGATTACGACATCGTCGCCGACGGCTCCGACAATTTCGAAACCCGTTTTCTGATCAACGACGCGTGCTATCTGGCGAAGAAGACGCTGGTGTCCGCCGCGATCCTCCGCTTCGACGGCCAGATCGCGACCTATAAAGCGCACGTCCACAACGACGACGGCTCGCACGGGCCGTGTTACCGCTGCATCTTCCCCGAAGCCCCGCCCCCCGGACAGGTGCCGAGCTGCGCCGAAGCGGGCGTGTTGGGCGCACTCTGCGGGATGATGGGCTCGCTGCAGACGACGGAAATATTGAAAGAGATCATGGGCATCGGCGACAGCCTTTCGGGTTCATTGATCGTCGTCGACGGGTTGTCGACCGACTTCCGCAAGATCAAGGTCAAGCCCGACCCGGCGTGTGCGTTGTGTGGCGAACATCCCTCGATCACCGATCTCTCGATCCACGAAGGCGCCGACGCGCCGGTCTGCGCCGTCAATGGCTAGCCAGAATAAACAGATCTCGAAACTGTCGCTGGTGGTCGCGGGCGGCAGCTTCGAAAAAGTCCACTACGCGTTCGTGATGGCGTCGGGGGCGGCGGCGATCGGGATTCCCGTCACGATGTTCTTCACCATGGGGGCGTGCAAAGCGGTCCTCGACGCGCCCGGCTGGCACGATCTGCCGTCTGAATTGTCGGGCATGCGCGCCGCCGACCGTGACGAGGATTTCGAAGAGAAGGGTGTCGCGACGATGGACGAGCTGATCGAAAGCGCCGCCGAGTTGGGGGTCACTTTCATGGTTTGCGAGATGGGGCTCCGTGCCGAAGGGCTCGAGGACCGCGAACCGCGTCCGGGCCTCGATCTCAAGCGCACCGGGATCGTCACGTTCCTCAATGACGCCGATAAAGACGGGCAGATCGTCTACGTGTAACCCCCTCACCCGCCGCGCTGACGCGCGCCACCCTCTCCCAAGGGAGAGGGGGATTGGGCCAGGGTCCCTTCTCCCACCGGGAGAAGGACAGGATGAGGGAATATCCCTCGTTACCCCTGCACCCAGGGGAGGCCGCGGACCTTCCAGCCGTTGACGGTGCCGCGGTGGTTCTCGTCGTTCTTGTCGCCCTCGAAGCCTTCGGCGATGTTGTAGCAGCGCTCATACCCAAGCGCGGTCATCGCTTTCGCCGCCGCCAGAGAGCGCACGCCGGACCGGCACAGGAACGCGATCGGGGTCGATTTATCGGGGACGGCATCGCGCACCGAATCTTCGAAGTGCGGGTTGCGGTTCATATCGGGAAACAGAACCCACGAAATCTTCAAGAACGGGTTCTTCACCTTCTTCGGGTCGGGCCCGCCGACGTAACTGAACTCGGCGTCGGTGCGGACGTCGATCAGCACCGCGTCCTTCTCTTTTTGCAGGAGTTCCCAGGTGTCCTCGGGCGAGAGATCGCCGGCGTATTCTTCGTCGCTCATCAGCCGCGCTCCTCCAGATGGTCGATCATGTCGTCGATGGCGGTGAATTTCTCGCGGGGCTGCGGTTGTGCGGCGCGGGCCTCTTCTTCGGTTTCAAGGCGCTTCCAGTCCTCGAAATGAACGACCCTGACGCCGCGCTCATCCAGCAAACCCGAAAGCGCATCGCGCCCCGGCTTCGATCCCCCCGACGGGAAATCCCGGACGATGTGCTCCGCGACCTCGGCTCCGTCGGGGCGGCTCGACGAGATCACCCCCGACGGCCCGCGCTTGATCCACCCGACCGCGTACAACCCACCATCGATCTTGCCCGCGTCGTTGGGAATGATGCCGCGCTTCTCGTCATATGGGAGACCCGGGATCGGGTCGGCCCGATAGCCGATGGCGGCGACCACCAGACCGCACGGGATATCAAAGGTCTCACCCGTGCCCACCGCGTTGCCGCCCTCGACTTTCGTCCGCTCGATCCGGATTCCCTCGACCCGTTCGCCACCCAGGATTTCGACCGGCATGGCGTAGAATCCGAAGTGCGCCCTTTTCGGCATTGAATTCGGATCGCGTTCGGAAAACGCGCGCAGCGTTTCCAGATTTCTCTCGGCCAATCGCCGTTCACGATCATCCATGTCGTCGGGGACGGAACCGGGGAGGTGGCTGGCATCGACGACGGGCGCGGCCTCGGTCAGTTCCAGCATCTCGCGCAGTTCGACGTTGGTGAACTTCGCCTCCAACGGACCGCGGCGGCCCAGCACGTGAACGTCCTTGATCGGTGACGTGTCCATCGCCCCCCTGGCATAGGGCGGCAGATCGGTGCGCGCCCTTCCTGAATTGGAGCGCACCAAAACCCGTGCGATATCCAAAGCCACGTTGCCGTTACCGATGACGACCGCCGCCTCGACGTTGAGATCGGGATCGAGTTCGACGAAATCCGGATGGCCGTTGTACCAGCCGACAAACGCCGCCGAACCATGCACCCCGATTTTGTCCGATCCCGGAATCGACAACACCCGGTCGGCCGGCGCACCGACGGCGAGGATCACGACGTCGTAAATCTCGCGAAGTTCGTCCAGCGTGACATCGCGCCCGACCTCGACGTTGCCGAAGTACTGGATGCCGTCACCAAGCGCGGTCTTTTCGAACTTCTTGGCGACCTTCTTGGTGGTCTGATGGTCGGGCGCGACGCCCCCCCGGATCAGACCGTAGGGCGTCGGCAACCGTTCGATGATGTCGATGACCGGGTTGTCGACGCTCTTAACAATGGCGTCGGCGGCGTAGAATCCCGCCGGCCCGGAGCCGATGATCGCGACCGTTATCGTCATGTCTTCCCCCGCAACGCTGCCCTCTCCAGGCTCGGTTTCGGGGGTCGTTCGTCAGTCAGCCACTGTCCACGTATGTCCGGCATGCATGATCGACTTCAAATCCGCGCCTTCGGCGCGTTTGACGGCCTGATCCTTCACCCGGGCCATGCCGTCCCCGTAACTCTCACCCGGGTCACAGTAAATCACACCGACGGCGACCGGCAAAGTTTCATCGTCCATCCCCGCCAGCATGGTCGCGAGCGTGCGGTTGGTTTCGTCGTGAACAAGCACGCCCGCCGCCTCGGGGCCGTCCTCGCCGATCTCGACGACTTCGAGCGAGAGCGTCTCGGTATTCAGCTTGATCCCCTTGTCCTGATCCTTGCCGAACACCAGAGGTTCGCCATGGCGGCAGACGACCTGGCGGTCGGCGGCGACGGCTTTTTCGGTAATGTCGGCGAACACACCGTCGTTGTAGACGATGCAGTTCTGCAGGATCTCGACGAAGCTGGCGCCGTTGTGCGCGTGGGCGCGCTTGAGGATCGAGGGAAGATCCTTCTGCTGCGCATCGATGCCGCGGGCAACGAAGCGTGCGCCCGCGCCCAGCACGAACACGCACGCCGACACCGGATTGTCGACCGACCCCAGGGGGGTGGACGGGGAACGGGTGCCGGCCCGTGACGTGGGCGACGCCTGGCCCTTCGTCAGGCCATAGATCTCGTTGTTGAACAACAACACCTGCACATCGACGTTCCGCCTGATCACGTGCATCAGATGGTTGCCGCCGATCGACAGCATGTCACCATCACCGCCGACCACCCAGACGTCGAGTTCGGGATTGGCGAGCTTGATACCCGTCGCGAACGCCGGGGCCCGGCCGTGAATGGTGTGGAAACCGTACGTCTCCACATAATAAGGGAACCGCGCCGCGCACCCGATACCGGACACGAAGACCGTGTTGGCGGGATCGGCCTCGATATCGGCGAGCGTGTTCAGCACCGCGCGCAGGATCGCGTAATCGCCGCAACCCGGGCACCAACGTACTTCCTGATCGGTGGCGAAATCTTTCGCGGTGCGCTTTTCGGGGGGTGTCAGTTCGTTCATCTCAACCCTCCAGGATGTCGAGAATGGCGTCCTCGATCTCTTTGATCTTGAACGGCTGGCCGGAAATCTTGTTCAACGGTTTGGCGTCGATCAGGTATTCGGCCTTGATGAGCGTAATTAACTGCCCGTTGTTCATCTCGGGGACGAGAACCGTGTCGTAGCTCTTCAAAAGCTCGCCCAGGTTCTCGGGCAGCGGCCAGATGTGGCGGATATGGATGTGCGCGACGTCTTTTCCACGGTGGATCAGGTTGTCGACGGCGCGGTTGATCGGCCCGTAGGTCGACCCCCACCCCACGACCGCGAGTTTGCCCGACGTCTCGCCCAGTTCCACGGACTGTTCGGGGATGTCCTTGGCGATGCCGTCGATCTTGGCGGCGCGCACCTTGGTCATTTTATGGTGGTTTTCGGGATCATACGAAATATGCCCGGTGTCATAGCTGCGCTCGATCCCGCCGATGCGGTGCATCATGCCCGGCGTGCCGGGTTTGGCCCAGACGCGCGCCAGGGTTTCCGGATCGCGGAGGAACGGGTGGAAGCCTTCGGGGTCGGTGGTGAACTCGACCGGGAACGCCTCGTAACCGTCCAGGTCCGGGATACGCCACGGCTCGGCGGCGTTAGCGATATACCCATCCGTCAACAGCATCACGGGCGTCATGTATTTCGTCGCAAGGCGCACCGCCTCGATCCCGACCTCAAAACAGTCAGATGCGGAGCGGGTCGATAAAACAACCAGCGGCGCGTCGGCGTTGCGGCCGTAGACTGCCTGATAGAGGTCGGATTGCTCGGTTTTTGTCGGCAGACCGGTCGACGGCCCACCCCGCTGCGAGTTGACGACGATCAGCGGAAGCTCGGCCGACAGCGCCAGACCGATCGCTTCGCCCTTCAAAGCGATACCCGGGCCCGAGCTCGACGTCATGCCGATGGCGCCCGCATAGCTCGCTCCGATGGCGGCGCACGCAGCCGCGATCTCGTCTTCCGCCTGGAAGGTGGTCACCCCCAGATGCTGAAGTTTCGCGAGCGAATGGAGAAGCGGCGAGGCGGGCGTGATCGGGTAGGATGCGAACATCAATTCAAGCGCCGCCAGTTCGGCCCCCTTCACGAGCCCCCAGGCCAAGGCCTCGGTCCCGGTAACGGTTCTATAAAGGCCGGGTGCGATTTCGGCGGGCGCGATGTGGAAACCGTGAATGCCGTCCGGCAGTTCGGCGGTTTCGCCCATGGCGTGGCCCGCGTTCATCGCCGCGATGTTGGCGTTGGCGATTTCCGGGCGGTTGGCGAACTTGGCGGTCAGCCATTCCTGCGTCGTAATCCGCGGACGCCCGAACAACCAGTAGACGAAGCCGAGCGCCCACATGTTCTTGGAACGGAGCGCGTCCTTCTTCGAAAGACCGAATTCCTTCACCGCTTCCTGGGTCATGGCCGAGATATCGAGGGCGACGACCCGGAACGGGTCGAGCGTGCCGTCATCCAGCGGGGAGGCGTCATAGCCCGCCTTGGCGAGGTTGCGCTCGTTAAA
Organism: Rhodospirillales bacterium; assembly: GCA_017644185.1. Classification (GTDB taxonomy): domain Bacteria; phylum Pseudomonadota; class Alphaproteobacteria; order Rhodospirillales; family Casp-alpha2; genus UBA4479. The sequence goes on from JAEPMA010000003.1 coordinate 223,124, forward strand.
CGTGCCGGTATCGACGATCAAGAGGCCGCCTTTTCTGAGGCGCGGCAACTCGACCTTCAACGCCGCCGGGTTCATCGCCACCAGCACATCGAAATCGTCGCCCGACGTCATGATGCGACGGGCGCCGAAGTTGATCTGGAACGAGCTGACACCGAACGTGGTGCCGACGGGGGCCCGGATTTCGGCCGGGAAGTCGGGGAACGTCGCAAGATCGTTGCCCGCCAGCGCGGTGGCTTCGGTGAACTGCCCGCCGGTCAGCTGCATCCCGTCGCCGCTGTCCCCGGCGAAACGGACGACAGCCGATTCCAGCTCGTCGCGGCTGGAGGCATCGGCCGGCGCATTCAATACCTGATCAATCTTTGTCATGTTGTGCTTCTGTCTATGGTGTCCGCGACCCGCAGACTGAGATTCCTCGCCCTGGGACGTCTGAACTTTATTCCGCGAAAATCAGGCGAAATATAAGCCCGTGCGTCCAAGGCCACAACCCAACGCGTTCTAGGGTTATCCGCCCGGCAGGGCTGGCCAAAGGGCAATCGAATGCCGATATTAAGCAGGCCCGACGACCAAGGAGTAATCGATGACCACCCTTCCCGAAGATCCCCGGCAATTTCTGGATGACATGCTTGCCGCCGCCAAATCAAAGGGCGCAGACGCCGCCGACGCCATATTGGTGGAGGGCACGTCCGCCAGCCTGTCGTGCCGGCTGGGCGAACCGGAAGATCTGGAGCGCTCCGAGTCCCACGACCTCGGCCTTCGTGTGCTCGTCGGTCAGCGTCAGGCCGTGGTCTCAAGCGCGGATTTTTCGAAACAGGCCTTGAACGATCTGGTCGAGCGAGCCGTCGCGATGGCCAGGGCCGTCCCCGAAGACAAATACGCCGGTCTCGCCGATCCGGACCAGCTCGCGACCGACATCCCCGATCTGGACGAGTTCGATCCGTCCGAACCAACCGCCGAACAAATGATCGAGATGGCGCGTGCGTGCGAGGATGCGGCGCGCGCGGTCGATGGCATCACCAATTCCGAAGGCGCGGAATTGGGGTTCGGAAAGTCGACGGTGTATCTCGCCGCCACCAACGGTTTCAACGGCTACAGACAGGGGTCGCGCTTTTCGATCGGGGTCAGTGTGGTCGCCGGGGAAGGGACGAAGATGGAGCGGGATTACGACTTCTCCTCCACCGTCTGGCTCTCCGACCTCGACAACCCCGAGGAAATCGGCAGAAAAGCGGGCGAAAACACGGTGAGACGCCTCAATCCCCGGAAAGCCGGGAGCGCGCAACTCCCGATCGTCTACGACCCGCGCGTCGCATCGTCGCTGCTTGGGCATTTCTGCGGCGCCATCAATGGCCAGTCGGTGGCACGTGGGACGACCTTTCTCGCGAATAAAATGGGCGAGAAGGTGTTCGCCGACGGGATCACCGTCATCGACGACCCGCTCAAAAAACGCGGGCTTCGCTCGAAACCCTTCGATGGCGAGGGGGTGCAGACGAAAACGCGAAATCTCATCGATGATGGCATATTGACGACGTGGATTCTCGATCTCGCGACGTCCCGGCAGTTGGGATTGGAAACCACCGGCCACGCCGCGCGCGGCACGGGTGGGCCGCCGTCGCCCTCCGTCACCAACGTGCACCTGGCGCCGGGATCGGTCTCGAAAAAGGACCTGATCGGTGCCATCGATAACGGGTTCTACGTCACCGAACTGATCGGCATGGGCGTGAATAACGTGACGGGCGATTATTCACGCGGTGCGGGCGGCTTCTGGATCGAGAACGGCGAGATCGCCTATCCGGTCAACGAGGTGACGATTGCAGGCAATCTGAGAGATATGTTCCTCAATCTCACCCCCGCCGACGATCTCGAATTCAAGCGCGCAACGAATGCCCCCACCGTACGTGTCGATGGGATGACCATCGCGGGGGTTTAGGCTGGGCTGACCATCGCGGGGGTTTAGGCGCTTCCCCCCTCACCTGACCTCTCCCCCAAGGGGGAGAGGGATCAAAGGGAAACCTCGCGTCTGGGTCCCTTCTCCCTTGGGAGAAGGACAGGATGAGGGGCTTCGCGCAGGCCGCTCCACCACGTCCCCTCACCCGGCGCGCAAGCGCGCCACCCTCTCCCCGGGGAGAGGGAATTTCACCCCGGCATCAATAAAGCCAGCGCGGCGGGCGCGAGGGTGATCCTTGCGGGGAGGTTGGCGAGGATATCCCCATCCCCCTGCACCGGATCGTGATCGACGCGCTCGACGGCAATGTCGGTGGCGGGCACGATCCTGACGTCGGGCAGTTTCGTCAGCCGCCCGAGCGCCAACCAGACCGCGTATCTGATGGTCCTTAGAATCCCCGGCTTCGTGAACAGGACGACGTGCAGCGAGGGGTCCTGCAATCTCGCGTCGGGCGCACAGACGAACGTCCCCCCGTAAAAGTGCCCGTTGGCGATGACGGCGGAGGCGACCTCGACGGTCTCGCCATTCATCGTCACCCGATAGCGCGGAAATTTGAACGAGATCAGGGTCGCCAACGTCGAGATCACGTAAGCGGTCTTCCCCAACAGCTTCTTCACACGTGGTTTCACTTGCGCCACCACGTGCGCGTCGAACCCGAAACCCGCCATCATCACGAAACGGCGCCCGTTGACGACACCCACAGATATCGGCTGCGGCCGCCCATAGGCGATGGTCTCGGCGATTTCTTTGGGGGTGCCCCCCAGACCGATCTCGTGCGCCAACACGTTCGCCGTCCCGAGCGGAATGACTGCCAGAGGTAGTGGTTTGTCGCCCAAACCGTTGACGACTTCGTTAATCGTGCCATCCCCGCCCGCGACCGCGATGGCGTCGAGCTTGGACACGTCCGCCGTCCGGGCGAACATTTCGGCGTCGCCGCGTTTCGTCGTCGGACGGACGTCGACGTCGACGCCTTCGTTTATCAGGGCACTCAGGATGCGTTCGAACCAGCGTCGGCGGCGCCAGCCCGCGGTCGGGTTGTAGATCACGAGGACGCGGCGGTGCGCGCGTTCGGCGGGTTCCTTCGAGGCGGTCACGGGCGTCGTCTCCAGGTAAAAAAAGCGGTCAATCTCAGAAACTTAACCAACATCAAAAATATATGTTCGTCACATGACAAATCGATGAAGGTTTTGATTCGTCACAAAACTAAAATATGCGTCGGGTATTGTCCGACCACTAAATAATGTGGTTCTGGGCAGAGATCGATAGTCAGCGTGAACGAACTTAGCAAAACCCGGCATCGGTACCGCAGCATCTGGATTTCGGACATCCACCTGGGCACGCGCGGCTGTCAGGCCGAGATGCTCCTCGACTTCCTCAAGAACACCGAAAGCAAGTATCTCTACCTGGTCGGCGACATCATCGACGGCTGGCGGATGAAACGCGCGTGGTACTGGCGCCAGGCCCACAACGATGTCATCCAGAAACTTCTGAGGAAGGCGCGCAAGGGCACCCGGGTGATCTACATCCCCGGCAACCACGACGAAAAATTCCGCGACTTCACCAACCATCGTTTCGGCCGCGTCGCCGTCCTGTACGAGACCGTGCACACCATGGCCGACGGCAGGCGCTTTCTGGTGCTGCACGGCGACCGCTTCGACGGGGTGATCATCTATGCGAAGTGGCTCGCGTTCCTGGGGGATCACGCCTACAACGCCGCCATCGCCATCAATCTCTGGTTCAACATCGCGCGCCGCACGTTCGGCCTCCCTTACTGGTCGCTGTCCGCGTTCCTCAAACACAAGGTCAAGAACGCGGTCGAGTACATCTCGAAGTTCGAGGACGCGGTGGTCGAGGAAGCGCGCCACCGCGGCACCGACGGGGTGATCTGCGGGCACATCCACTCCGCCGAGATCCGCGACATCGACGGCATCACCTACTGCAACGACGGCGACTGGGTCGAGAGCTGCACGGCGTTGGTCGAGCACGAGGACGGCCGCCTCGAGATCCTGCACTGGGCCGAGTTGCAAGGGCTCACCCCTTTAGGGAAAGACACATGCGAATCCTCATCGTCAGCGACGCCTGGCTTCCTCAAGTCAATGGCGTCGTCCGTTCGCTCGATACTGTAAGACGCGGCCTCATCGAGCGCGGTCACGCGGTCGAGATGGTGACCCCCGACCGGTTCCGCACGATCCCGTGCCCGACCTACCCGGAAATCCGCCTCGCCGTATTGCCGGGTGCGAAGACCGCGCAACTGATCGAAGACTTCCAACCCGAAGCGATCCACATCGCGACCGAAGGACCGTTGGGCCAGGCGGCCCGCAAGCACTGTCTTTCCCGCGGTTACCCATACACGACCGCCTATCACACCCGGTTTCCGGAATACATCCACGCGCGCTGCAAATTCCCCTTGAGCTGGAGCTATGCGCACCTGCGTAAATTCCATAACACCGGCAAGCGCATCATGGTCGCGACCCAGACCATCGAAGACGATTTGAAAATGCGCGGCTTCAACAACATCGTCCGCTGGACGCGGGGCGTGAACACCGAACTGTTCCACCCCCGCAAGGAGGACTTCCTCGATTTCCCCCGCCCGATCAGCGTCTACGTCGGCCGCGTCGCCATCGAGAAGAACATCGAGGCGTTTCTGAAACTGAACATCCCCGGCACCAAGATGATCGTCGGCGACGGCCCGGCGCGCGCGCATCTGGAAGATAAATATCCGGCCGCCAAATTCGTCGGCGCGAGAGAAGGTGAGGACCTCGCCCGCCATTTCGCGGCATCGGACGTTTTCGTGTTCCCGAGCCGGACGGATACGTTCGGTCTCGTGCTTCTCGAAGCGCTCGCGTCCGGGTTGCCCGTCGCCGCCTATCCCGTTCCCGGACCTCTGGATGTGATCGGAGACGCACCAGTGGGTGTCTTGAGCGAAGATCTGGAGAGCGCGGTGAAAAAGGCGCTGACGATCGACCCCCTTCTATGCCGCAAGCACGCGGAGGGTTTCTCGTGGGACAAGTCCATCGACCAGTTCTTTTCCAACCTCTACCCGTTCCGGGGTTCCGAGGCCGTCAAACCGGCGGCTTAGCCCCTCACCCTCCCACTCACTTCGTTCGCGGGTCCCTCCCTCTCCCAAGGGAGAGGGTTGGCAGTCCGTGAGTCCCTTCTCCCTTGGGAGAAGGACAGGATGAGGGGGACCATCATTAGAGCAAGAGAAGCCGCGCCGTTCGGCAAACCGGCGGCTTAGGCCGGTCGCCCCTCACCCTCCCACTCACTTCGTTCGCGGGCCCCTCCCTCTCCCAAGGGAGAGGGTTGGCAGTCCGTGAGTCCCTTCTCCCTTGGGAGAAGGACAGGATGAGGGGCCCAATCCGCCCGACGAAACCGGACCATACGCATTGGCGAGCGGACTCCCCGTGTGGTAATGTCCGGGCGTTCGCAACAACGGTCGCCAAGCCTTGGAAAATAAAGACGAAAAGAATACCGGCCAGCACCAGTCGACGCGCGTTCTGGTCGGCCGGCTGATCCGCGACAACCTGCGCCATTATTGGCCGCAGCTGGCGATCGCGCTCTTGTGCATGGGTGTCGTTTCGGCGACGACGGCGTTGTCGGCGTACCTGATGGAGCCCGTCGTCAACGACGTCTTCATCGGCGAGAACGAGGACATGCTGTGGTGGGTATCGGGTGCCGTCCTGGTGACGTTCCTCGCCAAGGGCTTCGCGAGCTACGGCCAGTCCCTTTTGATGGCGTTCGTGGGTCTCAGGATCATCGCCGACAACCAGATCCGATTATACCGCCACCTGATCGGCATGGATCTCGGGTTCTTCAATTCCATGCCGTCCGGACGTCTGGTGTCGCGCTTCCTGGTCGACATCAACCACATGCGGGTCGCGGTTTCGAACGCTTTGACCGGGTTCGGCAAGGATCTTCTGTCCCTCATCGGGCTTGTCGGGGTGATGTTTTTCCAGGACTGGGAACTGGCGCTCATCGCGTTCTTCGTGTTCCCGGCCGCCGTCTACCCGATCGTCAGACTGGGCAAGCGCATGCGCAAGGTGACCGCGAACACCCAGGAAGAGACCGGGCTGTTCTCGGCGATCCTCGATCAGAGCTTTCAGGGGATTAGGGTCGTCAAGGCGTACGGGATGGAGAACTACGAGACGTCCCGCGTCTCGACCCTGGTCGAGCGCATTTTCAAACTGACCATCAAATCCGCCCGCATCCGCGCGCTGTCGTCGCCGATCATGGAGACGCTGGGCGGCTGCGCCGTCGCCATCGTCATCGTTTACGGGGGGTATCGGGTCATCCACCAGAACCTCGACCCGGGCTCGTTCTTTTCGTTCATCACCGCGCTTCTGCTCGCCTACGAGCCGATGAAGCGCCTCGCCAACCTGAACGCCAGTCTGCAGGAAGGCCTGGCCGGCGCACAACGCCTGTTCGATCTTCTGGACACCGAACCGGGGATCAAGGAAAGCCCGGACGCGAAACCGTTAAAGACGCCCGCCGACGGCGCGATCGACCTGGACGACGTCAAATTCTCGTACGTCGAGGGGCAACCGGCTTTGGCCGATGTCTCGATGTCGATCCCGGCCGGGAAGACAGTCGCCCTTGTCGGCCCGTCGGGCGCGGGCAAGTCGACCATCCTCAACCTGATCCCCAGGTTTTATGACATCGACGAGGGCAAGATCAGCATCGACGGCACAGACGTGCGCGACGCCACGCTGGAAAGCCTTTACGCTAACATCTCCCTGGTCAGCCAGGAAGTGACCCTGTTCGACGATTCCGTCCGCGCCAACATCGCTTACGGGAAGCCTGGCGCGTCCGACAGCGAGATTGAGGACGCGGCCCGCCACGCGGCTGCGCTGGATTTCATCAACGAGCTTCCCGAAGGCTTCGAGACGCAGGTTGGGGAGCGTGGCATCAAGCTCTCGGGCGGCCAGCGCCAGCGCCTTGCCATCGCGCGCGCGATCCTGAAGAACGCACCGATCCTTCTTCTCGACGAAGCGACGTCTTCGCTGGATACGGAATCCGAGCGCCACGTCCAGAAGGCGCTCGACCATCTGATGAAGGACCGCACCACGCTGGTGATCGCGCACCGCCTTTCGACCATCGTCGGCGCCGACCTGATCTATGTGATCCAGAACGGCACCATCACCGAGACCGGCTCGCATAAAGAGCTGGTCGAAAAAGGCGGCGCCTATGAAAAACTCTACGCCCTGCAGTTCGCCGCCGAAGCCGAGACGCAGGCGCGCGCCGGCACGGGTTGAGTTGGCGGTCCGGTGCTGAAGTCTCTCTCAAAAAAAATCGCCAAGAGCACGCCGGTACGGTTGTTCGTCTGCTGGCTGGCGGCGCTCTACATCCGCTTCGTCTGGATGACCAGCAGATGGAAAATGATCGGTAAGGATCATCTCGACAACACCTTCGCCAACGGCCCGGCGATCCTGTGCTTCTGGCACGGGCGCTTGTTGATGGCGCCCTACACCTGGCAGAAACCGCACCCGTTTCGGATGCTGATCAGCGCGCATCGGGATGGTGAGCTGATCGCCAACACGGTGGCGCATTTCGACATCGACTGGGTCAAGGGCTCGACATCGAAGGGCGGCGCCGGCGCGCTCCGCGCGATGGTCAAGGCGTTGAGGTCCGGCGAATGGGTCGGCATCACCCCCGACGGCCCGCGCGGCCCCCGGATGCGGGTGTCGGACGGTATTGTCAGCCTGGCCAAACTGTCGGGCGTGCCGATCCTGCCCGTCACATACGGGATAAAGCGCGGAAAAGTGCTCGGGTCGTGGGACCGGTTTCTCGCAGCCTTCCCGTTCTCGTCGGGGGTGCTGATCTGGGGCGAACCTTTAAGCGTGCCGCGCGATGCGGACGAAGATGACCTTGCGCGGCTCCGGAACGAACTCGAAGACCGCCTCAACGCCATCACCCGCGAAGCCGACGAGGCGACGGGCCGTGCGCCCGTCGAGCCGGCCGAGGAAATCAAGGGGATCGCGGCATGATCCTTTCGCTCTACCGGCTCACCACGGCCATGGGTGCGCCCCTGATCTCACATTATCTGAAGAAGCGCCTCAAACGCGGCAAGGAAGACGCGGCGCGCTTCGATGAGCGCAAGGGACGTGCCGTGCTGGAACGCCCGGAAGGTTTGCTGATCTGGATGCACGGCGCGAGCGTCGGCGAGGCGATCTCCATGCTGCCGGTCATCGAAGAACTGGTGGCGCGGCCCGATAGCCCAAGCGTGCTGGTCACGACCGGGACCGTGACGTCAGCCAGACTGATGCGCGAACGCCTGCCCGACGGTGCCATCCATCAGTACGTCCCGGTCGACCGGCTTCCGTACGTCAACGCGTTTCTCGATCACTGGCAACCCGACGTGGCGCTGTGGTGGGAATCGGAACTGTGGCCCAATCTCGTCGTCGAAACCCGTGCCCGCGGCATCCCGATGATGCTGGTCAACGCGCGCATGTCGCCGCCGTCGTTTCTCAGGTGGCAGCGCTGGCGGTCGCTGGCGCGTGCGCTGCTCGGTTGTTTTCAGACCGTGCTGGCGCAAACGGATTCTGACGTCGAACGCTATCGCGCACTGGGCGCCGAGAACGTGGTGCGGATGGGGAACATGAAGTTCGCGGTCCCCGCCCTTCCCTGCGACGAAGGCACGCTCGCCGAAATCCGGGCGCGTATGGGTTTGCGCCCGACCTGGCTCGCAGCCAGCACCCATAACGGCGAGGAAGAAGCCGCGTGGGAAGTGCACAAGACCGTGCGGGAGAGCCACCCCGATCTGCTGACCATCATCGTCCCCCGTCACCCGGACCGGGGGACGGAGATCGCCCGGATGCTCAGGGACCTGGGGGCGCACGTCGCCATCAGATCGAACAGCGAGCCGGTGACGGCGGAGACCGATGTCTATCTCGCCGACACGTTGGGGGAGTTGGGGCTGTTCTTCCGCCTCGCGCCGATCGTGTTCATGGGGAAATCGCTGGTGCCCGCGGGCGGCCAGAACACCATCGAACCGGCGAAGCTGGGGGCGGCGGTGATCACAGGTCCGCATTACTGGAACTTCGACGAAATCACCAAGGCGATGACAGCCGCGGGTGGATTGAAGATCGTCGCCGACGTGGACGAACTGACGGAAGCCGTGAAACGCGACCTCGACAAGCCCGCCGAGGCCCAGGCCCGCGCCAAGGCGGCCTTCGAATACGTCGATCAGGAATCCCGCGTGCTCGACGTATTCATGGAGCATATCTCGCCGTTATTGAAAGCCGCCGAGGAAAAAGTCCGTGCGCGCGCCTGATTTCTGGGGGCCGGAGAACCGGTCTCCCGTGGATCGGTTTCTGGCGGCGGGGCTCTCCCCGCTCGGGTCGATCTACGGCGCGATCACCGCATCGCGCGCCAAAAGACCACCCGTGTGGCAGGCACCGGTGCCCGTCATCTGCGTCGGCAACGCGGTCATGGGGGGGGCGGGCAAGACCCAGGTCGCCATCGATCTTTGCCGTCGGCTGTCGGCATCGGATAGGACCGTCCATGTTTTATCGCGCGGCTATGGGGGCCGGCTTGAAGGACCCGTTCAAGTCGACGCCATCCATCACCGCGCCCCCGAAGTCGGCGACGAAGCCCTCGTTCTGGCCCGCCACGCCCCCACCTGGATCGGCGCCGACCGGACCGGGACGGCACGCGCCGCATGTGACGCCGGGGCCGGACTTCTGGTCATGGACGATGGTTTCCAGAACCCCGATCTGTTCAAGGCGCTGAACCTGTTGATTGTCGACGGTGGTTACGGGTTTGGGAACGGGAGAGTCTTCCCCGCGGGGCCGCTCCGTGAACCGGCAGAAAGCGCGTTCGCACGCACGGACGCCGTCTGTGTCGTCGGCGAGTGGGGTGCCGGCATGCCGGACATCCCGGAGGATTTACCTGTCTTTCACGCCGTCATCCGCCCCGAGCCGCGCATGGCGGCGATCAGGGGGAAGAAGGTCATCGCCTTTGCCGGTATCGGCCGGCCCGAGAAATTCTTCGACACCCTCTACGATGCGGGTGCCGACATACGTAAGACGCTCAGCTATCCGGACCATTACCAGTTCATGGATCACGAAATGGAATTTCTGTTCCAAAGCGCCAGGGACAGCGGTGCCGAGATCGTCACGACGGAAAAGGATTACGTCCGCCTGAAAGACGAATTCAAGGATAAGGTGACGCCGTTCCCGGTCGAACTGGCATGGGAAGACGCGGATGCGCTGGAAAATTTCATTCTCGAGCGCATCGGCCTAGACTGAGCCCATGCTGCGCCCACGTACCTTGATCGAAAAGTATATCCGCCATCCTTTGGAAGCGCTGGCGGCAACCGTCGTCTGGGGGGTGTTCCGCATCCTGCCCGTCAATCTGGCGTCGGCATTGGGAGGTGGGTTCGCGCGCGTCGTCGGCCCGCGCATCAAGATCTCGGACCGCGCCCGGAAAAACATCGAGCGCGCGTTTCCGGGGATTGAAGACGAAGACGCGGAAGAGATCATCGCCGACATGTGGGAGAACCTGGGCCGCACCGTCGCCGAGTTCCCGCACATCAGCAAATTCGGATACGACGGCGCCAATCCGCGCGTCAAAGTCGACGGCCTCGAACACCTGATCGATTTCAGGGACGACGGTAAACCGGGCTTCTATCTCAGCGCGCATCTCGCCAACTGGGAGCTGGCACCCCTGACCGCGCACGTCCACGACGTGCCCTCCGCTTTCGTTTATCGCGAGGCCAACAACCGCCTCGTCGAGAACTTCTACATGAGCGGGCGCAAGCTCTACCGCGACATGATGATCCCGAAAGGGCGCGAGGGGGCGAGATCGATGCTGAAAGCCTTAAAAGACGGCAAGCACATCGGCATCATGCTGGATCAGAAAATGAACGACGGCATCCCCGTGCCGTTCTTCGGGATCGACGCGATGACGGCGACCGCGCTTGGTGATCTGGCCACGAGTTTGAAGTGCCCGGTGATCCCGGCCCGGGTGATCCGCGAGAACGGCGCGCGTTTCAGGGTCGAGGTGTCGAAACCCCTCTACGCCGAAGACACCGGCGACAAGGCGCGCGATTCAAAAGAACTGACAGAACGCTGCAACAAGATCATAGAAGGCTGGGTGCGTGAAAAACCCGGCCAATGGCTGTGGCTGCACAACCGCTGGCCGGGCTGATCGTAATGCGAAAGCCGGGGCTTAGCTGCCTGTTAGCTGCCTGACGGCTTCGACGGATTGACCGGGTTATCGGCGACCGTCGTCTGCGACGGAACTTCGGCCGTTTTCTTGTGGCCTGCCGCGCATTCGGCGGACGCGGGCGACGCCGCAAAACCAACGAAAGCGGCAAGGGCGAGAGCCAAAACACCATACTTCATGGGGAAAGCCTCCTATATCCAACTGGCGGAAATCGTAGCACGAAACTGAATTCGAGAGAACATAACGAATCCGTGATCTCTTAACTCATTGAGATCACTTGGGCATTTCACCCAAAATCAGCTCCGGATCGATGGGGATTTCGTCCAGGGTCAGGCCGAAATGCAGGTGCGGGCCGGTCGCCCTGCCGGTCTTGCCGATGGCGCCGATGCGCGTCCCCTTCCCGACTTTATCGCCCGCTTTAACGTCAGTATCCGATAAATGGATGTAGACCGATCTGAGACCGAGCCCGTGATCGATCAGCACCGTCTTGCCGTTAAAGAACATCCCCGGATGCACGAACGTCACCTTCCCCGCCGCCATCGCGACGACGGGCGTCCCGATGGGAGCGGCAACGTCGGTCCCGTAATGGGGGCGCCTGGGCTTGCCGTTCAGGACCCGCTGCGAGCCGTAGACCCCCGATATCCGTCCCGTCGCCGGCCAGGCGAACCCGGACAGGAAGTAAGCGGAAGGATCGGTGAGCTTCTTGGCTTCCGCCATCTCGGCTTTCTCTTTAACGATCCGCTTGATCGCTTCCGGGTCGGGGGTGACTTTTTTCTGCGGGAGGCCGTCGATACGTTCGATCTTGAAATCCCGGTCCGTGACGATGATTTCACGGTTGAGCGTTTCGCCGTTACTCGAAACCGTCAGGCGTTTGGTCCCCGCATCGTCGCGCCCGAACCCGAGGAGAAAATTCCCCACCGCATCCGTCATGACCGGTTTCCCATCAATGGCGACCGCCGCCCCGGGCGCGGTCTTGCCGACCAGCAATCCGCCCTCCGCCGCGTTGCCAGTCAGTGTGAGGGGAACCTCCGCTTCAGCGGACCACGCCAGCATCATGACAACGGCGAAGACGACAAGCCCCCTCACCCAACCTCTCCCCCTGTCAGGGGGAGAGGGGTTGAAGCGTGTCGATGTCATAGCAACGTCCCCTGCGGATCGTCCTTGTCATCTTTCGCCGGCTTCGCGGGCTTTTTCTTCGGCTGCGCCATTCCCCCCGCGATACGCGCGCCTGCAACCCCGTCCCTCAAACGAATATTCACGTCATCACCGGGTTTGAGTGCGGACGCCGACATGACGGCCTTCCCCTCAGACGACGTCACCAACGCAAAGCCCCGGTCGAGGACACGTTCATAGGAATAACTCTCCAGCAACTGGCCCAGGTGGGCGACGGTCTTCGCCCGCCCGGCGATGTCGTCTTTATAGGCGCGGGTGAGGTCGCGGTCCGCCCCACCCAGCTTGTTCTTCGCCTCGTTGATGGCGCGGACCGGCGGCTGAATTCTCTTGGGGATTCTTTGACGCCTATGCCGGATGCCCGCCTTCAACGCATTCCCCAACCGTTCCGACCAGTCGTCGAGCCGCTGCGACGCGGTCTCGACCGTGCGCCTCAAATTGGGCAGCCCGCGTGCCAGCGCCGCGACGTCGCGCTTCAACGTTTCCGTCTTGCGCCGAACGGCGCGGATCAGGCGCGTTTCGTTATCCTGAACCTGCGCCATCACTTCGTATCTGACGGGCACCGCGATCTCGGCGGCGGCGGTTGGTGTGGGCGCGCGGCGGTCGGATGCGAGATCGATCAGCGTCCAGTCGGTTTCGTGCCCGACGGCCGAGATCAGCGGGATATCGCTCTCCGCCGCGGCCCGGACCACGATCTCTTCGTTGAAGCTCCATAGATCCTCGAGCGAGCCGCCGCCCCTGGCGACGATCAAAAGATCGGGGCGCGGCACAGGACCGTTATCATCCAGACTGTTGAAGCCCCGGATCGCATTGGCGACCTGATCCGCCGCCCCCTCGCCCTGCACCAAAACCGGCCAGACCAGCACGCGCCTGGGGAAGCGGTCGGCGAGACGGTGAAGGATGTCGCGGATCACGGCACCCGTCGGCGACGTCACCACACCGATGACGTCGGGGAGATACGGGAGCGCGCGCTTCCGGCTCTCGTCGAACAAACCCTCTTCGGCGAGCTTTCTTTTCCGCTCTTCCAGTAATTTAAGAAGGGCGCCCTCGCCCGCCAGTTCCATCTGCTCGACGACGAGTTGGTATTTCGAGCGCCCGGCATAGGTCGTGATGCGCCCGGTGGCGATGATCTCCATCCCGTCTTCGGGGTTGAGCGCGAGCCTGCCCGCCGTGGTGCGCCAGCACACCCCGTCGATGACGGCGCTGTCGTCTTTCAACGTGAAATAGAGATGACCCGACGCGGCCCGCTTGAAGCCGGAAATCTCGCCCCGGATGCGCACGTGCGAGAACGCGCCCTCGACCGTCGACTTCACCAGCCCGGAAACCTCGGTCACCGAAAAGACCGGGACGTTATCACCACTATTATGGGTGGACGGGGCGTCGCTCATAAATAGACTGTATGTCTCAACGGGGCGGCGAAGACAACCGCCATCGAAGCCAAGGGTTCAAGGAGACATCCGTTCATGAAGGTTCTGATTGTCGGTGGCGGCGGGCGCGAACACGCCCTTGCGTGGGCGGTGGCGAAATCGCCGAAACTGACGAAGCTTTATGCCGCCCCCGGCAACGCGGGAATCGCGGACGTCGCCGAATGCCTGGATATCGGGGCCGAGGATATCCCCGCGATCTGCAAGGCGGTCGAAGAGCTGAAGATCGACTTCGTGATCGTCGGCCCGGAAGCCCCCCTCGTCGCGGGTCTCGCGGATAAGATCGAGGCGATGGAGGTTCCCGTTTTCGGCCCCTCAGCGAAAGCCGCCGAGATCGAAGGCTCGAAGGGGATGATGAAGGACCTTCTGTTCAAATACGGGATTCCGACGGCCGATTACGAACGGTTCGACGAGCCCGACGCGGCGAAGGAATATATCCGCATCAAGAACAAACCCGTGGTGGTGAAGGCCGACGGCCTCGCTGCCGGTAAGGGCGTGATATTAAGTCACACCGTGACCGAGGCCTATGCCGCCGTCGACCAGATCATGATCGAGGAAGCGTTCGGCAACGCCGGCGACGAGATCGTGATCGAGGAATTTTTGACCGGCGAGGAGGCGAGCTTCTTCGCCTTATGCGATGGCGAACGCGCGATCCCGCTCGCGGGCGCACAGGACCACAAACAAGTCCACGACGGCGACCACGGCCCCAACACGGGTGGCATGGGCGCCTATACCCCCGCCCCGATCCTCGATGAAAAGATGGAGAAGCGCATCATGGACGAAATCGTCACCCCCACCGTCGAGGGGATGGCGAAGGAGGGCAAACCCTATAAGGGCGTGCTGTTCGCCGGACTGATGATCGGCGAAGACGGCCCGAAAGTCATCGAATTCAACTGTCGCTTCGGGGATCCGGAATGCCAGCCGATCATGGCGCGCCTCCAATCCGACGCGCTGGAGATGCTGCTTGCGGCGGCCAAGGGTGAATTGGACAAGATCAAGCTGAAGTGGGATCCGCGCGCGGCCCTGACCGTCGTCATGGCGGCGAACGGCTATCCGGGGAATTATAAAAAGGACACCGAGATCAAGGGCCTGGCCGAAGCCGATAAAATCGCGGACGTGACCGTCTTTCACGCCGGAACGAAAACGGACGCGGACGGCCGCATCCTCGCCAACGGCGGGCGCGTGCTCGGCGTCACGGCGCTGGGCGACACGGTCGAGGCGGCGCAGAAGCTGGCTTATAAAGCCGTCGACACCATCGACTGGCCGGACGGTTTCTGCAGGCGAGATATCGGCTGGCGGGCCGTGGGCAGATAAGGCTGGCGGGCCGTGGGCAGATAAGGCTGGCGAGCCGTGGGTAGATAAGGCTGGCGGGCTGGCAAAATCACCGCCCCGCCCCCATATCGCCTGCAAGGCTTAATCAATTCGGGGAGAACACCATGGACGAAAAAACCTTAACCGAAATCCAGGCCGACGCCTTTCGCGGCCTCGTCAAACACCTGCAGAAACGCACCGACGCCCAGAACATCGACATCATGAACACCGCCGGGTTCTGCCGGAACTGCCTGTCGAAATGGCTGGTCGCCGCCGCCGAGGCGCGTGGGGTCGAGCTATCATCCGATGAAGCGCGGGAAATGATCTACGGGATGCCGTACGACGAATATAAGTCGAAATACCAGGAGAAGGCGTCCGACGAACAGATGAAGACGTTCGAAGAGACCAAGCCGCTCCACGCCGATATCTCCGGCCACAACTGATAAAAATGGCCGAGAACCTGCCCCCGCCGATGGCCGCCCGCCGGCCGAACTTCTGGCAGAATTCCGGATACGGACTTCTGAAGCAGGACGCCAACGGCCATCTGACGGTTACCGACGATTTCTTAAGGGCGTATTTCAACCGCCCCGAAGTGGCCCCGGTGGAAGAGAGCTGCCAGAAAGAGCGCGCCCTTCATGCCGAGCTGCTCGAAACCCCCAAACGCCCGGTTTCAAAAGATGAGATCGCGGCGCTCGAAGACCCGGACGGGCGCGACAATTATCAAGTCCTCATCGATTTCCGCGATCGGCTGATCGACGCCGGCACGGTCGAGGCGTGCTATCTCAACCTGTTCCGGGACGGCGACGTGCGGACCGCACCCTTGTTTCTCGATCAGATGGCGCAGGTCATCACCCGCGCGGTGCTGGATGGGACCGACGATCCGTTCCGGGCGCGCGCCGGTGAATTGATGTTCCGCGAACAGACCGTGACGATCCACGAAGGATCGATCCTCTCGGGTGATCTGGAAACCGTTGAGATGCTGGCGCAGTCGGGCGGCATGGGGGCGATCGGCACGCTTTTGGTCGAAGGGGGCATCAAACCGAGACAAGTCGATCTCGATGTCATGCAGCAAGAGAACGCCCACAAGTACTGGCAGCGCGACGAACGCCACGACATGGTTTTGGATCTCTCGTTCACGCGCCCCGGTCTGGATGCGCTCTCACGCGTCATGGAGGGGTGGATCGATCACTTCACGGGCGCGGCGGTCTCGATCCAGCCGGTCCAGAAGATCACCGACGAAAAGTGGGTCTGGCACATCGGGCTCGATCCGGATGCGTCGGCGATCCTCAACGACCTGTACGACGGCAACGACGTCGATGAAGACAGGATGGAGAGACTGCTGACGTTGTTCAGATTAGAGTTCAAGGACGACAGTTTGATGTTGCCGGACATCGCCGGACGCCCGGTCTACATGGGCCTCGCCATGACGGAAAAGAAACGCCTGAAACTGAAGCCGCAGAACTTGCTGGTGAACCTGCCCCTCGCGCCCGAGGCGTAATACCGTCGCCGATGTCGCCGGGTAGACGCGGACGTTTTCCGAGAGTCCCTTCTCCCATGGGAGAAGGACAGGATGAGGGGCCCCTCACCCGGCTCACTGCGTTCGCCACCCTCTCCCAAGGGAGAGGGCCCTGACGACAGACTCCGCTCTCATCCCTCTCCCCCTTCAGGGGGAGAGGTTAGGTGAGGGGGCAATCACATCGGAAAGTGCACAACCAGCCGGTCGGAAACGCGACCGGTTTCCCCCAGCGCTCGATCCCGCCTTCGTCATCCCGGCCAAGTGAGCGTTGCGAACGCAGCGCCGGGACCCATATTTGACAACACGCCATGACGGACCATGGGTCCCGGATCGCTGGCCTGCCCAACCTCGCGTGCGCTCGGGGGCCGTCCGCGTCCGGGATGACGTTTATTGTCTACGCTCTTTGAAAAAATCCCTCAGCATCTCCGACGCCTCGGTTTCCATCAGGCCACCGACGACTTCGGGGATGTGGTGGCAGGTTTTGTGCGAAAAGACGCGCGCCCCGTGCTCGACGCCACCGCCCTTGGGGTCGTAAGCCGCGAACACGAGGCGGTTGACTCTCGCCAAAGAGATCGCCTGCGCGCACATGGCGCACGGCTCGAGGGTCACATAAAGGGTCGTGCCCACAAGCCTCGGCGAGCCCGCGATATTCGCCGCTTCCCGGATCGCCATGATTTCGGCGTGCGCGGTCGGATCGTTGAGTTCCTCGATCCGGTTCCCCGCCCGCGCGAGTTCGTCCCCCGACGCGGATATCAACACCGCGCCGACCGGCACTTCGCCTCTGTCATATGCGCCGCGCGCCTCGTCGAGGGCGATCCGCATCCATTGGCTGTCTTTCGAACTCATATATCATTCGTGCCCCGGCCTCATGCCCCGGTCAAGCGCGCTTGACTTTCGCCCCTGATCGCCGCACCAACTCCCTTCATGAGCAAACCTTCGAAGAATCAGGATAAGAGCCAGAGCGACGGCGAACGCATCGCCAAGGTGATGGCGCGCGCGGGCCTGTGTTCACGCCGCGAGGCCGAACGCTGGATCGAAGCGGGACGTGTCGAGGTCAACGGCAAGAAACTGACGACCCCCGCCTGCGTCATTAAAAAAGGCGACACCGTCGTCGTCGATGGGAATGTGTTACCCGACAAAGAGCCGACGCGGCTCTGGCGCTACAACAAACCCGCCGGGCTGGTGACGTCGCACAAAGACCCCGAGGGGCGGAAGACGGTCTTCGACGCCATGCCGGCGCACATGCCGCGCGTGATCTCGGTCGGCAGGCTCGATCTGAATTCGGAAGGGCTGCTGTTACTGACCAACGATGGTGAGTTGGCGCGCAAGCTCGAACTGCCCGACACCGGCTGGACCCGGCGTTACCGGGTCAGGGTGCATGGAAGCGTCGATTCAAAGGATCTTCTGGCGCTCGGGCGCGGGGTCACGGTGGATGGGGTGAAGTACGGGCCGATCACGGCGTCGTTCGACAGCCGCACCGGCGCCAACGCATGGCTGACGGTATCCTTGAAAGAGGGCAAGAACCGCGAAGTGCGGAAAGTCATGGAGCATATCGGCCTGAGCGTGAACCGCCTCATCCGCACCGCCTATGGCCCGTTCCAGATCGGCAACCTCCCGGAGGGTGAGACGGAAGAAGTGCGCCCGAAGGCGCTCCGCGATCAGGTCGGGATGTTCCTGAAATGAGGAACATCCTATGAGGATCGTCGGGGGCAAGTTCAAAGGCCGCCGTCTCGTCGCGCCGGAAAGCTGGGATATCCGCCCGACGTCCGACCGCGCGCGGGAAAGCATCTTCAACATCATCGAACATGCGCCGTTCGCGCCCGAAATCAAGGGGGCGTCCGCCGTCGACGTCTTCGCCGGCACGGGTGCGATGGGGTTGGAGGCGATGAGCCGGGGCGCAACCCCCGTGACGTTCGTCGATCTCAACGACACCGCGCGCGCGACTATTCTTAAGAACGCGGGAACGATGGGTCAGGGGCGGTCGGTCACGGTTCTCAGGCTCGACGCCACGAAAATGCCGCCGCCGCCGCGCATCGCGAACTGCCCGGCGACGTTCGCGTTTCTGGACGCGCCCTACGATCAGGACGTCTCGGGGCCGGCATTGTTATCGATGCTGGCCAGGGGATGGGTCGCGGCGGGCAGTCTTTGTGTGGTCGAAACCCCGTCGGATCGCACCTTCGACGCGCCGCGTGGATATAAGATGGAAGACCAGCGCAAGTACGGCCGCGCGACGGTGAGTTTTCTGAGCGTCGATTGAGCCTCCCATCCCTCTCCCCCTTCAGGGGGAGAGGCTAGGTGAGGGGGCGATCAACTCGTTAAACGCACAACCGGACGGTCAGTAACGCACACGTATTCCCCCTCACCTGTCCTCTCGCCCGCGTTGCGGTGGAGAGGGACCCTGACGATAGGTCGCACTTAAACGAGGGCGTTAACGTCTTCCAAACAGCTTTTCGATATCGGCGAGCTTGAGCTCCACATAAGTCGGGCGGCCGTGGCTGCACTGGCCCGAGTGCGGCGTCGCCTCCATCTCACGTAACAGCGCGTTCATCTCGTCCGCCGTCAGACGCCGCCCGGCCCGGATCGATCCATGACACGCCATGGTCGCACAGACGTCGTCGATGCGTTTCTCAAGCGCGATGGCGCCGTCCAGTTCGGCGAGATCGTCGGCGAGATCCCTGATCAACCCCTGCACGTTCGTCTCCCCCAGGATGGCGGGGACTTCCCGGACCGCGACCGCGCCGGTGCCGAACGGCTCGATGGCGAGGCCCATCTCCGCCAATTCCTCGGCGCGGGCGAGGACGCGCTCACAATCGTTCTCGTCCATCTCGACCACTTCCGGGATCAGCAGAAGCTGGCGTTGCACGCCTTTTCCGGCCATCGCCTTCTTGATCTTCTCCTGGGTCAGGCGTTCGTGCGCCGCGTGCTGATCGACGACGACGATCCCGTCCGCCGTCTGCGCGACGATATAGGTCTGGTGGACCTGCGCGCGCGCAACCCCCAACGGGTGATCGGTGGGGGGCGCCTGATCGATATCGTCCGGGACCGCCTCCATCCGCGCGGAGGGTTGAGTATCGAGGTTATCGAAGGGGCGGTAGAAATCGTTGGCGCGCTCGGTCAACCCATGAGATGGCGCATGTGACGGCGCAGGGGCATATCCGGGGTTGGGCCGGTACGCATACCCCGCGCTCGACCCGCGCCCCATGGGGAGGCCGCCGGGCCGGAACGCGCCCAAGGCGGATTCCGCGACCGTCGTCGACGCCCGGTGCCCGGCTTCCGCCAAGCCATGTCTCAACGCCCCGACGATCATCCCTCTCACCTTCGCCGCGTCCCGGAACCTGACTTCGGTTTTGGCGGGATGGACGTTCACATCGACATGTCTCGGTGGAATTTCGAGGAACAACGCCAGCAACGGATGGCGATCTGAGGCGAGGAACTCCCGGTAAGCGCCCCGGACCGCCCCTAATAGAAGCTTGTCCCTGACCGGTCTTCCGTTGACGAACAGAAACTGCATCTGCGCGTTGCCGCGGTTGAGCGTGGGCACCCCCGCATACCCGGTGAGGCGGTAGCCCTCCCTTTCCGCGTCGATGGGAAAGGCGTTCTCGCGGAAGTCCCGCCCCATGATCGCGCCCAAGCGCTCCAGTCTCGCGCCGAACAGGTCGCCGGTTTCGGGGAGCAGTTTCATCACGTCGCGGTTGCCGTCGTTCAACGTGAAGCCGATTTCCGGATGCGCCATGGCGAGACGTTGCATCACCTCGACGATGCGGGACTGCTCGGTGCGCGCCGTCTTCAAAAACTTCAACCGCGCCGGCGTGGCGTAGAAAAGATCCCTGACCTCGATCCGCGTCCCCAAGGAGAGCGCCGCGGGCTCGGGTTGCTTGATCCGCCCGCCCTCGAGCGAGAGCGTCCATGCCCCATCCCCACCCTTGGTGCGGCTGGTGATGGTCATGCGGCTGACCGCGCCGATCGAGGGCAGCGCTTCGCCGCGAAATCCCAGCGTGGCGATGGTCGTCAGGTCGTCGTCGGGAATTTTCGACGTCGCGTGGCGTTCGACCGCCAATACCATCTCATCCGGGGTCATGCCCGAGCCATCGTCCGTGACGGTGATCGCGGTCTGGCCCCCGTCGCGCACGGAAACGTCGATCCGGGTCGCGCCGGCGTCGATGGCGTTCTCGACCAGCTCCTTGACCGCGGACGCCGGACGCTCCACCACCTCGCCGGCGGCGATCCGGTTGACCAGGGTTTCGGGGAGCCTTCTAATGCTCATGCCCTATTCATCCCCTCGGCGCATCCGGTTGAGAATATCGATCAACGACCCCAGCGAGGCGGGCGCACTGTCGGTATCGCTCAGCATGGGCAGGATGCTGTCGCTCAGTTTCTTCCCCAGCTCCACCCCCCACTGGTCGAACGGGTTGATCCCCCAGATCGCGGCGGCGCACACGGTCTTCATTTCATAAAGCGCGATCAACTTGCCCAGCATGAAGGGCGTCAGTTTATCGTAGACGATGACCGTCGAGGGGCGGTCGCCCGGATAATGCCGGTGCGGCTGTTCGAGGTTCTCTTTCCCGAACGCCAACGCGTCGGCTTGCGCCAACGCGCTCGAAATCAACAGATCGTGCTGCGCTTCGTCACCTGTCGGCGCGCGGGCCGGGACGAGGATATCGACGGGGGCCGCCGTCGTCCCTTGATGGAGCTGCTGGAAGAAGGCGTGCTGCACGTTCAGACCGACGCCCCCGAACACAACAGGCTGGGTCGGGTAGTCGACCGGATAACCTTCCTGCGTGACGCGCTTGCCGTTGCTCTCCATCTCCAGCTGCTGCAGGTGATCGACGAGCTTTCGAAGGCGCGTGTCATAGGGTACGCAAGCTTCGGCCCCATAGCCCAAAAAGCTCGCGTTCCAGACCGTCAATAAAGCCAGCATCATCGGCGCGTTCTCACGGACAGGCGCCGAACGGGCGTGTGCGTCCATCTCGGCGGCGCCGGCTCTTAAATCCGTAAAAACCTCCCACCCGAAGGCGAGCGCGATGGGAAGGCCGACCGCCGACCAAAGGGAGAAGCGTCCACCGACGCCCTCAAGCATCGCGAACACCCGGTCTTCGTCGATGCCGAACTTGCCCGCTTCATCGACGTTGGCGCTGATCGCGCAGAAGTTCTTCGCCCAGTCATCACCGAGAGCGGTCTGCATCCAGATCGCCGCGCGCTCGGCGTTGGCCTGGGTTTCCATGGTCCGGAAGGATTTGGAGATGACGACGACGAGTGTCGTTCTTGGGTCGAGCCCGCCCGTCGCGCGCGCGAACGCGGTACCGTCGATGTTGGCGCACATGCGCACGTCGAGCGCGCCGCCGTACGCATCACCGAGCGCATCCAATATCAACGCCGGCCCGAGTTCCGAGCCCCCGATCCCGATGGCGAGGACGGACTGGAACCGCGCCCCCGACGCGGACAGGATTTCCCCCTTCCGCACGCCGCTCACGAACGCTTTGAGGGGGGCGTCTTCCCCATCGCCGGACGTCCGGCGAACCTGCATATGAAGGGCCGGCCGGTCCTCGCTTTGATTGACCGTCTCCCCCTTGGCCATTCTCTGGATGAAGCCGGAAACACCGGCGGTTTCCGCCAGTGCCGTCAAACCGATCAGCACGTCGTTCGAGACCCGCTGGCGGGCGAAGTCGATATAGAGCGAACCGAGATCGATGGTGAAATCCGACGCGCGTATATGATCGGCGTCGAACAGCTCCGATAACGGCACGCCAGACATCTGGTCGCGCAGCTCGGTCAGGTTTTTCCAGGCGTCCGTGGTGGAAATCAGCGGCATGAGCACTTGTATCAAATGCCCGCTGAGCGTGCCACCTTGGAAAGCGGCTGGCTGAAGGAGCCTACGTTTTTACGAACAAATCCCGTCGCCCTGAACTCGATTCAGGGCCCATAGAATGGTTCAATTCGGCACATCGGCGCCGTCATGGGTCCCAAATCAAGCTTGGGACGACGTATTGGTGCAATGTGCAGGACGGGAAACAAGTAATTCAGTTACTGGAAACCACGCCCGCGGGCTTCCCCGCGACGGCGAAGGTCAGTTTTTCCGGCTGGTAGAGTTTCTTGGCGACGCGCTTGGCGTCTTCCAGCGTCACCGCCTCGATATAGCCGTTGCGCTTGTCGATGTAATCGATGCCCAGGTCTTCTTCCTGCATCCCCACCAGCATGTCGGCGATCGCCGCCGATGAGGTGAAGCGGAGCGGGAAGGCCCCGGTGAGATACGTTTTCGCGTCTTCGAGTTCTTTCGCGGTCGGCCCGTCGTCCGCGAATTTCTTCCAAACGTCCCTGACCGTGGCGATGGTCTCGGAAACCCTCGCGTTTGCCGTGGCGGCGCCGCCCATGACCACGCCCGCGTTATCGAGCGGCATGAGATAGGAATAAACGGAATAGGCGAGGCCGCGCTTTTCGCGCACTTCCTCATATAGTCTGGATACGAACCCGCCCCCACCGAGCACGTAGTTGAGGACGTACGCCGTGTAGAAATCCGGGTTGTTCCTGAGAATCCCCGGTTGCGCGAACTGGACCGAACTCTGAGGCACATCGATGTCGATGACCTCGATGCCGCCCGAAAGCTTCGGGTCGATCTTCGCCACCTTCCACGGCTTGGCTTTTTCGGGGAGCGTCCCGAACACCTGGTCGAGATATTTCTTCAGGGTGTCGGCGTCGATATCGCCCACCACCCCGATCAAAAGATTGTCGCGGGCGAGGCGCTCTTTAACGAAATCGCGCATGTCGTCGGGCGTGATCGCCGAAACGCTTTCCAACGTGCCGTCGTTATCCCTGGCATAGGGATGCCCCTGGAACGCTTTTTCGAAGATCGCCCTGCCGGCGCGGTTGCCCGGGTCTTCCTGGCTCTGGCGGATGCCCGACAGGATCTGCTGGCGGATGCGGTTGAGGGGCGTTTCGTCGAAGCGGGGCTCGTTGATCGCGAGCCTGAGATACTCGAACGCATCGTCGCGGTTCTTGTTCAATGTTCTGAGCGAGCCGTCCAGCCGGTCGCGCCCGGCACTGAACCGAAGCGAGATCGACTTCTCGTCGAGCGCGCGCTGAAACGCGCGGCTGTCGAGATCGCCCGCCCCTTCGTCCAGCGTCGACGCGACGAAGTTGGCGAGACCGCTTTTATTTTCCGGATCGAGCGCGGCGCCGCCCCGGAACGAGAGTTTGAGGGTCGTGACCGGGTTCGAATGATCCCTGATCAGCCACGCTTCGATGCCCTTTGAAGATACCACCCGTTCGACTTCGACCGCGTGCGCGGGGATCGCGGCGGCTAAAAATAAAACCGCGAAGACGACGAACGATGCGGGGCGGAGAATAAGATTAAGACGCGTCATCATATCAGCTCTGCGGCTTCGACAGCAGTTCGGCGGTGACGTGGTGGGTCCCGTCCAGGACGTTATGGGCAGCGGCGGCGACATCCTCGACCGTCACCTTGCCAATCACATCGAGCCAGTTCTCGACCTCGTCGACGGTGCCGCCCGACGCCAGCGTCGAGCCGAACACCCGGGCCGCGGTCCCGAAATCGTCACGGGCGAAGACGGCGTTGTTCCGCATCCGCTCGATGGCACCCTCAAGCTCCTTCGCCGTGATTCCGTCTTTCAGAATCTTCCCGACCTCGTCCATGACGGTCGATTCGATCTTGTCCATCGAAACGTTTGGTTTGGGAACGGCGTAGAACCCGAACACCGCCGGGCCCAGGTCGTCGGCGTCATAGAAAGCCCCCGCCGATAACGCGATGGCGTCATCGAGCACCAGGCGTTTGTGCAGACGGCTCGATGCCCCACCGCCGATGATTTCGGACAGAACCTGCAAAGCATACGCGTGCTCGGTCGCCCCATATCGATAGCTCGGCGCCAGATAACGGCGCGTCCAGCTCGGCTGGGTGACGCGCTCATGTTCTAAAACGACGCGGCGGTCGGCGGTCGCCGGCGGCTCGGTGGTGCGGGTCCGCGTGATCTCGGGACCCTCGGGGATCGCCCCATAATATTTCTCTGCGAGCGGCTTCAGCTCGTCCATGGTCACATCCCCCTCGACGATCAGAACCGCGTTATTGGGGGCGTAGTAGCGTTTGTAGAAGGCGAGGATGCGATCGACGTCGAGCGCCTTGATCTCGTGTTCCCAACCGATGATCGGCCGGCGGTAGGGGTAGTTCAGATACATCGCCGCCGACACCTGTTCGCGGAGCTGCGCGGACGGATTATTGTCGACCCGTGAGCGGCGCTCTTCGAGGACGACGTTACGCTCGGGCGCAACCTGCGCTTCGCTGATCAAAAGATGGGTCATGCGGTCGGCTTCCATCTTCATGACCATCTCGAGGCGGTCCTTGGCGATGGTTTGGTGATAGGCGGTGTAGTCGTAGGACGTGAAGGCGTTCTCCTGCCCCCCATTCCTGGCCACCTGGGCGGAGAACACGCCGGGTCCGAAATTCTTGGTGCCCTTGAACATCAGATGTTCGAGCAGATGCGCGATCCCCGTCTCGCCCGGCGCCTCGTCGGCGGCCCCCACCTTGTACCAGACCATGTGCCTGACTACGGGGGCCCGGTGGTTGGTGATCACCACCACCTGCATCCCGTTCTTGAGGGTGAAGGTGTCGGGGTCAAAAATCTTGGCGCGCGCCGGCGTCACGGCCGAAAGCGCAATGACCGCGGCCAGCACGAAGGGCGTCAAAAACCTGAATGAAATCCGCATGAGTAGGATATTGGCGTGTTTTCACACCGGATCAATGGGAATCCGGCAAAACACGTAAACGTTACGAAGATTTAAAGGACGTGTTGCCGCGTCAGGGTCCCTCTCCCCCTTCATTTTGGCCCGCGCCAAATGGATTGGCGACGGGAGAGATTAGGTGAGGGGGACATGGGTCCTGAATCAAGTTCAGGACGACGGGTTCGTTGATGTCTGATCCCGAAAAAAACCGTCACCCTGAACTTGATTCAGGGTCCATTGAAACCGGGATGACGGTGATCAGCTGGCCGGCGGACGCAGCCACCCGTCCTGAAAACGCACGGTTGAAAGGCCCGTCAATTTCCTGATGCGCTCGAGCGACACCTCCAGCCGTTTCATCCGGCCCTTGCCGAACTGGTTTCCGGGTTCGGGCCAGAGCGCGCTGATAACAAGCGTGTCGCTGTTCCGCTCGGCCTTCATTTCCATTCTCCCGACCATCTTCTCCCCATCCAGAAGGGGGAAGATGTAATACCCGAAGACGCGCTGGGACGCCGGGACGAAAATTTCGATCCGGTAATCGAAATCGAAAAGATGTTTGAGGCGCTTGCGGTCGCGGATCACGGGATCGAACGGGTTTAGAATACGCAGCCGGTCTGCGGGCGGCTGAACATCGGAGAGGCGTGCGCCGATATCCGCGAAGGCATAGAGTTTACGGGGCGGACTCTCCCCCTCCCCATGCACCCTTACTTCGATGATGTCGTCGCCGAGACGCGCGTCGCACCAGCTTTTGGCTTCGGCGGCGGTGATATTGCCCCAGTACCCCGCGATCTCGCCGGCCGTGCCGAAACCGAGACGCTTCAAAGCTTCGCGGCACGACCAGTCGATGTAGGTATCTGACGAGCAATCCGACACACGTTGATCGCCGGGGATGACGCGTTCGGTCAGGTCGTAAGCTTTCTGGAACCCCTGTCTGTGGCAGATGCAGAGACCGCCCGTCCGCCAGTGGTGCTCGAGGGCCGTCTTCGACGGGTGCCAGTTCCACCACTTGCCCCCGTCCTTTCGATCCCCCGCATCGGCGCGGCCCGACATTTCTCTGGCCGTGATCGGGCCGTTGTCACGGGCATGCGACAACACGCTCGCCAGCTCATTCTGGAAATCTTCTCCACGCCGCCCCGCCCAGCGCTTGGCGAGGCGCGTCTCCTCACGCCGGAACCGCTCCCGCCAGATGGGAAAGAACTCGACGGGGATGATCGATGCGTCGTGGGTCCAGTTCTCGAAAAGCGCCCTGTCCTTCTCGATCAAACGGAGAAGGTCTTTCTGCCGATACCCGTCCCAACGGCTCCCCAATATCATGTGATGGGCGCGCTCCACCCACTGGATCGAATCGACCTGGACGAAGCCGAGCTTATGGATCAGGCCCAGTAGACCATCACGCCCCAGATTGCGGCGCGGGCTTTCCGCCAGCCCCTGAAGCTCAAGGACCAGCCGTCGTGCCTGTTCTGCTGAGATGTCTGTAACCGGCGTCGTCATGGCGGACGATCGAACCCGCATGGGGCGATGAAGTCAAATGCTGGAATGCAATAAACCTATTTGCAGGATCGTCATCCCGGACGGGGTTTCCATCGTTCGCGATGGTCCAGAAAAAATTCAATGGGGCCGTTTCTCCGCTTCGTCATTCCGGCGAAAGCCGGAATCCAGTGCATCTACCCGGTCCTGCCGAGAGAGGTTGACGCGTGCACCTCTGGGCCCCGGCCTGCGCCGGGGTGACGGCTTTGGCTCGGGCAATGCCCGGGATGACGCGTGAAGCTTGCTCGGCCCCGGCTTTCCTCCTCACCTGTCCTCTCCTCCACTCATGGAGGAGAGGGACCCTGACGAGATGTATCTCCCTCATCCCTCTCCCCCATATTTGGGGGAGAGGTTAGGTGAGGGGGTAAATTCGGAATTGTCATCGTCATCCCGGACGCGGATTTCCGACGAGCGCCAGCGAGGTCAGGAAAGCCGGCGATCCGGGACCCATCGCAGAACAGCAGCAAGCGCGGCCATGGGTCCCGGGTCATAACCCTCGCACGCAAAGCCTGACGGCTTTGGCTCGGATAATGCCCGGGATAACGATGGTGTTGAGTTGTGACGCCGAGACTAGAAATCCAACAGCCCCTTGCGGCCGCGCGACTTCTTGACCTGGGGGGTTTCGCCCTCGGTGATCGGCTTGCCGAGCGCCTGGTTCTCGCGGATGCGCTGCTGCTCTTTCTCCGCATCGACGATGGTGCCCTCATAGGGTTTGTCGTCGACCCAGAAGATCATCTTGTCGGCGAGACGCTGGTCCTCTTTCGACAACAGCGACGTCTCGGCGTTGACCACTTCGCGGATCGAGGAATCGGCATTGGCCGCGCCCGTTTTCGACATGATCGCGTTCAGACCATCCGAAAGATTGGGGTCGCGCTGCTGATCCTGATTCTGAATCTGCGGTGCTTGCTGCAACAACGCGGCGCGGGCCTGGTCGGTCGGCGTGATCGCTTGCGGACCCGAGGCGTTGGAATTCGGCGGGCGGAGCGAAAACTCGGGCGGCAGGCTCAGGGGCGGACGCTGGTAGACGACGAACTCGTCGGGCGCGTCCTTGGAGTTGCTCATGACCTTCTTGGCCGACTCGCAGGCGGCGAGCGACAAAGCGACGGAAGTCATGAGGGCGATGCCGATTGTGCGTCGAATCATCCGTTTTCTGCCCGTTTGCAGCAAGTTTCGGTACCGAATGCCGAGTCTATGACGTTTCGGCACGTGTGAACAGGGATTCCAATATCAAGATCGCGGCGCCGACGCAAATGGCGCTGTCGGCGACGTTGAAAGCCGGCCAGTGATACCCGAGTACGTGAAAGTCGAGAAAATCCACGACCGCACCGTGGATCATCCGGTCGACAACGTTCCCGACCGCGCCGCCGATCACCAGCCCCAATGCCACCACCGAAAACATCGTCGTGGCGCGCCACAACCAGACCGAAAGGGCGATGACGATCGCGACGGCCAGCGCCGTCAGGATCAAAGGGCCCGACTCCCCGTGGTCGTTGAACATCCCGAACGACACGCCCCGGTTCCACGCCAGGACGATGTTGAAGAAAGGCGTGATCTCGATGATGCGGGGCGGGTTCATCACGCTTTCGAGAATCCACGTCTTCGACAGTTGGTCGAGGGCGACGGCGATAACCGCCACCGCCGCACCGATGGCGCGGGACCTTACACCGGGGATCAAGCTGACGCCGCCTCGGGTTCGTGGTGGCGGACCGCGTCGGCGCAACGGTTGCAGACGGACGGGTGCTCACTGTCCGAGCCGACCTCGTCCAAAACCTTCCAGCAGCGCTCGCACTTCTCGCCCGATGCCTTCTCGACGACGACGGCGATGTCGCCGGTCTCTTCCGATCGGTGCGCATCGGCGGGCGCATCCCCATCCATAAATGTGAGCCCGGACGTGATGCAGAGCTCAGCCAAATCGAGCCCCTCGGTCACGCTTCGGTATTCGGCGGGGGCATAGACCGCCGGGTGCGCCTGAAGCGACGCCCCGATCACCTTATTGGCGCGTGCGACTTCGAGGGCGCCGGTGACGGCACGGCGGAGCGTTCTCACCTTCGACCATTTTTCGGCGAGCTTCGCGTCGGCCCAGCTTGAGGGCACGTCCGGGAAGGTGCGGAGGTGAACAGAGTTGCCGCTTTCCTGATCCGGATGGCGGGTCAGCCACGCCTCTTCCGCGGTGAAGCAGATGAAGGGCGCCAGCCACGCGGTCAGGTGGTCGAACAGGATGTCGAGCGTCGTCCTGACGGCACGCCTGAGATCGCCGTCCGGGCGGTCGCAATAAAGGGCGTCTTTTCGAATGTCGAAATAGAACGCCGACAGATCGACCGCGCAGAACGTGTGCAGTTCGGCGAAGAACGGCTGGAAGTCGAAACTGTCGCAGGCTTTTTTGAGGGATGCGTCCATCTCATGGATGCGGTTCAGGACCCAGCGTTCCAGCTCCGGCATGTTACCCGGATCGACGCGCTCGGATTCCTCGAACCCGGCGAGGTTGCCCAGGAGATAGCGCAGCGTATTCCGAAGCCGCCGGTAGATATCGGCCTGCTGCTTGACGATTTCGGGCCCGATCCTGAGGTCTTCGGAATAATCGGAGTTCACCACCCAGATTCGTAGAATGTCGGCCCCATACTGCTCGATCACGTCCTGGGGGGCGACCACGTTCCCCAACGACTTCGACATCTTCTGGCCGTCTTCCGCCATGACGAAACCGTGCGTCAGAACCGCCTCATAAGGCGCCCTTCCCCGCGTGCCGCAGCTTTCGAGAAGCGACGAATGGAACCAGCCCCGGTGCTGGTCGGAGCCCTCGAGATAAAGCGACGCCGGCCATTCGAGGTCGGCCCACGGGCCATCCTCCAACACGAACGCGTGCGTCGAGCCACTGTCGAACCAGACATCGAGAATATCGGTGACCTGTTCATAGTCGTCGGCGTTGTAATCGTTCCCGAGAAAACGCGACGGATCGGAAGAGAACCACGCGTCCGCGCCTTCCTGTTTGAACGCCTCGTTGATGCGGTCGAGGACCTTCTGATCGCGGAGCGGCTCCCCCGTCTCTTTATTGACGAACACCGTGATGGGAACGCCCCACGCGCGCTGGCGCGAGACGACCCAGTCCGGGCGCTCGGCGATCATCCCTCTCAGGCGGTTCTGGCCCGACGCGGGCACGAAGCGCGTCTCGTCGATCGCCTTCAACGCCTTGTCGCGAAGGCCCGTTTCCTCCATCGAGATGAACCACTGCGCGGTGTTCCGGAAAATCAGGGGCTTTTTCGAGCGCCACGAATGCGGATAGCGGTGCCTGAGCGAGCCGATGCCCAGAAGCCCGCCGACGCTCTTGAGGACTTCGGCGACATCCTTGTTGCATTTATAGACGTGCCAGCCCTTGAAGATCGGCACGTGATCGAAATAGGTGCCGTCCTCGCCGACCGTGTGCGGCACTTCGATCCCGTTCTGCATCCCCAACACCCAGTCATCCGCGCCGTGACCGGGGGCGATGTGGACGATCCCCGTCCCCTCTTCCGTCGTCGCGTAATCCGCCGAGAGCGCGGGGACGTCGAAATCGAAGTAACCGTCCGCGTCGGGATGCCCCCGGAGCGGGTGACGGCAGACCGTCCCCTTGAGCTGCACGCCCTTGAACGTCGCGAGCGTTTTCGTCCCCGTGATGCCGCATTTTTCGGAGAAATCAGACAGCAGCGCCTCGGCCACGACCAGCTTCTCGCCGACGACGGCAAGGCTTTCATCGTTGATGCTCGTCACTTCAACCGTCACGTAGTCGATCTTGTCCCCGTAAGCGACGGCCCGGTTGCCCGGCATGGTCCAGGGGGTCGTCGTCCAGATGACGATGGCCGCCCCCTCGATTTCGGGGGTGGACGCGGTCACGACCGGGAAGCGGACGAACACCGTCGTCGAGGTGTGGTCGTAGTATTCGACTTCGGCTTCCGCCAGAGCGGTCTTTTCGACGGGGGACCACATGACGGGTTTCGAGCCCCGATACAAAGACCCGTCCATCAGGAACTTGCCCAACTCGCCCGCGATCTTGGCTTCGGCGGCGTAGGTCATGGTCGTATACGGGTGATCCCAGTCGCCCATGACACCGAGCCGCTTGAACTCTTCGCGCTGCACGTCGATCCAGTGCTCGGCGAACTCACGGCACTCTTTCCTGAATTCGACGATGGGGACCGCGTCTTTATCCAGCTTCTTCTCTCTGTACTTCTCTTCGATCTTCCACTCGATGGGCAGACCGTGGCAGTCCCAGCCCGGCACGTAATAGGCGTCCTTGCCCAACATCTGCTGGGTGCGGTTGATGACGTCTTTCAGGATCTTGTTGAGCGCATGGCCGATGTGCAGGTGGCCGTTCGCGTAGGGCGGGCCGTCGTGCAGGATGAACTTCTCGCGGCCCTTCGATATGTCGGCGCGGGCCTGCTCGAACCCGGTCTTGGCCCAGTGCTCGAGCAGCATGGGCTCGCGCTGGGGCAGGCCGGCCTTCATCGGAAAGTCGGTTTTGGGGAGAAAGATCGTGGACTTGTAATCAACAGTCATCGGTTCAGCTTCTATTTGTTACCCAGTATCCCGCGCGCAGCATCGCAATCGCGGGCGATTTGTGCCTTCAAAGCGTCCAGTCCGTCAAATTTCTTTTCCGGACGGATCATCTCCAGCAACTGCACGTCGATCCGCATCTGGTAGATATCCGCATCGAAATCGAACAGATGCACTTCAAGTCTCGGCGCGGTGCCGTCGAACGTCGGCCGCATGCCCAGGTTGGCGACACCGTCGACGATTGTCTCATCCGCCAATACCGCGCGTACCGCATAGACCCCGAACGCCGGGCGAATATAGCCCCCCAGATGGATGTTTGCAGTCGGAAATCCGATGGTACGGCCCCGTTTGTCACCCCCCGCGACCCGTCCCGAGATCGAGAACGGCCGGCCCAATACCGCCTCGGCCTCGCGCATCTCGCCCTTTTCGACCAGCTCGCGGGTGCGGCTCGACGAATAGAGCCCGCCCCCATCGTCCGACGCGGCGGCGACGGCCGTGAAGCCGAAGCCCATCTTCTGGCCCTCGCTCAGAAGGGTTTCGCAACTGCCCATCCGTTTATGGCCGAACTTGAAGTCGTAGCCCGCCACCACATGATGGACACGCAGCGTTTCCACCAGATAACGCTCGACGAAATCGGTGGCGCTTTGTCTGGAGAAATCCATGTCGAAGCGCTGCGCGATCAGGAAATCGACGCCGAGACCCGATATCTCGTCCGCCTTGGCCCGAAAAGGCGTCAGGCGGAACGGTTGGGCGTCCGGCTGGAACACATTCCTCGGGTGCGGCTCGAACGTCAAAACGCCCCACGGGAGCCCCGCCGCCTTGGCGATCCGCCCGGCTTCGCCGATCACGGTGCGGTGCCCCCGGTGCACGCCGTCGAAATTCCCGACGGCGATAACGGCGCCATGGTGCTCCCCGGTCAGCGATTTGGCCTGTCTGTAAATGCGCATAGCGTTGGAAAGTGTCGTAAGCCCCGGTGACGGTCAAGGTTGTTGGCGGCTGGGCGAAAACCACCGTCGTCCTGAACTCGATTCAGGACCCATAAGCAGCTGCCGCTGCGAACGAATTCATGGACCCTGAATCAAGCCCCGGAATTAATCCGGGGCAAGTTCAGGGTGACGATTGGGGGATCGAAACGCAGCCTGTTTCCCGCCCTTGCTCTCGCTCGGGGAAAGCCGCGTCCGGGATGACGCCGATGAACGCAAAAACAAAAGGCGCGGGTCCTGCCCGCGCCCTTCGCTTGTTCGATCGGAAGGCGTCAGGCCGTGCGGCTGGGCGCCATAATCAGGGCTTCGCCGTCGACGACGACCTTGCCGGCGACGATGCATTGCGTTTTCAGCGTCACGAACTTCTTCTCGGGGTTCAGTTCGGTGATCGTGCAGTGTGCCTGCACCGTCTCGCCCGCCTTGACCGGCGCCTTGAATTTCAGCGACTGGCTGACGTAGATGCAACCCGGCCCCGGCAGCTTGGTGCCGATGACCGTCGAGATGAAGGCCGACGTCAGCATGCCGTGCGCGATCGTGCCCTTGAACATGGTGCCGGACGCGAATTCCTCGTTCAGGTGCACCGGGTTGGTGTCGCCCGAGATACCGGCGAAGATCACGATATCGGCTTCGGTGATGGTTTTCGCGAAAACCTCGTGCATGCCGACTTCCAGGTCCTCGAAGTAATAACCGTGCAGCTTGTCAGTGTGATTGGTCATTTCGTCCATAACGAATATCCTTGTTTCGAATCCTGGGGTGTTTCTCTGGGTGTTTGTTGAATGCGGCGGCGCTTCGCGCACGCAAAATCTGTTGCGATGCAATATAAACCCGTTGAAGGACAGCAGCAAGCAAGGCTTTTTTCGAATATGCAGAGCAATATAAATGAGGGTAAGGGGCTGATTTTGCGATTTTTTACCGCAATGCGGAAAGCAGGTTCGAGTATCGCGGTGGCGGGACTCGTGCTTGGTTCCGCGTATGCCCATGCCGAGCCCCCGACCCTCTCCCTCCCCGCCGCGTGCGAGATCGGAACGTCCTGCTGGCTGGTGAATTTCGTCGATCACGACCCGGGCCCGGGGGCCACGGACTACCGGTGCGGCGGTCTCAGTTACGACACCCATAAGGGGACCGATATCGCGATCAGGAATGACGCGGCGATGAGCAGCGGCATCGACGTTCTCGCCGCCGCCCCCGGCAAGGTCGCCGGCACCCGGGATGGGATGGGGAATTCGACGAAAGCGGATCTAGAGAGCGCAACCGCGCTGCGCGGCCGTGATTGCGGCAACGGGGTCAGGATCGAACATGAAGACGGCTGGTCGACGCAGTACTGCCACATGATGAAAGGGTCGATCCGGGTCAGAACCGGCGACGTGGTCGAGCGGGGGCAGGTCATCGGTATGATCGGCCGGTCGGGGCGGACGGAATTTCCGCACATCCACCTTTCGCTCAGACAGGGGGAACGCGTCATCGACCCGTTCACGGGGGAGAGTAATATCACCGCGTGCGATACGGCAGAATATGGAATGGGCAGCCTCTGGGACCCGGCCCTAAAGGCCGCGCTCGCCTATCCGGGCCCGCAGCCGTTCCATCTGGGGTTCGCGTCCAAACGCCCGAAGACGGCGGAGATCGAAAGCGGCGCCCTCAACCGATCCACCTTCCCGCCCGACACGGGGGCGCTGGTGTTCTTTGCGGAGGCGTTCTCTCTTAAAAAAGACGATGTCGTGACCCTTACCCTCACCGCACCCGATGGATCGATCGTCGCCGATCACACCGTCACGCTCGACCGGCCGCTCGCCAAGGGCCACTGGTTCACGGGCCGAAAAAGGCGCGGCACGGGTTGGGAGACGGGCTTGTATACCGGCACGATCACCATCACCCGGGACGGGGTCGCGGTCGCGAAATCGGCAACGGCGCGGGTGGAGTAGACGTCATCGTTTCCCGGACGAGGCGTCTTGCGCCGGGCAGCATTCATCGTCGTCCCGAATTCAATTCCGGACCCATGAGCGGCACGCACACTGCCTGAATTCATGGACCCTGAATCGAGCCCCGGAATAAATCCGGGGCATGTTCAGGGTGACGACAATCAATTAAACCCGTCATCCCGGGCGAGGCGTTTTGCGCCGAGACCCGGGACCCATGGATAAACGTGGCGCGATGTCAGAATGGGTCCCGGATCGCTGGACCTCCCACCCTCGCTCACGCTCGGGGGAAATCCGCGTCCGGGATGACGAATTGTATTAAACCCGCTTCCGTCTGACCAGTTTCGGCGTGACGCGGAGCGACTTGGATTTCTTCTTATTCGCCGCGTCGGCGGTCTTGCCCCTCGCCGCCTTGGCGGTCTTGTCCTGGCGGGTGCGGGGCTTTTTCGATGTCTTCTCTTCCAGGAAATCCTCGGCCCGGAATAAGGGCGGGGGTGGGGGCGGTTTCTGTTTCCGGCGCTTCTTCGCCTCTTCCCTTCTTCTGACCGCGTCCAGCACCCGCTGCACCGAGGGTTCCCGGTCGGGCCGGGTGCGGCGCATTTCGAAGTGCGCCTGGCCGATCTGATCGACGTGGCGCTTAAGGGCGTCGTAGCGCATCGTCCCCTCGATCACCCGGATATAGGCCGCGAGCGTCCACGGGTGGGCGGGCGCGGGGCTGAGACCGCGTTCATGGCACCACCCTTCAAACGACTGCCAACTTCTGGTCTTTCCGAGCGCGGGCACGCAATCCGACCTTTTCACAGAGGGGACGCACTTCTAAAAAAGAATGCGCATCCGGATAATCAAAGAAACGCCAAGGGAGCAGAATACCATGAGCAAGCGCGTCATCAACATCGCCGCCGTCCCGGGTGACGGCATCGGCCCGGAAGTCATCGATGCGGGGATGGAGGTCTTGAACGCGGTCGCGAAACGCGACGGCGGTTTCGAGATCAAGTCCGAGCGCTTCGACTGGGGCTCCGAACGCTATCTGAAAAAGGGCGACTTCATGCCGGAGAACGGCCTGGAAACGCTGATGGCGTTCGACAGCATTCTGTTCGGCTCCGCCGGCGACCCGCGCGTGCCGGACCACATCACGCTCTGGGGACTTCGATTGAAGATCTGCCAAACCCTGGATCAGTACGCCAACGTGCGCCCGGCGCGGCTGTTGCCTGGGATCGAAGGCCCGTTGAAGGGCGTGACGTCCAAAGAGCTGGACTGGGTGATCGTCCGCGAAAATTCGGAGGGCGAGTACGCCGGTGTCGGCGGACGCGTGCACCAGACACTTCCCGAAGAAGTGGGGATGGATGTCGCGGTGTTCACGAGAACGGGGGTCGAGCGCATCCAGCGCTTCGCGTTCGAGCTGGCGCGCTCGCGGCCGCGTAAAAAATTGACGCTCGTCACCAAGTCCAACGCGCAACGTCATGGGATGGTGTTCTGGGATTCGGTGTTCGAAAAGATCAGGGGCGACTACCCGGACGTGGAAACCGACAAGATGCTGGTCGACGCCATGACCACCAGAATGGTTCTCAAACCCGAAACCATCGACACCGTCGTCGCCACCAACCTGCACGCCGACGTCTTGTCGGATCTCGCGGCCGCATTGACCGGTTCGCTGGGGATCGCGCCGACGGGCAACCTGCGCCCCGAAAAAGACGCCCCTTCGATGTTCGAACCGATCCACGGGTCGGCGTTCGATATCATGGGCAAGGGCATCGCCAACCCGCTGGGGACGTTCTGGTCGGCGGCGATGCTGTTGGAGCATGAGGGCGAGTTGGACGCCGCGTCGCGCCTGATGAAAGCGATCGAACGGGTCACGGGTGAGGGGAAACACCTGCCGCGCGATCTGGGTGGGACCGCGACGTCGCGGGAAGTCACCGACGCGGTGCTCGAAGCGATCCAGCAGTCGAACGAATAAACTCACTTTCGTTTGATTTGCACGCGTAGCGGATTTGGCGGCTTACTGGGCGGATGAGAGTCTTTTTCATCCTCTTCGCCCTCGCCCTTGCCGCCGGCTTTCCCGCACGCGCCGACGTCACCGTCCCGACCCGTCCCGACCTGACGTCAGCCGGCTGGGAGATGCTGGGCTTCCACGATATTCCCGAAACGTCGTTCCGCACGCTCGATAACGGCGTGGTCGAAATCTCAGCCAATAAAAGCTCGAGCGTTCTCTATATTAAAGTCGCCGATCAGCCGATAACCGCGACGCGCCTCGCGTGGGACTGGCAAGTCGTTGATCCGTTACCGGCCACCGATCTCACGAAGACCGACGGCGATGATCGGGTGTTGTCGGTTTATGTTGCGTTTTCCGACGGCTCCATCGCCTCGAAAATGAAGGCGATGATGTCGCCGCTGATGGCGGGGAAGGTTCTGAACTACGTCTGGGGCGGCGATAAAGCGCTCGATATCGCGCATCCGCACTTCCCCGACAGCGGCCGCCTGATCGTCCGGCACACCGCCGATGCGCCGACCGGTGCGTGGTTCTCCGAGAGTGTCGATCTGCAGAAAGATTACGAACGCGCATTCGGCGAAGAAGCGCCGGGCGTCCTCTATATCGGCATCTCAGGCGACAGTGACGATCTTCAAATGACGTCGAAGGGACTGATCCGGAATCTGAGACTGGAGTGAAAATCAGTCGTCTCCCGGGCAAGGCGCTCTCGGCCGGTCAGCATCCGTCGTCGTCCTGAATTTAATTCAGGACCCATGAGCGGCGCGCGCCGTGTCGGAACTTATGGACCCCCAATCGAGTTCAGGGTGACGAGTATACAAGTGAACGCGTCATTCCGGCGCATGCCGGAATCCAGAGCGTCATAGGCGCCTCGTCCATGGAGCCCGCAGCCCTGGACCCCGGTCTTCACCGGGGTGACGGGTAACGTTACTCAAGCCCGTTCAGCGACCAGTCGTAGATATAGCCGTCGATGTCTTTCGCTTTCCCGAGCGCCGCTTTGCGCGGGCCCGTGGCATATTTCAGAAGGTGTTGGATGACGCCTTTTTCGGCGCCGCCGAAATCTTCCTGGAACCAGTCGTAGATTTTCGAAACCACGATCTCACCCCCCTCGATCTTCACCCCCCGGTCCGAGTTGATGTAGCGGGCCGCGTTCTCGCTCAGGAGATGGTCGGTGTTGTCAGAGGTATACGCCTTCGCGATCAGGTCCGGGCACCCGACCGAGGCGCAGTTGACGGCGTAGTGGATGCGCGGGTCGTTCCAGATCGGCCGCAGGAGACGGTGCTCGATATCGTCGAGGCTGACCGGATGATCTTCGATGGTGACGAGCTTCTTGCCCCACGGCCCCGACGAAAACAGCCCCGGCGAGATGTCGATGTCGCGGATCGATTTGACCGGATAGTGATCCAGGATCACCTTCACCGTGAGCGCGTTATAGAGATTGATCCAGTAAGGAAGCTGGTCTTGTCGACTGAGCGTTGTGACGCGGAGATCGGTTAGGGTCTCGATATAACGCTCGAGATTTTTTCTGTCGGTTTCGCTGACGCCGGAATAGTCGACGCGGTTCAGTTTATTCGGATCGTCCTTCACGTATTTTCTCAGGAACGCGTCCCAGATCGCGTGATCGACGCTCTCTTTCGACATTTCATCAAATCCGGCCAGATCGGGCCAGAGTTCCTTAACGGGCGCGGCGGAAACCGGAAACGCTGCAAGGATAAACAGGAATATGCAGGCGCGAACGACAGGTCTCAAAAGGGGCGTCCTTTCTTCTATTCTAGGGCGTGCCGGCGATCGGCAGCGCGGTCCGGTAGACGACCTGCTTCAACGCGAAGCTCGATTTGATGCTGCTGACGCCCGGAAATTTGGTCAGGTGGTGCATCAAAAACCGCTCGTATGCTTGCAGATCGCGGGTCACGACCCTCAGTAGATAGTCGCTGTCCCCCGTCATCAAATAACACTCCATCACTTCCGGGAGAGCGCGGATCTTGTCTTCGAAGATCTCCAGCGCCTGCTCGACCTGCTTCTCCAGACTGACCATCACGAACACGCTCACCGGCAGCCCCACCGCCTCCTGATCGACCAAAGCGGCGTACCCTCTGATCACGCCCTCCTGTTCAAGTGCCTTCACCCGTCTCAAGCACGGCGACGGCGACAACCCAGCTCGCCCGGCGAGCTCGACGTTGCTCAACCGGGCGTTTTCCTGAAGTGCGGCGAGGATTCGCTGATCAATCGCATCGAGTGTCATTTGAAGCATTTTCTGCCTTTATATAAGATAAATATTACAGATTATTGCTAAAGTTACCGTGTTTTGGGTGCAGATCGCAATGACCTGATTTCGACCACGCGCTATACTTCAGGGTCATAGGAGATTTCGACATGGCCCCATTCGACGAACCCAAGACGATCGACGCGACGGAAAAGCTGCAGTGCATGGAGGATCTGGCGCAGAAGATTCTCTGGCTCTCGACCTGGACGATCCACCACGCCAACTACATCCGAGAAAAGAAAGACAGCCTCAAGGTCGGCGGTCACCAGGCGTCGTGCGCGTCATCGGTGGCGATCCTGACCGCACTTTATATGTCGGCGCTCCGTCCCCAGGACCGGGTCGCGGTGAAACCCCACGCCTCGCCCGTGTTCCATGCCATTCAGTACCTTTTGGGCCACCAAACGCAGGACAAGCTTGAAGCCTTCCGCGCCTTCGGGGGCGCGCAGAGTTACCCGTCCCGAACCAAGGACGCCGACGACGTCGACATCTCGACCGGCTCGGTGGGGATGGGGCCGGCGATGACGTCTTTCCTGTCGATGGTCCAGGACTATCTGCGCCGCCACGTCGACAGTGTCGCCGAACGCGAGCCCGGCCGCATGGTGGCGCTCGTCGGCGACGCCGAGATGGACGAAGGCAATATGTACGAAGCCCTCTGGGAGGGCTGGAAGCACGGCCTCCGCAATACCTGGTGGATCGTCGACTATAACCGCCAGAGCCTTGACGGGGTGGTGCCGGACCAGATGTTCCGGTTGATCGACCGGGTGTTCCGCACGACCGGCTGGAACGTCATTACGATCAAATACGGCAAGCGCATGATGGAGGCGTTCGAGCGCCCGGGCGGCAAACGTCTGCGCCGCTGGATCAACGACTGCCCCAACGACCTGTATTCCGCGTTAACGTTCAGAGGTGGTGCCGCATGGCGTCAGCAACTGGACAAGGATTTCGCCGACGACGACGATGCGCTGCGCCTGATCGAAAGCTACGACGACGACGCCTTGCAGAACCTGATGACGAATCTGGGCGGGCATTGTCTGGAAACGCTGATGGAAGCGTTCGACGAAGCCTCTCAAGACGAGACACCGACGTGCTTCATCGCCTACACCATCAAGGGCTGGGGGCTGCCGCTCGCCGGTCACAAGGATAATCACGCCGGCATCCTCAACGACGAGCAGGTCGACGGTTTCCGCACCAAGTTGGGGATCAAACAAGGTCATGAGTGGGAGCCGTTCGCCGGTCTGGAAGAGCGCCAGGGTGTTCTCAAGGAATTCCTGGACCAAGTCCCTTTCAACCGCGAAGGGCGGCGGCGTTACGAAGCCGACAAAATCGAGGTGCCGACATCGTTCCCGACCCCGATCAAGGGAAAGGGCTCGACCCAGGAAGCGTTCGGCAAGATTCTGTATGAACTCGCAGGCGACAAGAAATCGAAACTCGCCGACAGAATCGTCACGACATCCCCCGACGTGACGCAATCGACCAACCTGGGCGGTTGGGTCAACCGGCGCGGGCTGTTCGCCCGTGAAGATCGAGCCGACACATTCCGGGCCCAGCAGGTACCCTCGGCGCAGAAATGGGAGTTCAATTCGGCGGGCCAGCATTTCGAACTCGGCATCGCCGAGAACAACCTGTTCGTGATGTTGGGGGCGCTTGGCCTATCGCATTCGATCTTCGGTGAGCGCCTGTTGCCGATCGGCACGTTGTACGACCCGTTTATCGCCCGCGGCCTCGATGCTTTGAATTACGCCTGCTATCAGGATGCACGCTTCATGGTCGTGGCGACACCGGCGGGGATTACGCTGGCGCCCGAGGGCGGTGCGCACCAAAGCATCTCGACGCCCCTGATCGGCATGGGTCAGCCTGGCCTGACCTCGTTCGAGCCGGCTTTCGCCGATGAACTTGCCGAGATCATGGCGTGGAGCTTCGATCACATGCAGGCCGACGACGGCGGCTCCGTCTATTTGCGTCTATCGACCCGCCCCATCGAACAACCCGAGCGCAAAATTACCAATGAACTTCGCGAAGGTATCCGCAAGGGCGCCTACTGGCGCCGGAAACCCGCGAACAAGAACGCGCCGGTGATCGTCTACGCGGGCGCCATCGCTCCCGAAGCCGAGGCCGCCGCAGATCAGATCAAGGGAGCCGGTCTTTTGGCGATCACGTCCGCCGACCGTTTGTTTGCGGACTGGCGCACACAGGGCAACGACGCCTGGGTCGTCAAGTTGCTGGCCGACGCGCCCAAGGGCGAACCGCTGGTGACGGTGATGGATGGGCACCCCGCCGCGCTGGCATGGCTGGGCTCGGTCGACGGCAGACGGGTCGAACCCCTAGGTGTCGACGAGTTCGGGCAGTGCGGCGATTTGCCGACGCTTTACGAGCGCTATCGGATCGATGCCGACGCAATCGCGAAAGCAGCCAAGTAATTTTCCCCTCACCCTGTCCCTCTCCCAAGGGAGCGAGGCGGCGTGAGCCGGGTGAGGGGCGTCACTCGGAAACGAAGACCTCGATACGTTCCTTACCTGCGCCGATGTTTTTGCGCTTGAGGGAGATCGCACCAACTTCACCGGTACGCTTCACGTGCGTACCGCCGCAGGGAACTTCGCCGAAACCCTCGATCTTCCAGTAACGCCGTCCCGCCGCTTCATCGCTGAAGGCGCGCTCAATCATCATGTCGTTGTCGACGATGCGGTTGGCCTCGCCGGACAACAGATCGAAGTGATTGTTGATGTTTTCATCCATCGCGAAATCGATGCGCGCCTTGTCTTGGGCGATGTGCGCGCCGATCTTCTCAATCCCGGGCAGATGCTTATAAACAAGTTCAAGCACGATTTCGGCGGCGAAGTGCAGCCGCATCAACCGATAGCGGCGCGCCCAGTCGATTTCGAGATGCACCGGATCACCCGGCGCCAGACCATGGTCATCGGGGAGGGTATACAGAATATCCCCGTCATGCGTCCGCGCATCTAACACAGGGCATCCGCCGATGCGCCCTGTATCGCTCTCCTGGCCACCTGAAAATGCGAAGAAAATGGTTTCGGTGAGGGTGACGAGATCACCCTCGACCGCGTTCACTTTCGTGTCGAGTTCGCGAAGGTACGGGTCATCCCAGAAGACCTTGCGCAGCATTTGACAATTCCGGCCTCAGCCATCCCACTCGAGAGACGTTTCGAGGCGCGCGTGGAGCGTCTGCCAGATCTCGACCTCTTCCGGATCGGCGTCGGGATGGCGCTCCTCGATCAGGCTTTCCTCGTGCTTGATGTGATCTTCGACCAAACCAAGGACTTCCTGAATGTCCTCGCGCGGCACATCCTCGAACTTGACCTTGCCGTCGAACAGCATGTCGGCGCGGTCCATCATGTCGAGTTTTTCAAGATCCTTATCCAGATCCTGATAACGCTTTTTCCATTTATGCCAGACGGAGGTCTTGGGCACCCCGTCACCGTCGCGCACACGCTCGTTCAGCATACCCATAAGGGTCATGAATTCGTGCACGGAGAACTGGATCGTATCCATAACAGTCTCGCTTCCGTTTCGGATTGCCGCCCTTATAAAAGAATAGCCCGCGCGGATCAAACCGCGCTGTTCTCGCCGACGAAAGCGGCGATCGCGGCGGACATGTCGGCAATTACCGCAGATGTGTCATCGTATCGGTCGTTCTTGGCGAGCGCTATTTCGTCCATGTAGAGCCGTCGGTTGATCTCGATCTGCAGGCTATGCCTGTTCTCATCCGGGCGGCCGTGTTTGCGCACCAGTTCGACACCCTTCATCGGCCAGTTGACGGCGACGTCGTACCCACGCCCCGCCAGGAAATCGCGCACGGTTTCAGTGAATTCGACTGCGCACGTGGTGCCGTCCCGGTCGCCCAAAACGAAATCCGCACGGTCGACCGGACCGTCCTCGGTCGTTTCATCGCCACGCTGCGGCATCGAATGACAGTTGATATGCCAGATACCGCCGAAGTCTGAATAAAGCCGCTCGATTTCGGCGGTAAGCGCGTCGTGATACGGCATCCAGTAATCGTCGATCCGCCCCTGCACCTCCGCCGCCGTCAGCTTCCGATCATAGATCGGATGCACACCGTGAATTTTCGTCCAGACCAGCCCCGTGCCCCGATTGGTCTTGATGCTCGGCTTCACGGGCCCGCTCCAGGCGTCAGCCAATGCCGTGGTTTCAATATCCTCGGTCGTGCGGTTCGGGTCGATGTAACAACGCGGGAACGTCGCCTCGACCATGACCGCACCCAACTTATCGACCCCCTTGAAAAGCTTATCGACAAAGGTGTCCTCGCTGCGCCTGAGGATGTTCATTTCCAGCGACGGCTTCATGTCGGCGGGATAGTCGAGGCCGCTGTGCGGGCTGTCGAAGACGAGCGGGATCACCGACGTACCGGCACCAGGCCGGGTCACGATAACCGGATCGGTCATTGTTCAGGTTCCGTCGTTGAGGTGGCAGGCCGACCAGCGTTTGGGCGCGATCTCTCGCAGTTGCGGGCGCTCCTGTTTGCAGCGATCCATCGCGTGCGGGCAGCGTGGATGGAAGTGGCAGCCCGGTGGCGGATCGAGCGGCGACGGAATTTCACCTTCAATCGGGTGGTAGTCGAGCCCGCGCTGATCGACCCGCGGCACTTCGTTCAAGAGCGCGTACGTGTACGGGTGATTGGGTTCCCGGAACAGATCGTCGGTCTCCGCAACCTCGACGATGCGGCCCAGGTACATGATCACCACCCGGTCGGAAATGTGTTCAACAACCGAGAGATCGTGCGAGATGAACAAGTACGTGAGATCGAGGTCTTCGCGCAGGTCCATGAACAGGTTGATGACCTGCGCCTGGATCGACACGTCGAGGGCGGCGATAGCCTCGTCGCAAACCAGGAATTCCGGCTTCACCGCAAGCGCACGGGCGATGCCGATACGTTGGCGCTGCCCGCCCGAGAACTGGTGCGGATAGCGGCGGCGGTATTCAGGATCCAAACCGACACGCTGCATGACTTCGGAAACGTACTCATGAATCTCCGACGCTTTACAGAAGCCATGCGCGACCGGCGCTTCGCCAATGATATCCACGACCCGCATGCGCGGGTTGAGGCTGGCGAACGGATCCTGAAAGATCATCTGGATTTCAAGCGCAGCGCGCTTGGCCTCCTCGGGGTTCATATTCGTCAGTTCGACGCCTTTA
Source organism: Rhodospirillales bacterium (assembly GCA_017644185.1). Taxonomy (GTDB): domain Bacteria; phylum Pseudomonadota; class Alphaproteobacteria; order Rhodospirillales; family Casp-alpha2; genus UBA4479. The sequence continues at coordinate 266,733 of JAEPMA010000003.1, forward strand.
TACGTGATCGCACCAGACGTCGGCTGCAAGATACCGGCGATCATCCGCCCGAGGGTCGACTTGCCGCAGCCGGATTCTCCAACGAGGCCGACGACGCCTCCCTTCTCGATGCGGATCGTCACGCCATCGACGGCGTGCACCACCTCTTCCCTGATCGATGAGCCCATCTTCTGTGCGATACGGCCGGCCAGGTCGAGCTTCTTGACGAAATTCTTGGTCAGGTCGCGGACTTCGAGCATCGGTTCGCTCATGCGCCGATCTCCTCGTCCTGATCGAGATGCGGGTGGAAGCAGCGGATCTCGCGCCCCTTAATCGGCTCGGTGATCTCGGGCTCTTTCTTGCACACCTCGTCGGCTTTCGGGCATCGCGCCTGAAATGCACAACCTTCCGGCAGATTAAGGAGCGACGGCGCCATCCCCGGAATCTGATAAAGCCGTTGGCCGCGCGTGTTATGACCCGGAACCGAACCCAGCAGCCCGCGTGTGTAAGGATGCACCGGATGATCGAGCACGTCGTCGATCGCCCCCTGTTCGACGATGCGCCCGCCATACATGACACAAATCTTATCGGCGAGGCCGGCGACCACCGCGAGATCGTGGGTGATCCAGATCATCGAGGTCCCGGTTTCGCGGCAGAGCTTTTGCGCTTCGTAGAGAATCTGCCCCTGAATCGTCACGTCGAGCGCGGTTGTCGGCTCATCGGCGATGATCAGGTCCGGCTTGTTCAGAAGCGCGATGGCGATGGCGACGCGCTGGCGCATACCGCCGGAAAACTGGTGCGGATACGACTTCAGGCGTTCATCGGGCGCGGGAATCCCGACCTGGCCCAGGGCATCGCGGGCGCGGGCGAGCGCGTCCGCCTTGCTAACCGACTTGTCATGCGCGCGGATCGTCTCAACCATCTGCGTGTCAACCCTGAGAACCGGATTGAGGGTCATCATCGGATCCTGGAAGATCATGGCGATGCGGTTGCCGCGCAACTTTCGCATTTTCTCAGGGCTTAGGCCGATCAGGTTCTGACCATTAAACAGCACCTCGCCGGAAACGACACGTCCCGGCGGATCGACAAGGCCAATAATCGAAAACCCGGTCACCGACTTACCGGAACCTGATTCACCGACAAGCCCCACGACCTCTCCCTTCCCGACGGTGAAGTCGACGCCGTCAACGGCGCGCGCGACACCAGCTTTGGTGAAGAAGTGCGTCTTGAGGCCGCGAACGTCGAGGGTCGGAGCATCCGCACTCATTTCTGCAGCCTCGGGTTCAGGACGTCGCGGAGTTGATCCCCGACGAGGTTGATCGAGACGATCGTGATCAAAAGCGCGATACCGGGGAAGAAACTGACCCAATAAAGCCCGCTCAACATCACCTCGAAGCCATTGGCGATCAGAAGCCCCAGCGACGGCTCGGTGATCGGCAGCCCGACACCGAGGAAGCTCAATGTCGCTTCAAGCGAGATCGCATGTGCCGTCTGCACGGTGCCGACGACGATCAGCGGCGGCAGGCAGTTCGGCATGAGATGCCGGAACACGATCCGGTTGTTGCCGAGCGCAAGGCAGGTCGCCGCCTCGATATACTCTTTATTCCGCTCAACCAAAGCCGAGCCACGCACGGTTCGCGCGTAGTACGCCCATTGAACGAGGACCAATGCGATGATCACTTTGTCGACACCCTTCCCCAGCACCGAGATCAGGATCAACGCCACCAGGATCGCCGGGAACGACAGCTGTATATCGACGATCCGCATAATCAGCGTGTCGACCTTTCCCCCGTAATAGGCGGCGATCAGGCCGATCGAACTACCGATGCAGAGCGCAATAATCCCCGACATGACGCCAACACCAAGACTGATGCGGAGCCCATAGAAGATCGCACTTAAAACGTCGCGACCGGCGCTGTCGGTCCCCAACCAGAACGTGACCCCGTCCATGCTCTTCGCGCCCGGTTCGAGCTTGCTGTCAAAGATGCTCACCTTGGCGAGGTCATAGGGGTCGGTGGGTGAAATCCACGGCGCGAAAACGGCGATGAAGATAATCGCCACCAACACGATGAACGCCAACACGGAAATCTTGTTGTCGGTATAGTCAGAGACAAACCGCTGCAGCGGCGTTTCGACCTTGGCGGGTGCGGATTGTTCGATGGCTTCGCTCATTGTCCGGCATCCTTTAGGCGTACCCGGGGATCGAGCACGGAATAGAAGATATCGACGATCAGGTTGATGACCACGAACACCAAGACGATGATCATCAGGTAGGCGACGATGATCGGACGGTCGAGGTTATGCAGAGCGTCGATCAACAGCTTGCCCATACCCGGCCATGCGAACACGGTTTCGGTCACCACCGAAAACGCGATCAGACTGCCGAACTCGAGCCCGAGGACGGTGACCACCGGGATCATGATGTTCTTGAGCACATGCACCAGGATGACCCGCGTTTCGGACAGTCCCTTGGCACGGGCGAATTTGACGTAGTCCTGATGCATAGCCTCGCGCGTGCCTGCGCGCGCCAGCCGGATCACCAGCGAAATTTTGAGAAGCGCCAGATTAAGCGCCGGCATGAACAAATGCGACAACCCGTCCAGCGTCAGGAAGCTGACCTCGATCCCGAATATCTCGACGGTGTCACCTCTGCCGGTCGAGGGCAGCCAGCCAAGCATCACGGCAAACACCATGATCATCATTAGCCCAACCCAGAACGTCGGCAACGAGAATCCGAGAATCGATCCCGCCATGATGGTTCTAGACGAGATCGCGTTCGGTCTCATGCCGGCATAGACGCCGAACGGCACGCCGATGACCACAGCGAGCAGAAGTGCCGTCAGGGCCAGTTCGAACGTCGCGGGGATACGCTCGACAATCAGCTTGAGAGCCGACTCACCAAACACGAATGACTTGCCGAGGTCGCCTTTGAAGGCGTTCGCGACGAAGTACATGTATTGTTCGTGCAGCGGCCGGTCGAGGCCCAGGTCACGGATGACTCGCTCGATCTCGGCCTGATCGGCTTCCGGGTTAATCAGCATGTCGACCGGATCGCCGACGACATTCACGCCGACGAACACGATCAGCGACATGACCGCAACAACGATCATGCTCTGCAGAAGCCTGCGGATAATGAATACGGACACTTAGGCCCCTCGTCACAAGAAGGCGGCTGCCGGGGACGAATGCCCCGGCAGCAAGCCTATGTGAACGTTACTTGGAAGAGACCACACCCATTGCGTAGGTGCGCTCATCCGTGCGGGCGTTGTACTTCAGGCCTTTTTTCGCCGCCCAGGTATTCACCTGGTAGTGCAGCGGAATAATGCCCTGGTCTTCGCCAATGCCGATGTCGGTGGCTTTCGCCAAAAGCGCGGCGCGCTTGTCGTCATCGACGGTCGAGAGCGCTTCATCCAGAATCTTGTCGAATTCCGGATTGGAGTGGCGGCCCCGGTTCGAAGACCCCATGCCCTTGTCCTTATTATAGGTCGCGAGCAGGGACTTCAGCGGCGACGAAGCTTCACCGGTCCCCGAACCCCAGCCGACCAGCACGAAGCTGAATTCCGGCACGTTACCCGGGCCACCGCGCGAGGCGCGCTTGAAGAACACCGACTTGGTCATGGTTTCGACGGAGGTCTCGATGCCGATGCGCGAGAACATCTGCGCAACCGCTTCGAGGATCTTGGCGTCGTTGATGTAACGGTCATTCGGGCCATGGACCTTCATCTTGAAGCCGTCCGGATACCCGGCGTCGGCAAGCATCTTCTTGGCGCCTTCGGGATCGTATTTTTCCGGCTTCAGATTCGGGCTGACGCCGAAGAAACCTTCCGGCAGCAACTGACCGGCCGGAATCGCCACACCTTCCATGACGCGCTCGACGATCAGATCGCGGCTGATGGCCTTGGAGAGCGCCTTGCGGACGTTCGGATCGAGAAGCGGATTCTTGATCTTAGAGCCGTCCTTGGCGGTGATGTCCGGCGTATCCTCGCGGAACTGGTCCATATGCAGATAAATCACGCGGTTCGAAATACCCTGGCTGAGCGACAGGTTCGCATCTTTTTCGAGGCGCGAGATATCGATCGTCGGCACGTTATCGATGAAGTCGACGTCACCGGCGAGCAGCGCCGCAACGCGCGACGGACCGGATTTGATCGGCTTGTACGTGACCTTGTCCCACTCCGGCTTGTCGCCGTGATACCCCTCGTAACGCTCAAGCACGATGCGGTCGCCCGGCACCCACTCGACGAACTTGTACGGACCGGTGCCCGCCGTCGCCTTGCCGGAATTGAAGTCCTCGGTCGAGGCATCAACGGCTTTGTCGGAGATAATGTGAATGGTCGAGATATCGACCGGCATCAGCGGATAGGGCGCTTCGGTCTTCACGCGGATCGTGAAGTCGTCGACCTTTTCAAACGTCTTGCCCTTGAGATAGAGGGCAAAGCTCGACGGCGAATTCGGCACGTTCGGCGCACGCTTGACGGTCGCCATCACGTCGTCTGCATTGAAGTCGGAGCCGTCGTGGAATTTAACACCCTTGCGCAGCTTGAACTCCCACGTCAGGTCGTCGACCGCTTTCCATTCGGTCGCGAGCCCCGGCGTCAGACGCTGCTTTTCATCCTGCTCGATCAGGCGCGAGAAGATGTGCGCCGCCATCGAGTTGTTCGGCGTCAAGTTGTGATAATGCGGGTCGATCGACGACGGCTCGGAACCGTACCCGATCGTCAGCGATTCCGCCTGGGCAAACCCCGGCAGAGTGAGCAGTGCGGCAACCGCGCCCACTGCGAATGTCTTCCTGAAGTACATCTTAAAGCTCCCTGACTGGTAGATGGGATGCGATCAGAGCGCACCCCGGCGAATTATCATTTCGTTGCGGCTTATCTGCCGTATCGCTCATTATGATGACATGTTCGCAAGAGATGACAAATAGTCATCCGTATGCATACTTAGTATAATAACATACGCAATTCGTATAAGTGAATTGTCATGCTCGAACTCCCGTCACTCCGCGAACTCGAAGTTTTCCGCGCGACGATTTCCGCCGGTTCAGCGACGTCCGCGGCACAACGGCTCGGCATTTCCCAACCTTCCGTCAGCCGCGCGCTGGCACAGATCGAGCAACGGGTCGGGATGATCCTGTTTCTCAGACAGAACGGCCGGCTTGTTCCGACGGCGGAAGCCCTGGCCCTCAACAACGAACTCGAAGATGTCTTTGAAAGCCTGGACCGGGTCCGGCGGTTCGCCGTGGAAGCGGACGCATCCCGGGGCGGCAGGCTCCGCGTCCTCGCCCCGCCCAGCTTCTGCAGCCATTTCGTCACACCGACGATTGTTGAGTTCAAGCAGGCTCACCCAAATGTCCTGATCGAGTTCCGGGTTGTGTCGAGCCAGGAAGCGATTGACAGGATCACATCGGGGGAAGCGGACCTGGCGGTAACGACCAACCGGGTCGCGCAGGCTGGGGTACGGATGGAGACGATGCTGCAGACCCAGTCGATCTGCGCCATGCCGATCGGCCACCGGCTGGCGTCGCACCAGACCATTCATGCCAAGGATCTGGAAGGCGAGAATTTCATCGCGCTCACAAGCAATCTGAAAGCCCGGCGCGGGGTCGACCGCATTTTCGAGCGCGGCGGCGTTACCAGAAACATCATCGTCGAGACCACGACCAATCATGCCGCCTGCGAATGCGTGGCGTCCGGGCTTGGCGTGACGGTGATCAATCCTTTCCCGGTCATATCGAATTTCACGGGACAGATCGCGATCCGTCCCTTCCTGCCGAAATTCGAACACAGCGTGTATGCGGTTTTCCCCTCCGAAACCGCGCCAAACTGGCTCGGAAGGGCCTTTCTGTCATATTTGAAACGCAGCGCCACCAGTTGGCGCGCATGAAGACCTTCGTTTGGCGGACTTGACTTGCGAAACGGCAGGGGCACATATCCTGAAATCAAATTTGCAGGAGCCCGCCCGTGACACCTCGCGTCGAAAACGAATATCCGATCGAAATCACCGCCCCCGATATTTCGGCTTACAAGGCAGGAAACACGGGCCTCGACTACGTCACCACGTTCGACTCGGGGAAGCCCGGTCCGCATGTGATGGCGACGGCGGTCGTGCACGGCAATGAAATCTGCGGTGCCATCGCGCTGGATTATTTATTCAAAACCGGCCTTCAGCCGCGTCAGGGCAAACTGACGTTGGCGTTTTGCAACGTCGAGGCGTACCTGAGCTACGATCCCGCCGACCCGACGGTGTCGCGTTTCATCGACGAGGACTTCAACCGGCTGTGGTCCGAAGATGTGCTCGACGGTGACCGGCAGTCGCAAGAACTGACGCGGGCGCGCGCTTTCCGCCCGTTCGTGGCGGCGGCGGATTTCTTGCTCGACATTCATTCGATGCAGAAGAAAACGGAAGCTTTGGTCCTGTCCGGACCGCTCGCCAAAGGGCGTGTGCTCGCGCGCGGCACCGGCGTACCGCGGATCGTCGTGTCGGATCACGGCCACGCGGCCGGCAAGCGGATGCGGGATTATGGTGACTTCATCAATCCCGACAGCCCAAAGAACTCGTTGCTGGTCGAATGCGGTCAGCATTGGGAGAAAGCCAGTGAGATCGTCGCCAAGGAATCGCTTTTCCGCTTCCTCAAGCATACCGGCGCGCTGACCCAGGACGACATCGCTCCCCACGTCGGCCCGGAACCCGAACCACAGCAATTCATCGAAGTTTCCGGCCCCATCACGATCAAGACGGACAAGTTCCGCTTCGTCGACGAATATCAGGGCTTCGAGGTCATCGAGAAGGCAGGGACCGTGCTCGCCTATGACGGTGACGAGGAAATCGTCACCCCGTATGATAACTGCGTGCTGATCATGCCGTCGAAACGTCTGGGCCCGGGGGGGTCCGCCGTACGCCTCGGGCGCTTCATCGACGGTTGAGCCGAGGCCCCCGATGCGGCATAAGAATTGGCATCGGCGAGACCCGGCGGGTATGATGCCGGAATCCATCTGACGGAGGATGCAATGGACGACGAAACGATCGAAGTGGAAACCATGACGGTGGCCTGCGACGGCGGTTCCGGCCCGCTCGGTCATCCGAACGTCTACTTGCATCTCGACGACGATACTCATGAAGCCGTCTGCCCCTATTGCTCCAAGAAGTTCGTTCTGAAAGAAGGCGCCCAAGTCGCCGCCGGTCACTGATCGGTTACGGTTGACGTGGCGGAACCAGATCGCGAGCACGTATTTCTGATCGACGGATCCGGATTTATCTTCCGGGCCTACTTCGCCGGGATGGGCAGCCGCCGCACGCAGATGACGCGCTCAGACGGCACGCCGACGAATGCCGCCTATATCTATACCCGGATGCTTTTAAAACTGATCGACGACACCGAGGCTGATTACGTCGCGGTGATCTTCGACAAGGCGCGCAAGACCTTCAGAAACGATATTTATCCGGACTATAAGGCCCACCGCCCCGACCCGCCCGAGGATCTGATCCCGCAGTTCGCCCTCGTCCGCGAAGCGACCGAGGCGATGAACGTGCCCGCCATCCAGATGGAAAATTACGAAGCCGACGACCTGATCGCCACCTATGCGACGGAAGCCGCAGAGAAAGGGATGGACGTGACCATCGTGTCGTCGGACAAGGATTTGATGCAGTTGGTGAATGACCGCATCACGCTCTGGGACGGGATGAAGGATAAATCCATCGGCGCCGACGAGGTGGTGGAGAAGTTCGGCGTCGGCCCCGACAAAGTCGTCGAGGTGCAGGCATTAGCCGGTGACAGCACCGATAACGTACCGGGCGTGCAGGGGATCGGGATCAAGACGGCGGCGGAACTGATCAATCAGTACGGCGATCTGGAGACGCTTCTTGAGAGAGCGGAAGAGATCAAGCAGCCGAAACGCCGCGAGAAGCTGATCGAGCAGGCGGACATGGCGCGTATCTCCAAGCAGCTCGTCACGCTCAAGATCGACGTCCCCGTGGAGCAGACTCTCAACGATTTCAGAAAGCGCCAACCCGATCCGGAAAAGCTTTTGGCGTTCTTGAAAGAGCAGGAGTTCAAGACCCTCGTCTCCTCGATCTCCGCCAAGCACGGCATCGCCGCCGACGCAGCGGAAGTGCTGGAAGAAGAGAAGCAGGCGCAGGATACGGAATACACCCTGGTCCAGAAGATCGACGATCTGAAACCATGGATCGCGGCGGCGGAGAAAGCCGGCATTATCGCCGTCGACACCGAAACCGACGCGCTTTCCAGCATGCAGGCGGGATTGGTCGGTGTTTCGCTCAGCGTCGAGCCGGGGAAGGCCTGTTATATTCCACTGGCGCACGTGGGGGCCGGCGATCAGGGGGCATTCGACCTCGGTGATGGCGACGGCAAGGCGGACGCAGATGCCCCCGAGCAGATTCCGATGAAGAAGGCGCTCGAGCTTCTCAAGCCCATGCTCGAGGACCCGGGCATTCTCAAGGTCGGCCAGAACATTAAGTACGACATGCAGGTCTTGGCCCGCTACGGGATTACGGTGGCGCCCGTCGACGACACGATGCTGCTGTCTTACGTGCTCGAAGGCGGGCTGCACGGTCACGGCATGGACGAGTTGGCGCTTCGTTTTCTCGAAGTTGAGACAATCAAGTTCAAGGACGTCGCCGGATCGGGCAAGAACGCCGTCAGCTTCGATAAGGTGCCATTGGATACCGCAGGCCCCTATGCCGCCGAGGATGCGGACATCACCCTCCGGCTTCATAAACTCATGAAGCCGCGCCTTGCCGTTGAGCATATGACGGGGGTTTACGAACGTCTTGAGCGGCCGCTGATTTACGTTCTCGAAGAGATGGAGCGTACCGGCATCAAGGTAGACGCCCAGAAGCTAAGGGACTTTTCCGCCGATTTCGAAAAGCGCATGGCTGAACTTGAAGCGCACGCCCATAAGCTCGCCGGGCACGAATTCAATGTCGGCTCCCCGAAACAAGTCGGTGAGATCCTGTTCGACGAGATGTCGTTGGACGGTGGCAAGAAGGGCAAAACGGGCGCCTATTCGACAAGTGCCGACGTCCTCGAAGATCTGGTGATCCAGGGGCACGAACTTCCACAAACCATTCTCGACTGGCGGCAGCTTCAGAAACTGAAAAGCACCTATACGGATGCATTAGTCGAGACCATCAACCCCGATACCGGCCGGGTGCACACGTCGTTCTCTCAAGCCGTCACCTCGACGGGACGGCTGTCTTCGAACGACCCGAACCTTCAGAATATACCGATCCGCTCCGAGGAAGGACGGAAGATCCGCCAGGCGTTCGTCGCCGACAAGGGTCACATTCTCATGTCGGCGGACTATTCGCAGATCGAACTGCGTTTGCTGGCCCACGTCGCGGACATTGATTCTTTGAAGAAGGCGTTCGCCGACGGCCAGGACATCCATGCCATCACCGCCAGCGAGATCTTCGACGTTCCCATCGAGGGCATGGACCCGATGATCCGCCGTCAGGCCAAGGCCATCAACTTCGGCATCATCTACGGCATTTCCGGTTTCGGGCTGGCGCGTCAGCTGTCGATCCCGCGCGGCGAGGCGCAGCGCTACATCGACGCTTATTTCGAGCGCTATCCCGGCATCAAGGATTATATGGAGCGCACCAAACAACAGGCCCACGACCAGGGCTATGTTGAAACGCCCTTCGGGCGCAAATGCCATGTCAGGGGCATCAACGAGAAGAACCAGGCAGTCCGGGGCAACGCCGAACGCGCCGCTATCAACGCACCGATCCAGGGCGGTGCTGCCGACATCATCAAGCGCGCGATGGTCAGGGTTCAGAAGGCACTCGACGACAACAAACTGAACGCCCGAATGCTTTTGCAGGTGCATGACGAACTGATCTTCGAAGTCCCTGAAAAAGAAGTCGACAAGACCGAGAGCGTGATCAGGGAGGTGATGGAATCCGCCGCCACGCTCAACGTGCCCCTCGAGGTCGACATCGGCACCGGCGCCAACTGGGACGAGGCGCACTAGGCGCTCATGAGGCCCTAATGGCGCTTCCCGTCTCCCGCCCGGCCGCCCTCGCGGACGAAAACGTTCCGCGCGGCATCGGCCTGATGCTGACGACCACGCTGTTCTTCGTGCTGATCGACACGTGCGGCAAACATTTGATGGAACAGATGTCGCTGGCGCAGGTTGTGTGGGCGCGCTTCTTTTTCCACTTCCTCGCCGTGATCATTTTGCTGAGCCCGAAACTCCATCGCGTCTGGCGCACTGAACGGCCGGTCCTGCAGATCTTCCGCTCAGCGCTTTTGTTGATCACGACGTTTCTGTTCTTCGCCGGCATTCGCGAACTGCCCCTCGCCATGGCGAGTTCGATCATGTTCCTGTCGCCGATTCTGGTGACTGCGCTATCGGTGCCCGTCCTTAAAGAAAAGCTCGGCCCACGCCGGACCATCGGCGTGTTCGTCGGCCTGATCGGCGCGTTGATCATCGTTCGCCCGGGTTTGGGCGAAGTGCCGCTCGCCGCGCTCTATTTCGTCGCCGCCGCCGTGACCAACGCGTTTTACCAACTGACCACACGCATGCTGAGAGAGACCGACGATGCGTTCACGACCCTGTTCTATACCGCACTCGTCGGCACGGTTCTGGCTTCTACCGCGGCGCCGACCGACTGGCTCGCCCCGACATCTTTCGACTGGGTCGTGATGACTTTAATGGGGGTTTGCGGTGCGCTCGGGCATTTCACCCTGATCCAGGCGTTTCGATCCGCGCCACCGTCCGCCTTGATGCCGTTCGCGTATTCGGGTTTGGTGTGGGCAACCCTTTTCGGGTTTCTGTTCTTCGCAAATTTGCCCGACGGTTACACCGTCCTCGGCGCGGCGATCATCGCCGGCAGCGGGTTTTATATCTTCCGACGAGAACAGCAACTGGCACGGGAAGCCCGGACGGCCGGCGGCGGCTAGCCGTATACGTATAATCAATTACTCGACAGCCACCCCATTTTGATGTCGAAATCTCAAGAAAAGGGATATCCAAGTAAACAAGAACCGGGATAAGCCGATATGGTATCCGGCACAGATCTATTTCTGGGGCTGCTCAACAATCTCGTTGTTCTGATCGTGCTCGTCGCCGTTTACGGCGTGCTGATCAACCGTATCGAGCATTTCGGTACATATCCGCGCCAAGCAATCCTCGGTGCCGTGTTCGGCGGCTTCGCCATCCTTTGCATGTACGTAAAAATTCCGGTCCACGAAGGCGTGATCGTCGACCAACGTAACGTCATCGTCGCTCTCAGCGGCGCTTTCGGCGGACCGCTCTCGGCGCTCGTCAGCGCCGTCTTCGCGGGGAGTTACAGGATCTATCTGGGCGGGGGCGGCGCCGTCGGCGGCACAATCGGCGTGTGCCTTGCCGCCATAGCCGGCACCGCGATCCATTTGATCCCAGGCGTCCACAAGAGCCTTTTCACGACGGCGCTGGCAGCCGCCGCCGCCACGGTCGTCATCATGCCCGGTTTCATTTTCGTCGGATCTTTCGGCGAAGGTTGGGACCTGATGATGCGGATGACGCCGCCATTCGGCTCCGCCGTCTTTATCGGTATTTTCATGGGGTCGATTCTTCTCAGCCGCGAGAACCGGCGGTTCCGGATCGAGCGCGAACGCGTCACCGCGGACCGGGAGCGGCAGGCCGCTTATCAGGAAGTCATGCGCGCCAACCAGGCGAAATCCGATTTTCTGGCAACGATGTCCCACGAATTGCGGACGCCGTTGAACGCGATCATCGGATTCAGCGAGATGTTGTTGATGCCTGGCAACGACGCCTTTCCCCCCGACAAACGCAAGGAGTACCTGCAAATCATCAACACTAGCGGCCAGCATCTGCTGGCGCTGATCAACGATGTCCTCGATATCTCGACGATCGAAGCGGGCAAGCGTGAGATCGCGAAGACCCAATTTGATCTCACCAACGTCCTGCATATGAGTATCGGCAACTTCGAGCGCGACATCGCCGACAAGGCCCTGACGCTACGGACCGCCTACCCCGACACCGGTCTGACATTACGCGCCGATGAACGCGCGGTCGCGCAGATCACCCTCAATCTGCTTTCCAACGCGGTGAAATTCACGGGCCCGGGCGGCGAGATAACGGTCCATGCGGCGCACACCGGCAAGGCGGTGGAGATCAAGATTGCCGACAACGGCGCCGGCATTCCGGCGGACAGGATTGACTCGGTCATGGAGCCGTTCAACCGCCCCGCCACACCCGCGCATATCGCGGCGCCGGGCACGGGTCTCGGGCTTTCGATCGTCAAGTCCCTGGTCGAGCTACACGATGGTGAGGTCCGGCTCGAAAGCCTCGAGGGCACGGGAACGACGGTGATCGTGATTCTGCCGGATGGGCCCGCGGACCGGCCTTCGGCGTTAGGCTGAAAACCGCCGCTTCAGCGGCTCCACGGCACGGACAAGCATCAACCCCGCAAAGATCGCCGCGTAGACAAGCGGCTCATATTGGAGGCCCTTGCGCATCATGAAGAAATGCAGGCACGCGGCAGCACCAGAAACGTAAACAAGCTTGTGAAGCCGGTTCCAGTTCTTCCCCCCGATGCGCTTGATCCAACCCTTGGTCGACGTGACGGCAAGGGGAATCAGACAAAGGAGCGCAGCCATCCCCACCGTGATGTACCAGCGTTTGATGACGTCTTCCCAGATCGCCTCCCAATTGAAGAACTGATCAAGGCCGACGTAGTTGGCGACATGCAACACAACATAGAAGAATGCGAACAACCCCAGCAGCCTGCGCACCCGCACCACCTGCTTCCAGCCGGTCAGGATGCGCACCGGCGTCACCGCGAGCGAAATCAAAAGAAATCGAAGCGCCCAATCCCCAAGATAGCGGTTGATGAATTCGACGGGGTTGGCGCTGAGGCCGCGGCCGCCGAAATAGATCGTTTCAACAACCAGCCAGCCGAGCCACGCAAGCGGCGCAAGGCACAACACCCAGACGGCGGGTTTGATCACCCAGACCATCGGATCGCGCTTTTTCGCGGCCCTGTCCTTACCCTGCGGGCGCGCGGCGCTATTTACCGTTGCGGTATCTGACATGGTGGTAGCGATCATGGCGTATTTCCGGGCGGGTTAGTACCACTTCCGAAGGTCCATGCCTTCGTAAAGGCTGGCGACTTCTTCTTCGTAACCGTTGAACATCAGCGTCTTGCGCTTGAACAACTCGCCGATGCGGCGCTCGCTCGCCTGCGACCATCGCGGATGGCTGACCATCGGATTGACGTTCGAATAGAAGCCGTACTCGCGCGCCGCCGCTTCGTTCCAACTGGTCGGCGGCATCGCCTTCTGGAACTTGATCTTGACGATCGACTTGATCGATTTGAAGCCGTACTTCCAAGGTACCATCAATCTGACCGGCGCACCGTTCTGGTTGGGGATCACTTCCCCGTACATGCCGACCGCGAGGATCGAAAGCGGGTGCATCGCCTCGTCGATCCTGAGGCCCTCTTTATAGGGCCAGTTGAGGACAGGGGCCCGCTGACCCGGCATCTGCTCCGGATCCAAAAGCGTTTCGAAATAAACGTAACGCGCATCCGATGTCGGCTCGAAGCGCTTCAGAACGTCGCCGAGCGAAATGCCGACCCATGGAATCACCATCGACCAAGCCTCGACACAACGGAACCGGTAAATGCGTTCTTCCAGGGTTGCGGGTTTAATGAGGTCTTCGAACGAAATTTTCCCGGGCTTGGCGCATGCGCCTTCGACCATGATCTCCCACGGCGAGGTCTTGAAGTCCTGCGCGTTATCTTTCGGATCGCCCTTGGCGGTGCCGAACTCATAGAAATTGTTGTAGCTGGTCGCGTCTTCGTAGCTGTTGATGGGATCGTCTTCGGGCAAGCTTTCCGCCGACCACTTAGATTTCACGACCCCGTCCAGCTTGGTGCGTGCAGCATAGGCGGGCAATGAAGGCAGCGCACTTGCCGCCAAACCGGCACCCGCGAGCGCGGCGGTTTTCAAAAACCGGCGGCGGTCGTCGAAGACCGATTTCGGCGTGATTTCCGAGCCCAATACGTCCGAGGCCTTGCGGTGTTTGATCAGCATGGTGCGCTCCTATTCACGCTCGAGTTCCATCCGAGTACTTCCACAGGCGAGGCATGCCTTCAGCCGATGGTTGCCATCTGTCCCCTTGATAGCGTATTCGATGGTTCGGGCGCCACTAACGACCGTTCACGTTTTCGCCAGCGGGCGTTGATCGGGTGCCGGTCTACGGAAGTTTTACATGCGCGTACTGTATCATCTCTGGCTTTCGCCGTTCTGCAGGAAAGTCCGCATCGTCCTCGGCGAGAAGCGCATCGATTTCGGAATGAAAGCCGAGAACGTCTGGCGCCGCCGCGACGAGTTTCTCGCCATCAACCCGATGGGGGAGGTGCCGGTACTGGTCGAACCGGACGGCACCGCGCTTTCGGGCTCGCAGGTGATATCCGAGTTTCTGGATGAGATGCATCCCGACCCACCATTAATGGGACGCCAACCTTATCAACGCGCCGAGGTCCGCCGACTGGTCGATTGGTTCGACCGCAAGTTCAATGTCGAGGTGACGGAGAAGCTTGTCGGCGAAAAGTTCATGAAGCGGTTTCTGGGGTTGGGTGAGCCCGACTCGGCGGAAGTCCGCGCCGGACACAGTAACATCCACACCCACATGGATTACATCTCGTATCTGGTGGAACGCCGCAAATGGCTGGCCGGAGACGATCTGTCACTCGCCGACATCACCGCCGCCGCCCACCTGTCGACACTGGATTATATCGGCGACGTCCCTTGGGGCGATCACGAGAACGCCAAGGACTGGTATGCGCGGATCAAGTCACGGCCGAGTTTCCGCCCGCTATTGGGCGACCGTATCCCGAGCGCGCCGCCGCCCAAGCACTACGCCGATCTGGATTTCTGATTTTTTAAAGCGCGTCACCCCGGCGAAGGCCTGGGTCCAGGGAACGAGTGATTTTTTTCACCCTGGATTCCGGCATGCGCCGGAATGACAGTCTAATTCTTCACCTTCACATCCATCTTTTCGATATTGGCGCGGGCCATCCGTCCGGCCTCGCCTTCCGGGTCGAGTTCCAGTACCCGAAGCCAGTCTTCGCGCGCCGCTGCGTCCTTCCCCGCGAGCCTGAACAGGATGCCGCGCTCCAACAATGCCGCCGGGTTGTCCGGTTCGAGCAACAGTGCCGCTTCGATGTCCGCCTTGGCTTTCCCCAACTCGTCCAGATACCGGTACGCGCTGGCCCGGAACATATAGGCGTCCGCCATCTTAGAGTCCGCGGAAATCGCATTGGTTAGGTCTTCGACCGCGCCCTTGTAATCCCCCATGGCGGCGCGCGCCTGAGCCCGGTCGACCATCACCTGGGGACGACCGCGAAGCAGCTTAACCGCTTCCGTCAACGCTGCCTCGGCGCGCGCAGGATCGCCACTCAAAAGCCACGCCTGCCCGGCCTGGGCCAATATCTGCCCCTTGAACTCCGGCTCGGCAACGATGGTTTCGCCTAACACTTCCAATCTGCGTGCCGCGTATTCGGTCTGCCCCGCATACAGAAGCGCTACCGCCGCGCAGTGTTCCGCCGCATCGCCGCCGCCCAGCCCCTTCCACGCGGTCGCCATTTCGAACGCATCGTTGGGGTCGGACGGTGCCAGGCCCATGCAGCGCGCGTATTCACGAGCATGGTTCAATTCCTGCGCATCGGCCACGGATGTGAGCGACACAAGCAGTGAAAACATAAGGGCGATCAAACGAACGGATGTCATCGCGCGGACCGATCTTTGCGGTTATACTCCGGCTCAAGCATATCCAAGGCTTCTACGGCTCCCAACGGCGCCCGGCAAGCCCTGAGAAGTATGTATTGGGAGAGTGTGACGTGACGCGACGCGGCGGTCCCCGCCTTTTTTGTTTTGGTCTCGGCTTTTCCGCCGATGCCTTGGCGCGCCATCTGTCGGTCGCAGAGTGGACCGTGATGGGGACGGTTCGCGACCCCGACAAGGCGAAACGGCTTCTTAAAAGCGGGATCGATGCCCAGATCTGGAGCGGCGAGCCGTTAAACGATGACCTGACCGCCAAACTGCATGCCTGCAATCATGTGTTGGTCTCGGTCCCCCCGGACGAAAACGGGGATCCCGTGCTCAACGCCGCCAAAGACGCCATTAGAGCGATCCCTGCGCTGAACTGGTTGGGGTATCTTTCGACCACGGGCGTTTACGGCGACACCAACGGCGCGTGGGTGGACGAGACCGCCCCCACCAACCCGTCGAGCGAGAGATCGCGGCGGCGTGTCGATGCCGAAAATGCCTGGCTTTCGCTTCATGAAGAATTTGGTCTGCCCGTACACGTGTTCCGTCTCGCCGGTATATACGGGCCCGGACGTTCCACGTTCGATCAGATCCGGAAAAAGCGCGCGAAACGAATAGACAAACCCGGTCATGCATTCTCGCGCATCCACGTCGACGACATCGCCCGCGTCCTCGCCGCTTCAATCGCAAAACCGAACCCGGGCGCGATCTACAATGTCTGCGACAACGAACCCGCACCGCCCGCCGAGGTGACGGCGTATGCGTGTGGGCTTTTGGGGAAGGATCCGCCGGAATTACAAAGCTTCGACGACGCCAAGCAGAACATGAGCCCGATGGCGCTCAGCTTTTGGAACGACAACCGCCGCGTCGACAATAAAAAGATTCTGAATGAGCTTGGCGTGAAGCTGCAGTATCCGGATTACCGCTCCGGCCTGCAGGCGATCCTGGTTGAGGAAGAATGATCAGGTGACGGGTTCGAAGCGTCCGGATTTGGAGTCGTAGATTTCGAGTTCAGCGGTCTCGATATCGAAGAACCAGCCATGCAGCTTCAGCGTTCTTTCCGAGATTCTCTCGCGAATCCAGGGGAATGTGGTCAGGTTCTCAAGCGATACAAGAACCGAATTCTTCTCGCATGCGCGCTGGGTTTCCTCAGGTGTCGCTTCCGGCATGGTCGCCAGAACCCGGCGGTGCGCCGACGACAGCATCGACACCCATGACGGCACGAAGTGATAGCCGTCCTTGACGACTTCGTCGCCCTTGATCATCGCGTTGATGCCCCCGCAGTGCGCATGACCGAGCACGATGATGTTGGGGACATTCAAGCCCAGCACCGCGAATTCGAGCGCCGCGCTGGTGCCGTGGAAGGTTCCCTCTTCCTCCATCGGCGGAACAAGGTTGGCGACATTTCTTATCATGAAGATATCGCCCGGCTCGGCCCTGAACACGAACGCCGGGTCGACCCGCGAATCGGAGCACGCGATGACCGCAGCCTGGGGGCTCTGCCCGGCTTCGACAAGGGCGCGCAACTTTTTCGCGTGATCATCGGGCATGTTGGCGCGAAACGCGCGATACCCAGCCAACATCCGTTCGATAGCATCCATGCTTAAACGTTCTCCAGCAGTGTGCCGACCGTCCGGGTCAGGCGGTCCAGGTCATGGGGTTCTGATAGTCTGTGATCGCCTGCTTTGACAAACTGTATTTCCACATCATCCGTCCTGGCCTGCTCCATGATCCGAAGCGCCGTTTGCCAGGGGACGTCCTCGTCTTTGATGCCATGAATAAGGCGGATCGGGATGTCGAGAGCGATCTCGCCGTTCAGGAGGAGATGGTTGTCCCCCTCCTCCAGCAATGACTTCCGGATCCGGTACGGCTCCTGATCGTCATAGCAGTTGGGGAACTCGCAATAGCCGTCGCGGTCGATCTGCTCCAGTTGGTCCGGCGTCAGTGCGGGGGGGATCAGGTCGCGGGTAAAGTCCGGCGCGGCCGCGATCCCGACCAACCCCGCGACCCGTTCGGGGCGTTTCAACGCCGCCAAAAGCATGATCCAGCCGCCCATAGAAGAGCCGACGAGGATCTGCGGCCCTTCGGTCACCTCGTCCAGCACATGGACGGCGTCATCCGCCCAACGACCAATGGTCCCGTCCTCGAACGCGCCCGAGGATTCGCCATGCCCGAAATAGTCGAACCGCGTAAACGCGTGCCCTTTAGCCGTGCAGAAAGTTTCCAGCGCCGTCGCCTTGCCACCCTGCATGTCGGATTTGAAGCCCGTCAGGAATGTAACACCTGGCGACTTGCCAGCCGTGTGACGGTAGGCAATCATCGATCCGTCCTCGCGCGTCAGGATCTCCGGGTCTTTTGTTTGATCGGACATGCGGGCTCCCGTATTACACTGTTATGACCATGAACGACAGCGCGCACCTTAACACCCATGACGACGCGATGGCACGCCCCGAACAGGTTGAGGGACGGCCACCGACGGTATTGCAGATCCTGCCCGCACTGGGCGGCAGCGGCGGCGTCGAGCGCGGCACCGTCGAAATCGCCGGCGCCATCAATGCCGCGGGCGGCCGGGCCATCGTCGCCTCCGAGGGCGGGCTGCTTGTACACGACCTGACCCGGGTCAACGCCGAGCATTTTTTACTGCCCGTCGCCTCTAAGAACCCGATTGTCATGTATCGCAATGTCGAGCGCATCGCCGAACTGATCAAGCAACAGCACGTGGATATCGTGCACGTGCGCTCGCGCGCGCCCGCGTGGAGCGCCTATTTTGCCTGCCAACGCACCAAGGTGCCCCTCGTCACAACCTTTCACGGCACCTACTCGATCGGGAACTGGATCAAGCGCAAGTACAACTCGATCATGACCATGGGCGAGCGCGTGATCGCCATCTCCGCCTTCATCGGCGGTCATATCCGTCGTCACTACGGGGTGCCGGTGGAGAAGATCCGCATCATCCACCGCGGTGTCGATCTGGAGAAGTTCGACCCCGAAAAGGTCTCCGCCGAGCGCGTCATCAAGCTGGCCAACGATTGGCGTCTGCCGGACGGGATTCCCATTGTCATGCTGCCGGGGCGTCTCACGCGATGGAAAGGTCAGCTCGTACTCATCGAAGCCATCGCCAAGCTGGAACACCGCAACATCCGCTGCCTTTTGGTCGGCAGTGCCCAGGGCCGCGAGGATTACCGCCGAGAACTCGAGGCGCGTATTGTGCGACACGGCCTCGAAGAAGTGGTCCGCATCGTCGACCACTGCGAGGATATGGCGGCCGCCTATAAGCTGACAGATCTGGTGGTTTCCGCATCGACCGACCCGGAAGCATTCGGCCGTATCGTCTGTGAGGCGCAGGCCATGGGCCGCCCGGTGATCGCGACCGACCACGGCGGTGCTAAAGAAACGGTGATCCCGGGCGTCACCGGCTGGCTGACGCCGCCCGGCGATGCCGATGCTTTGGCCGAAGCCATCACCAAGGGTCTGTCACTGGACGGGCATGCTCGCACCCAACTCGCCGGCACGGCGATAGAACATGTCCGCAAGAACTTCTCGAAGACGCAAATGTGCGATAAGACTCTCGACGTCTATAACGAGGTTCTCGCGGCATGGGGCAGCGCCTGAGGCCGATGGCGGCAACCGCACCCGAACGAAACCACATTCTCGTCATCAAGCTGGGCGCCCTCGGCGACGTCGTGCAGGCTCTGGGCCCGATGGCGGCGATTCGCAAACACCACGCCGGGGACCGCATCACCGTCCTGACCACGGCCCCTTATGCGGACCTGATCAAAGCCGCGAAAGTCGCCGACGAGGTGATGATCGATGACAGACCCAGGTTCGCGGAAATCAACAAGTGGCTGGCGCTTCGCAGAAAGCTTCGGGATGGCGGGTTTAAGCGTGTTTACGACCTACAGACGTCGGACCGCTCCAGCAGCTATTTCCGCCTGTTTTTTCCCGGTCCCAAGCCGGAATGGTCCGGAATCGCCAGGGGATGCTCGCACCCTCACAACAACCCGAAGCGCGATTTAATGCACACGCTCGAGCGCCAGGCGGAACAACTTTCAATGGCCGGGATAGACGACGTCCCGCTCCCCGACCTCAGCCCCGTCGTCAGCGACGTCTCGCACCTAAAACTGCCGGACCAATTCTGCCTGATCGTCCCCGGTGGCGCCGAACACCGGCCCTTGAAGCGCTGGCCCCGGGAACGATACCGCGACTTGATCGGCAAACTGGATGGTAGCGGCATCGTGCCCGTCGTCGCCGGTACTTCTTCTGAGCGGCCCTTGGCCGCAGCGCTGATCGAGGGCTCCCTGACGGCAAGAAATATCGCCGGTGAGACATCCCTGATCGATCTGGTCACCGTCGCAACACGAGCGCGGTTCGCCGTCGGTAACGACAACGGCACCATGCATGTCGCGGCGTTCGTGGGCATTCCGTCGGTTGTGCTTTATTCGGACGCCTCCGATCCCGCGCTTTGCGCCCAACGCGGTCAAGATGTCACGATCCTGAGGCGTCACGCCCTCGCAGACCTTGGTGTCGAAGAGGTTTATCGGGCACTCTCTATGGAAGGCGGTTCTTGACGCCTTGCGCGCCGCGCTTTAACTACCCGCTGAGTTTGAATTTCAAGGCTTTCGATCAATGGTCGCCATCACGCTTCCGGACGGTTCCGTCCGAGACTACGACAATCCGGTGACGGGCGCCGAAATCGCCCAGTCCATCGGCCCCGGCCTCGCCAAGGCGGCGATGGTCGTGAAGGTCGACGGCGAGTTGTGGGATCTCGACCGAACTATCGAAAGCGACGCCAACGTCGCCATTATCACGGACAAGCAGGAATCCGAAGCACTCGACGTGCTGCGCCACGACGCCGCGCATGTCCTGGCGATGGCCGTGCAGGAGCTCTATCCCGAGACCCAGATCACGTTCGGTCCGGCGACGGAGGAAGGCTTCTATTACGACTTCCACCGCGAAGAGCCGTTCTCGACCGAGGATTTCGAAGCCATCGAAAAGCGAATGGCGGAGATCGTCGACCGCGATGTGCCGATCGTGCGCGAGGTTTGGACGCGCGACGACGTTGCCAACTTCTTCAAAGAGAAAGGCGAGACATTCAAGGCGGAGTGGGTGATGGAACTGCCGGACGGCGAAGACATCACGATGTATCGTCAGGGCGACTGGATCGACCTTTGCCGCGGTCCGCACCTGCCGTCGACGGGCAGGCTCGGTAAGTCGTTTAAATTGATGAAGCTGGCCGGTGCCTACTGGCGCGGCGATGCACGTAATCCACAGTTGCAGCGCATTTATGGAACGGCGTGGCGGAACGACAAAGAACTGAAAGCCTACCTGACACGGATCGAGGAAGCGGAAAAGCGCGACCACCGCCGTTTGGGCAAGGAAATGGACCTTTTCCACATCCAGGAAGAGGCGCGCGGTTCGGTATTTTGGCATCCGAAGGGCTGGTCGCTCTATCGGACGTGCGAACAGTACATGCGCAAACGGCTGGACGCTGCCGGTTACGTCGAAGTGAAAACACCTCAACTGGTCGACCGCAAGCTATGGGAAGAATCCGGCCACTGGGAGAAATTCCGCGAGCACATGTTCATCGCCGAAGTCGATGAGAGCGGCGGCGAGGCGAGCGAGAGCGCGGGCAGCGCGGATGCGTCTGATGACGCCGCTGCCGACGGCGGTATCCGTCATCTCGCCCTCAAGCCCATGAATTGCCCCTGTCACGTGCAGATCTTCCGCCAGGGGATCAAAAGCTATCGCGATCTGCCGCTCAGGATGGCCGAATTCGGCTCTTGTCACCGTTATGAGCCGTCGGGTGCCCTTCACGGGCTGATGCGCGTGCGTGCGTTCACGCAGGATGATGCGCACATCTTCTGCACGGAAGACCAGATCGAGAGCGAAACAGAGATCTTCATCGCGCTCTTGGCGTCGATCTATCGGGACTTCGGCTTCGAGGAATTCGCGGTCAAGTTTTCCGACCGCCCGGACGTGCGAGCCGGCTCGGACGAGACGTGGGACAAGGCTGAAACCGCCCTCAAGGACGCCGCCATCAAGGCCGGCGCCGACCTGATCATGAACCCGGGCGAGGGCGCGTTTTATGGGCCGAAGCTCGAATTCGTGCTGCGCGATGCCATCGGTCGTGACTGGCAATGTGGGACACTGCAGGTCGACTTCGTTCTTCCGGAACGCCTGGATGCCGAGTACGTCGGCGAGGACGGGGGCAAACACCGCCCGGTCATGCTGCACCGGGCGATCTTGGGCTCGTTCGAACGGTTTATCGGTATTCTGATCGAGAACTTCGCCGGACGCCTGCCGATGTGGCTGTCCCCGGTTCAGGTTGTCGTCGCGCCGATCACCAACGAACTGGACGGTTATGCCGAAGAGGTGGTTGCGACGCTCGCGAAAGCCGGGGTGCGCGCCGAGGCGGACCTCCGGAACGAGAAAATCAACTACAAGATCCGCGAGCATTCCCACGCCAAGGTGCCTGCGATCCTGGTCGTCGGCGGCCGAGAGGCGGAAGCCCGCCAAGTCGCGATCCGGCGCCTGGGCGGCAAGGATCAAGAAATTGTTGCGCTGGAAGAGGCAGTCGATAGACTTAGCCGGGAAGCGCTCGGTCCGCTTGGCGGACAACGCTTTTAAGAGATAATATAACGTCCAGACCCGCTTTGGCGGGTCTTTGGTGTAACTGCAAGAGGAGAGATTTCCATAGCCCGCAGACCCGGCCCACCGGCGCCGCCGTCCAAAGATGGACCCCGCGCCAACGAAGATATTCAAGCTGACCCCGTTCGCCTCGTTGACGCCGACGGTGAGATGGTCGGCGTCATTGGCCTTCAGGAAGCAATCGACATGGCCGTCGAGGTTGGTTTAGACCTCGTCGAGGTGTCACCGAATGCCGACCCGCCCGTTTGTAAGATTCTCGATTACGGGAAGTACAAATACGAGGCGCAGAAAAAGGCCAACGAAGCCCGCAAAAAACAGAAAGTCATCGAAGTTAAGGAAATTAAGATGCGCCCCGGCATCGACGACCACGATTACGAGGTCAAGATGAAGGCCGTGCGCCGGTTCCTGGACGATGGCGACAAGGTCAAGATGACGATCAGGTTCCGTGGCCGCGAAATGGCCCACCAGGATCTCGGTCTCAAGGTGCTGGAGCGTGTGCGCGAAGAAGTCGACGAAATCGCAAAGGTCGAGCAGCATCCGCGCCCGGAAGGCCGTCTGATGACGATGGTCATCGCACCCAGATAATCCAAGCCCGTGAATTGCACGTATTTCATGTCGTACCCGGCATTGCTGGGCACGGCATGAGGAGTAATGACGTATGTTTAGATTGACCCGCTTCATCGGTGCCGTTTTGTTGGCCGCGATGATCGCCATTCCCGCTGCCGCCCTTGAACGTGCCGGCACCGTCGAACGTCAGAAAGGCGATGCGATGCGCACTCAGGGTGGCGAGACCGTGCCGCTTGCGGAGGGGAGCGCCGTTTACGCCGGCGACAAGATCGAAACTGCAGGCGGTGCCCGGCTGATCGTGCGTTTCACGGATTCTTCGACCCTGCAGATGGGCGCGGATGCGATCATCCAAATCGACGAAATGGTCTATGACGTGCACGGCCTCACGGACGCCAGGGACAAACAGGGTCTGAAGTTCGTCGAAGGTGTGTTTCGGTACGTTTCCGGCGCGATCAGCCACAAAGACTTCCAAAGCGTGGAGATCGACACCCCGGTCGCGACGATTGGCATCCGTGGCACCGAATTCGTCGCCGGGCGCCTGACGGTCGGCATGCCGGCGGGAACCTCACACTACGGCTATCAAATCCGCGAAGGCGCGATCGAAATTGTCGCGCCGGGCGGTTCGGTAACCCTGGACGCGCCGGGCGAAGGCACGTTCTTGCCGTTCGACCGTGTGGCTGCACCGACACCGGTGCGCCAGTGGACGACGGAAGAAGCGCAGGAAGCCGACGACCTTCTGGCGTTCTAGCACCGGCATCGCCAAATTCCGCCACACCCCTTGCCAATCGGGGTCTTCACCGCTATAAACCGCGCGCCGCCGCGATATGGACGGCCGAGCGGCATGGCTGAAAGGGCATGCCTCGCCGCTTGAACCCACCCGGCTCATAAGCTGGGCATAGAGAAACCGGGCCTTTTGGCCCCTTTTGATGAAGGAAGAGGGAAATGCCCAAACTGAAGACCAAGTCGAGCGCAAAAAAGCGCTTCAAGCTGACGGGCACCGGCAAGGTGCGCGCGGCCGTCGCCTTCAAGCGGCACAATCTCCGTAAACGTTCCACCAAAATGAAGCGCCAGGCGCGCGGCATGATGACCCTGTCCCCGCAGGACGCACGGATCGTCAAGTCGTACATGCCGAACGCTTAAGCGGAGGAGATTTAGTCATGGCACGTGTAACGCGCGGCAAAACGTCGCATGCCCGTCACAAAAAGGTTCTGAAACTCGCCAAGGGTTATCGGGGCCGCAACAGCACGAACTTCCGCACCGCCATCGAGCGCGTCGAGAAAGGCCTCCAGTACGCCTATCGCGACCGCCGTCAGAAAAAGCGGCAGTTCCGCCGCCTCTGGATCCAGCGGATCAACGCCGGTGCGCGCGAAAACGGACTCAGCTATTCGGTGTTCATGAACGGCCTGACCAAGGCCGGGATCGAACTGGACCGCAAGGTTCTGGCGGATCTCGCCATGAACGAACCGGAAGCGTTTAAAGCGCTGGTGGATCAGGCCCAGGCCGCTCTCAGCCAGAACGCTTAATTTCCCGAGTTTCGGGAGCATCCGAGTTTTGGAACGGGAGTAGCGCCTTGGGCGTTACTCCCGTTCGTGTGTTTAAGGCCATTTGGTTTAAAGCGGGGAAAAGATGGACAATCCGGACCAGCTGCGAGACGACATTCTGAAAGACGTCGACGCCGCCGAAAGCGTGGACGCGCTCGAGGAAATCCGCGTCGCCGTGCTCGGCAAGAAGGGCCGCATCACCGACATGATGAAGGGCTTGGGTCAGATGGCCCCCGATGAACGCAAGGCCGCCGGTCAGGCGCTGAACGCGCTGAAAGACGAGATTGCGGAAGCGCTCGACAGCAAGAAGACGACGCTCGCCGATGCCGATCTCGACCGCCGCCTGATGACGGAAAAAATCGACGTCACCCTTCCCCCCGCCCCTGAAACCGAAGGCTCGATCCACCCAATTAGCCAGACCATCGACGAAATCACGGCGATCTTCGGAGAGATGGGCTTCGTCGTCGCCGAAGGCCCGGACATCGAAGATGACTGGCATAACTTCACCGCGCTCAATATTCCCGCCGACCACCCCGCGAGACAGGAACACGACACCTTCTACCTCCCCGGTGAGCATGGCGAACGCAAGGTTTTGAGGACACACACCAGCCCGGTGCAGATCAGGACCATGACGGCCGAAAAGCCGCCGATCAGGATCATCACGCCCGGCCGCACCTATCGCTCCGACTATGACGCCACCCACTCACCAATGTTCCATCAGGTCGAAGGGCTGGTCATCGACAAAACGTCGCACATGGGCCATCTGAAGGGATGCCTGATCGAGTTCTGCAGTGCGTTCTTTGAAGTGGACGACCTGCCGGTCCGGTTCCGGCCGAGCTATTTCCCGTTCACCGAACCGTCGGCCGAAGTCGACATCGGCTGCACGCGCGACGGCGGCGAATTCCGTATCGGCCACGGCGACGACTGGCTCGAAATCCTGGGCTCCGGGATGGTCAACCCGAACGTGCTCGCAAACTGCGGCATCGATCCCACCGAATACCAGGGCTTCGCTTTCGGGATCGGAATCGAACGTCTGGCGATGCTGAAATACGGCATCCCCGATCTGCGCACGTTCTATGACAGCGATCTCAGATGGCTGAGGCATTACGGGTTCCGCTCGCTCGAAGTCCCCGGCATGGTGGGAGGGCTGGTCCGATGAAATTCACCCTTTCCTGGCTCAAGGAACATCTGGACACAAACGCGTCGCTGACCGAGATCACCGATGCGCTGACCATGGTCGGGCTCGAACTCGAAGGGGTCGAGGACCGCGCCAAGGGTCTCGAGACGTTCGTCACCGCTAAAGTCGTCGAAGCCAAACAGCACCCGAACGCCGACCGGCTCCGGGTCTGTCAGGTCGACCCGGGTAACGGGGAGACGGTTGAACTCGTCTGCGGCGCGCCCAACGCGCGCACCGGCATGATCGGCGTCTTCGCGCCTGGCGGGTCCTACATTCCCGGCATCGACGTCACCCTTAAACCGACGGAAATCCGAGGCGTCCTTTCGAACGGGATGCTCCTGTCCGAACGTGAAATGGGCATATCGGACGAGCACGACGGCATCGTCGATCTCCCCGAAGACACACCCATCGGAAAGCCCGCCGTCGATATCATGGGACTGAACGATCCGATCATCGATATCGCCATCACACCGAACCGGGGTGATTGCCTAGGCGTCAGGGGCATTGCCCGCGACCTTGCAGCCGCCGGCATCGGTTCTTTGAAACCGCTCGCCAACGGCCCTGTCCCCGGCAGCTTCGAAAGTCCGATCAACGTACACCTTGATTTCGATGATCCAGACAACAAGCCGTGCCCGTACTTCGTCGGCCGTTACGTCAATGGCGTCACGAACGGGGAGAGCCCGGAGTGGTTGAAAGAGAAACTGATCGCCGTCGGCCTCCGGCCGATCTCGGCTTTGGTCGACATCACCAACTTGATGACCATCGACCTGAACCGGCCCTTGCACGTGTTCGACGCGGATAAGGTTAAGGGTGATATTCGCGTCCGGCTGTCGAAATCCGGCGAGAAGATGCTGGCGCTCAACGAAAAAGAATACACCTTCGACGACGAAATGACCCTCATCACCGACGACAACGGCCCGGAAGGTCTGGGCGGCGTCATGGGTGGCGAAGTCTCGGGTGTGACCGATGAAACGGTCAATGTCTTCATCGAAAGCGCCTATTTCGATCCGGTGCGCACTGCAATGACCGGGCGCAAGCTGCAGATTATCTCTGACGCGCGATATCGGTTCGAGCGCGGCATCGACCCGGCATTTCTCGAGACCGGGATGGAGATCGCAACCCGTCTCGTAATGGATCTTTGCGGCGGGGAACCATCTGAAGTCGTAATCGCGGGCGGCAATCCGGAAAAGGGCCGCAGCCTCGACTTCCGGCCCGATCGTGTGAAGGAACTCGCAGGCGTCGACGTGCCGCGCGACGAAATTCAGCGCATCCTCGCCGTCCTCGGCTTTGAAATCTCCGGCGACAGCGAGACCTGGCAGGTGAAAATCCCGTCCTGGCGCAGCGACATCGTCCACGAAGCGTGCCTGGTCGAAGAGGTCGTCCGCATCAACGGTTTCGACAATATCCCCGTCACGCCGCTGCCACGCGAGACGACACTCCCGAAACCGGCACTGAACCTGTCGCAGAAGCGCCGCGCCGTGACCCGGCGCACCCTTGCCGCACGTGGGCTGACGGAAGCCGTCACCTATTCGTTCATGGGCGAGAAGGAAGCGGCCTTGTTCGCCGAAACACCTGACAGCATCCGGATCGCCAACCCGATCAGCTCGGAGCTTTCGGTCATGCGGCCGAGCGCGCTTGCCAATCTGATCCAGGCCGCCGGGCGTAATGCCGATCGTGGTTTTGCGAATGCCGATCTTTTCGAAGTCGGCCCCGAGTATTTCGGCGACGGCCCGGACGATCAGCGTATTTCGGCGGTGGGGATACGGTCCGGGTTGACCGGCGCCAAACACTGGTCGAAGGCCCCGGCCCCGGTCGATGCCTACATGGCGAAGGCCGACGCGCTGGCGGTATTGGAAGCGCTCGGCGCACCCGTTGGGAATCTTCAGGTGTTCACAGATGTGCTGACCTACTACCACCCGGGCCGCGCGGGCGAACTCAGGCTTGGTCCTAAGAACACCCTGGCGCGGTTCGGCGAGATCAATCCGAAGGTGCTGCGTGCGCTCGACGTCAAAGGGCCGGTGGTTGCGTTCGAAATCTATCCGGACACGGTGCCGCAACCGAAGGCCAAATCCGCGGCGCGGCCGATGCTGACGCTGTCCCCGTTCCAGCCGATCGAGCGTGACTTCGCGTTTGTCGTCGACACCGAAACGGAGGCCGCCAAGGTCGTGCAGGCGGCGCGTGGTGCCGAGAAAACGCTGATCGCCGATGTCCGTGTGTTCGATGTGTTCGAGGGGCCGTCGCTTGGCGAGGGCAGGAAATCGCTCGCCGTCACCGTCGTCCTTCAGCCGACCGAGAACACCCTGACCGACGAAGAGATCGAGGGCATTTCGAAAAAGATCGTTCAGGCGGTCGAAAAGGCCACGGGCGGGACGTTGCGGGCCTGACCCCAGACGTGTCATTCCCGCGCACGCGGGGGCCCAGTTAGACCAATGAACTTCTGGGTTCCCGTTTTCGCGGGAATGACACGTTCATTCAGTTCAACTCGGCTTGTAAACCTTCACCGGTTGCGCGCGGCCCTTGACCTGGGTTTCGCAAACAAGCTCGCAGGCGTAGTCGCCATCAACCGCCAGATGGGTCGCCTCGCCCATCATGATGTAGGTGCCGTAATCCTTGTTCAGCTGTTCGAGGCGGGCGGCGATGTTGACGTTGTCGCCGTGTACCGTGAACACCAACCTGTCCTGCGCCCCCACGGCGCCGACCGTGATCTCGCCGGTATTGATGCCGCAGCGGGTCTTGAGAGATACACCGTTGAACAAACGTGTGCGCGCCGTCTTCTCGATCTCGATGGCGGTGCGGACGGCGTTCCGGGCGTGGTCCGGGTCTTCCTGAACCGCATTAAAAGTGATCAGCATCAGATCGCCCTCGAACAAGGTGATGACGCCGCCGTACCTGTCGATCACTTCCCCCATCGCACCGAAGTATTCGTTGAGGGTTTTCGCCAGTTCCTGCGCCGACATGTTTTCGGATACCGTCGAAAACCCTTCGATATCGGTGAATATGATCGTCGCTTCCCGGCTCTCGCCATCACCCGGCTGGATCTGCCGGTCGGATGACGTGATCCGCTGCGCCACTTCCTTGGAGACGAACCTGGAAAGATCCTCCGCCGCCGTCTGTTCGAGGACCGCGCGGAAGAACGCGCGGCGTGCCCGGACGACCGCAATGCTGAGCACCGCCGTCACCAGAAAGATCGAGACCATCTTGTCGATTTCGGCGCCGATCAGTACCGAATTCGACGTCATGTATTGGACGTAATCCCGCGTGATCATCGGGTCTTCGGGCACGATGGATACGACATACCAGACAAGCACGCTCCACCCGACGATAGCGGCGATCCCCGTCGTCAGGATGTAGCGGGGCTCGAACCGGAGCGCCCGGAGCGCGATGAAGATGAAGACATACATGATCGTCGGCGCCTTCAGATAGAAACTCGCCGGCTGCTCATACTGGATGTGGAAGCTCCAGATCAGCAGCATCAACAACGCCACGTCCATCAACACCGATATGGTAAGAAACCAGTGCGGCAGGGAGATTCGATAAGACAGGATAAGGCGGGTCACAGTGAAAACGAAGTACGCCGCCAGCGCCACGGGGACGACCTGAAAGGGCGTGTCGGTCATGTTGACCTGCTGGGCCGCCAGCCAGAGGCTGCCGAACAAGAGAATGAGCGCGAACTGCACCCACGAAATCAGCCGTTCGCTGACCGCCTGGCGCCGTTCGATCTGCTGTCTCACTCGGGCCGGAAGGGCCTGCCGGACGGGTTCACCGAAAATGAAGTCTGAAAGCTGCTGCCACATGCGGGGCATATTAGCCCCAAGCCGCGATCTGACCAGTAACGAAATGGCGAGAGGGGCGTGATTGAAGTTTTCGGCTTAGCGAGCAGAAGGCGGCGTGCGGAAAACCACCGGACGGGCATGACGGCGGAACCCGAGCAAGCGCGCGACACCGCGAAAGAACTGCGGGTTGATGTGCATGTGTTTGAAATCGATTTGCGCGAACATCGGCGTCGACCCAGAAGTCATATTTGATGACCGACTATGGGCTTCGAAACACCCGCCCGTCTGTGACCGGCGTCACCGGGACTTGGTTAACGGACGCATTTCCCGTCATTCGGCACCTGCGCTTTCGGCGCATCATACTGAAGAAAATCGCGGCTTCGATGCGAGAGTTCTCTCTCCCTTGGGAGAAGGACAGGATTAGGAGCCCCTCACGCGACACCCTCTCCCGAGGGAGAGGGCAAAGATCAGTCGTAAGCGACGGCCGGACCGTGCGCTTCACCGGCACCTTCCCTGATCGCCTGCTTGACGGTCTCGCGTTTGTTCTCGAGGTGACGGCTCAGCACTTCCGACAACCGCTTACCGTCGCGTGCTTCAAGTGCGCATAGCATTTCCTCGTGCTCGCGCATCGCCTGATCCCAGCGTTTATCGGTCATGTTGGCCCTAAAGCGGGCCAGCCGGATACGCCCGGCGAGCGATGTGTATTGCGCTTCCAGTGTCGGGTTCGCCGCCGCCTTCAGAATGCATTCGTGAATCTGCTGGTTGACCCGGAAATAATCGGCAAGTTCGCCGCGGGTGTGATGCAGCGCCATCTGATAGTGCAGCGCACGGATTTCGGCGAACTCGGCGTCGGTCAGTCTCGCGCACGCCAGTTCACCGGAAAGCGCCTCCAGTGCCCCCATGACCGGGAAAATCTCGTCGATATCGGCCTCACTTAACGTCGCGACGCGTGCGCCCCGGTTCGGGAGAAGCTCCAAGAGCCCCTCGTTGCCGAGCACCTTGAGCGCTTCACGAAGTGGCGTGCGCGATATTCCCAACATATCGCAGAGCTTCTGTTCGGGAACACGGTCGCCCCCCTTCAGCTCACCCGAGAAAATCATGTCGCGCAGGCGCCCGACCAGTTCTTCATGCAACGTCGTGCGGGGTGCGATCTCTGAAATTTGGTTCATGATGCACCACCTCCGTTTGCGAGCGCCATCTCGAGAACGCGCGCCACGTGAACCGCTTCGCGCGCCGCGCCGTCAGCGATCTGGTGGCGGCAACTCGTGCCGTCGGCAACGACAATCGTATCCATGTCCGCGTTGCGCACTTTTGGCAGGAGTGAGAGTTCCGCCATCTTGATCGAGGTTTCGTAGTTGGCGGCCTCGTACCCGAACGCCCCCGCCATCCCGCAGCAACTGCTCTCAACCGTCTCAACCTTAAGCCCGGGAACGAACTTGAGGGTTTTCTCGACCGCACTCATCGCCGCGAACGCTTTTTGATGACAATGTCCGTGTAGAAGCGCCTTCGATTGCGTAATCGGCTGCAAATCCAGTTTAAACGTGCCGGCATCGATTTCGGAGGCGATGAATTCCTCGAACAACATGGCGTGTTTCGCGATCACATCCGCTTCCTCTTTCGGGAGCAATGACGAGAACTCGTCCTTAAGGGTGAACAGGCACGACGGCTCCAAACCAACGATGGGAACGCCGGCTTTCACGAATGGTAAGACGGCGTCCGCCATCCGGCGCGCTTCGGTTTTCGCCTCGTCGACGAGCCCCGCGGCGAGGAAGGTCCGCCCACAACAAAGCGGCCGCTCACCCTTGTTAGGTTTCGCGACGACAACACGATATCCCGCCGCATCCAGCACCCGCTTGGCAGCGTGGAGATTCTCCGGCTCGAAGTAGGTCGAGAACGTATCGGCGAAAAGGACGACGGCCTGCCCGACAGGGCACGATTCCGGGTGCACGCCGGACGCACTCGTCTCGAAGATATCGCCCCGCCATTTTGGGAGCGTGCGCTTCGACGAGAACCCGAGCATGACTTCCGATAATTTCGCGAGACCAGGGATCACATCGCGCAGGTTCAAAAGCCCCGCCATACGCGATGCCATCGGCGCATAGCGCGGCAGGTAGGCGATCAACTTGTCTTTAAACGA
This sequence comes from Rhodospirillales bacterium, assembly GCA_017644185.1. Classification (GTDB taxonomy): domain Bacteria; phylum Pseudomonadota; class Alphaproteobacteria; order Rhodospirillales; family Casp-alpha2; genus UBA4479. Next base: position 298,354 of record JAEPMA010000003.1, read on the forward strand.
GACGCCGTGGCGCTTGTTATAGTGATAGAGGAATTCGGTCTTCATCTTCGCCATGTCGACACCCGTCGGGCATTCGCGCTTACACCCCTTGCACCCGACGCACAACCGCATGGTGTCTTTCATGGCGTCGGAGGTGAAGGCGTCGACGCCCAACTGCCCCGAAATGGCGAGCCTGAGCGTGTTGGCGCGGCCGCGCGTCAGATGCTGCTCGTCACCCGTCACGCGAAACGACGGACACATGACCCCCGGATCGGACTTCCGGCATGCGCCATTGTTGTTGCACATCTCGACCGCACCCGAGAACCCGCCCCAGTCCGACCAATCCATCGCGGTTTCGATTTCAATCGGCTGGTATCCCGGCTTGAAGCGGAACAGGGTGCGATCATCCATCTTCGGCGGGTCGACGATCTTTCCCGGGTTGAACAGGCCGTCTTCGTCAAACGCCTGCTTCACGTTTCTAAAGGCGGCGACCATCTCTTTGCCGAACATCGGTTCGTGGAACTCGGAGCGTACGAGTCCATCCCCATGCTCACCCGAGTGAGACCCCTTATATTCACGCACCATCTCGAACGCCTCTTCGGCGATCGCGCGCATCTGCTTGGCGCCCATTTCCTGTTTGAGATTGACCACCGGGCGGACATGCAGTGTGCCGACGGAGGCGTGCGCATACCACGTCCCCTCGGTCCCATGCTTGTGAAACACCTGGGTCAGGCGGTCGGTGTATTCCGCGAGGTCTTCCAGCCGGACCGCGCAATCCTCGACGAAAGAGATCGGCTTCCCGTCCCCCTTCATCGACATCATGATGTTGAGCCCGGATTTCCTGACCTCCCAGATCGCTTTTTGGAAGTCGGGATCGACGGCTTCGACGACGGCGTCCGGGAAGCCCAGATCGCCCATCAGCTCGACCAACTGTTTCAGGCGCTTTAGATTCTCTTGCTGATCCGGTTCCGCAAACTCGACCAGCAAAACCGCATCCGGCTCGCCCTTGATGAAGCGGTCGACGGTGTCGCGGAACATCGGGATTTCCCGCGAAAGGCCGATCATGGTGCGGTCGACAAGCTCGACCGCGACCGGCCCGAGCTTCACCAGATGCTGTGCCGCATCCATCGCGTCATAGAATTTCGGGAAGTGGCAGACGCCGAGCGTCTTGTTTTTCGGGAGGGGCTGCAGGTCGATATCGATGGATGTGGAGAACGCGAGCGTCCCTTCCGATCCGATCAGAAGATGCGCGAGATTCGGGTGTGGCGCAGTCTTGTGGACGGTCTGATTGTCCCAGCTGCCGCGGTTGGGCCCCGCCGGCATGAGGGCGTCGATGTTATACCCCCCGACACGCCGCATCAGATCGGGAAACTTCTCTTTGATCAGCGCTTCGTTGTCGCGGCCAAGCCCCAACAGTGTCGCGACAAGATCACGTTGGATGTCGCTCAGATGCGCCATCGTCATATTGTCGGTCACTTCGCCGAAGTGCATGGCGGCGCCATCTGCGAGGAGGGCATCGATGGCACGGACGTTATCGCGCATCGTCCCATAGCGGATCGAACGCGACCCGCAGGAATTATTACCGGTCATCCCGCCGATGGTGGCGCGTGAAGACGTCGAGACGTCGACCGGGAACCAAAGCCCGTGCGGCTTGAGAAACGCGTTCAGGCGGTCGAGAACGATTCCCGGCTCGACCCGGGCTGTGCGCGAAGAGGCATCGAACTCGAGGACGTTATTCATGTGTTTCGACGTATCGAGCACGATGGCCTCGCCCACCGTCTGACCACACTGCGATGTCCCACCGCCACGTGGGAGAACGGGCACACCCTCGTCACGGGCGATATCGATCACCGCACGGGCGTCTTCCGCCGTCTCCGGCACCACGACGCCCACTGGCTCGATCTGATAGAACGATGCATCCGTCGCATATCGACCACGCGAGAACGGGTCGAACAGAACCCTGCCAGAGATAGCATCATCGATCCGTTTTGCGAGTTTCTCATCACCAATCCGGCCGGTGGCGCGCAGTCCGTAGTCATCGCGGGGCATCATCGTCTCCTTGCTAGCTCTCTGATGCTACAAAATTGTATTCAAAAATCAACACCGAAATTAAAACGGCAGAAATTAGGGGTTGCGAAGTTATGAAATTGTATTCATTATGCCGCCCTCGCTGATAATAGCCAGCCACGGAGGAACATCATGGCATACAAGAGCGGCCGACATTTCCTGCAGATTCCGGGCCCAAGCCCGGTCCCCGACCGCGTTCTCCGGGCCATGGACATGCCGGTGATCGACCACCGTGGTCCCGACTTCGGCGAGATGGGGAAGCGCGTCCTCGAAAAACTGAAGGGCGTTTTTAAAACCGAATGCCCGGTCATCGTGTTCCCGTCATCGGGAACCGGCGCGTGGGAAGCCGCGCTCGTCAATGCGCTCAGCCCCGGCGATAAAGTTTTGATGTACGAGACAGGCCAGTTCGCAACGCTCTGGCACGAACTTGCGACCCGCATCGGGTTGGAGCCGGAGTTTATCTCCGGCGACTGGCGCCACGGCGTCGACCCGGAGAAAGTCGCGGCACGCCTGAAAGAAGATACCAACCACGAGATCAAGGCCGTCTGCTGCGTGCACAACGAAACCTCGACCGGCGTCACGTCGCGGATCGGTGAGGTGAGAAAAGCCATCGATAGCACTGGTCACCCGGCGCTGTTCATGGTCGACACCATCTCGGGTCTCGCGTCCGCCGACTACCGACACGATGAATGGGGCGTCGACGTCACCATCACCGGGTCTCAGAAGGGTTTGATGCTGCCGCCGGGCCTTGGTTTCAACTGCGTCTCGCAGAAAGCGCTTGCCGCCCACGAAAAGAGCGGCTTCAAAAAATCGTATTGGGATTGGGGCGCGATGCTGGGGAACAACGCCAGCGGCTTCTTCCCATACACACCCGCCACCAACCTTCTTTATGGGCTTGAAGAGGCGCTCAAGATGCTGCTCGACGAGGAGGGTCTGGAGAACGTGTTCACGCGTCACAAGCGTCACGCCAAGGCGTGCCGCATCGCCGTCGAGCATTGGGGGTTGGAAACGCTGTGTCAGGTCGAAGAAGAGCACTCACCGGTACTAACCGGCGTGGTCGTCCCCGACGGCTTCGATGCCGACGAGATCCGCAAGCTGATCCTCGATAAGTTTGACATGTCGCTCGGCACCGGCCTCGGTAAGGTGAAGGGCAAAGTGTTCCGCATCGGCCACCTGGGTCACTTCAACGACCTCACCCTCATGGGGACGCTTTCGGGCGTCGAGATGGGCCTGGCACTCGCTGGCGTACCCATTAACAAGGGCGGCTGCCAGGCGGCGATGGATTATCTCGCTGAGACCGCGGATTGACCGATGAGTGACAATACGATCCTGGTTGAGCGTGACGACAAGTCGATCGTCACCATCACCATCAACCGGCCCGAAAAACTGAACGCGCTCACGAAAACCATGTGGGGCAAGCTTGGGGATACCTTCACCGAGCTCAGCGAGGACGACAGCGTCCGCTGCATTATCCTGGCCGGGGCCGGGGAAAAATCGTTCAGTCCCGGTAACGATATCTCCGAGTTCGAGACAGACCGTTCGAATTCGAAACAGGCGGCGGCTTATGGGGCGTTGATGGCCAAGAACATCGACGCCATGCGCGCCTGCCCTCATCCCACGGTCGCCGCCATCCGCGGCATCTGTGTCGGGGGCGGGATGGAGATCGCGGGGCTTTGCGATATCCGTATCTGTGGTGAATCCAGCCGCTTCGGCGTCCCCATTTCCAAACTCGGCCTCGTGATGGGGTATCACGAGATCGGCGCGTTGAAGTCGTTGGTGGGTGCCGGTCCTGCGCTCGAGATTCTTCTCGAAGGGCGCGTCTTCGGCACCGACGAAGCGCTACGGCTTGGTGTGATTTCACGTGTCGTACCGGATGCGGAGGTGATGAGTGAAGCCCGCGCCGCCGCGGAACGGGTAGCCGCAGGCGCCCCCTTGGTGCATCGCTGGCACAAGAAATTCCTTGAACGCCTCGAAGACCCGGCACCCTTGACGGACGAAGAGATCGCCGAGGGATTCGAGTGTTATGATACCGAAGATTTCCGGACCGGCTATAAAGCGTTTCTGGAGAAGAAGACGCCCGACTTCAAAGGGCGCTGACGGAGAGAGGATTCATCCATGGAAAAATCATTCGGCCCGCTTCAGGGCATGAAGGTCGTCGAACTGGCCCACATCATGGCGGGGCCGGTATGCGGCCTGATGCTCGCCGACTTGGGCGCCGACGTCATCAAGGTTGAGAAGATCCCGGGGGGTGACGATTCGCGCCGTTTTCTGCCCCCCGATATCGACGGCGAGTCGGCCGCTTACATGATGATGAACCGCAACAAGCGCGGTGTCGCCCTCGACCTCAAGACCGAGAACGGAAAGAAGGTTTTGAGGAAGCTACTCGCCGACGCCGACGTGGTCACCGAAAACTACCGGCACGACACGATGCAGAAGCTGGGTTTCGGATACGAAGATCTGAAGAAAGACAACCCGGGTCTGATCTACTGTGCGATATCCGGATTTGGGCGCACCGGCCCTTATGCGGAACGTGGCGGTTTCGACCTGATCGCACAGGGCATGAGCGGTCTGATGTCGTTCACCGGCGAAGGGCCGGGGCGGCCGCCCTGCAAAGTCGGCGCGCCTGTCACCGACATCACGGCAGGTATACTCGCCGCGCTTGGTTGCGTGTCGGCTTATGTCCACAAGCTCAAGACCGGGGAAGGCCAGATCGTCGACACGTCGCTGTTCGAGGCCGGGATCGTTCACACCTATTGGCAGAGCGCGATCGCGCTCGCGACGGGTATCGCGCCCGGCCCGATGGGATCTGCGCATCCGCTCAACGGTCCCTACCAGGCGTTCGAAACCAAGGACGGATGGATCACCATCGGCGCCGCCAACCAGCGCAACTGGGAACGATTATTGAATGCGATGGAATCGCCCGAGATCGCGGACGATCCGCGGTTCGCCAATAACTCGGAGCGCATGGCCAATCTGAAAGAGCTCGAGAACGTCCTGACGCCGATCTTCAAGACCCGCACCAAGGACGATTGGTTAGAACGTCTGGAAAAAGCAGGCGTGCCGGCCGGGCCCGTGATGGACGTCTGTGAAATGTTCGAGGACCCGCATGCGCAGGCCCGGGACATGATTCCGACCGTTGATCATTCGAAACTGGGGCCGGTCCGAACCCTCGGTCTGCCGATAAAACTTTCGGAGACCCCGGGTGAAGTCGCGACGGCGGCGCCGCTGTTCGGTCAGCACACGGAAGAGGTGCTTGCGGAATACGGGTTCGGTGAAGACGAGATCGCGGCGTTTGCCGACGAGGGCGCAGTCGCGACGTCAAGCTGATCGTCGGCCACGTGCCGCGATGATCCGCATCATCTGTTCATTGACGTCGATCTCGGAAATCGACGTTACTTCCAGGTTCTTGTCATCGAGAACGTGGGTGCTGGTTTCCGGCGCGTGCTGGGCGACGACATCGTCGCGGGCATGAAGCAATGCTTCGACGGTGGGACGAAAAAGTATCAGCATCCCGTTGATCCACTGATTTACAATGGGTGACGGGTCGTGATGACCGATATGGAAATGGCGCAACAGCCGCGTCACGATGGGCGCGTCGCACCAGGCTTCACCGGTGACCCATCTATTGGTCGTGAACAGGCGGGCTGCCTTGCCGTCGAACCCCATCGAAATCGCCACCAGGTGCGCCGGCGGCTCGGTGTCGGGACTTGCCGGATCGGGGTCCGGGCTCGCATCCTCAGCCACCTCGGCGGGGAACCCCATTTGCCTCAGGAACGTGTGGAAATGCCCGTGCTCTTCACCCCAGCTATTCCCGCGTACGTCCGGCGGGTGTGAGTGATAGTAGTATTGGGCATGGCTGCCCGGGCAGTAGACGTCGCCGTCGGGATAATGATCCCATTGATAGAAATCCCTGTCAGCCTCCAACAGCTCCGCCACCACGTTGCTGCCCGCCTCCAATAAATTGCGCTCGCATTCAAGCACGCTCTGTCCGGCTTCGTACATCTCGTCGAGGAGCGATTGAGAGAGGGTTTCCAGGGGCTGGATATCCTCGAGGCCGAGTATGCGCATCACGCCCCACCCAACTTGATGGTAAGCCTGCGCCTCTCCTCGCCGCGAATGGTATCGAGCGTCATCGTCTCGCCTGGCCGCTTCTTGAACATCATCGCTTCGAGGACGGGCATCGAAGACACCGCCGCCCCGTCGATGTGCGTGATGACGTCGCCCGCTTCCAGCCCGGCCACGAACGCCGGTCCATCAACAACGACACTCTCGACCATCGCGCCACCGCCTGCGTGCGCCATCGATGGCGGCAGCGGCCCTGCCTTGAAACCCGCAACACCGCGCACCACGTGACCATGCGCTTTCAGGTCGTTCACGACCCGCATGAGCAAGGGTACGGACGTCGCGAAGTTCACCCCTATATCGGCATCGCTTGATTTCGTGAAGATCGCCGCCACCATGCCGACGAGCCTGCCGCTCATATCGACGAGCGCGCCGCCGGACCCGCCCGGGTTGACGGCGGCGTCGGTCTGGATGAAGTCCTCGACCGGGTTAAAACCCATGCCGCTGCGTCCGACCGCGGAAACGACACCGCACGTCACGCTCAAACCAAGGCCGAACTGATTGCCGATCGCGCAGACGGCTTCCGCCAATCCAGGCGTTGGCGCGGTCTCGAGAATTGGAAGGTCGGCATCGACCTTAATCAGGGCGATATCCGTCATCTTATCCCGTCCGATAATCGCCGCTTTAAGGACCCGCCCGTCCTCGGTCATGACATCAATATCGGTGGCGTCCCCAATCACATGCACATTGGTCGCGATATACCCGCCCGACATGACCGCGATGCCGGACCCTTGGGGGTCGCGCGGTTTGCCCGTCGCATCCCGGCCACGCGCGGCCAACGACCAGTCCGGTTTGATACGGACGACCGAATTCAAGATTTCCTTGTCGAGTGCGTGCGCATTGCCCGCCCACAGAGCGAGCGTTACGCAAAGCACCAACGTCAGCCTTCCCACGATCTTCATAAGAAACAGGATGACGCGAAGCCGCATGTCAGTAAACTCAATCCCTGGGGAGAACGAGTATGCTACAAAAATCCGAGTATGCGGTACCCGCGTTTCCGCGCGCCATGCTGGCGCATGCCCCAACGCCGTTGGTGCCACTCGAAAACACGATGCGCGCGAGCGGGCATAAACATCTGTTCGTCAAACGTGATGACCTGACGGGGCTCGCCATTGGTGGTAACAAGGCGCGACAGCTCGAATACTATTTCGGTCAAGCGCTTGCCGAAGGCGCGGATACGGTACTGATCACCGGCGCCATACAGTCCAATTTTGTCCGCCAATGCGCAGCGGCGGCCCGCAAACTGGGGCTCGCCTGCGAAATCCAGCTAGAGAATCGGGTCCAGGGCATGCCGGCCGGACAGGAGAAGACGGGGAACATGCTTCTCGACCGGCTTCTTGGTGTGCCGATCCACATGTTCCCCGTCGGCGAGGATGAAAAGGCCGCGGACGACAATCTGGAGAAGATCGCAGACGATGTGCGGGCGCGGGGCGGCAAGCCTTATGTTATCCACCTGGGCGCCGATTATCCGCCTTTGGGCGCGCTCGGTTATGTCGATTGCGCGCGCGAGATCATCGAGCAAACGGACGCACTGGGCTTGAGGCTGGGCGCGGTTGTCGTCGCCAGCGGCAGTGCCGCGTCACACGCGGGCGTGGTCACCGGTTTACGTCACTACGGGTCGGATGCGATGGTTTTCGGAATCTGCGTCCGCCGCACCGCCGACCTGCAACAGCCCCGCGTCCTGAAACGAAGCCGCGATCTGGCGGGCATGCTGGGAAAAGCGGATCTGGTTCAGGATGCCGACGTGATCACCACCGATGACTATCTTGGGGAGGGTTACGGAAAACCGACCGCGGGGACCATGACCGCCATCTCGCGTGGCGCGAAAGAGGAGACCCTATTGCTTGATCCCGTTTATAGCCGCAAAGCCTTCGACGGGTTTCTGAGTCTTCTTGGGGAAGGTTCGCTTCCTGCCGACAAAGCCTGTGTCTTCATTCACACAGGCGGCACGCCCGGCCTCTTTGCCTATGCACACCTGTGGGAACCTGCGAGGGTTTTATGAAACTGCCGCGCACCATCCAGCTCGACCCTTCAGACACGAATGTGTTCGCGTTGGCGGCAGCGCCCGGTGAATGGGCCGTGACGGGGACGTTCGCCTTCGTGGATTCAACGCCTGATCAGATGGACACAAAGACCCAACTCGCGTTCAAATCGGGTTGGTTGGGACTGTCGAGCTTCGGCTTTTCGACGTTTGTACAAGTCACCGTCGTCCCCGAAGGCGAGGACGAAGCCGCGGCTCGCGCGCTCGCGACACACTTGTTCGAAGTCTACGGCGCACCCGACATGCTGATGGCAATGACGGCGGCGAAGAGTGAGATTGCCTACGCCGCCTCGTTGTGCGATCAACCGGCAGGCACTCTCCTCGCGATCGAGCGCGAAATGACCGAGGAAGGCATCACCGAAAAAATTCGCGTCATGCCGCGTCCCGACGAAGAGGGCGGACACGCGCAGATTTGGACGCTGACCGAGGATTGCTGAACCGTCGACGGTCCAGGTACCGCCGCAACTGCCAGGGCGTGACGACATGCCAGGCACGAATCCCAAGAACCCGTTTCACCGCTTCGACACACGTGAACGGTGCGGGCGGCATTGTCTTACACACGGGTGCCCGACGTTGCACGGGAACGGCATCACAACCGCAACCGTTGAACGTTTGGATGATCTCACGCGGTGTCAGTTCACCCAATGTCGTGACCTCGGTGCCGTTCGAAAGCGGGTCTATTAAATGCCAACTGCCTCCAGACTGGGTGGCGACGAGGCAATGGCGATAACCCGGTTTTAATCCGCGTAGATATGGAAGCGCCGACGGTCCGAAAATGACGATCGCCAGGGACTGTCCACGCGGGCGAATAAACGATGGTCGGCTCATTCGACGATCCCCCGAGCAAACAAAACTGGTTCCAGAATGTCGAACGCATCGAGCCAAATGACCCAGTCGACCGCTTCGTCGTCGACGTCCGGAAAGGGTGGCCGGTCGAGAAACCCGTATTCGCCCATCACTTCCAGATGCAGCTCCGATAGTTCATGCGCCCGGTGCAATTGGGATACGATGGTGTAGACGTCATCCGGCAGACAGGGCCTGTCGAACACGGCGGCGTTCTGCGCCGCTTTCGCCTTTTCCGCACGCGCTTTTTCGGTGCGCATGAACCAGAACCATGCCTCCTCTGCGCTCGTGAAAAGGACGACCGGCCGCGCAACATTGATTGATACCGGACGATTAAGGTGGGCTGGATGCATTAGTCTCTTCCTCTCTTTTCTGGATGGTTTATGGGGTTGGTTTGTTGGATTTCCGCACATGAACGCGTCGAAACGGGTCACCGTTTTTAAATATATATTACTTTATAATACTACCTATGCGTGCTTATTGGACAATTCCGCACGTTTTGACTCTCCCGGTCAAACGTATAAAACAGAACCGAGGGAGGCCTTTGCATGGCTCACAACGCACCTGGCACGGTCTGGACGTACGCAGATGAAGCGTGGCACGACGGCGATAAGGGTGTGTTGGCACCCCGGCACCAGGCATTCTGGTTGGCATCCACCGTGTTCGACGGGGCAAGATACATGTCGGGCCGTGTCCCCGACCTGGAAAAGCATGCCGCACGATTGATGAATTCCGCGCGCGTCCTCGGACTGAAACCGACAAAAACGGTCGAGGAGATCGAAAAGCTAGCGTGGGAAGGCATCGCCAAATTCGACAAGGACGCCGATCTTTATATCTGCCCGATCTATTATGCCGAAGAGGGTGCGGTGGTTTTACCGGACCCGGAGAGCACGCGTTTCGCCATGGTGGTTCGTGAAGCGCCAATGCCGCCGTTCGAAGGGTTCAGCGCCTGTCTTTCGAGCTTCCGCCGTCCGGCCCGCGACATGGCGCCGACGGAAGCCAAGGCTTCATGCCTTTATCCCAACGTTGCCCGCACTGTCGGCGAAGCGCAGGAAAAAGGGTTCGATGTCGGCGTCGTTTTAGACCCGAGCGGCAACGTTGCCGAGTTTTCGTATGCGAACCTGTTCATGGTGAAAGATAGTGTCGTCACCACGCCCGCGATCAACGGCACGTTCCTAAACGGCATCACGCGCCAGCGCGTCATCCAGCTGCTGCGCGACGACGGCTACGAGATTGTCGAGCGTGCCGTCGATTTCAAGGAGCTGCTGAATGCGGACGAGCTATTCGCCACGGGCAACTACGCCAAGGTGAAACCTTGCACGAGACTCGAAGACCGGGAGTATCAGCCGGGTCCCGTCGCCACCCGCGCCCGGGAGCTTTATTTCGATTTCGCGAAAACCGCTTGAGTGTCAGCCTAAAAGCGCACCCAGGAAAATCATCAGGCCGACGTCCCGGTTCGATTTGAACCGCGCCAGGCAGTTTCTTGGCGCGTCGATGTCAAGCGTCCCCACCTGCCAAGCGAACTGCACCGCCGCCGCCGCCAGCATGACGAAATAAAACCACCCCATGCCCGCCGCATCGCCGGCGAACGCCATGAGGATGACGGTCAGCATATAAAATAGCGCCACGAACGGTTTGGTGTTGCGCCCGAGCTTGATCGAAGCTGACTTCACCCCGACCATCATGTCGTCTTCCTTGTCCTGATGGCCGTAAACGGTGTCATAACCGAGGGTCCAGAAGAACCCGGCGACATACATCAGGACCGCCGGCCATCCAACACTCCCCTCAACCGCCGCCCACGCGAGCAATGCCCCCCAGTTGAAGGTGATCCCCAAAAACGCCTGCGGCCAATAAGTGATGCGCTTCATCAACGGATAGACGGCGACGAGACCGAGCGAGGCGACGCCCATCGTGATCGCGGTCGTGTTGAATTGCAAAAGCACGCCAAGCCCGATCAGCAACAAACACCCCAGGAAGATCAGCGCCTGCTTGACGCTCACCTCGCCAAACGCGATTGGCCGGTTCGCCGTTCGCGCAACCTTGCCGTCGATATCACGGTCCCAGAGGTCGTTGACCACACAACCCGCCCCCCGCATCACGAACGCACCTATGGCGAAAAGCGCAATATAAGTGGGGTCGGGACGGGTATTGAAAACTGTGCTGCTCGCCATCGTCACCGACCAGAGGCAGGGCAGGAGCAGAAGCCATGTACCGATAGGCCGGTCGGCGCGGATCAGGCGCATGTAGGGCCGGGCCTGGCGGGGCGCCAGCCGGATCATCCAGGATTCCCCCTGGATATCGCTCGCACTCTGATACGTCGCGCCGGAATGTGACATCCGGCGTTTATAACTGACGCATGGGTTAAGGTGAAAGTCCCGATCGGCAACTTAACTGCAGTTTACGGCGCCTCGCCCCCGAACGATAATCCCGTTTGGGAGAATAATATGGCCGAGAAACCATCCATCCGGCTCTATGTTGACGCACCACTTGAAGCAGGCGCTGCGGTAGCGCTTGAGCGCGGGCAGAGTCATTACCTGTTGAACGTCATGCGCCAAAACGTCGGCGCGCCTGTTTCTTTGTTCAACGGGCGGGAAGGCGAATGGGCAGGCGAGATCGCCGCCGCAGACAAGAAGGCTGTTGTCGTCTCTGTCGTCAGCCGGTTGCGTGAGCAGGATCCGGCACCCGATGTCTGGTTGCTGTTCGCCCCCTTGAAGAAAGACCGCACCGACTTCCTGATCGAAAAGGCGACGGAGTTGGGTGTGTCAAAGCTGATCCCCGTGACAACGCAATTCACGCAATCGTCCCGCCTGAATACCGATCGTGCCCGCGCGACCGCGATCGAGGCCGCCGAGCAATCGCGCCGTTTGACGGTTCCAGAAATCGAAGAACCTTCGTCGTTGGAACGCGTCTTCGCCGACTGGCCTGACGACCGACGCCTGGTCTACCTGGATGAAACCGGCAGCGGCGCGCCGCTCGCTCAGGTGCTTGCCGGCAGCGATGACGCTCTCGCATTCTTGATCGGCCCCGAAGGCGGGTTCGCCCCGAGTGAGCTTGACGTGCTCCGCAAACTGACCTTTTCTGTCGCCGCCGATTTGGGGCCGCGTATCCTACGCGCCGAAACGGCGGCCGCCGCAGCGCTTGCAATTCGCCAGTCCGTTGCCGATTTGAAACCGAATTGACCCCAAATCCTGACCCCTCTCGGAGAATCTCATGTCCGGTGCTTCCGCGAAAAACGACACCCCGATCGACAGCAAGGACGTGCTCGTCCGTTATATGGAGGCCGGTTGCAAACCGCCCGAACAGTGGCGCATCGGCACCGAGCACGAAAAGTTCGCGTTCCGCCTCTCGGACCTGAAACCTCTCACCTACGACGGCGATCAGGGCATCCGCGAACTTCTGATGCGCCTCACCCGCTTCGGCTGGGAACCTGTTTACGAAGGTGAGAACGTCATCGCCCTTTCGTCCAAGGATGGGGGGTCGGTATCGCTGGAGCCCGCAGGCCAGCTTGAACTTTCGGGTGCGGCTGTCGAAAACATCCACCAGACATGCGACGAGGTGTCGAGCCACCTACAACAGGTCAAGGCCATCGCCAAAGAGATGGGGATTGGCTTCGTCGGGCTCGGCTACCGCCCCAAGTGGCCGGTCGAGGACGTCCCCTGGATGCCGAAGGGCCGCTACAAGATCATGCGCGAGTACATGCCGAAGAAAGGCAACCTCGGCCTCGAAATGATGCAGTCGACGTGCACCGTCCAGGTCAATCTCGATTTCTGCTCGGAAGAGGTCATGGTCGAGATGTTCCGGATCTCTCTCGCGTTACAACCCGTGGCGACGGCCTTATGGGCCAACTCGCCGTTCAGAAAGGGCAAGCCCAGCGAGTATCTGTCCTATCGGAGTCACATCTGGACCGACGTCGACCCGGACCGAAGTGGCATGCTGCCGTTCGTGTTCGAGGACGGCATGGGGTTCGAACGTTACGTCGATTACGCGCTCGATGTGCCGATGTATTTCGTCTATCGCGACGGTAAGTACATCGACGCGTCCGGCCAGTCGTTCCGCGATTTCATGAAGGGCGAGCTACCCGCCTACCCCGGCCACAAGCCGGTCCTTTCCGACTGGGCCGATCATATCTCGACGATCTTCCCGGAAGTCCGCCTGAAAACCTTCCTCGAGATGCGGGGCGCCGACGGCGGGCCGTGGAACCGGCTTTGCGCGCTCTCCGCGTTCTGGGTCGGCCTTTTGTACGACAGCGAAGCGCGCGCCGCAGCGTATGATCTGATCAAGGACTGGACGGATGAAGAGCGCCAGGCGCTCCGCGATCAGGTACCGACGACGGCGCTCAAGACCCCGTTCCGCAATCAGACCGTGCGGGAGATCGCCTGCGAGGCGCTGTGTATTTCGCACCGCGGCCTCAAGAACCGGGCACGGCTCGATAGCGTGGGGATGGACGAAAGCCATTTCCTGCAGCCGATTTTCCAGACCGCCGAGAGCGGCCTGACGCCGGCCGATGAGTTATTGGCGGCCTATCACCGGCTGTGGAAGGGTAACGTCGATCAGGTGTTCACCGAGTACGCGTACTGATCTTTCTTCCGGATCAGTTAACAAAGCGGGAGCGCCCTCAATCCCCGGAAAGATTTGTGATCTGAAAAAATTCCTCTAGCCTTTGCATGACTTCGGCAACGGGAATTATCCGGGTGCGTTCATGCGTTTCATCATCACTCTTGTCGGATTTATTGCACTGCTGGCATCGGCAAATGCAGACGCAGATGGCACGTTATCCATCGACAATTTCCGTTGCGCTGAGGCCGCGGCGGCATTGCAGCAACCGGTCAGTGAGCCGATTCAGGTCGAGGATATGTACCCGATCCTGAAAACTGCCACTCAGGCGATCATTCTTGGATGTTCAACCTCGCCATTCGATCGACCGGTCCGATTATTAGAAAGGTTGATTGATCCAACAATTGGTTATCTGGGCGCATTAGAACTGGGTGCAGCTTATGAGTTCGGATTGCATACTCACATCGATCCCGGCAACGCTAGGCGTTGGTATCAACGATACATCCTAATGAATATCGATGGTGCCGATCCAGAATGGGAAAAGGCGCGCGCGAGAATTGCTCAGTTTCATCGCGCGAGCAGAAACCGCACGAGTTCATCGGTTCCGGTGGCTTCGTCCGCAAAGAAAATGGCATCGCCTTTATTCGAGCATGAACTTTCCCGCATTAAAAATCTGAAAAACGGACGCGTGGAAGAGCTTGTCGAGGCGATTGAAGATTTCGTCGATAGTGCCGACAGAAACCGCCAGGACGTGATTCTTGCCGGACAAGCACTTCGTCATATTGCGGAAGACGGCCATCCGGAAGCAATGCACGTGTTCGCACTGGGAATTCTCGAACGCAGGTTCGCGCCATGGAACAGGTCTGCAGGGTCCATCCGCGCACAGGCACAGCATTATCTAATGAAGGCCGCAGCAAAAATGTATGTGCCTTCTTTGTTGAAGCTTGCCGAACTATGTGAAGGCAGCACGGTTTCAACCGCCGAAACGGCGATAGCATTCTATCGAGTCGCGTCCAGAGAAGGAGCGCAGGTCGCCGAAGGCAACCTGCGCCGGCTACATGCAAAATACCCCGATGCAGATAGTCGATGGATAGATCAAGCGACGCAGTACATCAAAAGCGGCAAACTGCCGTTGTGCCCTTAAAACGTCCTACTTGTTGCACCCTTGCAGTTCGAGTTTGTCGGATGTTCGGCGCAAAGTTTCACGTGCCGCGTCAGTATCGCGCAGCTTCAAATCTCGCTCCGCAACAGCAACCTCATGCCGGTTGCCTAAATCAGCGTGTTCAAATTCAAGAGCGACATACTCTGCAAGTAATTTTGCCAGTCTAGCTGGAAGGTCCGGCCGCAGCTTTCCGCCAAGGAGTATCGAAAGCCCGAATCGACCATACGTCGTACGAACTTCGAA
Source organism: Rhodospirillales bacterium (assembly GCA_017644185.1). Classification (GTDB taxonomy): domain Bacteria; phylum Pseudomonadota; class Alphaproteobacteria; order Rhodospirillales; family Casp-alpha2; genus UBA4479. Next base: position 313,365 of record JAEPMA010000003.1, read on the forward strand.
CACGATCTCAGACATCTCATGAGTCAATTTGGCCAGTTTCAGACTGATTCTTTCGACTTCGTCGTTTGCCTTATCCCAATGACTTCTCGCGGCGTTGAAATTGTGTGAATCCACCTCTAACTGAAGGCGTAGGCGTTCGCAGCCCTCTGATTCGAGTTCCTCCGCCCTACACCGGCAGTTGGTCGCCTCGCCCGGGTGGCCACCTTCGTGCGGGTTGTTCCACTCGAAGACCTTGCCGTCCCGCTCGGCATGCTCGGAGCGGACCTTGCTGTCGCCCCGCGTACGCCAGATGTATTTGCCTTCGTTTTGGGCGCGCGCTGACGAACCAAACGAGTCCGCGTCCAAAGCAGTGCGGATCGCTTGTTCGGTGTCGTCGCCCGGGCGTACTTCGCCCGTCGCACGCATGCCTCTAATGCGCTGGAGATTGGAAACTGCATCGAAAAGCTGAGCGTCAGGATAGGGCGTCATGCCTTAGCCGGGCGCCTTGTAATATCCGAGCCGTTGCAATGCGAGCTTGGTCTTCATCGCGTCGTCGAGATCGACGTGCGTGTTCGATGCCAATGGCGCTTTGATGGAGAAACGCGTGGTCATTTGTCAGGTCCTTTCAAACATAAAAAAAGCCCCGCCGGGATCGGCGAGGCTTTAGGTTCCGATTGTAAAATGCCGCGCGCCGATGCGGCCGAGTGAAGCGTGTTCAGGCACCACCGATGCCCGCGCGCAAAAGAAAAGGCCGCCACCCCTTTAGGACGACGGCCTTTCTGAAATTAGTTGATGTAACGGATTACATCGACGGCAGCGGCGGCAGTTTCTGACCCAGCCACTTCTGCGACAGGCCTTCGAGTTCACCGCCCAGCGTCTTGTGCAGGATGAACACGTTGACCCACTGAAGAAGATCGAAGTTGCCCTTCTTCACGCCGATGAAGCAGGGCGATTCCTTGATAATGAATTTGGTTTCGATGCCGAAGTCCGGGTTCTTCTTGGCGAAGTCGGCGGCTAGCGTGTTGCCCGTCACGATGACGTCGGTCTGACCGGACGCGTAGGCGGCAATAGTCGATGCATTATCACCGAAACGGATGATTTCGGTGCCCTTGGGCGCGACTTTGGTCAGTTCCAGATCTTCGAGCGTGCCACCCGTCAAACCCACTTTCTTTCCCGCGAGATCGGCGACGGAACTGACCACCATGTCCTTTTTGGCGAACGCACCCGAGAAGAACGGCGCATAGGCGCTCGAGAACCAGATCGACTTGGCGCGGCCCGGGTTGGCGCCCATGACCGAGATCACCAGATCGACGCGGTCGGTTTCAAGAAACGGAATGCGCTGTTTCGACGTGACCGGCACCAGTTCCAGTTCGACACCCAAATCCTTGGCGACCAGCTTGGCGACATCGACGTCGTAGCCTTCGTATTCACCGTCGGCGCCGATCGAGCCGAACGGCGGGAAGTTCTCCGGCACCGCGATCTTCACCTTACCGGCTTTGAGGATGTCCGAAAGGTCGGCGGACGCCGGCGCGGCCTGGACGAGTGCGGCGCATGCAAACGCGGCAATCGTGAGTTTGCGCATGAGGTTGAACATTAGAAACTCCTTTCCCTGTGGTTATGCAGTTGCGACCTGCGGACCTTTTGAGTAGGTCCCAAGCCGTTTTTCGAAATAGATGGCGAGCCTGGAAAGCGGGAAGCACAGGCAGAAATAGATAAGCGCCATCAGCGGATAAATGACGAACGGTTCCGTGCCGTCGACCGGCGTATTGGCCCAGCGCCGGCCCAGGTTCATCAGGTCGTTGAAGCCGATGATATAGGCGAGCGAGGTGCCCTTGATGATCTGCACGCTGAAGCCGACGGTCGGCGCGAGGGCGAGACGCAACGCTTGGGGCAGGATGATCGCGCGCAAGACCGGGAAGAACCGCATACCGACCGAATAGCCGCCTTCCCACTGCCCCTTGGGGACGGCCTGAATCGCACCGCGCCACACCTCGGCAAGGTAGGCGCTGGAATAGAGCGTCAGCGATACGGTTGCCGACACCCACGGGTTCACGTCCTGACCCAATAGCCGGGGCACGCCGAGGCCGGACAGGAACAGCAGCATCAAAAGCGGCACCGATTGGAAGCACCAGATGTAGCTGGTGGCAACACGGATCAACGGCGGCTTGCCGGAAATGCGCATTAACGTGATGAAGGCGCCGATGATGCCGCCGCCGATGAAGGCGATTAACGACAGATAGATCGTGAACTGGGTCGCTTCCAGCAACTGGAAGATGACGATGCCCATCGGCTTGCCGAGAAGATCGATAAAGAGCTCTTTCATCACCGGTCCTTCCAGGCGAAGTAGTGTCGGTCGATCGCGAGCATGCAGAACTTGAACAGAAGCGCGATCGCCACGTACAAAAGCGTCAGCGTGATGAAGATCTCAAACGAGCGGAACGTCCGGCTGTCGATGAACACGCCCGCGTGGGTCAGGTCCTCGACCCCGATCTCGGAAATCACGCCCGTGGTCAGAAACAGAAAGATGAACTGACTGGTGAGCGACGGATAAACACTCGCGATCACCTGCGGGATGATCACCTTCCTGAAACGCTGCAATGGTTTGAGACCGAGCGCGATGGCGGCTTCGATCTGACCCTTTGAAATCGACTGCAAGCCGGACCTTAGTATTTCGGCGAAATAAGCGGAAAAGTTCAGCGTCAGGCCCAGAAGCGCGTGCGCCCAGAACGGCCACGAATACCCGAACAACAACGGCAGCCCGAAAGCGACAAAGAATAGCTGCACGATTAATGGCGTGTTGCGGATGAACTCGACGTAGGCCGCCGAGATCTGAGCGGCGACCGGGACCTTCGCGTTTCTGACCGCAGCCAGAATACCGGCGACGATAAAACCGATAATGGCGGCGCCGACGGTCAAAGAGATGCTGAGCCAGATTCCCTCCGCCAGGCGCAGCAGATAGTCGCCGTTCCGGTAGATTTCGAAGAATCGTAATTCAAACAATCCGGGAATTCCCCTGCCGCGCTGCTCCCTTTTTGATCATCTTTGCCACGATGATTCTTGTTTGATCATCCGAGTTAATACTGAAATTATTTTCTCAACAAGTAAAATTTTAAAAACTTGAGTTTCAGCGCAAGCAGGCCTAGCCTAATTGGACATGGAGAAAGCGCTAGCCTGAGCATGTCCAAGAAACCCGTCACATCGAACACGCCCGCAAACGACGCCCAGAGCCTGGGTTTTACCGCGCTCGAAAAAGCCATCCGCAAGCACTATCCCGAACTGCCCGAGAGCGAGCGCCGGATCGCCGATCTCATCCTCGAATTTCCGGGCGAAGTCGCCGCCTATACCGCGACCGAGCTCGCCAAATTATCGAACGGCTCGAAGGCCGCCGTGACGCGCCTGATCCAGCGGCTGGGCTATTCGAACTACGACGAGGCGCGCCGCACCGCGCGCGATGCGCAGGCCTGGGGTTCGCCCGTTTATCTGATGGCCAAGAAGCCCGAGCCATCGAACTTCGCGGCCAAGGTCCAGTCGCACATCGAACAAGACACCCAGAACATCAACGTCACCCTTCAGTCGCTCAGGCCGGATACTGTTCGCGCCATCGTCAAGGCGATCTGCAAGGCAAAGCGCGTGTTCTGTTTGGGGTGGCGCAACAGCTACTTTCTTGCCGGATATCTGCAGTGGCAAATCATCCAGGTTCGCCCCGACGTGATGCTTTTACCCGCCGCCGGAAACACGCTCGCCGAAGACGTCGCGGCGATGAACAAGGACGACATTTTGATCTGTGTCGGCATGCGCCGGCGCGTCCCTCAGATGAACACTGTGATGGCGCAAGCCAATGCGATCGGCGCCAAGGTTCTCTACGTCACCGACCGGACCGCACCACCGGTTGCCAGTGCGACGTGGACCATCCCGTGCGCAGTGCGCGGCACCGACCCGTTGGACCGATACGGTGCCGTTCTGTCGCTGTTCCATTTTCTCAGCATCGCGGTCTTCGAAGAAATGGCGGAACGTGGCCGGGATCATCTTCAGAGTATCGAGCGGCTCCACGATGAGCTTGGGGAACTTCAGTAATTGAACGGGCCAAGAGCCCGTGATCGAATGACGAGGACAGAAACGTGAACGACACTTCTTACTATACCCCCAAAGGCGGCCTCCCCGGCCCGACCAATCTGATGACCGGCCGCGCCGTTTTCACGACGGCTTACGCCGTAATCCCCAAGGGGGTCATGGCGGACATCGTCACCAGCAAGCTGCCGTTCTGGACCGACACACGGTTATGGGTCCTCTCAAAACCGCTGTCTGGGTTCGCGGAGACGTTCTCCCAATACATCGTCGAGATATCGCCTGGCGGGGGGAGTGACAAACCGGAGACCGAACCGGGGACCGAGGCCGTGCTGTTCGTCACCGACGGCGAGCTGACCCTGACCCTCGACAATGAAACCCACACGATGACGTCGGGTGGATACGCCTATATCTCGTGCGAAACCGACTGGGCTGTTAAGAACAACAGCGGCGCAACCGTCAGCTTCCACTGGATCCGCAAGGCGTATGAAAACGTCGAAGGCCTCGATTTACCCGACAGCTTCGTCACGAACGAGAAAGACCACGCGCCCCAGGTCATGCCCGACGATCATACCGGCTGGATGACGACGCGCTTCGTCGACGGCAACGACATGCGCCACGACATGCACGTCAACATCGTGACCTTCAAGCCTGGCAGCGCGATCCCGTTCAAGGAAACTCACGTGATGGAGCATGGTCTTTATGTTTTACAGGGCAAGGCCGTCTATCACCTGAACCAGGATTGGGTCGAGGTCGAAGCCGGCGATTACATGTGGTTGCGCGCGTTCTGCCCGCAGGCCTGCTACGCCGGCGGGCCGGACTTGTTCCGCTATCTTCTATACAAAAACGTCAACCGCCACATGAAGCTGGCCCCGGCGGGATGACCGAAAGAACCGTCACCGCGGTATCGTTGACCAAGGGCGCTTTCCGTCCGTTCGGGGACGTGATCGAACCAGCGGGCGATGCCGACATGATGATCAACGACGGCCGCTGCGAGCGGTTTCACGATCTCGCGCGGCTGACGTTCGACGGTGGGGATGCGGGGATCAGTCTCTTCCGCACCGATGCGATATCGCTTCCGTATAAAATGGACCTGATGGAGCGTCATCCGCTCGGCTCGCAGGCTTTTATACCGATGGTCGATAAACCCTTCCTCGTCGTGGTGGCGCCCGACGACGCAGGCAGGCCCGGTGCGCCGCACGCCTTCATGACCGGCCCCGGGCAGGGCGTGAACTATCTCAACAATGTCTGGCACGCGCCGCTCCTCGCGCTCGAAGACGGGGCCGTGTTCGCGGTCGTCGACCGCATCGGCGGCGGCGGCAATCTCGAAGAGTTCCGTCTGGCGACGCCGGTCACAGTCTTAGCAGACATATAAATTAAGTAGCTTGGTGCGCCCGGCAGGATTTGAACCTGCGACCCCAGGATTAGGAATCCTGTGCTCTATCCAACTGAGCTACGAGCGCATGAGCGTTTGACTACACCAGCGCCCTTCGCTTGGCAATCATACGGGTGATGCCGGTGCCACGTGATGATCAATCCGTTTTTCGAACCAATGATCGGCATAGTGTTCGTCGTTGAAGGGCGCGACTTCCGTATAACCGGCGCGGCGGTACATCCCCTGGGCTTCCGTCAGCGCCTTGTTGGTCTCAAGGCGGATCGTTTCCAGACCGAGCTTAGCCGCCTCGCCCTCCAGTGCCTCCAACAAGCGCCGTCCGAGACCGATCCCCCGCACCTCCGGCGCAACCCACATGCGGCGAAGGTGCGCGACCCCGCCCGGCTCCGCCAGGATCGCCCCGCATCCCACCGGTTTGCCGTCAAGCCGCGCCATCAGGAACAATCCCTTGGGCGGCGTCATGTCGTCGATGCCCGTGGCGAGGCCAACCGCCGGATCGAAGCCATCATCAAAACGCGCCGCGATCTCGTTGAAGTAATCCTTCAGGCATGTCTGGGCATCGGCCCCCCCGGCGGGTTCGGGGCCGATCCGAACGGCGAAGCCGCGCATTAGTTTTTCAACCTCATCCATTGCAGAGACAAGGCGTTCCCGCTCTTCCGCCTTCAAGGGTGCCAGGACGTCATGAGCGAATGTGTCGCCGGCGCGGTCGACGTCGGCGTATACCGCGCGCCCGGCTGCGGTCAATCGAGCCACCCGCACACGACCGTCTGATTCGGAAGGCGTGGTTTCGATCAAGCCCTGCCGCTCCAACGCCCGCAACAATCTGCTCACGTATCCCGAATCAAGACCCATCCGGGCCCGGAGATCGCGGATCTCGGCACCGTCGGGCCCAATCTCATACAACAGACGCGCCTCACCAAACGGCCGGCCGAGGTTCAGAAAACTGTCGTCCAGCGTCCCCATCCGGAGCGTGATGGCCCGGTTAAAACGGCGGATATGATCAATGTACCTATCCATAATTATCTGACTTTAGTCAGATAAATGCTCTTGGCAATAAAATTCCCACGACAGCAGAGACAGCGTGTCGCATCCCGGCACCGATAGAAATCAATCAAATAAGCGAAAGTGGACGTCAGTTCCCAAACATCGTCGTCGGGATGGAGACGCTAACCATCAGCGATTCCGTCCCCGGGTTGGTATCGCCGAGGCTGGCATTCGAACTGTGCGAGAAAGAAATTCCGAGACGGGACTTGTCGGGAAAGCGATAGGCCACTTCGAGCCTCGAGCGGAACTCGAGCCCATAGCCGAGATCGAGGTCGTCGGTGGCACCGCGCCACCACGTCGGCGCGAAGGACGGCTGAATGATCCAGTTGTCACCAACCTGCAGGTCGATCAGCACCCCGGCGCCGACGAAGCTCATACCATTGGTGACGTATGCGGCGTGCGCGAATGGTTTGAAAATCCACAGATCGAAGTTGGAACGGTATTCGAGCGAGAGCTCGGCCGCCTCGTCTTTCTGTCGGTTGATGTCGAAATAGCCGCCGGAAAACGTCAGATACGCCGGATCTTTTGCGATCTTGAAACCGTCGGCGACCGCCGGTTGCGCCGCTAAAACCACAATGGCCAGGAAAAGTCCCCTAAACAGACCCGCCATAACAGTCCCCCTCTGAATTCCCCGGGGGCACTTTACTGTCAGGCCCGATGCCGGTCAATTCCGCTGCTGCGCGATGGTTAACGGCTGGAAGGTCTTTCAGACGCGGTCTTTCATAGATTCCGTCGCCCGAACAAGTTGCGAACGAATGCCCGGCTCCATCGCAGAATGACCGGCGTCCGGCACAATTCTGTAATCGATTTCGGGCCAGGCCCGCACCAGCGCATCCGCGGTGCGGATCGGGCATACCATGTCGTAACGCCCCTGCACCACGGTACACGGCAGATGCCGAAGCCCGACAACTCCATCCATAATCTCAGTGTCCCCGATGAAAACGTCATTGATGAAGAAATGCGCTTCGATCCGCGCCAATGAAAGTGCGCCGCTGGACGCCTGCGGCGGCGCTTCGCTGGGGCTCGCAAGCAGGTTGGAGCACGATGTCTCGTAACCGGCCCAATACGCGGCGGCGGGCATGTGCACTTCGGGCGACGGATTGATCAGGCGGGCGTGATACGCGCTCAACAGATCATCCTGTTCAGACGCAGGGATATACTCCGCGAAACGCCGCCAGGCTTCCGGGAACACGGCGTGCATCCCGTACAAAAACCAATCGAGTTCGCTGTTGCTGCCGAGGAATATCCCCCTGAGGACCAACCCCCGGCACCGGTCGGCGTGGCGGAGCGCATAGACAAGGGCCAGTGTCGAGCCCCACGACCCGCCAAACACCAGCCAGCTCTGGATGTTCAAATGCTGACGGAGCTTTTCCGTATCCGCGACGAGATCGTCCGTTGTGTTGTTCTCGATCGATGCGAACGGCCGCGAACGCCCGGCGCCGCGCTGATCGAAGACGACGATGCGGTAGAAATTCGGATCGAAGAACCGCCGGTGCGCCGGGTTTGAGCCGGCACCTGGGCCGCCGTGCAGAAACACAACGGGGACCCCCTGCGGATTACCCGACTGTTCGTAATAGAGCCGGTGACCGTCACCGACATCGAGCATGCCGCGGTCGTAGGGCTCGATCTTCGGGTAGAGGTCCATATGGCGAGGTGCTGTATCCATAACGTTACCTTAGCAATCCGTACCGCGAGGGGGAAACACTCAACGTACTTTTGCGCTGGAAAAACGACCGACGCGGATGGCTTCCGTGATGTCGATGTATTCGGGGTCGTCGGGCACAAGAACACCATGACGCACGGCGAAATCGATGATCACCAGCGCCGCGTTGAATTTGAAGTCGTCGGTATCGCGGATCCGCACAACCACGTCCTCGATCGGCCAAAGATAGAACTCATCGACCTCTCCGTCCGTCGGGGTCGGCTTGAACGAGTCGGGAAGTTCAAGGTCGTAATTGAAGAGCACGTCATGACGCAAACCCTCATCACGTTCCGTTATATATGAGACCGTGCCCACGGGGTGCGCGTGGCGGGCAAGGTCGGCGGGCATGCCCGCCTCTTCCCCGCACTCCTTCATCAGGTTATCCCAGACCGAAAGCCCGACCGGTTGACCGCCCGCGACGACCTGATCGAGTTTACCTGGGCCGGTCGGCTTCTTCATCGAACGCCTGCCGACCCACATGTGGATGGTTTCACCCTTCATGACGTAACCGTTCAGATGCACGCCATACCCCATGGTGCCAAAGCGTGGCACGGTGGCGCGTTCGACGGTCAACAGCGGGGCTGCGTAAAAGCTTTCCGACACCGGATAGTGCTCGCCCCGCCAACCCGGAAACAAACCATCGTCGCGCAGCTTTTCCAGTACACGAGCGACAGCGTCGGTGCGCTCAGCCGGATCGGCGAGAGTGCCGGAGAGCGCGACCGCATCCGGCGTCACCTCGAAAACGTCATCGAATGCGGAGAGGGTCTCGGCGAAGGCATGATCGACACGGCCCAGCATTTTTTCCGAGATCACCAGCGGCCGGTAATTCCCCGGCGTGAAACGGGCACAGGCATCAAGGCGTTCGATCAGGCTCACGTCACAACTCCGGATTGTTAGATGCTCTCGGCCATCCTCTTCTCCGATGTGAGGACGGTCTGCACCAGATACAATGCCCGAAGATCGTTGGCCAGCCGCCAGGCCGTATCATCATCCGCACCGGCGAGTTGAAGATCGACGTGCATTGCCTCGCCTTTTTCGCCGGTACGCATCGCATATACGTGCGATGGCGTCAGGCCACGTTTGGTGAACGGTTCCAGGATACGGCTCAAGGCGTTCGGGTCGCTCTGGGCGACGACGGAGAAACAGGCGGTGAAAGGTTCGGTTCGATGGGTCGGCTCGGCCAGACCCGCTTGGGTGCTCATAACGTATTCCTTTTCGTTGAGTGATCGGTGAAGCGCACAAAACGCGTGCGTGTCCCGGCAACCTCAGAGGGTCACCGGGTCCGTAATTCGACCAATCACACCAAGCGAAAAGAATGTCGTCATGGCGCTGAGCATACGCCGATTGCCGTTTGGGTCAAGAGTGCGGAAAGAGAGCGTTGCTCAACCGTTGGCGGCGCGCTTGCGGCGGTCATCCTTGGAGGGTTTGACGTAGGCGCGTTCGCAGTGCGTCTCGCAATACGGACGCCCGGGCGCCGCCTTGTCGCCGCAGAAATGGAAGTCATCCGTTGCCGGGTCACCGGTCGGCCAGACGCACATACCGGGGCGAAGCTGCGCCATCGACACGACGTTGGTCTTTTTTTCCGGTTTGGGCTTGATCGGGGAGCCACGCTTCGGCAGACCAAGACGGTGAACCTTACCGACCACCGCGTTCTTGGTGATTCCCATCCGGGCTCCAATCTCGCTGGTCGTCAGGCCTTCGTTCCAAAGGGCGATCAGTGTCTTGATGTGCTCCGGTGTCCACTCGAAGGTCATGTCGGTCTCCTCGGCTTGCCTGGATCGGCAATGTGGTTGCATCCCCTGATCGCGATCGATTCCGTACTCAAACCGCGATTTCGGACACCATATTTTGTTTCGATGACCCTTGCAATCGCATGATGTGGATAACTACGCAATATTTTGGGGTTGACGTGCATTTTTCCCATTTCACATTTCGCAACTGCAAAATTCATGGAAGTGGCCGGGGGCGCTCGTCTATAATTCGATCCCTTGGGAGAGAAGCGATCGGAGGAATTGATGGCGGACAATAAAAAGCCCGGACTGGACGACTGGCGCGCGGCATCCGAAAAAGAGCTGAAGGGCCAAAGCGTCGACGGCCTGAACTGGGAGACGCCGGAAGGCATCACCGTTAAGCCGCTTTACACCGCCGCCGATCTCGAAGGGTTGGAGCACGTCGACACCCTGCCCGGCTTCGCACCGTTCGTGCGCGGCCCACGCGCGACAATGTATGCCAACCGCCCATGGACGATCCGACAGTACGCCGGCTTCTCGACGGCGGAAGAATCCAACAAGTTCTATCGTGAAAATCTCGCCGCCGGTCAGAAGGGTTTGAGCGTTGCGTTCGACCTCGCCACCCATCGGGGTTACGACAGCGATCACGCTCGCGTCGTCGGCGACGTCGGCAAGGCGGGCGTCGCCATCGACAGCGTCGAGGACATGAAGATCCTGTTCGACGGCATCCCCTTGGACGAGATGTCCGTTTCGATGACTATGAACGGCGCCGTGCTGCCGGTACTGGCGGGCTACATCGTCGCCGCCGAAGAGCAGGGCGTTTCCGCCGACAAATTGTCGGGCACGATCCAGAACGACATTCTGAAAGAGTTCATGGTGCGGAACACATATATTTACCCGCCCGAACCCTCGATGCGCATCGTCGCCGATATCATCGGCTATACCGCCGAGCACATGCCGCGGTTCAACTCGATTTCGATTTCCGGCTATCACATGCAGGAGGCGGGGGCGACTTGTGTTCAAGAACTCGCCTACACCCTCGCCGACGGGGTCGAATACGTGCGCGCCGCGCGCGCCCGGGGCCTCGATGTCGACAAGTTCGCACCCAGACTTTCGTTCTTCTTCTGCATCGGCATGAACTTCTTCATGGAAGTCGCCAAGCTGCGCGCCGCCCGTATTCTGTGGGCAGAACTGATGAAGGAGTTCGAACCGAAAGACGCGCGCTCGAGCATGCTGCGCACCCACTGCCAGACGTCCGGCGTCTCGCTCACCGAAAAAGACGCGTATAATAATGTCATCCGCACCACCATTGAGGCGATGGCGGCGGTACTGGGCGGCACGCAGTCGCTGCACACCAACGCACTCGACGAAGCAATCGGTCTGCCGACCCGTTTCTCGGCCAGGATCGCCCGCAACACGCAGCTGATCATTTCGGAAGAGAGCGGCATCCCCAACGTCGTCGATCCGCTGGGCGGGAGTTATTATGTCGAAAGCCTGACCAACTCCCTCGTCGTCGAAGCGAAAAAGCTGATTGAAGAAGTCGAAGAGATGGGGGGTATGACCAAGGCAGTCGACGCAGGCCTTCCCAAACTTCGGATCGAGGAAGCCGCGGCCCGCAAACAGGCCCGCATCGACCGGGGCGAGGAAGTCGTCGTCGGCGTCAATAAATATCAACGTCCGGACGAAGATCCGATCGACATTCTCGATATCGACAACGCCAAGGTCCGCGACAGCCAGGTGACGCGCCTTCAGACGATCCGCAACACCCGCGACCAGGCGGCGTGCGATGCGGCACTCAAAGCGCTGACTGATGCCGCCGAGAACGGCGAAGGTAATCTGCTCGCGCTTGCCGTCGAGGCGACCCGCAAGCGCGCGACGGTGGGTGAGATCTCGGATGCGTTGGAAAAGGTCTATACCCGCTACCGCGCCGAGATCCGTTCGATCTCGGGCGTCTACGGCTCGGCTTACGAAGAAGATGACAGCTTCAAGAAAATCCGCGACGACGTGGCCGCGTTCGCCGAGGCCGAAGGCCGCCGCCCCCGCATGCTGGTCGTCAAGATGGGCCAGGACGGACACGACCGGGGCGCCAAGGTGATCGCCACCGCATTCGCCGACATCGGCTTCGACGTCGATGTCGGCCCCCTGTTCCAAACCCCCGAAGAGGCCGCCCGTGAAGCAATCGAAAACGACGTTCATGTGATCGGCATTTCGTCGCAAGCGGCCGGCCACAAGACCCTCGTCCCGGAATTGATCGATGAGCTCAAGAAACAGGGCGCCGAAGATATCATGGTTGTCTGCGGTGGTGTAATCCCCTCCCAGGATTACGACTTCTTGTTCAAGAAAGGGGTCGCCGCGGTTTACGGCCCCGGCACCCATATCCCGACAGCGGCGGCGGAGATCCTGCAACGGCTTTCCGGCAACGCCGAAGCGGCGGAGTAAATCCGCCCTCGGTCGTTCTAAATCGACGCCGGATCGTTGGATAGAAACAACTCGCCGCCGTAACCGGCTTCGCGTGGAATACGCACCATCCTGCCATCGGGCGTATCGACGCTGGTCGGACGCACCGTCACGACAGGTGTATTTCGGATCGTCTCGATTGCTTCATCGACCGATGTGAAAGCGCTGAGCCGCTCAACATTCAACCGCGTTGCGAAGACGAGCTTGTAGGTGTCGTTTTTCGCTTCGGCGAGCAGTCTCGACGGCGCAATCCAGATCGCTTTCATCACCTCTCCCTCATCGTGAAGGATGTCGTGATCCATATCACAAGCCGCCACGAAAAAATGAGTGTCGTATCTTTTTTTGCGGGACGGCGGCGTAATCCAATGTGCGAAGGGGACGAGTAAATCCGTTGCCGCACGAAGCCCCTCTGTTCGAAGCATTTCGGCGAACGACAGTTCACCCCTTAAAACCGCGATACGATACTTTTCGAGCAAGCGCTTGGCCGTCTCTTTCGACACCAGTCCCCCGCTCTGACGTGCATACGCAAGCAAGATGCCGCTCTCTTCGAATGTTTCGCGAATGGCGGCGAATCTGAATGGTTCATCATCCTGATATCCGGCAACGGCAAGATCCGTGTCGTCGACGCGCCCACCCGGAAACACGATGGCCCCGCCGGCAAATTCGATCGCCGCCTGACGTACGACCATCAATGCCTCCAGCGGATACGTCGCTGTTCTCCGTAACAATATCAGGGTCGAGGCCGGACGGGGCTCGGGCGGTTGGTCGGTCATGTAGGCTCCGGACGGATAAGCTGACGCTATCATTGAATCTTGGGGAAGATTAAAGCTTCACGTTATCAGCGACAAACCTTCCCGCCAGCCATTGTTAATTCTGGCGTCCGACGACGACAGGCGGCACGTCCTGGGCCGGGACCGGTTCCGCCATCGTCAGGAAGAACACCATGGCCAGCCCCGTCCCGACGGCAAGCGGCACACCGATCATGGCACCCAACCAGACCCGGAGCCGCAGCAGCGCCTGGAGGCGCTGAATTTCATGCTCGCGTTTATCCATGTATTCACCTCCTTCCAACTGTCCGCGTTATGGATGGTTCAGGCCTGTTTTTAGACATCAAAGTCAGCATTGATCCTGACCGGCCAGACATTTCCGCGCCACGCCGTCATCCCACGTGCACGCGGGTCGCGAACGCGCCCCGGTTCGGCAAGACGCACCGGCTCCGATAACAAGCAACCCGCCACCGCATCCAAGCCGTCGTCCGGACCGTTTCCACCCGGTTGCCATTCTCGCATCTCGCGAATGAACGGGCTGTCCCAGACACGCGTATGCGCGGCGAGTTGGCCCGCCGCCAAAACGGCATCGAATGCCTCAAGAATTCGATCAGCCTTGTTCCGGGTGGAAACATGTTCGATCACCGCCGCGACAAGACCGCTGCGGTTCAGTTCTCGTCTGAATAAACCTGGAAGGAAGCGCCCGATCCCATTTGTCTCGATTGTGATGGCGGGAACGAAATGGCGGCGCGCGAACGAGACCGCTTGCCGGCATAGCTGGGTTGCTTCGTCGATCCGATCCGTGATCTCGGGCACATGCGTCATATATTCGATCCCATGCAACCAGTACCCACCCTCCTGATCGGTGAATACGGCGGCGATCACGCTCGCGTCGCCGCGACCGGGACGTCCAAAACTCGGATCCCAAAAACATGATGCCGACACAAGGCGGCGGCCGCCCAGATGAAGGAGCGGCTCACCATTGGCTTCACGATAGTCGAGTTCATCTTCGTATGAACGGATTCGGTCCGGATCAAGGCGCGAGTCCAACACATTCGTCGGCTGCAACATCATTTCGACGGCGAAGTTGGAGCGATCGAAATGCCCCTGCAGGACCGAGGCGGCATGGCCGAGGATCTCGCCCATCTTCTGGTGCGCTTCGTCGGGTGCCTCCTTGCCCGGCTTGAAGTCGAACCACTGATCCCAGGGCGGGGTCAGTTCGGAAAGAAGGCTCGCCGCCAGCTGGTCGACGGCGTCGGTCGCCGTGCCGTCATAAAGACGTGTGCCTTTTTTAGAACCGGGCGCGGTGGCGGTGATCGCGGCTTCACGATGGGGAAGCGCGTGTGCATAGCACTCCTGCCAGTGCCCCTCCCAAGGGCTGCGCCTTTCCTTGGCGCGGCGGTAACGCTGGATCAGTTTTTCCGGATCCGGCGAAGAAGCGTTCGTTGTCATGATCAATCTCCGAGTTTGTCCTTGAGCGGGCTTGCGCTTGCGGCTGCAGCGGTTGAGTCGCTCCGCTCCTCGAGTACGCCGCGTTCCGACGTGGCGATGGTGCCGGCGCGTCCGCGGCGGCGTCGGTCGATGGCGTCAAGCCGTCGCTGGCGTTCCTCCTCGCCCGTGTCGGGCGGCGGCGGCGGTGCCGGTGGCGGCGTGGAGGGAGATGAGAAAAATCCACCCATGGTCTGTCTCCTTTCCTGGGTTGAGCTGTGCGGCTCAGGCACAAAAAAAGGCGCCCGGTCGGGGCGCCTCGATACGAAAACACGGTCTTGTCAGGGACGGGCTGCAAGGGCCCGAAAACACGAAAGCCCCGGACTGCGGACACACTTGTCCCCGGGACTTGATCGTTATTTAAATTTGAATAGGCGAAGTGTCAATAGAAAAATCTCGTTAAGCGCGTATTTTTCTATCACGCTCAGTTGCGCGTACTAGCCAACCGCCGTGCCCCCGACGGTCAACCCATCGATCCGGAGCGTCGGCTGACCGACACCAACCGGCACGCCCTGGCCGTTCTTGCCGCAGGTGCCGATGCCCGGATCCATTTCAAGATCGTCGCCAACCATTGTGACTTTGGTCAGCACGTCGGGACCGGAGCCGATCAGGGTCGCGCCCTTAACCGGGGTCGTCGCCTTGCCGTTCTCGATCTTGTAGGCCTCGGTACACGTGAAGACGAACTTACCATTCGTGATGTCAACCTGACCGCCACCGAACGAGGTGGCGTAGAGCCCCTTGTCCACCGACGCGATGATCTCGTCCGGGTTCTTGTCGCCCGGCAACATGTAAGTGTTCGTCATGCGCGGCATCGGCATGTGCGCGTATGATTGGCGCCGGCCGTTGCCGGTCGACTGTTCGCCCATCAAGTGCGCATTCATGCGGTCCTGCATGTAACCCTTGAGGATACCATCCTCGATCAGCGTCGTGCAGTTGGAAGGTGTGCCTTCGTCATCGACCGTCAATGAGCCGCGCCGATCCTGGATCGTGCCGTCATCGACGACGGTCACGCCGGGCGATGCCACACGCTCGCCCCTTAGACCCGCGAACGCGGAGGTTTTCTTTCTGTTGAAGTCACCCTCCAATCCGTGGCCGATGGCTTCGTGCAAAAGAATGCCCGGCCAACCGGCCCCCAACACCACAACCATTTCGCCCGCAGGCGCCGGTTCGGCCCGCATGTTCACGCGCGCCTGGCGGAGCGCTTCGTCGACCGCGGGCTTCCAGGTCTCGGGTTGGAGGTAGGTATCGAAGTTCACCCGCCCGCCCATGCCGTGCGAGCCCATCTCCATCCGCCCGTCTTTCTCCAACACAACCTGCACATTGAGCCGCACCAAAGGGCGGATGTCGGCGACCCGCATGCCGTCGGCGCGGATGATCTGAACGGCCTGCCACGACCCCAGCACACTCGCCGTCACCTGCTTTACCTCCGGATCGAGCGAGCGGGCGTAGGCGTCCATCTCCGCCAACAAGTTCACCTTGTCCTCGAACGGAACAAGGGCGAGCGGGTTATCGTCGCCGTAAAGCGCCCTGTTGGTTTGTTTAAGGGGCACCGCTGCCGCGCCCGCGTGCCCGCGGGTCACGGCTTTCACCGTATCGGACGCGCGCAACAACGCGTCTTCCGACAATTCGGATGCATGCGCATATCCCGTCGCCTCACCCGAAACGGCGCGAAGGCCGAAGCCCTGTGCGGTGTCGAAGCTGGCGCTCTTGACCCGGCCGTCATCAAACATGATCGATTCCGATTGGCGATATTCCAGAAACAACTCGCCATCGTCGGCATCGTGCAATGCTTCGCCCGTGATCGCTTCGGCCTTGTCGCGATTAAGCGCGCTATTGGCGAAAAACAGGTCATCGGTCTGGGAGAGATCGGTCATTGGCTTGCCTTTGCGTTTCCGGTAAAGACGGGCAACATTTGTTGCGTCTTCCGTTAATATAGTAATGACAAGGCGCTATGACGAGGCGGAGTTCCCAAAATGGCCTTCGAAGAACACCCGTTACGGGCCGAACTGACGGCGGAGATGAACGCCCGGCCGCACGCCGTGGTCTCGGCGCCGGCACAAGTCTCGCACATCACCTGCGTCACGGGTGAGGAGAGCGGCGACGCCGACCGTGAGCATTTAAAAACGCTCTGTCAGTCATTCAAAGTATCCGCCCCCGCCGCATCCGCATCCCAGTTCGACGCCGATTTCGGACCGTTCAGATTGAAGTGGGAGCGTCACACGGAATTTTCCGCGTATACCCTCATTAAGGAGGGCGGCTTCGACCAGCCGTTCAAGGGCTTGCCAGTCGGCGAGGTCCCATCGGACTGGCTCGACGCACTACCGGGGAAAGTCCTGACCGCGCTTCACATCTCAATCGAAACGGGCGCGACGCCGGAGCGTGAAGGCGCGGATCTGGCGGGGCTGTTCGACAACAACTCGATCGTCGGCGCCAACGTCGCCGACCAGCGCGCAACGGTATGGACGGACTACCAGCTCCATACAGACGGGTTCCTGAGATTCCTGATCCGCAACTGCGACATGAGCCCGTCGTCATTGGGGCGGCTGGTTAAGCGTCTCTGCGAGATGGAAACGTACCGCATGATGGCGATGCTCGCTTTACCGCCGGCACGCGAAGCCCGCCCTGTGATCGCCGATCTGGAGCAGAACCTGTCCGATATCCTCCAGACCCTCGCCTTCAGTGACGGGACCGATGACGAACAAAGGCTTCTGGAACAGCTCTCGAAGGTGGCGGCGGAAACAGAGCGCACGTCAGCGTCCCTCAATTACCGGTTCAGCGCATCGCGCGCTTATCAGGAACTGGTCGAGCAACGCGCCGACGCGATGCGGGTCGAACGCATCACGGGCGTGCAACCCTTGACTGATTACATGATGACCCGGTTCGCCCCGGCGATGGAAACGCGGGACAACCTGACCCGGCGGATCGAAACCTTGAGCCGCCGCGTCGCCCGGGCAAGCGACCTTCTGCGCACGCGCGTCGACGTCGCGCTTGAGGCCCAGAACCGCGACCTGCTGCAATCCATGGATCGGCGCGCCAAGCTGCAACTTCGCCTGCAGCAAACCGTCGAAGGGTTGTCGGTGGTCGCGGTCAGTTATTACTTGCTCGGACTATTGGGCTATATCGTCAAAGGCGTGCACGAGACGTATGACCTCGGCTTCGATACCGATGTCGCATTGATGGCGCTGCTGATCCCCGTCGTCGCCCTGGTATGGTGGGGCGTGCATCGGGTCAAGGACGCCGTCATGAACCCACCAAAGTCGGATTAAGTTTAAGGATCAAGCCTGGAACCTGACACATGCCACAGGCGGTAGACGGCAATCCGGTGCCGTCCAAATTTCGCCGGCATCCGCCGATATCCAAAGCCCCCCGCTGGTCGACCCGAACGCCAATTGCATACCCGTTGCGTCCACATCGAGCGCGTGACGATAGACGAGGTCGTAGGCATGGCGTCCGGGAAGTCCCCGATCGAGGACCTCAAACGTCTTTCCGCCGTCTCGCGTACGAGAAACCACAAGCTTGGCATCGACCGGAAACCGCTGCTCGTCCTTGATCGCCGGAACAAACCACGCAACGTCGGGGTCTTGTGGGTGCGCGACGACAGCGAACCCGAAACCGGAAGGCTTCGCATTTTCGAGCGGCGTCCAGGTCGTTCCGTAGTCCGTGGAGCGGTAGATCCGGGAATGATGCTGGCACCAGATGACTTCCGGATGCGCCCTGCAGTGTGCGATCTGATGGATGTCCTGCGCGATCGGGTCGTGCCGTTGGTCCGGCGGCATGTACTCGTTGTCGAATCCATCACCGATATTCCTCCAAGACCTCCCGCCGTCTTCGCTCTGCCATATGCCCGCGCATGACACGCCGATGGTCAGCTTTTTCGGGATTTCGGGATCGATCAGGACGGAACTCAACCCGGGTTGTTCACCACCGGCGACGCCCATCCATTTCCGCCGGTCCGGCATCATCCATAACCGGTCATTCAACGTCCATGTCGCGCCATTGTCATCGGACCGGAACAGGCCACCCGGCATGGTCCCTGCCCAAAACGACCCTTTCTTACCGGCCGGATTGATATTCCAAATGCGCCCGACGGACCAGGGATGCGGGTCGTCTTGTGCGTCATCGGGCTTCTTGGGAAACGCCGGCACTTCCATTTCCTCCCATTCACCATCGCCTTCCCGTCGCCATAGCTTCGGTCCGAAGTGGCCGAGATCGAGCGCGGCGAGCGTCGTCTGGCCATCCGAATAGACGGCCGACACCGGCTCACCCAGAAACTTGGTTTCGTCGATATCCCACCCGCCGTTCTTTCGGGCCAGAATGAAAAGCCCCTTGCGGGTACCGACATACAGCTTGCTTGCCACGTCAACCTTCCTTGTCAGCCCCCGGAGAGGGCCTGAAAAATATGGATCTCGCTTTTGTCATCCACCGGTTGCGAAAGTTCCGTACGGTCGCTCACCTGCAAACCATCGATGAACACGGCCACGTGCCGGCGGATCGCGCCCTGGTCATCCAGAATGTAGCCACGCAGTTGCGGATGGTCGCCGAACACATTTCCCAGCACCCCGCCGAGCGTCTTTCCCGGCACCACGACCGTGGGCGCGTCGATGAACCGCGCTAGCTGGTTCGTGAAGAAAACGGTCGGCATCGATATTTCAACCGGCCATCGCTTCCGGCAGGTACGCAACAAGACGCGAGAGGCTCATCGTCCAGCCCTCGCCATGCAGATCACGCAGTTCAGTGGTATCGAACAGAGCGTGGACCATCGTCATTTCGGTTTTCCCATCCACCTCATTGAGCGTGACGGTGACGATCGTTTCCGTTCCCAGGCCGCCGCTCTCCCAGTCCCAGGTGAACGAAACGCGTTCAGGCTCATCGATCTCAAGATACTTCCCGACCACGACATGGACAGTCCCGTCCTCAAGTGTCATTTCCGAGCGTATCGCGCCGCCGATCCTCAGGTCGTTTTGAATACGATTGTTGCAGGTCTGGTCACACCCCCACCAGCGCGCCATATGTTCCGGTTGAGTCCACATCTTGAAGACAAGCGCGCAAGGCGCATCAAATGTGCTCGTGATCGTCAATACGCGTGTCGTCGTATCAGTGCTGGCGTCCATCGTCGCCTCCCTCCTGCATCTCTTTCAGATAGTCGTCGAGCCTGTCAAAGCTCTGCGACCAGAACTTTCTATAGGTTTCAATCCACGCATTTGCGTCCTTGAGGGGCTCGGGGTTCAGCCGGCATGGCCGCCATTGCGCGTTGCGCCCTCGCTCGATTAGTCCCGCATTCTCCAACACCTTCAGATGACGGGAAATCGCCGGCATCGATATCTCGAACGGCTCGGCCAACTCCTTGACCGTCATCTCGCCACCCGCAAGGCGCGACAGGATGGTGCGCCGGGTCGGGTCAGCCAGAGCTGCGAATGTTCCGCTAAGCGTGTCTTCCATTTATTTAACCATTTCATTAATTAACTGATCTGTTAATAATAAAAATACCCGGGCATGTCAATCGCCATTCTGGGATGGTTGAATAATGGGTCGACTTGGATAAATTGACGATGGGCTTCATAGAATTCGGGAGTATCGGGCGATGCCGCTGAGTATGCGGATACTGCCGCACAGATCATTGGTGATCGGCTCATTGCGGGGACGCATGACGCCGGCCGATTTGCGACAGTCCGTCCGGTCTTTTGCCGAGCACCCGGATTTCCGCCCGAACCTCAACCGATTGGTACTCGCGCACAGCGATGTGGACGTGTCTGAATCTTTTCTCAACAACCTCTTCACGATCAAAGAGGATATGATCGAGCATTATTTCGATGGCGCCATCCCAAATGCTGAATCCACTCCCCTCTACAAGACCGCCATCGTGACCTCGTCGACGGGCAACGAAATGATTACGCGGCTGTTTCAGGCCGTACTCGACTCCGACATGCCGTCGGTCGTCGCCCTTCAAACCTTTCGTGACATTCATGACGCGCTGGCCTGGCTCTCCCTATCGGAAACGCCACTTGTCGACCTCGAACCTGAATTGGGCCATTTCCTGGCCTCGGCCTAACGTCCGCCGAAAAAATGCAAATGACTTGTCAGGCACCGGCTCCTTTCATATATAATCCCGTTACGTGGTGATTTGTCCGACCGGCTTGCGGCCACGTTAAATAAACCCGCTAAAAGGTCTCGGTTCGACGAGGCCCCTGGCGTGAGCGTCAGGGTTTTTTATTGGACCGGGGCCCCAGAATTGGAGGCTCCTGATGAGCAAAGACACATCTGCGAAATCCTGGCGCCCGGCGACACAACTCGTGCGCGGCGGCACCCAACGTTCACCTTTCGAAGAGACATCGGAAGCGATCTTCCTCACATCCGGCTATGTTTATCCCAGCGCTGACGAAGCTGAGCTTGCGTTCAAAGGTGACAGGCAACGTTATATCTATTCCCGTTACGCCAACCCGACGCTTTCGATGTTTGAAGAGCGGCTCGCCCTTCTTGAGGGTGCGGAGTACTGCGTTTCCACCGCGAGCGGTATGTCGGCTGTGTTCGCAGCGCTCGCATCGCAGTTGAAGGCCGGCGACCGGATCGTCGCATCGAAAGCGCTGTTCGGATCATGTCTCTATATCATCGCCGACCAGTTGCCGAAGTTCGGTGTCGAAGCGGAGTTCGTCGACGGGACCGATTACGATGCATGGGAAGAAGCACTCTCGAAACCGGCGAATGCAGTGTTCATGGAAACACCGTCGAACCCTTGTCTCGAAGTCATCGACATCAAGAAGGTGTCGGAAATGGCGCATGCGGCGGGCGCACGTGTCGTCGTCGATAATGTCTTCGCGACACCTGTCCTCCAGCGTCCCCTCGCACTCGGTGCCGATATCGTGGTTTACTCGGCGACCAAGCACATCGACGGGCAGGGCCGCACGTTAGGTGGCGCCATTCTGACTAATGATCAGGAATTCATCGAAGATCACCTCACACCCTGGATGCGGCATACCGGTCCGGCGCTATCGCCCTTCAATGCCTGGGTGTTATTAAAGGGGCTCGAGACCCTCGCGGTCCGTGTCAAACAGCATTGCGAGAACGCGGCGAAGATCGCCACGTTTCTCGACAACCATCCGAAGATTGAGAAGGCGATCTATCCCGGCCTGAAGAGCCACCCCCAGCATAATCTGGCACTGGCACAGATGAACGGCCAGGGGTCCAGTCTGATCGCGTTCGAGATCAAGGGCGGCAAGAAGGCGAGTTTCAGCACGCTGAACGCACTCGGCATCGTCGATATCTCCAATAATCTGGGCGATGCAAAAAGCCTGATCACCCACCCGGCGACGACGACGCACCAACGTCTGAGCGACGAAGAAAAAGCCGCACTCGGCATCACGGACGGCTTGGTGCGGTTATCTGTCGGACTGGAAGATGCAGACGATCTGATCGAGGATCTGGACCGGGCGCTCGCCTCGGCCTGACACCTAACCGGCGCGGCGCGGCAAACTCTCAAGCCGTGCCGCCGTCGCGCCGATACTGCCACCACCGATAACCTGACCATCGATCCGAACCACCGGGCGGATCGAAAGGCTCGACGTCAGGAACACTTCGTCGGCGCACTTCAACTCCGCCGCCGATATGCTCCGTTCAGTGACGGTTTCGGTTTCCATCACACACGCCCGCATGATTCCGGGTAACGCCCCATCCGAAACGAGCGGGGTCACCAGTTCGTCCCCAATGCGGCAGAACACGTTCGCCGCCGTCGCTTCGGCAACCAGGTCGAGGGTATTCAGCATGATCGCCTCGCCGGCACCGGCGTGGGCGGCTTCACGCGCGGCAATGACGGCATCCAGATAGTTCGTGCTTTTGATCCGCGTCAGCGGGGACCGATCGTTCCGCCGTGTCGACGTCGCGATTATCGCCTCGACCGGCGTCCCCTTACCCACGGGGCCGGTCGCCGCCGAAATCATCAAGGTTGGTTCCGTTTTAGCCGGCGGCAACAGGCCCCGTGGCGCCGAACCACGTAAAAGCGTGATACGGACCGATCCTTCCATCACATCCTCAGCCGTACAAATCTCGGTCACCGCATCGATCAGGGTTTCTGCATCAACATTCACGGGAATGCCGAGCACCCCTGCGCCGCTTATCAGACGTGCCAAGTGACGCGCCAACCGAAGAGGTGTGCGGTCGATCAACGCGAGGGTTTCGAATATACCGTCGCCGAGGGTGACACCCCGGTCGTCTGCATCGATCGCACCCTTGGTATCAACGATGCTTCCGTTCACCCAGACCTTCATGATTTCGCCTCACCAGTAACACTGGCCAATAGTGGCGCCGCCTTGGTCCGCATCTCTTCATACTCAGCGGCCGGGTCACTATCGGCAACGATCCCGCCACCGGCATGGGCCGAGACCGTACCTTCCGAAACCATCAGCGAGCGTATCACGATGTTGGAATCCATCCCCCCGTCCATACCCGCCCAGAATACACTGCCGCAGTAGGCAGCACGCCGAGAACGCTCCAATTCGTGTATGATCTCCATGGCCCTGATCTTCGGCGCACCTGTCACGGATCCACCTGGGAAGGTGGCCCGGAACAGATCGACAGCATCGAAACCTGGGCGCAACTTACCGACGATTTCCGAAACCAAATGGTGGACGCGCGCAAACGTCTCAAGCTCGCACAAAGCGGTCACACCAACGCTACCGATCAGGGCGACGCGGGAGATATCGTTTCGTAAAAGGTCGACGATCATCAGGTTCTCTGCCTGGTCCTTGATGCTTTCCGTCAGTTCCAACGCATAATCGACGTCGACTTCGGGGACATCGCTGCGAGGCCTCGTCCCTTTGATGGGCCGGGTTGAAATCCGCCCCGTCGTATCAAGTTTCAAAAACCGCTCCGGCGATGCGCATAGTAATTGATGGCCGGGGCCGCATGCGACATATGCCGCAAAAGGCGCGGGGGTGGCCCAGCGAAGGCGGCGATAAAGCATGTAAGGCGTGAGCCCCGCCGGCAGATCGGCGACGGCGCGGGTTGTGATATTCGCTTGAAAAATGTCACCGGCATAAATGTAGTCGATGGCACGCTGGACGGCGGCTTCATATGCGGCCCGATCCATTTCCCAACGCCAGTCCGCGACTGGTGCCCGATCCAGAGGCGGCAACGCCCCGGCCGCCGCGATCTTCCCAGCCATGTTTTCAATACGCTTGGCCGCCGATGGACGGCCCGGCATCAGATCGGCAGCAACAACCCAGGCACGGTTCTCAAACGTATCGAAGGCTGCGACGGTGTCATAAAGGCCCACCGCGACAGCCGGAAAACCGGTGCCCCCTCGATGGGGCGGGAGGCGCTCGATAATCCCACCAAGTTCATAGCCTAAGACCCCGCACAATCCGGTCTGAAACGGCGGCAGGGCTGGATCAGTGTCGAGGCGCGCCATATGCAGGAGTGTGCGCAACTTTCCAAAAGGGTCGCCGGACTCAAGACCGCCGGGGCTATCGATAAGGGTTTCCGCCGGATCGACGGCGATATAGGCATACCGCCCCCGGCCGCCCCCTTCATCCGCGCTGTCGAGCAGCACGGCGACCGGATCGTTTGCGAACGGCTGGAAGGCCGCCACAGGGTCTTGGTAGGGGATTTCCTTGGCTAATGGTCTGGCCATGGCTTACGCCGCCACCCCCGGGGTGGCGGCTCCGATCAGAAACTGTCGCCGAGCACCCGGTCGGGCGGGGCATGGCCATCGACGAAGGTCTTGATGTTGATCAATACCTTTTCGCCCATGTCATTACGGCCTTCGTGCGTTGCTGATCCCATGTGCGGCAGGAGGACGACATTGTCCAGCGCCAAGAGCTTCGGATTAACGGCGGGTTCGTGTTCGAAGACATCGAGGCCGGCACCCGCGATTTCGCCATTCGACAACATCCGGGTGAGGGCGTTCTCGTCGATGATCTCGCCACGCGCGGTGTTGACGATCACCGCGTTTTCCCGAAGCAGTTTAAGACGCCGCGCCGACAGCAAGTGGTACGTCGCCGGCGTATGCGGGCAGTTGACCGAGACAAAATCCATTCGGGCCAGCATCTGGTCGAGACTCTCCCAATAGGTCGCCTCGAGCTCGTTCTCCACCGCTTCCGGGACCTGACGGCGGTTATGGTAGTGGATCGATAAACCGAAACCGCGGGCGCGCCGCGCCACGGCCTGACCGATCCGCCCCATCCCGATGATGCCGAGACGCTTTCCGTAAATACGGTGGCCGAGCATCCAGGTCGGCGACCAGCCGGGCCAATCCCCATTCCGCAACTGACGCTCGCCCTCGGTCAAACGCCGTGGAACCGCCAGCAACAGCGCCATCGTCATATCCGCCGTATCCTCGGTCAGGACATCGGGCGTATTGGTGATGGTGATCCCGCGCTGACGCGCCGTCGCCAGGTCAATGTGATCGACCCCGGCACCGTAGTTGGCGATCAGGCGAAGGTTGGCCCCCGACTGGCTGAGAATTTTGGCGTCAATTCTGTCGGTCACCGTCGGCACGAGCACATCCGCAGTCTTTACGGCTTCTGCCAGCTCTGACGCGGACATTGGTGTGTCGTCGAGGTTTAGCCGGACGTCGAACAACTCCATCATGCGGGTTTCGATGGCATCCGGCAGCTTTCGAGTGACAACGACGATTGGCTTGTTACGCGGCATTTTCGAGCCCTTTCAACGCGCTTTGGTAGCCGTGGCCATAGCAATCCGTCACGGGGTTGTCCAGTAACTTGACCGGAGGCGCTACGGTGGCGATAAACACTCCATGAATAGCATGCGCCCGCGTCGTCGTCCCCTTTTGCTGACGATACTCGTTATTGCCGGATTTTTTATGGTCGGCATGTCGGAAAGCCACGCGCAGACCCAAGGTACGGGCCTGCCGCTCCCCCGCTACGTCAGCCTGCGCGCGGCCGAGGTCAACCTCCGCACGGGCCCCGGCGTCCAGTATCCGGTTGAATGGATATTCCAGCGCGAATCATTACCCGTCGAAATCATCAAGGAATACCGCACCTGGCGGCTTGTCCGGGATTGGGAAGGCACGCAGGGGTGGATGCATCAGAGCATGCTGTCCGGCAAGCGCACCTTCCTCGTCACCGGCAAAGACCGGACGATCCGGGCCGAGCCGGACACCAAAACCCGCGCCGTCGCCATCGTTCAGCACGGCACCATCGGCGAGATCACGTCCTGCCCCGCCGCGACTGGCTGGTGCCAGGTACGGATCAGGGGCATCGAAGGCTGGTTGCGCCGCGTGGAGTTCTGGGGCGTCTACCGAAACGAAACCTTCGAATGACGGCTAGGCCAGGTCGCCTGCGAGCGCGGCCCTGGTTGCTTCCGAAAACACCGCGATATGCCCGTACTTCGGATGGTTGATCCCGAGCAGCACGCGGCCGTCGAAGGCCTTGAACTTTTCCGCTTGGGCATCGGTGAATGGAAAGTGGATGAACTGCACCGACGACGCCTTGCCGTCCGCCGTGGTCCGGTCGACATCGTCTTCCGGCACGCCTTTGACGGTTTCGTCGTCAAACTCGAGAGTGATGGTTTCCTCGACCCCGCCAAGCCCGGACAGAAAAACTTTCCGGCGCGCTTCGTCCTCGACCTCGAACATAAGAGTAGCGACCAGCTCGCGGCCGTTCGGAATAAGGGGATTGTACGCCGCGAGTTCGTCGGCGATCTGTTCTTCGCCGCCCTTTTCGATGTAGAGCATTTCGTGGACCTGGTGCCACATGGTGTCGTAGTTCTCGAAATAGAACGTGGCATCGGGGCCGCACGCAACGCGCCGGTCACGTTTCATCGCCGTGACGGCGGTCCGGCGTTCCTTGCGGGTCTTCGCATACTCGTCGACAGGCATGATGTCTTCACGAGTGATCTCGGTTCTGAGCATCAAATCTTCTCCGTTTAAAAAGTCGTCTTATAAACCGTACGCACGGGCGAACACTTCGACCGGATGGGTCACGTGCTCAATGCCGTCGGTCGGTTTATCCAGCATCTCGATACCCTGCACGATGTGATCGCGTGCCAGAGGGCATTCCGACAACACATACTTGGCACCGGCGTCCCCGGCCTTTCTGGCGACCGGCTTGCCGACCTTGAGGCCGACTTCGAAATTGTCCTTCATCACACCCCATGAACCGCCGTGCCCGGAACAGCGCTCGATGACATCAAGCTTCACGTCCGGAATTAGACGTAACATCTCGGCAGCCTTCTGGCCCATGTTTTGAGCCCGGGAATGACATGAGATATGCACCGTCAGACCGCCATCAAGGGCTGCCAGACCATCGGCCAAGCCTTCGTCCTTGGCGATCGAAACGATGTACTCGGTGATGTCGAACGTGGCGCCACTAAGCGTTTTGACGTCGTCATCATCGGGGACGACGAGCGGCCATTCAAACTTGAGCATCAAGGCGCACGACGGAACGAGCGCGATCACGTCGTACCCTTTCTCGATCCATGGCTTCAGGTCCTGCGCCGTCGCCTTGGCGCTTTCCGCGACGGCCGCGATATCACCCTGTTCGAGTTGCGGCATCCCACAACAACGAGGATAGACAACTTCCGTTTCGACCCCGTTCTTCGCCAAGATGGCGCGGGCCGCTTTACCGATGTCCGGGTTGTTGTAGTTGGCGAAACAGGTCGCGTAGAGAACCGCCTTGCGGCCATGCGCAGGGGCGTCGGTGTTCACGGAAGGCACGTCGGTCTGTCCGGTGAACGGCGTCGACGCGAACTCGGGCAACTTGGCTTTCCGATGGACGCCGAGCGTCGCTTCCATGGCGGGCCGGGTCAACGAATTGCCGCACTTCGATGCCCAGTTCGCGAGCCCCGCGACCTTGCTGGCAATCTCGCCGTTTCTGTCGGTCTTGGTCAGCTGCTTCGCCGCGAAGGGTACGTCACCCTTTTTCAGCTCGATGGCACGATAGCGCAGCATCAGGTGCGGGAAGTCGAGGTTAAATTCGTGTGGTGGGACATAGGGGCACTTCGTCATGAAGCACATGTCGCAGAGTGTGCAGGCGTCGACGACGGGCTTGAAATCTGCACTGTCGACGGAATCAAGCTCACCCGTTTCAGACTCGTCGATCAGATCGAAAAGCCTGGGGAAGCTGTCGCACAGGTTAAAGCAGCGCCGGCATCCATGACAGATGTCGAAAACGCGGCGCAGTTCTTCATCGAGTTTCGTTTCGTCGTAAAAATCCGGATCCTGCCAAGGGATCGGGTGGCGCTCCGGCGCCTCAAGACTGCCTTCGCTCATGACTGATTCCTCAGAATATGAAACGCGGGTTCAAACACGCAGGATGATGAAGGGGGGCACACGCCCCCCTTCGATATCGCATCGATCAAGCGATGCGATTATTCCATCGTGTCGAGCGCTTTCTGGAAGCGGCCGGCGTGCGACTTTTCGGCCTTCGCCAGCGTTTCGAACCAGTCGGCAATTTCGTCGAAACCTTCTTCACGGGCGGTCTTGGCCATACCCGGGTACATGTCGGTGTACTCGTGCGTCTCACCGGCAATCGCCGCTTTCAGGTTGGCACCGGTATCGCCGATCGGCTCGCCCGTCGCCGGGTCACCGACCTCTTCGAGGAATTCGAGGTGGCCGTGCGCGTGACCCGTTTCACCTTCGGCGGTGGAGCGGAACACGGCGGCAACGTCGTTGTAACCCTCAACGTCAGCTTTCTGCGCGAAATACAGGTAGCGGCGGTTGGCCTGCGATTCGCCGGCAAAAGCTTCTTTCAGATTCTCTTCGGTCTTCGTTCCCTTGAGGGACATATGATCCTCCTTCTGCATAATCTCTTTGAGTGGCAATACTCATGCGAGTGGCAATACTCGTAAGGGCGCAGAGGCCCGTGCACGCAGCAATATGCCCCTCGCTCAGCAGCAAGTCAACGGATTAGAATCGTTCTAAGTTTGAAAAATCAGTCTTCGCGAACGCGAATGACGACATCGACGCGGGAAATTTTCGCCCCGCCCGGCGGCGTGGGCAGACTGGACACCACGACATCATTGGACGCCACATCTTCAAGATGGCCGTCGTTCTCGAAGTAGAAGTGATGGTGGTCGGATGTATTGGTGTCGAAATAGGAACGGCCCGCCTCGACCGCGATTTCCCGCAGTAGCCCGGCCTGCGTGAACTGGTGCAACGTGTTGTAAACCGTGGCCAGCGAAACGGATACGCGCGCCGCAGTGGCTTCGTTATGAAGCATTTCTGCGCTGATATGGCGGTCCTCGCCGCGGAACATCAGTTCCGCCAAAGCGATACGCTGGCGCGTCGGGCGAAGGCCCGCGTCCCGCAACTTGCCTATGATCGGCGCGTATCGTTTTTGATCCGTCATATCCGTTACTTAATTAATCCTGCAAAAAAGTGCAATGGTGGTCTGCAGTTACGTGTCGTCCTGGTTCGGAAACGGCACACCGACGATATTGTAGCCGCTGTCCACATAGAGCACCTGACCGGTGACGCTGAGCGCCAGGTCTGACAACAAGAACAGCGCCGAGCCGCCGATGTCGTCCAGCTGCACATTCCGTCTTAGCGGTGCATGTTGTTCGTTCCACTTGAAGATATGGCGTGCACCGGCGATGGCGCTCCCGGCAAGGGTCCGCATCGGGCCGGCGGAAATCGCGTTAACGCGAATATTGTCGGGGCCCAAATCGGATGCCAAATAGCGGACACTCGCTTCGAGTGCGGCCTTGGCGACCCCCATCACGTTATAGTTGGGAACGACCTTTTCGGCGCCGTAAAACGACAGTGCGATCATGCTCCCGCCGTCCTTCATGTGCGGGGCCGCATGCCTGGCCAAAGACGTGAACGAATAACAGGATACATCCATGGTACGGCGGAAATTCTCGCGCGTCGTCGCCACGTACTTGCCCTTGAGCTCCTGCTTGTCCGAATACGCGATGGCGTGCACCACGAAGTCGATGGAACCCCACGCGTCGGCGCAAGCGTCGACTGCAGCCTTGATCGATCCCTCGTCTTCAACGTCGCAAGGGACGATGACCTTGGAGTTCAACTCTTCGGCAAGCGGACGAACGCGGCGCTCGATCGCCTCGTTCTGATAGGTGAAGCCCATCTCGGCGCCGTGCGCGGCTAGTGTGCTGGCGATGCCCCAGGCGATCGAATGATCGTTCGCAACACCCATGATAAGGCCACGCTTGCCTTCCATGATATTGGATTGGCTGGCGACATGGCTGGCGGCAACAGATGATTTCTGTTCATTCACGGGATCACGCCTCGTACCGCTTGAAGGCCAGCGTCGCGTTGGTGCCACCGAAACCGAAGCTGTTCGAAATCACGCAGTTAAGGCCCGCGTTGTCGATCCGCTCGCGGACGATCTCGGCTTCACCCACGTCCGGGTCGAGGTTTTCGACATTGGCGGAGGCCGCAAGGAAATCGTTCTCGAGCATGATCAGCGAATAGATCGCCTCGTGCGCGCCGGTCGCCCCTTGCGAGTGGCCAGTCAGCGACTTGGTAGAGGAAATCTTCGGCTTGTGCGCGCCGAACACTTCCTGGATCGCCTTGATTTCGATCATGTCGCCGACCGGCGTCGAAGTGCCGTGCGCATTGATGTAGTCGACCTTGGTGTTACCGAGGCCGGCGGTCGCCAGTTGCATGCAACGCCGCGCACCTTCGCCTGACGGCGCGACCATATCGACACCATCCGACGTTGCGCCGTAACCAACGATTTCGCCATAAATCTTCGCGCCGCGCGCCTTCGCGTGCTCAAGTTCTTCCAGAACCACCACACCTGCGCCACCGGCGATGACGAATCCGTCCCGGTCGACATCGAACGGACGTGACGCCTTACCCGGGTTGTCGTTGTATTTGGACGACAGTGCGCCCATCGCGTCAAACAGCACGGTGAGCGTCCAGTGCAGTTCCTCGGCACCACCGGCAAAGACGACGTCTTGCTTACCCCACTGGATCAGCTCGGCGCCGTTACCGATGCAGTGGGCACTGGTCGAACATGCCGACGAAATCGAATACGAAAGACCCCGTGTATGGAAGGCTGTCGACAGGTTCGCAGACACGGTCGAACACATGGCTTTCGGCACCGCGTACGGCCCAATCCGTTTGGCACCCTTTTCGCGTGCCGTATCGACCGCCAGCACCTGCGCCGACGTCGATGGGCCGCCGGATCCCATCACCAACCCCGTGCGTTCGCTGGTGACGTCTTTATCCCCTAAACCGGAATCGTTGATCGCTTCCTGCATGGCGATATAGCCATACGCCGCACCGTCGCCCATGAAACGGCGCAGCTTGCGGTCGATCCGCTCGTCGAAATCGACGGTCGGCGCACCATGTACGTGCGAGCGGAAGCCGCGTTCCGCGTACTCTTCGCAGAAGACGATTCCGGACCGGCCATCGCGCAAACTCTGCGTCACCTGAGCCACGTCCTCGCCGATGGGGGAAACGATCCCCATACCCGTTACGACCACACGTCTCATAAAATCCTCACTTCACTGCCCTTTACGTCCCGAAAATCAATTTTCGGGCGTGAACAATGTCACCTTAAGACCTGACGCCTCATAGGCAACTTCGCCGTCTACCTTCATGACGCCATCGGCGATGCCCAATGTAATCCCTCTGCTCATCACACGCTTGATGTCGATGTGGTACTCGACCAACGACTTGTCCGGCGTTACCTGCTCGGAGAATTTAACCTCACCGACACCCAAAGCGCGGCCGCGCCCCGGCGCACCGGTCCAACCAAGATAAAATCCGACCAGTTGCCACAACGCGTCCAGCCCCAGACAGCCCGGCATCACCGGGTCGCCCTGAAAATGGCAATCGAAAAACCAGAGATCTTTCTTCACATCGAACTCGGCGTCGACGACGCCCTTGTCGTAGGCCCCACCGGTATCCGCGATGTGGGTGATGCGGTCGAACATCAGCATCGGCGGCAACGGCAGTTGTGCGTTCCCCGGGCCGAACAGTTCGCCCCGGCCGCAACTCAACAAATCCTCATAAGAGTAGCTTGATTGCTTTGTCAAAAATCAGCCCCTCACCATTTAACGTCGGCTCCCGGGTCCATGCTGTTTCCCGGGTTATTCTTATAGCGCATCAATAAGCGAAATCCGAGGGTGGTGCACGAAAAAAACCTGCGTCGCGCCCCGGCCAGAACGGCTCTCCAGATAGCGAAACGGGGCGGGGATCAAGAGATCCACCGCCCCGTTGATGCACTAACCGCCGGTTAGGCCCGTTTCTTGCGCTCGCCGACCTGTTCGGTGATGTCTTCACCGGTTTCCTGGTCGACCACACGCATGGAAAGCTTGACCTTGCCGCGGTCGTCGATGCCGATCAGCTTGACCTTCACGGTGTCGCCTTCGTTGACCACATCGGTCACCTTCTCGACCCGGCCTTCGGCCATTTCCGAGATATGCACGAGGCCGTCGCGCGGACCGAGGAAGTTCACGAAAGCGCCGAAATCGACGACTTTCACGACTTTCCCGTCGTAGATAACACCCACTTCCGGCTCGGCGACGATATCGCGGATCCAGGCAGCGGCCCGGTCACCAGCTTCGGCGTCGACAGCGGCGATCCGGACGGAACCATCATCTTCGACGTCGATCTTGGCGCCCGTGGTTTCGCAGATTTCACGGATAACCTTGCCGCCCGGGCCGATGATATCGCGGATTTTTTCCGGATTGATCTGCATCGAGGTGATCCTCGGCGCGTTGCCACTGACCTGCTCGCGCGCGTTGGAGAGCGACTTGGCCATTTCACCCAGAATGTGCAGGCGGCCATCCTTCGCCTGTGCGAGGGCGATCTTCATGATCTCCTCGGTGATGGAGGTGATCTTGATGTCCATCTGCAGCGAGGTGACGCCGTTTTCCGTACCCGCAACCTTGAAGTCCATGTCGCCGAGGTGGTCTTCGTCACCCAGGATGTCGGAGAGCACCGCGAAGCGCTCGCCTTCCTTGATCAGACCCATCGCGATACCAGCCACCGGACGCGGCAAGGGCACACCGGCATCCATCAGCGACAGCGAGGTGCCGCAGACGGTCGCCATCGAGGACGAACCGTTGGACTCGGTGATGTCGGACACCACGCGGATCGTATACGGGAATTCCTCCTTCGACGGCATGATCGGGTGCATGGCGCGCCATGCGAGCTTGCCGTGACCGACTTCGCGACGTCCGGTAAAACCGAAACGCCCGGCTTCGCCGACGGAGAACGGCGGGAAGTTATAGTGCAGCATGAAGTTCTCGCGGTAGTTATCCGCAAGACCGTCGATAATCTGCTCGTCCTGACCGGTGCCGAGGGTCGTCGTCACCATGGCTTGGGTTTCACCGCGCGTGAAAAGCGCCGAGCCGTGTGCGCGCGGCAGGATACCGACTTCGCAGGCGATCGGGCGGACGGTAGCGGTATCGCGGTCGTCGATACGCTTGCCGGTATCGAGGATGTCGTTGCGAACGATATCCTTTTCCAGGCTTTTGAGCGCATCGCCCATCGTCGAGGCGAGAAGGTCCTGATCCAGGCTTTCGTCGGCCTCGAGCTTTTCAGCGACGGCCTTTTTGACTTCCGAGATCTTCGCCTGACGGTCGGACTTGACCTTGATGCCATATGCTTCACGGAGTGCGTCGGAAGCTTCGGCTTTGACGCGGTCGACGATCGCATCCAGGCCTTCCGGCGGCGACGGCACATCGATCGGATCCTTGGCGCAGGCTTCGGCCAGTTCGATGATCGCGTCGATCACCGGCTGGAAACCCCTGTGGCCGAACATCACGGCGTCGAGCATCTGCTCTTCCGTCAGTTCGCTGGCTTCCGATTCCACCATCAGCACGCCTTCCTGCGTGCCCGCGACGACGAGGTCGAGGTCGCTCTCGGCCTGCTGCGCAAGGGTCGGGTTCAAAACCATTTCACCGTCGACGCGGCCGACGCGCGCACCACCGATCGGGCCCATGAACGGCAGGCCGGAAATCGTGAGAGCGGCGGAGGTGCCGATCATCGCCAGGATGTCGGTTTCGTTTTCGAGATCGTGCGAAACGACGGTGCAGATCACCTGCGTCTCGTTTTTGAAGCCCTTTGCGAACAGCGGGCGGATCGGGCGGTCGATCAGGCGCGAAATCAGGGTTTCGCGTTCGGACGGACGGCCTTCACGTTTGAAAAAACCGCCAGGTATTTTACCGGCGGCGAACGCTTTTTCGACGTAATGAACTGAGAGCGGGAAGAAATCGAGACCCGGTTTCGGGCTTTTCTCTCCAACCACGGTGCAGAGCACCTTGCTCTCGCCAAGGGTCGCCATGACGGCGCCGTCGGCTTGGCGGGCAATCTTACCGGTTTCCAAAACCAGTTTCTGACCGGCCCACTCGATTTCTTTGCGGAATTCTTGAAACATCTTTCTTTTCCTCATCCTACATACAGCGCCATGCTATCCAAAAACGGCGCAACCCGCGACCACCTCGGTCGCGGGCGAAGCGCAGAGCCACAAACATCTCTCAGCGGACTGAAAATGAAGCGGCTCGCGCCGTCAGCGGTGTGCGCCCACCATGGGCTTGCACCGCGAAGTGCCGCATCAGCGGCGCAGACCCAGTTTCTTGACCAGGCCTTCGTAACGCCCCCCGTCCTTTTTCTTAAGGTAATCGAGAAGCCGGCGGCGTTGACCCACCATCATCAGCAGGCCACGGCGCGAGTGAAAATCCTTACCGTGCGTTTTCAGGTGTTCGGTCAGGTTGGAAATCCGTTCCGTCAGAACGGCCACCTGCACCTCGGGGGAACCCGTGTCGCCGTCCTTGACGGCATATTCTTTGATAAGCTCTTGCTTACGTTCGGCGGTAATCGACATCGTGTACTCCTAAGTTAGATGTTCATCACACGGAACGGTCGAATTTCGCCGCCCGAAATGCGCGCGAGTGCCAACAGCGTGCCGTTCGCCGTCACCTGGACGACATCCCCTTGCGAAATGCCGCCAAGGGGGGACCGCTGTGCGACAGGTAAAACGGGAACACCTTGTCCCAGCTTGAGCCTGCGCGCTTCCTGCTCTGTCAGGGCTAATGCCGGGATGTCGTCCAGCACAGTCTCGACAGGAAGCAGATATTGCTCTAGAAGCGCCGCCGCTTGTTCGCCCTCATCAGCTTCGAAAGCGTCCAATTTTACAGCCTTTTCAATAGAAAAGGGGCCGACGGCGGTGCGTCTGAGGCGCCTTATATGGCCTTCACACCCCAAGTGCAAGGCCAGATCTCTGATCAACGCGCGGACATAAGTTCCCTTGCCGCAGCGCATTTCGAAGTCGGCATGATCGGCGTCGGGCATGTCGATGAGCTTGAGGTCGAGAACCTCCACCTCGCGCGGCTCGATCTTGACGTCTTCGTCCCGGCGCGCCCGTTTGTAAGCGCGTTCGCCATCGATCTTGATTGCCGAATAGACGGGTGGCACCTGACTGATCACGCCCATGAACGAGGGAAGCGCGGCTTCGATCTCATCGCGTGTCGGGCGTTTATCCGATCGCGCCGTCACGTCGCCTTCGGCGTCGTCGGTATCCGTGCTTTCGCCCCAGCGTGCCCGGAATTGGTAGGTCTTATACCCGTCCATGGCATAGGCTTGGGTTTTCGTCGCCTCGCCGAACGCAATCGGTAAAACGCCGCTCGCCAGTGGGTCGAGCGTGCCGCCGTGGCCGACCTTCGCGGCCCCGGTCAACCACCGGATGCGGCCGACGCAACCGTTCGAAGACGGGCCTTCGGGTTTATCCAGCACAAGCCAGCCGTTGATCGGCTTTCCCTTGCGCTTGCGTGCCATTACTCCCCGTTCTCCGCATCGTCGTCAGCGAGAATATCCCGCCTAACGAGCGGGTCGTTGAGGACGTTTTCGATACGCTGGGCTTCGTCGAAACTGAGATCGGCTTCGAACCCGATACGCGGCGTATAGCGAAGCTGAACGTGCTTGCCGACCCAGCCGCGCAGGAACGCGGACGCACGATTGAGCGCCTGGACGATCGGCTTCGCATCACCACCACCAAGCGGCACGACGAAGGCAGTCGCGTTCTTCAGATCGGGTGAAACGCGAACCTCGGTCACCGTGATGGCGACCCCCTTGATCACGGGGTCACGGAGTTCACCGCGCTCCAGCGCCTGGGCCAGGGCATGGCGCACTTCCTCGCCCACGCGCAGTTGGCGCTGCGACGGAGCACGTGCGGGCTGACGGCTCATAGGTTCAGTTCCTCAACAACAAAGGGCCGCGATTATAGCTCGCGGCTGACTTCCTTCATTTCGAAGCACTCGATCTTGTCGCCGACCTGAATGTCGTTGTAGTTGGCGAACGCCATACCGCACTCATAGCCTTCCTTGACTTCACGGACATCGTCCTTGAAGCGCTTGAGCTGGCTGAGATCGCCTTCGTGAACAACGACGTCGTCGCGCAGCAGGCGGACCTTGGCGCCGCGCTTGACCATACCCTCGGTGATCATACAGCCGGCGATCTTGCCGACCTTGGAGATCGAGAACACTTCGCGGATTTCGGCGTAGCCAAGAAGCTCTTCCGAAACATCCGGCGACAGCATCCCCGAGAGCATCTTCTTCACGTCGTCGGTAAGGTCGTAGATGATCGAATAATAACGGATATCGACGCCATCGCGCTTGGCGGCCTCGCGGGCCTGCGGGTTGGCGCGGACGTTAAAGCCGACAACCAGCGCATTCGATGCGCGCGCCAGCGTCACATCGGATTCGTTGATACCGCCGACGCCGGAGTGCAGCACCTGCACCTCGACTTCGTCGGTGCCCATCTTGGCCAGCGCCCCGATGATCGCTTCGAGCGAGCCGTGCACGTCCGCCTTGATGACGACGGGCAGCATCTCCGCCTCGCCTTCCTTGATCTTCTCGAACATCTGTTCGAGCGTGCCGCGCGCCGCCAGAGACGACCGCGCATCGCGATCGCGGCGCTGACGGAACTCGGAAACCTCACGGGCCTTGGTTTCGTCGGCGACCACGATGACCTCGTCACCGGCCATCGGCGTCCCGTTCAGACCCAGGACTTCCGCCGGCTCGGACGGGCCGGCCTTGTCCATCTTGTTCCCGTGTGCGTCCGTCAGTGCACGGACGCGGCCCCATTCGGAACCGGCGACGAAAATATCACCAACATTCAAAGTCCCGCGCTGGATCAGCACCGTCGCGACGGAGCCGCGGCCCTGCTCCATTTTCGATTCGACCACAACGCCTTCAGCCGGACGCTCAGGGTTAGCCTTGAGATCGAGCAGCTCGGCTTGCAGCTGAATGGCTTCCAACAGCTTGTCCAGGTTCTGACGCTTCAACGCCGAGACTGGCACGCAAAGAACATCACCGCCCATGTCCTCGACCTGAATGTCGTGGCTCAGGAGATCGGTTTTGATGCGATCCGGGTTCGCGTCGGGTTTGTCGATCTTGTTGACCGCGACGATGATCGGCACCCCCGCCGCCTTGGCGTGGTGAATGGCCTCGATCGTCTGCGGCATGATGCCGTCATCCGCGGCGACGCAAAGCACCACGATGTCCGTCACCTTGGCGCCGCGGGCCCGCATTTCGGTAAACGCGGCGTGGCCGGGCGTATCGATAAAGGTGATCAGCGCACCATCTTCGGTCTTCACCTGATAGGCGCCGATGTGCTGCGTGATGCCGCCCGCTTCGTGATTTGCGACATCGCTTTCACGAAGCGCATCCAAAAGTGACGTCTTACCATGGTCGACGTGGCCCATGACCGTCACGACCGGCGCCCGCGACACGGCCGCGGCTTCGTCGTCGGTCTCGTCGATGACGAGATGATCTTCCACGTCCGACTCGCTGACACGCTTAATGCGATGCCCGAACTCTTGAACGATGAGTTCCGCCGTATCGGCGTCGATGCTCTGCGTAATGGTCGCCATCACGCCCATTTCCATGAGCTTCTTGACGACGACACCGCCGCGCTCCGCCATCCGGTTGGCGAGTTCCTGAACCGTGATGGTTTCCGGGACGATCACGTCGCGGATGACCTTGCCCCCTTCCGAACGCCGTTCGCGCTGCTTCTCACGGTCACGGTCGCGCTGACGCTTGACCGACGCGAGCGAGCGGCGATGCTCCTCAAGTTCCTCGAAGGACTCCGCTTCGGCGATGGTCAGCTTGCCGTGGCGACGGCGTTCCTCGCGGCTCTTACCCGGTGACGGGCGTTTCGCGTCTTGCTTGGCGGGGCGGCCCTTACGCGCGGCCTTGTCCTCGCTGTCGTCGTCCTCTTCGGGTGTGGATTCTTCCTCGCGTGCCTCTTTCGGCGCTTCCTTGGCGCGGGACTTGCGTTCTTCCTCGAGCCGCTTGGCTTCAAGTTCCTGAGCTTCGCGGACCGCGCGTTCCTCTTCCGTCTCCTCGGGCTCTTCCTTCGGCAACTCGTCGGCCGGCACCCGTCCAAGGTCGGAGATTTGCGGCTTGCCGCGGCCGGCGGGCTTGCTTTCCTCGACACCATGGCGGGCCGTTTCAAGGGCGCGCATGCGGGCTTCGCGCTCGCTGTCGGTCAGCTTGGAGACGCTGGTGGAAATCTCGGTTTCCGCAGGGACCTCGACAGGTGCGGGGGCCTCCGCCTTCTCGACGGGTTCCTCCGGCGCCGTTTCGGTGAGTTTGGCACCGCGCAGACCCGCCTTGACCTCCGACATGTCGCCTGACGTGTCAGTCACGAACGTGCGCTTACGCTTCTTCTCGACGGTCACCATCTTCGAGCGCCCATGCGAGAAGTTCTGCTTCACCTGACCGGTTTCGACGGTCTTGTTCAGTTCAAGCCGGCCCGGTTTGGAGAGGCCAAGCGGCTTTTTGCTATTTTCCGTCTCTTTCGCGTCACTCATTTGCTTACGTCCATTCCCCCCGGTCGGAGACCGGTCAATCTCTCACACTCTCTCATCAGCGATGCGGCAAGTCCGCCGCGCTGTATCGTTAGGAACGACACCACGCCCTTGCCTGCCGCTTCGCCCATCTCGCTGCTCTTCAGGCCACTGACGACCGGCGTTTTACGAGCCGAATATATTACGTCGTGGCGCGCGCCGCCGGCATCCAAGGCTATGACGACAAGGCCTGCGGCATTGCGTTCGAGCACTTCCAGGACACGGTCATAACCGAATACCAGAAGGTCGGAACGGCGTGCCAGGCCGATAATATCCTGGCATTTTTTCACCAGCAGGGCCTCGACCCGGTCGGCCAAGTCGGCGGGAACCGCGACTTGCGCTTTGGCGGCGCGGGCGAACAGTTTTTTCGCCACGGCCGTCTCCAGCGCCACGCCGTCGGCACTCAACCAAATGCCGCGCCCAGGCAGGCGTTCGCCCAAGTCAGGCACTATAGCATTATCCGGCCCGACAACGAACCGGATCAGCCCGTGCTTGGGTGCCGTCTCTCCAGAGACGATGCACCTGCGCTCGGGTTCGCTGGTTTTCCGGTTCGTCATTTCAGCCAATGCTGTCATATATACCTGTCTCCCAACCGTTACTCGGCAGGTTCCTGCTCGCCTTCCTCAGCGGCGTCTTCGCTGACCTCTTCATCGGCGAACCAATGTGCGCGCGCCGCCATGATCAGTTCGTTCGCCTGGTCCATGTTCATGGAGCCGGACGGAGCCATTTCGAGCAGTTCATCACCGGCAAGATCGGCGAGGTCGTCCCGGGACTTAATCCCGTTCTCACCAAGCGCCACCATCAGCGAAGCCGTCATGCCTTCGAGAGATGCAACGTCGTCTTCAACACCAAGCTCCTTGCGCTTCGCATCCATTTCTTCCTCGCGGTTGGCAAGGTGGGCACGGGCACGGGCCTGCAGTTCGGCGGCAACATCGTCGTCGAAGCCTTCAATGTCCGTCAGGTCTTCCAGCGGTACGAAGGCGACTTCCTCGACCGACGAGAACCCCTCGGTGACCAGCAAATGTGCAATCACGTCATCGACGTCAAGCGCGTCCACGAACATCTTCGAGCGGTCCTGGAATTCTTTCTGACGGCGTTCTGATTCTTCTGCTTCCGTCAGAATGTCGATATCCCAACCCGAAAGCTGAGACGCCAGACGCACGTTCTGGCCACGCCGGCCAATGGCCAGCGAGAGCTGCTCGTCCGGCACCACGACTTCGATCTTATTGTTGTCTTCGTCGAGCACGACCTTGGCGACTTCCGCCGGGGCCAGCGCGTTGACGATGAACGACGCCGCATCGGGCGACCACTGGATGATGTCGATCTTCTCGCCCTGCAGTTCGCCGACGACCGCTTGCACGCGCGAGCCGCGCATACCGATACACGGGCCGACCGGGTCGATCGAACTGTCATGCGAGACCACGGCGATCTTGGCGCGCGAGCCCGGATCGCGGGCGACAGACTTGATTTCGATCACGCCGTCATAAATTTCCGGCACTTCCTGCGCGAACAGCTTGGCCATGAAATCCGGATGCGTGCGCGACAGGAAAATCTGCGGGCCGCGCGGCTCCTGACGCACGTCAGCGATGTAGGCGCGGATGCGGTCACCGTTGTTAAAATGCTCACGCGGAATCGACTCGTCGCGGCGCAGGATCGCCTCGGCGCGGCCGAGATCGATGATCGCGTTGCCGTATTCCATGCGCTTGACCAGACCGTTGACGATCTCGCCGACACGGTCTTTGTATTCCTCGAACTGACGCTCGCGTTCGGCCTCGCGAACCTTCTGCACGATGACTTGTTTTGCCGTCTGCGCGGCGATGCGGCCAAAGTCGATCGGCGGCAGGATGTCGACGATGAATTCGCCCGCTTTGGCATCCGGCTTTTTGCGCTGCGCCTCCGCGAGGAAGATCTGCGTCACCTCGTTCTCGCGTTCGGCGCCGTCTTCCAGAACCTCGATATACCGCGCCAGCATGATCTCGCCGGACTTGCGGTCGATATGCGCACGGATATCGTGCTCGTGGCCATATTTGGAACGCCCGGCTTTCTGGATCGCCATTTCCATGGCTTCCAGTACCTCTTCGCGTTCAATGCCCTTGTCCCGCGCCACCGTGTCGGCAACGACGAGCAGTTCCGGCCGGGCGTGTACGTCGCCGGCTTCCATAAGCGTCTCACTCATGAGCTTTGTCTTCCTCTAGCTTGGCAAGCATCTCATCCGTAATAATCAGTTTGGCTTTGGCGATGGCGGCGTGCTCGAGCCTGATCTGCTCACCATCCATCTCAATCAGTACATCGGCTCCGTCGGTGCCGTCGACGCGGCCTCTGAATTTCCGCCTTCCGTCGATCAAGGATTTCATCTCGATCTTGGCGTCGAACCCGGCGAAGCGGTCATAATCGCGAAGACGGACCAATGGGCGGTCGAGGCCGGGC
This sequence comes from Rhodospirillales bacterium, assembly GCA_017644185.1. Classification (GTDB taxonomy): domain Bacteria; phylum Pseudomonadota; class Alphaproteobacteria; order Rhodospirillales; family Casp-alpha2; genus UBA4479. The sequence goes on from JAEPMA010000003.1 coordinate 354,194, forward strand.
GAGCTGACTTCCAACGAATAGGCCCCAGGAATCGGGTCCTCGACATCCAACACCGCCGACACAGCGCGCGAAATATCAGCGCAGTGATCGACGGTCATTTCACGTCCGTCGGCAGGTTCGGCCATCACTTGCAACACGGCATTGTTGCCGCCGCTGAGCGTCACCCGCACGACGTCGAAGCCCATGCTTTCGATGGTCGGCGTCAGAAGCTGTTGCACCCGTTCTGCAAGCAAATCAGCGCTCACGTTGATCCTTTCGCATCACCCGGGCAGTCATATTTGACCACCTGCAGGCATTAAAAAAGGCGGGCCGTTGGCCCACCCATCAATCTCTGTACATCGTCAGATTAACGAGCGCCCCCTGAAGGGCACGCTCGATATATCCAGAATGACCTCAAAAAGCAAGGGGATTGTCGGAAAATCAAGCCATTACACGGATCGCGGTATTAGCCTGCTTGGCCCCGTGCACGCCGGCGAAAAGCAAGGTAGGCGGGCTTGTCACCCTTACGGACGGCCTTCGCTTCGTAGCGGGTCGACACCCAACCTTCGGGCGGATTGCGCCAATCGGCGGGCCCGCGCGCCGTCCAGACCCAATCCGGATGACGGCGCACTTCAGCCAATGCCCAGGCGGCATAATCCATATGATCGGACGCAAACTGCAGCAATGCGCCGTCGCGGGCAATGCGCGCGAGCATGTCCAGGGTCTCATATTGGAAGATGCGGCGGCGGTTGTGGCGGGCTTTCGGCCATGGGTCCGGGAACAGGATATAAACCACGGAAACCGTATTCTCGGGCAAACGGCCCAATAGAAGGCGGACGTCGTCATCGAACACCCGGATATTCTTGAGATCAAGACGTTCAACATCAGCAAGAAGGGCCGCGACCCCATTGATGAACGGTTCACAGCCGATGAAGTCCACATTCGGACTGGCGGCGGCCTCACCGCTCAGGTGTTCACCCGCGCCAAAGCCGATCTCCAACCTCAGTTCACGATCAGGTGGACCGAACCCGGGGTCGAGCGTGATCGGGGCATCTTTGGCAGGATCCGCGATCAACAGTCGTGGCAACAGATCGTCAACCAGCCGCTGACGCCCGGGCCGGAGCTTGTGCGTCCGGCGCCGGCCATACCACATGGGCTTTCCCGACGGGTCCTTGGGCATATCCCGGGACATGCGAGAAACCTTTGCGAGGTCAGCTAATCCCGAAGGCGGCCTTGAGATCGGCGGCGATGTCGGTCCGCTCCCACGAGAACCCACCATCGGCGTCCGGCGCCCGGCCGAAGTGACCGTAGGCGGCCGTGCGCGCGTAGACCGGCCGGCTCAGCTCGAGGTGTTCGCGGATACCGCGCGGCGAAAGATCGACCAGGTCGCGCAATTTCAGCGCGATCTCGTCCTCGTCCACCTTTCCGGTGCCGTAGGTGTCGATATAGACCGAAAGCGGCTTGGAGACGCCGATGGCATACGCAAGCTGGATCGTGCACTTGTCGGCGAGGCCGGCGGCAACGACGTTTTTCGCCAGATAACGGCCCGCGTAAGCCGCGGAGCGGTCGACCTTGGTCGGATCTTTGCCCGAGAACGCCCCGCCGCCATGCGGCGCAGCGCCGCCATAGGTATCGACGATGATCTTTCGGCCGGTCAGACCGGCATCACCGTCGGGGCCACCGATCACGAAACGACCGGTCGGATTTACGTAAAATTCCTCTTCCGGGCACATCCACCCTTCAGGAAGCACACCCTCAACGATCGGACGGACCAACTCACGCACGTCATCCTGGGTCAGGTCTTCGTCGTGCTGGGTGGAAACGACCACCGACGTGGCACGGACCGGCTGGCCGTTCTCGTACTGAAGCGTTACCTGGCTCTTGGAGTCCGGGCCGAAACCGGAAAACTCGCCTGACTTCCGCTTCACGGCCATTTCCTTCAGGATACGGTGCGAGAAATCGATCGGCGCCGGCATCAGATTGTCTGTTTCGTTGCAGGCGTAACCGAACATAATCCCCTGGTCACCGGCGCCTTCGTCTTTGTTGCCGGCGGCATCGACGCCTTGGGCAATATCGACCGACTGCGGATGCACGTGAACCTGGACCTCGGATTTCTCCCAATGGAAGTTATCCTGGTCGTAGCCGATGTCCTTGACCGCGCTGCGCGCGAGTTCTTCGAGGCGGGCCGGAGAGATCGCTTCGGCACAGCGGGTTTCGCCCGCCAGCACGATAAGGTTCGTCGTCACCAGTGTTTCGACGGCGACACGGGCGGTCGCATCGAGCGCGAGGTGGGCGTCGACAATCTCATCGGAAATCCGGTCACAGATTTTGTCCGGATGGCCTTCGGAAACGGATTCGCTGGTAAAGAGATAGTTAGATCTGCTCAAGTCGGTCCCTCCCGAGCTCAGAAAACAGCATTGCACCATGGACCGGGGGCTGCGGAACGGATCACGCTAGTAGCCCACTTAGCTCAGTTTTTTGTGTGGCGGCAAGCGGTCCAAATCCATCCACAACGCCCAAGGGGCGCGCTCGTCTTTTGGCAACTTCGCAACGTCACGTCAAGCCGTTCCGATAAATAGGGAAAATCGGCACCGGGTGTGGCGCCGATGTCGGATCAATCTTCGACCGGCAAATTGGCCATGGAAAGCATCAAATCGAAGACTCTTTTCCTGACGCCGTCGTCCTGAATTCGATAGTACGCGCGCACCAGCTCCAGCGTTTCCTGGCGGGACAACGGGTCATCTTCGAGTGGCGACTGATCGTGATCGGACATACCCGCCGGGACAGGTTTCTGCGCTGCTCCCAAGGCTTCAGTCGGCATATCCTGGAAGAAAAACGCAACCGGAACAGCAAGAATGCTGCTGAACTGGTATATTCGACTGCAGCCGATTCGGTTGGCGCCGCGTTCGTATTTCTGGATCTGCTGGAAGGTCAAACCCACAGCCTCGCCCAACTTTTCCTGGGACATACCAAGCATGGTACGTCGCAGGCGCACACGGCTACCGACGTGAACGTCGACCGGATGCGGGGTGCCGGGGGGGAATTCCCGTTGGCGGCGGCCGCGGCCAATACCGGCCGGAATCATCGTGGCTTGCGGAAAGTTAACCAAGGCGGTGCTCCCGATTTAGAAGACAAACAAATTCTGTTCGTGCCGGGCGGGAGAATCCGAGGGTCAGACCTTACCTCAGGACTTACCGGGTACTCGTCGTCGCCGACCGACTACCCCGGTAACTATACCGAGCATCGCGATAAGAATACCTGTGGATTGTCCGTAGTCCGAGAATGGGGTCGGTTCGAGAGACACCGGCAACGGGGCGTCGATAATGCCTTGTTCGTCGAGACCGATCATGTTGCGGACCCGGCCATACGAATCGATGACCGCGCTGATACCGGTGTTGGCGACACGAACGACCGGCAACCCCTCTTCGATCGCGCGCAACTTCGCCTGAACCAGATGCTGACGCGGCCCTGTCGAGGGTCCGAACCAGCCGTCGTTGGTGATGTTCAGGATCCAGGCCGGCCGGTCCGTCGGGTCGACCACGTTTCCGGAGAAAATCACCTCGTAACAAATGATCGCCGCGAACGGCGGCAGACCCTCGAAATGCTGCGTCCTGGGGCCTGGACCAGCGCTGAAGTCCCCTCTCCCCTCCGTCAGCTTGGTTATCGGCAAGATGCTTCGAAGCGGTACATATTCGCCGAACGGCACCAAATGAAACTTGTCGAACGTATCAACGACTTTGCCATCACGGTCGATCACGAACAGGCTGTTGAAAGTGCGGCCCTGATCGTCACGGCGTGGGGCCCCGAAAATCAATGCGCCCCCCTCCGGCACGATGGCGGCCAGCGACGAGGGAATGGGGGACTCCGGTTCGAGAACGTAGGGCACATTGGTTTCCGCCCAAATGACGTGGGTCGGCGCACCCAAGGGCCCCGGCGTCCGCTTGCTCATCGCCATTTGCCGGATCACATGTCCCCGGCGCAGATCCTGCTGCCATTTCTGTTTCTGCGGGATGGCCGGTTGCACCAGTCTCAGCACAATCCCCTCACGGGTCAGTAAGCCAGCGGTTCCGACCCGCCACGCCCCACCGGCCCACAAAAGCGGCAAGAGCATGCTTGCGGCAAGAACCTGCATCGCCGGGCGGCGCATGTCCGTTCGCTGATGCCCAAAAAGAACGGCGGGTGCGGTGAAAATCAGGGCCGTCAGGAAGCTCAGCCCAAGGGCGCCGAACAACGCCACCGACTGCATCATCTCCGGCAGGTTACCCCACACCGATGCCAGCGGATTCCACGGGAAACCGGTCAAGAACCAGCCTCGAACCCACTCCAACACCGTCCAGATGCCGGCGAACAAGGCAACGACACCAAGATCGAGTCGCGCGATACGCCGCTTAACGGTGTAGAAAATCCAGGACCCGAGGGCCGTATAGATCGCCATCCCCGCGCCCATGCCGATCACGGCGACCGGCATTAACGCCGCATATCGATCCGCATCGACGAGGAACGCATGGCCGATCCAATAGAATCCCCCGCCAAACCAGCCGAGACCGAAAAGCCACCCCTCGACCGCAGCCTGGCGCCACCCCTTCGCCGTCCAGTTGAGCAGAAACAATCCCGTCAGCGCCGGCCAGAGGGTGGGGATCAGGTAGAATGGCGGTAATGCGGCAACAGCTAACAATCCGCAGATCAGTGCGGCCAGTTTTCGTTGCCAGCGATTTCCTAGAACAGCCGCGAGAATACCCGCGTCTCGACTCATGCGGCACCCGGCGAATCCGACGGGTCGCCCTGGGGCGCGCCGGTACGGATGCGGACGCGGTGAATACGCCGGGGGTCGGCATCGAGAATCTCGAACTCGGTGCCGTCCGACAGGCTGACGATCTCGCCCCGGATCGGCACCCGGCCGGCGATCGAAAAGACCAGCCCACCGAGCGTGTCGATATCCTCATGATCCTCATTCGAGAATGTCCGACCGATACGTTCCTCGAACGTTTTCAATTCGATCCTGGCATCGGCAACCCACGAGCCGTCACGCCGGTGCTCCATCTTCGGCTCGTCGTCGTTATCGTGCTCATCGTCGATCTCGCCGACGATTTCCTCGACCAGGTCCTCGATCGTGACGAGGCCGTCGACCCCACCGAATTCATCAACAACGAGCGCCATGTGCGAGCGCTTGACCCGCATCTCCAGCAGCAGTTCCAGCACCCGCATCGACGGCGCCACAAACAACAACCTGCGCTGAACCTTTTCCAGCGAGAATTCGTTGTCGCGGCCACGCCAGCCGAGCACGTCCTTGATATGCACCATGCCTTGGGCATCGTCGAGCGTTTCGCTGTAAATCGGCAGGCGGGAATGGCCTTCGCGAGTCGCGACTTCGATAACTTCCTGAAGGGGCGCGGTGATCGGGATCGCGACGATATCGGCGCGCGGCACCATGACGTCGTAGATCGTCAGGTTACGGAGTTCGAGAATATTCGCGACCAGCAACCGCTCGTCGGGATCAAGCGGCATTTCCGATTCTTCGCGTTCGTCGATCAGTTCATCGAGCGTATCGCGCGCCGACCCGTTCGATCCGGACATCCGCTTGATGTTGCGCACCCAGACACGGATGCGGTCGGAAAAATTCTGGCTTTTCGCTCCGTTTTCATCGCCGTCCCCATTGGGACTCGGAGGTTCCTCAAATGCGTTCGAATCTTTCATTTCCGTTTCCGTCATTCGTGCGTGGCCGTTACGCCGTTCGGGTAAGGATTTTCCACCCCGAGACCGGCCAAAATCTCGATCTCAAGCGCTTCCATCTGTTCGGCATCATTGTCGGTTTCGTGATCGTATCCCGCAAGATGCAACATACCATGCACCAGAAGATGGCAAAAATGATCGGCAAATGACAGTCCCCCAGCGGCGGATTCGTGTTCGATGGTTTCTAAGGCCATCGTTATGTCGCCGAGCGGCATGGCCAGTTCAGCCGGGAAAACCGCGTCCACCGCCTCCCCGGACGGAAACGACAGGACATTGGTCGAGCTGTCCTTGCCCCGGTATTCGGCATTCAGTTTTTTCTGATGTGCATCTTCGGTCAACAGGACCGACACCTCATAAACGCGCTTCGGCAAATCAAGATGCTCGAGCGTGCGGTTCAGCACCTGCACACAGAACCCTTTGGGATCGTCGTGCGCCGACGTCCAGCCGACCGCCTCGATCTCGACATCGACCTGCAGCTCGCCAGGGTTGATCTCAGATTCGGGAACGTCAGTTTTCGTCGTCACCGGATGCATTGTCTTCATTCTTGTATTCGGCACCGGCGCCACGCTTGTTCTCAAGGCTCTTGTAAGCGTTGACGATCCGGCCCACCAATGGGTGACGGACAACGTCGGTGTCCTTGAACCTCAGAAAGCGAATGCCCTCGACGCCTGAGAGCGCTTCGCGCGCATCGCGCAGGCCGGAGCGTGTGCCACGCGGCAAGTCGACCTGACTGAGATCGCCGGTGATCACCATGCGCGAATTCTCACCGAGCCGCGTCAGAAACATCTTCATTTGCACAGCCGTGGTATTCTGCGCCTCATCCAGAATAACGAAGGCATTCGCGAGCGTCCGGCCCCGCATGAAGGCAAGCGGCGCGACTTCGATCTCGCCGCTTTCGAGGCGTTTCTGAACTTGCTGACCCGGCATCATGTCATGCAATGCGTCGTACAAAGGACGCAGATACGGGTCGACTTTTTCTCGCATGTCTCCCGGCAGAAAACCCAGCTGCTCGCCCGCTTCAACCGCGGGACGGGAGAGGATGATACGCTCGACATCACCACGGACCAGACGCTCAACAGCTTTCGCCACGGCAAGATAGGTCTTGCCGGTTCCCGCCGGCCCTTCGGCGAACACCAGTTCGGATTGATCGATCGCCCGGAGGTAATCTGCCTGCGTCGGCGTGCGCGCGGTCACAACGCGATTGCGGATACTCACACCGGCATCGGCGTTCGGCATGGACCGCTCAGGCTCGGCAGAGAACCGCAGCATCGCATCGACCTCAGGCTGGTCCACGTCCTGTCCTCGTTCGAGACGCTCGTAAAGGGCGTCCAAAACACTGATGGCGCGGGCCACGGCTTCGGCATCGCCGGCTATGGTGACCTCGTTGCCCCGCGCATGGATTACGACGCCAAGTCCACTTTCGATCTGTGCCAGATGACTGTGATGCGATCCGAAAAGCGCAATTGCCAACGCGTTCTTGGGAAAGGTCTTTTTGCGGGTAACGGCGCTCCCGTCGCGGGCACGCGTGGCCGTTCGGCTGCCTTTGCTCAAGCGACGGCCTCCTGCTTCGAAGAAACGACGGCGGACAGACTGTTGGGTTTGGCTCTGTCGATCATGACGTTGACGATCTCTCCAAGATAACCAGCGGACAATTCGGCGTGGACGGCCTGCATGAAGGGGCTGCGCCCGACAAGCTGTCCCTCTCGGCCACCCGGACGATCGAACAACACCGGCATTTCCCGGCCGACGCAGGTTTCATTGAACGCGATCTGTTGGCGGTTGAGTTCGTCCTGCAGCTCATGAAGGCGTGCCGACTTCACGTCTTCCGGTATCTGGCCCCCCATATCCGCAGCCGGCGTGCCGGGCCTCGGGCTGTATTTGAACGAATAGGCCTGCACGAACCCGACGTCGCGGACCAAAGCCATGGTGTCTTCGAAATCGCGGTCCGTTTCGCCGGGGAACCCGACGATGAAGTCCGACGACAGCGCAAGATCCGGCTGTGCGGCACGCAAGCGCGCGACGACATCTTTATAACCACCTGCTGTATGACGGCGGTTCATGGCCTTCAGAACCTTGTCAGACCCGGACTGCACCGGCAGATGCAGGAACGGCATCAGCTCAGGCACGTCTCTGTGTGCGGCGATCAAATCCTCGTCCACTTCGGCGGGATAAGACGTGGTGTAGCGGATACGCTCAAGCCCGTCGATTTCCGCCAACGCCCGGATCAAGCGCCCAAGCGTCCACTCTCCGCCCTCCGGGTGCGCACCGTGATAAGCGTTGACGTTCTGACCCAAAAGCGTGATCTCACGCGCACCCTTTCCAGTTAGAAGGCGCGCTTCGCGCAACACCGGATCCACCGGGCGCGAAAACTCCGCCCCGCGGGTGTAGGGGACGACACAAAACGTGCAGAACTTGTCACAGCCTTCCTGCACCGTCAGAAAGGCGCTCGCCCCGTCGAGTTCGCCGGCTGGGGGCAATTGATCAAACTTGTCGTCAGCGGGAAACTCGGTATCGACGACGGCCCTGCCCCGGCTTTCGAGTTGGCGCAGCATCAATGGCAGGCGATGGTAAGTCTGCGGCCCGAACACCAGATCAACGAAGGGCGCACGCTTCAGAATTTCTTCGCCCTCAGCCTGCGCGACACAACCACCAACCGCGATCCTCATCGGACGGTCCGTCCCCTTGCGAGCGGCCTTTTCCCGGCGCAACCGCCCCAGCTCCGAATAAACCTTCTCGGCCGCTTTCTCGCGGATGTGACAGGTATTCAGGATAACAAGGTCGGCGCCCTCCATCGCGTCGGCGGCGTCGTAACCCATGGGGGACAGCACATCTTCCATGCGAGATGCATCGTAGACGTTCATCTGACAACCATAAGACTTGATGTGAACGGACTTTCTCACGGTCACTCTCGGTATTCGGCTGAATTTTCGGGTGCGGCGCTCGATAAGCAAGCACCGCCTGGGTTTCGGGCGCGGAAAATGATCTTCCGGTCAGCGGCTGTCAAGCGGCACGCTCCGTGATCGGTACCATCATTCCTATTTATCCGAGTCCTTCAGGGGCACACCGTAGAGCTCCAGACGGTGCCCGACCAGCCTCAGACCATGCTCGCGCGCGACCCTTTCCTGAAGGGCTTCAATTTCCTCGTTCTGGAACTCAATTACCCGGCCGGTTTTGACATTGATCAGGTGATCGTGATGCTCTTCGGAGACCTCTTCGTAGCGCGCGCGCCCGTCACCGAAATCATGCCGCTCGACGATACCCTCGTCCTCGAAAAGCCGCATGGTCCGATAAACGGTGGCGATGGAGATTTTCGAATCCTGCGCCGACGCCCTGCGGTACACTTCTTCGACGTCCGGGTGGTCCTCGGCTTCAGACAGAACTCGGGCGATCACGCGCCGCTGTTCCGTCATTTTCATGCCCTTGTCGACACATAGTTTTTCCAGGCGCGATTCGTCCATAGCCATCCCTTGCGATTCTATTGAGCGATGGTAGCGCTCTGGGCGCGAGATGTGAAGGGGCGTTAGCGGTCAAAGTGCCGGTTTCGGTCACTTCGTTTTTCTGCGCGCACCGGGCTTCCGTCCGAGGCCGATCTTCTTGGCCAGAGAACTGCGTTTTTTGGCGTAGTTCGGTGCCACCATGGGGTAATCCGCAGGCAAACCCCAGCGCTCCCGGTATTCTTCCGGGGTCATGTTGTACGACGTCTTGAGATGACGCTTCAGCATCTTAAGCTGTTTTCCGTCCTCAAGGCACACAATGTAGTCGGGCGTGATGGATTTTTTAACCGGCACCGCAGGTTCCGGGCGGACCTCGGGCTGAGCATCGTTGCCAAGGTTCTGCAGGGTCGCGTACACATCTTTAATGATCTGAGGCAAATCATTCGCAGCGACGGTATTGTTTGACGCGTGCGCCGACACAATCTCTGACGTAAGTTCAAGAAGGTCGGTTTGAGAAGGTTGCTCAGTCATTGGTGAAATGGACTCCGTCGGTAATGGGGTGCTTTGCAGCGGGAAATGAAAATAGAGGCAGGACAGGCGTTATAAGTATATTTGGAACGTGGTTCAAGTTGTCAGATGGAAAAAGCTAATAATACCAGCGAAAATATTGTTCCCGATCACATCATCGATATTACGTCGCTGATCTGTCCGATGACGTTCGTTCGGACCAAGCTTCGGCTTGAACAGATTGCGCCCGGCGAAACGCTGCAGGTGCGCCTGAGAGGGGATGAGCCCCTTCATAACGTCCCTCGCTCGGCAGAGCAACACGGGCACACGATCCTCTCCCTGACCCCTGAGAGCCCCGGAGATAATCTCGACGGGGTACATCTTCTGGTCATCCGGCGCGAAGACGTCTGACGTCAGGTCTTCGGTGGAGTCACGTCCGGCGGCCGCATATAGAGCGGGACCGCCGGTGCATTCTCCGGCGCGCTGAGCACTTCAAGACCGAGCCGCGCGACGATAGCGGGGTCCGGCAGCGCGATCTCACCGTAATGCGCGACTTCAAACGTCGGCTGCAACGCTTCCGCCACGGCAAGACCGGCATCACCGACGATCACGACTTTGTTCAACCCCGCCAGAAATGCCGCGACGGCGTCGGCACGTAACGCGGCGGGCGCACCCACGGACGCGCCATCTGCATCGAATATGGAAATGAACAACTCGTCGCGTTTACTGTCGACGGCAACTATCAGCGCATCGCAACCGGTGGCAAAACCCTTCTCGGCGGCTTCGGCGTACAGCGCATCAAAGGTGCCGATGCCAAGGCACGGCTTGCCGAGGGCGAGCGCCAACGCGCGGGCGGCGGCGAGACCAATCCTGAGACCGGTGAACGCACCAGGCCCCCGGGTCACGGCCACGGCATCGATTTCGGCGAACGAAATACCGGCACGTCGAACCACGTCACCGATCATCGGGGTCAATGCCTCAGATTGTCCGCGTGCCATGCGTTCACGTGAGGCCGCGAGACAGGCCGACTCGCGGATCAATGCCGCCGAACATCCGCTTGTCGCGGTATCTATCCCTAGTATCACTGTCATCGTTCTTCCCGTCTCAGGAATACAGGAGATGACGGATGATCACCACATATACGGCGACCACACATGTCGTTAATGCAATCACCGGCGGACCCCACCGCCACGCGATCACGTGACTCGGAAGTCCGACGACGCGGGCCATGAACAAGGTCGTCGCCGAAAACGGCGACACCATCGTCGACGTTCCCCAAACGCCGAGCAGCGCAACCGCGAGCACTTCAGGTGCGATTCCAATGACATCGGGCGGCAGCACTTCCCCGACCAGGATCGCAATCACAACCGGATGCAGTCCACCCATACCGAGCAGGAACATCCCGAAGATGATCGACACCATGACCAAGTCCGGATGCACCCCATACTCGGCAATTGCTGCGCCTATGGTCTCCGGCGGCAGAACTTTGGACACGCCCACACCCAGAACCGACGCCGCGACGAACGCAATCGCTTCGTTGCGCAATTCAGGCAGATTCGTGAAGATACGGCGGATCAGGGGCGCGGCGCCGTTACTCCAACGTGCCCCGTCCTGGACCTGAACCCAGGCCCATGCGATGGCGAATGGCGGGGCGGTCACGCCAAGGGCGACCGGAATCGAAAGACCCATGAGCTCATGCGCCCCCATCACAAGAACGATCAGCTGGATCAATACGATACCGGCCCGGCCTATGGTCGCGGGGGTGAGGGGGCGACTTTCGCGGATACTGCCAGGCGCCGGTTTTTCGCGCAGGAAGATCCGGTCGTAAGACCATCCGACAATCAACAGGAACACGGAGAGTCCGAGCCCAAGGGGCGCGATTTCGAACCAGCTCAGACCCGGGATCGCCGAGAGGATCACGGAGATGCTCACATAGAATGGACCCCATGTGGAGGCGGTCGTGAATCCGAGCATAAGGCCAAGGGATAGGCGTTTTCGGAGCCTGGCATCCTTCTGCTCACCAACCATGCTCGACAACAGGCTCAATGCCGCGAGGTTCAGCACGGAACCGAGAAAATGCCCGCTGAGCCACAGGATCGGATACCGCCGGCCAGCCGGCTGGGCGACAACAGCATCGCGCAATGTTTGCAGAGACGGGCTCGTCACCGCCGGCTCACGGAGCCACATGACGGCGAAGAACATGACGAGGAATATCTGCGAACGTTCGAGGCCGTCCATCAGCGCGCCCGCAAGGTCGTCTCCGAACCAAGCCGCAAGGACGCCAAGACCAAACAGCAGCATCCCCACATTGCGTTGCAACGACGGCGCCCGGGAGAGTTCCATCAACAGGAACACGACCGTCAGCGCGACCCCTATTTCACGGCCGAGCGGAAACGGCCAGATCTTCGATGTGATCGCGACGGCCACCAGTACCAGATAGATAATCGCTGAGGCCGTATTCCGCGTCACGTATCGGTCCGCCGGTTAGAAGATGTTCGGTGCGCACCCCTGGGCGCGCGTGAACGATCTATTATTCGACGCGGCACGCTTCTGCAAACGCAAGGCGCGGACTTCTCGGGAACAGGTCTTGTTCGGTGCCGTAGCCAATGTTGCAGAGGAAGTTTGATTTTACCGCTGTGCCGGCGAAGAACGCGGCGTCGACCATATCCTTGTCGAACCCGGACATGGGGCCGCAATCGAGCCCGAGCGCGCGTGCCGCCAGCATCAGATACGCACCCTGTAATGTGCCGTTACGGAAAGCGGTTTCCGAGATCAGCTGATCATTGCCGGTGAACCAGGAACGGGCGTCGGTGTGCGGGAAAAGCTTCGGAAGCTTTTCATAAAATTCCATGTCATGACCGATGATCGCCGTCACCGGCGCGGCCATGGTTTTGTCCACGTTTCCCTGCATCAAGCATGGGCGCAGCTTCTCTTTAGCGTCTTCGGACGTCACGAATACGATCCGTGAGGGGCTGCAGTTGGCGCTGGTCGGTCCCATGCGGGCGATGTTCCAGACCTCCTCCAACAGGGATGCCGGGACGGGCTTATCGGACCATTGGTTGTAAGAGCGCGCCTCCATAAAAAGTGTGTCGAGCGCATCTGAATCAATAGGGGGCGTTGGACGACCCGCCATCGGGAACCTCCTTTTTCATGAATGGGAGCGTGAAGATCGTGCGTTGCATCACAGCCCGGACTAAGGTGTTGATTCATACTTGAGTATCTTGAGACGAAACCGCAACATTTCTTGCTAAGATTGCGTAAAGTCCTCATGTTTCAGACTGATCCGGCGCTCGAAGGGGGAGCGTGAATGAAAATTTTTCGTGTTTTTTCGCTAATCGCGGCGGCCATTTTTGCCGCAACCACCACCGGCGGTTTACTGCCCGTCTCCAAACAGGCGCGGGCCGACGAGCCCGCAACGAAAGCGGTGGTGATTATGTATCACCGCTTCGGTGAGACGGATTTCCCGTCGACCAACGTGACCATGGAGCAGTTCCGCGCCCACGTCGAGGAGCTGCGGACCGGCGGTTACAATGTCGTATCCCTCCCGAAAATTGTCGCGGCCCTCAGGGCGGGAGAAGTCCTGCCGCCGAAAACCGTCGGGTTGAGCGTCGATGACGCCTATGAGTCCGTCTACACGCGCGCTTGGCCAATCCTCAAGGAAGCCGGCTTCCCCTTGACGGTGTTCGTCGCGACCGACCCGGTCGAGCGTGGGCTGTCGCGCTACATGGACTGGAGCCAGATTAAGGAGATCGCCGATCAGGGTGTGGTCATCGGCAGCCAGACGAAGTCTCACCCGCACATGGCCGATCTGTCTCCAGACGCCATCAAGGCCGAACTCCGGGCCTCGAACGCGTTGTTCGAGGAAAAACTGGGGCACGCCCCCGATCTGTTCGCTTATCCATACGGCGAAGCGAACAACGAGGTCATGGCGCTGGTCAAAAGCGAAGGCTTCGTTGCCGCATTTGGCCAACACTCCGGCGCGATCGGCACCGGTGGCGAGCTTTATTACCTGCCCCGGTTCGCGATGAACGAAGCCTTCGGGTCGGTCGACCGCTTCAAACTTGCGGCCAACGCGCTCCCCATTCGCGCCGCCGACGTCACGCCCGATGATCCGACGGTCACCACCCCCAACCCGCCGCTGATCGGATTCACACTGACATGGCCGACGAGCGGCCTGGATCGGCTCAATTGTTACGCGTCACATGTCGAGGCGTTGGACATGCAAAGGCTTGGAAAACGGATCGAGGTCAGAACCGACAAGGCGATGCCGCCGGGGCGCACGCGTCTGAACTGCACCATGCCGGCCGGTGACGGCCGCTGGTACTGGTTCGGCAGACAGTTCTACGTTCCGAAGAAAGTTCAGACCGACTGATCGTCGTCCGCGGTGTCGGCGATCAGGCGCGCATCATCCAGCTCGCGAAGCCCGTTGGCGTCGATGATGGTGCGCACGCTATCGACATACTCCTGACCGCGCTCTGAATATTTGGTCAGCGTGCCGGCGAGTTCCTTACCGTCAAGGGCATCACCCCGCTGGCGCAGCTTGACACGCTCACGGCGTAGCGAAGCATAGGCGCGGTGCGTATTCAGATTGCGCATATACGCCGCAACCGACTGTTGCAGGTTATCGAAAGCGCGGACCTTGTGGTCCATCCCTTCCGGACGGTCTTCCGGGATCAACCCTTCGCCGTCGGACGTGGTCCACTGGCCGAAAATCGCGTTCCCATGCTGTGCGAATCGCGATGTGCCCCAACCGCTCTCTTCCGCCGCCTGCGCCATCGCCAGCGAGGGCGGGATGACATCGACGCGGCTAAGCAGCTTGTCCAGGTTTTCGTCCTTTACCTTGTAGCGGTCGGCGAGAACCGCGAGCCAAAGCCGGTCGCGCGCCGCAAGCGACATACCAAGCGCCTGCTCGGATTTCAGGCGGATCAAACGATGACGGTCCGCCAGGATGCGCTCGTTCTCCTGCAGGATGAGAGGCAGCATCGTCTGGAAAAAGACCGTTTTCTTCAGCGAGACTTCGGGGACCGCATGCAGGTCGCGGGGCATTTCTGCAAGAAAGACACGGGGCACCGGGGCGCCGTTTTCACGGACATGCTCCAGTCTGTAGCCCATGGTCTCAAAGCGTTCCGCCAACGCCTGTGCCTCGCGCAGCGACGAAGCCGATATACCGGCGGCAACCTCGATTTCTTCCGGGGCGACTTCCTGCACGCCCTGATTCAGGTGCGCGGCTTCCGCGTGTGCCTGATCGAACGACACGCGCGGGTTCGCGGTCACGCCCGACTGCGGATTCACAAGCATCGCCAGACCGGTGGCGATCACGGCGCAGCCTACAATGCTGAGTACCAAATGGTCGAATTTACGAGTCGTCATTGTTGCTTCCGGCGGCATGTTTGCGGCATGCACGCCGTCCCTCAATCTCGTTTCGTTCGCCCTGGGATTTTTCGGCTCTGTTCTTATATTCCCGACGGCATTTTTACCTGTCGGATCACTGGCCGGCATTTAGTGGCGTCATGGTTAACACAGTTGGGTAGACCATGCTACCGAATTTCGACGTCAATTTTCGTAAATTTTGACGATGCCTTTTAGGAGAAATCGAGTGGCTTATTCTACCGCCCGAACTTCCTGAACTTCCGGCACATAGTACCGCAACATGTTCTCGATCCCGTGCTTCAACGTCGCTGTCGAACTCGGGCAGCCGGCGCATGCGCCCTGCATATGCAGCGAGACGATACCGCCTTCGAAACCTTTAAATACGATATCCCCACCGTCCTGAGCCACCGCCGGGCGCACGCGGGTATCGATTAACTCTTTGATTTGCTTGACGATCGGGTCGTCGTCGCCGCCGTCTCCCGAATCGCTGCCGCCCTCTTCCTCGATCATCGGACGGCCCGACTGGTAATGCTCCATAATGCCGCCCAGCACCTGCGGGCGCAGGACGTCCCAGTCCTTGTCGTCGGTTTTGGTGACCGTCACAAAGTCGGAACCGAGAAAAACGCCGGCGACGCCCTCGATCGCGAACAGGCGGGTCGCCATCGGTGAGCGTTGCGCTTCGGACGCCTCTGCGAAATTCGCCGTCCCGTTCTGCATCACAGCCTTGCCCGGCAGGAACTTCAACGTCGCCGGATTCGGGGTGCTTTCGGTCTGGATAAACATGTCTCTCTCCATTGCTGCCGACAAATGCGGCGCTGATCGTGCTGGCGATTATAGCCCATTAGGTGGGTCCGGGGACAGTAACATGCAACCGCCCGCTATCGGTGACTGACCTGTCAGCCGCGCTTCCGCTTGGGGCGCAGGAACCCGATCACGTCGTGCACCTCGCGCAGTACCGGTTCCGACAGCGCGCATGCCCGCTCGGCACCGTCGGCAAGCACGTCATCGATGGTCGCCTTGTCATCCAACAGGCGGCGGTATTCATCCTGAATGGGAGACAGATTGGCGACAGCAACGTCGGACAGACGTTCCTTCAAAGCAGAGAACTGCTGGCCTGCGAATTCCTGAACGGCGGCGTCAACGGTGGTGTCGGCAAGCGCCGCGTAAATACCGATCAGGTTCCGGGCTTCCGGCCGCGCATCAAGGCCCGCGCGATTATCCGGCAGCAGGTCCGGGTCGGTCTTGGCCTTGCGGATTTTGCGCGCGATGGTGTCGGCGTCGTCTGTCATGTTGATCCGCGACAGATCGGACGGGTCGGACTTCGACATCTTCGCGGTACCGTCTTTTAGCGACATGACGCGCGTCGCGGTCCCGAGAATCAAAGGCTCCGGGATAGGGAACGTTTCGGTCTTGAAGTCATTGTTGAACTTGTGAGCGATATCGCGGGCCAGTTCCAGGTGCTGTTTCTGGTCTTCGCCGACGGGTACGTGCGTCCCTTTATACAAAAGGATGTCCGCCGCCATCAGGTTCGGGTAGGCGAACAGCCCGACCGACGCGTTTTCGCGGTCCTTGCCGGCTTTCTCCTTGAACTGGGTCATGCGGCCGAGCCAACCCATGCGCGCGACGCAGTTGAAGATCCACGCCAGCTCGGCATGGCCCGGGACCTGCGACTGGTTGAAGATGATGTGCTTCTTCGGATCGATCCCGGCGGCGATCATCGCGGCCGCGACTTCACGGGTGGACGAGCGCAGTTTGGCCGGATCCTGCCACACCGTAATCGCATGCAGGTCCACGACGCAGAACAGACACTCATAATCGTTCTGCAGCGTCACCCAGTTGCGGATCGCACCGAGATAGTTGCCGAGATGCAGGTTGCCGGTCGGCTGGACGCCGGAGAAAATTCGCTCAGTCATGATTGGTTCGGTTCCGGTTGCGTATTCCGAAGGCGGGTTATCGCGCGCGCGCCCGAAGCGGTCAAGCGGTCAGCGCGCGCGGCGGAGCGTGCCCTTGATCTCTGAAATCGAATAGACCCGGAACAGGCGGGCCGCAATCAGATAGAGGGCGAGCCCCCCGACGACGAGGATTGTCAGGGCGGCGACCTGCTCGACGAGCGGCCCGGCCAACCACGGCACCGCCCAAGCCGCGGCGAACCAAAGCGCCCCTGCCATGACGACGCTTGCCCCCGCAATCCCCAGGAGCCGTGACATCAGGCGCGCATCGGGCTTGTAGTGTCCTCGCTTCGCGAGCACGGCAACGAGGAGGAGGATGTTGAGCCATGCCGAGACGCTCGATGCCAAGGCGATCCCGACATGCCCGAACGGTTGCATCAGAACGAGGTTGAGGACCACATTCACGACCATTGCCAGCGCCGCGATCCGGACCGGCGTTGCCGTATCTTCGCGGGCGAAATAACCGGGTGTGAATACACGAATACCGACATAGGCGGGTAGCCCGATGGCGTACGCCATCAACGCCAGTGCCGTCGCCTCGCTGGCGTCAGCACCAAAGGCGCCGCGTTCAAACAAGACCTGGATGATTGGTTCGGGAATCACGATGAGCGCGAGTGCCGCCGGCACGGTTAACAAGAGGGCGATTTCGATCCCCCGGTTTTGCGATGTGTTCGCTTTCTCGTCGTCACCGGCTTCCAACTGCCTTGAGATCATGGGCAGAAGGGCTGTCCCGACGGCAATTCCGACCACCCCCAGCGGAAGCTGCGTCACCCGATCAGCGTAATATAGATAAGAGACCGCGCCGTCGGAGATCGTCGTCGCCAGAATGGTGCCGATCAATAAGTTGATTTGATACAGGCTCGCGCCGAAGACGACCGGGAGGATGCGGCGGCCGAGGGTGCGGACCTTGTCCGTCAGTTTTGGCATCCCGAGGCGTAACCTCACCCCCTGCCGCTTGCAATGCCATCCCAACCAGATGAACTGCACGATACCCGCCGCGAACACCCCCCAGACCAGGGCCCGGCCGGATTCTTCGTCGGAGCCCCCGAACGCGAGCAGCGCGACGATCAAGGTGATATTCAAAAGCACCGGCGCGGCGGCGGCGGCAGAGAACTTCCCGAACGCGTTCAATACACCGGACTGCAAAGCGACCAGCGAGATAAACAGCAAATAAGGAAATGCGATCCGGGAAAACTCCGTCGCCATCTCCATCTTGCCCGGGACGTTATCGAAGCCGGGGGCCAAATATGGCATCAGCCACGGCATGGCGACTTCGACAACTGCGACAAACACAAACAGGATCAGCGCGAGCACACTGAATGCCTGTTCAGCGAATTTCTTGGCGGCGTCAGGACCCTCCCCTTCGAGGCTGCGCGAGAACATCGGCACGAACGCGGCGGCGAACGCCCCCTCGGCAAACAATCGTCTGAATAGATTGGGGAAGCGGAAGGCGACAACGAAGGTGTCGGCGACGGTCCCGGCGCCGAGATAATTGGCGATCAGGATGTCCCGTGCGAAGCCGAAGACGCGGCTTAACATCGTCATCGAGCCGATGGCGGAGATCGCGCGGACCAGGTTCATGGCCGGACGCTCGGATCGGATTGCGGCATGGTTATGGCGCCGACGCCGCCGATGGCGCTCACTCGGCGGCCTCCGGCTTACCACTCCCACAGTCTCCGGAGATCGCGGCGAGCAGCTTGGAACGGACATCCTCGATCTTGTTGGGTTGTTCCATCTTGAGTCCGAAAATGTCCTTCACATAAAACACATCGACGACACGCTCCCCATAGGTCGAGACATGCGCGGAAGCGATCTGCAGGCCGGCGTTGGTCAACGCGTTCGTGACGTCATGCAGGAAGCCCAACCGATCGCGGCCATTGACCTCGATCACCGTGTGGGTCCTGCTCGCCTTGTTGTCGATAAGGACGCGGGGCGGCACCTGGAAAACGCTGGTCCGGGACGGCATGGCGTTTTCCCTTGCCTCTTTCAGCTCCCACGCCGGGGATTCAAGTCCCGAAAGCGCGCGCTCGATGCGGCGGCGAATGCGCTCCATCCGCGCCTCACCTGAAACCGCTTCCGCCTGCCCGTCCTGCACCCAGAACGTGTCGAGCGCCATACCGTTGTTGAGGGTCACGATCTTGGCGTCGACGATGTTGATACTCCCCAGCGAGAGCGCGCCCGCGACCTTGGCGAACAGGCCGGGATGGTCGACGGTGAAGACCACGACTTCCGTTGCGTCGTGCTCCTCGTCGGCGGTCAACTCGATGCGCAAATTCTGTTTATTGATCGCGGCTTGACGGATGAGCTCGGCATGGCGGAGCAGGGCGTCGGTATCGAACGTCAACCAATAGGTGTCTCGGGCAAGGCCGAGATGCGCCTCGATCCGCTCTGACGTCCAGTCTTTCGAAGTCTCTTCAAGCGCGGTGGCAAGCTTGCGCTTGGCTGTATCTGCACGTTTCGACAAGCGCTCCTCCGGACTTTCGCCGGACATCAACTCGCGGGCATGCCAGTAAAGCTCGCGCAGCAAGCCCGCCTTCCAGGCGTTCCAGACATTAGGTCCGACGGCGCGTATGTCGGCGACGGTCAGGATCAAAAGCAGCCTGAGGCGTTCCGGGGACTGAACCACTTCGACGAAATCGGAAACGGTTTTTGGATCGTCGATATCGCGCTTGAAGGCGGTATGGCTCATCAACAGGTGATAGCGCACGAGCCAGGACACGGTCTCCGTCTCCCATTCCGAAAGCCCCAAGCGCGGTCCCAATTTAAGTGCGATATCGGCGCCGATCTCGGAATGATCGCCGCCCCGACCCTTGGCGATATCATGCAACAAAACGGCGGCGTAAAGGGCGCGCATCGACTGGACTTCACCGACGATCGAGCACGCCACCGGATGGTCATCGACCAGACGTCCGGTTTCGATCCCATGTAAAACCCCAATGGCGCGGATGGTGTGCTCATCGACTGTATAGACGTGATACATGTCGTATTGCATCTGCGCGACGACGCGACCGAAGTCGGGAACGAACTTACCGAACACGCCCGCCTCGTTCATCCGCATCAAGGTCTTGTCCGGGTCAGGCCCGGTCAGAATGTTGACGAAGATCTCGTTGGCCGCGGGATCGTTCTGAACTTTTCGGGTTATGCGTTTCAGGTTCTTGGTGACGAGTCTGAGCGTGCTCGGATGGACATCGAAGCCATGCTTCTGCGCCTGCCAGAACAGGTCGAGAAGCTTTTTCGGGTCTTTCTCGAAGACATCGTCGCTGGCGGCGATAAGCCGGTCCCCGTCGACTTCGAACCCGTCGATGTCCGGCCCACCCTTCCCGAACCGGGGCAGGCGGAAGCGGCGGCGCTTTTTCTTGTGTTGCTCTTCGAGGGCCGCGCAAATGATCCGCGTCAGATCGCCGACGTCCTTGGCGATCAGGAAGTAATGCTTCATGAACCTCTCGACGCCGCTCAGGCCTGCGTGATCCGTGTAGGCCATACGCGCGCCGATGTCGGTCTGAACGTTGAACGTCAGGCGCTCTTCCGGCCGGTCGGCGAGATAGTGGAGATGGCAGCGCACCGTCCACAAAAACTCCTGCGCCTTCTCGAACCGCCGCGCATCATCTGACGTCAGGATGCCCTTTTGCTTCAAGTCTGCGATCGTTTCGATCCCGTAGAGATACTTGGTGATCCACATGAGGGTTTGCAGATCACGTAAGCCGCCCTTGCCGTCTTTAATGTTGGGTTCGAGCACATAGCGGGTGTCGCCCATGCGCGCGTGGCGGTCGTCACGCTCGGCCAGCTTGGCTTCGACGAACGCCATCCCGCTGTCACTGACGACGTCATCCTGAAACAACGTCTTGAATTTCAGATACTGCTCTTCGTTCCCCGTGATCAGCCGCGATTCCAGAAGACTGGTCCGGATCGTGATGTCGTCTTTCGACAATCTGACGGCTTCTTCGGCGGAGCGCGTGGCGTGACCGACTTTCAGACCGAGATCCCAGAGCGTGTAGAGGACGTATTCGACGACCTGCTCGGTCTGGGGCGTGAGCTTATAAGGCAGCAGGAACATCAGATCGATATCAGAATGGGGCGCCAGTTCGCCGCGGCCGTAGCCGCCCGTTGCGATCACCGACATGGTGTCGGACGAAATGCCGACCCCTTGCGGGTAGACATGCTCGGTCGCGACTTCGTAAACGACCCTCACCAGTTGATCGATGAGATAGGCGCCGGCGTGCACCGTCTCGCTGCCGCTTTGCTCACCCGCCTCGAAGCGGCGGCGCACCTCGGCCCGGCCCTCTTCCAAAGCGTCGCGATAGATCGCGAAAACCTCGTTCCGGGAATCGGGGGTGTAGCCCGACCAGCTAAGGAGTTCATCCAAACGCGTCAGCACGGCCTTGCGATCGATGATCTTGCGCGGTTTGACGATTTTGGTCAGCGCGTTCATATCCGCCGCCCTTTCGCCATATGCAAAACGCCACGCACCCCCTCCACAATTAAAATCAACGCTTTAATCATCACTCTCTAAGGCTAATGATTTGAGCCTATAAAGTTCTTCTAGCGCCTGTAGCGGCGTCAAGGAATCTGGGTTGATCTTATCGACAGCCTGCTCAAGCTTGTTATCCGTTTTAGGGGCAGGTCTTTGCGCTTGAATCGCCGAGAACAGGGGCAGATCATCCCCGAGAGACCCTGAACCCTTGGGTTTCTTGCTCTCAAGCTGCTCGAGGATCGTTTCTGCGCGCGCGACCAAACTTGCCGGCAAACCTGCCAATTGCCCCACATGGATACCGTAGGAGCGATCTGCAACCCCGGCCGCGACCTCGTGTAAAAAGACGACGTCGCCTTTCCACTCCTTCACGCGCATGGTGTAGCACTTGAGATTATTGAGCCGGGACGCAAGCTCGGTGAGTTCATGGTAGTGGGTGGCGAACAGCCCACGGCAGCTATTCACCTCATGCAGGTGTTCGACCACCGCCCAGGCGATCGACAACCCGTCGAACGTCGCCGTGCCACGGCCGATTTCATCCAGAATGACCAGCGCACGCGGCCCCGCTTGATGCAAAATCGCGGCGGTTTCAACCATCTCCACCATAAACGTGGAGCGGCCCCGCGCCAGATCGTCAGCCGCCCCGACCCGCGAGAACAATCGATCGACGACCCCGATATGCGCCCGCTTCGCCGGCACATAGAGCCCCGCCTGCGCAAGAACGGCGATCAATGCGTTCTGACGCAGAAACGTGCTTTTCCCCGCCATGTTGGGGCCAGTCAGCAACCAAAGTTTGGCACCCGATGCCTCTTCATCGCCCGGTTCCAGTCTACAGTCGTTCGCCACGAACGCGATGTCGCCGGATTTCGCGAGCGCCGCCTCAACCACCGGATGCCGGCCCGCTTCGATGGTGAAAGCTTCGCTTTCATCCACCTGGGGCCGCGTGAATGCGGACGCGAGCGCCAGCTCCGCCGTCGCCGCCGCGACGTCGAGGGCCGCCAGCGACGATGCGGTGGCATCGATGGCGTCGGCATTTTCGCGAATACGCGCGACGAGGCTCTCGAAAATTTCAAGCTCGAGCGCAAGCGAGCGCTCTCCGGCGCGCGCAATCTCGGCTTCCAGCTCGTTTAGTTCGACCGTCGTATAGCGGACGGCGTTGGCCATGGTCTGACGGTGAATGAACGGGCTATCGGCACCACCCGGAATCTGGTCCGCCTGCTTCGCCGTCACTTCAATAAAATAACCAAGCACATTGTTGTGGCGCACCTTGAGCGCCTGAATACCGGTTTCGTCGGCGTATCGCTTTTGTAAGGCCGCGATCAGGCGCCGGCTTTCGTCACGCATCTCGACAAGTTCGTCGAGGCGCGGATGATATCCCTTGCGCACGAACCCGCCGTCAGCGGTCCCCATCGGTGGTTCATCGACCAGTGCCTGCGCCAGTTCCTCGACAAGATCGTCATGCCCGCCCAAGGCATCGACCAGACCCGGCAGGTCGGCGGCGGCCTGTAATGCACTCATTTCATTCAATAATCTTCTGATTCCTGCGGCGGCCACAAGCCCCGCCCGGATCGCCGCAACGTCGCGTGGCCCGCCACGGCCGATCGTGAGACGGCTCATGGCGCGGGCGATCTCCGGGACCGCTTTCAGCTTTTCGCGCAACCCTTCGCGCGCCCGGCTGTCGGCGTGAAATACCTCTACCAGATCGAGCCTGGCGTTCACTTCGGCGGGCGCCGTCAGGGGGGCCGCGATCCGCGCCGCCAGCAATCTGGCGCCACCACCGGTAACGGTCCGGTCGACGGCATCCAGAAGACTGCCCTTGCGCTCGCCCGACATGGTTTGCGTCAATTCGAGATTGCGCCGCGTCGCCGCATCGATCTCCATGACCGCGCCCTGCTCGACGCGCACCGGCGGATGCAGGCGCGGCAGCTTGCCTTTCTGCGTCAGCTCGACGTAATCGACGATGGCGCCGGCGGCTGCGACCTCGGCCCGCGTAAACGCGCCGAACGCGTCCAGCGTCTTGACGCCGTACAATTCCATGAGCCTGCGCTTGCCGTTCTCGCTGTCGAACCGGGCGGCCGGTTGCGGCGTCAAACGATCGATAACATCGAACCAGGTCTGGTCGGGGAGCGCATCGCCCAACAGATTATCCGCGACGACCACCTCGCCCGGGTCGAGGCGCGCGAGGATCGCCGCGATATCGCCGGCGGCCGCCGTCTGCGTCCTGAAGTCGCCCGTCGAGATATCGAGCCAGGCCAGCGCGAAATCAGACTGCGCGCGCGCCACGCAGGCCAGATAGTTGTGGCGGCGGGATTCCAGAAGAATGTCTTCGGTGATCGTCCCGGGTGTCACAACCCGCACCACGTCGCGCTTCACAACGGACTTGGAGCCGCGCTTCTTGGCTTCCGCCGGGTCTTCGGTCTGCTCGCAGATGGCGACGCGAAAACCCTTTCTGATCAACCGGTTGAGGTAGGTTTCGTGGCTGTGCACGGGGACGCCGCACATCGGGATGTCTTCACCCAGATGCTTACCCCGTTTCGTCAACGCGATGTCCAGCGCACCCGCCGCCTGCACGGCGTCTTCGAAGAAAAGCTCGTAGAAGTCGCCCATGCGATAGAACAGCAGATCGTCGGGGTGATCGCGCTTGATCTGAAGGAACTGCGCCATCATCGGCGTCACGGCGCCGCCCGAAGCACCTTCCGACACTTTCTGGTCCGGCTCCGTTCTGTCGCGTTCGGCGTGGCTGTGGTCGTTCATCTATATCCCGGCAACACGAGGCGGTCTCGAATCCGACGGACCATACCACACGTAACGGCCACGGCACGAGCGCCGTTGCACTTTTTGTAGGTGGTGGCAATATGGCGGTTCGGGCGCAGGCCAACGCCTTCGGCGTGCCCGGCAATGAAAAAGACAAAACGCAAGAATCCTGGGAGTATCATCATGGACGAGCGCGCCACCAAGCTGCTTTACAACGAAGCGATGCGCATGCACGCGTCGGGCAAACCCGGCAAAATCGAAATCCACCCGACCAAGCCGCTGACCACCCAACGCGATCTAACCCTCGCCTATTCACCGGGTGTTGCGGGTCCATGCCTGGCGATCCATGAAGATGAAAGCCGGGTCTACGAGCTGACCGCGCGCGGCAACATGGTCGCCGTCATTTCCAACGGCACGGCGGTATTGGGGCTCGGCAACATCGGCCCGCTCGCCTCGAAACCGGTAATGGAAGGGAAGTGCGTTCTTTTCAAACGCTTCGCCGATGTCGATGCCTTCAACGTCGAAGTGTTCTCCGAAGACGTCGATGAAGTGGTCGAGAGCGTGCGTTTGTTCGGGAATGCTTTTGGCGGCATCAATCTCGAGGACATCAAGGCGCCCGAATGCTTCATGATCGAGGAGCGTTTGAGGGAGCTTCTCGACATCCCCGTCTTTCACGACGACCAGCACGGCACCGCGATCATCACCGCCGCCGGCTTGATCAACGCCGTCAATCTGACAGGCCGCACGCTGGCCGACAGCAAGATCGTCATCAACGGCGCCGGCGCGGCGTCGATTGCGTGCGCCGACCTGATGAAGGCGATGGGGGTCAACGGCGACAACATCATCATGTGTGATTCCAAGGGCGTGATCTATCGCGGCCGGGAAGACGGCATGAACCAGTGGAAGTCCGCGCAAGCCGTCGACACCGACGCACGCACGCTGGCCGACGCCATGAAAGGGGCGGACGTGTTCATCGGGCTATCCGTCAAGGACGCGGTAAGCCAGGACATGGTCAAGTCGATGGCCGATAAACCGATCATCTTCGCCATGGCCAACCCGGACCCCGAGATCACCCCCGAAGACGTGAAGGCCGTCCGCGAAGACGCGATCATGGCGACGGGACGTTCCGACTATCCGAACCAAATCAACAACGTTCTCGGTTTCCCCTATATCTTCCGGGGCGCCCTCGACGTCCGTGCACGCCGCATCAATGAGGAAATGAAGATCGCCGCCGCCAACGCTTTGGCTGAACTGGCGCGCGAAGACGTGCCCGACGAAGTCGACGCAGCCTACGCGGGCATCCACTTGCAGTATGGCCCCGATTATCTGATCCCAACCCCGTTCGACCCGCGCCTGATCGTCGCGGTCCCCAAAGCCGTCGCGCAGGCGGCGATGGATTCAGGCGTCGCCCAGAAACCGATCGAGGATATGGAAGCGTACGAAAGCGAGCTTTCGGCGCGCCTCAACCCGATCATCGGCAATCTTCAGGCAACGCTCGATCAGGTCCGCGCCAAACCGCGCCGCGTGGTGTTCGCCGAGGGTGAAGAAGAGAAATCGATCCGCGCCGCGCATGCGTTCTGGAATGCGGGATACGGCACCCCCATTCTCGTCGGCCGCGAGGAACGGGTCCGTGAAACCATGAAGACTCTCGGCCTCGGGAATATCGACGGTCTCGAGATTCACAACGCGCGGCTTTCCGACCGCAACGCGGATTACGCCGAATACCTCTATTCGCGCCTTCAGCGAAAAGGCAGCCTGAAACGGGACTGCCAGCGTCTCGTCAACCAGGACCGCAACTTCTTCGCCGCCTGCATGGTCGCGACGGGTGATGCGGACGCCATGGTGACCGGGCTGACGCGGAACTACCACGCGGCGATGCACAACATCGCGTCGGTCATCGAACCGGCGCCCGGTGCGCGCGTCATGGGCCTTTCGATGATCATCGATCGGGGGCGCACGCTGTTCGTCGCCGATACCGTCGTTGCCGAATCACCCGACCCGCGCGCATTGGCCGACATCGCGAGACAATCCGCCGCCGAAGCGCGCCGTTTCGGGCACGACCCCCGCGTGGCGCTGATTTCTTTCGCCAACTTCGGGCACCCGGCGTTACCGCGCGCCGAATTGGTGAGAGAAGCTGTGCAAATTCTCGACCGGGAAGGCGCCGACTTCGAATACGACGGCGAGATGGCCGTCGATGTCGCCTTGAACAAGGACCTGCTTGCGAATTATCCGTTCTGCAGACTTTCAGACACCGCCAACGTTCTGGTGATGCCGGGCCTGCACAGCGCGCAGATCAGCATGAAGCTTTTGGCCAGCGTATCGGGCGCGACGGTTCTGGGGCCGCTGATCAAGGGTCTCTCGAAACCGATCCAGGTCGTGCCCATGGGCTCGACGGTCGCGGATATGGTGACGCTCGCGGCCCTTACCGCGCACGAGGCCTGTGACTAGGCCTCGCCGCCTTCGGCTTCTTCGGCGCGCTTGATCGCTTCGCGCACCAGTTCGAGCGCCTCTTCCGCTTCGCCCCAGCGCTTGACCTTGACCCATTTGTTGGGCTCGAGATCCTTGTAGTGCTCGAAGAAATGCTGAATCTGGCTGATCTGCACCGGTCGGATGTCGCGGTAAGAACTAACGTCGCCGTAAAACGGGTGTAGGCCGTCGACGGGCACGCACAATAGCTTCTCGTCGATGCCGCTTTCGTCTTCCATGATCAGCGCGCCAATCGGGCGGCACTTGATGATGCAACCCGGGATCACCGGCATCTGGCCGAGCACGGCCGCGTCGATTGGATCGCCGTCATCCGACAACGTGTGCGGGATGAAGCCGTAGTTGATCGGATAGTACATCGCCGTGTGCAGGAAACGGTCGACGAAAATCGCACCGGATTTCTTGTCGACTTCGTACTTAACCGGATTCCCGCCGAGCGGAATCTCGATCAGGACATTGACTTCGTAAGGGGGGTTATCGCCAATGGGCACCAGGTCCATATTCATCACAGGTTCCTCAGTAGTTCCGTAACCATGCCCTCCCAAGCGGGCGCACCATAAACATAACGACGCTTCGGCTCCACATATTTCCTTCGGGCTGCTAGCGTAGCCGAATCTGACAGGGGATTCATTATTTTGCGGCTTCGTTTCATTCATGCGCTGGCCGGGCGCTTGCCCTTCTATTACGGCTGGATCGTACTTGCCGCTGTCTCGGCGGCGTCGTTCTCAAGACAGGGCCCGGCCGTCGCCACGCTCTCGATCTTCATCGACCCGATGACCACCGAATTCGGCTGGTCGCGGACCGAGATCTCGGGCGCGGTGTCGTTGGGCGGTATTCTGGGCGCCGTCGCGGCCCCCCTGATCGGCCCGTTTCTCGATAAGAACGGCGCACGGACCATTCTTTGTTTCGCGGTGCTGACGACGGGTGTACCGCTACTCTTTATTTCGACCGTGAACGCACTGCCGCTTTTTTACGTGTTCTACTGTATCGCGCGGATGAACTTCACAGGCCCCTACGATCTCGGTATCTACGGCTCGATCGTGAATTGGTTTTATCAGAAACGTTCATTCGCGACCTCGGTCACCACGCTCGCGCTGATGAGCGGGCTGGTCGCCATGCCCCTCATCGCGCACACCGCCATGCAGGCCGGCGGTTGGCGCACCGCCTGGATCGCCGTTGGCGCGACAGTATTGATCGTCGGATTCGTACCGGCGTGGCTTCTGTTGGTCCGCCGCCCGGAAGATTTGGGCATGGAGATCGACGGCGCACCTATTTCGAAAGCCGCTGATGTGTCGGGAGACGATTCTGCAACCAAGCCCATCCTCGAGCCCGAGCCTGCCTTCACCCGCACCGAAGCGATCCGGACCCCGGCGTTCTGGTTGTTGAGCCTGTTTACCATGCTCGCATGGCCGATCCAGGCGGGGGTTAGCTTGCACCAGGCACCGTTCCTGATCGAACGTGGGCTCGACCCGACCGTCGCGGCGGCGGCCGTCAGTACGTTTTCGCTGACATCGGGGATTACCGGGTTCGCTTATGGTTTTTGGCCCAAGCGCATTCCACTTCGTTTCGCCCTGGTGCTCGTCGGATTGTTACTCGGCGCAGCCGCCCTTGCGATGCATGAAGTTGATAGTATTCCAATGGCCTATGGGGCGGCGATCCTGTTCGGTTGCGGGATCGGCGGGTTGCTGACGATCCTGCCGATCGCCTGGGCCGCATTTTTCGGAAGGAGAAGCTACGGAGCAATTCGCGGCGTGGCATTGACCATCCAGGTGGCGAGCCAGGCGGCGGGTCCGTTGATCGCCGGTGCGCTCCGCGATCTCACCGGCACATATGACGCCCCGCTCATGACGTTTGCGTGTTTCGGTTTCGCGGGCGCTGCCGTCGCGTTCCTGGCCAAGCCCCCGAAGGCCCAGACGCTGTGACGCTTTCGCTCAACTTCTCCCCCGTAACGTGCTACCCGATAAAAAGGGAGCCGCTTATATGAAATCAGCAGCCGAAGATATCGAAAGCGTTCTGGTCCACGTCGGCCTCGACAGGCTGGGCGACGGGCTATTGAAGCTTCCCTTCGTGCGCGGGCTGAAGACCGCGTTCCCAAACGCCAAGATCACATGGTTCGCCGGCAAGGAGACGACCGTTTATCAACGGAGCCTGAAGCCGCTCGCCGACGATCTGATCGACGAGATCATTGAATACGGCGGTATCGGGGAAAGCCCGAAGGAGCTTCTCGGTCCGCGCCCATTGAATAACCGCCGCTTCGATCTTGTTATCGATACGCAGCGGAATTTCTGGATCGCACTTGCCGTGCGCCGCATCCGCCACAAGACGTTCGTATCGCCCGCCGCAAGGTTCCTGCTCTCTTCGAGCAAACCTAAATCCGGATACAAATTCCCAAAAGCGATGCAGCGGCAAATGTTGGATTTATTGGAAATCTCATCGGGGAAGACGTGCGAGACGCCGACCTCGCTCAATCTGCCGATACCGCCGCGATACGCGGAGGCGGCCGGGCAGTTGCTGCCCGCCGGCGCACGCTATGCCGCCTTCGCGCCCGGCTCCGGGGGCAGGCCCAAGTGCTGGCCTTTGGAGCGTTTCATTACTGTGGCGCGTACGGTGATGGAGAGAGATATCCGGCCCGTGTTTCTGATCGGCCCTCAGGAAGAAGAGTGGGTCGAGCAAATCAAGGCCGATGTTCCAGGCGCGCACCTCCCGCTTCAATCGGAAGAGGGCAGGGCATTCGATTACGATCCATTATTGACGATCGCACTTGGGGCACGGCTGACCGCCGCCCTTTCTAACGATTCCGGGATCGCGCACATGCTCGCCGTTGGAAATACACCATTGGTGGTGATGTATGGCCCGACGGTCTATGAGAAATTCCCGCCAATGACGGACGACATTACCGTCATCCGCGCCGAGACCTTCGGGTCCCGCGAGATGACTTCGATCCCGGTCGATGAAGTTACGAGCGCGCTTCTTGCGTTGTTGGAGGGGGCACCCGCTTCATAAGCCAGATCAATAAGACCAGACCCGGGATTGCCGCCAGCCCCGTCAAAAGGAAATACGACACCCAGTCGATCTGGTCGGCAAGCCAGCCCCCGCCCGACGCCAAGACGGTCCGCGAGAACCCCATCAACGACGACAGTAAGGCGAACTGGGTCGCCGTGTAGGCGACATTGCAGAGCCCGGACAGATAAGCGACAAACGCGATGGTGCCGATCCCGCCCGTCAGATTCTCGACCCCGATGGTTACGAACAGCATCGGCAGTTCCGGGCCGATATAGGCCTGCAGGGCGAACACCGCGTTCGACGCAGCCTGAAGAATGCCGCCGAACATCAGCGCGTTCAGGGTGCCGTAGCGCGCCACGAACGCGCCTCCGACAATCCCACCGATGATGGTTGCGGCGAGCCCAAAACCTTTCGTCACCAGCCCGACTTCCGTCTTCGAAAACCCGATATCCAGATAGAACGGGTTGGCCATTACGCCCAACAGCGCATCGCCGTATTTATAGAGGGCGATGAACAACAGGATCATCAGCCAGTTCCGGCGCGACATGAACTCGGCGAACGGCATCCAGACGGCGCTGCGCAAAACCTCGAACACATGCGCGAGTTTCGATCCTTTGCGCTGCACATCTTCGCCGCTACGGCGATCCGGTTCCGGACCGAGCAACGTCGCAACCATCCCAATGGCGACGAGGAACGCCATGACCGCGTAAGCCGAGAACCAGCCCGCCTGATCGGCGATCACCAGGGCACCGGCACCCGACGCGAAGGTCGCGACCCGATAGCCGACGACATAGTTGGCCGCGCCTGCACCCATTTTCTCTTCGTCAAGGATTTCAATCCGATAGGCGTCAACGACGATGTCCTGGGTGGCGGATGCGAACGCCAGTACGACAGCCCAAAGCGCGGTCCACAAGAGATCTTCCGCCGGGTCCGTTGCCCCCAGCATCAATATCGCCCCCATGACGCAGCATTGCGCCAACAACAGCCAACCCCGCCGCTGACCAAGTAGCCGCGTCAGTAACGGAAGCGGACACCGGTCCACCAGGGGTGCCCACAGGAACTTGAGCGCATAGGCGCTGGACGCGATAGAAAACCAACCAATGACGGTGAGCGATACGCCCTCGTCATGCAGCCACGCGGACAGTGTCCCGTAAACCAGCAATAACGGCAGACCACAGGAGAAGCCCAGAAGTAAAATCAGGAAGACGCGGAGCTCGAAATAGACGGTAACGGCGGAGACCCAGCCCTGTATGCGGGGCGGCATATTCGGGTTCAGCCCGCAGCCGCGGCCTGCGCGCCGGCGGACTTTCCGTCGGCAATCAGACCCTTGCAGACATTCCAGACATCATCGACCGGGATCGCGGCTACGCATGGGAAGACGTCGTACTTGCTGTCGCGTTTATGACAGCGCCAGAAACAGTGATAGCACTCCATCGTCTCGTAGATGAACCGTGCGTTGTCAGGGCTGACTTGTTCCGGGTAGGGGACGAAGCTCGTAAAATGGCCGCCACCGACGATTACCAGCGTCGGCGCCCCGAGCGAAATCGACAAGTGCGCGGGCCCGGTGTCGTTACTAATCACCAGCCCGGCGGTCTTCATCAACCGCATCAGTTCGACGAGCGAGGTTCGTCCCGTCAGGTCGGTGACCCCGGGGCGTTTTGCGATGTCGTCCAACAATGCCGCGTCCCACCTTTCGGCGCGGGTCCCGACAAACATCACCTTCCAGCCCATTTCCAGCAACTTCTCGGCGATGCTGACGTAAGATGCGAACGGCCAGCGGCGACCCGGTTCGTTGCTGCCGGGATTAAGCACCGCATACGGACCCTCGCCGGTAAGGCTCGAGGGGTCTTCCGGCCATTCTATTTTCGGGGGAACCGGGTCGATGCGTTTGCCGGCGACGGCGGACACAAACCGGAAGTGCCGGATGATTTCGTGGGTCGGGTAGGGACCAGTATCGATGATTTCATCGACCTGGCTCAGATAGAATGTGAACTCGGACCGGGTCGGCTCGTTGACGTATGGCATCGAGACGACGGTACGCTTCGCCGCCGAACCCCAGACCAGACTGTCCGCCATCATCGCACGCCTAAGATATGAATCACAGACGGCGGTTTCCGGGGCCAGGCGCCTGACCATCAAATTCACCCGAAACCGGTACATCAGCTTTCGCGCATAGGCATGCTCGTCGATGGTGATGACGCGGTAACCGGCGAACACCTGATCCGATATCGGCTTCCAGCTGTCGCAACCCAGTACAGTAATATCGGATTTATCGACACCGAACGCGTCGGCGTAATGATCGAGGCTTTGGCGAAACAGCATCATGTCCCCGATGCCGTCCATGCGCACAACCAGAAGGCCACGATGCGGTTTGAAAACCGGGAAATGCCGGGCGATCAGATCGAACGGCCTGAACATCCACCAGCGCCGGCGCATCCCGGCCGGGAACATCCGCCAGAACGCGGAAACCTCGATCTTTGGCCGGTCGGCAGCGGGCTGGTCGATGTTTCTCATGAATTGAGCGTATCCCCGGTCTATGCCGGGCTCAACCCGCCTCCTTCTTGCGCTCCGCCTTTTTGCGTTCGTGCGGGTCGAGAAGACGCTTGCGCAGTCTCAGCGACGTCGGCGTCACTTCCAGAAGCTCATCGTCCGCGACATAGGCGATGGCGTCTTCCAGGCTCATGCGCCGGGGCGGCGTCAGGCGAATGGCTTCGTCCGAACCCGCGGCGCGGAAGTTGGTGAGCTGCTTGGATTTGAGCGGGTTGACCTCGAGGTCGTTCTCGCGGCTGTGTTCGCCGATGATCATCCCCTCGTAAACCGGCACGCCGCCACCGAGGAATAACACCCCCCGGCCCTCGAGACCGGCCAGCGCATACGCCACCGATTTTCCCGTCGCGTTCGAGATCAGCACGCCGTTGCGGCGGCCGGGCACGGTCCCCTGAAAAGGGGCGTAACCGTGAAACATCCGGTTCATGACACCGGTGCCGCGGGTTTCCGTGAGGAATTCCCCGTGATAGCCGATCAGCCCCCGGGACGGCACGACGAACGAGAGGCGGACCTTGCCGCCACCGGCCTGTTTCATTTCCGTCATTCGGCCTTTGCGCACGCTCAGGGCTTCGACGACGATTCCGGAGAACTCCTCATCGACGTCGACGATCACGTCTTCGACCGGTTCGAGACGTTCGCCGGATTCCGGGTCTTCACGGAACAGTACGCGCGGCCGGGAGATCGAAAGCTCGTAGCCTTCGCGCCGCATCTGTTCGATCAGCACCCCCAACTGCAGCTCGCCACGCCCGGCGACGTCAAATGCATCCTTATTGTCGGTTTCGGTAATTCGGATCGCAACGTTCCCCTCTGCCTCGCGGAGAAGACGTTCGCGAATCATACGCGAGGTGACCTTGTCGCCATCCTGCCCGGCGAAGGGCGAGGAGTTGACCGAGAACGTCATCGCGAGGGTCGGCGGATCGACGGGCTGCGCGTTGAGAGGCTCCTCGACTTCGGCCACACAAAGCGTGTCGGCGACGGTTGCCTTGGCGAGACCGGAAATCGCAACGATATCCCCGGCCACCCCGTGTTCGATGGCTTCGCGCTTCACGTCGCGGAAGGCGAGAATCTTCTGTACCCGGCCTTGTTCAACGACCTTACCACCGGCGCGGAGCGCCTTGATCGGCTGGTTGGGCTTCACCGAACCCGAGAAGATACGCCCGGTCAGAATCCGCCCCAGATATGGATCGGCTTCGATCGTCGTCACCAGCATGCGGAAAGGCCCGTCAGGGTCGGCTTCGGGCTCCTTGACGTGCTTGACGATGCATTCGAACAACGGCGCGAGATCGCCCGATCCCGCATCCGGTTCTGCCGCTGCCCAGCCATCGCGGCCGGACGCGAAGAGCGTCGGAAAATCCAGCTGCTCGTCGTTGGCGTCCAGGGCCGTGAACAGGTCGAAGACCTCGTCCTGCACTTCGTAGGGACGGGCGTCGGACTTGTCGACCTTGTTGACGACGACGATGGGTTTGAGGCCGAGGCTCAACGCCTTCGACGTCACGAACTTGGTTTGCGGCATCGGCCCTTCGGCAGCGTCGACCAGCAAAACGACCCCGTCCACCATCGAAAGAATGCGCTCCACTTCACCGCCGAAATCCGCGTGGCCCGGGGTGTCGACGATGTTGACGCGCGTACCCTGCCATTCGACGGAGGTGCACTTAGCGAGAATGGTAATGCCGCGTTCGCGCTCGAGCTCGCCCGAGTCCATGACGCGCTCGGCGACTTTCTGGTTGTCGCGGAAGGCGCCCGACTGGCGCATCATATTGTCGACCAAAGTGGTTTTGCCATGGTCGACGTGCGCGATAATCGCGATGTTTCTGAGGTTCATCGATTTTGTCCGTAAAAGGGGAAAGGGCTGTTAGCCGTCAATATCCTGAAGCAGGTGTTGCACGCCGGCGGTCGGGCGCGCGCCGATCTGCTGGATGATGACGGCGGCCAGTAACCCGCCGAGCTTTGCCGACGTCTTAAGATCGTGTCCTTGCGTATGCGCGGCCAGGAACCCGGCGGCGTAGGCATCACCCGCGCCCGTCGTGTCGACAACGTGCTCGACCGGGGACGCTGCGACGGAGATCGTATCGTCGGCGGTCACTACGACCGAGCCTTTCTCGGAGCGGGTCAAGGCAGCGATATCGACGACGCCTCGGATTTTCTGGGCCGCCGTATCGAAATCGTCGACCTGATAGAGCGACAGGATCTCGTCCTCGTTGGCGAACAGGATATCCACGTGTTCTTCGATGAACGGAATAAACCCGTCGCGGTGACGGTCGACGCAGAACGGGTCGGAAAGCGAGAGCGCCACCTTGCGCCCGGCGTCGTGTGCGATCTTTGAGGCTTGAAAGAACGCTTCGCGGGCCGGGTCGGGATCCCAGAGATAACCCTCGAGATAGGTGACCTGGGCCGCCTTGACCTGATCCGGATCAAGATCGGCGGGCGCGAAGTCGACACAGGCGCCAAGATAGGTCTGCATCGTGCGCTGCCCATCGGGCGAAATAAGGACAAGACACGTTGCCGTGGGGGCGCCGTCATCTGCCATCGGCGTCGTGAAATCCACACCCGCGGCGCGGATATCATGAGCGAACACAGTGCCGAGCTGATCTTCTTTCACCTTTCCCGAAAACGCCGCACGCCCGCCCAGCGCCGCGACACCCGCCAAGGTGTTGGCGGCGGACCCACCCGAGCTTTCGATCGCCTGGCCGGATTTTTCGTAGAGCGTGCGCTGCTCTTCGGCACTGACGAGGGCCATGGCGCCCTTTGAAAGACCGTTTTCCGAGAGGAAGTCGTCCCCGGTCTGAACAAGGATATCGACAATCGCGTTGCCGATGCCTAGGACGTCATACTGTGCTTCAGGCATGGATAGGCTCGCAGAAGAAAATTGGAAATTAAGGCGCTGTACGCCATTTGGCGCGGAGTATAGCCATTGCCAGGCTTCGGGCAAGCGCGATCCCTGGAAACGGGCCGGCCTTTCTGTTGCCGGGTTGGAGCAATTTCGATGGAATATTAAAGATGGTTAATAATTTATTGATATTACATGAAATTCGAATGTTCTTCAGATTTTACTTGAGAATCCGCGCTTGACCGGAACGCACGCACACCCTTAAATCATTAGGATCACTGCATTTTCCTAGGAATCAGGCCGAATCAATATGATAAGCGCATTTGTTAAAGGCATTGATCAGTTAAGCGACAAAAACACTCGAAAATA
Source organism: Rhodospirillales bacterium (assembly GCA_017644185.1). GTDB lineage: Bacteria > Pseudomonadota > Alphaproteobacteria > Rhodospirillales > Casp-alpha2 > UBA4479. The sequence goes on from JAEPMA010000003.1 coordinate 389,615, forward strand.
CTTATGGCTTTCGATTTTGGCGGCATTGATCACGCTGATTGTCCTTTGGACCGTCGTCGGTTTTGTGCTGCGCGAAACCTCGATTTCCGAAATCGGCTGGCTTGAAGGGGCGGTTGATATTCTGGGCGGACTCGCCACACTTGCGCTGACATGGTTTTTATTCCCGGCAACGGTCAGCGGTGTGATCGGGCTGTTTCTGGACCAGGTCGCGGATTGCGTGGAAGCGCGCCACTACCCGGGCCTACCCGATGCCAACGGCCAGTCGATCGGCGAAACCGTCGTGATGTCCGCAAAGTTCCTTGGCATCCTTATCGTGCTCAACATTCTGATGTTGCCGTTCCTGTTCCTCGGGCCGCTTTTCCCTTTTGTTTTCTATCTGGTGAACGGTTATCTTCTGGGCCGGGAGTACTTTGAGCTGGTAGCGTCCAGACGGCTCCCACCGGCGGAAGTGACCAAGCTGCGCAAGGCCCGTCAGGGCAGCGTAATGATGGTCGGAATCGCGATTGCATTCGCACTGACGATTCCGGTGGTCAATCTGCTGATGCCGATCGTCGCCACCTCGGCCATGGTGCACATGTACGAGAAGTGGCATCCGACCGGCGCGAGGGGGACGGCGGTCAAAGCTTGATTTTACCGCCATGATTTTCCGGGCCGTCTGCCCGGTCTCACGAGGGATAGAAGTTCATGTTCGGAAAAAAGAAAGACGAGGAAGATCCCGCAAAAGCACCCGAGAAAGCTGACGCCCTGCCGGCGCAGATGGAGGGTGCAGACGATGAAGCCGGCGATGCACCGCCGCTAAAGCCGTTTTCCCGCAAGGGCTCGCACGCCCCGGCCAAACCGCCATCGTCCAGCGCGCATATGCCCGACCTGCAGCGCCGCGCCCCCGACCTTCCCAGTGCGCCCGCCCGCCGTATCGACCGCCCGCGCGCCGGCGATATGGAAAGCCGACGTCTGATCGTCGGCCGCGACATCCAGCTCAATGGCGAGATTACTGCGTGCGACAAGCTGGTTGTCGAAGGTCATGTCGAAGTGACATTACCTGGTGCCCGCGTGCTTGAGATTTCGCCCAGCGGATATTTCAAGGGTGCCGCCGAAGTCGACGAAGCCGACATCAGTGGCCGCTTCGACGGCGATCTGATCGCGCGCGAACGCCTGATCGTCCGCTCCGGTGGCCGCATCCACGGAAAGGTGCGTTACGGCCGGATCGTGATCGAGTCGGGCGGCGAAATCGCAGGCGACATGCAGACGCTGAGCGAAAAGAGCGCCGATGAATGACGCCCCGGGGTTGCCCCGGCGGCTGGCTGCGTTTCTGTTGCTGACGGTGCTCACGGGTTGCACCGGGGCCGCGGTGGCGCCGTCTCCGGCACCGGAAGCGCCTTCAACGGCCACCCCGAAACCGGCGCCTAGAACTTCGGCGATTCCCGCACCCAAATCTGCGCCGAAACCAAAGCCCGAACCGGAGATCAACGCCCCGAAAGCGACGGACGTTATCGGCTGGGACACGGCGGCCCTGAATGAGACGTTCGGTCCGGCAAGCCTGGTACGCCGCGACCTGGGCGCGGAAATCTGGCAATACCGCACCGATGAATGCGTATTGTTCCTGTTTCTTTATCCGGCAGGTTCGGACAGCGCGCTAAAAGTCGAGCATCTCGATGCCCGTGGGGGAGAAACGGTAACCGATGCCTGTCTCAAGTCCGTCGTTCGGCGGTTTATTTTGCGTGGATAATCCGGCGCCTTAGTCCAGCGTCGTCTTCCCCTTGAACCCGCAAACGTCGATCACCTTGCAGTTCGGGCAATCGGGCTTTCGTGCCTTGCAGACGTAACGTCCGAGTAGAATCAACCAGTGGTGCGCGTGCAGCGCGAATTCGGCAGGCGTCACTTTGAGAAGTTTCTTTTCGACCGCGAGCGGCGTCTTGCCGGGCGCAAGACCGGTGCGGTTGGAAACCCGGAAGATGTGGGTATCGACGGCGATCGTCGGCTCACCGAAGGCGATGTTGCGGACCACATTCGCGGTCTTGCGGCCGACACCGGGAAGCGCTTCCAAGGCCGCTTGATCGTTCGGGACCTCGCCGCCGTGATGGTCGATTAAAAGATGCGCGGCCGCCATCACGTTTTTGGCTTTGGTGTTATAGAGGCCGATCGTCTTGATATACTGTTTCAGCCCTTCGAGGCCCAGCTTCACCATCGCTTCCGGCGTCTTCACTTTCTTAAACAACGGCCTCGTCGCCTTGTTCACGCCGACGTCGGTCGCCTGCGCCGAGAGCGCGACAGCGACAAGGAGCGTATACGGATTGACGTAATGAAGCTCGCCCACCGGTTCCGGTTCGGCATCGCGAAGACGGGAATAGAAAGTAACGACATCGGCTTTTTTCATGAGTTTGTTATCCCGTATATCCGCGAAATAGAAAACCCGGTTGTTGCGGATCGGCTGGATTGCCTAGAATGCATCCCATGGATACGCCCAAAGCCCATAATCTTCAGGCGGCTGAACCGGAGTCTGAACAAATCCGTTTCTCACGGGTATTGAGGCCGCATCGGAGTTCATCCGAGCGCGCGATAAGGATCGTTACCGGGTTCGTTTTGTTTCTGTTCATTCCGACCGGGACGGCGTTTCTGATCGCCGGCGCATGGCCGGTGTTCGGACTTATGGGACTCGAAGTCGCGGGTCTGATCTTCGCGCTTCGCTACAATCATAAGGTGGGCTCGTCGTTCGAAGCGATCACCATCACCGAGCGAGAGTTCCGGTTTTCGCGGGTCGATCACTGGGGTAAGCGGCGGCACTGGACATTCCAGCCGCAGTGGCTGCAGTTCCGGTTCGACGGGCCGTCGAAGCAGCTTATCGCCGGGACGCACGGCAAGCGGATCGTGATCGGAAAATTCCTCAACGAAGAAGAAAAGCTGGCGCTGTGCGAAACCCTCGAAAGCGAGATCAAACGCTTGGGCGACATCCGTCACGAGGGCGTCGGTGCGGTTTGTTAACCGCTACCCCTTTAGCCCCAACACATCCCGCATGGAATACAGACCGGGCGCTTTGTTTTCCGTCCAGAGCGCGGCGCGTATCGCGCCCTTGGCGAACAGACCTCGGTCGGCGGCTTTATGCGTGATCTCGACGCGCTCGTCGTCGGAGGCGAAGATTACCGAATGATCACCGACCACCATCCCGCCACGAAGCGTGGCGAAACCGATGTTCCCCACTTTCCGCTCACCCGTATGCCCATCGCGCACCCGATCCGAAACCTTGTCGAGATCGACGCCACGACCGTCGGCGACGGCCTTCCCTAAAGCTAACGCCGTGCCCGACGGGGCGTCCACCTTATGGCGGTGATGCATCTCCAAAATCTCGATATCGAACTCGGGGCCCATCATCTCGGCGGCCTGACGCGCGAGGCCCAGCAAAACGTTGACGCCGACGGAATAATTCGCCGCTTGAACGATGGCGACGGATTTCGCGGCCTCTTCGATCTTCGCCTGATCGTCGGCGCTCAAACCGGTCGTGCCTGGGATCAGCGCCGTCCCGGTTTCGGCGGCGAGCGCCGCATGACGCACCGTCGCGGCGGGTGCCGTGAAGTCGACGACAGCGTCCGATACCTCGAACAATTTTCTCGCGTCATCGATGATCTTCAGTCCCGAAGCGGGCACGCCGGCCAGAAGCGCAGGGTCTTCCCCAATCGCGTCGGAGTGCGGCGCTTCGGTACCACCCGAAAGCTCAGCCCCCGGCGTCTCATGAACGGCCTTGACCAGCATGCGGCCCATCCGCCCGGCACATCCGACAATTCCGATTTTCATGACGCGTCTCCTCAAACTGACCGATGAGGCGCATCATACGCATTGGGTTTCGGCTGTCACGTCTTCAACATCTCGTCACCCCGAACTCGATTCGGGGTCCATAAATTGCGTCCGACACTTGTATGGGTCCTGAATCAAGTTCAGGACGACGGCAGGAGACAGGAGACAGGTCAGTCCCTCAGGTCTTCCCAGAGTTCTTTGACTTTATCCAGGAAACCGGAGCTTTCGGGGCTCTGCTTCTTCGTCTGCTTTTCGTCGCCGGCGAACTCCTTGAGAAGCTCTTTCTGCTTCTTGGTCAGGTTGACCGGCGTTTCGACGAAGATCTGCACGAACATGTCGCCACGCGCCTCGGAGCGCATGACTTTCATGCCCTTACCCCGCAACCTGAGCTGGTGGCCGGTCGGCGTCCCCTCGGGGATGGTGACGCGGAGAAGTTTGCCTTCGACCGTCGGCACCTCGATCTGCCCGCCGAGTGTCGCCGTCGCCATCGGGACGGGCACCCGCACATGAATGTCGGCGCCGTCGCGGCGGAAGAAGCGGTGCGGCCGAATTCCAAGAAAGATATAGAGATCGCCCGCCGGCGCGCCGCGAAGTCCGGCTTCGCCCTCACCCGCCAGGCGGATGCGCGTCCCATCCTCGACACCCGCCGGAATGTTGACGGAAAGGGTCTTTTCTCTCTGTTTGCGTCCGGTCCCGGAGCACCCCCGGCACGGATCCTCGATCGCCTGACCGGTCCCCTGACACGTCGGGCAGGTGCGCTCGACGGTAAAGAAGCCGGATTGCGAACGCACACGGCCCGCGCCACCACAGCTTGAACACGCGACAGGGGCCGCCCCGTCCTTACCACCCGTACCGTCGCAGTCGTCGCAAACCACCGACGTCGGCACGCGGATATCGGTCTTGAGGCCGTTGAACGCGTCCTCGAGCGTAATTTCCATATTGTAGCGAAGGTCGGACCCGCGGCCCGCGTTGGCTCGCTGCGCGCCGCCACGGCCGCCGCCCATGAAGTCGCCGAACATCTCTTCGAAAATGTCGGCGAAACCGCCGGCCCCGAAACCGCCACCGGCGCCGGGACCCGGCCCACCGCCTTCGAACGCAGCATGCCCGAAGCGGTCGTAGGCCGCGCGCTTTTCGGCGTCCTTCAGAACCTCATAGGCCTCGTTGACTTCCTTGAAACGCTTCTCCGCCTCTTCGTCATCCGGATTACGGTCCGGGTGATACTGCATGGCGAGCTTGCGGTAGGCTTTTTTCAGCTCCGCCGCATCCGCGTCCCGGGAAACCCCGAGGCTCTCGTAATAATCCTTTTTAGCCATCGTGACCGATACCCCCGAAGCGATCCGCCGGCGGACGGCCCGTATTCACGGACCGCCCTTGCCGGAGAACGGCTTTAGCCGTTCTTCTTGTCCTGGTCCGGATCGACTTCCTCGAAGTCGGCATCGACGACGGTTTCGTCATCGGACTTCGACGCGTCGGCATCGGCATTCTCGGCGCCACCTTCGGCTTCCTGCTCGGCCTGCTGCGCCTTGTACATGGCTTCGCCGAGCTTCATGGATGCCTGGCTGAGCGCCTCGGTCTTGGCGTTGATTGCCTCCAGATCGTCGCCTTCCATGACGTCCCTGAGATCGCTGATCGCGGTCTCGATGGCCGTCTTGTCGGCATCCTCGATCTGATCGCCGTAATCGGCGAGGCTCTTTTCGGCCGCGTGCACCATGCTGTCAGCGTTGTTCTTGGCGTCGACGAGTTCACGGCGCTTCTTGTCGGCGTCGGCGTTCTCTTCGGCCTCCTTGACCATCCGTTCGATGTCATCGTCGGACAGGCCACCAGACGCCTGAATGCGGATCTGCTGCTCTTTACCCGTCGCCTTGTCTTTCGCACTGACGTTGACGAGGCCATTGGCGTCGATGTCGAAAGTGACTTCGATCTGCGGCATGCCGCGCGGGCTTGGCGGGATACCGACCAGATCGAACTGACCCAGCAGCTTGTTGTCCGCCGCCATTTCGCGCTCGCCCTGGAACACGCGGATCGTCACCGCGGACTGATTGTCTTCCGCGGTCGAGAACGTCTGGCTCTTGCGCGTCGGAATCGTCGTGTTGCGATCGATCAGACGGGTGAACACACCACCCAGCGTTTCGATACCCAGCGACAGCGGCGTCACGTCGAGCAACAGCACGTCCTTGACGTCGCCCTTGAGGACACCGCCCTGGATCGCCGCGCCGAGCGCCACGACTTCGTCCGGGTTCACACCCTTGTGCGGTTCGCGGCCGAAGAAGTTCTTCACCGTCTCGATGACCTTCGGCATACGCGTCATACCACCGACCAGGATCACCTCGTCGATCTCGGAGGCCTTGATCCCGGCATCCTTGAGCGCGTTCTTGCACGGGCTGACGGTGCGTTCGATCAGGTCTTCGACCAGCGCTTCCAATTTGGCGCGGGACAGCTTGATATTAAGGTGCTTCGGCCCCGACTGATCCGCTGTGATGAACGGCAGGTTGACCTCGGTCTGGGTCGTCGACGAAAGCTCGATCTTGGCCTTTTCCGCGGCTTCTTTCAGGCGCTGAAGCGCAAGGCGGTCGTCGCGCAGATCGATCGTGTTCTCTTTTTTGAACTCTTCGGCAAGATAATCGACGATCCGGTTGTCGAAGTCTTCCCCACCCAGGAACGTATCCCCGTTGGTGGATTTCACCTCGAACACACCATCCCCGATCTCCAGGATCGAGACGTCGAAGGTCCCACCACCAAGGTCGTAAACGACGATGGTGCCGCCGTCCTTTTTCTCAAGCCCGTAGGCAAGCGCGGCGGCGGTCGGTTCGTTGATGATACGCAGCACTTCAAGACCGGCGATCTTGCCGGCATCCTTGGTGGCCTGGCGCTGGGAGTCGTTAAAATACGCCGGAACGGTGATGACGGCCTGCTCGACTTTTTCGCCGAGATAGCTCTCCGCCGTTTCCTTCATCTTCTGGAGGATGAACGCGGAAATCTGCGAGGGGGAGTACTTGTCGTCGTCTACGCTGACCCACGCATCGCCGTTATCGCCCTTGATGATGTTGTAGGGGACGATCTTCTTGTCTTTTTCCGTCACCGGGTCGTCGTAACGACGGCCAATCAGACGCTTGATCGCGAAAAGGGTCTTTTCCGGGTTGGTGACGGCCTGACGCTTCGCCGGCTGACCGACGAGGCGTTCGCCGGAGTCCGCAAACGCGACCATCGACGGCGTGGTCCGCGCACCTTCGGAGTTTTCAATAACCTTGGCATCCTTGCCGTCCATCACGGCAACGCACGAGTTGGTCGTGCCCAGGTCGATACCGATAACCTTACTCATGACTAACTAACCTCTCTTTCTGCGGCGGTCGTCTCCAGCCTTTGCAAGCGCCCGAAACGACCCCTCGGGTTTAGATCCTGCCACCGAAAATCGGCGGCATTTTGGATTTGGTTGGGATATAAGCCCGGATTTCCGGGGCTGCAACGCTTTCCCAACAATAATTTTGGGGGCTTTCCCCTACAATTCCTCGTCCAGATTGGTGCCGGACGGTTTCTTGTCCCCTTCATACGCCGAACCCCCGCCCGATGACGGTTTTTCAGCCGCCGCGTCATCCAAAGTCTGCTGGGACGGCGTCGGCGCCGGGCCTTGTTTTTCGCCACCCTTGGTGACACCGACCTTGGCGGGGCGAAGCGGCTGGTCGTTGAGGGTATAGCCCACTTCCAACACCTGACCGACACTGCCGGACGGCTTGGACGGGTCTTCGTATTCAAACATCGCCTCGTGGAGCTGCGGATCGAATTTCTCGCCCAAGGGATCGACCCGTTTGATGCCGTTCCGAGAGAACGCGTGCTGCATCTCACGCTCGGTCATCTCGACCCCCTGTAAAAGGCTGTTCACCGCATCGTTGTCGCCGAGTTTATCCTTATCGACGGCGCCGAGCGCGCGGCTGAGATTGTCCGCAACCACGACCATTTCACGGGCGAACCCGGCGATCGCGCGTTTCGACGCGTTTTCCACATCCCGCGAGGCGCGGCGGCGCACGTTTTCGGCTTCCGCCAAGGCGCGCAAAAGCTTGTCCTTGGTATCCGCCAGCTCGGCTTCCAGTTCGGACGCAGCACCCTCCACGTCTTCCTCGTCACCGGACGCGTCTGCGCGGCCTTCGGCTGGCGAGGCAGCCGCCTGGGTGGCAGCCTCGGTTTCCGACGTCGCTTCGTCGGCGGCTTCCTCGATTTTGTCTTCTTCTGCCGGCATATCTGCTTTTTCCTGGCTTTGCATCGTCTTCCTAACGTTCTTAACGGAACCTCTCGCCGATCATCCGGGCCGTGTAGTCGACCATCGGGATGATCCGCGCGTAATTCATTCGCGTCGGGCCGATCACACCGATCGCTCCGACGATATGGTTGGTGTCGTTGCGATACGGTCCGACGATCATCGAACACCCGGCAACATTGAACAACTTGTTGTCCGCACCGATGAAGATTTGGACTCCATCGGCGTCATCCGCAAGGCTCAGTAGCTTGAGCATCTCGTTTTTCGTCTCTAAAGCCTCGAACAATGACCTGATCCGCTCGAGATCCGTCAACGCCGTCACATCCTCCAGAAGCTTGGCTTGACCACGCACGATCAAGGTGCCGGAGGCATCCGTGTCGCTGCCGCCCCCGGACCATGTGGCAAGACCGCTTTCGACAACTTTCTGGGTGAGTTCATCAAGCTGGGCCTGATGACTCTCAAGCTCGGCGACGATTTCCGTATGCGCCTCCTTAATTGTGCGCCCGACGAGACGCGCACTCAGGAAATTGGTCGCCTGCACCAGCGCCGAGGGCGGCAGCGTCATGGGGACGCTGATCAACCTGTTCTCAACCACCCCGCTTTCGGTGACCAAAACAACGAGGCCCCGCCCCGGACTCAGGCTTACGAACTCAATGTGCTTCAACGGGCTGTCGGTCTTCGGTGCGAACACCAGACTGGCGAACCCCGTCAATCCGGAGAGGGTTGTCGTTGCTTCTTCGAGGACCTGATCGACGCTTCTCGATAAACCGGCGCATTGCGCCTCGATCTGTTTGCGTTCCTCGTCCGAGATATTTCCGACTTCCAGAATACCGTCGACGAATAATCTAAGCCCCGCGTCGGTCGGCAACCGACCCGCCGACGTGTGCGGCGAGAACAAAAGCCCCGCATCCTCGAGATCCGCCATCACGTTCCGGATCGTCGCCGGCGACAGCGACTGGGTCATGCGGCGCGCGATGGTGCGCGAGCCGACAGGGTCACCGGTATCGCAATAGGCCTCGACGATCAGGCGGAAGATTTCCCGCGAACGCTCGTTCAGTTCGGCAATCATCTTTTGTTTCAGCACCTTCCATGCCGTGAGCAAAAGTCGGCGTTATGTAGTTTCCGCCTTTCGGGCCGTCAACTCAATGCATGCCTGCGCTTCGGACCCGAAGCTGCCTTTACGCCCGTGGGCCAAATCGCTAGCTTGGCCGTCGATCTGAAGACAGTGGAGAATTCATATGCGCCCCTCCGGCCGCGAAACCGACCAGATGCGGAACGTCGTCCTTGAAATCGACGTCGCCAAACACGCCGAGGGATCGTGCCTCGCCAAGTTCGGGGACACCCACGTGCTGTGCACCGCCAGTGTCGAACAGCGCGTGCCGCCCTGGTTGCGCGATAGCGGCAAGGGCTGGGTCACCGCCGAATACGGCATGCTGCCCCGCTCCACGCACACGCGCACCAACCGCGAAGCGGCGCGGGGAAAACAGTCGGGCCGGACCCAGGAAATCCAACGCTTGATCGGGCGCAGCTTGCGCGCCGTCACCGACCTGAAAGCCATGGGTGAGCTGCAGATCAAACTCGACTGCGACGTGATCCAGGCCGACGGGGGGACGCGGACGGCGTCGATCACCGGCGCCTATGTCGCACTCTATCGGGCGTTTCAGGCGTGTCAGACATTGGGGATTATCGACAGCATTCCCCTGATCGACAGTGTCGCTGCGGTTTCTTGCGGGGTGTTCGATGGAAAAAGCGTCCTCGATTTGGATTATGACGAGGATTCCAACGCCGAAGCCGACGCTAATTTCGTACTCACGGGCAAGGGCGGTATCGTCGAGATTCAAGGGACAGCCGAAGCCGATCCGTTTTCGGAAGAAACTTTCATGGAATTGATGAGCCTCGCCAAGAAGGGCGTTTCCGAGCTGACCACGGCACAAAACGCCGCGCTCGGCCTCTGAGGAGATCACGATGGCGCGCCGGTTCGATGATCGTAAACTGGTGATCGCCAGCCACAACGCGGGAAAAGTTCGCGAGATCGGCGACCTGATGCGGCCCTTCGGTGTCGAGGTCGTCTCCGCCGGCGATCTCGATTTAGCCGAACCCGAAGAAACCGGCGACACCTTTGTCGCCAACGCTTTGTTAAAGGCGCACGCCGCCGCCGAAGCCGCCAAACTTCCCGCGCTTGCCGATGATTCAGGTTTATCCGTCACCGCACTCGACGGCGCACCGGGGATTTACTCGGCACGTTGGGCCGGACCCGGGAAAGACTTCACGGTGGCGATGGAGAAAGTCGAAGAATTACTGCGCGGCGCCGAAGACCGATCCGCCAAATTCGTCTGCGCCCTCGCGCTCGCATGGCCCGACGGGCACGCCGAAGTGTTCGAGGGGGTCGTCGCGGGCGAGATCACCTGGCCGCCTGTCGGTGATAAGGGTTTCGGGTACGATCCGATCTTCACGGCGGAGGGTGAGGCGATCACGTTCGGTGAGATGGAACCCGACAAGAAACACGCACTTTCGCACCGGGCCGATGCGTTCGCCAAACTGGTCCGGGCGTGCTTTAGCGACATCACTTAATTGGGCAGCGAAAATCCCGGCTTCGGCGTTTACGTGCACTGGCCGTTCTGCCGCCGGATATGCCCCTATTGCGACTTCAATGTTCATAAAGAAAAAGAGATAGACGCCGAAGTCTGGCGTGCGGCGCTTCTGTCCGAACTCGCGCACTACGCGGGCGAACTTGAGGGACGCACCGTCACCAGTCTTTACTTCGGGGGCGGCACACCCTCGCTGATCGAACCAGAGACGGTGAGTGCGATCATCGAAGCGGTCGCAAGTCACTGGCCGGTCGCAGACGATATCGAGATCACTCTCGAAACCAACCCGACGTCGTCCGAGCGGGACCGGCTTTGTGACTTCAGAACGATGGGCGTCAATCGTCTGTCACTTGGGATTCAGTCGTTCGACGACGAAGCCCTTGAATTCCTGGGACGCGATCATTCGGCCAAGGATGCGATTGAAACGCTCGAAAATGCGAACACCGTCTTCGATAGGGTGACGTTCGATCTAATTTATGCCCGTCCAAATCAATCCCTGTCAGATTGGAAAAATGAATTGGACCGAGCGGTCCAGATAGCGGGCGGGCATTTGTCACTTTATCAACTCACCATCGAAAGCGGCACACCGTTCTTCCGCGAAGGCATCCACCCCGCGGACGACGACACCGCCGCCGATATGTTCGAGACAACGCAGGATATATTGTCTGCCGTCGGCATGCCGGCCTACGAAATCTCCAACCACGCCAGACGAGGGGAAGAGAGCCGGCACAACCTGACATGCTGGCGGGGCGGTGATTATCTGGGGATCGGACCGGGCGCACATGGGCGTCTCACGATTGGCGATGCGTTCTACGGGACGCATCAAATCCACAACCCGGACCGGTGGTTGAAGTTCGCGACCGAGAACGGCCACGGCACGGCCAAGCGCCGCCCGTTAAAAGCCGACGACCGGGCGCGCGAACTGATCATGATGGGATTGCGTCTTGTCGAAGGGATCGACACCGAACGCTTCAAGTGGATCACGGGGTTGGCATTCGACGACGTTGTCGATCCGGACGCTTTCGCGAAGATGATCGAGGGGGAATTAATCGTACACACGGCGACGTTCGTAACCGCAACAGAGTCAGGCCGGCAGCGGCTAAATGGCGTTCTCAGCGCATTGCTCTCATGAACCCAGCCGTCTTTACGGCGCATGCCGGAATCCAGAGACGCGGGCGCTTTCACTTGCATCCCTGGACCCCGGACCAGGTCCGGGGTGACGCCCCGAACAAAGGCGTCAGTTGATGCGCGGCTGGAAACTCTCGGGGGCGCGATCGATCACCCTGGACGACTTCCGCGTGATCTCGAGTACGGCGAGGCCGCGTTCGGTGATCCCGCTCGGCATCAGACGGAAGATCCCGTCCCGCCCCCAGTAACCGTTGGGTGAAGCCAGCGCTTGCTGGGTGTAGTTCGGCCCGTCGTTACCCTGTCCCAACACTGCGGCCAGCGCCGCCGCGTCGTAGGCGATGGTGGCGAGGCGCGGCGGTGTTTCCCCGAACGTCGCGGCATATTCCTTCACGAAGTCGATGCGCGCTTGCGGGTCGGGCGCGGCATACCACGCACCGACCAGCGCCGGTTCATTCCCGAGGCCAGGGACGTCCCACTGCCCGGTCCCCAGAATCTGCACCACCGCAGGATCGACGTCGAAGAAGGGTAAAAGTGCCGCCAACTGCTGCAGCCGCTTGCCGCCATCCGCGACCATCAAGGCATCGAACGGCAAATCTCCCGCGGTCTGCAATTGCTCAAGACGCTCCAGCGTTTTCTTCGAAATCTCGTCATCGCGCTGCTTCAACTCGGCGATCTGACGTTCGAGTTCCTGCTTACGGGCGTCGAAGTCGGATATCTCCCGGACCACGTCGGTAAAGTCTTCTGCGTTCGGATCATAGAGCCGGGCGCGCGTCACCTGCACCCCAAGCCGCAGCGTTACGTCCTGCATCGCCTGAAGGACCGCCGCGCCGTAGGCATTGTCGGGCGCTAACAGACCGAAGCGGACAAGGCCGCGTGAAATCGCATACCCCAGCACGCGCTCGGTCTGTGCGGAGGGCAGGAAGCCCATCACATAAACCCCGTCACCGGCTGCATTACGGTCGCTGGAAAACCCGACAACCGGCACGTTAGCCGCCCGCGCGATCGGCCCGACGGCTTGCACCGAAGCAGATAAAAGGGGGCCGATGATCAACCTGGCTCCATCACCGATCGCCAGTTGCGCCGCCGCCAAGGCGCCATCGACCGTCCCGCCTGTATCGTGGGGAAGTAGTTCGAAGCGGTCATCCGCAAACTGGAACAACGCCAGCTGCGCCGCGTTCAGCATCGCTTGTCCGACCTTCGACGCCGGGCCGCTCAATGGAACGAGAAGAGCGACGCGTACCGTATCGGCACTGGCCACCGGTACGGTCGACGTCATGATATCGGGCGAGGGCTGATTCGGATTGATCGGCCTGTTGAGTAGTTCCGCGAGCGACGGCAGCGGCTCGCCCGCACGCGCACGCGGCGCGGTCGGCGGGATCTCCGGCAACTGCGGTCCGGGCGGCACACGCGGCCCGGAAACAGGCGGGAGTTGTTGCGAACGCGGCATACCGGCTGTGGCGGTCTGCGTCGTCGACGGACCGGCGATCATCGGCTTGCCTTGCTCGGACCCGCCGATTACGGAATTCTGGCAGCCGGCAAGAAAGAGAAGGGCCGCAAATGGCACAATCAGGAAAAAAGCGCGGCGCGCGTTCGCAAGCGAAAGCGGAAAAGCGGGGGGAAGAAACATCTGCCTCTCGTTCAGTCGATGCCGGGCTGGGCATTGATGACGGTAGCCGCTTGCCAGAAGCGAGTAAACCGCAACAACGGCTCGCGCATGGTCTTTACATCGTCGCCACGCCGATCGGCAACGCCGCCGACATCACGCTCCGCGCGCTCGACATCCTCACCCGCGCCGACGTGATCGCTTGCGAAGATACGCGCGTCACCGGGAAGCTTCTGCACATGCACGGGATAGAGCATGGAAAACTGGTTTCCTATCACGAACACAACGCCGCCAAGGCCGGCCCACAACTCATGGAACATCTCAATTCAGGCGAAATCGTGGCGCTGGTATCGGATGCCGGCACACCGATGATCAACGATCCCGGCTATCGATTGGTCGAGTTGTGCCGCCAGGACGGCATCCCGGTCAATGCCGCCCCCGGCCCATCGGCCGTCACCAACGCATTGGTATTAGCTGGACTGCCGACCGACCGTTTCATGTACTGCGGGTTTCCGCCGCCGAAGCAGGGTAAGCGGCGCACCTGGCTGGGCGAGATCGCCTCTGTCGATGCAACACTCGTATTCCTCGAATCGCCGCAGCGCCTTGCGTCGTCGCTTAGCGATATGGCTGCGGTTCTAGGCGACCGGCCGGCCTGCGTTCTGCGTGAAATGACAAAAATGTTCGAAGAGACGCGGCACGGGTCTCTCCAAGATTTAGCATCGCACTATGAAACCTCGGGGCCGCCGAAGGGTGAAGTGACAATGGTCGTTGGCGGGCCGCTCGACAACGGCCCGCCCGAGGCCGCCGACATCGAAGGCCGCCTCCGGGATTTGTTGAGAACCGAAAGCGTCCGCGAAGCATCAAGCCGCATCGCCGCCGAAACGGGAATTTCACGACGCGATGCCTATAACATGGCGCTCACCATCAAGGCGGAAGACGAGACATGACCACCGACCGGCGCCGCCGCGCCAACCGCCGCGGCCGGGGGGCGGAAACGCTGGCGGCTGGTATTTTACGGTTGAAGGGATACCGGATACTCGCACGCGGTTTCAGGGTTCCCACGGGCGAGATCGATATCGTCGCCGCGCGCGGGCGCACAATCGCATTTGTCGAAGTGAAGGCACGCGAGAGCCGAACCGCGGCACTGGACGCGGTCGGTTTCCAACAGCGCGGGCGTATCGTCCGCGCCGCCGAGCACTTCCTGTCCCAACACGCCGGTCTTAGGGGGCACGACCTGCGCTTCGACGTCATCGCCATCGTTCCCGGCAGATTGCCGGAGCACATCGCCGATGCTTGGCGACCATAATCCAGCTGTGTGACAGGCGTGATAACTGCTGTACGCCGCGTTTTTACAGGGGCTAAAATTGTGTGTAGCATTCGATGACCGGCGCGAAGCCGGGGTGTTTGTGCTTGTTGATGATTGAAAACTGGACCGGGGCGTCAATGGTGCGCCGTTTTCGAATTCTAGTGGTTTTGGCATTGCTGCTGGGCACGATGCCGCTTGGTGGCTGCGCCGGATTGATCGTCGGCGGTGCCGCCACGGCGGGGGTCGCGGCTTATCAGGAGCGCGGGATCAAGGGGGTCGCAGCAGACACCACGACCGCGACCCGGATTCGCGCCAAGCTTTTGGAAGCAAACGAAGAGCTGTTTCGCGACGTCGGGATAGAGGTCTATGAAGGCCGCGCCTTGTTGACCGGGCGCGTGCCGAGCGAAGAACGCCGCGCCGACGCGGTGCGAATCGCCTGGACGGTCGAAGACGTCACCGATGTCATCAACGAGATCGAGGTGAGCGAGAGCCCGCTTTCCGACATCGCCAACGATTCGTGGATTACGACGCAGCTGCAATCGAAGATGACCTTCGACAAGGACATCCTCGCCATCAACTATTCCATCGAGACCGTGGGCGCGGTGATCTACCTGATCGGCATCGCCCAGGATAAAGCGGAACTGGAGAGAGTGATCAATCACGCGCGTTCGATAAAATACGTTAAACGCGTCGTCAGCCACGTGCGGGTGAAGGAGCCCGCCAAATCGTGAGAACGCAGGCCGACATCGTCGAAGAGCTGACCCGCTACGGTGCCGAGGGCGGTATGAATATCGCGGAAGCGGCGCTGCTCGCCGGTGCGTTCGACCGTCCGGCCCTGGCCCTCGACCGTTACCACCGCCATCTCGAAAAGCTCTCGACCAAGGTCGGGGATTACGCGCGCATCGCGGACGGTCCGGTGCCGGTCGCCGTGATGATCGACGCGCTTCGTCAGGTGCTGGCACGACACTATGGCTATGGTGGTGGTGAATCGAATGGAACAGACGAGGACTGCTACGACCTGACCCGTGTCGTCGACAGCCGCACCGGATGCAGCGATGCCCTCGCCATCCTCTATGCGTCAACGGCCCGGCAGCTTGGATGGGATGCAGATATCATCTACATCCCCGGCCGCATGCTGATCCGGCTGGACGGCATGGGAGAACGTTTGATCGCCGATCCGCTTGGCGACGGCCGGACACTGGAGCCTGCCGACATTCGTGCAATCCTGAAAGCGTTCGACGGCAACGAGGCGGAGCTGACACCCGATGGCCTGAAAATTCTGAGCGACAAGGAAGCCTTGTTAAGGTTGCTGGCGGGCCGCAAGTCGGTGCTGCTCAGGGCGAAAAGGCTGGAAGAGGCGTCGAAGGTCCTCGAACTCGCACTCCGCATTGCGCCCGAGGAGCCGACCCTATGGCGCGAATGCGGTCTGTTGAACGCACGCCTGGACCGGATTCAGGCCGCCGTCGACGCACTTGAAGAATATCTCCGGCTCGGCGCTGGTGAATCGGCGCGCTATAACACCACCATTCTCTTGCAGGAACTCCGGACCCGCCTCACATAAGCGGGACCCTCATTTCACTAGGAATTGCCATGACCCTGACCGTCGCGATCCAGATGGATCATGTGAGCACCATCGACATCAAAGGCGACAGCACGTTCGTCATGGCTTTGGAAGCCCAGAAGCGCGGCTACGATCTTCTGCACTACGTGCCCGGCAAGCTTTCCATGTCGCGCGGCCGCATCATCGCCGAAGCCGAGCCGATGAAACTCAGGCGTGAGCAGGGCAATCACTTCACACTTGGTGAGGCGCGCACCATCGATCTCGCGACCGACGTGGATGTCGTGTTGATGCGCCAGGACCCGCCATTCGACATGGCTTACATCACGGCCACCCATCTGCTTGAGCACGTGCATCCCGAAACGTTGGTGGTCAACGACCCGCGCGAGGTGCGGAACGCGCCCGAGAAGCTTTTCGTCACGCATTTTTCGGAGTTCATGCCGCCGACGCTGATCTCGTCCGACCGCGACCAGATCATGGCATTCCGGAAAGAACACAAGGACATCATCGTCAAGCCGCTCTACGGAAACGGCGGCGCAGGGGTGTTTCACATAAAACCTGACGACGAGAACCTCAACGCGCTTCTGGAAATGTTCACGATGCTCTATCGCGAGCCCGTCATCGCGCAGGCGTATCTGAAGGACGTCCGCGCCGGCGACAAGCGCATCATCCTGATCGACGGCGAGATCGCCGGCGCCACCAACCGGGTGCCGGCAGAGGGTGAGGCACGCTCCAACATGCACGTCGGCGGCAAGGCGGTGAAATCCGAGATCACGGACCGCGAGCGCGATATCTGCGCGGCCATCGGCCCGGAACTCAAGAAGCGCGGGATGATCTTCGTCGGCATCGACGTCATCGGCGGATATATGACCGAGATCAACGTGACGTCGCCTACGGGCTTGCAGGAGATCAACCGCTTCGACGATGTCTGTCTCGAAGCGCAGATCTGGGACGCGATCGAAGCGCGGCTTTAAACCGGCGTCGGATAGGGCGACGCCTTAGTGTTCCTTGGGCAAGATTATTCGTCCCGTGACACCGCACCGCGGCCCTTCTTGATTGAACTCTTGTGACGTTTGTTCTCGAGCCGTTTGCGCTTTTGCGCCTTGGGCGTCTTCGTCGGGCGCCGGGTTCTGGGTGGCTTGGCACTGTCGCGGATCAATTGAATAAGACGATCCATCGCGTCTTTACGGTTCTGTTCCTGGGTTCGGAACGACCGCGCCGTGATCACGACATAGCCGTCCGCCGTCATGCGCCGCCCCGCCAGTTTCTTGAGCCTGAGAAAATGCGCGTTGCTGAGCGCACTTGAATGGCGCGCATCGAAACGCAGTTGGACGGCGGTTTCGGATTTGTTGACTTTTTGCCCGCCCGGGCCGGTTGCCCGGATGAAGCTCTCTTCGATCTCGGTCTCGTCGATCGAGATATTTTCGGTGATGCGGATCATCACGCCGTCCCCGTTTCACGCGCCAGCCAGTCGACGAACGCAAGCGCCGGACCGTCAGCCTGAACACGATCGCTGGTGACCACATAATAGGCTGGCGTCGGCGGCAGCCGAAAGCGCGCGCCGAACGGCTCAACCAACTTGCCGTCGCGAATCTCGTCGGCGGCCAGAAGGTCGCTCTCCAGGATCACGCCCACACCCCGAACCGCCGCATCGATGGCCAGTGTCGAACGCTCGACGAACAGTTCGCGCCCGGCGCTCAGGTCACCGAGTCCCCGTTGCATCAACCAGTCCTGCCACGACAAATGGTTGCGCGCATGGATCAGCACATGACGCTTGAGATCTTCCGGCTGAGCCAGCGGCGCATCGCCATCCCTGAGCGCCGGCGCACAGAGCACCAGCACGCGTTCGTTGATGACCTGCCTGGCGACCAGATCGCGACCGGCGGGGCTGCCGTAAAAGATACCGACATCCGCATCGCCCAGATGCTGCAGATTGTCGGCGGGCTCGACACGGACCCTGACATCGGCGTAATCGCGCATGAACCGGTCGAGGCGCGGCATCAGCCACTTCGCCGCGAAGCTCGAAGCGGCAACGACACTCAACACGCCCTGACCGGCGGCATCGGCGATCCCGTCCGCGGCATGCATGAGGGTGCTCAACGCGTCGTGCACACGGCGCCAGTAAAGCTCCCCCGGCGCACTGAGCGAAATATGACGACCCCAGCGGTGGAAAAGGGAAACCCCGATCTCGCGCTCCAGATTGGCAATCTGGTGGCTGACGGCGGAGGGCGTGACATGAAGCTCATCAGCAGCAGCCTTGAACCCACCCAGCCGGGCGGCAGCCTCGAAGGCGCGGATGGCGTTTAACGAAGGTCTGGGCGGCACGGACATGTATTTATTCTAAATGAATTTATCTCACTTAAGCGATGAAATAATCGCGTTATGAGTTCCCACGAACGTTTGTTAGCGTGAGTCTCAGAAGGATGGCTATGTGCGCGTCCAGGCATCAATAAAGTGAGATATTCTCATGGGACAAGACCGATTCGGTAATTCGTTCGCCCCCGGCCTCAGCTATGCGCGGGGTGATATCCTGCCCGGCACCGCCGACGACATCATCAAGCTCAAAACCGCGTGGGCGCACATTCGCCGCCGTCGCAAAGAGTTGGGCGAAAACAGCGTCTATCTATTGAGCGGGCTCGAGCGGAACCTGCAGTTGGAAGAGGTCGACCTGACGGTCATGGACGACGAAATCGCATCGGCACTGTTCACGGACGACGTCACCGAACTTGGCCTCGAACACCTGGGCGGCGATCCGGCAACACATGACATCTTCGTCTTCAACCGCCTGACGTCTGCGTTACTGACGGCAGCGGACGTCATGATCAATGAAGGCGATATCGTGATCGGCGTCTCGCCCAGCTATTCCCACCCGGCCGTCAAACGCGCGGTCGCCCATGGCGGTGGTATGTTTACCGACACGACGGGCCTCGGTGCGTTTCGGAAAGCCCTGAATGAGAACGACCGCGTCGACGTGGTGTTCATCACCCGGCTCGCCGTCACCTACGAAATCCTTCCCGAAGCGGACTTGGTTGAGATCATCAAGCTGGCGCGTTCGAAGGGCGCGAAGATCATCGTCGACGACGCCGGGGGCGCGCGCATCGGCCCGGCGTGCTTCGATCAGCCGAAGCTCCTCGAACTGGGTGTCGACGTTGGCGCCACGGGGATGGACAAGTACGGCACCACCGGCCCACGCCTGGGGTTGTTGGGTGGTAACAAAGACCTCGTCGCCAAGATCAGGGCGCGTGCCTATGAGATGGGTGTCGAAGCGCGTCAGATGCTCTATCCCGCCGTGGTCGAGAGCCTGAGGAACTACAGCCCGGACAAAGTGCGCGAACGGGTTGCCGTCACGAAAGACGTCGGCGAGCATCTTAAGAAGCGGCTCGGCGGCAACCGGGTCATGGAAACCCCCGTGATCGTTCAACTGACCGCCGACGACGTTCTTGAAATGGCGATGGAGCGAGCCGGCGTCACGACCGCCCCCTGCGTCCCTTACGAAGCGACGGCCGGTCTCGCGATGATCATGCTGCGCGATTTCGGGATCGTGTCCGTGCACTTCGCCGGGCTGCCGCCGGGCACAGCCGCATTGATGATCAAGTTCCTCCCGCCCGAAACCGTTGCCGACTTTGGTGGTACCGAGAAACTCGCCGAGGCCGTCGACGAGAGCCTGACCCGGCTCGCCGAGACAATGAAATCCGGTGGGCTCGAAGACCTGATCCTGAAGGCAGCTTGACCGGCCGGATAATTTTTTTCGATGCCCTGCCGCACATGGCTATACTGGCCCGATGACGGCAGAGCAGCATACCGAAACGACAGCGGACACAATCTCCATCCACCTCGCCGAATACGCGAGCCTGCGCCAGGAGATCGACAACCGAACCCGGCTCGCCAATCAACTGGTGTTTTCACAGCTGACGGTCCTGGGCGCAGGCATGGCGGTCTTCGACGTCGATAAAGCTTTTGTTCAAGACGTTCTGCTCGGTCTTGCCGCCATCTCCGCGTGCCTCTGGCTTTTCTGGCTCGACCATCTCCGCCAGATATTCAAGATCGGCGCTTATATCGGACTGCGCCTGGCGCCGATCCTGCAGGGCTTCGACGCGCGCGCCCTTGGGTGGGAGAAATTTCTGCGCGAAATCGATAGTGACGAACATCGGGCAGGCGCCGCGATCTTCGGCGACCCGGCAGGACGTTCGATCCGGTTTGGGAAAACCCGGTCGATCGGCGCGAACACCACGCTGCTGTTCGGGGCGATCACGCCGGTACTGGTCGCGGTCTATCTGTCGGCTTATCTGGAACCCATGCTAGACGGCGGTCTTCACGACGCAGATGTCATCCGCTTTGTCGCCGTGCTGGCGACGGCTGGCGTCTGGGGTGCAGCGGTACGCCAAGCACTTCAGCTGCGCCGGACGATGGATTCCATCAGCGATGCGGTTCTGACCGTCGGGTCGGAAACCGCGGACGCCTGACTCCGGATATTCTTACAGAGCAGTTCAAAAAAACATCTCTGACCATTCCATAGCCTTTCCAAACGTTGAAGAGAGGATCAGGCATGGTTGCGCGCGTGGGCACGGTGGCGTTTCAAGGGATCGATGTTCTGGACGTCGACGTGCAGGTTGAGATGGCGTCGGGGCTGCCCGCGTTTCACGTGGTCGGGCTACCCGACAAAGCCGTCGGCGAAAGCCGGGAACGGGTGCGCGCCGCTTTGAACTCGATGGGATTGGCCCTCCCGCCAAAACGCATCACCGTCAATCTCGCCCCCGCCGACGTCGCCAAGGAAGGGAGTCACTTCGATCTGCCGATCGCCATCGGCTTGCTGGGCGCGATGGGGGTTTTATCGGCCGACGAGACCGAGCGCATGACGGCGATGGGAGAGCTCAGCCTCGACGGCACCATCGCGCCATCGCTGGGGATCCTCCCGGCCGCGATCCACGCCGCCGCCAACGCGCGCACCTTTGTCTGTGCTGCGTCGCAGGGAAGCGAAGCCGTCTGGGCCGGCGATCTGGAAGTTATCGCCGCCCCGGATCTTTTGTCGCTGATCAACCACGTCAAGGGAACGCATGTCCTCGCACAACCCGAAGCGCGGCTCTATGACGACCTGCCCGACTATCCCGATCTGATCGACGTGAAGGGGCAGGAAACGGCGAAGCGCGCGCTCGAAATCGCGGCGGCGGGCGGTCACAACATGCTGATGATCGGTCCGCCCGGGTCGGGGAAATCGATGCTGGCGCACCGGCTGGGCGGGCTCTTACCCGCGCTCACGTCCCGCGAAATTCTCGAGGTTTCGATGGTGCACTCTCTGGCGGGAGAGCTGCCCGACGGCGGCTTGACCCGGCGCCGCCCGTTCCGCGACCCACATCATTCGGCGAGCGTCGCAGCCTTGGTCGGTGGTGGCCATCGGGTGAGGCCGGGCGAGATCTCGCTGGCGCATTTGGGTGTGTTGTTTCTGGACGAGTTACCCGAATTCAAGGGCCAAGCGCTGGAGGCATTACGGCAACCCCTTGAAACCGGGCGCGTCAGCATTGCCCGCGCCAACGCACACGTCGTCTATCCCGCGCGCTTCCAACTCGTCGCCGCCATGAACCCATGTCGATGCGGTTACCTTGCCGATCCGGGAAGCGCGTGTTCGCGCGCACCGAAATGCGGTCAGGACTATCAGTCGAAAATCTCGGGACCGTTAATGGATCGGATGGATATTGTCGTCGAGGTCCCAGCGGTCAATCCGTCGGACCTCTCTTTGCCGCCGCCGGGGGAAGGCAGCGCCGACGTCGCCGCCCGCGTCGCCGCGGCACGCGTCCGTCAACGTAATCGCGCGGAAGCGCTCGGGCCTGGGACGCCCGTGACCAACGCCACTGTCGATGGACAGGCCCTCGAAAAGATCGCCGCCCCGGACGACGCCGGGCGCAAACTGATGACCGACGCCGTAACGGCTTTCGGTTTATCCGCCAGAGGCTATCACCGGGTATTAAGAGTGGCGCGCACCATCGCCGATCTCGAAGGCACAACGAATGTCTGCAGGTACCATATCGCCGAAGCATTGAGCTACCGCCGGCTTAATCCCGCTCAATCTTCCGGTGGACTACGGCCGACGGCCTGACCGGATAAAGACACGTTAGTTGAACTGGCGACAGCAAGCGGGTACATCATTTTATCGGCTGCAGTTTTTCAGAGCGGCTCAGGCGGGGGGCTTCATGCCACGTTGCGGTTACGTAGATGCGTTGGACGTTGAGCGGATCCGCCACGAAATCATTTCGCGTGGATATTCAATCGTCGACAATGCCGTGGACAAGGGTGCGATCGGTGAAATGCGCGCCTACTGGATCGACCGCTTCAGATCTTCGTCTTCACCGCAGCCGGTCATCTGGGGACCTTATTACGGGGAAGAGAACCGGATCATACACGACCACAGTCCAACACATACGATGTACCGGGCGTATGACTTTCTGTGGAATGATCCGATGCACACCATCACGCGTGAGATTGGCCTTTCGCTAAGCCGGATGCGCAATCGCATCGCCGAGCACGACGAACGGGCGGGTGAATTCCTTCAAACCGACCGCTACGGCATTTATATCACGACGAGCTATTATCCCGCCGGGTCCGGTTGGCTGGAGCAGCACCAGGATGAGGCCGCACCGGGCGAACGTCATTGGCATTTCATTCTGCCGATGACATTCAGGGAGACGGACTATGCGGACGGCGGCCTGTTCCTCATCGACAGAAACGGCGACAAGATCGATGTCGATTTAAACATGAAGCCCGGCAGCGTCGTCTTCTTTGACGGCACCTGCCCGCACGGCGTCGATCGCATCCAACCTCTATCCAACAGCACGGTCGGCCGTCTTCAGATGTTCGCGATACCGGCTTATCTTGAGTTGCCGCATGAACATGACCGCATTTTGGAGAACGTCTCGGTAAGCCGTTACCTCAAGGCACGGCTCAGAAAAGTACGTAACCGGTTTAGGGCCACCCACTCATGAGCCGGCAAGGGAGCTTTGCCGGCCGCCTGCTGGACCGTTTGTTCAACAAACTCGCGGACACATTCATCCGCCGCATGAACGAGAACGCGCTTCATCCAAAGACAATCCTGCTTGAGAAAGCCCAGAAGGAAGCGGCCGCGTTCGCCGAAGAACACATGCCGTCCGCCTTGATCCTCAATTCCCAAAAAGACGTGCTCGCCTTAAGTATTCAGCGGGCCCCGGAAGAAGGGCTCGCCCTCGAGTTCGGGGTCGCGGGCGGGGATTCGATAAAGTTTCTTGCCGAACACACGAACCGGCAGATTCACGGGTTCGACAGTTTTGAGGGTCTTCCCGAAGACTGGGGCGGCCGCCACGAAGAAAAAGGACACTATTCGACGGGCAGCAATCTGCCCGATGTCCCAATCAACGTGACGCTGCATAGAGGATGGTTCGAGGATACGGTCCCGGCATTTCTCGACACAAACGAAGAGGCCGTCGCGTTCGCCCACATTGATTGCGATCTCTATTCATCGACCAAGACGGTGCTCGACGCCATCGCGCCGCGCCTTTCTGCGGGGTCCATTTTGGTGTTCGACGAGTTCTTCAATATCCCGAATTGGCGCGAGCATGAGTACCGGGCGTTTCGCGAATTTCAAAAGTCTTATGGTGCCGAAGTCACTTTCATCTGCTGGGCCTACCAGCAGGTCGCCATCCGGATCGACAGGATCGGGAACTAGCTCTTGAGGTGAAAGTCCCCGGCGTCGAGGGTCGAACGATCCGCGTTCGAAACGGTCGCCAACTGATACGAGTTACTGTCCGTCATGGCCGACGCATCATCCGTGTACCAGACTTCGGCGCCGTCGGCCCCCGTCGCCGAGCCGATGATCACGATACCTGCATTGGCGACACCCCCCGACAGGTTCTGCGGGGCGGTCGTGATCTCCGTCGTGTCGGCCTCGAAATAGTTCACCCCGTCCGCCAGCGTGCCCGCGTTGCCGAGGCTGAAGTCCCCATCGGACAACATGAAAAGATCGCTTTCGGACGCGTTATAATCGTTGATGAGGTCAGTGCCGAGAGAAGCCGCATGTGCAAGCGCGTCGGCCCCCGAGCCGCCTTCGAAACGAAACTCGTCCGCACCGGCACCCCCTGTCAGGGTGTCGTCACCCTCACCCCCGATCAACACGTCGTCACCGGCGTACCCGAAAATATTGTCCACCCCGCCAAGCCCTGAGAGCGTGTCCGCGCCGCCGCCGCCCGAAAGCGAGTTTGCGTCCGCCGACCCCGAAATCGTGTCGTCGTGATCCGTTCCCGTCGCGTGTTCGATCCCACTCAACGTGTCGTTCCCGGTCGTCGCACCCGCCGCCGTGCCCGCAGCGAGATCGATGTTCACCGCCGCACCGGCGCCTGAGTAATCAACCGTGTCCGTGCCGGCATCGCCGCCACTGTCACCGCCCCGAATGATGTCGTTCGCGCCGTCGTCATCCCCCAGCATGAACGTGTCGTCGCCGCCTTCCCCATTAAGTGTGTCCGCCCCGCCCTGACCATAAATCGTATCGTTGCCGTCACCGCCGAAGATCGCGTCGTCGCCGTTCCCCGCACTGCCGAGCGAAATCCCGAACCCTGACGGATCGTCGGGCACGTCACCGTAGATCGTATCGTCACCCGCCCCGCCCCAGATGCTGTCGTCCCCCGCGCCACCCGAGATCAGATCGTCACTTCCTTCCGCGTTGAACGTCGGGTTGGTGAGGGTATTGGAAATGTTGTGGGTGCCCGACAACAAATTCGTCGGGGTGTCACCGTAGATGAAATCCGCGCCTTCACGTCCGGCGACCGTGCTTCCTGTGTCGTCGCCGACCAGAAAATCCGCAAGCGCGGTGCCAGCAATCACGTTGGATGCGGTCGTCTGATTCGACGTGATCGTCACCGGATCGTCGCGCTCGTCGTCGTCATCGGCACGATGCGACAGGTTGAGGACGATCGGCGTGAAACGGAACCCGAAACCGAACAAGCCATCGATCCCGCCGTAACCACCGCCACCCGCACCGCCGAGCCCGTCCGCACCCTCGCCGCCGATCAGGACGTCCGTACCGATGGCCCCGGTCGCCGCCGCATCGCCGGTAAAGCCGCCCCCACTTCCACCAGCAATCAACGTGCCGCCTTCACCCGTCTCGCCTTCCTCGATCAAACCATCCGGACCGGCGGCGATCACCTGGTCCGCCGCCCGCGCACCCCCATAGGCTTCGGCAGCTACAATCGCGCGCTCCAACGCTTCCTCGATGCTCGATCCCTCGCGGAGCGCCTCGCGGTAAGCCTCCCGCGCCGCCGCCTCACCCGCATCCATCGCCGCAACGGCGACATTCATCGATGCGTTCGTTCTGGTCAGCCAGTCGCCCTTCGTCGCCGACGGGTCGTCGGGCGAAGGGGGCTTCAATAAATCCGGATCGATCGCCGCCAGTTCGCGCTCAACGACGGTCTCGACAACTTCCGCCGCGGTGCTCGCTTCCTGCGCAACCCGTTCCGCGGCTTCCGCCTCACGGGCGGCGGATTGTGCGGCGGCTTCGGCGGCGCGAAGGGCTGCGGCGGCCGCCTCTTCTGCCGCGTCGGCTTCGGCAACGGCCAAGGCGCGGGCTTCTTCCGCTTCCTGTGCCGCTTGCGCGGCACGTTGCGCCTCGGCGAACGCGGCTTCTTTCTGTTTCGCCTCTTCGAGGATCTGCAGCGCTTCCGAGCGCGCCCTTTCAGCCTCTTCGAGCGCGCGTCTGACAGCCTCTTCCGCCGCGGCAAGACGTTCAGCGGCAGCCGCTTCGGCCTGGTCCGTTTCGGCGACGGCACGCGCGGCGGCGTCCTCGGCTTGGGTTGTCCGTTCCGTTTCACGGATCGCGTCTTCGAAGGCGCGGTCCCGGCGTTCCGATTCCTCCAACACATCCAGCGCCTGACGCCGCAACGTTTCGGCATCGGTCTGTTTCTGGTTCGCTTCCGCACCGGCGTCGGCGGCCTGTTTTCGCGCCGCCTGTTCCGCCGCCGTCGCATCGCGGAGCGCTTCGTCCGCCGCATCGCGCGCCGCCGCGGCGATGGCGGCTTTTCTGGCCGCGATCTCGAAAGCCGTCTCACGATCGACCTGAACCGCCCCTTCGAGACCCGCCGCATCATCCGTATCGGGACCGAAACCATCCGCTTCGGCTTGTTCCGCCAAAGCACGACTTGCCGGGTCCGCACCGCGTTCCGCCGCAAGCAGGGTTTCCGGCATCATCGCGTGCGCATCGGGCAGCGCCTGGATCGCGTCCCCGAAATGTTCCGCCGTATCGCGAGGACCGAGCCGCAGAACGTTGCTTGGTCTTGAGAAGTAGTCGTCGACGATGACGGCTTCGTAGGAGTTGTCCAAGACTTCGGCGCCGCCCGGGTTCTCGACCCTGAGCGCCCCCGCCCCGACATCGTCGGCACGGAGATACGTCACCATCGTGCCGCCGTCGGCTTCGACCCGCCCGGCCCCCGACGCGCCATCGACGTTGATGGTCGCGGCAGGGGTCTTGATGAGAAACGCGCCGTCGGTTTGCGAAATACCGCCCCCCGAGAACGAGAACGTGCCCTGCTGGACGACGAACGTCGCATGCTGCGCGCCGCTATCCGGATCGAAAACCAGATCTTCGAACGTCGCCTTTGCGCCATGACCGAGAGAGAACGTGCTTTCGTCGGCGAATAACAAACCGGCGTTCCCATCCATCCCGGTTTCGATCCGGTCCCCCCGGCTGACGAGCGTCCCTGCCTCGGCCTCGATGTGGGTTCCGTCCGGCCGAACCACGTCGACATCACCGGAGAGCGTCTCGATCCTGCCGATGGGCGCGGACGCCGCGGCAACGGTGGGCGTTTCGGCGGCGTCGATCCCGGCCAGTGCCGAAACCACGTCCGACCCGATGTGCGCACCCGCGTCCGTCGCCAAGGGTGGCGGTGTCGGGGTGGCGAAATAATCCCTGACGATCAGGCGGGAACCATCAGCCAGTTCAATTAGAAGGTCGGCGTCGACGCGAGTATATACAGCTTCCGACAGCAAACCGCCGCCCGGGATCACGACCGGGCCGCTTTGCGGAACTGTTAAAATCTCCGGCTGGCCGGGCAAAGGGGCCAGCTCAGCGCGCTCGATTTCGGGCCGTGTCGCCATCCGTCACACTCATTGAAGGCTCTAGATGAAGTATCTTAGCCGATCAAAAACGCAACAGATAGGGGTTTTCCGGGTGAATTTTGGAAAATCGCGGGACGTGCGGCCTACGCTTCGTTCTTCGGCTTGCCGAGCATCCGGCCGAGGTCGCGTTTCCCCACCACATGGATATGGAGATGCGGTACTTCCTGGTGCGCATCCTCGCCGGTGTTCGACAAAATCCGGTAACCGGTGTCGCTCAGACCTTTGAGTTTCGCGACCTCGCCGATGGCGCGGATCAGCGCCGCGATCTCGACATCGGACGCCTTGGCATGGAAATCCTCGATGTTGACGTAGGCGCCCTTGGGAATGACGAGAACATGAACCGGCGCCTGCGGATTGATGTCGTTGAACGCCAGCGTGTGATCGTCTTCGTACACCTTATCGCAGGGAATCTCGCCGCGGATGATCTTGGCGAAAATATTTTCCGGATTGTAGGTCATGTCGTAAGCCATGGTGTCATTCCGATCCCGAATCTATTTACCGCGACTGTTTTTCTCTTCGATACCGGACGTCCCCTCGCGTTTTTTTAACTCCGCATAGACGTCTTCCGGCCGGACCCCCATCGCTGCCCACATCACCAGCAAGTGATAAAGAAGATCCGCGCTTTCGCGCGCCACCGCATCCTTGCCTTCTGAGAGCGCGGCGATGGTCACCTCGGCGGCTTCCTCACTTAATTTTTTACCGATCTTAGGTGCGCCACCAATCAGGAGTTTGGCGGTATAGGACGTGTCCGCATCGCCGCCCTTACGGCTTTCGATAACCTCGAACAGACGTTCGAGAATCTCACTCGGATTGTCAGCACTCATGTTTCACGCCCCTCAGACTTCTCGCACCGCAATGCCGGCCTTTTTCATATGCGTTTTGGCCTGGGCGATCGTATAGGTGCCGAAATGAAAAATCGAGGCCGCGAGCACGGCTGAGGCGTGACCCTCGGTCACCCCTTCGACCAGATGATCGAGGGTGCCGACACCACCCGATGCGATCACCGGAATTGTCAGCGCATCCGACACCGCGCGGGTCAGCGGCAGGTTGAATCCCTGCTTCGTGCCGTCCCGGTCCATCGACGTCAAAAGGATTTCGCCGGCACCCAGGTTCTGCATCCGCACCGCCCAATCGACGGCATCCAGGCCGGTCTCTTTCCGTCCCCCGTGGGTGAAGATCTCGAACTTGTTCTCACCCGTCGCCTTGGCATCGACGGCGACGACGATGCACTGGGTACCGAACTTCTCGGCTGCTTCACGAACGAAGTCGGGATTGTGGACGGCGGCGGTGTTGATCGACACTTTGTCAGCGCCCGCCAGAAGCAGTTTCCGGATATCTTCCGTCGTCCGGACCCCACCGCCTACGGTCAAGGGCATGAAGCACTGCTCGGCGGTTCTGGAAACCACGTCGAAGATCGTATCGCGGTTCTCGTGACTGGCGGTGATGTCGAGGAAGCAAAGCTCGTCCGCACCGGCGGCGTCATAGACCCTGGCCTGCTCGACCGGGTCGCCCGCATCGACCAGATCGACGAAGTTCACCCCTTTGACCACGCGGCCCTGATCGACATCGAGACACGGGATGATGCGGACCTTAAGGGTCATGCCGCCTCCTTGAGGAGTTCGACGGCGACGGCTGGATCGATCCGCCCGTCGTAAACGGCGCGGCCGGAAATCACGCCTGCCAACTTGCCGCCGCGCGCGCGCACACTTTCAAGGTCATCCATCGACGACACCCCACCGGACAAAATCACCGGAATGTCGACGGCGTCGGCGAGCGCAAGGGTCGCATCCAGGTTCGGCCCCTGCATGGCGCCGTCCCGGCCGATGTCGGTAAAGATCAACGCCGCAGCGCCCGCGTCCTCGAACCTTTTCGCGAGCTCTTCGGTCTTCAGTTCCGTCGCTTCCGCCCAGCCCTGGACCGCGACATAACCATCGCGCGCATCGATCCCGAGAGCGACCTGACCGGGAAACGCTTTACATGCGTCGACCACCAGATCCGGGTCACGGACGGCGACAGTGCCCAAAATCACCCTTGCAAGGCCACGCCCGAGCCAGCTTTCGATGGTCTTCATGTCGCGAATACCACCGCCCAGCTGCACCTTGATATCGACCGCGTCCAGAACCGCGGAAACCGCGTCGGCGTTTTCGGGCTTGCCGGCAAACGCACCGTCGAGATCAACCATATGCAGCCATGTGCAGCCTTTATCGGCAAACGCCTGCGCTTGCCGGGCGGGGTCATCGTTAAAGACCGTGGCCTGTTTCATATCCCCATGAACGAGGCGCACGCACTGACCGTTCTTAAGATCGATCGCCGGGAAAAAGATCATGGTGCCCACCTCAGGAAGTTGCTGATGATCCTTAAACCGGCGGCCTGACTTTTTTCCGGGTGGAATTGTGTCCCCACCATATTGTCACGTCCGACGGCAGCAGTGATCAAGCCGCCGTAGTCCGCGTTCGCCAGCACGTCCGACGGGTTCTCGGTCTGCAGGTGATAGGAGTGAACGAAATAAACGTGCGATCCCGTCTCCAACCCATTGAAGAGAGGGTGCGGATCTTCAGGAAGCAAAAGCTCGTTCCAACCCATGTGCGGGATTTTAAGGGAAGGGTCGTCTGGCGTGATTTTATCAACCGCCCCTTTGATCCAGCCGAAGCCCTCGGTCTCTCCATGTTCAAGACCCTTGCTCGCCATTAACTGCATGCCGACGCAAATCCCAAAGAACGGGTTCCCCTTGTCGATCACGTGTTCGCGCAGCGCATCCGGCATCCCGTCAACCGCCCAGAGCCCCCGCTTACAATCTGCGAACGCGCCAACACCGGGTAAAACAACCCGGTCGGCGAGACGCACGGCGTATGGATCGCCCGTCACCAAGACTTTATCGGGGAGACCGGCCTCCTTGACCGCGCGTTCGAACGCCCGGGCGGCGGAGCGCAGGTTACCCGAACCATAATCGACGATGACGACGCTCATCTGGATAAACCGGGATATATACCGCTGCGGTCGATATCGGCGGCATCGAGAAAGCGGCGCTCGGCTTCTTCGGCATTCTTCCCACTGACGATGGCGACCTCGCGATAACCCTTCTGATCGAGCCACCAACGGCGGATGTCGTTCCCCACCAACCCGATCGAGAGCGCGAGAAGGATCGACGTCAGGCCCTCAAGATCTTCACCGAGCCCCAGCTTCTGCACGCCGAAGCCCGTCAGTGCGATCACGGTGAATATCACGATCGCCGGCAGCCACATACGCGTCCAAAACGCCCAGAAAAACGTGAAGAAGAACCCCGGCCACGAGAAACCCTCTTTCACGAGGACAAGGTCTTCCAACGGCATCCGGCCATGGTCGCGGAGGTATACCGAGTAAAGCCGCATCGGTTATCGCACTCCGAAAAGTCTAAAGGACGCCCTTTGTGGACGGCACTTCATCGGCCTTGCGGGGGTCGATGGTGATGCCGTCACGGAGCGAGCGGGCGAGGCCTTTATAACAGCTCTCGACGATGTGGTGATTGTTCTCACCATAAAGATTTTCGACGTGAAGCGTGATGCCCGCCGCCTGTGCGAATGCCTGGAACCACTCTTTGAAAAGTTCGGTATCCATATCGCCGAGCTTCGGTTTCGAAAAGTCCACCTTCCAGATCAGGTAAGGGCGGTTCGAAATGTCGATGGCGACGCGGGTCAGGGTTTCGTCCATCGGGATCAAGGCGCTGGCATAACGGGTGATGCCCTTGCGGTCGCCGAGCGCCTTCGAGAACGCTTCGCCGATGGCGATGCCCGTGTCTTCCGTCGTGTGGTGGAAGTCGATGTGCAGATCGCCCTTCGCTTTGACCGTCAGGTCCATCAGGCTGTGGCGCGAGAGCTGCTCCAGCATGTGATCGAGGAACCCGACGCCGGTCGAGACGTCATAATTCCCGCTGCCGTCGAGATCGAGGCTCACGGAAATATCCGTTTCCTTGGTCTTGCGTTCGATGGTCGCTGTGCGCATCAAAGGGTTCTCCTGCAACTGTGCAGGAATAGGTCTCCTGCAAAGAACGCAGTTCTTCTAGCAGGTTGAATAGCGGTCTGCCAGCCCCGACGCGCGCGGAATTGCGGGCGGCCCCGGGCCCAGTCACTTGACCGCTTGGCCGGATCGGACCACATAGGGGAACGATCCTTTTCGGCCGCGACTGAGTTTTCCGGCCGACCCCGGCCAAGGAGTTTTCATGTCCGCCGAAACATCCCCCGCCTCATGGCACGCAACGACAATATTGTCGGTCCGCAAGAACGGGTCCGTCGTCATCGCCGGCGACGGCCAGGTTAGTCTTGGCGACACCGTGGTCAAAGCGAACGCCAGGAAAGTACGCCGCCTCGCGGGCGATAACGTCATCGCGGGTTTCGCCGGGGCGACGGCGGACGCCTTCACGCTCTTCGAGCGCCTTGAGGGTAAGCTCGATCAGTATCCGGATCAGCTGATGCGGGCTTGTGTCGAGCTGGCCAAGGACTGGCGGACGGATCGTTACCTTAGACGCCTCGAAGCGATGATGGCCGTCGCCGACAAGGACGTGTCGCTGATTCTGACCGGAAACGGCGATGTTTTAGAGCCCCAGGACGGGCTGATCGGGATCGGGTCGGGCGGCAACTACGCGCTATCGGCAGCCCGCGCGCTCATCGAGTTCGACGATCTGAGCGCCGAAGACATCGCAAAGAAGGCTATGTCGGTCGCTGCCGACATCTGCGTCTACACCAACAATAACTTCGTGATTGAGAAACTATGAGCAATTTCACCCCGCGCGAGATCGTTTCCGAGCTCGACCGCTACATCATCGGCCAGAAGGACGCGAAAAAGGCGGTCGCGATCGCGCTGAGAAACCGCTGGCGGCGTCAGCAATTGGCCGACGACATGCGCGAAGAAGTCCTCCCGAAGAACATTTTGATGATCGGCCCAACGGGTGTGGGGAAGACCGAGATCGCGCGGCGGTTGGCGAAACTGGCGCAGGCACCCTTTATCAAGGTCGAGGCGACCAAGTTCACCGAAGTCGGTTACGTCGGGCGCGATGTCGAGCAGATCGTCCGCGATCTTTTGGAAGTCGCGATCCACATGAGCCGTGACAAGATGCGTAAACGCGTCGAAGCGCAGGCCGAACTGAACGCAGAGGACCGTGTCGTCGATGCGCTGGTCGGCGAAAACGCCTCGAAAGACACCAAGGAGAAGTTCCGCACAAAACTGCGCAACGGTGAACTGGGCGACAAGGAAATCGAGGTCGAATTATCTGAGAGTGGCGGCGGCGGCATGCCGACGTTCGATATTCCCGGCATGCCCGGGGCGCAGATGGGCATGATCAATCTGAACGACATGCTGGGGAAAGCGTTCGGTCAGCAAACCAAGAAGAAGCGGATCACCGTCGACGATTCCTACGATCTGCTTTTACGTGAAGAAGCCGACAAGCTTTTGGACGAGGAGGAAGTTTTGAAAGAAGCGACCTCCAACGTCGAAAACAACGGTATCGTATTTTTGGATGAGATCGACAAGATCACGGCCAGATCGGAACGCCAGGGCGCGGACGTCAGCCGGGAAGGGGTGCAGCGCGATCTTCTTCCGCTGATCGAAGGGACGACCGTCGCGACAAAGCACGGCCCGGTGAAGACGGACCATATCCTGTTTATCGCGTCGGGTGCGTTTCATATCGCCAAACCCGCCGACATGCTGCCGGAGCTTCAGGGACGTTTGCCGATCCGCGTCAATCTGAGCGCACTGACCCGCGATGATTTCGTGAAGATCCTGACCGAACCGGAAGCGAGCCTGGTCAAACAATATACCGCGCTCATGGGGGTCGAGGACCTGAAGCTCACCTTCACCGACGACGCCATCGACGAGATCGCGGATTTGTCCGCGGAAATCAATCAAGGCGTCGAAAACATCGGGGCACGCCGTCTGCACACGGTGATGGAGAAACTTCTGGAAGAGATCAGCTATACGGCGTCAGAGCAGAGCGGGACCGAGTTCACCGTCGATGCGGATTACGTGAAGAAGCAAGTTTCCGATCTCGCCCGCAACGCCGACGTGTCGAAGTTTATTCTCTGATCCGGTCCACTGCGAAGTCCGTCATCCCGGCCTGTGCGCAGAGCGCGAAGAGCCGGGACCTGTTTTAGGGGCGGGGTGAACCTGTGCTATGGGTCCCGGCTCGAAAGTCTCGCTACCGAAGCCCATTGGCCTTCGGGCCCGCCTAACGTCCGGGATGACGATTAAATGATGACGGCATCAGTGCGTCGGGCCTTCGGGCCGGGTGCCGATGCGGAGTTTTACCTCGGCGATCACCCAATCCAGGGTATCGTCGTCCATCTCTTCGATGTTCTCCGCCAATAAATTGGCGAGCTCGGTCGCTTTCGGGCTGAGACCGGCGGTATTGACCGTGACTTTCGGATGGGAGAGTTCGGCAAGGCGCTTCATCTCTTCCGCCTCATCCCACATCAGATCGAAATAACCACAAATCTGCGCCACCAGGCCGGAGCTCGGCCGGCCGCGGTGACCGTGTTCGAGGGCGGAAAAATACGCCGCCGACACACCGAGATCGGCAGCCATCTGTTTCAGCGTTATCTTCCGCGCCATGCGGTGTTCGCGCACACGTTTACCAAACGGAGTCATGTTTCTAGTCTAGACGCCTAATTCTTAAGAATTTCTCGCCAGAATGGACTGTTTTCAGCGGGATGACTTTCGTCGTTTCAGGCGGACATACAATGCGCCATCGCCACCATCTTTGGGTGCGGCATAAGAAAATCCCGCAACCCATTGACGCATCGGGATTTCATTAAACCAACGGGGCACAGCGTCACGTAAAACCCCCGGGCGCCCCCCCAAACGGTCGCCCTTGCCGGTGATCACCAAAACAGTTCGTCTCCCCGCCATATATCCATCGTGAAGGAAGCGTTCGAGGGTCCGGTGCGCGGCGGCCTGAGTGTGGCCGTGCAGATCGAGAGTCGCTTCCACGTCCAGCTTGCCGCGCCTGAGGCGCTGTGCCGTGCGCCGGTCCATCCCCGCCGTCGTCCCATGCGTCAACGGGATCGGATTGGGGGTCGGGGGCAGGGGGGGCGGCTCCATCAACCGCTGGCGGACACGGGTCTTCTTCGGCGCGGCGGGCGTTTCATCCGAACCCTCCGGATCGTCGTCATCGAGGGGGAGGGGCGTTCCCGCCGCGCTCGAGCGTTTTACAGATTGCGTGACGTGGTCCCAAAGCGCCTTTTCATCGGCACTAAGATGACGGCGGCGCGGGCGCTTTCCCCCGCCCACGTTAACTTTCCGATGGATCGACGATCAGGATGTGCAGGCGTTGAGGGCCATGCGCCCCCAGAAGAAGCGTTTGCTCAATATCCGCGGTTCTGGACGGCCCGGTGATCCAGTTCACAGTGCGCGGCAGCTTACCCGGCCCCGATTGTGCCCTTAAACGCTCCCACACCGCCTCATAATCTCCGGCGATGTTATCGGCTTCCAAGACGACAATATGATCGAGCGGCAGGAAATTAAGGGATGTCGGCGTCTGCGGGCCTGACGACATCACCAACGTCCCGGTTTCCGCGACACCCCCGTAAGCCACGCTCACCGAGACCCCGTCGTCACCCTGGCCCCGGCCTTCGTCGACCATGAGAGAAGTTTTCTGCTGCCAATCGAGGGATTTTAGATTGTCGTGGGGGGCGATTTTGATCTTCGCCGGGAGTTGATGTTCGCGGAGATAAGCGCTGACCTGATTGGGGACGTCTTCGAAACCCTGAATGCGCACGACGGTGGCATTCACCCGCGTAGCTTCTTGCACGAAAAGATCAACGCGTTGCGCTTTATCGAGGCTCCCGCGCCTTGGGATAAGGTTTTTATGATGCTCTTGAATGTGCTTAAGGGCTGCGTTTCCGTCATTAGAGGCATTTGAATGCCCTAATTTAGATCTCAACTTGCTTAAAATCTCTTCTCGCGCAGACATCAGTGCACCTTTTTGCGCATAAGCGCACCACTTTGATCTCCGCGGGCGCCTTTGTGGTGCTGACTGATGAACGTGTCGCCGGCGGGGGCAGCCAAATCCCGCTTCGACGTCCATCCTGACGCCAAGGGCAATGACTTAAACCTACCTTGCCCACCAAACTGTCCCAACAGCGCCACGCCGGCATTCATCACCCGGCGATAGAGCGCGGGCCGTTTCGCGAGCCAGGCCCAGCTTTTGAGGGCCCATCGGGCCGTCGCCGAGCCCATCTCGGCCTTATACTGCCGCTCGCGCCACTTTCTGAGCATTTTCGGAAGCGGAATCCGCATCGGACAGACGCTCTCGCACTTGCCGCAGAGCGTCGACGCATTGGGGAGGTGCTGAGCTTCCTCCATCCCGATCAGGTTAGGGATCAACACGGCGCCCATCGGGCCGGAATACACCCACCCATACGCGTGCCCACCGACAGATTTATAGATCGGGCAATGGTTCAAGCACGCGCCGCACCGGATACAGCGCAGCATCTCGTGAAATTCCGAACCTATCATCTCGCTGCGGCCGTTATCCAACAAGACGACGTGATATTCCTCCGGCCCGTCCAGGTCTTCGGGGCGGCGCGGCCCGGTACAGAATGTCGTATAGACCGAGATATCCTGCCCGGTCGCAGAACGCGCCAGCACGCGGAGGATGGTCGACGCGTCCTCCAACGTCGGGACGATCTTCTCGATCGACGCGATGACGACATGAACGCGCGGTAGATTATTCGTCAGATCCGCGTTGCCTTCATTCGTCACCAGCACGTTCGTCCCGGTTTCGGCGATCAGCATATTCGCGCCCGTCAATCCGACGTCCGCACCCAGGAATTTCTCGCGCA
This sequence comes from Rhodospirillales bacterium, assembly GCA_017644185.1. Taxonomy (GTDB): domain Bacteria; phylum Pseudomonadota; class Alphaproteobacteria; order Rhodospirillales; family Casp-alpha2; genus UBA4479. The sequence goes on from JAEPMA010000003.1 coordinate 425,770, forward strand.
GCTTGGCGCGGGCCTCTTCGAGAAGGGAGCGCGGCTCGTCGAGATCCCGGTCAGCCGCAAGGTCGATGTGCGCATTCCGAAATGTGTCGGCGACCTGTTCTTTCGACAGGTGGATCGCCGGCGCGATGATGTGGCTGGGCGGCTCTTTCCGCAACTGGATGATGTATTCACCCAGATCGGTCTCCACCGGTTCGATGCCGTTCTCTTCGAGATACGCGTTCACCGCGATCTCTTCCGAGATCATCGACTTGGATTTGGTGACGGTTTTCGCGCCCGCCTTGCGGCAGATATCGAGAATGGTTTCCCGCGCTTCCTTGGCATCGCGGCACCAATGCACATGTCCGCCGCTGTCGGTGACTTTCTTTTCGTAAGCTTCGAGATATTGGTCGAGGTTCTCGAGAACATGGTTCTTGATGTCGCGGGCCTGATCGCGGAGGTCTTCGAACTCCGGCAGGCGCTGGGCGGCCTCCAGTCTCCGCATCGGGAAACCGACGGCGAGTTTGGCGAGCGCCGCCTGAAGCGGGTCGTCGGCGATCGCCTCGCGGGCATTCTGTTTGAAATTAGGGGAGGTCGGCTGCATTGGTTATTCACCCTCAACCGGTTCGCCGATCGCCGGCGCCGCGGTCATGCCCGCCAACACCTCGGCGGCGTGGCGCGCTTTGACATCGACACCCCGGCGCTGCAGGCGGCCCGCGATATTCATCAAACACCCGAGATCACCCGCCAGGACCGTATCGGCCCCGGTTTTGACGATATCGTCAACCTTGGCGTCGACCATCTTCTCGGAGATGTCGGGATATTTGACACAGAACAATCCACCGAACCCGCAACAGGTTTCGGTCTCGTTTCCTTCGGAAATCTTCAGCCCCTGAACCGAAGACAAGAGCGCACGCGGCTGATCCTTGATACCGAGTTCGCGCAAACCCGAACATGAATCGTGATAGGTGACGGTCCCCGAAAATTCGGCGTTCGTCGCACTGACACTCATGACATCCGTCAGAAACGACATCAGCTCGTACGTCTTCGCCGATAAATTCTCAGCCCGCGCCAGCCACTTGGGGACGTCCGCGAAGGCTTCGGGGTAATGATCCTTGATCATCCCCGCGCACGAACCGGACGGTGCGACGACATAGTCATACCCTTCGAACGCCGCGATCACGTTCTTGGCGATATCGAGGGTATCGGCCTTATCACCGGAATTATAGGCAGGTTGACCGCAGCAGGTCTGTGAAGCGGGCACTTCGACCTTGCAGCCCGCGTCCTCCAAAAGCTTCACCGCCGCAAATCCAACGACAGGACGCATCAGATCGACGAGACACGTGACGAACAGACCGACGGTTGGTTTGGATGTTTCCGGCATAGTCGAAGAATGTTCCCTATGAGGGTGGAACGCAAGAACCGAGCGTAACAGTCAGGATGGCGGCACGATACGTTCCGCGGCCTTGGGCAGAAGGATATAATACCGGCCTTCCTGCTTCATCAGCCCGGCGCGTCTGGCCGCCGTTTCACCGAAGCCCCAGAACACATCGCCCCTTACGGGCCCCTTGATGGCGCTACCCGTATCCTGCGTGATCAGCAATCTCCGGAGCGGCCCGCCGTCGGTCAATGGATCCGTGCTGTCGAGCCAGACCGGCGCACCCAACGGCAAAAACGCACGGTCGACGGCGAGGCTGCGCCCAGGGGTCAGCGGCACACCCTGTGCGCCCAGCGGACCTTCACCCTCGACAACCCTGAAGAAAACATAGGATTCGTTTTTGTTCATTAACTGGGTGCCGGCGGCAGGGTTGGCGCGCAACCAATCCCTGATCGCGGGCGCGGTGACGTCTTCAAGCCGCATCGCCCCCATCGCGACGAGTTCACGGCCGATCGACGTGTAGCGGCGTCCATTCCGCCCCGCATAGCCCACGCGTACCGTGGAACCGTCAGGCAGTCTGACCCGTCCCGATCCCTGAATATGTAGGAAGAAAGCATCGACGGGATCGGCCACCCACATGATCTCCAGTTCACGGCCACGCAAGGCGCCGCCGAGAATCTCTGCGCGGGAGAAGTAGGGAACAAGCTTGTTGTCGATCACCCGGCCGGCCAGCTGCGTGCCCTTCAATTCGGCGCGGTGTTGCCCGAGGTCGATGGAAACGAGATCCTGCGGGCGCGAATAGAGCGGGATCTGATATTCGGCTTCCGGCGCCCAACGGCCCGATAATTCCGGTTCGTAATAGCCGGTGAAAAGACCCTCGGGGGCGTTCCTGTCACCCACGGTATAGGCGACGAAACGGCTTTCAAAGAAATACTTCGCCTCGATCTGATTGCCCGGGCGGATGATACGTGCGTCTTCACAAATCGCTTTCCAGTCGGCGATCGTCCCCATCCGCTCGTCGCCGCCGAACGGGGTATCGGGTGCTTTCTTTTCGATGGCATCGCAGGACCGGATCAACGCGGGAAGGACCGACGCAAAATTCTCCCCATCCCAGCTTTCGAGTTCATCGAACTCTATTTTGGTGAGCGTCAACGCCGACGGTTCATCGGATGGCGCCTGGGGTTCCGGGATCGGTAAACCGAGATCGGCGCACGCCGTCAGCAGCAACAGCGCCGCGAGTGAAACCGTCGAGAGGATCGAGGAAACGCGCGGGGCCGGGATACGCACGTCAGTTGTTGCTTTCGGTGCCGATCAGCGTCCAGTTCGGGTCCGACGACCGGGTATCGCGCGAGAACGTCCAGAAATCGGTGACATCGATCACCTCGTTCGGGTTGCCATCGATAATATTACCCTCGGCGTCGCGAAGCGCACTGATCTGTTCCGAGACGAACTTAACGGTGAGGACGCTGTGATGGCCGTCCATTGCCGCTTCGACGATCTTGGCCGAACGAAGGCCGACAAGCGTATCCTCCAGGACTTCGCCCGCGCGCTCGCGCTCGGTGATCGCCTCGTCGAAATTCTTGTAGACGTCGGGGCTAAGCAGACCCTTCAACGTCTTGCGATCGCCGGACGAGAACCCGTTGAGGATCATCTCGAACGCCATCTTCGCCCCCTCGGTGAACTCATCGGGGCCGAAGCTCGGGTCGGCGACGCGAATCTGCGTCAGACCGACCGCCACCGGATCGTCTTTGTCGATGTCGAGGTCGAGCGGTGCCGCCTCATCAGGCGCATCGCTGCGGTCGGGAAGCTGCACGACATTGTCGTCGCCACGCTTGCCTTCCTGCTCTGCTTGCTCGCGGTCTCGGAAACGATCGCTATAGCCACCCTCGTGACCGTCCCGCCGGCCAAGCACGCGGCGCAGCCTCAGAATGAGAAAGCCGGCAATCATCGCCAGTATGATGATGTCGAAGAACTGAAATTCGCCGCCCATGATATCCTTGACCCTCAGGGCCTTGCCTGTTGTCGTATGCTGAGACGCACAATTATTATGCCGCCTCTTCACTAAGCGGTCCCGAACAAGGTATCGGCTCCGGACCGCCGCGTCCAGAATATCGGCAACCGCGCTCTTGAGGTTGCGTTCGCCGATACACGACTTAAATAAGCCGACCAGCCGTTCGGGACAAGGCAGCCATGGCATTCATTCTCCTCATCGCTTTTATCGCGGTGCCGATCATTGAAATCTCGGTGTTCATCGAGGTCGGCGGGCGGATCGGCCTGTGGCCGACCATCGGTATCGTCATCCTGACGGCCGTCATCGGCACGGCAATGTTGCGCCAGCAGGGGCTTTCGGTTTTGTTCCGTATTCAACAGAACCTGGAAGCGAACCGGATGCCGGTGCAGGAATTGTTCGACGGCGTGTGCCTGGTGATCGCCGGCGTACTTCTCCTAACGCCCGGTTTCGTTACCGATTCCGTCGGTTTTCTGTTATTCGTCCCGCCCTTCCGCCGTTGGTTGGCGAGCGAGGTCGGCCGCCGGGTCGTGGCGCGTGCCGATGTTCATTACACGCATCAATCCTATTCCACGCACGGCGGTCATCCCGGCCAGGGAAGGCACGGGACCGGCCCAGGCGGGGGCCCGGTCATCGACGGAGAATACCAGGACGTGACCGGTGACGATGACGCGCCCGCCAAGCAGCGTCTCGACCACGACGATCCCGAGCGCAAGTAACACGCCTGAATTGCGCCGCTCGGTTATTGTCGATCCCGGAAAGACATGGTACCAGAAGCGCGCAATCGCTTGAGGAGAGCCACATGGCCGACGAAATCACACCGCCGACGCCCGGCGCGGAAGACCAACCGCAAGGCGTTCCGCTCACGATCAATGCGCAGTACGTCAAGGATCTGTCTTTCGAGGTTCCGAACGCGCCTGCCATTTTCGGCCAGATGCAATCCACGTCCCCGGATATCGGTATCGATATTCAGGTCAACGCCAAGCCGCTTGGCGAGAACCATTTCGAAGTGTCGATCACGATTAACGCGAACTGCGACGTCGGCGACACCAAGGGCTTTATCCTCGAGCTGGTCTATGCGGGCGCGTTCACCCTCAATCTGCCGGATGAACACCGTCAGGCCGTTTTGATGATCGAATGCCCGCGGCTGTTGTTCCCGTTTGCCCGCAATATCGTTGCCGACGTCACCCGCGACGGCGGTTTCCCGCCGGTCATGATGGGGCTCGTCGACTTCGCGTCGATGTATCAGCGCCGTGTCGCCGAACAACAGGCCGCGAAAGAAGCAGCCCAAGAGGGTGGCGCCAGCGCCGAGTAACGACACGCGGCCGTTTTGCCGGCTTCAATTTAGAGTTTTCACCGCTAAAGGCACGCCCACGCGGGAAGGATGCTCTCATCCTTCTCTTAAGGGCGGAGCCAGATCGGATCTTTGATCTTGTTCAGGAATTCGGCGTGGCGCGCGAGTTCGTCTTCGCTTGCTCCATGCGCGCGCGCTTCTCGGCGGCCGGATGGCGATGTCTCAACATTTGGCTCGTCTTCCGAACCCGTGCGGGCCGCGGCGGCTTCTGCGGCCAGATCCATGCCGTGCTGGCGTCCACCCAACAATTCCAGATAAACCGCCGCCAATAACTGGGCGTCCAGAAGAGCTCCGTGCATCTGCCGTTCACTCAGGTCGATCCCGAACCGGCGGCAAAGGGCATCGAGGGAGGCCTGCGCCCCCGGAAACTTTTTTCTAGCCATGCTGACCGTGTCGATGGCGCGGCGCTTGTCGATGCTGGCCCAACCGGCAAGCAACAGTTCGGCGTTGATAAAACCCATGTCGAATGCCGCGTTGTGTATAACCAACGGCGCATCCCCGACGAAATTCACGAAATCGGAAGCGATATCGGCAAATACCGGATGTCCGGCGAGGAAATCTTCGCTCAAACCGTGGACGCGTTCGGCCTCCGCGGGCATATCACGTTCCGGATTGATGTACTGATGATATACTTCGCCCGTCGGCACATGGTTCAGAAGCTCCACACAACCGATTTCAACGATGCGGTGTCCCGACGCCGGATCCAGGCCCGTGGTTTCCGTATCCAGAACGATTTCCCGCATGCGATCCGCTCCCTAGATCTGAAACGGGGGCCAGTGGGTCCCCGGTGTGGACTTTGCGATTGTCGCAATTCGGCGGATAATCGGCAAGCTGTGAGCACGGCCGAGACCCGTAAAAATCACAAAATCTGCTGCCCTTCTTTTTAATACGTCCGATATCTGGTGTTTCAACACACCCTGAAACCGCTCTTCCGTCATGCCTGGACGCGCGAGGACACGTTGACGCTGCACCCGATAAGGTGCGCTCACGACCGCGACCGCGTCGAAACGGTCTTCATTCCCCCCCTCGAACAAAAGCGGGATATCAAGCACCACGGCAGGTGTCTTCAGCCGTGCATGCATTTTTAGAAATGCGTCGGCGCGTTCACGTACCATCGGGTGAAGGATCGCTTCAAGGCGGCGAAGCGCCGGTTCGTCGCCGAACACCCGTTTTCCCAGCAAAGCCCGGTCGACGGTGCCATCATGCACGACCCCAGGAAATTCTTTTGAAACCCGCTCTACCGCTGCGCCACGCCGACCCATGAGTTCATGGACGGCCGCGTCTGAATCATGGACCGGCAGGCCCTCCCGCCGGAACGCACGTGCCGCCACGGTCTTTCCCATCCCGATCGATCCGGTCAATCCGAGGATGAACATCAGCCGCCGTCGCGCCCGGCTAAAACGTGATCGCGAAGTTCTTCGTCAACGACCGGGCGCTTGCCGAACCAGGCTTCGAAGCCGGGCCGCGCCTGGTGGAGTAACATGCCGAGCCCGTCGACCGGCACTAGGTTACGTGCCGCCGCCGCTTTCAAAAGCGGCGTTTCAAGTGGGGCGTAAACGATGTCGTTGACGACCGCATTGTCATTCAGCCCGGACAAATCGACATCCAAGGGCGGGTTCCCCGTCATCCCCAGTGTCGTCGTGTTGACCAACGTACCAACCCCGGTCATCGCATCGTTCCGATCATCCCACCCGACAATCTTCAGCGGCATTCCGAAATGCGCCAGGAGTTCTTCGGCCCGTTCACGAGTGCGGTTAGCGAGGAGGATTTCCGGTGCGCCAGCATCGATCAACGCCGCGATTACCGCGCGCGCCGCGCCTCCCGCACCCAGGATCAGTGCAGGCGCATCTGCCGTTCGCCAGTGTGGCGCACGAGAGCGAATGTTTTCGATAAATCCAAATGCGTCGGTGTTATCACCATAAAGCTCCCCATCTTCGTCGCAAACGATGGTGTTCACGGCGCCAATCTGGCGCGCGGCCTCACTTAAGCTATCGACCGTCCGGAACGCAGCTTCCTTATGGGGGACCGTCACGTTGGCGCCGACGAAACCCAGTTTCGGCAGCGCTCGGATCGCATCTTCGATGTTCGGTGGCGACACAGGAAGCGGAAGATATATCCCGTCGATCCCATACCGATCCAACCAGAAACCGTGGAGTTTCGGCGACAGGGAATGTTCGACCGGCCAGCCGATAACCCCGGCTTTGATGGTTTTCGCGGTTGCAGACGGCATGGCGCGCTCCTTTATGCGGGGAGAATGCCCCGTTTCCGCAGCTCTTCCAATAGGGGAAGCAGGGGTAACCCGAGGACCGTGAAATAGTCTCCGTCTATATTCTCGAACAATTGAGCTCCCCGGCCTTCAAGCAAGTAGGCGCCAACTGACGTCAGGACCCGTTCACCTTCGTCGGTAAGGTAGTTCTCGATGAATTCGTCGCTCAATTCACGCACATGCATGTCGGCAACGGAAACGTGTGACCAGACAACATTTGCGCTCGTCTTGAGGCATACCGCGGAAATCAGCTGATGCGTGCGACCGCTGAAAGCCGTCAGATGGTCATGGGCTTCGGTCATATCGGCCGGCTTATCGAACAACCGGTCACCGAGTGCCAGTACCTGGTCGCAACCGATTACCAAATCTTCCGGGTCTGTTTTTACGGCTGAAGCTTTCGCTACTGACAAACGCAACGCCAATTCTTCGGGGGAAGCGCCGTCGTCTAGAGACTCACGCTTAATCTTGTCTTCATCAACGCCGGCATCACACCAGTCGAAACGAACCCCGGCATTCTCAAGCACCATTCGCCGGGCACGGCTTTTGGAGGCCAGAATAAGTCGTGATGCGCTCACGGGGCGTCTTCATCCCCCTGGAGTCGCGCCAGATGCTGGAGGATGGTTGCTGCGGTTTCCTCGATCGAGCGCCGGGAAACATTGATCGTCGGCCATTCATTCTCGGTGAAAAGCCGCCGCGCACTGTTCACTTCTTCTTTCACCGCTTCTTCATCCACGTAATCCGTGTCGGGGTCCTGGTCGAGAAAACGAAGCCTTTGGCGGCGGATCTCGATCAGGCGTTTCGGGTCATTCGTCAAACCAACCACAGCCGGCCCATCCTTCAAAAACAACTCTTCCGGAAGCGGACACCCCGGTACATAGGGGATGTTGGCTGCTTTGATTCCACGGTTTGCGAGATAGATACAGGTCGGCGTTTTCGACGTTCGCGACACCCCAACCAGAACAACATCGGCGTTGCGGAGTTCGTGGGTCATCTGCCCATCGTCGTGGGCAAGCGCGAACTGCATCGCCTCGATCCGGTTGAAATATTCCTGGTCCATCGCATGCTGACCGCCGGGCCGAGGTTTGCTCTTTGCGTTCAGATAAGCCCCGAGCGCCGCGACGACCGGATCCAAGACAGGAATGCATGGGATCTGGTTCATGCGGCAACCCTCTTCGAGGGCGAGACGATTTTTCTCATCGACCAGGGTAAAGATCACGAAACCCGGTTGCTCACGTATCCGTTCCATCACTTCACGCACCTGATCGACGGTGCGTACCATCGGCCACAGATGCTCGCGGACCTGAATATCATCGAACTGGACGAGGCATGCGCGGGCGAGCAAAGTCACCGTCTCACCAGTGGAGTCCGAAACCAGATGGAGATGAAATTCCTGCATAACGCCGTCCTTCGGCCCCCGGATAACCGCCTTATAAGGCAGGGGATGAAATTGTGGATAACTTACAAGGCTCTAAAATCGGTCTTTAATACCCATAACGAGCTTACGGGATACACACGTTGTCCAAATGTGTAAATCTCTGAAGTCCCCAATAACGGCTTGGGATAACATGAAAACCCCAAGTTCCTGCGGTTTTAGAGAGTTTTTAGGTAATCAGCAAAGGGTATTGGAATCATTGATACTTTTTCCGGAACTGAAAAATACTTGCGGCGCGGTGGCAATAAACATATGGATGCGCCACGTCTGGATAACCTGTGGATGACACATAATCCCCAGGATTCATTGGTCCAATTACAACTACTATATTCTTTATATATAGAGTCTATAGAAGTAAGCCCGGAGCTCACGAAGCGAGCGAAAGACCCACACGATGCCTCTTAATTCCCAGTCCTCAGCATCCTCGGAACGTTCGGCAAAACCTTTCCTTCGGGTTTTCGAAGGGGATGTAGTTTCACCTCCCCCCATCTGGATGATGCGTCAGGCCGGGCGGTATCTGCCGGAGTACCGTGAAATCCGTGCGGGGATCAGCTCGTTTCTGGAGTTTTGCTATACCCCGGATGCCGCGGTCGAGGTAACACTTCAACCGTTGCGCAGGTTCGGTTTCGATGCGTCGATCCTTTTTGCGGATATTCTAGTCATCCCTGATGCTTTGGGTCAGAGGGTGACGTTCAAGGAGGGGGAGGGCCCTGTTCTGGAGCCGATCCGGGATGCGAAGGGCTTGGAGATCCTGAACGTCGACGGGGTGATCGATCATCTGGCGCCGATTTTCGAAACGTTGCGTCGGTTGTCCGTGGAGATTCCAAAGACCACGGGGTTGATCGGTTTTGCCGGGTCGCCCTGGACAGTCGCCGTCTACATGGTCGAGGGAAAAGGCCGGACGGAATGCGAGCGTGCGCGAGCGTGGGCATACCGAAATCCCGATGAATTCTCGAAACTGATGGATGTCCTGGTCGATGCGACGTCCCGGTATCTGATCGAACAGGTGAAGGCCGGCGCTGAGGTACTGCAGCTGTTCGATAGTTGGGCTGGCGTGCTTTCCGTCTCTCAATTCAAATCGTTAGTGATCGAACCGACCCGTCGCATCGTAGAAAACGTGAAAGCATCGGCGCCTGATGTGCCGATCATCGGTTTTCCGAGGCAGGGTGGAGTGATGATTCCCGAATACGTGAAACAAACCGGCGTCGATGGGGTGTCTTTGGATCATTCCGTGCCGCTCGATTGGGCGATGCGGGAAATCCCGGAAACCTGCGTGTTGCAGGGGAACCTGGATAACCGTGTGCTCGTCGTGGGCGGAGATGCGCTGGACCGGGCTGTGGATGATATTCTAGAGCAAACGCGAGATCGACGGTTCGTGTTCAACCTGGGTCATGGGATCGTACCGCAAACACCACCCGAGAATGTCGGGCGCGTGATCGACCGTATCCGGGGCAAGCGATGAAAACCGCCGTCGTCCTGTTCAATCTGGGCGGCCCTGACAGTCCGGACGCAGTCGAACCGTTTCTGTTCAATCTGTTTTCAGATCCGGCGATCATCCAGGTCCCTCAGCCGTTTCGGTGGCTTTTGGCGAAGCTGATCTCCAGACGCCGCGCGCCGATCGCGAAAGAGATCTATGAAAATCTGGGTGGGAAATCACCGTTGCTCGAACTGACCGTTGAGCAGGCGCAGGCGCTGGAAAAGCAGTGTCCCGATCTTGGTGAGGTTAAAACCTTCATCTGCATGCGCTACTGGCATCCGATGAGCGATGCCACGGCGGCAGAGGTCAAGAAATTCGATCCGGATAAAATCATCCTTCTGCCGCTTTATCCCCAGTACTCGACAACGACGAGTGCGTCGTCGATCAAGGATTGGCATCGCGCAGCCGGTGCGGCTGGAATTACCGTCCCAACCGTCGAAATCTGCTGCTATCCGGAAACGGACGGTTGGGTCGATGCGCAGGTTTCGCTGATCCGAAACGCGTATACGGAAAAAGACGGTATCCGGAAGCCAAGAATACTGTTCTCGGCGCACGGTCTCCCGAAGAAGGTTGTCGCCGGCGGCGATCCTTATCAATGGCAGGTGGAAAGAACGGCGGACTCGGTGGTCGAACGGCTCGCCATAGACGGGCTCGACTGGGTGGTTTGTTACCAAAGCCAGGTCGGTCCTTTGGAATGGATCGGGCCGTCGACCGATGATGAAATCAAACGCGCCGGTAAAGACGGCGTACCTTTGATCGTGGTCCCCATCGCCTTTGTTTCCGAGCATTCGGAGACACTGGTCGAGCTGGATATCGAATATAAGGAACTTGCGGAAGAACACGGCGTGCCGGGGTATACACGGATCGCCGCGGTCGGCACACACCCGTCGTTCGTCGCGGCTATGGCGGGTTTGGTGAGAAAAGCGATCCATGCCGACGAAACTCGGATATCCGGCGAAGGTGGACGCATTTGCCCAAAGAGTTGCAGCAAATGCGCGTGGGCGTGATACGGGATCGTATTTGATGGATGGGACCGCGTATTTCTGGCTGAAGGCTCTCCATATCATCGCCGTCATCGCGTGGATGGCGGGCATGCTCTATTTGCCAAGATTATTCGTTTATCATGCGGATGCGGAAAAGGGCTCCGAGCTCTCGGAAACCCTTAAAATCATGGAGCGTAGATTGCTCCGTGCGATTATGAACCCGGCGATGATCGTGTCGCTGATTGCGGGCGGTTTTTTACTTGCGTATCAGGATTTTTCGTCCGGCTGGCTGCATGTCAAACTGACCTGTGTCGCCGGGCTCGCGATCATGCATATGGTGATGGCGAAATGGCGAAAAGACTTCGAAGCGGACCAAAATACCCGAGGCCACAAGTTCTATCGTATCGCCAATGAGATACCGACCGTCCTGATGATCGTTATCGTGATCATGGCTGTCGTGAAACCTTTCTGAAAAGCCAATTGACAGGGTGCAAGTACTATCGTAATCGTTTGCCATCTTAACCGGACGCGTTCCGACCTACTGTGATAGCCTAAACTTCTGAGCGGCATGAAAAGAGGCCGCGCCACAGGTCCCGAGGGACCCGGCCGTTTCGGCATATCACGTTTTTTCCTTTCTCTCCCGAAACCGATAATCGAAGCAGATACATGAATCTTAAGGACCTCAAAGAAAAATCACCGGCAGACCTCTTGGCCTATGCCGAGGAGCTGGAGATCGAGAACGCAAGTTCGCTCAGGAAGCAGGACATGATGTTCGCGATCCTCAAGCATCTTGCCGAAGACGATATTGCGATCTTCGGCGACGGGGTGCTGGAGGTGCTTCAGGACGGCTTCGGGTTCCTCCGCAGCCCGGAAGCGAATTATTTGCCCGGCCCGGACGACATTTACGTCAGCCCGAGCCAGATCCGCCGCTTCTCTCTCAGAACCGGCGATACCGTCGAAGGTGAGATCCGCGCGCCGAAAGAGGGTGAGCGTTATTTCGCGCTCCTGAAGATCAACAAGGTCAACTTCGAAGATCCAGGCGCTGTTCGCCACAGGATTAACTTTGACAACCTGACGCCGCTCTATCCCGAAGAGCGGTTGGAAATGGAGATCGACGATCCGGAAGTAAAAGATCCGACACACCGGGTGCTGGATCTCGTCAGCCCGTTGGGTAAGGGTCAGCGTGGTTTGATCGTGGCGCCGCCGCGTACCGGTAAGACGGTCATGCTGCAGAACATGGCCAACTCGATCGCCCGTAATCACCCGGAATGCTATCTGATCGTGCTGCTGATCGACGAACGCCCCGAAGAAGTCACGGACATGGCGCGCACCGTGCGCGGCGAAGTGATTTCGTCGACATTTGACGAGCCTGCGACCCGCCACGTGCAGGTCACGGAAATGGTTTTGGAAAAAGCCAAGCGCCTGGTCGAACACAAACGCGATGTTGTGATCCTTCTGGACTCGATCACGCGTCTCGCACGCGCCTACAACACCGTCGTTCCGTCGTCGGGTAAGGTTTTGACGGGTGGCGTCGACGCCAACGCGCTCCAACGCCCGAAGCGGTTCTTCGGTGCGGCCCGTAACATCGAAGAGGGCGGTTCGCTGACGATCATCGCGACCGCACTGATCGATACCGGGTCCCGCATGGACGAAGTCATCTTCGAAGAGTTCAAGGGTACCGGTAACTCGGAAATCATCCTCGACCGTAAGCTCTCCGACAAACGGACGTGGCCGACCATCGACATCACTAAGTCGGGCACCCGGAAAGAGGAACTGCTGGTCGACAAGGGCACATTGGCGAAGATGTGGGTGCTGCGCCGGATCCTGATGCCGATGGGCGTGGTCGACGCGATGGAGTTCCTCTTGGACAAGATCAAGACGTCCAAGAACAACGACGACTTCTTCGATTCAATGAATCAGTAAACGCCTACGGGCGCTTCATAGATTAAAGGGCACGGTGCCGTAAGGCCCGTGCCCTTTTCGTTTCGATAAGGTGGGTCAGACGGTGAACACGGTCGAGCCCGTCGTTTCACGCGCTTCGAGATCGGCATGCGCCTTGGCGACGTCTTTCAACTCGTACGTCTGATTGACCGCGATCTTGACGTCGCCGGACGTCACCGCATCGAACAGGTGCTTGGTGCCGTCGAGGACCAGCTCGCGTGTCGCGGTGTGGGTGCCCAGCGTCGGCCGGGTCACGTACAAAGAACCTTTCGGTGCCAGGATGCCCGGGTTGAAGGCGTCGACCGGGCCTGAGGCGTTCCCGAACGTGACCATCGTCCCGAACGGCTTGAGGCTGTCGAGGCTATCCATGAACGTCGCCTTTCCGATACTGTCGTAAGCGACGGCAACGCCCTCACCCCCGGTCAGTTCCTTGACCCGTTCGGGGATGTTCTCGTCGCGGTAAAGGATGGGGTGATCGCAGCCGTTGGCGACGGCAAGATCGGCTTTTTCCTTCGAGCCGACACACCCGATCACGGTCGCACCCAGTTTCTTTGCCCACTGGCATAGAATAAGACCGACACCACCCGCGGCAGCATAGACGAGAATATTATCGCCGGGCTTAACCTTATACGTTCTGAACAGCAGATACTGCGCGGTGAGCCCCTTGAGCATCATCGCCGCCGCGGTCTGGTCGTCGATGGCGTCCGGCAGCTTGACGACTTTCAACGTCGGCATGCAGCGCATTTCGGTATATGCGCCCGGCACCATCGGATAGGCGACCCGGTCGCCGACTTTGAATTCGTCGACACCGTCACCCACCGCGTCGATGACGCCGGCGGCTTCCATGCCGATGATCGCGGGAAATTCGACCGGATAAAGGCCGGTGCGGAAATAGACGTCGATATAATTGAGACCGACGGCGTTCTGTTTGATGCGGACCTCGCCAGGTGCGGGATCGCCGACCTCGACGTCTTCCCATTTAAGAACTTCTGGACCGCCGGCTTCATAAACGCGAATGGCTTTGACCATGATTATCCTCCCCTTATCAAAATGGTTTAACGAAATATGGGGGGTCCTGGGTATTCCGACAAGGAATCAGATCAGACCGAGACGGACCCCTTCGAGCATAAGGAGCTGGCGTTTCGTAGCTGCCCCGTCGGCGAACGAGTAACCGCCGATGGCGTCATTTGCGCCCAACACCCGGTGGCACGGGATGACAATCGGCAGCGGGTTGCGGCCGCAGGCACCGCCGATGGCGCGCGCCGAGCTTTTGACGGTCTCCGCCAACTCGCCATAAGTGCAGGTCTCGCCATATGGGATTTTTGCCATCGCATTCCAGATTTCACGCTGGCGCGGTGTCCCCGCCGGATTGGTGGGCAGGTCGAAAACCTTAAGTTTGCCATCGAAATAGTCGTCGATCTGGCGGCGTGCTTCTTTCAAGAGCGGATCGCCACTTCCCGCCCCTGGCACGGCCCCTGCTTCGATCACGATGAGCGCGCCGTCTTCCGAGAAAACCGTCAATGGCCCGATCGGGGAATTGAAGGAGATATACTCGGCCATCATTAAATTCCCAAAGCGTCAGCGAGGGCTTTGGGATCGGTGACGGGTAAGGAGCACGTCGGCCCGACGCAGACATAGGCGGCGGGATTCCCGTCGACCGTGTCCTTTCCCGCGGCGGCATGATTGGCGGGCAGTTCCTTGCCAGGTGCAATGCGGGTGACGACGCTCAGCCGGTTCGGCGTTTTCAGTGCGACGTCCGCAAGGGCGTCGGTGGACGGGTCGTCGATATCGCCGGCGATCACGATCTGGGTGCCGCGCATCAGGAGTTCCCATGCGATCAGAAGGGTCGGATGATGGATGTTATGGGTCGGCTCTTCCGTCATGAAGGTATCGACCAATTGTTCGGCGCGGGCGCGGTGTGACGATTTTCCGGTCATCAGTGACAATCGGACTAAGACCTCCGCCATGGTGCCGTTGCCGGCGGGTTGGGCGTTGTCGAAGATCGGCTTGGGACGCGCGACCAGCCCTGGAGTATCGTCGGCGGAGATGAAATACCCCCCCTGGTCTTGGTCGTAGTAATGATCGTCGGCGATCTTTACCCAGTTTTCAGCGTCGGTGAGATAGCTATCGTCACCGGTCGCTTCGGAAAGATAGAGCGCGGCGCGGGCCATGTTCGCATAATCATCGATGATCGCCGGGTGCTGTAATTTACCGGCACAGAACGAGTGGCGCAGACGACCGTCTTCGGCTGTCATGTTCGACTTCACCCACGCAAATACATCCGTTGCGAGTCCGACCCAGCTGGGTTCGTCGAAGACGAGTCCGGCACGCACCAGACCGGCGATCACGAGGCCGTTCCAGTCGGCGAGGATCTTGTCGTCCCGGCCCGGTCGGATGCGGGTCGCGCGGCGCGCTAGCAACTTCTCACGCAGCGGCGCCATCGCGTTTTCCTGTGCGTTGTCCCAACCCATCGTGTGCAGCCGGTTGAGGATGGTCTTCCCCTCCCAGTTCCCATCCGGTGTGACGTCGTAGACTTTCGCGAACGTGTCCGCGTCTTCACCCAGGACTTCGCGAACCTCGTCCAGGGACCAAACGTAGAACTTGCCCTCTTCCTCTTCGCTGTCAGCGTCGAGCGCACCGGCGAAGGCGAAACCGTCCGCGCCGTCCTTGCCATTCTTCATCTCGCCCAGAAGCCAGCCGACAGTTTCCGCCGCGCGCTTTTTATAAAGCGGGCTCCTGGTTTTGAGATACACGTCGCTCATCAGCTCGAGAAGAAGCGCGTTGTCGTAGAGCATCTTTTCGAAGTGCGGCGCCAGCCAGCGGTCGTCGGTCGAGTACCGGGCGAAGCCGCCGCCCAGATGATCGTAGATCCCCCCCTGGCACATGTTGTCGAGGCTCAACGTCACCGCATCGGCGAAGATCGCGCTGTTCGATCTGAGATGCGCCGCCCACAAAAAGCGGAAGAACATCGGTTGCGGAAACTTGGGCGCGCCTTGGGTGCCACCGCTATAGGGGTCGACCATCCGGACGGCGGCGGCCGAAATCTGATCGAGGGTCTCGAGCGACATCGTGCCCCCGCCCCGGGGCGCGAGCGCGTTCTGCATGGCGTCCCGGATCGCGCCGACGTTCCCGTCGACCTGATCGGGGGCGTTTTCGTAGGTGTGCGAGATCGACTTGAGAACCTGATCGAAGCCGGGCCGGCCATAGCGTGGTGTGGGAGGAAAATACGTCCCACCCCAGAACGGATCGCCGTCAGGGGTCAGAAACATCGTCAACGGCCAGCCCCCGTGCTCTCCCAAAAGCTGCAACGCGGTCTGATAGATGTTGTCGATATCCGGGCGTTCTTCCCTGTCGACTTTGATGTTGATGAAACGCGCGTTCATCTCATCGGCGATGGCCGGGTTTTCGAAGCTCTCGTGCGCCATCACATGGCACCAGTGACACGCCGCATAGCCGACGCTGAGCAGGATGGGCTTGTTCTGGGATCTGGCGGCCTCGAGCGCTTCGTTGCCCCACGGATACCAGTGCACCGGGTTATCTTTGTGCTGGAGAAGATAGGGTGAGGTTTCCCGGTCGAGATGGTTGCGCGACATGAAGCTCCTTTCCGCCGGCCGATAGAGGGCCGTTGCAGCGTGCCCTCTCCCCGCTTACCTTGTCGGGACCGGCGCGTTTCAAGCGTCCGCAGACCATGAGAGGGGCAGCCATGAAGGTCAAGATCGATATCGATTGCACGCCCGAAGAAGCACGGACGTTTCTCGGGCTTCCCGACGTCAAGCCGCTGCAGGAAGCGATGATGAAGGAAGTCGAGGAGCGGATGCGCGCCAATTTGCAGGCGATGGACCCGGAGACCATGTTCAAGACATGGCTGCCGGCGGGTATTCAGGGGTGGGAACAAATGCAGCGGATGTTCTGGTCGCAGATGGGTAAATCCGCCGATGACGAAAAGGAAGACTGATCGATGAGCGAAGCCGACGGCATGGCGCCGTTTTACGACAACCATGTATTCGTTTGCATGAACGAACGACCGGAAGGGCACGAGCGCGGCTCGTGCGCGCGCAAGGGCGCCGTGCAGCTTCGCAATTACATGAAGGCGCGGGTCAAGGAACTCGGGATCGAGAAAACCCGGATCAACCAGGCCGGTTGTCTCGACCGTTGCGAGCTTGGACCGACCATGGTCGTCTACCCCGAAGGGATCTGGTATCGCGCCGAGAACGCCGAGGACATCGACGAGATCATTTCCGAGCATCTTCAGAACGGCCGCCCGGTCGAACGGTTGATGCTCCACCCCGACGATTAGGCTACTCATTATATATATAGTATGAGCCCCTAGATATTGGGCTCTGACGCTGGTGACGTCTATGGCTGCTGATCCGACTACGATTTTTGCACTCGCATCGGCGCCCGGACGGGCTGGAGTCGCGGTGGTTCGGGTGTCGGGACCGCGGGCCGGTATGGCGCTGACGTCTCTCGCTCCCGATCTAGGGGCTCTGCCCCCACCCCGTTATGCGACCCGTGCCGTTCTTTACGCATCCGAATCGAATATGGAGAGAGAGACGAAGGAGCGGATCGACGACGCCCTCGTTCTCTGGTTTCCGGGACCGGCGAGTTTTACCGGTGAAGACGTGGTCGAGTTCCATATCCACGGCGGCCACGCGGTCCTGGATTCTCTCATAACGAGTCTCGGGGCAATCACTGGACTCGTTCCGGCCGGGCCCGGTGAATTTTCCCGACGTGCCTTTGAGAATGGTAAAATGGATTTGACGGCTGTCGAGGCGATCGCTGATCTCGTCGATGCTGAAACCGCCGCCCAACGGCGTCAGGCCCTGGCCCAGATGGGGGGCGCCCTTGCCCGTCGGTACGATGACTGGCGGGCGCGATTGGTGAAGTCCATGGCGTTCGCGGAAGCGAGTATCGACTTCGCGGAAGAAGACATCCCAGATGACCTCGCCCGCCAGAGTATCGCGGCGCTGAAAGATCTCGCCAGCGAGATAGACCAGCATTTAAAGGATGACGGGATTGGGGAGCGGATCAGGTCCGGTTTCCGGATCACCCTCACCGGCGCCCCGAACGTCGGCAAGTCGTCCCTTTTGAATGCGCTGGCAAAGCGCGACGTGGCGATCGTTTCCGATATCGCTGGGACGACCCGGGACGTGATCGAGGTGCCGATGGATCTGGGCGGGTACGCCGCCACTCTGGTCGATACGGCGGGGTTGCGAGAGAGTGACGACGTGATCGAACAGGAAGGTGTCCGCCGGGCCCGGGATCAGGCGGCGTCGGCGGATATTCGACTGCATCTCATCGAACCGGGCACATCGGGCGATGTGCCGATGATGGACGGGGATGCGCTCCTCGTCCTCAACAAGTCGGATGTACTGGAAGCGAATGCGGCGGTGCCCGACGGGGCCCTTCCCGTCTCCGTTAAGACAGGCGCGGGCATGACGGAACTGATCGAACGAATGACAACGCATATTCAATCCCTCGCCGGTAATCAGGCGGCGGCGTCCGCCCCTCTTACCCGGGCGCGGCACCGGACCGCGCTGGAGGATTGCCGGGCCGCCCTTCGGCGGGCGATCTCGAATGCCGAGGCGGGTATGGACGAAGAGATGATGGCGGAAGATATGCGTGTCGCCGCGCAGGCGCTTGGGCGGATCACCGGGCGGGTGGATGTGGAAGAGCTTCTCGATCGGATCTTCCGGGATTTCTGTATCGGGAAATGAGTCGCCTCACCGGTCGGATGTTTCACGTGAAACAGCCCCCGTGTGACTCGCCGTTAAACCGGAATCAATATTTTGGTGGTTAACTGATTCTAACCACAATGTTTCACGTGAAACAGGCGTCGAGATCAATTGACTCGGATACGGTGTAAGCCTATGTTCCGCGCCATGTCGAAGGTTGATGTCATCGTTGTGGGCGGCGGTCACGCCGGCGCCGAAGCGGCTGCCGCATCCGCGCGCATGGGCGCGAAAACCCTCCTGGTCACCCATCGTCTCGACACCATCGGCGAGATGTCCTGCAACCCGGCGATTGGGGGGTTGGCGAAGGGGCAGTTGGTCAGAGAGGTCGATGCCCTCGATGGGATCATGGGCCGCGCCATCGACAAGTCCGGGATCCAGTTCCGAATGCTTAACCGCTCCAAGGGACCGGCGGTTCGTGGCCCCCGCGCCCAGGCGGACCGGAAACTCTATCGCCAAGCCGTTCAAGACCTGCTCTCTGAGACCGAGAATTTGGAGATCATCGCCGCCGGGGTCGATGACCTCATTCTCGATCAAACGGGCACGCGCGTGACGGGGATTAGGACCGATAACGGCCGCGAATTCACGTCGTCTGCTGTGATCATCACCACGGGGACCTTCCTCAGGGGGTTGATCCATGTCGGTGATCAAAAGATTCCCGCCGGGCGCGTTGGTGATAAACCGGCGATCGCCCTATCGTATACGTTCAAGCGTCTAGGATTTCCACTGGGCCGGTTAAAAACCGGGACGCCACCCCGCCTTGATGGACGAACGATCAAGTGGGACGGATTGGAAGCCCAACCGGCCGACAATCCCCCGGTCCCCTTTTCGTATCTGACCGACGAAATCCACGTACCCCAGGTCGCCTGCCACATGACCTACACGAATGAACGGACCCACCGGATCATTCAGGACAACCTTCACCGCTCCGCGATGTATTCGGGTCAGATCGAAGGGATCGGGCCCCGGTATTGTCCGTCTGTGGAAGACAAGATCGTCCGCTTTGCGGATAAAGAACGCCATCAGATTTTCCTCGAGCCCGAAGGCCTGGACGACCCGACGGTTTACCCCAACGGGATATCGACCTCCCTCCCCAAAGACGTTCAGCTCGAGATCCTCAAAACCATCCCGGGTCTGGAGGACGCGATCATGATCCGGCCCGGGTACGCCATCGAATATGATTTCGTCGATCCACGCGCCTTGAAACAAAGTCTCGAGACCCACGCCGTCAACGGCCTCTATCTGGCAGGCCAGATCAACGGGACCACGGGTTACGAAGAGGCGGCGGCTCAGGGATTGATGGCCGGCATCAATGCCGCGCTCGCCGCGGGTGGGTCCGACAAGCCCTTTACGCTCGACCGCGCCGAAGCCTATATCGGGGTGATGATCGACGATCTGGTGACATTGGGGACGGCTGAGCCCTACCGGATGTTTACGTCTCGCGCCGAATACAGACTGATGTTACGCGCCGACAACGCGGACCGGAGACTGACGCCGCGAGGGATCGACGCTGGGGTCGTCAAACCCGTGCGTGCCGATCAGTTCACGCAAAAGAAACAAGAGATCGACCGGGTGCGCGGCTGTCTGCTGGCGATCAATGAATCGCCAACCGAACTCCGGGCGCGTGGGCTCGACATCAATCAAGATGGCGTGCGCCGAAATGGCCTCGATCTCCTCAGTTACCCGAATATCAATTATAGCACATTGGTGGCGCATTGGCCGGAACTCTCCGATGTACGTCCTGACGTTATCGAGCAGGTCGAAATCGAAGCCACCTACGCCAGCTACCTCACCCGCCAGGAAGCAGATATCCAGGCATTGCGCCGGGACGAAAACCTCACGCTCCCGGCTGATCTCGATTACAGCCTGATCCCGTCGCTCTCGAATGAGGTGAAGGATAAGCTGACCCGTGTCCGCCCGGAATCAATCGGCCAGGCGGCCCGGATTTCCGGGGTTACGCCGGCGGCGGTCACCGCGCTTCTCGCGTACGTCAAACGCCGCGACAACCGCCTTTCGGCGTGAGCTTGTTTCACGTGAAACAATCTTTCGCATGACACCCCAAGCACCCCTGAGCCGGGCCACATTCGCGGCTGATATGAATATCACGGATCACGGCCTTCTTGACCGTTTGGACGTTTATCTGGCGCACCTTCGGAAGTGGCAACGCGCCATCAATCTGGTCGGACCGAAAACCCTCTCGGACCCCTGGCGGCGGCATATTCTCGACAGCGCCCAACTGGTCTCTTGCCTACCCAAACACGGCCCCATCAAGATTGCCGATCTCGGGAGCGGTGCGGGGCTGCCGGGTTTGATCCTCGCTATCATGACCGGCGCGGACGTGCACATGATCGAGAGCGACCAACGCAAAGCGACGTTTATCCGTGAAGGGGCGCGACTGACTGAAACCGACGTCACCGTCCATGTGCAACGGATCGAAGACGCTCCGCCCCTGAACGCCGATGTCGTCACCGCGCGCGCGCTCGCTCCGATGGATCGCCTCCTTCCCTGGGTCTACCGGCACCTGAAAAACGGCGGGAAATCCTTGCTTTTAAAGGGCGCGGAGGCGGAAGAGGAATTGACGCTCACGGCGAAACAATGGACAATGAAAACAAGCCGAAAACGCAGCTTATCTGACGGTTCCGGCACCGTTCTCATCATCGATGACCTGGCACCCGTAACCGATGTCTGACACCATTTTGCAGCCCCGCCGCACCCGTATCATCTCCGTCGCCAACCAAAAAGGCGGCGTCGGGAAGACCACGACCGCCATTAATCTGGCGACGGCGCTTGCCGCCATCAAACAGAAGGTCCTGATCATCGATCTCGATCCTCAGGGCAACGCCTCGACCGGGCTCGGCATTGACCACGCATCGCGCTCGAAGAACACCTATCATGTCCTAATCCGCGAAATTCAATTACATGAAGCGATCGTCGAAACCACGATCCCCGGCCTCGACATCGTCCCCTCCGGCATCGATCTCTCGGGTGCTGAAATCGAGCTGGTGGATGTAGAGCGGCGTGAATTCTGCCTCCGCGAGGCTTTGATGCTGGCCGCTGCCGATTACGATTACATTCTGATCGACTGCCCCCCGGCTCTGGGTCTGCTGACCATCAACGCCCTGGTCGCCTCGCAAGCGGTTCTGGTCCCTCTTCAGTGCGAGTTCTTTGCCCTTGAAGGGGTATCGTTACTGATCCGTACCATTGAGCGAGTCAAAGCGACCTACAATCCCGGTCTAGAAATTCAGGGGATCGTGCTTACCATGTTCGATGGGCGAAATAACCTTTCCGGTGCGGTCGCCGATGATGTCAGGGCGTATTTCGGGGATAAGGTCTACGAAACTGTGATCCCACGAAATGTCCGGGTGTCGGAAGCCCCCTCTTACGGGCGCCCCGTTATCGTCTATGACATGAATTGCGCCGGCTCGCAGGCGTATCTCTCGCTTGCGGGCGAAGTCATTCACCGCGAGCGCCGGGTGGGGATGTAACCGATGGCGGAGAAAAAGAAAAAGCTCGGCCGTGGTTTGTCCGCCCTGCTCGGCGAAACGAACGAGGATTACGCCAAGCTGGACAAGGTGCGGACCGCCAAGCCGGTCGCGATCGAACTCTTGCATCCCGGCAAATATCAGCCACGTCATCACGTCGATCAGGAAGCCATCGACGCCCTCGCCCAGTCGATCCGCGAAAAGGGTGTTCTGCAACCGCTTCTTGTACGCCGCCATCCGGACGACGCCCAGGCGTTCGAGATTATCGCCGGCGAACGGCGCTGGCGCGCGTCGCAACTGGCCCAGCTTGCCGAAGTCCCAGTCATCATCAAGGACTTCGACGACAAGACCACGCTCGAAGTGGCTTTGGTCGAAAACGTCCAGCGCGAAAACTTATCTGCTGTCGAGGAAGCAGACGCGTTCCAACGCCTCATGGATGAGTTTGGCCACACCCAGGAAGACGTGTCGCGGCTGGTTGGTAAGAGCCGCAGCCACGTCGCCAACACACTCCGCCTGCTCGCGCTGGACCCGAAGGTCAAGAAACTGGTCGAAGAAGGTTTGCTCAGTGCCGGCCACGCCCGGACCCTGATCGGGGTCGAGGGCGCCTACGACAAAGCCAAGAAAATCATCGAAAAGAACCTCAGCGTTCGTGAAGCGGAACGCCTCGCGAAAAAGTCCGGAAAACCGGGTGCCGCGCAAAAAGCGAAATCCGCTCCGGCGAAGGACGTCGATACGATCGCGCTCGAGCGGGACCTTTCCAATCTGCTCGGGCTTAAAGTTTCGGTGGAAGGCGCCGGCCCGAAAGGCGAACTCAGGATCGCCTATGAGAACCTCGATCAGCTCGACTTCGTGATCGACCGACTGAAAGCGGAGACTGCCCCGACGCCGGCAGCATTCGATGACGGCGTGATGGATGAGGATCCGGATGTGGAAACACCGGCCGAACCCGCACCGAAACTTTCGGTCAGCCTCAAACCGAAAACCGCACACTCCAAATAATCGTGTAATACCAATATGTTAGCGGCCCAGCCGGCGCGCCGCCTGGGTCAGCTGCAACAATGCCCGCTCGCACATCGCGCGCTCGATATCCAATCCGGACTTGCAATCCCGCTCCGTATCAAGGAGCAGTGTCATGGCGCGCGCCAGATCGTTCGGCGCCCATGCACGTGCCTGCGCCTCGAACGCCGCCGCCACCTTGAAAAACACCGGCGGCCTTAGCTTCTTGATTGCCCCCTGCAGATTCCCGTCCGACTGCGACATACTTTTGGCTTGGTGAAGGCGATCCAGATGACGTTGCACGGCCCGAATCACGCCGATTGCCGTCGCCCCTTCCGAAAACGCCCTGTCCATGGCGTCACCGAGTGATTTCTGATCCCCGCCCCCGACGGCGAACGCGATATCGTCGAGGGACGCGGTCTTAACATCTCCGATCGACGCCTCGACATCGGCGGCAGTAATCGTCGCCCCACTTCCAGGCCCGCCCGCATACATCACGAGTTTATCGAGCTCCTGTCTGACGGCTAACCGATCCGTGCCCAGGCGGCCCATCAATACCGGCACCGCGTCCCGTTCCAGGGTCGCGCCATTCGAAGACATGTGCTCACGCACGACACCGGCGAGATCGCGGCCCTCGTCCGGGTAACACCCGGCCGCCGCCGCATCGCTCCGCTTTTCGAACATCGCACGTATCTTGGACCGCGGGGCGAGCTCCCCTGATTCAAATATCGCCGGATGAACCCCCGCACCTGCCTCCAGCCAGTCCTCGATCTGCGAGACCTGTGCATCTCCGACGTCACGCACATTGACGACTGCGGCACTCCCCATCAACGACAAGGCATTCGTCGCGTCGGCGAGCAACGCCCCATCCTTTCGCAGGGCATCTCCCGTCAGTTCGGTGATTGCAAATGGATCGTTCTCGTCGGCAAAATGGGCAACCAGCGTTTTCGCGCGTTCGCGGATCAACCCCGCATCGGGCCCGAACAGCAATACCGCGCGCACCTTCGGGTCTGGTTTTTTGACAAACGCATCGGCCTTGGCGCCGCTCAGCTTCATTGGGCTTCGGGTTTCGACTCGGACGTCGTCAGCAGGGCCGCCAGACGGACCCGCACTTGCTGTGCGACATCATCAAGCGCTCTCTCACGGGCGCCTTTCTCCGCCATCAGGGTCTGAAACTCCGACTGGAAGATGTTATAACCACTGATCGATTTCGCTGAGCCGGATTCCCGGACTTTGCCGGCCTCTAAATCACGAAGGACAAAACTCGCCGAAACCGTCAAGTTCGCACGCGTTGCGATCGCACTGCGCTGAACGGCCAGATCGGCTGTCGACTCGTTCAAGGTGACGTCGAGCGTGTAGCGGGCCAAACCGCTCCGGCCCTGCGGGTGCAAAAGTTGCACCAGGCGATTGCGGAAATACTGACCTTCACGGTCCGCGATGTTGCCGATGGCGATGGTTTTGAAAATATCGAATGCATAAACGCCGCTCCCACTAATGTCTTCTTGGGGGGGCGTATAAAGCGGCCGGAAACCGCAACCCCCAAGCACCAGGATCAGCGAGAGTGCGGCGAAAGACTTAGATAACCACATTGACGATCTTGTTCGGCACGACGATGACCTTCCGAACTTCCTTGCCGGCGATGAAACTCTGGACATTGTCCAACATCAATGCGGATTGTTCCACGGTTTCCTTGTCCGCATCCTTCGCGATCTCAAGCGTACCGCGCAGCTTGCCGTTCACTTGAACCGCGACCGTAATGGTGTCCTCGACCAGCATGCTTTCGTCGGCTTCCGGCCAGGCGGTGTCGGCGATCAGCGCATCGTGACCGAGCGCCGACCACATCTCTTCCGCCAGATGCGGCATCAAAGGGCCGGCCAGAATGGCGAGCGTTTCGCTTGCGAATCGAAGCACCCAGGCCGCGCCGGGATCCGTTTCTTTCAATGTTTCGACCGCGTTACTTAGCTCGCGCACACGCGCAACGGCTTTGTTGAAATGGAACCTCTCGAGGTCGGCGGTCACGGTCGCGACGGTTTTGTGGACCATGCGTTCGACATCGAGCGCGCTGCCCGCGACGTCCGCCGGCCGGGATGCGCCTTTATCCGCGGGGGCGAATGGCGGCTCGGAGATCAGCCGCCACAGGCGGTTGACGTAACGCCACGCCCCTTCGATACCGGAATCGGTCCAGTCCAGATCGCGGTCGGGCGGGCTGTCCGACAACATGAACAGCCGTGCCGTGTCGGCACCGTACGTCTGAATGATCTCTTCCGGATCGACGACGTTCTTTTTCGACTTGCTCATTTTTTCAGAGCGTCCGCGGGTCACCTTCGCGCCGGTTGAATCGACGAGCTCTCCGGTTTCGCCGGTCGACACGTCCGTCGGGAGCAACCATTTGCCGGCAGCGCTTTTATAGGTCTCGTGACAGATCATGCCTTGAGTCTGCAGACCGGCGAACGGTTCTTCCAGATCCAGATAACCGCACTCCTTAAGGGCGCGGGTGAAGAAGCGTGAATAGAGAAGGTGCAGAACCGCATGTTCGATGCCGCCGATATACTGATCGACTGGCAGCCAGTAATCGGCTGCGGAACGGGTGAAGGCCTCGTTCTCGACAGGTGCGCAGAACCGCGCGAAATACCAAGACGACTCAAAAAATGTGTCGAAGGTATCCGTTTCACGACGCGCCGCCTTGCCGCATTTCGGACAGTCGACATTCTTCCACGTCGGATGTTTATCGAGCGGGTTGCCCGCGACGTTGATGTCGATATCTTCGGGCAGCACGACCGGCAGATCTTCGGCGGGCACGGGGACGATCCCACAATCGTCGCAATGCACGACCGGGATCGGGCAGCCCCAGTAACGTTGCCGCGACACGCCCCAGTCACGCAGGCGGAAGTTGACCTGTTTCTCGCCCATGCCGCGCCCTTCGAAGTGCGCGATGATCTTCGATTTGGCGTCGGGTACGGATAGCCCGTTCAAAAATTCGGAATTGATGATGTTGCCGTCGCCGACGAATGCTTCGTTCCCGATCTCGAACGTCGACGGATCCGTGTCGGGCGGGCAGACCACGGGGGTCACGGGCAAGCCGTACTTGCGGGCGAAATCCAGGTCGCGCTGGTCGTGGGCGGGGCAGCCGAAGATGGCGCCGGTCCCATAATCCATCAGCACGAAATTAGCGACGTAAATCGGCAGGGTCTCCCCCTCGATCACCGGATGCGCACATTTGAGACCGGTATCGCAGCCGAGCTTCTCGGCAGTTTCGATCGCGGCTTCCGACGTCGCCATGCGATTGCACTGGCCGATGAAGTCGGAAAGCTCAGGGTTGTCGGCGGCCAGTTCCTGGGCCAGCGGATGGTTCGCGGATATCGCCATGAACGACGCCCCGAAGATCGTGTCGGGCCGGGTCGTGTATACGTCGAGCGGCTTGTCGCGGCCGATGATGTCGAACGCGATATGCGCGCCTTCCGAGCGGCCGATCCAGTTGTGCTGCATGATCCGCACGCGTTCCGGCCAGCGGTCGAGCTCTTCGATAGCGCTCAAAAGTTCATCGGCGTAGGCGGTGATCTTCAGGAACCATTGCGCGAGTTTGCGCTTCTCGACTTCGGCGCCCGAACGCCAGCCCTTGCCGTCGATGACCTGCTCGTTGGCGAGCACGGTGTTCTCGACCGGATCCCAGTTCACCCAGGACTCTTTTCGATAGACCAGACCGGCGTCCAGAAAATCGAGGAACATTTTCTGCTCGTGTTTGTAGTAGTCCGGATCGCACGTCGCGATCTCGCGCCGCCAGTCGTACGACAGCCCCATCGATTTGAGCTGATCGCGCATCGTCGCGATGTTGGCGTGGGTCCACTTTGCGGGATGAACGTTGTTCTCCTTCGCAGCGTTTTCGGCGGGCAGGCCGAACGCGTCCCAGCCCATGGGGTGGAGGACGTTGTAACCCTGCGCGCGCCGGAAGCGGGCGACCAGATCACCAAGCGTGTAATTGCGCACATGTCCCATGTGGATGCGTCCCGACGGATACGGGAACATCTCTAGGACGTAGTACTTTTCCTTGGAGGAATCTTCTTCAACGTCGAAGCAATGCCGCTCTTCCCAAACGGCCTGCCATTTACTTTCGGTTTCCTTGACGTTGTAACGGGACATGTTTTCTCGAACTCACAAATTCTTCAGGCGGCGATTGTCTCGGCCGCGGTTTGCGTTAAATGGAACCGGTGACCCGGGTATGGCTCACTGTGCCGTCAGGGTTTGGTGACGAAGCATCCGGGCCTTGGTCAGGATTGAATCCTCGACCTTCGGCGCCGTGCCGTCGGGCACCGTGGCGTCGACCCAGTTCCCGCTGCGGTCGCGAAGCTGGCGGAACACGGAAACCTTGACGCCGTCCGCGCGGAGCGTGCGGCCGAGAATATAGACATTCAGTTTGAAGCGTTCGCTTGGGCTTTCCGGTGGGCTGTACCAATCCGTGATGATCACGCCGCCGAACGCGTCTGCGGTGTTGATCGGCATGAAGGAAATGGTCTCCAACGACGCACGCCAGAGGAAACTGTTCACCCCGAGTGCGCCGCCGCTTTCATCTTTCTTTTCCGTCCCGAACAGGTTGATCCCGCCGTCACCGAAGATCGTCTTACGGTTGGCGTAATCGGTGTATTCGTCTTCTTCGCGGTTGTTCTGACGTGGATCGCCGGGGGTATAAGAGCACCCCGTCGCAAGCACGCTGGCGGCCATGATGACCATGCCCAGGCGGGTCATCGTTGTGAAAATCGGTGTCATGCGTCGTCGTCCTTCTTTCACGCCCAACCGCCCGCGCGCAACCGGATCAATATCCGACACGGCGAACGAGGTCATCCTTACACCAAATCATTGGAATCCACCAGACTTTGCCGACGTTTCGTGCAACCTTCGGGCATTGGTTTTCACTTCACATCAGGGCTGGAAAAGGCCGATTCCGGCGATCCCGGCTGCGCCCGCGTGAAACACCCGGCGGATCTGAGCAGCGCCAACCCCACCAAGGGCGATTACGGGTAAAGGGGCCGCTTCGGCGATCGAGGCAAAACGCATTAAACCGAGTGCCTGTCTTGCTTCGTGGCTTTTTGTCGAAAAAACCGGCGATACCAGAACCGCATCGGCCCCGAACATGGCCGCCCGCATCGCCGCCAAAGGACCATGCGCCGACGTGGTCACGAGTTGGGGCTGTAGTCTATTGATTTCGGTCCGCTTCCAACGCCCAAGGGCCGCTTCGGGGATATGCAGGCCATGGGCCTCCAAACGGTCGACCGGTGATGAAGCGGAGAGGAGGATTGTTATCCCGGACCCTGCCGCCGCGCGGGTCAGGGCGCGCGCCATGTCCCGCGCTTCCAGCGGGTCGCGCCTCCGGACGATGATGGCGCTCGCGGGTGGAAGATAAGGAAGAAGTGGCGCCGGATCCGCCAAACGTGCTTCGTCACTCATGACAAACCATGCTGGGATGGCGTGGCCGGGACGATTGTCTTGGCGCCGGGGGGCTGGTAACGTCCGCTTCATCGAAACACGCATAGCCGCACTATGACCCAGAAAAACGATCCCGCAAGCAATCTCGCCAAGGTTCGGGCGGACATCGCACAGGCCGCCGAAGACGCCGGACGCGATCCGTCGGATATTCATCTTGTCGCCGTCTCGAAGGTGCACGAGGCCGACACCATCGTACCGGTGTTAGAAGCCGGACAGCGGGTTTTTGGGGAAAACCGGGTGCAGGAGGCGGAGGCCAAATGGCCGGCGCTTCGTGAAACGTATCCTGATATCACCCTCCACCTGATCGGGCCGCTACAATCCAACAAGGTCAAGAACGCGGTTGCGACATTCGATGTGATCGAAACCGTCGACCGGATGAAGATCGCCAAGGCGTTGGCGAACGAGTTCGAAAGGGTCGGCCGAAGTCTTCCATGTTATGTCCAGGTGAACACCGGTGAAGAGCCGCAAAAAGCGGGCATCGCACCGGAGGATGTTGAGGCTTTCGTCAAAGAGTGCCGGGACGGTCTCAGGCTCGATATCCAAGGCCTGATGTGCATTCCCCCGATTGATGAGGAACCGGCCCTTCACTTCGCCCTGCTCTCCGATATGGCGGACCGGTTGGGGCTTGGCGTCAAAAGCATGGGCATGAGCGCGGACTACGAAAAAGCCATCTCGCTCGGTGCGACGCACGTCAGGGTGGGCACCGCGATTTTCGGCGATCGCCCGAAACGCGACTAGGCGGGTTCGTCCAAAATCTCGATCTCCGTTTCCGGCCCCCAGTCGGCCAGCAAATCTCTCAGATCATTCACGTGAAGCGCCACGCATCCCTCTGTCGGCGCGTAATCCGGTTTGGCAATGTGAATGAAGACAGCGCTCCCCGCCCCCGGGATGGGCGGCGTGTCGTTATGGCCGATTTCGATGACGAGATCATAAAGATGGTCGTCCCGGTACATCACTTCGTGACTGCCATCGTACGGTAATCTGACGGCTGTGTTGTATTCGGGCCGGGCCTGATCGTCACACCAGCCGTCGTTTGGGTTGATGTCTGTGACGGGTAGAGCGGTCTCGATTTCAGGAATACGGTCGCGGCGGATATAAAGCCGCTTTAACGGGTAGCGCCCGGTAGGGGTTGCGCCATCCCCCTCTTTCTTATCGCGGCGGACGCCCGACCGCCCGAGCGCGCAGCGATACCGGCGGTTTCGAAACTCAAGAACGTTATCGGCGAAGACACGGATCAACATTGTCAGAGATCAGCACGAAGCGTACCGGGGGTAAAGAGCGGCCAGGTAACTATCCAGTGAACCGGCCAGTCAACCGGCGGGGCGCAGATTGGCGGCCGCCGCATAAGCGCGGGCGGCGGAACGGATGTCCTGGGTCAGGTAGGCCATTTCCGCGAGCCCGAACGGTTCTTCGGTGGGCGCCGGTTCGTCACGAAGATAGGGGTCGGCGTCGGGAACGTCGCCCGGTTCGGTTTTGATCGCGGGTGTGTCTGTACTCCCCGCCCCTGAGCTGCCGCGCTCCCGGGCTTTCAGGCTTTGTTTGACCCAGTCGGCTTCGCCCCTCGCCCAGGCGAGCACAGGGTCGGCGGGATCGAGATGAGAGGCGGCGGGCGCGGCTGCGGTTGTCGTTGCCACGTCCGCAACGTCGGTTTCTTCCGTCGCCGGGTTGATCCAGCCCGCCATGTGCTGGCCGATATCCTGACCGGTGGATTCTTCGACAAAAACGTTGGCGAGCGCGCTCGCGAGCCCGAGCGGTCCGAAGAACAGTGTCGAGCCGGCGACGCGCGGTGCGGCGGCGATCGTGTCGCCCGTTGCTTCCCTGTAGAAAGTGGAAACGAACGGGATGTGCTGGAGGGGATTGACGACATCAAGAAGGTCGGCGAACGAAAACCCGTCATCCCCGAACAGGCTGAACTCTTTTACCGGGGCGTCTTCCTTCGGCGCGTTCAGCGCCAGTTGCTGCGGCTGCTGTTCCGCCCTGGCGGTGCCGATTGTCGACGGCATCCATGCCAGTTGGTTATCCACCGAGACCATCCAAATCTCCAACCCAAGTGTCCCGCTTGTGAATAAGCAAGCGGTGTGCCAACAAAAAGGCTGTTATTTCAATGGGCTACTGTGGAAAATCGTCGCGAATTATGGCCAAAGGCAAGAACTGCCGGGTCGATTCAGCCCTCAGAACTGATGACCGGAGCGAGAGGCTTTGGTCTGCAGGTAGAACTCGTTATGTTGATTGGCGGGGAAGGCATGCGTCACTCGCTCGACGACGTCGACCCCATACCGTGATAGCGCCGCCAGTTTGTCGGGATTGTTGGTCATCAGGCGCACCTTCGTGAAGCCCAACAACTTCAACATCCGTGCTGCCGGCATGTAGACACGCTCGTCGGCGTCGAAACCGAGCTGCTCGTTGGCGTCCATGGTGTCAAAACCGAGGTCCTGGAGCTCATACGCCCTCAGCTTGTTGATCAGGCCGATGCCGCGCCCTTCCTGTGCGAGATAGAGGAGCGCGCCTGCCCCAGCGGCCTTGATTTCTGAGAGTGCCCCCTGCAGCTGATCCCCACAGTCGCACCGCAGACTTCCCAATAAGTCCCCCGTGAAACATTCGGAATGCAGGCGGACCAGCACAGGATCCGCGGGATCCGGCTGACCGACGATGATCGCTAAGTGTTCCCGGCCTCCGTCAGACGGGCGAAAGGCGACGATGCGTGTATCGTGAGCATCGCTGATCGGCACCCGCGCTTCGCCGACACGCTTCAGATTTCGTGACGCCGCACCCTCGTACTGGAATACATCGCCGGTATCGACGCTCAGAAAATCATGACGGTTGGCCCATGCCATGATGTCGCCGACGTCGCCGATCTGCGCGGTCACCGCGGCCGGTAAAAGGCGGGCGAGTTTGGATAACGACACGGCTGCCGATGCGCAGTCATGCCCGGGCTCGACACGAACCGTGACGCTCAGGCGCTCACGGCGTTCCGGGCTGACTCCGGCCTCGACCAACGGATTGGCGAGCGCCGCGATCTCATCGGCGCCAAGGCCTCCAAGGCCACTGACGATGGCGATCTTGCCGGCGCTTTCCGCCAAACCGAGAACCGCCGCACGCCTGGCGGTGATGGCGAGTGTGGGCGCACTGCCGGCGATGTCGTGAAGCTGCTGCAGACTTTCCGGGCCCATTGCTTCGGCGGCCAGCGCCAAAACGGCATGCCCGCCACCGCCGCGCACGACAACAGGGCGGCCGCGGCGCAACTCACCCATTGCGCGTTCCACGGAAAGCACGGTGATCGGTGCGCGTGCTGCCGGGACTTCGTATAGCTCTGCGCTTTTAGGGGTTTTGTCGTTCATTGGCCTAACCTAGCACCTTTCCGCAAAAAGCCGGTTAATATATAAGGGCTTGGCAAGAAAATCACACTATATACCATGTGTTGATAACGCTTCTTGGAAGCGACGGAAAGGATTCGTGCATGAGCAACGGTAAGCGCATTCTCATCGTCGATGACGACGAAGATCTGGCTGAGATGCTGAGTGAGCAACTGCGGCTCCACGAGGAGTTTCAGGTCGACACCGCATTCAGCGCCGCCGAAAGCCTGGACGTCGCGAAAGAGAATAATTTCGACATCATCCTGCTTGACGTGGGCCTGCCTGACATGGACGGCCGCGAAGTCTGCCGCCTGATGCGCCGGGGCGGCGTTCGGGCGCCGATCATCATGTTGACCGGTGCTGACACGGACGCGGACACGATTTTGGGTCTCGACGCGGGTGCCAACGATTACGTGACAAAACCGTTTAAGTTGGGCGTGCTTCTGGCCAGGTTGCGGGCGCACATCCGCCAGCACGAACGCTCGGACGATGCCGTTTTCACCGTCGGTCCCTACACCTTCCAGCCCGCCAACAAGCTGCTGGTGCGCGAGTCCGATCAGCGCAAGGTGCGCCTGACCGATAAGGAAACCGCGATCCTGAAGTATCTATACCGCGCCGGCGACAAGGCGGTGGCGCGTGAAAAGCTTCTCGACGAAGTCTGGGGCTATAACGCCGCGGTCACGACGCATACGCTCGAAACGCATGTCTACCGGTTAAGGCAGAAGATCGAGGACGATCCCTCGGGCGCGAAGTTGCTGATCACCGAAGCGGGCGGCTACAAGCTGGTCCCCTGATCCGGCGTCAGTTGCCGTCGGTGACGAAATTCGGAATTCTCTCGAGAAAGCGCTGTTCCGGGATCGGAAAATCGAAGCGCGCGTTGACCAGCGTCAGGTCGGTGACGACCCCCTGCGCGTCCTTGATCACCCACTTTCTAAGAATCATCGGGTTTTCCGTGAACACGAGGGTGAGTTCGCCTGCCAGCGGGTCCTTGGATTGAACGACGCTGATCCGCATCGTGTTGGCGCGCCGCTCGAAGCCGGTCACGGTCAGCTCACCGTCGGTGAACGAGAAATCGTCGCGCAGCAGAAATGCCGCCGGGGTATCCTCGAGCGGGATGTGGTTGACCTGCTTCAACTCCGTATCGACGTAGCTCAGGTACTCACCGTTGGCGACGATCAGGATAGGGGTGGGTGGTTTGTATTCGATCCTGAGATTGTTGGGGCGTGCCAACCACAACTCGCCGCTCGATGTTTCCCCGGTTGAAGAGATCTGCAGGAAATCGGCCTGCATGGTTTTGATTTCTTCGAGATACGCTTCAGCCTTCTTCAGACCCTTCTCGACCTCAGGGGTGACGTCGATCGCGGTTGCCGCATGCCCTTTGACGGGCTGGGCCAGCGCGATCAGCAGAACGGCGATCAGGAAAAACAAGCGTTTCATGCCCGCGTTTCTAAAAGCTCAATGTGGCGAGGTAAAGGCGATTGCGCGGCGACCGGCTCAGACGAACTTGAGCGCCACGGACGAAACGAGAAGGAAAGACGATACGCAAGCCGCCCGGCCGGCGAACCAGTAAGCGGTTTCACGAAGCGTGCGCCCGATGATCTTCTGGGCGACGGGCGCGGGCGGGCGGTGCTCATCGTTCAAGATGATCCACGCTTCGGTCCTCTTATACGGGCGGTGCACCGCGAACCATCCGTATAACAGAAGCCCGACCGCTTCCCCGAAACCGAACAGACCGCCGGTTCGGGTTGCCAGGGGGGGATCGAAGCTGAGACCCATCATCAAAGTGAAGATCGCCAGGCCGGCGAAGCCCGCGGCCCGGCCGACGGATGCGAAAGCGGCGTTTTCGATGGCGTCCATGGCAAGTCACCGGCACTGTCACATACCTTGATATTCTGAAGGGAATCCCGGCGCCGCGGAATACAAGATTCCGTGAAAGACCTTTGAGTCTGGTTCTCAATTGGTTGGGCGGGTTTCTTCCGGTTTTGGATAAAGCGCCTGACGGCGTTGGGGCAACCGCCTTACGACGAGTGATCGCCGATCAGCACTTCGCGGCGGCCGACACGGTTGGCGGCGCTGACCACACCCTCACGCTCCATCGTCTCGATGATGCGCGCGGCGCGGTTATAGCCGATCTGGAAGTGGCGCTGGATGAAGCTGGTCGACGCTTTGCCCTCGCGGGCGACGAGCGCGACCGCCTGGTCGTAGTGTTCGTCGTATTCCGAATTGCTCCCGCCAGGCGCGCTCGGATCGCCGATGAAGCTCTCGCCGGAATCTTCGGTCACGGCCTCGATATATTCAGGCGCCGCCTGATCCTTCAGATGACTGACCACGCGCTCGACTTCTTCGTCGGATACGAACGGACCGTGGACGCGGGAAATCCGTCCCCCACCCGCCATGTAGAGCATGTCGCCCTGACCCAGAAGCTGTTCCGCGCCCTGCTCGCCCAGGATGGTGCGGCTGTCGATTTTCGACGTGACCTGGAACGAGATGCGCGACGGGAAGTTGGCTTTGATAGTGCCGGTAATAACGTCGACCGACGGACGCTGCGTCGCCATCATCAGGTGGATGCCGGCGGCACGCGCCATCTGCGCCAGACGCTGGATCGCGGCCTCGACATCTTTGCCTGCGACCAGCATCAGGTCTGCCATCTCGTCGACGACGACGACGATGTAGGGGAGCGGATCGGTCGGCAGGGGCTGTTCTTCGTAGACCGGTTTGCCTTCCTCATCGAAGCCGGTCTGGACGGTGCGGGTCAGTTCCTCGCCCTTCTTCTTCGCTTCGGCGAGGCGCTGGTTGTAGCCGCCGATGTTGCGGACACCCATCTGGCTCATCGCGCGGTAGCGGTCTTCCATCTCGCGGACCACCCATTTGAGGGCGACCACCGCCTTCGACGGGTCGGTGACGACCGGCGTCAAAAGGTGCGGGATCTCCTGATAAACCGAAAGCTCCAGCATCTTCGGGTCGATCATGATGAACTTGCAGCGGTCCGGCGGCAGGTTATAGAGCAACGACAGGATCATCGTGTTCATGGCGACGGACTTGCCAGACCCGGTCGTCCCCGCGATCAAAAGGTGCGGCATGCGCGCCAGATCGACGGTCACCGGGCCGCCGCCGATGTCCTTACCCAACGCCAAAGGCAGTTCGGCCTTGGTTTTCTCGAAGTCGCTGGACGCCAGAAGCTCGCGCAGGTGCACCATTTCCCGGTTTGCGTTCGGCATTTCGATGCCGATCACGTTGCGTCCGGGGACCACGGCGACGCGGACCGAAACCGCGCTCATCGAGCGGGCGATATCGTCGGACAGTCCGATCACGCGGGATGTCTTGGTGCCGGGTGCGGGTTCGAGTTCGTAAAGGGTAACCACGGGACCCGGGCGCACCTTCACGATTTCACCCTTCACGCCGTATTCCTCCAACACCGTCGAGAGGTAGCGCGCATTTTGTTGAAGCGCTTCGCGGCTTTCGCGGGTTTCCTCGCGGGTCGATTCCGAAAGATCGAGAATCTCCAACGGCGGCTGGCTGTAATCTTCGTCGCCGCCCAAGGGCAGTTTCTGTTGGCGGCGCGCTTCCGCTTTACGGCCTGTCTTGGCGCGTTTCGGACGGGGCGCGACTTCGGGCGCTTTGCCTGTGCGCGCAAACGCGGCGTCGAGGACGCCGCCCGAAGGTTGGGCGGTATCGATTTCCTCGTATTCGGCGTCTTCGTAGTCGTCCTCGTCGTGATCATCATTTTCGGGGTCGCTGCCGATCTCGCGGGCAGGCGACGGAATCAAACCACGCACCCGGCCCCCAAAATCCTGGGCGCGTTCACCAAAGTCGCGCGCCGCGCCATAGGCGCCCCTTGAAACGTCGTAGGTCTTGCGCATGCCGCGCCAGGCGCCACGCGCCGCGTTCAGCCAGTCGCGCGGTCCCATGCCGAGCGAAATCACCGCCGCCGCGACGGCGAGCGAGCTGATTGCCCAAAGCGTGATGTCCGCAGCGGGACGAATGCCGAGGCGCCCGGCCCACATCGAAAGCTCTTCGAACGCCAGTGATCCGGCAACACCCCCTAATCCGGCGGCGAGCGGCCAACCGGCGGGGCTTTCGATCCCGGCGAGGGCGACGGAACTTAAGATGATCGCAAGGACGAGCCAGCCGAGACGTCCGATCGGGCGGGCCAACGTCCCATGGGTCAGGATCATCGCCGCCCAGACGGCGAGCGCGGCGGGCGCGATTAGAGCGGCATAGCCGACGATCTGTAAGACAAGGTCCGAGAACACCGCGCCCCAATGGCCGGCCAAATTGATGGGGGCGTTATCGGTGGCGCTGTTAAGCGACGGATCGCCCGGCGCGTAGGAAAGGATCGCCGCACCCAAAACGACGGCCAGCGCGATCAGCGTCAGCCCGGTGATCTGCCAGCCACGCCTCTTGAGTGCCTCGGTCACCTGCGCGGGCAACAAGGGTTCTGACGAGCGGCCGGACGTGTTCGATCTGAGTACGGTCATACATCCCTCGTAAGCCGCGTTTATTACCAACAAATTAACGCGCGCGCGAGGCGGCAGGGATCGATGGTAAACGTGAATTAACCACTAAATATCGGGGGGTTAGCGCGAACTGTTGAAGTGGCCGGTCAGAGCCCGCGCGAATCGCCCGGGCTGGAATCGCCGGCGCGGATCATCCTTCGAGACGGCTCTTTGGGGCTCCTCAGGATAAGGATTTCATTCCCGCCTTATCTTAAGGCGCGCGCAAACGCGAGCGTCTCGAAGGATGCGAAGCGGGTGCAAAAATCAGAACCCCGAAAAGGTGAAAGCCGGGCGGTAAACCGCCCGGCTTTCGGGGAGAACCAACTGATCTCGGAGGGGATCAGAGGGTTTGGGAGCCTTTTCCGAACTCCGGATAAGCTTCCATGCCGCATTCCGCGCGGTCGAGGCCGAGCTCTTCGTCCTCTTCCGAAACCCGGATGCCGATGGTTACTTTCAGGATCATCCAGACGATGGCGCTGGCGACGGAGACGAAAACCCCGATCGCGACAATGCCGATGGCCTGGGTGACGATGGAACCGCTGCCGAAGATCCCGACGGCGAGCGTGCCCCAGATCCCGGCGACGAGGTGGGCCGAGATGGCGCCGACGACGTCATCGATCTTCATCTTGTCGATGATCGGCACCGCGAAGACGACCAGCGCACCACCGATACCGCCGACGATCATGGCGAAGAAGTGGTTCTGCAGATCGGGACCCGCGGTGATGGCGACGAGGCCGCCGATGGCGCCGTTAAGGGCCAGCGAGACATCGACTTTCTTGTAGATCAGCTGTGCCAGGATCATCGCCACGACCACGCCGGCGGCAGCCGCCAGGTTGGTGTTGACGTAGACGATGGACATCGCGGCGGCGTCGAGAGCGGAACCCAGCGCGAGCTGCGAACCGCCGTTGAAGCCGAACCAGCCGAACCACAGGATGAACGTACCCAGCGTGGCGAGCGGGATGTTGGCACCCGGCAGCGCGCGGATGGAACCGTCCGAACCGTACTTGCCTTTACGGGCACCGAGGATGATGGCGCCGGTAAGGGCCGCCCAGCCACCCGTCGAGTGCACCAGCGTCGAGCCGGCGAAGTCGGAGAAGCCCATGGCCGCGAGCCAGCCGCCGCCCCAGACCCAGGATGCCTGGACCGGATAGATGATGGCGGAAAGCACCACGACGAAGATGATGAACGGCCAGAACTTGATGCGCTCGGCAACCGTACCTGAAACGATCGAGGCCGCGGTTGCGACGAACACCATCTGGAAGAACCAGTCGGACGCCACCGAGTAGCCGGTGTCGGCGACTTTGGCGACCATTTCGGCCGTCGCTTCGTCGGCGTTGATCAGCGCCAGTTCGTCCGCGCCCGGGTTGTAGAACAGGCTGAACGTGCCCATCCAGCCGCCTTCCGGCACACCGACGTACATGATGTTGTAGCCGATAAGGTAGAACATGATGCCGGCGACGGAATAGAGGGCGATGTTCTTGAGGCAGATCGTGGCCGTGTTCTTGGAACGGACAAGACCGGATTCAAGCATCGCAAAGCCGGCGGCCATGAACATCACGAGGACGCCATGGACCAGGAATGCAAAGGTGTTGAAGACAAACGCGCTCTCGGTGGTGACTTCCGCCGATGCCTGACCGGCCGTCATGGTGACGGCGATCGCGGCCAGGGCAGCTATCGCTGCCGTGCGCTTTTTCATGCGAGCAAAGTTCATAGTTTCATTCCTCCTAGAGCGCTTCCGCATTGGTCTCGCCGGTTCGGATCCGGACGGCCTTGTCGAGGGCGTAGACGAAAATCTTGCCGTCCCCGATCTTGCCGGTCATCGCGGTTTTCTGAACCGTCTCGACCACTTGCTCGACCAGGTCGTCGACGCAAGCGATCTCGATTTTCACTTTCGGCAGGAAGTTCACCTGATACTCCGCGCCACGATAAATTTCGGCCTGACCTTTCTGACGGCCGAAACCTTTAACTTCGGATACGGTCATGCCTTCAATGCCCAGGGGGGTCAGCGCTTCGCGGACCTCCTCGAGCTTGAACGGCTTGATGACCGCCATGATCATTTTCATGTTGAACTCCTTCCGTTGATTTACGGGTGTGCCGTTCGATCCTCGTGGACGGCTGCCCCCCTTGCACGTTGCTTGGGCCCGTCGGGCCGCTGCCTTCAATAATCAAGGTTCGTGCCAGTTTTCCCTCAACGCATACTGTTGAATAATTTCAACGTGTTACGCCCCGCATCTTGCTGGACGTGGCGAGAAAGCGCTCAAAATAACTGATGAAATAATATGCAAATTTGGGCTATGATGAGAAATTAGGCACCTTTAAGGCGCAGATTCGACTGGACAGCCGGGCCGCGCCGGGGCACCTAAATGTCATGTCCATCAAGGCATCCGATACCAAACCGCTCAGCGCCGACATTCTGATTGTCGGTGGCGGGCTGGTCGGTGCGGTCGCGGCCCGCGCACTCGCGTCTTGCGGTTTCGAGGTTGCCGTGATCGACGGCACCGACCCAAACGACGCCCGCGATGTGGCCTTCGACGGGCGGGCCTCCGCTGTTGCCGCCGCGTCGGAGCGTTTGTTGAGCGCGATCGGTGTCTGGCCTTATCTCGAAGCCGAAGTTGCGCCGATCATGGACATCCGTGTCGCCGACGGCCACTCGCCGATGTTCCTGCACTATAATCATGAAGACGTCGGCGCCGGGCCGCTTGGGTATCTCGCCGAAAACCGGCATATCCGGATCGCCGCGCTGGCCGCGCTCGAGGATGAGAAACGCGTCACATTCATCGCACCGGTGCGGGTCGAGGGGTTGATGCGCGATTTAAGCGGCGTCCGGGCGACACTCGCCGATGGCAGGACCGTCGACGCCCGCCTCGCCATCGCCGCCGACGGACGCGCTTCGAAGATTCGTGAGAGCGCCGGGATTCGGACGACATCCTGGCGCTATCCGCAGGAGGCGATCGTTTGCACGGTCGAACATGAACACCCGCACGCTTTCGTCGCGCACGAACATTTTCTCCCAGCGGGACCGTTCGCGATCTTGCCGCTCAAGGGTACCGACGAGAGACCCGGCTGCCGGTCGTCCATCGTCTGGACCGAACGCGCCGACCAGGCGAAAGCCATGATCGGGCTGCCGGACGAGGCATTCATGACGGAGCTCGCCAAGCGCTTCGGTGATTTCATGGGCGGGATCGAGGTTGTCGGCCCCCGGTTCTGTCATCCGCTTGGATTGCAGTTCGCCCATTCATCCATCGCCGAACGCCTTGTGCTGATCGGTGATGCCGACCACGGCATGCATCCGATCGCCGGTCAGGGATTGAATATGGGCTATCGCGATGTCGCCGCGCTCTGCGATGTGTTGTCGGAAGCGAAGCGGCTCGGACTCGACATCGGCTCGGGGGCGGTGCTGCAGCGTTATCAGCGCTGGAGAAGGTTCGACAACACCCTCATGCTGGCGGTCACCGACGGTCTCAACCGACTATTCTCAAACGACATCGCGCCGCTTCGTCACGCTCGGGACTTCGGGCTCGGGATGGTGAATAAAATGCCGCCATTGAAGAAAATGCTGATGCGTTCGGCGATGGGGCTGATGGGCGATCTGCCGACCATGATGCGACGGAGCTCATGAAATCCGTTCTGTTGATCGCGTTCATGATCGCCGGCGGTGGTCCGGCGTCAGACTATATATATACATGCGAAGACACGCCGGTGGTGATCGCACGATTTCTGGATAGCGCGGTTGAACTCCGCATCGGCAAGCGAGAACTGGTGCTGCCGCAAGGCCGCTCAGGTTCCGGTGCGCGCTATACGGACGGCAGCATGGTGTTCTGGATCAAAGGGAAGTCTGCGACGCTCGACACCGGCGACGGCGTGACGAAGAACTGCCGCGTCACGGATCGCGGCTGAGCCCTTTTTCCTCAAGCGCTCTCAGATAGTCCGCCCACATCTCATCCTGACGTGCGCCCATGTCGTACAGATAATCCCAAGTGAAAATGCCGGTGTCGTGCATGTCGTCGAACTTGAGACGGACGGCGTAATTGCCGACCGGTTCCACACCCATGATCCCGACATGGCGGCGGCCGGCGATGGTTTTCTTCTGACCGGGGCCGTGCCCCTGTACATCGGCGGACGGGCTTTCGACCCGTAACAGCTCGGCTGGTAACCTGGCCGTCACGCCGTCCTCGAAATCGACTTCGAGAATCTTCTCTTCCCGCTTGAGGCGGAT
Source organism: Rhodospirillales bacterium (assembly GCA_017644185.1). GTDB lineage: Bacteria > Pseudomonadota > Alphaproteobacteria > Rhodospirillales > Casp-alpha2 > UBA4479. The sequence goes on from JAEPMA010000003.1 coordinate 466,338, forward strand.
TTCGCTTGGGTGGTGTTTCTGATTGTAGTCGTTCAAGACGTCAGCCTTTCCCGGTGTCGTCGATCTCGCGCGCTTCGTCGGCAAGCATGATGGGGATGCCGTCGCGGATCGGATAGGCCAGTCCGGCCTTGTCGCTGATCAACTCCTGGTGTTCCCGGTCGTAACGGAGCGGGCCTTTGGTCAGAGGACATACGAGAATCTCAAGAAGTTTCGGGTCGATCTCGGTGGAGCTGGGTGTGGCCATGTTTCGGGTCCGGGCTGGTTGTTACTGGCGGATGTCGTACGCACCCGGGCCGACGCCATGGGCGGCGATCTCGAAGATGCTGGTCAGCAGTTCGGCGCGCTTGTCCGTATCCGGGCACTCCAAAAGCGCCTGCTTTTCACCGGGTTCGAGCGGGCACGTCATCGCGAGCGTGTCGACCAGCAGAGCGTCCGGGGCATCGCCGATATTGGACATGTCTGCCTCGATCCCCTTGATATCGAAATACTTCGACATTGCGGCGACCAGCTTGTCGCGCCCCGCGACCTCGACCGTGTCGCGGTCGTCGGCCGCGGTGATGTCTTCTATATAAGACGAAAAATCCGGACGCACCCGGCGGTAGCCGTCGCGCATGCCGAGCTCTTCTTGGACGCGGAACCGGATCAATCCCGTCAGAGTGATGACGTAACGGCCGTCCTCGGTTTCCATGAACTGCGTCAACCGGCCGGCACAGCCGATCTTATACAGGGTGACGCCGTCGGCGATCAGGCGTTCGTCATTCTCCGCGACAGGCTGGATCATGCCGATCAGCCGGTCCGATTTCAGGGCGTCCTCGACCATATTGAGATAGCGCGGCTCAAAGATGTTGAGCGGCAGTTGCCCGCCCGGCAACAGCATTGCGCCGGGCAAGGGAAAAACGGGGATCTCGTCCGGAAGCATCGCCGGTGTCGGGGTGCGCCGACGGTCGACCATCTGCGCGCTCCTTCTTTTTAAGAGAACAGGACCGAGGAAAGACGCCGGCGTCCGGTGGTCGTCAGCTCGTGGGTCGGCCCCAATGCGTCGAAGATCTTGATGAGCTGCTCCCGCGCCGCGCCATCGTTCCAGTCCTTCTTGCGCCGGATGATCTCCAGAAGCTCGTCGATCGCGGCCTCGTTGCGCTTGGCCGCGTAAAACGCCAGCGCCAGGTCGAACCGCGCCTGATGATCGGCGGGGTCGGCCTCGACTTTTTGCTGGAGTTCCAGGATATCGCCGCTGTCTTCGGTTTCCTCTTCCAACTGGAACGCGTTGATCGCGGCGGCGATCGTCCCCTTCATCTTCCACGCCTCGGGCAAGCCCTCGATCATATCGCGCGCGGTATCGGCCTCACCTGCCGCGACCGCGGCACGAATCATGCCTGCGACGGCGCGTTCGTTGTCGGGGCTTTGCTGTTGGGCTTCCCCGTAAAGCGCCAGCGCTTGAAGCGGATCGCCGTCCGCCAGTTCGGCGTCGGCTTGATCGAGAACCGTATCCAGCGAGCCTTTGGCGCCATCCGTCAATTTATCGATGAAACCCTTGAGCTGGCTTTCCGGCATCGCACCCATGAAACCGTCAACCGGCTGGCCGTCCTTAAAAGCGTAGACCGCCGGGATCGACTGGATACGCATTTGCGCCGCCAGTTGCTGGTTTTCGTCGACGTTGATCTTTACCATTTTCACGGTGCCGCCGGCCTCGCGGACCAGTTTTTCCAGCATCGGGCCGAGCTGTTTACAGGGGCCGCACCACGGCGCCCAGAAATCAACGATCACGGGGACGCTCTTCGAGGCCTCGATGACGTCCTGCATGAAGTTCTGGGTATCGGAATCCATCACCAGATCGCCCGTCTGGCCGCCGACCGGTTTCGCGTCCAAACCTTCGGACGACGTCGGGTCGACAACGATACCCGGCTGTGGCGCGTGTGTTGCGCCGTCCATGCTTTGCTGCGGTCCCTGCTGGCCCTGATCCTGACCCGGTTCTTTCGGGGACATGCTGCCGTCGGGGTTGATCACAAACTCCATAACCTCTTCCTCTGGCTCGTTCGCCTGAATACGTGAACTCGTGCCTTATAAATGGACGACAAGGGCCGGATCGGCAAGGGGGGCCGCCGGATTTCAGAAATCGATCATCAGCGGGGCATGGCCGCAGGTTTCGAGGAACCTCATAAGATCGTCGGGGGTAAGCGCCGTCGTCGCCGTGTTGACCAGGGGGTGGACGTTGATCCACGGATGCGACAACAACGACCGGTCGAGCGCCAACGTCACCACGCCATCGCTGTCGTTGATCACGGCGAGGGGCGTCACCGAACCCGGTTTGACGCCCAGATATGTCATCAAACGCTCTGAACTGGCGAACGACAGCGGTTTACAGTCCAGTTTGTCGCGCAAACTCTTCAAGTCGATCTCCTGGTCCTCGTCGGCCGTCACAAGGAACATCCGTCCCTTTTTGTCCTTCAGGAACAGGTTCTTGGTGTGTCCCCCCGGTAAGCCGTCGCGGTGTGCCTTCGCCTCGTCGACGGTGTAAACCGGCGCATGGGTGACGGTTCGGCCGGAAATACCAAGTTCGGAAAGCCGCGCCAGCAGGGTTTCTTGCGTCAACATGTCGAGCCGAAGGGTAGGGCGGTCTGGGGCCTTCGGCAAGCGAACGGGAGATAATCGCAAACTCTTAGAAAATTTGACATTTCGCGCTTGAAAACGCGACGTTGATAAGTATTATCCCGGCTGCTTTCGGCGCTGCCGAAACTTACCCCCGGTGCGGGCGTAGCTCAGGGGTAGAGCGCAACCTTGCCAAGGTTGATGTCGTGAGTTCGAATCTCATCGCCCGCTCCATTCTTTTTCCATGTGCCGTCCGGAATTTTATTTCGCCTATTGCGGAAAACCGACGCGTACGAAAGCATCGGCATCGTTATATACTTCCGGCATGGCACTCGAACTGATCAAGGGCGCCGCCCTTTTACTGGCGCTCTCATACTTGGAAACCTTCGTTTGGCGATATTCCCGCGGCAATGCCGCGCTGCGCCAGGTGTGCCTGGGTGTCCTGTTCGGTGTGATCTGTGTCATCGGTATGATGGCGCCTCTGCAGTTCTCGTCCGGGATTATTTTCGATGCGCGGTCCGTGATCATCGGGGTCGCGGGGTTGTTCGGGGGACCGGTGGCGGGTGGGATCGCCGCGGCCATCGCTGGCGGTTACCGCCTTTGGCTTGGTGGTGCCGGGGCACCCGTCGGTGTTCTGGTGATTGTTTTCAGTCTCGCCGCGGGGCTTCTGTATCGCTATGGGCGTGAGCGTTACGATTGGTCCACCGGGATCGTGCAGCTGTTCGCGTTCGGCCTGATCCTTCACATCGTTTGTATCGGTTGCTTCATGCTTTTACCCGGCGATGCGCCGGCGCGCATTCTGGATACGGTCGCGGTGCCGTACATTGCCGTCTTTACACCGGCGACCGTTTTGCTCGCATGGCTGATCGGCGATTCCCACAAGCAGATCAAGATCGCCGAAGAACTCCAAGCCACGACCGAAGCCCTCGCGGAGAGCGAGCGGCGTTTCCGGGCCATCAGCGACAATTCGCCAAACGCCATCACACTTAAGGATGCGGACGGTCATTATCTCATCGTCAACCGGACGTTCGCGAAGTGGCAGGGGGTGGAACCCGAAGACATGATCGGGCGGAGCCTGCTGGATATCCTGCCGAAGGATCAGGCGGAAACCATCATAGAGCAGGATGCTGAAGTGGTCGCCGTCGACGAGATCACGCATGGCGAAAGTGTCCGTAACTTTGCCGACGGGCAGCGCCGAGACGTCAAAGTGACGAAAGTGCCGATTTCGCTCGCCGGGGGGGGCCCGCGGGTGGTGCTGACGATCCTCACCGATATCACTGGTTTCAAGGATATTGAGCAGGAACTCCGCAGCGCCCGTGACGAGGCCGTGGCGGCGAGCAAGACCAAGTCTGAATTCCTGGCACGCATGAGTCATGAATTCCGGACGCCGTTGAATGCTATTCTCGGTTTCTCCGATATTCTCTGCCACGGTCATCTCGGGGATATTCCCCGCGACCGCGCGGAGAGTTATGCCGCCGATATTCATGCAAGCGCGGAAATGCTGCTGGAACTCGTGAACGATCTTCTGGATGTCGCGGCGATCGAAGAGGGCCGGATCCGTCTCGAATATGCCGACATCGATATCGCGGCGACGATTGCCGAAAGCATGCGGAACATCGATGCCCGCCTTAAGACCAAAAGAATCAAACTGGACGTTGCCGTGCCCGATGGACTGCGGCCGTTGCCGGCGGACCGCCGCGCGTTGAAGCAGATCTTGCTGAACCTGTTGACGAACGCCGTGAAGTTCACGCCGGACGGCGGCACGATCAAGCTCGTCGTGACGCAGAACGACGCGGATACCGAAGTCGTTGTCTCCGACAACGGCACCGGCATCGATGAAGACCTGCTGCTCGATCTGCTCAGTACGACGCAGCGCCATTCGGCGAACACCTACCGAACGGAAGAAGGCTGGGGTCTCGGGCTATCGATCGTGCGCGGCCTTGTCGAACTGCACGGCGGTCAGATGTCGATCGAGAGCACCGTTGGGGAAGGGACGGTGGTCGCGGTGTCGATTCCGAACGTGCGGCGGTCCAAAGGCCGGGACGACGAGAACGCCTGACGGTTTTTCGCAGCGCCAATTGCTTCGCGGCTGATTTCTGTACAAGATAGCCATCCGAGATTCGCCGACCGAGGAGGGGGAAAGCTGTGAGAAGCGAGCTGCAAGCGATCAAGATGCACGTTTACGAAGACGGGGCGATCGACCAGTCCGAGGTGAAGATGCTGCGCGGGATCGTCGATGCCGAAACACCCGGCGAGGAAGAGGTAAGACTGTTGCTCGATCTCAACACCATTCTTTCCGGCGGCGACCTGGACCCGGCGTTTGCCGATTTACTCGTGGACGCCACGGTAAAGTTCATGCTCGACGACGAGGGTCGTGTGGCGGACGAAAAGATGGCGTGGCTCGAAGCCAACATCTCCAAGGACGGCAAAACCGATGCGAACGAGGTCCTGATCCTGCGCGCGATCGAAGCAAAGGCCGGTGGCTTGCCGGACCGGCTGGCGGCGCTCCTGCAATAAATGCCGGAACGGGTTGTGTTCATCCAATAGAAGGTGACCGAAAGCGCATGCCGTACTTCAGAAACCTGTTCATGGAAAACAGTCACGAGCGGTTGATCCGCATGCTTGAACGCCGTGCCGAGGACGGCGCGGATCACGAAGCGATCGATCGCAAGATTTGGGATACGTTCGGCGAAACCTGGAGCGTGATGTTCACCGACCTTTCCGGGTTCTCACGTAACGCCGCCAACTTCGGGATCATCCATTTCATTCAGGTCATCGTCCAGTCCGAGAAGCTGTTTGCGCCGATCCTGAACGATCACAACGCGTTCATCATCAAGCGCGAGGGCGACAGTCTGATGATCCTGTTCCATAATCCGAGCAACGCGCTCGATGCCGCCGTTGCCATGCAGCACGCGGCGCAGAAATTCAGCATGTCGAAGCCGCCCGAAGAACACGTGATCCTGTGCCTTGGGATCAGCCACGGCCGCATTCTCAGGCTAGGCTCGAACGAGATTTTCGGGAACGCGGTCAATTCGGCATCCAAGCTCGGCGAAGATACCGCCGGCCCGCACGAAATTCTCGTCACCAACGATTTCGTCGACGCCTACGACGGTGATCGTGAACTGGATCTGGAAAAAATCGACTTCAAGCCGCCCGGGTCGGATATGGCCTATCAGGTCAAATACCAACACGCGGTGCTGGCGGGCAGCGCATCCGATTAAGCGGCGGCCGCCTCAGACATAAAAATTGTGCGTCTTTTCGTTCTTGGGGTGGGCCGGGTTGGTGAAGACGGATGTATCGTTCTTGTAGGCGATGATCTCGCGGGCCTTGGTCATGGAGTTCTCGTCGATGTGAAGAGCTTGCTCGAACGCTTCGATCACTTTCTTCTCACCAAGTGCGATAGAGCCGTCGACCGCGGCGACGTCATAGAGGTTTAAAAGGAGTACCGCCTTCTGTCCCTGGGAGAGGCTGCCGCCGACGACGGTCAGAAATTTTTCGAGCGGGATCTTCTGGGCATTACTGAAGGCGCTTTGTGTCAATCTCTGCAGATCCCCCTGCGAGATATCGCCGCTTGAAACATGTTTGCCGAGCATCGAGACAAGCTGAGCTTTTTCCTCGACAGTTGTCTGTCCGTCGGCGGCGACGACATAGGCAATGGCTGTCGCCAGAATATCCAAAGGTTGCATCGTAACGGCCCTCCTCAGCCCCCATCGATAAGGCCCTCATCATAAGCCTTGATATCTTCGCTTCCAACGGCAATGCGCACGCGCTATTTATTGGGCATGCATGTTTTTCGTTCCGGAACCTGGGCCGGCCTTCTCGGTATTCTAACGATCATCGTCTCAACGCCGTCGATCGCCGGCACATGGACACTGAACGTCGAGAACGACCGTATCGCGAACACCGACCGGCATTATTCGAACGGCATACGTTTGGGCTGGGTTTCTGAAGCCGAGGATGGCGATCACCTGCCCGAGGTCCGCGATGCGCTGCAACTCCTTTACCCCCTCGCCGATGTGCGTGGTGGCCGTCTCGGTCTCGAGATCGGGCACAATATCTACACGCCCGCGGATACCGAAGCGCGCAACCTGATTACCGAAGACCGGCCCTATGCGGGCTGGCTTTACGCATCGGGTTCTCTATATGCCGAAACCGGCAAGGGTATTGGCGACCACTTCACCGAGACCCTCGACAAGATGGCGCTCGAAGTCGGTATCGTCGGCCCAGCGGCGCTGGGCGAGCAGGTGCAGAACAATTACCACAAGCTGATCGGCGTCTCGACGTCGAAGGGCTGGGACAACCAGATCAACAACGAGCTCGGCATCAACCTGATCGGCGAGCGCAAGTGGCGCCACAAACCGGTTCGGTTCCATGGTTTCGAGGCGGATGCGATTCCGCATGTCGGGGCATCGCTCGGCAACGTTTACACCCACCTGAACGGTGGTGTGACGTTGCGGTTCGGTCAGGAGCTGTACGTCGATTACGGCCCCCCCCTGATCCGCCCGAGCCTGTCGGGATTCGGCGCCATCAACCCGGCCGAGAAGTTTTCTTGGTATGCGTTCGCCGGCGTCGACGGCCGGTGGGTGTTGCGAAACATCTTCCTCGACGGGAATACGTTTTCCGACAGCCATAGCGTAGACAAGAAATCCCTGGTCGGCGATTTCGTCGCCGGGGTTGCGATTACCTATCAGAATGTCCGCCTGGCATTCACCCACGTCATGCGTACGCGTGAGTTCGACACTCAGGAAGAATCGGATCGCTTCGGCGCCATTAGTCTGTCGTTCAGATTCTGATTTTACGTTTGAACTCCCGCGTTTTATCCAAGCGTCACTTTCCCTGCTACCCAGGATGAGATAGCCTTCCCCATCAACCTCGACTTGGGAGACGAGGAAGGGAGCATCCAATGGCGAATACCGACCTGACCGGCGGCGCGTTAGTGACGACCGCCCTCAACGCTGCGCAAAAATCGGACAAAGGGAAGAAGGGTAAACAGCTTCGCGCGTTTATCTCGGAATACTATGCCCACGTCCCCGCACAGGATCTCGAGGATCTCTCAGGACCGCAACTCGTCGCCATTGCCCGGGCCCATATGGAGACCGGCAAGACGCGAAAACCCAGAACAGCGAATATTCGCGTCTATAACCCGGATCAGAAATCGGACGGGTGGTCGACGAACCACAGTGTTGTCGAAATCGTCACCGACGACATGCCGTTTCTGGTCGATTCCGTATCGGCGGAACTGACCCGGCGCGAGCTGCCGATTCACCTCGTCATTCACCCGGTCTGTAAAGTCAGACGCAACAAGGCGGGGGCAATCGTCGACATCCTCGAACGCGGCCACGTCGAAGTGGATACCAAGCCCGAGAGCTTTATGCACTTCCAGATCGCGCAGCAACCCGAGAACAAACTGCGTGAGATCGCTGCCGAACTAAAAAGCATCCTTGAGAATGTGCGCGCGTCGGTCGAGGACTGGCGGCCTATGCGTGAGCGGATGGAGAACATCATCGAGGAACTGGCGGTGGAGCCTCGGGGGGTGCAGGCGGAGGAATCCATTGAAGTGCGTGAGCTGCTGCGCTGGCTGCACGACAATCATTTTACGTTTCTGGGCTTCCGGGAATTCAAGATCTCAGGATCGGGCAAGAAAACGCGCGTCACCGTCGACCGGAATGCCGGCTTGGGCGTGCTCCGTGATCCGTCCGTGACGGTATTCGAATCGTTCCAGTCAAAGGACACACTGTCGCCTGAAATCGCGCAGTTTCTGGGGCAGCGCGACCTGCTGAGCGTCACGAAAACAAATCAGCGCTCCGTCGTTCACCGCTCGGTGCACATGGACGCGATCGGGATCAAGAAGATCGACAAGAACGGTAAGGTCGTCGGCCACCGCTTGTTCGTCGGCCTGTTCACGTCCGTCGCGTATAATCTGTCGCCCCGCAACATTCCGTTGTTGCGCCGGCGCTTACAGAACATCGTCGACCGTGCCGGGTATTCCCGCGACAGCCACGACGGCAAGGCGCTGTTGAATATCCTCGAAACCTATCCCCGCGACGAGCTGTTTCAGGTATCGGAAGATCATCTGCTGAAGATCGCGACCGGCATTCTGCATCTGCAGGAGCGCCAGCGTGTCGCGCTGTTCGTCCGTGAAGACGTCTTCAAACGCTACCTGTCGTGCATGGTTTTCGTGCCGCGCGACCGCTACGACACGGACCTGCGTCAGAAGATTCAGCAGATCCTGGCGATCGCATTCGATGGCGAGCCGGCGGCGTTCTTCACCCAACTGGGCGATTCACCGCTGGCGCGCGTGCACCTGATCATCAAGATGATGGGCCGGAAGGTGCCGAAGTACGACACCAAAAAGCTTGAAGACGAGATCGCCGAGGCGACCCGGTCGTGGGGCGATCGGGTGCTGGATGCGTTGATAAAGCACAAAGGTGAGGCCCGGGCGCACGAACAGCATGCGCGCTTCAAGGATGCGTTCGGCCCCGCTTATCAGGCGCAGTACTCGTCAGACGAGGTGCTGTTCGACCTCGATAAGATCGAAACACTCGCCGCGGACGGCGGTATCGGCTTCCATCTATACAGGCCCGCCGATGCGCAAAACGACACGGTCCGCTTCAAGCTCTACAATCCCGAGTCCGAAATCGCGCTTTCCGATGTCTTACCCGTGTTCGAGCATATGGGGTTCAAGGTCATCGACGAGGGCGGCCCGCACGAAGTCCGCATTGCCGACGCCGGGTTCTCGCGTCTCGTGATTCACGATTTCGGACTCGAACAACGCTCTGGCGGCGCCATTGACGTCGACAAGACCCGCGACAATTTCGAGGACGCGTTCTCGCGCGTCTGGCACGGCGACGCGGAAAGCGACGGCTTCAACGCGCTCGTGGTCGGCGCGGAACTGGCGTGGCGCGATATCGTCATCTTGCGCGCGTACTGCAAATACCTGCGGCAGGTCGGAATCCCCTATTCCCAGGCTTATATGGAACAGACCATCGCGCGGCATCCGGGTTTCGCCGGGCTGCTGGTCGACATGTTCCACGCCACGTTCGACCCGTCTGGAAATAAGAAAAGCGGGAAGAAGAAAGCCGCCGATCCGGCAAAGCTGCGCAAGACGTATCTCGAAAAACTGGAAAACGTTGCCAGTGCCGACGAGGATCGGATCCTGAGACGCTTCCTCAACATGCTCGATTCGACACTCAGAACGAACTTCTATCAAAACGCTGCCGACGGCGGCCACAAGTCCTACGTCTCGTTCAAGATCAATTCGGGGAATGTCGAAGAGATGCCGTTGCCCCGGCCGTTCCGCGAAATCTGGGTCTACAGCCCGAGGGTCGAGGGTGTGCATTTGCGGTTTGGGTATGTCGCGCGCGGCGGGCTTCGCTGGTCTGACCGGCCGGAAGATTTCCGCACCGAGGTCCTCGGTCTCGTCAAGGCGCAGCAGGTCAAGAACGCGGTCATCGTACCCGTCGGCTCCAAGGGCGGGTTCGTCTGCAAACAGCCGACGCCGGCGGGCGATCGCGATGCGTTCCTGAGCGAAGGTATCGCGTGTTACAAGATTTTCCTGTCCGGGCTTCTGGATATTACCGACAACATCGCCGGCCCGAAGGTGGTGCAGCGCAAGGATGTGGTGCGTCTCGACGGTGACGACCCCTACCTCGTCGTTGCCGCCGACAAGGGGACGGCGACGTTTTCGGATATCGCAAATTCAGTTTCCATCGACTATGGCCATTGGCTCGGCGATGCGTTCGCGTCAGGCGGCAGTCAGGGCTATGACCACAAGGGCATGGGCATTACCGCGCGCGGCGGTTGGGAATCGGTGAAGCGGCATTTCCGCGAAATCGGCATCGATACCCAGTCCGAGGATTTCACCTGCGTCGGCGTCGGCGATATGTCGGGGGACGTGTTCGGCAATGGGATGTTGCTGTCGAAACACATCAAGCTTTTGGCTGCGTTCAACCATCTGCATATCTTCGTCGATCCGAACCCGGACCCGGCGAAAACCTGGAAAGAGCGCAAGCGCCTGTTCGACATGGGGCGGTCGTCGTGGACAGATTACGACCAGCGTCTCCTGTCCAAGGGTGGCGCGATTTTCGAACGCAGTGCCAAGTCGCTCAAACTCTCGCCCGAGATCAAAAAGCTGTTCGGGATCGAGAAAGACACCGTCACCCCGAATGAGCTGATGAAGACGATCCTCAAGCACGACGCCGACCTGATGTGGTTCGGCGGGATCGGGACGTACATCAAGGCCGGCCATGAATCCTCGGCGGATGTCGGTGACCGCGCCAACGATGCGATCCGCATCAATGGGGCTGAAGTGCGTGCCAAGGTCATCGGGGAGGGCGCCAACCTTGGGGCGACGCAACTCGGCCGGATCGAGTTTGCTCAGCACGGCGGCCGGTTGAACACCGACAGTATCGATAACTCTGCGGGCGTCGATTCATCGGACCACGAAGTGAATATCAAGATCCTCCTGGGTCAGGTGATGGAAAAAGGCGATCTGAACGAAGCCCAGCGCAACAAGCTGCTGGCCAGCATGACCGACGAGGTCGCATCCCTGGTGCTGCGCCATAATTATGACCAAAGCCAGGCGATCACCCTTATTCAGGCACGCGGGCTCGCCGCGCTCGACAACCAGCATCGCCTGATGAAAATGCTGGAGCGTGCGGACCGTCTTAATCGTGCGGTCGAGTTCCTGCCCGACGACGAGACGATCGCCGAACGCGCGCAGCAACGTCATGCGCTCTACCGCCCGGAAATCGCGGTGCTGATGTCGTACGCCAAGTTATGGACATATGATGAGTTGCTGGCATCCGACGTGCCGGACGACAAGTATCTGTTCGATGACCTTGTCCGTTACTTCCCGACACCGCTGCGCGAGAAATACCGGGACGAGGTTTCGAAACACCGTCTCCGCCGCGAGATCGTCGCGACCCGGTTGACCAACAACATGATCAACCGGATGGGTGGTACGTTTATCAACGAAATCCACGAAAAGACGGGATTGGGCGTCGCCGAAATCGCGCGCGCCTGGTTCATCGCCCAGGAAATTTTCGAGATGCCAAAACTGTGGGCGGAAATCGAAGCCTTGGATAATAAAGTCCCGGCGGCGACCCAAACCTCGATGATGATCGATACCCATCATCTGCTCGAATGGGTGACGCTCTGGTTCCTGCGGCACGGCGAAAGCAATCTCGATATCGGTACTAACTGCGAGGCCTTCGCCGACGGGATGCGCCGGCTGGCACAGAACCTGTCGTCGACGCTGCCGAAACATTACGTCAGCGATGTCAGAACGCGCGCGACCCCGTACATCGAACATGGGGTTTCCGAAGCGTTGGCGTTGCGTGTCGCCAATCTGGTGAACCTGTATTCAGGCTGCGACATCGTGAGATTGTCTTTGAAGCGGAAGACGGATGTGCTGACGGTTGCCAAAAGCTACTTCGCCATCGGCACGCGCTTTAGAATGGGCCGGCTGCGTGCGGCGGCGGAAGGGCTCGAATCGGAAAGCCACTGGCAGCAGCTCGCCATCGCGGCGCTGGTCGAGGAGATCTACAGCCACCAGCTTCATCTCACCGAGGCCGTGCTCGACAAAGCGAAAAAAGGCATGTCGCCGCATCAGGCGGTCGACGCCTGGATCGATGCCAATCCCGTCCTCGTCGAGCCGACGGAACAGATGCTGGGCGAATTGTGGAACGTGGAGGTAAACGACCTGTCGATGATCGCGGTCGCCAGCCGCCAGCTTCGGACCATGGTGGATGGCGCCAAGCACTAAGCCGTCCACACGTTTGGGGGTTGCGGCCTGGTGTCTTTACGACTGGGCCAACTCGGCGTTTCCGACCGTCATCATCACATTCGTTTTCGCAACCTACTTCACCAAGGGCGTTGCGCCCGACGAGGTGACGGGGACCGCTTTATGGGGCCAGGCGATCGGTTGGTCGGCGTTGTTCGTCGCCGTGATCAGCCCCATCGCCGGCGCGATTGCCGATCACACCGGTCCACGTAAGCCCTGGCTGTTGGTAACGACGGCGGCGTGCATCGTCTTTTCCGCCGCGCTTTGGGTGGTGGCGCCGGACCCCGGTTTGATGGTCTGGGGATTGTTGTTGGTCGCCGCCGCGAATGCGGCGTTCGAGACCGGGATGGTGTTTTACAACGCGATGCTGACACGCCTTGTCCCGGATAGTCATATCGGGCGGGTGTCCGGTTGGGGATGGGGTACGGGGTATGTCGGTGGGTTGGTCTGTCTGGTGCTCGTACTCTTATTGTTCGTGCAGACCGATACACCGCTGTTCGGTTTGGATAAGGATCAGGCCGAACACTTACGTATCACCGGACCGTTCGTTGCTTTATGGATGGCGGTGTTTGCGATCCCGATCTTTCTGTTCAGTCCCGATAAGCCCGAGACCGACATCGGCACCGCCGAAGCGGTAAGGCGCGGCTTCAGGGAACTTGCCGATACCTTCCGCCGTGCACGCCGCCACGCCGTCGTGTTTCGCTTTCTGATCGCGCGGATGATTTATACGGACGGCCTCAACACCTTGTTCGCATTCGGGGGGATCTACGCGGCGGGCACGTTCGGGATGAGCTTTGCCGACCTGATTGTGTTCGGGATCGGGATCAACGTGACGGCGGGGCTGGGGGCGTTTGCGTTCGCCTGGGCGGATGACCGCTGGGGGCCGATCCGGGTGATCTTCGTATCGCTGACCGCGTTGACGTTTTTGGGGGGCGCCATCCTGTTGATCACGGATGTCACCTGGTTCTGGGTGATCGGTCTCGCGCTCGGGCTTTTCATGGGACCGGCCCAGTCCGCCAGCCGCTCTTTGATGGCACATCTCGCGCCGTCCGAAATCCGCACCGAGATGTTCGGGCTTTACGCCTTATCGGGGAAGGCGACGGCGTTCCTCGGGCCGATGCTGGTGGGCGCGCTGACGGCGGCGTTCGAAAGCCAGCGCGTCGGCATGGCGGGGATTCTGGCATTCCTGATTATCGGCGGCCTGCTGTTGCGCGGCGTGCATTATCGCCCCAAATACTGATGGTCGGGCCGGTTGCCTGATAGTGGTAAACGGGATATAGGAAGCCATGACGTTCCCCGACGACAACTTCGGCGCCATAGGCGATTTCATCGATGCTTACGCGATGCAGATCGCGAAGGGTTTCGCATCTATCGACCGTGAACGCCTCGGCAAGGCCGCGGATATTCTGGATGTCACCTACGCGCAGGGGGGCACGGTCTATGTCTGTGGAAACGGTGGATCCGCGGCGATCTCAAATCATTTCCACTGCGACCACCTCAAGGGGGTGCAGACGGACACCAAGATCAAACCGCGCGTCGTCTCGTTGTCGTCGACGGTGGAAACGCTGACCGCGATCGCCAACGACATTTCCTTCGACGAAGTGTTCGTCTACCAGCTTCGCACCATGGCGCACGCCGGTGACGTGCTGGTCACGGTGTCGTCGTCGGGCGACAGCGAAAACGTCGTCCGTGCTGCCAAATGGGCCGCCGGAAACAACGTCAGCGTGATTTCGTTTACGGGATTTTCGGGGGGAAGGACCGCCGAGCTGGCGGACGTGCATCTGCACGTGGACGCCGACAATTACGGCGTCATCGAGGACGTGCACCAATCGATCATGCACGTGCTTGCGCAGTTCCTGCGCCTCAAGAACATGGATGCGGGCCTGATTTCCGAGCGGAAATTCTGAGCAAACCCGTCCAGCTTATTTTCCGGGTTTCATCGTCTCCGGCCCACGCCTGAGCCACGTCGTCGCGAACGTGAAGAAATACCAGCGCAGGTACGGTTTGATCCAAGGGATGATCTGAAAACGGCTTTCGCCTTCCCGGCGTTCATACCATTTGGCGGGAATTTCATCGAGACGGAGACCGAGACGGTGCGCCTTGGCGACCAGTTCGATGGCATAGGTGAAGCCCTCGGTCGATTCCAGTTCGACCCGATCCAGAAGCTCGCGCGTGAACAGTTTGAAACCGTTCGTCGCATCGCGGATCGGCGCACGGCCGAAAACGAACATCGAGATATTCGCGGTCACGGTCAGCATCTTTTTATACCAGACGCATCCGTCCATGCAGCCGCCCGGCAGAAAACGGCTGCCGGCGACGACCGATGCGCCGGCTTTCGCCCGGTCGATCATCTTGTCGATGATGTCGGCGTTGAAATCGTCATCCGCCATATGCGTCAGGACGAACGGGGCGGTCGAATGCCGAAGCCCTGTGACGACCGCCATGTTGGGACCGCGCCCGGTGTTCTTGACCGGCACGATCTCGGCGTGGTCCTTGTGTTCATACTCTTCGATCGCGGAGAGTGTGTCGTCCTCGTCGAAATCGTAGCAGATCATCACCCGATACGGGGTTTCGACATGGCGGCGCACGTCTTCCAGAAGCGAGATGATGTTCTTCCCCTCGTTGTAAACGGGGACCACGATTTCAAGCTCGATGATACGGTCGTCATTCTTTGTCACGGGCGTATATCCGGTTTCGGTACGGGGACGATGAATTTCCCGCCATCCTTAATAAACGCCGATTTCTGCAGAAAGAAGTCCAAATAATTCCAGGCCAGCAACAGGGCGTGCGAATAGCCGCCGGCCATGAAGTCGTCATCTGAAACGATTGGGATGTGTGTGCCGGGGGTGAGTTTACCGATTTTAAGTTCGTTGTTCTCGGCGACGACATCGATCAGCGATGTATTTGCCTTGATGAAGTTTAAAAGCGTATTGCCCTTAGCGGGCGCACCATAGGCCGCGACCTTGCCGCCGTGTTTCTGAATATCGCGGATAAGCGTCACCAGGGCATCGCCGGTTTCGCGGACCCGCCCGGCGAAACGTTCGTAGGTTTCGATGCGCTTGATGCCCCAGGCGGTCTCGGCGTCACGCATCTCAAGGATGCTCGGATCATTCTCGTACCCGGCGTCCCGCTTGCAGACGAAAAGCTGCAGCGCTGGTCCGGACGCGCCGACGTCGGTTTTCTCAACACGAAAAGCGCGAAGGCCGGTGTCGGCGAACAGCCGGTCGAGAGGGGCCAGGCTCAGATAAGACAAGTGTTCGTGATAGATGGTGTCGAAATAAAGCGCTTCGATCATGTCGACCAGATAAGGGAACTCGATCACGAAAACACCGTCATCGTCCAGCAGCTCCCTGATGCCGGCGGCGAACCCGACGATATCGTCGACGTGGGCGAAGACATTGGTCGCCGTGACGATTTTCGCCTTGCCGTGCGACGCCGCGATATCGCGGCCGCACTGTTCATTGAAGAAGCGGTCAACGACCTCGAAGCCGCGCTCGCGCGCATATTCTCCGGCGCTGGACGGCTCGACGCCGAGTGTCTTGTAAGACCCCGCCGGATAACAGTTCAGGGTGATGCCGTCGTTGCAGCCGATATCGACGACAAGACTGCCGGGTGGCGGCTTCAGAAGCGCCAGAACGTTATCGATCATTTCCTGGTAGTGATCGCAAAGCGCCCGCGACGTCGACGACAGATAGGCGTAATCGTCGAAAATATCCTCCGACGAAACGATATCGAGCAGTTGTGACAGGCCACACGACATGCACAGATAGACATCGAGCGGAAAAGCCTGTTCGGCGGCGATTTCCGCTTGGCTAATGAATGAATTCGACGGCGGTTGGTCGCCAAGTGACAGATAGCGGACAAGCTCTCCGCTACCGCAGATTCGGCAGGTGCTTTTTTTCGATGCGCGGTATTCAACCATTACGAAATTTTCATCCGTCGTTGCCGGAAAGCGGACTCACCCGCATTTGTGCCAGACACGGCGCAGAACTCAAGGCTCAACCCGGGACCAGATGAACAAATTGCCGCATTGCCCGGTTTGCAACTTGTAGCCATCCAATCGCGCGCCGTCGTAGCCGACGTCGGCCTGGTCGGTGGAAAGCGCCAGCGTGCGGAACTCGCCGGCCGCGATGCGCCCGCCGATCCCACCCATTTCGTGCGGGACACCAACTTCGCGGGTCTGGCTATAGGTATGCGCAAGAACGAACGGCTCGGTGCTTTCCACCATCCAGGGCAAAGAGAGATAAGTGTCCTGAACGAACACGGGTTTGGGAAATTTATCGATGCAGGTTTTCATGTTGGTCCAATAAGCGTGATTTTTTCCTGCCGCATCGAGAAGGCCCGCCGCTCCGGCAATGACAAGGATGCACAACACGACGTGTATACCGGCAGCGGCGATCCACGCGTGACTGATCTTCGAAAGGGCTGACATGCCGCCTGCGCAGACTGAACTTCGGATTAGCAAGCCTGCCGCGAACACGGTCGGCGTGAACGTGTAATTTTCCGCGCTGCCGTCTTGCAATGTAAGAACGGACATGACGCCCGCCGAGGCGACAAAACCGGTGAGGAACAACAAGGCCACCCAATCCGCGAAAAGCCGTGCACGGAATTCGGCATGCCGAATAAGCCCGTAGATCACCAATAGAAGCGGCAGATATATCGGCAGCGTTTTCGGCAGCGCATTTCCCCAGACTCCAAGCGCATGAGCGGGCGAAAAGACAAGCTGGATTTTGGAAAAGAAAAGGCTCTGTCTGTAAACGTCGTCACCGCCAAGGATGCAGACGGCACACAGACCCCAGAAGACGGCGCAATAGAACACAAGCGGGCGGAAACAGCGTCCGGTCAGCAAAAACAACCCTACACCCGACACCGCCCCAATCGCCGATTGCTTGAACATCCATGCGATGAAGAAAATTATTGCTGCAAGTATGGCAGCTTGCGTCTTATTGCGCCCGTAGGTCTTCAGGAAAACAAGAACGCCAACAGCTTCGCAGGTCAGGGCCCAGACATCCGGCCGGACCGTGATCGCCCAAAACCCCATAAGAGGGCCGACGAATACAATAGCTGCCGACAGCACCGCCATCGGCTCAATCGCCGCATCTCTGGGCGAACCGTTCGCCCGGACAATGAACCGAAATGCGACCGAGAGGCCGACCCACCCAAGCAACACCCCGACTAAGGTGAGCGTCCGTGCTATGGTCGGGATCCAGGCGTCGGGAACAGAGAGCAGCCCTTGCCATGTCCACGTCCACGTCCCGTACGCCGCATAAAACAGGGCATTGAAGTAGGACATTGAGTACGGGCTTCGTGTCGGATCGGTGAACACTTCAAGCCCGTTGACGTACTTCCAGATCGCGTAGAGGGATGCCTGCTCATCGCCGCTCGAAATATATTGAAGCGGTTCCGAAAACGAGAAGCCGTAATAAATGCGCAATCCCATCAGCAGCAACATCGCAAGCAACGACGCATGCCAAGCCGCACGAAGGATACGTTCCGAAGGCATCAGTTGGCGATGTACCAGTCGGCCAGAATTGGGAAGCCTTCCGCCAACATGACTTTCGGTCGATAACCGAGTGCGGCGATCTTCGAGATATCGGGGCAACGGCGTGGCGTCCCGCCTTTCTGGAGGGGCTGGTGTTCGAGCGTCACGGTGCGGCCGAAGTACGCGCCGACCATGTGCGCGACGTCGCGGATCGCGATCTCTTCGGGATTGCCGATGTGGTAGACTTGGCCGGTCGCGCCCTTCTCCGACATCAGGATCACGCCGTCGATGAAGTCGTCGATATAGTTGAAGGCGCGAGTCTCTAGCCCTTCGCCCTGGATCGGGAACGGTAGTGGGTCGACATCCGATTCCTGACAAAGTTTCCTCATGCGGAGCACGAACTGCGGCAGCACATGCTCCCACCCCATATCGGGGCCGTAGACATTGTGCGGCCGGAAAATCTGCACCTTGTCCATGAACCGTGTCGCTATGTGCAGCGCCATCATCTCGCCGATGATCTTCCCCGATCCATACGAATAGCGCGGGTTGGTCGGGTCGGGAACGACCATCTGCACGTCCTCGGGCGTCGGCACCACGGCGGGCGTCTGATAGACCTCGGATGTCGACGCATAGATCAACTCTGCGACCCCCTTTGCGCGGCAGCCGTCGATGACGTTTGTCATGCCCTTGACGCCGACATCGAGGACGAGGTCGGGTTTCTCGTAAAACAACTCGGTGCCGTTCACATAAGCGAGGTGCCAGACCGTATCCTGACCATCAAGGGCGCTCGCGACCGCGCCGGCATCGCGGATATCACCGTGGACGATTTCGATGTCGTTCTTGATATCGTCGAGGCGCGTCGCCGTGCCGCGGGAGTCGTTGTCGAAGACCCGCACCCGGTGCCCGTCGGCGACCAGCCGGCGTACCAGCGCCGAGCCGATGAATCCGGTGCCGCCCGTGACAGCGATTTTCTTGCTCATGGAATTACCTTAATAACCGGGGAGAACGCAGGACTTGATATCGTCCGAACGGTGAAATGCCAACCACTTATGGTCATGCCGAATGAAGCGTCTTTTCTTGGATATCGTCATCCAGCGGCATCGCACATGCGCCGGAGCGGGTAATAGTTGCGGTCATCGGGTGCGAGCCGATACGTTACGCGTAAGCCATTCGTTCGAAACACATGGAATTCTCGATTTGATCAACGCTCTGAAAACCGGTGAACACTATCCGCGTTCGACCGGGAATATATCTCCCACGGACACTTTGGGGGCGTCATGCAGATCGCTGTAATTGGCGGGCACGGGTTCATCGGCAATGCGCTGGCCACGTATTTGTCAGGTGCGGGGCATATGTGTTCGCGGATCGGCCGGTCGGATCCGCTGCCCGAAGGTCCGGTCTATGTCTTGCTCGACTGTAATGGGGAGGGCCGGCGTTTCTGGGCGAACGAAAACCCCGAAGAGAACTACGTGCGAAGTGTTGCGTCGGTCGAGGCGCGCCTGAACGCGGTTTCGTGCGATGTCTATCTCTATCTTTCGACCGTGGATGTTTACGGAGAGGGCCGGGGGGCGCTCGAGTTCAGCCGTGAAAACGCCGAGATCGATATCGATGCCATCGACACCTACGCACGCCATAAGGTGATGGCGGAAAAGATGGTGCTCGACCACGCGGCGTGGCCGCTGGTGATCCGGTGTGCAACGCTGATCGGACCGGGTTTGCGCAAGAACCCCGTTTTCGATCTGCTCAACGATCAGCCGTTGCGAATGACGGAAGAAAGCACCCTGTCCTTATTGCATACCTCGACGCTCGGCCGCGCGATCGAAGTTCTTCTGGCGTCGGGAGACAGAGGGACATTCAATGTTGCCGCTTCGGCACCGATCGGAATCCCCGCTCTGAAAAAAATGATCGCAGACAAACGCGGAATCGATCCGGCGGCGTTTCCGGAGCATGAAGAAAAAATCACCACCCGCTACGACGTGAACGTGGACAAGATCTCCGCCCGCCTCGAAATGCCGGCATCCGAAGCGGCGCTACGGATGTATCTGGATCTTGATGCGGTGTGATCACCGGTTTGCCGGGGACGGGCCGCCGCCGATTGCGTCAGAAAACGTTGACCCCGTCTTCCAGAAAGTCCCAGATGTCGATGACGGTCTTGCCACCGGTATCGAGATTCTTGTAGTCGCTGTGAGGGACGCACAGGATCAGCACGTCGCTCTTCTTGACGACGATGTTCAGCGGTTCCAGTTCGTCGTCGACACTGACCAGCGGATCGGTGGTCAGCACGTCGCGGCAGGCGATGACGAGATGTTTTTTCAGCTTGTAGCTCAGGGACGCGCGGATGTCGTCGCTGTTTGGCTTGAATGCCATCCCGAGAAGACCGACAGTCATGTCGGCCAGGTCGTATCGTTGTTTCAGGCGATCGATGATGTAGAGAACGATCCCCTCGTTCACCAGCATCGCCGCACGGCCGAGGTTGAACTGGTCGGGTGCGAACGCTGCCAACTGCATGGTGTCCTTGAACAGACACGGGCCGGCGCTGAAACCCGGTTTGGCCATGTCTTTGGCGCGCGGATAATTGCGGGTCATCGCATCCATGATGCGGTGATAATCGGCGCCCGCCGAGTTGGCCATCATGTAGAACTGGTTGGTGATCGCGAAGGAAATATAGCGGTACGAATTATTGAATAGCTTGGCGAGTTCCGCTTCGAGCGGCGTCAGCTCGATGGTCTCGTCCGTCAATTTGCTGAAAAGCGCGTGCGCGCGCTTCGCCGCTTCCTCAGTCGTGCCGCTGACGATTTGCGGCATGTTCTGCAACTCGTCGATGGAAAGCCCCTGGACGACCCGTTCGGGGCAGAACGCGAGCAACAGGTCTTTCCCGATCTGTTTAAAGTAGTTGTTCAGCCAGTCGGTGGTCCCCGGAAAAACGGTCGAGCGCATGACGATGAACTGACCGTCTCTCAGGTTCGGCGACAATTCGTCGATGCACTGTTTGACGGCCTTGTGTACGGGATCCAGAAATTCATCGACCGGCGTGCCAATGGTGATCACCACGGTTGCAGCGTTTTCAACCAGCGCGGGGTCCGACGTAACGAGCAGATTTCCGTCTTTTAGGACCTGCGGGAGCAGGACGTCGGCGCCCTTTTCCAGCGCGGGCAGTCGGCCAGCGGCAATCGTTTTTAGGGCGTCTTCGTTGATGTCCTGGATCAGCACCCGTTGCCCCTTGGTCGCAAAAGTGATTGCGAGCGGTAGCCCGACATGACCGGCACCGCCGACTATGGCGATATCGAAGTTCATGCCTGCATCGGCGTAGTACTTGGAGTTTTCAGTCATCGTTCTAGCGCTTGCCCTTTAATCTCAGTGATGCGGCGGAACATTGTATCTGCCGTGGGATTATTCGCCGTCCGCCAAATGGGGGCTGCTCGGCACGTTGATTATGCGGTTATAAAGGTTTTCGGTGACCGGCAAATCCATTCTCGGACAGTCCGCATACATTTTTAGTTGCGATACGGGGATCCATGCGGCGCGCGTCCCCAGCCCAACCGCGTGCGCGGCCTCCAGGATCGGTACCCGGTTGTCTTCGCAACCCGGATCGAGAAGTAAGACGTTGATCCAATAATTGCTGATGCAATCGGCCGGTTCGCCGACGTGACGAATTCCCTCCACCTCAGAGAACGCCGCCGCGTACTTGGCGGCAAGACGCCGCTTTTTCTCAAGATACTCCGAAAGCAGCAGCATCTGTCCGCAGCCGACCGCCGCGTTAATATTCGGCATCCGGTAGTTAAAGGCGATTTCGTCGAAGCTGAACTCGTATGGATGCGGCACCCGCGCCGTGGTCGTGATGCGCCGGGCGCGCTCCGCAAGCGCGTCGTCATTACATAAAATGGCGCCGCCGCCGCCGGTGGTGATGATCTTGTTGCCGTTGAAGCTGAGCGCGGAGAGATAGCCGCGATTGCCGACGTGCTTACCTTTGTAGAAAGAGCCAAGCGCTTCGGCGGCGTCTTCGATCAGCGGAATACCGAATTCGTCGCAAACCGCCGCCAAGGCATCCAGATCGCTTGGGTGGCCGAACACGTGCATGCACATCAGCGCTACGATGCGCCGGCCGGTCTCTTTATTGAAAAGCTTACCGTCACGCCGTTCTGAAATCCGGTGAAGGTGCTCGGTGAGCTTGGCTGCATCTACACCGAACGTCCGGTCTTCGGCGTCGACGAAATGCGGCACGGCACCCGTATATGCGATGGCGTTGATCGAAGCGACGAAGGTCAGTGCCGGGGCCAGCACCTCGTCCCCCTGGCCGATCCCCATCATATGGATGATGGCGTGCAGCGCCGCCGTGCCGCTGACCGTTGCAACGGCGTGCTCGACACCGCAGTACGCCGCCAGCTCTTCCTCAAACTGGTTAACATACGCGCCGTAATAAGACACCCAGCCGTCTTCGAGGCAACTCACCACCATCTCCTGCTCAGGCGTCCCGAAGCGGGGTTCGTGTAGCGGCGCGGGCGGTGGTGCGATGTCGCAGAGCGTCGAGACGACGCGTTCGATATCCAGTTTCATCTATGGGCCTGTCTAAAATCTAGTGGCGGAAGTGGCGCATGCCGGTGAACACCATCGCAAGCCCCTTTTCATCGGCAGCGGCGATGACCACGTCGTCGCGGACGCTGC
>JAEPMA010000004.1 GCA_017644185.1 Rhodospirillales bacterium
ACCCCAGCCACTCAAAAAGGCCCGCCCTGTGCGGGTCTTTTTTGTGGGCGCGGGTTGCCGAATTTGTCGTCAGGCGCGGGCGTCCTCGCGGATCATGTCGGCGCCCTTTTCGGCGATCATGATGGTGGGGGAGTTGGTGTTGCCACTCGTGATCGTCGGCATGACGGACGCGTCGATCACCCGCAAGCCCTTGATTCCCCTCACCCTCAGGCGCTCGTCGACAACCGCCATATTATCCGAGCCCATCTTGCAGGTCCCCACCGGGTGGAAGATCGTGGTACCGATATCGCCCGCCGCGCGGGCCAGCCCGTCGTCGTCCATGTACTCGGGGCCGGGCTTGAATTCTTCCGGCCGATACTGTTTGAGGGCCGGCTGCTCGATGATCTTGCGCGTCAACCGGATCGCGTCGGCGGCGACTTTTCTATCCGCGTTGGCGCTCAGGTAATTCAGCTTGATCGCCGGCTTCGCCATCGGGTCCGAAGACTTGATATGGATCGAGCCCCGGCTTTCCGGCCTCAGATTACACACACTCGCCGTGAACGCCGGGAACGGATGCAACGGCTCGCCGAACTTGTCCAGCGACAACGGCTGCACGTGATATTGGATGTTGGGGGTTTCGTATTCGTCCGAGCTTTTCCAGAACGCCCCCAACTGCGACGGCGCCATGGTCATCGGCCCGCGCCGGAACAACGCATACTGGAGGCCGATTTTCGCCTTACCGATCAACGAGTTGTATTGCTCGTTCAGGGTCGTAACGCCTGAGACTTTGTAGATACAACGGATCTGCAGGTGATCCTGCAGGTTCTCGCCGACACCCTTTAACGCGTGCTTCACATCGATCCCGTGCTGAGCGAGGACTTCCGGATTGCCGATCCCGGACACCTCCATGATCTGAGGGGAGCCGACGGAGCCCGCGGCGAGGATCATTTCCGCGGACGCCGTGATCGTCGCGTCCGCATCGCCGTGGCGCAGCTCGGCCCCCGTGACACGGCCGTCCTCGATGGTCAGCGATTTGACCTGGGCGTGGGTGAACACCTCGAGGTTCTTGCGCTCTTTCGCCGGGCGCAGGAATCCCTTCGCCGTGCTCCAGCGCCAGCCGGCCTTCTGGTTGACGTGGAAGTATCCGACGCCCGCGTTGTTCCCCGTATTGAAGTCGTCGGTCAACGGCAGCCCCGCCTGGTTCGCGGCATCGCGGAACGCATCCAGGATATCCCAGCGCAGCCGTTGGTTCTCGACCCGCCACTCGCCGCCGGTGCCGTGGAATTCGTCATCCGATACCGCGAGCTGGTCCTCGGATTTCTTGAAGTACGGCAGGATGTCGTCCCACCCCCAGCCGGTGTTTCCGAACTGCCGCCACTGGTCGTAGTCGCGCGCCTGCCCGCGCATATAAATCATCCCGTTGATCGACGAACACCCACCCAATACCCGGCCGCGGGGATAGTTGAGCTGGCGGCCGTTGAGGCCTTCATCCGGTTCGGTCTGGAAGCCCCAGTCGGTGCGTGGATTGCCCATGCAGTAGAGGTAGCCGACGGGAATGTGGATCCAGAAATAGTCGTCCTTGCCACCCGCTTCCAGAAGCGCGACCCGGGCGTTTGGATCTTCCGATAATCGGTTGGCGAGCACGCAACCGGCACTGCCCGCGCCGACGACCACATAATCGAATGTTCCCAGATCCTTCATACTCGGAAGCTCCATCCCCAAGGCAATTTATGGGTCACAGGGTCCCACAGTCCGGGATACGAGGCAATTCCCGGCGTGCGACTTCACGTCATTCAGCCATCCAACACGTTAATCGCTCGCGAATCCTGGTTCCCACTTGGATTCGATGCCGAAATGACGCTACGCTGTAGCCGAAAACAAGCGAATGAAGTGCCCAACGGGCCGCACCATTCGATAAAAACAGACGACCCACCATAAGCGGTCCTTTGGGCCTGGATGAAACATCCGGGGAGGAACCGCATATGACCAGAAACCACCCAGCACCACCGCGCGCGGCGCTGATCGCCGGTCCTTATTCTTCGGGGAAGACCTCGCTTCTCGAGGCCATTCTCGTCGAGGCTGGCGCCCTTAACCGCCGCGGCGCCGTCGCCGGCGGCACAAGTCTCGGCGATGCGTCCGACGAAGCCAGGGCGCACGCCATGTCCACGGAGATGACTGTCGCCAGCACGGATTACCTGGACGAGCGCTGGACGTTTATCGACGTCCCCGGCTCGGTCGAGCTTCACCAGGAAATGTTAAGCGCCATGGATGTCGCCGATATCGCGGTCGTCGTCTGCGAGCCGGAACCCGACAAAGCCATCGCATTGGCGCCGACACTCCGCGCGATGGATGAAGCCAGGCTACCGCATATCCTGTTCATCAACAAAATGGACCAAACTCGCGCCAGCGTGCGTGAAACCATGGCTGCCCTTCAGGCCGCTTCGACGCGCCCGCTGGTACTGCGCGAAGTCCCGATCCGTGATGGCGACGCTGTGAGCGGGCACGTCGATCTGGTATCCGAGCGCGCCTTCAGCTGGCAGGAAGGGCAAGCCTCGAAGCTCATTACGCTCCCCGACACGGTGCAGGATCGTGAATCCGAAGCCAGAAACGACATGCTCGAGAGCCTCGCCGATTTTGATGACACCCTGCTCGAGAAACTTCTGGAGGATGCGATTCCTGAAACGGACGAAGTGTACGCCAACCTGACAAAGGATCTGGCCGAGAATCTGATCGTCCCGGTGTTCTTTGGTTCGGCAACGCACGGCAACGGCATTCGCCGCCTGATGAAGGCATTGCGACACGAAGCACCGAGCCCCGATGAAACGGCGGCACGACTTGGCGTCGGTGAAACTGCTGACACACGGGTGCGCATCTTCAAAACCGTGCACGCCGGCCATGCCGGCAAGCTGTCCTATGGGCGTGTGATGCGGGGCAAGGTCGCCGACGGCGACAATCTGGCGGGTGCCCGCCCTGCCGGGATCAACCGCATGTTTGGCCCCAATCTGGACCGGGTTTCGGTCGCCGAAACGGGTGACGTGGTCGGTTTCGGCAAGCTGGAGAACGCCACCACCGGCGATCTGCTCGGCCCGGAGAAAGTGATTTCTGGCGCCGCCTCTGACGCTGTGATCACGCCTCTCTACAGTCTGGCGATCCGCGCCGAAAGCCGCTCCGACGACGTCAAACTGCCCGCCAACCTGCAAAAGATCATGGACGAGGACCCGTCGCTATCGACCCAGCACGACGACACAACGGGCGAGTATCTCTTGCTGGGGCAAGGTGAGATGCACCTGAAACTGGCACTCGAGAAACTCCAGAACCGGAGTGGTCTTAGCGTTGTTTCGACCACACCCAAGGTGGCCTATCGGGAAACCATTCGAAAGGCGGTTTCCAAACATGCGCGCCATAAAAAGCAATCCGGCGGGCATGGCGAATTTGCCGACGTACACGTGGATATCAAACCGCTTGGACGCGGCGAAGGCTTTCAGTTCGCCGACACCATTCACGGCGGCGCGGTGCCGAAACAGTACATCCCCGCCGTCGAAGCCGGTGCCAGAGAGGCTCTCGAAACCGGCCCGCTCGGCTTTCCCGTGGTCGATGTTTCGGTGCTGCTGAGAGATGGCCAGTTCCATGCCGTCGACTCATCCGAGATGGCATTCCGGAAAGCGGGTGGGCAAGCAGTCAGAGAAGCGCTTCCGGAAGCGGGACCCGTTCTGCTCGAACCGATTCACAGTGTGACGATCTCGATCCCGAACGCGTATACGGCACGCATCCAGCGCATCATTACATCGCATCGAGGTCAGATCCTGGGCTTCGACGCCAAGGATGGGTGGGATGGATGGGACGAGGTGTCCTGCCAAATGCCGGCATCGGAAATGCACATGCTGATCGTCGAGATCCGCTCGGCCACGCAAGGTGCTGGGACATTCGCGTCCGCTTTCGGTCATCTTCAGGAATTGACCGGCAAGGATGCCGACAAGGTCGTCGAGGCGCACGCGCAAGCGGCGGACTAACCGTCAGCACTATCCCGCCGGGCAAGCGCCTGATTGGTTCGGACGAGCTTATGCATCATCTGTCGGCTCACCGCTGCCTGAAGATGCGTTCGGATTTCGACGTCCCGCATCAAGCGGTCGCGCAACACGCGCACCCCGATGCAGAAATAGCGCGTGTCGGCGCTCAAGCGCACAGTTGCCGTCGCTGGCTCCCCCGAAAGCGCAGTCAACTCACCAATCAACGAGTGCGCTTCACAAACGGCGATAACCCTCTCACTGCTGATGATCTCAGCCGCGCCTTCGAGGATATAGATCAGGTGATCGACCGGCTCTCCCTCTTGAGTCAACAACGCCCCCGCCTCGCCATCGATCCAGTGACCAGCATCGAGAAACTTACGCGCCTTTCTCTTGGATAACGCCGGGAGAGCGCTTCTGATGAGGTTCTCTTCGTCCTTCGTAAACTTTGTACGCCTGGTCAGAAGATACATTCGGACGAGTCCGACGATGCTGATCACAATCCAGAAGGACTGGATGACGGCAGACGACAGGTTGAACGCCTGGACGAGACTGATCAGCACGCTACTCGCCGCCAGCAGGTTCAACAGCGCATATAGGCCACCCTGCCCGTTGAGATAGCCGAGTTGAAGCGCCGCGTAAGACCCTAGATAAAGGGCCACGCCGACGAACCCAAAAATGGCGTAAAGATTCAGGCTGAGGTCAGGCAAGTGCTCCAATCAAGCAACGGTAACCGCCGATGCTCCATTGTACGCCGGAGATATAGAATTAACCGCCGAGGAACAGACGTCCAACTTCGGGGTTCTCAAGCAATTCGTCCCCCTTGCCGGCGATAGCCAGTTCACCTGACACCAGCACATAACCGATATCCGCAAACTCCAGTCCCTTCTTTGCATTCTGCTCAACCATGATGATGGTCTTGCCTTCGCCATGCTGCAAATCGTCGAGAATCTCGAACACCATATCGATGAAGCGGGGCTCCAGACCGATCGAAGGTTCATCGACCAGTAACACATCCGGGTCCATCACCAGGGCACGCGAGATTTCCAGAAGCCGGCGCTCACCGCCCGAAAGCACCTTTGCCTTGTGGGTGCGGCGTTGCGCGAGACGGTCGTACTTGGCGAACACCTTCTCGGCCGCTTCCTTGGCCATCGCTGGCGTGTCCATCAAAAACCCGCCCATCCAGAGATTCTCCTCGACGGTCATGTCGGGGAAGATCGACTTATCCTGGAGAATATAGGCAATCCCAGCCTTCATCAGTTTCTGGTTCGGCGACAGCTTGGTTACGTTCTGCCTATTATCGGCCGGGCCGACCTCAATGGAACCCGAGAATATATTTGTGAAGCCATATATCGAATGAAGGATCGTCGATTTACCGGCGCCGTTCGGCCCGATCAGACAAAGCGACTGGCCCTTGGCGACCTGAAGATTGAGGTCATGCAGAATTTGCATCTTACCGTAACCGGCTCGGAGATCCTTGATCTCGACGAAAGGGTTGTTGTTGGCCAAAGCGGCCAGTTTCTCGATGGGGACTTCCTCGGCAATCGCCTTTGTCTGCGCAACGACCTGTTCCACAGATATGACCGATTCAACGCCACCCATGTGATAGCCGCCGGCCTTTCGCTTGGCCCGCTCGGCGCTCGTTTCCTGTTGCTCTTCAGACATCAGTGCGCTCCCAGGTAGGCGTCAATGACGCGTTGATCGTTCTGGATTTCATCCGGGCTGCCGTGCGCCAGCATTTCACCGTGCGCGAGGCAATAGATGCTTTCAGCCATGTTCATGATGACCCGCATGTTATGCTCGATCACGAAGAGCGTGATGCCGAATTCTTCATTGGCCCGGCGCAACCGGTCGATCAGGCCATTGATCAGCGTCGGGTTAATCCCTGCAGTCGGCTCGTCCAAAAGCAACACTTCCGGCTTGTTCATCAGCGCCATCGCGAATTCGAGCAGCTTCTGCTGACCGAAAGACAGATCACCGGAACGGAGCCTCCGCTTCTCGTACAGGCCGACGAAATCGAGCAATCGCTCGACTTCTTCCATGGTCTGTTTATCCTCGCGCTCACCGAACATGTCGGCGAACCCCATCTTTCGGTGAGGAATTGAGATCAGCATGTTTTCGATACAGTTCATGTTCGAATAAATGCGGGTTTGCTGGAACGTCCGAAGAAGCCCGAGGCGCGCGATCTTGGGGACTCGGTACGTCGAGATCTCCTCCCCCTTGAACTTGATCGACCCCTCATCGATCGGGTGATACCCGACGATGGAGTTGAACAGCGTCGTCTTTCCCGACCCGTTAGGCCCTATCAGACCGGTGATCTTGCCGTCCGGCACTTTCATCGAAATGCCCTTGTTGGCGACCACGCCACCGTAGGATTTGGAAACGCCCTCGACCTCGATAATATAATTGGTCATCGCGTGGCCTCTTTATTTTCAACGACAATACCGAATTTCTCGGGGAACTTTTCCATCAGCCAACCCATGATGCCCTGTTGGAAGAACACCACGTTGATGATGATGAGCACCCCGAGGGCGACCCACTGCCATCCCAGGAAATAAGTCCACGTGACCTCTTTAAGGGTATGGAACAGCACCGCGCCGAGCACCGGCCCCCACAAAGTCCCTTTCCCACCCAAGAGCGTCATGGCGACCATGAAGATACCGAACGTGACGGTCGGGAAGGCAACCTCCAGAGGCTCGATGATACCGGTAATGTTGCCGAACAATGCGCCCGAAATCCCGACGAAGAACGCTGAAATGGACCACGCTACGGTTTTATAACGGACCGTGTGGATGCCCATTGCTTCCGCCTTTTCCTCATCATCGCGGATCGCGTTAACGGCGAGGCCGAAGCGCGTCTTGTAAACCCATTGAAGTGTCACGAAGGTGAGGATCGCCGCACCGAATGTCAGGAAATAGAACAGTAACGATCGGGTGTGTGCGCCTCCGGGGAAGACCGGGACGGAAATACCGCTCCCGGCGCCGACCCATTCCCATGTTCCCATCAGTTCGCCGGCGGCAATCGCCATGCCGAGGGTGCCGATGGCGAAATATGGACCGCGCAGACCGAACACCGTCCAGCCGAGCAACGCCGCCGTGATGGCTGCGACCACACCCGACATAATGATGCCGATGATTAGGCCCTGGTAGTACTCGGCATTGGTGAAGGTGAATGAATCACCACCGTGCGCGGACGTATATTCTGCGATGTCGGCGAACTGGCCGACCTGGAATAGGACCGACGTGTACATACCAACACCGAAGAAGAGAATATTGCCGAGCGAGTTATAGCCCATTTGCCCGCCCATGATGTCCCAGGTAAGAGCGAACAACACCATCACCCAAAGGGTCGCAATCTGCAGCTGAAGTCCCGGGAACAGGAACGGCGCTGCAATCCCGAATACCAGAATTGGGAAGTGCAACTTGAAACTAAAATTCTTATTCATTTTTATAACCGCCCTTTAGCTGACCACTTGGCGCAACTTGCGCTGTTGAATCTGACGCCAGATCAGCACCAGAAGCAGCAAGCCGACGACCGTCGCTTGCTGGAACTCGGCACCGAGCACGAAGCCGCTGTAGTTCTCCATAACCCCAAGCCCGAGGCCCGCCATGATCACACCCGGCAAATTTCCGAAGCCGGCCGCCGTGACAATCACGAACGAACGGATCGAATAAGAAATTCCATAGAACGGCTGAATAACCCAGATCATCGAAATAAGGGCGCCTGCCGCACCACAGATCGCCGCATTCAGAGAGAACGTGAAGGCATAAACCTTGTCGGTGTCGATACCCATGACGCGCGCGGCACGCGGATCCTGGGCTGTCGCCCGGATTGCCTGCCCCATGCGGCTTTTCTTCATGAAGATGACGACCGCGAGGGCCAGAATGCCGCAGAGCACGAACGCCAACACCTTAATCTCGGCAACGGTGACAACGCCCAGGATCTGACGAATCGCGAAATCACTCTCGGCGGTCTGAACTTCGGGGCCGAACATCAGGTTGAGTAATTGGGCGATAACGATGGCCAAACCGAATGTCGCCAAGAGCGACGTGAAGAGGTCTTTATCGATGACGCGCCTGATGATGGTAACGTAAATCCCCCATCCAAACGCGAACATGACGACAATCGCGATCGGCAAGCCCCAAAGCGGATGAATGCCTTGCGTTCCCAGCCACCAGGCGATGTAGCCCCCCATAATGACGAAATCGCCCTGCGCCAGGTTCTTAACGTTCATCACCCCCCAAACAAGTGCGAGTCCGTAAGCAGCCAGTGCGAACGTCGCACCGATAAACAGGCCGTCCAATAATAGCTGTACGTTGAAAACCGGTGCCGCGACCAGCACCATGATGTTGTCCCACACGGCGACCTCTCCCCTTGTTGTTTAATTCTTTAATGAAATTGGTTGTCGCAAAATAAAGTTCGGGTACACCCGTCCCGGTGTTTCAC
This sequence comes from Rhodospirillales bacterium, assembly GCA_017644185.1. Taxonomy (GTDB): domain Bacteria; phylum Pseudomonadota; class Alphaproteobacteria; order Rhodospirillales; family Casp-alpha2; genus UBA4479. The sequence goes on from JAEPMA010000004.1 coordinate 8,430, forward strand.
CGGGACGGGCTCCCCTGAACATCATCCGTCGATTATTAGTTCGACGGCGCCTTGCGCGGCCAGTTCACCGGGTGCGATGCCCATTTGGACGGCGCGACAACGTTGTACGCACCGTTCTGGATCTGACGCAGAACCATCGGCTTGGCGATGTTGTTCCCGGCTTCCGAGAACTTAATGCCACCATAGAAGGTCTGCATGTCGGTCGCCGCAATGGCGTCACGGACCTTCTCGACATCGAAGCTGTTCGCACGCTCGAAGGCATCGGCCCAGACCTGAACCGCGGCGGTCGCCTGCGCGGACTGGTACGGGACGTTCTTGTAACCTTCATAGGTCGCCTTGAAGAGCTTGTCGTAATCAGCGGCGGTGCCGAATAGATCGTCCTTGTAGCTCAGCGTCTCGGCCCACTGCGTCGGGCAAAGAATATCGTTGGTGGCTTCGCCGAACTTCGACGTGATTTTCGCCGCTTCGCAGTGCGTCATGGCGATCATCGGTGTGTCGATCTGCAGTTCTTTGATCTGACGCGCGGCCGTTGCGGCACCTTTGGAATGCCCGGACAGCACCAGCAGATCCGGCTTGAGTGCTTTCACTTTGGTCAGCGTCGCGGAAATGTCGTTGAGGTCACGCGGCATTTTGTCGTCGATGACGGCCTTCATACCGTACTTTTTCATGTCCTCAAGCACACCGGCGCGAACGTCGAGCGAGAACGGATCGTTCTCGAACGCCATCGCGACTTTCACATCGGAAGCTTTTTTGCCGTTCTTTTCGGCGATTTCAGCAGCCAACGCGATCGCGCTCGCGAGGTATTGTTCGGACGTCGACAACACCGCAAACAGGTACTTGTAGCCCTTGTTGAACAGCGAACGTGAGGCACCTTCGGCTTCGACCATCGGCACTTTGTACTTTTCGATGATCGGCGCGGCGGCCTTCGTGGTCGCCGACGAATACGGGCCAAGGAAGTATTTCACGCCGTCCTGGTTGACGAGTCGTTCAAGCAACTGCGCGGTACGCAGCGGCGTCGATTCGTCGTCATAATACTGGACTTTCAACTTGTACTTCTTGCCGCCGACCGTGACACCGCCAGCTTCGTTGATCTTTTTCACGCCCAGTTCATAGCCATTCTTGGCATGAATACCGTTTGTCGAATACTTACCGGTAAAGGAAATAGCGGAACCGAGGATAATCGTATCACCCTCGACTTTGGCGCTCGCCGGCGTCGCCAGCGCGACGCCCAGGGCAACGGCAGATGCCATTACCGCCGTCGTCAGACGTGCTTTCATTTTGTGAGTCCTCCCAGACTTCTATGTTCGCGGACAAATGCCCGACTTGGATTCGCCCTCGCTTATTCGAGTTTATTTTTTTATAGCCGAATAAACGATGTCGTCGGCGGATTGTATCAGCGTTCTACATTCTGGCAAGAGAACGTATCAAATTAACTTTTATTGGCCATTTTCCGCACAATTCTGTCGTGACGAAAAAAAGCGGTATGCTACGTCCCTAAAATTGACACCGTGTACGCGGCACCATTTTTTGTTTTCGGGCTTCATCCGCGTCCCGCGAAGGGCATTTTTGTCGCCATGATGGTCATGGTGAAAACATTCGTCTCGAGCGGGTAACTCGCCATATGGACGACGGCGCGCCCGACGTCGTCCACATCCATCATCGCCTCAGGTTTAATCTCGCCGTTCGCCTGTTTGACCCCCTTTGCCATCCTGTTCGCCATTTCGGACTGCGCATTACCGATATCGAGCTGACAAACTGCGATGTTATATTTGCGACCGTCCAAAGATGCTGTTTTGGTCATCCCGGTCACGGCATGCTTGGTTGCCGTATAAGGGATCGAGTCGGGGCGCGGTGCATGGGCCGAGATCGACCCGTTGTTAATAATGCGTCCCCCCTGTGGATCTTGCTCCTTCATCACGCGGAAGGCGGCCTGCAAGCACAAGAACGATCCTGTCAGATTGACGTCGACCACGGTCTTCCATTGTTCATACGAAAGATCCTCCAGAAGGATGCCCGGCGCGTTGGCACCGGCGTTGTTAAACAACAAATCCAACCGACCGTATGTGTCCGTGACCGATTTGAACAACGCCGCCACCTCGTCCGGGTCCGAGACATCGGTGGGTACGGCGAGGGCTCGGTCGGGCGCAGAGCACATCGACACCGTCTCGTCGAGAGCATCGGCACGGCGCCCGGCGAGTGCGACCGTCCACCCATCGTCGACCAGCGCCTTGGTAGTGGCGCGGCCGATCCCCGAACCGGCCCCCGTAACGATAGCGATTTTCGATGTTTCCGGCATAAATCCCTCCATTAGGTTATCTGCGCTTCGCATTACCAAAGGTGCTTTGAGCAGAACGCTCTTTCGGCTTATCAAGGGATATTGGAGATCACGCGCGGCCCGGCAAGGAGAAGTTGATGTTTACGCTGCTGGATGACCCGATTTCGGGTAACGGATATAAAATTCGGCTTTTGCTGGCGTTTCTCGATACGCCCTACACATACAAGACCTATAGCGTTCTGAAAGCCGAGACCCGAACACCGGAATTTCTTGCGATCAGCCCGAACGGAAAGATCCCCGTGCTGGTCCTCGAAGACGGAACGGCATTACCGGAATCCAACGCGATCCTGAACTACCTCGCCGCGGGGTCATCCTATCTGCCGACCGACCGGCTGCACCACGCACAGGTTCTACAGTGGATGTTCTGGGAACAGTATTCCCATGAACCGAACATCGCGACACTCAGGTTCTGGAACCACCTCCCCGAATTGGATGAGGTTCAGAAAGCTCTAATTCCCAGCAAACGCGCCAACGGAAATGCGGCGCTGAAGATGATGGACACTCATTTAAGTGAGCATGATTGGTTGGTCGCGGGAGTGCCGACGGTCGCCGACATCGCCTTGTTCGCTTACACCCATGTCGCCGAGGAAGGTGATTTCGAATTGTCCGCGTATCCGAACATCCAGAAATGGATCGCGCGGATCGAAGGTCTGCCGGGCTTCGTGCCGATGGGAACGGCGCATTAACCTTCGGGCTTAAACTTCAGTGATGCTCCGTTGATGCAGTATCGCTGGCCGGTCGGCTGCGGTCCGTCGGGGAAGACATGTCCCAAATGTCCGTCGCATTTGGCACAGTGGACCTCGGTCCGGGTCATCCACAGGCTCTTGTCGACTTCTTCCTCAATCGCTTCATCGCCCACTGGCTGATAAAAGCTGGGCCAACCGGAACCGGACTCGAATTTTGTGTCGGATGCGAACAGCGGTTCGCCACAACCTGCACAGACGAACATACCCTTGCGCTTTTCATGATTGAGCGGGCTCGTGCCTGCGCGCTCAGTCCCCTTCATACGCATGATCTTGAAGGCCTCAAAACCGAGTTGATCCATCCATTCCTGTTCGGACTTGGTGATTTTTTCAGCCATCGTATCCTCCGCTTCGTTCTTGAACCGAAGTAATCCCTGAATTCGCCGGTTTCCAGTCTTTTTGCTGTCGTGCACGCAAATGTGAGGCGGTGTCAGAACCTGCCGTCATACGCTTTTCTGCCGATTGGGCATGCGATCAGCGTAAATGTCTCGGCATCCAGGCCCTCCGAGATTGCTTTTTCAAGTGTCGCGCGATCGGTCGCCGTCACGCCGATACCGCCCATCACTTCGGCGAGCTTGGCAAAGTCGGTGCCTCCAAAATCAACGCCCAGATTATCCTGCTTGTTGGCACGCTGCTTCAGTTCGATCAGCGCCAGACTTTCGTCGACAAACACAACAACCACCACAGGCAACCGCATATCCCTGAGCGTCGCCAACTCGCCGAGGATCATCTCCATCCCACCGTCGCCCGTGAACGCGATCACCGGCGTGTCGGGGTTGGCGATTTTATGGCCCATGGCGATCGGCAAAGCGCAGCCCATGGTGCAGAGACCGGTCGATTGCGCGAGCGTGCGCGGCAGATAACAATCCCACTGCTGGCTTAACAGGATGCGGTGCGCGCCGGTATCGACGGCGGCAAAACCTTGTTTTGGGAATGCGGTCCTGGCCGCATCGATGACGGCGGCCGGGCCCCAGCTTTCGTCCCGCGGGAAGGCGTCGCGCAATTTTTCACGCATCTTTTCGATGGCGCCGTCTTTCCAGGTATCCTTCCCATTGATCCCCTGGGTCAGCGCCTTGATCCCCTCACCCACATCGCAGACGAAACTGATATCCGCCTGATGCACGTAATGGGTGTTCGGATGCCCGGCGATTTCGATCACCGTCTTGCCTTCCATGCCCGTCGACCAGGCATGGCGCCAATCGATCCGCATCTCGATGGGGTCATAGCCTGCAAGCACAATCACATCGGCCTCGTCGATCATCGGCTTCAGCGTTTTAAACGATTTGGGCGACAGCCCGTGCCCACCCAGAGACAGCGGATCATCCTCCGCGACCACGCCCTTGGCCTTATAGCTGGTCAGCACCGGCATTTTCAGTCGATGTATGGCTTCGTCGATGACCGGCGCCGCGTCGTGGTGAAGAATATCGACGCCGCCGATCATCAACGGGCGTTCGGCGTTGGCGATGGCATTCCTCGCGCGTTCAAGGTCCGGCCCGGCGGCGGGTGCCACCTTCGACATGGCGGCGCGCCCCGGGTAACCGGTGACTTTCGCATCCTTACCCGCGATGTTGATCGGCACGTCAATATGCACGGGGCCCGGCGGGTCCTGCATGGCAATCGCGACAGCCTTGTCGATCATCACGTCAACGGCACCGTCGGCGACGGTCATAGACGCTTTCGAGATCGGTCGGATGACATCGGTATGGTCGAATACCTGGTGGGTGTACGTTTCAGCTTCCGCCGCATCGACGCATCCGGTCAGGAAGATCATCGGCACCTGGTCCTGCCATGCGTTGGCAACCACGTTCACCGCGTTGACGACGCCAGGCCCGACGGTCGCCACCAGAATACCGGGGGCACCGGTCGCGTGATAGGTCCCTTCCGCCATGAACCCGCCGGCGTTTTCGTGCTTCACCAGATGAAAATCGATGCCGGCGTTTTCCAACCCCTCCATCAACGACAGCACTTCACCACCCGGAATACCGAAAGCATGGCGGCATCCGGCGTCGTAGAGCCGCTTGCCGATGATGTCGGACGTCGTCGTCATTGTCTTCTTTCCTTATTCGGCGGCTCGGGTGCGCTCAGCCAGTTTCAAATAACCGTCCCGGGTCTGCGGCAGCTTGCGGTCGAGGATCTTGCCGGCGACCAGGTTCCGCAGCACCTGCGCCGTACCGCCACCGATCGTGAACATGCGGGCATCGCGGTACATGCGTTCCATCGGGCGATTGCGCGAATACCCCGCAGCCCCGAAAACTTGAAGCGCGTCCGACGTCACCTTGATCGCGGTCTCGGAGGCGAGAATTTTCGCCTGCGCCGCCATCAACATATCGGGGAACCCGCCCTCGTTGGTTTCCGCCGAGGCGGCCGCTTTATAAATCAGCGCCTGCGATGCGGCGATTCCGATCGACATGTCGGCGAGCATCCATTGAAGACCCTGGAACTCCGCGATCGGCCGGCCGAACTGTTCGCGTTCACCCGCATAGGCGAGCGCATTTTCGTATGCACCTTCGGCGATCCCAAGGGCCACGGTCCCGGCGCCGACGCGTTGTGAATTATAGGCGTTCATCAAACCGGCGAACCCACGCTTGATCCCCTCGGGCGGGATCAGTGCCATACTTTCGGGGACGAACAAATCTTCGAAGAGCATCTCGCATTCGGGGATACCCCGAAGCCCCATCGCAGGCTCGCGGGTGCCGACGCGCAGACCTTCGGCCTGATCTCGTACGGCGATGAAGCCACCAATACCCATATCGTTCCCATTCTCGATCACGCGAGCGAAGATCAGATGCAGCTTCGAAACGCCCCCACCGGTGATCCAGTGCTTACGCCCGTTGATGACGTAGCCACCGTCTTTCTTGACCGCGGTCGTCGTCATGTCGGTGGCGGCGGAGCCCGCTTCCGGTTCCGTGATGCAGATCGCAGGTTTGTCGCCCGCAAGCACCAGTTCGGCGGCAAGTTTCTTCTGCTCGTCCGAACCGTATTTCATGATGGCGCTGACGGCCCCCATGTTGCACTCGACCACGATCCGCGACGTGACACCGCAAACCTTGGCCATCTCCTCAACGACCAGGACCGCATGCAGGAATGAATAGCCCTTCCCGCCCCATTCCTTCGGGATCGTCATACCCGTGAAGCCGGCTTTCGCCAGTTCCTCGACATTGTGCCAGGGGTATTCCTCTGTTTTATCGACATCGGCGGCACGGTCCGCGATCACATCGCGGGCGAGTTTGCGGGCAGCGGCCTGAAGTTCGAGTTGTTCGTCCGTCAGCTGAAACATGGTTCGGCTCCCTTACAATATGCCGTCATCGCGCAGTTTGTTGCGCGCGGCGTCGTCGAGGTTCAACAATTCTTCCAACACTTCATCGGTGTGCTCGCCCGTCATCGGCGGCGGACGGCGATACGACACCGGGGTTTCGGAATATTTTATCGGATTACCGATCAGGCGGCACTTGCCGTCGGCGGCGATCGGATGATCCATTTCGATCCGCATGCCCCGATGCAGGATCTGCGGATCTTCAAAAGCCATGGGGACGGTGTTGACCGGCGCCGAAGGCACACCCAACGGCGCTAACCCATCGACCCATTCCTCCGTCGTCTTCATGACCGTGATCTGGCGCATCAACGGCGTGATGACGTCGCGATTGCGCACACGCATATCATTTGTCAGGAACCGCTCGTCCGCCGCCATTTCCGGCTTGCCGATAAACTCGCAGAACCGCTTAAACTGACCGTCGTTCCCGATCGCCATGATCACGAACCCATCGGCGGTCGGATAGACGTCGTAAGGAACGATGTTCGAATGCGCGTTCGCACGGCGCACATTCGGATGCCCGTGCGTCAGATAGTTGACCCCTTCATTGATCAACCACGCCACGGATGTATCCAGCAACGCCAAGTCGATCAACTGGCCCTGACCCGTCTTGTCGCGGTGGCGCAGCGCGGCAAGGAGCGCCGTCGTCGCGTACATACCACACATAACATCCGAAATACCGACACCGACCTTGTGCGGGTCGCCGTCGACAGGACCGGTCAGGCTCATGATGCCCCCCATGCCCTGCGCCAGCATGTCGTACCCCGCACGCTTCGCATAAGGACCGGTGCGTCCGAACCCGGAGATGTGCAGATAGACCTTGTCCGGAAATTCGGCGTGAATATCGTCATAGCCGAGACCGTACTTGTCGAGCCCGCCCACCTTAAAATTATGACAAAGCGCATCGCAATGCTTGAGCAGATCCTTGACCAGCTGCACCCCTTCCGGCTTCGCGATGTCGATGGTGATCGAGCGCTTGTTGCGGTTCGACGCCATGTAATAGGCGCTTTCGCGGGTATCGTTACCATCCTTGTCTTGCAGATAAGGCGGCCCCCAACCCCGGGTATCATCCCCGTCGACGGGTTTTTCCACCTTGATGATATCGGCGCCCAGATCACCCAGAAGCTGGGTGCAGGTCGGCCCGGCAAGGATGCGGGTCAGATCGAGTATGCGAATGCCCGCGAGAGGGCCGGTATTGGTCGTCATGGATGTTCCTTTTCAGGTGAGGTGCCTTTGCACCCATTTGGTTTTAGCCGATGGCTTTACTTGATAAAAACGAAATATTATGCCTGTTTTCTTGATTAAATTTCATCATTTATACGGACTGTTCTCCGCTTGGGCCGTTTATCACCAGCGAGGCCGCTCAATATCTCGACCAACGCCCGCGTCAGGTGCGCTTTCGGATTATCGCGGCGTTCGACAACGCCGATCACCCGGCAAAGAGGTGGATCGCCGAACGGCACCTTGACGATCCCCTCCGGAAGATCGGCGCCGGCGCGATCCGGCACCACGGACACCCCGAGCCCATGCGCCACCATCGAAGCAATTGCTTCAAGCGAGTCGATTTCCATCCCCGTATGGACCCGTATCCCCCGGTCCTTGAGGTGCGTGTCGATTAATCGACCGGCCCAGGCAAACCTCTGAAAGCGGATGAAAGGCCCGGCATCGAGAAGTTCTCGATCCGTGATGCCGCGCGTCCCCTTGGGCGCGATCACCATCAGCGGCTCTTCCGCGAACATATGCCAACTCAGACCCGTCTGAAGTTGTGACGGCTCTGTCACCACCGCGGCGTCCAGCTCTCCCTTGTGCACACGCCCCACGAGATCGGCCGAAAGACCGCTCGATACGCGGATGCGCAGGTCCGGATGGCTTTGCCTGATTGCACTCAGCGCCGGTGGCAGTATCCCCGACAGCAGCGTTGGCACCGATCCGATGTCGAGGCTGCCGCTCAGTGCCTCTCCCGTGACGATATCGGTCAGGCTCTCGCACTTCTCGACGATTTCCCGTGCACGGTCGACGAGGTTACGGCCACGCGTGTTCAAGCGCGGCGGGCGGGTCGTGCGGTCGAAAAGTTTTGTTTCGAGATCCTCTTCCAGCGCCTTCACATGCAGACTGACGGCGGACTGGGTCAGGCCAATAGCATCCCCAGCCGCAGCAAACGAGCCGTGCTCCGCGATCGCGATCAGGGTTTTGAGATGGCGCAGGTCCATGCGGCGCAGGTTAATGACTTCGGTCGACCGGAAAAAGGTTCTTCGTGAAACCATTTGTCACGAATGCGGCGTTGAAAAATAAATGCCGTCGTCGGAAGCTTGAGCGTTTTCTAATATACGGAGACTCAATCATGGCCGAAGAACGCCGCCGCCGCGCCTATGACGATACGACCGTCAAGGATGTCAAAGGCGTAAATGAAGACTTCGTCCTCCATGTTCCCGCTGGTCGGCCGCTCCGCGAAGCCGTCGACTATCTGGCCGAACACAAGATCGGCCTGACGCTGGTTATCTCGTCCGACGGCGCGCTAGCCGGGGTGATCTCTGAACGGGACGTCGTTCGCGCGCTCTATGAGCATGGCAATCACGCTCTCAACATGCCCGTCGACATGTTCATGGTGCGCGACGTGCTGACGTGTTCCGATCGGGATAAGGTCGAGGATGTCGCCAAGCTGATGGCGGAGAAGCATATTCGCCATCTTCCCATCGTCGAGGATGGCTATCTGGCGGGGATGATCAGCGCAACGGACCTGGTCCGGCACTTCGCTTCAAAGGCTTAAGATACGGCCGTTACTTCTGCGGATACGGATTGACGATGCCACGCACGAGTTGTTCGAGCACCTCGCGCACCTGGGTTTCGTCGCACCCCATGAGGACCGCGTCCTCCAGTGCGTCCTGGCATTCCTGGCGGATCTCTTCCAGGTTCTCGCGCAACACCACGAGTTTTTCTTCACAAGACACCGGCTCGCCGTCCGGCTGCAGCCAGATCACACCTTCGATATCGAGCTTTTTCCCATCGTCTTTCATATTCGGGAGATACACCCGCCCCAAACCGGTTTCAAGCCGTCAGGCGTTGAAGGCCGCTTTTAGCGGAGCCGGTCGTCGAGCCAGACATCTTTCGTCCGAGTGATTTTCGGCGCCGCTGCGGGTTTTCCGGCGGTGCCACTTGCTCCTGGACCAAACTCCCATGGGAGCGGCGGCGGTTCGCCCGGCTTGCCCTCCCACGGCAGTTCCGGCGGCGCTTCCTTCCGACGGCGTCGCGACATCGCCTTGTCGACATGTCCGAGGTTCTTCTCAGCGACCGCGGCGAGCCGGTCGGCCCCCTTCTCGACGTAGATCGCGCGGGCCGTTCGGAACGCATCGCGCGCGCCTTCGAGGGCCCCCGTATCGCCGGCAACGCGTCCGTAGAGGAACAGCGCCGATCCCAGATTGTTCTGCGCCGACGCCCAGTGCAGGGGCATGTTTCTCCGATCACGCGCGGAGACGACGGCATTACACGCTTCGACCGCCTGCAGCAGCATCGACGGATTGCGGTTTTCGCGACCGATCACCAACGCCACCTGCCCAAAATGGCCCATCGCTTCGGCCCACTCGTTCGGGGATTTCCTACGGTCGTAAATGGTCAGGGCATTCTCGAACGCGTGGAGCGCGTGTTCGAGCGTCTCCGCGTCCCCGTTGTCGAAGTCGAGACGATAAAGCGCAAGCCCCAGACGATTGTTCATCGCCGCCCAGTCATGCGGGAATGCCGTCGGCCCAATGACCTTGAGCGCGTCTTCCAAATCGTTGATCGAAGCTTCCAGCGCGCCCGTATCGTTGGTGCGCTCGGCAATAAACTGCCCGAGGAATGCCCGGTCGCGGTGCGCGAACGCCCACTCCAACGGCGTCTTTTCGGCACTGAAGGATTCGAGTGCGCTATCGAATAACGTCAAAGCCGTCTGCGCATCATCGGCCTTGCGCTTGAAACGGATCGTGCTGGCAAAAGTGCGGGCGAGCGTCGCACGTTCTTCGGCGCGCGAAAGCGGGTCCAGGCCCGGCACTTCCTGTAATAACTGTTCGCGGGCGTCTTGCAGCAACACGTCGAGATCGCGCCGCACGGTCAGAAGCTTGCCTGCCTGCTTCGTCCGCATCGCCGCCAGCAATGCCGCATGAAGTCTGTGCGACGACGCCGGGTCGAGCGGCATGGGAAGGATCAATAACGTCCACCCGTCACCCATTCGGAACTGATCGACCAAAGGGTCCTCGCGAACGAACAGGCGCAAATGCAGCAACTGTCCGCCATGTACGGTCGCGCCCCAGACCACAATGTCGCCCCCGTTATCCAGAAGCCAACGCTCGGACGCACGTTTAAGGTCAGCCATTGCCGAGACCGGGTCGCTTTCGAATTCAAGCGACACCTTGGCGTTCATCGTACGGGCACGGATACCGCGCCGCTTGGAGAGCTCGGAAACCAGGTGCTGCGCCGCCTGCTCACCCCCCTCCCCCTCAAGGGCGGAAACACGAACGTCGAGACGGTCGTAGATATCGGCGAATTCGGGCTTCAGGATACGTCTGAGGAGGCCGGGTTTCAGCACGCTCGAAGCCGGGTCTTCGACCGTATACTCGGTGTCCGACTGCGCAGACAACGCGACCAGTGCACGCGACGTGGACTTGGCCGGCAGCTTTTCCGTCGTTTTCTTGCGGGCGGGCTTATCACGGGTTTCGGCTTTGGCGGGCTGTTTCCCAAGCAAGCGCGCCGCCAGCTCCTTACCAACGACCTCGACGACGAGGTTTCCAAGCGCCTGCACGGTATCTTCCATAGCCCGGCCGTCGAGCAGTTCCTCGGCAGCCACCAGCGCGCCGCGGTCGAGCACGGCGGTCGGCATCGACATGCCGTCGACATCGCGCGTCAGTTCGACCGAGCCGTTGACGACACGGTATGCGGTATCCGGCACGCTGCCTTCAGCGATCAATACATCGCCGGATTTATACTCTTTGGTTGCCACCCGTCTCTCCTCTACGGACACGCGCCCAGGCGCCCCTATGGTGGCCTTCAAGGAGTAAAGATGGTGTTAACGATTACCCTAGTCGGAGGCGTCTTTATACGAATGGAATCCGCCGTCATTGGGGCTTTCAACAGTTTCAGACATTGTCGGCAGGGTGCAGCTTCCCGCCAGCACATTTTCGAGCGGAAGACCCACAAGCACACGCGTCCCGTGTCCCGGCTCACTGTCGATATCGAGCACCCCACCTAGCGCCGCAATCGAGGTTTTCGCAACCGCCAGCCCCAATCCCTGTCCACCGTATTCGCGGGAGAGATACGTCTCATGATGGAAGAACGGGATGCACGCCTGCTGCAGGGTTTCGATATCCATCCCCCGCCCGGTGTCGGTTACTGCAATCTTCAGCCAATCCTTGATCGAAACGTCGACGGCGACCTCGCCGCCCGGATCGGTGAATTTCACGGCATTGGCGATCACCGGTTTTATCGCCAACGCCAGGACCGCCGGGTCCGTATCGGCGATAAGCGGCGGATGCGGCTGTTTGAGGCTAAATCGAATGTTCCGCGCCTTTGCGATCGTCTCGAAACGCTCGCAGAGTTCGGCAATACAGTCCTGCAGCTTGAAGTGACTGGGGTTGAGTTCCGTACCACTCTCTTTCTCGGCAACGACGAGCATACCTTCGAACAACTCCAGAAGACGCTGACCGCTTTCATGGATCATGTTCGCGTAGTTTTCGATCTTTTCCGGCGCCGCGTCGGGCATCGATTTCAAGATCGTCGCGAAGCCCATGACGCCGTTCAGTGGGGTGCGGAACTCATGACTGAGATTGCCGAGAAACTCCGAACGCGCCTTGGCGGCGTCCTGGGCGAGACGAAGCGCCACTTTCAGATCGTTCCGGCTTTCCTGAGCCGCCGCCGCGAAGCGCACGCAACGGGACAAGGATTCCACGCGAAGATCGTCTTTCGGCATGAAATCGAAGGCGCCGATGGCCAACGCTTCCTTGTCGACATTGGACGATTCAAAGCCCGTCAACAACACGAACGGCACGTCGATACCCTGCACCGCGCAGTTGCGGATGAATTCGATTCCCGTCCCTGCCCCCAGCCGATAGTCGACGAAGACAACGGTGTGAGTCTTGCCGCTCAGAATGCTCTCCGCCTCTTCGCACGTGGTCGCGGCACGGAACGTAAAAGTGTTGTCTGGCAACGCGAGGCCTAGATAGTCCTCGAAGATGTCGTGAAATTCCGGATCGTCATCCAGAAGCAGAATGCGTTTATGCATAAAGTCGTCGCCTTCTAAACACCGCGCTCGCGCGGCCGTCTCACCGTCTCGAACCAGTAGCGCCGCAGATGCTTGAACTTTTCGACAAGCTCGCGGAACGACCCCGGCTTCACCAGATAGGATTGCGCACCGAGCCGGTACGTTTCCTCGACATCCGCTTCGTTGCTCGACGTCGTCATGACGATGATCGGGATATGCGCAAGCTCCGGGTCGGCCTTGATCTGCTTTAAAGCATCGTGTCCGTTCATGCGCGGCATGTTGAGGTCCAGCAGAATAATCGCGGGTGGTTTACGCTCCCCCTCGGCGTCGACATGATTCTTCAGATAACTGATAAGCTCATGGCCATCCCTGACGATATTCACGGGATTGGACATGTCCGCGAGCCGCATCGCCTCGGTCGCGAGGTCACAATCTTCCGGATCATCGTCGGCTATGACGATGGTCTGATCATCTTTCATATCGCTTCTTCCCTTTTTTCCGGGCCGGTTCTCGGCAGTCTCATGGTGAACGCGGCGCCATGATCGCCCCTGGGGCTGGCAGTCACCGTACCACCGTGACGCATGGCGACTTTCTTCACGATCGAGAGGCCGATGCCGCTGCCCGGGTAATGATTGCGGCCATGAAGCCGCACGAACGGCAGGAAAATCTGCTCGGCATATTCGGGATCGAACCCGATCCCGTTGTCGGCGACGCACAAAGATAAATTGTCGTTGTCGGCCACGGCACTAACGCAAACGTCGGGTGGCACCCCATCGCGCGCATACTTGACCGCATTCCCAAGAAGATTGTTGAGCGCGTAGCCGATCAACTTCGAATCCGCGACGATCTCCAGATCTTCCGGCACCGTATTCGCGAATTTTCCGTTCTCCGCCCCCGGCTTATCGACAATCTCGGCGATCGCATCGTCGACGATCTTGTGAAGATTGCGGGGCAGCAACGTCATCGCTTCGGTGCCTCGCCTAGAATAGTTCAGAAGATCGTCGATTAGCTTCCGCATATCGCCCGCCGAGCGTGCGATACGGTCCAGGTACTTCTCCTGCCCCTGGCTGAACTCTTTCCCGTGTTTCATCTCCAGAAGTTCAATGTTCGACTGAATCTTGCGCAAGGGTTCCTGCAGGTCGTGCGAGGCGACGTAGGCGAAGCGACTTAGGTCTTCGTTGGCAACCCGAAGCGATTTTGTCGTCTCGACAAGATTGCGCTGCTGATCCTCGACCATGCGCGCCAGCCCGATGACGGCGTCCTCGACTTTTTCTGCATCCAGTGCAACGATCTCGGCTTCTGAGGGGCCATCGTCCGTCTCGTTCCCGGCTTTCGATTGGGTGATCGACACCGTCTCCAACAACAGATCGCGCGCCCGGAAAAGCGCCCGCGACTGGCGCATCACCGTGACGTAAATCCAGCCCAGAACCATCGCCGCCAGGATCAGGGCGAAGGCGAAAATTGTCCCATTGTTGATCGCCGAGTTATGTTCACCAATGTGCACCCTAAAGTTAACATCAAGCTCATTACGAAGCTTGTTAATTTCATTGTCGAGCGCGGTCAGTGCCGCGGCGGCGGCCGTATCGTCGACCTTGACCTCGCGATCGATTTCACGCGGCGAGCGCCCCTCCCCGATCAACGTCAGGCCGATATCCGACTTGACGCGGTACTCATCCAGGGTTCGTTCCAGATCTTTGAGAATGGAGCTCAGCTGCGGGTTGAGCGCTCTCAAGTCGCCGATCCGCCGCCGCGCAAGATCGAGGTCCGCCTGCGCCAACCGCATTTTATCCGCTTGTCCGCGCAGCACGGCGTTTTTGAAGTTGTGAATGAAGTGCGTGTACCCGATCGCCCGCTCGATATCGGAACTCGCCTGCAACTGCGCGATGATCGAGACACGCTCGTTATCGATTTCGGTCAGGTGTTCGAAGGAATGACGGGTCTCGGCGGCGAGGTAGATACCCGCGGCCATCAACAGGACGCTGAGAAACAGCATCCCGCGCAGCGCCAGTTTCAGGACATCGCTGTTCCTCATCGCATCACCGCGGCGTCACGCACAATCGTTTCGCACAAATAACGATAAGCGCCGTAAAACAGCGCTGTACTCGTGGGAACTTTACGGTGATGAGCTTTCATTGGATCAAATCCTCAACAACCACGAGCTTATATTTCTGCTCGATGTCAGGTATTTGATCCCTGCCACGCCCCCCGCAGCATTGATCTGAATCAATCAAATCTAAGTCACAGTTTTATCTCCGGAGTTACAAAGCGTAAAGCCTGTCCGAAACTAACTGTGGCAAATACTTACCCGTCGACGATCTCGTCTCTGAGTGCGCGGCGAATATCGCCGAAAACCCCTGCCCAGGCCCCATGCCGCTTCTGACGGAACAGCCGCATGCTCGGATACCAGGGCGAGGTCTCAATGTTGCGCATCCAGCGCCAATCCGGCGCGAACGGTACGGCGACCCAAACCGGCTTACCCATGGCCCCGGCCAGGTGCGCGAGCGCCGTATCGACGGTAATCACCAGATCGAGCTGGTTCACGACTGCTGCTGTATCGGAGAAATCACGCAGGCGGTCCCCCAGGTCGTTGACCAGCGCATCGCAGCCATGTTCGGCGATATCCGCCGTCGCCGGTCCTTTTTGCAGGGAATAGACCGACAGCCCCGGCAAACCGAGGATTTCGATGAAATGTTTGAATCCGGCGGAACGGTTGTGATCGTTCCGATGCGTGGGACGCCCGGCCCAGGAAATCCCGACCCGCTTGATCCGTCCGAGTGACGAGGGCAATTGCACCGCACCCGGATCCAAGGGGCCAACATATGGGACCGAAGCGGGGATCGCCTCGAGCGATGTTCCGAAAATGTTCGCCAACGACATCATCGGAATCCAGAAATCGAATTTGGGCGGCGTCTGGCCGCGGTTGAAGACCTTGGAGACGCCGTCCACCGACCCGATAAGACGCGCCAGTTCCGGCTGCACCTCGACGACCACCTGGCCGCCGCGTTCCTTGATCATCGGCAGATAGCGGGCGAACTGGATCATATCGCCAAAACCCTGTTCGTGATGCACGAGCACGGTTTTACCCTTGAGGTCCGAGCCATCCCAGCGCGGCTTGTCGAACTCGCGCGGCGGGCTGCGATCCAGGAGCCAGCGGCTTTCGTAAGCTTCGAAGCCTTCCTCGAGGCGTCCCATCTCAAGTAACGTCAGCGCCTTGTCCCATTGGCAATCGACGTGGTTTTCATTGAGCGAAAGCGCTTTTTCCAGGCAGCTCAGCGCGGCATCGGTTTGACCGAGGTCGCGCAGCACGAGGCCCAGATTATAATAGGCCTCCGTCGAGCGCGGCTGGAGGCGCACCGCCTGTTGGTGCGATGCCATCGAAACTTCGAGCCGGCCCAATTCGCGAAGCGCATTGCCCATGTTCGAATAGACGCCCGAATTGTTAGGCTTCAGCACCAGCGAGCGCCGGTAACACGCGACGGCGGCTTCGAGCTTGCCCAGCGAACGCAACGCGACACCCATGTTGTTGTAGACGTCGGGCTGCTTTGGATTGAGAAGTAAAGACTTACCGTACGAATCGACCGCCTCGTCGAGTTTGCCCTCCCGGTGGAATCCAGCGGCGACATTGAACATGCGGACGGCTTCACGTTCACGGAGCGCGGTGCGCTGGTCTTCGGGCAGAGAGCGCCAGACCTCCAGCTTTTCAGGATCGACCGTATGCGGCTTCGACTGAACCGGGGGCGCGGCTTCTTTTTCACGTGGGCGTAGCACCGCCTTGGCGCGCTTTTTCGGCGCGGCGCCGGTCTTTGCGGTCTGTTTCGCCATCCTGGCAGCCCCCCGTTGGATATCCCGTCAGGCATATTGCAAGGGGTTTTGCCTGACCGCAAGCGCTCCAAACGGCCATGCGCAAGGACCTGCGCTTATTTGCGGGGAATTTTAGTCAAATTATAGAGAGGACGTTTTCAGGTGGTCGGCCCATCACGGCCTTGTCCCCCGCAACCACGATCGGCCGCTCGATGATAATTGGAGTGGCAACCATCGCATCGACAATCTCGGTATCGCTCATGGAGTTAAGATCGAGTCCGGCCTCCTTGGCCTCTTTCTTGCGGACAATCTCAGCGGGTTTCACGCCCAGCATACCGATAATCCGCTTCAATTCCGCTTTTGACGGCGGCGCCGACAGATACTCGACGACGTCATGATCGACTTTCTTTTCCTCCAGGATCGCCAGGGTCTGGCGCGACTTGGAACACCGCGGATTATGATAGATCGTGACAGTCATACTTCTCTCCCAACTGATTAACTCGCCTCGCCGTCGTCCGGGGTATCGCCCCGGCCGCCGGTCGGCGATTGTTCCGCCGACAACGCCGCACCGTCGTGGGCTTCACCGTCCGATTTCGAGGCGCCGCCCTCTTTCGGCGGCACGAACTGTTCCGGTCTGTCGGATGGCAGGCTCTCGACGTAAAGCGACGTCGACGGGAAGGCGAACCCGCTGCCGGCGCCATGGACGACATCCATGATCTTATAGGCCAGCTTCTCCTTGATCTCCAGCCACTCGCCCCAGACTTTGGTATATGTGAAACAGTAAACGAGAATATCGATCGAAGAGTCGTTGAAGCGGTCGATACGCACGAACGTGGACGCCTCGCTCGGCGTCACGAAATCATCGTTCTCTTCGATATAGGTAGCGATGCCTTCGCGAATTTCGCTGAGCTGATCGATAGTGGTCGAATATTCGACGCCGATATGCCAGAAAATCCGCCGATAGGTCATATCCGAGAAGTTCGTGACGGCCGTATCCGACAATTGCGCGTTCGGCACCATCACCGGCGCCTTGTCGAAACGACGCACCACCGTGGAACGGAAGCCGATCGCTTCGACGGTCCCCTCGACAATACCCTCGACCTTGATCCAATCCCCCTTGCGGAACCGTTTCTCACCCAGGATCAAAATACCCGCGATCAGGTTCTTAAACAGGTCCTGCGCGCCAAGTGCAACGGCGACCCCGAACAAGCCCGCACCCGCGATAATAGGCCCGATCTCGATCCCCCAGATCTGAAGGACCGTCGCGGCCCCGACCAGGACCACGGCGACGCGCATCGCCTTCATGATCCATTCGACCAGTTCGCGGCTGAGAATCTCTTCGAGCTTGTCGAACGTCCTGGACAACGGCCCGATCGCCCGCATCAGGGCCCAGAAAATCACGATGACGATCAACGTCCGGGTCACATTCTCGGTGACCGTCTCGATCAGCCCCTCGAACTTCATGTAATTAGTGGCGACGAATATCCCGAAGACGACGGGGATTGCCCGCAACGGCGGAGCGATCGCATCGACCACATAATCGTCGATCCGCCATTCGGTGCTGGCCGCCATGCGGCGGAGCCATCCGATCAGAAACTTTGCGATCAGCCCCCTGAGGATAAAGAACGCAAGCAGGATCAGCAGTGCGTTGATTGCCTGCCCGATGTCGACACCGCCGACGCCGTTGCGCCAGACGTCTGCGACCAGGTCCCAGAACTTCGTGATGTCTTCTAGATTCAACTTCTATCCTCGCTCGGACTACGCAATCCGGTCGATGAGGCATAGCCGAGTTGGCCTGGCATTACAAACCGGCCGAAAGCTCCGCTATATCCACTTCAATCGCCGGAAGATCAGCACCTGCAGGACAACGACGGCAACCAGCAGGATGGCGATAACAATGAACCCGTCCTTGCTCTCCGCCAATGGCACGCCCCCGACATTCATGCCGAGCATACCCGTGATCACCCCCAACGGCAGCATCAGCGCGGCGACAACGCTGAGGGTGTACATGTTGCGGTTCATGTGCTCGGCGGTCCGGTTGGTCAGTTCGTCCTGGATGACGGCAGCGCGCTCCCGGATAGCGTCCATATCCTCGACGATGCGCGCCACCTGTTCGGCGCATTCGCGGAACGCAAAACGTTGTTCGTTCCCCAGCCACGGAACGACCTCGGAATGCAATCGGGCAAGCGCCTCGCGTTGGGGTGCAAGATAACGCCGCAAGGCGATCGCTTGACGGCGCAGCGCCTTCAACCTGTGACGAATGTCGGCCGTCGGATTCTCGACCAAGTCGTCTTCCAGGGCATCGATTTCATCGTTCATATCCTCAATCACCGGGCCCATTCGGCGCACCAGGCCTTGCGCCAGCATGCGGAGCGCATCACCGGTGCTTTGCGGCCCGTTCCCCTCCGCAAGTCGCTCGCGGACGTCGTTGACCGCCATCAACCTGCGCAAACGCACCGTGATGATACGGTGCGCATCAACCCATATCCGCAAGCTCACCATGTCTTCCGGATCAGCACCGGGGTTCAGGTTCACGCCTCGAAGAGTGATCAAGATCCCGTCATCCATGAAAGCGACGCGCGGGCGGGTTTCAGGCGCCACGAGCGCATCGGCCTGTAATTGCCCGATACCGGCCGCTTCCCTGAGCCAGGTTTCCGACCTCTCACCGTTGCGATCCAGGTGCACCCAGACCGGTCCGTCGAAGTCGGTTCCATTTTCAAGGTCTCCCCACTCGAGCGTGCGCCCTCCGCCTTTGCCGTCGAGTACGTATGCGCCGATCAGTCCGTCCTGCTCACTCATATTCGCTCAAACACCTTCCACAGATTTTTCACGTTCACGGGTGGCACGCTCGTGTCAGAGCATTAGAATAGCTGACCGTATCCGGTATGGGGAGTGGCCTTTGAATTCGGTTCGAGAACAGATCGTTTCCATCTCGTCGCTGCTGGTCGGCATGTCGATGCTGCTGATCGGTAACAGCCTACAAGGGACGTTGCTTGCGATCCGTGCCACGGGTGAGCAATTCTCGTCGAACTCAATTGGGATCATGGCGTCGGGATACTTTCTCGGCTTCGTCATCGGCACCATGATCACCGCATATCTGATCGAGCGCGCGGGCCACATCCGCGCGTTCACCGCATTCGCCTCGCTGGCATCCGCGTCGGCATTGGGGCACATCATTTTTATCGACCCCGTCTCCTGGACGATCTTCCGCGCGATATCGGGGATCTGCTTCGCCGGGATCTATATGGTCATCGAAAGCTGGCTCAACGAACGCGCCACGAACGAAACAAGGGGGCAAGTTCTCGCCGCTTACATGGCAGTCAATCTGCTGTCGCTGACCGCCGGACAGTTCCTGCTCTCGACATCGGACCCACACGGTTACGTGCTCTTCTGTCTCGTCTCGATCCTGGTGTCCATCGCCATCATCCCGGTCTCGATCACCCGGACGATGGCACCCGCACCGCAAAAGCCCCGCCCCTTGCCGATCCGCAGGCTCTTCAAGATTTCACCGCTCGGGTTTATCGGATGCTTTGCCTATGGCCTTGCCATGGGCGCGTTCTGGGGGCTGGCGCCGGTGTTCGCGGGGAATGTCGGCCTCGACATCGATGGCGTGGCTTTGTTCATGTCACTCTGCATTCTCGGCGGCGGCTTGATGCAATGGCCGATGGGCTGGGTCTCCGACCATTTCGACCGCCGCCTGGTTCTGTTGATCGGGTGTCTGCTGAGCGGCGGGATGGCGTTTCTCGTAGCCACCGGTGGCATGATAAAACCCGACCTGCTGATTTACATGGCCGCGCTATTCGGTGCCGTTTCCTTCCCGATCTACGCCGTGACGGTTTCACACGCCAACGATTACGTGGAAGCGGACGAACGCGTCGTCGTCAGCGGCACGCTGTTGCTGATCTACGGCGCCGGCGCCATCATTGGCCCCTTGCTGGCGGGTCCGATGATGGATGTGCTCGGCGATGCGGGTCTGTTTTTCTATATCGGTGCCGTGTTCACGCTCGTCGCGTTTTACGCGGCCTGGCGAATGACCCGGCGCGCAGCGCCGACGGCGGACGAAAAGACCGACTTCGTGCCAACGCCGAGCCAGACACCTCTGGCAGCAGCCTTGGATCCGCACGCCGAACCCTTGCCAGAACATAACGAAGTGACTGAAACCGGCAAGTAGCCCCGTCAACCGTCGCGGGCTGCGAGTTCCAGTTCCTCGACACTGTCCGCATCCAGCACCTGGCAAACCACGTCATAGGAAAATCCGGCACGTGCCAGTATGGCCATGTCCTTTTCACGCCGCTCGTCGCGAGCCTCTTTGTCGTCGGTGCGATATGGACCGATCCGGCGGCGCCGCGCCAGCGTCAGGGCCGCCGCAAGGTCCAGGTTAGCGGCCCGTTCTTCGTCAGCGAGGTGATCGAGCGCGGCATCGATATATTCTTCCTCGAGACCTTTCTGCATCAGCTTGTATCTGATCCCGCGCACGGGCGTCCCCTTGGCATGCAAAGAACGGGCCCGCATTTCCGCATAAGCCTTGTCGTCGAGAAAACCGTAACGCTCGAATTTCGCGATAATATCGTCGACGAACTTCTCACCCTCTGCGGGATCAGTTCCATGATGATCGGCGGAGCGCTTGACCTTCTGCATCATCAGCTGGCGCAAGTGCGCTCGTGACGTCGCGAAGCGGCCGAGGTAATGGGCGGCGGAATTCTCCAGATATTTCGCCGTCGCCTTTTTCGGCCCGCGCCGGCGCTTGGGTGTCTTGTCGGTTTCGTCGTCACTCATATCCGGTCCCATTCCGGCAGCACTGGTTTCAACCGCCTTCACTCTTTATATAGACCTCAAAGGACAACAAACGAAACATCGCAACATCCAAGTCGGGACATCCATGCGACAGCCTACAACGTCCAACGCCATAGGCCTCTGGACACTCTACATGCGCGAAGTGCGCCGCTTTATGAAGGTCTACACCCAGACCCTGATGGCGCCGGTCGTCACGACACTCCTGTTTCTCGCCGTATTCACACTGGCGCTCGGTAAATTCCGACCCGATGTACACGGCGTGCCGTTCTCGACGTTTCTGGCACCCGGCCTGATCATGATGGCCATCGCCCAGAATGCCTTCGCCAACACGTCGAGTTCGATCATGATCGCCAAGGTGCAGGGCAACATCGTCGACACCCTGATGCCGCCGTTCTCCCCGCTTGAACTGGTTACCGGGATCGCTTTCGGGGGGGTGACCAGGGGGATCGTCGTCGGTCTCGCTGTCGCGCTGGCGATGGCAGTCGTTGTGGGGCTCAGCATCTCCAACGTGTTCCTGATTGCGTATCACGCCATCGCGGCGTCGCTGATGCTGTCACTGTTGGGGATTATGGGTGGCATCTGGGCCGACAAGTTCGATCACATGGCGGCCGTTACGAACTTCGTGATCACGCCCCTCGCATTTTTATCCGGCACATTTTATTCCATCGACCGGCTGCCGGAGATTGGACAGATGCTGGCGCACCTCAATCCGTTCTTTTATATGATCGATGGGTTCCGGTCCGGCTTCATCGGTCACGCGGATGCGCCGCCTTGGCTCGGAATCACGGTGATGGCGGTGATCGACGCCGTGCTTTGGGGCATTTGCACGTGGATGTTCAGGTCAGGCTACAAGCTGAAGCCCTGAAGGTGATGTCTAGCGCGTTCAGCGGCTGTGAATCGACACCCTTTGGTGCCGCTTGCGGTCCTTCTCTTCCTTCTCTTTTGCCACTTCATAGGCTTCAACCAGCGGCTCCACGGTTTTGCGAATCACGTTGATCTCACGTGTCTGCGCGAGTTCGGTTTCCTCAAGCGACTTGGCAGTCCGCGCGATGGCGTCGATGGCGCCTTTGATCGCCCGATCCTGTTTTTGTGATTTTTCGGCCAGCGCCGCCTCACACTCGTTCATCCGCTCCTCGATCAGAAGCTGACACCGTTTCGAGACTTCGGTGGCGTAAACCAGTCCGGCAATCCCGAAAAACAGGGCAAATGCACTGACGAACTGAAAAAATACATCCATTAGTTGCTACAAACCTCCCTCAAGCACAAACGAGTGTAGATGCGAATGAGAAGCGGTCAAATGATGAAAATCACAGGGCGAGAAAAAAGTTTTGTGCGTCAGGCGCAAAAGCGGCAATTGCCCTGTACCCGGCGCGCCCTGCGCGGCTAAATTTAAGCGTAGACCTTCACTAGATCGGATTCCCTCATGGCCCACCTCGCCCGCCGTTCATGGCCGCCACAAACCTGCGAAACATACATCCAGAAGATCGCCGATGAGACGGCTGCCGCCGATTCTGACTCCATTCACGGCCACATTGACGAACTGATCGCCGAAAACAGGCAGATTCATGAAATTGACTGCGTCAATCTGAATCCGGCGACCAACATCATGAACCCGAAAGCCGAGGCCGCGCTCGCATCGGGGTTGGGTTCGCGCCCATCGCTCGGTTATCCGGGCGATAAATACGAGATGGGTCTCGAAGCCATCGAGCAGATCGAGGTCATCTGCGCTGAATTGGCCGCCGAAGTATTTCAGGCCAACTTTGCCGAGATTCGGGTCGGATCGGGCGCCCTCGGGAATCTCTATGCTTTCATGGCAACAACCAAGCCAGGCGATGCCATCATCGTACCTCCCTCGACGATTGGGGGACACGTCACGCATCACGACGCCGGGGCGGCCGGCCTTTACGGTGTCGACATTCATACCGCGCCGGTCCTCGCCGACGGCTACACCGTCGACGTCGACGCGCTTGCGGCCCTCGCCCGCGAAATCAAACCAGCCCTGATCACCATCGGGGGCAGCCTCAATCTGTTTCAGCACCCGGTCGCCAAGGTCCGCGAGATCGCCGACGAAGTCGGTGCGAAACTCCTTTTCGATGCCGCCCATCTTTGCGGCATGATTGCCGGGAAGGTGTGGGATAATCCGCTGACGCTCGGCGCCGATGTGATGACGATGAGCACCTACAAAAGCCTCGGGGGCCCTGCCGGTGGCCTTGTGGTGACCAACGACGCAACTATTGCCGAGCGCCTCGATAAAATCGCGTTCCCGGGCCTGACTGCCAACTTCGATGCCGCAAAGTCGGCGGCCTTGGCGATCACGCTTCTGGACTGGCGCGAATTCGGCGAAGCATACGCCGCACAGATGCGTGATCTTTCCCTGACTCTCGCCCAAGAACTGGACGGGCTCGGGCTTCCGGTCTTCGCCAAAACGCATGGTTTCACGACATCGCACCAGTTTGCTTTGGAGGCGCACGGCTTCGGCGGCGGTCAGGCGGCGGCGAAGCGTCTGCGCGAGGCTAATCTTCTGTCGTGCGGAATCGGCCTGCCAATGGCCGAGGTCCCGGGTGACGTCAATGGCCTTCGGATCGGCACGCCCGAACTCGCCCGAATTGGCATGACGACGGAAGATATGACCGAACTCGCCCATCTGATCCATCGCGGCCTGACCGGTAACGACCCCACGTCGGTGGCCGGCGAGGTGAGCGCA
This sequence comes from Rhodospirillales bacterium, assembly GCA_017644185.1. Lineage (GTDB taxonomy): Bacteria > Pseudomonadota > Alphaproteobacteria > Rhodospirillales > Casp-alpha2 > UBA4479. Next base: position 32,343 of record JAEPMA010000004.1, read on the forward strand.
TTCCGGAAAAGATTCACGGACCTTAGATTTATCCGAAAGTGACGCTTCTGTTGCGGCAGCAACGTCTTATTGACAGCAACAAGCCGCCTCACGATACTCCTCGGCTTTCCCGGGGACATCCGACTCCCCTGCAAAGGAGCTAAGGTCATGATACCGGCAGTTATGCCCACGTACGCCCGTTACGATCTTGCCTTCGATCACGGCGAAGGCGCGCATCTTTGGGATGCGCAAGGGCGACGTTATCTGGACTTCGGCGCCGGCATCGCGGTTGCGTCTATCGGGCACTGTCACCCGCACCTGGTCGAGGCAATCCGCGACCAGGCCGGCCGGCTCATGCACACCTCAAATCTTTACAACATCCCCGGCCAGGAGAAGCTTGCCCAACGTCTCGTGGACAACACGTTCGCCGACGCCGTGTTCTTCAACAACTCCGGCAACGAGGCCGTCGAGATGGGCGTCAAGATGATGCGGCGCTACCACTATGCCAACGGCCATCCGGAGCGTTATCGGGTGATCACGGTTTCAGGCGCGTTTCATGGCCGCTCGCTCGCCATGCTGTCCGCGGGCAAGCAGGAGAAGCACCTGAAGGGCTTCGGCCCTGAAGTCGACGGCTTCGATCAGGTCGCGTTCGACAACCTGAACGAACTTCGCGCCGCGATCGGTCCGGAAACCGCTGGGATTCTCGTTGAGCCGATTCAGGGCGAAGGCGGCATCCGGCCGATGAGCAAGGAGTACCTACAGAACCTTCGCAAGATTGCCGACGAGTTCGGCCTTTTGCTGATGTTCGATGAGGTACAGTCGGGTGTTGGACGAACCGGCAAGCTCTACGCCTATGAATGGAGCGGCATCACTCCTGACATCCTGGCGACCGCCAAGGGGATCGGTGGTGGTTTCCCGCTCGGCGCGACCATGGCGACCGAAAAAGTCGCTGAAGCCATGACGGCGGGCTCGCATGGCTCGACGTATGGCGGCAACCCACTCGCCATGGCGGCGGGGAACGCCGTGCTCGACATCGTGCTCGCGCCTGGATTCCTCGACGGTGTGCAGAAGGCAGCAGATCAATTTAAGTCCGGTCTCGACGATATCGTCAGCAAACATCCGTCGCTCTTCGAGGGCGCGCGCGGCACTGGTCTTCTCTTGGGCCTTAAATGCGCCGATGGGGTGACCAACGGCGATGTCGTCAAGTCGCTGATCGGCAACGGCCTTCTCAGCGTCCCTGCGGGCGACAACGTGGTGCGGTTCGTCCCGCCGCTCGTCGTCACTTCCGACGATATTTCCGAGGCACTCTCGATCATCGAGAAGACGAGCGCCGAGATCGAACAGGGTGCCGCCTGAGATGACGCAGCCGAAGCACTTCCTCGACATCGACCGCCTCGACAGCAATACGCTGCAAGGGATTCTCGATCTCGGCCACGATCTCAAGAAATCCCGCAAGAGCGGCTCGACCGGCAAACCGCTCGACGGGAAGACGCTCGTCATGATCTTCGAGAAGCCGTCGACCCGGACCCGGGTTTCGTTCCAGGTCGGCATGCAGGAGTTGGGTGGACACACAGTTATTCTGACCGACGATCAGTCTCAGCTCGGCCGAGGCGAAACGGTCGCCGATACGGCACGCGTGTTGTCCAGATATGCCGACGCAATCATGATCCGAACAGACGACCCGTCAAAACTGATCGAGCTTGAAGAGTATGCAAGTATCCCGGTCATCAACGGTCTGACGGACAGTTCGCACCCCTGCCAGATCATGGCTGATGTCATGACGTTCGAAGAACATCGCGGCTCGATCAAGGACCGCACGGTCGCGTGGACCGGCGACGGCAATAACGTGGTCACGAGTTGGGTCCATGCCGCCGCGAGGTTCGGTTTCGAAATGCGCATCGCGACGCCGGCTGAACTCAAACCAAGCGATCAACTCATCGGCTGGGCGGACGATCAAGGTGCGAAGGTTGTATTGACCGAAGATCCGGCCGAGGCCGTCAACGGCGCCGATCTGGTCGTCACCGATACCTGGGTGTCCATGGGCGACAAGGACGCGGGCACGCGCCACAACATGCTGTCACCGTATCGCGTCGACGATGCGTTGATGTCGAAAGCCGCTGACGAAGCCCTTTTCATGCATTGCCTCCCCGCACACCGGGGCGATGAAGTGACCGATTCCGTCATGGATGGGCCGAAGTCGGTCGTCTGGGACGAGGCTGAGAACCGCCTTCACGTCCAGAAGGCCATTCTTTCGTGGTGTCTGAGCTGACACACCCGCTCCAGGGTCCATCTCGGTCCGTTTTCGGCAAAGCCACGCTGTCACGGGATGATGTTCTCGCGCTCGACCGGCTCGCGGCGGCGGCATGGGCGGCACCCGAACAAGTGAACTGTCACGGCTGGTTGATGCGGTTCGCGGACGGGGTCACCCGGCGCGCCAATTCGACGGCACCATTCCCGTTGGAGGGCGACGTCTCGCTGGATGAGCAGATTGCCGCCACGGAAGCCTTCTACCGCGCACATGATTTACCGCCCCGGTTCCAGATGACACGGGCCGCCGCGCCTGAGTGTCTCGATGACGAGCTTGCCCGGCGTGGCTACGAAACGGAAGCATGCGTCGACATCATGATCGCCGACGCTGAAAAGCTTGCCGCCGGCGCTGGCCCTGCCATCTCGATAAGCGAAACCGCGCCCGATGGTTGGTGGGAACTTTATATGCAGGGGTACGGCCGCGATCCGCGTGCAATCGTCGCAGGGGCGCGGGAGTTGCCGCTGTTCGCCTCGTCGTCCGGGGACGATGGCTCCATTGACGCGATCGGTCTTGGCGTCATGGGCGGCGGTTGGCTCGCCGTATTCGGGATGTTCACCAGACCCGAATGCCGCCGCAAAGGTCTTGGTGCCGGACTGATCCGCGCCCTCGCCGCGTTCGCGGTTGATCGGAGCGGTATCGGTGTCTACTTACAAGTAGAAGCCGACAACCCGAACGCACGGCAGTTATACGAAAACCTCGGGTTTCGCGGCGTATACGGATATCATTACCGGACACTTTGGACGGCATCTTGAACCAATTCCCGAACCAGAACGATTTCGGCGACTTCGTACAGACCTTCCAGATCGAAGACCTGAATATACGCGGTCGCCTGATACGCCTCGATGACGCCTATAACGCAGCGATCCAGGCGCACGGTTACCCGCCCGCGGTCAAGTCGCTTATCGGCGAAACCATGGTGTTAACGGCGATCCTCGCCAGCGCATTGAAATACGATGGTGTCTTCACACTGCAAGTTCAGGGCGATGGGCCCGTGAGCCTAATCATGGCCGACATCACCTCCGACGGCGCGATGCGCGCGTACGCGAAACTTAGAGAAGGGGTGACCCAAGACGACATCGAGGGCGCCTCGATCCCGCAGACGGTCGGCGCCGGTCATATGGCATTCACCGTCGATCAGGGCCCTGATACGGAGCGTTACCAGGGCATCACCGAGATTACCGGCGCGACGCTTGCCGAATGTGCACAGAACTACTTCCGCCAGTCCGAACAGCTCGAAACCGCGATCGCCATCACGGCCGACGCGGATGATTCGGATGACGTCCGTGCCGCCGGCCTGATGGTCCAACGCCTACCCAAGGCCCGCGACGGCGAGCAGGAAGAAGAAGACTGGCGCCGCGCGGTCGTGCTTATGAGTTCGATCACATCGAAAGAACTGCTCGACCGGGAGCTGACCGCGACGAAGATCCTGTTTCGCCTTTATCATGAGGACGGTGTCCGGCTTTACGATCCACGCGATCTTCGCCACGAATGCAGATGCTCGGAAGCGCGTGTCAGCCGGACATTGCGTTCGTTCCCACGTGAAGAGATCGCGGATATGGCGGACAACGGTATCATAACCGTCACTTGCGAGTTCTGCAGAACCGATTACGTATACGATGAACAGCGGCTGGACGCGCTTTACGCCGACACCGCGACCTGAAGCCAACCGGAGAACCGATCCATGCGCCTTCCCCGTTTCGCACGCAAAGCCACTATCGCCGCCGCTCTGTTGGCTGTCGCAACCGGGCTCGGATCGTGTTCGACACCGCCGCCGCCCCAGTTCCCGGAACTGACTTTCACGCATCTGCCGCAAATCACCCTTGGGGTCGAGCGTATCGAGATCGTCGATAACTTCACGCCGCCGAGCGATTCGAAACATGTCGAAAACCGGATGCCGGTCTCGCCGGAACAGGCATTGAAGAACTGGGCGCGTGACCGGCTTCGCGCCAATGGCGTGTCCGGTGTCGCCCAGTTTATCATCACCAACGCCTCCGTGGTCGAAACCGACCTTGCGCGCTCCAAGGGTCTTAAGGGTGTCTTCACCACCGAACAGGCGGAACGTTACAACGCATCTGTGAATGTTGAAGTTCGGTTAGAGGGCGTCCCGCGCGTCAACCAGGCATTCGCTCAGGCCTCGGTCGAACGTTTTCAGACCGTCGCCGAAGACGCATCGATCAACGTCCGCGAGGAGGTCTGGTTCGCCCTGACCGAACAAGTGATGAAGGATTTCGACCCGCAAATGGCGGCGTCGATCCGCAAACATCTCGCCGACTTTATTCGCTAAAGTTTACAAGTCGTCCGCAAACTCGCCGGGGACTTCGTTCGCCATCGCTATGTTGAGGTCGAAACCCGTTTCCTTGGAAACCAGCTTGCGCGCCTTGGCGACGTGGGACTGGCCACGCTTCATTTCACGCCACAGTTCGACGCCAAGCCCGTAAAGACCGGGGTCGGCGACACAACGGAGTGAGTGCACCCAAATTTGCAAGCCGAGTGAATCGTGTGGTCGCTTGTTCCGAGTCAAAACATTGACCGCTTTCGCCAACTCGTGCTGATACATCGGCTGCGCACGCGCCAGCGCCGTCAGATCCCGCAAATCCACGCCGGTCTCCAGCAAGGCGTTGCGATGGTGGGCGGCGATGGCGAGCACAAGACCGATGCTCTCATCGTCCAATGTCCGCAGATGATCGATCAGACGATCCGCCTCTTTGCGATAGCGTTTGCGCGCCCACCCGCGCATCAGGTCACTGAATGGATTCATCGGATTACGGCCGCCAGAAGCTGCGGCTGAGCAGCACGATCACGGTAAACAATTCCAGCCGGCCCATCAGCATGCCAAGCGCCATCAGCCACTTTGCCGCGTCGGGGAATGTGGAGAAATTGCCGGCTGGTCCTGCGATCGGCCCGAGCGCCGGACCGACATTGGCGATCGAGGTCGCCGCGGCAGAGAACGCGGTAATGAAATCAAGCCCCAGGAAGCTCAGCGCCAGCGTCAGCAGCGCGAACGTGAAAAACCACATGAAGAAGAACGAAAGCACGGAGATGATGATCTCTTCCGAAATCGGGCGTTTGTTGAAGTATGGAATGAACACGCCATGCGGCTGCAGCAAATGGTGGATCTGCGTGCGCGCGGCAGCGTAAAGCACCTGGAACCGGAACACCTTGATCCCACAGGTGGTCGATCCCGCACAGCCGCCGATAAACATGATGAAGAAGAAAATCACCGGCGAGAATGCCCCCCAAAGACCATAGTCGTCCGTCGCATACCCCGTACCCGTAATCACGGAAACGATATTGAATGCGGCGAGACGCAAGGCTTCCAGCGGCCGCTCGCCGATTTCCAGTACCAGCCATCCCGTCGTCATCACGATAACCGACGAGACGAACACCACGAACCACTGCACCTGACTGTCATTAAAGACCGCCAACAAATCACCCTGAAGTGTCCTTAGATACAAAATGAACGGTAACGCGCCGACCAGCATCCCGGCGGTGGCGATATAATCTATGGCGGCCGATTCAAAATGGGCAATCGATGCGTCGTGTGACGAGAACCCGCCGGTTGCGATGGTCGTCATCGCATGGACGATCGCATCGAACCCGCTCATCCCGGCAAGCCAGTAGAAACCCGACCAGATAATGGTCAACGCGAAATAAATTACCCCGATGGCCGATGCGATCTGGGCCGCCCGCGGCATCGCCTTATCGGATTGGTCGGAGCTTTCCATCCGGAACAACTGCATACCGCCGACCTGCAGCATCGGCAGGACGGCAATACCCATGACGATTATGCCGATCCCGCCGAGCCACTGTAGTAAAGAGCGCCAGAGCAGAATGCCCGGCGGCGCGTTGTCGAGGCCGACGATAACGGTCGAACCGGTGGTGGTGATTCCCGACATCGCTTCGAACAACGCGTCGGTAAAATTCATGTCCAGTTCCGAAAACACAAACGGCAGCGACGCAAACAACGTCATCGCAACCCAACTTGTGGTCGTGATCATGAAGGCGTGACGGATCGTCAGTTTGAGGCCGCGGACCTTTGCGGTCAGCGACATCGTCACACCCACGAAAAACGTGGTTGCGGCAGCGACCGCGAAAACCTGCCAGTCCGGATGCCCATAGGCGAAGTCGGCGATCGCCGGCAGGCACATCACAACCGCGAGCGTCGCCAGCAGCAGGCCGACGATGAATATTGCCGGTCGGTAATCCATGGATGGTTCGGTCCCCGTCCGCCCGTATCAGGCCACGCCGTTAAAAAAGCGCGGGGCCTGATGCAGGTCAAGCCCCGTCCTTTCTAGCCGATACTGGCCGAAAAAGCGCTAGATTGCGTCAGGCGAAGTTACCACCGTCGTGGTTGACCATCGACAGAAATTCACGGCGCGTGGTCGGGTCGTCGCGGAACGCCCCAAGCATGCGGCTGGTGACAAGCGACACCCCGGGTTTGTGGACACCACGCATGGTCATGCACTGGTGCACCGCCTCGACGATCACGGCGACACCACGCGGTTCCAACACCTCGTCGATGGTGTTGGCAATCTGGGCCGTGAGTTTTTCCTGAATCTGTAAACGCTTTCCATAAGCCTCTACGACACGCGCGAGCTTTGAGATGCCGACGACACGGCGGTCAGGCAAATAGGCGACGTGCGCCTTACCGATAAACGGCACCATGTGATGCTCACAATGGCTCTCGAGACGGATATCCTTGAGAAGCACGATCTCGTCGTAGCCCTCGGTCTCCTCGAACGTCTTGGAGAGATAGTCGCGCGGGCAGATATCGTAGCCCTTGAAGAACTCCTCGTAGGAACGGACGACACGGTCCGGCGTTTCCAAAAGCCCCTCGCGGCTTGGGTCGTCACCGGCCCAACGGATCAGGGTGCGAACTGCTTCTTCCGCCTCGGCGCGACTCGGTTTTTCAACCACGGGCCCCTTGTCGAGCGTCGGGGATGAATGTTTGTGCGGGTTGCCGGCGACCACGCTCAGCGGTTTCTGATCAGTCACGGTCTGTCCTAACTCTCTCTGCCCAAGGCCGGGGGCGCAGCTTATCAGATTTCGCTGAAGCGGCGACACCCCTTGTTTTCGGGTGCCTTCTGCCCGACGTCCTATTTCATACGTCCATATATAGGTGGTGGATCATCACGATGCACGCCGCACCGCGAGATCAAGCTCAGTGGACAGCTCTGGGTGGTTCCGGCCCATCCAGCGAAAACGCGGGCACCTGCACCACAAACCGGCGGCCATTCCCGTCGATCATCTGGAACACACCCGTCATAAAACCCGTCGACGTCGCAAGTGGTGTGCCGCTTGAATACTCGTAGTGATCGCCGGGCTTAAGGACCGGTTTGTCACCGACGACACCATCCCCGATGACTTCGTGCGCTCGGCCGTTACCGTCCGTGATACGCCAACGCCGGGTCAGGAGTTGCACGGGTTGGGTGCCAAGGTTTTCGACACGCACCTGATACGCCCAAACATGGCGGTTTTCGTCCGGATCCGACTGCTCTTCGATATACGCGGACGCGACCAGAACGCGGATGTCGTCCGTGATCTGTTCGAATGCCTGCAGTTCCGTCATGAAAATCCCTCTCCATCCAATAATAGGCGCGCCCGCCCCGGCATTTAGCCGAAGCGGGCCACGCTTGTCCAGACGTCGAACAGGGGGAGAGTTAGAGCATCCGGTCCGGCCCGATGACGATTTCGACCCGGCGATTTTCATCGCTTTTCTGCCCGTCAGGAGTGATCACGGTCGGGTAGGTCTCACCAAAACCGATGGTGCTGATCTGCGTTTCCGAAACGCCGCGGGATTTCAGCATCCCTGCGATCCGGTCGGCACGGGCCTCGGACAGATACTGGTTCCGTTTCGCCGAACCCGACTTATCGGCATGGCCGCCAAGCACGATCCGCATGTTCTTGCCGGATTTGGCGTAAGCCGCCGCCGCGTCCAGGACGTTATCCGCGCCCACGGCGGGCATGGTCGAACCCAGAGGGAACGTCACTTTGAATGTGCGCAGCATCGGCGCGGTGATAGCGACGGGACGGCCTGCGGCTTTCAATGTTTCGGCCGTCGCGGAGGCATACTCGACGAACCCATCGCGGCAGAAGCCGATGTCGAGGGGCTGGTCGCCCTCGCGTTTCTGTTCGGCCCAGCAGTCCAGACGCGCGATTGCCTGTCCGGTCGCTTTGGGCGCGATCCGGTCAGCACCGAGCGCGCGCATGTGATTTAGATATCGGTAGGCGTCCGCGATTTCCGCATCGCGGATTGCGCGCTCAGCCGTCGGGTCGGTTCCGACGAACCCGTTAGCAGCGGCGATGGCTTTCTCCGAAAACGCGATGGCGGATGCCTTATCCCACATCTGCTTGTCTTCGAAATGTGCCAGACGCTTGTATTCACGAGCGGCCTCGGCGCTGACGTCGCTGCCCTTGATTTCGAGTTCCTTGGCGGCTTCGACCTCGGGATTGGCACAAGCCGCGATGGCCAAAAGACAGCCGGCGGCGGTCGCCCTGAAAAAGGTGGTTCTGGTGGACATATCGGTCTCCTGTCACTGGGATGTTGAAGACCGTGATAAAAGAAGCTTCCGGCGAAACGATGGCCGATTATGACGCTTCGGTGATGATTTCGGGGCAGATTGCGCTGAAAACGCGTTAGTCCGCCGCAGCCGGGACGGCATCCGGCCAGAGGAAACTACTGGTTTGGATAGGCTTTCCCGCCTTTTCACGCTCGCCCGGCGGCATCACATCCATGTTTGGCCACAATCCGGATTCGAGACATCCGGCATATCCTTCCGGCAGCTTGCGCGCGCGCATGGTACGGGCGGCCGAGACGTGGTCGTAGTCGAGGGAACAGAGCGACAATTCAAGCCCGCCGTCGGCAGGCGTGAGCAACGCATACCAGACCCGCGGCGTCATATCATTGGCGGGCATGCCGATAACACCCGCGTTCAACCACAGACGGCCTTCCAGGATTTGCGTAAACGGCACGCCCGAATGCCCACCGATCACCGCATCCACCCCAAGCCGGTCCAAACTCTCCCGTTTGATATCATCATCGGTTTTCTCGAAGACGAACTCATTGATCGACACAGCGCTCCCATGTACGACGGCGAAACGGCGGCGACCGAGTTGAAACTCGACCCGCCCCGGCAACTGCCGCATCCAGGCCCGATGCGCCGGTGTCAGTTGGGCATTTGCATACGCATACCACTGCCGCGACATGACATCGCATTCCGTGCCTTCATCAAACCCACAACCGCAGTCGTCGGCTTCCGCACCGAAGCTCTCCTCACAATTGCCCATCACGGTGACGACACCCCAATCCATGATTGCATCCGTCGTTGCCGCCGGGTCGCCTGCATATGCGACGATGTCTCCGGTGCAGATGATGCGTTCGGGCGGGATGCCGAGGTGGCCGGCCTTGGCGATCATCGCTTCGGTTGCCTGCAGGTTGGAGTACGGCCCCCCGAACACCAACACCGGGCCATCCAATTTTCCGAGATCAAGCGTGCTTGCTTCAACCATCAGAGGTCAGTCCGGACTGCAAGAGGCGCCACCGAGCACACAAAACTTGGCACAGTGAGGATGGTTGAGTTGCACGGATGTATTCGAGTCCTGAAGTCTGCTTCCAAGCTCGAAGGCGGCATCGTAAGGCAGCAACGTGCACGGTACGACCACGGGGCCGTCAGCACCCTTTCTTTTCACGACCATGCGCGATGAGGCGCACATCATGGTTTCCGGCTTGATTCCCAGGATATCCCAACAATGGACGGTGATTTCTGGGACATCGACCTCGGCATCCATTTCAGGAAACAAGACGAGCCGCCCCGGATTATCAGCATCGATTGGAATTTGCGCCGCTTCAAATAGACCGGCGTAGCCGGCGCGTCCGGTTTCTTCGTCCTCGTCCCAGCACGTCCGCCCGGCAACAGCGAGATTGAACCCGTTCTCGGCCAGCCAGCGCAATCCCTGGACCATCGGCGGCCAGGTATCCTTGCCGCGGATCTCCTCGTGACCGTCGCAAGTGTAATGATCGACGGACACCCGCACCGCCAACGCCTCGCCATAGGTTTTCTTGAGCGCCAAAAGCTTGTCGCGCTTGTTCAACAGTGGCTTCATCGCGTTGGTCAAGATCAACACCCGGTATCCTCGGCCGAGGGCTTCGGTGAGCATCCCGATAATGTCCGGGTTCATGAATGGCTCGCCACCGGTGAAGGCAATTTCCTCGACCTTCATGTTTTCACGGTCGATTTCGTCAAGATAACCCTGCATCTCGCCGAGGGTTATGTAGGCGAGGGCGTCGTTCTTCGGCGACGAGTCCATGTAGCAGTTGACGCAGGTGATATTACAGAGCGACCCGGTGTTGAACCACAGCGTCGTCAGGTGGGTCAGGGCGACAACGGCGCGTTGCTGTCCGTCGGCGGTGATATGCGGATCGCGGAACTTGCGCGGATCGAGCGCGCGGCTGGAATCGGGCATTTCCTGATCGATCTCCTGTCCCTAAGTGACAAGTCTTGCTTAGCCGAGGGTATTGCTCAACTCAAATAAACCTATCGTGAACGAACTCTGTGCCGGGGATTGAAGTCCTGGGGCGAAATCCCATAATGCGGTGAGGAGGAAACAACACATGAATTTCGACGTACGACCCCTCTCGACCCACCTCGGCGCGGAAGTCAGAGGCATCGATCTCAACGACGGGCTTGGCGACAACGTTGCCGGCGAGTTGAAACAGATCTGGTGCGAAAACGGCGGCCTGATGGTGATCCGGGACCAGAAAAACCTGACGACCGAGGCCCATATCGAATTCGGCGCGGCGCTCGGCCCGCTGTTCGGCGCACCGGACCAATCACCGTTACAGGATACCGTGAGCCGGTATATCCACCCGAAGCATCCGGAAATCTACCGTGTTTCCAATAAGTTGGATGAAAGCGGCGAACCCCTCGGAAGAAAGGGCGCCGGCACGTATTGGCATTCCGATGTCAGCTTCCGTGAAACGCCGGCAGGCGCATCCGTGCTTCACGGTGTCGAAATCCCCCCGATCGGTGGCGATACGATCTTCGCCAACATGACGAAAGCGTTCGAAGACCTGTCTGAACCAATGAAGGACATTCTGCGCCCGCTGCACGCCTGGCACGACTTCGAGATGGCGGCGCGCACCCAGTACGCCAAGCCGATTGTCGTCGAAAACGACATGTCGGGGGGGAACAAGGCGCTGCATCCGGTGGTCCGCACCCACGCAGACACCGGGAAAGAGAGCCTTTACGTCAATCCCGGGTTTACGTCGCATCTTGATGGCTTCGACGCGGATGAGAGCCGTTGGATTCTCGAGCCGCTCTATCGGCACGCCACGCGCGCGGAGTATTTGTACCGCCACTCCTGGCAGCCCCACGACGTCATCGTCTGGGACAACCGCTGCCTGATGCATTACGCGGTGATGGATTACGGTGATGCGCCCCGCTACATGGAGCGTACCACCTGCATCGGCGAACGGCCGGTCTAAAAGACCGGCCTACCGCTGCTGGAAGCGCCGTCCGACCAAGGCAGCGGCAATATTGACCTTCTGAATGTCGATGGTGCCGCCGGCGATCCCCCAGCCCCAGCCGTCGCGGAGTTTCTGCTCGATCGGGTACTCGGTGGAATAACCGTACCCGCCCATGAGCTGCATCGCCTTACCCGTGACATCGCGGACGATTTCGTTGGCGAAGCATTTCGCGATGGAACTATCTGCGACGGACGGCAGCCCTTGTTGGGCGTTGACCACGGCGCGGTAAAGAAGGAGCCGCGAGGCATCGACCTTCATCTTCATCTCCGCGATGTGGAGTTGCACCGCCTGGAAGTCGACGATCGGCTTGCCGAACTGCTGACGCTCCTGCACGTAGTCGAGCACGTAATCCAGAGCTGATTGTGCGATGGCCAACGACATTGTGGTGTTGCCGCAGCGCTCAAGATCGAAGGCCTCCATGAGCTTTCTGAATCCCCCGGCCGGCACGACCACGTTATCCACCGGGACCTGAACGTTATCGAGAAAAATGTCGGCGCTCGGGATTCCGCGAAAGCCCATGTGATACTCCGGCTTGCCGAAGCTGATGCCGTCGCGGTCGTTTTCAACCAGCACGGCGCCGATGCCCTTTGCGCCCGGTTCATCCGACATACGGCAATAGACGACATAAGCATCGGCGTGCCCGGCGCCCGAACACCAGCGCTTGGTGCCGTTCAGGGTTACGGTGTCGCCATCGACGGCGGCCTTCGTCGTCAGGTCGGTCAATGCCGTGCCCGCACCAGGCTCCGACATGGAAACCGCGACGATCATCTCGCCGGCGCAAACCTTGGGTACGATCCGCTGCTTCATTTCATCGGGCGCGAAATGCGCGAGCGCCAGCGTCGGGCCGAAAGACGATTCGAAGATCGGAAAGGCGACGGAGGGCGAGATCTTTGCGACCTCTTCAAGGACCAGTACCGCATCCAGGTGGGTGAGCCCCAACCCACCCAGTTCGGCGGGCAGATTGACGCCAAGGAAGCCCATTTCGGCATAACGTTTCACGAGTTCGTGGCTGGGCGGTGTCGCCGATTTCTCGATCTCTTTGGCGATCTCAGGAAGTTCCGATTGCGCAAACTTTCGCACCGTTTCCTGCAAGGCCTTCTGGTCGTCGCTTAAGGTAAAGTCCATGATGTCCTCCGGTTGAGCGGCGATAATCTACGGGGCGCTCACGCGGATGTCACGAACCACCGCGACACCCAGTACCTTGCGACGGGTAACGTCGGCACATATTTAAAAAAATCGTATGACGTCGGTCACGACGGGATCGGCGAACGAGCCCGAAAAACCCGATTTCGCAAGATTGAATAAGGAAGAGTGCAAACGATGAAAGCAATACTTACCGGGATCATTCTAGTGCCTCTGGCCACGCTGCCCGTTCAAGCGGACAAACGCGACCGGCCGTCCAAGGACGATATATCCATCGAATCCGCCCTCCAGGTTACCGCCGAGGCGGGCTATCGGGACGTCTACCAGATCGAGTATGACGACGGACAGTGGGAGGTCGAAGCCTTAAACTCGAGAGGTCAGGCATTCGATATCGACGTCGACGCCAAAACCGGGGAGATCATACGGGTCAAACCCGATTGACGTTCAATGCAGCCCGGCCGGGTTGGTTTGGCTTGCCATCGGCCCCCGCCGCAACGTATTAGAGAGGCGCGCTGTACCGTGCACTTGCGGGTGTAGTTCAATGGTAGAACGAAAGCTTCCCAAGCTTTAGACGAGGGTTCGATTCCCTTCACCCGCTCCATCCCCACGATAAACTGCAAATAAAGCCTCTCATTACCTAGCAACGTCGTAATTTTTGGTGATCCCCTATGAATTGAGGGGTTATTATTCAAGGTCTGGATTAAGTGTGCCCATCTAACCGCACACTGACAGGTGAAAGACCGTCTTTTTGAGGATACGCCGGTGTCGTTCGAAATAAGTAAAGTTAAGCTCTTTGACGGAATCGACATTTCAGACGTTGAGTCATTGCTAGACACCGTATTGCTGGAAGCCGGAAGCGTGCTTTGTCGAAAAGGCGACCAGGCGGATTGCTTGTGGATCATTGCCGAGGGCGAGGTACGGATCGGCCCGAGCGCTCAACTTTCTAACGTCCAAATCGTGAGAAAAGTGGGCGATGTCGTGGGTGAGCAGGGTATTCTCACGGAGGATATCGGCCGTTACGAAGATATGACTGCCACCATGCCCTGCCGGTTGATTTCCCTGTCCCGGTCCGCCATTGCGACGGCCAACGAGGACCTGCGTAGAAGATTAATCCTGAATATCGCACGCATTCTGGGCGACAAACTACGCGAGACGACGGATCTAAATTTTCAGCATATCGCCCGGGTCGGCGAGGCGAAGACCATGCTTGACCAACTGGTGAACCCCGACGGGTTCGACCTCAACACCGGTCATTTGCGACGCGACTATCAACACGTCGAGGCCGTCATCTGGTTTTCCGATATCGTCGGGTTTTCCAAAGCAGCGAACAAGCTCAAGCCTCGTGCTGTAGGAAAAATTCTCCGCGAGGTGTTGAGCATCCAATCCGATGCGATCAAGTCAAAAAACGGCTTCGTCGACAAGTTCCAAGGTGACGGCATCATGGCTTACTGGCCGGTTCGGTCCTCCAAGACCGAACTTCGCCGCGACGCCGTTACCTGGGCCCTTGATGCCGCAGAAAAGAGTTGGCAGGCCGTTCGCAAATTGCGCGACCCCACGGATCGTCGGCGAAAACTCGATCTTCGGATCGGATTGCATCTCGGCATCGATAATGTGATCCGCGGCAACTTCGGTTCTTCCGACCGCTTCCAATGGACCCTGATCGGCAACGACGTCAATATTGCGGCTGGTCTCGAGCATGCCAAGAGCGACGGGCTAAATTCGATACGGCTAAGCCAATCTTTCTGCCGGCTTGTGAGCGAAGAAAGGTTGGCGCCTTACAAGCATCAGGCCGTGATCGCGACGAAGAGCGGCGATATCCACGTCCACACCGGACCGGCTTAACGTTTCGGCACCGCCGCAGTTCAAGCGCCCCCAAAAAAAGCCATGCGCACGCCTCACCGCGACTCAGGCGTAACGGCATAAATTTGGGTGCTTTCAAAAGAAAACGCGGGGCCGAAACCCCGCGCTTCCCGAACAGTAGCGTTATGAAGGAGAAATCAGAACGCGACGTTGACGCCCGCCATCACAGCCATGATGTCGTCATAGCTGGTACCGGTACGGTCCAGTTCATGGTTGCGATAGCCGATGTAGACTTCAGTACCCACATCCGATAGCGCTTGCACCACCTGAAGACCAACGGTGGTCATTTCATCACCGTTCTGGGCCACGTCTTCATAGACGCCGTAGTCGATGCCGAAGCTGGTATCGCCGAGGCTGGTGAGACCGACCGTGTAGGCCAGCTTACCGTAGATGTAGCTCGGATCGTTGGTACCGTTTGCTTTCTTCAGCGTCTTGCCGCCCGCCAGAGTCAGGCTGATACCACTATCGTGTTTGGCAGAGATGGAACCCGCATACCCGCCTTCATCGGTCGACGAAAGCGATGCGTTGTTCCAGTAACCAGCGGCTGCGCCGACGTCGATCCCACCGAACTTGCCGGAGAAGTTGACGCTAACGTCACCTGCGCCACCTGAGACGAACGAGGTTGCAACGCCAAAACCACCAAACGACGGGGTGTCGTAGCGGACACGGTCGTCGAGGCCAAGACCGTCCATGTTGCTCGCCACAGCACCGATTGCAGGCCCCGTCCCACCGGTGGAAGTGCGGAACACCGCGCCGGCCGCCATGTCGGCGATACCTGAATACGCGATGATGCCGGTTCCGGACATATCGGTTTCGGCGATGCCGTCGGATGCCGACGACCCCTGACCGATCGAGAACTTACCAAGCGTGGCGTGCGAGAAGTATGCATCCATGTGGCGCTGCGAGAACGTCGTCGCGCCGTACCCGCTGTTGGATCCGGTCACCGTAAGAGAGCTCGACGAGTTGTCACGAAAATCGAATTCCATCAGGAAGCCGGCGGTCAACGCTTCGTTGACTTTGCCTTCACCCGTGATGAAGAAACGCGAGCTGAGGTTTTCGTTATCCACAACGGCCGCTGTTTCGTCGGTACCGTCATCGATATACAGCACCGCACGGTCGATATAACCGCCGAGCGTGACGCTCATGCCGTTGCTGTTCGAGACCGTACCCGCGTGAGCCGTTCCGCTAAGCGCAATCAGAACCCCGGCGGCGATCCCTTTTTTAAGGTATGGGTTAGACATCCACTTTTCTCCATATTAAAGCGGGGCGTTTCTTCAGTCGCCGCCGCAGGCTGTAGGCACCCGCTTTTGTTGCGCCGCACCATTAGAGCAGATGCTACGATCTTTTACATTTCTGTCAAATATTTTGTATAGTTAAAGTGCACTTTTTCGTCTTGCTGTTTATTTGTGCAGTATTATGTAAAATATTTCACTCTAGCCCGCCAATCTTACGGAGCTAGCTCTCGCTTATTTTATCCCACGGCTGATTTGACCGTTTGCCTGAACCACCGATGCATCGGATCCCGGTCGAGACGCTTGGGCCAGATTTGCACCACCTGATGAGGGTCCGCGCGAAATGGCAGCGGGTACGTCGTCAGCCCATCGTCGCGTTCGAGCGTTGCGGCGATTCGTGCCGGCAGGGTCGAGATCATCGGCGTTCCCCGGATGATCGCCGGAATGGCTAGAAAATGGGGGACCGCATGCTGCACGGTCCGGCTCATGCCGAGGTCCGCAAGATGATCGTCAATCCAGTTCCGGTCCCCGCCATCGGGCGCCATGATGACATGGGGGCAAGCAGTATACTTCTTGATCGTCATCCGGCCATCGAGCAGGGGGTTGGCTGCGTCGGCAACGACACGCGCGGCTTCCCGGAACAACAGTTCTGCATTGACCCACCCTGGATATGCCCCGGAGACTGAAATCGAGAGATCGATGCGGCCTTGGCGAAGGTCGTCGAACTGAGCGCCATGAGCGTAGTGCCGGGTCTTTAACCGCACCTTCGGCGCCGCGTTCGCCATCAGCCGGATCAGCACCGGTAAGATGACGCTCGCGCCGTAGTCATTCATTCCAAGGACGAAAGTGCGTTCGAGCGTTTCGGGGCGGAGTGGAGCAGGCCCCTCAATACTATCCTGAAGCTGGCGCAAGCCAGGCCGGATTCTTGCGTAAAGATCTTCCGCGACGACCGTCGGCTGCATCCCGCCACCACGACGAACAAACAGTTCATCTGAGAACGCCGCCCTTAATCTAGACAGCACATGACTGAGCCCGGGCTGCGTAATCCCCAAGCGATCGGCAGCGGCGGTGATCTGGCGCTCTTCGTATATGGCGACCAGCGCCTTGAGCAGATTGAGATCAAATCCCTCAATATTCATTTTCTTATTTTAACTATATTTTTTATTCATTAGTAAATTTTGTCACGAAAGTCGACCCTGTCCTGATTACAGGAGGGATTGAATGTCACTTAAATTTACGATTTTCCGGATTCTCAGCATCGCACTAACGCTAACCGCGCTGAGCGGATGCGCGGGCACGATCGATGGCGGTCGAATTCTCGCGCACGAGGTCTCAGGCACCGGTCCGGCGAAAGTCATCGTGCTGCACGACTGGCTGGGTGACCGGCGCAACTACGATGACACCCGGCCTTATTTCGATATGCAGAATTTCACATATGCCTTCGCCGACCTCAGGGGCTATGGCGGTTCCTTGAAGATGAAGGGGGTGTTCACATCCGATGAAGCCGCGAAGGACGTGATCCGGCTCGCCGATCATCTCGGTTGGCAGCGCTTCCACATCATCGGCCACTCGATGACCGGCATGGTCGTGCAACGCGTGGCGGCGAACGCCCCGGATCGCGTCATCTCGGTCGTCGCCACGACACCGGTCACCGCCAACGGCATGCAGGCAGATGCAGACACCCGCGCCTTCCTGGAAGGCGCCGCCAAAGATCCCGCCGTCACCGCCAAGGCGATCCACGCCCTCACCGGCAACCGCCTTTCCGACAACTGGGCGGCATTCAAGGTAGAGCGCGCGATGTCGTCGTCGACTGAAGCGGCACGGCTCGGATATCTCGATATGTTCGACCGCGAGGATTTCCACGAAGATGTCGACGGCCTAAAGGTGCCCATGACCGTGATCCTCGGCGAGAACGACCTGCCCTTCTTTCAGCCCGATTACATCAACTCAACGTTTGGGAAGTGGTATCCGAACCTGACGGTCGTGGTCAGCCCCAACGCCGGTCATTATGTTATGCAGGAAACACCGGCATTCTACGCAAGCGCGGTGGATGCGCATTTAAAGCGGAACATGGTAAAGTAAGCGTCATGATCACCTCGCGGCGAAATCTGCTGAAGCTGTTTGGGGCGGGGACCGTTGCACTGACCGGCGCGACGGCCCTCCCGCTCCGGGCGGATGAGGTGTTGACCGGCAACGTCCGTGCTCACGTCATCGACATGGTGGAGCAAGCATCCGACGCTGTCGCGACGTTCGGCTTTCCTAGGGCACTGAACCGGACGGACTGGACGTTATGGAGGCGCCCCGATCTGGGCTTGTATGTGTTCGTCCTCAATACCGACGGGAAATTACTCCTGCATCCCGATCGCCGTGGCGAAGGCCAGAATGTCATCGGCAGTCATGATGCGCTCGGCACACCATTCATCCGCAACATGATCAACGCTGCCGTTGCCGCGAACGGCAACGGCGTCTGGACACGTTACCAGTGGGCGGACGCACGAAACGGCGAACCGGGCACCAAGCATACCTATTCAAAAATAGTCGGCGGCGTGGTCTTGTCGGTGGGGTATATAGCGGCGATTAGCTGAGCGGACGCAATCAACAGCGCGTGTCGTCCTCGGGATCGTCGTCGGTCTCGTCTTCCTCCGTATCGGGGTACATTTCATATACCACCGGCGAGGTGCGCTGCAGGGAGTGATAATCCCCCTGCTCTTCGACCGGGCGGCTTGGGCGCTGCGTGATTCGCCATGCGATGAAAACCATCAGCACGCATGCCACGCTGCCGATGAAGATAAACAACCCCGGGGCGCCGAAAACGTCCATCATCACGGCACCAAGTGTCGGACCAAACGAGGCGCCGATCCCGTACGACATCATCAGACCGCCGGATGCGGGCACCCGATCCTCCGCGTCGATATAGTCGTTGGCGTAAGCGACCGCCAACGGATAAAGGGTGAACGATAAGCCGCCGAACAAAGCACCCAGCGCAAGCAAGGCGCTACCGTTGTGCACATCCTTGTTCATGATCGAGAAGCACACGGCCGCTGTGGCCAATGACACCGCGACCATAACCAGGCGTCGGTCGAACATGTCGGACAATTTGCCGATCGGCCACTGCAGCACCAGCCCGCCGATAATCACCGCCCCCATGAACTGTGCCGTTTGCTGGGTGACCAATCCGGCCTGTTGTGCGAACAACGCGCCAAGACCGTAGAACGCCCCCATCACGGCCCCCGACGCCATCGACGCGGTCATACCCGTCGGCGATATGCCCCACAATCGGCTTAATCGGAACCGTACCGGTTTAGGAAGTTCCGGTGCGCTCATCCGTGTCATCGCTACCGGCATGATCGCAAGCGACATCAGGATAGATGTCAGGATGTACAGAAGCATGCCGTGTTCATCCGGGACATTGATCAGGAACTGCCCTGCCCCTTGTCCCAGATAGAGAACGATCTGATAAAGCGAAAAAACCTGGCCACGGATTTCGTTGGACGATTTTTCGTTGAGCCAGCTTTCCGTGCACATGTACATACCGACGGTCGTGAAGCCGACGATGAAGCGGAGCGCGCCCCAAAGCCATGGATCAAGCGTCAACGCGTGCGCCAGCGTCGCCGCAGACATCAGAGACCCCAAAGCCGCAAACGCCCGAATATGACCGACGGTGGTGATGAGCCGGTGACAGTAACCCGTTCCAAGAACGAGCCCGACGAAGTACATAGACGTGACGACACCGACGACGGTCGACGGCAATCCCGCGACACCCATCCGGAAGGCGAGAATCGTCGACAGACCGCCCGCACCGACCATCAGGAAGGAGACGCCCAGAAGAAGCGAAGAAACGAGGCGAAGCGTCGACAACATGCGCACGGCCCAAGGGTTCGGGTTTCAATTCCCGGCGCGTTTACGCCTCATGGTTTCTGGGCGCAAGTCATTTATTGTAAGTGCATTGTAAGTGCGCAATCCATTGATCTTGATCGCGTTTATGCACCGCAAAGCGATGCGGCGTGATGGCGCAGATGGTCCTCTATAAAACTCGCAATGAAGAAGTAAGAGTGGTCGTAACCGGGCTGCATCCTGAGGTCCAGTTTCTGCCCCACCTTGGCGCACGCGTCAGCGAAAAGTTCCGGACGCAGTTGCTCCTCGAGGAAATTATCCGCCGTCCCTTGATCGATCAGGATCTTTCCATCGAAACGCTTACCTGAATCGACAAGCGCCGTCGCGTCGTATTCCTTCCATGCACTTTTGTCGTCACCCAGATACCCCGAAAACGCCTTCTCTCCCCACGGCACTTGGCAAGGTGCAACGATCGGCGAAAACGCCGAAACGCTCGAGAACGTATCAGGGTTCTTGAGCGCGATGGTCAGCGCCCCATGACCGCCCATCGAATGCCCCATGATGCCCTGCCTATCGGCCTGCGCCGGGAAATGCTTGAAGATCAACGACGGCAGTTCGCCGGTGATGTAGCTGTACATCCGATAGTTTTTCGACCACGGCTGGCGGGTCGCATCCAGATAAAAACCGGCCCCCTTGGCGAAGTCGTATGAGCCGGCATCGTCCGGCACATCGTCACCGCGCGGGCTGGTATCGGGCGCGACGATCACCAAACCAAGCTCGGCGGCAACACGTTGGGCGCCGGCCTTGACCGTGAAATTCTCTTCCGTGCACGTAAGGCCCGAAAGCCAGAACACCACGGGCCGCGTATCGTTCTCAGCCTGCGGCGGCGTAAACACGGCGAACTTCATATCACACCCCAGTTCCTGGGATGTGTGTTTGTAGACACCCTGCGTGCCACCGAAGCATTTATTTTCTGAAACGGTTTCGAAAGTCATGCGCTTACCCCCTTGGCGTGAAAAATGTAGCCGAGGAAACTCAGCAGCAGTTGTGCGGCGAGAAACGCCGTCGTTCCGTCGCGGTCATAATCCGGCGCGACTTCGACCAGATCGATACCCGCGACATCTCCGAGTTGGGTCAGTCCCTTCAAAATTTCAAGGACCTCGTAATAGAGAAATCCACCATGACTCGGCGTGCCGGTCCCGGGTGCGATGGACGGGTCGAACCCGTCGATATCGATGGTGCAGTAATACCTTTTACCCTTCGGGATGCGCGCCAGCACGCCCTCCGTGCCGAGCTTACGCACATCGCGCACCGAAAGGATGTCCGATCCCGCCTTTCTGGCTGCCTCGTAATCGGCCCGGTTGGACGACGAGACGAAGCGAATACCCAGTTGGGTGAAGCCGGTGACGTGTTTCATTTCGGATGCGCGGCGGAGCGGGTTGCCATGGCCATACCTGACGCCGTGGCGCTCGTCGACGAAGTCCAGGTGCGCGTCGATATGGATGATGTGAACCGGGTCTTGATCGTCAAACGCCTTGATGCAGGGGATATGAACGGAATGGTCGCCGCCCAGCGTCACCGGCATGGCACCGGCTGAAAGAATCTTCCGGACCGCAAACTCGATATTGTCGTGCGACTTGATCGTGTCCGTATGCACCATATCCGCATCGCCGATATCGACGATACGGATACCGTCTGCGGGAAGGTACGTCACGTCGTCTTCGAAGTCGTACATGCCCGCATGACCGAAGGAGAAAAGCGTCGAGGCTTCCCTGATCGCCCGCGGCCCGAAACGCGCACCTGCACGGTACTGCGTGCCCATATCGAACGGCGCGCCGAGAACACAGACGTCGGCATCTTCGAGCGCGTCCCAGTCAAGAACAGCGGGTTGTTTGGCGAACGTACAGTGGCCGACGAACGGCAGGTTCAGGCGGCCGGCATCGTAAGTGTTGTCGGCCACCCTCTGCCTCAGAACTCGACGACGGCGCGGATGCTCTCGCCTTTGTGCATCAACTCAAAACCTTCGTTGATGTCTTCCAAAGCGAGCTTGTGCGTGATCAGATCGTCGATGTTGATCTTGCCGTCCATATACCAATCCACGATTTTCGGCACATCTGTCCGGCCCTTGGCGCCCCCGAATGCCGTGCCGCGCCAAACGCGGCCGGTAACCAATTGGAACGGCCGGGTCGAGATTTCCTGCCCCGCGCCTGCAACCCCGATGATCGTGCTCTCGCCCCACCCTTTGTGGCAGCATTCGAGCGCCTGGCGCATCACGTCCGTGCTGCCGATGCATTCGAACGAGTGATCAGCGCCGCCATTGGTCAGGTCGACCAGATACGGCACCAGATCGCCCTCGACCTCTTTCGGGTTGACGAAGTGTGTCATGCCGAACTTCTCGGCGATCGCCTTCCGTTTCGGGTTGAGGTCGACACCGACGATCATGTTCGCCCCGACCAGCTTGGCGCCCTGGATGACGTTCAAACCGATCCCACCGAGCCCGAACACAATCACGTTGTCGCCCGGTTTGACTTTGGCGGTGTTGATGACGGCGCCAACCCCTGTCGTCACACCGCAGCCGATGTAGCAGACCTTGTCGAAGGGCGCGTCTTTACGAATCTTGGCAAGCGCAATCTCAGGAAGGACGGTGAAATTCGAGAACGTCGAACACCCCATGTAATGGTGGATCGGATCCTTCCCGATACGGAAGCGCGACGTCCCATCCGGCATCAAACCCTGACCCTGCGTGGTGCGGATCGCCTGACATAAATTCGTTTTGCCCGACGTGCAGTAATCGCATTCGCGGCATTCAGGGGTGTAAAGCGGGATGACGTGGTCACCTTTTTTCAGCGACTTCACCCCCTTACCCACATCGACGACCACGCCGGCGCCCTCATGCCCCAGAATGGCCGGGAAGATACCTTCAGGGTCGGCGCCTGACCGGGTGAATTCGTCGGTGTGGCATATACCGGTCGCCTTAATCTCGACCAGCACCTCGCCCTCTCTCGGGCCGTCCAGTTCGACGGTTTCGATGCTGAGCGGTTTACCGGCCTCGAAGGCCACGGCGGCGCGCGTTTCCATGAAGTTTCTCCCTTCGGCTCGTCTTGTATGAATCTCGGTTGCGGCAACTATGCCCGAAACCCGGCGGGGGACGCAATTCTCTATCCCCGTTGTTTTATCCCAGGGATTGCCTGTGATCGCGGCCAGCCCATATAGGGGACATTGCAGTAGCGGAGAAGCAGATGGATTCCGTCACCCAGTTCACACTCGGCGCCGCCGTTGGCGCGGCGATGCTCGGCCCCAGAATTGGGATGAGGAAGGCCGCTCTGGTCGGTGGGTTGATGGGGACGGTACCGGATCTGGACACCTTTTTACCAAGCCCCGACCCAGTGACGTCGTTCACATCGCATCGTGGGTTCAGCCATTCGCTGATTGTTCACGCCCTGGTGACGCCCCTCTTCGCCGAACCTTTGGTCCGGCTGTTCCGTGATCTCCGGGATAAACGCATCCTGACGTATCTGGCGGTTTATTTGATATTCGCCACACATGCGTTGATCGACGCTATGACGGTCTACGGCACGCGATTGTTCTGGCCGCTTTATGAACACCCGGTCGGGGTCGGATCGATTTTCATCATTGATCCGATATATACGATCCCGCTTCTGTTCGTCGCGCTTTGGGCGATTTTCCTGAATCCGGCGAGCCCGCTATTCAAACGTTGGCTCAAAGGCGCATTGATCGTTTCGACATTATATATGGCGGGCACGGCCGTCCTGCAGCAATGGGCTTCGAAACAAGCACAAGCGTGGCTGGACACGCACGGAATCGACGCAGAGCGCACGCTTTCGATTCCGACGCCCTTCAACGTTCTCTACTGGCGGACCATCGCCATCGATGGCCACCGGTATCTGAACGTCTATCACCCCCTGATCGGCGACGGTGTGACCGTCTACGCGCATCCTCGCCACCCGGAACTAGAGGGTTGCCTAGCGAACTCCGACGCATTCAGGGAACTGAGCGCCTTCACCAAGGGCTTCTATAGTATGAAGGAAACGGACGGGAAGATCATCTTCTCCGACCTTCGGATGGGTTTGACACCGAATTACGTATTTAGGTTCAAGCTCGGTGAATTGGCACAGGGCCTTCCTTATGCCGTAACCCCGCCGACCCGCGAACAGACGGTGCGCAGCACCGACGGCGACCTCGACTGGCTCATGGCCGGGATCGCCGGGGGGCAGCAGGTCCGTCCAGCCGAAGCAGACGCTTATCAACAGGAGACCCGCATGATGGGTGCGACAGTGGCGACACTGCCGCAACCCTGCGCATCATAATTAATTCCTATTATTATCATTTAAATAAACGATTTTACGTATCTATTGCGATGCAGCATATTTGACCCAGTCGCCAACACGGCGTTGGACGAATTTAAGAAAAAGAGGTGACCACCATGCAAAGACAAGTTCCCCACGTGATCTTCAAAACCCGCGTTCGCAACGAAGCGATCGAAGGGGACAACCCGTTCGAGTGGAAAGATCTCTCCACCGACGAGATTTTCAAAGGCAAGCGTGTCGTGCTGTTCGCTCTTCCCGGCGCCTTCACGCCGACGTGTTCGACCAGCCACCTGCCGCGCTACGAAGAACTCTATGAGGAGTTCCAGAACCTCGGCGTCGACAGCGTGATCTGCCTGTCGGTCAACGACGCCTTCACCATGTTCCAGTGGGGCAAACACCAGGGTGCCGAAAACGTGTTCCTCCTGCCGGACGGCAACGGCGAGTTCTCGCGCAAGATGGGCATGCTCGTCGACAAGTCCAACCTCGGCTTTGGGATGCGTTCGTGGCGCTACTCGATGGTTGTCGACGACGGTCAGATCGAACAGATGTTCGTGGAGCCGGACTACGGCGACAACTGCCCGACCGACCCGTTCGAAGTCTCGGACGCCGATACCATGCTCAAATACCTCAAGAGCAAGGCATCCGCCCAGGCCGCGTAACGGCGACTAGGAGGAAGCATTCTCCTCACCAGACGAACCCAAACGTCTCCCTCACCCCCCTCCCCCTTGGGAGACGTAACAGGCAAGGAGCGGACCTCAGGTCCGCTCCTTCTTGTTTTTGACTAATCGAAGGTGACGACGGTACGAATCGCCTTTCCGGCGCGAAGCAAATCGAAACCCGCGTTGATATCGTCGAGCGGAATTCGCCCGGTGATCATTTCATCCAGTTTCAGCGACCCATCCAGGTAAGCCCGGGCCAGCGCCGGAAAATCTTCCGCCGGCCGCGCGCCGCCATATGACGACCGGACGATCTTTCGTTCGCCCATCAGCGTGCCCCACTTGAACGCGACGTCCCTGTCCACGTTGACTTTACCCAACCAGACGACTTGCCCGCCCGGCCGGCACATACGTAAAGAATCCTGAAACGCTTTTTCCGCACCCGCGCATTCATATACGACGTCGGCCCCGCGCCCATCGCTCAATTCCTTGATACGCGACACCGCATCCTCATCGGCGGCATTAATCGTCGCCGTCGCCCCCATGGCAGCGGCGATTTCCAGCTTGGCATGGTCCAGGTCAATGGCTACGACTTGCCCCGCACCCTTCATTCGGGCGCCTTGGATCGCCGACAATCCAATAGCCCCGCAGCCGATAACGGCTGCCGTTTCGCCGAACTCCACCGGCGCAACGTGCGCCGCTGCACCGAAGCCCGTCATCACCCCGCATCCCAGCAGGCACGCCCGGTCGAGCGGCATACCCGGCGGCATCTTGACCGCCGATTGCCGTGGCACGATGACGTATTCCGCGAAGCCGCCCAGATACATCAACATATGCAGCGGTTTTCCGTTGAGGCTGTGACGGTATTCGCCGTCGTAATGGCGACCGATCGCACGGTTTTTCGTATACGGTTCGCAAAGGATGGGCTGGTCATGGTCACAGTAATAACAATGGCCGCAATGCGGGTTCCAATGCAGCGCGACCGGGTCTCCCGGCACCAGGTCGGTGACAGACCCACCGACCTCGGCGATTGTGCCGGCAGCCTCATGACCGAGAACCATCGGCATCGGATATTTAAGTTCGCCTTCCAGCACTTCCAGGTCGGTATGGCAAATACTGGCAGCGCCGATCTTGACCAACACGTCACCAGCTCCAAGCGGACCGAGTTCGACGGTCTCGATGCTTAGCGGCCGACCCGCCTCATGCATCACGGCTGCTCGCATGGATGTCATTGGGCTCTCCCCCTCGTTTCTGTTGTTTCATGCTCGAGTATTTTGAATCCATCGCCGAGCCACGGCATCGAACGGCGAATAGCCGGCTCGACGTGCCCGGCGATGATCCCGCGGCAAAGCGCCGCAAAGATTGCCGCGCGCGGACCGAGTTCACGTCGGCGCGCCAAGAGATTGAGCGTCCTGGAAACGCCGGGACCGGGCATCGGCAACGCGGCAACAAGATGGCCCGCGGCCTGTCCCTCGAGCACGCACATCGGCGTCGCCAACGCAAAGCCATGTCCGGCTGCTACCACACCGGCAACGCCCTGCGCGGTATCGAATTCAGCGATACGCGGCGGCGATAGACGGATCCGGCGCAAATGCCGCTCGGCCAACTGCCCAACGACATTGTGCCCGGCGAAACGGATCAGTGGCAGGTGATCGATCACGGCGGACAATGAATCCGCCGGGCCATCGTAATCCGCGGGCAGCATCAGCAGCAGGTCCTCGCGAAACAGCGGCAGCATGTCGATACCCGCAAGGCTGTCGGCAGGGTCCGATGCGATAACGAAATCGACTTCACGCTCTATCAGGGCACGGACATGATCGAGCGCCTGGCCCACACGAAGAGAAAAGTTACCCGGATCGAGTTCCTTCGAAACCCGGTCATAAAGGTGTGGCGTCAACGTTGTCGCCAAGGAATTCGGCAGCGCGATGCGCAACTCCGGCAGCGGTTGCTCGCCCACATCGCGCACTGCGGCAAGGGCCTGTTCGGCGGACGTCAGAAGGGCTTCGGCACGATCGCGCAGAACCTCGCCGGCCGGCGTCAGACGGGTCGGGCGAAGGCGGCGATCGAGCAACGGCGCCCCCACGGCCTCCTCCGTTTTACTTATATATTGAGAAACGGCCGGCTGTGTCATGCCCAACCGCCGCGCCGCCTCGGCCATGTTACCTGCCCGCGTCGTTTCAAGAAAAACCGCCAAAGATCGTAAATCCAGCCCCTTCGGCCACATCATGGCGCAAATCTCCAGCAATTGGCACGGGCATCCTTCGGAAACCCGCAATATAAGTAAAATTTATAGTATGAAAAATTGGAACCGTACAGGCTTCCGGGTGTACGGTGTGCCGCACTTATTCAGGAGGACGGCCATGGGCAAGGCGCTCACCAACGAACAGATTGAGCAATACCATCGGGACGGTTACTTCGCGCCAGTGCGCGTCATGGATGCCGACACGGCGACCGGTTTCCGCA
Organism: Rhodospirillales bacterium; assembly: GCA_017644185.1. Classification (GTDB taxonomy): domain Bacteria; phylum Pseudomonadota; class Alphaproteobacteria; order Rhodospirillales; family Casp-alpha2; genus UBA4479. The sequence continues at coordinate 59,672 of JAEPMA010000004.1, forward strand.
AGAAGTTCGAAGCTTACGAAGCCGCGTACGACGGCTGGTACGAGATGTCGAAGGGGCAAAAACTGTATCTGCTTCAGACCTGGGCCCGCGACCTGGCGAAGCACCCAAAAATTCTGGATGCGGTCGAGGATGTCCTCGGGCCGAACCTGATGGTTTGGGGTCTCAGCCTCTTCATCAAGGACGCAAAGTCGCCGTCGTACGTCTCGTGGCACCAGGACAGCACATACTGGGGCCTGTCCAAACCCGACGTGGTGACCGCATGGATCGCGCTTTCGCCCGCTAATCGCCAATCCGGCTGCATGAAGATGATGCCGGGCACGCACAAGTGGGAGCAGATCGCCCACAAAGACACGCTCGCGAAGGAAAATCTACTGACCCGGGGACAGGAGATCGCCGTCGACGTGGACGAGAAGGACGCGGCGTATCTCGAACTCGAGCCCGGCGAGATCTCGCTTCACAACATTCGCACCGTTCACGCCTCGGCACCGAACCAATCGGAAGACCGGCGCATCGGGATTGCCGTCCGCTACATCGCGCCGCACGTGAAACAGATCAACGCCGATGGTGATAGCGCCTGGCTGGTGCGCGGCGAAGATTCCGATGGCAACTTCATCCACGAAACGCCGCCGGAAGCGGACATGGATGCCGCCGCATTGGCCGAGCACGATCGGATCATGGCGCTTCGCCAGGGCGTTCTCTACAAGGGCGTCTCGGGCAAACCCGCGCATACCAATATCTGAGGGATACCGGCGCAGTAACATCAAGGGTAAGCCGGCCCATACCGAGAACTTAGGGAACCCCTCACACGTTGTCAGCTTCGGCTGCTGCGGGTGAGGGGTAACTTTTTACTTCAGCATGAACCCATGCATGAACGGGTCCCGTTCATCGACGAAGATCGTGTTGAGCCCGTGCATCCGTGCCCAGCCGGCGATACTTGGTACGATCGCCGGTTTGTTGCCGACACTGGTTTCCGCCTCGACACGGCCGTCAAAGATCGATCCGATGATGCTCTCGTGGCGATAATCGTCACCGACTTTCAACAAGCCCTTCGCATGCCGCTGCGCCATCCTGGCCGACGTGCCGGTTCCACAGGGAGAGCGGTCGATTGCCTTGTCACCGTAAAAGACCGCATTCCGTCCATGCACCCCTGGCTGTGTCGGCTCACCTGTCCACATGACGTGGCTGACACCGCTGATCGCCGGCTGCTCTGGATGCTGGAAATCGTACTTTTCGTTCACAAGGTCGCGGACGATGGGGCTCAGGCGCTGGATGTCACCGGGCGAGAGGTCCGCCATGTCGCGCATGTTCTCCTGGGTCTCGATGATCGCGTAAAAATTCCCGCCATATGCCACATCGAAAACGATCTCGCCCAATCCCGGCACATCGACCGTTAAATCTGTATCGGCCAGAAAACAGGCGACGTTTCTGATCCGCACGCTATCGACGTGATCGCCGTTCATTTCATACTGCGCTTCGACGACACCCGCCGGGGTATCGAGCCGGACGACGCCCGGTGTTTTTGGGCTGATGACACCGCGTTCGATCATGAACGTTACGGTCCCTATCGTGCCATGACCACACATCGGCAGGCAGCCCGACACCTCGATATAGAGGATCGCCACATCGCAGTCGTCACGGGTCGGCGGATAAAGGATCGAACCGGACATGACGTCGTGACCACGCGGCTCGAACATCAGGGCCGTACGGATCCAATCGTGTTCGTCGAGAAAATTTCTGCGCCGTTCGATCATATCGGCGCCCTTAAGCTGCGGCGCACCACCCACCACCATGCGCACGGGATTTCCGCATGTATGGCCGTCGACACAAAAGAACGTATGCCCCGCCATCGCTTCCTCTCCTCAGCGGTACCGATCGATCCGATAAGGTGCCATATCCAGGCCCGGATCGCGACCGGCAATCATATCGGCGATGATCTTCCCCGTGACGACGGACATGGTCAGCCCCAAGTGCCCATGCCCGAAAGCGTAGTGAACGTTCTTCGCGTGCGGCGACGGAGAAATCACGGGCACGGAATTGGGTGTCCCCGGCCGATGCCCCATCCACTCGGTGCCGCCTTCGGTCTTGAGCTCGGGAACATAACGTTTGGCGAGAGAGACCAGTGCTTTCGAACGCTGATAGTTAGGCCCGACCTCGAGACCGCCCATTTCAACCGAGCCGCCGATCCTCAATCCCATCCGCATCGGCGTCATAACAAAACTGTCTTCGGCGAATGTGATCATGTGACGAATGTCGACGCCGGGTTCTGGCAGCGTCGTGTTGTAGCCTCTATCCGCTTCGATCGGGAACGGGTCGCCAAGTTGCTTGGAAAGGCGACCCGACCACGCACCTGCGCAGATAACCAGCCGGTCGACCGCAATCCGTTTACCGCCATCGGCGATCAACGCCTTGACGCCATCACCTTGAGTTTCAAGGCCCGTCACCTGCGCTCGCTCGAACGTCACGCCACGTTCGTGCAAGTGATCGCTGAGCAGGGTGACGAGTTCTTTCGGATCGCGGTAATGCGCCCAGTCCGGCGTGAAGTAGCCGAGCCGCGCTTCCGGACCCAAAGCGGGTTCGTGTTCCAAGATGCCGTCACGATCCAACGGCTGCACGTCGATGCCGTGATCCTTTCGCGCCTGCCAGTGAGCAACCTCGGCGTTGAACGCATCTTCAGAACGATAAACGAACAGTGTCCCGTTCCGCCGCAACATGTCCTGCGCCCCGATCCGCTGCAGCATGGACAGATGCGTTTCCATTGAACGCGTCAGAAGCGCAGCCAGCGCCGCGATCCCTTTATGGTGATCTTCGACACGGCAGGCCTGCATAAAACGGTAGAACCAGGGCAGCAGTTTAGGTAAGTGCGCAACCCGCAGGTAGAGCGGCCCTAACGGGTCCCAGAGCATCGCCGGAATCCGCTTCCAGATGCCGGGCTCCGCGATCGGAATCATTTCCGCGACGGCGATCGCTCCTGCGTTCCCGGTCGATGTGCCACTGTCGAGCGGCCCGCGGTCGACGACAGTAACGCTATGACCGTCCTCGACAAGAGCGTAGGCACAGGCAAGCCCGACGATCCCGTTGCCGAGCACGGTCACGTCGAGGGTTGTGTTGTCTTCCTTGTCCGGCACTTCAGATGTGGCCGGCTCAGACGTTGGGACGGGTTTCAAGGGCCCGGGCGACTACTTTTTCGACCCCTGCGCGTTCGCCCCCCGCAAGCCTGAGGCGCGGCGGACGCACGTTTTCAGACCCCTCGCCGGTTAGTTGATTGGCGAGCTTGATCATCTGCACCAGCTTGACGTCGACGTCGAGATGCAGAAGGGGCATGAACCATTTGTAGAGTTCATAGGCTTCTTCGACCTTCCCTGCGCGGGCGAGCTTGAAGAGCTGCACCGCTTCCTTCGGGAACGAATTCACGAGGCCACAGACCCAACCCTTAGCGCCGAATAAAGCGTTCTCCAATACAAGATCGTCGACCCCGCAGAAGATCACGTATCGATCACCCAACTCGTTGAACATGTCCGTGATGCGACGGCTGTCGTGCGACGATTCTTTCACCGCGACGATATTCTCGACCTCGGCCAACGCCGCAAAGTCCTGCGGGCTCAGATCGACCTTATAGGCGACCGGGTTGTTGTAGATCATCATCGGCAGGTCGGTGGCGGCGGCGAGGGTCTTGAAGTGCGTGACGGCCTCAAGGCTGTCCTGCTGATAGACCATGCACGGCAGCGCCATCAGACCGGCGCAGCCTGCCCGCTCCGCACGTTTCACGAATTCGATCCCGAACGCGGTCGTGTATTCGGCGACACCGGTCAGCACTGGGATCTTGCCGCCCGCCACTTCGACCGCGGCCCGCAAAACCAGTTCCTTTTCGTCTTGAGTCAGGGATGGGTTTTCGCCGAGGGTCCCCAGCATAACCAAGCCCTCGATACCTGCATCCATGCAAGATTGGATATGACGTTGTGTTGCCTCGAGATCGAGCGCGCCGTCGTCTTTAAATTCCGTCATAAGCGCCGGAAAAACGCCCTGCCAGTCGATACTCATGTCATTTCCTGATACTAAAGTAGTTGAGAGATTTTCCTTAGTATCAGGGAGCAACTCCGGCGTGGCAATGCCCGGGGGATACTATTCTACCGTGCGCGGCGGCTTGCCCGTGTATGTCCAGATCATGTCGCGCGGGATCGGTCCCTTGTTGCGGCCGCCTTGTTGGGTTTGTTCCCAGGCGTGCGCCAGAATCCCGACGGAGCGCGACAAACAGAAGAATCCCCGCGCCAGCGGCGCCGGAAAGCCGAGCTCGGCATATATGACGGCCGTTGCCCCATCGATATTCATGTTGATTTCGCGGTTCTTGCGCTGGCTAACCTGCCGCTCCATCTCGCGCGCAATCTCCATGATGCGGCCAGATACAACGCCGTTCTCCCGCGCCTCGGCGACAAGATCCATCAAACGGCCCGTGCGCGGATCGACTTTGTGGAAACGGTGCCCGAACCCGGGAATGTACTTCCCACCTTCCGCGAAAAATGCGTCGAGAAAACGCGCCACCGCATCCGAAGGTTGGCCACCGTTTTTATCCAGGTCGGCGGCGATCTCTTCATAGATCTCCACCGCCTGCTCCCCCGCACCACCGTGCACATCGCCCAGAACATTCATCGCCGACGCCATGGCATTGTTGAGGCCGACACCGCACGTCGCGGCCATCCGCGCGATGGCGATCGAGGGCGCTTGCGGGCCGTGATCCACGCCGGCGGAAAGTGCATAACCGAACAGTTTTTCCTGTCCCTCGTTCGGCAGTTCACCTTTTAAAAGCAGCCACGCCATACCCGGCAGACCGACATTACCGATCAGCTCTTCGATCGGGTAGCCGTGATAACGCAGCATCCCCGGCGCCATTTCCGTGATATCGGTCTGCCACCAGTCGCGGACCTTTTTGTCGACGTCGTCGCTCATATCGCTTTTTCCTCTTGCAGCCGACGGATGCCGTCAGCGTCGTAACCGAGTTCGTTCAGTATTTCTTCCGAGTGCTGACCCAGCGTCGGCGGGGGCGCATCGACGCTCGCCGGCGATCCATCGATCTTATAGCCGGTCCGCGCCAATCGGATGTCGCGCCCCACACCGGGCGGGTCCTTGAAATCAACGATCATGCCACGGTCCGCGATTTGTGGATGAGCGAGGATGTCCGGCACGCTCATCACCTCACCGGCCGGAATTCCGGCATCGTTCATGAGCTGCCGCCATTCCGACGCGGATTTGAATTTCATCGCTTCTTCCAGCACCGCCTTCAGCTCGGCCCGATTGTCGAGCCGTGATTGCCGGAGCGCAAAGCGCGGATCGGTTTTTAGCTCCGGACGGCCGACCACGTCGCACACCAGTTCGAACTGCTCTTGTTTGTTAGCGGCGATATTCAAAAGGCCGTTACCGGTCGCAAACGTGCCGGACGGGCTGGCGGTAAAATTGTCGTTACCCATCGGCTTGGGCACGTTCCCGGCGACAAGATAGTTCGACACCACCCACCCCATGGTCGCCAGCGTCGCTTCGAGCATCGAAACGTCGATGAAATGCGCCGTACGGTCGGGTTGCGCCAGTTGCGCGGCGATGGCAAATGCCGCCGTGATCCCCCCAACCGTGTCCGACACCGGATAACCAACCCGGTAAGGCGCCGTATCCGGTGCGCCAGTAATACTCATGACACCCGACATGCCCTGCACGATCTGATCGTAGGCCGGCAAATCGCGGAGCGGCCCTTCCTGACCGAAACCGGAAATCGCGCAGTATATGAGCTTCGGGTTATCTTCTTTCAAAACATCAAAGCCAACGCCAAGCCGGTCCATGACGCCTGGCCGGAAATTCTCAACGACCACATCAGACGTTTTGACCAATTCGCGGAACAGCTCTTTGCCACGCGCGCTCTTCAAGTTGATCTCGATGGACCGCTTTCCGGCGTTCTGGGCCAGGAACGAAATCCCCATCTTCTTTTCGTTGAGTTCCGGATCACCACCCAGTTGACGCGCCAGATCCCCGGAACCCGGCACCTCGACCTTGACCACATCGGCGCCCATGTGCGCAAGCTGATGACAGCAAAACGGCCCCGCCAGAACGTTGGTAAGGTCCAGAACCCGGACGTGAGAAAGAGCGCCCATCAAATGCTTCCCTTCGTTTTTCACTCTTATCGTTGGCCGCTAAATGTTCCCGAACGGGGCTTACACGGCAAGGGGCCGGTTTGATAATACGCCCATTTAGCCCCATTTTATGGACGTATGGCGACTAAGCCCCTCATCGGCGTCACCGGATCACGGCGCAAAGGCCGCACGATGACGTTCCTGAACCGATTCGCGATCTGGCGGGCCGGCGGGCGGAGCGTCTGCATCACCTGGGACAACCCTTACCCGATCGACAAGCTAGACGGTCTGGTGATCGGTGGCGGTGACGACATTTCAGCCACCCTTTACGGCGGCGAAGTCTCGGTCGATGTCCGGGTCGATCCCAAGCGCGACCAGATCGAACTCGACGCCCTCGAGATCGCGGAGAGACGCGGCATGCCCGTACTCGGCATTTGCCGGGGCTCTCAGATAATGAACGTGTTTTACGGGGGGACACTGCATTCCGAGATTCGCGACATTTATAAGGATGCGCCCCAGATTCGCACCGTGCTGCCCAGAAAATGCGTCGATATCGTGAAGGGCACACGCTTGCGGGATTTGCTGGACGTCGATCACTGCTACGTCAACAGCCTCCACCACCAAGCGGTCGACACGTTGGGTGACGGGTTCGAGGTCGCCGCCAAGGACGAACACGGCATGATCCAGGGTGTCGAACGAAAGGGAAAACGCTTCTTGTTGGGTGTGCAATGGCACCCTGAATTTCTTTTTTGGCAGCCGCGCCAGCAGCGGCTCTTCGATCAACTTGTTGTCGCCGTGGAAGAGAGCACCTCGGCCTGACTTAGCGTTCTACAACTTCACTAGCGGGCCTGTTCCGCGACTAAAACTTCAGCGCGCCTGTTCGGCGACGACCCCGATCAACCGGTCGACGGGCGCCAGGTCATCCGTCAGCACCGGCACATCGTCGGGAGAGAGCGATCCGGCAACCGCGCCCGGATTGACCCGCTGCCATTGCCGCCCCACGGCCTGCCGGGAGGCGAGAACCGGCACCGGAATCGGCGCCGCCGACGCCGACAACAGATACGTCAGTCGACCGCCGCCGCCCATCTGCTCGCTATCCACCCAGATTTCAACAACAGGGAAGACGTCACGTAGTGTTTTCAGCATCGCCAGCATAAACCTGGGCGCGCGTGCCGCATCGATGACCGTCATGACGTAGACGCCATCGGGCTTGAGCTTGGTGCGTATTTCCGCCGCGAACTCGCGTGTTACCAGGTGTTGCGGCACGGAGATATCGTGAAAGGCATCGCCGACAACCACATCCAGCGATCTGTCCTCCATTTGACGCAACTGAACCCGCGCATCCGCGTGTGCGACCCGGATCACCGGTGTCGGCTCGAACCACATCATATCGCGCGCGATCTCGGTTACCATCGGATCGATCTCGGCCACCACATGCGTGCCTTGTGGATAGGTCACCGACCACGCCCTGGGAAGGGTGTAGGCCCCACCGCCGATGAAATAGCTGCGAAGGTCGGGTTTGTTCGGAAAGCGGATATCGATCATCCGGTCGGTCAATTCGACGTAGGAGCTATGCAACCGGGTCGGGTCGTCCCGATCATTGATGCCATGGCCCATGTGATCCAACACCATGAGCCGGCTGGCCCGATCCGTCTCGGCACTGAAATCGAGGACACGGATACAGTAATACCGGCTTTCCGCGTCACATGCGCTGGCCAGCAGCGCGTCGACCCGAACCGCCGCAAGTGCCCCCGCAACAACAACAACGATCAACGCCGCCTGCGCACTTCGGAACTGCCGCGCCCACATCGCAAATCCGATGGTCATCAGACCAAGCAGCGCCGCGACACTGATCAACGTACCGTGCGAGCCGATCCAGGAAATGAACACAAACCCGGCAGCGAGCGTGCCGAGAATGGCGCCACCGGCACCAAGGGCGAACATCCGCCCGATGACGATACCCCGACGCCCGGGTTCCGCATCGATGGCGATGCGCGTGATGATGGGCGTCACACCCGCGATCAAGAGGCTTGGGATGAAGAACAGCACCGCGGTTAGGGCCGTCACTGCCGTCACCACACTCACCTGCGACGCCAGAAGCACGGGCGCGGCCCAGCGTAAGAGCAGCGGAATGATCAGCACGTTGGCCGTCGCCAGCGCGAGCATCGCCGCGATGATCGACAGACCTTGCCGGTCGGGGCGCTCGGCCAGCCTCCCCCCGATCCAGTGGCCGGCGGACATCCCCGCCAGCACCGTCGCGATGATCGCCGTCCAGGTATAAATCGACATCCCCACATAAGGGGCGATCAATCGCGCCGCGACGATCTCGAGGATCAGGCCCAGCGCCGATGTCGCAAAAAGCGTGGCGGCGAGCGCGATACGTCCAAACAGTGTCATATCGATATTTCCTCTGGAATATAGCGTGTCTCGTTTTTGCTGGACGCAACCATAGGCGAGCCTTCACGATGCGGTTCTCGTATTCTATATATAGAATACGTTCAGATGACCACCTGGAGGAAATAATGTCCTACACACTCGATGAATTTGCCGCCGACTGTCATGACGCCCTCAAGAAAGACAGCAGCATGGCGGGAGTCGAGGAAGTCCGGAAATACGTCGAGAAAGCCTTGAAGGATCCGGACCTCGTTGCTGAATACCTGCCCGAAGACTGCGATCAGGAACGCCGCGTGATTTATGAAGATCCGGAGCTCAAGTTCTGCATCTGCGCGCATGTCTATCAGGGCCCGAAGGAAGGCTCACCACACGATCACGGTCCGACCTGGGCGATCTACGGACAGGCCGCCGGCGAAACCGAAATGACCGATTGGGAAATCGTTCAGCCGGCCGAAGGCGACAACCCGGCGCTGGTAAAACTGTCGCGCTCTTACGCCCTCAAGCCGGGCGATGCGCATGCCTATCCGCCGGGTGCCGTTCACGCGCCGCTCCGCAATGGGCCGACGCGTCTGATCCGCGTCGAAGGCGAGAACACCGACAACCTAAAACGCACGCCGATCAAGGCTGCCTGAGCTTCGGGTGCCCCGCACACTTGCTGAACTGGCCGCGACACCGCCGGGCGAATTGGCGGTGTCCGGCTGGATCGACATTGATCAGCCTCGCGTAAATCAGTTTGCCGACGCGACGCATCACACTCACTGGCTGCATACGGATCCGCAACGGGCCGCGAAAGAAGGCGCCTACGGTGGTACTGTCGCGCATGGTTTTTTGGTGCTGAGCCTCATCAATCACGCCATCGATCAGTGCGGCCTCCGCCCGACCGACAGCCCCTACGCCCTCAATTACGGGGTCGACCGGGTCAGGTTTCTGAAGCCGATGCTTATTGGTGACGGGTTTCGTGTCCGCGACCGCATCACCCTGATCGAGGCGGAAATGCGTGAAACAGGATTGTTCACCCGCACCGGCCACGTGTTCGAGATCGAGGGAGATACGGACAAGCCCTGCGTGGTCGCCGAATATCTGTCGGTGTGGGTCAGAGAAGGCTAACCCTTCAGCCGCGCCACCTCTTTTTCCAGCTCTTCGATCCGCGCGCTCATCGCCTCGACCAGAGGGGCGACTTCAGCTTCCGTCCAGCGCTGGGTGATGTGCTGTGGGCAGTTGACGTCCCACGCCTCGACCGTGAACACGAACGCGCGCTCCGGCGTGGCGTCGTAATCCAGGTCTATCAACTTCCCCATGAAATCGTCGTTGCCCTCGACCACCTCCAGCCTGCCCCAAATCTTGATCCGGCGTTTATTGCGGTAATCCATGGCGAAGATAAACGCCTTCGGGTTCTCCGCCACGTTACCGATTGAGATGTATTGTCGATTGCCGGCGAAATCGGCAAAGGCGAGGCGCTTGTCATCGAGCGCTTTGATGAATCCGGGTCGCCCGCCCCGATGCTGGATATAGGGCTGCCCGTCTGCGTTCGACGTGGCGAGATAGATCGAGTCCCTTTCGGCGAGATACTTAGCAAGATCGGGCGTGACGTTTTCGCCCCATCCGTTCTTTTGCTCCATTTTCGCGTAACCGGCGCGCGAGCCCCGCTTTTCCTGCTCCGCCTTGACTTGGGGTGTGAAAGCGATGTCGCTGATGAATTCCCGGTCCATGGCGGTTCTCCTCCGATCTGTGGAGAAAATAGGCCGGATTGGCGCACGAATACAGGGCAACGACGCGCAATCAGTTGTGCGGGCGCGGACCGAATGTACGGCTTTAATGGGGGAAAAATGGCGCGCCCCATCGAACTTTGTTCGAAAAATCAAAAAACCCGGGCGCGGGTTCGAAAAGACTGTCTTCGGGGGAAAATGGCGCGCCCGGGAAGATTCGAACTCCCGACCCCTTGATTCGTAGTCAAGTACTCTATCCAGCTGAGCTACGGGCGCGCATTGGTGCCTTCGTTCCAAGGCGGCGAGAACCTACTCTAGAGACCCGGGCCTGACAACCCCCGATTACGGTCTTTCCGGTGATTGTCCGGCACGCTGCCGAAGCCCTGATCAAACCCTTCCCCAGGTTCACTAAAATTAAAGATTCGCCAAGTAAAACAATCATCTTGTCGCCCCGGAAGGCATTGATTAAGATCGCTGCAACAAGGGGGACAGTTTGTGATCGATATCGGCGCGGCCAAAAGTCGCGCCGAGCTGAATTTCCCTAAACTATGAAGGGGCGGTCTTCAGGGATGAGATTTTCGGAATTCACTTCGCTACGAGTCCTCGTAGTCGGCGCGACGCTCACGCTCGGCGCCTGCTCGTATGGAGACAACCTCCTCTGGCCGGCCGACGACGAACCGAAGACGGACCAACAGTCGCAACCGTCGCAGCAGCAGGCCGCCAATGGCGATGGCCAGGTTCAGGTCATCGGTGGCGGCCAGCCGCCGATCGGCGCCACCCAGTTTGTTCCGCCGGGCGTCACGCCGGGCGAGCCGACGGGCACCTTCGTCGGCGAAAAAGTCGTCCAGCTTCGTGAAGAACTGACCCGCCTGCAGAATTCCATCGCCCAGCAGAACGAAGAGTTGCAGCGCCTCCGGACCGAGCTGGTCAAAAACTCGCAGCAATACCACGGCACCATCGCCGCCGTGAACTCGCGCCTGCAGGTCGGCACCACGCCGGGCAACCCGATCCTCGTTCAACAGTTCAAGAGCGCACAGGCGGACCTCGACCGTATCGCCCAGGACATCGACAAAATGAACAACCTGACGTCCGCGGTCGCCAGCAACTCGACGCTCTCGGCATACATGGCCGAAGCCGCCCGGGCCGCGTTCTCGGTTTCCGGCGCCGTTGACGAAGACCACCGTCAGCTCGCGATCCTCGAAGACGAAGGCAACCGCACCGCGGTTCTCATCGACCGTCTTTTGAAGGAGCTGACCTCCGACGTGCGCCGTCAGACGAACTACGTCACGACCGAGCGCGCCAACCTCAACCTGATTTCGGCCGGCATCAAATCGGGCGAGTTGTTCGGCGGCTCGCTGGTCAACCGCGCCGTGTTGCAGAATACCGGCCAGGCGAATTTCACCAACCTACCGCAGTCGACCATGGGCCGCACCCCACTGGTGGTGATCCGCTTCGACCGTGCCGACGTGCCTTATGAGCAAGCGCTATACACCGCCGTCTCTAAAACGCTGGAACGCCGGCCGGACGCCATGTTCGATCTGGTCGCGGTGGCGCCGACCACGGGCGGGACCGCGCGCATCGCACTGAATTCCCAAAAGGCCCGCCAGCACGCCGAGAACGTCATGCGCTCGCTGGTCGAAATGGGCCTGCCGCCGAACCGCGTTGCCGTTTCGGCGCGGACCGAGCAACAGGTCGCCAACAACGAAGTGCACCTGTACGTCCGCTGAGGACCATCGAATCCGATGACCGCGCCTGAGCACATGGGATAGCGCCATGGTGCAGCTTCGCGACGATATCGAACATCACGTCGTCACATGGGCGGAAGTCCATCGCGATACGCGTATTCTCGTGCGACGGCTTTTGAACAAAGGCCCGTGGCAGGGGATCGTCGCGTTGACCCGCGGGGGTCTCGTCCCCGCCGCCATCGTCGCCCGCGAAATGTCGATCCACGTCGTCGACACCCTCTGCATCACCAGCTACGACGAGCAAGTTCAGGGTCGGCTCAATATCCTGAAACAGCCGGAAGCGGCCCTCGAAAGTGGTGGGGATGGGTGGCTTCTGATCGACGATCTGGTCGACACCGGTACGACGATGAAAGCCGCCCGCGAGATTCTGCCGAAAGCACATTTTGCGACGGTCTATGCGAAACCCAAGGCGATGGACCTGGTCGACACCTACGTTCACGACATCGATCAGGAAACGTGGATTTTCTTTCCCTGGGATACCGAACCTCAATACGCTCGCCCGCTCGCCGACGGAAAATAGTCGCGCCCCGAAAACGTCACTTTTTGAACAAGCGCAAACCGCAATCGCCTGTCATGCGTGTTTGATTGGTAACGCACCTTTAAATCAGGAGGAGAAACATGGCGCTGTTCCAGAAAGACCCGAACCCGATCCCATCAAAGCCATCCCCCAAGACACCGGCGCCGAGCTTGCTGGGCATGCCGTCGGGAGAGCACGATATTCCCAAGAAAGCCGACTCGTCGAAGACCGGTGCCGCCGACAAGGATAGCGGCGGGACCCCTTCTGAAAGCCGGCTCATCGTCGGACCTAACATCAAGCTCAAGGGCGTCGAGATAGAGGACTGCGACACGCTGGTTGTCGAGGGTTATGTCGAGGCATCGATGGACAGCCGCGTCATCGAGATCTCCGAAACGGGGGTCTATAAGGGTACCGTTGAAATCGATACCGCGATCGTCAAAGGGCGGTTCGAAGGTGAACTGACGGCGCGTGAGCGCCTGATCGTCCATACCACCGGCGACGTTAGTGGCAAGATTCGCTATGGCCGGCTCGCGATTGACGAAGGCGGGCGCGTTCACGGCGATCTGGACGAACTTCAAGCCAACGCCAAGAAACCGAACAGCGCCGAAAAGTCTGACAAGAAAGACGACAAGGATACGCCAGGCGACGCCAACCGTTACGGCGGCGAAGCGGCGGAATAAACCCTATTTGGACTGCAACAGGCGGTCCAAATCGGCTTCAAGTTTCTTGAGATCTTCCGGCACGGGCAGGCCCTCGGCGCGCAGCGTCGAGATCACCTGCCTGAGCCGGAACTCGATCTCGCGCAGGTCGCCCTGCTCACCCTCCATCACGTCCATCAGGTAAGCGATCTCGGCGTCCAGATCGTCGAATGCCATGTGCGTGCCTCCTTTAAAATCTAAAAACTACCATATCCATCTGAAAAGACCGTTCGCAAGGTCTGGTAGTGTCGGCGCGGGGATGGCAAAATCCGCACAACCGGGAGGACACCATCAATGACCGAAACTTACGAACTCTTCGCTATTAAGTATGCTCATCACGACCGTGACGCCACCGCTAACTTTATCGACGACTGCGACCCGCACGAAGGCAATATGCCGCTCGAGTATTATGTCTGGATCGCCATTAACGAGAACCGGACGGTGCTCATCGACACCGGCTTCAACGCCAAGGCGGCGAAGGAGCGGGGCCGCGAACTGATTCGCTGCCCGGCGGAATCGCTCAAACTCGTGGGCGCCGACGCGAACGAGATCGAAGACATCATCATTACCCACCTGCACTACGACCATGTCGGGAATTTCGATTTGTTCCCGAAGGCGAAATTCCATCTGCAGGATAAAGAAATGCAGTTCGCGACCGGCCGCTACATGCGCCATAAGACCCTGCGTCACTCGTTCGATATCGAACACGTCGTCGGCATGGTCCGCGAAGTCTACAAGGAACGCGTGGTGTTCCATGACGGCGACACGGATCTTTTCCCTGGCATTAAACTGCACTTCATCGGCGGTCACACCATGGGGATGCAGTCGGTCACCGTCGAGACCAAACGGGGCCGGGTCGTCGTCGCTTCGGATGCATCGCACCTCTATCACAATATGTGGGACGAAAACCCGTTCCGCACCGTCTTCAACATCGGCGACATGATGGAAGGCCACGATAAACTCCGCGTGCTCGCGGGTGACGATCAGGACCTGATCGTGCCCGGCCACGATCCGCAGGTGCTGGATTTCTATCCCGCGCCCTCCCCGGACCTGGAAGGTATCGTCGTTCGCCTGGACGTGCCGCCGAAGAAATAACGGGAAGCAATATGGATCTCCAACTTCGCGGCAAGACCGCACTCGTCACCGGGGCCAGCACCGGCATCGGCGCTGAAATCGCACGACAACTGTCATCCGAAGGCTGCGCCGTCACCATGCTGGCAAGACGCACCGAACTGCTGGAGAACGTCGCAGACGGGATTGAATCTTCCGGTCACGCCCGCCCCGCGATCATCAGCGCCGACCTGACGGATCGTGAACAACTGGCGGAGATCGCGGAAGCCGCACAGCCGGGCGGTCGGGCCGTCGACATTTTGATCAACGCAGCTGGCGCATCACTGCCCATCGACATGTTTGCTGACGACGCGACATGGGATGAGTCACTGGAACTCAACTTCACCGCCGTTCGGCGTCTGACACAGGCGTTATTACCGGGCATGCAGGCCCAAAAATGGGGGCGGATCATCAGTTTCTCCGGCTCAATGGAGCCGCGCGTGATCAATGCCGCGATTTCCGCCAAGGCGGCGCTGCACCTCTGGGCCAAGGGCCTGTCGTGTCAGGTCGCCAAGGACGGCATCACCGTCAACTGCATCCCGCCCGGACGGATCAACAGCGAACAGATACTCGAGCGCCTCTATCCGACCGAGGAATCGCGGGAAAAGTTCATCGCCGCGAACATTCCGATGGGGTATTTCGGCGACCCCGAGGATGTCGCACCCCTGGTCGCGTTTTTGGCTTCACCGCTCGCGAGCTACATCACCGGCGCCGTGATCCCGGTCGACGGCGGCATGCACTTCTTCGCGCATTAAATATCGGAAGCCTTAGACGGCGATATTGTCGATGAGCCGGGTCTTGCCCAGCCATGCGGCGGCGAGCACCCGCATCGGCCGGCCCGGGTTGGGCATATCGAGGGTGTCCGCATCCCGGACGGCGACATAATCGACGCTTTTGAAGCCCGCACTTTCGAGGTGCTGGGTGGCGTCGGCGCAAGCTTCCTCTATCGCATCCCCGCTTTTCACCCGCGCCGCAACGTCGGTGATCTCTTCATGAAGCTTCGGTGCAACCGCCCGCTCGGTGTTGGACAGGTAGGTGTTTCTGGAAGACATGGCGAGCCCGTCGCTTTCGCGGATTGTTGCGCCACCGATGATCTCAACGGGTAAATCGAGATCCCGCGCCATGGCACGGATCACGCAAAGCTGCTGGTAGTCTTTCTCTCCGAAGATCGCCACGTCCGGCATGGTCTGGATCAACAGCTTGGCGACCACCGTGGCGACGCCGATGAAAAACTGCGGCCGGAACTGGCCTTCGAGGATCTGACTGAGTCCCTGCACCTCGACCTTGGTACGGTGGTCATCCTTATACATCTGCGTGACGTCGGGCATGAAAACGAGATCGACACCCGCTTTCTTGAGCAAATCGAGATCACGCTCTTCGGTCCGGGGATAGGTCGTAAAATCCTCGTTCGGCGCGAACTGGGTCGGGTTGACGAAGATGGACACCGCGCGCCGGTCGGCGAGATCGCCCGCTTGACGGACGAGGGACATATGGCCGTCGTGCAAAGCCCCCATCGTCGGCACCAGCGATATCCGCTCACCACCCTGGCGCCACGCCCCAACCTGTTCCCGTGTTTCCGCGACAGTGCGAACGACCTGCATGCGACTAATCCTTCTTCGGCACCCCGAAGCAGTGTTCAAGGCCCGGGAAGTCGCCGCTTCGCACCTCGGCGGCGTATTCCGCAACCGCCTGCTCGATCAGCTTGCCCGCATCGGCGTATCGTTTGACGAACTTCGGCGTGAAATCGGCGAACAGACCGACCATGTCCTGGGTCACGAGGATTTGGCCGTCACAGGCGGGCGAAGCGCCGATACCGATCAGCGGGACGCTGCTGCGTGCCGTGACCTCGCGGGCAACGGCCTCGACCGTGCCCTCGATCACCATGGCGAAAGCCCCGGCTTTCTCGATCGCGGCCGCGTCCCGGTAAACCTGCTGCGCACCCTCGTCGTTCTTGCCTTGAATCTTGAAGCCACCGCGGCTTTCGGCCTTCTGCGGCAGCAATCCAATGTGTCCGAGGACCGGCACGCCGGCGTTGACGATCGCAGCGACCGTCTCCGCCATTTCCTCGCCGCCTTCCAACTTGACGGCCTGACAGCCGGTTTCGGCAACGACGCGTAAGGCCGACGCGACCGCCTGCGGTGGGTTCTGTTCATATGTGCCGTGTGGCAGGTCGACGACGACGCACGCTTTTTCCGAACCGCGCATCACCGCCTGGCCATGCGCGATCATGATATCGAGCGTCACCCCCCGCGTGGTCTCAAGGCCGTAAACGACCATCGCCAGCGAGTCGCCGACCAGAATAAGATCGCAATGCTGATCAACCCGCTTCGCCATCGGTGTGTCGTAGGCTGTCAGGCAAACGACTTTGCCCGGCCCCTTCATCGATTTGATGTCGGATGAATTTAGTCTTGGTGCTGCCATTGGATGGCTGCTCCTCTCCCCAACTCGGTATGTTCTCCCGCCGAAAAACTATCCAGAATTATTGCGCTGCACAACTGTCAAATTATGGGAATGATTTCAAAAATCTCTTTCCTACAGGGCGTTAGCGCACATCCTTCTGTGGATATCTATTTGTAATAATGTGGATAGATCTTAGCGGGACTCTTTATTCTGACTCGAAGAACCATCCTCAACCGTTTGATTCCGCCTGCGAATCCTTGGCCTGAAAGCCCAAAACAGAATGCCCGCGAACAGGATCAGAAAAATCACCACGAAATGTTCGCGCAACAGCGCCGTCATGGGCGTCTCCTCCGGACAAGCAGCGGCCCGTTGCCGTGTTTGACAAGCCGCCCCCTCGCTCTAACTTTCAGCTCAGTCGAGCGCGGCATTCTACAGAGATTGGACGATACATGCGAGGACAGCAGTGAACTCAAGCCGGTTAGCCATCATACCGCTTATGGCACTCGCCATCCTGGTTCCACTGACCAGCTGCGACGACGCGATCGATATCGAGAAACACCGTCGCGGCACGGCGGAAAGCTACATGATCGCCGCCGCCAATCCGCTGGCCGCCGACGCCGGACGCAAGATCCTCGCTGCCGGCGGTAGCGCCGTTGATGCCACCATCACGACCGAAATGGTGCTGACCCTCGTAGAGCCCCAATCTTCCGGGATTGGGGGCGGCGCATTTCTCGTTCACCACGATGCCACAGATGAGAAACTCGAAACCTACGATGGCCGCGAAGCGGCCCCCGCTTCTGCAAAACCGGATATGTTTCTGAAACCCGACGGTACACCGATGCGCTGGCCGGATGCCGCGCTTGGGGGACGGGCGGTGGGTGTTCCCGGGGTGATCCGCATGCTGGCACTCGCGCACGCCGATCATGGAATACTGCCGTGGGCGGATTTATTCGAACCGGCCATCAAGCTTGCCGAGGAAGGGTTCGAGGTCAGCCCAAGATTGGCCGGGCTGTTGGCCACAGATAAAGAGATGCGGGAGATTCCGGTTACCAAGGACTATTTCTACCCGAACGGCACCCCCCTGAAAGCGGGCACCATTTTAAAGAATCCCGCCTTGGCAAAAGTCCTTCGCGCGGTGGCGGAGAACGGGCCAGCGCAGTTTTATGCCGGCGACATCCCCGCCGGCATCACCGAGACCGTCGCTTCTGCGCCCGCTAACCCGGCCCGGATGTCCGCCGAAGACATCGCATCCTACGAAGCTAAAAAGCGCGATCCGGTTTGCGTGACCTACCGTGTTTACCGGGTTTGCGGCATGGGACCGCCGTCGTCGGGTGGTATTCTGGTTGGCCAGATTCTTGGCATCCTCAACCAATTCGATCTAGGTGGCATGAAACCCTTCTCCGCCGAGGCGGTGCACCTGATCGTCGAGGCGAGCCGCCTCGCCTTTGCCGACCGCGCACTTTACGTCGCCGACGCTGATTTCATACCGGTACCCGTGTCCGGGCTGCTGGCGCCCGGCTATCTTGCCGCCCGCGCGCGACTGATCTCTCCCGACAAGCGGATGGAAAAAGCGTTTCCCGGGCGCGCCGGTCAATCGGCCTGGCGGTTCGGTACGGACAGTGCGCCTGAAAAAGGTCTCTCGACCACGCACTTCTCGGTCAGAGACAGGTATGGGAACGTGGTCTCGATCACGGCGAGCATCGAGCGCGCCTTCGGCTCGAAGTTGATGACGCAGGGGTTCTTGCTCAACAACGAACTAACCGATTTCTCGTTCCGCCCGGAATCCAAGGGGCACCCGGTCGCCAACGCCCCCGCCCCGGGCAAACGCCCGCGCAGCACCATGTCGCCCACCATCGTTTTCGATCAGACCGGAAAGCCCGTACTCGCCATCGGCTCACCCGGGGGGTCGCGGATTGCCGGTTACACACTGAAGGCGATCATTGGTGTGATTGACTGGAACATGCATGTCGCCGATGCCATCGCCGCCCCGAATATCGTCAGCCGTGGCGGCCCCATCGACATCGAGGCCGGGACGGCGGCGGAAGCGCTCAAACCAGCACTGGAAGCCATGGGGCACGAGGTGAAGTTTCGGGAAATGACAAGCGGATTGCATGGAATCCACATCACTTCGGATGGGCTGACCGGCGGTGCGGATCCAAGGCGCGAGGGTGTCGTACTCGGGGATTAGACGACCGGTTTATCCAGATCGGCCGGATGCGGCGGAATGTCGTCGGGCAGGTGTATCCGGAACGCCGTCCCATCCGGCCCGGTTCTCAATAATTCGATATCCCCACCGTGCTCCATCACGACTTCCCGAACGATCACCAGACCCAGCCCTGTGCCGCCGTCACGGCTCGATCCGGCAAAAGCCTGGAAAAGATGCTCTTTTGCTTTCTCAGGCAAGCCGGGACCATCGTCGGCAAGATCGATTAGGATCTCCCCGTCATTTAAATGGCCCCTGACCTCAAGCGATTTGGCCCCCGCCTGGCCGGCGTTGGAACATAGATTGTGCAAGGCTCTTAAAAGATGGCGACGGTCGGCGACGATTTCCATCTCTGGGTCGATATCGATCGACCATTTGAGATTTACGCACTCTTCTGAAAGTTCAAGAATCCCCTGCAGTTCCTCGATCAGGTCGCGAAGCACAAATCGCCGGGGCCGCAAAACCAAAGAGTCGTCCGCAGCATAATTTAAGGTCTGACTGCAAAGATCGATGGCACGGTCGATCGCCTTCATCAGCCGGGGTGCAACCTTCTTGACCTCCGGGTCCTCGATCATTTGCAGTTTGTCCGACACCAAAACCGCCGTCGCCAGAGTGTTTCTGAGATCATGATTGATGCGGGTCATCGCGCTGCCCATGGCGGCGAGGCGGTTCTTCTGCTTCAGCGACAACTGCACCTGGCTCTGCATTTCGGCAAGTTCGCGCTGTGCCATGCCGATCTCGTCACCCCTGGGCGTCGGGCGAATGATGCGCGTTGCGTCTTCCGGATTGTTGCGAAACCCGATCATCGCTCCCGTCAGATTGCGGATCGGCCGCACGATCATCCACTGGAGTGAAAAATAGACCAGCGAAGCGGTAATCAATGAGATTACCAGCGACAACGCCAAGATACGCCACGAGAAGTCGAGCATCGCGGTTCGCATCGTGCGCTCTTCAAAAATCACCTCGACGGTCAGTTTCGGCTGCTTGGGCGGCATGCCGATCGCCCGGATCACGCGGTTATCCGTCCGGCTCAGGGTTTCAAAAGCGTCCGCCACAAGCGTCCAGAACGTTTCGTGACGCATATCGACGGTCAGGTCGATCGGCGGGGGCATATCCCCTCCCACCATCAGCATGCGGCGGTCTGGCCGGTTGACGATGATCGCGAGCGCATCGGTCTGGCGAAGAAGTTCGTTCTCAAGATCCTGGTTGGGCTGCGTATGCGGCATTGCGTCGAGCGCCACCATCGAGAGATACGCGCGATTGATAAAATCCTCGATATAGGTTTTTCGGTAACGGGCGACGGACGGTGTCCAGATCAGGACTTCCGCCAGCATCACGAAGATCATGGTCAGGATCAGGAGCCTTGTCGAAAGGTTGATGAAGCGCTCTCTGGATTTGTCGTTGGTTTCGCTCATGAATGCGGTATTTCGTCCGTTCAGCCGAATTTCGCCAGAAAACGAACGATTTTGCGTGTTTTTTCGCTGAAAAGCGATGGCGTGTAATAACTGCCGGCAGCGCGCTTGGAAACCTCACCCAGCGTCGGATACGGCGCGATCATGGTCGCCACGCCACCGATCTTGATCTTTTGCGACATCGCCAGCACCCAGGTCTGAATCAATTCCCCGGCCTGAGGGCCTGCGATCCCGCAGCCCAGTATCACGCCTTTTTTAGTGGTGATCGCCTTCACCATACCCTCGGTCTTGCCCTCGGCCTGGGCTCGGTCGTTCTCGTGATAGGGCCAACGGAGGATCCGGATATCACCTCCGTGCACTTCTCGCGCCTGCTTTTCCGTCAGTCCGACCTGCGCCAGTTCAGGAGACGTGTACGTCACCCAGGGGACACACGAATGATCGGCTTTCGCGGGTAGGCGAAAAAGCGCGTTCTTGATTACAACGCCCGCGTGATAACCGGCGACATGGGTGAACTGCAGCCCGCCAGCGACGTCCCCAATCGCGAATATTTTTTTGTTCGAAGTCCTGAGCCTGTTGTCGACGTCGATCCCTTTCGAAGAATATGAAACGCCAGCCTCGTTCAAGCCCAGCCCATCCACGTTGGCGCGCCGTCCTGTCGCGACCAGAAGATCCGAGCCCTCGACCTTTTCCGCGCCGTCATCCGTTTCCAGCACAACCGCAACGCCGGTCCGTGACCTCTCCACACGCGCGATCTTGACCCCTTCGCGAATGAGGACGCCATCTCTGTCCAGTTGCCGCCGCACGACACTGACCAACTCCGGATCGTCCTTCGGCATCACACTGACCAATTCGAGAACCGTCACCTCACAGCCCAGATGCCGGTGCGCTTGCGCCAGTTCAATGCCGATCGGTCCCCCACCGATGACGATCAGATGTTCCGGCAGCTTATCAGCGTAAAAAATCGTTTCATTGGTAAAGAAATCGACGTCGCCCAAACCTGGGATATTGGGCACGAACGGCGAAGAACCAGTGGCGATCACGAAGCGCCGGGCGGTGATGCGCGCCTCCCCCGCTTCAACCGTCTTCGGATCGATGAAGCGGCCGGCCGCCTGAATGACGTCGACACCTAATCCCGTGAACCGTTCGACGGAATCGTTCGGTTCTATCGCCGCGATCGCACCATGGACGTGCGCAAAAACGCCCTTGGCGTCGACTTTCGGGTTGCCGGCATCGATACCGAAGCGGTGGGCTTCCCGGATGTTCTGAGCAGCGTGCCCAGCGGCGAGCAAGGCTTTGGATGGGACGCAGCCGAAATTGAGGCAATCGCCACCCATTTTGTGTTTTTCGATCAGGACCGTATCGGCGCCCATCTGCTGCGCACCCGCCGCGACCGAGAGGCCGCCGGATCCCGCGCCGATAACGCAGATATCGGTTTTTATATGCCGAACCATGTCAGTCTTCTTTCGCCCGGGCGACCTTGCCGCTTTTGAACCGCTTGTAGAATACGGGAATCAGTGACAATGCGGCCAGACCGAGGATCGGCAAAAGAACTTCCGGCTCGAAGATGATCCCAAGGTCGGGAGCCCCGCCCTGCTCGAACACCGCACCCAGACCGTTCCCAACACTTACGTAGACAATGGAGCCCGGGATGATGCCGAAAAACGTGCCGATGACGTAAGTGCTCAACGGCACACCCAAAAACGCCGGCACCAGATTCACCAGCCAGAACGGGAACAATGGTACCAATCTAAGAACGAACATATAGCTGAGCGCGTTTTCGTTGAACCCCGCCTCCATCTTGCGGATCGCGTTACCAGCCTTGGCACGGAGCATATCCGCCAAAGCGTACCGCGCGATCAGGAAAATCGCTGCCGCCCCCAATGTCGCACCGACCACCACGTAAATGCCGCCGACCACAGTTCCGAACACGAACCCGCCGGCGAGCGTCGCCCATACAGCGCCTGGCACCGAAAGCGCGACCATCACACAATAGCCCGAGACGAATATGAAAGCGGCAAGTACACGATTTTCTTCCGTCCATTGGACAAGAAACTCACGGTTTTCCCTCAGTGCATGAAAGGAGAGGAAACGGTCCAGGTCGAAAACAATGACCGCCACCATGGCCGCAATGACAACGATAAGCGGCCACACGCGCTTCAGCGTCGGCGACGCTGCCTTAGGCGCCCGATTGTCTGACGACGTGCCATTGTTTCGATCTGCCATGAATCCGTTCCCGATCCCGGCGTGTTTCCTCGTCCGCCGCCCCCATTAACGGCGGGCCCGGCTTCCCCCGGCGGCGCGAGTTTGCACGACCAGACAGGCATTGTCGCGATCCTGACCGCGAGAGCAACCGACGTTCCTATAACGCAGGGTCAAGATCGCGTGAGCAGCGGAAAAGCACTCGCGAAATTTCCTTCAAAAACCGCATCGCGATCGTTGACTTGGCCGCGCCAAGCCCGTATACAGCGGGCGATTTTGCAAGGAGAAGTTCCGTGAAACGCACGTATCAGCCAAGCAAGCTTATCCGCAAGCGCCGTCACGGCTTCCGTCACCGCATGGCGACGGTCGGCGGCCGTCGTGTTCTTGCGAACCGCCGCACCAAAGGCCGTAAGCGTCTGTCCGCTTAAGGGCGGGCGGTCGTTTCCGCGTCCGCATGTCCCAGTCCCATCCGCAGCCCGGCCACGCCCGACTGAAAAAACGGCGTGAGTTCCTTGCTGTTGCGGGTGCAAACCGCAAATGGGCGACACCGGGCATGGTGGTGCAGGTGCGCAAGCGCCGGCCTGGAGAGGCCGGCGCCGATCTTGTCCGCGTCGGTTTCACGACGAGCCGCAAGGTCGGGAATGCGGTCGTACGGAACCGTGCCCGGCGGCGCCTTCGCGCCTGTATCGACGAGATCGTCCCGTCATTTGCCAAGCCCGGCCTGGATATTGTCGTGATTGGCCGCGCACAGACAACGGCACGTCCGTTTGAAGCCCTGAAGAACGATTTCTTGAAGTGTCTGAGGAAACTTGATGCCTGCCGGAGCGCCGATCATGACTAAGACAGTCGCGAATAGGCTTCTGGCGGCGCCGTTCCGGGCACTTATCCTTATCTATCGTTACGGCATTTCGCCATTCACACCTGGCAGTTGCCGGTTTCACCCGAGTTGCTCCGCCTATGCCGAGGATGCTTTCCGCACCCATGGCGCTTTTCGCGGCGGATTTCTCGCAATAAGACGAATCCTGCGTTGCCACCCCTGGGGGGGATCGGGTTACGATCCCGTCCCCGCCGCCGATACGGATCCGCTGGCAGACCGCGAAGGGAGCCCTGAACACCCATGAACGACCAAAAGAACATGATCCTGGCAATCGCCCTTTCGGTTGCCATCCTGGTGCTGTTCGAGACTTTCTTTAACACCAGCTCCGTGCCGCCGGAGCAAGCCCAGCAACAAGCTCAGCAGACCGGCCAGCCGCAGGCAACGCCTGGCGCGCCCGCCAACGGTATGACGCCGCAAGCCCCCGCCGTGCCGGGCAGCGCCCCTATGAATACCGACGTCATGGTCGAACAGAGCCGCAAGGCAGCTCTTGCCAACGTCGATCGGGTCAAAATCGATGCGCCACGCCTGCATGGCTCGATCTCGCTCAAAGGTGGAATACTCGATGACCTGACACTGATCGACTATCACAAGACCGTTGATCAAACGAGCCCGGAGATCGTTCTGCTCTCGCCACGCGGTTCCGTCGACGCTTACTTTGCGGGTTACGGCTGGACCGGCGCGGAAGGTGTGGCACTCCCCGGTCTCGACACTGAGTGGTCCACTGACAGCAAGACGCTGACCGCGGACAATCCGGTCACCCTCACCTGGGACAACGGTCAGGGTCTGGTCTTCAAACGCACGTTCAGCATCGACCAGAATTACATGTTCAAGGTGGAGCAGACTGTCGAAAATACCACCAGCGAAGCGAAAACCCTCTACCCCTACGGCCTTCTGAGCCGTTACGGCACGCCGGAAACGACCGGATTCTATATCCTTCACGAGGGCCTGCTCGGCGTATTCGACGGCCAGCTCAAGGAAGTCGATTACGATGACTTGAAGGACGAAAAGGCGGGTATTTCCGTGGAAAGCACTGGTGGCTGGATCGGCATCACGGACAAATACTGGCTCGCCACTCTAATCCCCAATCAGGCGGAGAAGGTGCAGACCCGCTTCCTGCACCGCAAGGAAGGCGTCGTCGACGTCTATCAAACCGACTTCCTGGGCAGCCCCATCCTGATTCCGGCCGGCGGCAGCGCCACGTCGGAAACCCACATGTTCGCGGGCGCCAAGGAAGTCCATTTGCTGGACCGTTACAGCGAACAGCTCAGTATCGCGAACTTCGACCTCGCGATCGACTTCGGCTGGTTCTACTTCCTTACCAAACCGATCTTCCTCGCCCTTCTGTGGTTACACAGCTACGTCGGCAACCTGGGCATCTCGATCCTGTTACTGACCGTCGCGATCAAGCTGGTCTTCTTCCCGCTCGCCAACAAGTCCTACGTGTCGATGAGCAAAATGAAGAAGCTGCAACCCGACATGGTCAAACTGCGCGAACGATATGCTGAAGACAAGGTCAAGCTGAACCAGGAAATGATGGCGCTCTACAAGCGCGAGAAGGTCAATCCGGCGTCCGGCTGTCTGCCTATTCTCGTTCAGATCCCGGTGTTCTTCGCCCTCTATAAGGTGCTATTCGTCACCATCGAAATGCGCCACGCACCGTTCTTCGGGTGGATCAACGACTTGTCCGCCCCGGACCCGACCAACATGTTCACGCTGTTCGGCCTGATCGACTGGATGCCACCGGACTTCATGCATCTTGGGGTCTGGCCTCTGATCATGGGTGCCAGCATGTATCTGCAACAGAAACTGAATCCGCAACCGGCGGATCCGGTCCAAGCCAAGATCTTCCTGTTCATGCCCCTGTTCTTCATGTTCCTGCTGGCCAAGTTCCCGGCCGGTCTGGTGATCTACTGGGCATGGAACAACACGCTTTCGATCCTGCAACAGTGGGTCATCATGCGGCGCATGGGGATCAAGGGAAAACAGGCCCTGAGCTGACCGCGATCGGTCCGGGCCGGAGTGCGCCGGCATGAGTGACAACGTATACGAACCAGATGAACTCGAAGCGGGCAGATTGCTGTTCGCCGGGGACTTCTCGTTCGTGTTGGGCGCACGCGCGATGTCGCAGATTCCGACCGGGGATATCCCTGAGATCGCCTTTGCAGGACGTTCGAACGTCGGGAAATCGAGCCTTTTGAACGCTTTGACCGGGCGCAAGCAACTCGCGCGCACCTCGAATACGCCAGGACGCACCCGTGAAGTGAACTTCTTCGACGCCGGGGGGCGGCTGATGCTCGCCGACCTGCCAGGGTACGGTTACGCAAAGGTTTCTAAATCCGAGGTCGCAGCCTGGACCCGCCTGATCGAGGATTACTTGAGGGGGCGCGTACAGCTTCGCCGTTGTTGCCTTCTTGTCGATGCACGGCACGGCCTCAAGGACAGCGACCGTTTGGCGATGAGGATGATGGACCAGGCCGCGCAGAATTATCAGATCGTGCTGACGAAGTGCGACAAGATCAAACCGGGACCGCTAAATAAACTGATTGAAGCGACATCGGCCGAGCTCACCAAGCACGGCGCCGCCCACCCGGTTATCATGTGCACCAGTTCCAGGGACAATGCCGGTATTCCGGAACTGCGCGCTGAGTTGGCGAAACTCGCGGAATAGCCAGCCCAGCGTTTATTTTCTTGCAGAATTCCTGTAACCCTGCGTTATTTCCGGGCTTTCCAAGGTTTAATCGACGAGCTGGTTCCCGTTATGAGCAAGACACACGACGATAATCGCGAGGCGAATCTCGCCAAGGCATCCGTTCTTTCCGAAGCACTTCCGTTCATGCGCCGTTTTAGCGGGCGCACGGTCGTGGTCAAGTTCGGTGGTCATGCGATGGGAGACCAGGAACTGTTCGATCAGTTCGCGCGCGACATGGTCTTGCTGCGTCAGGTCGGTATCCGCCCGATCGTGGTGCATGGTGGCGGCCCCCAAATCGGCGCGATGCTTGAAAAACTGCAGATCAAGTCGGAATTCGTCGATGGATTGCGGGTCACCGACCAAGCCACGATCGATGTTGTCGAAATGGTACTGTCGGGGTCGATTAACAAGCAGATCGTCGCCGCTATCAATAATGCCGGGGGAACCGCCATCGGTTTGTCGGGCAAGGACGGCAACCTGATCCGCGCCGACCGCCTGACCCGTACCAAGCGAGACCCTGACAGCAACATCGAGAAGGTGATCGACCTCGGGCTCGTCGGTCAGCCTAAGGTCATTTCCCCACGTGTGTTGGAATCTTTCGAAGCAAGCGATGTCATCCCGGTGATCGCACCGATCGGTATCGGACCCGACGGGGAAACGTTGAATATCAATGCCGATACCGCAGCCGGCGCCATCGCCGCAGCGACCCAGGCATCGCGAATGTATATGCTGACCGATGTCGCAGGTGTGCTCGACGAAGACAAAAACCTGATTTCGGAATTGAAAGTTTCGGAAGCTCTCGACGCGATCGAGAAAGGCGTCATATCTGGGGGCATGATTCCGAAAATCGAAACCTGCATCGAGGCGATCCAGGGCGGTGTCGACGGCGCTGCCATTATCGATGGCCGCGTGGCCCACACGGTACTGGTTGAATTGTTCACGGCGGGCGGTGCCGGCACGCTGATCACGCGCGGCTGATCTAAGAACTTCTGAGCTGATCGATCTGCTGGATCATGTCGTTGTCCGACATGGGGTAGCCGCCGCTGCGTGCGCGGAGAATCTGGTTCGGCGCAATCTGGGCAAACCTCTCCTGCACCACTTCCGCCGCCTTCGCTGACAACCCGGCGCGCCAAGCTAACGCCACGCACCCCTTCGCATTCCGCGACTCCCGCACCTTATCGACGACGCGGTATGGGACGTCGGCCATCACAGCGATGATCGCCTTGGCGAATTCCGGGTCACCATGCGCCAGTTCCCGAAGCAGTGTCCCTTCATCAAGCGTGCCCGCAGCCCATTCATCGGCGGCACGGTCGAATATCGAGTTGTCGTCAGGATGCATCCTGCCGCTCCTCGATCCTTTGGGCGAATGGTGCTCCGGCTTGAGTGCAACACCATCGCCCAGGCGCTGCAGTACCACATCACGAACCGCAGACGTGACATCGTCCGGCAAGTCCTTTCGCGCCTGCAGACGCTTTAGGGCATCGTCGGCGACGACCTGCGCGATCTTGACCGCCGCTTTGGACGGCAATTTCGGCCGCATTGCCAGCGGCATATGCCACAACGCTATTCTGTCCGCTTCGGCGATCACCCGGTCCAACGTCTCCTCACGAATCTGCGCGCTGTCGTTCGCCAGTAACAGGGCGATAGCATCAATATCCTTACTTTCGACAATCGCATGTGAGACCTTGTCCGAAACACCCGCCCGTTCGGAAACCGCAGATATCGCGCCTGCTGAAGGTTTTGCGAGAATGATCTCGATCAGATCCGCGTCATTAAGCACCGGGGAGTATTTAAGCACCGGCGTCGCGACGATGCTCTCGACGTCCCAAGCGAGCCTGCGGATGACATCAGCGGGCGCGCCTGCCACCTCCTGGAGTGCTTCCGATAGAATTTGCCTAATCCGCACCACCTGGTCGCGCGCTAACAGCAACAAGGCCTCATTTGCCATGTCGCGCAAGCGCGTGCTTTCCATCGGGCCACCCTGCGCCGCAAGATCGGCCAGCTTCTCTGCTAAGGCGGTGCGGACATTTTCATCCTCGTCCTGCGCCAGCAACAAATCTGCGTGCATCGGCGTGGACGGGTTCTGCGCGACCGCAAGACGCACCGTTGGCACTTTGTCCTCGGCTAGATAGTAAAGGAGTTCCGGCGCAACATCCGTATCACCGGCGAGCCTCTCCCGGGCCGCGTCATCACCATCATGGGCGATGGCCTTGGCATCTTCGTAACTTGTTGTCATGCGTTCTGCGTGCCCGGACAGTCAGTTTCCGATTTTCGAGTACAAGGCCTTCACACCGGTAGCAACAACGATGGGCCCGGATTAGGCACGTTCCGCCATAGTGGAGAAGAATTCGATATTCCAGTCAATGTCGTCGGGGGACATCGGGAACGTCTTGTCATCTTCGGGCTCGATGATCTCGGAAGGTGCGATACGCCCCATCTGTTGCTGGACCATGGTCACCATCGACGCCGGCATCTTGGCTTTCCCCAGAAGCGCCACGATACCCGAAGGGTTTTTCTCAACGAAAATCTTTCGAGCCAAGGCCAAATCGACCCCTGCCCGTTCGATCATCGCGGCGAATACGAACGCATGGTCGCCCGCCTGCAACGCCTTTATCACAACCTTGTCATGCAACTTGCCGGCCGCGTTCAATCGCTTTGCAGTATCGAGGGGCGGATCAACCTTGAGGAAATCAAATCCCGCGTTGAGCGCCTTTTTATCGTTTACCTCTCCGCCCCCCAAACGATCGCGGACAATGTCTTTGACCGCCTCCATCGTCGGCGCGTCGAAGTCGGCACGCTTCGAGAGCTCATGCAGCAGGTTTTCGGCGATGAATCCCGCCATGCGCTGGGCGGCGCCCTCAGGAAGTTGCTTACGAGCGACGAGGGGCGGCTGCCAAAGCTCCTGTGATTCGGAACGATCGATCAGATCGTCGAGAGCCTCCTCGCGGATCTGCGCCGACCCGTTACCGAGAAGATCGGCAATGCCCTCGGCATCATCGGTGCCGATGATGGCGTCGGCGAGATTTTCGGAAACCCCGTCCCGACGGGCGATCGCCGCGACACCGCCGGCGGCAGGACCACTTTCGATGATTTCAATCAGGTCTTCTTCGGTAAGTACCGGAGAATACTCAAGGATCGGACCGGAAACCTCGATCTCGATATCGTTGGCCAAGCGCTTGATGATGTCGGGCGGCGCATCCACCACATCTTTCAGCGCTTCTGAGAGAATAGCCCGGACCTTGGTAATCTGGTCGTTGGCCAGCATCTCCAGGGCTTCGTACGTCTGCACCCGAACTTTTTCGGAGGCTTCGGCACTCAGATCGGGCGCAACATGGGCAATTTTCTGGGCGAGACCGCCGCGAACGTCCGCATCGGAATCAAGGGCCAAAAGGATATCGGTCTGCCGGGGCGCGGCTTCGTTCACGGCGACCGCCCGGCGAACATCGACGGAAACGTCTTCAGCCAAGAAATACAGGAGTTCCGGAGACAGGTCTTTACGCTCGGCGAGTGCTGCGCGCACTGCCGGATCATCGCTTTGTGCAAGCTCCTTGGCCCTTTCGTAGGAAATGGCCCCGTCGCCAAGAATCCCGGTCATCCCATACGTATTCCCTACCGGAAGGCGAACCCCACCTTCATATTTTAATTTTTAGTCAGGCATTACGAGCGGCGTACCCGGAGGTGGCGCCATCTCGAAGCCTCCCTTGCTTCGTTTTTTAACCGAATACATTGCCGCGTCAGCCCGCGCAAGAAGGTCATCCAGAGATTCACCGGATTTGGGGTCGAAAAAGGCAACCCCGATGGAAATACCAAGCGGATGATCTTCATCGCCGGACATCGTCACCATTTGTTTGCTGGTCTCGATGAGCTGACCCGCCCGCTTGCGGCTGGTTTCCTCGTCAATCCCGTCGAGCCACATGGCGAACTCGTCGCCGCCGAGCCTGGCGATCAAATCGCCCGGGCGCGAGAAGTTGATCAGCATGTCCCGCAGAAAAAGGATGGCTTCGTCGCCGGCCTGGTGGCCATGAACGTCATTGACCCGCTTGAAGTTGTCCATATCGACATAAAACATGGATGCCGTTTGGTTCGCCCGCTCAAGACGGGATATGCGCCTCGGCAGTTCCTCTTCGTAAAACGCACGGCGGTTGAGCAACCCCGTCATGCCGTCGGTCCTGGACAACGCCACGATGCGTTCATGATTGGCGATTTGTTCGTTGGCGATGCCAAGTTGGTTCGCGACATCGGTCAGCATAAGCCGATGGTCGTCATCCCATGCTTCGCTCTTGACCGTCTTCCACATTGCAAGTGCGCCGTTCACGTCGCCACGATACTGGGTCGTGGTCAAAAGTGCCGACCAGTTCGGGGTGTCGACATTGATCACATCCCCCGCCTTCAGACCGGCGATCTTCTGGCTGAGATCATCGACGCCTTCGACATTCCCGTACTCGGCGGCGACAGCAAAGCCGTCACGCGTGGCATCTTCGCGATAAATACGTGAACCTGCCGCGCCAAGCGCCCGGGCAGAAGCGGTGGCTGCGGCCATCAACATATCGTGCGGCTCGATCTCATCGCGGATCTGCGAAACGATGTAATTGAGCAATTGTTCACGATGACGGGCACGCGCGAGCGCAGCTTCGCTCTCGCGTTCCTCCGTCACATCCCGGCAATTTCCACGGCACCCAATCCACGTCTCGCTATCGTCGTCGTTCTTGACCAACGGCAACGCGGAAACAATGACACACGCCGTCGAGCCGTCCTTGTTCTTCATCCACATCTCGATGTTGTCGAGTTTGCGGCTGGTGGTGAACGTGAACGGCGTATACTCGTCCGGATCGATAACGAACGCGCGCGCTTCCTGTCCTACAAGCTCATCCGCCTTATACCCCAACGCCCCCTGTGGCGAGACGAATATGAACTTCCCTTCCGAATCAACCTCCCACGAGAAGTCACTCGAGATCTCAACCAGGTCCTTATAACGCTGACGCGATTCCACCAGGGTGGTGCGCAGATTCCGTTCCATCGTCAGATCGCGCGCAAGCAGCAGAATCTTGGCAACGGCACCATTGACGTCGAGGGCAGGGATCGCGGTCACGTCCAACACAAGCTCACCCCGGCTGGTCGCAATCGTCAGGGTTGCATTCGCGATGCTGGCGCTGTCGACGGATTTACCAATGAGCGTCTCGATATCTGCGACGGCACCACCCGCGAGGGCTTTTTCGAGGCCCGTCCCCTTCGCATTGGCAAGAATTGGCGTGCCCGCTGCATCAAGCAGCAACGCCGGCCCTGGATAACCGGCGATCAGCTTGACGTCGGTATCGCTTGCCTGGGCGCTTCCGACAGGCGCGGCTGCCTCATTCGCCATTATTTTGTCCGTTCACCGTTGTTCCCCTCCAAACATCTTAAAAGAAGCCTCGAAGCGGGCCAACCCGCGATTTTATGGGGTTTTTCATTGCCGCTTGCCTCATCTACACCAGCAACGTTAAGTAATCCTGTCATGAATAAGATTATCGAAGAAAAAGCGGCCGGGACGATCCGCACCGAGGCTGACGCCTTAATGGCCGCGGCGGTTTGGATTTTCGATCTGGACAACACGCTTTACCCGGCGTCGTCGAACCTGTTCGATCAGGTGGATTGGAGGATGACGGCCTATATCAGCGAGTTGCTGGACCTGCCCCGCGACGAGGCCCGCAAGCTGCAAAAACAATATTTCAAGGAATATGGGACAAGCATGCGCGGTCTGATGACGGTGCATGGGGTCGATCCGGCCGCGTTCCTCGAATACGTACACAACATCGATCTCGCGCCCATCTCCACCGATCCAGTCCTGGTTAGCGCCCTTGAAAGGCTGCCGGGGCGCAAGGTGATCTTTACCAACGGTTCGACCGCCCATGCTGAAAACGTCACCCGGCACATCGGCATCGATCATCACTTCGAAGGGTGTTTCGACATTGTCGACGCCGGATACGTCCCGAAACCTGCACCCGACACATATGACGCTGTCTGCCGCCGCTTCGATATCGATCCGGCAGATGCGGTGATGGTCGAGGATATGGCGAAGAACCTGCTTCCTGCGGCAGCCCTCGGCATGACGACGGTATGGGTCGATACTGGTGTCGGGTGGTCACGCGAGAATTCCGAAGACGGGCACGTGCATCACCGGATCGAAGATTTACCGGCGTGGCTTACCGCCATCACGGGTGGCACCGGCGCGAGTTGACACCCCCCGCACTTGGCGGCACATTCCGCTCGCGCCATTCCGGCCAACAGGCCGTATTTACGACAGAGGAACACCATGGAAACCAGCCAGCTTGAAAAGATCATCGATGCCGCATGGGAAGACCGGGCAAACGTTACGTTGACCACCCAGGGGGAGGTTCGCGAGTCCGTCGAAACCGCGCTGAACCTGCTGGACAACGGTGAAAAACGTGTCGCCGAAAAGGTCGATGGGGAGTGGGTCGTTAATCAGTGGCTCAAGAAGGCCGTGCTGCTGTCTTTCCGCCTCAACGATATGAAGTCGATCCCGGGCGGCCCGGGCGGCGCACACTGGTGGGATAAGGTGCCGTCGAAATTCGAGGATATGGGCGATAACGCATTCCGCGCCGCCGGATTCCGCGCCGTCCCTGGCGCCATCGTTCGCCACAGCGCATTCATCGACAAGGACGTGGTGCTGATGCCGAGCTTCGTAAACCTGGGCGCGCATGTCGGCGAAGGCACGATGGTCGATACCTGGGCGACGGTCGGATCCTGCGCACAAGTTGGTAAGGGCGTGCACCTCTCGGGTGGCGTCGGCCTTGGTGGGGTTCTGGAGCCGCTACAGGCGGGCCCGGTGATCATCGAGGACAACTGCTTTATCGGCGCCCGCTCGGAAGTCGTTGAAGGCGTCATCGTCGGTGAGGGATCCGTGTTGTCGATGGGGGTCTTCATCACGTCGACCACGAAAATCATCGACCGCAACACGGGCGAGATTTTCATCGGCAAAGTGCCCCCGTATTCCGTCGTCGTTCCCGGCGCCATGCCGGGCAAGCCGCTGCCGGATGGCTCGCCCGGGCCATCCCTCGCCTGTGCCGTGATCGTCAAGCGCGTCGATGAGCAAACCCGTTCCAAGACGTCGATCAATGAGCTCCTCCGCACCTGACCCCGTAAGCGTCTCCGAGACGCTGATCCGCCATGCGAGCGTGACCCCCGAAGACGCGGGTGCGCTTGACGAACTGATCGCGTTTCTGGAGCCGCTCGGCTTCGAATGCCACGACCTGACGTTCGACGACCCGGCCGGAGAGCCGACGCGCAACGTCTATGCGCGGCTCGGCACGGAAGGCCCGAATTTCTGTTGGGCCGGACACACGGATGTGGTGCCGCCAGGTGATCTTTCTGACTGGACATCCGACCCGTTCCAACCTGAAATCCGCGACGGACGGCTTTATGGACGCGGTGCGGCGGATATGAAATGCGCGGTCGCCTGCATGATGACGGCGACCCATGATTTCGTTACCCGCAACGGGGGTGAATTTCCGGGTTCGATCAGCTTCCTGATCACCGGCGACGAAGAAGGCGATGCGACCAACGGCACGAAAAAAGTGCTGGAATGGCTTCAGGAGCGGGGTGAAACCATCGATGCCTGCGTCGTCGGCGAGCCGACCAACCCCGAAAACATCACCGACATGATCAAGATCGGACGACGTGGTTCGATGAATGTCTGGCTTGATGTCGAGGGTGTGCAGGGGCATAGCGCCTATCCGCATCTCGCGGACAACCCGATCCACAAGATGCTGAATCTTCTGACGTCACTGACCAATGTGCCACTCGATGAGGGATCTGATCATTTCCAGCCGAGCACATTGCAGGTTACGACCGTCGATGTCGCCAACCAGGCGACCAACGTCATTCCCGCCCGCGCCCAGGCACGCATCAACATCCGTTTCAACGACCTACATACATCCGAGAGTGTCGAACAGCTACTGCGCGGCCGCCTCGATCAGGCGGGTGGCGGATACGAAATGCGGGTACGTGTATCAGGCGAGAGCTTCCTGACGCCCCCCGGCGTGCTGTCCAACACCGTTTCCGGTGCGATCGAAGCGGTCACCGGCAAGAAGCCCGAGCTGAGCACGACCGGCGGCACGTCGGACGCACGCTTCATCAAGGATCACTGCCCAGTAGTCGAATACGGCCTGATCAACCAGACCGCGCATAAGGTTGACGAGAACGCCCGCGTTGACGATATCCAGGCGCTTGCCAAGGTTTACACCCGCGTCCTCGACGACTTTTTCGGGCAATCCCGCTGATGCCGAGCCTGGCCGAGGTACACCGCGCGCTTTATGGCGCCGCGCTCCTCGCCAAATTCGACCGGGACGGATTAAACGCTCTCGGCACGGAAGCGGACGACGCCGCGAAGTCTTTTTTTGCCGCCGTCATCGTCGCGCCGATGTATTTGATCTGGATTCTGCTCTACGGCGATTCCTATCCGGAAAACACACCTTTCATTTTTGCATTCGTGTTCGAATGCCTGGCGTATGCCATCGGTTGGATGCTCTTCCCACTGGTCGTCTGGTATCTGTCGCCGGTCCTCGGCTGCCGTGACCGTTTTTTTCAGTTTCTGACCGCATACAACTGGGCGGCCGTCATCCAGAACGGATTGTTCATGGGAACCGATCTATTGTTCTGGACCATCGGCGCGCCGGATATGGCGCGCGGCTTCTTCGGCCTCATTCTTTTTGCTTATGTGTTGATGTATGGCTGGTTTATCGCCCGGCACGGGCTCGGACTCCCAGGTGGTCCGGCGGCAACGGTGGTCGCGCTCGACATCGCAGTTACGATGTCCTGGGAGATGGTGACCACCGGCTTGGTTCACGGCTGACACACCGGTTCAGATGTCGACGCCGCCTCCGAACATTTCATAAATCGGCCGCATTATTTCCTGCCAGTCGAATGTCACGTAAAGCGCCCCGACACCGATCAACCCCATCAGGATGGGCGAGCCAAGTATCCCGCCAATCGTCAATAAAAGACCGACGAAACCCCAGCTTCCCTGCCCACGCAAAAGCGCGAAGATCGAAAACAGGAAGCCGAGCGGCGTGAAGATGATCGCGGGACCGAATATCCCCAGCAAGCCGAAGCCCACCGCCATATAGCCGGCAAGCGGCGTCTTATCTTCCGGTCGGCGACGGGGTGGTCTTTGTTCTTCCTCGCGGGCGACAGTCAGCGGAATTTTATCCATGCGTCATCCTAACACAGGTGTCCGGCGTCGAAACCCCGGCTATCTCGCCTCTCCATAGTCGACCCGGGTCAGATACAGCCCCTGCGGTGGCGCGGTCGGCCCACCGGCGGCACGGTCCTTCGCCTTGAGCGCCGTCGCCACATCGCGCGCGCGCCATTTTCCCGTCCCCACCAATTGAAGTGTCCCCACGATGTTGCGTACTTGATGATGCAGGAATGAACGGGCCTCGGCGACAATGTGAATTTCGTCCCCCACACGCGACACGTCCAACCGGTCGAGGGTTTTTTCCGGCGACTTCGCCTGGCATTCGGAGGCGCGGAAGGTCGAGAAGTCGTGATGGCCGATCAATTCCTGGGCCGCCTCATGCATGGCGGTGGCGTCGAGCGCCATTGCCTGCCACCAGACCCGCCCGTCATCGAGCGCCGCAGGCGCGCGACGGTTGAGGATGCGGTACAGATAGGCCCGTCCCGTCGCCGAAAAGCGGGCGTGAAAGTCTTCATCCACGGTTTCTGCGGCGAGGATGCTGACCGGATGGGGTCGGACGTGATGATTGAGCGCATCACGCACCGTATCCGCCGGAAAATCCTTGGCGATATCGACGTGCGCCACTTGAGCCAGAGCGTGCACCCCCGAATCCGTGCGCCCCGCACCCTGCACCAACGTTTTTTCACCTGTGAGCGCGAACACAGCCGTTTCCAGCGTTTCCTGTACGCTGGGGCCGTTGTCCTGACGCTGCCAGCCCCGGAAGGGCCCGCCATGGTATTCAACCGTCAGCTTATATCGGGGCATACATTCCAACCTGCACAGCCTCCTGCATGATCAACGGGAGAGCTAAGTGCGGACTCCATTATCCAATGTTTTAGTGCCAAAATTATTTCTGTTACTGTCGAGCAAAAGTCAAATACGGGGGGATGATGAGCGGCGAAGAGCCTGAATCTATTTTGATCGAGAATGAGCGGGATTCGTTGCACATCCTGCCGCTCGAAATCCTGCCGCTGCAAACTCCCGGCCTGAAACGCGCGAGAATGATCAAGAACGCCGGGCTCGACAGCGTCATTGAGCTTTTTCAGGACGCCAGTGCCGGAAGCGGTCAGTTGGATGTGCGCGACCTACCGAATGAGTTCGACTGGGATGATGGCAACAATCATCCCGACATGGTGATCCTGCGCAAAGTCGCCAATCTGCCCAGCTACGACGTCTACTCCCTCCGCGTCGCGCTTCGCCAGCTTGGGATTGAGGTCAACGACAATGAGGCGCTCAAACTTTCCCCGGAGATGAACGCCGAACTGACCACCTACATGACCGATTTTACCCGCCCGCTGATCGTCCAAATCTACGGTAAGGACGACGAGGTGCAGATCGAAACATTTGAGGATGTGATCGCGTTGTTCCGCGATCCGGATGTGAAAATGGCGCTCGAGAAGCTCAAGGTGATGGCCGACAAACTGGGCATCAAACCGGAGGAAGTTCCGACGTTCATCGAGGATTACGGCGACATCTTCCTGTCTCTTTCGTATTACCGCCGCTGCCTCGATTCGATTTCCCCGATCATTGAGGACTTCCTCGATTCCATGCCGGAATTGCGCAAGAACTACACGCTTCAGCATGACACCACCCTGCAGAACACCGTCAACATGATGGACAGCCGGATTTCCAAACTCACCCAACAAGTGCGCCGCCGTTTCGACGAATTCGAGAAAGGCACCATGAACATGTGGGACGAGATTTCCGCCGAGAAGTTCCGCAAGCTGCAACGCCAGATCAAGGACCATCACGTGTCGCTTGGGGGTGTGCTGTGTTCCCTAAGCGTCAAGATGGACGCCTGGCATCACCTGTTCCCGCGCCGTGCCGTCGGCGGCCCGCAGAAACGGGCGGAGTTCATCATGCTGCACATGCGTCAGGGCATGGACAAAATGCGCAACATGGACGACAGCGTAAAATTCGTCGCGCCGAATTAACCGAGTTGCGTGCCCGCAGGCATTGCATATCCCCTCAAGAAAGCATCCGTATCGGTCATCGATTTTCCCGGACGCTGGAGTTTAAGCGGCCGGAGGCCGCCTTCCCCACACGCGATCGTCAAAGCGTTGTCGATGATGGTGCCGGGGACGCCGGACGCTGAGGGGTCATGCGCGGCGGCGGCAACCTTGATGCGCTCACCGCTGTATTCGAACCACGTCCCGGGCCAGGGGTTGAGGGCGCGGACTTTGCGCTCAAGCTCTGAAGCCGGCGTGGTGAAATCCAAGCGCCCCTCGCCCCGCTCCAGCTTGTGCGCATAAGTTACGCCATCATCAGGTTGCGGCGTCGGCGCCAACTCACCGCCAGCATAAATCGGAAGCGTTTCCGTCAACAGTTCGGCACCCATCCGTGACAGCCTGTCATGGAGCGAGGTCGCCGTTTCGTCCGTGGCGATAGATGTTCTTGCTTCGGCCAGCACGCCGCCTGTATCCAGCCCCGCATCCATCTTCATGATCCCAACGCCGGTCTCCGCATCCCCTGCCATGATTGCACGCTGGATCGGCGCTGCCCCCCGCCACCTCGGCAACAGCGACGCGTGCACGTTGAGGCAACCCAGCTTCGGCGCGTCGAGAATTTCCTGCGGCAGAATCAATCCGTAAGCGACGACGATGGCACAATCGAGATCGAGATCCCGAAATGCCGCCTGCTCATCTGGATCCCTGAGTGTTTTCGGCGTCCGCGCCTCGATCCCGAGGCGGATCGCCTCGGCGTGCACGGGACAAGGTGTCTCTTTATGTCCACGACCCGCCGGTTTCGGCGGCTGCGCGTAGACGCATACGACTTCATGACCGGCTTCGATCAGCGCATGCAGGGCCGGGATTGAAAATTCCGGGCTTCCCATGAAAGCCAGTCTGAGGGGACGAGAATCGTTCACGCCCGGATTATGCCGTCTGCTGGGCGAGCTTCTTCGCCTTCTGCAGCTTGCGCAGGATCATGTTGCGCTTCAACGAAGACACGTGATCGACGAACAGAACCCCATCGAGGTGGTCTATCTCGTGCTGAATGCATGTCGCCATGATGCCCTCAGCCTTGAACTCGCGGATCTCGTTGTCACGGTCCAGATAGCGGACCTTGACCCAATCCGGGCGTTGAACTTCTGCGTAATGCTCCGGCAACGACAAGCAACCTTCCTCGTGGATGCGATCGTCATCCGAGATCTCGACAATTTGCGGGTTCGCAAGGGCGATCGGTTTTGGGTCCTCGTTTTCGCGCGCCACGTCGATCACGATCACGCGGCGTTTGTCGCCAACCTGAGGCGCCGCCAAACCGATGCCGTGCGCGCCGTACATGGTCTCGAGCATGTCGTCCATGAGCTTGCGTACGTCGTCGTCGACTGTTTCCACCGGGTGCGCCTTGATTTTGAGACGCGGATCCGGGGCAACGATGATCGGCAGTTTAGCCATCGAACGGTCCGTTCCGGTTAATTCCTTGCTTGGAAATATGATCTTGGCATCGGATCGTCAAGAAACGACACTTCGAAAAGGGCTTTTGACGAGGGGACGCGCATGATCTGGCAAGGCCTGATCGGCATTGCACTTTTTCCACTTATCGCCTGGGCACTAAGCGAAGATCGCGCGCGCGCCGATCTCAAGGCGGTAGCAATCGGGCTCGCGATACAGATCGCGCTGGCCGCCCTATTACTCGGCGTGCCGGTGATCAAACACGGTTTTATCGCCCTCAACAATGTCGTCATCGTGCTAATGGATGCGACCCGCGCGGGCACGTCCTTCGTCTTCGGTTATATCGGGGGCGACACCCCGCCCTTCGAAACCACGGACCACGGCACGACATTCAATCTCGCGTTTCAGGCCATCCCGCTGATCCTCGTGGTTAGCGCGATTTCGGCGGTACTGTTTCATTGGCGCATTCTGCCCAAAATCGTCGAAGGGGCGGCGTGGCTTCTGCAGCGGACCTTCAAGATCGGCGGGGCGCTTGGCATCGGCGTGGCCGCCAACATATTCGTCGGGATGGTGGAAAGTCCGCTTCTGGTTAAGCCCTACATCAAACAACTTACCCGCGGCGAACTGTTTGTACTGATGACCGCCGGGATGGCCACGGTCGCGGGGACGGTAATGGTTTTGTATGCCGGCGTCATCGGTCCGGTGATCCCGGGTGCACTCGGGCACATTCTGACGGCGTCGGTCTTAAGCGCCCCGGCCGCCATCACAATTTCTCAACTGATGGTGCCGCTGGACGCCTCGACCCCCGGCAAGATCGACATCCCTGATGACGGCAGCGCCATGGGTGCGGTCACACGCGGCACCATGGACGGCGTTGCGCTTGTGATCAACGTCATCGCCATGTTGCTGGTCGCGGTCGCCCTTGTAGCCCTGGTCAACGCCCTCCTCGGCGTTGTCCCGGATGTGATGGGCGCGCCACTGACGCTTGAGCGTATGCTCGGTTGGCTCATGGCGCCGATCGCATTTGCCATGGGCATCCCTTGGTCCGAAGCGACTGCCGCCGGCAGTCTGCTCGGTGTCAAAACCATCCTCAACGAGTTCATCGCTTATCTGCATCTGGCAGGCATGGACGCATCGCTGATCTCGGACCGGAGCCGCTTGATCATGACATATGCACTTTGCGGCTTCGCGAACTTCGCCAGCTTGGGGATCATGATCGGCGGCCTCACCACCATGTGCCCGGAGCGAAGAGACGAGATCATCGGGCTCGGCGGCCGTTCGATCATTTCGGGGACACTGGCGACGTGCCTTACCGGTGCGGTCGCCGGCTTCTTTTTCTGATTTTCAGCGCCGCACACGCACCCGGTAAGTAAGATCCACGGCACTTTCGGCCGGCACTGCCACCATCCATTGGGCGCCAATCCCATCGCGTTCGTGCGTCAGAGACTCCGAGAGAATTTCCCAGTCACCGGCGATATCCTCGACCACCTTCACGGTTGCCGCCTTGGTTCCGCCATTTCGGACTTTGAGAGAGAACGCCGTCTCCGTCACCCGATCGCCGACACGGCGGAAATCCGTCTGTGTGCGTTCGACCGTAACATCGAACGCGTTGCCGAGATCAAGCGCGACTTCCTGCGCCAACGGCGTATTGGCGATGCTGTCCTCACCAATGAACCTCAGCGCGCCTTCATCGTCTCGCACATAGGCGCGCACCAGCCCGGCCGGCAGCGGCACACCCAAATGGCTCGCAACATCGTTCACGATCACGATTCGCTGGCGCACGGGCTGCGGCTCCCCATGGGCTCGAACGGTGCCGAAGACTGGCGCGCTGCTCCTGAACTCAAGAACCCGGCGTGACACCACGCCATCCGCGGACAATAATCGAAGCTGACGCGTCTCTTTGTCCTTGAGGGTTACCGGCTCCGGCATCTTGTACATATGGAACGCCGACAGTTCGCTCCGTGATGGGCCACCACTCGAATCAGAGGCCATCGCCGCTTCGGCGCGCATCAGGATTTTGCCGCGGACTTGAGGAGATTCCCGCTCAACATCGCCTGCAACCAGCGACACTAATGCTGCGCCGAAATCGGTGCCCGCGTTGTTCTGCACCTTCGCCCACGCCGTGAGGTCCAGATTGTCATGCGCGGGGTTAAGGACGGCGGTATAGACCGCATGCCAAGTCAGCCCGTTTGTGAGGTAAGCCAGTCGCGCCGCGGTCGGCTCGGTCAAGGGCTTGGATAGCGAGAGCGAGAGGGTCGGTGCGGCATGCAGATCGGTTGGAACATCGGAAAAAACGATCCGGCCAGGCGGATCGGTCTCAATCCGGTCGCCGACACGAAGTACGAGGCCTTGCGCGACGCTCAGCACCTGCGCCTCCTCGACCGTTTCCGCACCTGTTGCCGGGTTGGTGCGTACCAGTTTCACCGACTTGCCGAGCGCGCGCTCAAGGAGCGCCCGGTGCGTGAGAATATCCGAATCGAGAGCGATTTCGCGCACCTCGACCTTGTCACCCAGATCGACGCGGACACTATCCGCGATCATCATTGGCCCCACCTTGTCGAGGCGCAGCGTCGTGCCGTTGCCGGGAACGAGCGTTCTGGCCTCGTCGACCAGCGTCAGGCCGTTTCCATAGACGGTGAGCCTCAGCGCGGATTCCGGCGCGTCCTGGGCGTCCGAGGGTAACGTCAGCAGCAAGCTGGACGCGACGATGGCCGTCATGGATGCAGCACGGATGTTCATGTGGTTTCCTCTTCGTTCGTTGCCGCCAAACCCGATCCTGGCCAGGCGATTGCGTATGGAGCCCGGCTCATGCAAGCTTTCGCAGAAGATTTTGACGAAAGAGAGGCAGCGTGCAAGTCGACCTTCAAACCCTTCTGATCCTCGGCGGCCTCGCGATCGCGGTGGTGGTGGTCCTTTTCGCCATCGCGGCGGGTGGACGCGCGCGGGCGGAACAGGCGGCGAAGCTGCAAACGCTTGGCGATATCGCACAATCCTTGGCGCAGGCGCAGACGACTCTCTCGGGACGCATGGAGCAAGCCCAGTCCGACACCAACCAACGCCTTGACGCGTTATCTAAACGGCTGGGCGACGGTCTGACCGAACAAACCGAACGGACGGGGCAGACGCTTAAGGTTCTGCACGAACGGCTCGCGGTGATCGATCATGCCCAAAAGAATATCACCGAACTCTCCCAACAAATGGTCAGCCTGCAGGACATCCTGTCCAACAAACAGGCCCGTGGCGCATTCGGAGAGATCCAGCTAAACGATTTGGTGACCGCGGCCCTGCCCGGTTCGGCATACGAATTCCAGTCCACCCTTTCCAACGGCAGACGCGCTGATTGCTTACTCAAACTGCCGAACCCGCCGGGCTCCATCGTCATCGACAGCAAGTTCCCCCTGGAGAGCTACGAAACCCTCCGCAATGCCGAAACCGATGCCGCGAAGATCAGTGCCAGCCGGGAGTTTTCCGCTGCCGTCCTCAAACACGTGAAGGACATCTCCGAGCGCTACATCGTTCCAGGCGAGACGTCGGAGAGCGCGCTCATGTTTCTGCCATCGGAGGCCGTGTACGCCGAATTGCATGCCAACTTCCGCAACGTGGTCGAGGAAGGTTTCCGCCGCCGCGTCTGGATCGTCTCGCCGACGACTCTGATGGCGACGTTGAATACGGTGCGCGCGATCCTTCGCGACGTGCACATGCGCGAGCAGGCCGACGTCATCCAGGCGGAGGTCCACAAGCTGCTGGTTGACATGTCCCGGCTCGACGACCGGGTCAACAAGCTCAAGACGCACTTCAATCAAGCACAGAAAGATATCGGCGATATTGAGATATCGAGCAGCAAGATCATGCGCCGCGGCGCGCGGATCGAGGACCTGCAGCTCGGCGACGGCAACGACGCGGCAGGGATGCTCTCGCCACCGGACGGCAAAGCCGCCGAATAACCGAAAATTAATGAAAATCAGGGCCTTATATCATCCTTATTTTTTACGCCGAAGCGTCAGATTGCCGGGTTCGGACGGGAAAGGTTTTACA
Source organism: Rhodospirillales bacterium (assembly GCA_017644185.1). GTDB lineage: Bacteria > Pseudomonadota > Alphaproteobacteria > Rhodospirillales > Casp-alpha2 > UBA4479. Next base: position 102,391 of record JAEPMA010000004.1, read on the forward strand.
TGGATACGGGTGAGTTAAAGAAAATCATCCGCGAACACATTCGCTTCATGAGCGGGATCGAAGGCGGCAAACGCGCTGATATCCGCATGAAGGATTTATCGGGACAGAACTTCAACAAGCTGAACCTGCGTGAAGCCGTGCTGACCGGTTGCAACTTCCAACACGCGAAACTGATCGGTACGGATTTGCGCGGCGCCGATTTATACGGCTGCAATTTCACCGGCGCCGATCTGAGCCGTGCCAAGCTGGACCGGGCCGATATGAGAGGCGCGGTCCTGGCGCGCGCCAATTTGGAACATGCGTCGATGACCGAGGTCGATCTGCGCGCCGGCCAGGTCGCGGAAATCGTCTGGAAACTCAAGGGCGCCAACCTCAACAAAGAAGAGAAAGGCCGGGCCGATGAGCTAAAAGAACAGATCGCGGAATCCAATTTGCGCGATGCACGGATGACCAGCGCCGATCTGGAGGCTGCCGAACTTCAGGCGGCCAACTTTGAGAATGCGAACCTGAGCAAAGTGAACTTGAACCGCGCCAAATTGGGCGGCGCTATGCTGAAAGGTGCCAACCTTTCGGAAGCCAATCTTTCCGAAGCGGATCTGCAATCCGCTTGCCTGGACGATTCCAATATGCGCGGCGTCGTCCTTAACGCCACCAATATGCAGCATGCCAGCATCAACAACGTCGTGGTGCCGGAGAGCCTGTCGCATCTGGATGACAACATACGCAACCGGATGGTCCGTCATCACAAATGGATCCGCACCAACGGCAAGGAGGGCCGCCCCGCCAACCTGGAGGGTTGCGACCTTGCAGGCATTAACCTGCGCGGCGTCAATTTGAGCGGCATGAGCATCAAGACGTCGAACCTAGAATCCTGCAATTTCAACGACACCATCTGCCTGTTTACATTTTTTCAGGAATCGAAACTGACCAACGCCAGCTTCCGCAACGCCGAACTCGATGCGGCAAATTTCCATCACTGCGTTTTGAAGGATGCGGACTTTCGCGGCGCCAAGCTTCGTCCCATCGAGACGGCCAGCGACGAACCAGACGTCAAGGCCAAGCGATGGCGACCGAACTTCTCCAACGCGATGCTCTCCGGGAGCGACTTCTCAGGTGCCTACGTCAGTGGCGCATACTTCCGCGGTGCAGACTTGACCGATGTAAAAGTGAAGGACACCGTGTTTATCGGTTGCGACTTCGACGACGGTGTCGAGGACGAACTAAAGAAAGGCGGCGCCGTTTTCGAAGCCCCAGAACCGGAACGCGCCCCGCAAAACTGAGACGCCGGAAATTGGCAGCCTCGTTTGTCATATTAGTCCTGCATGATATAACAACCCCTCTTGAAATGGATGTTTCTTCATCTGAAACATCCGGGGGGACGACGAGGTTCTTATGACAGGCGGTGCGAACGCTGGGGCCGGACGGGGCTTTGGCGTCGGCGACCATTCTCCGGTGTTCAGCAGTCCTGACTGCGACGGCGGCACCTTCGATCTATATTCGCATGTGACGGGTCGCCCGACCGTGATGATATTCGCATGCGAAGAGTCTCTCCCTGAAATCGCCAAGATCATCCCTGAGGGCTCGGTCCTCGAATCCGAAAAGGTTCAGGTCGTCACATTTGTTCCGGGGGCACCTGAACAAGTGAAGAAGGCCAGGGACGCCGCCGGATGGCCGTACCGTACGGTACTTGATCCCGGCCGCGAGATCACGAGTGGCTTCCAACAGCTTTCCGGCATTCAGCCGCCCGCCGTATACGTTCTCGACTGCAATCAGCGCATTGCCGGGATGGTCTCGATCAGCGAGATCGGAGAAAACCTGCCACAGTGGATCAAGCACCAGACCCAGGACGCCGCGCACGAACATTCAGACGACGTCCTAAATGGGGTCGCGCCGGTGCTTGTCGTGCCGCGCGTTCTTGAGCCACAGGAATGCCGCTGGCTGATCGATCTCTGGCGGGAAGGCGAGAAAAGCGATGGGAAGGTCGCCCTAGGTGCGTCGGCGCAAACGGTCGACGGGGTGGTTAAAACGTTCAAACGGCGTGAAGATTACGTCGTCAACGACGTCGAGACCGAGCAGAAGATCATCAACATGGTCATGCCGCGCATGGCGCCGGAAGTCATGAAGATTTTTCACTTCGAACGTTGGCGCCTCGAGGCGTTCCGGATCGGCTGCTACACGGCGAAAGACGAGGGCTTCTTCAATGTCCACCGGGACGACTACAACCCGAGCGTCAAACACCGCAAATTCGCGGTCACGATTAACTTGAACGCCGACGAATACGAAGGCGGCGATCTGCGCTTCCCGGAATACGGCAACCAGCTTTACCGCCCACCGACCGGTGGCGCCATCGTGTTCTCATGCTCAATGTTGCATGAAGTCGTTCCGGTCACGTCAGGCGAGCGGTTCGTCCTGCTGACGTTCCTGACGGAATAGAAGATTAAACCGGCCGGCGGTCCCTGAGGGCGGCGGCGATGGTACCATCGTCCAGAAAATCCAGTTCGCCCCCTACAGGCACACCGTGGGCCAAGCCCGACACCTTGACGCCGTGTTCGCGCAGCCTATCGGCGATGTAATGGGCCGTGGTCTGACCGTCGACCGTCGCGCTGGTCGCCAGGATCACTTCGGCGCCCGGGTTATCTATGGCGCGTGCAATCAATGCCGGGATATTGAGGTCGTCCGGCCCGACCCCGTCCAAAGCCGACAACGTGCCGCCGAGGACGTGATATTTGCCCTTGAAACTCGCCGTCCGTTCTAGAGCCCATAAATCCGCCACGTCTTCGACGACGCAAAGCTGCGATCCGTCGCGGCGTTCGTCGACACAAATGGCACAAGGGTCGATGGTGTCGAGATTACCGCACGTCGAGCAGGACCTTACCCGCTCACCGGCATCGGCGAGCGCGGTCGCCAAGGGTTGCAAGAGGGATTCGCGGCGTTTCAACAACTGCAGCACCGCTCTGCGCGCCGAGCGGGGGCCAAGCCCCGGCAGCTTCGCCAGAAGCTGGACAAGGCGGTCGATATCCTGTTCAGCCATCGGCTATATACGTCAGAACGGCAATTGCATGCCTGGGGGTAGCGGCAGACCGCCTGTGATATCCTGCATCTTCTCGCGCATCAGCTCATCCGATTTCGCGCGCGCATCGTTGATCGCGGCAACGATCAGGTCTTCGAGGACTTCTGCGTCGTCCGGATTGACCAGTGACGGATCGATCAGCACTTTTTTAGCCTCGCCCTTGCCGGTCAGCGTGACCTGGCACATGCCGCCACCCGACTTGCCGGTCACTTCCAGTTCTTCGAGCTCGCGTTGCATATCCTGCATCTTCTGCTGGATATGCTGCGCCTGTTTCATCATCTGGCCGAGGTTTTTCATAACCGGCGGTGCTCCGTCAGGTTGCTGGGAATTCGTACGCCGGTTCTGTATAACATTTGCCATGCTGCATCAAAACCTGTTCGTCTTCGATATCGAAACTGTCCCGGACACCGACGCCGCGCCGAACCTGACGGGAATCGAAACGGTGGATGTCGCGGAACGCCGCGCGGCGATCGAGGCCTATCATCTTGAGGTCACGGACGGTAAAAACGCTTTTCCCCGCCAACCTTTTCACAAAGTCGTCGCAATCTCGTTCCTGGAAGCCGAGATCGAGCGCGATGGCGGCCGGGAGGGGTATATCATGCGCGACCTCCGATCCGGCGGCGAGGCGGACTATGACGAGGCGCGTCTCCTGCAAGGTTTCTTCACCTATCTCGAGCGTCAGAAACCGCGGTTGGTCAGCTTCAACGGACGCACCTTTGACCTGCCAGTCCTGAAGTACCGTGCCATGGTTCACGGTATTTCGGCCCCCTGGCTCTACAAGTCCGGAGACAAGTGGAACAGCTATACCTATCGATACGCTGCCGACTGGCATTGCGATCTTCTTGATGTGCTCAGGGATTACGGCGCGTCCGCCGCCGTGAAACTGAACGAGGTCTGCGCGGTCATGGGTTTTCCCGGCAAGTTCGGCGTCGACGGCTCGAAAGTCGCTCAGATGATTGACGACGGGAAAATCGAGGATGTTCGCAATTATTGCGAAACAGACGTTCTCAATACGTACCTCGTCTATCTGCGCTGGCAATTACATACCGGCACGCTCAACAAGGCCGGCTATAACGCCGGAGTCGCCGACCTGGTCAGCTTCATCGACGCAGAGAAAGACAACCGCCCCTACCTCGGTGACTTCATGGAGGCGTGGGGAGCGGCGTCAAACAATAGTTTTCTGTTGGATTGAGAGCCCGATCAGGCGTCCGGGTCGAAGTAATTCTCGAGATCGATGTCCGCGTCGACGTATTCCTCGATGGTCTGTGGAACATCGTCATAAAACCCAACGCAGAGAACCCGGTCGAGCGGCGCGTCGGACGCCGAACGGCAGGGCATCCGGAGCATCGCTTCATACTTTCGATCCCAGGCCTTCTCTCCAAGGCAGGCGACAAACAGCGACGGCCGGGCATTATCGACAACCCACCTGTATTGTTCTTCGGAATACCGGGCGTGTCGCACCGGCGCGAGGCCATTAATCCTGAGCCCCGTCATATCGACGCCATTAAAGCTAGCGACCCGCGTGCCCCAGTAACGGTAGGTGCCGAATCCAGGTTTATGATCGACGTCGAGCAAAATCATTCGGGGCAGGATTTTGCTATCAAAATCGAGAAAATCCAGGTCTCCCCAGACCGGCACGCTCCCGGCATGCACCTTGGCGCGCCAAACATCGAGTGCTTCGCACAATTCAGGGATACGCATATCCTCGACATCGACCCGGTAGAAGTCAGGTCTGCCGGCTAAAAGGCGTTCGGAATCGGCACTCAAATATCGTCCTCATCCGGATTGTTGTCCGGATCGGGTATGTGGTCCGGCCCTGGGCCAACCGACCGTGCAACCTGCCGAACTTCCTCGACCGTCGCACCCGGGAACTGGTCAAGAACCGCACGGACAAGGGGGTGCTCGCCCGCAGCACTCCGTGCTTTTTCGGCATCAACAGCACGCATCTCGGACAGTGTTTGCGCACGGGACTCGCGCGCCAGCGCGACGGCCCAAGTTGTGCCGGAGTGCTCCTCCAGGAACCCCTTGAGGCGCTGGATCATTTCCCGATCGGCACCACCATCCGCCGCGAACTCGATCCGGCCAGGTTCGAAGTTAACGATCCGCACCTGATTTTCGAGGAACGCCTGAAGAAGCCCTTCGCGCAGTTCGCCCGCCAACTGCGCCACAGCCTCAAAATTGGCAAACGCGCGCGCTTCCGCGCGAGGGGCGGGCGACGATTCCGGACTGGGCATCGGCGCCCCTGTGGCAACCTCTGGCGAGCCGCCCGCGCGCGCCCTGGCACCGCCGTTCCCGCCATTACCGGCCGGCACCTGTGCCTCTGAAGACGCGCCTCCATTTTCCTGCAGCGCTTTCACAGCATCCCCAGGTGTCGGCAGTTCGGCGGCATATGCAAGCCGCACCAATACCATCTCGGCCGCAGCCAGTGGCGATGGCGCAACGTTCACTTCACTCAACCCCTTGAGTAGAATTTGCCAGGCGCGCGTCAGAATCGGCATCCGCAGACCGCCTGCGATTTCCTTACCTTTGGTGCGCTCATTTTCGGGCACTTCGGGGGCATCCGCGCTTTCCGGCTGCACCTTGATACGAGTCAACCAGTGCACGAGGTCGAGCATATCCTCGATCACCGACGCCGGGTCGGCGCCATCCTTGTACTGGCTTTGCAGCTCGCCCAACGCCGGCGCGATATCGCCCTTAAGAACGGCCGCAAGCAAATCGAACGTCCGTGTCCGGTCGGCAAGACCGAGCATGTCCCGGACGCGATCTTCCCCGATGGCGCCGTCTGCGTGTGCGATCGCCTGGTCGAGCAGACTCAAACCGTCACGGACCGATCCGTCCGCGGCTCGCGCGATGATATGGAGGGCGCCGTCGGTAATCTCCGCGCCCTCTTTCTTGCATATCTCGGCAAAATGAGTGACCAGAAGATCGGTCGGCACCCGTCTGAGATCAAAGCGCTGGCACCGCGACAACACCGTGATCGGCACCTTGCGGATTTCAGTCGTCGCGAAAATGAAAATCACATGCTCAGGGGGCTCTTCAAGGGTCTTCAGGAGCGCGTTGAACGCACTCTTGGAGAGCATGTGAACCTCGTCGATGATGTAGACCTTGTAGCGCGCCGAGGCCGGGCGATACCTCACGCCATCGATCAGCTCGCGTATATTGTCGACACCGGTATTCGATGCCGCATCCATTTCCAGCACATCGACATGCCGGTCACCGGCGATCGCGACACAGTGTTCACAAACCCCGCAGGGTTCCGTGGTCGGTCCACCCGTTCCGTCGGGTCCGATACAATTCAACGCGCGCGCGATAATACGCGCCGTCGACGTCTTACCGACGCCACGAACACCCGTCATCACGAAGGCATGGTGCAACCGGTTGGCAGCAAAGGCGTTGGTCAGCGTCTTGACCATCGCATCTTGGCCGATCAGTCCGGAGAACGTGCTCGGGCGGTATTTGCGCGCCAGCACCTGATATTCGCCGGCAGCGGGCGCTTCGGCGTTTTCAGGTGTCGGGGCATCATTCATGAATTACGTCCGGGCTCTGAATAAGCGGGAGACCGGACACCGACCCGGGCCGAAACTCGTTACGGCTGCTTCCTTCCGGACCTGACCGGGTTGGCGAGAAGCCCGTCCGGGCCGATCTCCCACGCGGAATATAACAACCGTCTCCATCCGCTGAAAGCCCCCTTTGTCGGAAAGTTCGATTGCCGCGATCAGCTCAGCACTTCGATCAAACGTGCGGCATCCGGCCACTTGGACACCAATTCCGCCCTGTCACCCATTTCCAGATCGTCAAAATCAAACCCAGGCGCGACGGTTGTTCCCATCAAGGCATACCCGGCGGCGCTGCCCGGTGCGAGGTGCGCGCCCATCCATACGTTCCCCGGCACCGTAAATTGCACGGTCTGACCAGCGGCAATGTCCTGACCGAATGTCACGATCCCTGTTGCACGCTCCGGCGGATACAAGAGTAGCATCTCGACGGGATCACCCAGGTAGAAATGGAATGTCTCGTCGGACGGCAGACGATGCATACGCGAGACGGTCTCCGGCGTGAGGAGATAATAGATCGCCGTCCCTGCGGAGCGCGCGCCGCTGTATGCGTCGCCGAGCGCATCCTGCGGGATTTCGATGTCCGTCCGCCATGTCTCACGGAAAAACCCTCCCTCCCACGGAAGGGGCTTCAGACCGAGACTGATGATTAGGTCTTGCGCTTTCATGACATCACTCATCACACACCCTTGCCCGGCCGAGCAGTCCGGAACCTCCGGCAGGTTGGAGATATTACCTGGATTCGGTTCGACGCACACCCACCCGACCGAACGGCAGACACGAAAAACCGGCGACCCTTGAGCCGCCGGTTCATTTCTTAAGAATTCGGGATGGTTAGTTATTGATACCCGCGGTCTCCCGGCGCTCCTCGATGACGATCGCGCCTGACGGCCCAGCCGAGAAAACAAATGGCAACAACACGATATTGTCCTCGAACTCGAAGGTGCCGTCGGTGATCGCCACCATACGGATTTCGGCACTCTGCCGGCTCGGGATCGAAACCGAGACGAAGCAGGTTGCCTCCGCGCGCTGTCCCTCGACACCGGCAGCGATGACAGCGTTCTCCTTAAAGAAATCATGAGCGCGGAATACACGCAGACCATCATCGCGGTTGCGGATGCGCAGGACATACGGACGCCCCTGTTGCAGACGCGTCACCATCGGCGAATATTCGCCGTCACGGATACGAATCTCTATCTCGGGCACGCGCGCCCAATTGATTTTCGCTTCTGCACGCTTGGAAATCTGTTTGCAGCCATTGGCCGCGAAATCAGTAACGCCGGACGGCGCCGCGCAAGCGGCCAGAAACGCCACCGCTGCGAAGGCGATGCCCAGACTAACAACGTGCCGGCCCAGTTTTCGGCACACTAAGGCTTTCATAATCTCCACCGTTCTCTCCACCTACCGATTGCAGGAAATGCAACGGCACCCAGGGGTGCGGAACATCAACCGTAACCAGTGTGGCCAAGAACGGTTAAAAAAGCCTCAATTTGCGCGCGAGTCCATAGGATTTATGCGCGGACTATGGTTAATGGCCAACGATCGCAATTGTGCCGAAACGAAACTTGCGCAAAAATCCTCGGATGGAACGCGTCTTGACGATGTGTTGCCTTCTTCTCATTGCCGCCGAGGCACGTGCTTATGAGCTTGGCGACAACCCGGCTTTTTGCGCCGGCTTCCTGGCATCACAATCCGATCGATACGCAGCGATGATGCGCACCCATGAAGACGCGATCATAGACGCCTTCAACCGCTTCGGCCCGAAGGATTCAACCGATGGACGCGGCTTTACCGAATGGCTGCACATCGGCGCGCAAACGGCGCAAGACAGCAATAATTCAGAGTACAACCAAACGATCGTCCGCTGCCGCACGCTGATTGAACAGATTGCGCATAAATGATTTCGGCCGGACAGCCATGAGCGTTGCCCCGTGGCTGGTGGTGTGTAAAGTGACGCCATGCCGTCAACGTTTTCATTAAACCTGACCTATACGACGCTCTCGCTTCGCCGAGACAACATGTCCCGGCGCCCGGCGGAATGGCTTGCGGAAAAGATGGCCGCAGGGGTCGGCGTCGTGCCGGTGTTGGGTTCCAACAACCTGATCGTCACAGGCGATCAGCCGCGCGCCCAGATATTCGAAGGCGATCAGGCGCATGCGCTTCTCGCATCCTCACGACAAGAGATCCTTCTCGGCACCGACGATCACCGTCCGGTTTTCGCGGTCAGTGTCGATGAAACCCAAGCCGCTGAGATCGTCGCGATAACGGGCGGCGCGGCGGAATTTGTCGACTTAAGGCAGGTCGGACCGTTCCTTCCCCCCGCCGACGCGCACATCCTCGCGCATGCGCGCGGCATGGTGTACTGGCATGCGCGCCATGGTTTTTGTGGGGTTTGCGGCGCGCCCACGGAATCGAAACACAGCGGTCACGAGCGTAAATGCATCAATCCCGACTGCGGGATCAGCCATTTTCCGCGTACCGATCCGGCGATCATCGTTCTCGTCTACCGCACCGATGTCCCTGGGGGCGCCTGCCTCCTCGGGCGTCATGCACGCTGGCCGTTCGGCATGTACTCGACTCTCGCGGGCTTCGTCGAACCGGGAGAAACCCTGGAACAGGCAGTCAGCCGAGAAGTCTTCGAAGAAGCCGGCATCGAAACCACCAATGTGAACTACCTGGCATCGCAACCCTGGCCGTTCCCATCGTCCCTGATGCTCGGCTTTCACGCCGAGGCGACAAGCTTCGACATCAACATCGACGACGAGGAACTCAGCGACTGCCGCTGGTTCACCCGGGACGACCTGCACGGTATGAAAGAATGGCTCGATGCCAAGGACGATGAATTCCGCCTACCGCGCAAGGACTCGATCTCACGCTGGCTGATACAGCAGTGGTTGGACGCCGATTGAGCGATAAGCCGGCGCCTCAATCGGGCCCGTGCGTCTTCCGATAGGGGTTGGCAGGGTAGACGCCGAGGATATTGACTTCTTCGGAGAAGAAATCCAGCTCTTCCAGCGCCAGCTTGAGACCGGGGTCTTCCGGGTGGCCCTCGACCTCTGCATAGAACTGCGCCACAACAAACCCCTCGCCGACATAGCTTTCCAACTTCGTCATATTGACGCCGTTGGTCGCAAAACCGCCCATCGCCTTATACAAGGCGGCGGGGATGTTGCGGACACGAAATACAAAGCTGGTCATCAACTCGCCCGAGTTGGCCGCCGGCCAATCGCTGTCGCGCGACAGCACGACGAAACGCGTCGTGTTGTGTTCGGCATCCTCGATATCGGACCGCAAGATATCGAGCCCGTAGACTTCCGCCGCCAACCGGGACGAAATCGACGCCTTGGTCTTATCCCCCCAAGCAGCGATATCCGCCGCGGCACCCGCCGTATCGGCGTGAACAACGGCCTTAACCCCCAGCTCGCGGATCAGCCCGCGACACTGATTGAGGGCATGCACATGACTGTGCACTTCCTTGATTTCGGAAATATCCGTTCCCCGCAGCGCCAACAGTTGATGATTAATGCGTTCGAAATGCTCGGCGACGATGTGCAGTCCACTCTCGGGCAGCAGGTGATGAATATCGGCCACGCGCCCGGCCACCGTGTTATCGATCGGGATCATCGCCAGTCGAGCGTCACCGTTCTGCACGGCGGCAAAGGCGTCGGCGAACGTGTTGCAGGGAACACTGGTCATGTCCGGATATGCCGTCCGGCATGCAATATCTGAATTGGCGCCAGGGGCGCCCTGGAAAGCGATCCGTTTATCCGCCGACATCATCTTTCCCAATCCCGGTCAGTCAGAGTTAAAGCCCTAACGCGCCTGTAGAATTTCCCGCGCACGCTCAAGGTCGGCGGGAGTATCGACACCGAGCGGAACGGTGTCAACGCGGACCGCATCGATCCGCATGCCGGCTTCGAGCGCGCGCAGTTGCTCCAGCTTTTCGCGTTGCTCCAACATACCCGGCGGCAACGTCACAAACCGCTTCAACGCGTCCCGCTTGTAGGCATAGATGCCGATATGATGCCAGAGCGGGCCTTCCCCCGTGGGGGCGGTCGCCCGGGTGAAGTAAAGCGCCCTGGCACGGGCATGCTTATCATTTAGCGCCGCCACGCACTTGACCACGTTCGGGTTGTCGCGCTCCGACGGCTCCGTGATCTCAGCAACCAGCGTCGCGATATCCACGTCCGAATCCTCAAGCGGCTCGGCCACGGCACGCACCAGTGCAGGGTCCAGCGTGGGCAGATCGCCTTGTAAATTGATGACCGCGTCAAAATCACCGGCCGGGTCCTTCTTCGAGAGCGCCTCCCATATACGATCCGAGCCCGAGGGGTGATCGGGGTCGGTCAGAACGGCTTCATAACCCGCCGCTTCCACGGCATCGATGATTTCCGTCTCCGCAGCCGCACACAAAACCGGCCCCAATCCCGCTTCACGGGCGCGGTCCAGCACGTGACAAATCATCGGTTTCCCGTGAATGTCGGCAAGCGGTTTTCCGGGCAGCCTGGTCGACGCCAGGCGCGCGGGTACGATCACGATCGGGTTCATGCTTTTCCCGAAACTTCCTGCGTTTGTGGGCTCAGTCGTTCCGGTATACCCGCGGAAACGGGCTTATCCCAGCCCTTTCAGCAATTTCACGATGCATGTTGAACGATCGGCGCGGAGCCGCTAAAAGAACCGTAATGTTGGTCTAGGAGAGAGACGCATGCACTTCTCATTTTGGGAAAAGACCGGTTTCGCCCTTCTGATGGCGGCTTGGGTGACTTGGGGCAGCAATCAGATCGGCGACATTCTCGTTCATGCCGAAGAGTTGAGCGAAAACGCCTACAAGATCGAAGTCGCCGATTCCGGTGGCGGATCCAGTGGCGCCGCCGACAAGGAACCCGAGAAGTCTGCGATCGAACTGCTTGCGTCGGCGACCAGCGAGCGTGGCGAGAAAGTCTTCAAGAAATGCGCAGCATGCCATTCCATCGAGAAAGGCGGCCCGGATAAAGTCGGCCCGCATCTCTGGAACGTCATGGGCCGTGAAAAAGGCAGTGTCGCGGGCTTCGCCTATTCTGACACGCTTGCCGGCATGAACACGCCGTGGGACTACGAGACCATGGATAAATTCCTGGAAAGCCCGCGTAACTTCGTTTCCGGCACGAAAATGACCTTCGCCGGCCTGCGTAAAGCATCCGACCGCGCGGCTGTCATCCTTTACCTGCGTGACCACAACGACAATCCGCCGCCGCTGCCATGACCGGCGCGGCGGACACCCCCGCCGATATTGACGATATCCTCGACCTTGCCGGCCGCCTTGCGGACGCGGCAAGGCCGGGCGTTCTCGCCAAGTTCAGAAGCGGCATCGGCCATATCGCCAAGGGCGACGAGAGCCCGGTAACGGAAGCCGATCGCGCCGCCGAACGGGCGATGCGCGACATGATCGAAGCCGAACGCCCCAACGACGGCATATTTGGCGAGGAGTTCGGCGTCACCAACCCGGACGCCGAAACGGTCTGGATTCTCGACCCGATCGACGGCACCAAGGCCTTCATCACCGGCAAACCGATTTTCGGCATCCTGATCGGTATCGTTAGAAACGGGCGTGCCATTGCCGGGGTGACTGACGGTCCGGCGACGGGTGACCGCTGGATCGGTGGTGCAGGCCGCCCGACACTCTTCAACGGGAAGCCTGTGGAAACCCGCAAGGGCATCAAACTTGAAGACGCCTGGCTGACGGCGACGTCACCCGAAATGTTCGTGGGAAATCATAAGCAGCGCTTCGATGCCCTGATGGCCGCCACGCAATACACGACATTCGGAAACGAATGCCAGGGATATGGTCAGCTTTCGTGCGGCTGGGTCGATCTGGTGTGCGAGGACACCCTCGCCCCCTACGATTATGCCGCCCTGATCCCCATCATCGAGGGTGCGGGTGGGGTCATCACCGACTGGCAGGGCGATCCGCTGACTTTCGCCGCAGCCGACGACGACAAGACGCATTCCGTCATCGCCGCCGGAGACAAAACCCTGCACAAGGCGGCAGTCGAAATCCTTTCCGACTAAATGATGAACAATCGTTAAGTTGCGCTTGCGGCTCACGGTGTATTTATCGTTACGGGCAACGGCATTCCTTGAAGTCACGCGCCGGGAAGCCCAATATCTTCGGCGTTGCGAAATGAATCCGGAGGCCACATGACCACCCGTTCCCTGCTTCGCGCTATGACCGTCGCCGTCGGCATTTTTGCATTGGCGCCTGCATATGCCGACGACCCGAAACCGCAACACGGTATCGCCATGCACGGCGACCTGAAATACGGCCCCGATTTCCAGCAGTACGAATACGTCAATCCAAACGCCCCTAAAGGCGGACAGATCAGATTGGGGGCGATCGGCGGTTTCGACAGCCTTAACCCGTTTATCGTCAAAGGGAACGCTGCCGGCGGGGCATCGTTCGTTTACGACACACTCCTGACGTCCTCGGCGGACGAGGCGTTCAGCGAATACGGCTTGCTTGCTGAAACCGTCCGCACCCCGGAAGACCGTTCGTGGGTCGAATTCAAGCTCCGCGACGAGGCCCGCTGGCACGACGGCAAGCCGATTACCGCCGACGACGTGATCTACAGCTTCAACATCCTCGTCGAGAAAGGCGCGCCTTTCTTCCGCTTCTACTATGGATCCGTCGAACGCGCGGTGAAGATCGGCCCCAAGACCGTCCGCTTCGATTTCAAGCCCGGCGAGAACAGGGAATTGCCGTTGATTCTCGGACAGTTGACGGTGCTGCCCAAGCATTACTGGGAGACGCGCGAATTTGATGCGACGACGCTGGAGCCACCGCTCGGGAGCGGGCCCTACCGGGTGAAGAGCGTCGAGGCGAACCGCAACATCGTCCTGGAGCGGGTGAAGGACTATTGGGGTAAGGATCTCCCGGTGAACATCGGGATCAACAACTTCGACGTGATCGAGTTCGAATATTACCGGGACGCGCAAGTCGCCATCGAGGCGTTCACCGGCGGACGTTTCGATTTCCGCCGCGAGAATTCATCCAAGGCATGGGCCACCGCCTATGACGTCCCAGCGGTCAAGAAGGGCCTGATCAAACTGGAAGAATTCGACCACGACCGTCCCGCCGGGATGCAGGGCTTCGCCTTCAATATGCGCCGCGACCTTTTCAAGGACCCGAAGGTTCGCGAAGCCCTTGCGTATGCCTTCGACTTCGAATGGTCGAACAAAAACCTGTTTTACGGCCAATACAAACGGACGCGCAGCTATTTCGAGAACTCCGAGCTCGCCGCGACGGGTCTTCCGTCCGAAGCCGAACTGAAATTATTGGAACCGTATCGCGGACAGATCCCGGATGAGGTATTCACGAAGGAATACAATCCGCCCAAGTCCGACGGTTCGGGCAATATCCGCAGCAATCTGAGAACGGGTTCTAAATTGCTGCGTGACGCCGGCTGGGTGATCAAGGACGGCGTCCGCGTGAACGAGAAAACCGGCAAGAAGCTGGAGTTCGAAGTGCTGCTGGTCAGCCCGCTGTTCGAGCGCATCGTCCTGCCTTTTGCGAAGAACCTGGAAAAGCTCGGCGTGACGGCACGGGTCAGGACGGTCGAAACAGCGCAGTATCAGCGCCGCACCGACACCTTCGACTACGACATGATCGTCGGCAGTTGGGGGCAGTCGCTGTCACCCGGCAACGAGCAGCGCGACTTCTGGAGCACTGACGCCGCCGGACGCGAGGGCAGCCGCAACGCGACCGGCATCAAGAGCAAGGTCGTCGACGAGCTGATCGAAAAGCTGATCGCTGCACCGGACCGGGAAGCCCTGATCACCGCCTGCCGCGCCCTTGACCGCGTTCTGCAATGGCAGCACCTGGTGATCCCGCACTTCCACGCGGGATACGATCGGATTGCGTATTGGGATAAGTTCGGCCAGCCCAAGGTCACCCCGACCCGGGGCACGCAGTTCCTGACCTGGTGGGTCGTCCCCGACAAAGCCGAGGCCATCTCCAATGCGCGCAAGGGGGCCAATTGACCGGCAACCGTCATAAAGCCCGAGCCGCGCTTGCAGGTGACGGCTGGCGCCCGCACCGGTAAACTCGACAGATGCTCGCCTATATTGTCCGCCGTCTGCTGTTCGTGCCGCCGACGCTGTTCGTCATCATCCTGATCAACTTCGCGGTCGTTCAGGTATTGCCGGGCGGCCCGGTCGAACAGATGATTTCACAGATCACCGGCGAAGCCGTCGACGCAACGGCACGGGTCAGCGGCAACACTGGTGGCGAAACCATGTCCGGTGAAGGCCGAGGCGGGGGCGGGTCATCCGGCACGGTCGAGAGTAAGTATCGCGGTGCGCAGGGACTACCCCCCGAATTCATCAGGGATCTGGAACAACAGTTCGGTCTCGACAAGCCCGCGCACGAGCGCTTCTTCCTGATGTTGAAGAACTATCTCGTCTTCGATTTCGGAAACAGTTATTTCAAAGACGCGAGCGTCGTCGAACTGGTGATGTCGAAAATGCCAGTATCCATCTCTCTTGGGTTATGGACGACGTTGCTTGTCTATCTGATCTCCATCCCGCTCGGCGTCGCCAAAGCGGTGCGTGACGGCTCCAAGTTCGATGTCTGGACATCCGGCGTCATTATCGTCGGCACCGCTATTCCCGGATTTCTGTTCGCCATTCTGCTGATTGTTTTGTTCTCGGGCGGGCGTTATTTCGACTGGTTCCCATTGCGCGGACTCGTATCAGAGAACTTCGACGACATGACGACCCTTCAGCAGATCGGCGATTATTTCTGGCACCTGACGCTCCCGATCCTCTCGATGGTGATCGGCGGGTTCGCCGGCCTCGCCATGTTGACCAAGAACTCGTTCCTGGAAGAGATCAACAAGCAATACGTCGTTACCGCGCGGTCCAAAGGTGTGACCGAAAAACGCGTGCTTTACGGGCATGTATTCCGAAACGCCATGTTGATCGTCATCGCCGGTTTTCCGAGCGCGTTCATCGGCATCCTGTTTACCGGCGCACTGATCACCGAAATCATCTTCTCGCTCGACGGCCTCGGTCTGCTCGGTTTCGAAGCCGCTCTCAATCGCGATTATCCGGTGATGTTCGCAACCCTCTATTTCTTCACCCTCATGGGTTTGGTGCTCGGCATTATCGGCGACGTTATGTATCACGTCATCGATCCCAGAATCGATTTCGAAAAGCGGGATGCCTGAGATGGACGCCGTTATCGATACGCCCACCGGCAAACCGGCCGATCCACCGCGGTTCCTGGGCAAGCGGATTACGCCGCTCAACGCGCGCCGATTACAGAACTTCAAAGCGAACAAGCGGGGGTTCTGGTCATTATGGGCTTTCCTCGCCCTTTTCTTCATCAGCCTGTTTGCCGAGTTCATCGCCAACGATAAACCTTTCCTGGTCTGGTACGATGGCGGCGCCTACATGCCGGTGTTCAGCGAGTACGCGGAAACCACGTTCGGCGGCGAATTCCAGACCGAAGCCGATTACCGCGATCCGTTCGTGCGCGATTTGATCAACGAGAAGGGTTGGATGCTGTGGCCGCCGATCCGGTTCTCTTACGACACCGTCAATCTAAGCTTGCCGGGGCCCGCCCCTTATAAGCCGACAGCGGAAAACTGGCTCGGCACCGACGATCAGGGCCGCGATGTTCTCGCGCGTACCATTTACGGGTTTCGGATATCCGTTCTTTTCGGCGTCATTCTGACGATCCTGAGTTCCGTCATCGGTATCGCCGTCGGCGCCACGCAAGGCTATTTCGGTGGCTGGATTGATCTGATCGGCCAACGCCTGATCGAGATCTGGACATCGATGCCACAGCTTTATCTGCTCATTATCCTGGCAAGCGTGTTCGTGCCCAGCTTCTGGCTTTTGTTGGGGTTGCTGTTGCTGTTCCAGTGGGTCGCGCTTGTCGGCGTTGTCCGGGCGGAGTTTTTAAAGACCCGAAATTTCGATTACGTCCGTGCGGCGCGCGCGATGGGCGCGTCGGACATCGTGATCATGTTCAAACACATTCTGCCGAACGCCATGGTGGCGACCCTGACTTTGCTGCCGTTCATTCTTTCGGGGTCTGTAACCGCATTAACCAGTCTCGATTTTCTTGGCTTCGGACTGCCGCCGGGTTCGCCGTCACTGGGCGAGCTTCTGAACCAGGGAAAGAACAATCTGCATGCGCCCTGGCTCGGCATTACCGCATTCATTATTCTATCCGTGATGCTTTCACTGCTGGTGTTTATCGGCGAAGCCGTGCGCGATGCCTTCGACCCGAGGAAAACATTCCGATGACCAAGATCCTCAGCGTCGAAAATCTTCATGTCTCGTTCGGACACGGCCAGGGTGAGGTCAGGGCCGTCGAGGGTGTCTCTTTCGATATCGAAGCGGGTAAAACCCACGCGCTGGTCGGCGAATCCGGCTCCGGCAAATCGGTCTCTGCGCTTTCGATCATGCGCCTGCTGCCGTACCCGACGGCGTGGCATCCGGAAGGACACATCCAGTTCGCAGATACCGACCTGCTTCAAGTCCGCGAGGGATTCATGCGCGATATTCGCGGCAACCGCATCGCGATGATCTTCCAGGAACCGTTGAACAGCCTCAATCCCCTGCATTCCGTCGAGAAACAGATTTCGGAAGTGCTGCTGGTCCACAAGCACATGACCCCGGATGCCGCGCGTGCCCGGGTGATCGAGCTTCTGACGCTGGTGGGACTTGAGTCGGCGGCGGAGCGCCTGCACGCCCTGCCACACGAATTCTCCGGCGGCCAGCAGCAACGCATCATGATCGCCATGGCTCTCGCCAATGAGCCGGAAATCCTGATCGCCGACGAACCGACGACCGCACTCGACGTGACGGTTCAGGCACAGATCCTGAAGCTGCTCAAAGACCTGCAGGAAGAACTCGGGATGGCGATGCTGCTGATTACCCATGATCTCGGCATCGTCCGGCGCATGGCGGATACGATCTCGGTGATGAACCATGGCAAGGTCGTTGAGGCCGGAAGCGCGGCGGACGTGTTCGAACATCCGGCACATGAATACACGCAGCATTTGTTGGCTGCCGAGCCCAAGGGGCGGCCCGACCCCGCACCTGACAGCGCGCCGATCCTGTCCGGCGACGATGTGCGTGTCTGGTTCCCGATTAAGCGCGGCGTCCTAAGACGCACGGTAGGGCATATCAAGGCTGTCGACGGGATTTCCGTCGATATCCGTCCGGGGCACACGGTTGGCATCGTCGGTGAGTCCGGGTCGGGAAAATCGACCCTTGGCCGCGCCCTGATCCGGCTCGAAAAATCGACGGGCACGATTGCATTCCGGGGCACCTCCATGCAGGGACTGAATTGGAAAGAGTTACGTCCCCTCCGCCGCGAGATGCAGATCGTATTTCAGGACCCTTACGGGTCGCTCAGCCCGCGCATGTCCATCGGCCAGATCATCGAAGAAGGTTTGATCATCCACGACATCGGCAACGAAGAAGAACGCCGTAAAATGATCGACGACGCTTTGGTCGAGGTGGGGCTGGAGCCTGCGATGCGCGACCGTTATCCGCACGAATTTTCGGGTGGGCAGCGCCAGCGCATCGCCATTGCCCGCGCCCTGGTGCTCAAACCCAAGTTCATCGTGCTGGACGAACCGACCAGCGCCCTCGACATGTCGGTGCAGGCACAGATCGTTGAACTGCTCCGCAGCCTTCAAAAGAAATACGATCTCGCCTATATGTTTATCAGCCACGACCTCAAGGTCGTTCGCGCCCTCGCCCACGACGTGGTCGTCATGAAAGACGGCCGGGTCGTCGAACAAGGCCCCGCATCTGATATCTTCGATTCACCACAAGAACCCTATACCAAGGCCCTGCTCGCCGCGGCTTTCAACCTGAAGGCCGATGAAAGTGGCGTGGTTAGCACCTGATCCGATAAATAAAGAGAGACGATTAATGAAGTTTTTGTTCCTGTCCGCCGCCGACAAAGCCCAAGCCTGGCGTGAAGCGATCCTCGCACGATTTCCGGATGCGGGGTTTGATATCTGGCCGGACGAAATTGGCGACAAGTCGGATTACGATTACGCCATCGTCTGGCGGCCGCCGGCTGGCGAGCTTCGGACGTTTCCGAACCTCAAGGGCATTCTCTCTCTGGGGGCGGGGGTCGATGGTATACTCGTGGATGACGCCCTTCCAGATAACGTGCCGGTCGTTCGTCTTGTCGACCGCTGCCTGACTGAGGGCATGAGCGAGTACGTTCTTTATTGGGTGATTCACTACCACCGCCGTCTGGGCGTCTATCTGAACTGGACGTCCCAGCATATCTGGAAACAGATGCGCCAGACCGATACGCGTGACCGTAAAGTCGGTTTCCTGGGATTGGGAGAACTTGGCAGTGACGCTGCAAAGAAAGTTGCTGCTCTCGGGTTCGATGTCGCCGGCTGGTCGCGCTCCGAAAAGAAGATCGAAGGGGTGACGTCATATCATGGGGAAGACGGCCTGGTACCGTTTCTGAACCGCACGGAAATTCTGATCGTACTGTTACCTTTGACGGATGCGACCCGCGGCATCATCAACAAGGACACCCTTGCGGCGCTGCCCGAAGGCGCCAACCTGATCAACTGTGCGCGTGGCCCGCACGTGGTCGACGAAGATCTTTTAGCGGCACTCGACAGTGGACACATCAATGCCGCCACGCTTGATGTGTTCCATACCGAGCCGTTACCGCAAGACCATCCCTATTGGTCGCACCCGAAAGTGACGGTGACCCCGCACATGGCATCGCTCACCGTACCGTCGAGTGCCGCCGACTGGATGGAAGAGAACATCAAGCTGATCGAAGCGGGTAAGCCGCCGCTCAATACGGTCGACCTCAAAAAAGGCTATTAATTAAAGAGCCGCGACCCCTGTCCACAGCATAGTCACGGCAGCGATCAACAACATGACGTCGAGCATGTTCTCGAACGTTTTTACGCTCATCCTGTCGACGACACGCTTTGCCGCGAACGAGCCTGCGATCATCGATCCGCCGACGATCAACCCCTGTACAACCTGTGGCCAGGGAAGCGCGCCAAGCACCTGAAACGTCGCCGCCTTGGAGATCATCAAGGCAAGCGATCCGATGGCTTCGGTCGACAACAGCGCGCCTTTTGACAAGCCGATCGCGCCGAACGCGGGAATACTGAGAGGACCCGTCGATAAAACGATCCCCGTCAAAAACCCGATGACGCCGCCAACAATCACCAACTGCCAGAGTGGCATGTGCATGTCCCTCACCCGCATCCAGCGCCGAAGCGGGATCAGCGACAAGAAGAAAATGCCGAGCGCGATCTCGACAATGCTGGCGGGTAATACAAGAAGCGTGCGTGCACCGAGAGCGGCCCCCGGCACGCCAGCAACCGAGTAAGCGAAGAAAGCACGCCAGTCGATCTCGCGCCACCAGGCGAGCGACTTACCGATATTCCCCATCACGGCCGCCACGGCCATGATCGGCACGGCCTGTTGTGGGCCGAACTGAAGAATCAAAATGGGGAGGAGAATGATTGATGCCCCGGTGCCGACGATGGCGCTGAGCGCACCGGCGGCGAGTCCCGCCACCAGGACAAAGATGTAGCCGGTCATAGCACGCCGTATGTGACCGCCAGGAGAAATCCACCAAGCAATATCCGATAGACGACAAAGGGTGTGAACGACGCACGCCTGAGCCAAGCCATCATCAAGGCGATTGCGACGAGAGCGAACAGGAACGAAAGACCGGCCGCGACAAACGCATCATTGGCCAACTGCACATTACCATTCTCATAAATCTCGATACCCGAGAGGGTCCCGGCTGCGATGATTGTCGGAATCGACAATAGAAGTGAAAACCGCGCCGCGTCGGGCCGCTCCATGCCGATAAAGCGGGCTGCGGTCATGGTAATCCCCGATCGGCTTGTCCCTGGGATCAAGGCCAGGCACTGCGCGACACCGATGAAGATGACATCACCGAGTCCCAGATGCTCGACGCGCCGCACCGTCATCCCGACATGGTCCGCAATCCAGAGCACAATCCCAAACCCGAGCGTCGCCCAGGCGATCACTTCCATGCTTCGGAACATATCGGGAGCATAGTGCTGTAGGGCGAATCCGGCGCCGACAACGGGTATGGTCCCCAATACCAACAGCATGAACAATCGTGCACCGGGGTCACGCCGCCCCTTCAATGCCCGCCCGACCCCGGTCAACATGGCGCCCACGTCACGATAGAGATAGGCCATCACCGCAAACAGCGTGCCGACGTGGACTGCAACATCGATCAGGAGTCCTTGGTCCGGCCAGCCGAGAAACATCGGCGCCAATACAAGATGTCCGGACGAACTTACCGGGAGGAATTCGGTAATCCCCTGAACCGCCGCCAAAATAACTAGATGTAGGATTGGCATTCGTGCTCCCCGCAAGGTATTGCGAGACATAGCGCGATTGGATGACAGTGCCAATCGTCAATTTAGTACCGAAATAGGACTATTTGTTGCATTCGTGGGAAATAATTGCGATATTTCACGTGCGCTGCGACAATCTTATTGCGGTTGGCGCGAATAATTAGTAAAAGATGCTGACCTATTAAGCCGATTTGTTTGACGCCGCGCCACCTGGGCCCAATATGAAAGGGCCCTTTTGATTGTGCGCCCCGGGAAAACCCGGGAAGACGTTGTGGGAGAGCACATGCCTGACCGGATGCAACAATTCATCAAGATCGACGGCGCCATGCCCGACAAGCGCGCTGCAGCCGACCGGCGCAAGGACTTCGACGAGATCTATGACGAATACTCCGAAGACGCCGCGGTCGCTCAAGCCTCACGCTGCGAGCAGTGCGGCATTCCTTACTGCCAGGTCCACTGTCCGCTCCAGAACAACATCCCCGACTGGTTGCGCCTGGCGACCGAAGGCCGGATGGAGGAGGCTTATCAAGTCTCCCAGGCGACAAATACTTTTCCGGAAGTTTGCGGCCGTATCTGCCCGCAAGACCGGCTCTGCGAAGGCTCTTGTGTTCTCGAACAGTCCCGCCACGGTACGGTGACGATCGGCGCTGTCGAAAAACACATCACCGACACCGCCTGGAAAATGGGCTGGGTCAAGGCGCCCGAGGCGCGCGCGGACCTTAATCTTTCCGTCGGTATCATCGGCGGCGGCCCCGCTGGTCTCGCGGCGGCCGACCGGCTCTGTACCATGGGCTACAAGGTTCACGTTTACGACCGTTACGACCGCATGGGCGGCTTGTTGATTTACGGCATCCCGAACTTCAAGCTTGAAAAGGACATCGTCGAGCGCCGTACCAAGCTGTTGGCGGATGGTGGCGTGATCTATCACACCAACTTCGAAGTTGGGCGCGACGCATCGCTCGCCGACCTGCGCGCCGAGCATGACGCGGTCCTGATCGCGACCGGAGTCTATAATGCCCGCGAGTTACAGGCCCCCGGCTCCGGACTTCAGAACATCTTCCCAGCCATGGACTTCCTGACGGCGTCGAACCGCAAGGGCCTTGGCGATGCCGTACCCGATTTCGATAACGGCACACTCAACGCCGATGGGAAGAATGTCGTCGTCATCGGCGGCGGCGACACGGCGATGGATTGCGTGCGTACCGCCGTCCGCCAAGGCGCCAAATCGGTGAAATGCCTCTACCGCCGTGACCGCACCAACATGCCGGGCTCCCAACGCGAAGTCGCCAACGCGGAAGAAGAGGGTGTCGAGTTCGTCTGGCTCTCCGCCCCGGAGGCATTCCTGGGCGACGACAAGGTCGAAGCCGTCCGCGCCATCCGCATGCACTTGGGCGTGGCTGACGTAACCGGACGCCAGACACCGGAACCGATCAAGGGTTCGAGCTTCAACATCGAAGCCGATATCGCGATCAAGGCGCTCGGGTTCGACCCGGAAGACTTGCCGACGCTGTTCGGCGCATCGGAACTCGCGGTCACCAAATGGGGTACAATCAAGGTCAACGAACCGTCGAAAATGACCGAGCTAGATGGCGTCTTTGCTGCCGGCGATATCTATCGCGGGGCGTCGCTTGTCGTCTGGGCGATCCGCGACGGCCGTGAGGCAGCGGACGGCATTCATCAGTATCTGCAAACGCGCGCCGAGCGCGCCGATGCGGCCTGAGGGAGGGATGGATATGAAGAAGCAGTCACCAGAAACGGGTATCGAATTCGTCGAACGCTGGCAGCGTGAAACGGAGCGGCTCGCCAAAGAAGGCCTTTACTATCCCGAAGAAGAACATTCGTCATGCGGCGTCGGCATGGTGGCCGCCGTCGACGGCAAGCCGACCCGCCGCGTTGTCGAAGCCGCCATTGAGGCGTTGAAGAAGATCTGGCACCGCGGTGCCGTCGACGCTGACGGCAAGACCGGTGACGGCGCGGGCATCCACGTCCAGATTCCGTGGGAGTTCGTTAAAGAGCACATCCGCCACACCGGCCACGAGCCCGCTGACGACAAGATTGCTGTCGGCATGGTGTTTCTCCCGAAAGCCGATTTGGGCGCTCAGGAAGTCTGCCGCTCCATCGTCGAAACCGAGATCTTGCGCGCCGGATACAGCATTTACGGCTGGCGCCAGGTGCCGATCAACGTCGAAGTCATCGGCGAAAAAGCCAATGCGTCTCGCCCGGAGATCGAGCAGATCATGCTCGCGACCAGCCCGGATATCTCGTACGAGGATTTCGAGCGCGACTTGTATGTCGTGCGTCGGCGCATCGAACGCCGTGTCTTGGCCGAGCACATCAACGATTTCTATATCTGCTCGCTGAGCTGCCGTTCGGTCGTTTACAAGGGCATGTTCCTGGCCGAACAGCTGACGTCATTCTATCCCGACCTGCTGGATGATCGCTTTATCTCCAACTTTGCGATCTATCATCAGCGCTATTCGACCAACACCTTCCCGACCTGGCGTCTCGCGCAGCCGTTTCGCATGCTGGCGCATAACGGCGAGATCAATACCCTCACCGGCAACGTCAAGCTGATGAAGGCGCACGAGCCCAAAATGGCGTCGGAACTGTTCGGCGAGAACATTGAGGATTTGAAGCCGATCGTGCCGTCGAGAAGCTCCGATTCCGAGGCGCTTGACAGTGTCTTCGAACTTCTGTGCCGCGCCGGTCGTCCGGCGCCGATGGTCAAGGCGATGACCATCCCCGAATCCATCGCCCAGAACAAAACCATGCCGCCTGAACATGAGGCGCTGTTCTCGTATTGTAACGCCGTTCTCGAGCCGTGGGACGGGCCAGCCGCGATCTGCGCGCACGACGGCCGTTGGGTCGTTGCCGGCATGGACCGGAACGGTCTGCGCCCGATGCGTTACATCACCACCAACGACGGCCTACTCGTCGTCGGCTCTGAAGCGGGTATGGTCGAAATCCCAGATGGCACCATCACCGAAAAGGGCCGCGTCGGCCCGGGTGGCATGATCGGCATCGACTTGGAGGAAGGAAGGTTCTTCCATGACGAAGAGCTCAAATCCTTGATCGCGGGCCGAAACGATTTCGCAAAATGGACGGAACGCACCACCGCACTCGACGACATTATCGAGGCTGCCGACGTTAAGGGCTCGATGCTGAGCCCTGAAGAACTGCGCCGCCGCCAGCACTGCTTCGGGCTTTCCATGGAAGACATGGAAATGATCCTTCAGCCGATGATCGAAGGCGGTAAGGAAGCCATCGGCTCGATGGGTGACGACGCCCCCCTTGCGGTGCTGTCCGATAAGTACCGTGGTCTGCACCATTTCTTCCGCCAGGCGTTCAGTCAGGTCACCAACCCGCCGATCGACAGCCTCCGCGAACGCCGCGTGATGAGCCTGAAGACCCGGCTCGGCAACCTCGGCAACATTCTGGACGAAGAGCCGAGCCAGTGCGACCTCCTGCAACTCGAAAGCCCGGTTCTGTCAAACGCCGCTTTCGAGGCGATGAAACGCTACATGGGCGATACCGCCGCCGAGGTGGACTGCACGTTCGTCCCCGAAGGTCCAGGGGCGCTGACCGAAGCACTTGACCGGATTCGCTCGGAAGCGGAAGCCGCCGTCCGCGCCGGCAAGACGCACCTCGTCCTGTCAGACATGAATGCCGGCCCCGACCGGGCACCGGTGCCGATGATCCTGGCCGCCGGTGGTGTTCACACCCACCTGGTCCGCGAGGAGCTTCGCACCTTCACATCGATCAACGTGCGTTCGTCGGAATGCCTGGATGTGCACTATTTCGCCGTGCTGATCGGCGTCGGCGCGACCACGGTCAATGCCTACCTCGCCGAAGAAGCCATCTACGACCGCCATCGCCGCGGCCTGCTCGAAGGTCTCTCGGTCGACGATGCGGTGGAGAACTACAAAACCGCCATCGACCAGGGTCTTCTCAAGATCATGTCGAAGATGGGTATCGGCGTGCTGAGCTCGTACCGGGGCGGGTACTGCTTCGAGGCTGTCGGGCTGAGCCGCGCACTCGTCGCCGAGTTCTTCCCGGGCATGGCATCCCGTATTTCCGGCATCGGCCTTTCGGGTATCAAGAAGAACGTCGCCGCGATGCATAAAGTTGCGTTCTCGCAGGATGCGATCCCCCTCCCAGTCGGTGGTTTTTACAAGGTCCGCGCCGGGGGCGAGCGTCACGGTCACGACGGCAAGCTGATCCACGTGTTGCAGTCGGCTGTCGGCAGTGAGTCTTACTCGCTCTACAAGAAATTTTCGGAAGGCGTCCATTCGCGCGCGCCGATCTTCGTTCGCGACCTCCTGGATTTCAAACCGGACAGAAAGCCGATCTCGGTCGAACAGGTCCAAAGTGTCACCGAAATCCGCAAGCGCTTGGTCGCGCCGGGGATTTCGCTGGGGGCGCTCAGCCCCGAGGCCCATGAAACCCTCTCCATCGCCATGAACCGGATCGGCGCCAAGTCTGATTCCGGCGAAGGTGGGGAAGACCCGGCCCGCTTCCAGCCGCGCCCGAATGGGGACAACCCATCGAGCGCGATCAAACAGGTCGCGTCGGGACGGTTTGGCGTCACGGCCGAGTACCTGAACAACTGTCGCGAGATCGAGATCAAGGTGGCGCAAGGCGCGAAACCGGGCGAAGGCGGTCAGCTGCCGGGTTTCAAGGTCTCGAGCATGATCGCCAAGCTGCGTCACGCGACACCAGGGGTGACGCTGATCAGCCCGCCGCCGCACCACGACATTTATTCGATCGAGGATCTGGCACAGCTTATTTACGACCTGAAGCAGATCAACCCGGACGCCAGTGTCTGTGTGAAACTGGTTGCGCGGTCAGGCGTCGGCACCATCGCTGCTGGCGTCGCCAAGGCGAAAGCCGACGTGATCCTGATTTCCGGCCACGACGGCGGCACGGGCGCCAGCCCGCAGACGTCGATCAAGTTCGCCGGCATTCCATGGGAGATGGGGCTTTCGGAAGCCAACCAGGTGCTGACACTCAATCGTCTCCGCCACAAGGTGAAGCTTCGCGTCGACGGCGGCATCAAGACCGGTCGCGACGTCGTCATGGCGGCGATGCTGGGGGCCGACGAGTTCGGCATCGGCACCGCGTCGCTCGTGGCGATGGGCTGCATCATGGTGCGCCAATGCCATTCGAACACGTGTCCTGTCGGTGTTTGCACTCA
This sequence comes from Rhodospirillales bacterium, assembly GCA_017644185.1. Lineage (GTDB taxonomy): Bacteria > Pseudomonadota > Alphaproteobacteria > Rhodospirillales > Casp-alpha2 > UBA4479. The sequence continues at coordinate 128,602 of JAEPMA010000004.1, forward strand.
GGATGAAGCACTCCGCGAGAAGTTCACCGGCACACCGGAAAAGGTGATGAACCTGTTTACCTTCGTCGCCGAGGAAGTGAGCGAAATTCTCGCCAAGCTTGGGTATGAATCGCTTCAGGATATCACCGGTCGTTCCGATCTTCTGTCACAGGTTAGCCGTGGCGCATCGCATCTGGACGACCTCGACCTCAACCCACTGCTGCAGCAAGCCGACAGCGGCGGCTATCCGCGCTATTACGACGGTGAGGGCCGCAACGAAGTGCCGGATACCCTTGATGCGCAGATCATCAAGGACGCCATGCAGACGTTCCAGCATGGTGAGAAAATGCAACTCACCTACGCGGTCCGGAACACGCACCGCGCCGTGGGTGCGCGCACGAGTTCGATGATCACCCGCAAGTACGGGATGACCGGTCTCGACCACTCTCACCTCACGGTTCGCCTTCGTGGTTCGGCGGGTCAGTCACTTGGTGCTTTCGCCGTACAGGGCCTCGCCCTCGAAGTGCTCGGTGACGCCAACGACTATGTCGGCAAGGGCCTTTCGGGCGGCACTATCGTATTGCGCCCGCCCGTTTCGAGCCCGCTGGAGAGCGAGAAAAACACGATCATCGGCAACACGGTCCTTTACGGGGCGACCGCGGGCCGCCTGTTCGCAGCCGGTCAGGCCGGTGAACGGTTCTGTGTCCGCAACTCGGGCGCGACGGCCGTCATCGAAGGTTGCGGATCTAACGGTTGCGAGTACATGACCGGTGGTCTTGCGGTGATTTTGGGTGAGGTCGGGCCGAACTTCGGCGCGGGGATGACGGGGGGGATGGCGTTTGTCTATGACCCGGATCGTAAATTCGACCTTCAGGCCAACCCGGAGACGATCATCTGGCAGGCGGTGGAAACCGAATACTGGCGGGATGTTCTCAAGGTTCAGGTGCAGCAGCACGTCAAGCGGACGCACTCGAAGCATGCGCTGCGTCTCCTGAACGACTGGGAGCGGGAGCTGCCGAACTTCTTACAAGTCGTACCCCAGGAGATGATCGGCAAGCTCGAGCATCCGATCACCAAGGACGAGGAAGCGGGCCTTAAATCCGCCGGCGAGTGATCGCGGTTTTCAAGTGACCGGTCATCGTCGTAGAATCGACGTATGACCGATCGCCCCATCATAGGCGTCCTTTTGGACTACGAAGCCTCCGGTTCGTTCTCCAAGCGGCCGCATTACGCGCTCAGAACGGCTTACTTCGATGCCGTGTGGAAAGCGGGAGGTTTGCCGGTCGGCATCCCGTATATTGAAAAGGCGCGGGACGCCTACCTCGACAGTTTGGATGGGCTGATCGTCCCGGGCGGGTTTTACCCCTTCCCACCCGAGGTTTACGGTCGCGCCCCCAATGGAGAGGCCGTCCACCCCCGCTACGCCTTCGAAAAAGATCTGATGACCGACGCGCTCGGCCGTGACTTACCAACACTCGGTATCTGCGCCGGGATGCAGGTCATGGCCGTTGCCCGCGGCGCGACCATCTACAACGACATCGCGGGCGAGTTGGACTGCATTGTCGATCATCTGAACGAGAAACCGGCGGAAGAGCCGGCGCACACGGTAGCTGTCGGCGAAGGCACGAGACTGAGGGACATCACCGGTTTATCGGAGATCGCCGTTAACACCGCGCATAATGAAGCGCTCAAGGATATTCCTGAGGGCGTCATCGTGAGCGCGCGTGCCCCCGACGGGATTGTTGAAGCGATCGAACTGCCGGATCGCCGGTTCGCCATCGGCGTCCAGTGGCATCCAGAGTTCTTTCTCGGGGATAACGACCCCAACTTCCGCCTGTTCGAACATCTGATCGGCGCCGCTGGGTCGACGTCGTGAGCATCAGAGAATCCGCAATTGCTGTCGCCGGTTGCGGCGCGATGGGCCTGCCGATGGCGGAGAACATGCTCGCCGCCGGTTTCGACGTCTGGGGCTTCGACGTCAAAACCGTGGACGCGTCGGACAATCTCAAGAACAGGATGATCTCGGACCCTTCGGCGTTCGCCGCCAAGGTCGACACCGTCATCTCGGTCGTCAGGGACATTTCCGAGACCGAAGCGCTTTTATTCGAAGATCAGGCGATCATGCGACCCGACGACCATCCGACGACGCTGGTGCTCTCGTCCACACTCTCGCCACGATACATACGCGACGTCGCCAGCCGCATGCCCAATGACGTGACCGTTATCGACGCGCCGATGTCGGGCGCCCCTTATCGTGCACGGGACGGCAGCCTGACATTCATGGTCGGCGGCGATGCCGACGCCGTACAGGTATTAATGCCTGCGTTCGAAGCGATGGGTGAACAAGTGCACCACCTGGGCCCTGTTGGGGCCGGCGCCGCCTGCAAGGTGGCCAACAACCTGTGCGCCGCCGCCGGCGTCGTCGCCGTGAGGCGCGCCCTGAAGGCCGCCGCGGCATATGGGATCGAGGCAGGTAAGCTCCTCGACGTCATGCGGACCTCGTCCGGCGCGACCTGGTATGGCGATAACCTTCAAAAGATCGATTGGGCCGGTGAAGGATACGATCCGGCAAACACCATGGGAATCCTGGAGAAAGACGTGAAGAGTTTCATGGATGCGCTCGACGGTGTTGATGACATGACCACCGGCCCCTTTGAAGAGGCGATCATCGAGGAAATCCGCAGGATGGAGCCGCTCTCGTGACGCAACAGGTCGGTGAACGCGAAGTACTTTGTGCCCTTGCCGCACTGACCGCCGCGGCGGCTGTCGGCCTCGGCGCTTACGGGGCGCACGGGCTTGCCGTAGACGACTTTCTGTTGGATGTCTGGCGAACCGCCGTCGCCTACCAGATGTGGCATGCCTTGGGCGCATTCGCCTGCGTGTGGCTCGCGGGCATAAAATCTGGCCGGGCGTCGACCCTCTCCCGTATCTCGGGTTGGCTACTGATCCTGGGTGCGCTGGCTTTTTCTTCTTCGCTTTACGTCTTCGTTCTGATGGGTGACGTCCCCGTGCAGGGCCTGGCGCCTGCGGGGGGTATGATCATGATGGCGGGTTGGGCGATGCTCGCGGTGGCGGCCATCCGTCGTCACTGACCGAAATGATGGCAACTTTCTGTCACAATCAAATACTTCACGCGCTGCAGTGCACCGGTTAGGTTCATAGACAAGTCAATCAGGGGGCGTTAGGGACACATGCGCGAACGGGTATTTCTGCTGCTGGATGCCGGCCATTCGGAAGAGCCAATGGCACGGTTTGTCGATTTATTCCTGATTTCGCTGATTTCGCTGAATGTCGTCGCGGTCATCTTTGAATCGATGCCCGAGGTCTACACGGAATACGGCCCGTGGTTCGACGCGTTCGAGATTTTCTCGGTTGGCGTCTTCACTGTTGAATACGTTCTGCGGGTCTGGTCGTCCGTCGAAAGCCGAAATCCACGCTACAAATCATCTTTCAAAGGGCGCGTCCGGTTCATGTTGTCGCCACTCGCCCTTATCGATCTGATCGTGCTTCTGCCGTTCTATCTGAGCTCTCTGTTTGGGGTCGATCTGAGGATGCTGCGCGCACTCCGGTTATTACGCGCTTTCCGGCTGACCCGCTATGCGAACTCGATGAACCTGTTGCTGCAGGTTCTTCGCGATGAAGGCCCTGTTATTTCGGCGGCGCTTTTCGTTTTGCTGATGATGATCACGGTCGCCGCGAGTATCACCTACCTCGCCGAGCACACCGCACAGCCGGAAGCCTTTGCATCGATTCCGCATGCGCTTTGGTGGGCTGTCGTCACCATGACGACGATCGGTTACGGGGATGTTGTCCCGCTTACGCTCATCGGACGCATTTGCGCGTCTGTTATCGGCATTATCAGCGTCGGCATGGTCGCCCTTCCGGCAGGCATACTGGCGTCGGGCTTCAACGAGGCACTGCATCAGCGCCGCCGCAAATATGAGCGGCTCGTCGACGAAGTGCTTGAGGATGGTGTTATCGATTCAGACGAGCACCGTGAGCTTCGGCATCTTCAGGAAGAACTCGGTCTGACCCAGCATGAGGCGGCGTCGATCCTCAAGGCCGGTTACCGCAAGCTCAACCAATCGACCGAGATTTGTACACAATGCGGAAAAATCGTGCTCATCACTGGGCCCGATGACCCCGACGATGGATCCGTGAAACGGCTGTCGAAATTCGGTTAGGCGACGGCGCGGATGTCACGGTTGTAAACTGGTGGCGCGGATACTTCGCGCGGTGGCGCTACGATCAGCCCCCCCATCATCAAGGCACGGCCCAGTTCACCGGCAACCGCCAGGACCGTTCCATGGCATGTTGGTGGCAGCAGCAAGGTCGCGATCGCATCCGCATGTGAGCGGCGGTCATGGAGTACCGCGCCAATCATCCCAAGAAGCGCACGTTCGTCCGCCGTCACCCCAACACTGCCCGGCCGCATCAGATAGAACGTCCGGCGCGTTTGGAGTCCCAGAATGTGCCCCAGCAGTTTGATGGCCTTGGCGGCGCGCTCGCCGGCTGCGTGGCCGATCTCATGGCACAGGCGACGGCGAATATAGGTCATGTTCTCGGGATTCTGCGACCATAGCCGGAAACTGTCCAAAAGCATTACTTCCGGGCGGCAGAACCGCGTTTCATCGTTACATGTGATCCTTTTGTCAGTGGATCTGAGGATCGTCATCTTATCCCTCCCAACGAACTCTTGATGCGAGGAATAGCACATTTTCAATTATATGCAAATGATAATCATTCTCATAACACTTAACGATGCCCGGCCAGGATGCTGCCGGCGAAGTACAGCGAGCCACAAATCAAAACACGTGCTGGCGTCGACGTATCGGACGCAATTGCGCGTGCCGCTTCAAGTGCCGTTGTCGCGGTATTCGCCTGCAAGCCTGCTTTCGCCGCGATCGCGGCAAGTTCTTCGGCGGGAATCGCGGCCGGCTCATCCGGTATGGTGACGCAATGGACACTCATCGCCGTCTCGGCCAAGGGCCGGAAATATCCGGCAGGCTGTTTCGAATTGATCATGCCCGAGATCAGATAAAGCGGCCGGTCGCCCCAGTGCGATTTCGCAAACCGCGCGATGGTTTCTCCGGCATCCGGATTGTGCCCGCCGTCGAGCCAGACTTCCCAATCTTTTGGTAGAGCGTCGATAATGGGGCCGGCGTTCAGCCGCTGCAACCGTGCCGGCCAGTCGACCGACCTCAGGCCCTCTGAAAGATGCTGGTTTTCGACTTGAGCGAAATCCAGCGTTCGCGCGATAGCCACAGCGTGTCCCGCATTGATGATCTGATGCGCCCCGGGCAATCCCGGCATGGGGAGGGACAGGCTGGCCCCCTGATGCTCGAACACCATTCCACCAGTATCGTCTTCGTGTGCGCGCCAGTTGACGCCCCACTCCAACAGCGGCGCTCCACGCGCTTCGGTATGGCCAATAATGACATCCATCGCGTCCGGGTGCTGCGGGCCGACAATGCACGGGACTCCCGGCTTGATGATGCCCGCTTTCTCGGTCGCGATTTCGGCCAGGGTGTCGCCCAGGAACTGCTGGTGATCCATCGAAACCGGCGTGATGGCCGTGGCAGCCGGCCGCGTGACCACGTTCGTTGCGTCGAGCCGGCCGCCGAGACCGTTCTCCAGAAGCACCACATCGGCCGGCGTTCGGGCGAACGCCAGAAACGCCGCGGCGGTTGTGATCTCGAAATAGGTGATCTCCGCGCCTTGATTGGCGAATTCGCACTCGTCGAGCACCGCATTCAGATAGTCTTCGTCTATCAGCTTACCCGCGAGGCGAATGCGTTCGTGAAACCGAACCAGATGTGGCGAGGTATAGACATGAACCTTGAGTCCCGCCGCTTCCAGAATCGCCCGCAAAAACGCAAGCACGGATCCCTTACCGTTCGTACCGGTAACATGCACCACGGGCGCGAGATGTCTTTCCGGATGGCCGAGCGCAGCCAGGATGCGCTCCATCCGGCCCAGCGACAAATCGACCAGTTTCGGGTGCAGCGAAAGCAGACGCTTCAGCGTCGCATCACTTTTAGGTGTCGCCACGGCTTTCTGTGCCGTCCTCTTTCCGATCGGCGGCCTTACCACCTTTGGCCGGGGGCAATATCTCACCGTCGAGCGCAACGCCCGCCGCATCGATGGACACCAGGTCCCCAGCCTTACCCGGTGCCATCAAAAGATTGATCACCTGTGCGAGCCGGTCACGAAGTTCGCGGCGCGACACAACCATGTCGACCATGCCATGCTCATAAAGATATTCTGCGCGCTGGAAGCCCTCAGGCAGGGTTTCACGAATGGTCTGCTCGATCACGCGCTGCCCCGCGAAACCGATCACGGCCCCTGGTTCCGCGATATGGATATCACCCAACATGGCGAACGACGCCGACACGCCCCCCGTCGTCGGATCACACAGCACGACGATGTAGGGTAGCCCCGCCTCGCGTACCTCCTCGACAGCAATCGTCGTCCGCGCGAGCTGCATCAGCGAATGAATGCCTTCCTGCATGCGGGCCCCACCCGATGACGTCAGCACCACCAACGGTGCCTGCTGCATCACCGCCAACCGGGCTGCGGTCAGGACCCCTTCCCCCACGGCAAGCCCCATCGAGCCCCCCATGAACGAGAAGTCAAATGCCGCCATGACTGTCTGGATGCCGCCAACCCTGCCGTGCGCGACCAGGATCGCGTCCTTGGCTTTGGTCTTAGACTGCGCCTCCTTGAGGCGGTCTGTATAGCGCTTGATATCACGAAACTTAAGTGGGTCCGTCACCGGCGCCTGAAGTTCGACCTTCTCATACGTCCCGCCGTCGAAAAGCATATCAAGGCGCTCTTTCGCGCCCAAGCGCATATGATGGTCGCAATGCTGGCAGACCCGGAGGTTCTTGGTCAGGTCACGATGAAAGATCATTTGCCCGCAGTTCGGGCACTTGTGCCAAAGGTTGTCCGGGACTTCCTTACGTCCGCCCACCAACTCGCGGAGTTTTGGACGAACGAAATTGGCGATCCAGCTCAAGAGGCTTTCTCCGTTTTCCGGGCGCCACGGACGCCCTCGGCAAGGGATTTAACAAGCCCAAGCACCGCGTCAACGGTACCCGGACCAGGCTTCCCATTATCATCAAGGTTTGCCGTGATCTGGTCAACCAGCGCCGAACCGACAACCGCGGCGTCGGCGACACTGGCGATTTCAGCGGCCTGTTCCGGGGTGCGAATGCCGAAACCGACCGCGACCGGCAGGTCTGTCTTGGCGCGAATACGCCCGACATGACCCGCCACGTCTGCGGTGACGGCCGAGCGCGTCCCCGTGATCCCCGTAATCGAGACGAAATAAACGAACCCCGACGCGTGCTCCAGCACACGTGGAAGCCGGGCATCGGTCGTCGTCGGCGCGGTCAGATAGATGAAGTTGATCCCCGCATCAAGCGCCGGCAGGCAAAGCTCAGCCTCTTCCTCGGGCGGCAAGTCGACGACGATCAGACCATCTACGCCCGCCTTCTTGGCGTCCGCGAGAAAAACGTCGACGCCGTAGATATAGATCGGGTTGTAGTACCCCATGAGGACGATCGGTGTTTCGTCGTCTTTCTTACGGTAGTCGGCCACGATCCCCAACGTTTTCCGAAGCGACATCCCGCCCTTGATCGCACGAAGCGAGCTTGCCTGGATCGCCGGACCATCCGCCATCGGATCGGAGAAAGGCACACCGATCTCGATCAGGTCGGCGCCTGCGTCGGCGAGGCCGTTGAGAATCCTAACCGACGTCTCGAGATCCGGGTCGCCTGCCGTGGTGAAGGTAACGAACCCGGGACGGCCTTCGTCCTGGAGCTTCTTGAACCGCTTCGCGATCCGGGTTTCTGGTTGCTTGCTCATCTCGGCCTCACATGTCGAAACCGAAACGCTCGGCAACGGCGAAGATATCCTTATCACCGCGTCCGCACATGTTCATCACGATCAGATGATCTTTCGGTAAATCCGGCGCGATCTTGCTGACGTACGCCAGGGCGTGGCAGGGCTCGAGCGCGGGGATGATCCCCTCCTTCGCCGTGCAGAGCTTGAATGCCTCAAGCGCTTCGACATCCGTCGCAGAAACGTATTCCACGCGCCCGATGTCGCGGAGCCATGCATGCTCCGGCCCAATCCCCGGGTAGTCGAGTCCGGCGGAGATCGAATAGCCGTCCTTGATCTGGCCGTCCTCATCCTGAAGAAGATAGGTGCGGTTGCCGTGCAACACGCCCGGACGTCCGCCGTTGAGGGACGCGCAGTGTTCGCCGCTCTCGATCCCGTGGCCGGCAGCTTCGACACCAATGATGTTGACGCTGTCGTCGTCGAGGAAGGGGTGGAACAGACCGATGGCGTTCGAGCCACCACCGATAGCGGCAACCAGGGTATCCGGCAACCGGCCTTCCATCTCCTGCATTTGTTCGCGTGTCTCGTTGCCGATAATGCACTGGAAATCACGCACCATGGCCGGATACGGGTGCGGCCCCGCGGCGGTGCCGATGATGTAGAAGGTTTCCTCGACGTTGGCGACCCAATCGCGAAGCGCTTCGTTCATGGCATCTTTCAGGGTGCCGGTCCCGGCGGTTACCGGGACGATTTCGGCACCCAGAAGACGCATGCGGAAGACGTTCGGTTTTTGGCGCTCGACATCGGTCTCGCCCATATAAACGACGCACGGCATACCGAACAGCGCGCATACCGTCGCCGTCGCGACCCCATGCTGACCGGCACCCGTTTCGGCGATGATCCGCTTTTTGCCCATGCGGCGCGCCAGCAGGATCTGGCCGATGGTGTTGTTGATCTTATGAGCACCGGTGTGGTTCAACTCATCGCGCTTGAAGTAGACCTTGGCGCCGCCAAACTGCTCGGTCAGCCGCTCGGCGAAGTACAACGGCGACGGACGGCCGACGTAATGCTTCATCAGATAGTCGAACTCGGCCCAGAAGTCGTCGTCGTGGCGCGCCTCTTCCCAGGCTTTCTCCACGTCCAGAATCAACGGCATTAGGGTTTCGGCGACGAAACGGCCACCATAGATGCCGAAATGGCCGGTCTCGTCGACGCCGGATCGGAAAGTGTTCAACTTTGTCATAACGCGTCCCTTTCTAAGCGCCGCAACTTAACGCCTGAAAGCCCTGTTTAACAGGGAATTCTCGCGATTTTTCAGGCCTTCGGCGCCCATCAGACGCTGTGGGCGGCGGCGATAAAGTCGCGGATTTTGCGGGTGTTTTTCCGGCCGGGCGCATCCTCCACCCCACTCGACACATCGGCCATCGGCGCCCCCGATATACGCACCGCTTCGGCGACGTTTTCCGGGGTGAGACCGCCCGCCAATAGCCACGGCACCCGGAACCCGGCTCCCTGAAGAAGAGTCCAATCGAAACTTTCGGCGTTCCCGCCAGGCCGGGTCGCGTCCTTCGGTGGTTTGGCATCGAACAGCAGCATATCGGCATGGGCTTCGTAATTTCGGGCCGCTTCAACATCTTCCAATGTCGAGATCGGAACCGCCTTGATCACCGGCAATCCAAAGTTTTCCCGGACCTGGCGCACCCGTTCCACCGTTTCAGAACCATGCAACTGAAGAGTATCCACCCCCGCGCCGTCGATGATGGCGCGTAAGACATCATCGTCGGCGTCAACACTCAGGGCGACCTTACGCACACCAGCAGGCACCCGCGCCGTCAGCATCTTGGCTTCGGCTATCGAGACATTTCTTGGGGACCGTTCGAAGAATACGAAACCCGTCAGGCCGGCGCCTGCCTTTACGGCGGCGTCGACATGCTCAGCCTCTTTAAGCCCGCATATCTTGACGATTACGCTCATTTTAATCTCCGCCGGGCGATCAGAGGCCGGCGAGTTCGTCGGCGATCCGTTTGGCTGCGTCGACCGGGTTGTCGGCGCCCGTGATCGGGCGTCCGATCACGATATAATCGGCACCGTCCCGGATCGCCTGCGCGGGTGTCGTAATCCGCTTCTGATCCCCGGCAGCGGCCCATTCGGGGCGAATACCGGGCACCACCAGTTTGAAATCAGGACCGCACGCAGCGCGGATCGCCTTAATCTCGCGCGGACTGCAAACAACCCCACCAAGGCCGCAGGTTTGCGTCAGTTTAGCAAGACGAACAACCTGATTTTCGGCGCCGTCGTTGACGCCGATGGCCTCCAGATCGTCATCGCCCAAAGACGTCAGCACAGTCACCGCAATTAAGAGCGGTTTTTCACCTTCAACGCCATCCAGCGCACTCCCCGCCGCCTGCATCATCGCAGGACCACCCTGCGCATGCACATTCAAGATCGCGGGCTTTAGATCGAGCGTCGAACGAACGGCACCTGCGACTGTATTCGGGATATCGTGAAACTTGAGATCCAGAAACAGCGGCATACCCACAGCCGTCACTGCGCGCGCGCCCTGGGGACCGTTGGCGTAGTAAAACTCCATCCCGAGCTTCACACCACCGACATGGCCTTGCAGCTTTTCCGCAAGGGATACCGCCAGGTTAACGTCGGGCGTGTCGAGGGCGACGAAGATACGGTCTGTGGGCGAGAGGCTCATGATGGGGCTCTATTAGCCCCGATCGCGTGCGTAGGCAAGCATCGCCGCCGCCAGATCCTCGATCGCGGTTCCCGCCGATTTGAACATGGTGATGTCGTCGGCACCGCGACTGAATACGTAATCGCCCGCCGAAAGCTCGAACAGATCGGCAAGGACGTCTTGTTCGCTGATAACGCCGCGTGCCAAAGGATCGCACAAATCCCCGGCCTCTTTCATTGCACCGGCCTTGGTGTCGCAGAAAACCCGTGCTCGTCTCAGGACCGTGTCATCGGCTTCGCGCATATCGGGGCGAAACGCGCCGACCAGATCCACGTGTTGCCCGGGGCGAAGCCAGTTCCCATCGATGATCGGCTCTTTTGCCAGCGTTGCCGCAGATACGATATCGGCCCATTCGACGGAAGCTGAGAGATCTTCCGTCATTTCGGCAGCTAAACCTGCGGCGCGAAGCGCCGCCGCGGATTTTTCGGCGTTCTCCGGGTTTCGTCCCCATACCCGCACTTCCTTGATCGGCCTGACAGCCGCGTGCGCCTGTGGCAGATGAAATCCCAGCACGCCGGTCCCGATCATCAATAATTTGGACGCATTCTCGGCTGCCAGATAACGCGCCGCCAACGCCGATGCACAAGCCGTGCGCCTTGCCGTCAGTTCCGGCCCATCCATCAGTGCCAGCGGCTGCCCGGTTTCCCGGTCGAATAACTGGTAAGTCGCCTGAACGGCAGGAAGGCCCTTGGACGCATTCTCCGGCGTGACAACGACAGTTTTCACACCGATAAAGCCGTCGTCCGACCACGCCGGCATAAGCAGTATCGTTGAATTCTGCCCGTCGTCGACCGGCACATCGTGATGTGCCCTGACGGGGACCGTCACCCCCCCTGAGAACGCCGCACCAATCGCATCGACCAATGCGCCATAGGGTAAGGCTTTCGCAATATTGGCGGCGTCGAAGAGTTTCATGAAATCCCGTCAGGCGCCGGAAGAAGAGGCCGGCAGTTTTTTAATCTCGTCGTTTGCAGACGCACGGGTGTCTTCGAGCTCGCGCTCGCGTTCCTGCAGCTTGTTGTTCAGTGAACGAAGCTCCCGTTCTGCCGTCTCGGCACGCCACTGCGCATTGCGCGCACGACGGCGGTTCCCAGCCGCAGACGTCCACGCCACGCCAGCCCCCCAAAGGAACCCGAAAATGAAAATAGCCAGGACGAGCGTGAAAACAGGAACCGTAATTTCCACGGGAAACGGCCAGAGGTCCAGGGTGACCAGCTCCTGATTGACGGCCGAAAAGACGATCACCACAACGGCGAACGGGACCATGATGATCCAGGACAGAATGCGCTTCACGCCTACTCCTCCAGCGATTTTCGGGTCCGGTTCAGGTGACCCACGGCGATGCCGGTTACTGCGCGCCGTTCAGTCGTTCGCGGAGCTGCTTGCCGGTCTTGAAGTACGGAATGAATTTCTCATCAACACTCACCGACTCGCCGGTGCGCGGGTTGCGCCCGACACGCGACGGCCGCGCCTTGACGGAAAACGCGCCGAAGCCACGGAGCTCGACCCGGTCACCGCGCGAGAGCGCTGCGGTGATTTCTTCGAAGATCGTCGAGACGATCCGTTCGACTTCGCGGTGATAGAGACGCGGGTTGTCCGCCGCCAGCTTCGCGATGAGCTCAGATTTCGTCATACCCGGCAGTCCTCCAAAGATGCGCGGCAAACCACCATTATCGCTCACCGCTGATAGAAGGGTGCCAAAGGGCTTGAATGCCGTCAAGTCTAAGTCTTTCAGACAAAAGTGATTTTCCAAAAATAGCGGACGCTAGTGATGATGCCCCCTGCTGCCACCAGCCGAGCGGATCGTCGATGGTCCAATCAAGCATCGGGAGGCTCTCGGAAACATTACGCTCCGTCGCCAGCCAGCCGCGAGCGGTGTTAATGTCGCCGATGGCGTCAACGAGGCCTGCCTGAACAGCGCGACTGCCAGTCATGATCCGTCCGTCACCGGTCTGTTGACGAACTTCGCCAACAGACATGCTGCGCCGCTCAGCCACCATCTCCATGAACCTGAGGTGTAATTCGTCGATGACAGACTGCAGTTGCGCACGTGCAGACGGGCTCAGTTCCTCCATCGGGTTAGGGGTTGCCTTCAACTCGCCGCTCTTCAGGACCTCGGGTTTGACACCGATCATATTCATCAGGCCGGTGACGTCGGCGGATTGCATGATGACGCCTACGGACCCCGTAATGGTGCCGTAGCCGGCGTATATTCTGTCCGTGCCGAGGGCGGCCATATACGCCCCGCTTGTCGCGAGCCCCCCCATGACCGTGACGACCGGCTTATGTTCGGCAATCCGGCGCAGCGCCGCATAAACCGCCTCCCCACCGGTGAAAGTTCCCCCTGGGCTGGAGATGTCCGCGATGACCGCCTGCACCGATGCGTCATCGGCGATCTGATCCAACATGCCGATGAACGCCGGATCATCGACGATGATCCCCTCGATCGGGACGCGGGCCACGTGCTCTTCGGGCGGCAGCACACCACCTTCACGAACACCCAAAAATATCGCGAGTGCAAACCCGGCAACCGCCAAAAGCCGCCACACCGTCAGGTGCCGCCGCAGGCGGCGAAGCGCAATCAGCGCATCGCTATCAAGACCCGTACTCATAATGAGGAGATTAGTATGGAAACATCGGAACGCTCAAACGAAACGGGCGGCATTTCTGCCGCCCGTCGTTTAAGTCGTTTATTCGTCCGACGTATCGTCGTCCTTGTCGGCTTTCTTCTTCGCCGCTTTCTTCGACTTGTCGTCGTCCGCATCGGCTTCCTGGTTGCCAGCAAGCGCCGCGCCCAAGATATCGCCCAGCGTTGCGCCAGAATCCGTCGACCCGTACTCGGCCATCGCCTTCTTCTCGTCTTCGACCTCGCGGGCCTTGATCGAGAGCGTCACACGGCGGCCGGACTTGTCGACCTGCGTGATTTTAGCGTCGACCTTTTCGCCGGCGGCGAAGCGGTCGGGGCGTTGTTCGGAACGGTCACGCGACAGATCGGACTTACGGATGAAGCCCGGCACCGCATCGTTGACCATGACTTCGATTCCACCGTCGGTGATTTCGGTCACCGTGCAGGTCACGACCGCGCCCTTCTTGATACCTTCCAGCGCGCCGCCGACCGGGTCGTCGGTAAGCTGCTTGATACCGAGCGAAATACGCTCTTTCTCGACATCAACATCCAGGATCTTGGCCTTGACCATGTCACCCTTGTTGTAGTCGGTGAGGGCTTCCTCACCCGGCTTGTCCCAGCTGAGGTCGGAAAGGTGCGCCATCCCGTCGATATCCCCATCGAGGCCGATGAACAGACCGAACTCGGTGATATTGCGGACTTCGCCCTCGACTTCGGAGCCGACCGGGAACTTGGTCAGGAAGTCGGCCCACGGATTTTCCATGCACTGCTTCAGACCGAGCGAGATACGACGTTTTTCCGGATCGGTGTCGAGCACCATGACTTCCACTTCCTGAGAGGTGGAAACGATCTTGCCCGGGTGGACGTTCTTTTTGGTCCAGCTCATTTCGGAAACGTGCACCAGACCTTCGACACCGGCTTCCAGTTCGACGAATGCGCCGTAGTCGGTGATGTTGGTGACACGGCCCTTGAGCTTGGCGCCGACCGGGTACTTGCTTTCGATGCCTTCCCACGGATCCGCTTCGAGCTGCTTCATGCCGAGTGAAATACGCTGAGTTTCAGAATTGAAACGGATCACCTGCACCTTGACCGTTTCGCCGACCTGCAGCGCTTCGGACGGGTGGTTGATACGCTTCCACGCGATGTCCGTCACGTGCAACAGACCGTCGACACCGCCCAGATCAACGAACGCACCGTAATCGGTGATGTTCTTGACGACGCCGTCGAGCACCTGACCTTCGGACAGGTTCTGCATCAGTTCGGAACGGGCCTCGGAGCGGGTTTCTTCCAGAACCGCGCGGCGCGACACGACGATGTTGTTGCGCGCCTGGTCCATTTTCAGGATCTGGAACGGCTGCGGCGTGCCCATCAGCGGCGATATGTCGCGGACCGGGCGGATGTCGACCTGGCTGCCCGGCAGGAACGCCACGGCGCCGGAAAGATCGACGATGAAACCACCTTTGACGCGGCCGAAGATGACCCCATTGACGCGCTCGCCCTTGGCAAAAGCTTTTTCGAGTTCGGCCCAGGCCTCTTCGCGGCGCGCTTTTTCGCGGCTGAGGCGGATGACGCCGTCACGGTCTTCGTAACGCTCGACGAAAACGTCGACTTCGTCGCCCGGATTAATATTCAGATCCTGGCCCGGCGCACCAAATTCCTTGACCGGCACGCGGCCTTCGGATTTGAGGCCGACATCGACGACAACGGCGTCGTTATCGACGGAAATGACGGTGCCCTTGAGAACGCGGCCTTCGAAGCCGTCGTCTTCTGCGCCCAGTTGCTCGTCCAGGAGAGCTGCGAAATCTTCGGTAATTTTCGGTGCCTCGGTGGAGGCGTCGGTATTGGCCATAATAAGTGTATCCTTCAGTTTCGTTTCCGGCCTGCCGGTTGGTTCCGGCGGTCTTCACACGTCATATGCCCACGGGCCTGTTGCGGTCCGGGGCGGTTCGGGGTGCCGTTCTTTGCGAACGGTTCTGGTCAATTGGGAAGTTCAGGCCTGTTTGGCGGCAACGATTTCACGGGCCTGTTCGAACACCTGATCGGCGTCCAGCCCAGAGGTATCGATAACCGTCGCATCCTCGGCCGGCTTGAGAGGCGCTGCGGCACGGTTTGTATCGCGCTCGTCACGTTCCCTCATTTCCTCCAAAACGCGGGCGTATATAACGTCCTCGCCCGCTTCGCGCAACTCTTTAAAGCGCCGTTCGGCGCGCACCTCGGTCGACGCCGTGACGAACAATTTAACATCCGCGTCGGGGCAGACGACGGTCCCGATGTCACGTCCATCCAATACCGCACCCGATTTTCCGTCCGGCGGATTGGCCGCGATGTCGCGTTGAAAGCGTAACAGGGCGCTGCGGACACCCGGGATCGCCGACACCTTGGACGCCGCCTGCCCGATTTCCTCGGTTCTCAGGCCCTCCACCGTCAGGTCGGCGGGCGTTAAATTAAGTGCAACCACGGTGCATCCCTGCTCATCGCCGGGATCGATCTCCTGATCGAGGACTTTCTTCGCGGTCGCACGATATAAAGCGCCGGTGTCGAGATAGGCAAAATCAAATGCCTCGGCGACCCGTCTCGCCAATGTTCCTTTTCCGGCAGCCGCCGGCCCGTCGATCGCGATGATCATGCGTCCACTTCCTCGATCCCGGCGCCAAGGCCGTTCATCAGCCCGGCAAACCCGGGAAAGCTTGTCGCAATCGCCTGGGCATCGTCAATGGCTACCGGATTCCGGGTGGCACACCCCATCACCAGAAAACTCATGGCGATCCGATGATCGAGATCGACTTCGATCATAGCGCCACCCTCGGGTTGTTGGCCTGCCCCGTCCACTTCCATCCAATCCTCGCCCGAACGCACCGTAACGCCGCAAGCCGCCAGCCCGTTCACCATCGCGGCCAGGCGGTCGGATTCCTTCACCCGGAGTTCGGCCAAGCCCGTCATCCGCGTGGTCCCCTCGGCGAAGGCCGCACAGACGGAAAGCACCGGATACTCGTCGATCATGCTGGGGGCGCGTTCCGGCGGCACATCGATACCTTTTAATGGTCCGGCCTTCACCCGGATATCACCGACCGGCTCACCGCCCTCGACGCGTTCGTTCTCGATTGTCAGATCGGCGCCCATCTCTTTGAGTGTGTCGATCAGACCGGCACGTAACGGGTTGAGCCCGACAGCTTCGATCGTCACATCACTTCCCGGCGTGATCAGAGCGGCAGCGATGGGGAAGGCGGCAGACGAAACGTCCGCGGGGACCTGGATGTCGGTGGCTGTCAAAATCGGTTGCCCGGTCAGCGTGATCTCCACCCCACCCGCCGGCCACGGTTTCGTTACCACCTCGGCACCAAAATGGCGCAGCATGTTTTCAGTGTGATCGCGGGTTGCTTCCTTTTCGATCACCACCGTCTCACCAGGCGCGTTGAGGCCGGCAAGAAGCACCGCAGATTTGACCTGCGCCGAAGGGACCGACATTTCGGCTCGAACCGGGACCGGCTCTTTAGCCCCCTTTACCGTGATCGGAAGCAAACCACCCTCTCTCGACGTGAAGGCCGTCCCGAACCGGCGCAACGGCCCCATCACGCGCTCCATCGGACGGCGCGATAGCGATGCATCGCCTGTGAACGTACATGTGATCGGGTGTGTCGCGACAAGCCCCATCAGCAAACGGACACCCGTCCCCGCGTTGCCCATATCGATGGCGGATGCCGGCTCCGCCAGCCCACCAACGCCCACTCCGCTAACGGTCCAGACCCCATTTTCACCCTTGATCACATCCGCGCCCATGGCCCGCATCGCCGCCGCCGTGGCGAGGACGTCCTCGCCCTCGAGCAGGCCGGTGATCCGGGTCTCGCCGATCGCAAGCGCGGAAAGCATCAGCGAACGATGCGAAACCGACTTGTCGCCCGGCACGCGAACTTGGCCTTTGAGGCCGCTGGAAGGGTTGGCGCGAAGGGCAGGCACGAGCGTGAACCTCAATCTCGGTTTCGGTTTCAGGGTGGTGTCATACACCGCAGCGGCACCCGAGACCAAGCGCCGAATGGTCGATATATGACAAACCGTGAAAAACGGATGATTTTAGACTTTGACAGGGGACAAGGATCATGGCAAATGCCCCGCTTACGAGACCGAACAGATCCTCAGGAGTTAAGCCGTGGTGAAACCAGAGTGGGGAAAGAAACTGACGTGCCCGAGTTGTGGCGCCAAGTTCTATGATCTGAACAAGGATCCCGCGACCTGCCCGAAATGCGAGACCAAGGTCGAAGCCCAGCCGATCCTGAAGCCCCGTCGTCAGCCGGCGGAGGCGCCGAAGCCGAAGAAAGAGGTCAAACCCGTCAAGGACGATGACGAGGACGACGACTCGATGCTCGACGAAGACGACGATGACGATCTCGACCTCGACGACGAAGACGAGGATCTGATCGAAGATACCTCCGATCTCGATGAGGACGAGGACGACGTCTCCGAGGTCAAGGAACACATCGAAGTCGAGGACGACGAAGACCGCTGACCGGTCTCGCGGCATCAGGCGCCACGCGCTGGATATCACCGCACCTTCGTCATTTTTCGCTTGCTAGGCCGGAACCCCGTTCGTATGTTCCGGCCCGTTCGCCGAACCGCCGGACCCCAATCCGGCACGATCTGAATGGCGAGCACCCGTGGGGCCGTAGCTCAGTTGGGAGAGCGCTACAATGGCATTGA
Source organism: Rhodospirillales bacterium (assembly GCA_017644185.1). Lineage (GTDB taxonomy): Bacteria > Pseudomonadota > Alphaproteobacteria > Rhodospirillales > Casp-alpha2 > UBA4479. The sequence continues at coordinate 146,487 of JAEPMA010000004.1, forward strand.
AGAGGTCAGGGGTTCGATTCCCCTCGGCTCCACCAATTTCCCTCCGCTATTTACCTAAGCTTTCAGCCCCTGGTTCGGGCAGATCGTCCGGCAACACGTGGTTCAATAGACGGCCGCGTCCCTTGTTCAAGCCGTCCTTGAAATCATCGACGGCGAACCGCATCAACGTGCCCGTCTTCATGATCCAGTTGCCGCCCGGATGCGGTACCGGTTCCGACGCAAGATCTTCGACGAGTTCCTCCATCCAGGGATTGTGGCCGATGACCAGCAAACGCTTAACGGTCCTCCCCCCTTCGGAAAGCGCCTGCATCAACTTCGAGCGCGCCTCAAAGTATAGTCGCGGGTCCGTCCTGATCAGAGCGCGATCGCCGTTAAATGCCTCCACAACATCTTCCGCCGTTTCCTGCGCCCGCCGTGCTGGCGATGAGAGGATGGCATCGGGTATAGCATCATGCGTTATAAGCCACGCACCAATCTTTCTCGCCTGAAGATGGCCCTTATCCTTCAAAGGCCGATCGAAATCTTCGACGCCGTCAGGCCGCGCCGCCTTTCCGTGACGCAGAAACAGGATCTCCCGGTCCATTCGCTTCCTCCCGGCTGTCAGGTAACCGACAGCCAACAGACCCAGTTTCGACGATCATGCACCAGAGGAAAGCTGCAGAAAACCGCCGCCGATGGACCGTCACAAAACTGTAACGGACGCGGCGGCGGCGGTTCGCTTAACGTGGGCGCGGCGTCTCGGTTTTCTTGTTAAGAATCGGGCGCAGTACGTAGTGACGCGCGAGTAACAGATGGCTGAGCATTGGCTCACCTCCTTACGCGGATCTGCATTGGTGCCGGAGGGCACTTGTAAAAACCCGCACTGTGTGCATACTTTATGCGCACTCAGTGCGCAATACAAGAAGAAAACAGACGTTCCCACAGAATCGGTCGGAAACAGGCCAGGAATCAGGGTTGCGAGGGGGATTCGGGCAAACATGGCCGCCGAACAGGAAAACCGCGAGTTCGAGCTAAAGTTCAGCGCGGAACCGAAGGATCTGCAGCGCTTCAAGAAGGCCGTCAACGCCGCCGGCAAGAACCGGCGCCAGTGGCCAAAGAAGACGCTGGTCAGCCGATACTTCGACACGGACGATCTACGTCTTCGCGCGCTAGGTGTCTCCGTGCGGCTGCGGAGCAATGGCGAGAAAGTCGTTCAGACCATCAAGGCGCGCGCCGGCAACAGCGGCGGCGGGCTGATGGACAGACACGAATGGGAGCGCAACGTCGAGGGAAACGCACTTGTCCTCACCGATCTGCCGATTGCTGCCCGGCGCGCCATTGGTGCAGTCCGTGACGATGAACTCGGTGTGGTGATGGAAGTTCACATCGAACGGCAAGCGATGACCATCCACCGCGCCAATCCGCTGGGACCGGATGTGGTCATCGAGGCCGTTCTGGACAAAGGCCGTATCGTCGCCGCCGGCAAAGAGGAAACCTTCGCCGAGTGTGAACTCGAGTTGATCGAGGGCGACCCGAACGCATTCTTCACCGTGGCGTCGGAGATTCATAATGCTTGCCCGTTGCCGATGTCGGCGCTGACCAAGGCCGGACGCGGCTACCGGCTATTGACCGATGAGGGCCCCAGAACATTTCGCGTGCCCAAATTCCAACTATCGGGTGCCCAAACGATCCACGCGGCGCTAGCCGAGATCTATCCCGTCTGCATCGCCAACATCGTCGAGAACGAAGAAGCCTGCCTCGACGGCACTGACCCCGAAGGCGTCCACCAGATGCGGGTCTCCGTCAGACGGCTCAGAACATCGTTGAAAGTTTTCGGGGACTACCTGGATCCGGCAAGAACAAGCTGGATGGAGGACGATCTAAAATGGCTTGGCAGCGCTCTGGGACCCGCGCGTGATTGGGATGTTTACATCAGCGAAATGCTGGCGAGCGTTGGTGGATATGGTGTTGATGACGCCGCCATTGGTGCCCTCAGGAAAGCCGCCGAGGAAAGACGGAACGAGGCATACGAACAAGTCAGGAAAACACTGACGTCACGGCGTTACGCGAAGATGATGTTCCATCTGACGGCGTTCGTCGCCGTCAAAGGTTGGCTGGCAATGCCGGTTGCCTCATCCGACCCCTTGCTCCAGCCGATTGAGAACTGTGCCGCTTTAATCCTGTCGAAGCCGCATCGAAAACTGATGAAACAAGCGAAGAACCTTGCGGAGCAGGATATGGAAGCCCGCCATGAGGTCCGCATTCGCCTGAAGAAGCTTCGCTATGCAGTGGATTTTCTGCGTGGGATATACGCAGGCAAGGCGACCGCGGCTTATGTCAAATCACTGCAGTCCCTTCAGGATCAGTTCGGACACCTGAACGATGTCGCACAGGCGATGCGTATGACCGGTGAACTGACCGGCACCGGGAATGAGGAAAACGCGCAGGATCTCGCGCTTGCCGGCGGGCTTGTGCAGGGATGGTATGCACGGGCCCTCAAAGAAACCGAACCCGAGCTCCTGAAAAACTGGAAACGATTCAAGAAGGTACAGCCTTTCTGGTTGGCGCCGTCTGCTTCCGGTGGCGGCAAGGAGACATCATGAAATCGATCCTCATCGCCAATGCGAAGGGCGGTTGCGGTAAGACGACGATCTCGACCAATCTCGCGGCCGCCTTCAGTCAATGCGGGCTCAAGACCGCGATCGCAGACGTCGACCCACAAGGCAGCAGCCTGCAATGGATTGAGCGGCGGCCGGAGAATGTGCCGCCGATCATCGGCCTGGACTGGTCTGACGGCGTCGGCAAGGTCAAGAAATCCATCGACAGGCTCGTCATCGATGCCCCAGCGGCGTTAACCCCGAAAGAGTTTCAGAAGCTGCTTAAGATGGCGGATGGGATCGTCATGCCGATCCTACCCTCCGCGTTCGACCAGGTGGCCGCGATGAATTTCCTGAGCAAGGTCGAAACGCTGAAGCCGATCCGCAAAAACAAGAAACAGGTGGCGGTTGTCGCCAACAGAGTGCGCAATCGATCCCGCTCGACGCGGGCGCTAATGGAGTTCCTCCAGAGCTTCAATCATACACCGGTGATGATGTTGCGCGAGACCGTGATGTACACGGATGCTGCCGATAACGGCGTCAGTGTGTTCGACAAGCAGACGAAAGCCGCAAAAGACGCTCAGTCGGAATGGTCCGAGCTGATCACTTATCTCGAAACCGCCTGAGCCAGATGGGCTTAGGGAAAGGAATTTCATGCCGCAACCCGCGACCGCGCCGCGCAATGCCGTCCGCGCCTATATCCGGCGCGGCGACGAGATATTGGTACAGCACAAGAAATACGAAGACGGACGATCCCGCTTCACATTACCAGGGGGCGCCGTCGATCCGGGTGAAACACTCAGCGACGGGATGATACGTGAATGCCAGGAAGAGATCGGAACGGGCGTCGAGATCATAGAATTGATGCACGTCGCGGATTACTTGAAACCGCTCACCACCGAGCCCGGCGCGACCCGGCTGCAGGTGGAATTCATTTTTCGTTGCAGCGTGCCCGACGAATATAAGGCACAAAATGGCCCCAAACCGGACCGTCAACAGATCGATGTCCTGTGGATGCCGGTCGATAAAATTCCTGAAAGCGGGATCACGCCCAAGAAAGTATGTGAGTTACTCGCAGCCGAAAATCCGAACGCCCCGGTGTTCCTGGGGCTCGTGGAATAAAGGCCGTCAGTCCGGCAGGTCGGCCGCTGTTGCCGCGACAATCGCAAATCGGTCTGCGAGTGCCGCCAGCGTCGCGATGTGAATGGTCTCTGCCGGCACGACCCCGTCGCCCCCCGGGCCCGGCAAATCGCGTGTCGTAATCGCATCGGAGACAAGCGTGTTACGATAACCGAGATCGAGCGCCGCGCGCGTCGTCGCGCTGACGCACATGTGCGTCTGGAATCCGGCGATGACCAACTTCTGGCGGCCGATACCTTCCAGCGTCTTTTGCAGATCGGTGCCCGCGAAACTATTCGGCAATCCCTTGCGGATGACTGGCTCTCCGGCCATCGGCGCAACACGATCATCTATGGCGCCGCGTACGTCATCAAGATCGAAGGCGCCGCCTGCTTTCCCCTGATGCTGAATGTGAACGACCGGCTGACCGGCATCGCGGAACCGCTGCAGAAGCGCTTTAGCGTTTTCCATCGCCGCGTCGATCCCGGTCAAGGGGAGCGCGCCCGTCACATACTCGTTCTGGCAGTCAATCAGGATCAGGACGGATTCCGAAACCGCGTTCGGCGTCATGTCCGCACCGGCCATTTCCAGAAGCGTTTTCGCCATCGTTATCTCCCGGCCCTAAAAATATCCCGGCAGCGCCTTCGCCAACGCTGCATGAATGCGCTCACGAACCGGGACCTTGGGGTCCGTCCGCTCGAACGTTTGTCCGGTCACCCGCTCGTAAAGCGAGACGTACTTATTGGAAAACTCAATCAGCGTCTCAGCGGGGATCTCCGGCAAGGGATCGGTGTAAGGATTGCAACGCGCCCTGATCCAAAGCCTCAAAAATTCTTTGTCGAGATTGACCGGCTCCTCACCCGCGGCATGGCGATCCGGATAACTCGCGGCATCCCAGTAACGGCTGGAATCAGGCGTGTGGATTTCGTCGGCGATGGTTACGACGCCATTTTCGTCGAGGCCGAACTCATATTTGGTGTCGACCAGGATCAACCCATTCTCGTCAGCGATCTTGCGGCCACGCGCGAAGAGCGCCAAGCTTTTCTCAGCCGCCTCATCCCACTGCGCCTGGGTCAACAGACCCTGCGCCACGATCTCGTCAGCGGTGATCGGGTGATCGTGCCCCCCGACGGCCCCCTTTGTCGTCGGCGTGATCAGAACCTCGGGAAGCTTGTCGTTCTTCTTCAATCCTTCCGGCAGCGTATGCCCGTAGACGGTTCGTTCGCCGTTCGCATACATCGTCCAGATACTGGTGTCTGTGGTGCCGGTAATATAGGCGCGGACCACCATCTCAACCGGCAGCATCGTCAGTTTTTTCGCAATGATGACGTTCGGGTCGGGGTGCTCGATGACGTGGTTGGGACAGACGTCGCCGGTTTTCTCGAACCAGAACTGCGCCGTCGCCGTCAACACATGTCCCTTGTCCGGGACGGCCGCGAGGACATGGTCGAATGCCGACTGGCGATCGGTTGCGATCATCACACGCCGGCCATCGGGCAGGTCGTAGCTTTCACGGACCTTTCCGCTCTGATGACCGGGAAGTTCGCTGAATTCGGCGTCCGTCAGCACATGCTTGAGGCGCCATTGATCGAGTTCACTGAGTGTCATGGATGGAGAGTATATAAACGGTCACCGCCCTGACCAGCCCCATCTGCACATGAGCCGATGTCCTCAGCGCACGTACAGAATCAGCAAGATCCCAGCGATCACGAGAAGAATGCCCAGGATCTCCAAAGGGGTGCTCTTCTCGCGGAAAAACACCGTAGACGCGATGAATGTGAACACCAGCTCGATCTGGCCGACAGCGCGGACGAGGGCGGCGTTCTCGAGGGTAAACGCCGTGAACCATGCAACGGAGCCCAAAACACCGGCGACACCGACAGCGCCCGCCCACTTCCAATTGACCAGGACGGCGCGCATTTGGCCGGGCTCCCGCCACAACAGATAAATGCCCATGATCACCGTCTGGATGACGACGGAGACGGCCAGAGTGAAGGCGGCGGGCATGATGTATCCGTCATAATCTAATGAAAGCGCGGCGCCCCGGAAGAACACCACCGAGCCGCCGAGGAACAGTCCCGACGCGAGACCGATCAGCGTCGACTTTTCGACAAGACTGGCCAGAAGGGTTTTGAAGGTGATGTTGGTCTGCGCCGCCGACATCGCCATCACGCCCATGACGCTGATGAAGATCGCGAGAACGGCGCCGGTCGAAAGGGTGTCGCCCAACAACAGGAAGCCGAGAAGCGCGACCTGCACCGTTTCGGTCTTTGAGAAGGTCGTGCCGACGGCAAAATTCCGGAACGAGAACAACCACACCAGAAGCCCGGTGAAGATGATCTGCGACGCGCCCCCCAGCACGCAATAGAGCAGGAACTTCCCGTTGAAGTCCGGATATGCCATGCCGCCCCATTCGTTGAGGCCCCACACATAAATCACCGCGAACGGCCACGCATAGAAGAAGCGGACGTACGTCGCGCCACCGGTCGACAACCTTCCCTTCAGGTGTTTTTGTAACGCGGACCGCAAGTTCTGGCAGAATGCGGCAACGATCGTAATCGGAATCCAGATTTCCATATGAGAAGTCCATCTAATAGGTCAGATACATTATCACCATGTATTATTGGTGTAGAAATCAGTTCTTTCCGATTTAGCCATAAGATGTTCTTATGATTAAATGGATTTACCCCCATCCCTCAGATGCATTCGCGCGTTCGAGGCCGTGGCGCGGCACCGCAACGTCACCCTTGCCGCGGAAGAGCTTGGCGTTACACAACCCGCCGTCACCCAGCAATTGCGGTTATTAGAGGGCCATCTCGGCACGCGCCTGGTGCGCGCAGACCGCCGCGGGATTGATCTGACCGCAGCCGGCGCTGCACTGGCGAGCCGGGTCGTCCGGACCTTCGACGACCTCCGCGATGCCCTGAACGACGCGGCCGGCCTCGCCGGAAATGCGCCGCCCTTGACACTCGCGTTACTGGCTACCTTGGCGCAGCGATGGCTGATCCCGCGCCTGCCCTCATTCCAATCTTTATACCCGGACATCGAGGTACGATTGCTGACCACATCGCGCCTTGTCGACCTGCAACGCGAGGACGTCGATCTCGCGATCCGGGTCGGCGACGGTAAATGGCCCGGGTGCCGGAGCGACTTCTTGTTTGAGAACGCGCTATTCCCGGTCACCAGCCCGGATTTACTGGCGCGGACGCCGTTAAATTGTCCGGATGATCTCTCGCGGCATGTTTTAATCACGGTCTCGTCTCCACCCCGACATGACGACTGGGCGCGATGGCTGGCTCATGCGGGAGTGGTGGGATTGAAGCCGCAAAGCCGCCTCGAGTTCGCATCATCGGCGCAGGCTCTCGAAGCGGCGGCGGCTGGCCTGGGGATCGCGATCGCCCACACCCCATTCGTCGAGGGGGATCTCCGCACCCGGCGGCTCGTTGCCCCCTTCGACACCCGCATCATCGAACCCGAGAGCTTCTACCTCGTCGTGCCGCGCGCCGCTGCCGCGTTACCGCGTGTCGCGGCATTCCGCGAATGGCTTCTGGAAGCCGGGCCGGCAACGTGACGGACGCCCGCTTCATCGGCAGTGAGATTTATCGCGATAGTTCCTATGGGCGGAACCATCCCCTGGCGATTCCCAGGGTTTCTCTTGCGATTGATCTGATCCGTACGCTCGGTTGGTTTCCCGATGGCAGCTATATCAATAGCCCGCGCGCGAATGCGGCTTATCTGGAGCGGTTCCACACACCGGACTACGTGGCCGCCGTCATCCGCTCGGAGAAAGAACAGGATGCACCCCCCGCTTTACGGGCAAGGCACAACATCGGCATGAACGGGAACCCGATCTTCCCGGAAATGTTCCGCCGTCCGGCGACCGCCGTGGGCGGTGGCGCCAAAGCCGCCGAATTGGTTATGGATGGCGGGCGGGTATTCAATCTTGGGGGAGGCCAGCATCACGGACGGCCGGACCGGGCCAGCGGGTTCTGTTATTTCAATGAACCCGCGCTAACAATTGGGACACTCCTAGATCAGGGATTGGAGCGCGTTTTCTATCTGGATCTTGATGCCCATCACGGTGACGGGGTGCAGGATGCCTTCCATGACGACGACAGGGTCTTCACTCTATCAATACACGAGTCCGGCCGATGGCCGATGGAGCGGCGCAATCCGGACCCGGCGCAGCCGGGCGGCATTTTCGATCGCGCCGGCGGGATGGCCCGTAACATACCCGTCCCCGTCGACCTGAACGACGACGAACTCGAAGCCATTGTCGAAGGCGCCGTCCTGCCCCACATCCTGAATTTCGAACCGGACGCGATCTTCATACAATGTGGCGTGGACGCCCTTGCTGATGACCCGCAGAGCAAGCTCGCAATTTCCAACACCGCGCTCTGGCGGACCGTCGCCGCCGTCCGCGACCTCGCGCCTCGCGTCATCGCTTCGGGTGGTGGGGGGTATAACCCTTATAGCGTGGCCCGTGGCTGGGCCGGGGTGTGGGGTGCACTCGCCGGCTTCGATATCCCGGACCGGTTGCCGGTTAATGCCGAGAACCTTTTGAGAGGCGTAACGTGGCGGCATCGACGGGCCACGGACCCGCCCGAACGCTGGTTCACGACGCTTGCCGATCCGGCACACCATGGACCGATCCGCAATGAAATTCGCGACCTGATCCGGCTCGCCGCGGATTAGTCCAGCGGTGCTTCCTTCATCTGGGCCGGGATATCCACACCCATAAGCCTGAGTAACGTCGGCGCAACGGCACGTTGCGAGACGGTTTTTTCGCTGATCCCCGGCGTCGGGTGCCCGATATCGTAGAAGGCGACGTCGCGAACATCATCGTTGGTGCCACCATGATAACCGCAATCGGTAAAACCATGATCTGCGGTGACAAGGACGCGATACCCCGCCTCGCGCCACGCAGGCAGGTGCTTGCCAAGCGTGCTGTCGACAACCGTCGCGGCACGGTCGTATTGCCAGGACGATCCCCCATAAACGTGACCGACGCTATCGCAGCTCAGGGTGTGAAGAAGTAAGTAGTCCGGTTGATGGCGGCCAAGCAAACGGTCCACCTGCGCGCAAAGATCGGCATCCGACGGCAGCCCGAGATGGAAATCCGTCCTGCCGATATCATCGAAGAACCGGCCGTATTGAATAGGTTTAGACGGATCATCGGTTTCCTGATCCCGGACAGGATCGTAGGGAGCGGCGTTATAAAGAACGGAAAACCAACTGTAAGCGACCGCCGCCGTCGTCTTGCCGGCGGTGCTTGATAATCCAAACACATGCTCGACACTTGAGGGCCTCAAGAGGCTGTTTGCCGTGATCCCGTGATCCGCTGGATCGAGACCGGTATGAATGCTTTCATAACAAGGCGCCGACATGCTGGGCAGCGAGGCCCTCATACGCCAGCGACGGGCCTTACCGCTCTCGACTTGTCCCTCGAGAAAACCGCAATGGCCCAGCGCGGTCGCGTATTTCAAGCCATCGACAACGACGAGGATCACCTTATTCGACATCGCGGGATTTCCTGACTACATAGGGGCAACGAACCGAGAGCATTACCCTCGCAGTAGCAGAAGGCAAGAATATGACCAAGGACGACGTCCACCCGCCGATTGCCGACAAACGCCCCGTCGAAATCACGTATCATGGCCACACGCGCATCGACGATTATGCCTGGTTGAAGGACGAGAACTGGCAGCAGGTGATGCAGGACCCGGACCTCCTCACCCCCGACATCCGCGCCTATCTGGAAGCTGAAAACGCCTACACGCTATCCTGGATGACCGACACATCGGAGCTTCAAAAGAAACTGTTTATGGAAATGCGGGGCCGGATCAAGGAGGACGATTCGACCGTCCCCGACCCGGATGGTGATTTCGCTTACTATGTCCGCTTTGTCGAAGGCGGGCAGCATCCGAAGTATTGCCGGAAGCCCGTGAAGGGTGGAGACGACGAAACGATCCTTCTCGACGGAGACGCGGAAGCCGAAGGGCTTGATTACTACAAGATCGGCGCCGCCGCCCATTCATACGATCACCGTCATCTGCTTTACGGCGAGGACACAAATGGATCGGAAATTTTCACAATCCGCTTCCGCGATCTTAATAGCGGTAAGAACATCTCCGACGTGATCGAAGGCACCAGCGGCAATGCGGTCTGGGCCACCGACAACAAGACCGTTTTTTATACGGTCCTCGATGACAACCACCGCCCGTCGAAAGTGATGCGCCACACCCTTGGCACCCCGGCCTCCGACGATGTTCTGGTTTATGAAGAAAAAGACCCGGGCTTTTTTGTCGGCATTTCGGATACAGAAAGCCGGCGCTTTATCCTGATCGACGCACACGACCATGAAACATCGGAAGTCTACATCATCCCGGCTGACGATCCGGCCGGGGAACCGAAACTTGTCGCGCCACGTGCGAGCGGGGTCGAATACAGTGTCTCCGAGCACGCCGGCCGCCTCATCATCCTCACCAACGCCGACGGTGCCGAGGATTTCAAGATTGTTACGGCGCCGATCGACAACCCCGGTCGCGCAAACTGGATCGACCTGATCCCGCACATGCCCGGGACCCTGATTGTCGGCTGCGAGGTTTACGCCGAGTATCTCGTGCGGATCGAGCGGGTCGCCGCCTTACCACGCATCGTCATCCGCAACTGGGAAACCATGCAGGAATTTACGGTGCGCTTCGAGGAAGAAGCCTATGCTCTCGGCCTGGAGGGTGGGTACGAATACGCAACCCGCAATCTTCGATTTTCCTATTCGTCGCCGACAACCCCCAGACAAGTCATCGACTTCAACATGGCGACAGGCGACCGAGAGTTATTGAAACAAGACGAAGTGCCATCCGGGCACACCCCCACCGACTACGTCACCCGCCGCATTCAAGCCGTGGCCGCCGATGGTGAGTTGGTGCCGGTGACGGTTCTCCACCGCGCCGACACGATCCTGGACGGCAGTGCTCCGGTTTTATTGTACGGCTACGGCAGTTACGGCATGACCATGCCGGCATCGTTCGTGACTCCGCGCCTCAGCCTCGTCGACCGTGGCTTCGTGTTCGCGATCGCGCACATCCGGGGCGGCATGGAAAAAGGGTATCGCTGGTACACGGATGGCAAGCGCGAGCGCAAACGCAACACCTTCACCGATTTTATCGCCGCCGCCGAGGGGCTGATCCGCGAAAACCTCGCCAGCCCCGGCGGCATTGCCATTCATGGCGGGTCCGCCGGCGGTATGCTGATGGGGGTTTGCGCGAATATGCGCCCCGATCTTTGGCGCGCCGTCGTCGCCGACGTCCCCTTCGTCGATGTGCTGAACACCATGTGCGACACGTCTCTCCCCCTGACCCCGATCGAATGGCCGGAATGGGGAAACCCGATCGAGGATAAGGACGCTTACGACTACATCCTGAGTTACTCACCCTATGACAACGTTGACGCGAAAGATTATCCGGCGCTGCTCGCGACCGCCGGTCTGACCGATCCTCGGGTCACCTATTGGGAGCCTGCGAAGTGGGTCGCGAAACTGCGGAATCTGAAAACCGACGACAATCCATTACTCTTGAAGACCAACATGAGCGCCGGACATGCCGGCGCGGCAGGGCGGTTCGACAGGTTGGAGGAGTTGGCCTTCAACTATGCCTTCGTCTTAAAATCGTTCGGCATCATGGACTGACGGTCAAGCCGACAAATTGACGAACGCCCCGACCGGCAAGGCACCGGAAATATTCGTCGTCGCCGCGATCAGCGACTGATCGAAGCTGTTGCCCTGTCCCAATGCGGCGCGCAACTGCGCCAATCGATCGAGGTGGTTACCGGCGATATTGATCGCATTTTCGATCCGGGCTTCGGTCAGGCGTGCGTCCGCCGACGACGAAACATCCAGATTTCTGAGCCCCAGCGAAGCACTGTCCAACCCCTGCGGCGCGACGGATATCGCTCCCCCGTAACGACTGGTCTGAATCCGGATTGCGGGACCGCCGCCGTCGATAAAATTCGCATTCCCGGTCGCACTCGCGTCGACGAGAGAATCGATCAACGCCACCGCACGGTCGAGCTGGGCCTGGATATTGTTGCGCGACACGCGCGTCCCATCGGACGACAACAGGTTCACACTTTCAGAAACCAGACCCTCGTTCGCGGCAAGTCTCGCAAGTCCCGCAAGTTCACGCAGCGCTTCTCGAATGTTCGAACCGGCGTAACTGGATTGCCGAAGGGCCCGGTCGGCCGCGGTCGTATCGACGGTGACGGTGCGTTCGACAAACCGGCCGACGGTCGTGCCGCCCGCCAATTCGCGGGCACTCACAGCGTCCAATGATACCGACGCCGAGCGCAACAGCCTTCGCGCCGTGCGTGTGCCATCCACGGCGATCGACACCGACTGACTCGATGGGAAATCGAGCGCCAACCTGCATTCCTCCGAGGTTATCCCTCGGCTTTCTGCCTTAACCGCTTATGTTAGCGAAGTTTTTCAGTAATGTGGAGGGCGCCGGTTCGCCTCGTCCTCGGGTTCTGCATCGGCTTTGGTCTCGTCCAGACGCGTCAGTTCCCGCTTCAACATCTCGATAATCGACCATTGCTCCGCGACGACGTCACTGAGCTCACTGATGGTTCGCTCCTGATGTGTGATCGTCATCTCCAGTTCGGTGATGCGAATGTCGAGTTCCTTGCTCATCCCGCCCCCCAAACTATCTAATCGCGCCGCGCGCCGAGATCTCCCAGAGATCAACGACACGCCCACCTTGCACGACAACGAACCAGTCATAAAGATTGACCGTCGGATCGCAATGCCCTGGGATCAGGCGGATTTTTTCACCCAGCATCACACCACGCGCGGCGTCATCGAGTATGAGTGTGCCATGATCATCCGACGGTCCCTGATAGCGCGCGCCCGGAATATCCGCGACCCACGGCATGCCCTGGTCGTTACCCAGCGCCTTATGCCCCGCATCGACCACGGCGCGCCCCGGCTTGGTGGCGCTCATCACGGTGACGAGAACGTAGAGACTGTGCCGAAACTCCGTAAACGGATCGCCGCGCTGGTCCATATTCTGGGCATAGTCGGCATCCATGAAGATATACGAGCCGCACTGCATCTCCTGATAAAGCCCGCTCGCCGCCTCGAAATGGAAACTGCCCGTCCCGGCACCAGTGACGACCGGAACGTCGATGCCGGCGTCTTCCATGGCAGTTAACGATGCGCGGACCTTGTCACACGCGGCCCCGATCGCGGCGCCACGCTCGTTGGCGGTCCGAATATGCTGGGCGGAGCCGTGATACGCCTGAAGACCGGCGAACCGAAGCCCATCCTCGTCGATGACCCCCTTGGCGAGGGTTACTGCAGGCTCACCGGGATCAATACCGCAACGCCCGGCGCCGACATCGATCTCAACGTAAACGTCGAGCGAAACCCCGGCGTCACGCGCGGCCTGCCCAAGGTCGCTGACGTTCTGCGCATCGTCGACCAAAACACCGATACGCGCGTCACGGGCGAGGGCCGCCAGACGCTTCAGCTTCTTCTCGCCCCAGATTTGATTGGTGATCAGCACGTCAGGCACACCGCCCGCGACCATCGCTTCCGCCTCACCCACCTTCTGACAGCAGATGCCGACCGCGCCGGCCGCAATCTGACGCAAAGCGATCTCGGGGCATTTATGGGTTTTAGAATGCGCCCGCAACCGGACGCCGAAATCATCCACCGTCTTGGCAAGCTTGGCGATATTGGCCTCGAACGCATCGAGATCGATCATCAAAGCGGGGGTGTCGACGTCCTGCAGATCATCGCCGATCTCGGCCGGGGGTGGTTGCGTCATGGCTGTTCCCTGAATTTCAAAAGACGCCCGAGCTTACTTGGCGCCGCATGCGATTGTCACGCGCCGCACGCGGCCTTGACTTGCAGCGCCTTCCTTCCAAATCTATGGAAAGCCGGATGGCCAATGGGGCACGTCGGCAACCGGGTGCCAGGAACTGCATACCGCAGCTCCATGGGCCCAACGAGAGCCTCGCCCATCGGGGAGGCCGGGAGGCAACAATGGCGATCTTCAACAACCCGCAACTTCTCGGGTTCGACCGTATCGAACAGATTCTCGACCGGGCCGCCAAGGCGTCCGGCGAGGGTTATCCCCCCTACAATATCGAACAGACAGGCGAGAACGACATCCGGATCACGCTCGCGGTTGCCGGCTTCACGATGGACGACCTGTCGGTCGCGATCGAGGACAACCAGTTGGTGATCCGCGGCAAGCAGGTGGAGGACGGCGCGGAACGCATTTTCATCCACCGCGGCATCGCGGCCAGACAGTTTCAGCGGTCTTTCGTCCTGGCGGAAGGGATCGATGTGGTCGCGGCAACGCTCGACAACGGCTTATTGCACGTCGACCTGCACCGGGAAGTACCGGAACCGGAAATCAAGAATATCAAAATTCAAAGTGCCAAGGCGCCAGCGCAAACCATCGACATGGAACCTGACGACTGATCAGGCGGCGCGGGTTTCCTGCGATTCGGTCATGATGGCGAACAGCGCATCGGTCTCGTTGGTGCCACGCAGCTTGTCGCAGACATCATGGTCACGCAAAAGCCGCGATACACGGGCAAGCGCTTTAAGGTGATCGGCGCCCGCTTCTTCCGGCGCCAGAAGCACGAAAATCAAATCCACCGGACGGTCATCGATCGACTGGAAGTCGACCGGTTTTTCCAGCCTGGCGAAAATCCCGTAGAGACGATCCAACTCAGCGAGCTTCCCGTGCGGGATTGCAATTCCCGAACCGACCCCCGTCGTCCCAAGCCGTTCACGGTCCATCAGCACGCCAAAAATCTTTCTCTCGTCCAGACCGGTCACATCGGCGGCCTTGCGGGCCAGTTCCTGCAACGCCTGCTTCTTGCTGGTCGCGCGAAGATTGGCAACGATACTGCCGCTGTCTAGGAGATCACTGAGTTCCATCGTCTCTTCCTGTGCAACACTGGCTATTAGTTTTACCGGCCCGTTTCAGGCCGTTGATTGCTTCTAGTCGGTCGCGCCACTCGGCGACGGGTCGATCCAGCCTATGTTGCCGTCTTTTCTGTGATAAACGACACTCAAGGCATTGGTCTTCGAGTTGCGGAACATAAGAACCGGCAAATCCGCCAGATCCATGTGCATCACCGCTTCACTAACGGTCAGGGTCGCAATGTCGGTCTGCATTTCAGCGACGATGACCGGCTGGGCGTCAACTTCGACTTCATCGTCGCTGTCATCGCCCTGAATAACGTACTGTTGCGCACTGACGACAACGTCGTTCGCCGCGCGGCGGCGCTGATCATCAACCAATCGGCGTTTATAGCGGCGCAACTGCTTCGCGATCCGTTCAAGGGCGGCATCGAATGCCGGATAAGCCTCCGCTGCTTCGCCACGGCCCTGAACCACCAGACCGCGCGGCCCCGGATGCACGGAAATCACCACATGCATCATCGATCCCTCACGCGATATCGTGACGTGCGCATCAATCGCCTGGTCAAAATATTTGGTAACCGAGTCGGTGAGTTGTTCTTCGGCATACGTACGAAACGCGTCGCCAACGTCAACGTGCTTACCGGAAACGGAAATTTCCATGTCGGATCTAGGCCTTTAAGTGATTGATTTTGAATGCTTCTCTTAGCCCGTCTTCGGCGTGGAGCCGTTTGCCCCATTCCCCCTTTTCTGACGGTGGGCGGACCCTAGTGAGAAGGTTCCGCGAAGTCAATACGCGAAGCTGCAACATGTCTTGATCATACTTCGGATAGCGCCGAATGTCACCAGAAGGAATTTCGGACACCGTCCCGAAATGGACCTATTAATGTGTTATTTCGGCGGTGCTTTTTGACGCCGCCGCTCCACGGACGAGCCGATTCGCATGGCTTCGCGGTACTTGGCAACGGTCCGCCTGGCAATGTCGTAACCGTCTTCGACGAGCAATTTCACCAGCTTGTCGTCCGACAGGATCTTTTTCGGGTCCTCTCCATCGATCAACTCTTTGATTCTATGGCGCACGGCTTCCGCCGAATGGGCTTCGCCACCGTCGGTCGCGCCAATGGATGACGAGAAGAAGTATTTCAGTTCGAAAATGCCGCGTGGCGTGACGATGTACTTGTTCGAGGTCACGCGGCTGACGGTGCTTTCATGCATCTCGATCTCGTCGGCGACATCGCGCAACACCATTGGCTTCAGGTGCTGAATCCCTTTTTTGAAAAACGCGTCCTGACGCCGGACGATCTCCGACGACACCTTGAGGATCGTCGTCGCGCGCTGGTGGAGCGCACGCACCAGCCAGTTCGCCGACTGGTACTGCTCGGCCAGGTACTTACGGTCTTCCTTGCTCATTGGAAGCTTCTGCACCTGCGCGTGGTAGCTGGTGTTCACCAGCACACGCGGCAATGTCTCGGCATTGAGTTCAACCAACCATCCTCCCTTCGGGTGACGCACCATCAGAACGTCAGGGATGATCGGCTCGGCCGTATCGGGCGCAAAAGAAAGTCCGGGTTTGGGGTCCAGTTCCCGCAATTCCGCAAGCATATCCACGACGTCTTCCTGATCAACGCCGCAAAGACCTGCCAGTTTCGAAAACTCGCGCCCAGCGACAAGATCCAGATTCTCGACAAACGTCTGCATTGCAGGATCGAAGCGGTCACGTTCCTTCAACTGCAACGCCATGCATTCGGTTAGGTCCCTGGCAAAAACGCCAGTCGGCTCGAACCCTTGGAGCACCAAGAGAATCCGCTCGATCTCCTCGGTCGATGTCCCAAGCATTTCCGCCGCTTCTTCCAGCGGCGCCCCCAAATATCCGCTTTCTTCCACCTGATCGATCAGGTAGGCCGCGATCAACGCGTCTTCAGGTGAAAGATGCTCCATGCCGAGTTGCTGATCGAGGTACGCCCTGAGTGTCGTGTTCTCGGCCAACGTCTCCTCAAGCCCCGGCATGTCGGGATCGTACCCGCCGCCTTCTGGCATGGAGGCAAACTGCCCGACCGTGACGGAGCCGTCCTCGTACGCGCCCCCCATATCAGCATCAAGATCGCCGACCGTCGTCATCTCCGATTGCGCGGGCTCTCCGAGACTGAGATCGTCCAACCCAGATGAATCCTCGAACCCGTCGTCATAATCCGATTCCCGCTCCGGGGTTTCGGCAGCGGGCTGCTCTTCTCGCTCCAAAAGCGGGTTTGTCTCGAGTTCGCCGTCGACGAACTCGTTAAGCTCGAGATTTGAAAGCTGCAGCAGCTTGATCGCCTGCTGTAGTTGCGGCGTCATGACCAGCGACTGGCCGAGCCGCTGTTCGAGACGGGGCGACATTACCATCGCTGCCTCCAGTTCATGACGTCAGAGAGAGAAACGATCACCCAGATAGACGCGCCTCACGTCCGCATTGCCGACGATATCCGACGGCGCCCCCTCCATCAGCATCATGCCGTCGTGAATGATATAGGCGCGGTCGATCACATCGAGCGTTTCACGCACGTTGTGGTCGGTAATCAGCACGCCGATACCACGGTCTTTAAGATGCGCCACCAATTCCCGAATGTCGCCGACTGCAATCGGGTCGATTCCGGCGAACGGCTCATCAAGAAGAACGAAATGCGGGTTCGACGCGAGCGCGCGCGCGATCTCGACACGGCGCCGCTCACCCCCGGAAAGCGCCAACGCGGGCGCACGCCGAAGATGCGTGATCGAGAATTCCGCCAAAAGGGCATCAAGGATCGCCTCCCGGCGTTCACGGCTTTTCTCGACCACCTCGAGCACCGCTCGAATATTGTTCTCTACACTGAGCCCCCGGAAGATCGATGCTTCCTGCGGCAAGTAACCGATGCCCATCCGGGCACGGCGATACATCGGCAGATCGGTGATGTCGTTACCGTCAAGGACGATACTGCCCATATCCGGCTGGATCAGTCCGGTGATCATGTAGAAACAGGTGGTTTTACCCGCACCATTAGGGCCGAGCAGGCCAACCACTTCACCCCGATGCACCTCAAGGCTGACGCTTCTGACGACGGGTCGTTTCTTAAAACGCTTACCGATGTTAAGGGCGTACAGCCCCCGCTCGGACTGCGCGACAAGACGCGGCTTCTTGCGCTTCTTCGGCTCGCCACCGCCTTCCGCAAGTTGCCGTCCCATCTGTTCGAAGTCGTCGCTCATTGCATTCCTCTTGGCCGCCGGCGCTGTCCTTGCGCCGTTATCAATTGTTGCTGCGGTTTTGGGGGACGAAGCTTCCTTTGACCCGCCCCGATCCCTGGCCGCCCTGACACGGGAACAACTTGCTGATCCCGGTATTCAGATTGACCTCGGCGCGGCAGCCCCGCAGTTCGTTGTCGTCTCTGACCAGTCTAACCTGACCGGTCAGGGTAGCGATACCACTTTCAACATTATAGACACCACGATCGCCCGTGGCCGTCTCGCGCTCGGTCCGAATGCGCACGTTGTCATAGGCATCCACCCGATAGACTTTCGTCTTGCCTTGCTGATCCGGCCGCAAGTGT
The DNA here is from genome assembly GCA_017644185.1 of Rhodospirillales bacterium. Lineage (GTDB taxonomy): Bacteria > Pseudomonadota > Alphaproteobacteria > Rhodospirillales > Casp-alpha2 > UBA4479. The sequence continues at coordinate 164,678 of JAEPMA010000004.1, forward strand.
GCCACCAGCACGTCAGCAAAGACGCGCTTGTTTTCTCGTGTTGCGACCGCGTTGCCACGGGCTACTGCGTATTTTTTCAGTTCCCAGTATTCGAGCTGCTGTGTCGCCGTCAGCGTATCCTGCCCGGACACGAGTCTGGGCTTCTCGCCATCCACAACCAGCACCTTCTGATCGGCGTTGTAGATCGCCCGGTCACCATAGGCGGTTTCGCTGTCGGAGACGATACGAACATTGCCGAGCGCGTCCAAACGCCACACTTCGGACTGACCGGAAGCGTTCTCGCGGTAGTGCGCGCGCAACTCGTCGCTCAGAACTTCAACCTCGCCACGAACCGCGCGGGCGTCGCCGCGGGCGACAAAAAGACTGCCGTCCTGCTGCCACTCGATCCCGTCCTGCGCATAGACCTCGATCGGTTGATCACCCTTCACACCCCCGAGACTGAGGCTTTGCGCCGCAACAGCCACCGGCAAAAAAACCGCCGCGCAAACGGCAACAGCGCTTGCCGTTTTGTGAAGGCGCTTTATCGCCGGACTTTTCAACCAATGGGTCATGGATTCTTTTGTCCCGCACCCGGATAGATCACGAGCTTGCTCTTCCCGGTGAAGTATATCGTCTTGCCCTTGTCGACAAGGCGGAAGCCTTCCGCCTGCAGATTGCCGAACGGACCTTGCCCGCGCACCGGCTCGTTCCCCTCGGCAGAGCTTTTCTCAAGATCAATTTTGGCTTTCTCGGTTAAGAATTCGTAACCGGTGTCGTGATAGAGCACGACCGAACCCACCAGATCCAGGGATTCCGCTTCTCGCCCGTATATCCCGCGCCGTGCGGTCAGCACCAGCCACGTGCCGTCCTCCAGCAAAATATCCGCTTTCGGGCTGTCCAATTCGATGACGTTGCCGGTCTCCGCCAGCCTGCGCGCAATCTCAGCGGTCACCGAATAGGGCTGGTTTTCGTCGTCGGTGCCGATGTAGCGTGGGTTCAGCATGCTCGGATCGTCAGCCTCCTTGACGGTCAGATCCGCAAAGCCGATCCGAAATTTGGCGTCTGAGACCTCGATATGCGGCCAGGCCACGATCAACCCGATCAGGAGCAGCGCCGCCGCCGGCAAAAGAAACTTCATCGCCCGGACGAACTGGGAATACGACGCCGTATATTGGCGCGGACCCCGGTCTTCAAAACCGAGATTCCCGCCGCGCTTGCGCCCTTCCAGTTCCAGGCCGTCGTCTGCTGCAGGCGCCATTATGCCTCTGCCCGCTTAATGAATCCGGTCAAGCGACCCCGGCTCTCAGGCAATCATGAATATGGAGAACCCCGACCGGCTTCTTGTCCGACACCACGAACACATTGGTGATCTTGTTTTCGTTCATGAAGTGGAGTGCTTCACTGGCGAGGATCTCCGGGTGGATCGTCTTGGCGCCAGTCGTCATGACATCAGCAACCGCCTTCATGGTCAGGTCGTCGCTCATATGCCGGCGTAAATCTCCATCCGTCAGGATACCGGCAAGATTGCCACTCCCGTCAGTGACACCGACGCACCCGAAACCTTTAGCCGTCATTTCGATCAAGGCCTCAGACATCACGGTATCTCGGGATATTAGAGGCAACTCCACACCACCATGCATGATGTCGCGCACCTTTAGAAGCCGTCGGCCGAGCTTGCCCCCCGGATGCAAGGTATGGAAGTCGTCGCTCGAGAACCCCTTTCTCGCCAATAACGCAACGGCGATCGCATCGCCAAGCGCCAACATCACGGTCGTCGATGTCGTCGGGGCGAGGCCCATCGGACAGGCTTCATCCGCGGGCGGAATGACCAAAGAGGCATCGGCGGCGCTTGCCAGGGTGCTGCCTTCCTTGCCGGTCATGGAGATCAGGGGAATCTCGAAGCGCTTACAGTAATCGACGAGATCCGCGAGTTCCGTCGTCTCACCGGAATTCGATAGCGCAAATACCGCATCCGCCTGGGTAATCATTCCCAGATCACCGTGCGATGCTTCGGCCGGATGGACGAAAAGCGCTGGCGTCCCTGTGGAAGCGAGCGTAGACGCGATCTTGCGCGCGATATGGCCGCTCTTGCCCATACCCGAAACAACCACACGGCCGGTCACCGACGCCAAAATTTCAATCGCATGGGCGACATCATCACCGACCGAGTCCGCGAGCGTCCGTAGTCCCTGGACTTCCGTCTCGATGACCTGGCGCGCAGCATCGATATCGCGCCGGGCAGCATCGTTTTCCATCTTCTCAGCGGGGATCCGGTTCATAAATACTCCAAAGAACGCGCCGAACCTTCGACGCTCGCGGTCATAAGTATGCGCTTCGCCACCGGGCGGTTCAACAGAAGGCCGTCGTCAACTATGGGCGAAAATATCGGATTCCGACCAACCGGCAAGGTCGAGATCGGCTCGGGTCGGAAGAAAATCAAAACACGCCTGCGCCAATTCCGCACGGCCTTCGCGCTCAAGCATAATCTGCAACTGGTCGCGAATGGCGTGTAGATTCAGGACATCCGACGCCGCATACGCCTGTTGGGCTTCTGACAACTCCTGAGAGGCCCAGTCCGAGGACTGCTGCGCCTTCGAAAGTTCGATCCCGATCAGTTCCCGGGTCACATCTTTTAAACCGTGGCGATCGGTATACGTGCGCACCAATTTCGACGCGATTTTCGTACAAAAGACAGGTGAAATCGTGACTCCGAGCCAACGCTTCATGATGGCAACGTCGAAGCGGGCGAAATGAAAAATCTTGGTGACGGCGGGATCGGTCATCAACGCTTTCAGATTAGGGGCCGAAAAATCATCCGCCGGCATTTGCACCAGATGACATACCCCGTCACCGGCCGAAAGCTGAACGACGCAAAGCCGGTCGCGCTGGAGATTAAGGCCCTGCGTTTCGGTATCGACGGCGACGGAATCGCCGAAATCGACCCCCGCGGGGATGTCGCCACGGTGCACATGCACTTCTGTCGGAGATGAAAAAATCTGACGGCTCAAGGGACTACCTTCCGTCCTTTTACCGCGAGGCGGGAGGGTGATGGTGCCCAGGAGAAGACTCGAACTTCCACGACCTTGCGGTCACTGGCACCTGAAGCCAGCGCGTCTACCAATTCCGCCACCTGGGCTCCTGCGCGCGCTTGAACGCGCGTCGGAGTGGAGGGATTAGTCCTCAGAACGCACCTTGTCAATATCAAGTCTCTCCAATTACTAACGAATTGCCGAAAGGCCCGGTTGACCGCGCTCAAAGCTCGGTATAAGCCATATTAACCCGTAGTTTTCCCGATTGTGCAACAGGGGTGCATACATGGCCATTAGTAAGCAGCGGCGCATTATCACCGTGTTCGGTGCCTCAGGCTTTATCGGCCGTCACCTGGTCCGCCGGCTGGCCAAGGACGGTTGGATCGTACGCGCCGCCTGCCGGGATCCGGAAAAGGGCCACTTTCTTCGCACCATGGGTGATGTCGGCCAGGTCATCCCCTGGGGCGCCGACGTCAGGGATGCGAAAAGCGTGCGCGTCGCCCTCGAAGGTGCGGAAGCCGCAGTCAATCTCGTCGGCATCCTATACGAAAGCGGCAGTGCGACGTTTAAGGCGATCCACACAGATGCGGCGAAACTGATTGCCGAAACTGCGGCCAACGTCGGGATCAAACGTTTCGTCCAGATGTCGGCGTTGGGTGCGGATAAGAATGCCGCAGCCGAGTATGCCCGCACCAAGGCGCTGGGCGAGGAGGCTGTTCTGGCCGCCCTGCCATCGGCGCGTATCGTAAGGCCAAGCGTCGTGTTCGGTCCCGAAGACAATTTCTTCAACACGTTTGCCGGCATTTGCCGGATTTCCCCGTTCCTGCCGGTTTTCGGCGCACCGACGTTCCCCGACGTCAATGCCGGCGGCGGCAAAGCGTTCGGTATTAACTTCCTTGGGGCCGGCGGGCCCAAGTTCCAACCGGTCTATGTCGGCGACGTTGCTGACGCCATCGTCAAATGCCTGAATGACGACGCCACGGCGGGCGAGACCTTCGAACTCGCCGGCCCGACCGTCTATTCGTTCGCCGATCTGATGCGCCTCGTCCTCGAATCTACGAGCCGCAAGCGGCTGTTGGTGCCGGCGCCTTTCTGGCTACTCGAGCTCAAGGCGTTTTTCCTCGAAAAGCTGCCCAAACCCTTGCTGACTAGGGATCAGGTTAAGCTGATGCAGACGGACAACGTTCTGTGTGGCGAAAAGCCCGGCCTTGCGGATTTGGGCGTTGCGCAGACGCCGGCAGAGGCCGTGCTGCCATCTTATCTCCGCCGCTACCGGACGCCGCTGGCACAAGCCCGTACGACCGGCTGATCACGCCAAGACCTATTCAGTATTTTGGTGGCAAGCCGCTGGGATCGCCATCCACGGCGCCTTTTGCCGCCTCGACGATCAACTCGCCGAACTCCCTGAGGAATACTGCTCCCTTCACGGTTCGCTGCAGCAAGACGCTGCGCCGATCATCCGGATCGGTTTTACGCCGCACCAGGTCCAGTTCGCCTAACCTGTCCACGGCGCGCGTGATCACCGGTTTGGTTACGTTGAGTTGTTCCGCCATTCCCCTCACCGTGTGCGGCGGTGGGACAAGATAAACCGTCAGCAACACCGACATCTGTCTTGCAGAAAGGTCGGGTGCATCGTGACGCACGCTGCTGACGATCGCGCGCCGCCAAATGTCCAGCGCCTCCAGATCACTCAGCTCGAGACTCATGCTGGCGTCGCCCTCATGCACGCCCGTATTTTCGGGTAAGCATTTCCGCGAAGGCACGCATTCCCATCGCCTCGCCACCTTCGGGCCGTCCCGGTTTAGAGGAAACATTCCACGCCATCACGTCGATATGCGCCCATCCGGCAGTCAAAGGCGCAAACCGCTCCAGGAACAGGGCCGCCGTAATCGCGCCGGCGTAGCCGCCTTCCGGGGCGTTGGTGATATCGGCGACCTTGCCCTCAATCATTTTTCGGTAACCGGGCCAAAGCGGCATTCGCCAGAGAGGATCCGACACTTTGGTGCCCGCATCCAAAATGCCGGCGGCAAACGTGTCATCATTGCAGAACAAGGCCGGCAGCTCGGTGCCGAGCGCAACGCGCGCCGCACCCGTGAGCGTTGCGAAGTCGATGACCAACTCAGGTTCGGCTTCCCCGGCACGGGTCAAAGCATCGGCAAGGATGACTCGTCCCTCCGCATCGGTATTTCCGATTTCGATCGTGATTCCGGCACGGGTCCGAACCACGTCCAACGGTCGCATGGCGTTGCCCGAGATCGCATTCTCGACAGCCGGTATCAGCACCTTAAGGTGCACCTTTAGCCCCATCGCCATCACATAATGTGCAATCCCGAGCACATGCGCGGAGCCGCCCATGTCCTTCTTCATCAACTTCATCCCCGAGGCGGGCTTGATATCAAGCCCGCCGGAATCGAAGCATACGCCTTTGCCGACGAGCGCCACCGTGGGGTGAGACGGATCGCCCCAAGTCATCTCGATCAGGCGCGGCGCGTCTTCAGCCGCACGGCCGACCGCGTGGATGGCCGGGTAATTCTCCTTCAAAAGATTATCGCCAACCGTCACTTCGAATTCGGCATCGAATTTTTCGGCGAGTTGCCGCGCTGCCTCGGCGAGCGCGGTTGGGCCAAGATCATTGGCCGGTGTGTTGATCAGGTCCCGCACCAACATCGTCCCATCGACCAATGCGGCGATACGGTCGGCATCGACCCCGTCCGGAACCGCCAATCGGGCAGTGTTGCCCACTGGTGACGTGTAACGATCGAACGCGTACGTGCCGAGCCGCCAGCCGAGGACGGCAGCTTCAGCCGTCTCCGAGTCCGGATCGCCCACCAGCACGTAATCGCCGGCCGGCAACGCCTTTGCCAACGCGCCCGTATCCCAGAGCGACACCGGGTTCGAGAGACCCACCAACACACTGCCGAGGCCACCAGCCTCATCCGGCACGGTGAGATGCTTGCCCGCCCCACCTTTGAAATTATTGGCGGCGGCCCAGGCGCGAACATGCGCGGGCGCATCCAGAATCCAGGTTTCATAGTTCTGTTCGGGAATTAGATGAACGGGCGTTGCGCCCTGGGGATTGTCGCTCACTTAAGGCTCCTCATTGCGATGTTGCAACGATCTTACTTGGCGCATCCGAAACGAAAACCCTAAACTCGCGGGCTAGGGAACGGGAGGAGGCATGCCTTCAACGTTGCAAATCGTGATCGGAAATCGGAATTACTCGTCTTGGTCGCTGAGGGCATGGCTAGCGGTGCAGCGCTCAAACCTGCCTTGTGACGAAGTGTTCATCCCCCTCAACCGGCCCGAGACAGAGGCGGCACTCAGAATCCACTCCCCCAGCCTCTTGGTCCCGGTGTTGAAGATGGATGGCGCCACCGTCTGGGACAGTCTGGCGATCATCGAGACGTTGGCGGAACTGGCACCGGACGCCGGCATATGGCCCGCCGACCAATACACGCGCGCCGTCGCAAGGTCGGTGTGCGCGGAGATGCATTCCGGTTTTTACAGATTGCGCCGCGACATGCCGATGGACCTTCGCGCCAGCCGCCCTGGCGAGCAGCACACCGAAGGGGCGGTCGCCGACGCCAAAAGAATCATCGCAAGATGGGCGGATTGCCGTGCACGGTTCGGCGCGGGCGGCCCCTTCCTTTTCGGCGAATGGTCCGCAGCGGACATTATGTATGCGCCGGTTGTCGGCCGGTTCCGCACGTATGGTGTGCCGGCCGACGCCGAAACCAAAGCTTATATGGATGCTGTATGGGATCAGCCCGATATGGCGGCGTGGGTCGCCGCCGCCGTATCGGAACCTTACGTGATCGAAACGGTCTGACCGTTCAGGAGATAACCTCGGGTTCAGGCAATCCCATCAAGTCAGCCTGATTGACGCCTTCGTGTATCTTCTTGATTACGTCGGCTTCGTCTTTGATCTTTTGTTGCGAAGCCGAAAGCATCTTCTCAACCCATGCCAGCGGCACGACGGCAACACCGTCATCGTCCCCAATAATCAGATCGCCCGGATTCACCGGGCAATCACCGACCGACACTTGTCCGTCGATCGTACCGCCGAAGTTCTTATGCGGTCCGGCCGGCACGATGGCCGACGAGAACGCGGCAAAGCCGCGCGCGCGAATTTCAGCGACATCGCGGATGGCGCCTTCCACGACGATGCCGCCGATGCCGCGGGTAATCGCCGCCTCGGTCATGATCCCCCCCCAGATGGCGACGTTCTCGGAGCCACGTGCGTCAATCACCATGACCTCGCCCTTACGGCACATACCGATCAAGCGATGCGGCGCCGAGTTGTCGCCCGACATACAGGTGACGGTTCGTGCCTGGCCGCAGATTTTCATCCCCGGTGCGGCAGGCTTAATCCGTGCGCCCATCACCTGTGAGCGGTTCATCATATCGGAAACCACGGCCGCCGGAATCTCCCGCCACTGGGCAAGCATATCCTCGGAAAGCTGTTCGAAATCGACGTTATACTTTTGCAGGGCCATGGTTATCTCCTCTTCCCTAGTTTGTTTGCGATGGAGGTTAGGTCAGCGCGCCCGAACGCTCAAGCTCGGCTTGAGCTGCGCTTGCGGAAGAGACCCCGCTCGTAAAGAATACGCGCGAATTGGGAGAGGTATATGTTTTCAAGGATATTGGAGTTGATCGGTCTCGGTGGGCCGGAGCATGACGCCCGCATTCTGACACGCGATGCACGCGCCATGATCGATATGGTCTATGGTCAGCACGGCGCTGATTCACTCGCCAAGATCGCCAATGAGACAAAATATCAGATCGACGATGTTCACAAGCGCGGCCTGAACGACCCGCAGTTCTATCAGCGTGGTGTCGAGGCGCTCACCGATCTTAACCGCGCCGCGCGTAACCGGCGCGACAACATCGCATGGTCCGGCATTACCCTCGCCATCATCTATATTAAATCGGAAATACTGGGCGAACTGGCCTTACCGGCCAAGAACGCCATCGACGGTTTTATCGAAAAATGGGCGCACACCCTCGAAGAAGATGGCGGGAGCGAAGAACCTACTTCTGAACCGTGAGCGGTGCCACCGGCGTATCGGTCGCACTGATCAGGCCATCCTGGGCAGTCGCAAAAAAGACCACTGTGATCAGAAGGAAAAGAACGGCAACGCCGACCCTCAGCATGGCGCCTAGTCTGTCCCAAGGGCCTGCCTCGGCATAGGCGCGCTGGCTTTCTGCGATATCGGTCATTTTCTACTCCGTCACGAAATCGGCTTCAGAAACGATTAAGCGCTGCCATTAAGGCCAAAAAAGGGCAAAGGAAAGGTTAATTCGCTGCAATGCGAAAAACTTTTTAACGTTTTGAATCAATCCGCTGCCGGAAAGTTCAGAAAATCCCCCCATTCCGGCCGTTGCCGCGGCAGTGGCCATGTCAGCCATCCCGCCAGGCCTGGAATCGAGGTGCGATCTTCGGGCCGAATTCCGCCCAGAACCCACTATCGATTTGCAGCGAATCATGAAAATGGCGGCGCGCTGTCGGGAGGTCGTCGCGTATGTTTGCGGGCATGGCGTCGAAACCGCTTTTCCTGGCGGGACCGAACCACAGGCGTGCCGATAACTGTACCAGCCGCTCAGGGTCGGTCGCGAAACTGACGAACCGCTGCGCATCAACCATACGGTCCTGGCCACTCGGGATCGCCCAATAGGTTGCACGCCATAACTGATTTGATTGCATCAGTTTCACCGGGCGCCGGGCCCCTTGCCGGGGGCGAAGGAACCGCGCCGCATAAGCGGTGGTCATAACGACACGGCCGTCATTGAGAAACTGCTCGGGCTCGTCACCGCCACGCCAGAAAACGGCGGCCGCGCGCACACGGTCGAGGACGGCCAGCGCTTGGTCGACACCACCCGGTTTACGCAAGATGTCATAGACATCCGAGGGCGGAATGCCATCCGCCATCAGCGCAATCTCAAGATTGCCCTCCGCCTCCGCAAAAAGTCCGCGCTTTCCCGGGAAGGCGTTTAGGTCGAAGAAATCAGCCAAGGTTTGGGGCGGTCGGCCTTTGAAGACCGTCGCGTCGAAGGCAACCGCCTGCGTCCAGATCATTGAACCGACCCCACAAGGATGGAGCGTTCCCTCCAGAAAGTCCTCTGATGCCGCTTTCCCCAGCAATAGTTCCGGATCGAGCTTTTCAAACACGCCTTCCGCGCATCCCTCCGTCAAAGGCGCACGTTCCATATCGACGACGTTCCAGCCGGCTTTCCCATCCATCAGAGGAAAATAGTTACTACCGTGATGGTGGATACGGATACCAATCCCCGTAGCGCGGCTGAAAGGCTTGAAGATGGCCTCCTGCATTGCCTCGCCGTATACCCCGCCCCAGGTGGCGACAGTGATTTCTTGGGCCAACGCCACGCCACGCATCGGCGATGCGGCGCACGCGACCAGGATAAAGAATGCAAAAATCAGCCGATAAAAGAATGCGCGGGACATGTTCCGGCATGATACGACAACACGACTAGGCGGGGGAAACGAAAACCTGGGTCCGAAAACGAAAACGCCCCCGGCGTTTTAGGCGCCGGAGGCGTTGGATACGTTGTCGTCCATGATCAGGACATCAGGTAGGAATAATTGGCGAGAAAAGCGATCCCCACCATTGCGCCGATCAGGATACCGTCGATTGCGCGTTCCATTGGTCTTGCTCCTTCTATTGCGGCCGCCTTCGTTGCGGTCGGGAGGAATCTAGGCCTGGCGATAAATTCATTCAAACGATATTTATTTGTTATTATATTTAGACTAACTTAATTTATATCCATGAATATTCAGCACCTGAAAACCCTGATCGCCATCCACGATCGTCACAGTTTCGCCGACGCCGCCGAGGCTCTTTACCTGACCCCGGCGGCGGTATCACAGCAGATGCGTAACCTCGAGGAAGAGCTTCAGGTCCCTCTGTTCGACCGAACGACGCGGCCGCCCCGGCTGAATGCGCATGGGTCTCATATTGTGGAACAGGCGCGCGACGTTCTGGAGCGCTTCAACGCGCTGGCAGACATGGCGCGCTCACCGGGTGAAATCGCGGGCACACTGATCATCGGTTCAGCCACGGGGATTACCAGTTCCCTTGTACCGCGCGCGTTAGGCGCATTGCGCGAACGCCACCCGCGCCTTCAGATCCGGATCGAAGAGGGTTTGACGAACGACCTAATCAGCCGGGTCCGGCGGCGCGAGCTCGACGGCGCACTGATCACCGAGCCATTAATCCCGGAGCCGGATCTGCAAATGCTGCCGATCACCACCGAACCGCTTGTCGTGGTCGCGCCAAAGTCAGTGGAAGAGCGGGGCTGGAAAAACGTTTTGACGGCACGACCGTTTCTGCGCCTCAACCGAAAGTCCGGCGTCGGCGCGCTGATTGATGTCACCATCAGGACTTCCGGGGTGGCCGTCACCGAAGCCATGGAACTGGATAGTTCCGAATCCATCGTCGGTCTGGTCATGGCCGGTCTTGGTGTCGGCGTAGTCCCCAGTGGTCGGCTGCGCGGTGAAAATCTCGATAAACTAAGGACGATTCCGTTCGGAACACCGCCCGTCCGCCGCAAAGTTGTCTTGATCGAACGAAACAATAATCAGGGTTCCGATCTGGCGGCGATCTTTTATCAGGAATTGCTCTCCTTGACGGGTGGCGATTAAGCTATCGGTTATAACGATAACGACATCCGAGCTCGACATGAGTTACAGGCAGTGGGAGATTGCCGCGACCGAATTGTCCGACACGCAAAGGGCTGGGCTTGAATACTGGCGAAGCCTACCTGCCCACGCGGACACCGGGATGCCGCTTTCATCAAGCTTCGAGCTATTGCGCGTCCCCGCGCCCATCTTGCCGACAACGCATGTGGTCGATGTCATCGACGATGGTCGCGCGTTTCGTTACCGATTCTGGGGCAGCGGTTTTCGCGCGTATCTCGGCTATGACGGGACTGGCATGTCGACGGACGACCTTCACCCAGATGAAATTCGCGAACCGGTTCGCCAAGCATATCTTGATGTCGTCAACGCTCGAAAACCTCTCGCCATGCTCTCCGAATTCGAACGGGGCGGCCATCGTCCACGTCAGGGCTTCCAACGGTTCATCAGGTTCCCTCTCGCCGATGCCGACGGCAACGTCGGTCAGGTCGTTTCGCTGGTCGAGTTCCTGATGGACTATTACGAGGCTCAGGAGCTACTCGACGCCATCAATCGCGACGGCGAATGATTCCGGGACCGGTTTGTCGCACGGCTGAGTTCATGCCACCTTGTCACCGAACCTCGAAAGTGAACGCGGCGTCGGCATGAATGCACCTTCAAAAGCGCAACAAGAGTTGGACTCTCATTACGCGCAGCTGCGCACTGCCATCGATGCCCGAAACCCCCAACGATCCGCAACACACCTCAAGGGGATGTTCGATCTTCTGCCCAAGCACCCCGATCACGTCGCGGCTCTCCTCAGAGACCTATTTGCGAACGGGTTGGGGCTGCAGGATTACGTCAACATCCTGACCGTCTACAAAAGCACCTACCCGGAAGACCCGACCGGGTACTTGATGGCGATGGGCCTGTTAAGGGAACAGGGCGCGCTGGATCAGGTGAGGTTGATTTGGCAGGAAGCCTGCGCCAAGGCCTCGCATGGATTTCATTTTCAGCCGGCGGTTCAGGCCAGCGTATTCGATGCCGAAAATGGCCAACACTTCACGGCGGTAAGCACATCGGGATTGGGCGTCAAGTTAAAGGGCGCGCTCGGGTCTTTCATTTCCAATGCTTCTCGCGAGCCGGATGGATTGGATTCACTCCCGGCAACGAGCGGGCCGGCGGTCGAAACCTGTTCACCAGACCCCTTGGACACAGGGGCGGCAACATTCAACGGAATAATCACCGGCTTCCACACCCCGACAAATTACTATTTTCGTTATGGCATGACGCCGGACAACCTTGACGGGACAACCGAACGCCGCAATGTCCCGGGACCGGTCAATGGCCGCGTGATGGACACCGGCGACAATCTGTTCAAACGGATTACGGCGTACGCAGCGCGCGTCACATTCGGACACCCGGAACCCAAGCCTGGCACGGATACCGACATAACGGCGCTGCTCGAATGGCCATTCGGCAAGGATCGGAACCACAGAAACGGTATCGGGATCATCGACCTGGTGGTGGGATGGAAATCGGCCGCCCACGACAGACCGAGGGCCACCCCACCGGGGACTGCGGCAACTTTCCCGACCGAGGAATACCCCGGCGAAGGCATCGATCTTCGTGACTGCGTTTTCTCGGTCACCTATCGATGTGACGCTTTCGATCAGCGGCAGTTTCGGCCGGTCGCGTGGATCCACGGCCGCACCGGCACCGCCGTCTTACCGGACCAGTATGACGATCTCGCGGCATGGGCCTGCACGCATCACAGTCAGGACGCGCATTTACTCAGTGACGGCAAATGGCAGAGGATGACGTTCCACCTTCCCGCACATTCCCTGGATTGGAGTTTCTGCGGATCGAACACGGAAGAGATGGGGGACACCATGGCGCGCTACACTTACGCGCCGATTCAAAACCTGCAGCGCAACAACACGTCCGGCAACATCTGCCTGGCATTCATTGGAGAGAAAGAACTCGAAACACCCGAGGGAGATATCGAGCTGGCCTCGCTTGAGCTCACCTACAGAAGTCGCTCCCTCCTCGCTCCCGGTCAGGGAAGTGTTTATGCGGGCGACGCCGCCACCCACCGGAGCGACCCGTCTTTTCTGACAGACGGTAGTATCGGGATACCTTCCCAATACTGGATCGACGACTTTGAGGAGACAAAAGGCTGTGCGTTGACCTGGAAGCTCCGAACATCATCCGAAATCGACTGCGTCAAACTGCATCAGAACCCACTGGCGCCCGCGGACCGAATCGAGATTTCATTTTCTTCCGACGGCATAACGTTCGCACCCGTTTGGTCCGGCGCTCTCGACAACGTCCCGGACGACCCTTCCGCATGGGGTGATCTGGCGGCGAATGGCGAAGGCTCGGGTCTTTGTAAAATTATCGTGTTCGACGCACCGACACATACCGCATTCATGCGTGTTCGAATACTCTCATCTCATCGCTGCGGCATCGTCGGACTGGATGCGGTCGAGGTTTTCTCGAACAACTTTGAACCCATGCCCGATGGCGCACCGGTCACTTTATCTGAACTCGTGAACGACCTTCCCATGGGCGCAACCGTGTTTGCGCAACTCGTTGCCGAAAATACGGACGGCATATTTTCCGGTGAGGTCGTATCGGTTACGTTGCCCGACAACAGTGCGCCACAGATCCTAGGCGCGAATATCTTGCCTGAGAAAGACGGGGGTCTTCGTCTGAAAATCAGAACCCGTGCCGCCGGTTCGACAACGCGCCTCGAAGCCAGACTACAGGGTTCAGAAAAAGATCTTCTCGCGAAATCTTCAACCAACGTCGGCAAATGGGATGCGCCTCGCGATACCGTTATTCATCTCCCATCCCACGCCGATGCGGTACAGGTTCAAATCAAACTGACAAGTTCGGCCGGCGAGGACACTCTGCAGCTCTCTCTTTCCTAGGCCGCCTTGCCCATCGGCTTGTTTGGCGCTTTGATGCGCTTTGTTTCAAATAGACCAGAAGGATCAGATTTATGTCGCCGCAACAGAAGATCATCGAACGCGCAGCGCAGGTTATGCCCGGCGGTGGATTCGGCAATTTCGACGCCGAGGTTTTCATCGAACGTGGTGAGGGCGCGCATGTCTGGGATGCGGACGGCAACGAGTACATCGACTATCTGATCGGCTCCGGGCCGATGGTTCTGGGTCATGGTCACCCGGAGGTTCTCGACGCGGTACAAAGCCAATTAGGGAAGGGGATGACATTCTTCGCCAACAACCCCCTCGGCGTCGAACTTGCGGAGGAAATTTGCAACGCCGTTGCGTGCGCGGAGCAGGTACGGTTCGTTTCCACCGGATCGGAAGCCGACATGTACGCCATGCGTCTTGCCCGCGCCGCAACCGGCCGCGACAAGATCATCAAATTCGAAGGTGGCTATCACGGGATGTCGTCGGAAGCACAAATGAGCCTGGCCCCGGAACGGCCGGGCAATTTCCCGCAGGCCGTTCCCGATTCCGCCGGCATTCCGTCCGCCGTCGCGGAACAGATGTTGATCGCCCCCTACAACGACGTCGATTTCGCGAGATCGCTCGCCGATGAACATGCGGGCGAAGTTGCCGCAATCATCGTAGAGCCGCTGCAACGGATTATCCCGCCAGCCCCCGGCTTCCTCCAGGCGCTTCGCGATCTCTGTACCGAGAAAGGTCTTCTATTGATCTTCGACGAGGTCGTGACCGGCTTCCGCCTCGCCTACGGCGGCGCGCAGGAATACTACGGTGTCGTCCCAGATATCTGCACGCTTGGCAAAATTATCGGTGGCGGCTTCCCTCTCGCAGCGATCGCTGGCAAGGCGGACGTCATGAAGCACTTCGACAAAGGGAAAGCCGGCAATGGCGGGTTCCTTATGCAGATCGGCACTCTTAGCGGCAATCCGATTGCTGCAGCGGCTGGCTTAAAGACGATGGAGATTCTCCGCCGCCCCGGTCAGTACGAGAAGTTGTTCAGCAATGGCGAGACGATCATGAAGGCGATGAACGAACACCTGTCCGCCGCTGGCCACGCGCATGCAGTTTCCGGGACGCCCCCGATGTTCGACGTCGTCTTCACCGATAAGCCCATCGTCAACTACCGCGACGTTCTGAACAGCAACCACGACAAGGTCGTGTCGTTTAATAAAGTGTTGCGCGCACGCAAGATCCTTAAATCCGCAGGGAAAACCTACATTTCGCTCGCGTTGACCGAGGATGACCTGTCGCAAACCATCGACGCGATCGCCGAGGCCGCCGCAGCCATTTAATTTCCGAATTTACGTCAGACTATCCAGAAACCGTGCGGCATCGCGCCGTACGGTTTTTCTGCGCGCGTCATCCCAACTTGAGAGCGTTTTATACGGGAACGCCATTCTGGGATTATCCGAGAGTGTCTCTTCGTTCCGCATCAGGAAATCCCAGTAAAGGTAATTGAAGGGGCAAGCCTCTTCGCCTTCTTTCTGTCGGACGTCATAGCGGCAGTTCCGGCAATAGTCCGACATCCGGTTGATGTAGGCGCCCGATGCGGCGTAAGGCTTGGACGCCAGCATGCCGCCATCGGCAAAAATCGCCATGCCGTGCGTATTGGGGAGTTCTACCCATTCGAACGCATCGGCATATACAGCCAGATACCACTCTTCGATCTCACGAGGGTGCACCCCGGCCAATAACGCGAAGTTCCCCGTCACCATCAATCGTTGAATGTGATGGGAATAGGCAAATCGTCGGGTATCCGAGATCGCACACTTCATGCAGTTCATATCGGTTTCGCCGGACCAATAGAACCAGGGAATCCGCCGCTCAGCTTTCAGAACGTTCGTGTCCGCATAACCCGGCATATACGTCCAGTAGACCCCACGGACATACTCTCGCCAGCCCAGAATCTGACGAATGAAGCCTTCCGCCGCATTGATCGGCACACTGCCTTCCAGATACGCGGCCTCAGCGCGCTCGCAAACCTCCTTCGCCGTAATCAGACCGAGGTTGAGGGCGGGTGACAGAAGAGAGTGGAACAAGAATGCGTTTCCCTCCTTCATTGCATCCTGATAGTCGCCGAAACCAGGCAGCACCCGCTCGATGAATTCGTCACACAGTTGAAGCGCCTGCTCTCGGGTGACCGGCCATCCGAAGTTTTCAAGCTCGCCGAAATTGTCGGGATATTCCTTCTCGATCAGCGCCATCACCTCGCGCGTTGTCTCGTCGGGAGGGAATACACAACGAGTGGGGGGCTCCACATTCTTGGGGAGGCTTTTGCGGTTCTCAGGGTCAAAGTTCCACTTTCCCCCAACCGGTTCGCCATCCTTCATGAGCAGACCTGTCTCACGGCGAAGGTCGCGGTAAAAATACTCCATCCTTAATGCGCGCCGCTCGGCCGCCCATTCTTTAAACCGCGCGCGGGTAGCATAAAAACGATCGTCCTGGCGTACACCGGTCGGGATGGCGAGTTCGTTCGACCAAGTCATGATCTCTTCGAGAACGCGCCATTCACCGGGCTCCGTAACGACAATCCGATCCGGAGAGACGCCTTTGAGCGCTCGTTTCAACTCGCCGGTGAAGCTGCCCGTGTTTTCCGGATCGTCCAGGCGCGTGTAACGAACGTTTATGCCCTCCCGCCTCAATTCTTCGGCGAAGTGCCGCATCGCCGAGAGAACGAGAACAAGCTTCTGCTTGTGATGCGCCACGTAAGTCGTTTCCCGGCGCACCTCGACCATCAAGACCTGATCGAGCGTCGGGTCCAGGTCGCGAAGTGACGAGATCGACCGGGTTAACTGGTCACCCAGGATTATTCTAAGTGTGCTCATCGGATAAAAGCGTGTTTCGCCCGCCGCAAGTCTCCTTTACAGCGCTGAGAGCAGGTTTTTACCTCATGCCAGACATCGCGCCACTTTTTCCGCCACGCAAACGGTCGTCCGCACGAAAGACAGGTCTTGGTGGGAAGGTCGCTTTTTTTCCGCATATGACTATTACGCAATATGCGGAAATCCGGATTAGAAAGTTTTTCCCAAGGGCGCGCCGACACGAAGCCTGAGTCCGTGATGGTTGAGTGCCCGGTCAGTCAGGCCGGCGCCGACCCACATGAAAAACAGTGCAGTCCATGCCGTCAGCGACAGCACCGCACCGCCGGTCACACCGGCACCGACGGCGCACCCTCCGGCCAGCATGCCCCCAAAACCCATGAGCGCGGCGCCAACGAGATAACGCAAGGTCCCGGTATCGGCGTCGAAGACCTGAACGTCGAACTCGCGCCGAAAGACCGACGATAAGAAAGACCCCGCGAACACACCCGGTACCAACCCGATACTGAAATCCAGCGGCACTGTGGGGGACGTGATCAATGCCATCAGCGTGTCTGCCGACGGCCCTGTAAAAGTCACGCTCCCCGCGACGATCGGTGCAAAAGAAACGTGTGACAAAGCGGCGGTGAACCACCACCCGGCCGCAACCGTCAGTCCCACGCCGCCACCGAGCGCCGCGCGCTGCCAACTTAACCCACTGCGAAAGGCAATCACCGCCGCAAGCACGAGTATCAGCATCCCAAAAAAGATGCCCGCCCCTTCCGGCAGGTACGTCATCAGGTTCCGGACGTTGGCGTCGACAATCCAGAGCTCGGATAGCGCCAAACGAAGCGGCGACAAGACACCACTCAGTGACGCCTGAGCGACAACCGTCACCACCAAGCCCGCCGTCAGCGCCCGCAAATTACCGGTCGCCGAAAGCACCAAAAGCCGGCTTGCGCATCCGCGGGCCAGTATCATCCCGACCCCAAACAGCATGCCCCCAATAGCGGCTCCCGAGAGCGTCCCCGGAGACGCCAGTTGCCGGACTTCAGCGGCCGTGAAGGCCCCGTCGGTCATCAAGCATTGAACAAGAAAGAGTGAAGTCCCGAACACGAACAGCCACACCCCGACGTGTTGCCCCAGACGGCCGTTCCAAAACTCGATACAAGCACTTCTGAGACAAAACCGGCTCGATTGCGCGAATACGCCAAACAAGAGCCCGACGACAAAACCGCCGATGGTTGCCTTCGCCGGATCGGATATCAGATCGGTGGAAAGCCATGTTTCCATCTGCACGAACCTTTGGGAACAGTGAGGCGCGTTCCAAAGAACGCAAAACATATTCGATGCAGATATTTTATATTATTTGAATATAAAAGAAAGGTCAGTAGGTGCTGCGCAGCCTGTCGGAGAGCGAGCGCAGGATCATCGCCAGCACCTTGTCGGATTTATCCAGGCGCGCCCTGTACTCGTCTCGCGTCAAGATCAAGGCCTCGCCGTCATCCGTCGCGGTCGCCGTGACCGAGTGCGGCATACTCTTTATCAGCGACATTTCACCCACGATGCTGCCCGCCTCGATCGTCGCAACCGGCTTGCTCATGCCGTTGGATGTGCGTTTGGTTAAAGACACACGGCCTTTTTTAATCACATAGGCCACGCCGCCCGAGTCACCCTCGGCAAAGAGGATTTCACCCTGCGAGAAAAAGCGCTTTTCCAATGACGTTTCGTCCCAACCCGTTATGGTTTCCAGTTTGCCCGATACCGCAGCGCTGCAAAAACAAAAAACCAACGCTTGCCGCCAATGGCCGGTATTAGGTTCTCTTGGCATATGTTGTTTGTTGGATGGCCGGCGTCTCAAGTGATAGGTTTTACATCCACAGGTTTTTCAATGGGAGCCGAACCATTTCACAGCCTTCAGATCAATCGTCACCGGTGCCGATATGGTCGGAGGTGGAAAGCGCGTATCGGGAAAATGGTCAGGAAATCGTTCTTGGCGTGCGGGAGCGCTACCTCGGCGATCTTAAGCAGTTAGCCGATCAGGCGTTCGTAAGGTCTGGTGGCCGAATAATCGATCAGAGCCTTGGCGCCGGTGGCGGGCTGTCCCATCATGACCTGATCTTTTTCGAAAATCTGGCGACGGTTTATGCGCCAGAAGAAATCATCGTCAAATCCGACGATTGCGGTTGGAACACGGCACCGCTGCGCGTGCTCTTTCCAAAAGCGCGCCTAACTGAAGTCCGTCATCAATCGACGCCTCTCGCCAAGGACATTCACACCCTCACCGACATGGTCTTTCGCACGCTCGGCCAGTCTCTCGATCATGTCTGCGGCTCATTGAAGGACGCGGGTGCGGGCATGCTTTCTGATGACGCGATGATTTTTATTTCTGGCTCGGGAACCGATGAAACCCTGAATGCCGACATCGCTGACGCCCTCGAATCATGCACAACAAGACCGACGATCGTGGTCTGGCGAATTTTCAACGACCGTCTTCTGGAAGCGATATCCGTTGTGTCGGAAAGTTGGCCGGGAGAAGTGAGCTATATCCGGCGATCAAGCACGATGGGCGTCGTCTTTCACGGCAGCACACTGCCGCCCGAAGCTGCGACATTGCTTTGTGCCTATGACGAGCGCGTGTCGCTTTTTCGAAAGGATAATTTCGAAGAGCAGATGGGGACAGGTTCACTACCCCCCAGTAGATTGCCGGTCTTCGAACAGATCATCCAGCTATACCGCGACAACGGCTACAAAATCATGTTCGGCACCGAGAATGCGTTCTTCGGTGTCGGCAAGGACATGCACTGGGCGTCGCTATGCGGCCCGGCAGAAGACGCCCCGGAGATGATCGAGAACTTCAACATCAACTTCCCCAACGATACAAAGCTGACGGACGTATTCGTACCGTATGACGCTGGCCAGGGGATCGCCATGGTCGAGCTTTATCTTTTCCAGAGCCTGGCAAAGGTCTTCGAGCCGGAGACGATATTCATTATCGGGAACGCGTTTGGATGGAGCACGATCGGGCTTTCCCTCATGTACCCGAAGGCAAAGATCCTCGCCATTGACAACCTTTCTGACTCACCATTGTCGCGTCACGTCTTCGATCTCTCCAAAAGAATCATCGGTGAAAGCCATCTGAACGCCACCGTCATTGAAGGCACGTCACCGCAAGACGTCTCCGCGCTGGTTCAACAACATCTCGGCGGGAAGATCGATTTGGCATTCATCGACGGCCTTCATACCAACGATCAACAGACGCTCGATTACCAGGCTGTAAAACCGCTTTTATCGCCGTCGGCGGCCGTTGCATTTCATGACGTCTCGATGATGGACATGCTGGCGAGTTTCAAAGACATTCTAACCGACTGGCCTGGGCCCGGGCATTTGCTCTCGAGAACGCCTTCCGGCATGGGACTGCTCTACACCGATGATCTGGAAGACACCGTCGGCACTGTCGCCAAACACTTTATCGATCCCGTGTTTCGGCCCGCCCTTTGATTTGTCTTTGATACTGCGCCCAGAAAAAACAGGCGGTCTGGCGGCGCGCTTAAATCCGTATCAATAAAAGTTTGGCGTTCCCGCCCGTCGTGAGGCTCCACTTTTTTCTGGCCAATTCCTTGCCATCAATCGTCTGCACCACGAAAGAAGCCGTATTCTTTCCGGTGCCGCCCTGATTCCGCGCCTTGATCTCGATGACGTTGTCTCCCCTTTGAAGATCGATTGTGATCGGTTCCGGGTCGCCCGACAGCGTAAGGACGTCGACCTCATGCCCATTATGCAGGATGCTGACACGGTCGCCATCGATGGTACCGTGATCCCAGGCCAGAATCTTGATTTCAGTTTCGACCGTTTCCTGAACGCCCAGGAACTGCTGGCTGGTTTGTTTCAACTGCGCCACGCGCTTGCGCTTCGCGCGGTCTTCGCGGGCGGCGTCCGCAACATTGAAAGCATCTTCCAATACGTTCGAGACACCCTGAGAGCCGATAGCCGGCGACGGGCCGCTGTCTGCCTTGCCGCCATCTTCTGAGGATGGGTCGAACGCCGACGCAAGGGCATCGTCAAGCCCACCGGTATCGATTGCCGGTTTTTTCGCCGATTTCTTCGCTTCTTCTTCCATACGCTTTTTCAGATCGGCACAGACGTCACGGACGGCATTCTTCAACGCGTTGACGTTGAAGTTCGCTTCCAATATCCGCAGTTCTCCGACCTCAAACCCGATGCGAAAGATCTTCTTGGCCGCATCCGCGTCAATAAACGCCCCGCTCGAATCCCGGATAGCCTTACCCCAATCCGGGCTGCCCTTGACCGCGGGTCCGTATTCGTCGAAGGCGCGCAGAAGCGTGTCAGGACGAAAACGAACATGAAGACCGTTGGTTGGAAACCTTTTGCCGTTGACCATGATTTTTTCCAACGGCTCGATGCCGAGCGAAAACTGCGAACTCGACAGCAGCTTTACCTCTTTGAATGCAGGCTGGAATCTTCCGACATTCCATACTTGGACGGATGACCCGCTCATCGGGTGGATTCCCAGGTCACCGATCTTGCTTACCAAAGACCAGCATTCAGGCGTGGTCTTGATCCATGAAATTTCGCCGATACTATAGTTACCATGAAAAACCAAAGTGGGCTCGCCCATCAGAACGTCAAACCGGTATTGCATTGTCACCCTGGAGACCTCCACGGCGCTTCCGTCCCCCGATATCTCTGCGAAGTTCTGCGCCGTCATCAAAGGCACATCTGACGCGTCAATCCGGCCGCTCGGCAAATCCGCGTTGGCCGGCGAAGTCAGGGTCATCATCACAAGGACAAGAACACCGAAACCGCAGCAGCGGTAACTTAGGGATGTCAGGCGCGACGGGATGGACTTCGGCATGAACGGCATAACGATAGCATTCCAGGTCTGTTTCGGGTGATTGGCTGACGGTTGCGATCTGCTTGCGGGAAAGAACAAAGGAGAAAAACCAATGTTCAGAGCTTTGAAATTTTTGATGGCGCTGGCGTGCCTTCCATTGCTTCTTGAACCGGTGCAAGCACAGGACTTGCCACCACAAATTACCTTCGACCTGAAGGTGCAGGAACTTTCCGACCACATCAAGAATGAACGCTGGACCGACGCCATCTCGACGGTCGAAGATATAAAAACCTTGGATCTGCCCATGCCGCCGTCGTTGTCATTCTTCGAGGCAAAAGCAAATTTGAACGCGGACCGGCCCAACGCAGCCGAACAGGCGTTTCTCGACTACGTGAAAAAAACGGGGAAGTCGGGAAAATATTATACCGAAGCGCTTTCCGGGATCGTCGCCGCCCGCCAATCAGATCGATATCTCACGGTCAAAGAGGGCGAGTTCTTCGACTGTGCCGAATGCCCGGTCATGGTCGAGCTTTCACCTGGCCGTTACCGCATGGGCGACGTGCCTGGCAAAAATGTCCACGGCTACGAAACGAAGTTCGACCACCCCGTGATTGTTGTCCAGATTCCTTACCGGTTTGCGATCGGGAAGTACGAAGTGACGAGGGGGCAGTTTCGTTCATTCACAGAAGAAACGGACTACCGCGTAGGGAGATGCTCCAAGGTCTATACCGTAGACAGCAAGGGTGCTCTCACGGGGAAAGGCTACCATAACCACTGGCGCCGTGCTTACGGCAAGTATGCAAAAGAACAGAATACATGGCCGATCACCTGTATTAATTGGGATGACGCGAAGGCATATGCCGCCTGGCTATCGCAAAAAACCGGGCACGAGTATCGGCTGCCAACCGAAACCGAGTGGGAATACGCCGCCCGCGCAGGCACGGACACGGTTTGGCCCTGTGGGAATGACGATAGCTGTGTCGCCGCGATCTCCCGAACCAAGGCCGTGTCGCGGCGCAACGCCACCCCGGGCATGCACCTGAAGCCGGAGCCGGTCGGTTCCAAGAAACCCAACGCGTGGGGCATTCACGACATGCCGGGCAGTGTTTGGGAATGGACGTTGGATTGCTTTAAAGGTCGTCTTGACCTGCTGCCAACTGACGGCCGTGCCGCGACGGGGGACCGGGGTTGCCATCGGACGCTGCGAGGAGGCGCATTTGTTTACGATCCGATCGGTATGCGGACCTCGCGCCGGGATTCGGCAAAGGCAACCCATAGCGATTCACTGACGGGTTTCCGCGTCGTCCGTGTCTTGCGATAGATTCTGGGAAGGCCGAGGGAGCGGCGTTGGCGGCTGCGCTGCCCACTCGGCACCCACTTGGTCTCGAGATCGTTCGCCGCGGCGTTCGAAAGGGGCGCTGGGAAGAACGTCGGACCCTGCAACCCTGAGTTCATCTCATGCGTGCGCCGACGCAGAGCGGGACATATACGGCATGCTACGGGTCGAGCGAAGCGGAGGTGGTTTGAAAATGGCGGAGGGAGAGGGATTCGAACCCTCGATACGGTTTCCCGCATACACGCTTTCCAAGCGTGCGCCTTCAGCCACTCGGCCACCCCTCCGCAGGAGCTTTTCAGACGGGCGGGAAACTAGCCGAGCAAACCCTTGTCGGCAAGGGGGATTGAACATTCCCTGACAGATCGGGCATAGCTGCGCTACGTTAAGACTTGTTAACCATTTTCGGCGACGATGGAGCGATGCGAGCATCTTTTTTAATCGGTTGGATCCTATTGCTCGGCGCCTTCGCGGTCGCCGCTGCGGAAACCATTGCCCACGCGTTGCCCGGCGGCACCGGATGGATGTTGTCGGCGCATGAGTTATGGCAGGCACTGTGGCCGGGTTCTTATCTTCTGGCCGAAGTCCGGCTCAATGCCACTCTTCCGTGGCTGTGGGACCCCGTGATGCTGTGGCTTTTGACCCCGCCTGCATGGTTTTTGATGGCGGTGCCGGGTGTCATATTGGCATGGACATGCCGACCCAGCCGCAATCTGAGTCCGACTGCGGAAGAGGAACTCCGCGAGCACGAAGCGTCTTTGTTTCTTTATGACGATCTCGCCCGCGAAGCCCGCAAATGGGCACGCGATGAAGGCGATACGTCGAACGACGATGACCGCCTGCCGACCCACGAGCTGATCGACCTTTTCGAACGCGAGGAGGATGAAGACGAATTCGATCCGGAAACAGACCCCTTACCGGAATTCGTCAAACCGCAGGACCGTTGAAGACGGACCCCGCTAAAATCAGTCGCTGCCGGTCTTAAGGGCGGCCAGGAACGCGGACTGCGGGATTTCGACATTCCCGATCTGGCGCATGCGTTTCTTGCCCTTCTTCTGTTTTTCCAGAAGCTTTTTCTTACGGGTGATGTCACCCCCGTAACATTTGGCCGTCACGTCCTTGCGCATCGCACTGACTGTTTCGCGCGCAATCACCTTGCCGCCGATCGCCGCCTGAACCGCGATCTTAAAAAGTTGACGCGGGATCAGATCCTTGAGCTTCTCACACACTTGACGTCCGCGCGATTCCGCGTGGGAGCGGTGCGCAATGAACGCCAGCGCATCGACCGGTTCCGCATTGACCAGGATCGACACTTTGACAAGGTCGCTTTCCTCATAACCGATCAATTCGTAATCGAAGCTGGCGTAGCCGCGCGAAACCGACTTCAGGCGGTCGTAAAAATCGAAAACGACTTCGTTGAGCGGCAACTTGTAGACAACCATCGCGCGGTTACCGACATAAGTCAGCTCCATTTGGATGCCGCGGCGTTCTTCGCAAAGTGACAGAACCGACCCCAGAAACTCGTCCGGGACCATAATCGACGCCTTGATCAGCGGCTCTTCGACGTAATCGATTTGCACCGGGTCCGGCATATCGACGGGATTGTGCAGCTCTTTCATCGTCCCGTCAGTGCGATAGACCTTATAAACCACGCTCGGACTCGTCGTAATCAGATCGAGGTCGAACTCGCGCTCAAGGCGCTCTTGAACGATTTCTAGGTGAAGGAGCCCAAGGAAACCACAGCGAAAACCGAACCCGAGGGCGGCCGAACTTTCCGCCTCGTAATGGAAACTGGCATCGTTCAGGTGCAGCTTAGCGAGGGCATCGCGCAGATCTTCGTATTCCGACGCGTCGGTCGGAAATAATCCGCAGAAAACCACCGGGATCGAGGGCTTGAAGCCCGGTAGCGGCTTCGCCGTCTGGCGCTTTTCCTCGGTGATCGTGTCGCCGACGGATGTTTCGGCGACCGTCTTGATCGCCGCCGTCATATAACCGACCTCACCGGGACCAAGTTCGTCGACTTTGGTCGGCTTGGGTGTGAACGCCCCGACCTGGTCCACCTGGTGGATCGCTTCTTCCTGCATCAGGCGCACGCGCATGCCCTTTTTCAGGGTCCCTTCGTAGACCCGCACCAGCGTCATCACGCCCAGATATGCATCATACCAGCTATCGACCAGCAGTGCCTTCAACGGCGCGGTCGCATCGCCCTTGGGCGGAGGCATCTTGTTGACGATAGCTTCGAGGACGTCGGGCACACCCATCCCGGTCTTAGCGGAAATCAACAGGGCTTCAGATGCGTCGAGGCCGATCACATCCTCGATCTGTTCTTTGACCCGTTCCGGCTCTGCCGCCGGCAGGTCGGCCTTGTTCAGAACCGGAATGATTTCGAGGTCGTTCTCGATCGCCAGATAGACGTTGGCGAGAGTCTGCGCCTCCACCCCCTGGGTCGAATCGACGACAAGAAGGGCGCCTTCGCACGCGGCCAGCGAACGGCTGACTTCGTAGGAAAAGTCGACGTGGCCGGGCGTATCGATCAGGTTGAGGATATACTCCTCCCCGTCCTTCGCCTTGTACTTCAAGCGCACCGTCTGCGCCTTGATGGTTATGCCGCGTTCGCGCTCCAGGTCCATGTTGTCCAGGACCTGCTCCTTCATCTCGCGATCGGTCAAACCACCGCACACCTGAATAAGGCGGTCGGCCAGTGTCGACTTCCCGTGGTCGATGTGCGCGATGATCGCGAAGTTCCGGATGCGTGAGGTATCGGTCATGGCGCGGGTATGTATCACCAAGAAAGGGGATTTACCATCCCAATCGGGAGTTAGGCGGGTGTCTATTTGCCGCTGATCTGCAGGCCTTCGAACTCCCGTTGGCGCTCGAGGAGAAGGCGACGGTATTCATCGGCATCGAAGATGTAGTTACAGACCATGCAGCCGACGCTGGCACCCGGCGACAAGGGGTCCTCCGCCCCGTCGAGCGTATTCTGCGCCTCGCCGCACTGGGGACATTTTACCGGCAGGATATCGGTTCGGGTCAGGGATTCGTCGGATCCGGCGGCCATCGCGTCAGTTGTTGACCCCGCAAGCCTTGGATGCGGCGTTGTAAGCCGCCGTGAAGCCACTTAACGAAAATGTGTCGGTGGTCAGAGTGCCTCGGCTGGACGTGCCCTTCACGACCATGTCGACGCCACGGATCATGGCTTCGACGAGCGGCCGGTCTTCGTAAGCAAATGCCAGTTCGCCGTCAGCAAACATCGGGAACGATGCCCCACCGATACGCGCGGTGATTTTGCTGGTTTTCGAATAGCTGTATCCGGCTTCCAGACTGACGAAACCCGTCATCTTATCGGCCGGGCGATGGGAAACGAGCAGAAATACGTCACCCCGGCGCGTATACTTGCCCTCCGATTTGGTCGGGACCGTCGCAGCATAACAAACCTTGGAGCCGCCGTCCGTGCGCGCATGCGCTTCCCAGTCGTCGAACTTACCGAGGAAATCAGCCTTGGCCTCACCAGGAACCGCAAATAGTGCGGCTGTGAGTATCGAAATGGTCAATCCTGCACGGAAAATCTGCATTGCATTCATAACTACCGTGATATACCGGACGCTCATATGTCCGCAAGGCCGTATCTCCGGGTCAGAGTCCGTTAGGTTGATTACATGTCCGATCCCCTGATTTGCGAAGTCGTCCGCGGCACGATGGTCGAAAGCCGCCATCGCGTGCATGCCATGGTGTGCGATGCAACCGGGCCCGTTCAAACATGGGGCGATCCGGATTTGATGTTCTATCCGCGCTCAGCAATCAAATTCATGCAGAGTCTGCCGCTGATCGAGAGCGGCGCCGCGGACGCGCACGGCATCTCAACAAAAGAATTGGCGCTGGCGTCGGCGTCCCATTCCGGCACCAGGACTCACGTCGATGCCGTTGCGGCATGGCTGGCACGTATCGGGCTGAACCCGGATCACCTCGGTTGCGGCCCTCACCTCCCGTATCACGAGGCTTCGGCACACGAATTGATTCATGCCGGTTCAGCGCCGACCCGGCTCAATAACAATTGCTCCGGCAAACACACCGGCTTTCTGACCACGGCACTTCATCTTCATGAGCCGGTCGAGGGTTATCTGGATTCGGCGCACCCGGTACAGAAAAGGTTGTACGACATCTTGACGCTGCTCGGCGGCCAAGACCTGGCCGATACCGGGCGTGGCGTCGATGGGTGCGGCATCCCGACCTACGGCATGACGTTGACGGCGTTGGCGACAGCCGCACAAAAATTTGCAGACCCGAATGGCCTTGGCGAAGCGCGCGCCAAGGCGGCACAACGGATTCTTGCAGCTGCCATGGCGGAACCCTTCATGATCGCGGGTCCGGGCCGATTCGACACCGATATCATGGGTGCCCTTGCCGGCCGCGTCGCGACCAAGGGCGGTGCGGAAGGGGTACACATCGCCATCATACCGGAGAAGGGTCTCGGCATTGCCCTCAAAACAGAAGACGGCGAGCGACGCGCCGGCGATGTCGCAATGTGCAAACTGCTGATCGACGCGGGTGTGATCTCCGGCGATGCGTCGAAGCAGCTTCAAGCACACATCCGTCCCGACGTCACCAATGCCGCTGGCGATACAGTCGGGTATCTTCGAATCAAAGAATAGCCGGGCGGACAGTCAATCATTGTAGGCGCGTGGGGTCGGCGCCCTATAATTCTCGACCTCTTTCCTGAACTTCGGCCCACCGTGGGTTTGCCGCTTCAGTTCCTCGGTCGGCCCGCCCGGACGTACGGGTCTTGGCGCGAAGCGACCCATCGAAAGCACCCTGTCATACATCACCAGCGCACCGGCGATCCCGACATTGACGCAGAATTTGGTCGGAATCTGGATCACATGATCGCAGCGCGCCAGCATTTCCGGCGACAACTCGCCCCGTTCGGGGCCAAGCACGTACGCCGCTTGCGGGGGGTGGTGAAAACTCGGCAACTCGATGGAATCGTCGATCAACTCAACCCCCACCAGCTTGCAGGACTTCGGCAGCATCATCGAATTGATGTCTGGAAAGGCATAGAAGGGTAGATGAGCTAGCGAATCGGATGTATCCGACTTCCCACCACGGCGTCTTGAATAAGCCGCTTTGACGGTAAACACGAAACTGGCATCGAATGCGTGGGCGGAGCGGAACAGGTTGCCCACATTCATTTCCTTGGAAATTCCCTCGACGCCGATGCCGAAATAACCGCGCATGAGCAACTCCTGTTTCCGCGTCTTGGGTTGGCGGCGTTTTGCTTTTATTGTCCACTGAGATGTGAACCTAAACATTTCAGACCGGTCCGGTCATTTCAAGAAGGAGCCGCCCATGCGCGCTGTTGTTTGCGCCAGTTTCGACGACGATGACCAACTGGGTGTTGGAGAACTGCCCTCACCCGACCTGCCGCAGGGGTATGTTCGGATCGCGGTGCGCGCTGCAGGCGTCAATTTCGCCGACACGTTGATGGTCAAGGGAAAGTATCAGGTCAAACCGCAACTCCCGTTCGCGCCCGGCCTGGAAGCGGCGGGATTTGTGACTGAGGTCTCGAGTGACGTCGAGGGGATCAATGTCGGTGATCGAGTGATGGCCAGCGTCGAACATGGCGCGTATGCCGAAGAAGCCGTTGCGAAAGCCTCCAATGTCTACGTCATCCCCGACAAGATGACCTTCGTCGAAGCCGCCGGGTTTCCAATCGTATACGGCACGTCCCACATCGGACTTGTGAATAAGCTCAAGGTGCAACCAGGCGAAACGCTGCTGGTTCACGGCGCGGCCGGCGGCGTCGGCCTGACGGCGGTGGAGATCGGGAAGGCGTTGGGCGCCCGGGTGATCGCTACGGCGGGCGGCCAGGACAAGCTCGAAATCGCCAAGAAATATGGTGCTGACGATTTAATCGATTACCGGACCGAGGATATCCGCGAACGCGTCAAGGCGTTGACGGACGGGCGTGGCGCGGATGCCGTTTACGATCCGGTCGGGGGTGCTGCTTTCGATGCCAGCCTGCGGGCAATCGTCCAAGGCGGGCGGATACTCGTCGTCGGCTTCGCCAGCGGCACGGTACCGCAAATCCCAGCGAACATCCTACTCGTCAAGAACATCACCGTAATTGGGTATTATTGGGGTGCGCATCGTATTCTCGACCCGGATCTGGTGCACGGTTCGTTCAAAGAACTGTTGCAATGGTATGCGGACGGAAAGTTGAAGCCCCACGTATCGCATGTGTTCCCGATGGAGGATGTAAAACTGGCGCACGACACCCTCACCAGCCGCAAATCCACCGGGAAAGTTGTAATTCTTACGTCCGAGACGAAATAAGCCGGCGGTCGAGAACGTAGTGCGCCCGCCGAGACTGACAGGTCACGCATGAAGATCGGAACCAAGCTCGCAATCTGTTTCGTAGCGCTTGCCGTCTTGCCACTTGGCGCCGCGTCCTTTGTTTATCTGCGCGCGACCCAGCAGTTCGGCAACGACATGGCCGAGCGTGGCAAGGAGCTATTGGAAGAGCGGGTTCATCGTGATCTTCGCCGGGCCACGGAACTTGGCGCGGTCACGATCGAGGAAACGCGGGATACGGTCGCGCGGGAAATTCGCTTTCTTGCCGGGGACATCGCGGCGCGGTTGAGCGTATCAAACGAGAATATCGCGGACGGCGACAGGCAGAACGGATTCATACTCGACAATGAGGCTTCACCCGAAGCGAACACGGATGGCGCGTGGCAGATCGACATGCAGCACTTAAGCGTCCACGTCGCACCGGATGCCCGCCGCGATCAGATAGCAGGAGCACTTAAGCGCCTAACGGGTTTCAACGACGTCGCGCGAACGATCTATCTTCGGAATCGTGGCGCCATCGATACCCTCACGGTCGCGTTCGAAAGCGGCCTGACGGTTTCATACCCAGGTCGCGCCGTTCGCTTCACGAGTGACCCCCGAGAGCAGGACTGGTACCTGACGACACTCGAAGCGCTTGAAACCGCATGGTTCGATGGCGCCAATGATGAGGCCGGACGGATATCCGTGAGCGCGCCCCTACAGCATGCCGACGGGCGGTTGGTGGGCGCGGCGCGCATCTCGATTCGTTTAGACGCCCTTCTGACGCGCTCCGTCGACGGCACCCGTCTTCCGCCGGGCGCGGATGCTCACCTGATTTCGGTGCCCAACGACGATCCGGAACTCGCCCCCCATGAAATCGGCAGGTTCTCCGCCGATAACGGGCAGTGGAACATTGTCGAGCGCCCGCAGCCGCTGTTGCTCAACGGTGACGACAGTTGGCTCAAGGTCGTCAGTGACATGCGCTCTGGCGTGCCCGGGCTCGAGTATGTCGATCGCGGCGGCAGCAAGGAGATATGGTCGTTTGGGCCCGCCGGCCGTACTGAGGATTCCGCATACCATATCGCCGTCAGTGTCCCCGCCGACATCATCACCGTGGTCAGCGACCGTGTCGAAGAGGTGGTGCGTACGTCGTACAAAGAGCAATTGCGCGCCGCGATCGTCTTTACGCTGATCGCGGGGACCATCGCCGCCGCACTCGCGATCTTCGGCGCCAAGACCCTAACCAGTCCAATCCGCCGTTTACACGAAGCCGCATCGAAACTGGCCCGAGGTGATTTTTCCATCCGCATTGAGCATGTCGGCCGAGACGAAATCGGCGATCTCGCACGCGGATTCAACCGCATGGTACCGGCACTGGAAGAACAATTAAGGGTGAAACGTGATTTGTACGTTGCCCAGGAAATCCAGCAGCACCTCATTCCCACCGCGCCACCCGAACTCAAGGGGCACGATATCGCGGGACGCACGATTTATTGTGACGAGACCGGTGGAGACTATCAGGACTATGTCCCGCTCGATAACAACAAATACGCAGTCGTGGTCGGCGACGTCACCGGGCACGGCGTCGGCGCCGCTTTGCTGATGGTATCGGCGCGCGCACTGATGCGGGCCAACCTCGCTCACCACCAGAACCCCGATGACTTGCTCGCTGCTATTAACAGGCAATTGAGCGAAGACAGTTCCGGCGGCCGTTCGCTGACGCTGTTTTACCTTCAGATCAAGGCTTCCAGCCGGGATATCGAATGGATTTCAGCCGGTCATGAAACGGCCCTGGTTTTCGACCCGAATAAGGACACGTTCACGATGTTGGAGGGAGAAGACATTCCTCTGGGCGTGGATGAGGACTGGACCTTCACGTCACGCACCGAATCGCTCCCGGAAGGCGCCGTCATGGTCATTTATACGGATGGCGTACGCGAAGCTCGGAATGGCGCGGGCCATGAATACGGGCTGGACAGGCTTAAAGACGTGATCAAGCGCGCCCACATCGAAGGCAGCGATGGACTCGTCGAGGCGATTCTCAAGGATTTGGCTTTGTTTCGGGAGGGCACGTCGGCGATCGACGATATCTCGGTCGTCGCGATCAGGCCGGTCTGACGGACGTTCTATCGATCTCGTAACTGTTGGCGGTCACCGCACCGTCGACATTCATTCCATCGTTCGACAACGGCAATCGGAGCGTCACCGTAACCAACCGGAGCCCCCTCACCGACTCCCACGTCGTTCTATGCACCATCGGGGTTTTGCGCTCGATCAAGATCGGGAACAAACGCGCATTCACAAATCCGTACCCTTCGATTTTATCGGCATAGTACGTCTTGCCTGTTAGTTCTCGGCCAGAAACCTCGGCCATCGCGCCACCGAAGAACCGGTAATAAAAATCCAGCGGCGGCCCCAGGAAATCGATCATCGCCATGTAAGGAATCAGTCTCGGTGGCAGTTCCTCCAGGCGAAAGGATCGGCGGGGCGGCGCAAAGTTGCCGCCACGCTGTTCGTCCCAATAGCGATAAGCCGCCATGATCGGTAGATAGGCAATATCGTCGAGCGCGATCTCGTCGCTGCCAACGACCCGGTCGAAAACGTCGGCGCTCCGCCCGAACATGTTCGCCTCCCGGGGCAACGCGGCCGCAGCATCGCTGTCGGCTTTGCCCTACCTCACACTCTAGGCTGTGTTTTGCCCGCTAATCAATCCAGGTGCCGCAGGCCGCTTCCAAATTCCGCGCTTCTGGGCTATCAAAAGGGATCAATCATTGGGAGGCTCCACATGTTCACATCGCTCCGTCACGCAGGCGTTCTTGCCTTGGCCATTATCGCTTTCAGCGCACTGACCGCTTGCTCGCCTGAGGTGGGCTCGAAGGAATGGTGCGAGGAGCTCAAAGAAAAGCCGAAAGGCGACTGGACGGCGAACGAAGCCGCCGACTTCGCCAAACACTGTGTACTTTAAGCCGCGTTACGCAGTTTTTCCGGCTTCCCGGTCACGCATGAAATAGATGAGGTCGAGCGGCGGCGGATCGCTCGGTACCTGCGTTAACAGCGCGTGAACCTGCCCTCGATGGTGGGTCGCGTGATTGAACATGTGCGCCAGCACGATGCGCCGCTTGTCGGTGCCATCAACGCCGGCGTACGTGGTGTATGAAAATTCGCCCTCGATGTCTTCCGGTGACAATCCGTCGACGAAGTCGATGATGATGTCATTCTCTGCGTCGCGTTCATTTATGAAGGTCGCACGATCCTCACAAACGATCTCGTTCAAGGCCTCTGCCGGGTAAGGATTCTCAATCATCCGCCCACGCCACAAACGATCGACCAGAAGCAGATGGTTAACGGCGCCGTGAATGGACCCGAAGAAGGCCTCACGTGGTTTTATGTAATCAGCTTCGTCGATGCTCGAAATCGCGTCACTGACGCGGTCGTTGGCCCATTTGTTGTATCTAGCCATCAACCTCAGATGCTCAAGCATGGTCGTCTCCGATGATTGCCCCAGTGATTCGCATATGCTGATCCGCCGCACGGGAAAAGAAAAGGGCGATCCCATTCACCGGGGCCGCCCTTTCCACTCAGACGAATTCAGGGCTCACGCCTGCCAGAACGGCTTCGCGCTCTCGCGGGCGGCGTCTTCAGGTGTCATGCCCATGTCGTCCAGGATGCGGACGTCGAGCCGAGCCAGATGCTGGCGATGACGCAAACGGGTTTCCCATACATTCAGAACATCCAGCGCCTTTTCCGGCATGACGAAAACGGCGATCGCCAGCGTTTTGAGGACGTTGCGGCCAAACCCCAGGGCGAAGGGAAAGGTTTTAAAGATGCTGTTCATGGGTCTTCTCCGTTCAAAGCGGCGACGGCCAATTCCGTTCGTCCGCGACGTGAAAGTGATATCCGCATCGACCCCATCGGACAAACGACATTAATTCATTTTTAGATTAGTTTTTCTTATTTGAATGTTATGGATACAATTATAAAATATAGCAACTTCAATGGATTAAAAATTCACATGCGCTAGCTGCATATTTGATAAGAAAACTTTTCTTCATGAAAAAATCAGATTTATGAAACGCCACCTACCCTCCCTCAATGCATTGCGTGCATTCGAATCGGCCGCGCGCCACCTGAGTTTCACCCGGGCTGCGGATGAACTGAGCGTGACGCAGGCCGCGATCTCGCATCAGGTAAAGGCTTTGGAAGACCAGATCGGCATCATGCTGTTTCAGCGCCGCAACCGTCAGCTGATCCTGACGGACGCCGGGCAGACACTGCTACCCGATCTGATCGATGCGTTCGATGCCATGGACAGGGCATTGGCCCGCGTCAAACGGCGCGACCAGGCCGGGATTCTGACCGTCGCCACCATGGACAGTCTTGCCGGTACGTGGCTGATGCCGAGGCTGGTGCGGTTCAGAAGCGAAAATCCAGACATCGATGTTCGTCTCGCAACATCCGATATCTCTGTCGACTACGAACGCCACGGCATCGACATCGGCATTCGTTACGGACGCGGCAACTGGCCGGGGTTGGTTGCCGAAGAACTGATGCGCGAAGACATCTTTCCAGTCTGCGCGCCCGCATTGATCGAGGATGGGGCGGGCCTGAAGGTGCCGGCGGACCTGAGGCACTATCCGCTTATCCACGATGACATGGAAGAAGACTGGTCGATGTGGTTGAAGGCGGCCGGACTGACGGATATCGATCCCGGGCGCGGCACCGGCTACACGCATTCCAATCTTGTGATCCAGGCCGCCATCGCCGGTGATGGGGTGGCACTGGGGCGTGGGCTGCTGGTCGCCGATTCCATCGCAGCCGGTAAGCTGGTGGCGCCGTTTGATCTGGCGCTGACCGCCAATTACCGTTACTACGTCGCGTCGACGGAAACCAATCACGACCGGCCCAAAGTCCGGGTCTTCAGGGACTGGCTGTTCCGCGAAGCACGCGAGACGGCGTCCAGGCTGGCTGAAGGGCAGGGTGCCCGGGAGGGAGGAGCATGAGCAACCCGTTCATCATGGCGATCCGCCAGAATCCGCAACAGTTCTTGGGAGAACTGGAGACTAGTGAGATCAAAGCGATTACCGAAGCCTGCGTCGTTCAGCTGGAAGCGCGCGCCAAATCTGGTGACGGTGCGGCACCCGGCGCCCTGCAGGCGCTTTACCGGGCACTCGCCAACGTCGAGATCTAGCTCTTCAGTTCTTCCAAATCCCGGAAAAGCTCGAGCGCTTCCGGGTTGGCCAACGCCTCTTTGTTTTTGACGCCCCTGCCGTGAACGATATCGCGGACCGCCAATTCGGTGATCTTGCCGGACTTGGTGCGGGGGATATCGGTGACCTGAACCACCTTGGCGGGGACATGACGTGGCGTGCAGTTGTTCCTGACCTGGGTGCGGATTCTTTGGATCAGATCGTCGTCGAGTTTGCCATTTTTCAGAACGACAAAGAGAACAACGCGAACATCGTTGTCCCATTCCTGACCGATGACGATGCTCTCCTGAATTTCCTCGAGCTTCTCGACCTGGCGATAGATCTCCGCCGTGCCGATGCGCACGCCACCCGGATTGAGTGTCGCGTCGGAGCGGCCATAAATCACGATCCCGTCATGCTCGGTCAGCATCACGTAATCACCGTGCGTCCAGATATTCGGAAACACGTCGAAATATGCCGCTTTGAAACGTTCATCGCCCGGATCATTCAGAAAGCCCAGCGGCACCGTCGGAAACGGCTTGGTGCATACCAGCTCACCCTTCTCGCCCCGGACCGGCTTACCTTCATCGTCGAACACGTCGACCGCCATACCGAGGAAGCGCATCTGGATCTCACCCCGCCAAACCGGCGACGTCGCATCGCCACCGCAGAAGCAGCCCATGATGTCGGTTCCACCCGAGAAAGACACCAGATGGATATCCGGCTTCACAGCGTCATATACATAGTCGAACCCTTCAGGGGCCAGCGGCGATCCCGTCGAGCACAACATACGCACCGATGAAAGATCGTGCGTGTCGCGCGGGCGGAGGTTTGCCTTGTTGAGGGCATCGATGAACTTCGCTGACGTGCCGAACAGCGTCATCTTCTCCGCATCGGCGAAATCAAAGAGCGCATTGCCGGACGGATAGAACGGCGAGCCGTCATAGAGGAGAAGCGTTGCACCCCAGGCAATGTTCGTCGCCAACCAGTTCCACATCATCCACCCGCACGTGGTGAAGAAGAAAACCCGGTCACCCTTGCGAATGTCGCAATGGATGGGTTGTTCCGACGCGTGTTTCAACAACGTTCCGCCCTGACTGTGCACGATGCACTTGGGCGCGCCGGTGGTGCCACTGGAGAACATGATGTAGAGCGGGTGCTCGAACGGAAGTTGCCTAAACGCAATCTCTCCCGGGGTTAGCCCCTCGGCCGCGTCAGCGTACGTCACCGCGTTATCGATATTTCCCCCGTCGGCATCTTCGTCGCCATAGGGAAGCAGAACGACCTTTTCGAGGCTGGGTAATTGCTTCGCGATCGACGCCGTTTTATCGCGGACATCGTGGCGTTTGCCGTTGTACCAGTAGCCATCCGTACAGAACATCACCTTGGGTTCGATTTGCCCGAACCGGTCGAGCACGCCCTGTTCGCCGAAATCAGGCGAGCATGAAGACCACACGGCGCCAAGTGCATTGGTCGCCGCCATGGCTATCACCGTTTCCGGCATATTGGGCAGGTATCCACAGACCCGATCACCCTCCCCGACACCGAGCTTCTCGAGTATCTGCACCAGGATCGAAACCTGATTATACACCTCATCGAAACTGAGCCGCCGCGACACCTTGCCTTCGCCGTTGAACACCATGGCTTCGCCATCGCCCCGATTGCGGAGCAGGTTTTCGGCAAAATTCAGCCGCGCATCCGGGAACCATTTCGCACCCGGCATCTTGTCCCCGTCAGCGAGCACGCGCTCGCCCCGCGTCTCGGCAATAACGCCGGCATCGTCCCAGACCGAAGTCCAGAACTTCTCAAGTTCACTCACCGAAAACTTCCAAAGCGCCCGGCTGTTTGGGAGTTCAACACCCCAATCCGCTTCGACCTTCTTGCGGAACCTTGTCATTTCCGAGCCGTCGATCTGTGCCTGGCTCGGTTGCCATAGTGGTGTGCTCAAACTCTTCCTCCCAATCGCGCGCCGTGATTTCAGTCCGGCGCTTGTTCGTCCACCCGCCCCAGAAAGTCGCGGGCACGGTCGCGGTGCAATTCAGTGACATGACCCGCGACCGAACGCCAGGCGGCCCAGAATACGGCAGCATCGTCGGTGAAGCCGAGACCGGCGATGAAATCGGGTACCATATCCGTCGGGATCACGAAATAGGCAAGCGCCGCCATTAACGTGACGCGAACCCGGTTCGGCGTCACCGGGTCCGTCGCGCAATAGTATGCGGCGACAGCCTCATCCGTGAACGGAATCCGCCCAAGCGTCTTCTTCGCCTTGTCGACAAAACCGTCTGCGACGATTTTTTCATTTTCTTCTGGGGTTC
Source organism: Rhodospirillales bacterium (assembly GCA_017644185.1). GTDB lineage: Bacteria > Pseudomonadota > Alphaproteobacteria > Rhodospirillales > Casp-alpha2 > UBA4479. The sequence continues at coordinate 201,114 of JAEPMA010000004.1, forward strand.
GGCTCACGTTGTCGCCCGCTCATTCTCTTGATAAACAGATAACGGCTCGGCATCGGAAGGATAAAGTCATGGACGTCAAAGGTCACGCAGCGATCGTCACAGGTGCGGCGTCCGGCCTCGGTGCCGCAACGGCGAGAGCGCTGGCCGACAAGGGTGCGAAAGTCGCCCTTCTCGATCTTAACGCCGAAGACGCCGGCAACATCGCCGATGAGATCGGGGGTGTCGCCATCGGCTGCGATGTAACATCGTCCGAGAGTGCGGAAGAGGCGGTTCAGGCAGCGCGCGACAAACACGGCCCCGCCCGCATACTCGTCAGTTGCGCCGGGATAGCGCCACCGAAAAGGATCGTCGGCCGTGATGGCGCGCAACCGCTCGAGACCTTCGCCGCCATAATCAACGTCAACCTGATCGGGACCTTCAACGTCATGCGCCTTGTAGCCGCCGACATGACGGCGCTGGAGCCTTTGGAAACGGGCGAACGCGGCGTCATCATCAACACCGCCTCTATCGCGGCCATGGATGGCCAGATCGGCCAGGCTGCCTACGCGGCATCGAAGGGGGGGATCGCGTCGATGACACTCCCCGCCGCGCGCGAGTTGGCGAGAAGCGGCGTTCGTGTGTTGGCGATCGCCCCCGGGATTTTCGGCACACCGATGCTGTTCGGCCTGTCCGAGGAAGTGCAGAAAGCGCTCGGCGAAAGTGTGCCGTTCCCGTCGCGTCTCGGCGATCCGTCGGAATATGCCGCACTGGCCCTTCATATGATCGACAACGTCATGCTGAATGGCGAAGTGGTGCGTCTTGACGGCGCACTTAGAATGGAACCGCAATGAACCTGACCGCGCGCATCCTCATCCTTGCAATCGCGCTTTTGATGATGGCAGCGGGCGCAAGCGCACAATCAGCGGACGACAAATACAAATACAAACCCAACAGCGTCTTCGGCGCCGGGGATGTCAGGGTCAAGGCGGATTCCCGTGTCTACCCTTGGACGGCGGTCGGCCGCTTCAATAAAGCGGGGCGCGGGCACTGCACAGCGACCGTCGTCGCGCCCCGGATCATCGCCACGTCGGCACACTGTGTCGCCAACCGGTATTCTGGCGGCCTGATGCCACCAGAAGACCTGCATTTCGTCGCCGGGTGGGACCGGGGCGAGTACATCTTCCATTCCGTCGCATCGGAAATTCACACCGCACCCGGGTATGACCCGAACCGGAAAGCGACCGTGTCGGCGGTGGTTCATGACTGGGCCTTAATCGTGCTGGAGAAAGATCCGAGCCCGGTCACCGGAATTTTGAAGCCTGCACTCTACACGGAGAAAATTTTCTGGGAGCTTCGCAAGAAACAGACCGTCTTCACGCAGGCTGGCTATTCGGGCGATCGCGGTCAGGTACTGACGGCGGATCCAAACTGTAAAATGTGGGGCTTCACAAAAGGCTTGCTGGTCGCAGAGCACGGCTGCCAGGCCGTGCCTGGAGATAGCGGCTCGCCGATCATCTTTTCCGACGGCAAGGAATACCGACTTGCTGCGGTTCATGCCGCGCACACGAAGAATCGTGTCGGCGGAAAAGGCTTCGCCGTGCCGACCGTGTCTTTCATGAAAGCGCTGGACGAACTCTCCAAAAAGCTCGGCACGAATTAATCGGTGCCGAACGCCTTGTTCATGAACTTGGCGAGTTTCACATCGAGTTCGGTCAGCCCGCCCGCGTCGTGCGTTGCGAGCGTGACTTCGACCGTCGAGTAGACGTTGAACCACTCCGGGTGGTGATCCATTTTCTCGGCTTGCATCGCGACCCGGCTCATAAATCCAAAAGCCTCGTTGAAGTTCTTGAACTTGAACGTGCGGGTGATCGCATCGCGACCGTCTACGTCGGCCCATCCATGCAGATCGGCAAGCGCACCGGCGCGGGCCTCCGCATCCAGTTTCTCGGCCATTTTTACCTCCTCTGGCTCTCCCATGAGGGTGGGGAGTACCAAGGGCGACGTCAAGTCACCCCGTTATTCGCGGCGGCGCGCGCGGATTTCGCGCAGTGTCTCTGAGGCGACGACCGCCGTCTTACCATCAGTCTGAACGGCACGTTCCGCCATCTCTTCGGCAAGGCCAAATTCGTTCCGCATCATGAGCACATGCGCGAGGTTATTCATCGCGGTGCCATTTCCGGGGTCGCGGCGCAACGCTTCTCGAAGGGTATTCTCGGCATCCGCAAGGCGCTTGCGCTCAGTCAGAAGGTTCGCCTTGAAAATCAATGGCGAGGCACTCGTCGGCCATTCCCTTGCCGCCGTATCATAGGCGAGCAGGGCGTCATCGATACCGCCGGCACGCTCGACCCCGAAGGATTCACCGAGCCAATCCGCAAGCACCGCTCCATCGGGCACTGGGCCGCTTGGCGCGGCAATCGTCACGCCCCAGAACTTGGCCCGCCGCCATGTATGCTCGAACGTCTCCATCGGCATCACCAGTCGTTTCGTCGTGCCGGAACGAAGCGTGACGGTGCGCTCGCCAATGTCGTAGCCGACAACGACCGCATAATGCCATTGCGGGGCCATCTCGAGCCCCAGGTTTTGAAGCACCAGTATTGGGCGGCCTTTCGAGACCAACGACAGCGCGACCCTCATATCGCGAACCGGCAGCGCCAGACGGCCTTCCCGGCGGGCACCGGACTTGATCTCGGTTTGAAGCGTCCCCTTTCGGCCGGGCGTGTAGACACTCCCCGCCAGTTCTGCCGGTGTCACATCGCGACCACTGTGATTCAGAACCGTCGCCAGCGCCGCAGGCCCGCAATGATACTTGGTCTGGGCGTGGAACGGCACCTCGGTCAATTCGGCTGAAGCCGGCATGCCGCGCGGCGGCGACGCCGTGAGGTTGTCGGTTACCGGCGTCGCCGCGCAACCACCAAGCCCCAGCAGCGCCACCAGCGCGACGAGGATACGGCTTTTGAAGGAAGACCGTTTCATCGTTCAATCCCCCGTCACGACGGGTTGGCCGAACCTTTGTTGGTGAAACCGAAGACGCTCGTAAAGCCAAGCATATCGGTGATCAAAAGCACCAGGAAGATGAGCACACCCGCTCCGATAAGGGCAGTGAGAACGCCCTGACCGGCAGGCGAGCTTTTAATTTCTTCGGCAAGCTGGGCAACTTCGGCATCATTGAGGGCATCAACACGCTGCTTGGCTTCATCCGGGCTGACGCCTAGCTCTTCAAACTTCTTCTGGACGTCGCCGCGCTCCATAAACGTTTTCACGAACGCCCGGTCACTCATGACCTGCTGTTCGCTCGCCATCTGATCGTTACCGACGAGGGCGGCACTAACCGGGGCCAAGGGCGTCAGAGAAATGGTAAACGCCGTAATGACCGCGATCGCGACCGATTTAAGCCTGATCTTATTCAGAAACATCTTCGCTTACTCCTTTTATCTGTTCATCCCGAACAAACCCGAAAACAGCTTGAACTGGCGCCAGGTCCGCCGGATGCGGAGCAGAAGCTAACAAACCAATCGGAGAGCGGGTGTGAGCATCCCGTGACTTCTTTTGACGAGTATTGCCACAGCGTGACGACGATCACTCGACGCTCACCGCGATTGGTCTTATGTTGGCGCATGCCTTTAAGGGCCCAACAAGATTGTCCGCCGGCAACCGCCATGCCTACGTCTCACCGATTACGCTTCGTTCTCTCGGGACTGGTCTGCGCCGGTTTTATCTCCGGCTGCACGATGACGTCTGGGGATCCCACACCAACAATCAGCGATGTCCCCGTTCGCTATGGGAAGGTAAAACCGGCAACCGGCGAGATCGTCGTTATTCCACCCAAGAAACCCGGCGCCCCCGAAAGGACGGCCAAGCAGCCGGCACCATCAAACCTGATCGGTCAGAGCGTCGCGGAGATCGAACAAACGTTCGGGCGGCCCTTGCGCATCCGCGATGAAAAACCGGCATTGGTCTATCTGTACGGCAGCGGCGGATGCACACTCAGTATCGTCTTTTTCATGGATATCGAGCGCAACCAGTTCCGGGCCCTTTCCTACGATGTTCGTGCGGCCGGCGGCAAAACCGAAAGCCCGGAAGCGTGTCTCGGCGCCATTCAAAACGCAAAGGCCAAGTCATGAGCGTCGATGCATCGATTTATACCGTCGCTATCGTCGACGACGACGATCTGTTTCGGGAATCGCTCGGCGGCAACCTGGAGAACGAAGGATTCTCGGTTCTGCATTTCGATAACGGCGCGGATGCGTTAGCAGCTTTTAACAACGATACGGCCGTTGATCTTGTGTTGTTGGATTGGAAGATGCCCGAGATGAACGGCATTGAGGTACTCCGGCAGTTGCGCGCCGAAGACCACGCCGTACCTGTCATCTTCCTGACTGTATTGTCGGATCAGATTTACGAGGAAGCGGCCCTGTTGGGCGGCGCCATCGATTTCGTCGAGAAGTCACGCAGCTTCGCAATACTTTTTAAACGGATTGAACTGGCGCTCAGTGGCAGCTCCGACACGGGAACCCGACCCAAGGCCGCAGATGCGCAGATCCGCATAGGCGATCTGGACCTGAATGCGGATGGGAAGTACGCACGCTGGCAAGGACAGGAAGTCGACCTAACCATAGGCGAATTCGATATCGTCGAAGCGCTCGCCCGCCGCGCCGGCGATAACCTGTCTTATCGCGATATCTATGACATCGTGCGCGGCCAGGGATTCGTCGCGGGACAGGGCGAAGACGGTTATCGTCAGAACGTGCGGACGTTCATCAAACGCGTCCGGCGAAAGTTCCGAGATGTCGACCCGTCTTTCGACGCCATCGAAAACTATCCCGGCTTCGGTTACCGCTGGGGCGGTGAACGTGGCCAAGACTGAAACCACGGCCACTAGAAATCGCCTGCCCCGCGGCTCCCTTCTTTCGCGGTTCGTCATCCTGCTCGTGATTTTTCTGATCGTGCCACTGGCGTTGTATACCCGGTTCCAGGCGGCTGACGCCGAGAAGAACGATCTGCTGGTCGAAGTCATCAAAAAGCAGGGTGCGTTGATCGCCGCAGCGCTGGCGCCATCCGTCCAGGCACAGGGGCAAGCGGATATTCTCGCCGTCACCAGACACCTGAAGGAACTGGGCGAACAGGCGCAGGCGAATGTGAAACTTCTTCTGAAACCTGAAGACGACAATGCGGGCGGCTTTTTCTTTGTCGCCGCGTGGCCCCCGGTCGAGGCATCGCTGCTCGAGCGAGAACGGCGCGCCCTCGTCGATACGGGTGTTCTTCAGGACGTGAAGCGAAGCTGCGCGCCTGACAATCGGGAAACCGCCCGCTACACGAACGCACAGGGCCAGCAGGAGTTGATTGCGTCACTTGATGCCGTCAGAACCAAGGATGGATGCTGGATCGTCATCACATCCTACAGCGAGGGAGGATTGTTCGATTCGACGCTCGCGCGGCGTTACTGGTCGAGCCCTGAAGTGTTGATTGCCACCGGGGTTTATCTTTTGTTGGCTGCGGTCACCGTGTGGCTGTTTATCGATGTCTGGATCAATCTCAAGCTCTTCGAACGCTCCGCAACCGATCATATGCGCGGCCGGGGAGGTGCGAGGATCTTCCAGCGGCGCAACCGATTCCGGGAATTGGACCGAATCGCATCCACGTTCGACAATATGGTCGCGGCATTGGAAAGATCCGCGGAAACCATCCGAAGGTCGGCGGAAGAAAATGCGCACGCCTTCAAAGCCCCGATTGCCGTGATGCGCCAGTCTCTTGATCCACTGAAGCGCACCGTCAGCGATTTACCCACCGCGCAACAACGCCCCGTCGAAATCATTGACGCCTCCCTGGACAAACTGGACTCACTGGTCAGCGCCGCCCGGGCCCTCGATATCGCGACGGCTGACAGCCTCGAGAGTGCCGCCTCGCCGGTCCCGTTGGGGCCTTTGCTCGATGGCCTTGCGGAAGAATATGAAGCACCGGCGGATGCCAAGCGGGCGCGAATCGAAGTTTTAAATTCCAAAGGCATACAAGCGCTCGCAGATATTGAATTGCTGGAAACGGCGCTGGAGAACGTTATCGAGAACGCGATCAGCTTCGCACCGGTCGACAGCACCGTCACGATCACAGCCGGCAAAGCAAACGGCCGGGTGCGGATCACCGTTTCCGATAACGGCCCAGGCATTCCCGACGATAAATTGGATATGGTGTTCGAACGTTACGTGTCGATCCGCGATCGGGATAGCGCCAGCGAGCGTGACAGGGCATCGCATTTCGGCATCGGTTTGTTCGTGGTCCGGCGCAACGTCGAGTTGATGGGCGGGACGATCATCCTTCGGAATCGCGCCGAAGGTGGCCTGGATGTCATCATCGACCTTCCCACGCCAATCTAACCACCTAATAATAAACAATTTTTCACTGTGACATTGCTGTGACGCCGTTTGCGGCGATGTCCCTTCTTTGTCGCAACACCGGTGCCCGGGGTTGCTCTACCGTCTTCGCATGTCCCGAACACAGGCGACCGAGCCGAGCGGGACCGGATCAACCGGAGACAGTCATGAAAGAGCTGAAACCGCAGGAATGGAGCCCCACCGATGCCAAATGGAAACACATCTGCATCCTCGCCGTTGGAGTGGCCGTCGCAACGCTATTGGCGTTCCGCCCGGCATACCCAGACACGAACGGGATGGTCGGCGTGTACAGTGGTCTTTTCAGCCACGGAACAAAAGGCCGCGCCAACGTCCTCGCCAGTCCCGAACTGGCTGAAGTACTCGAAAGCGTATCCGATGGTGATGTGAAAAAGATCACCATTCCATCACCACAACCCAATGCCGATGTCGTGACATACCGGGTGCAACCTAAGAGCACGTTCCAGGTGGGCGAGCGCGATTGCCGGACATTGACGATCCGCGCCGCACACGAATCGTCCGTCAGTGAAACCTTCCGAATTGCCTGCAAGCGTAAAGACGGCGCATGGCAAGTGGGCACCACACCACCGGCAGGCAACGAATCGTAAGGCGCAATCAGAACCAAGACTACCGTTGGAGGGAGTTAAAGTGAGAAATACCTCGATCATACTGATCGCCGTAGCGGCACTCAGCCTGCAGGGGTGCGCAGGCGTCGGGTTAACGATGCTTGGCGTGGGCGCTGGAACCGCGACCAGCGCCGGCGTCAATCATACGCTGAGCGGCATCGCCTATAAAACATTCACCGCCGAACTCGAAGACGTTCGCAGCGCCACCAAGACCGCGCTCGCAAACATGGCCATGGAACTCAAAACCGATGAGAGAACCAAGACCGGCTACAAGATCGAAGCCAAGGCGCGCGAGCGCACGGCGGAAATCGAACTCGAGGCGCTTACACGCGCAACCACCCGGATGCGCGTGACCGTCATCGAGTCCGACGGCTTCTTCCGCGATAGCGCAACGTCCACGGAAATCATCATCCAGACCGCGCAGAGCGTTGACGCCCAATTCGCTGAACAACGCAAATGATCTTTGAACTGTCCGAACCCTGAAGCCAACGCTAAAGGAGGCATTCCATGAAACGCATTCACACCATATCGACCGCAGCCGTACTGGCACTTTTGATGGCACCCGCACTCGCCCAGGCACAACAGGCAGCAAACGACGGCGAAGACCCCGTGATTACGGACGGCTCCGGCGGGTCCTCTGCCGGCCTCACGGAAGACGGTGCCGGTGGCGACAGCCCGGATACGACAAGCAGCGATGGCGACACCTCGGGCGGGGCGGACACCGCTTCGAACGAAGGAGCCTATGACGCACTCTCTCCGGGCGGACAGAAGATCGCCAAAGCTTTGGCCGACCAGCAGCCGGAACCCGTCGATGGCGGTGATGCCGATACCGCAGAAGATACGGGTACGTCGGCAACCGCCGATGGCGCCGGAACGGCAACCACGGAACCGCTCTCCCTCGATGACATTGCCGCCGCGAGACAGGACGGTCAGGGATGGGGACAAGTGTTCAAGGACATGCAGGCGGACGGTTTGACCACGGAAAAGAACCTTGGCCAGGTCGTCGCCAAGAGTAATCGCCGGCAAGTCGCGGCGACGGACCCCGGTACGACGGAGACGGACGTGAGCGGTTCGACCGCGACGGAACCCACCACCGCTGCGTCCACGTCTTCCGCCGTGAGCTCCCAGTCCCGGGCCCGTCGGCCGGTTGTCATCTCGCTCGGCAATGGCGGCACAATGACCATCGGCGGTGGAAACGGCAAAGCATATGGCCGCACCTCGACGCAGGTTAATAGCGCGACCACACCAGGGAACAAACCCAACAACGCTGGCGTGACGGCGTCGGGTAATCGTGGCGGCGGGAAAGCGGCGTTCGTCACCGGCAACGGCGGTAGTGGCAACAACCACGCAAACGGCAACGCCTATGGGCATTCCAATGCAGGCTCTACCGCCGACAACTCCGCGAATGCGGGTATCGTTTCCGCGGCAGGCGGCAATGCAGGCGCACAGGCATCGCAGGCCGGCGTCACCGCGGCTGGCGGCAACGGCAACGCTGGTGGCAATGGCCACGGGAAGGCCAAAGGCCACAACAAGTAATTGAGTTTCTCCATCCCCTGTCCTGGGATATCTCGGGGTGGCGCATGCGCCACCCCATTTTTTTCGAGGGTTCCGTCAAAGGGGGAAAACCACCACGCCGGATGGCCGAGGAAACGGACATGGATCAGGTGTCCGATTGAAGCTCCGTTGTCGAGACGTCATTCAACATGACGACAATTCGCAGCACGACGTAAAACGCCAGCGTGGGGATGACGTGCGACATTATTCGTGTCAGTGCGCCTGTCATGCCCCAATGGGGATGCCCCTCAAGATGAACATCCGCCAACAACACGGTGATCAGAAATGACACCACCGGCACCAGCACGACCCACAACCACGGGAGCTGGCCTCTCATCACCAGTGACAAAAGCAAAAGCAGCCCGGCCGCGATCGAGAACCCAACGCCCCCCATACTCGGGTCTGCGATTATCGCGGCAATGTCCTTGGCAGACGCCGCGTAGATATCTGAGAAGACCACGACATGGATGGCCAGAAGGACGGCCAAGGTTATGGCCATCAACGCAGGCAGAAAAGTCACGAGACCATTGACGATCCCCGTGATCAGACCGTGTCTCGACGCAGCGGCGAGAAGTACGAGTAGCCCTCCCGCCACAGCGTCCAAAGCTCCAGTATAAAGGATGTTCTTCGAGACGTAGCCACGATCAATCATGCCATCGTAGTAGGTTGTGGCCACAAGCAAACAGAAGTACGCCGCCGCCCACATGATGAAGACGAGGCCCACACCCCACAATCTTTGACGAAGTGGGATAGATGTAATCGCCAACGCAACGACGAGGACCGGCAGCCCCGCAAGCCCCGATTCCAATCGGAACATGACCATCGGCGCCGCGAACATCAAACCCGCCGCAAACCACCTGCGGCTACCTTCAACTGCAGCAAAGTAAAATGCACCGCACGCACCAAGCATATGAAGGGCATAAACAGAATGCGTTTTCACTTGTAGCGCCGTATTGACGAAATACCCGCTGGAGAGAAATGCCCCTGCTCCCAGAACACCGATCAGTATACGCGTTCCGCGACCACGCAGACCACCGGACATAGCCGCACGCACCGTGAATATGACGAACAGCGCCATCGTGCAGAGCATCATCAAAGGGGAGAGGGAAACGGCATAATACTCGCCTGACAGGCGGACAAAAGCCGACACAAATGCAAGATAAAGAGGATCCGCCCCCAATTGGGTGCGGCGCATATTGTCCGATATGACCCCGTGATCGATCAGGTCGTCCGCCATATATAGCGTCCAAACCATATCACTGTTGAAGACCGACCATTCAAAAGCCGCAAAAATCCCGGCAAACGCCGCTATAACCAGCGCGCCGCCGGCGGCAAAAATCAGTTCACGGCGGGTGACACCAACTTTAGTGCTCACATTCACAAGCATGCCGATCAACAGCGCCAACATAGCGCTATGCGCTGGATCAAATGACTTGAGGGAGAGCAGGAGCAGCATGCTCGAAAGCACCCAGAGCGCGACGCCGATCGGGAGCGCTGCCGCCGCAATGAAATCGCATCCGGTCTCCGGTGCTAATGGGCGGAGGAATATCCACCCAAATCCGAAAGCCGCCAGGGCGCCGAGGATTTCAATCTCCACCGGTGACCCCCTTGTATCTTTCAGGCACCATCGAAGCGGATACATAGAAACGGGTACCGTCGACACCTTGCAGTACCAGAACGCTTGCCGGCAAACGATCCAAACCTTGAGGTGCAACGACGACAACTGCGGGCAAATGTTCGGTGGCGGGCAGTACTTCGACTGCTTCTTGACGTAGTTTAAGAGCTTCATCCGACGCGAGCATGGGATCGTAAATGGAAACTGTCTCTGATTCAAAGCCGGCGAAGGTACGCCGGCCGAATTGCTTAGCTAACTGGCCGTATCCACCAAAGCTGACCGCGTTTTCGTCGTACCCAATCAATTCGGCACCATCGAAATGCCGCCGAAGTGCTTCATATAACCGGAAATCGTATTGATGATTCTGTGACGACTCGACGAATGACATATAACCCGCACGATGAGTGGCATGCGGAGGCGTCTGGAAGGAAGCTGCGCCGGGACGTTCAATGACAAATCCCACGACATTGTATGCGAGCAGAAGACCGACAATGCCGACGACCGCGATCGTGACCCAGCGGGTTTCGGAGGACCGTGTTGACTCCTGGTTTCTCATCAAAATGCCGATCGTTTGGCGCCCATACGAACCGGTCTGGTCACGACGGACGTACTGCGCGCTTCAATTCAAGCGGGAGACCATGAAACCGAAAAGGTGGAAATGGTCAAGTTTTCGTTCCAAAGCCGTATCACCCACCGAAGACAGCGGTCAGGACGAACACGGATCGAAGAAGGGGGAAATGGTGGAGCCGAGGGGAATCGAACCCCTGACCTTCGCATTGCGAACGCGACGCTCTCCCAACTGAGCTACGGCCCCGCACCAGGTTCGTCGATGAGTTGAAATGCCCGACCGACGGGCGCGGAATATCGGCCCCACACCCTTTTCTGTCAAGTCGATATCGGCATCCCGGCCTTCTCAACGCGGGATTATCGGCATCGGCGGGCGCTTGCGCCGACGCATCCCGGCAATTACTTTATTCGACGTTTTACATCATCGCCCCAAGCCGGGGGCATGCACGCGGACACGCCAACGGAGAGCACGCACATGGACGTTATCGCCGGCCCGGCATTGGGTCTTATCTACCATCTGATCGGGCTTTACACGTGGGTCGTGATCATCGCCGTCATCATGAGCTGGCTGATCGCGTTCAACGTCATCAATCTGTCGAACCAGTTCGTGCGGATGATTTACGATGTCGTCACGCGCTTGACCGAGCCCCTGCTGGCACCGATCAGGCGGTTCATGCCGGATTTAGGCGGGGTCGATATCTCGCCCGTGTTGCTGATCCTGCTTCTTTGGTTTGCCAAGGATGTCATCGCACGGCTCGCAATGCGCATTGGTTGACGTTCCAGAACCATTTCAGTTGATCGATGACGGCCTCGACGTCCGGCTCCGGGTCACGCCCAAGGCGTCTCATGACGCAATTGGCCATCTCGTCGCCGACGGGCAAGGAAATGGCGCGATCAAGATTGCCGTCACCGCCGTTCCCGAGAAAGGTAACGCCAACACCGCCGTCATCAAACTTCTGGCGAAGGCATGGCGGTTACGTAAGAGCGACATGGAAATCGTGCAGGGCGTGACGGACCGCAATAAAATACTTCGAATCTCCGGCGACGGCCGGGAAATTCTGGCGAAGCTTCGGACGTTCGTATACCGGGCATCCGGGCCGGGAGGGGAATAAGAGATGAGCGATGCCAAGATTATCGACGGCAAGGCGTTTGCTGCAGGATTGCGGGAGCGAGTGGCCGCCGAGGTCGCGCGTCTCCTTGAGGATCACGGCATCAAGCCTTGCCTCACCGTCATTCTGGTCGGCGAAGACCCAGCGAGTCAGGTTTACGTCCGCAACAAAGGCACGCAAACCGAAGAAGCGGGCATGACGTCCGTAACGCATCGGCTTGACGCATCGACACCTGAAGACGAGCTGTTGACGCTGATCGAGAGCCTCAACAACGATCCCGGGTGCAATGGCATTCTGGTGCAGCTGCCGCTACCCGACCATATCGACGAGAGCAAGGTTCTCGCTGCAATCGACCCCGACAAGGATGTGGACGGGTTTCACGTCATCAACGTCGGTCGGCTCTGGACGGGACAAGAGGCCCTCGTCCCCTGCACCCCATACGGCTGCCTGTTGATGCTGAGAGATCACTTCGGCGGCAATCTCTCCGGCAAGCGCGCCCTGGTGCTTGGCCGCTCCAATATCGTCGGCAAACCAATGGCGGCATTGTTGCTGGGCGAAAGCTGCACGGTTTCCATCGCGCATTCGCGCACCCAAGATCTCGCCGAACGCTGCCGGGAGGCGGATATCCTCGTTGCCGCCGTCGGCCGGCCCGAAATGGTTCAGGGCGACTGGGTCAAACCGGGTGCCGTGGTCATCGATGTGGGTATCAATCGCGTGCCCGCGCCCGAGAAAGGCGAAGGGAAAACCAAGCTTGTCGGCGATGTGGATTTTACGGCGGCCGCTATGAACGCGTCCGCGATCACACCGGTGCCTGGTGGGGTTGGGCCGATGACGATCGCCTGTCTTCTTCGCAACACCGTTGTCGCCGCATGCCGCCAGAACGGCATCGACGCACCCAATATCTGAACCTTTCCCTGCGCCTTTACGGACGCATCTAAAGGTCTATACTTTTCCCGCCCATCCAAGTGCGGCTTGGGTTCCGCTGACGTCTATCAGGTCTGGACCGAGCGCCGTTATGAGCCGATCACGGCAGACACCCGAGGACTAAAAACCTAGAGGGGTTGGAGGGGCGTGCTGGCGCACGCCTTTGAACCACTGACCCTCAGGGATCGTCATGACCTTAACCGCATTCCTTCTCGTTCTCGCCGCAGCATTCTGTCACGCGACATGGAACTTCTTCGTCAAACGTCTGAATGGCGGTGCCGAACTGGCGTGGCTGCTCGCCATCGTTTCCAGCGTCATATACATGCCGGTAACCTTGTACGTGATCGTCGTCGACAGACCGGCAATCGGGTGGCTCGAGATCGGGTTCATCGTCGGCAGCGCGGCAATCCATCTGGGTTACTTCCTGTTGCTGCAGGCTGGATATCGAAACGGCGATCTGTCTTTGGTCTACCCGACCGCCCGCGCCACGGGGCCTTTGCTCTCGGTAACTCTGGCCATCGTGCTCCTTGGCGAAAACGTCTCGCTTCAGCTTGCAATAGGCGCGGCCATTATCATCTTCGGCGTCGTCAGCCTGACAGGGGGATTCTCAAAACGCCCCGACAACTTCCGCACATCGCTAATGTTCGGGATTGGCTCCGGCACGTTTATTGGCTGCTACACGGTCTGGGACGCATACGCGGTTTCCACCGTGATGATTTCACCGCTGATCCTGGAGATCACGGGCATGGTCTGCCGGGCGGCAATGCTGACGCCTGTCGGCATCCGTCGGTTGGAGATCGTCAAGACGTTCTGGAAAGAACAAAAGCTGGGTATTCTGGTGATCGCTACGGTCAGTCCGCTCGCCTATCTGCTCGTCTTATACGCCATGACTTTCACGCCCGTGGTTTACGTCGCGCCGCTACGCGAGAGCAGCGTCTTACTGACCGTTCTGATGGGGAGCATCCTACTCAAGGAAGGCGACCTGAAACGCCGCCTCGGATGGGCGCTCGTCATCCTGATCGGCGTCACCCTTTTGGCGACGGGGTGACTACTTCCGCCCGCCGGCGAGTTTCGCGCTGGCCGGGTCCCGGCGCAACATCCACATCGCGATGACACCTAACGCCGGGCCCATGGCCAGCGGCGCCATCGCCCATCGCCATCCATAAACATCGGCAAATACCGGTAGCGCATGGATGGTGATCAGCGTGAGCGAGAAGCCGATGGACGTCTGCACGGTCAGCATGGTGCCGACATAGCGGGGGTCGGCGAGTTCGATCACACACGAAGAGAACTGCGCAGAATCGGTGACCACCGTCGAACCCCAGATCAAGCAGATCAGCACCATGAGCGCCGGCACGCCGCCGTAAAAGAAACCAACCGTCGCGGCGCACGTGCCGCTGATCGCCAACGCACCCATAGTGAGCGTGGTCCGCCCCATCCGGTCGGCAAAGACGCCACCCAGCATCGACCCGACGCCCCCTGACGCAATCACCAGGAACGTCGCCGCCCCCGCCCAGAAAACCGGGTTGCGCATGCCGCTCTCGGTAAAACTCGCAGCCAAATAGAATCCGATCCATCCCCACATGGCGTAGAGTTCCCACATGTGGCCGAGGTAACCGAAATTTGCGAGCCGAAGCGGTTTGTTCCGCCATGCCTCCAATATCGCATGCGGATTGAACGGTGCGGCCGGCGCTAGACCAGGCCCGGGCCGACACTGGAGGATCAACAGCGCCGACAGTCCTGCCGCCATCGACGCCGCGGTCAGTGTGAAACGCCAGTCCACCCCACCCGCGACGTTAAACAGGTGTGGCAGGGCGGAGCCCAGCGTCAACGCACCAACGAGAAGACCGACCAGAAACCCAGTGTCGCCACGCGACCACGAGGACGCCAGCTTCATCCCAACGGGGTAGATGCCGGCCATACACATCCCGGTGATGAATCTGAACACAATTACGAGGAACGAACTCGGATCGATCCCGAGAATGGCGGCGTTCACCGCCGCTGCCACTAATGCGGAGATCGCAAAAAGACGCGTCGGCTGCATGCGATCCGACAACGTCAGCAAAGCGCTCAATAGGGTTCCGACGACAAAACCGATCGAAACCGCACTTGTATATAGAGAGGCCTGCCCGTCGGAGATACCCGCTTCCAATTTCAATGCGGGGACAACGGCACTAGCGGAAAACCACAGCGACAAGGCCGAAACTTCCGCCAATGCCAGCAGCATTAACGAACGTCGCTTTTCGGCATGGTCGAATTCATCGTCAGCCATCGGATGGCTTTAGAGCAATTACGGGGACGCGCCAAGGCTGTGTCTTCTCCGCCCCCTTGGCGTCGGCGCGGATTAGGTGTAAACCCCGCGCCATGATGAGCACGGATACCGACGAACGCATCGATCTGGTGGGGCTGACCCGCGAGGAACTCGTGGGGGAACTGGCGCGCCTGGGCGAAAAGCCGTTCCGCGCCAAGCAACTCTGGCACTGGATCTATCATCAAGGTGAAACCGATTTCGCCGAGATGACCACGTTGTCGAAGGACTTCCGCGCCAAGCTCGCGGAAACCCATAAAGTTTCCCGTCCGGGCGTCGCCACGGAACAGACTTCCATCGACGGCACCCGCAAGTGGTTGTTTCGGCTCGCCGACGGCAAGGAAGTAGAGACCGTGCACATTCCCGAGGAGGATCGGGGTGCGGTTTGCGTCTCAAGCCAGGTTGGGTGCACCCTCGCCTGCAAGTTCTGCCATACGGGCACCCAGCCGATGGTGCGCAACCTGACGCCAGGAGAGATCGTCGGACAATTCATGGCGGCACGAGACAGTTATGGTGAGTGGCCTTCGCCCAGCGACGGAAGCCGAAATCTCTCGAACATCGTGATGATGGGTATGGGCGAGCCCCTTTTTAATTATGAGAACGTTGCCAAGGCGCTGACCATCGTGATGGATGGCGACGGCATTGCTTTGTCGAAGCGCCGCATTACGTTGTCGACGTCCGGGATCGTGCCCGAGATCGAGCGGTGCGGCGCTGAACTGGGCGTCAATCTCGCCATCAGCCTTCATGCGGTTCGTGACGACCTGCGTGACGAACTGGTCCCTATTAATAAAAAATGGCCGATCGCCGAGTTGCTGGATGCGTGCCGGCGCTATCCGACGTCTTCCAATGCGCGGCGCATCACGTTCGAGTACGTCATGCTGAAGGATGTCAACGATTCCGACGCGGATGCACATGAGCTCGTTCGGCTGCTAAAGGGTATTCCGGCCAAGATCAACCTGATCCCGTTCAATCCCTGGCCGGGCGCCGTTTATGAATGCTCGTCCAACAACCGCATTCACCGGTTCGCCGAAATCGTCAACGACGCGGGATATTCGTCGCCGGTCCGCACACCGCGCGGGCGTGACATCATGGCCGCGTGCGGCCAGCTGAAATCCGCGTCCGAACGGGCGCGAAAATTCTCCGAACGCGCGCAAACTGCTTGAGCTGCACTTTTTGGTACTGAATTTGCTTCTCTTCCCCTGACGACCAGAGGAGGAGCAACCGTCATGTTCGACAAAACTCAACCCGCCGCGGCGCACGCCGCTCAGTTTCCGGATGCGATGCCCGGCAAAACCAATAAACCGGAGTTGGACAAGGAACCGGCGTGGAAGAGCGCGTTCAGACAGACCCTGGAGGAAATCCGGGACAAGGGCTTCAGCGCGTACGCGGAAGAAATCAACGAGAAGAAGCTCGAAGAGCTTCGCGAAAAAATCCTTGCGGCAATGGGACTTAGCGAGGAAGACCTTGAAAACATGGGACCCGAGCAACGCGGCAAGATCGAGAAGATGATCGCTCTCGAAATTCAAAAGCGGCTTGCCGCCGAGGATGCTTTAGAGGGTGGCAAAAACGGCATCGATGCGGCGGCGGACGGGCTAGCCGAACAGGTTAGGTCTGCACCGAACGGCCTTGGGGCCGGGGTCCTTTTGATGCAGGCGGTCGATCCTCAACCGGGGCAGAAGACCGACAAAGACGAGACGACTGGGTAATTCCTGCCGCTTGCCCGGCATAAAAGAACACGGATTCTTTGCGAAATCGGGGAATCCGGCGTATGTCTATGGGTGGTGTTGTTTCAGAATGACGTAGGCGGGACTTGAACTTTCAACCTTCCCCTTCCGACGCAATTAGCGTGTCCTTCAGCCGTGAACCGGTGACGGTGCGTCTTGGAGATACCGTATTGGTGGAAAGCGATGCCGCGGTCATCCTGCATGAACCGGGATATCCTGACCGGTACTATTTCCCTCGCCTCGATGTGAAGATGAATTTCCTCAAACCGTCAGACAAATCGACCGTTTGTCCCCACAAGGGAAAGGCGGAATACTTCGATATTGAGATTAAGGGCAGCCACCGAAGCAACCTCGCATGGTCCTATCCGGCAGCGAAGCTGAATGTTGCGGAAATCAGCGGGTACATCGCGTTTTACGATGACCCCGAGATCAGCATTTCCTGAATTTTCCCCTTAAGCTTTTCTAAAGGACATGACGTGTCCAATGGTTTCATCGTTCACGCGAAGGGGAACCGACACCGATGCTCCTGGATCCGACGACTTTCGAAATGCTGGCCGAACGTTTAAGCGGTGACTCGGATGCGGTGAAGGCCGCCACGACGGGGATGCCGCGGCTTCCCGATGACGATACGATGCAGCCGATCCCGCCGGAACGAACCCAGGTCTTGCTGTCTTTTGGATTGACGGACCGCGATCTCGATTTCATGGGCGACGAACAACGCGCCCTTGTCGATGAGGTTATCGACCGGGTTCTTGCCTTTCAGTCTCTCGCCTGATCAGCCGACACCCCGATCCCGCTTTACGAAGCGTGACGGATCAATATACTGCGCCCGCTTTTCCAACATCGGACCCGAGAGCGCACGCGCATGTCTAATGAAGTCAAGAAAGTCGTCCTCGCCTATTCCGGCGGCCTCGACACCTCCGTCATTCTGAAATGGCTCAAGGATACCTACAACTGCGAGGTCGTGACCTTCACCGCCGACCTTGGACAGGGCGAGGAAGTCGAGCCGGCGCGCAAAAAAGCCGAGATGCTTGGCATCAAGGAAATCTACATCGAGGATCTAAGGGAAGAGTTCGTACGGGATTACGTGTTTCCGATGTTCCGTTCAGGCGCGATCTACGAAGGGACGTACCTCCTCGGCACCTCCATCGCGCGCCCGTTGATCGCCAAACGCCAGATCGAGATTGCACGTGAAACCGGCGCCGACGCCGTTTCCCACGGCGCGACGGGCAAGGGGAACGATCAGGTTCGCTTCGAGCTCGGTTATTATGCGCTGGAACCCAATATCAAGATTATCGCGCCTTGGCGCGAATGGGATTTGACCAGCCGCACCAAGCTGATCGAATACGCGGAAAAGAACCAGATCCCGGTCCCCAAGGACAAACGCGGCGAGGCCCCGTTCAGCCAGGACGCCAACCTTCTCCATATCTCGTCGGAAGGTAAGATTCTCGAAGACCCCTGGGTGGAACCGGACTATGACCTGATCCTGTCACGTATGGTGACCCCAATGGCGGCACCTGACACCCCGGAAGAGATCACGATCGATTTCGAGAAGGGTGACCCGGTTGCGATCAACGGTGAGAAGATGAGCCCCGCGACATTGCTGGCCAAGCTCAACGAACTGGGCGGGCGGAACGGCGTCGGTTGCATCGACATCGTCGAGAATCGCTTCATCGGTATGAAATCCCGGGGTGTCTACGAAACGCCGGGGGGCACGGTCCTGTTCCATGCACATCGCGCGATGGAGAGTATCACCCTCGAAAAAGGCGCCATGCACACCAAGGACGAGCTGATGCCGCGTTACGCCGAATTGCTGTATAATGGGTTTTGGTTCGCGCCGGAACGGGAGATGCTGCAGGCCGCCATCGACAAGGCATCCGAACGCGTTACCGGGACCGTGCGCCTGAAGCTCTATAAAGGCAATGTGATCGTGACCGGCCGCAAGTCGCCGCATTCGCTATACGACGAAGCGATGGTGACATTCGAAGAGGACGATGTCTACGATCAGCGCGATGCGGCGGGCTTTATCCGCCTTAACGCCTTGCGGTTGCGCCTGCTCGGCAGAAAGTAACCCTTTTCGGGCTGTTTCATCCGGATTAGTCATCCAAACAGCAGGAAACACGGCACCGCCAGCGATATGAGTTGACCGTTGAACCTAATTTTTGCATGGTTATGTTAACCATATAAAGAAGGGGGCGCGGAAATGGCTGCTCTGAAAGTTGTGCTCTATTTTCTGTCGGGGTTCTGTGTCATCGCAGGCGCAATCTGCGTCGGGATTTTCTTCCATAACGGCTCGATACAAGCCCTCGGCAGCGGGGCGATGCTTGGATGCATCGGTGTCGCCGGCCTTCTTCTCTCGATCTTTTTCGATCCGATCGTGCGCGCTTTCAAGGATGAGCGCGCCCGCAGCTAGTCGTGAAACGACCGTAGCGTCGGATCCCGCTCAATCCAGTAGGTATATAGCGCTACCGGCGCCAGCGTCAGTTCGACGCCTTTCATCGTTGCGTTGCGTGCGACGCTGCCGGTCAGCACGTAGGTCGTCGCCGCCGGATTGTTCTCACGCACGAAATTGACCATTTGGTCCGGGCGCGTATCGGTCCGCACATACGCATTCGCCCAATCCAGATCATAGACATGGTCCGGCTTGCCAGTCTTCGGATGGAGGGTCAGCAAATCGACCGAGCCGCCGCGCCAACTTGCGTAGTAAAGGTTCTCGATCGCCGCCGAGCCGAGCCACTGGGAAACCAGCGCCGTTTCCGCCAAACGCTGGAAGAACTGGTCGGAAGGCGGGACCGGCGCGAATAGCGCGGCATAAAGAGACGGGCTGGTGAGATAGACCTTGAAGAACACCTGGCGCTGAAAAGTCTTGGCGTCCCGGTCGACCCTATTTATCCGTCGGATCAGAAACGCCTGTTCCAGGTAGTCCAGATATTTCCGAAGCGTATTCTTGGCGATCCCGGTCGCTTTCGCCAGGTCGTCCATTGACACCTCGCGAGCCGTGTTGAACGCGAGCAGTCCGAACAACCGGTTCAGTTCCTGCGGATCGTTGACGCCCGCCAGCGATGCGAGATCCTTGTGCAGCACCCGGTCGGCGACCCCATCTCTGATGAACGCCGGGGCGGGGACCCCGTCCTTGCCGCTCAGGATGCCTTCCAAAAACCCGCCGAAATTGACATATCTGTGGAACTCCTGATTGAGCGCCGGCAACCCGTTCGGTGCCAGCGTCATGGCCCCGCCATGACCGTCGCTGCCATGCCCCCCGAACAGTTTTTCCTCGGTCCCCCGGAAGCGCAGGAATTCGAGGAATGTCAAAGGCGGCAGGACGAACACTTCCATCTTACCGTCCATGACACTCGTGCCGCTGACGATGGATGGTGCCGCCGATGAGACCGCGCCAACGATCTTGGCGCGCGGGCGCATTTCCGACAGCCGCAATAATTGCTTTTCCCAATCCCGGGCGTACTGGACCTCATCAAAGAAGACATAAATCTCTGCATCGGGTCCATGCCGATATCGGCGGCAGAACATCTCGAACAGGATCGCGAGATCGGCCGCCGTGTAGCTCGGCGTGGTCAGGGAGCAATAAAGGATATTGGTCGATTTGACGCCTTGTTCGACGAGTTGCGCCACCATTTGGCGCATCATCACCGTCTTGCCCGCACGGAGAGGGCCGGCCAGGACGTTCACCCGGCCTGTTCCGGACATCATGACCCGGTCGTAGAACGCCGGAAAGAACGCGCGTTTCGGCGGATTCTTGAAAGCGACACGGGTTGAGTCCTTGAACTCCCACCAGGGATTATCAAAGGCAAGCCGATGAAAAAGGTCGTTGTCGGTGATGGTATGCATGGGTCCCCGTTTTCATACCTGCCGACGGCTACACTCTGAGCCCGCGTTGGTCCGGGACCCCTGTCACGCAAAGATGCTCAATTACGTGATCTTATTATATTAGATCGAAGAATTGACCTTATTATACGAGCCTGTCAAGTGCTTATCACTTAAGGGTTTTCACGCAATTAGCTGATGAACCATCCGGCGTAGCTCCGGGACCAAATCCGCCTCGAACCAGGGATTCTTGCGCGCCCATCCGGTCGTTCTCCAGCTCGGATGGGGTGTCGGGATAATGGCCGGTGCATATTCGCGCCACGCCCGCACCGTTTCGGTCATGGTCCGCCTGCGTGCGTCCCTAAGACAGAACGCTTGCGCATGCATACCGACCAACAAGGTCAATTCGACGCTCTTAAGATGGCTGCGCAACGGCGCATGCCAGGTTGGGGCGCATTCCGGACGGGGCGGCAAGTCGCCCCCTTTCGGATCACGGCCAGGATAACAGAAGCCCGTTGGCATGATGGCGATCTTCGACGTGTCATAGAAAGCTTCCCTGTCCAACGCCAACCACTCTCTTAACCGGTCGCCGGACGGATCGTTCCAGGGAATGCCGGTTTCGTGAACCTTGGTTCCAGGTGCCTGGCCGATAACCAGGATACGTGCCGTAGTGCTGATTCTGACGACAGGACGGGGCCCAAGCGGCAGGTGGTCCTTGCAAATCTCACAAGCCCGTACCCGGGCAAGCAACCCCTCCAAACTTTCCCGCTCTTGTGCCATCATAATCTCTTACCACATGTAGGATGGTGAGAGTTCCCGCAATTTGAGGGGAAATGAGCACATCTGCGGACCATAATCCGATTAAACGCGTCATCGCGGTAGCCGCGATGCTCGCGCTGCTGACCGTGGTTGCGCTGCTGTATGCATGCACGAGCGATCAGACGGCCGAGTTGGAGAGCCCCGAGGAAGTGGCGGCCCTGCCCCCGCTGGTGGCCGAGGAAATCCATCGCGACCTCGGATACCCGTTGGACAGCGTAGCCACGAACAAAGCCGTCCCAGGTCTGTTCATCGATTCGTTGGACCTGAACCTCAATCGGATTCGCAACGTGGAAGACAAGAAGACGACGTTCTTCCGCATCATGTTGCCGCACGTCGCGCGCGAGAATGACCGCATCCGCGCCGAGCGCGCTAAAATCGAGGACGCGCCGAACGACGTTCCGGCGTCGTTGTACGAAAAGTACGATGTGGAACCCGGAGACGTGAAAGAGCTGCTGCGTCGTGTCGACGTCATTCCGGCATCGCTCGTCCTCGCCCAAGCAGCCCTGGAGAGCGGATGGGGCACGTCCCGCTTCGCCCGTAAGGGCAACAATTTCTTTGGGATGCGCACATACAACGAGGACGTAAAGGGACTCGACCCCAAAGAGGCAGAAGGCTTCAAGGTTATAAAGTTCAAGAACATCGGCGCCAGCGTTCGCTCCTACATGAAAAATCTCAACACCCACGACGCCTACAAGAGCTTCCGCCAACACCGCGTCGACCAGCGTGCGGCCGGCGGCACACCGAAGGGCCGTGGCCTGACGAACTACCTGACGGCGTATTCGGAAATACCCGAGAAATACGGTGCCCGCCTTCGCGGCATGATGGACCGCAACAATCTGGATCGCTTCGACGGCGTCCGTGTCGCCGACAATTAATTAAACGGCCCTCAACAGTTCCTCGACATAGCGCGGCACCAATTCACCAGCAGGCCCATACCGCGTCTCGGCAAACGATGTCGCCCCGACGGACGGCTCGAGGTTCAGCTCGACCGAATGGCCTCGCCCATAATGTCGGACGACTTCGACGAAACCCGCTGCCGGGTAAACGTTTCCGGACGTCCCGATCGACAGGAATAGTCCGGCCTGTGCCAATACCTGTTCGATCTCGTCCATCAGCAACGGCATTTCACCGAACCACACCACGTGCGGCCGCAACCCGCCGGCCTGTCCGCATGCCGCGCACTCGAACTCGACGGAAAGATCGTGCCGGCAGTCGTCGATATGCCCGCATCCCGCACACCGCGACTTCAGCAGCTCCCCATGCATATGAATAACATTCACCGAGCCCGCGCGTTCATGAAGGTCGTCTATGTTCTGGGTGACAATCAGCACCCCGCCCGGCCAATCCCGCTCTAATCGCACAAGTGCGGCGTGTGCTGGATTCGGTTGCACATTCGCGTTCAGCAACCCCTGCCTTCTCGCGTTATAGAATTCATGCACCCGCACCGGGTCGCGCGCAAACGCCTCCGGGGTTGCGACGTCTTCGATCCGGACCCTCGACCAAATCCCGTCCTTGTCGCGAAATGTGTCTAGACCGGATTCCTTGGAGATGCCGGCGCCAGTCAGAACAACGATTTGGGAAGACGGGTCGATCTTGGCCATTGCGGATACCTCTCACTTGTGGCTCTTCCGGTGAACGGTCATGATAATCGTGTCGATAACGTTTCCAAGAGACCGGAGTAAATTTCCAATGGTGCGTGTGCTGTTCGTTTGCCTCGGCAACATATGCCGGTCTCCGACGGCTGAAGGCGTGTTCCGCGATTTGGTGCGCCGCGAGGGTCTGGCCGAACGTATTAGGACGGACTCGTGTGGCACAAGCGGCTGGCATATCGGCGATCCTCCGGATAGCCGCGCCTGTGCCGAGGCCGAGCGACGGGGCATCGATCTTTCAGACCTTCGCGCGCGACAGATTAGAGAGAGCGACTTTAACGAGTTCGACTATATTCTCGGCATGGATGACCAAAACATCACCAACCTCCAATCTATGTGCCCAACCAACCATAAAGATCGCATCAAACTGTTCCTGAGCTACGCACCCGACGTCGGGCGCCATGACGTGCCGGATCCGTACTACGGGGGGCCTGACGGTTTTCGGGACGTTTTCGATATGATCGACCAGGCGTCACACGGTCTTCTTAGCGACATCCGAACAAGGCATCCGAATGTCGTCGATTGAGCTTGAAGCACGCATCGCCGTCGCACTCGACAGTCCGGTCAGCTGCCTTCAACCGATGGGCGATGGATGCGTCGCAGACGTTCGGCATGGCCAACTGGATGACGGACGCCGAATCGTCGTCAAATGGGGTAGCCGTTCGCTGGCGTTGGAAGGCCGCATGCTGGAGCGTCTTCGCAAGGCCGGCATGCCCGTACCGGAAGTCTATCACACAGAAGATGATCTACTGGTTATGTCCTGGATCGAACACGGAGGCCAGATCGACCGGGATGCGGAAGAGCATGCCGCTGATCTGATCGCCCATCTTCACAACCAAACCGCCGCAAGCTTCGGATATGAGGAAGACACCGTCATCGGGGGCTTGCAGCAACCCAATCCAGAAACATCAAGCTGGCTGGAGTTTTTCCGTGACCAACGCCTGCTCTATATGGCGGGCGAAGCGTTAAAGGCTGAACGGCTCTCCCCAGAGACGTATGACCGCATCGAGACATTGGCGGGGCGGCTCGATACCTGGCTCGACGGAGATATCAAACCGTCCCTCATTCATGGTGATCTATGGGGAGGCAACGTTCTTGCACTTCCAGGCCGTATTGTCGGCTTTATCGACCCGGCCATTTACTATGCGGATGCAGAGATCGAGTTGGCGTTCTCGACGTTGTTTAACACGTTCGGTGAACGGTTTTTTTCGCGGTACGAAGAATATCGGCCACTCCGGCCCGACTTCTTCAAGGAACGCTGCGAGCTTTACAATCTATACCCGCTTCTGGTGCACGTCCGCCTGTTCGGCGGCGAATACGTCAACACTGTCGAGGGGACGCTCTCGAGGTTCGGATGCTGATCATCTTCGACTGCGACGGGGTTCTCGTCGACAGCGAGATCATCGCCAACAGGGTGCTCGCGGCACTCCTCAGCCGACATGGGTATCCCATCACCGCACACGAATGCCGTGCCAAGTTCCTCGGCCGCACCATCCCCGGGGTCATCAAAATGGTTGCCGATGACGGCGTTGAACTTCCGGACAATTTCGAAACGATGCTTCGTGAAAAGGACATCGAGGCGTTCGGCGCCGAACTCAAGCCGACACCGGGCATGCGCGCGGCGTTGGAACAACTTACGCATCTTCCGAAGTGCGTGGCGTCATCGGGCAGCCCGGAAAAGATCAGGCGCAATCTGGACACCACCGGCTTGCTCCGCTTCCTGGACCCGCATTTATTCTCCGCCCAAGACGTCAAACACCCCAAGCCGGCGCCGGACCTTTTTCTGATGGCGGCGGCGCGCTTGAGCGTAGCGGTGGACCGATGCACGGTCATAGAGGACACACCACTTGGGGTTGAGGGTGCCAAACGCGCCGGCATGCGAGCATTTGGGTATATCGGCGCATCGCACCGTGTCCCAGCCGACGAAAAGTTACTGCGGGATGCCGGCGCAGACCTTGTCTTTAACGACATGGCGCAGCTGCCGCGTCTGCTCAGTTAGATTTCCGCCAGATCGTAGTCGACCAACGGCTCATACATTGCGCCCTCGCGGGCGAGGTGTGAGCGGTAAAGCGTAAATTTCTCGACCGTGAACGGCGGGATAGCGATCGTGTCATGGCTTTCAATCCACTGACCGACGTCCGTCGCGCGCGCCTGTTTCAGTCGCGCCAGGGTGATGTGCGGCTTGTATTTCCGCGTCTCCCTCTCAAACCCGGCCTTGACCGCGGCGCTTTCCACTCGTCCGTGAAGATAACCGAGCGTGGTGTTGCCCTCGATGCCTGCCCAGATCGATTTGATTTGAGAGCCCCGTTCGAAGTATCCGAATTCATCGCACTTCAAATCGAACGGCGGGATGTTGATCTCTGATAGTTCCTGATCCAGGTCCTGCGCCTGCGCGCGGTCCGTCTCACCACAGAAGAAGAGGGTGATATGCATTCCCTCCGGGCGGACCCAACGCGCGCCGCGCACGCCGGAAGAAACCCGCACAAGGGCATCGCGGATATACTCGGGCACGGGAATGGCGACAAACAGTCTCATATCGGGTCACGGTGCGGGGTTTGGAATATCGTTGTGTATCTCTTCGATGCCCGCAAGCACCTCGGCGCTCAACGTCAGATCGTCGGCGCTCAAGTTAATCGCAAGCTGGTCTTCCGTCGTGGCGCCGATGATGTTCGACGACAAGAACGGCCGCGTATTGACAAACGCAATCGCCATCGCCGCCGGTTCCAGGCCATGTTCGCGGGCGAGGCGCACGTATCTCTCCGTTGCCTCGATTCCGCGGGGTTTAAAATTTCGCGTGAAACCCGGGAACAATTTCAGCCGGCTGCCTTCGGGCAAGGCGCCATTCAGATACTTGCCCGTCAGGGCACCGAACCCGAGGGGGGAATAGGCGAACAAACCGACGTCCTCTCGCAAGGCGATTTCCGAGAGCCCCACCTCAAAGGTACGGTTTAGCAAGCTGTAGGGGTTTTGGATGGCACAGATTCGCGCCGGCTTCTCTCCAGCCGCTTCCAGATGTTTGAGCACACCCCAAGGCGTTTCATTCGAAACACCGAAGGCGCGAATCTTGCCCGCATCAATCTGCGTCTGCATGGCGTCGACCACCTCATCGATCGGCGTCCAATCGACGTCCGAAGCATCACCTGTATACCCGAGTTTGCCGAAATAGTTGGCGGCACGCTCCGGCCAATGGGTCTGATAGAGGTCGATATAATCGGTCCCCAATCGCTTAAGACTATTATCGACCGCGGCCGCGATCTGGTCTTTGGTGAACTTCAGACTCCCGCCCCTGATATGTTCGAAACGCCCACCGGGTCCGGTAATCTTGGTGGCGATCACGACATTTTCCCGGTTCCTACGCGCCTTGACCCAGTTTCCGAGAAACCGCTCGCTCAGTCCTTGCGTCTTCGGGTCGGCGGGAAAGGCGTACATTTCGGCGCTGTCGAAAAAATTGACGCCCCGGTCCCAGCACATATCCAGCAAGCGAAAAGCTTCCGCTTCGGTATTCTGGCAGCCGAACGTCATGGTGCCCATGCAGATTCGACTAACACGAATGCCGGTTCTGCCGAGTTCGTTGAATTGCATGAGCGAACCTTTCGGGGAGATGCAAGAAGTCGATGCCCTGCCAATTTGGAGACCCTGGCAAAGGCCTGTCAAGAAGTCCCGGGCGAACCCTCACCCGAACGTCAGCAACACGCCCGTGTAACCATAAAGCCGGTCGTTCGAAATCTCACCACCGGCATAGAACCCAATCACCGGCAGCCCCTCAAGGCCTTCTGAGATCATCTCGGCCTCGGCCGATTCGCTGCCGAACATGCCGGGGCCGCGCGCGACGCAAGAGATGTAGACGGCCCCCCTCGCATCACCGGGCATACGTTTCTTGACGTCGTCGAGCATGCGTTTCAGATCCTTTTGCGCGCTCATCGGATCGCGGCGCACGAACATGATGCGGTCACCTGGGGCGATCTCGGTGGCGACCCCCAACAATCCGTTCTGCGGATCAATGGCCATGAGATTGCGCACCATGTAATCCGCACCATCGTCGGCGCCGGAAACGGGAAACGCCACATGAACGTATCCGGCGACCCGTTGGAGGTCATGCGCCAACATCTCGCCAATATCCTCCTTAAACACATCAAGCGCCGGGCGCCCGTCGATCTCGGAGATTATATTGCCCTCACCCGCTGTGATCTCGTGACCCGGTCCGAGCGGGCTGCAGCCCTGCGTCAGCCCAACGGTGACTGGCACATCCGGCGAGAACAGCACGCCCGAAACACCACCACCGCCCATGTCCGCGGCCAATTGGTGCTGCGTCGAACGCGAGCAGGTCAGGCCCCCGACAAGATATGCGCCTGAACGTCTGGCGAGGGTCTCGATCAGTTCGGCCAGAGCAGGTGTCGTGCCGTCCGCATGAACGAGGCCGCATATAGGATTGACCGTTTCCGCCCAACGCATCAACTCGTCCGGCCAACGGTCGGGGATCGGGGTCCTGGCAATAAGCCGGTACGCATCCGATCCGATATCGATCACCATCGCCGCTGCCGCCGGACGATCAAATGCGGATTTCTCATTGGCGACGACACCAAGACCAAGCGTGCCGACCCAGGTTTGAATTCTCGTTGCCGTTTTCAAACCGTCGACGATTTTCGGAAAATCGTCCGCGAATGCGTCGGTCAGATACAGTACGCCGAGCCCACCGCCGGGCGACGATGCCAAACTCAAACCGTCTGCAAGTTCCAGCACCAGATCAGCCGGATCCAATGCTTCCGAGTAGGCGACCGGGAATGCGGTCATTCAACCCCGTCCTTTCGCGTGCAGAATACGTTCGAGCAACACCTCGACCTTGGGCATGATCCGCTCGACAATGACATCCACGCCCTCGGGCGTTGGATGGATGCCGTCATCCTGATTGAGCGACGGCGTCCCGGCGACACCATCGAGAAAGAACGGATAGAAAACAACATCGAACACGTCAGCAAGCCGCCTGTACATGGCTTCGAACTCGCGCGCGTAGTCCTCGCCCATATTCGGCGGCGCCTTCATTCCAGCGAGAAGCGTCGGAATATTCTTGTCGTTGAGCAATTTCAGCATCGCCGCCAGATTTTCATAAGCGCTCTCTGGGTCAAGGCCGCGAAGCGCATCGTTGGCGCCGAGTTCCAAAATCACCCCGCCCGGATTATCACCGAGCGCCCACCCCAATCGCGCACGCCCACCCGCCGTGGTATCGCCGGATACACCGGCGTTTTCGACCCGGACATTGTGTCCTTTGTCGCGAAGCGCCGCCTGTAGCTTCGCAGGGAAAGCGTCTTCTGCAGGCAGTCCGTAGCCTGCCGAGAGACTGTCTCCAACAACGACAAGGCTAAGATCCTCGGCCGCCTTGAGTGCCACGCCGGGTATGACCGTGAGGCCGGTGCACAGGAGCACTGTTGCAATTATTCGTCTGAGCCACATATCCATTGGGTGCCTGAGTTTCGGAATGATGGCCATCCGTAACATATAGGTACGATCACCGACAATTGAACGAATGCCGCATGCCAGATTCGCTTATTTCTCTAACCCACGCCGAACTGACACTGCCGAGTGACGCAGGTCCTGTCGAAATCCTTCGCGGCATTGACCTCGACGTCAACATCGGCGAGACCGTGGGCATCGTCGGTCCATCCGGGTCCGGCAAGACATCCCTGCTCATGATTATCGCCGGACTTGAGCGCGCCACGGCGGGCGAGATCACGATGAACGGGACTCCGTATCGCAATCTCAGCGAAGACGCTTTGGCGAAACTGCGCGGCGAGAAGATCGGGATTGTTTTTCAGGACTTCCATCTGATCCCGAATATGACCGCACTGGAGAATGTCGCGTTGCCACTCGAACTTGCGGACGTGGCCGATCCGTTCAAGCGCGCCGGCGAAGCCCTCGACGAAGTCGGTCTTTCACATCGACACACACACTATCCGGGTCAATTATCGGGTGGCGAACAGCAACGCGTGGCGCTCGCCCGTGCCCTCGGGCCGAAGCCGACCTTGATCCTCGCCGACGAACCAACCGGGAACCTTGACGGGGAAACCGGTGAGAAAATCATGGATTTGATGTTTTCCGTCCATCAGCGACACGGAACGACGCTGATCCTGGTCACCCATGAGGAGAGACTTGCAGCCAAATGCGCCCGGCGTGTCGCCATGGCCGACGGCAACATCGTCAGCGACGTTACACAATCCCAGGCGGCGGACTGAGGCATGAGTTTAGCGCCATATCGTCTGGCATGGCGGATCGCCCGGCGCGAGTTGCGCGGCGGGCTCTCCGGGTTTCGGGTTTTCATGCTGTGTCTCGCACTTGGCGTTGCGGCGATTACTGCGGTTGGATGGACATCATCAGCGATCGTCGGCGGCCTCGCGGCCGATGCCAGAAAGTTACTGGGCGGCGACATGGAACTTCGCCTCGTCCACCGCGAAGCTTCGCAAGAGCAGCTCGCTTATCTGGAAAAGAACAGCCGCCAACTTTCCCACACCGTTCGCCTGCGGGCCATGGCATCGGCACGTGACAATGCGGCGCGCACCCTGATCGAACTTAAATCCGTCGACGACGCCTATCCGCTCGTCGGGAAAATGGCGCTGACGCCCACGCTTTCCCGCGACGACATGTTTCGAGCAAACGGCACACGTCCCGGGGCTGTCGTCGACGCCAATCTTTTGGACAAGTTGGGGATCGGCGTCGGCGACCCGCTCAAGATCGGCAAGGCCGTGTTCACGGTCAACGCGGTGATCGATTCAGAGCCCGACCGGGTCACCAGCGTCATCAATTATGGCCCCAGGGTAATGATATCCGAATCCGACCTGGCGGCGACTGGACTGGTGCAGCCGGGCAGCCTCATCCGTTATTATTACAGAGTACTTTTCCAACCAGGCACCACGCCGGTGGCGTGGCGTGACGACCTCAATCAGACGTTTCCCGACGCAGGCTGGCGGGTTCGTGCGGCGAACGAAGCGGCGCCGGGCGTCAGACGGTTCATCGAGCGCTTGACCCTTTTCATGAGTTTTGTCGGCTACACGGTCTTGTTGGTCGGCGGCGTCGGCATCACACGGGCGGTCAATGCCTATCTGGAAGGTAAAAGCCGTACGATTGCGACGCTCAAATGCATGGGCGCCGAAGCCGGTCTGATCGTCCGGGTGTATTTGATGCAGGTGTTGGTCCTGACCGGCATTGCGGTTCTTCTGGGGCTGATCGCCGGCATTGCCCTCCCCCTGGCGGCACTGGTCACCATCACCGACCTTTTGCCCGTTCAGCCGGTCATCTCTTTACACCCACAATCGCTTGTCACTGCTGCCGCGTTCGGTGTTCTGACATCGGTCACCGCGGCGTTATGGCCACTCGGCCGCGCCCGCGAAGTGCCGGCACGCGATCTGTTCCGGGCCCAGGCGGCGCCGCTATCCGTCTCGCCGCGGCGGGTGTATCTGCTCTGGATCGGCGTAGGGCTCAGCCTCTTAATCGGACTCGTCTTTCTGACGACCGCGGAGAAATGGTTCGCGCTTTGGTTCGTCCTCGGCGCCATGATCACGGTCGGGTTGCTTCGCATCGCCGGATCTCTCGTGATCCGGTTCAGCAAACGACTGCATCCGACGAACGCAATTCTCAGGCTGGTGATTGCCAACATGCACAGACCGGGATCGGCGACCCAGGGTGTCGTCCTTTCGCTCGGCCTGGGTCTCGCCGTGCTGGTCGCTGTCGTTCAGATCGAAGGCAATATCACCCGTCAAATCGACGAACGTCTTCCCGAGCAAGCCCCCGCTTATTTCTTCATCGATATTCAACCTCAACAAGTCGACGCCTTCGACCGCCTCGTCAATGGCATCGCCGGGACCAGCGATCTGAGGCGCGAACCCGTCGTTCGAGGGCGGATTGTCGAAATCAATGGCAAGCCGGTCAACGAGGTCAACGTCGCGCCGGAAAGCCAATGGGCCGTCCGCGGGGACCGGGCGTTGACGTCGACCGCAGAAATGAAGTCCGATACGGAACTGGTCGCCGGCGATTGGTGGCCGGCGGACTACAGCGGCCCAGCCCTGATCTCCCTCGACGACGGGCTCGCAAAAGGTTTCGGCGTCGGGGTCGGGGACACAATCACGCTCAATATTCTGGGACGACGCATTACGGCAACGATCGCGTCGCTGCGTGAGATCGACTGGCAATCGCTCAGGTTCGATTTCGCGGTGGTGCTCTCGCCCGGCGTGTTGGAAGGTGCCCCGCATACGCACATCGCCGCAGTCCACGCCACCGAAGCGGCTGAAGCCCCATTGGAAAAAGCCGTCACTGACACCTTCGACAACGTCTCCGCGATCCATGTGCGCGAGGCGCTTGCCGCCGCGCGTGACCTGATGGAGGGGATCGGCATCGCCATCCGTGCGGTCGCCGGCCTGACCGTCGTCGCCGGGGCCATCGTTCTGGCCGGCGCCCTCGCCGCGGGACAACAGCGACGGCGCTTTGATGCCGTCGTTTTCAAGGTCTTAGGCGCGACTCGCAAACGGATCGCTTTGACGTTCGTTCTCGAGTACGGAGCGCTCGGGTTGGTAACCGCAATCTGCGCCTTCGGGGTCGGCACATTAGCCGCCTGGGCGGTCGCCGAGTTCCTGATGCATCTGCAATGGGCGTGGTTGCCAGGGGAGGCCGCGACGACACTCGCACTGGCACTTTTGGCGACTATTTTACTCGGACTTGCGGGGTCATGGCGGATTCTTGGCCTCAAGACCGCCCCCTACCTCAGAAATGACTGAAATTAAACGGTTTCTGTCACCCCCTCTAACATGAATTTTTCGTAAGGTTCTTGGGTTGCAGTTGCAAATTGCGCTCCGAGTACCCTATTTTACTGCAGTATCAACGTCTTGAATCATAGGAGATTCAAATGGCTCTCGGACCTAACAACCGTTTCGGTGCCCGCGCCGGGCGGATGACTCATTCGCAGGCTTATGACGCATCGATCGATATGGGTCTGCGTAAATATATGCTGGGCGTCTACAACTACATGACGCTCGGCGTGGCCATCACCGGGCTGATGGCCTACGTCGTGTCGACGCAACCGGCCGTGATGCAGGCCATCTTCGGCACCGGTCTTGCCTGGGTCGTTATGCTGGCCCCCCTCGCCTTCATCCTGGTGCTGAACTTCGGCATCCACAAACTGAGCGCGTCGGCCACACAACTGATGTTCTGGGCGTTCGCCTCGGTCATGGGTGTATCGCTGTCGACGATCTTCGTCGCCTACACTGACGCGTCGATTGCCCGCGTATTCTTCATCAGTGCCGGTGCGTTTGCCGGTCTCAGCCTTTACGGCTACACCACGAAACGTGACCTGACGGGCTGGGGCTCGTTCCTGGTGATGGGCCTCATCGGTATCATCATCGCCAGCATCGTCAACATCTTCCTGGCCAGCTCGGCGCTGATGTTCGCGATCTCGGTGGTCGGCGTGCTGGTGTTCGCCGGTCTGACCGCCTACGACACGCAGCGGATCAAGTCGATCTACTATGAAGGCGACAGCTCGGAAGTCATGACCAAGAAAAGCGTCATGGGCGCGCTGACCCTTTACCTGGACTTCATCAACCTGTTCCTGATGTTGCTGCACCTGTTCGGCAATCGCGAATAACTAGGTCAAGCAACCCGAAATACAGAACCCCCGGCGCTTCCGCCGGGGGTTTTCGTTTTGCAGATGCATCGATTTGCTCATCCGATGGCAACAGCGCCTTCCACCAATGCCTGCTATTTAACCGCTTCCCCAGTTCCGCCTCCAGCTGGATGCCAAGTAAAGCGAATGCAAGTTCCTCTGCCATCACCTTCACCAATGATGGATATCGTGCCGTTATTGCCTTGAACAAGGCGCTTGGTAATGGCGAGACCCATGCCACTCCCCTCAATGACGTCACGCGGTTTAAGCGTCTGGAACATCTCAAATACGCGTTCACGGTATTTCGGCGGGATACCCGGACCGTCATCGCAAATGATGAACGCATGGCCATTGAACAATTCCTCAGAGGTGATTTCGATCCTGCCGCTTTCACTGTCATGGTGTTTCACGGCATTGCTGATCAGATTAAAGAAAACGTGTGCCAAAGGTGTTCTTGGTGAACAGATAACCGGCATATCTTCTGCGACCACCATATTAAAGCCGGGGGGGAGTTGGAGATCCTCTTTCATATCTCTCAACATTTCACCGACGTCGACGGTCTCGAAGGCAATTTCCGCGCGCCCGGCGCGGGAATATGCGAGCAAATCGTCGAGTAATGACTCCAATCTCGTGATCCGACGCCTCATCATATGGATGTGTTCTCGTGATTCATCCGTTAACGCCGCACCAGCATCCTCTTCAAGCCAGGTCGCAAGATTGTCGATCCCGCGCAATGGCGCCTTGAAGTCGTGCGACGCGACATAGACGAAACTGTCCAGGTCGGCACGTTCCTGTTCCATTTTACGAACTGCGTCCGCCAGTCGAATGCGCGCTTGTTCGACGGCCTGGAATACCCGCCCGATGTCGCCGTCCGCATCGAATTGGACGGGGTTGGTGAGTTCTCCCTCGCCAACCCTGACGATTTCCGTCGACAGCCGCTCGACATTTGCCGTGATTACCCTGAGAACTCGAAGATAAAGGATGACCATCAAAACAATGCCGGACAGCAAAACGCCGGTTACGACCACCGTTCCCCACAACGCGAACGATTCCTGGCGTTCCCGATAGATCGAAGATATCCGGTCTTTAAGCGCCGACAGAGCCAGTATCTGGTTCAGCAGCCTCGACAGGGCGGCGCGTTTCGCCGCCGCGGCCCGCGCCGGTTCGGGTATCGCACTTTCGATCCGCGTCAGTTTGCCAAACACAGAGCCCAGGGTCGTGAGCCGCGTTTTTAGTTCGGGCAGGAGACGCGCCGATTCCGGATTCCTGACCCTCGCATTGTCCAGAAAAGAGCCCAAGCTTTCATGTCGATCCTGCCATTGCTTCAAGGCTCTCGGGGTCCCAGTCGCGAGGTACTCCGTTGTCAAATACTGAAGGTCGTTAAGGCCGTTACTCAGCTCCTCGGCAAGGCGGCTTTCCCGGTCCAGGCTCAGATACATTTGCAGGACCGCAAACACAACAACGGTAATCACCAGCACGGTGACGATTCCGCTGACCATGACTTTCTTGACCTGACGACGCATCATGGCGGGATTACTTGATCAACTTGACGGCGCCGGGAGCGACCGACGATAACGGCCCTGCATCAACGGCGTCCAGAAAATCAGGCACACGGGTGCCGCTTGCATGCCCTTTCTCGATCAGCCATTGCGCCTCCTGCTCCATCAGGCTGATAAGATTCTGCAAGATTGTGACCTCTAATACGTACTTGTTCCACGTCTCCCGGACGAACACCGGATCAAGCCGGAAGCGCGTAGAGATGATCTCCTGTGCCTCCGCCGGGTTTTTTGCCGCGAAACTTTCCGCATCCAGCAAAGCCTCTAGCACGGCGCGGGTCTCGCTTTGGTGGGTCTCGATCCAGTTACCCATCCCCGCGAGAACAAAGTGGTAATAATAACTGTCCTGCTCCGGCAGCATGAAGAAATTGTCGCCCAGGATCTGCTTGGACTTGTAGACAAAAGGCTCCCATACCATCGCCGCGTCGATGGAACCTTTTGCGATCTCGTTGACGATATCCGGTGCACGCAGATTGACGATTGTCGAATCGGTTTCGGCGAGGCCGTTGATCGCTAGGATCTCACCCAGAAAGAACTCACCAACAC
Organism: Rhodospirillales bacterium; assembly: GCA_017644185.1. Classification (GTDB taxonomy): domain Bacteria; phylum Pseudomonadota; class Alphaproteobacteria; order Rhodospirillales; family Casp-alpha2; genus UBA4479. Next base: position 235,935 of record JAEPMA010000004.1, read on the forward strand.
CACGCCTCGTCACGCCGATCCGTTTGCCGACGAGATCCCCGATATGTTCAATATCACGGTCCTTACGGGCGAACAGGTTCGCCGAATTCACCCGTGCGATCGAAGCGATCAATTTCAAGCCGCGATGCGACATCAGATTTGACACAAACGCGAATTCGGAACTATTGCCGAAGTGAAGCTCGCCTGCCGCAAGGGCACGCGAGGCACTTACCCCGGATGAAAATTCGAGCAGCTTGACGTCGACACCACGGGCTTCGAAAAAACCCTTCTTTTCGGCGATCCACATCAAATGCCCTGTAGGAGTAGAGCCGATGATTACCTCTTCGGCGCATGCCCGGGATGTCAGCACATTCAACGCTGCCAGTGCCAAAACGAATACCGGAATTATTCCGGATAACCTGGACGGCACCGAACGAAGAACAAACGACATGCTTGTTGAGCCTCCCGGAAGATCTGGCACTATTTTAGGCATCGTACTTACCCGGCTCGAGATCGTCGACACCCGTCGACCGAGGGCGTCCCAATCCGTCCGAACAGACCTTGTTATATAGCGGGCAATGCAGGCAAACGAGTTTCTTCGCTACATACTTTACATTTTTAAATCGAAGAATTGTTCACGAATCACGGGTATACTCTATCAACGGCAACCATTGATCTTGAATGATAAAATGGCTGTGTCGTGGCGTGTTTGTCAGGAAAACCCCTTGATCCAAAGGCAACATCCGGGAACAATCCAGGCGCAGTATGCACTTCCGTACATTGAAAACTGAACCAACCCGCGGTTTGTCGAGGTTATTTCATGGCGTCAAATGACGGCCCCGAAAAGAACGGATTTACACGTCGTCACGAGAACGATGTACTTCGCGATTTCGCACACGAAATCCGTACACCGCTCAACGGGATGCTTGGCTATTCACAAATGATAGAGATCGCCCTGAATGAGGGCGCAGACGCCGAGAAGATCGGGGCGTGCAACGAAAACTTCAAGACGGCGACTTTGCGCCTGCTGCAAATATGCGAACGCGTTTTGGACGAAGCGGTTTCCGGCGAGGCCGTCATCGCACGCGAGCCCGTGGACGGGCACGAATTGGCGACTTCAGTTGTCGACACCTTCAAGGCTCTCGCCATGCAACGCGGGATCGAGCTAACGTGTGACTTCCCTTCCGATTTCCCTCAGTTGCACACCGACCCACTCTTGCTCGGCCAGGCGCTGTCCAATCTGGTCAGCAACGCCATCAAGTTCACACCCAAAGGAGGGAGCGTGAAGGTACGCGGCGAACGCAGCAACGATGACAAAGCGTTGATTTTCGTGGTGCAGGATACCGGTGACGGCATTCCCGCAGACTTACTGTTACGGATGCGGCGTGGAGAGTACGTCTCTACGGCACACTACCACGACCATAAAGGGTGGGGGCGTGGCCTTCGAATCGCCGATGGTCTGTGCAAGAATATTGGCGCGTCGCTCAGCTTCGAGCCCGCAAGGACTGGCGGCACGGTCGCGATGATCACAATCCCACTCGACAATCCTTGATGAGCCCTACTGGCCCGGGTCGACCACCGTTTACATAACTTTACATTTCTTTTTCCGCGGAAAATCCGTGGCTTACACAATCCATTGATACTCCCAGCAGCGATCGGTCGCCCCGACCGATGACGTTGTACGGATACGCTGTTGATGGCGAGTGAGAAACATACCGAACTGGAATTGCTGCAATCGGCACTTGAGTTGATCGAGTTGCAGAACGAAGAGTTGGCTCGGCTCCGCAACCTTCTGACCGAAGGCGGCGAACTGAACCGGCGTCAACTCAACGAAGTCAAACAGGCAAGTGACAGAACAGGCGAAATGAGCCGTTTGCTCACGGATTCCGACGAAGGTATCGATGCGGCGTTGAAGGTGCTCGATGCCATGAAGCAGAACCTTTCACGAATTGACACCGCCGCCACGACAGCCATCCAAAAGTTCTCCGAGATCGGATTCTCAGGCCACATCACTGGCGAGATCAAGGCGCTTTCGAATGCCGTTACCGACGCGAACGACGTCCCATTCATCGAGGCCCATGAACGCTATCTCAGAGACCTGAAGAACAGAATTAACGGAAAACTTTAAGAGGCAGCATCAATGGTAAAAGCGTTACCAGATCTGGATATCTCGTCACTCAATGTACTTATCATCGAAGACAACAAGTACATGCAGCTCATCCTGACCGAGATTCTCCGTGCCTTCCGGGTCCGAAATATCCGCACCGCGGTTGATGGCGCCGATGCACTTGATGAGCTCAAAACTTTCGCCGCCGATATCGTGCTGTGTGACTGGGAAATGATGCCGATCACAGGGATCGAATTCACGAGCATGGTGCGGACGATGAGCGACGTCGCTAATCCTTACGTCTCGATCATTCTCATCACCGGCCACACCGAAGCGGAAAAGGTTCGCTACGCCCGTGATCAGGGCGTGACCGAGTTTCTCGCTAAACCCGTGTCCGCGGCTAAATTGTATGAGCGGATATGTTCCGTGATCATGAACCCCCGGCAGTTCATCAAAACGAAGAAATACAACGGTCCTGACCGCAGACGCGGCTCCAAACTCGTAACCGAAGCGCGGCGCCGCTCGAACGATACACCGGTAGAAGACGACAGCGAACAATTGAGCGCCTAGCCGGTTGAGCCACCCCGATTATTTAATGCAGCCCCAGACATCTTCGGGGCTGATATCGGCCATCGGTTTATCGATCTTCCAGGTTCGGCGCTCATCCCCACCCCCCATCACGGCGATAACCGTTTCCACGTCCGGACAGCCGTCCTCGTGGCAATGCAGCTCCGAGACCATCACCGTTGCGCTTTCAGGCACACGCAGATATTCGCGTGCCAACGCTTTGATACGCTGTGCGTCACCTGTCGCCTTTGGGCGCGAGAGACCGAGTATGTCGTCCATGCCTAGTCTCCTTCGCTCAGGCGAGCGCCTCCTTGATCCGCATGACGGCAAGCGCCCCCTGCTCGTCGGCGGCGACCAGGATGCGGCCGTCCGGGCTCCAGGCCAGCCCGGCGATCGCCGCACCTCCCCCAGGTCGCGCGATCATTGCCGTTTCCTGTTCGATGTTACCGATCATCACCGTGCCGTCGCTGTAGCCGCCGGCGACCACCTTGTCGGACGGATGCGCCGCGACGTGCATGACGATCCCGTTGTAGACATAACCGAACTCCAGCGGTGGCTTGCCGGACGGGCCGTTGCCGCTGCAATCCCACGAGGTCACCGTGTCTGCGCCGCTCGCCGCCACGTAACGGCCGTCCGCTGTCCACGAAAGGCTGCGGATCTTCGACGGATAACCGCTCATTCGCATGCCCTTTTTGTCATCCCAGCGCCAGCAATGCATTTCGCGGTCCTGCATCGCCGTCACGATGAAGGTGCCGCAGGGACTCCAGCCGATGGCCGTATGCGAGCCATGCCATTCAAGGCGCACCGGATCCGCACCGCTGCCCGACGTATCCCAAACGCTGACGCCACCATAATGCGCGACCGCGATCCATTTGCCGTCCGGCGAGAACGAAATCCCCGAGAGGGTGCTGGGATGGTCGTCGCGGCGCATCACCTCCGCACCGGACGCATCGATGACCGTCAAGGTGCGGCGTGCCGCGAACGCGCGGCGTGCCGCGTCGTGATGAACCGCCACATGCTCGACCCAGGCGTCGGGGACGCGGGAGATCACGTCAACGTCCTTACCGGCGATCCGACACAACTCGCCTTTATCGGTGCCGACCAGAACGCCTGTTCCACCGACGTCGGTCGCGGCCGCGAGCGGCGTTGCGGAAAGTGACGCGACGCTTGAAACCAGCGCCCCATCCAATGTCAGCGACAGTGATTTGACCGCACCGTCACCGAACCCGGCGACCGCCCGTCCGGCCGTGGGCTCGATGACCAGGAACGTCGGGTGAACGCCGATGGGCTTGGTTTCGGACAGCCCGATGGACGACGAAACCCTGCGGGCGCCGGCGTCCGGGTTGCTCATTGCCTGTGCGCTCATGCCGCCACCGTACAGGCCTGGAAGGCTTCGTTCAGTTCTCCTTCATCGAGATTCCGGCCGATAAACACCAGTTTGCTCGATCGGTTTCCCGGTGCCCACGGTGCGCCCCAGGCGCTGTCCATGACCATGTGCACGCCCTGAAAGACGTAGCGGTTTTCCTGACCTTCGAGATTGAGGATTCCCTTGGTCCTGAGCACATCGACGCCGCGCTCCATGATGAAGCCGCGAATCCACTGCGAGAACTTCTCGGGCTCGATCGGCTGATCGGTGGTCAGAGAAATACTTATGATGTCCTCGTCGTGCTCGTGGTCGTCCTCTTCGTCCAGAAGCCCCGGTTCGATCTCGAGAATGCGGGTCAGGTCGAAGGCGTGACGCTCCATCACGTCTTCCAGCGGCGCGCCGCTTTTGACCGTTTCGATCACCTTGGCGAATTTGTTGAGGGCGTGAATTTTCGATTTCACGTGGCTCAACGTATCGGCATCCACGAGGTCGGTCTTGTTCAACAGAATGATGTCGGCGAACGCGACCTGCTCGGCCAGTTCGTGTTCCTCATCGACGGCGCTGAGGAAGTGCTTGGCATCGACCACCGTCACCACGGCATCAAGCGCCACCTTGCTCTGGACGTCTTCGTCGACGAAGAACGTCTGCACGACCGGGGCCGGATCGGCGAGGCCGGTGGTTTCGATGATCATGCCGTCGAACTCGTCAGCGCGCTTCATCAGGGTCGAGATGATGCGGATCAGGTCGCCGCGGACCGTACAGCAGATGCACCCGTTGTTCATTTCAAAGATCTCTTCGTCGGCGTCGACGACAAGCTCGTTATCGATCCCTTCCTCGCCGAATTCGTTGACGATGACGGCGTATTTCTTGCCGTGGCGTTCCGTCAGGATCCGATTGAGCAGTGTCGTCTTGCCGGCCCCGAGATACCCCGTGATCAGTGTGACCGGGACTTTTGGGCTGTCCATGATAAGAAACCTCCGCTGGCGTTTGTTGTCAGAATGACCGCCGGACGCCCGATGCGCCCGGCGGCTCCGGGATCATTACAGAAGGACGCTGAACGCAATGCCTTCGATGTTTTCGAGCGTCAGGAACATGCCGACACCGGCGACGACCGCCCCTGCCAGCCGGGCTTCGACGGCGGAAGATTCAACCGCCCGGAACAGCTTCGTGACGGCCCAACCGGACGCGACGGCAATGCCGTACTGCAGGACGCCAAGCCCGATCAGGTAACCGACCAGCACCTCGCCACCCATCGCCGCTTCTTGAGCGGCGATCGTGTCGCCGAACGCGGACCCGTGAAACAGACCGAACACGGCGAACAAGGCAACGGTCGGCACCAGGCCGAGTGCACGCCCGGACAGCACCAGACCGCCGACCGCGAGCAGCGACAGACCGATGATGATTTCCTTCGCCGGCAGACCGACACCAAGCGACATCATCAAACACCCCAGCAGCATGGCGACGATGTAACCGGCGGGCGCCAGATAGCGATGGCCGGTGTAAAGGGCCGCAATCCCGACGGCGAGCACGAAGAACAAATGATCAAAACCAAGCAGCGGATGCCCGATGCCGGACAGCAAACCGTGGTTGAACGTTTCCATCGGCGCGCCGCCCAGCGGGTGGTGCGCCAGCGCGGGTCCGGCGATCACGGATGCGATGCCGGCGACGACGGGTACGGATGCGAATTTGCGGAAGCTCAGCGTTTTCATTTTCGATACCTCTCTGTCTATCTGTTTTTCGTTAGTACGATTTATAGGGAAGGAACTTGCCGGTCATCATGACCTGGACACGGTCGCCCTTTGGATCTTCGATTCGCGTGACGCTCATGTCGTAATCGATGGCGCTCATAATGCCGTCGCCGAATTCTTCTTCGATCAGCGACTTGAAGGTGCTCCCGTAGACCATGACGATCTCGTAGAACCGATAGATCAACGGGTCGGTCGGAATCTGCGTCGGCAGCGAACCGCGATACGGCACCGTCATCAGCAGCGCGGTCTCATCCGGCGAGAAGTTCAGGCCCATCACGTTGCCCGCCTTCTCGACCTCTTCCTTGGTCAGGGACAGCTGGCCGAGCATGGCCGCGCACGTCCACTCCTTGGACTTGCCGATGGCATCGCCAACGTCCTCCCACTTGAATCCCGTCATCATCTTGTGTGCGACGATTTTTTCGGTGAGTTCGGCTCGTGTCATCATCTGGTATATCTCCTTTGCGAAATGGTCTGAATCAGGCGCGCGCCCGGACCTCGCCCGGGCTTTCGGCCGTCGGCCCGACGACCGGCGGATGTCTGGGGTCGTAATCCGGCGAAGACAGTTCCTCCTGGAAACTGGCCGAACGATTGACTAGGAATTCGATCAGGTGGTTGCGCACCGGGTAATAGTTTTCGTGGGTATGCATGTTGTTCCGGGTGCGGTCGCGCGGCAGCGTGTTCTCGACGATCTCGCAAATGCGCGCCTCGGGTCCGTTGGTCATGAGGATAATCTTGTCGGCGAGCAGGATCGCTTCGTCGATGTCGTGGGTGATCATGAAGACCGTCTGTTCCGTCTCCGAACAGATCGATAACAACTCATCCTGGAGGGAGCCCCGCGTCAGCGCGTCGAGCGCGCTGAACGGCTCGTCGAGCAGCATGATCTTGGGCTCGATCGCCATGGCGCGGGCGATGCCGACACGCTGTTTCATCCCGCCCGACAACTGCGACGGCTTCTTGTTTTCGGACCCGGTCAGATGCACCAGGTTGATGAATTTCTGGCAGTGCTTCTGAATGTCTGCCTTGCCCATCTTCGGCCACTTCGATTTCACCGCGAAGGCGGTGTTGCCCATCACCGTCATCCAAGGCATCAGCGCGTGGCTTTGGAAGACGACCGCGCGGTCGAGGCTGGTACCGACCACCTCTTCGCCGCCGACGATGACCGTGCCGTCGCTGGCGGTGGCGAGACCGGCAAGAATATTCAACAGCGTCGTCTTGCCGCACCCGGAATGCCCGATCAGGCAGACGAATTCGCCCGGATTGATGGTGAACCAGATATCGCTGAAGACCGTCAGTTCGTCGTCGCCATCCGGCGCGGGGAACCGTTGTGCGAGCGCTTCGACTTTAATGCGTGCCGAGGCGCTGGATGGGTTTTCGGTGGGGCTGTCGCTCATGCCTGAATTCCGTTTCTATTCGCTGTAGGTGACGAGTTTCGTCAGGTAGGAGAGGCAGAGATCGAGCACCATGCCGATCATGCCGATGAAGAAGATCGCGGCGATCACGTTGGTGATCGACAGGTTGTTCCACTCGTTCCAGACGAAGTAGCCGATGCCGGTACCGCCGACGAGCATCTCGGCGGCGACGATCACCAGCCAGGCGATGCCGACCGAGATACGCATCCCGGTCATGATCGTGGGGGCGGCGGCGGGCAGGATGACCTGGAACGCGGTCCTGAAGTTGCCGACCTCGAGCGTCTTGGCGACGTTCAGCCATTCCTTGCGGACACTGGCGACGCCGAACGCCGTGTTGGTCAGCATCGGCCAGACCGAACAGATAAAGATCACGAACACCGACGAGATGATCGAGTCCTTGATCGTGTAGAGCGCCAGCGGCATCCATGCCAGCGGCGAGACCGGCTTCATGATCTGTATGAATGGATCGAGCGCGCGATAGAAAAGCGGCGACATGCCGATCAGAAAGCCGAGCGGCACGGCGACCGCGACGGCGAGACCGAACCCGACAAGCACGCGGAGGATCGAGTATCCTAGCTGAATACCGATGCCCTTGTCGTTTGGACCGGCATCGTAGAAGGGATCCATGATGTGATCCCAGATCTGCGCGCCCACCTCGAGGGGCCCCGGCATGGCCGAGGCCCCCTTGGCGGTTGCCCCCATCAAGGCGGCGTATTCGGGGTCCATGTTCGCCGCCGACCCCGTGCCCTTGCCGAGGGACACCTCCCAAAGCATCGCAAACGCGAAGAACAGTACAACTGAGAGAATGACGGCGCGGGTTCGGAGTGGCAGCGACATGAACTTACCTCTTACGTTCTTTTGATGGCGAAGCTGTCGACGTACGCGTCCGCCGCCATGGGATCGAACTCCTTACCCATGATGGTGTACTTCTCGTACGTCTCTTTCGGCGGGGTGGCATAGGGACCCTTGAGGTCCATCTCGGCCATCAGCTTGGCGGCTTCGGTCGCAAGATAGACCTCCTCCGCGACGGCCTTGTAGTCGATGTCACCCTTGACGTAGCCCCAGCGCTTCATTTGCGACAGGATCCAGACCGCCATCGAATGCCACGGGAACGGGTCGAAATCGATCCGGTCCGGGACCTTCTTGACGTTGCCGAGACCGTCCGCAAACGTGCCGACGAGCACCTGCTCCAGAACCGTCACCGGCTGGTTCAGATAGTTCTTCGGTGCGATCGCAGCCGAGATTTCCTTTCGGTTCGACTTGATCGACGCGTAATCAGTCGCATCCAGGATCGACTTCCAAAGCGCCATGAACGTATTGGGATTTTCCTCGATGAACGCTTTCGACGCGGCGAATGCGCAGCACGGGTGTTTCTCCCAAATGTCCTTGGTCAGCTTGTGGATGAAACCGACGCCGTCGTAGACCGCCCGCTGGTTGAACGGATCCGGCGACAGATAACCGTCGACGTTGTCCGCCCTGAGGTTGGCGACCATTTCCGGCGGCGGCAGCACGCGGATCTGGATATCCTGATCCGGATCGAGCCCGTGTTCCGCCACGTAATAGCGCAGCAGGAAGTTGTGCATCGAATATTCGAAGGGCACCGCGAACTTGAAGCCCTTCCACATCTTCGGATCGTTCTTGTCCTCGTGTTTCTTCGAGAGAACGATCGCCTGGCCGTTGATGTTCTCGACCGCGGGCATGGTCCAGGGGTTCGGGTTCGAACCCGCACCGAGCGAGATCGCGAGCGGCATCGGTGTCAGCATGTGGGCCGCGTCGTATTCGCCCGAAAGCGATTTGTCGCGGCTCACGGCCCAACCGGCCGTCTTGATCACGTCGACGTCCAGCCCGTACTTCTTATAGAAGCCGAGTGGGTGCGCCATGATGATCGGCGTTGCACAGGTGATCGGCACGAACCCGACGTTCAGCTTGGTCTTTTCAAGCTTACCGCCGGCCTGCGCCATTTCGACCGCCATCGCCTTCGCTTCTTCCAGCGGGAAGATCGACGCGATCGCCGCCGACGCGGCACCCGCACCGACCGCCTTCAGGAAGGCACGGCGATGCATGTCGGTACCGAACATGCCGCGCATGACGGCGGATTCGACGGCACGCGCCATCGTCCCTTCGAGATCCGAAGGATCCGGTTCCGCTTCCAGGGCTTCCATGTCGCGCTGATGCTTCTGCACCGCACGCATCTGGTCGCCGCGACCGGCGGCCTCGGCACCCTGACGCAACGAAACGCATGCGGGCTCCGGGCAATCGGCGTCGAAGCAGTTGGCCGGATTGTGGGCCATCTGCGGCGTTGGGCCGGCATCGATACGGTCAATGCCGTCTGCAACGTCTTCGCACTGGAAACGCGACGCATCTTTACCCTGGGCCTGCGCCATGGCCATGTTGTGCTCGACGATAGAACGGTGCTGCCCGCACGGACAGCCGTTCCACAAGAGCTTGTCGGGATCGAACGGGTCTGCAAATGCTCCCATTAGATTCACTCCAAATAAAAAACGCCCGACACAGATCCCGCACATGCGGGCCTGCATTCGGACGTCCTGGTCCTTTGCGGGGGCCATCTTTGTCCCCCTGGTGAACCCGGCAACGCCGTTGCTGCCCGGTTCGGTTCTCTTGCGGTCCAGCGCCATTGCCGGTCCGCAGATTCTGATGCCGCGAGCGCCGCCCTAATGGCGCGCTCCAGCGGCGAAACTTTTATAGCTGCATCACTTCCGCAGCTTCGTTTACCATTTCTGCGACTTCGATCAGACGCACGCCCCGCTGCATCGCGCGTTTGCGGAGTAGGGCGTAGGCTTCATCTTCGTCGATTTTTCGTTCGCGCATGATGATGCCCTTGGCGCGCTCGATCAGCTTACGCTCCCGCAGGGCATTGCGCGCTTCATCCAATTCTTCGCGCAAACCGCGCGTATTCGAAAAATTGGCTTTCGCCAGATCGATCGCGGAGCGCATCCGGTTGCCGTTCACCCCAACCACCACGCAGGCGTTGATGCCGGCGGCCACGGCGGCGTACATCGCATCGGACGAGCCGTCTTCGGTAATCAGAATTGTCGGTCGGCGCGTTTCGTCCGGCAATGCGCGCAACGTTGCCAAAAGCGCATCGTCGGCCTTGCTCGCGTAAATCATCATCGTGTCTGCCTGCGAGCGCGCCAGCGTGTCGGGGAGGTCGCCCAGATCCTGCACCTCGTCGGTGACCCCATAGCCCTGCTCGACAAGAAGTCGCCGGGTCGCCGCACGACGTTCCGGATCCTGATCGAAGATCAGAACGCTGGTCCCCACAGGCGTCATCAAGCGAATTTGCATCGGCGAACGTCTGCCCCTCTTGTCAAACAATTCTCGACCGCTATCACGGTCCGCGCTCAACCGCCGGCATCCACCGGCGCCTCAGCCCGTCATGGGGCAATCATCCTCTCTGGGTCGTCCGCCGTTGGACGGAGAGGGGCAGGATTTCTCCTGCAGGTAATCTTCTATCAGCAAACCCTGTGCCAACTGGCCGGGACTCTCTAATTTATTGGTTTTATTTGATTCTTGAGTCCAAAGGGGATGCCGCAACCAACAAAGTCTGACTAAAATATAATCAATTTTATTTTCTTGATTAAATTATATGCTATTTAAATCAAATACCGAGTTCGCTGGCGGCCAGAATGCTTTCCGCCACCTCGACCATTTTCTTGCCCTTGTCACGCGCCATCCGCCGGATGGCATTGTAGGCGTCCGCCTCGGGCATCTGCCGGCGCTGCATCAGAAGCGATTTGGCGCGCTCGATGGTTTTCCGGTCGGCAAGCTCCACTTCCGCTTCGTTTGCCCGCTTTTCCAGCTCACTGAACGCTTCGAACCGCGAAATCGCCAGCTCCACCACCGGCTTGATCCGTTCGCGCTTGAGCCCGTCGACGACATAGGCGCTGACACCGGCGCGGATTGCGGCGGTGGTTCTTTCCCGGTCGCTTTCGTCGACGAACATCGCGATCGGGCGCTTCACCTCTTTCGAGACGCGGAACATCTGCTCGATAGTGTCGCGGTTCGGGTTCTCAAGATCGATGAGGATGACGTCAGGGCCGATCTGGGCAATGCGGCTCACCAGATCGTGCATCTCGACCATATGATGGACATCGTCATAGCCTGCATCGCGCAACCCCTCCAGGAGCACTTGCGCACGTTCCGGACTTTCGTCGATGACCAGAATTCTTGAAGGCACGCCCGTTACCTCGACCACGTGAAACGCTACCCCGCAATCACTAAAGCGGTGAGTTTCGGACGTTGCTCCCTGTCCCGGCCCCCCGGGTTATTCTTATTCGTTGGATTAATGCTATCGCCAGTTCCAAACCCTTTCAAGATGCATAAATGACGATCATTCGGATTGAAGGATCCAAAAGACAATCAACCGACCATCAAAGTGGCTTCCAGGTCGTGGCAGGGGGCTTTCAAGCAACGCAAAAAAGCGCATCCATGTGACGCTTCGCACTTGCAGCGGCGCAACAGAATAGGCGCATCACCGACGGCCCCTGTTCGCATCGCCCGCCGGACACCCGGCGGCGCAAATGACCGCGCTCAGTACAGTTGGAACTGCACCGGCACCGAGAGGGTCAACTCACCTTGGGCAAAATCATCGGGAAGCGGCGGCAAAGGCGTCGCGCGCTCAATCATCTTAATCACTTCCTCATCGAGAGCCTTATAACCGGTGCCCCTCTGAATGCGGGCCGCCAGCACCTCCCCGCCGCGGTTCATCGTGAACGTCAGCACCGCAGTGCCCTCTTGGCGACGACGCCGCGCCGATGACGGATATTCCTTGTGTTGTTCCAACCATGCCTGCAACCGGGCGAAGTAACTGTCCGCCGACCCAGGGCGGCCACCGGAAGAAGCGTTGTCGCCACTCCCGACATTCGCGGATTTCTTCGTCCCCGACTTACCGGCTGATCCGGCCACAGCGGGCGCCTGGGTGGATGGTTGCGCCTGGGGCGGCGCCGTAGACGCGACTTCCTTCGGGGCCACGGGCTCAGGCTTGGACTCCGGCTCGGCGACTTCGACCGGTTTCGCCGTTTCCGGCTGCACTTCCTTAGGCGGCGTTGGTTTTGTCGGGACCTTCGCCGCTTCCGTCTTCGGCTTTACTTCGGCGACAGGCACAGTTTCTGCGTTTGGCGGCTCGACCGCTTCGACCTCGATAGGCTCAGGTGGCTCAATCGCGTCCAGTGGCTCCATAACCTCGGCGGTTTCCACGGGCGGGGGCTCCACGGGCTCGACCACGTCTTTTTCTGGCGCGTCCACCGTCTTCGCTTCAGGCGGCGCCACCGCCGTCGCACCCGGCGCACCGCCCGCCATACCGAACGAAATCTCCATCCCCCCGACACCCAGATTGGCAGCGCCACTTTCCTTCGGTTCCCAAAGCAACAGGATCAGTGATCCGTGCGCCAGAACCGCGACAAGGAACGCCACCAGCCAGTGTTTGCGGCGAATGCTCATGGCGCTTGCCTCGCCGACGTTAAAAGCTTCACCTTTTCCGCACCGGCTGCCTTCAGCACGTCCAGAACCCGGATCACCTGGGCAGCATCCACAGCCCCATCGGCCTTTACATGTACGATCTTACCTGCACCGTCCCGAAGCGCGCCCCCCAGTCGCGCACCCAGATCGCCAAAGGCAACTTCCTCACCCCTCAACAACAAACGACCGTCCTTCGCAATTAACACCTGCACCAGATGCTCGCCGGGATCCTTGTCGCTCTCGGACAGGGGAGGATCGATCTGCACCGGATCGGTTTTCGAAAGCTGTCCCGCCACCATGAAGAAAATCAACAACAGAAAAACCACGTTGATCAGTGGCATTACACGCTGATCGTCGTCCGGTCGGCGGCGGCTCGGTTGGTCGAAAAACATCATCGCCCCTCCGGCGATGCGACGAAGGACACCTCTTTGCCACCCGCTGCCGCGATCCGATCAATCAACGCAACGGCCCGTTGGAGCGGCACACCCGGTGCCGGCTTTATTAAAACCTTCTGGGCCGGATCAGCAAGGAAGCGCTGACGCAACGTCTGCAACACATCGTCTTCGCTCATAGTCCGTCCGGAAAGCCTGAGATCATCACCCCGAAGCTCAACCAACATGGCGCCCGCCATCTTCCCAGTGCCGCCGGCTTTGGCGACGCCCAGCTCAAGCGTCCGCCAATCCATGAACGATGATGCCAGCATGAAGAAAACCAATAGGATGAACACCACGTCGATCAATGGCGTCATAGAGATGATGGCGCGGCGGCGCATATTTTCAATCCGCCCCGATGCGTCCGGCGCCGCGCCCGGTGTCACCGTAAACATTTGCCGGAAGTCGCGACAGATCCTCCGTAAATACGTGCTGGATGGCATCGGCCATGGCGATCTGTGTGCGCTCAGCCACCCGTTCGAGCCAGTTGAACACAGCCACGGTCGGGATCGCGACGGCCAGGCCCACGGCCGTCGTCAGCAGAGCCTCCCAAATACCACCTGACAAGACCGATGGGTTAACCTGATTGCCGGCCGCCTCCATCTGCTGAAACGCCGTGATCATGCCGAGCACTGTCCCGAACAGACCGAGGAGCGGCGCCAAACTGGCGATAACCTCCAATGGTCGAAGATAAGATCTCATTGCCTCCACGCGGCGTTTTCCATACCGCACCGCTTCGGCGCGAATAGTGTCCCGCTCCAGATCACCTCGGATATGTCCGCGCAAGGCGACAGCGAGCGTCTGAGCGACCGGGTTCTTATCGCCCTGTACACAGGCCAACGCCTCCAGTGGTTTCCCAAGCCGCTTGAGTTTCACGGCGCGCTCGACATTGATCAGACGCGTTGCCCGCACCGACCAGAACTGCCACAGCTTGAGGACCGTGATCGCCATCGCCACGATCGACATCACGACCAGCACGGCCACCACCGGCCCGCCCAACACAAGTAAGTCCCAGGCCTCCCTCAGCATGCCGGCTCCAGGGTCGGCGGCCATCGTCTGCGCGGTCAGGGCGTCAACGGTAGGGGTTGGCGTTTCCTGCATCATGTTCTCCAGTAACCTATTTGATGAATTCGATCCGATTGCGTGACGACGTCCGCGTCATCGCGAGACAGGCGTCCGGCGCCTGGCCTGAGCAGGCCCTAATGTCGTTGAGTAAAATGCGTTGAATGGCATCGCATCCAAGGCCCGCAACATCGAACAGTTTGACCCGCGTCTTACCGGCGGGCAGCGGCCCCCCTTCGACGACTAGCCTGTCGGCGATGACGCCATTCTTGTCGAAGAACACCAGGTCGGGTTTGAAGCTGGAGATCGCCGCGGACGTCTTATTGCCGAACACCATAAAGATACGGCAACCCTTCCCGACGGGTTCGACCTTGTTCAATTCAAGATTGAGCTCACCGTCTGCATGCGCCGTGCCTATCGCCGACAAGATGATCGCAAACGCCAGCAGGATCGCGTTGGTCGGTTTCGAATCAGTCATAACGCCCCAATCGGTCTTTTCCATTGCGCCAACGGGAATAGAGCACGGCAAAGCTGCCGCACCACCGTCCCCCTCCTCATTAAATAGACGACCAGGCCGGCCGGATTTTCACCCGACAGCCGGCATCATTTTTCCTCACCCGCTTCCACCGGGAGGAAATCCTCGCGCGCCAGTTCAGCCGCCAGTTCGTCAGGCAGCCCCGGCACCCACTCGTATTCCAACTCTTCGCGCCACGCGAACTTAACCAGGTGCTTGTCGAGAATGCCTTGGATCACGGGCACAGCACGGTCGTCCCTGGCGAGGCAGTAGAACTTCAACAATTCCTCGTTCGCATTCATCAGACAGTTCCCCGGCGGGAACGCAACGCGGCCCTCTTTCGGCGAGTACCGCACGGTGACTTTATGCGCGAAATGCTTGCAGAGTTGCTGCAGATACTTCTGCGCGTGGTCGGTCTTAATGCGTGTTGAAAACGTCGTCATCTCACTCCCGCTCTCTCAACTGCTCACCTCATCCGTCACCAGGTACGGCCGCCCTTGGGAACACGTCTCGATCCGGCCCCGGACGCCATACGCATGGTGCAGGGTCTCGGTGGTGATCGCTTCGGCCGGCGCCCCCTCGGCCAGAACACCGGCGTCACTCAGCACCATCAGTCTATTGCAGTGACGCATCGCGAGATTAATGTCGTGCAACGCCATCAAGCAGATCCCGCCCTTGGCCCGAACGATTTCGCTGATCACACCGATCACGTTCAGCTGCCACCGGAGATCGAGTGCGCTGGTCGGCTCATCCAGCAAAAGCAGCTTCGGACCGCGCACCAGGACTTGCGCAAGCCCGACCATTTGACGCTGGCCGCCCGAGAGTTTGCCGAGCGCTTGAAAAGCGAGATGCCGGATGCCGAGCTGATCGAAAACGGCTTCCACCGCGCGCTCGACCTCTTCCCGCCGCATATCGGGCCTGACGGCACGGCATGCGCTGACCACCGCTTCATACGAAATCAAAGTCGTCGCCTGCGGCAATGTCTGAGGCAAGTAACCAATCAGGCCGGCACGTTTCAGGTACGGCATTTGCTCGATACGCTCGCCATTCAAATGGACAAGCCCCCGGTACGGTTGCAGACCGGCTAGGGCTCGGAGCAACGTCGACTTACCGGCACCGTTCGGGCCCAGAATACCCAACACCGTACCGTCTTCCAGAAGCGGCATGACGATCTTGTTGAGGACGTCGCGCCCACCGTAGCTGACCGACACCCCGTCGATGGAGAGCGCCGTCATCACGCCCGCCTTTTCTGGGTCATGACCAGCGCGAGGAAAAGCGGAATGCCGATCAACGCGGTGACGATACCGTCGGGGATCAAAATTCCTGGCACCAGGGACTTGGCGACAAGCGACGCCGCCGAAAGAATGAAAGCCCCCGCCAATGCGGCACCGGGTAAATAGAAGCGGTGGTCCTCACCAAAAGCGAGGCGCGAGATATGTGGTCCGACAAGACCGACGAATCCGATAACCCCGGTAAACGAGATAGCGATGGCGGTAAGAAGGCTGACCCGGATCAATACGAGCGTACGCAACCGGTCGACGGCGACCCCGAAGCTGCGCGCCTGATCTTCGCCGCCACGAAGCGCCGTCATCTGCCACATCTGACCAAGCGACATTGGCAAGCAAGCCGCAAGCACGATACCGACGATGGCGACTTTCTCCCACGTCGCGCGAGAGACCGACCCCATGGTCCAGAAGACAATTTGCTGAAGACTGTCGTCGTTAGCGATGAACTGAATCAGCGACACCGCCGCGTCCATGGCAAAGACGGTAGCGATCCCGAATAGGATCACGGTATCCACCGTCGCCCCGAAGGTTCGGGAAAGTAGCTGTATGAGGGAAATGGCCGCCATCGCGCCCGCGAACGCGAAGATCGGGATGGCATAGTTTTCGGGAAAACCGAGCGCCCCGACATTGAAGACGATGGCGAGTGATGCGCCGACCGTGGCGGCGTGCATCACACCAAGGGTCGACGGACTGGCGAGGGGATTATTAAGGGCCGTCTGCATCTCGCCTCCGGCAAGTCCCAGACAGGCACCGACGACGACCGCCAGCATTGCGAAAGGCAGGCGCACATCCCAGAGGATGACCCGTTGCGCCTGATCGAGGCTAGCCGGATCGACCAGGCCCATGACGACATCGCCTACGGTCATCCCGGAGGGACCGGTTGCGACGTTCAGCACGATGCTGACGGCGAGCGCGATTCCGAGGACACCCAACCACATGACACGGCGCATGAAGATGACGCGATACTGCACTGCCAAAGGCGCGCCGTCGGAAGCAGGGTCATGGCGTATTACGGCTTCCGTCATTCAGCCGCCAATCCGGTCCAGTACACACCGTCCAACGGCATCGGCTGAAAGCGCTCGAAGTACTCTGAAAGGGTCGCCCGCGGGTCTAGGTCAGCGAACAACGCCGGATGTAACCATTTGGCCATCGCCTGGACCGCCGCGACGTTCATCGGGGTGTTATAGAAATGATGCCAGATGGCATAGGCATTGCCGGACTTGACGGCTTGAAGGTCCGAAACGACCGGACGCTCCGTCACAGCCGCGAGAGAGGCCGCGGCTACCTCGGCTGGCACACCCGCACCAAGGATGACGCGTCCGTGATCGGCGGACTTCGACGGATAATTCCCGATCGCCGTGGCGATATAGAAGTCCGGCTGTTCGGAAAGCAGGTATTCTGCATTGACCATGCCATGGGTGCCGGGAATTTTTTCGGCCACGATATTGTCGCCCCCCGCCCAGTCGATAAATCGACCCATCACCTGATTACCGGTCGTTTCGCAGCATTGCTCTCGCAACCCAACGCGTATCTCCATGAATACGCGCGGCTTCACGGATACATCCTTCAAACGTTCATGGACGATGCCGAGGTTCTTCTCGTAGAACGCGATGAAGGCTTCGGCTTCGTTTTCACGCCCGAAGAGCCGCCCCAAAAGGCGGATACTTTTCGGTGTATTGACCAGCGGGTCGATCCGAAAGTCGACGACAACGACAGGGATTCCCGCAGCGTCGAGGCGTGCCAGAACTTCCTTGTCGCGCGCGCCGGGGCCGTGATTACTGCCAAGGCCGAAGATGGCGACATCGGGCCTTACCCCGATCGCGTGCTCCGAACTGAACGAGGCCGCGCCTCCAGCGCCGATTTCGTCGATCTCAGAGATCGCCGGGAATTTCTTTTTGTATTGGGCGAACGTCGACGGATCGAAGCGGCGGAAATCCGCCATCATCGCAGCGACATGCCGGACCGGGTTCTCCTGATCCAGTATTGCAAGGGTCGGCAGGAAGCGTCCTTCACCAAGCACGACCTTGTCGACTGGAATACTGACGTCGACTGCGCGCCCCGCGACGTCGGTCACCGTGACCTTGCCGGCCACGGCCTCATTGGTGGAGCAGAATAGCGATATCCAACACACCAGAAAAAAGCCGACCCGCTTCATTGCTTCCAATCTCCGCCGTCGTCTGCGAGGTGGCCGACCGGCTGATACCCGGCCTACACACCTCTTCAACGTTTCAACCGCCACACAACAGCCAAACATAAACAATCATGAGAATGAGAATTAATATCATCCATGGGCATGGCCACTCCAGAAGTGCGACGTTTGCGTAATCATCAATAACCTTTGCGAAATCATCATTTTCCAGGCGCTTTCCAGTCGCGATCGCGGGAGCATTATCCACACCCCCGCAACCGCCATGCTCGATCTCATGGGACGTGGGCGTTGACTGGGGCTTAAGTTATTCCTTCCGCCTCAGAAATCGTACTTCGCTGTCAGTATGAAACTACGGCCGGGCTCGTTGAACGGGGTGGTCACCCCCGTCGTTCCGCTGGATTCAACGATCGAGACATTTGAACGGTCGGTATATGTGTGATCGAACAGATTCACGATATCGAAGCGCAGGCTCATACCGGGAAACTGCTCCGGCCTCCACTCCGCGTGAACGTTCGTCACCGCATAGCCGTCCAGGCCGGACCCGGTGATCCCCGTCTGGCTGTCATCAGGCAGCATGAACTCGTTCGTTGTCCCGACGGATACGTTGTACTGACGGAACGTATGGAAGATTTCGACGTTGAAGGCGTCACCCGTATCCGTGCCGTAATAGTCGGCAGACCGGTTTTCCAGATACGCACCGTTGACGCGCAGATTGTTGCTGGCGAAGCCCGCGCTGACGAAACCGTCGTCGTAGGTGTATTTTGCCGAGACGTTAAACCCGCGCGAATGGATCGTTCGGTTGGCGCCCCGGTCGCTCTGACCCAAGTCGTGCGCGTTGTTGATCCGCGTCAGGTAGACGTTGCCGTCCAGCGAAAAAGGGCCGACTTCATACAAGGCGCCGGCCTTGTAGTTGAACGATCTGGACGGTTCAATCGTGTCGTAACTGTTGACGGCGTTGAACAGGCCAATCTCACCCAACTGATACCCGCCGAAAGTCGTACCGATGCCGGCATACCCCATCAATTCATTCGTGACATCATATTCGATGTTGGCGTTGCCGCTGGCACCACTATCGGAAACACTCGCGTCGTTATGACCTTCGAGGCGGCTGAAGTCGTAACGAGCACCGACGGAAGTTCGGAAACGATCCGTCCATGACGTTCTCGCCTGCGCAAAGACGCCGGTGTTATACGCCTTTTCGGTGGCGACAAAGCCGTTCCGCCCGCCCTTTCCGGTGTCCTTGAAGAAATCGGCCCCTCCTGTGATCTTCCCGTAATCGGTCGTGAACGTATTTGAAGCTTTGCCGTTAAAGGTCTGAATATCCGCCTTTACGTGGGCCGTCGCATTGAATGCATTCAGCGTCGTCAGCGATTCCACACGCGTGTTGGTATAGGCCAAGGTCGCTTTCGGATCCCACATGTCGCTCGGCGTCTGGTCACCGAGAGACACGGCATAGTTCTGCCGACGGTACTCCACCGGCGCCAGATCACCGCCGGTAAAACCGAAATCCGGACGTGGCGGGCGCACCCCGATATCGTCGTAGTGATTGGCAGTGAACTTCACCCGATACCCGTTGTCCGCGGTGTGGCCCAGCTTGAACAGCAGGTTCCGCGCCGCAGGATCGCTACCCGTGACGTAGTTGCCCTCGCCGTCTTCATATCCGCGGCCGTCCGCGAAGCTGCCGTACGCCATGACGTCGAAGTTGCCGACCCGGCTAGCGATTGTCCCCTGCTCCGTAAAGCCTTCGGTGTTCGTGTTGTAGCTGGCTTTGACGAACCCTCCGAACATCTCATCGGGGGCAACGAAATCACGGCCGTCCTTGGTTTCCAGCGATATCGTTCCGGCGAGCGCGTTCGGCCCGGCATCTGCGGGTGCCACCCCTGTTTCCACCTTGACCGCCTTGAACATCCCCGGATCTGTCAGCGTCGTGCCTAGGTGGTGGTAGGTCTTATTCGCCTGACGGGCACCGTCAATATCGACGTTGAGGTTGGTATCCTCGATGCCGTTCACATGGATTTGTTGAGAGATGCCGATCGGTGAGCTGACCGTCACGCCGGGCTCCTGACGGAAAACGTCCCGCATGGTTCGGGGGTCGATCCGCTCCAGGTCTTCCGCGTCCAGTTGCACGCCACCGGTGATAACGTCCGCTTTGGCATCGATGGAAATCGGCGCGAGCATGATCGTATTCTGCTTTTTCTCTTCATCTTCCTTGCTTTGCGCAAGCTGGGTGTCCACCAGGATTCCCGCACCGGCGCCATCATCGGCCAGCGCATGTCCGCACATCAGGCCGAGAGCCGTACCGGCCATCAACAGTTGTTTCCAGCCGGCCGATAAAAACGCGCCGGCGGCCTGTGATCGTTGCAGCATTGATTGGCCCCGCTGCCCATGCGGGAGGCGCTCGTGTCTCATTGTTCCCCTCTCTCTCCTGGTCCCTTAATTCGTATAAGGACTTGCTTAATTGAGAATGATTATTACTATCATCACAGAGGTGTGCCCTCCAGCAAACTGGCGTCTGCGAAATCACAAAAGACGTTTGGGGCAAGGCGAGCGGAGCGGAACGGCATGAGCCATCGAGACGTAAAATTGGAAACCCCGCGGCGGCGTCATAAACAACCGCCTGTCCCGGACGCTGCCGTCACCGGTCGTATGCTCATGCAGCTCGTCCATGAAACCGGGCGCGGCTACAAGATCGCAACCCCACACATCGGCGACAACGACGTCGTCATCCATGGCAGTCTCAACAACTACCGTTGTCACAGTGGCCTTCGCGTGCACGCGACCGACACATTGGAGGCGCATGACCTCAACACGCAGACCAAGGTCCGCCCTGAACTCACGATTGCGGTGTTCCTGGAAGGAATCGTGAACATGGAACTGGACGGGACGCGCATCCCGCTCGGAGATTGTAGCGGCCCAAGCGGTCACGCCTGGGTGGTTTCAACACCTTGTCCGAGCCGTCGACTGTCTAAAAAAGGCACCCGCATCCGCAAGGTTTTGGTGTCCGCCCCCCAGGAGTGGATCGAGCAGTATCTCAATGAATTACCTGAGGACAGCAAGATCGCGCGTTTTATGCGCTCACATGGGAAAGAGACTCGCTGGACGCCGTCGAAGCGGGTGTTGGCGCTTTGTGAGCAGATACTCAACCCACCTCGCGCACCCCACGTGATTCAACGCATGAATATCGAAAGCAAGGCCATCGAGATTTTCTCGGAGGGAATCGCGGCTCTTGCGGGTGTCACTGATGCCGAGCCAATCGCCAATGGGTCCGTACGATCGATTAACCGTGCCCAGACGATCCGGGGTTATCTCGTCGATCACATCAATGAAGACCTGTCGCTCAAGGAGATCGCCCGGGAACTCGGGCTCAGCGTCGAATCCATGCAGCGCGCCTTCAAGACCGCCTACAACACCACCATTGTCGACTTCGTTCGTGAATATCGTCTCCACCAAGCCCGCCAGGCGCTGATCTCGGAAGGCATCAGCATCAGCGAAGCGGCTTACAGGGCCGGTTATTCCAATCCGGCCAATTTCTCAACCGCCTTCAAAAGGCTCTTCGGTATCCCCCCGTCGATGATACGGGCATGATTTCGGCGCGCGCACCTGCATAGCGCCGTCACCGTTAGGAAGAGACGTCCACAGAACTAGCCACGTAGGGCGGATAACGGTGCAACGGGAAGAATGGTGCCGCTTGTCAGACTTGAACTGACGACCCCATCATTACGAATGATGTGCTCTACCAACTGAGCTAAAGCGGCCCAAGGGCGCGTGCGTGCGCGCGAAAACTACACCGAACGTCTTAACTGTCAAGAACTGAGATTTCGTTAAAGCTCAGATCAGTGACGTATCGCCATCATAGGCGGTCACATACCACGATTCCGGCGCCGCGAGCGGGCTTTTTAGATCGGGCGAAAGGGCCTTGAAAAAGAACGGGAAGGTCGCCATCGGCCGCGACATCGGCTTGGTTTTCATCACCTCCGCCCGCAAAACCTGAGGGAGACCGATCACTTCCAAGACATGGCATTTTTTCGCCATCGCATACTCATATGCCCCAGCCAGCAACGATTTCAGCACCTTTGAGTCATCCCCATCGATAAACAGATCGGCGATCTTCATACGTTTGAGGCCGATCGCAGGCGCGTCTTCACGCACCAAAACCGCATATCCCTTGAGCTCGCCCCCGTCGTCATAGCGCAAAAACCGAACATCATCCTTCGCCGCCCCGAGCGAAAAGTACCAGCTAAGCGTCGCCGCATCCCGGCTCGCCAGCATGACGCCGGACAATTGCTGTTTGCGCCGCCCCCAAAGGTCATCGAACGCCACATCAAGCGCCCCGATCCCGACTGGCGTGATCTTATCCAGTGCGCCGTAAGGCCGCCGCCCGGCAAGGCGCATTGAAAAGTCGAGTGGCACCGAGCCCAAAAGCCCGAGCATCCCCGCAGCGAAAGGTCCCTTACCCTTCTTGCGGAAGGCCGCTTTCAAAAACCCGGGCGCGTCGACAACCCAGTAGAGAATGTCGCCATAGTCAGGCTGTGGCATCTTAGACCCGCCGAATGCGAGACAACGCTTCCCCGCGGGTGGATTCGCCGACGAAATCAAGACGACGTCGACATTGTCCTGACCGAAGAAGGCCTCGCAAAGACGCGGCGTCTCTGTCCGGTAATCCGGATCCAGTGCCCACGCGCGTGCGCTCGAAATCAGAACGGGTTTACCATTGAGCCAGGACACCTGGGGAATGTTGCCGAAAAATCCTTTGATTTCACCTGCACCCTCGAGCACCCAGCCGAGAGCGACGTCCTTCGAATGGTGCGCAAGGGCCGGATTGTCGACCCACAGTCCGCGCCAGTGCTGAACAACGGCCTCTGGCCCGTCGGGCATGACGAGTCCGAGTGCTGCCAGGAAATCGGTGATCGCAGGCGCGTCGTCGACGGTTGCGGCGCGCAGCGCCCCTTTCTGATCGCTGGACATGTTCAGTCACCCAGAAAATAGCGAAGTTGGTAATTACCCCAATTGGCGAGCAGATGATCGCGGCGGATATCGTACGCGGACGCCCCCGCCCGGTTGGCGCCCCGGTGGCCCGTCAGGAACGAGAGATAGCCCGCATCCGCCGCCATCTTCGGGTGTCTTTCCGGGTCGTAATCGATGCCGGCACGGCCGAACGGGCAACAGAAATGCCGGCAAGGCGCGCCGGTGCCGCGTTCGATGGCGTCCCGAGAGCGCTCCAATTCCGCTATCGCTTCCTGATCGGTGAGGTCGTTCAAATGGACATGCCCGACACTGTGCGAGCCGATGGTCATACCGGCTTCCGTCATGGCGCGGCAATCGTCCCAGGTCAGGAACTCCATCAGCCTGTCGCCATCGTCGTAAAAGGCCAGCAAGCGGTCGCGGTCCGCTTCAATATCGGTGCCGATATAGCCGGTCGCGACAAAAAAGGCCGCGACGGCATTCTCATCCACCAGGATCGGCACCGCGTTTTCAATCCAGTTCTTGAATCCGTCATCAAACGTGATGCAGATATACCGGCCGTCTATAGGTCTCCCTGATGAAATTATCTCGATCGCATCATCGATCCCAATGATCTCGCCGATGGATTTGAAATAGCGTATCTGCCGCTCGAAACCGGCACGCTCGTCATCAAATACATGGTGGTAATAGGGGAACCGCACCCAACCCGACCGACGCGTGGGTGAGCGGGTCGCCGAGAGACCGGCGATCGCCGCCGCACGCGCAGCGTTTCGCAAACGTTGCGTGGCCCCCTCTCCGGCCATGAAGGCGCGGTAGGTGCGAATCGGCTGATGCGCGGTCACGTCTTTGTCGGCGCGGCACGTGCATGTGCGGACGCCGGCGTGACCTCGGATGCGACTGCGGCAACCTCACGCGCGTCCGGATCCTTTGGGCCGGTGATCGCCGCACGGTCATCGCCTTCAATCGACGCCCCCGGAACCGCGGCTTGCGGCTTCGGCAAGCCGGATATATGCGGCGGCGTCCGCCAGGAATAACTATCGAACGCACTACAGTTCCCGCAGTGCGGCGTCCAGACGGCAACCGCGTTGCCGCATTCGCCGCAGACCCATTTTTCATCGCCTGGGGCACTGCCAGCCCGCACCAGCCATTCGCGTGCCTTGGTCAGATCGCCGTTTTCGCGCTCTTCGAGTTCCGCCATCATCCGGCAAATCCGTGCCTGTGGCTCCAGCCCGTCACCTGCGCCCGCTTCTTTAAGATGCTTGCGGGCCTCGCCCCACAACTCGGCACCGAGCGCCGCACGCGCGAGCGCAACGTGGCTTTCCGGATGATCGCTGTTCACGGCGGCCAATTTCTCGCTTGCTTTGACCCGGGCGATACCGTCCGGCGCCTTACGCGCCTCCCAATAAGGTTCCAGCAGATCGGGATGCGGCGTCTTCGCCCACGTTTTCTCAGCCAAGCTGGTCGCTTTTCGATGTTGACCGTCCGCGGTATATCGCCGCACCAGCGCGACCACCGCCGGCACTAAATCGGGCGCCTGGTCTGCCGCTGACTTGAGCTGTTTCAGCGCCTGCCCACTATCGCCCGCATCCTCGGCTTCTTTTGACAGTTCGAAAGCGATCACCGCACGGCGCCTCTCGGCTTCCGGTTTCTCAAGGAGCCGTTTCTTTGCCATGTCGTCATTGGTGTTGGCGGCGCTAAGCCAGGCACCACTGCCTGACTGCAGCTCGAAAAGGGTTGCTGCGACCCATTCACTACCGGGTTGCATTTTATGCGCAGCTTCAGCGAGTTCGAGGGCGCGCGCCCTGTTCCCCGCCTTGACCGCCTGCGTCAGCAGACCGCGTAATCCCAGAAACTTGGTTTCCGGGTCATCCAGCATGTCGGTAAAGAACTTCTCGGCTGCCTTTTCATCGCCATCCAACTGCGCGGATTGCGCCGATAAAAGCCGAGTCAGCGGCGCCGAGCCGCTCAGAAGCGCTTCGGCCCGGCGCGCCTGACGGCGCGCTTCAGATGCATCGCCCGCGGCGACCGCGACCATACCGCTGGAAAGCGCGGTGTAGCCCTTACGCTGGCGCCGCTCCTTCATCGCCGTGGAGATTTCACCCGGAACGGCACGCAGAAACCGCCAGAAACGGTAAAGTGCCGCGGTCAATGCAGCGAACAGCAGAACCACCGCCATCATCACGCCGACAGACGTATCGAGCCGCCATCCTTGCCATTCCAGCGTCACATCGCCCGGGTTTTGCACGAACCAAACAACGCCGAGCACGACGAAACAAAGAAACGCCAGGAAGAATATCCAACGCCACATGGCTTAATGTCCTTCCCCGTTAGCCTTCGAGCCCGGCCAGCGCGGCGGCG
Source organism: Rhodospirillales bacterium (assembly GCA_017644185.1). GTDB lineage: Bacteria > Pseudomonadota > Alphaproteobacteria > Rhodospirillales > Casp-alpha2 > UBA4479. The sequence continues at coordinate 261,351 of JAEPMA010000004.1, forward strand.
TGCATTGCATCGAGTGCACGCTCCGCGGATGCCCGCGCCTTGGCGTCCAGAAGCCAGGGCTCCAGCATCGCCTTCGCTTCACCGTCGAGTGTATCGGCCAACGCGGCTCCCGTTTTCGCCGCCGCGCTCACATCCCTGTTCGCTAGATCCTGCTCGATCCCGGCAACGGCATCCTCAACCGGATTGCCCGACGTACCGTCGGTTCGGCGAAGCGACACCAAAGCCGAAAGCCGGCCCGTCGCCTGATCGAGCCAATCGCCGTTACCGACGCGCGCTTGGGCGACGATGTCACCGGCGATGGCGGAAAACCTGGATTGCAGCTTCTCGATTGTCGGCAAACCCGTTGCCGAGCCGTTTTCGAGACGGCTCGCCGCAGCGATGATTTCGGTATTTCCATGCGCGACCGAGCGCAACGCATCCAACTGCCCCGCATATGGCCTGCCAGAGAGTGCCGCATCCCGAAGCTGGGCGATCGCCAGTACGACCCCGGACCCCGCGGTCCCGGGTCCCTTGTTGGCAATATTTTCAACTTTCTCTGATAAAGCCGCGACTTCCCCTGTGGTCTCGCGGTCCTTTCTCTCAAGCCCATCGATACGCGACAGGATCGGTTCAAGATCGACAGTGGCTCCGGAATTGTTGGTGACCGCACTGGCCAGTGTACGCACCTCGGCAAGACGGCCTTCAAGATCATCAATCCGGGCCAGAGCCTTATCGAGTTCCGCCTGTACGCGGGCCTTTTCATCCTTGAGAGCCGCCATCACGTTGTCCGTGCCACCTGCGTCTGCAAGCGATTTCTCAAGCGTAGCAACACGTTCGCTCAGCAACTCGACGGGGGATGGCTGATTATCCTCCGCTTTCTCGTCCGCCCCCCCATAACCCGGCAATTTCGCCAGGTAAGGCTCGACCTCGGGGAGCCAAAGATCGCGCGTCACGTAACCGCCGCCGCCCAACAAGATGACGAGCACCAAAAGAAACAAGAATGCGCGGCCACCGCCCGAGGTTTCATCCGTGGACTTCTGATCCTGAGGCTTCGAGCCGCCGGCACCGGGCACCGAGCTCGATTTCGTGCCGGACGCGGGCTTGGCTTCTTCTTTCTTAGATGCGGATTTGGTATCCGCCGCCCCGGACGATGGTTTCGCAGGTGTTTCGTTCTTCGTCTCGGGCTTTTTTGCGTCGCTCGCCGCTTTTGCGGGCTTTTTATCCGACTCTTTCGCCGGGTCCGATGGCTCAGCCATGGGGTATCCCTCTATTGTTCGCCAAAGTAGCGCCGTTTAAACGTAACAAGACCGGACCGCTTCCAGCAAGGATTCCTGATCAGGGTGCACTGCAACAACCGTCTCCCCCCATCCCCCACCGGCCGCCGTCAGGACATTCTTCGACAATGCGAAAAGTGTCATCTTAGCGAGCGCCGCATCCAGTTCTTCGGCCCTGACGAGGTTTCGAAAATGATCCGCAGTCCTGGGGGAATAAAGCACCACCCCGTCGATCTGGCCATTTTCCAGCGCGGCGGCCGCCTCAGTTGGCAGTGCCGCTGCCGTTCTCGCCTCATATAACATCTCGCGCCAGACTTTGTAGCCTTGAGGCTCAAGCATGGCCGCCAGATCACCCGCACTGACGGATCCCGCCGCATGTAAAAGAACCCCGCCTTTCGGATTACATGTCTTGACCACCAGATTCGCCAGATCTTCAACATCGCCGTCCGCGCTTGCCACGGACTGGAACCCCAAATCCGCCGCCGTCCGCGCCGTCGCATCGCCGACGGCGAGGCACGGGATATCCCGGCGCTCGGTACGTCTGGCAAGCGCACGAACGCCATTGGCACTGGTCAGCAACATCGCCTGAACGGTTTCGACATCGAGTTCCGGACCATCGAGATACTCGATATCCAGGAGCGGGGCCGCGACAGTATCAATACCGAGCGCAGCAAGACGCCGGATCAACGGTGCCGCATCGGGTTCGGGCCGGGTAATCAACAAATTCGGCATCAATCAGGCTCGTCGAAGAAGCCCGGCGCGGCACGGGCGCGCAGTTCCTCGCCTGCATCGCGCCCCATCGCCTCGGCATCCGACGCGGCACCTTCACGCTCAGCGCTCAGGACTTCCGAGCCGTCGGGACGGAATATCATCCCTTTCAATAGAAGCCGATCACCGCTCAGGCGCGCGAGACCCGCGATCGGCGTCCGGCACGACCCGTCCAGCGCATCCAAGAGCGCGCGTTCACACATGACCGTGGTGTTCGACGCCGGGTCGTTAAGCGTGGCCAGATACTCAAGCGTTTCCGTATCGTCGGCGCGGCAGGTCACACCGATGGCGCCCTGCGCGCACGCTGGCAGAAAAACGTCCGGCTCGATGATTTCGGTGGCGACATCGCGGCGGCCAAGCCGGTCGAGCCCAGCGAGGGCGAGAAATGTCGCATCGAACTCTCCTGCCTCGAGTTTCCCAAGCCGCGTCTGGACGTTACCTCGAATCACACCGATATCGAGGTCAGGGCGCATATTCAGAAGCTGCGCCTTACGGCGGATCGACGCCGTACCGACACGCGCACCCTGAGGCAACTCCTTTAGCGCTGACACCGTATAACTGATGAAGGCGTCACGCACATCGGCGCGCGGCAATACGCAACCGATCGCCATGCCGTCGGGCAACCAGGTCTCCAGGTCCTTCATGGAGTGGACGGCCATGTCGATCCGCCGGTCCATGAGTGCCCGGTCCAGTTCTTTGGTGAACAGCCCCTTCCCACCGATCTCAGACAGCGGCCGGTCGAGCACCAGATCACCCGTGGTCTTTACGGCATCGATCACGAGGCGGCCGTCTTCATCCAAATCCGGGTGGGCGCCCCGCAGCATATCTGCGGCCTGCTCGGTCTGCACCATGGCAAGCGGGCTCGAACGGGTGCCGATGATCAGTCGTCTTGGTGTTTCGGTCATCTCTCGGTCGTCGTTTATATTCAATTGTCTCGGGCAAGCGACGGCTTGGCCTTTGACGCGCCCGAGAGTAAAGTCCCGCCCCGCCGAGCGAAAGGGCTAAGACGTGATTGTTTTAGGAATCGAAACCAGTTGCGATGAAACTGCGGCCGCCGTCGTCGACAGCGACCGGCGGATATTGTCGAACGTGGTCTTATCCCAGATCGAGGATCATCGCCCGTTTGGTGGCGTGGTCCCGGAAGTCGCAGCCCGCGCGCATATGGAGCATACCGATCGGGTTATCGCCGAAGCGATGAAGGGAGCGGACGTCGCATTCTCCGATCTAGATTGTATCGCGGCAACCGCAGGGCCTGGACTGATCGGTGGCGTACTCGTCGGTGCCATGTCGGCGAAAGCAATTGCGCTTGCAACCGGAAAGCCTTTCGTCGCGGTCAATCATCTGGAGGGGCACGCCCTGACCGTGCGTCTTACCGACGACGTTGTATTCCCGTATCTTCTGCTTTTGGTATCGGGCGGGCATTGTCAGTTATTGATTGTCGAAGGTGTGGGCCGATACACACGGCTTGGCACCACCATTGACGACGCGGCGGGTGAAGCTTTCGATAAAACTGCCAAAATGCTGGGGTTAGGATATCCGGGCGGCCCCCTTATCGAGAAGGCCGCCGAAGGCGGCGATCCTCAAAAATTCGATTTCCCGCGTCCCATGAAGGGGCGGCCGGGTTGTGATTTCTCTTTTTCAGGTTTGAAAACGAGTGTCCGGCGCGCCACGGAGACACTCGAACGGCCGCTCGAAGACGCCGTTGCCGATCTCGCAGCCTCGTTCCAGGCCGCGGTCGCCGAAACCCTCGTCGCCCGCACCCGTAACGCCATCAAGATGGCGCGTGAGACGCATCCTGATATCGGAACACTCGTCGTCGCCGGTGGTGTCGCCGCCAACAAGGCCATTGGGATAGCGCTGAACGAGCTTGTACAGGAAACGGGTATGCGCCTCGTCAAACCGGCGCCGGCGTTGTGCACCGACAACGGCGCGATGATCGCCTGGGCCGGGTTGGAGAGGTTTCGCCTCGGCCAGACAGACCCGCTCGATTTCAAAGCCCGGCCGCGCTGGCCCCTCGACCCGGACGCGCCCGCCGCCGCGTTCGCGGGCGTGAAGGCGTGAACCGCCTCCGCGGGTGACAGCCCCCGCGGCTTCCCCTACAAATGCGGTCATGAGTGCCTTTCAGAACGTCACGGTCGTTGGTGCGGGGGCCTGGGGGACGGCGCTGGCCGCGACGGCCCGCCGCGCCGGTCGCACGACCCGCCTTTATGCCCGGGAACCTGAAGTCGCCGAGGCGGTGAACAAAGGAATAGGCAATCCGGTCTATCTGAAAGGCGTTCCCCTGCCCGATGGCATCACCGCCAGCACGGACCTGGGTGAGGCCGTCGAAGACACTGAAGTTGTGATCCTTGTCGTCCCCGCGCAGTTCCTTCGTTCGACGGCGGCCGCTCTCACCGGCACGTTATCAAGGGGCGTCCCGGTCATCCTCGCCGCCAAGGGGATCGAACAGGGCTCGCAAATGCTGATGAGCGAGGTCGCCGAGGAAACGTTGCCCGGTTATCCGATCGCCGTCTTATCCGGCCCATCATTCGCTGCCGAAGTTGCGCGCGCTTTGCCCGCTGCGCTGACGCTAGCAAGCGCGGACGAGACACTCGGAAAACAACTTATCGATACGCTGGCGGGACCGATGTTCCGCCTCTATCAGTCAAATGACCTGATCGGCGCCGAGATCGGCGGCGCGGTCAAGAACGTGCTGGCCATTGCTTGCGGCATTGTCGAGGGACGCGGGCTGGGTGATAACGCCCGCGCCGCTTTGATTACGCGGGGCTTGGCCGAGATGGTCAGACTTGGCCTCACAAAGGGTGCGACCCGCGAGACGATGATGGGTTTGGCCGGTCTCGGTGATCTGGTCTTAACGTGCAACGCGATGCAGTCGCGCAACTTTTCTTTCGGCTACGCGCTCGGTCAGGGCAAGTCACCAGAAGACATCCTCGCCAAACGGATCGCCGTCACGGAGGGTGTCACAAGCGCCGTTTCCGTAACCGAGTTGGCCAGGTCGATCGGCATCGAAATGCCGATATGCGATGCCGTGCACGCCATCGTTCACCAAGGCCGGGATATCGATACCGCCATGACCATGTTAATGGCACGACCACTGACATTCGAATAAGCAGAAAGGGAAATTGATGCATTTCGTTATCTTTTGTCTGGATAAAGCCGGCCACGCCAATGTGCGTAACGAGAACAGGCCCCAGCATGTCGAGTACCTGAGAGCGAGCGCCGACAAGATCGTCTGCGCCGGGCCGCTGCTGACGGATGACGGCGAAGGCATGATCGGCTCCACTCTCGTGATGGAGTTCACGGACAGGTCCGAGGCCGAGGCCTGGGCTGCGAACGACCCTTATGCAAAAGCCGGTCTTTTCGAAAGCGTCGATATCCGCCCCTGGAAAAAAGTCTTGCCGGCGGACTGATTTATCGGAGGCAACATGAAATACTGGTTGATGAAATCGGAGCCGGGCTCGTGGTCCTGGGAAGACCAGCTCAAGGTCGAGAAAGAGGGCTGGGATGGCGTGCGCAATTATCAGGCCGCCAATAATATGAAAGCCATGAAAAAGGGTGACCGCGCATTTTTCTATCACTCGGTGAAGGAAAAAAGCATCGTCGGCATCGTTGAGATCGTGGATGAATATCATCCCGATCCAACCGATAAATCCGGCCGCTTCGGCATGGTATCGGTGAAAGCATTGAAGACTGTCCCCAATCCCGTATCCCTCGCCGACATCAAGGGCGACCCGCGCCTTTCGGAACTGCCCCTGTTAAAACAATCGCGGCTATCGGTGCTGCCCATCGACGCCAAGTCGTGGAAGATCATCTGCGGCATGGGAGGTGTGAAGCCATGAGTGGAACCAAACTCTGCGCGCTCGACGACATCCCCGAGAATGGGTCGGCCGGCTTCCTTGTCGAGATGAATGGCAGGAACACCCACGTCATGGCGATCCGCAAAAAAGAGGGTGTTTTCGTCTATGAGAACGAATGCCCCCATGTCGGTGTGCCGTTGGATTTCCGTCCCGGCGAGTTTCTGGACGCGGACAACGAATACATCATGTGTTCGACGCATGGCGCCCTGTTCGTTATCGAAACCGGCGAATGCATTGACGGCCCCTGCTTCGGAGACCACCTGATTCAGATCAATGCCGAGGTCCGGGACGGCACCGTTTACTTGGCGTAGTTGGGAACTGTCAAAGCTTGACAGACACGGTCGCGCACCCCTTTGCGCTCTTGGCATTGAACCGAACATTGCCGATAATCGGCCCCAACGCGGGGAAAACCCCGTTTGCGACAATACGAACGCACTGGATCAGGGAGAGGTATCCAAATGAGCGAAGTACATATTCATCCGGTTCCCGCCGAGTTCGCCAAATCCGCGCATGTCGACAAGGCTAAGTACGAAGAGATGTACAAGGCTTCGATCGACGACAATGAGGGTTTTTGGGCGGAGCACGGTAAGCGTATCGACTGGATCAAACCGTATACAAAAGTCAAAGACGTCAATTTCAACGCACCCGGCGTCTCGATTAAGTGGTTTTATGACGGCACGCTCAACGCGTCCGTAAACTGCCTCGACCGTCATCTGGAAAAGCGCGGCGATCAGACGGCCATCATCTGGGAAGGCGACGAGCCAACGGATGACGAACACGTCACGTACAAAGATCTCCACGAACGCGTCTGCCGTTTCTCAAATGCGATGAAGGCCCGCGGCATCAAGAAAGGCGACCGCGTGACCATCTACATGCCGATGGTCGTAGAAGCCGCTGTAGCGATGCTGGCCTGTACGCGTATTGGCGCCGTCCACTCCATCGTTTTCGGCGGGTTCTCGCCGGACAGCCTCGCGGCGCGAATTCAAGGGTGCGATTCCAATTGCGTCATCACGGCGGACGAAGGTGTCCGTGGAGGCCGCAAGATTCCTTTGAAAGCGAACACCGACGCAGCCCTGAAAGAGTGCCCGTCCGTCGAGACGGTCTTCGTCGTCAAACGCACCGGCGGCGATATCCACATGGAGGATGGCCGGGACGTCTGGTACGAGGAAGCCTGCGCCGCTGCCGACCCGGTATGCGAGCCGGAAGAAATGAGCGCCGAAGACCCGATGTTCATTCTTTATACGTCGGGGTCGACCGGCGCGCCCAAGGGCGTGCTGCACACGACCGGCGGGTACATGGTCTACGCGTCGATGACGCACCAATATGTTTTCGACTATCACGACGGCGAGATCTACTGGTGCACGGCGGACGTCGGCTGGGTCACGGGCCATAGCTACATCGTTTACGGTCCGCTCGCCAACGGCGCGACCACATTGATGTTCGAGGGTGTCCCGAACTATCCCTCGATGTCCCGGTTCTGGGACGTCTGCGACAAGCACAACGTCAACATCTTCTATACCGCCCCGACGGCGATCCGCGCCCTGATGCGCGAAGGCGACGACCCGGTCACGAAGACATCCCGGAAATCGCTTCGCTTGCTGGGCTCGGTTGGTGAACCGATCAACCCGGAAGCCTGGGAATGGTACTACCGCGTTGTCGGCGACAGCCGCTGCCCGATTGTCGACACCTGGTGGCAGACGGAAACCGGCGGCATCCTGATTACCCCGTTGCCGGGCGCCATCGATCTCAAACCCGGTTCCGCAACCAAACCCTTCTTTGGGGTGAAACCGCAAATCGTCGACAACGAGGGCGGCGTCCTTGAAGGTGCCACGGAGGGCAACCTCTGTCTGATCGACAGCTGGCCAGGCCAGATGCGGACCGTGTACGGCGACCACGAACGCTTCGAACAGACCTACTTCTCAACGTATCAAGGCAAATACTTCACCGGTGACGGCTGCCGCCGCGACGAGGACGGGTATTACTGGATTACCGGCCGCGTCGACGACGTCATCAACGTATCCGGCCACCGTATGGGAACAGCGGAAGTGGAAAGTGCGCTTGTCGCCCATTCGAAAGTCGCGGAAGCCGCCGTCGTCGGGGCACCGCACGACATCAAGGGGCAGGGGATTTACGCCTATGTCACACTCAACGCCGGCGAAGAGCCTTCCGATGAGTTGAAGAAGGAACTCGTCCAGTGGGTCAGAAAAGAGATCGGCCCGATTGCATCCCCCGACTGGCTACAATGGGCGCCGGGTTTGCCGAAAACCCGTTCCGGCAAGATCATGCGCCGCATCCTCAGAAAGATCGCGGAGGACGAGTTCTCCAATCTGGGGGACACGTCAACGCTCGCAGATCCGGCAGTCGTCGAAGACCTGATCGATAACAGACAAAACAGACATGGTTGAGTAAAAGCTCAAACGTGAAATAAAAAGGGGGGCCGAAGGCCCCCCACTTTTTTCATGCCGCATCCGAACTCATCATCTGCTGCACCCGCATCAGGTTCTTGGCGATGACTTCCGCGCGCTTCTTCTGGCCGCGCGTTTTACGATAGATCTGCGCTGCGCCCTGGAAATAATACGCCGCCTCTTCGAGCAGGTATTCCTCTTCCGTTTGTTTGGCGAGCGCAAAGCACGCCGCCCCTAAATTGTTTGCCGTCTGCGCCCACAACAGGGGCTGGGTCTCACGCTTGCGGACTTCGAGCACTTTCCTGAACGTCGTGATGGACTGCTGGAGGATTTCATTGGCACGGCCATGACCTCCCAGCGCCATTTGCACCACCCCGTAATGATTCATCACTTCCGCCCAGCGCTCGGGCATGGTGCCGCGGTCGTAGACCGTTAATGCCTCTTCGAACGCGCTGGCGGATGTCTTGAGATGCGCTTGTGCCTGCGCCGCCTGGACGGACGCCAATTTATAGTACGCCATCGCACGGCGCATGTGTGCGAGCGCCCAGTCGTTCGCGTGCGCGTCGCGGCTCAAGGTCTTGGCGATACCCTCGTAACGCTTGATCGCGGCAAGCAGCGGCTCCGCTGTTCGATTGTTCTTGGCGTCCGCTTCCTGAATCAGGCCTATATGCGTGCTGACGACGGCCCATGTCATCGGCGCGCTCTGCATGTCGATCAATTTTTCCGCCGCCTCATAATGCTGCATCGCATCGGCGAACGCCTTCTTGGCACCAAAGCGGTAGTTGGTCGCATATGCGTTCCCAAGCGCGTTCTCGATCATGATACGGCAGTCTTCGGGCGCGTCGGGAGGGAGCGCATCCAGAATCTCCGAGGCGCCTTTCAGTTGCACGACCAACTGTTCAGCGAGTGTTTTGCGCGAACCGCGCGCGACCGGAAGAAGTGCCGCCATCGTCACGGCGCGGACCGTCGCACCTGCCTGATCCGGTAGCGGCACAGGCAGGTCGAGGGTATCGATCATCCCGAACATACCCGGCTGGCCATCTTGGGCACCGGTTTGGGTGAGGAAGTGCAACTTGGCAACGGTGCCCATATCTTCCATCTCGCCCCATATCAACAGATCGGCGTCTTCATCCTGAAGAAGGGAGCGCCCCTCTTCATGCACCAACAACAGACGTTCGATCTGGCCCAGGCGTAAGTTCTGACGCAGTGTGACATCCGCCGTCACGGTCTCGATGGCGCTCTCCTGGGACAACATTCCTGCGAGGCGCTCGGAGACTTCCTTCCCCCCGGATCCGAAAAGATTAATGAGCAGCACTTTGCCGTCGCCGCTGTCACCGGATGGACGAAAGCCGCCCGTGGACCGCGAACGCCCCCGCCGCTTTTTCTTTTTGCGCCGGCCGCCAACTGGCACCAAGCTCTTCAGAATACTCGAGAACAAGCCCATCTTTGCCACCCGGGAGCGCGGGCCGCAGAAACCCGCAAATGTTACTATCTCAACCGCCGACAATGTCATGTCGGGGCAGATCTCTATTTTGGAGTGATGATAATGCGGTCTCTATATGACCGCAATCTGACAACAGCCGCCACTTGGCACATCAGAAATCGATGCAGCGGCCTTTCTTCTCCCAGTCCCCGTAACGGGTCGGTTCCGGTCCTTCCGGTCCCCCGATCTCGCGGTCGCCTGAGACCGCCTCGCCGGGCGTGGTTTTGACGTTCACATCCGTGGCCTTCTGCGGCTTTTCAACGATCGTGGATGATTCTTTCTTGCCTTCGGACATCATTAAATTTCCGTCATTATTTCGGTCGCCATTGCATTGCGCTTAATGTGAAATAATTCAAACAGGCGTCTTCAGCAAGGCGCAGAGGCGTATCTGGATGCGGAGCAACGCAATTGAACTGGCTTAAAACCTCGATCCTGCTTGCAGGCCTGACGGCGCTGTTCATGGGCGCAGGTTTCATGCTGGCTGGTGAAGGCGGAATGATCATTGCGCTCGCTGTTGCGATCGGTATGAACGTGTTCGCGTACTGGAATGCGGACAAGCTCGTGCTCCGCATGTACAACGCACGCGAGGTGACGGAACGCACCGCGCCCGGCTTTTACGGCATTGTCAGACAGCTCGCCAATCGCGCCGAACTGCCGATGCCGAAGGTCTACATCATCGAGAACGATCAGCCCAATGCCTTCGCGACGGGCCGAAATCCCGAAAACGCAGCGGTGGCGGCGACGACGGGACTATTGAAAATTCTCTCTCACGAAGAGATCGCCGGCGTGATGGCGCATGAGCTGGCGCATGTCAAAAACCGTGACACCCTCATCATGACCATCACCGCCACGATCGCGGGTGCACTTTCGATGCTGGCCAATTTTGCCCTGTTCTTCGGCGGCAACAGAAACAATCCACTGGGAATCGTCGGCACCATTGCCGTGATGATCCTGGCGCCCATCGCCGCGATGTTGGTGCAGATGGCGATCTCGCGCACCCGCGAATACGGGGCCGACGCAGGCGGCGCTGAAATCTGCGGGAATCCGTTGTGGCTGGCCAGTGCCCTTCAAAAACTCGACCAGGGCGCGCAGTCCGTCGACAATACTGTGGCCGAGGACAATCCGGCGACCGCGCACATGTTCATCGTCAATCCCTTGCATGCGCGTTCGATGGACAATCTCTTCTCAACGCACCCGAACACCGCCAACCGGGTTCAGAAACTACGCGAGATGGCGGGCGAAGCCCAACGTCCCTGGGGCTAACGACCGGCGTTATCGCAGAATATTTTTAAAGTGCCGGATAAACGGCGCCACACCCCTGAGCTGTTGACGGAACGCGCTTAGGAAGCGCCGCCGGCCGTAGGCGCTGGACGCGGGCGTGACCATATCCACTGGGGCGCAATCATAGTGCTCGAGCAGATGTGCGCTTGTGCCAGGCGACTCTAATATCGTCAGGGCATGGTCGAAATATCCGAATGCCATCAAAAGAAGCGCGAGACGAATAGCTTTCTGAACGTCGTCACCGACCGAAGCGGCGGTACGCATAAAGAGGTAGTCGGCGTGGATGATCTGCCCTTTCGCATAGGGAGGGTTGCCGGCCCCAACAAACGGATCCACCGGCCCGCCGACCTGCCGCCAATGGGCGGGTTCGATAACCGCCATCAGCTCGAAGCCGCGCGCCCGCATGAACGCCTCGACGTCTGACGCCAGCGGTTGATCGATGCGCGGCGGAACAAACGCGACCTCGGTTTTGACAGCAAGCAGATTACGGACAATTTCCCGAGACGCCTCCAGCACGGAGAGTTCCGCCCCTTCGATATCCAGTTTGAGATAATCCACGTGTTCGAGCCCGGCATCGGCGACGGCCTCTTTCAATGTTCGGGTTTCCACGGTTTCGGTGCGGTCGATTTTGAACAGGTGTTCCATGTTGAACCGCCGGCCGAGCGCGGGGTCGTGCTGCAGCAACGACGCCCCCGCAGGGTCCTCGGGTATATAGAGGATCCGTTCGCCACCGCTGTCGCTGATACCGTAGGGCAGGTGTTTGATCGATTTCCAGGGCTCCTCGGTGAGGGTCCTCAGGTTTTCGAAGGCACGGGGATCGGGTTCGAACCCGATAGCATCGACCGCGAAAGCCAGAGGGTGAAGATCAGGCTGGAAGCCGCCGCGAGAACCGATGTCGATGTACGTAAGGGGATGGTTCCGCGCCAACGCACCCGTTCTGAGAGGTTGAAAAATGTTTTTCACGCAACCACTCCCCGTCCCGCTCAGTCCCTGGCCAGAAGAGCCAGGACCAGATCGGCGGCCGCTTCGGGAGCGGTGGTATCCGCATCGATCCTGAGTTCCGGCTTTGCGGGTGGCTCATACGGCGACGATATACCGGTGAAGTTCGCGATCTCACCCTTACGGGCGCGGGCATACAGCCCCTTCGGGTCGCGGGCCTCGCATGTCGCGAGAGACGCGTCGATGTGGATTTCGAAAAACTCGCCCGGTTGCAGCAGATCGCGGGCCATGTCGCGGTCGCTCCGAAACGGCGAGATCGCCGAGACGAGAACGATCATACCCGCATCGACGAACAGCTTCGCCACTTCGGCGATCCGGCGGATGTTCTCGACACGGTCGGCGTCGGTGAAGCCGAGATCCCGATTGAGACCGTGCCTGACATTATCACCGTCGAGCATGTAGGTGTGCCGGCCGGCAAGACGCAGTTTTTGATCGACGATGTTCGCGACCGTCGACTTCCCGGCACCGGAAAGGCCTGTGAACCAAAGGACCGCAGGCTTTTGGCCTAAAGCTTCGGCGCGCATTTCTTTATCCAGACTGAGCTTCTGCTTGGTCAGGTTGAGCGCGCGGCGGAGCGCGAAATCGATCATACCGGCGCCGACGGTTTCGTTGGTTTCGCGGTCGATGAGGATGAAGGCGCCGGTTTCGGGGCAGTCCTTATACGCGTCGAACGCCACGCGGCGATCGAAGCTCAGATTGCAGACGGCGACGTCGTTAAGTTCGAGCGTCTTCGCCGCGACATGCTCCAACGTGTTGATGTTTATCGCGTATTTAAGATCGGTGATCGACGCGCGGGCCGCTGCTGAAGCCAGCTTGAGGTGGTATTGGCGACCCGGAATCATCGGATTTTCGGACATCCAGACGACGTGCGCCTGCACCTGATCAGCGGTTTGCATGGCGCTTTCCGCATGGCGGATGACGTCGCCGCGCGCAACATCCACATGATCCGCGAGGGTCACCATCACGGCCTGCCCCGGCACCGCCTCGTCGAGTTTTTCACCTTCGTTTTCAATGGCTTGAATATGCGTTTCCGCGCCATCGGGTTCGATCCGGACGGCATCGCCAGGTTTCAGAATAGCCCCCGCGACGGTCCCCGCGAAGCCCCGGAAATCGCCGTCCGGACGGCACACCCACTGGACCGGCAACCTGGCGCCTGTCCTGTCTTTTCCTGCATCGACCTGCACGGTTTCCAGAAAATCGAGCACGCATTTACCATTGAACCATGGGATTTGCGCCGATTTGCCCGTCACGTTGTCGCCGTTCAAGGCCGAGACCGGCACAGCGGTCACGCTCTCGAAATCGAGGTTATCGGTGAATTGGAGATACCCCGTCTCGATCTCCCGAAAGGTGTCTTCGGCGAAGCCGACGAGATCCATTTTATTCACGCATAAAAGCACATGGCGGATGCCGAGCAGATGCGCGATGAAGGTATGCCGGCGGGTCTGGGTCAGGATTCCCTTCCTGGCGTCGACGAGGATCACCGCGAGCGAAGCGGTCGAAGCGCCGGTCACCATGTTGCGGGTATATTGTTCGTGGCCGGGCGTGTCGGCGACGATGAAGCCGCGCTTTTCGGTCTGGAAATAGCGGTAGGCGACATCGATGGTGATGCCCTGTTCGCGCTCGGCCTCGAGCCCGTCGACGAGGAGCGCGAAATCGATCCCACCCTTCACCGTCCCGAAGCGCTTGCTGTCGTCTTTGAGCGTCATGACCTGGTCATCATGGATCAGATGCGCATCGCTGAGCAGCCTGCCGATCAACGTCGACTTGCCGTCGTCGACGCTGCCGCAGGTCAGGAACCGCAACAGACCCTTGTCCGCCGAGTCCGCCGTGTCCGCCATCAGAAGTATCCCTCGCGTTTCTTCTTTTCCATGGACGCGGCCTGGTCGAAGTCGATGATCCGGCCCTGGCGTTCCGAGTTCGTGGCGGCGCGCGTTTCGGCGATCACCGCGTCGATATCCGCGGCGTCGGACCTGACCGCCGCCGTCAGAGGATAGCACCCGAGGGTCCTGAAGCGGACCTTCTCGGTGCGGACGGTCTCGCCGGGCTTGATTTCCAGCCGTTCGTCATCGGCCATGATGAGCTGGCCGTCGCGCTCGACCACAGGTCGCTCGGCGGCGAAGTAAAGCGGCACCACCGGGATGCTTTCAGCGCGGATGTAGTTCCAGACATCGATCTCCGTCCAGTTCGACAGCGGGAATGCGCGCACACTTTCGCCCGGATTGACGCGGCAGTTATAGAGGTTCCACAGTTCCGGGCGCTGACGGCGCGGGTTCCAGCCGTGATTTACATCGCGGAACGACATCACCCGTTCCTTGGCGCGCGACTTTTCCTCGTCCCGCCGGGCCCCGCCGATCGCGCAGTCGATCTTGTGAAGGCTCAGCGCCTGCTTCAATGCTTCCGTCTTCATCACGTCGGTGTGGACCGTCGCGCCGCTCTTGATCGGCGATATACCCCGCCTAAGGCCGTCCTCATTGACGTGCACGATCAGATCGAGACCAAGTTCACGAACCCGTTCGTCGCGAAAGGCGATCATTTCCTTGAACTTCCATGTCGTGTCGACATGCAACAAGGGGAACGGTGGCTTGGCTGGATGGAACGCCTTCATCGCCAGATGCAGCAGCACCGATGAGTCCTTGCCGATGGAATACATCAGCACCGGCCGCTCGAAAGATGCCGCGACTTCACGCAAGATATGAATCGATTCCGATTCCAGACGTTGCAGATTGCTGAGCGACGACATATGAGTTGCTGTAATCCTTGGTGATATCGACACGAGGTATACCTTTCGGACCCGCCCGTTTCCAGAGAAACCGGCCCCCGAACCCCGCCCGCACCGGCCCGGAAGATGCAGAAGACGATGCCCAAAACCTCCACCACGAATAACTCCGACACCGACCCGCTGATGTCGCGCCTTGCGGCCTTTGAGGTTTTATCCGACGTGCTCCGCCGCGGCCGGGCGCTGGACGATGCGCTTGCGGCAAGCCGTGCTTACGGTGCCCTCGACCCGGCGGGGAAGGGCTTCGCGGCTTATCTCGTGCGCACCGCGCTCCGCCGGCTGGGACAGATCGACGCCCTGATCCAGCATTGCGTGCGCGATCCTTTACCCCGGAAGGCCAAGCCCGTTTACGACGTCTTGAGGGTGGGCGTTGCGCAGCTGATGTTTTCGGCCACCGCCGATCATGCCGCCGTGACCACGACCGTCGACCTGTGCCGCACCGTTAATCAGATCCCTTTCGCCAAGCTGGTCAACGCGGTGATGCGCCGCCTGCAGCGCGAGGGTACCGGCCTTTTGAAGTCGCAGGACGAAGCGTTGATCAACACCCCTCTCTGGCTCATGGAAAGCTGGATCAACGCCTATGGGGCGGACACCGCCGCCGCCATCGCCCGCCAGCATCTCGAGACGCCCCCTCTGGATCTCAGCGTCAAATCGGACACGGATATGTGGGCCGACAAGCTCGGCGGAAATAAGCTGTTCGAGTTCACGGTCCGCCTCGCCGAAGCGACCGACGTCACGCAGCTCGACGGTTTCGAGGAGGGCGCGTGGTGGGTGCAGGACGCGGCGGCCCGCCTCGCCGTCGGATTGTTGGGCGATGTCAAAGGTAAGCGCGCGCTCGATCTCTGCGCGGCGCCCGGCGGCAAGACGCTGGATTTGTGTGCTGCAGGCGCGGACGTCACCGCCGTCGATATTTCGGAGAAACGCCTTCAGCGCGTAAGCGAAAACCTCAACCGCACCGGCCTGAACGCCCGGACCGTCTGCGCGGACGTCAAAACGTTCACACCTGACACCCCGGCCGAAATCGTCGTGCTCGACGCGCCGTGCTCGTCCACCGGGACGCTCAGGCGCCACCCGGACGTCGCACACCTGAAGTCGCCGGAAGACATCGAAAAATTATCAGGTGTTCAAGGGGCGTTGCTGGATGCCGCCGCCAACATGACGGCGCCGGGCGGCACGCTTCTTTACGTCACCTGTTCACTGCAACCCGAAGAGGGTGAGGGCGCCGTCGAGAAGTTTCTTGCGCGCACGGCCGCGTTCAAGCGCGACCCGGTGACGGCGAAGGATGTTTCGGGGTTTACGGATGCCGTGAGCCCGGCCGGGGATTTCCGGACCTTGCCGTCTCACATGTCGGATACCGGGGGTATGGACGGCTTCTATGCCGCCCGTCTCGTCCGCGCGCCGGTATGAACGCTGCCTTCGATTTGACAAAAAGCCGCCGCAGTTTGAGCTTGAGTCGTAACGTGGGGAGAGAATGCATCGATGTATGACGTGTTGCCGGCCGGCATGCGCGAGCTGATCTTCCGCTCCGCCGTCTACGACTGGCTGTTGCCGTCGCGCCCCCCCACCAGCGTTCGCGCGCCCCAGGGGATCAAGGGGCTCGGCGCCGCAGCAGCCTGGGCCGCCGACCGCCTTGCCCTGCCGGGGCCAAGCACCCCAATGGTGATGCGCGATGACTTCCGGCAACTCGACCCCGCCACCGCCTCACCCGATGAAAGCTGGCCCGCCATCCTCGAGTGGATCCAGGCTCATCGCCGATGGGCGCCCACGACCTGGCGCGCCGATATTCTGGGGGAACGCCTGACCCGCTGGCTTTCGGTATTCGACATCATCGGCCCCGGGATCGACCCGTCGGACCGCGAACTATGGGCGGCGGAAATTCTTCGTGAAGCCCGGCATCTGAGCCGGGCGCCGCTGGACGGGATCACACCCTGGCGCCGGATTATGGTGCATCAGGCCCGCATCAATGCCGCTATCGCGTTACCTGAACTGGAAACCGGTCTGCAACGCCGGCTCAACGATTTCGGAAATGACGTGGACCGGCAAATCCTCGGCGACGGCGGTCACATCGAACGCGCACCGGCGCGTACGCTGGCTGCGCTCGCCATGCTGACGGAAGTCCGCGATGCGCTTCTGGGGCATCACATCGAACCGCCGGCGGCGTTGATTTCGGCGATCGACCGGATTGTGCCCTTTATCAAAATGCTTCTGCACGGTGACGGGGGCTTCGCGCTCATCGGCGGCGCGACGGCGAACACGCATGAACTGATCGATGCCGTCATACAGGCGTCGGGGAGCAAGGGGCGCGCCATGGCGAGCGCGCCGCATTCGGGTTTTCACCGTCTTCGCGCCGGACAGACGACGCTCATCGCCGATTGCGGCCGCACGCTTTCGGGGGGTGTCTATCGCGCACCGGCCAGCTTCGAGCTCAGCGCCGGAAAGGTCCGTCTGATCGGCAATTGCGGCACGCGCCTGATCGACGACAATGCACGCGGCCAATGGCTCGACGCGCTCGGCTCGACCGCCGCGCACACGGCACTGGTAATCAACGACAAGGATGCCGGCACCGTGACCGATGCCCACGTCGACCGGCGCGACCATGACGGCGCGCGCCTGATCGAGATGAGCCACGACGGTTATATGTCAGAGACCGGCATTCGCCACACACGCACGGTTTATCTGGATGCCAGCGGCAGCGACGTGCGGGGCGAGGATGTTTTGGCAGGGGGTGGCTCGCAACCGTTCTCGGTCCGCTTTCATCTTTATCCGGACGTCCGCGCCTCGATGGTGGCAGGCGGCGGCGAGGTGATCGTCAAACCGCCCAGGGGCCGTGGCTGGCGGTTCACGACGCGTTACCCGGTCCGGCTCGAAGACAGCGTCAGTTTCTTCGACGGGCGACAGCACCGCACCCAGCAGATCGTGATCCTGGGGAACCACGAACCCGACAAGACCGTCGTCAAATGGCGCTTCGCGATCGATAACTGAACGAGTGCCGTCATCCCGGACACGACGGCTTTCCTAGTCTTTGATTTGGCACAAAGCATCAGTGATCCGGAACCCATGGCGCCGTGGAGTACGATCTCAACGTGGGTCCCGGTTCGGCGTGCCGCCCCCCGGGAAACAACCTCGTTATTTATTCCAGTGCATGTATCCCGACCTTGAGCCGGGACCTATCGATGCCGCTCACGGGTTCTAAATTGGAATCATATGGCCGTCACCCTGAGCTTGACTCAGGGTCCATGAATCATGGGTCCTGAATCAAGTTCAGGACGACGTTTTGTTTAGTCGCAAATGAATACTTCCACATCGGAACGTGCGTCGAGCAGCAGCGACACCGGTAATCTCGGCGTCGGCGGGATGGATAACGCTTGTTCGAGGGTATCGATCTTGGCCGTCCCCGTTACATGAAGACAGATTTTCGAAATCTTCGTGAGTTCGGATAACGTCAGACTGATCCGCCCATGAGGCGCCGAAGGCGCCTCGCTTGAAATGACGGCGAAGCCGTCCCGCTCGAATTGGTTTCGGTCGTCCGCCGGGAACAACGACGCGATATGTCCGTCCGGCCCCATGCCCAGATAAGCGACATCGACGGGCAGCACCGGTTTCAGATGCCCATCATCAAGATCCATATCATCGGTCCAGAGAGGAATGAACCTTGCTTCCGTCGCGCCCCGATCAAGGAAGCATCGCTTGACCAGCCCGGCGTTGCTGGCCGGGTCTTCGATATCGACACGCCGGTCGTCGAGCAACGTCACGTCGACACGCGCCCATTCGATATCCTTCGCCGCCAGCAGGGGAAGGACTTTTTCCGGCGAACGGCCGCCTGACAGCGCCAGCGTCGCGCGCGCTTTCTGATCGAGGGTTTCAACGACAGCCGCACCCAACGCGTCCGCGAGCGCCGCCGCGCATGATTCAGGGTCGGGAAAATCGAAACGGTTCAAAGGTTCCAGCGGCGGATGCCGGGCGGCGTTTCGATGTGCCGCCACATCCCCTTGAGATCGGCGATGAGGCCACCCTCCGTGACCTGCGCACCCAGGACCTCAGACGTGAAGTCGCAATAGGCTTCGTGCCGGACCGCGCCGACGATGCAATCCGCGGGGGGGATATCGTTCATCACGGGATGAAGGTCGAGGCCGTATTCCGTCTTCGCTTCGTCCGGGTCGGCGCACGGATCGTGCACATCGACATGATGCCCCATGTCCGTCAGATGACGAATGAGGTCGGCGGATTTCGAATTCCTGAGGTCGGGGACGTTCTCTTTGAAAGTCAGACCCAGCATCAGGATGCGCGACGGCTTACGACCCAGGTGCTTGTTGATCTGCTCGGCGATGAAGCCGGACATGCCCTCGTTGATGCGCCGTCCCGAGAGAATCACTTCCGGCTCGTGACCGAGCGAACGCGCCAAATGCGCCAGATAGTAAGGGTCGACACCGATACAGTGCCCGCCGACGAGACCCGGCGTAAAGGGGAGGAAGTTCCACTTTGTCTTCGCCGCCGCTAAAACGTCGTGGGTCGACAGGCCGATCTTGTTGCAGATCATGGCGAGTTCGTTGACGAAGGCGATGTTGATGTCGCGCTGGGCGTTCTCGATCACCTTGGCGGCTTCGGCGGTCTTGATGTCCTTGGCAACGAAGATGTTTCCGTTCGTCACCTGACCGTAAATTTTCGCGAGCCGTTCGGCGACCTCGGGGGTCTGGCCCGACACCACCTTGGTGATCCGCTCGACGGTGTATTCCCGATCCCCCGGGTTGATCCGTTCGGGGGAATATCCAAGAAAGAAATCCTCGCCGCACGTCAGGTTCGACGCGGCCTCCATCGCGGGCCCGCAAAAGTCCTCGGTGATGCCCGGATAGACCGTGCTTTCGAAAACGACGACGTCGCCCTTCTTGAGGACTTTCCCCAATGTCGCGCAGGCGGCCGTTAACGCCCCGAGATCGGGCTTGTTTTCGTCATCGACGGGGGTCGGGACGGTGACGATATAGACGCTCGCATTTTCGATATCGGCGGCGGCGTCGGTAAAGGTCATGGTGCTGGCCCGAAGCATCGCCGTATCAACCTCACCCGAGCGGTCGACGGCCCGTTTCAACTCGGCGATTCGAGACGTCGAGACGTCGAAACCGGTGACCGGGTAACTCCTGGCCAGCGCCAAAGCCAGCGGCAGTCCGACGTAGCCAAGCCCGATGACAGCGATTTTTTCGTTGGCGCCTTTAGCCATGACGTTTCGTTTCCCCCGGCGGCGCGTGGATTTCATATTCGATGTTTGCCCAAACCTAAGACCAGAGGTTTGTTTGTGCACGGGTTTTCTGGCATTAACAGCAAAACCGCGCGGCGGCACTGGTGTTCCGCGCTTGGTTTTAAGCCGGGGCCGTGGGAAAAATCCTCATGACGCGCATCGCATATCGAGTGATCAACGAACAAAAGGCGCAGATTCGATGACCGGAACCGCCGGAATCGTTCCCGTGATCCTGTCGGGCGGCGCCGGTCAGCGCCTATGGCCGTTGTCGCGCCAGCAGTATCCCAAACAGTTCCTCAACCTCGCCGGGGACGAGAGCATGCTGCAGAACACCATCCGGCGTGTCAGCGGCGCGGGTTTCGACGCGGCGATGTTCATCTGCAATGACGAGCACCGCTTCCTGGTCGCCGAACAGGCCCGCGCCATCGACTATTCTCCGCGCGCGATCGTGCTTGAACCGGAAGGGCGAAACACCGCCCCCGCCGCCGCCCTCGCGGCGTTGATCCTGGTTCGGGACGCCCCCGATTCGCTGATGCTTCTGGCGCCGTCGGATCACGTGATCGAGGATACGGAAGCGTTCCAGGCCGCCGTGACGGCTGCAACGCCCGCCGCCGAAGCAGGCCGTTTCGTCACCTTCGGGATTCGCCCGACGCGTCCGGCGACGGGCTATGGGTATATCCAAGCGGGCCTGCCGCTCGACGGGATGCCGGGCTGCGTCGATATCGGCCTGTTCGCCGAGAAACCGGACCGGGCGACGGCGGAGACATATCTCGCCGATGGCGGTTACTGCTGGAACGCGGGAATCTTTCTGTTCCGGGCGGCGGCGTATCTCGACGCGCTCGAAGAACTGCGCCCGGATATCATGGACGCCTGCCGCAAGGCGGTCTCGGGGGGACGCGACGATATCGATTTCTTCCGTCCCGATCCCGACGCGTTCTCCGAATGCCCGTCTCAGTCGATCGACTATGCGGTGATGGAGCACACCAACAAGGGCGCGATGGTGCCGGTCGACATGGGCTGGAACGATCTCGGCTCGTGGGATGCGCTTTGGCAGATTGGGGAACGTGACGCGCGCGGCAACGTGATATCGGGGGACGTCGTCGCGCACGAGACCGAGAACGCCTATCTGCATTCGACGGGACCGCTTCTGGCCGCCGTCGGGGTCGAGGACATTCTTTTGATCGCCACCGGTGACGCCGTTTTGGCGGTCGCCCGCGACAAGGTCGAGGCGGTCAAGGACGTGGTCGCGAAACTCAAGGAAAGCGGCCGCAGCGAGCATCTTCATCACGACCGGGTCTACCGCCCGTGGGGCTGGTACCAGTCGCTCGACATGGGCGAGCGGTTCCAGGTCAAGCACCTGATGGTGAAGCCGGGCGCCGGGCTCTCTTTACAGTCGCACCAGCACCGCGCCGAGCATTGGGTGGTGGTCAGCGGCACCGCCAGGGTAACGCGCGGCGACGATATCCTGACCCTTTCGCCGAACCAGTCGACGTATCTTCCCGCAGAAACCAAGCACTCCCTCGAGAATCCGGGGGACGTCCCGCTCCGCGTCATCGAGGTGCAGACCGGCAGCTACCTTGGCGAGGATGACATCATCCGCTATGAAGATCGCTACGGACGGACCTGACGCCGGCCGTCAGTCGAGGACAACCGCGATGAAAAAAATCTCCGTCGTCACGCCTTGCTTCAACGAAGAAGACAACGTCCGCGCCTGCTATGACGCCGTGCGCCAGCTGTTCGAGAACGAACTCAAGGGTTATGCCCGCGAGCATATCTTCTGCGACAACGCGTCGACCGACACGACGGTCGAGATACTGCGAAACATCGCCGAGAACGACCCGGACGTGCGGGTGATCGTGAACGCGCGTAATTTCGGGCCGTTCCGCTCGAATCTGAACGGTGTCCGGAACACCACGGGGGACGCGGTGCTGATGTACCTGCCTGCCGATCTGCAGGACCCGCCCGAACTTTTACCGCGCTTCGTCGAATTGTGGGAGCAGGGCAACGAGATCGTTTACGGTATCCGCGCCGAGCGCGAGGAACCGTGGCTGATGGTGATGACCCGCAAGGCCTACTACCGCATGATCAACGCCCTTTCGTTCGTCGACATTCCTTTAAACGTCGGCGACTTCCAGCTGATCGACCGCAAGGTCGTCGATGCCCTTTCGGACATGACGGACCGCGACCCGTTCCCGCGCATCATGACCTTCGAAACCGGTTTCCGCGCGGTCGGTGTCCCCTACACGTTCCGCGCCCGCGCACGCGGTTTTTCGAAGAACCGCCTGCACCACCTGTTCAGCCAGGGCATGACCGGCCTGATCACGTCGTCGACGGCGCCGCTCAGGGCGGCGCTGATTTTCGGGGCGCTGGTGATGATCGGCAGCCTTCTGTTCGCCCTCTATACCGCCATCGCCCATACGATCACGACCGGCTCCCTCGCCCCGCCGGGGATCCCGACCTTGATCGTGGCGCTGTTCTTCTTCGCCGGGCTGCAGCTGTTTTTCCTTGGGATGCTGGGGGAATACGTGCTGGCGATCTTCGGCCAGGTACGCGGCCGGCCGTTGGTGTACGAGCGCGAAAGAATCAACTTCGATCAGGAAAAGAGAAAGCCGGCGCGGAAGAAGACGCCGCCCGCGAAAGACTGACGTCTTCTATTTCTTGCGCGGGTAATCGACGAAACGGTTGCCCGATTGATATTCGCCGTCGTCGGTGTAGGGAAACTGGTCGTTGATCGGCCGCCCCATTTCCAGCTTCGGTTCGATCAGCGTGTTGGGATCGAGGTGCACGTCGAGCAGCATGCCGCCCTTCGTCCGGAACAGATCGTCCGACATGTCGTCGAGGTTTTCGATGCGTTTGTAGGCCAGCCCATAGGCGTCCGCGACCTTGCCGAAATCAGGTGACGAATAGCCCTTGCCCGTCGCCTCGTAACGGCTGCCGAGATAGCTGTCCTGAAATTGTTTGATGATCCCGAAACCGGCGTTGTTGAACACCACGACCGTGATATCCAGACCGTTTGCTTTCAGGGTCTGCAGTTCCTGGATGTTGAGCTGGAATCCGCCGTCGCCGGTGCAGCAGATCACCTGCTTTTCCGGCTGTTCGATCTTGGCGGCGATGGCGGCGGGAAGGGAATAGCCCATCGGCGAATTCCCCCCTGCCGTGAAGATGGTCTGGCCCGTGCGCATGAAAGTCTGGAAGAACCAGCACACGGCCGCCCCGGTGTCGTTGGCGACGATGGCGTCGGCGTCGATCATATCGTTCATCCGGCGGATCACGTCGTAAGGCGACAGCGTGTTGCGGCGTTCGGCGAACGTCGACGCGTTCTTCCCAAGATAGCGGTCGCGCATCTCGGCGGTGTAGTCACGCCACGCATCGGACGACCGGGGCCGACTGACCTTCGACAACACGTCCGGAATATGCCTGAGATCGAGCGTCAGCGTTTCATAACCGTCAGCGGCGTATTTCTTGAGTTCTTCAGTATCGACATCGACCACCAGCACCTTCGCGCCATTTGCGAAGTTACTGCTGTTACCGGATCGCTGGCGATTGTCGAGACGGCTGCCCAGCACCAAAAGCCTGTCCGCGTTCTGGATCGCGAAGTTGGCGCCGCGATTGCCGTAAACCCCGATCCCCCCGAGATAGCCCGGCGCCGCGTGATCGAAGTATGTCATGCCGTTCCAGCTGGAAACGAACGGAAGCCCGGTATCCGCAAGCCACCCTGCGACTGCATCGCCGGCGCCTGCTAGTCCAACCCCGGCCCCGAACAAGACCAGCGGCCGTTCCGCATCTTCGAAGTGTCTGTCGATGGCCGCAACAGCGTCATCGAGAGAGGCGGCGTCAGCCGCCATTTTTTCCATCCCCGGCATCGGCACGTCACCGAAATCGCCCATCTCGTCCTGTTGCACGTTCATCGGCACGTCGATCAGCACCGGCCCCATCCGCCCGGAGAACGCGAATTCAACCGCTTTCGGCAACTCTTCGCGCAACTGTTCGACGCTTTCCACCATCACCGCGTACTTGGTGATCGGCCGCGCCATGTCGACGATCTTGGTTTCCTGAAACCCGGCCTGACGCACGTCAGCGCCCAGGTACGCCGCGCTTTCGCGCTTGTTGACCTGTCCGGTGATATGCAGCGACGGAATCGAATCGAAATACGAGCACGCGATGCCGGTCAAAAGGTTGGTGGCCCCCGGCCCCGACGTCGCCATCGTCACACCAAGCCGCCCCGACGTGCGCCAGACCGCATCGGCGGCCATGGCGGCGGACTGTTCGTGAAGCATGCACTGGTAATCGAGTTTCGGATGACGCGCGACCGCGTCGATCAGGAACGCCGCCGCGCCCCCCGTCATCAGATAGACGTTACGGACCCCGATCCGGGCCAGGTATTCGGCGATGAACTCTGCGCCGGTCATTTATTTCCTCGGCAGTAATCGCGAACCGTATCGATGATGTAGGTGATGGCGTCTTTATCCAGGCCCGGATAGACACCCAGCCAGAACGTGCTGGCCGTCACCACATCGCTGTTGGCGAGATCGCCGACAGTGCGATAAGGACGGTCGATCATGTAGGGCTGGCGGGTTAGGTTGCCGCCGAACAAAAGCCGCGTGCCGATCTTGTTGTCGTTGAGATGATGCGTCAGCTTGTCGCGGTCGACACCGCAACCATCGCGCACGGTAATGGGAAAGCCGAACCAGGACGGGTCGCTTTTCGGCGTTGCCTCGGGCAGGATGAAGATATCCTCCATTTCGCGGAAGCCTTCCATCAACGCACTGAAGTTGCGTTTCCGCGCGGCGATGAAGTCGGGCAGATGATCCATCTGCGCCAAGCCGACCGACGCCTGCATGTCGGTAATCTTCAGGTTAAACCCAAGATGCGAATATATGTACTTGTGGTCGTACCCATGCGGCAGATCGCCGAGTTGCCAGTCGAAGCGCTTGCCGCAGGTGTTCTCGTCACCCGGCTCGCAGTAACAGTCCCGCCCCCAGTCGCGGAACGATTCCATGGCGCGTTTGATCTTGGCGTTGCGCGCAAACACCGCACCGCCTTCGCCCATCGTGATGTGGTGCGCCGGGTAGAAGCTGAGCGTGCCGACATCGCCGAAACCGCCGACAAGCTTGCCGTCATAGGTGGCGCCGAGCGCGTCGCAGCAATCCTCGATGACCCACAGATCGTGCTTTTTGGCGAGCGCCATCACGGCGTCGAGATCGAACGGATTGCCCAGCGTGTGCGCGATCATGATGGCGCGCGTCTTGTCCGACACCGCCGCCTCAAGCTGCGCCGGATCGATGTTGTAGGTCGGAATCTCGACGTCGACGAAAACCGGCACCATCCCATAGAGCATGATCGGGTTGACCGTGGTCGGGAAACCGGTCGCGCAGGTGATGACCTCGTCACCCGGCTTCAACGCCTTGTCTCCCAACAACGGCGACGTCAACGCCGACAATGCGACCAGGTTCGCGGACGATCCGGAATTGACGGTACGAACGAAGCGCACACCCAGATAATCGGAAAGCGATTTCTCGAACGCCGTATTGAAACGCCCCGTGGTCAGCCAGAAATCGAGCGCCGAATCGACGAGGCTCTGCATGTCCGAGGCTTCATAAACGCGGCCGGATACCGGTGCCGGCGAAGTCCCCGGTTGAAACGGTTTCTCGGGATGCGTCACCTCGTGATACTCGGCGACCAGATCGAGAATCTGCTGGCGCAATTCTTCGGCACGGGCGGATTTCTGAATCCGCGGCGCATGCGATACGGATGACTTGGTTTTCGGCAAATGCTTGATCCCGTTTCTTTCCGGCGCACGCCGGTTACTGGTACTTACGCAACCGCGCCCCCAAAAGTAAAGGTGTTACCTGGGCGGGTTCAGAACCGTGAGTTCGAGGTTCCCATCCGGTCCGTATGTGATCGTCTGGGCGCCCATCTGGTGGAGTTTTTCAATATAAGGGACGAGATAGTTCTCATACCGGCTCCACTTGGTCGTGAATGTCGTGCCGTTCCGTCGAACAGATGTTTTGTCGATGATGATGCAATCGACGCGTTCGGGCCGTAAACCATCGTATTCGGTGTCGCCCAAACGCCCGAACGGCGGAATTTCGAAAATAGAATAGATTGTATCAACCGGCTTCTCGGTGAATGCCGCCATACCGGTATGAAAAGTCGTCAGCATCACGCCGCGGCAATTTTTCGTCTGCTGTTCGATCTCCCGGAAATGCCCACCTAAGATCTCCTTCACCAGATAGGGGCGCTGCCAGGCGCCCGGTTCCGTGGCCTCGAGGCCGATCTGCCAGCTTCGCGTGGCGAAATTGGAGAACGCAACGATGCACGCCAGCGTGACGGCGGCGGCGGCGAAAGTTTTATCAATCCGAAGCTTTTCGCGCACCCATCCGCCAAGACCGATCCCCGACAGAATGAACATCGGAACGGCGTGGTACAGGTAGGTGCTCGACGGCCACGCAATCAGAATGGGGCCGGTCAGAACCGCGCATGCCGCGATCAGTTCGAAAAATACCCTGCGGTTCTCGGGGGCCAGATGATGGTGGTAGAACCTGTATAGTGCGAACAGGACCAGTGCATAGAAAACCGGATATGCCAGAATGTGGCTATATATCCTGTTGCCGGCCCGAAACATAATTTCGCCCAGGTCGGTTATGCGCATGATGGTGCTGATGATCTGCTTGTTAGTGTAGATCTGTCCGAAAAATACATCCGGATATTTGTACAAATCGAACAAGGATTTTGCTTCTGGTAGGTCGTCCCGCGCGATGAAGTAGATGTCGTGGTTGTCGAAATCGCCATCGTGTTTGTTGACGATGATCCATTGCGCAAACGAGCCCACCAGGGCCGCCGTGGCCAGCGAGGTCTGGTCGGGCCCGTACCATTGAATGTCGGTGTACTGGGCGTTGTTCCAGCGGTGATCGAGTTGACGGACGGAGAACAGGACGAGCAATCCGATCAGCACGGCAATCGGGATGTCGCAACGTCTTGGCCGCAGCCGCGAGAGCAGCGACACGCCTCCCTCGGCGCGGACTACCCGGTACAGATCGTAGGCCATCATCAGAAACAGCAACGGGACGTAATTGATGCGGAGCATCGCCGCGAACAGCAGGAATGCGTAGGAATACGCGAACCGGGCACGCGACGTCGGGCCGTGGCGCAATGCGAACGCCCAGCAAAGCGCCGATACCACGTGGGCAATGACGATGCCGTGAATCCACAACAGTCCCGGAAGCCAGATGATCGCGGTTAACGCGCTGAGGCGGAAGCCGAGATAATGCCGCGATAGGGCGAAAACACCCGAAAACAGGAAAAGGGCGTCGAATAGGCGGACCACGGCCGGCCCCAGCGGATACCCCAAAGGCCAGAACAGGGCGAGGAAAAGCGAATAGACCGGATTGCGTTCGTTGGTCTGAAAAGTGCCCGTTTCCCAAATTTCACGGGCAAAAAACCACGCCCCCCATCGGTCACCACCACCGGCCTGCTCATGAATGATGAACGGAATGACGATCGAGAAGAACGCGAAGACGACCAGAATGTAATTTTTGGTATTATTCGAATTCGGCATCATTAATGGCGATACCATACAACTATTAACAGTAATACTTGGCTTATTGTGATCATATCTTTAAGCCGAACGTGAAATCAAAGGGGCATAAGAGATAAACGCTTTATTTTTCAGACATTTAAATCTCGTACATTAATCTTATTATTGAGGATTTTCGCTTGCCAAATTTGCTGGTTAAGTTAGGAAAAGTCAATCTTCCGGGGTAGACGAGGTTTTTGAGTCCATGTGTGGCATTTTCGGCGTTATTGCATCGAATCGGAACGGTTTCGGGGTCTCCGATTTCGATCGCGATATCCGCCACCTGTTCCGGTTGTCCCGCGAGCGCGGACGCGATGCCAGCGGTCTTGCTGCCTACGTTCCCGCGAAAAAGGAATTCGACGTCGTCCGTTATGAACGTGATGCGAAACATTTTCTCGACAGCGCCGAACTCGCAAACCTGATCAACGCCACTTTCGACGTGGCCGGCGACGGCGATACCCCCCTCGCCGCCATCGGTCATTGCCGCCTGGTCACGCACGGCACTCTCGGCATTCCGGAAAACAACCAGCCGACCGTCGCCGGGCCGATCGTCGGGGTGCACAACGGCATTCTGACCAACGCGACGGCCCTCGCCGACAAGTACCTGGACAATTCGAAGAAGGAAAAGTCCTTCAGTGTCACCGCCGAGAGTTGGGCGACCGAAAGCGACACGCGCATCCTTTATGACGTTCTGGCGCGTCGCGCCGAACGTGAAGGTTCCGTTGCAGCCGGCCTCGCATCGCTTTACAGCGAGATCGAGGGGCACGCCTCGATCGCCCTTTTATCAAGTGAAGACCATGCGGCGTTCCTGGCCACGAATACCGGCTCGCTCTACTTCGTTACAGACAAAACCCGCGGGATTACCGTATTCGCCTCGGAACGCTGGTTCCTGAAGACATTCCTGAAGGACAGCCGGATACTCGGCGGTGCGGCGCCGAAGACCATCGAGAAACTGAAGCCGGGGCAAGCGGCGCGCGTGCTGTTCAGCACCGGCAGCACCGAGGTTTTCGATCTCAAGTCGGGCTCTACGTCACTTCAGAGCGTGGATACGCCGGACGCGGAGCGCATTTCCATCCGCAGCCTGATCCCGGACCCAACGAAGCTGAAACGCTGCACCAAATGCATCCTGCCCGAGACCTATCCCTATATCCGTTTCGACGCGGACGGGGTCTGCAACTTCTGCAATCACTACACCCACGAGACGGTTCACGGACGTGACGCGCTGAAGCGGGTTCTCGACAAGCACCGCTCAAAGGACGGAAGCCCGGATTGCGTTTTCGGTCTCAGCGGCGGCCGCGACAGTTGCTACGGGCTCCACCTGATCATCAACGAGTACGGCATGAACCCGGTCGCCTATACCTACGACTGGGGCCTGACCACCGATGCATCGCGGAACAACCAGGCGAAGATTTGCGGCAAGCTCGGGGTCGAGCACATTATCCGCGCACCTGACATCGCCCAGAAACGGCGGTTCATCCAGAAAAATATCCAGGCATGGCTGAAGCGCCCGTCGCTGGGCATGGTCCCGGTGTTCATGGCCGGCGACAAGTCGTTCCTGTATTACGCCAACCAGCTGAAACAGGAGATCGGTGTCGATCTCGGCATTCTGTGCGCGGGCTCACGTTTCGAGCAGCGCGACTTTCTGATGGGGTTTTGCGGCATCGACACGATGCTGTCGGATAACTCGCGGCTTTCGTCGTATCCACTCACCGTGAAGGCGAAACTCGGGACCTATTACGCCACCGAGTACCTGCGCAACCCGTCCTACTTCAACGAGTCGTTCTTCGATCATCTGTGGGCGTTCTTTGCGTCGTTCATCAAGCCCGACCGCTCGCTTTATTTGTTCGAGTATCTGCCTTGGGACGAGAAGGAGATCGAAGCGGTGCTGCAGAAGGAATACGGCTGGGAGACCAACAAGACTTATGGGGCCAACCAGTGGCGCATGGGCGACGGCCAGACCGCGTTCACCAATTACATCTGGTACACCGTCGCGGGGTTTTCGGAGTTCGACAACTTCCGCGCCCATCAGGTGCGCGAAGGCCTGCTGACCCGGGACGAGGCCCTTGAACTCGTCGCCATCGACAACCGGCCGCGCTATCAAACGCTCGAATATTTTGCTCATCTCGTCGGCCTGAATCTCGACGACGTACTCGCCCGGATCAACTCGATCCCGAAAATGTACGCGTAGGCGCGCGGGCCGGTGACGGAACTCAAAGCACCGTCGTCTTTCTTCAGCCAGACAGTCTGGGCCATGGGGTCGACGGCGGTGATCGCCGTTGCCGGCGCGATCCTGACGTTCTGGCTCGCCGCGTTTTCCGGGCGCGAGGCGCTCGGCGTCTTCAATCAGCTCTATGCGATCTACATCATCCTCGGCCAGTTGTTCGCCGTCGGCCTGAACGATTCGACCCTGAAGCATGCCGCCCAGCACCGCGAGGACGCGGCCGAGAGAGACACCGTTTTCAAGAGCGCCCTTTTGTGCGCGCTCGCGACCGGCATCATTGGCGGGATCATCACCTTCATGCTTTCGGGGCCGATCACCGCCGTTACCGAGAGCGATTCGGTCGGCGACGGCATCCGGTTCATCGCGCCCGCGGTCGCACTTTTCGTGATCAACAAGGTGCTGTCGAATTACGTCAACGGCGTGCAGCGTATGCAGTACTACGCCGTGACCCAATCGATGCGGGGCTTGATACTGGTTGTCCTGATCATCGCCCTCTCCGTTTACGAAGCGCCGATGTCGGCGTTCGGGCTGGCGTTCATCGGCGCCGAGGCAGGGGTGTTGCTCTGCTTCTTTCCGATGATTGCCGGGGCGTTCAATGCCACCACCCCGGCAGGCGGCATCGGCCGCTGGACGCGCCGGCATTTCGCGTTCGGCATCCGTGCCTTGCCGCACGGGCTGTTGACGGAGTCCTTCTTCCGTATCGACATTCTGGTGCTGGCGATTTTCCTGTCCGACAAGGATGTCGGCCTCTACAGCTTCGTTGCGTTTTTCATCGAGGGGATTCTGCAGATCCCCTATATCGTCCGCATCGTGACGACACCGCACTTGATCAGGATCATGGAGGCGCGGCGGCTCGACCTGCTCGGCCGTCAGGCATTGCGCTCGATCCCGGCCAGCCTGGTCACGACCGTTGCCGCCAGCGGGTTCGTGTTTTTGGTTTTCCCGCATCTTCTGACGTGGTTCCCGCTGGTCGCGGACCCGCGCGCCCCGGAGATTCTGGGTATTCTGCTTTTAGGCGCGTGCGTCTATGCCGCGTTCGCGCCGTTCGAGAGCGTGTTTATTTCGGGCGGTCGTCCCGACATGCAGAGCCTGTTCATGATGGCCGTCACGGCCTGTAACGTTATCCTGAATTTCGTGCTGATCCCGGAATACGGCCTGGCCGGCGCGGCCACGGCAACGGCGGTGACGTTCGCGGTCTCGTCGCTGTTGCTGAACCTGCTGGCGTTCCGGACGTTCGCGATCCTGAGCTGGCGGAGGACGCCATGATCCGCCACGAAGCCGCTTCCGGCTGGGGCAAGACGGCCACGGTCCCGGCAAGGGTCGCCCGCCCCACCGACGCCGCCGCACTGAAATCCCTGCTCGGCGACTGTGCCCGGGACGGCACCCCCGTGGCGCTGCGCGGCGGCGGCAATTCCTACGGCGATCTCATCACCGATACGCAAGGGGTGATCATCGACATGCTGGCGTTCGGCGCCATCGTCGACAGCGATTTCGAGCGTGGCACCGTGACCGTCGAGCCCGGCGTTGCGCTTGGTCAACTCGTCGATCATTGTCTTACAGAAGGGTGGGTGCCCCGCGCCATACCCGGCTCGCCCTTCATCACCGTCGGCGGCGCCATCGCCAACGACGTCCACGGCAAGGACGCATTCAACAAAGGCAACTTCGGCGACGGCGTTATCTCGATGCGGATCATGCTGGCGGACGGCGCCGTCGTGACCGCCTCGCACACGGAAAACGCGGAACTCTTCAACGGCGTGATCGGCGGCCTCGGGCTGTTCGGGATCGTCGTCGAGGCGACGCTGCAACTGGAGAAAGTGCCGAGCGGTTTTCTCGATGTCGAACTCGTCCGATTCGACGACACCGACGCGATGACGCAGCTCTTCGAGACGGCGGCTCATGACTGGGACATGCTGGTGGCGTGGCTGGATGCCTTCGATGCGAATGGTCGGGGCGTCCTCGAAAAAGGCCGTTGGCGCGACACCCCGGCAGCCGCCCGGGCAGGCTCGGCGATGCCGGCCCGCAGCACCGGGACCGGGTTCAGGCGCGCCCTCGGTGCCGTTTGCCGTCCGTTCGCCGGACGATGGTCGTTCAAGCTGCTCAACGCCTTGTTCTTCGCCGCCGTTCCTTTCGTGGCCAAGCCCAAGGTAAAGCATTTCGCCGATTTCAATTTCATCGTCACCAGCCGGATCCCGGAACCGCCGGACCTTTACCCCGGCGGCATGATCGAGGTGCAGGTCCTGATCGCGAAATCGGATGC
Source organism: Rhodospirillales bacterium (assembly GCA_017644185.1). GTDB lineage: Bacteria > Pseudomonadota > Alphaproteobacteria > Rhodospirillales > Casp-alpha2 > UBA4479. The sequence continues at coordinate 293,457 of JAEPMA010000004.1, forward strand.
GGCACAGACAATCCGCAAACTCATCGGGCTCTGCAAGGCGCACAAACAGGAATCGTGGTGGTGCGGCGTCAAATTGCACAAGAGCTCACCGACGCCGCTCGGTTTCACGGGCGACGGTTACAGCCTGTCGGTCAATCTGCCCGGCCGGAACACCCGCGAACCCGGCTTCGCCGCATTCCTGGGAGACCTCGTCCAGTTCGTCGCCGGCACTGGCGGACGGGTCTATATCGGGAAGGATGCGGTGCTGCGCCCGGATGACATCCGGACGCTTTTTCCCGATAAGGACGCGTTCGTCGCGCTCAAGCGGAGGTTCGATCCGGACGGGTTGTTCCAGTGCGATCTTGCGCGCAGGCTGGATTTGAAATAGGTCAACGCATCGGCATCGTGCCGGGATTTCAAAGGTTGGTGAGCGCAGGCATGGTCAAGCTGTTATCCGTCGACGAAATCGAGAATCTCTCCATCGAGGAAATCTGGAAGCTTTACGCCGAGTACGTCAATCCGGCGCAGGTCGAGATTCTCAGCAAGTTTTCGTGGGGCCGCGACCGGTTCGAGCGCGCGGAGGGGATGTATCTCTATACCACCGACGGCCGCCAAATCATGGACTTCACCGGCGGTATCGGGGTGTTGGATCACGGTCATAACCACCCCCGCATCCTGGCCGCGCGGAAAGCCTACCAGGACAAGAAGCGGATGGAGATCCACAAGGTGATCTTCTCCCCCTATCTGGCCGCGCTCTGCCACAACATCGCCCAGCTGTTACCGGGCGATCTGAACAAATCGTTCTTTCCGAATTCGGGCGCGGAAGCGGTCGAAGGCGCGCTCAAGCTCGCCTACAAGGCGTCATTCAAATCCGCCGACGACAAACGCGACTACATTCTTTTCTCGGACATCGCGTTTCACGGGAAGCTGATCGGCACCGGCACCATTTCGGGCAAGCCGCAAAAACATTTCGATTTTCCGCGCATGGAAAACACCGACTGGTTCGAGTACGGCAATCTGGAATCGGTCAAAAAGAAGGTTGCCGAATTACGCCGCGCCGACGGCAGTTCGAACGTCTACGCCATCATCATCGAGCCGTTTCACGCCTCGACGGCGACGCCCTGCAGCGCCGAGTTCCTTTATGGGTTGCGGGAGCTCTGCGACAACGAAGGCATCGGCCTGATCTTCGACGAAGTCTATTCCGGTTGGGGCAAGACGGGTTCGCTGTTCTATTTCATGCGTCACGAGGGGTTGCTGCCGGACGTGGTCACGATGTCCAAAAGCTTCGGCGGCGGCAAATCGTCGATCTCGGCCTATACCGCGCGCGACGGCATCTTCGAACGCGCCTACGGCCCCACCGATTCGGCGCTGATCCACACCTCGACCTACAACGGCTTCGGCGAAGAATGCGCGACGGCCCTGGAAGCGATCCAGATCATCGTCGACGAAGACCATCCGGCGAAGGCACGCGCATTGGGCGAGATCATCGTTCCCAAACTAGAGGAGCTGATGGCGAAGTATCCGAAACAGATCAAGGAACGCCGCGGCGCGGGCGCGTTCAATTCGATCATCCTGAATTCGCCCTTCAAGGCGGCGGAAGGGTTTCTGAAATCGGTGCCGATCGGCATGATCAAGGACAAGACCTCGTTCCTGAACAAGATGACCACCGCCGCCGTGGTCGAGGAAATGTACCGCGAGCATAATATTCTCGCCCACATTCTGGATAACCGCGACGTTGTCATGCTGGGCGTGTGCCCATCGCTGATCGCCGAGCGCGAACATGTCGAACACTTCATCGCGAGCCTCGACAAGGTCCTCGAAAAAGGCCTCGCCAAGGTCGTGTCGGGTTTCGCGGCGCGCACATTCAAGAATATGATCGTCTGACCCAACGGCAGTCTGCGCCGTCACGCCTCGTGGTGCGGATCGCCAGCGAACGCCAGGTTCAGTGCCCATGCCCGAAGACGTCGATATTTTTACCTACGAATCCGGCTACGCCGATGAACTGCATGCGCTGATCGAAAGTGCGTTTTCCGCACAACCCCCGCACGCGCGCCCCAAGGACAGCACCGCATATCTGGACTATATGCAGGGCCCGTCGAACCCGGCAGGCCGGGCCATCGTCGCCGCAACCAGAAAAGACGGGGTGCTGACAGGGAATATTTCCGCGACCCCGTTTCACTTCACGACCCGGGACGGCCGGACCATGACCGGCTATCAGCTGGGCTCGGTCGTCGTTGGCGCCCAGTATCAGCGCGAAGGGATCGGGGGCCGGCTGGTGCGCGCCATCACGGCGCATCTGGACGGCATCCCGGATTCATTCACCTATATCTATCCCAATACCCGCTCCGAACCCGTTTTACGACGGAACGGCTACCGTCCGGCCCGCGACGTTCCGACGTACATCCATTTTCCGGCTTACCGGTCCTTCTTTCCGGGCAATCGGCAAGATACGCGCATCGTTGACCGTCATCTCGGCGCGTGGTCGGTTTCGATTTGCGGCCTGGCCGATGCCCTTGCCATCGCAACGGACTGGCCGGACGCGCCGATGCCATCCACCGGCTTCACGCGCGGCCCCGGGTTCTTCCGCTGGCGCTTCGGCGGACCGGGAACCGAAAACCGATATCGTTTCGCGGTCTGCCGTCGTGAGGACGGCGACGATGCGTTTGCCCTATCTATCGCCCGGCACGCATTTAGCGGTATCCGGTTCGCCATACCCGTCGATTTACTTTCTCAAGACCCAACCCGGCACTTTGGCCTCGCCCTGAAAGCCGCCCAAACCATTGGCGGACGGGATGGTGAGCGGTTCGTTTATGTCAATTCCAACATTCCCCGGTTGAAAAATCCTGCCACCGTTAGTTCGGATCGGCCTTGGGGGGTCCCGGTCCCCAGCTTGTTCAACCCGCGCCCGGTCAGGCTCTTGTATTATCCACGTGACGATCTTCAGCTGGCAGAAGAACTCGACGCCGGCATCGCCATGACCGGTGATTGGATGGGGTTTTAGAGGGATGCGCATCTTCATCACAGGTGCGACCGGATTTCTCGGCGCGCACACGCTGAACGCCGTGCAGGACGCTGGCCACGATGTCGCGGCGCTGATCCGGCCGGAGACCGACCCATGGCGCATTCGCGCTCGCCTCGACGACATCACGGCGGTCCCCGGCAGCCTCGACGATCCGTCGTCTTTCTTTAGAGTTTTCAATAACTTCAAGCCAGACGCGGTGGTCAATGTCGCGTGGGGCGGGGTGGGGAACACGGTACATGACGACCCGGCCCAAGCCACCAATTTACCGGCACTCGAGGCGTTCCTAAAACGTGCCGCCGATACCGGTGTCGAACACTGGATCGGTCTCGGCTCTCAGGCCGAATACGGGCCCAAGGACCATCCGATTGCCGAAGACGACCGGCCCCAACCCGTAACCGCATACGGCCGCGCCAAGCTGGCGGCGTCGGCATTGACCGAAGATTTCTGCGCCCGGCACGGCATCAGAAGCGCCTGGCTCAGGCTGTTTTCGTGCTATGGCCCGATGGACAAGGAAAGCTGGCTGATCCCGTCGCTGACGATCAAATTGCTGAACGGCGAGGCGCCGTCGTTGACCGAAGGCCGCCAGCGCATGGATTACCTTTACGCCACCGATGCCGCCGACGCGATCCGCGCGGTGCTGGAATGCCCGGCGGCGGCTGGGATCTTTAATTTGGGATCGGGAAGCGCCGTCCCCGTTCGCGATATCGCCACGCGTATTCGTGACCTGATCGCCCCGAAAACGGCACTCGGCTTCGGCGAAATCCCGCAACGCGCCGGCGCGCAGATGCTGATGCAGGCGGATATCTCGAAGCTCACGTCAGCAACCGGATGGAAGCCCAAAACGTCGCTCAATGACGGGCTTGCAGCAACCGTCGACTGGTTTCGCACGAACCAAACCGCCTAAGTCGGGAACCCCCAAATTCGTCCTTGGCAGGGTGCCTCTGATCGGCTACCAAACTCGCACTTCGGCGGTTTGGCGCCGACGCCACCAAAAGCACTTCAAATATCTGTAAACGAATGAAAAATTCGTCGCGCGTTCAGGAAATGAACTTGACGTTCAAAGGCTGAACGCGGTACTGTTCGATTCGTGAACACGGTCCGGTCCCGGGAGCTTTGACAGGGGCTGCAAGCAGACACCTTCGGCGGAGCGTAAAACGGGCGGCAGTGCCGCCCGACGGCGGGATTCAAGCAGTGTCGAAAACCAAGATCGAAACGTCGGACATGGATAACGAGGCCAAGATCACCCTCGGTCTCCTCAACATGGTCCACGACAACGCACAGGCCTCGCAGCGCTCGATGGCCGACGGCCTCGGCATCGCGCTCGGTCTCGCCAACGCCTACCTCAAGCGCTGCGTCAAAAAAGGCCTGATCAAGATCAGCCATGCCCCGGCGAATCGCTACGCGTACTACCTGACCCCTCAGGGATTTTCCGAAAAATCAAGGCTCACGGCCGAGTTCCTGTCACAGTCGTTCAACCTGTTCCGTCACGCCCGCACCGCCGGCGCGGACATGTTCGGCCAGTGCCAGGCGCGCGGCTGGCGCCGTGTCGCGTTGTTCGGCGCCGGCGATCTGGCCGAGATCTTCACCCTGTCGGCGCGTGATTTCGACATCGAGCTGGCCGGCGTCATCGCGGAATTGCCGAACGCCAGCGAGTTCGCCGGCCTTCCGGTTATCCAGCCGGCTTCGTGCGATCCGACCAACATCGACGCCGTGATCGTCTGCGACATTTCGAACCCCCAAGCCGCCTTCGACCGGGCGCTGACGATTTTCGCACCCGACCATGTGCTGGCGCCGCGCTTCTTAGGCGTGGTGCGGCCGAACGAGATCGCGGTGGGAGCGGGCGAATGACGTACTGGTGCGCGGTCAACACCCAGGTCAACGCCGAGGACAAGGCCGTCTTCCATTTGATGCGCCAGGGCTTCAAGGTGCTTCTACCAAAACACCTCAAGCGCCGCTCCCACGCCCGCAAGGTCGAATGGGTCCCGAGGCCGCTGTTCCCCGGTTACCTGTTCGTCGAAATCGACCCCGATCGTTCACCGTGGCGCGCCATCCGCTCAACGGTCGGCATTTTTGACGTGATCCGTTTTGGCGAAAAACCGGCGCCGGTCCCCGACGCGGTGATCGACGAGATCAAGGCCCGTCAGGATGAGAACGGCCTCGTGAAAACCCACGACGGCACCAATTTCAAACCGGGCGACGCGGTGCGCGTACTGCAGGGCGCGCTTGGTGAATTCGAAGCCCTTTTCGAAAGCGCGGACGACCGCAACCGGGTCACCGTGCTGTTGAACATGCTCGGCCGCCAGGTGCGCGCCCGGGTCAGCAAGAATACCGTGTTCGCCGCGATCTAGCGCGCACGCACGGTTGTTATCGGTTTTCCGCACTCGGGGCGATTCACCCTGAGTGCGGTAGCATGTCTGAATGACGGGCGTCATTCGCTTGACCCCTTTTTGATTAGAGAGTTTCCGTGAACGCAGAACCTTCCTCCCCGGGCGCCGGGCGCCTCGTGACCATCTTCGGCGGCGCCGGCTACATCGGCCCGATCGTCGCCAAACGCCTTCTGCGCCAGGGCTACCGCGTGCGCATCGTCGACATGTTCCTTTACGGCACCCAGAACGTGCTTCTGAGCCTGTTCGACGAACCCGGCCTCGAGATCGTCAACGGCGACGAAGGCGAGGGCGATGTCCTCGACCGCGCGCTCGCGGGGACGACTGACGTGGTGATCCTGGCCGGGCTGGTCGGCGATCCGATTACCAAGAAATACCCCGAAGCCCACCAGGCCGTGAACGAAGACGGCATCGCCGGCATCATCGACGCCCTCGACGGGCGCGGGCTCAAACGCGCGATCTTCGTTTCGACGTGTTCGAATTACGGGCTGATCCCGGAAGGCACCCTCGCCGACGAGGATTTCGAGCTCAATCCCTTGTCGCTTTACGCGAAAGCGAAGGTCGGGATGGAGAAGAAGCTGCTGTCGCTTGAGGGTAAGGTCGACTTCGAGGGCGTGGCGCTGCGCTTCGCGACGGCGTTCGGCCTGGCACCCCGCATGCGCTTCGATCTGACGGTGAGCCAGTTCACCCGCGAAATGTATATGAAGAACGATCTGCTGGTTTACGATCCCGACACCTGGCGGCCCTATTGCCACGTGCAGGATTTCGCCGACGTGATTCAGCGCGTGCTCGAGGCGCCCGCGGACCAGGTCGCCTTCGACGTCTTCAACGCGGGCGGCGATGCCAACAACTTCACCAAACGAATGATCGTCGAAGCGATCCAGAAGCACATTCCGGATGCGCCGGTCGATTACCAGGAGCACGGCTCCGATCCCCGCAACTACCGGGTCGATTTTTCCAAGATCCGCGAACGCCTCGGCTTTACGCCCCGCTACACCGTCGAAGACGGCATCCGTGAGCTGATCGCCGCGCTCGATCAGGATTTGTTCGCCGACGTCGACGACCGCACCAATTTTTATGGCAACTACGAGATCGACTACCCGGCGAAATGACGGCACCCCGCAAAATCTGCGTCGTCACCGGGACCCGTGCTGAGTACGGGCTGATGTACTGGCTGATGCGCGAGATCGAGCGAGACCCGGCGCTCGAGCTTCAACTCATCGTCACCGGCGCGCACCTCGAGCCGCGCTTCGGCAATACGGTCGACGTGATCGAACGCGACGGTTTCAGTATCGACGCCCGCGTGCCGATCGATCTTTCCGACGACACGCCGACCGGGATCACCAACGCGACCGGCAAGGCCCTTTCCGGGATCGGCGCCGCGCTCGCCGAACTTGAGCCGGACCTGCTGGTTTTGCTCGGCGACCGCTATGAAATTTTTGCCGCCGCTGCCGCCGCGGCGCTGCACCGGGTGCCGATCGCCCACCTGCACGGCGGCGAGGTTACCGAAGGCGCGATCGACGACGCCATGCGTCACGCCATCACCAAACTCGCGTCGTTGCATTTCGCTGCCGCCGACGTCTACCGCCAGCGCATCATGCAGATGGGCGAGGCGCCGGAAACGGTATTCACGGTCGGTGCGCCCGGCCTCGATCACCTGGCGAGGACGGAGTTGTTGGATGATGTTCAGATTCGCGAGGCGCTCGATATCGCCGGCGACGCCGGGTATTTCCTGATCACCGTGCATCCGGCGACGCTGGGCGACGACGATCCAGCCGCCGAGATCGAAGCGCTCCTGACTGCGCTCGACGGGTTCGCCGAACACACCGCCGTCTTCACCGGCGTCAACGCCGACAGCGGCAGCGATACGATCGCGCGGCGCATCGGCGAATACGTCGCCGGTCATCCGCGCTCGGCGCGCCTGTTTCAGTCCCTTGGCCAGCAACGCTACCTGAGCGCGATGAAGCATGCCGTCGCTGTCGTCGGGAATTCGTCGAGCGGAATCATCGAAGCCCCGGCGTGCGGCGTGCCGACCGTCAACATCGGGCCGCGCCAGGACGGACGGTTAAGGGCCGCGTCGGTGATCGACTGCGCCGCCGACCCGTCATCCGTGGGAAAGGCGCTCGAACGCGCGCTCGACCCCGCCTTCCGCGACATCTGCGCACACGGCGAAAAACCCTATGGGCTGCCGGGTGCATCGGCGCGGATCGCCGACGTGTTGCGACGGACCGACCCGCATACGCTGCGGCGGAAATCGTTCCACGACATGGCCGCCATGAGGGCCGCATCATGAGCGCGTTCATCATCGCCGAGGCCGGCGTCAATCATAACGGCGACGAGAAGATGGCGTACGAACTGGTCGACGCCGCCGTCGCCGCCGGTGCCGACGCGGTCAAGTTCCAGACGTTTTCCGCCGCCGCGCTTGCATCCGACAAGGCGCCGAAGGCGGCCTATCAGAACGAAACGACCGATGCCCAAGAATCGCAGCTCGACATGCTGAAGCGCCTCGAGCTGCCGCGCGAACGTCATTTCGAACTGAAGGCATATTGCGAAGGCAAGGGCATCGCGTTCATGTCGTCGCCGTTCGACCCGGAGAGCATCCGCTTCCTGGCCGAGGACGTGAAGCTGGATACGCTGAAGGTGCCGTCGGGCGAGATCACCAACGGGCCGTTTCTTCTGGATGTGGCCGGCACCGGTTGCAACGTTATCCTCTCGACGGGGATGAGCACGCTCGACGACGTGCGGACCGCGCTCGGCGTGCTGGCGTTCGGCATGACCGGCGGCGAAGACCCGTCCGCCGAAGCGTTCGAAGCCGCCTTCGCATCCGATACCGGGCAGGCGGCGCTCAAATCGAAGGTCGCATTGTTACAGTGCACCAGCGCCTATCCGACGCCGGCGTCGGACGCCAACCTGCTGGGCATGGTCACGCTCCGCGATGCGTTCGGGTTAAAGACCGGTTTTTCCGATCATACCGAGGGGACCGCCTGCGCCATCGCCGCGGCGGCGCTCGGCGCCGAAATCATCGAGAAGCATTTCACTCTCGACAAGACGCTGCCGGGACCGGATCACAAGGCATCGCTCGATCCCGAAGAACTCGCGGACCTGGTGGCCGGCATTCGCACCGCCGAAGCCGCGCTCGGCGACGGCGCCAAGACGCCGCGCGCGTCCGAGATCGAAACCCGCGACGTCGCACGCAAGAGCCTGACCGCGATCACCGCCATCCCCGCCGGGACGGCCTTCGACGAAAACAATCTGGGCATCAAGCGGCCCGGCACCGGCGTCTCACCGATGCTGTACTGGGATGCGCTGAAGAAAACCGCGCCGCGCGCTTACGATGCCGACGAAACCATCGAGACACTGGACACGGAACCCGCCGACCATGGGAAATGATTCGTACATCCTCGGCCTCAACCATGGCGAAATCAATTCGTCGGCCGCGCTTCTGAAGAACGGCGAACTGATCGCCGGCAGCCCCGAAGAACGCTTCAACCGGCAGAAACGCACCAAAGCCTTCCCCGAGAAATCGATCCGCTTCTGTCTCGAACACGCGGGCATCGACTTCGACGGCGTCGAGGCCATCGCCCAGGCCTGGAACCCGGGCGCGCACTGGCAGAAGTTCAACCCCGTGATCTCGTCGCAGCGCATTCGCCGCGAGGATTACTTCTACACCCTGCCCGACAACCTGCTGCGCCTGAACGGGCGGCCCATCGGCGACTGGGTGAAGATGGAGTTCGACGACGGCTTCGGTCTCAAGCCGCTCTATTACGTTCACCATCACCGCACCCATGCGTCGAACGCGTTCTATTTGTCGCCGTTCGAGGAAGCAGCGATCCTGACGTCGGACTGGCGCGGCGAGTTCGAGTGCACGACCTGGAGCCACGGCCGCGGCACGTCGCTCGAAGTGCTGCAGAACCAGCACATTCCCAACTCGCTCGGCATGTTCTACGGCACGTTCACCGAACTGCTCGGCTATCAGCCGGACAGCGACGAGTGGAAGGTCATGGCGCTCTCGGCGTTCGACGTCGACTGTTCCGATATCGAGGCGAAGATCCGCGAAACCTTCCGTCTCGGCGAGAACGGCACCCTCGAACTCGATCAGAGCTACTATAAAGGCGCGCTGCTGGACCAGCCGAACCTGTACACCGACAAACTCCGCGCGCTGCTGGGCGGACGCGTCGGCGAACCGGGCGAGGTCGCGGGCGACTGGCATTGCGTCGTCGCGTCGGCGATGCAGAACATCGCCGAGGACATCGCCGTGCATTTCCTCGACCACCTGCACACCCTGACCAAATGCAAGGCGGTGGCGCTGAGCGGCGGCTTTTTCATGAACTCGGTCTTCAACGGCAAGGTTCTGGACAAGACCCCGTTCGAAGAACTTTACGTCTCCTATGCGCCCGCCGACGTCGGCAACAGCATGGGGGCGGCGCTTTACGCCGCGCACAACATCCTCGGTCAGGAACGCTGCTTCCGTCACAACCCGAGCAGCATCGGGCCGTCCTATTCCGACGACGAAATCGAAAGCGCCCTGAAGCGCCGCGGCATCCGCTACGAACGCCATGACGATATCGTCGCGACCCTGGCCGGGCGGCTGAACGACGGCGGCATCGTGGCGCTGTTCCAGGGGCCGATGGAGTTCGGCGAACGTGCGCTCGGCAATCGTTCGATCATCGCCGACCCGCGGCGCGACGACGCCAAGGACCGCATCAACGCCTCGATCAAGTACCGGGAGGCCTATCGGCCGTTCGCGCCTGCGATCCTGCACGACAAGGTCGCCACGTTCTTCGATGTGCCGGAAGGCTTCGAAGCGCCTTACATGGAGAAGGTCGTGCCCGTGCGCAGCCAGTACCGCGACGCGCTGCCGGCCATCACCCATGTCGACGGTTCGGGCCGGGTGCAGACGGTGAAGCCGGACCAGAATCCGTTCTTCCACCGCCTGATATCCGCGTTCGGCGAGCAGAGCGGTTTTCCAGTGCTGCTCAACACCTCGTTCAACGTCAACGGCGAGCCCATCGTGCAATCGCCCGACGACGCCATCAGCACGTTCTTCAACAGCGGCCTGGACTGCCTCGCCATCGGGTCCTTCCTGGTCACCAAATAGTTCACTGCAGACTTTCGGCGCGGACCGGGAAACCGCATCCGCCGCACCACCCCTTACAATCGATCCAACGGAGACAAGACGTGACAGACAACGCATTTCTGAAAAGCCAGAACGAAAACCAGTATACGGCTCACGCCGGACTGCTGAGCGAATACACCGCCACCGAACAGTTCGGCATCGTCGAAGGCATCAAGCCGGGCGACAGCATTCTCGACATCGGCTGCAACAACGCGCGCCTGTTCAACGCCGCCAAGGAGATCCACGAAGGCATCACCTACACCGGCATCGATGTCGATGGCCGCGCCATCGAAATGAGCCGCGAGCGCTTCCCTGAATCGGAATTCATCGTCGACGCGTTCCCGTCCAAGCAGCTCGAAGGCCGCCACTTCGATACCGTGATCTCGTACGCCGTCTTCATCATGTTCCAGGACTGGCGCGGCAGCCTGAAAAAGATCGCCGAGATGGCCGACAAGCGCATCGTGCTCGACCTCGCGATGACCATGGACTGCCCGACCGTCGACGACCCGGAACTGTCGTACGTCTATTACCTGGATTCCGGTCAGCGCGTACCGTACGTGGTGCTGAACGTGATCCAGCTGATCAACTTCTGCTTCACCGAACACGTCAACGCCGGCGAAGTGCGGATCATGGCGACCAACCCGGAAACCAGCTCGGCGCAGCACGGCGTGCCACAGGAAAAATTCCTGCGCGGGATCGCCATCATCGAAAAGGACACCACCGGCAAGACCCTGTTCGGCGCCCAGAACCGGACGTCGAACCCGGCGTTTATGGACACCGTCAAGGAGGACGACTTCCGGCTGCCGAAAGCCTCCATCGAAATCGACGGCAAGATGCACAGCATCTATCCGCGCGCGAAGATTTTCTGATCGGGCTTCGAGCGGGATAACGGTTCCATGCCGGCATGGCGTAATTCTGTTTTAGGGTCGGACGCGACGACGCTCGACGCGATCGGCGTGATCCGGAACGGCGGCTTCGAGATCGCCGTCGTCACCGACGGTGACGACAGATTGGCCGGCACCATCACCGACGGCGACGTCCGCCGCGCCTTGCTGCGCGGACTGGATTTCGAAACGCCGGCGGCTGAGATCATGAACGCGGCGCCACTGACGGCCGGCGAGGACACCGACCGCGAGTGGATCAAAGACCAGATGTTGACCCGCAAGCTGCGCCAGATTCCGCTGGTCGATGCGGAGAAGCGGATCGTCGGTCTCGCGCATCTGCGCGATTTCACCGCCGGTGACGACGGCCGCGACAACCGCGTCGTGCTGATGGCCGGCGGTCTCGGCGAGCGGCTTCGTCCGCTCACCAACGCGACGCCGAAACCGCTGCTTTCGATCGGCGACAAGCCGCTTTTGCAACGGATCCTCGAGAGCTTCATCGCCGAGGATTTCCGGCATTTCTACATGTCGGTGAACTACAAGGCGGAAACCATCAAGGATATGTTCGGCGACGGCGCGCGCTGGGACGCGGACATCCGGTATCTGGAGGAAGACCGCAAGCTCGGCACGGCGGGCGCTTTGCAACTGATCAAGGAACGCCCGGACGCGCCGTTGATCGTGATGAACGGGGACCTGATCACCAAGGTCAGCTTCCGCGACATTCTCGACTATCATAACCAGCAGGAAGCGGCGGCGACCATGTGCGTCCGCGAATACGACCTGCAAGTGCCGTTCGGGGTCGTCGATCTGGACGGGAACGAAATCCGCGCCATCGATGAGAAGCCGGTACACCGTTTCTTCGTCAACGCCGGCATATATGTGATCAACCCCGACGTCATCGACCTGATTCCCGAGGGCGCATACAAAGACATGACCGAATTGTTCGATACGCTGATCGCGAACGGCAAGAAGGTCACGGCGTTTCCGATCCACGAATACTGGCTGGATATCGGCCGCGCCGACGATCTCAAACGCGCCAACCTGGATTTCCAGAACGGCACCGGCACATGAAGGCGCTGGTCGTCGGATACGGGTCGATCGGCATGCGGCATGCCCGCGTGCTTGCCGGGCTCGGCGCCGAAACGGCGGTGGTCAGCAGACGCGAGGTCGATCATCCGCAAGTCTTCGGGTCGATCGCCGACGCGCTCAGCGGCTTCCAACCCGACTACGTCGTGATCGCAAGCCGGACGTCGGAACATGGGACGGACCTGGCAGCGCTTGCCGAGGCCGGCTTCATCGGCCGCGTGCTGGTCGAAAAGCCGCTTTTCGATACCGATGTCGAGGTGCCGGAGAACCGGTTTGAGCGCATTCGCGTCGCCTACAACATGCGGTTCTATGCGGCGCTGCTCAGGTTCCGGGAACTGCTTCAGGGCAGGCGGGTCTATAGCGTGACCGCCTATACCGGCAGCTATCTGCCGTCGTGGCGGCCGCACATGGATTACCGCGAGACATCGTCTGCAAGAAAGACGCATGGCGGCGGGGTGTTGCGGGAACTGTCGCACGAGATCGATTATTTATTGTGGATGTTCGGCGCCTGGCGCCGCGTCGCGGCGATCGGCGGACAGTTCGCCGATCTCGAGATCGATACCGACGATTCGTTCACGCTTTTGTTCGAAACGGCGCACGTGCCGGCCGTGACCCTGCAGATCAACTACCTCGACCGCACCACGCGCCGCGACGTGCTGGCGCTCACCGATGCGGGCTCGCTGCGTCTTGATCTGATTGCCGGCACCGTGCAACTGGCGGACGGCGGTATCGAGACGTTCACCGCCGAGCGCGACGATTCCTATATCGCCGAGCACACCGCGATGATGAACGATGACGACGACGTGATCTGCAGCCTGGATGAGGGGATCGACGTGATGCACCTGATTCTCGGCGCCGAACGCGCCGCACATACCGGCGAATGGGTGATGGCATGAAACGGCTCGCGGTGATCTGCGCGCGCGGCGGCTCGAAAGGAATCAAGGGCAAGAACCTGCGCATGCTGGCGGGCAAGCCGCTTCTGGCGCACACCATCGAACAGGCGAAGGACAGCGGCGTCTTCGACTGGGTTGCCGTTTCCAGCGACAGCCACCAGATTCTCGCCGCCGGCACCGCCGCCGGCGCCGACTTCGCGATCGAACGCCCCGCCTCGCTCGCCGACGACACCGCGCCGAAAATCCCGGCGATCCGCCACTGCGCCGCCGAGGTCGAGCGCCAGGCCGGCTGTGCCATCGATACGATCTGCGATCTCGATGCGACGTCGCCGCTGCGCAATCTCGACGACATCCGGGGCGCGGTGAAGCGGCTCGAGGAAAGCACGGCCGGGAATTTGGTGACCGGCATGCCGGCCCGCCGCTCGCCGTATTTCAACCTGGTCGAGGAGCAGCCGGACGGCCACGTGCTGCTGGCCAAGATCCCCGATACACCGATCGCCCGCCGTCAGGACGCGCCCAGATGTTTCGACCTCAACGCGTCGGTATTCGTCTGGAAACGCGAATCGCTGTTCTCGGACAACGACTACGTGATCGGCGACAGCACCATCCTGTTCGAGATGCCGGAAGAGCGCTCGATCGATATCGACAGCGAACTCGATTTCGCTTTCGTCGAATTCATGATGACAAGAAAGACCCAGCCCGATGAGTGAAAAAGACCTGTCCAACCTGTTCGATCTTTCCGGCAAAGTCGCCCTCGTGACGGGCGGCTGCGGCATCCAGGGGAAACGTATCACACGCGGACTGGCCGCCAACGGCGCCGATGTCGTCGTTGCCGATCTCGATGACGACACCGTCACCGCGCAGGCCGCCGCCATTGCCGACGAATACGGCGTGCGCGCGCTCGGCATCGTCTGCGACGTCGCCGACAAGGCGTCTGTCGAGGACATGGTCGCCAAGAGCGTGGCCGCGATGGGGCACGTCGACATCCTGCACAACAACGCCGCTTCCAAATCCAAGAACCCGGGCGATTTCTTCGTCCCGTTCGAGGATTTCGATTTCGACGTCTGGCGTCAGGTCATGGGCGTCAACATCGACGGCATGTTCCTTGTCGCGCAGGCGGTGGGCAAGCAGATGGTCAAGCAGGGCAACGGCGGCGCGATCATTCAGACCTCGTCGACCTATGGGGTCGTCGGGCCGGATTTCCGCATCTACGAAGGCTCGGAATATATGGGCTACCGCATCACCACGCCCGCCGCGTATGCGGCGTCGAAGGGGGCGGTCGTACAGTTCACCCGCTATCTCGCGACGTACTGGGCCGACAAGGGGATTCGCGTCAACACGCTGGTGCCGGGCGGAATCGAATCCGGCCAGAACGAGACCTTCCAGGCGAATTACGGGTCGCGCGTCCCGCTTGGGCGCATGGCGCACGTCGACGAGATGGTCGGCGCCGTCGTGTTCCTGGCTTCGGACGCCTCCAGCTACATGACCGGACAGATGGTCGTCGTCGACGGCGGCTGGACGGCCTGGTGACGGCCGGCGAAAACCATCCGGACTTAACAGGAGGTAACAGTGCCAACAACGCTCGCCGCCAAACCGCCGGTCACCGACAACATGCTTTTCGTCGATGGCATTTCCCGATCCGGCAAGAAGCTGACCTGCAAGATCGTGTCGCACCTCGAAGGTGTCGATTACTTCCAGTACATTTCGCTGATCGAGAACATGTCGTATCTCTGGCATCTCGGGAACATCGACCTCGAAACGGCAGCACGGCTGCTCAAGTTCAATATTGACGAGTTCACTTATAACCGGGCCATCGGCCGCAATCTGAACACCCGGCGTTCGGACGAGACCTCGGTCTACAAGGCATACGACGCTGACGCGATCCTGGCGCGCGCCGATGCCCCGGACGGCGCCGGCGCGATGGCCGCTTACAACGACGCCGGCCGCAAGACGCTCTATCACACGCATTCGGTCCTCGCCTTCGTTGATGTCGTGTTCGAGGCGTTCCCTGGTATGAAATTCATCCACATCGACCGTCATCCGATCGATATCGCCGAGGACTGGTTCCGCCGTGGCTGGGGTGACCGCTGGGCCGTCGATCCGCTGGCGTTCAGTGTTATCGCCGATTCCGAATTCGGCCCGGTGCCGTGGTACAGCGTCGGGTGGGCTCGCGAATACTCGGAAATGACGCCGGCCGAGCGCTGCGTCGCCGGCATCGTCCACCTTCAGACCGGCGACCGCCGGCGTCTGGATACACTCGACGCCGACCGCCGGCGGCAGGTGCATCAGTTCGCGTTCGAACATCTGATCGAAGATACCCACAGCGTCATCGGCAGGCTGGCGTCCTTCGTCGGCACCGAACCGCACGGGAAAATGGCCGCGCTTCTGAAAGCCGAAAACTGCCCATCGCCGATTCCGGCGGACATGCGCCGCAACAACCTCGAAAAGCTGAAGGCCGACAGCGCGCCCACGGTGATTGACAGCTTGTTGGAAGCGTCCGACGCCTACGAGAAGAAATGGGGCCTCGATCCGGTCGCCTGACCAACGCACAAATTCGGGAAAGTTATGAAGAAACAAGTCAAAGACCACTTCAACGCCCATGCCGAGAGCTGGGTCGAAAACAGCTATCAGGGCTGGGGCCATGTATATCCGACGGCGCTTCACCGCGCCGATGTCCTGTGCGGCATCTTCGCGAATACCGGGCAGGGCCTGCGTATCGCCGATCTCGGCTGCGGGGCCGGCAACCTCGCGGTGCGCCTCGCCACCGAAGGCCACGACGTCACCGGCGTCGATCAAGCAGAGAACATGATCGGCCTGGCCGAAGCGCGCGCCGCCGACGCCGGCGCCGGCGTCCAGGGGCGGGTGCGCTTTCATCATGCCGAACTCGAGGACCCGGGGCTACCCGCGGCATCTTTCGACGCGGCCTACTCGATGGGGGTGATCGGCTACCTGGAAAGCGACGATCCGCTGTTCGCGACGGCGGCCAAGATCCTCAAGCCGGGCGGTCTGTTGTGCGTTTCGGCGCGCAACCGCCTGTTCAACATCGCAAGCCCGAGCTACCGCACCACCCGCGATGCGGAAGCCGGCGCCACCGGCCGGCTGATCGAGGAAATGTCGTCCTATTACCGGCAGGTGCCGGAGGCCGAGACCCGTGACTTCTTGCGCCGGCTTGCGGCGGTCGCCACGGAACTGGCCGAGGCGCCGTTCGAAGGTCTCGCACCGGAACGCACCGAAAGGCTATCGGAAGAACCGGTCCTCGAAGCCCGCCAGCATACGCCCAAGGATTTGGCCGGCAGTGCCGAGCGGTTCGGCTTCCGGCTCACGGGGCTGCACGGCGTGCATCCGCACCTGATCGACCCCAACCTCAACCGCCTGCTGGCGCCGGGGGTGTTTAATGCGCTTTGCAGCGCGCTGGAGCCGATGGCGCACCTGCCGGTCAGCATGGCCTGGAGTTCCGCTTTCATCGGCGTGTTCGAATATGCGGGCGGCGAGTCTGCCGACGCATGACCGAAATGCCGCGTAAACTCCTGACCCTCGACGCGCCGCCGCCGCATATCAAGGCGCGCTATGCGCGCCTGGCACTGGTGATGAACCGCGAGCAGCTCGAAGCCGCCGATCCGGACCGGGACGGCGACCTGCTGGTTGTCGCTTGCGACTGGCTGTTGTGGCAGGAAGAGGCCGCGAAGCGCAGGCATGTCGTCTACTATGAACACTGCCTGCTGGATCACGAGGTGCCGCCGCGTCTGCGCACGGATTTGCACATCCACGCCAACGACTGGCATCACGACGAGAACGGCGGCGCGCCGACGCATATCGACGGGATCTCGTTCGGGCGCGCCTTCACCACCGAGATCATGCTCGCCCTGATGAACTATTACCGGCTGCGGTTCGCGCTCGACGCCCTGATCGATAAGTTTCAACCGCAGGAGATCGTGTTCTTCGATTTCAGTTACGACGTCAATCTACTGACTCCGGCGCAGCGAAAGTCCATCGTCGAAATGATCGTCGAAGAGCGGAAGCTGAGGTTCGTCGACCGCAGCGGCGATCTGCCGACGGGTGAAGCCGGCGTCTCGGAAGCGCTCTATGTCGGCGCCAAGCGGCGTGCGTGGATCGACCGAATGATGACACTCTACGCCAAAGGCCTAGAGGTCGTGACCCGGCTTCGCACCTGTTTATCGCCGGCCGAGAGACGCGTGCTGATGCTTGTGAACACCAACCTGACGGGCCCCCTGATCCGGAACTTCGAAGGCGGTCTGACGCCTATCTTCATGGGCCGCACGGTGCCGAAGAAGGCATCTTTCCTTTGGCGCTGCATCCGCAACGGCGTGTTGCTGATCTCGCCCCCCGACCCGGCGGAAACGTCCCGGGACCGGGAACTCGCCCGCATGGTCCGCGATGCCTTCATGCAGGTGATCGACGCGCCGTCGAGCGGCCCCGTCGCATTCTGTCGCGAATACGTGCGCACTCAGATCGTCGAAACCGGACGCATCGAGGAGATGGTCCGGGAGTACCGCCGCGTTGCGGCGTTGCTCGATAAGTACCGGCCGGCGCGGGTCGTCATCGACAGCGTGCTCAACCCGCGCTACCGGATGTTCACGGAACTGGCGGTCCAGCGCGGGATCGCCGTCGACTACACGTGGCACAGCCTGCAGGTGCCGCTTCGCCACAAGTTCGATCCGCTGGCAGGCGACCCCAGATATACGCCGACCGTGACACGCAACCTGACGTGGGGGAAGGTAAACGAAACCTGGCTCGACCGGATCGGGTCCCGCCAGCCTCGCGTCCGTGTCGGCAGCCCGGTCGGCCAATGGTACGCCGGCGCAGACGCGGTCGCCGCGCCTGCCGAACCGGCGAAGGCCAATGTGATGATCCTGCAATATACTTTCATCACCACCGACCTCGCCGGACTGAACACGAACATGTACAACCATTTCGTCCAATGCGTCCGCGAGTTGCGCGGCCGCGGCTACCGGAATATCCGTTACAAGCTGCACCCCGGGCCTGGCCGCTGGAAGAAAGAGTACTTCGAACGGATTTCCGAGTTCTTCGGGCTCGATTGCGAGGTGCTGAAGACCGAGCCCTTCCACAAGTGCATGCGCTGGGCCGACATCGTTCTCGGCCCATGCCAAAGCGGCGCGTTTTACGAAGGGCTTGCGAGCGGCAAGCCGTACCATGCGTTCCTGATCGAACCGCATACGGTGGACCGGGACTATTACGACGGTTTCCCGCTGCTGGGATCGCCGTCCGAGCTTCCCCGCGCGTTGCATCGTGCGAATGGCGCAGGCGGCGACAAACTGCTTGAAGAGACCTACAGCAGCAACGAGATCCCCAACCCGTCAAAACGGATGTGGGACGCGCTCAGGTCCGACTTCGAACTACCGGTTGCCGTCGGCGGCGGCCGGCAGGCACGTACGACCTCATGACGCGTCTCAGACGGACGCGCCGGCAAAAGGCCAGAATATGAACAAAAAGAAAATCGTCATCGTAACAGGCGGCGCCGGCTTCATCGGCAGCCACATGGTGGATCTGCTCTTGAACGAGGGTTTCGCCGTCAAGGTCATCGACAACATGACCGGCGGGCGCGAGTCCAATCTCGCCCACCTGGCGGGGCATCCCGAGCTTACCGTGGACACCCGTGACATCCGCGATCTGGAACCGGGTGACGCGCTGTTCGACGGAGTGTCGATGGTGTTTCACTTCGCCGGCATCGGCGACATCGTACCCTCCATTGAAAAACCGGCTGAGTACATGTCGGTCAACGTGATGGGGACGGTGAAGGTGCTCGAATGCGCCCGCGCCGCCGGCGTCGAGAGCTTCGTCTACGCGGCGTCGAGCTCGTGCTACGGCCTTGCCGACGTGCCAACCCGCGAGGATTTTCCAATCCGCCCGGAATACCCGTATGCGCTGAGCAAGTATCTCGGTGAAGAGGCCGTGATGCACTGGGGCAAGGTCTACGGCCTGCATGTGAACTCGGTCCGTATCTTCAACGCCTACGGACCGCGCAGCCGGACAACCGGCGCATACGGCGCCGTGTTCGGTGTGTTCCTTAAACAGAAACTGGCCGGCAAACCCTTGACGGTTGTCGGTGATGGCACCCAACGCCGCGATTTTCTTTTCGTGACCGATGTCGCGAAAGCGTTTCTGAAAGTCGCCAGATCGCCGAGGTGCGGCGAGGCGTACAACGTCGGCGCCGGGGCGCCGCAGACGGTGAACCGGCTTGTCGAGTTGCTGGAGAGCGAAAAGA
The DNA here is from genome assembly GCA_017644185.1 of Rhodospirillales bacterium. Classification (GTDB taxonomy): domain Bacteria; phylum Pseudomonadota; class Alphaproteobacteria; order Rhodospirillales; family Casp-alpha2; genus UBA4479. Next base: position 313,062 of record JAEPMA010000004.1, read on the forward strand.
TCCACATTCCCAAGCGGCCGGGCGAGCCCGACTGCACGTGGGCGGATATCACGAAAATCACAACCGAGCTCGGATGGGCGCCGGAAGTTTCGTTCGAAGACGGGGTTCGCGAAATGCTCGCGTGTATCGACGCCTGGACAGACGCGCCGCTCTGGGATCCGGATTCGATCGCCCAGGCGACGAAGCCCTGGTTCGACTATCTGGATAAGTAAGCCGCGCATGTGGGCAAAGGGAACATCCCGGTGAAACGGTTCGAACGCCTGTTCTATATTCTCGTCGGCGCGGCGGCCACGGGTCTCGGCGCGGCCTATCTGCTGCGGCGCATCACGGACCTTTCGCAGCTCACGCTTTTCGGCGGGGTTATCGCACTTCTTCTGGCCGGCTTCGGCCTTCCGATTCTGGTGCAGGCGATCCGCAACTCTCCCGCTGCCCGTGGCGCCTTCGTGTCATTGGTCATCGTTGCCCTGATGTTTCCGGTTGCCGAGGTCGCGCTCCGCCTTGCCGACATTCCGAAGTCGTTCTCTTACTCCGAAGACGTCACCGAACGGCTCGAAAAGAACATCGAGCTTCTCGACGCCGGCGAACGCGCCCAGCCGATGGTGCCTTATTCGTTGATGCTGCAGGAATCCCTGAAGCCGGGGGTGCCGTTGTTCCTTTCGGGCTATCCGGACGTGAAGACCGTCTATTGCCGCGAGGACGAAGCGCTCACCGTCTATCAGGCCGACGAAAACGGGTTTCGCAATCAGCCCGGGATGTATCGCGGCAGTGACACGTTCGACGCCGTCTTGTTGGGTGATTCATTCGCGCACGGCGCGTGCGTTGACGACGGCCACACGATCGCCGACCAGCTGCGCCAGATCACGGACATGTCGGTTTACAATCTCGGATACGGCGGCACCGGCGTCGCGCAGAACATCGGCGCCTATATCGAATACGCGACGCCCAAACAGCCGAAGAACGCCGTGTGGCTTTTGCTGGAAGGATCGTCGATCAGCCGCCTTTTGAACGATGAACGCCGCATCCCGCTGGCCGCCGCATATACGAACGAACAGTCGCGCCAGGATCTTCCGGCGCGTCTACAGCAGAAGCGTGACGTGCTCGGCAAGATCGTCGAGCGTGAAACGATGCAGCTGGCGTTGAACGCCGTGCGCGGCGACCTCGGCAGCGGCGGCGCGCTTCGCGCCGGAAAAGGCACCAAGTTCAAAAGTCTCATCGATCCGATTTACGGCTCGCGCATATTCAAGCTGTTCTTCAATATCGAGAACACACTGATCCGCAGCGCCAAACCCGGCGGTAAAGTGCCGGTCTGTGAGCGCCTGAAAGAGGCGCGTCCCATATTGGAAGAGGCGTTCCGCTATCTTCAGGCGCAATCCCGCGAAGCCGGCGGCAACCTTTACGTCGGCCTGATTCCGTCGGCGCGCTTTTTAACAACGGCGTATCCGGACTGCGAATACGAGATGTTCAAGGAATTGACCGCCCGGCTGGACGTGCCGTTCATCGACCTGGTCGCCGCCATCTCGGCCCAGCCGGAACCGGTCTCGCTGTATGCCCAGCGCGCGCGCTGGAGCAGCAATCACTTCAACCGCAAGGGCTACAAGTTTGTCGCCGAACAGATTGCGGACAAGCTCCGCAGCACCCACTGAACGCGCCCGGCGCCTGGACGGCAATGCCGCGACGACGACAGTTGCATTGGTAATTTTTCATGCCTCGTAACATCCGACGTAAAATCAAGACCCTCGACGAAATCGCCAAGATCGCCGCGGACGAGCGTGCGAACGGACGCACGGTGGTGCACTGCCACGGCGTCTTCGATCTTGTGCACATGGGGCATGTCAGACACTTCCAGTCGGCGCGCGCGGAAGGCGATGTCCTGATCGTCACCCTGACCACCGCCAAGCACGTCAACAAGGGTCCGGGCCGGCCGATCTTCAACGACGATCTGCGCGCCGAGATGCTGGCGGCGCTGGAACAGATCGACTGGGTTGCGATCAGCCCGCACCCATCCGCCGAACATGTGATCGAAACGATCAAGCCTTCCGTTTACGTCAAGGGGTCGGATTACGCCAATCCCGACGACGACGTCACCGGGAAGATCCGGGACGAACGCGCCGCCGTCGAAAAGCACGGTGGGAAAGTCGTCTTCACGCGCGACATCACATTCAGCTCGTCGTCACTGATCAACGAGTACCTGGACGTGTTCGACCCCGAACTCCGCCACTACCTTGCAGAAGCCCGCGAGCGGGGTATCGAAGCGGCGATCCAGACCTCGCTCGAGAAAGCGGCGGAGTTAAAGGTCCTTGTCGTCGGCGATGCCATCATCGACGAATACCAGTATGTCGAAACCATGGGGAAATCCGCCAAGGAGAACATGATCGCGACCCGCTTCCGCTCGAGCGAGTTATTCGCGGGCGGGGTCTTTGCCGCCGCGAATCATATCGCCAGTATCTGCAAGCACGTCGAGATCCTGACCGTGCTCGGCACCGATGACAGCTACGAGCAATTCGCCCGCGAGCATCTGTCCGACAACGTCAGACTGACCCCGCTGTTCCGGAACGATGTGCCGACGACCCGCAAGTGCCGCTTCGTCAGCACCGGGTATCTGCGGAAGCTGTTCGAGGTCTATCATTTCGAGGACTCGCCGATCCCCGATGACGTACGTACCGAACTGACCGATGCGATCACCGAAAAGGCAAAAGACTACGATCTGATCGTCGTCACCGACTTCGGTCACGGGATGCTCGACGACAAGGTTATCGAGGCGCTCAACGCAACCGGCAAGTTCCTGTGCGTGAACACCCAGACCAACAGCGCCAATCACGGCTACAACCTGATCACCAAGTATCCGAAAGCCGATTTCATTTGCATCGACGCCCCGGAAGCGCAGCTGGCGGCAAAAGACCGGTTCAGCCGTATCGAGGATTTGGTCGCCGGGCCGCTTTCCAGTCTTGTGAATTGCAAGAAATTCGTCGTTACGCACGGCCAGCAGGGATGCGTCGTGTTCGACGGCCCGGAAAACATCATGCGCATTCCGGCGTTCACGAAAACCGTCGTCGACACCGTCGGCGCGGGCGACGCGTTCTTCGCGGTCGCCTCGCCGCTCGCGGCGATCGGTGCGCCGATGGAAGTGGTGGCTTTTGCGGGCAATTCGGCGGGCGGCATCAAGGTGGGCATCGTCGGCCACCGCAAGAACATCGAGAAAGTCCCCCTGATCAAATACGTGACGACCCTTTTGAAATAAGACGCGTTGGAAGAGTAAGAACATGAGCGATAAAAAATGGAACGTCCTGGTTACCGGCGGCGCCGGCTATGTCGGCGCGGTGCTGGTGCCGAAACTTTTGGCCGCGGGCCACAAAGTGACGGTGCTCGACCTATATATGTACGGCGATGATGTCCTTCAGAGCGTGAAGGGCAATCCGGGCCTGCGCGAAGTCAAAGGCGACTTACGCGACCCGGCAACGGTCGCCGACGCGCTCGACGGGTGCGATGCGGTTATTCACCTGGCCTGCATCTCGAACGATCCGTCCTACGACCTGGATCCGGACCTCGGCCGCTCGATCAACCACGATTGTTTCCGTCCGCTGGTCAAAGCGTCCAAGAAAGCGGGCGTGAAGCGGTTCATCTATGCGTCGTCTTCGTCGGTTTACGGCGTCAAGGACGACCCCGAAGTGACCGAGGACCTGACGCTCGAACCGCTGACCGACTATTCCAAGTTCAAGGCGATCTGCGAGGTCGAACTGGAAGAAGAACGTGAGCCCGGTTTTGTCACCTGCGTGGTGCGCCCTGCGACCGTGTGCGGTTATTCGCCGCGTCAACGGCTCGATGTGATCGTCAACATCCTCACCAATTTCGCGGTCAATAAGGGGGCGATCAGGGTGTTCGGTGGCACCCAGAAACGCCCGAACATTCATATCGAGGACATGACGGATCTTTATCTGTTCCTGCTTCAGAAGGAAGATGGCGAGATCGACGGCAAGATCTATAACGCCGGGTATGAAAACCACACCGTCATGCAATTGGCGGAGATGGTGAAGAACGTCGTCGGCGACGATCTGACCATCAATGTCGAACCGACCGACGACCTTCGCTCCTATCACGTGTCATCCGAACTGATCAAAAAGGAGCTCGGGTTCGAACCGACGCACACGATCCAGGACGCCGTCGTCGATCTGGTCGAGGCGATGAATGACGGGCGGCTGAAGGACACCATGGACAACCCGCTCTACTTCAACATCAAACGAATGCAGGACACGGACCTGAAGTAAGGCGGCCCGTGCGTATCGGTATCGATTTCGACAACACGCTCGCCGGTTACGACCGGGTCTTCAGCGACGCCGCAATGGCGCGCGGGTACATCGCGGCGACGGGGACGCTGAGTAAATTCGATGTCCGTGAACGGGTCCGCGCCCTCGACGACGGCGAAGAAAAATGGAAGGCGCTGCAGGGCGAGGTTTACGGCAAGCGCATGCAGGACGCGACAATGATGCCGGGCGCCGACGGTTTCCTGCGCACCTGTAAGTTACGCGGCGTGGACGTCGTCGTGGTCAGCCACAAGACCGAACACGGTCATCACGACCCGGACCAGGTCAACCTGCGCGCCGCCGCCAGACGCTGGATGAAGGACAAGGGGTTCTTCGATGCGGATGTGTTCGGACTCGCCGAAAGTGACGTTCATTTCGAAAGCACCCGGCCGGAGAAAGTTAAGCGGATTGCCCAGCTCGGCTGCACGCACTTCATCGACGATCTTGTCGAGGTGTTCGACGAGCCGGCGTTCCCGGACAATGTCGTCCGCATTCTTTACGACCCGGCCGGCAGCGCCCCGCACGGTGGGGCGTTCGAACGTCACACGGACTGGAAAGATATTGAACGTGCCATCTTCGGCAGTTGAACATCCCGCCGGCAACGACCCCATGGTCGACGTGGTGGATGAAGCGGGTCGGATCATCGGCGTGCCGGCACGCGATGTGCGGCGTCTGGGCCGGGGCCGCAACAACCTGACGCTGCTGCTGGAGACCGCAAACGGGCCGTTCGTCGCCAAGCACTACCCCGCGACCCCGGGTGACCAGCGCGACCGGTTCGATTCAGAAACGCGCGCCCTTCGCTTCATGGGGGCCAACGGCTTCGAGTGCGTCCCCTCGCTGATCGGCGCATCGGCGCAAGCGCGCGTCGCGGTGATGGACGGCCACGGTGCCCCTGCCGGGATCGACGCCCGGCCCGGCGACATCGATGCGTGCGTCGCGTTTGCCGGACGGCTGCACGATGCCCGGAGCGACGCAGGCGAAGAGCTTATCGGTCCCGCATCGGAAGCCTGCCCGGCGCCGGCGGACATCGTCCACCAGATCGCCGGCCGCCGTGAAAAGCTCGCGGCCGCGGCCGATCAGCGCGACGATCTGGCCCGGTTTTTCGACACCGCCTTCGACCCCGCGTTCAGCCGCTACAAGAACGCGGCCAAGGAGGCGCTCGACGGCGCCGGGGTCGATTTCGAAGCGCCGCTGGCGGCGGCGCTGCAGACCCTGAGCCCGTCCGACTTCGGTATGCACAACGCGGTCCGGCGTGATGACGGCGTCCTGGTGTTCGTCGATTTCGAGTATTTCGGTTGGGACGACCCGGTGCGGCTGGTCTCCGATTTCGTCCTCCACCCGGGTCAACGGCTCGACGATGCGCAGAAGCGCCGTTTCGTGGATGGGGTGTCCGGCATCTACGGTGCTGCCGATCCGCACTTCGCCCGGCGGCTTGCCGCGCTCTATCCGCTGGTCGGTCTGCGCTGGTGCATGATCATGCTAAACGAATTCCTGCCGGACCGCATGGCACGCCGGCGCGCCGCAGGCGAGACCGGCGAACTCGAAGACGTCCTCGCCCGGCAACTTCAAAAGGCATCCCGGCTGCTCGCCGGTATCGACGATGGCAAAAGGCAAATAACGTGACGATGAAACGCCCGTTTTCGAACGAAATGTATCCCGACTCGCCGCCGCTCGACGAGCGGTCCAAGGACTTGCGGCGCCTGGTTGTAGATGCCCTCGACGGTGGCAGCCGCGGCCACCTGGGCTCGTCCATGTCGCTGATCGAAATCCTGCGCGTGATCTATGACGACGTGTTGCGGCATCGCCCGGACGACCCGACGTGGGAAGAGCGCGACCGCTGCATCCTCTCGAAAGGTCACGGTTGCCTTGCCCAGTATGCGGTGCTGGCGACGCACGGATACTTTCCACGCCAGGAAATGCGCACGTTCTGTCACTTCCCGAGCATCCTGGGCGGGCACCCCGAACGCTCGAAAATTCCCGGCGTCGAGGCATCGACCGGCGCGCTGGGTCACGGCCTGTCGATCGGCGTCGGCATGGCCATCGCCGCGCGCATTCGAAAACGCGACACGCGGGTGTTCGTGGTGATGGGCGATGGCGAGATCAACGAAGGTTCGGTCTGGGAAGCGGCGATGTCGGCGTCCAAGCACGGCCTGACCAACCTCACCGCGGTGGTCGATTATAACAAGCTGCAGTCTTACGGCCGCACGGCGGAAGTACTGGACATGGAACCGCTCGCCGACAAATGGCGCGCTTTCGGGTTCGAGACCGTCGAGGTCGACGGTCACGATGTCGGCGAACTGCGCCGCGCGCTTTCGACGCCGCTGGGTGAGGATAAGCCGACCATGGTCATCGCCCACACGGTCAAGGGCAAGGGCGTCGCGTTCGCCGAGAACGAGCCGACCTGGCACCACAAATCACGCGTCCCGGCCGATCAGATTCAGGCCATGTACGACGCCCTGGCGGAGGACGCCTGATGCGCAAGACTTGCCTCAACATGGTTTACGAACTGGCCAAGCAGGACCCGCGCGTGGTGTTCGTGGGTTCCGACCTGGGGCCGGGTGTGTTGGATGAAATGAAGCACGAGATGCCAGACCGTTTTTACATGGAGGGCGTCTCCGAACAGCACATCATCGGCATGGCCGCCGGCCTGGCGATGGACGGCTTCATTCCCTACGTAAACACCATCGCAACGTTCATCACCCGGCGCTGCTACGAACAGCTTGCCGTCGATCTGTGCCTGCACGATCTGCCGGTGCGCCTGATCGGCAATGGCGGCGGGCTCGTTTATGCGCCGCTGGGACCGACGCACCTGGCGACCGAAGACATCGCCATCACGTCGACGCTCCCCAATATGACGATCGTCGCGCCGTCCGACGCCGACGAAATGGCCCGCTTCATGCCGACGACCCTCGACTGGCCGCACCCGGTTTATATCCGCCTGGGTAAAGGCGGCGACCCGCTGGTGACGAAGGGCCAGGAAGGCTTCGAGATCGGGAAAGCGGTGAGACTGCGCGACGGCGCCGATATCGAGATCATCTCGACCGGCGTGATGTCGGGGCGCGCCGTCGATGCCGCCGAAGCCCTTGCCGTCGACGGCATTTCGGCCGGCGTCCTTCACATGCCGACGGTCAAGCCGCTGGATCGGGACTGCGTCCTCGCGGCCGGCGGCGCGAAGCTGATCGTCACCGTCGAGGAACATTTCAAGGCGGGCGGCCTGGGCAGCGCGGTCAGCGATATTCTGATCGACAACCACCGCATGCCTGAGATGGGGATTCTTCGGCTCGGCCTCGAAGACAGCTTCCCGCTCAATTACGGCTCGCAGGACGAACTGCTGGACGCGTTCGGCCTGCAACCGCCGGGCATCGCCGACAGCATCCGCAAGGCCCTCGACATCCGCAACTGAGGATCGAACGATGACCGACTTCACATTCCTGGAACCGGGCGCCGACGGCGCAGCGGCGGCTTTTCTGGAAAACGGCTATATTCTTCAGTCGGCGGAGAACGGAGACGCGCTTGAAGCGATCCGCAACCGCGCCGCCGAGCTTGCCGCGGAAGCGCTCGGGATCGACGCGCCCAATGACACCGGCGCTTTTCTGAACGGGTTTCACGAACACGTTTCCGTGGATGAATTGAACCGGGTCCGGCTCGCCGTCATCGAGGGATTGAACGCGGAACCCTGGATTCGCGCGGCGTATTTCGCCACCGCGCGCAGCGCGATCTTTTCGGTGGTCGGCAACGAGCTTGCCATGCAGCGCCGCGTCAATCTGTCGATCCAGTTGCCCGACGACCAAAGTTCGATCTTGCCGGTGCACGCCGACGTCTGGTCCGGCGACAGCCCTTACGAAATCGTGCTCTGGGTGCCGCTCGTCGACTGCTACAAGACCAAGTCGATGTACCTGATGCCGCCGAACAAGGACCGCGCCGTGCAGGGCAACATGGGTGAAGACTTCAAGGGATCGAGCGAGGAAGACCTGTTCGACGCCATCAAGGAGGACGTCGAATGGATGAACGTCCCCTACGGTCATGTTCTGGTTTTTTCGCAAACCCTCATGCACGGTAATCGCGCCAACGAAGAATCCGAGACCCGCTGGTCGATGAACTGCCGCTTCAAGAGCCTGTTTTCACCCTATGCCGACAAGCGCCTGGGCGAGTTCTTCGAGCCGATCACGATGCGCGCGGCGACCGAGATGGCGCTCGCCTACGATCTGCCGAAAGGGTTCGACAATGAGTGAGCGTCATGGGCTCCGGGGATACATCGGTTCGCGCCCGTACTACGGCTCGCGTGCACCACAGCATATCCAGAACCTGGTCATTCGCGATTATTGCCAGAAGCGCGGCAAGCCGTTCCTGCTGAGTGCGACCGAGTACGCCATGCCCGGCTGCTACATGATGCTGGAACGGGTCTTCAACGAACTGCCCAAGGTCGAAGGCATCGTTCTATACAGCCTGTTCATGATGCCGGCCGAACGCGCACGCCGCGCGCAGCTTTGGGATGTGCTGCGCCGTGAAGGCGGCACCGTGCACGCCGCCGTCGAAGGCTATGCCATCGAAACCGAAGCAGACATCGAGCGGGTCGAGACCATCTGGCGCCTGCAGGAAACCATGCCCCACTGCCCAAAGGCGATCTGAAGCGATGAAAGAAATCGATTTTCTGGAAAAGCTGCATACGTCGACGAAGCGCGATTACGTGCAGCGCGTCGTCGAGCACGACAAAGCCGAATGCGCCGAGGTCGCGCGTCAATGGGGATACGACTACTGGGACGGCGAACGGCAGTTCGGCTACGGCGGTTATAAATACGACGGCCGCTGGCGCGTCGTCGCCGAAGATATCGCCAATCATTACGGCCTGAAGGCCGGTGACCGCATCCTCGATATCGGGTGCGGCAAGGCGTTCCTTTTATACGAGTTCACGCAGGCGGTGCCGGGCATCGAAGTCGCGGGGATCGATATCTCCGCATACGGCATCGAGAATGCGAAAGAAGAGGTGAAGCCGTTCCTGCAGGTGGGCGACTGCCAGAACCTGCCGTTCGACGACGCCTCGTTCGATTTCGTCTATTCGCTGAACGTGTTTCACAACCTGCGCAACTTCGAACTCGACGCGGCACTGAAAGAGATGCAGCGGGTCCGCAGGGGGGATGCATATATATGTATCGAGTCGTATCGGAATGAACGCGAAAAGGCGAACCTGCTTTACTGGCAGCTCACCTGCATGAGTTTCATGGATACGGACGAATGGGTCTGGGAATACCGGCGCGCGGGGTATGACGGTGACTATGGGTTCATCTATTTTGAATAATCAAACGCAGATTCCGGCGGACGAGGTCAAGGTTCGGTTCCTCGATCTCGCCATCCATGACCCGGCTTATCGCGCCGAGATTCATGAGGCCATCGAGCGTGTGCTGCTGCACGGGCGCTTCATCATGGGACCGGAGCACGATGCGTTCGAAACCGCCATTGCGAAGTTCTGCGGCACGCCCCATGCCGTCGGTGTCGGGTCGGGCAGCGATGCCCTTTATCTGTCGTTGCGCGCGCTCGAACTCGAACCGGGCGATGAAGTGATCACCACGCCGCTGACATGGGTCGCGACAACCAACGCCATCGTTCTGGCGGGCGGCACGCCCGTCTATGCGGATGTCGCCGACGACTACAACATGGACGCCGACACCATCGAAGCCCGGATCACGCCGAAGACGCGCGCCATTCTTCTGGTCCACTTCACGGGGCAGATGTGCGACATGGACAAGATCATGAGCATTGCCGAGAAGCACGGCATCGACGTGATCGAGGATTCGGCGCAGGCATTCGGCGCCGTGTTCAACGGCAGGCCGGCGGGTTCGTTCGGCACCATGGGCTGCTTCAGCATGAACCCGATGAAGATCATGAACGCGTTCGGCGAAGCGGGCGCGATCACGGTTCACGACGAAGCGCTTCGCGACCGGCTGCAGTCGCTCAGGTACGCGGGGACCGTGAACAAGGAGAACTGCGTGACGCCGAGCATCAACGGCAGGCTCGACACCATCCACGCGGCGATGTTGCTGGTCAATCTGAAACGCCTGCCGGCGAAGATCGGGAAGCGCCGCGCCTTTGCGTCGATCTATAATGCCGAGCTTGCCGGCATCGTCGGCACGCCGCCTCTGCATAACGACCGCGACCACATCTATTATTCGTACACGATAAATTGCGACGGCCGCGGCGACCTGATGGCGCATCTGCGCGCCGACGGGATCGAAACCAAGATCCAGCATCCGATCCTGATGCCGGACCACGACGCCTATAAGGGACGCTTCGATGCCGACATCCCGAACGCGCGCAAACTGATCGAACGGATCGTCTGCATTCCGTGTCACGAGAACATGACCGAGGACGAGGCGGCGTACGTCATCGGTTCGATCAAGGCGTTCTATGGCCGCTGATACGGATAAGTTCCAGCGTCAGAACGACGAGGTGTTCTATACCTCGTCACCGCTGACCGCGATCGACGGCGAAGATATCGCATGGCTGAAGGCACGCGCGATGGAAACGCCGCGCCGCCGGGCTCGGATTTGCGCGCACCCCGCCGCCGACGCCCCGCTGCACGAGATGATCATCGTCCACGAGCGTGGGACGTATGTGCCGCCGCACCGCCATATCGGCAGGAGCGAGTCGTACACCATCATCGAAGGCCGCATGCGCATCGTTCTTTTCGATGAGGAAGGCAAGATCGACGGCACCGTCGACATGTCGACGCCCGGTCAGGGCGGCACGTTCTTCTATCGGCTGTCGGGACCGCAGTTCCACAGCATGCTGATCGACAGCGACTGGATCGTGTTCCACGAGGTCACGAGCGGCCCGTTCGACCCCAAGACCACCGAGTTCGCGTCTTGGGCGCCGGGTAACGACGACCCGGCCGCCGCGCAGGCGGCGTTTCGCGAAGACCTGTTACAAAGGCTCAACGGCTGATCATGAGTGACGTATCGTCACACACCGCCGACAAGGCTGCCGCCGCGACCGCTTGGCCGGCGTTCGACGACATTGCCGAGCCGGTCATGGTGTGCTTCGGCGTCGGCAACGGTAGCGGCAGCAAACTGTTTCAGGCGCATCTGGACGCGCATCCGGAAATCTATATGACGCCGGGCTATCAGCTCATGTATCTGTATCCGCACTGGCACCAATGGCGCGAGGAGATGGGTGACGATTGGTCCTGGCCGGCGATCGTCGATGCGTTCTGCGAGAAGCATGCATCGCTGCTCGACAGCCGGAACATTCCCGGGAACGACGGCCTGGATACGCTGGGGGATGATCACGATCAGCATCTTTTCGTCGACGAAGGCGCGTTCCGAAGCTGTCTGTTATATTTACTCGCGGACAAACCGTTAAGTTCGAGAACCTTCATTCTCGCCGTTCATTACGCCTATGCCATCGTGCGGGGCGAGGACATCGAAAAGAAGCGCGTGCTCGTCTATCACCTCCACGTGCACGAGTACGTCCATTACCTGAAGGAAGATTTCCCGGACATGCGGGTCATCGCCTTCGTCCGCGATCCGCGCGCCAACCTGAAGGGCCGTTTCAATTCGAATGTGAAAATCGACAAGGAAAAGCTGAACGGCAGCGATGCCGCCATCTATCTGCGTCGCACTTTTCTGAACCACTGGCAGTTTCACGTCGACAGCTTCGAGCGCCTTCGCGGCATCCCGAACGAGCGTATGCGGGTCGTCAGGCACGAAGACATCAACCTTCGACGCGATGAACTGATGCAGGCCACCGCCGCGTTCCTCGGCATCGCGTATCACCCGTGCCTGAACGAGATCACGTTCGGCGGCCTGAAGTGGTGGGGCGCGTCACATTACGAAATGAAACCGATGAACAAGCCGAACCCGCGGACGATTTCGGATGTATGGAAGAAGGAACTGCCGGCGCTCGACTGGTTCGTTCTGGAAGGGTTGGGGTACGACTACTGCCGCAAGTACGGCTACCAACTTTTCAAGTTCCGGACCAATAGTCTGGCCAACCGTATCCTGCTTTTGCTGGCGCTGTTTATGCCGATGCGCTGGGAACGCTGGATCGCCGGTCAGTATTTCAGCCCCGCGTACTTTCGTCAGTTTCTGAACGCGGCCAAGGCCGAGGCGAATGGGGGTGTTGAGCTGAAGGACTACCGGCACAACGCCTTCTACCGCCACAAATGGTGCAACCAGGGTCTCGATCTTCACGTCACCCCCTGGTACCGGCGCGGCGCCGAAACGGGAACCCCGTCGGCGGGCCGCACGGGCTATGTCACCGGGAGCGTCCTGCGCTATATCGGTGCAGTGCTGACACTGCCACTTTACGTCGCGCGGCGGATCGCCATTTCTTTGCGCCAGTACATTCATGTCATCCGGGGCACCGACGTGCTGCCGGATGCCCTTTGAGCCGGGGGCGGCTTGAACGGAAGGGCTCACCCCCTTCAGGGCGTGTCGAAGGGACTGTTCGGGGTTTTCGCATTCCTGGCGGGCCTGTTGCGGCCGGTCATTCACATCAGGGTAGGCCTGATCCATGCCCGCTCTATCGGCCGGATTTCCGGAAACATGGAATACTATTTCCGCAAGGTTCATCTCGGTGACGAGCCCGCGAACCGTTTCGATATCCTGATCGCCGAGGACAACCCCGTGAATACGCAGATCATGCGGATGATCGAACGCAAGGCACAAGAAACCCCGCGAACATTGCTGATCAGATCGGCATGGCTTTGGCATCTCGTACGTGACATGCAGGAACCGGCGCCTAACCAGCCGGGTCGTCAAGGGGTCCCGCCGGATTCCCCGTTGTGGCTCAATCTTCGTCATGCCGGATTCCTGGTTGAGTGGCGCACCTGGCAGGACGCGCCGCCGCAGTTTTCCTTCAGCGCCGACGAGGAGCGCGAGGGAGAAGACCTCCTTGCGCTATTCGGTATCCCGGCGGACGCACCATTCGTCGTCATGCACGCCCGGGACAAGGCATATACCGACTCGCCCGATTTCATCCGCCGCTACGACGACCCTTTGTGCTACGACGACTTCAGGGACTGCGATATCGAAACCTATCTGGACGCTGCGGACTGGCTGACCGAGCAAGGGTTCTGGGTAATCCGCGCCGGGCATCAGGTCGAGGGTCCTTTGTCTTCAAATAACCCGATGGTCATCGACTATGCAGGGCGCATTCGCCGCCATATTCCGAACCCGGATTTCGCGGATGTCTATCTTCAGGCGAAATGCCGGTTCTTTGTCGGCTGCACCGCCGGCATCTACTATCTTTCGCACATCTTTAATGTGCCGATGGCGTTCGTGAACATGATCCCGCTGGCAGAATGCGGACGCCTCGACCATGACCTCTTCATCCTGAAGCGATATTGGAACCGGAAGCTCGACCGTTTCATGACCTTCCGCGAGATGGCCGAGCGCGGCGCCGACTGGAACCGGATCTGGCATGACAAACTGAAGGCGTATGCCGATGAAGGGATCGAATTCATCGACAGCACACCGGAAGAGATCCTGGATCTGGTGCAAGAGATGGTGGCGAGGCTCGACGGCACCTGGAAGAGCGAGGACGGCGACAAGGAACTGCAGGACAAGTTTCGCGACATCTTCCCGGCCGACAATCCGATGGTCGACTTCCCCGGATATCTCGGCGCGAAGTTTACCCGCCAGAGCAAAGACCAGTTGAGTTGACGTATCTCAAGGCCATATCCCGCGTCGTGTGGCGGCTGCTGTTCGTGATCGCCGCCTACCCGTTGCTGTGGGTGATGGAGCCGTTCGTGCGTATCCGTCTTGGCTATATTTCCAATCAGCGGATCGGCCATCTGACGATAAACACCGAAGTGTTCATCCGCCGCAACACCGTACGCGGCTGGCCGGCCCGGACCGTATATCTGTTCACCACCTCGGATCCCGCCAACCGGCAGATGCTGGAGATGTACAAGCGCCGCCTGAATATCTACGAGAGCGCGCTGCTCAGCCACATCTTCTTTGCCTGCCGCAGCCTGTTGCAAAAGACCCGGTTTTACCAGCCGATCACCTGGAGCTTCGCGGACAAAACCCCCGAAACCATCGCCACCTTCAATCAACCCATCGAGACCGTGTCGTTCACCGCCGAGGAAGAAAAGCGGGGCCAGGCGCTTCTGGAGGAAATGGGCATCGGTTCGGACGACTGGTTCGCCTGCTGCCACGCCCGCGACGACGCGTATCTTTATAACTGGCGGCCTCACCTGGCCGATCACTGGGACATCACCAGGATTCGCAACGCCGACATCGAGGATTTCCGCGACGCGATGGAGCACATCACCGCGACGCGTGGGTTCGCCGTCCGGGTCGGTGCCATGGTCGACAAGCCTTTTGCCGACAACGGCAATACCCGGATCATCGATTATGCGACGAAGTACAGGACCGATTTCGGCGACATCTATCTTGGCGCAAAGAGCCGGTTCTTCCTGGCGTCGAATTCCGGTGTCGTGAACATCCCGCTGGTCTTCAACAAACCCGTCGCGATGGCCAACCTGATCCCGCTCTCGGCCGTGGTCTATCGTTCGTACGATCTCTGCATACCCCAGACGGTCGTGCGTACCGATACCGGCGAGCAGGTGCCCTACCCGTCACTTGTCGAACTCGGCCTGTTCGAACGCGAGCGTGCGAGCGATACCGAGGACATCTTGAAGGCGAACGGACTCAGCACCGTCAAAAACACACCGGAAGATATCCGCGCGCTCTGCGACGACATGATGCGCAAGCTGGACGGCGAACAGCCGTCCGCCGAAGCGCGCGAGCTTCAGCTGGAGTTCCAGCGCCGGTGTCACAATTACTACGGCGTCGATACGGGCCTCGGTTTTGTCGCGCCGAGCTTCGCGCTCAAATACAAGCACCTCATCACCGACGACGCGGCGCCGATATCCGCGTCACGCAGCGCCTGAACGGCGACCGCAGGGTCGGGCCACAACACTCTCTCAAGGATCCAGGGAAACTCTCAATGAAAAGCATCATCCTCGCCGCCGGGCTGGCTTCCCGGCTTCGTCCCCTGACCGAAGCGCGGCCGAAATGCCTTCTGGAACTGCATGGCCGGGCCATCATGGACTATCAACTGGCGACATTGAGTGCGGTCGGCGTGACAGACGTCACGGTCATTACCGGGCACATGGGCGACAAGATCCGCGATGCGATGGGCTCGCGGGTCAATTACGCGACCTACGAGGACTACGAAAAGACCAACAACCTCTACACCATGCATGCATGCGCCGATCTCTTGGACGACGAGTGTATCGTCATGTTTTCCGATGTCCTGATTCCGGAAGCGGCGATGCGGAAGCTGGTGGAGACGCCGGACGATTTCGCGCTTCTCGTCGACACCAGCCGCGTCCTCGCCGGCACCATGCGTATTCAGGTCGACGACAACGGCATCACCGATCTCGGCGGGCACATTCCGGTCGATTACGGCATCGGCAATTTCGTCGGGATCGCCAAATACTCCAAGGCGGGTGCCGCGATGCTGCGCGACGAAATCGCCCGCATGGTTGCCGAAGGGGGCCACGAACAGGTTTACTACGTTCAGGCCCTGCCGCGTCTTGCGCGCACCGGTACGGCCGTGCGGCCAGTCGAGATCGGCACGCCCTGGCTTGAAGTGGACGACGCGAGCGATTATGCGGCGGCCAAGAACGAGACGTTCTATCTTGGCGCCCAGGACGGCGGCACGTCCCGCACAGGTACCGAATAATGTGCGGTATCGCAGGCCTTATTGAACTCTCCGGACGCAGCGCCGACGCGGCGGTGGTCGCCGCCATGCGCGATGCGCTCGCCCACCGGGGCCCGGACGCCTACGGGATCTGGACCGACGGTCCCGTCGGCCTCGGGCATCGGCGGCTGTCGATCATCGATATCGCCGACGGCGCCCAGCCGATGCATGACCCGGACACGGGTGCGGTCCTCACATACAACGGCGAGATCTACAATTTCCGTGAAATCCGCGACACCCTCGAACAGCGCGGACATAAATTCAAAACACACTCAGATACCGAAGTCCTGCTCCGTTCGTATGTCGAGTGGGGCGAAGACATGTGCGCGCACTTCAACGGCATGTTCGCCTTCGCGATCTGGGATCCGCGCGAGCTCAAGCTCGTCATGGCGCGCGACCGTCTTGGGATCAAACCGCTGTACTGGACCCGGATCGGCGACACGTTCGCGTTCGCATCCGAGAACAAGGCCTTCATGGCCCACCCTGATTTCGTCGCCGAAGCGAACCTCGACGGTGTGTCGAGCTACCTGACGTTCCGCCAGGCGGTCTGGGATATCTGCTTCTTCAAGAACGTCAACAAACTGCTCCCCGGGCATATGCTGGTGTTGAAGGACGGCGACGTAAAAACCCGTGCCTACTGGTCGTTGCCTGTACCCAACCCAGGCCCGGATCTCGGCGAGGATGTTTATCTGGAAAACGCCCAGGCCCTGCTTTCGAAAGCGGTCAAGCGGCGCATGATCGCCGACGTGCCGGTCGGCTCCTACCTTAGCGGCGGTCTCGATTCGAGCATCATCGCCGCGATGATGATCGAACACACCGACCGTCAGGTGCCGACGTTCTCGGTCGGCTACATCGAGGAAGGATACGACGAGGAAGGCTTCGCGCGCGCCGTCGCCGATCATGTCGGTACCCGGCACGAGCATCTGACCCTGGCACAGGATGACTACCTGAACACCTGGCGCAGCCTCATCAAGATCAACGACATCCCGATCTCGATCCCGCACGAGGTCGCGCTCTATCAGCTTTCCGCGCACATGAAGAAATCCGTCAGCGTCGCGCTTTCGGGCGAGGGCGCGGACGAACTGTTCGGCGGATACGGCCGGGTCCAACGCTCGCCGATGGACTGGAAGAAGATTGCCGCCGTCCGCGGCGCGCTCGGCGGTCCGCTTGCTGACAAGCTTTCCGGGCTTTCGATGTTCAAGGATACCGCGGTCTCGCAACTCGGTTGCGCCAGCCATATGAATCACTTCTTCGATGCATATAACTGGATGCCGTTCGAAGAGAAATGGGGGCTGATGACCGACGACGCCCGCCACGAGATTGATAACGATGCACGCACGATCGGTGTGTTCGCCAACCTGTTCGACAGCACCGCCGGCGCCGATCCGTACGACCGCATTCTTCACGTTTTCCAGAAAATCCACCTCGGCTGCCTGCTCGACCGTCTCGACATGATGAGCATGGCGTCGGGGCTCGAAGCCCGTGTGCCGTTCGTGGATCACGAACTGATCGAGTACGTCATCCAGATCCCGGTCCACCACAAGATGCGCTGGAACTCACGGCTGTCGCATGCGCGCGCCTTGTTCCATTCCTCCTTCAAGGCCTCCGAATGGCTCGACACCAACAAGTACCTGCTGCGCCGGATCGGCGACCGGTTGTTGCCGTCCGAGATTTCGCGCCGTAAGAAACTGGGTTTCCCGACGCCGCTCGATTCCTGGTTCCAGGGCAATATGAAGGATGTCGCGATGGATCTTCTGCTCGATCGCAAGGCGCGTGAGCGCGGCATCTTTGACCCGCAAAAGGTGGAGCGTTTCCTCGCCCACCGCCAGGACCTGCCTTACGACTTCTACGGCAAGAAGGTCTGGATGATGATGAACATCGAGCTTTGGTTCCGTGAAGTCATCGAGCAGCCGGCGATCCGGTCCGGCGGGCATGTACCGTCAATCACCACTTCCGACGACTCACAACAGGTAACAGTTCAATGAATAACCCCTCCGGGCAACGCAGCATCGCGGCGCCCTCACACGTTGTCGAGCGCGGCCACGCGCTCTGGCTATTCGGCCCGCCGGCCGCAGGCAAGACCACGGTCGCGACCGCCCTCAAGAAAGCGCTCGAGGCCCGTGATGTTCCGGTCGTTCTGTTCGACGGCGATATCACCCGCGAGATCGTCGCACAGGGCCTTGGCCGTTCGATCGAAGAGCGCAAGCTGATCACGCATCGCTACAGCGCCCTGACGTCTTACCTGACGGAAAGCCGGATCATCGTGATCCTGGCGGCGATCAACCACACCAACGAGCAGCGCGCATACGCGCGCGCGCATCATCCGGACGGACAGTTCGGGCTGGTTTGGGTGAAAACGGATATCGACGTCTGCATGGCGCGGGACCCGAAGGGACTTTATTCCCGCGCCAAGAAAGTGCTGGCGGCAGGGAACGCACCTGAAGTCGTCGGCATGGACATTCCGTTCGAAGACCCGACGGACGCCGAAGTAACGGTCGCGACGCTGGATATGTCGCCCGAGCAGGCCGCAGAGAAAATCATCGCGTATTTGATCGAATGCGGCTCTATCCGGACGGTTGGTGACTGACGTCTGAGAAGATGCTCGAAGTCGTCAGAAAATCACTTTTCTTCATTGATCGATCAACGCGCTGGCAGGCCGTTGGCATTACCGGCGTGATGATCGTCGGCACTGCGCTGGAAGCGCTTGGTATCGGTCTCGTATTTCCGCTCGTCGAGGTAATCGTCGACCCAAGCGCGCTCGGCAAAAGCCAATGGGCCCCTATGATTTTCGATGATATCGAAACCATCGAACACGCAACCGCGATGTTCATTCTGACCGGCTTGTTCTTTGCCGCAATCGTGTTCAAGAACCTCGTCCTGCTGCTGAGCTTCGTTCTGCAAGGCAGGTTCTTCGCCCAGAACGAGGCGATGCTCGCGCACCGGCTTTTTTCCCATTACCTGCATGGCGATTACCGCCGCCTTTTGACACGCAACTCGTCGGATCTGATCAACAATATCGTGGCGACGACGACATCGGTTTACACGCACGCGATCCGCAGCATCATCACGCTGGCGACCGAGTCGATTCTTCTTGTAGTGGTCGCCGCGATCCTGCTCTACGCCAGCCCGTTGATGACACTGAGCGCCATCGCTCTGATGTGCGTGGCAATTTCCGTCATCTATCTTATTACGCGGCACCGTGTCGTGATCTGGGGCCGCCGCGCCGTGGAATTACGCCAACAAATCCTGCAACGGCTGCAACAGGGGTTGCATAGCATTAAAGAGGTCCGCGTTTTCGGGCGGGAGGCGTTCCTGCTCGACGGCTTCAAGCACGAGCGGCGCGAACTCGCCGATGTCACCGCCAAGACTTTCGTGATGGGGAACGTGCCGCGCCTGTGGATCGAGACGGTCACACTTGGCGGCATTGTATTCGGTATTTGCTACGCCATTTCGCTCGGCTCGACGACCAACAGTCTTTTCCCCGTGATCGCATTGTTTGCGGCCGCGGTGTTCAGGCTGATCCCATCGTTCAACCGCATCCTGATGGCGATGAACGCGCTGCGTGGCGGCACCTACCCCGTATTGACGTTGTACGCCGACCTGACCGAAGGTGACGGGGAGGCGGTGGTGCGTCATGCCGACGCACCGATGCCGTTCAACGATACGATAGAACTCCGGAACGTGTCTTTCTCCTATCCGGAATCGGCCGGCGCCGCGGCAAGGGATATCACCCTGACCATCAAACACGGCGAGACCATCGGCCTGGTCGGTCCATCCGGGGCTGGAAAGACGACGCTCGCCGACATCATCCTCGGCCTGCTGCCCACCGATACCGGCAGCGTGTTCGTAGACGGCAAGGACATCACCACGAACGTTCGCGCCTGGCAACTTTGCCTCGGCTACGTGCCGCAGACCGTCTACCTCAGTGACGACAGCCTGCGCCGGAATGTCGCGTTCGGAGAGCCCGACGACAAGATCGACGACGAACGCGTGCTGAAAGTTCTGTCCATGGCGCAGCTCGAACAACTGATAAAGGAATTGCCGCAGGGTCTTGATACCAATGTCGGCGATCGCGGCACGCGGCTGTCCGGCGGTCAGCGTCAACGTGTCGGGATTGCCCGGGCCCTTTATCATGACCCTGAAGTCCTTGTTCTCGATGAAGCAACCTCATCGTTGGATAGCGAAGCCGAGTTCGAAATCTCGCGCGCCATCGAACGGCTCGGGCGTAACAAAACAATCATCATCGTCGCCCACAGACTGAGTACACTTCGCTCGTGCGACCGCCTCGTCTTCATGACCGATGGTCGGGTCGCCGATGTCGGGTCGTTCAAGTCTCTTGAGCAGAACAATCCGGCTTTTAAGAAGCTTCTCGAATTATCGAAATTCTGACATGCAACCCCGATCCAGGAAGGACGCGTGAAATGAGCGCAGCAGTTAGGCCGAAGAAAGAGAACGGTATAGCCCCTTTATCCAATTTTCGCCGCTTCCGCGACATGCTGACGTCTCCGCAACTCGAGTTCATCATGGAGGCGCATAACGGCCTTTCAGCAAAGATCGTCGCCGAAGCCGGCTTCAAGGGTATTTGGGCATCGGGCCTTTCTATGTCCGCCGCGCTTGGTGTGCGCGACAACAACGAGGCGTCGTGGACGCAGATTCTCGAGGTGCTGGAGTTCATGGTCGACGCCTCGGAGCTGCCGATCCTCGTCGACGGCGATACCGGCTGGGGCAACTTTAACAACCTCCGCCGCGCCGTGAAGAAAATGTGCCAGCGCGGCATCGCCGGTATTTGCATCGAAGACAAACTGTTCCCAAAGACCAATTCGTTTATCGGAGACGGTCAGCCGCTGGCCGACATCGACGAGTTCTGCGGCAAGATCAAGGCCGGTAAGGACAGCCAGCTCGACGACGACTTCAGCATCGTTGCCAGGCTCGAGGCATTGATCGCCGGGCGAGGCATGGAAGAAGCGCTGAGGCGGGCCGAAGCTTACCATGACGCAGGGGCCGACGCCGTGCTCATCCATTCCAAGAAAAGTACCGCCGATGAAGTTCTGGAATTCACAAAGGAATGGGCCAACCGTTGCCCGGTCGTCATCGTCCCAACCAAGTATTATTCGACACCGACCGATGAATTCAGAAACGCCGGCATTTCGCTGGCGATCTGGGCGAACCACAACCTGCGCACGTCGATCGCTGCCATGCGCGAGACGACGGCACGTATCCATCGCGATCAGTCGCTCGCCGGGGTCGAGAATTCGATCGTTAGCGTTTCGGAGGTCTTCGCGCTTCAAGGGGCCGATGAACTCAAACAGGCCGAAGATCGTTATCTCACCAAAACGGGCAGCACCCGCAACGCGGTGGTTGTCGCCGCGACACGGGGCAAGGCGCTTGGCGCGCTGACCGAAGACCGCCCCAAATGCATGGTCGAGATTCGCAACAAGCCGCTCCTGACGCGCCTCGTCAATCTGCTGCGCGAAAGCGGCGTGCAACACCCGACGGTGGTCCGCGGCTATAAGAAAGAGATGGTCAATCTTCCCGCCATCGAGACGGTCGACAATGATTTTTTCGAGACGACCGGCCAGGCGGCGAGCCTCGCGTGTGCCGCCGGGAACATAAAAGACGAGTGCATCATCGCGCACGGTGACATCCTGTTCCGCCAGCACTATCTGGATGAACTGTTCGCGACACCGGGCGATATCGTGATCGCCGTCGACGGCATGTGGGCAGACCGCAATTCAACGGCCGTGAACGGGGTGCGCAATTTCGTCAGATGCTCGCACCCGTTCGGACAGGACTTCATCGACGAAGATCCGGTCATCATGCAGTCTATGTCTAAGGACATGGACAGGGCTGACATATCGGGAGAGTGGATTGGTCTCGCGCGCGTATCGGGACGCGGTGCCGGAATCATCCGTGACATGCTTCAGGCCATGCAGGCCGACGGCTCCCTGCCGAAGGCCGATCTGCGCGACCTGTTCACCCGCATCGCGGCTGCGGGCCACGACATCCACGTCCACTACGTGGCCGGCCAGTGGCTCGACGTCGACGACCTCGCCGACGTCAACAACGCCGACCGGTTCCTGTAACTCAGGACCGCACCAGCTGCCGCCAGTTCTGGCGGCAGCCACGAACCCGCACGTGACGGTTTCGCCCTCTCCCGCATGAGTGCGGAAACTCTGCACCCATGGCCGCGCCCCGATGGTCGGCTCGATCATCCGCGGTCCTGATCGACCGCGGCGACCTGTCGATCAGCGGCACTTTGGTCTGGGATTAGATGATGTGGGGGCCGATGCAGGAAATGCTTCTGGCTGCCGACAAAGAGATCGTCGCGCAGTGACGGCGCGAACAGATTGCCGCAAGCCCCGTGCAAATTGAAATATGTGAAATCTGACTTAGAATGAACCATCGAGAATCAACTGTCGGCAGCGGCACCGGATTTCGGTTCGGCACAAAAGCCCGAACCCTGGAAAGCCTGAATGGCGCTCTGCACAAGGCTCGGCTGTGTCCACAGATCACCGTCGCGCGCACGGCCTGGTTTGAGAATGCAGACGCTGTAGCCGAGGACATCCTGACCGCTTTCGGCGGCAAACCGCTCGCCGTGCGTTCAAGCGCGCGGGGCGAGGACAGTGATTCAGAATCACTCGCCGGCGCCTTCACCAGCCTGTTGCACGTTGCACCGGACGCCAGTGCCATCGGTCAGGCGGTGAATCACGTCTTTGCCAGCTATCACACAAATCACGAAGCCGATGAAGTGCTAATCCAGCCGATGGTCGAGAACGTCGTGCTTTCGGGCGTCGTCCTGACCCGCGACCTCGACACCGGGAGTCCCTATTACGCGATCAACTACGATCAGGAGTCCGGTCGCACAGATACCGTCACGAGTGGCGCGAACAGCAAGACCGTTCTGGTTCACCGGGCACGGCCCGACCGGCTCAAGTCACCCCGGATGCGGCGTCTGATCGACAGCGTCATCGAGATCGAAGGTGTCACCGGCTCCCATGAACTGGATGTCGAATTCTGCATCACGGGTGACAACGACGTATTCATTCTCCAAGTTCGGCCGCTGGCCGCACGCAGCAAGTGGGCGCAGGTGCCGGATGCGGTCATCGATGCTGCCATCGACAATGTCCGCGAACGCATCGTCGAGGTGTCCGCACCCGTTCCGGATCTCGGCGGCGACCAGACGGTCCTCTCTGAAATGACCGACTGGAACCCGGTCGAGATGATCGGCAATGCGCCGCGGCCGTTGGCGCTGTCCCTTTATAAATGGTTGATCACGGACGGCATATGGGCCGAAGCGCGGGCGCGGATGGGTTACCGAATGGTCGGCGGACCATTACTTCACGATTTTTACGGCCACCCCTATATCGACGTGCGCAAGAGCCTGAACTCGTTTCTACCGGCGGGCATCGATCGCGCGCATGCCGATGCCATCGTTACGCACCAGCTTTCGATCCTCACCGAGAACAGGGAACTTCACGACAAGGTCGAATTCGCGATTGCTGTAACCTGTGCCGATTTCGAAACCGGCAAGATCGAGACTCGTTTGACGGATGCCGGCCTGAATGCGGCCGCTCAATCCGAAGTTGGCAAGATGATCCACGCCCTCACCAAGACCCTAATCGACGCCGGGGCGCAGGGAATGAAGCCTCTGACGGCACAAGCAAATTCACTGCTGTCCGGAGATGCCGGCAGCAGTTCAACGGGACGCCTGGCCCAGGCGCAACAACTCCTGATGCGTTGCCGCACCGACGGCACCCTGCCGTTTTCCCAACTCGCTCGGCACGGTTTTATCGGCGTTCAGATCCTGCGCTCGTTGGTGACAAGAGGAGCATTCGACGAACAACACGCCGAGCGGTTTATGCATGGTGTGCGGACGATTGCAACGGAGCTGATTCAAGACATCAACGCCGTGCACGCCGGAGAGCTGGACGTGGACGGCTTTATGGCGACTTACGGCCACCTTCGGCCCGGCACCTATGACATCACTTCTTTGCGCTACGAGGAGTCGCCTGAACTCTATCTCGGACACGGAGAACCCCGCCTGCTTCCAGCCCACGAACCCTTTGTCCCTGACACCCGCCAGCGGGGCGCGATACAAGACCTGATCGATGAAATAGGTTTCGATATCACAACGGATGCACTCCTCGACTATATCTCCGCCGCCATCAAAGGCCGGGAGCAATCGAAGTTCGCATTTACCCGTGCCATCAGCGACGCACTTAAACTTATAAGCAAATGGGGAGCAGAAAACGGCCTTTCACGAGATGACCTGTCGTACTTGCCGATACAGGAATTCACGGGCGACCCCGACCCTGCGCGTTTGCGCGAGCTGGTCGCCGCCGCCCGAGAGGATTACGTTTTGACGCGCGCTCTTCGTCTACCTCATTTGATCATCGACGCTTTTGATATCGACGTTGTGCGCATACCTCTTGGCCAGCCGACGTTCGTTACCAGCGGGTCCGCCATCGCCGAGTGTCACGTTCTCACCGAGATCGACCCGGAGGTCATCGATGGGCGCATCGTTCTTATCGAGAGCGCCGACCCCGGTTTCGACTGGATTTTCTCACATGATATACGCGGCCTGATAACCAAGTATGGCGGTGCCAATTCGCACATGGCGATACGATGCGCGGAATTTGGATTGCCGGCTGCCATCGGTTGCGGAGAACGGCTGTTCGATAGCCTCAGCAAGGCGCGCACCATCGAGCTGAATGCCGCGGCCAGACGGGTGTCGGGGCATTGAGACGCGCCTGCGTAACGATGCGGGTAACGCAGGCCGACGGCTATGTCGAACCGCGCGACAGCATTAGTCAGGACTGGTCCACGCTGCTTCTCAGTTGGGATATCTCGCCGCTACCGGTGCCTAATATCGGATCAGCGGCCGTCGATTACGTCCGTGAATTCGAGCCGTCGTTGCTGATCCTGAGCGGCGGCGAGGATGTCGGCATCGTGCCAAAGCGCGATGCGACGGAGACCGCCTTGCTGGCTTTCGCGATGGACCATGGCGTGCCGGTGCTCGGTGTGTGCCGCGGCATGCAATTGATCAACAGCCGTCTCGGCGGCAGCCTGGACGCCGTGGCGGGCCATGTCGCCACCCCCCACGATGTAATCTTCGCCGATGGGTGGGAGAAACATTACGGTCAGGTCGCCTCGGTCAACTCGTACCACAGTATTGCCGTACCTGCGGACGGCGTCGCACCGCCCCTGAGAGCCACCGCGACGGATACGGCCGGCAATGTCGAGGCGTTGCAGCACCAGTCGCTCCCGATAGCAGCCGTGATGTGGCATCCCGAACGACAAGGTGCACCCGCCGGCGACCGGGCGTTGATCGAAAATCTGATCGGGCAACATTCATGACGCGTTGTATTATTCTCGCCGCGGGCCGAGGTTCGCGCTTACACCCCTATACCGCAGAATGCCCCAAGTGTCTGACCGAAATCGGCGGTATGTCGCTGATCGCAAGACAGCTCGATACGCTTCGCGCGTGCGGCGTGGACGACATCGTCATCGCGACAGGATATCGCGCCGAGATGTTGCGCCTCGACGGCACCAGGCAGGTACGCAATGCGGATTGGGAAACCACCAACATGGTGGAAACGCTTTTCGCGGCACAAACCGAGTTCAGCGAAGATATCATCGTCGCGTACGCGGATATCGTCTATGAGCCGAAAGTGCTGCAAGCCCTACTGTCGTCCAGCGCGGATATTTCCGTCGTGATCGATACGGGCTGGCGCGATTACTGGAACTTCCGTTTCGAAGACCCACTCTCCGATGCGGAGAGCCTGCGGCTGGACGACGCCGGCCTTATTGTCGACATCGGCAACAAGGTCGAACACATCGACGACATCGAGGCCCAGTACATCGGCTTGATGAGGTTCAGGGGCGATGGTATCGAGGCGCTGCACCAGGCCCGAAGATCGATGTTCGACAATGACAGGCCGTGGAAACGGAAACGGCCCGTTGAGAAAGCGTACATGACGGACTTGCTGACGGAGATGGTCCTGAACGGCGAACATATCGTTCCAGTTCCGATCAGGAACGGCTGGCTCGAAATCGACACCGTCGAAGATTACGAGAATGCGGCACAGGGGTTTCGCGACGGAACGATCTCGCGCTTTTTTGCGCCGCAAGTTGAAAAGTAAGGCCATGCAGACGAAGCAACCGAACTTTCTTTTTATATCCATCGATGCGCTGCGCGCCGACCGGTCCAGTATGTGCGGATACGAAAGACCGACGACACCGAATTTATCGAAGCTGGCGGAAAGCGGCGTTCTCTGCACGGAGACGATCTCGACTGCGGCGTTCACGCAAGCGTCGTTGCCATCAATGCTGACTTCCACATTGCCGCTGTCTTACGGCGGCTACGATAACGGCGCGACCGGCCGCCCGCCGGCGGTGTTCAAGGTGATGCGTGACGCCGGATACGAAACCACCATTCTGTCCACTTTTCCGTGGGTGAACAGCTTCTTCGGCTACGGTGACGGGCTCGAGCAGGAGCATTTCCTGTTCGCCCTCAACTCGCTTGTCGGAATCGCCGCTCAGCGGATGCGCAGTTCGCTGCAAGCCTATCACGCGAGCGGGGCCGGCGATTCTTCGTTGATCGAAAGGATCGTTCCCGTCATCGAAAGCCTGTTCGACACCGTCGAGACCTATTGCGATGTCCGCACGGCACAGGAAGCAATCAATAAGGCGGACATGGCCGGCGAACGCATCATGCGCGACCGGTACAACTTCGACGCCGTAAAACGTGTGGTGCATCGTCACCGCCGAGAGCTTCGCGCCGACGTCAAAGCGTACGTGGACACGCATCTCACGCGAGTTCCGAAAGCGCATGAATGGGTTGCGCATGAGTGGCGTTACAAACGCAGCGTGGATGCGCTTCTCGGGATCGGGATCCGAAAACTCGGCGCGGCGCTCACGCGTCCGCTGGCGCCGGGCCGCGCGCATCTTTCCGAGTATCGCTCGAAGCGCTACATCGACGGCGCCGCGCTTACCGACCGCATTCTAAGGGTTCTCGATGATAGGGATACACGAAAACCGTTCTTTATTTGGACGCATTACCTGGATACGCACGTGCCCTACTGCCCAGGCCCGGGCGCGAATTGGAAAACGCAAGCACCATCATACCTTGATGCGCTAGGCTACGATCCCAGAACGGACCTCTCCGTCGCCGTGCGTGGCGCGCCGACCACGAGCCAGGGCTGGGCCGACTGGGCCGCGCTTTACGACGCCGCCGTGCTGTATGCCGACGAACAGATCGGGCGCCTTGTTTCCGGCCTGAAGGAACGCGGTCTCGCCGATGATACTGTGATCGTCGTGGTCGGCGATCACGGAGAGGAACTTGGTGAACACGGCGACATTTCCCATCATTTCCGGATGTACGAACACAACATCAGAGTGCCGATGCTGTTCAGCGGCGCCGACATCGATGCAACGACGAACGGTGCGCTGACCTCCACCTTGGACCTCGCGCCGACAATTGCCGCAATCGCCGGTGTCGAGGCGCCGGTGGCTTGGGAGGGAGCTTCCGTTTTCGGATCCGAAGTCGCGTCTAGGGATCACGTCATTGCCGAAGCCTTTCACAGCGGCAACTGCCTGTTCGACGCACGACCGCCTTACATTGCCGTTCGTACGTCGCAGCATAAATTTCTGTGGAAAGAGTACCGTGACAAAACGGATCGCTTCAGCCCCGAAGGCCTCGAGCTATACGATATCCAAACCGACCCCCAAGAGAAGCGGAATCTCTACCAGCCGGATCACGAAGCGCTCCCTGAACTCGAGCGATATGCCGCCGAACGACTGGCTGCCATCCCCGAGATTACATCCGCACGTATCGTGAAGGCGCTAGGCAAGGTCGGTGAGACCGCCGTCTGCCGCATCCGCGGGCACGCAGGCAAGGCTACCGGAGGCGTAGGTTCGTAACATGGTGATCTGGTTCATTGGCATGTCGGGGTCGGGGAAATCAACGCTGGCGCATGCGCTCTACGAACAACTCAAGCCCAAGACGCGTCATCTGGTCTATCTGGACGGGGACGAATTCCGCGAGATGTTCCGGAACGATGTCGATCACACCGTCGAGGGACGGCGCAAGAACGCCGAACGGATTTCGCACACGTGCCGCATGCTCGACCACCAAGGGATCCACGTGATTGCATCCGTGCTGTCGATATTTCCCGAATGGCAGGCGTGGAATCGTGAAAATTTTTCGGATTACTTTGAGATTTTCATGGACGTGCCGATGGAGACGCTCCGACAACGTGACGTGAAAGGCCTGTATGCCGCCGCAGACTCGGGGCGCATGCCGAACGTCGTCGGGGTCGACATCCCGTTCCCCCGTCCGCAACAACCAGATCTGAGCGTCGACCAGACAATGCAGGAAGCCGGAGTGGGGTACTGCGTCGATCGCCTCCTGGACCGGCTGCCGGAACTCGATTGACCGGCCTTCACTTTATCATCGGCGGCATTTCGATCTTTATCGCCGGCGAGATCCTGCTACACGGTCTCGTTCGCTGGCTGCGCAGCACGTGCCCATGGCTCATTACCCAGGCAGACGAACACCCGAAACTTGACGCGGACGGCCTGCGGTCGTTCATTCGTCATGGCTGGGACCCGGAATTAGGATGGGTCCGCAAACCCGATACGTCCGGAGAAGATGTCGGACGAGACGGCGCCGCAGCGGTGTATCGAATCGATGCCACTGGTGCACGGCACAACCCGGGGTTCAGCGAGCGTGATCCCGAAATCCTGGTCTACGGCGACTCCTATGCGTTTTCGCGGCAGGTCGGCGATGCCGAGGCGTGGCCACATCTGCTGTCACGCCAACTCGAGCGGCATGTCGCGAACTACGGAGTTGGCAACTATGGGCTGGATCAGGCGCTCCTGCGCCTGGAGCGCGAATTTGCTGACCATCCGGCGAACCTGGTCATTATGGCCGTCGTCCCGGAAACGATGTCGCGCATTCATGCCTATTGGAAACATTACAGCGAATACGGAAACACTTTTGCGTTTAAGCCGCGGTTCGTACTGGAACAGGGGGCACTCCGGCTTTTACCCAATATGGTCGATACGCCGGAAGCGTTCGACAGGCTCCGACAGTTTCTGCCGCAACTGCGCAAGCACGACGGGTTTTACGCCACCAAGTTCCGACGCGATCTGCTCACATTTCCCTATCTCGCCTCCGCCTTCAAAAACCCGGCGCGCACCTTCGGGCTAATCGCCCGGGCTTTGTCCGACCGGCTGGGACTGACCGAGGATGCGGCCTTCATGCAGGTAATGCGGCGAAACATGACATTGAACCGGCAACTGTACGCCGACCAGAAGGCAACCGATTTGTTCGCGGCGATTGCCGAACGATTCGCGACGTTCTGCCGCAGCAACGGTGCGCAGCCGGTATTCGTTTTTCTACCGCAACGGATAGATCTTGAATTTATGCGTGACGGTTCGCACTACTATGCACCGATGGTCAAACGACTGTCCAGATCGATGATCGTGGTGGACGCAGGCCCGGCGCTTCTCAAGAACGATCCAGATACATCGCTGTTCATCAACGACCGGTTCGGCGGACATTACTCACCTGTCGGCAACCGTATCGTCGCCGATCTGGTGCGCTCGATGTGCAAGGACATCCTAGTGGACGACTCCACAACCTCGGATGTCGACAAATGAAGTACGCGATTTCCAATATCGCGCTGCCGGCTTACGACCATGCCCGCCTGCTGACCGACATCGCGGCGATCGGCTATACGGGGATCGAGGTCGCGCCGAGCCGGGCTTGGGACGATACCTGGCATGGCCTGACGAACACCCAGGTCGCCGATTATCGGAAGGCGGTTGAACATGCCGGGCTTGAAGTCGTCGGCCTGCATTCGCTGGTGTTCGATCATCCGGAACTGCAATTGTTCGGTGACGCGGACTCCGCCCGGGCAACGCTCGATTTCATGGCGCATCTTTCAGGACTGTGCCGCGATCTCGGCGGCCGCACGCTGATCTGGGGGGGTGGCCGCAGGCGCGGTGACGTGCCATCTGACGACGCGTTCGCCCGCGCCGTCGAATTCATGGGCACGCTTTGCGCGCGCACATCGGATCATGGGACGGTGTTTTGTTTTGAGCCGCTGGGCCCGAAGGATTCGGATTTCGTCAACGGACTATCAGAAGCCCGCGCCATCACGGACGCTGTCGGCCGGCCGAACCTTAAGCTACAGATCGACGCCAAGGCGCTGGTCGAAAACGGAGAAGTCGATCAGGACGTGTTCGACGCCGCCCGCGGTCAGTTGGTCCATGTCCATGCCAACGAACCCGGCCTCGATGTATTGGGGCGCAGCGGCACGATCGATCACGCCAGGATCGGTGGTATGCTCATGAACATCGGCTATCAGGGATACGTTTCCGCCGAGCAGCGCATGTTGTCGGAATCCGATTTCATGAATGACGCCCGCGAGAGCTTCGACACCCTGCAACAACATTACCGGGGACGCGCATGAACACCTTCAACAGACCCGACTGGTCACCGTCTATTCGTCCCGGCAGCCGTGTTCTCGTCACCGGCGCGACCGGCGGCCTCGGTCGCGCCCTGATCGACATGCTGCTCGAAGGCCCGGACTGCACCATCGGCGCGCACGGCAATTCTCAGAAATTCGAAAGCGATGACGCGCGTGTCATCCCCTTACAGCAAGCGTTCTCATCCGAAGAAGACTGCCGTTCGCTGATCGACGAATTCGCCGAAAAAGCCGGGGGGATCGACGCCCTGGTCGTCCTGTCGGGCGCGATCCATTTCTCCGGCCACTGGAAAGACATGAGCGGCGCGGATTGGGAAAACGAGATCGCGATTAATATGAACCAGCCGTTTTATCTGGCCCGTGCCGCGATGGCGCACATGACAGCGAACGGCGGCAGGGTTCTTTTGACCGGGACGGAATCGGCATTGCACGGGGGCTCGGCCACGTCGTTCCCGTACGCCGTCGCCAAGCGCGGCACGGAATGCATGGTACAGGGGTTGGCGCGCGAGGGTGCGCCCGACGGCATTCTCGTCAACGGGGTGCGCTTCGGTTATATCGAAAGCGGTTTTCACCAGCGGTGGCACAATCGGACGCCCGAACAAATGATTGAGCGCGCCGGTCTGGTGCCGCTCAAACGCGGTGGACACGTCGATGAAGCGGCGGCGCTGATGACGTATCTATTATCGGACTGGGCCGGCTTCATCACCGGACAGATGATTCCGCTGACCGGAGGGGATTGGCTGTAAGATGAAAAAGATCATCCTCGCGCTTTGCGATCATCCGCTCATCGGCCAGTTGCTGGGCTTCTTCGGCCGCGGCACCCATCGTAAGAAGTTTCTGATGGGCCTGCGCAATCCGTTCTACCTGTCGACGTTCGTGATCGAACGCGAAGACACCCACTATATCACCACGGCGGACAGTTACCTGTTCCTGAGCTCCCCCCCCGAAGCGCGCCTGACTTTCGACGGGAGCGCGTACGAAGCCGACATCTCATTTTTGATGCGCAAGATCGTCAGGCCGGGGGATGTCGTGCTCGATATCGGTGCCAACGTCGGTCTGCATACGGCGTTCCTCGCCGAACTTGTCGGTGACGGCGAGGTGATCGCCTTCGAACCGGTCCGGGAGATGGCCGAGAAATTGTCCGCCAACTGTGCCTTCAACCGCGCCGACAATGTAAAGCTTTGCGCCTGCGCGCTCGGTGCGGAAGCAGGCGAGGCGGAAATCCAGGTCAATATGGGTGATCCCGGAATGGAGGGCACCAACTCGATGATCTCGTCGGTGCACGTCGCTAAGCGCCCAGACCATTACGAAAAGCGCACCATCCCGGTGAAACGCCTGGACGATATCGCTTCCGAACTCGGCATCGGCACGCGTATCGATTTCATCAAGATCGACACCGAGGGCTTCGAGCCGATGGTCATAAAGGGCGGCCTTGAAACGATCCGCCGGACCCGCCCGGCAATGCTGGTCGAAGCGCATTCGAACCGCTTAAAAGAGGTTGGCCTCTCGTTCGGCTGGTACAGGGAAACCTTTCCCGACTACCACATCTTCGTGATCCACCCGGTAACACCGGCGAACCCATATCTCCATCTCGAACCTTTGACGGACGAGCCGCCGGAGATCGCGGTCAATCTGTTGTTGCTGCCGAAGATTCCATCGGCGCTCAAGCTCGACAAGTAACACCCGATTTGCCCGTTCGATTGATCCGCGACGCCGAATCTTGTGAGGCGGCCGGCCGGTTCCTCGTGATCCGGGAAACCGGTGATACGAAGACCGATATTCCCGATCTCGCGCGCAAGCTCGAAGACGCATTCGATCGAGCTTATACCCCATGGCGGGACGCGGCACTGAAGCTGCAAATCCAGCCAGGATCGGAACTGGCGCACATGCCGACGATGAGCACGTATGCATCTGATTTCGGGGTTATGCTGGCATGGGTCGAAATCGTTGAACAGCTTGTGAAAGAAACAGAACCTGCGACGGTCGCCTGTGAAGATCCGTGGCTTTACAGGGCACTCGCTTCTTTGGATGGGGTTAAGTCTGATCCTCCACCCAACATAGCCGCGAAGCGGCTCCGATTTTTTTCACGGGGGTTTCTGGCCCGGTCGCTGGCCGCGCTCCGTTGTGTAATCGCAATGATGCGGACACGTGGACACCTTCACGCACCTGCGCAAGCCAGCTGGGTGTTGGTCTACGGCCATCCGGACAGCAACGCCGAGGGGTTCGACGCCTATTTCGGGGATCTCATGAAACAAATCCCGAATCTTCGCCGGCTCATGCACACGGACTGCCCTGCGGGATACGCACTGGACCTCGCACGCGACGGC
Organism: Rhodospirillales bacterium; assembly: GCA_017644185.1. GTDB lineage: Bacteria > Pseudomonadota > Alphaproteobacteria > Rhodospirillales > Casp-alpha2 > UBA4479. The sequence continues at coordinate 345,891 of JAEPMA010000004.1, forward strand.
CGCACCCATGCGTTGCATGCGTGGGGCAATCTTTGCACGGCACTTGCCATGCCTTTCGCTCGCTGGAAACCGGATGTTTCAGGATTCGAACCGGCGACAAGATGGCTGGTCGAGAGAGCCGCAGCCATCGAGGGACGTGGGGGCAGCGCCGCGATGACCCGTTGGCAGATTGCGTGTCACGAGAACTGGCTGAAGAAAGCCAACCCGAAGACCGTCGCCTGGCCGTGGGAAAACCACCCGTGGGAGCGGGATTTTTCCCGTCAGGCGCGCCGCAACGGAACGAAAACTCTTGGATATCAGCACACCGTCGTCGGTCGGCACATGTATAACCAGGGCGCGGATGCGAATCTCGACGGCACGGAGAGTATTCCCGACCAAATACTTCTGAACGGACCGTCATACAAAGAAGACTTACGGGGGCGCGGGATTCCGGCAGAAAGAATGACCGTCGCCGGCGCGCACCGGATCGGCGCCAAGGGCTTGCCTAAATATGATCCGGCGGGACCGGTGTTTCTCGCGCTCTCCAACAACCCGTCCTTCGCCAGGCAGATGATTGAGGCCTGCCGTCCCTTAGCGTCGAAGGACCGCCCCTTCATCGTCAAGGATCATCCGTTGAGCCCGTATCCGGTGACAGAGAGCGAGAACTTCGATTTAACCCGGAAGCCGATCCCGGAACTCCCCCCCATGCGCGCCCTTATATACTGTACCGGCACGACGGGTCTCGAAGGGCTTTTGGGGGGCGTGCCGACGTATCGCTTCATCCCCGAGGGGGGTGTCGCGCTGGATATTCTCCCGAAAGGGATGTCGCCAATTTCCGTCAGCGCCGGCGAGCTGGCGGCGGCATTGCAGAACCCGCCTGGAGCGGCTAATCACGCGGAGGCTGCGGATCAAACCGCCGCCTTCCCGCCGCCGGACATGAACGTGTGGATTTCGCTGCTCAGTGACGAACGGACTAATTCAACAAATGACTGACACTTTAAAAGTCGCCCTGATCGGCTGCGGCCGTATTGCCGGGCACCACTGCCGCTCCATCGCCGAGGTCGACGGCGTCGAACTGGCCGCCGTCTGCGATCTCGAATTCGAGAAAGCGGATGCGTATTCGAACGAGTTCGGCGTTCCCGCGTTCACCGATTACCGCAAGATGTTCGCCGACGTCGAAGACATCGACATCGCCGCCGTGATCACGCCGTCGGGCATGCACTTCGAACACGGGATCGAGGTGATCGAGAACTTCGGCAAGCACATCGTCATGGAGAAACCGACCTTCATGCGGCCGGAGCAACTTCAAAAAGCCTACGCCGCCGCCGACAAGGCGAACACACGCATCTTCCCGGTGTTCCAGAACCGCTATAACAAAGCCGTCCGGCGCGTGAAGAAAGCGCTGGAGACAGGCGAGCTTGGCGATATCAGAACCGTCTCCGTCCGGCTGCGCTGGTGCCGTCCGCAACGGTATTACGATCTGGCGCCCTGGCGCGGCACGTTCTCGCACGATGGCGGTGCTTTAACGAACCAGACCATCCACCATGTCGACCTGCTGCGGCATCTGGGGGGTGACGTTGAGAACGTCAACGCCACCATGCGCACGCTCGGTGCGGAAATCGAAGTCGAAGATACCACCGTCGCGTCGTTCACCTATCAGTCGGGCGCGGTCGGCACCCTGGAATCGACCACTGCCGCCCGCCCCGACGATTTCGAGGCCTCGATCTCGTTCGTATGTTCAGAAGGCTTGGCCCAGATCGGCGGCATCGCCGTCAACGACCTGCAGGTCTTCACCCCTGACCCCGACGCTTGTGCCGAGAATTCCGAAGACTTCAAGGGGATCGAGGGGCATGGCGCGGTCTATGGTTTCGGTCACACGGAAATGTACAGGGACATCGTCGCCGATTTCCGGGGCGAGGCCGAATATCCCGTCGACCGCCACGACTGTTTGAAGACGCTGGGACTGTTGCATGCGTTTTACCGGTCCGACGAAGCGGGCGGCTGGGTGACCGTTGACGGGAATGCGTCATCAGCACGGCTCGGCCGTCCCAACGAAGAGATCTCGGACATCTACCGGACGCCGAAATCTTGACGGACAAGCTCAAAGTCGGGATTGCCGGATACGGCGTCGTCGGCAAACGCCGCCGCGGCGTCATCGATGCGCGCGACGACATGATCGTCGTCGCCGTCTGCGACCGGACCCTTTCGGGCAGCGGCACCTTCGACGATGGGGTCAAGTATTTCGAGACTTACCCCGAGCTTCTCGATGAAGACCTGGATGTCCTGTTCGTCGCGATGTCGAACGACATCGCCGCCGACGTCACCATCGCCGGTCTGGAAAAAAACCTGCATGTCTTTTGCGAAAAGCCGCCGGGCCGCGACGTCGCCGATATCGAACGCGTCGTCGCCGTCAGCGCGTCCCGGCCGAGCCGGGTATTGAAGTACGGCTTCAACCACCGCTATCACGATTCCGTTCAGGATGCGCTGCAGGCGCTGGCATCGGGTGAACTCGGTGACGTCATCGACATGCGCGGCGTCTACGGCAAATCGCAGTTGATCACCTTCGACCAGACGTCTTGGCGGACCGAACGCGCGCTCGCAGGGGGCGGCGTGCTGCTCGACCAGGGCATTCACATGGTCGACCTGATCCGGTTGTTCGGCGGCGAGTTCACGGACGTCAAAAGTTTCATCTCGAACCGGGTATGGGGCCACGATGTCGAAGACAACGCTTACGCCTTGATGCAGACGGACGCAGGTGTCGTCGCGATGCTGCATTCGTCGGCGTCCCAATGGCGTCACCGCTTCAGGCTAGAGATCGGCATGACCCGGGGCGCGATCACGCTTTCGGGCATCCTGTCGGGCTCCAAGAGTTACGGCGCAGAGACGCTCACCATCACCCGGCGCGGCGACAACGATATGGGTGATCCGCACGAGGAGACCAAGCGTTACAACAACGATCCGTCGTGGACGCTGGAAGTCGCCGAGTTCGCCGACGCGGTGCTGCGCGGTGGCGAGATCAGGAACGGCTCGGCCGAAGACGCGCTCCGCACCATGCAGCTCGTCTATAAAATCTATTGCGCCGATCCGGCGTGGCGCGGGATGTGGGATCTCGACGACGATCCCGCCTCGCAATGAGCGCTCACGTTCAGACGCCCCCAAATGCTTAGCCTGCAACGCGCCGTAATCTGGTTCGCCGTCGCGCTTGCCTGCGTCGTCGGGCAGGAGTTCGCCATCCGGCTGGCAATGCCTGAACTCGACCCGACGAAGCACCTTCAGTTTACCCAAACACAAGAGGGCATCACACTCGGTCCTCCGAATGCCGTACGCCGTCAGATCAAGAACACCGGCGACTTCAATGTTCTGATCCGCTTCAACGAACTTGGTCTGCGCGACGAATTTTCTCTTAGCGATTCCACGGGCCGCGATTTCTACATGCTCGGCGATTCCTTTGCTTTCGGTTGGGGCGTCGATGCCGATGACCGTCTCAGCAATCGGCTGAACGGCCTGATCGGACCCCGCGTGTTCAATCTGGCGCTACCGGGCGACGTCGATACCTACAGCCGTATGATCGACTTCGCTGAAGAGCACGGCGGCCGCGCCGAACGCATGATCGTCGCGCTCAATATGGAGACCGATATCCTCGCCTATAGCGGGGATGCAAGCCCTCCTGCGGCGAACCAGCCTGAAACGAGGCCGATGCATATCGGCCTCGGGCAGATCAAAACCCTGCTCACGCAATATTCGGCGCTTTATTTCTCCGTCACGCGTCTCATTCACCGGACGCCCTGGCTTCGTGCGCCCGCGATCAAGCTCGGTCTGATCGCACCCAATCTGCAGGCGGCAGCCAAGCACGTTCCGGCGGACACGGATGTGGACGCCACGGTGCGCCGCACGGCCGAATTGGCACGCCGCAAGCAATCCACCATACTGGTCATTCCTTCCCGGTATTTGTGGTTCGGAGAAAAGAGTGCCCGCATCGCACGGGTCCATGAGCGCTTAGTGGCCGGTTTACGCGCCGAGGGTGTCGACGTTGTCGACCTTCGTCCCGCCTTCGAAGCAGATGGCGCGCCACTCGATTATCATTTTGAGAACGATGGCCACTGGCGGCCCGCCGGCCACGCCCTCGCGGCCGAAGTCCTCGCAAAGCATCTGCGTGAACGGTACGGCGATGCTCTTTAGTTCGCAGGTTTTCCTTTTCGGGTTCTTGCCTGCCGTTCTCGCGCTGGTGTTTTTGTCGGAGCGGTTCGGGGGCGTTAGGGCGACCCTGATGGTTTTGGTCTTAGCCTCGCTGTTCTTTTACGCGTGGTGGGACCCGCCATTCCTGGCCCTGCTGCTCGTTTCAGTGGTTATCAATTACGGATTCGGGGTTTGGGGCTGCCGCAGCAGATCACGCACGATCTTGTGGTTCGCCATCGCCTTCAATCTCGGCCTGATCGCCTATTTCAAGTACGCCGGGTTTCTCGCGGCGACGACAAACGATGTGTTCGGCACAACGCTTTCATTCGGGCAGATCACGCTACCGCTCGCTATTTCCTTTTTCACCTTCCAGCAGATCGCTTATCAGGTCGACGTCCACCGCGGCTATGTGCGCGATACGGACTTCATTCACTATTGCTTGTTCGTGACTTTCTTCCCGCAACTTATCGCCGGACCGATCGTTCACCACCGGGAGGTCATCTCTCAGTTCGAGGATCGCAGACGCTTCAATCTGTCGCTCGACAATCTTTCCACCGGCGCCATCATCTTCGCGATCGGCTTATACAAGAAAGTCGTCATTGCCGACGGAATCGCGCCGTTCGCGGATTCGCTTTTCGACAATCCGGCAGCAAACCCGACGGCACTCGCAGCATGGTGCGGCACGCTGGCATACACCATGCAGATTTATTTCGATTTCTCCGGCTATTCCGACATGGCGATCGGCCTGGCGCGCGTCTTCGGCATTCGTCTGCCAGTCAATTTCGCGTCTCCTTACAAGGCCGCGAGCATCATCGAATTCTGGCAAAACTGGCACATTACACTCAGCCGCTTCCTCCGCGATTACCTTTATATTCCACTCGGCGGAAACCGGTTCGGCGACATGCGGCGGTATGCGAACCTCCTGATCACGATGCTTCTGGGCGGTCTGTGGCATGGCGCCGCCTGGACGTTCGTCGTATGGGGTGGGCTTCATGGCGCGTTGCTGGCTGTCAATCATCTGTGGCGAAAATGGCGTGGCGGCAGTTCGGCATCGTCCGCGGGCCGTGCCCTGGCGCGCGCGCTGACATTCCTCTGCGTCGTCGTCGGCTGGGTCTTTTTCCGTGCCGAGACCTTCGACGGCGCACTGAGCGTTCTGGGCGGCATGGCGGGTCTCAACGGGTTCGGCAACGTCATGAACCCCACGGGTACTTATGATTTGGGCATCTATCTCTGGCTGGCCGTTCTTCTTGCCGTTGTGTGGTTTACGCCGAATACGCAGGAGCTGGTTTCGGAGCGTAAGCCGGCGCTGGGATTCTCGCCCACAGGTGATTTCGAACATAATCCGCTTTGGAAAACCCGGTCGTACTGGTTGCTGATATTCACGCTCAGCTGCGGCTTTGCTGCGCTGCTGACCGTCGTGGTAAAAGAAACTTCAACTCAAGATTTCATCTACATGGTGTTTTAAAATGAAAACCATCGGTATCGTTCCGGCGCGCATGGCCGCGAGCCGCTTTCCCGGCAAACCGCTTCACCCGATCTGCGGGCGGCCGATGCTGGAACATTGTTACCTGCGCGCCAAGATGTACGCAGGGTGGGACATCTTGGCCGTCGCGACTTGTGATGACGAGATCAAGTCCTTCTGCGAGGAAAAGGGCTTCCCCGTCATCATGACCGCCGACACCCACACCCGCGCGCTCGACCGTGTCGCCGAGGCGGCGACCAAGTGCGGGATCGAGGTCGAGGATAACGACATCGTCGTCTGCGTGCAGGGTGACGAACCGCTTCTGGGACCGGATGTGATCGAGGCGGTGCTCGCCCCCTTCGACGATATCGATGTTAACGGGACCATGCTGGCCGTCCCGATTCACGATGAAGAGACGTTTTTGAACCCGGACATGGTCAAGCTGGTGCACGACCTCAACGGGAACGTGCTCTACACCTCCAGAAGCCCGATCCCCTATATGAAGACGTTCGACCCGGACGCGGGCGCCAAGCGCGTCGGTGGGATATTCGGGTTCAAGTGGCACTTCCTAAAATGGTTTACGGAAACCCCCGAATCGCCGCTCGAAAAAGCCGAAGCGTGCGACTCCAATCGCATCTGCGATAACGGTTTCTTCCAACGCATCGCGCCGATGACATTCCGACCCTACCAATCCGTCGACAGCATCGAAGACGTGGCGCGCGTCGAAAAGGCCATGCCCGACGATCCGCTCTGGGGGAAATACTGACGTGCGCACGACAACCGATCACACCATTCTTTTCGATCTCGACGGCACCATCGTCGACAGTGCCCCCGGTGTTGCCTGGTCGCTTAACAGGGCGCTCGAAGCAGAGGGCCGGGCGTCTCTCACCGTCGAGCGGGTCAAGGATCTGGTCGGCAAGGGGGCCCAGTATCTGGTCGCCGACGCCCTGGCCGATACCGGCGGGATCGACGACGATGGACACCCTGACCGGGTGCGCGAAGCGTTTCTGCAGATTTACAGCGAGAATCCGATCCAGGACACGATCGTGTTTCCGGGTGCGGTGGACGTCCTCGACAAGTTGCGCAGCGACGGCGTGCCGATGGCGCTCTGCACCAACAAGCCACGCAAGACGACGCTCCCGGTGCTGGAGGCGTTCGGCCTGATGGATTTCTTTCCGGTGATGCTGTGTGGCGACGATGTCGAAAACCGCAAACCCGACGGAAGGCATCTTCTCGACACCATCGCGAAGATGGGCCGGACCGACGCGCCGGCGATTATGGTCGGTGACAGCGAGAACGACATTCTTGCCGCGCATGACGCGGGCCTGCCCTCGATCTGCGTCACGTTCGGGTATTGCCACATGCCGTTCGACGAATTGAAGCCGACGGTCTTGATCGACTCTTACGATTCGTTTCACGACGCGCTGGCCAGAATCGTCAACGGTGGCACCGCCGCATGAGCCGCGTCTGCATCGCGTCACGTTCGTTTTCGCGTCACCCGGTATTGCGTGCCGAACTCGAGGCGCGCTACCCCGATGCGACATTCAATGACGCCGGCGAAAGCCTGGCGGGGGAACGCCTGATCGATTTTCTAAAGGGCCACGACAAAGCGGTGATCGCGCTTGAGAAGATCGACGGCGACGTGCTCGACGCGCTTCCCGATCTTCGCGTTATCGCCAAGTACGGCGTCGGCTTCGACAAGATCGATCTGCACGCGTTGATCGAAAGAGACGTCAAGCTCGGCTGGACCGGCGGCGTCAACCGACGCTCCGTCGCCGAGCTTGTGATCGCCTTCGCGATCTCGTTATTGCGCCACGTCCCGGCCGCGAACGCAGAAGTGTTAGGCGGCACCTGGCGCCAGACCGTCGGGCGGCAGCTTTCGGACTGCACTGTCGGGGTCGTCGGTTGCGGGCATGTGGGGAAGGAACTGGCGACGATGCTGCGCGCCGGGTTCGGGAGCGAGGTACTCGCCCACGACGTTCTCGACTTTCATGATTTCTATGATGAGCACGGGGTAATCGCCGCCGACCTCGAAACCCTGCTTGAACGGTCCGACGTGGTCAGCCTGCACCTGCCCCTCGACCCGACGACAGACAACATCATCGGTGAGGGGCACCTCGCCCTGATGAAGCCGGATGCGGTTCTCATCAACACCGCGAGGGGCGGGCTTGTCGACGAAGCCGCGCTAAAGACCGCATTGAAGAACGGGCGTCTCGGTAGCGCCGCGTTCGACGTGTTTGCCGCCGAGCCTCCCGAGGATACAGAACTGTTAAACCTCCCGAATTTCCTGGCGACGCCGCATATCGGGGGAAGCGCCGAAGAGGCGATCCTCGCCATGGGCCGCGCCGCCATTCATGGCCTCGACGATTTCCGCACACCGGAGCCGGGGATATTCCCTCCGGGCCGCTGGTAAGCGTGCACGCGCTTAGACGTAAACTGCGCCAACTGGCTGCTGATCCGGTGCTGCGGTCGTGGCTTTTCAGACGTGCGGTCAATCTGCAATCCACCCCGCCCCCGTTTGCGCCGCACATGCCGCCTTATGTATTGAGCCGGCTTCCGCTCGACGTTAATGACGCGGCTTGGTTGGACGCTCCCGCCGAGATTGCTTCTGTATCGGCTGCTCAACTTTCGGGGATTAATCTCGCCGGTCAGGTGATCTCCTTCGATCCGGCGAAGCCGGACGGCTTTTTTTCCACCCCCGTCGACGACATCGAGATCGACCTGGCACGCCATCGCTTCGCGTGGCTGCCCCTTCAACCGGACGCCGGGCCTGATATCTTTCATATTCTCTGGCAGGCTTGGCGGGATCGGTACTTCGAGACCGACGGCATGCACTGGCATCCCTATACCGCTGCGGAGCGCGCCATAAACGTGATCGACGCGAGTATGCGGAAGGGCACCCCAGCGGCACCCGGCGCCCTCGCCGAGGACTTCGCCAAGCACGCCGAGATTATCTCCCGACGTCTCGAGTACTTCGGCGATCACGACACCTCGAACCACCTCGCCAACAACGGCCGCGGCCTTTACCGAATCGGCTGTGTGCTCTCTGACGATAAAGTGCGCGGGCTCGGTTTTGATATTCTGACAAATGAAGCTTCGCGTATCTTCCTTCCGGGTGGCATGCTGCGCGAAGGCTCTTCGCACTATCATTTCCTCTATCTCAGGAACTATCTCGACGTAATGCTCGCCGCCGAACGGCATGGCTTTGACGACGAGGCGTCGGCACTCGGCGAGATCGCCGAGAGACTGATGGCGGCTGCCCGGCACTTGACGTTACCAGGCGGCCTTCCCCTGATTGGCGATATCTCGCCCGACTGCCCGCCGACTTTTCTGAGTGGCCTAGAAACCGGGAAGGGCGAATGGGCATCTCTTCAGAACGATGAAGACCGGGACCGGCTGACCCGCTTCGCCGAGGCGGCGGGCGAAGTCTCAAGCGATGCCGTTCAAGCCGATGGCTGGTTCGCCGCCGAATTCGGGCGCTGGTCGGTGTTGGCGCACATATCCCCCGAAGGGTGGCCGTTCATGCCGGGCCACGCGCATCAGGATATGGGCGGTGCTGAAATCCATGTCGACGGACAACCTTTATTCGTTGATCCGGGCCGGGGACGTTACGGCGAAGAGGGGGATGCGGCGTTCTATCGTTCGTCCGCCGCGCACGGTACGCTCAGGATCGATCATTCCGATCCCTATCCCGTCAATAAACCTTATTACGATGACGCGTTCCGCGCCCGTCACGCCGGTTCGGCGGCGGCGATGCGTCATGCGGACGGCTTCACCATCGCGCATGGCGGATACAAGAGACTGGGTGCCGACGACGTGCGGCGGCGCTGGCATTTCTCGGATAACGAATTTCGGATCGAGGATGGTATCTCGGGGAATGGTCACCATCGGATCGAGCGCGCCCTGGTCACGCCCTTGAATGTGAATATCGATGATGGCGTGGCCATCGTCGGCGGCCGCTTCGCCGTAACCTGCGCCGATGCCCGCGTGCGGCTTGAGGATGTGACGGTCTGGCACGCCTATAACACAGGTCGCCCGGGCCGACGGATCGTGTTCGAGACCGAGGCCGACCTGCCCTGGTCCGGCACGCTCACGGTTGGGGAGATCGCGTAATGTGCGGCATCGCCGGTATCTACGTGCCCCGTGGCGTTACCGTCCCAAGCATCGACATGATGAAGATGGCCACCATGATGCGCCACCGCGGCCCCGATGGCGACGGGTATTGGGAGAGCGGCGACAAACGCTACCAGACCGCGTTCCGCCGCCTCGCGATCATCGATCTTGCGACCGGCGACCAGCCTTTGGTCGGCGAACGCGAGGGCTGCGTCCTTTCGGGAAACGGCGAAATCTACAATTACGTCGAACTGCGCAACCGCTTTACCGATTACCCGTATCGCACCGAAGGCGACATGGAAGCGGTCCTCGCGGCGCGCGCCGCGCTCGGTGAGAGGTATGTCGACGAGCTGAACGGCATGTACGCTCTCGCCCTCTACGATCAACGCGCTCATGCGCTCGAGCTGGTGCGCGACAGGCTGGGGGTGAAGCCGCTTTATTGGGCCGAGCTCCCGAAAGGCGGGATCGTCTATGCGTCCGAGATCAAGCCGCTATTCGCTTCGGGGTTGATCGCGCCGGAAATCGACGAAGGCGCCGTCAGTGTTTATCTCGCACACGGCTACGTCCCGGGACCGAATACTTTATATAAGAACGTGAACAAGCTCGAACCGGGTCACCGGCTTTCCATCGACGCCGATGGTGAAATGGTCATCGCCCCGTACTGGCGGCCCCACCCGGCCGGCGACCTGCCGAAGGACACGGCGGACATCAAGACCTATCTATTGGAGCTTCTGGAAGACAGTGTGCGTCTCCAGCTTCGAAGCGATGTCCCGGTCGGCACATTGTTATCGGGCGGGATCGATTCGGGGCTCGTCGTTGCGCTTGCGGCCAAGCATACACCGAAAGCGCTCCGCACGTTTACCGCCCGCTTCCCCGACGGCGTCGATGAAAGCCCCCTCGCGAACGAGGTCGCGGCGCGCTACGGGACCGAACACACGGTCATCGATGTCGACGGCTACGATGCGGCGAAGCATCTCTGGAAGTTGGCGTGGTATGCGGAAGAACCCCTAAACGACGCCGCATTACTGCCGAATTTTCTGATCGAGCAGGCGCTCGGTGAGCACGTGACGGTATCCCTTAACGGGACGGGCGGCGACGAACTGTTTGCGGGATATGGACGCTACTTCCAATTACCCGTCGAGCGCCGCTATCTCACGCTTCCGGGCACGCTCCGCCAAACCCTGGTCGAACCGCTGGTAAGCCTCGTGTCACCGATGCGGGCATGGCAGTTGAGCAGGGCCGAACTTTTCGAACGGTCGAGGGGCGCCTATCTTCATCAACACAGCACCCACTTCCCACCTCCCGTTCGTGCCATGGTCGGTAACGGGATGCCCCTGCCCGCCATCGCCCAGGCGGACGCGGCACGCGCTTTCAGCGATATCGCGCCCGGCGCGGGCAATCAGACAGCCGGCCTCGCTGCCGATCTTTCAACGTATATGGTGGATGATCTTTTGACGTTGCTGGACCGCACCAGCATGGCCGTTAGTGTCGAGGGGCGGGTGCCGTTCCTGGATCACAGGTTCGTCGAAGCCGCACTCGCCGTGCCCGAAAACTTGCGCACGGCGGGCGGTGTCCAGAAACACCTGGAACGCGAAATCGCCCGCGCGCATCTGCCTGCAAACATCATCGATGCCCCCAAGCAGGGCTTTGTTTCGCCCGTACCACGCTGGTTCCGGGGCGATGTCGGACGCGCCGCGGAGAAACTGCTGACGTCACGCGACGCACTCGAGCGCGGCTGGTGGACGACGGAAGGAATCAAAAGGTTGATGGCTGAACCCGACAGGCATGCCTACCGGGTCTATTCCCTGTTGATGCTGGAACTCGCGGTGCGCACCTTCACGGACGGCCCGATTTCGGACACCGCACCCACCGAGACCCTGATGGAGATCGCCGATGCCGCGTGAAGTCGCGCCGGTCAGCGTCATCATCCCCGCATACAACGCGGCGCAGACGATCGAGCGCGCCCTCATAAGTGTCGCCGCACAATCACTTCCCGCCGCGGAGGTGATTGTCGTCGATGACGGCTCCCGCGACGGCACTGCAGAGACCGCCGAAAGCATGCGGTCGCGATTGGGAGAGACGCGGCTGCGTGTCGTTCGGCAGGAGAACAAGGGCGCGGGCGCCGCGCGCAACCGCGCCGTTCAGGAAGCCCGCGAGACCTATCTCACGTTTTTGGACGCGGATGATGAGTGGCTGCCGGAAAAGCTCGCGCGTTCGATGCAGGTGATACAGGAAGGTGACTATCTTCTGGTGGCGCACGATTACCTGGACGCGACAGAATCGGGTGACGTCCACGTCGATTGCAGCCGCCGCTTCGGGGAGCCGCCCGATCCGTACACGACATTATATCTCAAGGGGTATATCCCAAGTATCAGTGTCATCACAAAACGCGATGCGGTGCTGGCTGTCGGCGGCTTCGATGAGCGCTTGAGGAACGCGCAGGACTTCGATCTCTGGCTCAAGCTTCTTGCCGATCCGAGCACGAAGTTCACGCTCTTTGGTGAAGCACTCGCCCGCTATCACCATACCGAAGGCTCGATCATGAGCCACACGGACCGGCGCATCGCATGCTGCCGCGAGATCGCACTGCGTTACTTACCGGCTTTAAAAGCGCGCGGCGGTTTCGCGTTGCCGAAGCTCTGGCGCCGGCTCGCCATCGTCCACGGGGAAGCGGCCCGCGCCCAGCCGGAACGGAAGTGGTCATTCATTTTGAAGGGTGCCGGTGCGCTTGCCTGGGACACCCTATACGCACTTAGTGGGGACTTGGGCGAGAAGACCCCGGAACGGCCGTGCGGGATCATGGTTTGCGCGGCGTGGATGATCGCCGTGCTGGTACTATACCTATCCCAGTTCCAACAGCTCGCCGGTCCCATTAAAAGCGCGCTCGGGTTCTGACGGACATGAGCCCGATCCCTTACCTGGCCGTTATCTGGATGATCCTTGCCGCGATTGGCGGCGGGTTGATCCTGCTGCGCATGACCGGATTGCTGGGCGTGCTTGACCGGGGTGAGCGTCTGGCGATCGCCTTCGTCATCGGCATCGGCCTGATCGGGTGGCTGGTCTTTTTCCCAGGCATCGCTGGTCTTTATAATGGGGCATCGTTCGCTGTTGTTCTTGCCATCATGACGGCTGGGCTCGTGTTCGTGAAAGCGCCCGCACGGCCAGGCACGCTACGTGTCCCGCTGTCCGGCCTGGAATGGCTGGTGTTGGCCGGTATCGTGGCGATGCTGGTGATGGACCTGTTCGAGGGCCTGTCACCCGCCGCCGATGCCGACAGCATGGCGTACCATTTCGAAACCCCCCGCCTGTTTCTCAAGGAAGGGGCGATTTACGCGATACCGCGCGCGCTCGACGGCGTGTCGCAGCTTTTGCTCCAGATGACCTATGGTGTCGCCCTCGGCCTCGGCGGCAAGCCGGCAGTGCCCCTGTGGACGATGGTCAGTGGCTGGGGGCTGGGGGCATTGTTCTTCGTTATCGCCCGGCGTCATATTAACCGGTTCTGGGCGCTTGCAGGCACACTCTGCCTGATGACGACCCCCGCCGTCATTTATAGTGCCGGCGCCGGTCATGTCGAAGTGCGTGCCGCCTCGTTCGCCCTGCTTGCGGCGTACGCCGCCGCCCTATCGGTAAAGCACGACATCCCCCCGATGCAGCGCACCGGTTGGATCGTACTGGCGGGGTTTGTCGCCGGATTTTTCGCCGGCACGAAGGTCACCGGGCTGATCTTTGCTTTTGCTGTCTGCGTATCCGTCCTGCCGGGGCCGGCCACCATCCGACGGGTCGTATTGTTTTCCCTAGCCACCGCCGTGACCGGAACGCAATGGTATCTGTTCAACTGGCACGCCACCGGCGATCCGCTCTATCCGATGCTGTGGAAGTTCGTCGATCTCAGCCCCGGTTTCAATTGGAACGAACAAGCCGACGCCATCCTGCGTATGTTGTGGGCAGTGGAAACCCCATTACCGAAATCGCCGTTATGGTTTGTGCTTTACCCCTTCCGTTCGATCTATTTCCCACCGTCACAGATCGAAGCCCTGCGAACCGGCCTGGGGCCGGCGTGTGTCCTTTTGCTGCCATTTGCGGTCGTGGCATTCGCACGGGCAAGGTGCACGCCCGGCTCGCTGCTATTTCGTATTCTCGTCGCCGCGCTGGTCTTCTATACGGTCTGGTTTGTATTCGGCCCGTCACAACGGATTCGACATCTGCTTGTGGTTTATCCAATCGTCATGCTGTGCATTCTCGCCGGCGCCGCAAGCTTCGCCGACGGAAGAACCGTCACCCGGCGGGTCATGATTGCGGGACTTGCCGCCGTTGTCGTGATTCAGCTGGGCGGACAGGCAATCTTCAGCAAAAAGTTCGTCGACTATCTAACAACGAACGAGACACAGGAGGAATTCCTGTCGTCCAATATTGGGGGCTATGCGGTCATAAATTGGCTAAACACCCATCTGGGCGAGGGCGACCGGGTCCTGGTCGGCAAGCGGGACTGGCTTTATTGGCTGGACGTGCCTTATTTTTACAGCAACACATTCCACCAGAGCCGGTATCCTCTCTATCCAAAGGGAGCGGTCCTTCCGGCCTACCTTCATGAGATTCAAGAAAAAGGGATCACGCACCTGGCGATTCCGAACAGAATCACCGGTGTAAACGGCACGCCGGTGCCACAGGATTTTGACGCAGAACTTTACGCGACCGACTGTGTCCGGCGACTTGCCGAGGTCCAAGCGCGAACGATATCATCGCGCACGCTACCGTTGCTCAAGACCCAGAACGACACGTACATCGTGTTCAAAATCGACCCCGGAAAATGCCTTGATTGATATCCGTTTTGCCGATCATTGAGGGTGCGTTATCGGAAACCCTTCGTTATAAACGGGGTTCTGACAGGATGAGGCAGCTTCCCAGGATACGAGTTTGATGAAAGTAGTGATTTTATGCGGTGGACAGGGGACGCGTATTCGCGATGTCGCCGAGGACCTGCCGAAGCCAATGATTCCGATCGGCGAACGGCCGATCCTTTGGCACATTATGAAGAACTACGCGGCTTCGGGGTTTAATGAATTCGTTCTTTGCCTCGGCTATCGCGGGCACGTCATCAAGGACTTCTTCATCAACTACGACATGTTGACCCACGACTTCCAGTTGACGCTGGGCCGGCCGGACTCGCTGAAAGTTCACAACACCGACGCCCGGGAAGATTGGCAGGTCACCCTCGCGGAGACCGGCCTCAACGCCATGACCGGCGACCGCGTGCGCAAGATCAAGAAGTATATCGGCGACGACGAAACCTTCATGCTGACCTACGGCGATGGGCTTAGTGATATCGACATCCCTGAACTGGTCCGGTTTCACGAAAGTCACGGTAAGGTCGCGACCGTAACGGGCGTCCGGCCGCCCGGCCGGTTTGGGGAACTGGAATGCGATGCCGACAGCATGGTCGTTGAATTCAACGAAAAACCGCAGGCGACGGGCGGCCGGATTTCCGGTGGGTTCTTCGTCCTGAACCGCAAGATTTTCGACTACCTTCCCGATGAAGACGGCCTTGTCTTCGAAGAGCAGCCGCTGCGCGGCCTTGTCCGGGACAACCAATTGATGGTGCACCAGCACAACGGATTCTGGCAGTGCATGGACACCTATCGTGACTACAAACTGCTGACGTCGCTCTGGGATGGCGGCAACGCACCGTGGAGGAACTGGGCATGAAACTACCGTTCGATCCGGAGGTTTTCCGGGGCCGGCGTATTCTGATCACCGGCGATACCGGATTCAAAGGGTCGTGGCTGGCTTTGTGGCTTGACCGGATGGGTGCCGATGTTTGGGGATTTGCTTTGCCGCCGGAAGGGGAACACCCTCACTACACCCTGCTCGGGCTCGAAGAACGGATCAAACACCGTGACGGCGACATCCTCGATCTCGAGCAAGTCAAATCGGTCGTCAAGGAAAGCGAACCGGAGATCGTCTTCCACCTTGCGGCGCAATCCCTCGTCAAACGGTCGTATGCGGATCCGAAGCTCACCTTCGACACCAATATCGGCGGCAGCGTCAACCTGCTGGACGTGCTAAGGGACGCGCCCTCGGTGAAGGCCCTGGTGTTTATCACGTCCGACAAATGCTACCGCAACAAGGAATGGGACTGGGGCTACCGGGAGAATGACGAACTCGGCGGGCTGGACCCCTACAGCTCTTCGAAAGCGGCGGCGGAGCTTGTCTTCAAGGCGTATTCCGCGTCATTCCTCGACAAGAACGACAGCTTGGGATCCGCAACGACGCGCGCCGGCAACGTGATTGGCGGCGGCGATTGGGCGGCGGACCGGATCGTGCCGGACTGCATCCGTGCACTCGCCGCGAACGAGCCGATCCGCATCCGCATGCCGCAGGCGACACGGCCTTGGCAGTATGTTCTGGAGCCGCTCAGCGGTTATCTCTGTCTGGCGTCCCGGCTTCTCGAAGATCCGATCCGTTATCGCGGCGCATGGAATTTCGGACCGGGTGAAGACTCGGTCCGCACCGTTCACGCGCTGACGAAGCAGCTTGTCGGTGTTTGGGGCGGTGGCGAGGTGGTCGTCGACACGCCGCCCGACCAGGCTTACGAAGCTACGCTCCTGCACGTCAGCATCGACAAGGCGCGCAGCCAGCTGGGCTGGCACCCGCAATGGACTGTCGATCGCGCCATCGAGGAATGCGCGATCTGGTACAAGTCCGTGCTCGGCGGGACCGACGCCTACACCGCGAGCACCCGGCAACTCGACGTGTACATGAGCGGCGAATGATCGACGGCGTGATCCGCAAACCGTTACGGATCATTCCCGACGACCGGGGTGCAATCATGCACATGCTGCGCCGCGACTGGCCCGAGTTCACCGACTTCGGCGAAGTCTACTATTCCTGCGTCGCACCAGGCGCGGTCAAGGCATGGCGCCGGCACACCCGCATGACCATGCAACTCACCGTGCCGCATGGCGCCGTTGAGCTGGTGCTCTACGACGCGCGGCCGGGCAGCCCGACCGAAGGCGAAGTCCAGATTGAGACGCTGTCGCCCGATGACCCGGACACTTACGCCCTCATGATCGTACCGCCAGGCGTCTGGAACGGCTTTCGGGGCATCGCCGACGATACCTCGGTGGTCACCAACTGCGCCTCGATTCCGCATGACCCCGACGAGTCCGATTCCCTGCCTGCCGACGATCCCTCGATCCCGCATCGCTGGCCGGCGGGATGACAACCGCCGTCATTACCGGTGGCTTCGGATATGCCGGCGGACGGATCGCGCGACACCTCCTAGAAGCCGGAACGGATGTCCGAATATCGACCCGGCGGCGCGAGCAGGATATCCCCAAGTGGGCCCGGGACAATGTCCGCTGGGACGCGGATCTGGAAAAGCTGTCCGATGGCGCCGACTGTCTGATCCATCTCGCCGCGCCAAATGAGATCGCGTGCGCGGCCGATCCGGAGGCCGCAATCGCAGCGACGGTCGGCCTGACCGAACGTGCCCTCGGTGCCGCCAGAGCTGCCGGCATCCCTCGCTTCATCTATATGTCGACGGTGCATGTCTATGGGCCGATGCAGGGCCTGATCGACGAAAACACCGCTCCCGATCCGGGTCATCCATATGCCGTCGCACACCTGCAATCCGAACACGCCGTCCAGGCCGCGGCGGAGAATATCGATGCGGTCGTGCTCAGGCTTTCCAACGGGTTCGGCGCGCCGGCCGACAACGGGACCGATCGCTGGTCTTTGCTCGTCAACGACCTGTGCCGCCAAGCGATTCGTGATCACCGCCTGCAACTTTCGTCGAATGGCCTTCAGCATCGGGATTTCCTTCCATTATCCGACGTTGCCGCGGCGGTCCGCCATTTTGTGGAAGGGGCACCATGTCCGCATGGCTTCCGAATGTTCAATCTGTCATCGGGCCGGGCGATGCGGGTGATCGACATGGCGGCCCTGATCCGCGCACGCGCCGAGGCGATGCTCGGCGTCGACGTCTGTCTCGAGACCGCCGACGGAGGTCCGCCGCCCCCGGCAACAAAACTCGTCGTCGATAACCGGCGCCTGCTTGAATCCGGATTCCAGCCGAACGCCAACGCCGCCGCAGAAATCGATGGGATGCTCCGGTTCTGTATCGATACCTGCATGCACCCGGCATGAGGTGATGGCTTTTTGGTCGAAATGCCCGGGAATTCTTGTTACCAAGTGGGCACCCGCACGCCGCACCAGAGTGCGGACAGCATTTGAAAACGAAATTGAGTAGTCCGATGGCCGATGTTCCGAAATCCATGACGATCATCATCCCCGCGTACAATGAGGCGGATACGATTACCGAATGTATCCGGCGCGTGAAAGACGCCGACAAGCGGGGGCTTGAGTGGGATATCGTTATTTCCGACAACGTGTCGACCGACGGCACCCGCGAGATCCTGGAAAAGATCGACGACCCGAAGATCAAGGTGGTGCTGCGCGACACCCATTCGGGCAAAGGGGCTAATCTGCGGACCGCGATCGCGCACGCCACCGGCGACATCATCATGTGGCAGGACGCCGATCTGGAGTACAATCCGAAAGATTATGAAGACGTGCTCGAGCCGTTCTTCGAGACCGATGCCGACGTGGTCTATGGCTCCCGGCTGACGCGCGCCAAATACTGCAAGGTCTACGGTGCGCCGAACTTCATCGCCAACAAGGTTTTGACCTGGACCGCGAACGTGCTGTTCAACCGCATCTTCACCGATATCGAAACCGCGATTAAGGCGTTTCGCCGGGATGCGCTGGTCTCTCTCAACCTAACGTCCGAAGGTTTCGAGATCGAGCCCGAGGTCACCGCCAAAATCTGCAAGGCCGGATACAACATTTATGAAGTGCCGATTTCTCACGCCGCGCGCGGCTACGAAGAAGGCAAAAAAGTCCGCTGGTGGCACTTCTTCACCAGTATCTGGAGCCTGATTCGGTGGCGTGTCGCCGGTTGATGCTGAAGCACCTGTCTTGGTTCGATGACTAACGAGCCCGTCCCCCAAGATCCGCTGGCGTACGAAGGCCGCGAGTTCGAGGCTGCCGTTAACCTCGTCAACTATTATCGCTGGATCACCGATTTGTTCCGGCCGTACTTGAAAGGCGACGGTACCGAAATCGGTGCGGGCATAGGCACCTATTCTGGATACCTGCGTCCGTTCTTTTCGACACTCGATCTGGTCGAGCCGTCACCCCTGCAGAAACAATCGCTCGAACGTGCCTTTAACGGCGATACCAACGTGCGGGTGTTTTCCGAAACCATCGACGCATACCGCCGTGACGCGGGCGACGGGACGAGAGACAGCATCTGCCTGGTCAACGTGCTCGAACATATCGAGGATGACGCCGCCGCGCTTGCCGACATGTCGGCGATCCTGAAAGACGGCGGACATATCTGCATCTTCGTCCCGGCTTTGCCCTGCCTGCACAGCAAGCTCGACGACATCTTCGGTCATCACAGGCGCTATACGCGCCCGGAACTGGAAGAGAAGGTCCGCGCCGCCGGCTTCGAGATCGAAACCTGCAGATACATGGACATGCTCGGCATTGCGGCCTGGGGCCTGATCAACACGTTGCTTGGTTCGACCACGCTCAACCCCCGAATGGCCAAGATCTACGATGCCGTCTGCGTGCCGATTACGCGCGCCATCGAACGCGTCGTACCGGCACCTGCCGGCAAAAGCCTGCTCATCGTCGGAACGAAACGTGATTGATCTCGTCGTCGTACTGATCGCGGCCATCGCCAGTTTTCTCGTCGCGCTGATCGGGACCGGACTGCTGAGCCGGATCCTCGCCGACCGGGGCATCCTCGATCGGCCGAACCAGCGCAGCTCGCACAAACAAGCAACACCGCGCGGCGGCGGGATTGCCGTTGTCGCCGCGATCCTGGCGGGCTTTGGCGTCCTTATCCTGACGGGACAGCCGTTGCAGGCGGGGATCGGCACGGTCATCGCCGTGACGATCGCGATCGCCGCGGTCTCGTGGGTCGACGACGTGCGCGGTCTGCCGGCTTTTGTGAGACTCGGTCTACAAGCCGTATGTGTGGGCGTTTCGCTCTATCTTCTCCCGTTACCCGTCCCGGCGATCATCGCGGACTTTCCCGGATGGGCGCAGGCGACGATCATGGGTCTGGCGTGGCTGTGGTTTATCAATCTCTACAATTTCATGGACGGCATCGACGGCATTACCGGGATTGAGACCCTCGTCATAACCATCGGTATCTCCGTGGTGCTGCAGGTCGGAAATAGCGGGCACGCGTTGATCGCGCCGGCATTGATCATCGCGGCGGCCATGCCCGGTTTCCTAAAATGGAATTGGCCACCGGCAAAGATCTTCATGGGAGACGTCGGCAGCGTCGCGCTGGGCTACTTGCTTGGTTGGCTGTTACTGGCATCGACTTCCGACGGCTCGACGCTGGCGGCTATCATCGTCAGCGGATACTATCTCGCCGACGCCACAATGACGTTGATCCGCCGCGCCTTGAAGGGGGAAAAGGTCTGGCAGGCACACCGCCAACACGCCTATCAGACGGCACTGCGGAACGGCATGACGCACGGCATGGTCAGCACCCGCATCGGCATTTTGGGAATTGCCCTGATCGCGCTGGCGTTGATGTCTCTCGATTATCCACTCCCGGCGGCACTGGCAGCCGTTGTCATTGTCGCCGCCGTGATGCATCACTTCATGCGGCAACGACATTAGACGTAAGACGGACCCGGCTTTGAGCTCTTTCGGCATTTTCAAATTTCCCCCGGCGCGCCCCGGCCCGCTCGGATATGTATACGCGACGGTGTGCATGTTGTTGGGGCCGGTGTGCATGTTCAACGCGCGCGCACTGGTACCAGTCATCGCCCTGGCGGCGCTCGCCGCCCTTATCGTCGCATGGCGGAAAGATCGATTGGCGGCTCTGAGAAAAATCGATCTCACGCTTGCTGTTCTGCTGGCCGGCTATATCTGCGCCATGCTTCTGGCGTCATTCGGCTGGGAGGGAACCGGATCCCCTATCGTGTCGATCGTCAAATTCCTTGGCATCGCCTTGATGGCGCTGACGCTGGTGCCCCTCCAGTCGGGTTTGACGGCGTCCGACCGGCAATGGGTTTTTCTAGCTTTTCTGACAAGCGTCACGATCTGCATCGCTTGGATTCTCATCGATGTCGGCACCAGCGGCAGCATCTCCTCGATCGCCTTCGGATACACTGGCACGGATGACGGTCCCAACCCTGAACTCCAGTACTACGGTTACTTCTGGTACAAGTCGGTTTCGGCGTTGCTCGGTGTGTCCGTTCTCGTTCTGGGTATCTATATGAGAAGCCGCGCCGGTATCGTGGCAGCGCTCGCACTCTCGTTCTTCTGTGTTCTGGGTGCGGATCTGATCGGGAGCCGAACCGCGGCACTCGGCGTCGTGTGCGCGTTGGCCGCTGGGGTTCTTTATCACCTGATCGGTCGTCACCGGCTGAAGGCCCTGCTTGCCGGCACCGCGGCTGCTTTTCTGCTTCCCTTGTGGATCGCCGCCAGCGGCGTATCGCCAGACGACATCACGGCGAAACTCGAGGCCGGACAGCCGGGCTCCTACAGCATCGCCTATCGGATGCATATCTGGGACTACGTCACCGATAAGATCATGGAAAAGCCGATCCTCGGATGGGGTGCCGGGTCGTCAAAACATCTCGGCACGGACGCCCAGGGGCAGTTGACCGATGCAAAGTTCGGCTTGCTCGGCGAGCCGATACCCGTGCATCCCCACAACGGTGTTTTACAGGTCTGGCTTGAGTTCGGCGCCGTCGGCGCGATTGCCGCCTTCGCATTACTGGCCCGAATGATGGTGCTCGCAGACCGGCGTGCCGTGACACCCGCGCGGCGTATCTGGTCATTTTCGGCGATCGCTCTTCTGGGGTGCTTTTTCGGCTTTAACTTCAGCATCTCATCGAGCTGGTGGCTGGCGAGCATCGTCGCCCTGACGTCCATCGCCGCCGCATTCATGCCCGCCCGTGACATAACGGAGCATGCGTGAAGATTCTTTTTTTCACCGAGAATTTTCCGCCCGAGACAAATGCCGCGGCGACCCGGGTGTTCGAGCGCGCGCTTTACTGGAAAAAGTGGGGCCACGACGTCACCGTCATCACCTGCAATCCGAATTTTCCACACGGCCGGCTGTTCGACGGATATGACAACCGTTACAAGACCGAGGATATGGACGGGCTCCGCGTGGTCCGGGTGCGAACCTATATTTCCCCCAACCGGGGCGTGATCAGGCGTATCCTCGATTTTCTCAGCTTCATGGTCAGCGGTTATCTGGCGGCCGGACGCGAACCGCGCCCCGACGTCGTGATCTCGACCTCCCCACAGTTCTTCGCCGCCGTTGCCGCATGGTGGTTTTCGAAGCGAAATAAGCTTCGCTATGTGTTCGAACTGGGCGACCTCTGGCCGGCCTCGATCGCCGCTGTCGGGGCGATGAAAGCGAACCTCGGTCTTCGCCTTCTGGAAAAACTCGAATTGAAAATGTACCGCGATGCTGACGCCGTCGTCGCGTTGACATCGTCGTTCAAGGAGAACCTGGTGAGCCGTGGGATCGACGCCGACAAGATTGCCGTCGTGATCAATGGTGTCGATCTGTGGCGTTACGCCCCAAAGCCGCGCGATAAGACGCTCGCGGCCGAAGCGGGGATCGAAGAAGGGGACTGCGTGGTCGGGTATGTCGGCACGCACGGTATGGCGCATGCCCTGAATAACGTTCTCGACGCCGCGGTGTTGCTTCGTGACAGGGATGATATCCGGTTTCTGTTGGCGGGGGCCGGCGCCGAGCGGGCCCAACTGGTCGCGCGTGCCGGCGCCGAGAAGCTGACAAACGTCAGCTTCCTCGACCCGCAGCCCAAAGAACGGATGCCCGATGTATGGTCCCTTTGCGATGCGGCGTTGGTGCACCTGAAGGATTCGGACGTCTTCGCGGGCGTCATCCCGTCGAAAATCTTCGAAGCCATGGGCATGGGCCTGCCAATCGTGTTCGCCGGCCCGACGGGTGAAGGCAGCCGCATTGTCGCCGCCGCCGGCGCCGGGCCGATCGTGCCTGCCGAAAACCCCGAAGCCCTGGCGGCTGCCTGCCGATCGCTCGCAGACGACGCGGATCAGAGAAAACAGCTGTCGGAACGCAGTCTCGCCGCCGCCCCCCGATACAGCCGCGAGACACAGGCCCGGCATATGCTCGGCGTGCTCGAAACGGCCATCGACGGTAAAGGCTGGCAAGCCGCCGCCGTCGATCCGGAGAGCGGCAAGCCAGGATGAGGATTGGCGTCACCGGTGCGAACGGCTTCGTCGGCGGGTACCTGCTGACGGCCCTTAAAGATGCCGGTCACGACGTCGTCGCGCTGGTCCGCTCGGCCACGGGCCTGGATCGCGCATCGGTCGACGAAGTCGTCACCATCCCAACCATCGACGGCCGGACCGAGGTTGAAACGCTCACGGCGGCGCTCGAAGGACTGGACTGCATCGTTCATCTGGCGGCGCGGGTCCATGTGATGAATGCAGAACTCGACGATAAAGCGTTCGCGGACGTGAACGTCGAAGGGAGCTTACGACTGTTCGATGCAGCTCAGGAAGCGGGCGTCGAACGCTTCGTATTCCTGAGCTCGGTCAAAGCGGCAGCGGAGCGGTCAGGTGAAAAGCCCCTCACCAGTGACGATGCGCCCGCGCCCGAAGACGCCTACGGCCGTTCGAAACTGGAAGCCGAGCGACGCTTGAGCGCTTTGGCCGCCGGGTCGGCGTGCAAGCTGGTCATCCTCAGACCGGCTTTCGTTTACGGCTGGCCACCGGCGGGGAACTTCAGAACCGTCATCAAGGCCGTCGCCAAGGGCATCCCCTTACCCTTATCCGCCATCCGCAATGCCCGCGACATGACCTATGCCGGCAATCTCGCCGACGCGATCTGCGCCGCATGCAGTGCGGACGGGCTGTTAGATGCCCCTTATTTTGTCTCTGACGGGACACCGGTTTCGACACCGGACCTATTTAAGGGTGTCGGCGCCGCACTCGGCCGGCCGGCGCGGCTTTTCCACGTCCCGGTCTCGCTTCTCAGGTTGGCAGGGGCTTTGACCGGGCGAAGCGCCGCGATAGCCCGTCTGACGGAGAATTTTGTCGTCGACACGGGGCCCTTCATCCGTGACGCACGCTGGCAACCGCCTTATAAGATGTCGGAAGGGCTGAACGCCGTAGCCGAGGCTTGGCAAGCGGCAAAACGGGCGGGACCTGATCGAACGTGAAGTTGTTACATCGCATATCCGGCCGCGGCATGATCGCTTTCGGGCACGATATCGTCATGGCCGGCCTGTCGTTCGTTCTCGCCATGTATCTGCGGGTCGGTGCCACCAGCTATTACCTGAGAGCCGATCTCCTCGTCGAAGGCGCCGTCGCGATGACCATCATCGGGGCCATCGTGTTCTGGGTGTCGGGATTGTACCGGGGCGTCTGGCGTTATGCGTCGATGGACGATCTGATGGCGATCACCCGCGCCGCAACGGTCACGATGCTGGTGTTCATGGTGGTGATGTTCATCTGGTCGCGCATGGACGAAGTGCCGCGCTCCGTCCCGTTCATCAACTGGTTCGTATTGATGGCTTTACTGGGTGGCCCCAGGTTCGTCTATCGCTCATGGAAAGACCGCCGTATCGAGCTGCCGAGCCTTTATTCGGTTAACAAGATACCGGTATTGCTGATCGGCGCGTCGGATGGCGCTGACCAGTTCCTGCGCGGCCTGCGTCACGCGTCGAACACCCCTTACAGTATCGTCGGGATCGTCTCCGAGCATCCCGAACGGGTCGGACGCACCATTCGTGGCGTCGATGTGATCGGCACCGTCGCCGACCTGGAAGCCGTCGTCAAAGACCTGAAGGCACGCGGCACGGCCCCCCAGCGGCTGGTCCTGACCAAGGACGAGATCACCGGCGCCCCCGTGCGCGATCTTCTGGAGCGTGCCGCCCAGCTTGGCCTGACTTTGGCCCGTGTGCCGCGCGCAACCGACCTGCAGCACGCCGACAGCGATCGGGTCGAAATCAAGCCGGTCGCCATCGAAGACCTGCTGGGCCGCCCGCAGACCCCGCTCGAGCGCGCCATCATGCAGAAACTGATCAGGGGGCGGCGCATTGTGATTACGGGTGCCGGCGGCAGCATCGGCTCGGAACTGGTACGCCAGGTCGCCGCCTTCGAACCGGCCGTGATCGGTTTGATCGAGAACAACGAGTACGCTCTCTACACCATCGACCGCGAACTCGCCGAAAGTCACCCGAAACTGGCGCGGCGCGCCATCATCGCCGATGTCCGTCACCGCCAACGCATCACCGCCGCGATCCGCGATCTCGGCGCCGACATCGTGTTTCACGCCGCTGCCCTCAAGCACGTGCCATTGGTCGAGGACAACGCCGCAGAGGGCGTACGCACCAACGTCCAGGGCACCATCAACGTCGCCGACGCCTGCCGGTCATCCGATGTATCGGCGATGGTCTTGATCTCGACCGACAAGGCGATCAATCCGTCCAGCGTCATGGGCGCCACCAAGCGCGCCGCCGAAATGTATTGCCAAGCCCTCGATCTCGAGGGGGATGAGGGGGACTGCCGCTTCGTCACGGTGCGCTTCGGCAACGTTCTGGGATCCACCGGTTCGGTGGTGCCCCTGTTCCAGCGCCAACTCGAGAGAGGCGGGCCTTTGACCGTGACCCACCCCGAGATGACGCGCTACTTCATGACCATCCGCGAGGCGGTGGAACTGGTGCTCGAAGCATCCGCCATCGGCAGCACCGATGAAATCGCCGATGGGCGGATTTTCGTGCTCGACATGGGCGAGCCGGTAAAGATCGTCGATCTCGCCCGCCAAATGATCCGGCTTTCCGGGCGCGTGCCCGACGAGGACGTTAGGATCGAGTTCACCGGCATCCGCCCGGGTGAGAAGCTCTACGAGGAAGTCTTTCATGACGGCGAGACGACCGTCGAAACCGACCACGCCGGCCTTCTTCTTGCCGCGCCCCGCGTCGTCGCCATCGAGGAGCTTACCCGCCAACTCAAGCCGTTGATGGCAGCCGTGGAAAACGGCGACGACGAAGCCGCGCGTGCGATATTGCATGATTTGGTGCCGGAGTTTATCGAACCCAATGACAATGCCGCGCCGAAGCGTGCACATTCGACCTAATGACCGACGAACGAGGACAATCGAGAACGATGACCGACGCCAAGATCACCCGCGCCCTAATCAGTGTTTCCGACAAGACCGGCCTTCTGGCACTCGGCGAGTCCTTAGCCAAGGCCGGTGTTGAAATCCTGTCGACCGGCGGCTCCGCCAAGGCGCTGCGGGACGGCGGTGTCCCCGTCGTCGAAGTCAGCGATTTTACGGGTTTCCCGGAAATCATGGACGGCCGGGTCAAAACGCTGCAGCCGAAGATCCACGGTGGTCTGTTGTCCGTGCGGGGAAACAAGGAACACGAAGACGCGATGAAGGCGCACGGCATCGAGAACATCGACCTGCTCGTCGTCAATCTCTATCCGTTCGAAGAGACCGTCGCCAAGGGCGCCGACTTCGACACCTGCATCGAAAACATCGACATCGGCGGACCGGCGATGATAAGGGCGGCGTCGAAAAACCACGCCTTCGTCACCGTCGTCGTCGATCCCGCCGATTACGACCGGGTGCTTGAGGAGATGGACGCCAACGGCGGTGCGACGACGGGCGCGTTCCGGACCCGGCTGGCGGCCAAGGCCTATGCGCGGACCGGCGCTTACGATGCGGCGATCTCGTCCTGGTTTGCGGAACAGCTGGACGAGACTTTCCCCGCCACCAAAGTCATGTCAGGTTCACTCAAGCAGGTGCTGCGCTACGGCGAAAACCCGCACCAGGAAGCCGCCTTTTACACCAACAACGAAAACCGCCCCGGGATCGCGACAGCAGCCCAGCTTCAGGGTAAGGAGCTGAGCTTCAACAATCTGAACGACACAGATGCCGCGTTCGAACTGGTCGCCGAATTCACCGATACCCCCGCCTGCGTCATCGTCAAGCACGCCAACCCGTGTGGTGTCGCCGTCGGCGACAATCTAACCGAGGCCTACACGCGCGCGCTCGCATGCGATACCGAAAGCGCGTTCGGCGGCATCATCGCCTTCAACCGAGCCCTGGACGCGGATACAGCCAAGCTCGTCGCCGATCTTTTCGCAGAAGTAATCATCGCCCCGTCGATCAATGACGATGCGAAAGCGGTGTTCTCAACCAAGAAGAACCTGCGTGTCCTGGAAACCGGCTCCATGCCGGCCGCCGATGCATCCGGGATGACGGTGCGCTCATTGTCGGGCGGTTATCTGCTACAGACCCGCGACGCCCTTCTGACGTCCGACGATCTCAAGGTCGTCACCAAGCGCGAACCGTCAGCGGAAGAACTGCGGGATCTGATGTTTGCATTCACGGTCTGCAAGCATGTGAAGTCGAATGCTATCGTTTATGTCAAGAACGGCGCCACGGTGGGTGTCGGCGCCGGTCAGATGAGCCGGGTCAATTCATCGCGCATCGCCGCCTGGAAAGCCGCCGACGCGGCCCGCGTCGCTGGTGACGCGGAAAGCTGGGCCATCGGCTCGGTCGTCGCATCCGACGCGTTCTTCCCGTTTCCGGACGGTCTGCTCGCCGCCGCCGAAGCCGGCGCCACGGCCGTCATCCAGCCG
>JAEPMA010000005.1 GCA_017644185.1 Rhodospirillales bacterium
GATCATCATCAAAAGGAAGACGATCCAATAATTCAGAAGGCCGGGGAATTCGTACTCAATCATCACCCGCACCTCCGGTAACCTGTTCCTCGTCCGTAGGGTTGACGTCGGCGGCGGCGCGGCCGGCGAACGCGCAGAAGATCGTGATAATCCCGGCGAACACCGTCAAACCGACGCCGAACTCGACCAGGACAATGCCGTAGTGCTGTCCGTGCAGCGGATCATGAGCGAGCACGTCGTAATCGAGAAAATTCCCCCCCAACAACAGGCACACCACACCGACACCCGAATAAAGCAGCACGCCGAGCGACAGCACCAACCGCGTCACCCACGACGGCAGGGCCTCGCGAAGGGTGCCAAGACCATAGATCAACCCATAAAGCACGAACGCCGAAGCAAAGATCACGCCGGCCTGGAAACCGCCGCCGGGTCCGAAATCACCGTGCCACTGCACATAAAGCGCGAACAATAGAATAAACGGGATGAGCAGCTTCGAGACGACCCGAAGCACCATTTTCCGGCGCATCATCATGATCCGCGCCCTCCGTCCTTGCCGCCTTTCTTGCGGCGCGCACGGCCGATCAGCGTAAGAACGCCGACCGCAGCGGTGAAGATCACGAATGTCTCACCCATGGTATCGTAGCCGCGGTAGCTGGCCAGGACTGACGTCACCACGTTCGGAAGCCCGATCTCACCCATCGATTCACCCAGATAACGGGGCGCCACATGATTGTGGATCGGGGCGGCCGGATCGCCGTATAGCGGCATGTCGACACTGCCATAAACCAATGCCGCGAAAATCAGGGTGCAGACGAACAAACCCTTGATCGCACGCGTGTTCGGTGTCGCTTTTTCGCGGTCCGAGGTCAGGGCGAGCGTGCCGATCATCAGCACGGTCGATGCCCCGGCGCCGACAGCGGCTTCGGTAAAGGCCACGTCGACCGCATCCAGAATGACGTAAAGGGTTGCGCCCATCAGCGAATAGATCCCGCTCAGCATCACAACCGCGAAAAGATTGCGGATGCGCGCGATGGCAAGGCCGGTAATGCCCATGATCACGAGCGTCGCGACGTTCAGAAGATCGGAGGTGATGATCTCTATATTCATTTCGCAGCCTCCGACGGCGTTTTAGTGCTGCGCACCATCTCACGCTCGTCCTCGGTGTCCACTTCCGGCAAGACGTCGTGGTTGATGGCGGCACGGGCGAGGGCGTGCGTCGCCGTCGGGCTGGTAAAGAAGATGAAGACCAGAATCAGGGCGAGCTTGGCGGTCACCAGCGTCAGCCCCGCCTGAAACATCAAGCCGACCAGGATCAACCCGACACCAAGCGTGTCGATCAGGGACGCCGCGTGCAGCCGGGCATAAACATCTTTCAACTTAATCAGGCCGTAGCCGCCGATCAGGCAGAAGGCGATGCCGCCGACGATAAAAATCCAGCTGATGATGTCCAGAGCGGCAGCCATCAGATGTCTCCCGCCGGGTCGCCGTCATCGCCATGACCCATGTCTTTGAAGGTCACATACTTGGTGACGGCGATGGTGCCGATGAAGTTGATCAGGGCATAGACAATTGCGAGATCGAGAAACTCCGGACGGTCATCAACGAATCCATAGATCGCGATCAGCATGACCGAAAGCGTCCCAAACACGTTCACGGCGAGGATGCGGTTATAAATATTGGGCCCGATCAGCGCGCGCACCAATGCCAGCAGCATGGTGACGACGACACCGGCGGCGGCGGCGGCGTACATCATGCCTTCGCGCTCCCGCTTTCGGAGACCGGATCACCCATCAATTTACAGACTTTCTGATCCATTTCGCCGGTTCTGAGGCCATCGGCGGTGCCGTCCATAATGGCGTGAACGGTGATATAGTTGTTGTCGACATCGATCGAGACGGTCCCCGGGGTCAGGGTGATCGAATTCGCATAGACGGTCTGGCCCAATTCATCGGATTGACTGGCTTTTACCCGAAGTACTTGCGGCCGCACGCCACCGAACAAAATGGCCTTGGCGACGGTGATGTTGGAGACGACGATTTCTTTGACGAGCCAGGGAAAATACCAAAGCCCCGGCACGGTCAGGTGTACCGGGTGACCTTCGTGATCGCAGACGTCGAGCCGATGGGCGATATAGACGCACAGCAAGATAGACGCGATGCCAAGGATAATGATCAGGGGCAGCCAATACCCCGAAAGAAGCACCCAAAATCCCGCTAAAGCAGCCGCCAATGCGATGGCTTGAGTCACACCTGCTCCCCTTGTGCCGTCCCTGAAGCGCAATCGACATAAAGCCGAATTATCTTGTACCCATGCGGGTTTAGCGCTTTCCTTTCAAAGCAATTTAAGGGGCGATCTTTCACGTGGCCAGAAGATTCTTGTCAACATTACGACATATTAATGGAACGGGCCTGCTTGTTTGGCTGACACTATCATTGGCGGTGATGGCGTTAGGTGCGTCCGCCGCTGCAATGCATGATCTTCGGATAGAAACACGCAGCGCCGTCCACAATTTCAAAGTTGAAGTCATGCGCTCCGCGGAAGAACGGGCGCGCGGACTGATGCACCGCAAGCACCTGCCGAAAGACCAGGGCATGCTGTTTGATTTCGGTGGGAAGGTCACGGCGCGTATGTGGATGAAGAACACGTACATCCCCCTCGACATGCTTTTCATCCGCGAGGACGGCACGATTTCGAACATCGCGCGAGATACGGTGCCGCACTCGACCGAGGTGCTTAGCTCTGACGGGTACGTGCGCTACGTGCTCGAGATCAGTGCCGGGTTATCGAGACGATTGGGCGTCCAACCGGGCGACCAGGTGATCCTGCCAGAGACGCGAGAGTGAACGCCGCCTCAACAGGCGCGTGATTCCGGAAACACCAGCCGGACTTCCGTTCCGACGCCGATCTCCGAAGAAATTTCCATATGACCATCGTGCAGACTGGTCAGGGCATCGACGATCGGCAGGCCCAACCCCGTTCCCGGCGTTTCCTTGGTCATCGGATTCTCGATGCGGCCGAACGGCGCCAGGGCCGTGTCGGTTTCATCGATCCGGAACCCGCACCCGGTATCCTTGATAGCAATGCAGAGAGAGCCGTCCTTGGATTTAAAGATCGTCACACCGACCAAGCCGCCATCCTTGTTAAACTTTTCCGCGTTCGAAAACAGGTTGAAGAAAATCTGCGATAATGCTCGCCGATCCGCGATCAAGCGCTGCGCATCGTCACTGACCTGCACCTCGAAGCGGATACGTCGTTGCGCGAACCGGTGTGCGAACAGGCGTTCGGACTGCTGGATGAGGTCGGCGAGTTCGAGTTCTTCTTCTTCGATGTCGAACTTGCCAGCTTCGATCTTGGAGAGATCCAGCAGGTCGTTGATCAAACTGAGCAGGTGTTCGCCGCTGCGGTGGATGTCGGAAGCGTAATCCAGATATGACTCATTACCGACCGGGCCGAAAATCTGCTGCCGGATGA
This sequence comes from Rhodospirillales bacterium, assembly GCA_017644185.1. Taxonomy (GTDB): domain Bacteria; phylum Pseudomonadota; class Alphaproteobacteria; order Rhodospirillales; family Casp-alpha2; genus UBA4479. Next base: position 3,472 of record JAEPMA010000005.1, read on the forward strand.
TCTCCGAAAACCCGAGGATCGCGTTCAAAGGCGTACGAAGCTCATGGCTCATATGCGCGAGGAACTCGGATTTCGCCCGGCTTGCCTGTTCGGCGCGTTCCTTTTCGTGTCGTAACGCCTCTTCCGTCTCGACAAGGCCAGCGATATTGCGCCCACCACCCCGATAACCGATGAACTGGCCGGACTCGCTGAACACGGGCTTACCGCTGATCGCCAGGTGGATTTCCCGTCCATCTTCGCGGATATGCGAATACCGGACATCATTGAAACTTTCGTGGTTCTTCAATTTCTCTTCGAACGCACGCATCTTGTTCTCGTTGAAACGCCTCGGGCGCGTTTCCCGGTGGGTGCGGCCGATGTAGTCCGCAACGCGGAGACCCGTAATATCGGCGTCGTCGACCGAAACATAGGTATACTTAAGGTCTGCGTTCATTTCCCAGAACCAGTCGGCCGCCGTGCTTGAGAAATCCATCAATCGCTGGCGGCTCTCACGAATATCGGTTTCGGCGCGTTTCTGCTCGCTGATATCGGTTGAGAGAATGATCGTGCTGCCGTCAGCGAGGCGCGCTTCATGAATCAGGATCGTAATGCCGTCCTGACGTCTGACTTCGTGGTTGCCGCTCGGGTTCCGGTGGCGGCGCATTCGATTTTCAAACCATCGCACGGAATCTTCGCCTTCGCCGATCAGGCCGTTGTCGACGACGGCTTTCAGATGTTCCTCGAACGTCGTGCCGATCTCGCATTGTTCAGGGATAAAACGGTTGAGATGGCGGAAGTGATCGTTGCAGAACACCAGCCGGTCGTCTTTGTCCCAAATGGTGAAAATACAGTCGAGCGCGTTGATCGCCACCATCAGAATGTCTTCGGCGGACTTGGCCTTGGCTTCCGCTTCCAGACGTTTGGTGATATCCGCGGCAACCCCGACGTAACCGTGAAAATTGCCAGTCTCGTCGAACACCGGCCGCCCGGTCGCGGTGATTTCGCGGATTTCACCGTCGCTGCGGCGGCGCGAGTACCTGAAGTTCTTGAACGGGCGGTGCGCTTCCAGATCGTCAAGATGCTGACGCCAGTGCGGGGCGTTGAGATCGTCGCCGGCGAGTTCGGCACGTGTCTTGCCGAGTTGTTCGGACATCGGCATGTCGATGGATTCAACGACAGCGGGGGACATGTACGTGAAGCGGTGCTGGGCATCGGTGCGCCAGAACATTTCAGACGACATCAGACCGATCACGTCATAGAAACGTTCAGACTCTTCGATGGTTTCGCGCAGTTGCGCATTCTCCTCACGGAGCGCCTTGATCTCCGCAAGCAGCTCTTCCTTGGTTCTCGCCGCGTTACCTTCAGGCATTAATGTCCCCGATCCGCGCCCATCCGGACCCCCAAAGGCTGATGATACGACGCAATGCGCCGGAATCCTAGATCACGAATTCGCCTGAATTTTCGCCCAGGTGTCGCGCAGTGTCATCGTGCGGTTGAAGACGGGGGCCGCATCCGTGCTGTCAGGGTCCTTGGCGAAATACCCCAGGCGTTCGAACTGCATCGCCTCGCCGACGGCGAAATCCAACAGCGAAGGTTCGAGCTTGCAGCCGCTCAGAACGTCAAGGCTCTCGGGATTGAGGGTCGACACGAAATCCTCCTGGCGGCCCGGTGCCGGGTCGGTGAACAGGTGGTCGTAAAGCCTGACTTCAGCATCCACCGCATTTTCCGCCGCCACCCAGTGGAGCGTTCCCTTGACCTTGCGGCCGTCCGGCGCATCGCCGCCTTTGGTTAAAGGGTCATAGGTGCAGCGCAGTTCGACGATCTCGCCCGCATCATCCTTGATCACATCCGTGCAGGTGATGAAATAGGCCCAGCGCAGGCGGACCTCGCGGCCCGGCGCAAGACGGAAGAACTTCTTCGGCGCATCCTCCATAAAGTCGTCGCGCTCGATATAGATCTCGCGGCCGAACCTGACCTGGCGTTTTCCGGCGGCGTCGTCCTCCGGATTGTTGACGGCGTCGAGGTCTTCACTTTGACCCTCGGGGTAATTTTCGATCACCACTTTCAACGGTCTCAGCACCGCCATGCGGCGCTCTGCCGTCTTGTTCAAAAGCTCGCGCACGCAATGGTCCAAAAGCGCAGGTTCGACCGTACTGTCGGACTTGGTCACGCCCAGGCGCGAAACGAAGTCGCGGATCGCGGCGGCCGGGATACCACGCCGGCGCAAGCCCGATATCGTCGGCATGCGCGGGTCGTTCCAGCCGTTGACGTGACCTTCCTGGACAAGTTGCGTCAGGCGGCGCTTTGAAAGAACGGTATAAGTAAGATTGAGACGCGCGAATTCGTACTGGCGCGGGCGGGCAGGGACGGGAAGGTTCTCGACCAGCCAGTCATATAAGGGACGGTGATCCTCGAATTCCAGTGTGCAGAGCGAGTGCGTCACGCCCTCGATCGCATCCGACTGGCCATGGGCGAAATCGTAGGTCGGATAAATACACCACGTGTCGCCCGTGCGCGGGTGCGACTTGTGGACGATCCGGTAGATCACCGGATCGCGCATGTTGATATTACCCGACGACATGTCGATTTTGGCCCGTAATACCTTCGCGCCGTCCGGGAACTCACCGTTCTTCATGCGCGTGAAGAGATCCAGATTCTCTTCGACGCCGCGTTCGCGATAGGGGCTGTCCTTGCCGGGCTCGGTCAACGTGCCGCGGTATTGGCGGATTTCTTCGGCGTTCAGATCGTCGACATACGCCTTGCCGTTCTCGATCAGGTGCACCGCCCAGTCATAAAGCTGCTCGAAATAGTCGGAGGCATGGCGCGGTGAACCGTCCCATTCGAAACCCATCCAACGCACGTCTTCCTCGATGGCGTCGATGAATTCCTGCTCCTCCTTCGCGGGGTTGGTGTCGTCAAACCGCAGACGGCAGAGACCTTTGAACTCCGACGCGACACCGAAGTTAAGGCAGATCGATTTGGCGTGCCCGATGTGCAGATAACCGTTCGGTTCCGGGGGGAAGCGGGTGACGAGTTGATCCGTCGTGCCGTCGGCAAGATCGCTTCTGATCCGTTCACGGATAAAATCCCGGGTTTCCGGGGCGGCGTCAGTTTGGGGTTCCGTCTCGTTCATCTATATTCCGGCCGGTTGGTCTGGCTTTAATGTGGACACCCAAGGGTATTCGGGCGCATTGGCTGTATGTCTGCCAAAAATGCGGCGAAAGTGAAAGCAAAAGCGGCGTGGGGGAATAGCCAGGTCCGGAAATTCAAAAACCCCGGTCTGTCAGGACCGGGGTTTCATGAATGGACAATCATGGAACTTCCTCAGATCAGGTGCACGACAACCGCGAGAATGGCGACCGCACCGACGAACGAACCCATGACCGTGTTGAAGAGTTGGTGATCCATATCGAATACTCCAAACAGGGTTGAACGGCGTTGACGAGGCCTCTCTACGCCCAGTTCGACTCCCGCACCACCGCTGTTTTTACCACTCAGTCATGCATTTAACGCATGGCATAAAAGCGACTCCCGCTGTCTCGGAAGAACCGTATAAATGGCTTCGGATATAGGTTACGGGATTCTTCAGGAAGGCGAATCAAGTGTGATACAGATCACACCCGATTCACCAACCTGCCATGCGTATAAATAATGCGTTAACGTGTCGGCTCCGGGTCTGCGAATTATCGGACAGGTTTTGTATCCGCTAATTGCCGACTGTTATCGGATACGCAACAGGACGCTTGCTAAAAATCATCTGAAACCCTAGTTTCCGCGGCGTCGGGGAGTAGCGCAGCCTGGTAGCGCATCTGCTTTGGGAGCAGAGGGTCGCAGGTTCGAATCCTGTCTCCCCGACCACTTTCCTTCCGAAGAAAATTCGTGCGTCGCGGCAATCAGTTCCCGCAGGTCGAAAGGGCTTGCGCGACCGTTGTCGCCGTCATCGCCGCACTCGACGTCGCGAGATTGGTGAATGACATGCTTTGACCCGTGCCCGTGCTCGCCAGGTAGGTGCTCAACGCGGCCGCCGGGACGGTCTGGGCGACCTTTTTCAAAGCACAGGAACATGTACTCTCGCTGGCGCTTCTCGCCCCCGTGCACCAGTCAAGAAACTGTTGCTGCTCCGCCTGGCTGTAAGACTCGAGAGCGGCGGCAGGTGCGGTCGTGACGACGAGCAGAGAGAGCGCGCAAAGCGCCCGGATCGTGCGTTGCATGGGCTGGATACCTCCTGATCGAAGAAATCTAGCGGGCTTATGATCCCACGTCGACCATGCACACACCGGCCGAGGCGTCGGCTTCGATTTGCTCGTGCGCGGCGACGGCGCCTTCCAGCGTGAACGGGTGGTGCGCGGCGACCCGGTGCTTGAGCTGACGTTTCTTCAACATCCCGTTGATCGAGGCGAAATACTCGCGCTTGGTCGCTTCGGGGAGTTGATAGATCGTGAAGGGACGCAGGGTGATGTTCTTGAACATCAGGTTAAGGAACGGCAGGACAGGGGTCTCGACCGCATCAGAACTATAAGCGGTGACGACACCATTCGGGACGACAACCTTGTCGAATAGATCGACGTTGGCGCCAAAGGCGACTTCCGAAATTCGATCCACGCCGCGGCCGTCCGTCAATTCGAGGACCTTTTTCGCGACGTCGTCATTTTTATAGTTCACCACGTGATCGGCACCCAGTTCCTTCACGTATTTTTCGTTGTCGGGCTGGCCGACCATGGCGATGACGGTGGCGCCGTCGAGCTTGGCCATCTGCACCGCATACGAACCGACACGACCGCCGCCGCCGGACACTAGAACAGTCTTACCCTCCACCGAGCCATCCGAGAAAATGCTGTGATAAGCGGTGACGGCGGGCACACCAAGGCACGCGCCGTCTTCGAGAGACGCCTCGTCGGGTAACTCCGGGGCCATCCAGGCGGGAAGGGTGCAGAACTCGGCCATCGTCCCCATGGGGCGGTACGCCTGCGCCCCGAAAATCCAGACGCTCTTGCCGATCTGACTCGGATCGACGTTTGAGCCGACGGCCTCGATTACACCGGCGCCGTCGTTGCATGATACGATGGGCGAGAAGTTGGGGAGTTCACGGCCGCTCTCCCGACGTTTCACGTCGGTCGGATTTACCGCAGAATAGGCGACCTTGACCCGGACCTCATTCGGTTCCGGCTCAATCGGGTCGATATCGACCATTTCAAGAACGTCTTTCGCGGCGCCCGCTTTGTTGAACTGAATTGCTTTCATTTTTCTTCTCCCCCTTAGAGACCGGGTGCCTTTGCGGCACCCAAAAACCATTGTCTTCGGCGATTTCTCGCGTATCTTTCAGGGAACATATTGGTTCTAACGGAGAGTTTTTCCATGCCGGATGTGCGCATTTATCAACCGACCAAGACCGCGATGCAGTCGGGCCGCGCCAACGTCAAGAAATGGGTGCTCGAATTCGAGCCCGGATCGCGCAAGGAAACGGACACCCTTATGGGCTGGACCGGGTCGCGCGACACGCGGGGTCAGATCAAGATGCGCTTCGATTCAAAAGAAGACGCCATCGCTTTCGCGAAAAAGAACAGCCTTAGCTTCCACGTCTCCGAACCGAAGAAGCGCCGCATCAAACCCAAAAACTACGCCGACAACTTCGCGTTCGGCCGCAAAACTCTCTGGACGCACTAATGCGCGCCTTGACGGTTGCGCTCGGCACAGCGCTGATCTTGTCCGCCGCAACGGCGCAGGCGAGTTTCCTCGATAAATTGAAGGGCGCCGTCGATCAGGTGACTTCGGGTTCAGGGGGGAGCGGCAGCGCCACGACCAGCGGGCTCGCCACCGATCAGATCATCGCCGGATTGAAAGAGGCGCTTCGCGTCGGCGCGGAACGGGTGGTCGCGCAGGTTGGGGCTGTCGATGGCTTCAACGCCGATCCCAAAATCCATATTCCATTGCCGGATCAGCTGGCCAAGGCGCAGGACGTCATGCGCAAATTCGGGCTCGGCGCGATGGCGGACGATGTCGAACTCAGGCTCAACCGCGCCGCGGAAGAGGCCGCACCGAAGACCAAGGAACTGATCTGGAAGGCCGTCAACGAGATGACGCTCGACGACGCCAAGAAGATCTATGACGGCCCCCAGGATGCGGCGACGCAGTACTTCAAGAGGGTCGCGACACCCGACCTGAAGGCGACCGTCGAGCCGGTCATCGACAACGCCCTTAAACAAGTGGGCGCGATCACGGCGTACGACAGTTTAATGAGCAAATACAAGGGACTCCCCCTTGTTCCTGATGTGAAAGCCGATCTTCAGGCGCACGCCACGCAGCTGACACTCGACGGTATTTTCCACTACCTCGCCAAGGAAGAAGCCGATATCAGGGCCAATCCTGCCGCGCGCACCACGGACCTCCTGAAACAGGTCTTCGGCGGCTCTTGACCTCGACCGGTCACGTCTTCATTGCACCTTAACGCGGCTGGCTTTATTAAGGCGCGACCTCGGCGAGCACAGTCGTCAAATCCCGAGGCCATGGGCGCCCGTAGCTCAACTGGATAGAGCATCCGCCTTCTAAGCGGACGGGGCATTTGCAGGACAATTTCCGAAAGATTTTCAGCTGCCAGCTACTCTGTAAACGTTATTGTTTTTAAAGAGTGTTTTGATCATCTGGCAATCTTTCAGCAATCTTCCACACTTCAGTCAAATCTTGTCTGCCAGATTCACCCCTGACAAAATGCTGGCAAAAGGACGAGGATCAGGACTGTGACAACTCTACATGCAGAGATCACGAACGCACTCATCGACGACGTACGGAACGGGAAACACCCCGGCGTGACGATCGTGAGCGATGCGTCGACAAGCGGCCTCCAGCTTCAGATCAATCGCAAGAAACCGCATACTTTCCGCTACAAGACGGAAGATGGGACGGTCGTCATCGGCACTCTCGGCGAGGATATCGGCGGGGCCCGACTTACCCCAAGAAAAGCGAAAGAGATCGCAGACGATTTACGTGTCGAGCGAGACAGATATCGCGCCAAGACCGGCAAAAGAATGCCGGTTGCCGACCTCCGCGCGTTAGCCACGCGCATTCGTACTGGTGTCCCGGGCCGTGGTTCAAACAAGCACTTAACCCTCGAAGAGCTTGCGGAGCTGTTCCTACAAGACAAGCAACGCGAACTCCGTGACGAGAAAAAACATAGGCGAAACCGCAAACTGGGGAACGCTTACACTTTGTTCAGCCCGGAATCGCCGAGTGGGGAACCGAGCAGCCACTATCCGAATTTCCAAATGATTTCGTCATTGACCGTCCCGCAGCTGACGAGAGACGTGCTGAAGGAGTTTCAGAATGCTTGCCTGGAAACTGCTCGCCTCAACCCACGTTCGAGTCGCTCGGCAAATCCGGGTGCTCGAACGGCAAATGTCCAAGTAAATTTGATTGGTACGCTTATTCGCTTCGGGCTCGACAAACAGCTCAATATCGGAATTGAGACTGAGAGCGAATCCCCGACACGCCTTGTAAGACGTCTGGATGAGACGCGAGCGCCTTCCACTAATGACGGGCTGTTGTATTACACGCGGCCCGACCTTGAGTGCATTTTAGACATTTTGTCGAAGTCCTCCCGTCGACATCAGTCAACAGTTTCGTTGGCGGCCCTGTTCGTGCTGGCGACAGGACAGCGAATTGGCGCCGTGACAGAGACGAGGGCTGACGATGTCCATCTGGACTATGATGAGCATCGCATGCCGAACAGTGACGAAACGGGCTACGTATTCTGGCAGGCCGCTGACGTGAAGAAGACGCGGGGAGGGCATCACCCGGTGGCATTTCCTCTCTCCAGGGCAATGCGTGAAATTGCCGTTCGTGCGCTGCTGCTGAGAGAAAAGAAATATGATCACCATGAATATCTATTCCCGAGCACGAGAAGAGGCAACGACCGGCCCATTCAACCCGATGCTGCGTTCGGACGGGTGCATAAAAGTGCCGTCAAGCGGCTGGAATCCGCAGCAGGGGAGGAAGCGAGAACGCTTCGACGCGTCATCGCGCTAAGTGCACATGACGCTAGAGGGACATTTGGAAATCTTTTGGCAAGCGATGAGCTCGAACTCGGAAAGATTTCCATCGTCCTCAACCACTATGATAAGAATGCGCCGAGGGTTACTCAGGCCGTCTACAACGTGCCGAGTCCGTACGCCAATCCGGAGACGAAGCTGACGGTCTTGAACAAGATGAGCGACATTTTGTTCGGGTGCGGCCTGCAAAACACGCTCGACGCTCTGGACGAAGCCATTTCGAAGGAGTTGGCAAGAGCTGAAGAGCAAGCGGCGAAGGAACAAAGAACTCGGCTTAGATATGAAGAAGCTGCACCTGAACTTTCCGAGGAGGAAATTGCGAGACGACACGCTGTTATGTCCCGGCCAAACTATAAACGAGGCAAGAAGCGCAACGTACGTTGACGTCCCTTCCTACGTAACGAGCAAGAAATTCAATAAGCCGCTAAATCTTTCACCTTCGATCAGTAGGTCAAAGGTTCGAATTATGTATCCGAAGACGATCAGGGGTGGGAGTTCATCTTCCGCGATCTCGATCTCTGGGCATGGATGAACAACGTCACGCAGGACTTCTCCCGGCCTGGGAAACCAACGGATAATGCTTTCGTGGAATCGTTCAACGGCAAGGTTCGAGCTGAGCGCATCGATCAGAACTGGTTCCTGTCGTTGGACGATGCCTAGTCAAAATGCGAGGCTTATCGGAGAGAGTACAACGAGGAACGACCTCATAGCGCCATCGGCAACAAGACCCCGGTGGAATTCATGAAGTCACCCAGCCGGCCGATGGTCTGAAGAGCGGAAAGTTCGACCTCGGGTCGGTCCAACGTTGGGGGCATGGTCAATGTCTGCGATAGCCGATTTTAGACGCCCCTAAATGTTGGATCGCGTTTCTCCGAAAAAGCGGATTGCCCCTCGAGACGGTCCTCGCTGGCATCGCAGGCCGCGACGAGCTTCGCGCAAAGCTCTCGGTTCGGTTCGGTTTTCACGACTTCTACCAGACACTTCTTAATGGCACTAATCGTCATGGGGGCATTGGCAGCGATTCGACCAGCCAATCCGTCTACGTGGTGTTCCAGTTCATTCCCTTCGACCGAACGGCTGATCAGGCCCCATCGTACGGCATCGGCCGCTGGAAACCGGGCGGCGGTAAACAGAAGCTCTTTTGCATGCTTGGGCGTAACGTGTGCGAGCAGTAGTTCGATGTCTTCCAGTTTGTAACCGATCCCGAGCTTGGCAGGCGTGACACCGAACTCCGCATCTGTGGATGCAATCTGAAGATCGCAAAGCAGGGCGAGTTCAAGACCGCCGCCAACGCAAAAGCCCCGAATGCTTGCGATCGTCGGTCGTGGGAATTCACGAAGTGCAACATATGCTTTTGTCGTTACGGCATCATAGATTTGACGCTGTTCGGGCGACGCCCGAACGGTGGCATATTCCTTGATGTCGTTACCTGCGCAGAAACTGCGATCCCCCGCTCCCGCCACAATCAGCACCCGAACATCGGATTGAGCGGATAGATTTTCGAGCGAGTCAGCAAGTTGGCGCCACATGCCGAGTGTCATCGCGTTCCGTTTCTCGGCGCGGTTTATCAGAATGTGTGCCACCCCTTGATCCTTGGTGGTAACGATCAGATCAGTTTCTTCGGTCATATGCGCCTCCGCTCAAATCTTGGCTGTAATCGGTCGGCTTCTCAGCTTCTTGATCGTACTGTTCCGGCGAATTATCGCAGCCCTTAGTTATTCTCTTATCCAGATGTATTGCAGCGATCATGTATTTATGTATACATTAATGCAGGGAGATGAAATACACTTGCAAAATGCACAAGACGGCTCGGTAGACAACTTGCTGGTTCTTGCCTTTCAAGGGCACGGCCTAAGTTTGGCGGACGCTGCGTTTAGCCAGTTATTTCAGATTATTGTAAGTGCGCCGCCGAACGCGGACTTCCCATTGAAAGAACTCGAACTTTCGAAAAATCTCAACGTCAGCCGGACGCCGTTACGCGAGGCATTGCACCGGCTTGAACTGTTTGGGCTCGTCCGGCGAGGCCAGGGGCGCGGCGTCATCGTGCCGGCGATGTCGGTGCAGGAGATGGAAAATATCTCCCGGACGCGCGAACGTCTCGAGGGGCTGATCGTTTTCACCGTGGGCCGACGATATGCGGCGGACGAGATTTCTTTGGAAGGCTTGGAGCGTATAAACCGACGCGTACTTGCGTTCCGCGATATCGACGATATCGAAGCGCTTTTGGATGCCGGGTTGGCATTTCACGTCGAATTGAGGCGGCTCGCGAATAATCCGTTCGCTTCGCAGTTGCTCGCGCAGACGCTTTTGCGATTGGAAAGATACCGGCACCTAGTTGTCGGCCTCGAGGAGCGCGGGAGCGACATTCATGCGGAACACGAAAAGATTCTTGCATGTTTGCGGGCAAAAGATCCGGATGGTGCTGAAAGTGAAATGCGGCGGCATCTTTCCAATGCGCGGCGGATTTACAGGCATGAACTTCTGGGCATGCTGGAGGACACATCTCCTCCAGTGAAAGGACGCCGAAGTGCAGGAGAGGCCATAACGTAGGCCGACAAACTAACCTTAGAACAGTCAAACACCATGGGAGGATAAAGACTATGAAATTCAAACTATCTAAAACCATCTTGGGCGCGGCGGCGATTCTCGCGGTTTCCGCCACCGGGGTCTCTGTGCCTACGGTTGCTCAGGCGCAGGACATGAAATTCTTCCGGATCGCGTCCGGGTCCGCAGGTGGAACGTATTATCCAATGGCGGGTCTTTTGGCGCAGGTGATCGGCAACCCTCCGGGCGCGCGTTCGTGCGACAAAGGCGGAAACTGTGGTATGGAAGGTCTGGTCGCCGTCGGCCAGTCGGCGCACGGTTCTGTCGCCAACGTCAATTCAATTCGTTCCGGGCAGGTCGAGAGCGGTTTCGCGCAGTCCGATGTGACCTACTGGGCCTATACCGGGACCGGACCGTTCGAAGGTAAGGAACCCATCAAGAATCTTTGCGTTCTTGCGTCGATGTTCCAGGAACACGTGCACGTGGTTGCCGGGATAAAGTCGGGTATCAAGAAGGTGTCGGATTTCAAAGGTAAAACCATTGGCATGGGGCTTCCGGCTTCCGGGGCACTTGTCGGCGCACGTCTTGTCGTGGAAGCGTATGGTCTTGAAGAAAAGAAAGACTTTAAGCCGGAGTATGTTAAGTCGAAAACCGCCGCCGACATGATCCGCGATGGGCATGCGGATGCTTGGATCACGGTGACGGGCTATCCGAATTCATCGGTTGTCGAAATGGCGTCGATGCAGGGCGCCGTCATGGTGCCGGTCGAGGGCGAAGCGCGTAAGCGCCTGCTCGACAAGGTCAAGTTCTACTCTGCTGCCAAGATTCCGGGCGGGACCTACAAAGGGAATCCGGATGATACGGAAACCGTTGCGGTGAGCGCGCTCTGGGTGTCCAACAGCGACATCGACGCGGAAACGCATTACGGCGTGGTCAAAGGATTGTTCGGTAACAAGCGTGCGAAGAAACTGCTCGCAAACGGCCATGCGAAGGGGAAATCCTTGACCTTGGACACGGCTTTTGACGGCGTGCCGATCCCGATCTGTCCGGGTGCGGAGAAGTTCTACAAGGAAGCCGGCGTTAAGTAAGCACCGACTTTAAGCTTTGGAGCCGGGGAGCGTGCTGCGCTCCCCGGTTGCCGTTTAGTCCTTCGATGGAAATCCACGAACATAAATTGCGACTACGAAATAGAGAGCGAGTACAACCGCCATGGCACAAATTGATTTCGAAAAGGCTCGGGAACTGGAAGAGCGATACGACCCGGAAATCCAGTTCAGAGATACTTGGGGGCTCGTTAGGTGGATCGTTGTCGGGCTGTTGTTCACGCTGTCCGTATTTCATTACTATACGTCGGGATTCGGTGTGTTGGAGGTCCATTGGCACACCGGAATCCATCTAACGTTCGTACTTGGTCTCATCTTCATTGTCTTTCCGGCTTGGGCGTCGAGCGAGACGGCCCAGGTCAAGGATACTTGGTGGTCGAAAGGCGGGGTGCCTTTCTACGACTGGATTTTCTTCATCCTGACCGCGATAGCTTCGATGTGGGTGGCGGTTTCCTACAACGGTATCGAGGGCATCGTCGGATCGATCAACTTCCGGATAGGTGACCCGGCATTTATCGACGTGGTGATCGGCACGATCATGATTGCGGTGGTGATCGAGACGACGCGGCGATCGATGGGCAAGGCGTTGCCCATCATCTGCCTGGTGTTTCTCGCCTACGGTCTTTACGGGAATTATGCACCCGGCCCGCTGGTACATCCGGGCAGTTCTTGGCACGGACTGATCGATCACCTTTACCTGACGGGTGAGGGTGTGTTCGGTCTGCCGGTCCACGTCGTCGCCACGTACGTTTTTCACTTTGTGCTGTTTGGCGTCGTCGCCACCCGGATCGGGCTCGGGCAGTTGTTCATCGATATCGCGTATTGCGCCGCCGGCCGGTATTCGGGCGGCCCGGCGAAGGTGAGTGTGCTGTCATCTGCTATGTTCGGGATGTTGTCGGGGTCTTCGATCGCCAACACGGTGACCACCGGCTCACTGACCATTCCGGCGATGAAGAAGATTGGCTACAAACCGCATTTTGCTGCTGCGGTTGAGGCCGCAGCATCGACAGGCGGGCAGATCACCCCCCCGATCATGGGTGCAGCCGCGTTCCTGATGATTGAATTCCTCGAAGTGCCGCTCCGCACGATTTTGATTGCGGCCCTGGTTCCAGCATTCCTGCATTTCTTTGCCGTAATGGTGATGGTGCATCTGGAGGCGAAGCGTCTCGGGTTACGTGGCCTCTCGAAAGAAGAACTGCCAGTCTTCCTCAATCTGATCAAGGAGAACTGGCTGATCCTGATTCCGCTGGCGATCCTTATTACCATGATCGTCAAGGGATACACGCCATACTGGGCGGCTTTTTGGGGAATCACGTCCTGCATCGTTGTAGGCTTTATCAATCCGAAGAACCGGCTCACGATCCGCGATCTGATCGATGCTTTCCAACTCGGAGCGAAATACGCACTCGCAGTCGGCGCAGCGGCGGCATCGGTCGGCATCATTGTTGGTGTCATCACCATGTCGGGCATGGGCTTCAAAGTATCGTTCGTGGTGACGGATTTCGCCGGCTCAATGGCTGCCGATATTCACAGCATAATGCCGTTCTTCCCGTTCACGGTAGAGGCGTTGACACTGTTCATTACACTGATTTTTGTTGCCGTTGCCTGCGTCCTGATGGGCGCGGGACTGCCGACGACGGCTACATATATCGTATTGGTGACGATGGTGGCGCCGGTGTTGGCGATCTTGGGCGTGCCGCAGCTGGTCTCGCATTTCTATGTGTTTTTCTACGGCGTGCTGGCGGATATTACGCCTCCAGTCGCGTTGGCAGCATATGCGGGTGCGGGGATCGCCGGAGCTAATCCGTTCCAAGCGGGTAATACCGCATTCAAGCTGGGCAACGCCAAGGCGTTGGTGCCACTGGTGTTCGTGTACGCGCCGTCGCTGCTGATCGTAGTCGAAGGGTTTTCGTTGCACGAATTCATCATCGCCTTCAGCGGCTGCATTGCTGGAGTTTTCCTGATCGGCGCGGCGTTCACGGGCTATCTCGTGGCTGTGATGCCGAGCTGGCAGCGCTGGTTGCTCGGTATTGCCGCACTGTTCTTCTTTGCCCCCGGTATACCATCCGGTGGTATTGGTCTCGTCCTGGCGGCGCCAGTCTTGTTCCTCCAGTATTCAGCCTGGCGCGAGCGTCGCGCAGTGCCGGCGGAAGGTCACTAATGTTGCGAGGAGAGACCGGAGAGGAATCTCATGACTAACAGCAAACGACGCTATCGATTGCGTCTGCCGGGACCGACCGAGGTGCCGGAGCGGGTGCTGCAGGCGACCGCCAGATCGATCCTTAATCATCGGGGGCCTGAGTTCGCCGAGATGCTTGGCGAAGTTGCGGACCTTCTGCGGCCGATCAAGGGGACGAATAACGAGATCATGGTCTTCGCCAGTTCCGGCACCGGTGTCATGGAAGCAAGTCTTGCCAATGCCGTCGTGCCGGGTGACAGGATTTTGGTCCTCAATAACGGCCAATGGGGCGGCAGATTCAAGTCCATCGCTGCCGGATTGGGATTGGATGAAGGTCTGGATGAAATCGACGTCCCCTGGGGGGAGGCCGTTCCGGTTGCAGCCCTCAAGGAAAAGCTCGCAAGCACCGACTACGATGCCGTCATTGCCATTCACAATGAGAGTTCGACCGGAGCGGTCGGTGATTTAGCAGAAATTGGCGCCGCGGTGGCGGAGACCGATGCCATTCTGATCGTCGATTCAGTCAGCGGTCTTGGCGGGCTTGAGATGCGTCAGGACGTGTGGGGCGTCGATATCCTGGTTTCGGCATCTCAGAAGGCACTAATGTGCCCGCCCGGCCTCGGTCTGGTGAGTGTTAGTGAAAAAGCGTGGCAACGTATCAACGCAGAGCGTGGGCAAACGCGTTTCTACTGGGATTATCGAAAAGCACTGGAATGGGCGAAAAAGGGTCAGACGGCTTTTACGCCGCCGGTATCGCTGGTGTCTGGTCTCCACGAGGCGTTGGTTGCAATCCACGAGGAAGGATTTGAGAACGTGCTGCGCCGCCACGCCGTTTTGGCACGAGCCATGCGTGCCGGCGCGGACGCGCTGGGGCTGCCACTGTTTCCGACGTCGCCGCTGACATCTAATACCGTCGGCGTGTTCGCTGTCCCCGATGGGATCGACGGCAGCGCAATCGTGCAAAAGATGTACCAAGAACACGGCACCGTGATCGCTGGGGCGCGGAATGCGTTTCGGGGCAAGATGATCCGGATTGGCACCATGGGAGCCGTATGCGCCGACGATATTTTGACGGATCTAGACCATTTGGGGCAGGTGGTGAGTGACCTGAATCCGGCGATCGATCCGGCTGCAGGTGTCACGGCGGCGCGGGCTTCTCTTGACCAGAACGCCAACTGAAAAACGGACGCGGAATGGGTAGTCAGAAAAAAACACCGGGGACGATCAGCGAAAAGATCATGTCCCGACATTGCGGCCGTCCGTGCCGCGCCGGTGAAACGGTCGTCTGCCGTGTCGACGCCGCGATGGCGACCGACGGGTCCGCGCCAATGGCCATCGATTACTTCCACGACATGGGCGGAAAAACGATCGCCGACCCGAGGAATCTCGTCTTTGCGTTGGATCACTACGCGCCGCCCGACAGCCCTGCGACGGTAACATTGCAGGACAGGATTCGGGATTTCAGCAAACAGCATGGTAACGTGACCTATGAAATCGGCGCGGGTATCGGCCATCAGTTGATGATCGAGCGCGGGCACGTTCGCCCGGGGATGCTTGTGGTCGGCGCCGACAGCCACGCGGTGCAGTACGGCGCCGCAAATGCGTTTGCCACTGGAATCGGATCGTCCGATCTGGCTGCGGTGATGCTGACCGGCAAGCTGTGGTTTCGAGTGCCCGAAAGTATTTGTGTCACTCTGACCGGCAAGCTGGGTGCAGGAATAGATTCAAAGGACATCGCGCTCGAAATCAATCGTGTGCTTGACCCGCTGGATGCTGGTTATCGAGCACTCGAATTCACTGGGCCGGGTGCGCGCGCTCTGACGTTTGAGGAACGATTGCTCCTGGCGAACATGTCGACCGACGCGGGCGCGAAGGCAGGTGTTTTTGAGGCAGACGAAAAGACTGCTATGTACCTTGGCATATCCGAGGACGAGATGGAGACGGTTTCAGCTGACCTGGACGCCGTTTATGCGAAAACCCTGGAGATCGATCTCGACACGCTGAAACCAAAACTGGCGCGCCCCCCCGTCGGTGGCGCGGCGGCTGAGATCGTCGATCTTGGGTGCGACGAGGGAACGGTCGTCAACATGGTCTATCTGGGTACGTGTACCGGCGGCCGTAAATCGGATCTCGAAAATGCACTGCGTATCCTGCAGGCCGGCGGCGGTAAGGCGCCGGATGTTCAGTTGCTTGTCACGCCTGCATCAGACCGGGTTTACGGGGATATGGCATCGAACGGGCTGCTCGCGGAATTCCTTAAGTTCGGTGCGCTGATGATGACGCCGGGGTGCGGATCTTGTTGCGGCACCTGTGGCGCCATTCCGGGCGACGACAAGGTCGTTATCTCGGCGGCGAACCGTAATTTCACCGGCCGCATGGGCAATCCGAAGGCGCGGGTTTATCTGGCCTCCCCGGAAGCTTGCGCAGCCGCCGCTGTCGAAGGCCGGATCACGGATCCGCGGAAGTTCCTTTCATGATTGACACGACACAGCAGAACCCAAATGACGAATGCGCGGTATCGGGGCGGGCGCGTCTGTTGGGCGATGACGTGAACACGGATTACATCATCTCGTCCCGGCGAAAGCGCGTCACAATCGATGCCGATGAACTTCGCCCCTATCTGCTTGAGGACTACGACAAGGCGCTGGGTGACAGTGTGGTCGCGGGTGATGTCTTCGTAGCGGGCAGCAATTTCGGCTGCGGTTCTGCGATGGAAGTTGCGGTGACCGTCGTCCGTGCCGCGGGGGTGTCGTGCGTGCTGGCAAAAAGCTTTGCCCGCGCCTATTACCGCAATGCCATCAACAACGGACTTATGCCGGTGATCTGCGATACCAGGGGAATCGACGAAGGTGACGAGCTGCGCGTCTTTATCAATCAGGGCAAGCTGACGGTCCGCAACGTTTCGAAAAACGCCGAAATCGATGGCGGTTCGCTGTCGCCGATCATGCTCGACATCCTGCAGGCTGGCGGTCTGATGTCGTACCTTCGCGAACATGGTGATTTCGTCGGGATTACGTAATTCAACGAACAACACGAAATATAAAAAGGGAATATCCGATATGGCCGTTCAGAAATACAAAACGTCATTCGAAAAGCTGTCCGCCAAGGTTTTGGACCAATGGCGCCGGATTCCTACGGCAATCGCCGGTGATTGCATGAATCGCACCAACGTCATGTGCGGCGACATGAAGCCAGTTGGTGCGGGCATGACACTTTGCGGTCAGGCCCGTACTGTTACCACAATGGTGGGAGATAACGGTGCAAGCCATGCCGCCATCGGCATGGTCGAGCCGGGCGAAATCCTGGTAATCGACGCCCGCGCGCACAAGGACACCGCCGTCTGGGGCGGTATCATGACGCGCGCCGCCATGCAGCGGAACATCGGCGGGCTGGTCGTGGACGGCGCCGTGCGGGATGTCGACGAAATCCGCGAACTGGGGTTCTCAACGTTTGCCATCGCCACGTCTCCAGCAGGTCCGAGCAAAGGTTTCGGTGGCGTAATCGACGGGATCATCGCCTGCGCCATGTGTCCTGTAAAACCTGGCGATATCGTGCTTGGCGATGCAGACGGTGTGACCGTCGTGCCGCTGGAACGCCAAGCCGATATTTTGAAAGCGTCACAAGATAAGATCGCTCAGGAAGAAGCGACGAACAATGATACGTCCAAGGGCACTCTTCCGGGTTCACGGTTCGGGCTGACGATTGAGGAGCTTTAGTCGGGATTGAGGCGCTGTATCTGTTTTCTATACAGTTAATTGGACAGCCTCTATTGATGTGCCCAAACTGTGCCACGTCTATCCGGTTTTAACCCCGGTTATCCTCGATTGTTCCAGTCATGGCTGCGACAGCGCCCGAACAAGCTTTTGAAGTTACTGGATTCTGCGAACCTGCCCCTACTAAATATTCTATCCGCAGAAGTGGAGTTGACGGGACGGCCCATCCAGTGACGATTGCCGTGTCATTCTCAGCGTATTGCACAAGATCGTTTGGTGTTTGCTTCGGTGGCGCGTACACCGACCGGCGACCGAAGTCGAAGTTGCTGCTCTTCGCCATCAGATTGTCGCATTGTAGCGACAAGTGCCTGGGCGGCCGAGTCTAACGCCTTAAGACCGCCTCCTTTAATCGAAGGATGACATTTTCTTTACTACGTCTGAGGTTGGCATCTGTCTATATGGAACCTGCGCCGGGCACAACCTTTAGTGTATTGTCTACGACAGCAAAAGTTGGTACTTGTAAAGTGTTGTAAGGTTGCGACTTCACTCGCTTTTGCAACATTCGATGGGGCAGATTCGAGGGGGCCTTGCAGAATGTTGAAGTTACTTATCGGCGCCGGGCTTATCGGCGCCGTGATTATTGCGCCGGACGCCGTACGTTCTGCGGAGCTCAAGTCTACAGTCGAGCAGCTTCTGGACGACCACAAGCGGGTGGCGGCGGCGCAGGCCGACCTGGATGCCGCCCGGCAACGCTCGGAAGCTGCCAGCGGCGGCTGGTATCCGACATTCGATGCGACCACGTACTACGGTTACGAAGAACAGAACAAGGGCCAGGGCTCCGACGACACGTCTATGCCGCCCCGTGTCCTCGAGCTTTCGCTGTCCCAGCTGGTTTATGATTTCGGCGCCACAGAAGCCGCCATCGACCGCAGCCGTGTAGAGGTGACGCAGGCCACGCACACCCTGGAATCGACAAAACAGGAACTTTCGCTCGAAGCCCTGAACGCGCATTTGAACGTATTGCGTCAACGAAAGTTGCTGCGTTTCAATCAGGGGTCCATCGCCAACGTCAAACGCCAGATGCAACTCGAAGATGCGCGCGTGCAGCGTGGCTCCGGTCTGGCGACCGACGTCCTCCAGGCGAAAAGCCAACTCGCCGGTCTCGAAGCCACCCAAACCCGTATTCAGGGTGCGCTCCGGAATGCCATCAACCGCTACCGGGCAGTATTCGGTACCGAACCGCCAACGCCTGAGGGCAACACCCGCGTTACCTTGCCGCGCGTACCGGAAGATTTGCTGCCGCAGGACCTCGACAGTGCGATCTCAACGGCGCTGGAAGAAAACCCGCGGCTCACGGCGACTTACCTAGGGACCCTTGTCACAAAGCAGAACGTGATCGAAACCGAAGCCGATGAGTTCTATCCGGTCATTAGCGCGAAGGCCGAAAAGAATCTTAAACGTGACGAAGGCGGCACGATGGGCGGCAAGCAGGAGACTCTGTTCAAGGTTGAGATGTCGTATTCGCTGAACCTCGGCATGACCGCGACCAATACTCTGCGCGCGGCCGAACTGACGCACGATGCGGGCATCAGCCGCTACACGGAAGAACGCTCCTTAATCGAAGAGCGGGTCCGCAATGCGTGGACCGACCTTGAGACGGCGCGACGCCGCTTTCAGCAACTCAACAATCAGACCGATATCGCAAGCGAATTCCTGGAACTGGCGCGGCGTGAACGGCAGCTCGGCAACCGCTCGCTGATTGATGTGCTGGCCGGTGAAACGGCGTTGATCAACGCGACCAGCGATGCCGCCTCGGCAGAGGTCGACGTCCTGCAGGCGGCGTTCCGTCTGCTGACCCAGATGGGTCGGCTGACGCCGGATGCGATCGACGGATAATTCTTGGCGAGGGATCCTTTATAAATGGATGGCACTCCCCGGTTCGGTCCTGAAGCCCCCGAAAATGATCTGATCGAGATCGCGCAGGCCGTTGCGGGGGAGCCGATCGGCCAGGTCGATACATCCAAGGGCGATGCCGTGATCATCAGGGCCGACGGCGAGAAAGTCACTGCCGAGGCCGGCACCCCGATTTTTCTAGGCGATGTGGTGGAGACCAGTGGCGAAGGGTCAGTCGGTCTCGTGTTCATGGACGACACCATTTTCTCGCTTGCCGAGGACGGCCGTATGACGATCGACGAGATGGTCTACGATCCGGCGAACAATGAAGGCTCGTCCGTCTTCAACGTCGCAAAGGGCGTCTTTACCTTTGTTTCCGGAGAGATCGCCAAAACGAGTGTGGATGCAATGCAGATCGAAACATCTGCGGCCACCATCGGAATCCGCGGCACGGCTGGCGGCGGGCGTGTCATCAACCCCCAGGCCGACGACCCGAATTCACCGTTGCCGCCCAGCGGTACGTTTTCCAATTTCCGCGACCCGGTTACAGGGCAGGCCGGTGAAATGAACGTCTCGACACCGACGGGTACGCAGACGTTGAACGGGATCAACGCGACCACTACCGTGCCCAACCCGTTCGTGCCACCGAGCACGCCGGTGGTGTTGCCCGGTAGTGCACTTCAGACGGTGTTTGGCAGTTCTATCGCCGCACTCCCGACGCCGCCGTCGCAGCGTGGCGCAGGCGAGGGCGAAGATGAGCAGGATATTGGCGAAAGCTTAACTTCGGGGGATGCGCCCGAGGGTGGCGATGCGCAGGCAGAGGCTGAAATCGCCGCCGCCGATGCTTTTGCTCAGGCACTAGCCGACGGCATTGACCCGGTCGCGGCTCTCGCTATCGCCGCGCAAACCGCAGAATTGACGATTTCACGTTTTGGCATCGATCCGACACAGTTGGACACCTTTACGGTACAGAATGCCATCGATGATGTCATAGGCGGCATCACGAATACCATCGTCGGTGATCCCACGGCCCTAATTTCCGGCGGCGGTCTCGTGGCTTACGGCGAACTTATCAACGCAACCACGGGCAATGAAGCGATTGATCAGGCTGTGCAACAAGTCGTCCAACAGGTCGCACAGGCGATTGGCCAGAACATCAACGAGCAGATTCTGGCTGCGACGCCGGATGACGATCCCGATGTGCCGCAGGTCGACATATCCGATGTCACGATTGCTCATGCCGTCAGTGGCACACAAACGGTAACCCTCACAAACGGGGCCAACGACGTCATCACCGGCAGCGCTAGTACGGACACGATCACGCTGATGGGCGGCGGCGCCAGCCAAGGCGGCGGTGGCGACATTGTCGATCTTGCGGGCGGCACGGATACGCTTATCCTAAACTCGACAACGAACACTCTGGCGTTTTCCAATGTCGAAGCACTGCAACTTGCATACAACTCGACATCCGACATCACGGCCCAGCAGTCCCTGACCTGGCAGACCGGCGGTAATCTGACGATGTCGAACCAGGACGGCTCCACCGCCGGGCCGCGTGCGCCGGTCGCATTTCTCGGGAACGCCGACAACCAGAACCTCACGCTCAGCTTCCTTTTGAACAATACCAACGCGTCCAATTCCAGCATTAACCTTGCCGGCGGCACGGACAGCGTCACCTTCGCTGTCGGGACGAACACGGTCGCCAGCCACGACAACGTTGAATCTTGGGTTCTACAGGCCGGCACCAACACGCTGAACCTGAACTCTTCGTCGAGCGGCTCGACGATCACCGGGGCCAGTGGTGCCGACAATGTCTACATCAACAGCGCCGACGGGACGACGACGGCCAATCTCGGCGGTGGCAACGACCTGCTTGGCGTTAACGGCCTGTCTGGCGCCGCGACATTCGACGGTGGCGCGGATACGGATACGTTCCGGCTGACGTCGGGCGCCACCCTCGGCGAGGCCAACTTCGCTAACTTCAGCAATTTCGAGAGCTTCGAATTCGGCGCGGACACCTCCTACAGCATCACGGCCGGCAGTAACTTCCAGTCGGCATTCCTCGCCGGGGGCGACATCGATGTCACCTTTGGCGGCGGAGCATCCGACGCGACGGTGAATTTCAACGGGGCGTCGCTCACCTCGCCGCTCAGCTACGCCGGCAGCGCCAACGGCGGCGCCGACAACGTGACCGGCGGTTCCGGCGCCGACACGATCGTGACGGGAAACGGCGCGGACACCATCACGACCAGCGGCGGCGGCGACACCATTACTGCCGGCGGCGGTTCGGACAACATCACGCTAGGCGCCGGCAGCGATCACCTCAACTACGATGCGACGTCGGAATTCGGTGATACAGTGTCGTCATTCACGGCGGGTGCCGCCGGCGACCTCTTCGATATCAACACCGCTGTCACCGGCGGCGACGGTGCCGGCAGCACGACGTTCGTCAACAACCACATGGCACCGAACGTCTCGGCGAACAACGGTGCGATCTTCGAGTTTCAGCAGGCGACCGTTTCGATGACCGGGACCGTCAGCGCAGCATCCGCGCAGGCAACAGCGCTCGGCACGCTGCAGGGTGCCGGCTACACGACGGCGGCCAACGCGACCAACATCATCGTTCTCTACGACAACGCGACCACGGCCAACGCGGCGATCGTCCAGTTCAACGATGCCGACGGTGGCGGCGATGTAGACAGCGGCGAAGTATCGCTGATTGCCTTTGCCGAATCCGTTGGCGCCGACAACCTCACCGCCGACAACTTCGATGGCTTCTCCTGATCGCCCGCGCACAATTTAACCCGTTTGAATCCCCAACTCGCGGGGCGGTTCTGTTTTCAGTATAGTCGATCCATGCGCGCGATCCTTGCCCGTCTGTTTTTTCGTCCCGGCCTCGGCTTCGAGCTTTTGGTCGCGACGCTGTTCGCAAATACATTAGCGCTAGCGGCCCCGATATTCGTTATTCAGGTTTTGAATCGTTACATCGCGTTCGGCGTCGACACCACACTTGCAACGCTGACGGCGGGCGCCGTCATTGCTGTCGCGTTCGAGTTCGGTTTTCGCCGTGTACGGCTCAAACTGGCACAGCGCGCTGCGGCGCCGTTCGACGCGGATGCCGCGGATACGGCGCGCAATGCCTTATTGCGCACCCCGTTTCCTGTGTTTTCGATGTTCACTGACCGCGCGCGGTTTCAGGCCGTCACCGGACCGGACACGATCCGTAACACTTACGGCCCGGCCAACATGCTGGTCATCCTCGATGTGCCGTTTGCGCTTCTTTTTATCGGCGTGCTGGCGCTCCTGAGCCCGGTTCTGGCGGCGATCGCAGGCGGCTTCGCGCTGGCGATCCTGCTGCTCGGTTTTCTTGGTCAGAAGATGCTGAAGGCACCGGCCGGTACGCTGGAACGCGCGGGGGCTGTCCGCCAGAAACTGTCACAAACGGCGACCCGCGCCGCCGATACGCTGCGGCTGTTCGACAGCACCGGATATATAGAGCGCCAATGGCGCGACGTCCGTGCCGAGAGCGATAACGCCCAGGCCAAGTTCGCCGCCAATCAGGATTTCGTCGCGACCGCGACACAGGCACTGCAGGCGTTGCTGACGGTCGCGACCATTGCCGTCGGCGGATACCTCGTGGTTCAGGGGCGGCTCGACGTCGGGGCGCTGATCGGCGCCAATATCCTGGCGGCGCGGGCGATCATGCCGCTCGGCCGTCTTGCCGGTATCCAGCGTGCCTTTGCGGTGGCGGCGCAAAGCCGCGTCGTCCTCGACGAGCTGCGCACCGTGCAGCCGGAACGCCGCAGCGGCGCCGAGATAAGCGACTTCACCGGCGCGGTGTCGCTCGAAGATGTGGCGTTCATTTATCAGGGACAACGTGCGCCGGTGTTCGAACGCTTGAGCGTCGACGTCGCACCGGGACAGACGCTCGCGGTCAGCGGACCGAACGGCAGCGGCAAGTCAACGGTTGCCCAGCTGGTCGCCGGATTACGGGCACCGACGCGTGGCAAGATTCTTGTCGACGGCACGGACTTGGAACAGATCTCGCCTGCCTGGTGGCGGCGGCAGATATCGTATCTGCCGCAGGAGCCACGCTTCCTACCCGGAACTGTGAGGGAAAATCTTCTGGCGGCCAACCCGGGTCTGGACGAAGCTGAACTCGACGGTCTCATCGCTGCCGCCGGGCTGAGACCTTTCATCAACACCAGTAGCGATGGGCTCGATACACAAATCAGGAACGGTGGCGATGACCTGGCGCTTGGTATCCGTCGGCGCCTTGCACTGGCCCGCGCGCTGGCCGTCGGCGGCCGAATCTTGATCGTCGACGAGCCGACCGAAGGATTGGACGAGGAAGGGCGGGCGCTTGTCTACGCCGCGATGAACGCGCATGCCAAGGGCGGCGGCACGATCATCGCCTGCTCGTTCGACCCGAACATCATCAAGGGTGCGGACTGGGTCGTTGATCTTTCAACCAAACCCGATCCGCGTGTGAGCCGGCTGCCGCGTGCGGCGGATGCGGCGGGGCGACCGCGCCGGGGACTCACGGAGGCTGGTGAATGAGCGGCAATGCGAAGCAAAGCGCCGCGCCGCACATGGTGCTTTGGCTGATGGTCGGGCTTGTGTCCGCGTGTCTCGCCTGGGCCGTTGTCGGGCGGCTTGATGTTGTCGCGACCGCCGAGGGCGAGGTCGTGCCGTCGACGCAGGTCAAGAGTGTGCAGCACCTGGAGGGCGGGATCGTCCGCGCCATTCTCGTCCGCGAAGGACAACGGGTCGGCGAGGGCGAGCCGCTGATCGAGCTCGACCCGGTGCGCTCCGACGCAGATGTCGAACAGCTGACAGTTCAGTTGACCAATCTGAAGATCGAGCTTGCGCGGCTGGAAGCGGAGTCGGCTGGCGCCGAGCATGTATCTTTCCCGGACGGCATCGCCGATGCCTATCCTGATCAAACAGGCCGTGCGCGCGAACTTTTCGCCAGCCGACGGGCACGCATCGAGAACCGGATCGCGTCGCAGAACGAACGTATCTCGCAGCGCCGCGGCGAGATCGAAGCGATCTCGGGACGGATCGCCAGCAACCGCGGGCGTCTCAAGCTGGTGCGCGAACAGATCGATATTTCCGAAGGCCTGATGGAAGACCAGCTTTCCAACCGGATGAACCATCTGGACCTTTTGAAAGAAGAGGCGGCGCTCGCAGCGCGCATTAAGGATGATCGCGCGGCATTGCCCCGGGCGCGTTCGGCGGCAAAGGAAGCGGAAGCGGACCGCGACGAGATCCAGGCGGAATATCTCGAGGAAGTCCGCGAGCAGCTGGCGGAGACGCGCCGCGATACCGACGAAACCGAGGCGCGGCTGCGAAAGTTCGACGATACGCTCAAGCGGACCGTACTGCGTTCGCCGGTGGCGGGGGTCATCAAGACGCTGCACGTGACGACGATCGGCGGTGTCGTACGCCCTGGTCATCCGGTGGTCGATGTTGTGCCGCAAGGTGACAAACTGGTGATCGAGGCGCGCCTGCCGACACGTGATATAGGCTACGTTCAAAAGGGCCAGCCCGTTCAGGTGACCCTGGCGTCACCCGAGGCCATCCGTTTCGGCCGGCTCGTCGGCGAGGTCGTCAACGTCAGTCCCGACACAATCGATACGCGCGACGGCGTCCCTTATTACAAAGTGCGCGTCGAAACGGACCAGACCTACTTCGAAGGCGCGCAGTTGCGTTATGAGCTCGTTCCCGGCGTGCAGGTCGCCTGTGCGATCCGCACCGGTCAGCGTTCCGTTATGGCGTACATTCTCGATCCATTTCTGACGTCGGCGCAAACGGCACTCAGGGAGAGGTAGTCGGGGTCCCGCCGTGATCCATATCCCTACCAAAAATCCTATCCGCTGACCCAGGCTTGACCGATTGGTCGATCCGGTGACGTTGTAGGGTCATGCTCGACGTTCTTCATACGATCATTTGGTGTTTTCTCCGTCGGCTCATTCACGGGCCGGTAACGGAGGTCGATGCCGTCGCTCTTCGCCACTGACGTGACCCCCTGAAATCTCCGCGTTTTGAAGTTAGTCTGTTCTCTGATTGAGGAGACAGACGATGAAGAGATCCCGTTTCAGCGAAGAGCAGATTATCGGCATCCTGAAGGAGCATCAGGCGGGTATGTCCGCGGCCGATCTGTGCCGGAAGCACGGCATCAGCGATGCGACGTTTTTCAAGTGGCGTTCGAAGTATGGCGGCATGGAGGTGTCCGATGCCAAGAAACTTCGGGCGCTGGAGGCCGAGAACGCGAAGCTCAAAAAGCTTCTGGCAGAGTCGATAATGGACGTCTCGACGCTGAAAGAGATGCTCGGAAAAAACTTCTGAAGCCCGGTTCGAGGAGGAAAGCCGTGAGCTGGGCAATGATGGAGAAAGGCTATTCGCAGAGACGCGCCTGCGGACTGGCGCGAATCGATCCAAGTGTATACCGCTACAAGTCGAGCCGTTCCGATGACGAGGATTTGCGCCGACGTTTGCGTGAACTGGCATCGGAACGCCGACGGTTCGGCTATCGGCGTCTGCACACCTTGCTGAAGCGCGAGGGTATCGAGGTGAACCGGAAGAAGGTCTACCGGCTCTACAAGGAGGAAGGCCTGACTGTGCGCAAGCGCGGCGGCCGCAAGAGAGCGCTTGGGACAAGGGCGCCGATGGCGATCCCGCAGGAGCCGAACCAGCGATGGTCCCTGGACTTCGTCTCAGACAGTCTGACGGACGGTCGCCGGTTAGCGCTCAATACGTTCGGGCTTTCCGCAGAGAAACAAGCGAAACCATCGATTACGCTGTTATACGATAAAAAAAGCGGCAGCCGGCTTCTGACATGGGAGGAAAGAAGTTCGACTGCCGCCCAGGGAGTTGCACCGGGACGCGTGGGGCTGGGGGGGTGGCCAACCAGCTTTTTATCCCGGCGCATGGTCGCCTGTTATCGAAGTACTGAGTTCATCGTTCACTCCGAGTTTTACCAATGCCCGCCAAAAATGATGACACCGTGGCGGACATAGAATGTTAAGAAAGATAACTGGTCCCGGCTGGCTCAAACCATCGCCGAGACAATGGCGGCAATCAGCAGCGCAGCCGAAAAGACGGTTAGTGTCCACACCTGCACGGCAGACATAGTGCGCCAGGTAAAAGACTCGCGGGCGAACTTTTCCGGATCCGTGTCAGCTTTTCCGTCACCCACTTGCAGAGCTTTGTAAATATCATAGAACATTTTCCTATCTCCTTTGTCAGGGGCACGTCAGCGGTTTTGAAGATCAGTCGATTAGCAGCATCAGAGTTCGCCTTGACCAATCACTAAGCAGCGCATCTGGATGCGTGTTTCTTTACGGAAGCCGATACGTAGAGAGGTGACAGTTTGAAGTGCCGGCCACCATCGTCTTCCCATCGCGCCAAGCACTCATCGTATCCCCGCGAGTCCAAGTGGTTTTGGATCGGCAGACCTGCACTTTGGTCTCTTTCGCGGTCAGCCCCAAGCTTGGCCATCCAGGGAAAGGCATCGGGCATATATGGGGCCGAAATCATCTTTCTATCTCCTTTCATGCGCCTTGCTATTGAAATAGCGGCCACTCGTTCATAGTTCCAATCGAAAGAATGCGTAATCACTATAGTTTCAGGCTATGAAATGAGACCTACACTTCGACAATTGCAGTATTTGGTCGCCATTGCTGAGACGAAGCACTTTGGTGAGGCCGCCAAGCACGTCAATATCAGCCAACCCAGTCTGTCGGCGCAGATCGCAAATATGGAAGCTGAATTGGGGACGGTTCTCGTAGAACGTGGCCGCCATGGCGCACTGCTGACGTCCAAGGGCGAGGAGGTCGTGAAGCGTGCAAAATTGATTTTGCGGGACCTGGAAGATCTTAAGTCGACGGCGCAGAACGCACCGGATCACCTGGCGGGACGATTGCGCCTGGGTGCGCTGCCGACCATCGGGCCCTATCTCTTACCGCATGCGTCACGGCACCTGCATGCTTCTTATCCAAAGCTTCGCCTCAGCATCAGGGAGGAGCGGCCAACCGATCTTGAGACACATCTACATGAAGGCCTGTTCGATACAATAATTTCGACGGCCGGCGACCATTTGAATTGCAAGTCTCAACTCCTGTTTGAAGATCAATTGTGGATATGTATGGCTTCTGACGATCCTTTGGCGCAGTACCCCGGCCCAGTCACGCTACCGGACCTTGCGGGACGGGCGTTGCTCAGTCTCGGTTACTGGCACTGGCATAGCCTCGACCTACGAGTGCAGGCGCTCGCTGAAGCTTCCGGTGCGCATGTCAGTACCGAGTACGAAGGCACCACTTTAGACGCGATTCGACTGATGGCGGAAATGGGTGCGGGGTTAGCGGTTCTCCCAAGTCTTTATGCCCTAATTGAAGTGCGGCGAGATCCACTCATGATCATCAGAAGGATCGACGACCCCTTGGCCGTTCGGCAAATATCACTTATTTGGCGCGACACATCGCCCCTCGATGGCAGTCTGCTGAGTTTGGCCACCGTACTGCATGACGTGGCAGCAAATCTCCTTCAGATTGATCAACCAGCAATGTGAACGATTTGGGCGTTGAGGAAATTTGCCGGAAGGTAGGGATTTTTCAGCAGTCATATTACAGGTGATGTAAGAGTATGCAGAGCTGACGTCATTGAAACCGGTGCGCATAAAGCAACTGGAAAAAGAGAACAATCGTCCGAAATAAACGGACACTATAGCACCTCAGCTTTTAAAAGCTCATGAAGCCAAGTCCTGTTCCATTGCAATCTCGGTTCGCAAGCTGTCGATATCGCGAAATATGGAAGCCCCGGCAAGCACTTTGCCTTTATGCATATATTTCAACATGCAGTCCATTGAGGCAATGTCACCGTCGATCGATATCTCATCCCATTCTTCGGCATGGCCGACATAGTTGATCGGGACATCATAGTGCTGGCTCCAGAAGAAAGGTATCGCGTCGAATGTTTCGCGGAGACCAAGCATGTTGAGTGCCGCCGTTTGTCCCTGACGTTGTGCAACGACCCAGTGCTCAACCCGAATATTCGTGCCCGAACGCCGGTCGGGCCAGCGTACGATATCGCCGGCGGCGTAAACCCCGGCCGCACTGGTTTCCAGGAATGAATCCACGATAATGCCGCGATCCAGTGCAATTCCGGCGGTCTCAGCCAGCGCCAGGCGTGGCCGGACACCGATCCCTGCAACCAGAAAGTCGGCAATCAGAACCGTGCCGCTCTCAAGAGTCACGCGCGAGCCGGAGATTTCGGTTGCCGTGTCTTGCAAATGAAAAATGACGCCGTGATGTTCATGCAAGTCCTGAATGAAATTGCCCATGTCCGGTCCGAGAATGCGTGCCATGGGCTTCTCTTCCGGTGCAACAACATGAACCTCAATCTCTCGGGCGCGCAAGGCCGCCGCTGCTTCAAGTCCAATGAAGCTTGCACCGATGATGATTGCTCTACGGGCCCCCGATGCGGCCGCAATTATCGCCTGGCAATCTGCGAACGTGCGCAGTGTAAACACGTTTCGCTGGTTGGCCCCCGGTATGCTTAGGCCTACAGGTTCAGAACCGGTCGCCAGGAGTAGGCGGTCATAGGGTATTCGGCCGCCATCGTCGGTAACGACTTCGCGCGCCTCGGCATCTATGTCTGACGCATGCGTATTAAGACGCAGCTCGATATCGTGTTCGTCGTAGAACGATGACGGACGTAACGGAATCCATTCTTCAGGGGCATTGCCGGCAAGGAAGTCTTTGGACAGGTTAGGTCGATCAACAGGTGCTGTGTCATCGGCGCTTAGCATGATGACGTCGCCTTGGTATTGGCGGCGACGAAGCATTTCCGCGGCCGCGAATCCCGCCGCACCTCCGCCAATAATTACGATGCAGTCAGGAGAACGCTCTGGTTCGTTGTAGACAGGAGCCGCAGATGGGTATTTTTCGCGGACGAAAATGCTCCCATTTCGTAATTCTACTTTCCAACAGGCGAGTGCGTCTATTGCCGGTGCACGGCTGGCATCGCCATTCTGGAGGTCGAAACAGGCGTGGTGCCATGGGCACCGAATGATGTTGCCAGTCACGAGCCCTTCGCTGAGCGGTGCATGATAATGACTGCAATGAGCATCAACCGCGAATACGCCGTTTTTGCCTTGAACCAGCAGAACTTCATGATCGTTGACATGACCGACAAGCTTGCCGTCGACGAACGATGACAACTCAACGCCTCGGCTCAGGTCGGGGCCCTGCGGCGACGTATTCTGTTCGGTCATTGTTCAATTCTCCATTCGAAATGCACCGACATCATGATGTAGTCCAAGAAAGCAAAAAGGCGGTGAACGTTGCCTAATCTACGATGCTCAGAAATTCCTGCCGCGTTGCGGGATTCTCACGAAAACAGCCCAGCATTCGGCTTGTTACCAAATCAGTTTCAAGCTTATGGACGCCGCGTGTCATCATGCAATGATGCGAGGCTTTGATGAGAACGCCGACGCCCTTTGGTGTCAGCACCTCATGTAGGATGTTGGCGATTTGGGCCGTCATTCGCTCCTGAACTTGTAATCGTTTAGCATAGACATCGACAATTCGTGCCAATTTGCTGATTCCGACAACGCGATGACTGGGAACGTAGGCGACCCATGCCCGTCCGATAATGGGTGCTATGTGATGCTCGCAATGGCTTTCAAAAGGGATTCCTCTCAGAACGACCATCTCGTCATAACCTGCGGTTTCGTCGAACGTTTTCTGAAGAATTCTTGCCGGATCCTGTGAATATCCGATGAAAAATTCTTCGAAAGCGCGTGCTACGCGAGCTGGTGTTTCAAGTAAGCCATGTCGGTTCGGATCATCACCCGCCCATCGAATAATTGTCCGAATTGCTGCTTCAACCTCTGTTCGTTCCGGCACATTGATTGGTGCATTCTTGTGCTCGCCCGATTGCAACGGTTGCGGGTTCGGATTCATGGATAATGTCCCTACTGTTTAATGTCGTGAAGCAGCAGACATCTTGGATGGATGTCTAATGGCTTGATGATTATTGCGGGAAATGGTTCCCAACAAACTGGGACGTTTTGCAGAATCGTAGAAGCACCTTTAGAGGATCCTGCTTGTGAGTAATTGAAAAATCGAGGTTAAGAGGGATACCCTGCACCACGCTGCCCGCATAGTGGCAGCGTAGTGCGAGGAATATAAACGTGAGATGCCAAATTAGAACCTGGCAAGAATTACTCCGGGGATTGTGAACCGGTGCTGAGAAGACCGGTGCCGGGACAGAACTACGGTTTGCAGGCGAATGGAGTAAGCACGCGATGCACCCTAAATGCCGGGAGTAGATACTGATTATTCGTATGCTGCTTGGGGTTTCAATTATGTCTCTGCGGCGAAATCAATTCCCCGGCTGATCCAGTTTGCGAACATCTTTGACGCCGTAAGGCAATGGGTTGATGTAGCGGTACCCCTGTGACTGCAGAAAGGCGATTTCCGGAAATCCTGCCGGTACAACCGTGACGAACCCGTGGAAATCGTTTGCGTTGAACCCCGCGGCCCTGAGCGCGTTGTGGCACATGCGGAACTCGACGCCGTCATCGGCCAATTCCTTCATTCGGTCCATCATGCCCTGGTACTTGATATAGTTTTCTTTGGCGAAGGCGCGCAGTTCCGGACCGTGCGTGACCACCACCATTTTTCCTTTCAGAGGTTTCTTGGTGTTCTTTACGAACGCATAAAGAATATTTAGATCGTTTGGATCCTGGTAATTGACGTCGAAGACGGCGTCGATCGTTGGGTAGTCATGCAGGTCCGTTTTTGACGTGCCGTACGGCGAAAGACTGTCATCTGTATGCCCAGCCGTCACCGGCACAGTTGTCAAAATGACGGCAAGCATCAGTTTGGAAAACGTTCTCATTTTTCTCTCCTATACATCTACTTCGCTTCCGGGTCTCATATACGACGCCTTGATCAGGATTGCCGGGCACCGGTTCCAGTCGGCCCCTAGAGAGGGAGTACACTCGGTGCGGATAAATAACAACCATATTAGAATGTGGTTATTATGAGAAATACGATATTTTAATGTTATTTACATTGAACCGTTCCATCCATAGCGGTGGATAGATAAGCAATAAGGTCGGCACGATCGGTTGCCGAGCGGACACCGGCATATCCCATGCTCGTTCCCGGCAAGGCTTTCAACGGCGCCGTTAGGAAATCATCGAGTGTTTCAGCGGTCCATGTGATACCGCTCTCGGTCATCGCCTTCGAATAGTTATAACCCGGTTGGGTCCCGGCCTTCCGGCCCAGCAGACCGCAGTGGCGTGGTCCCGTACGATTGATCTTGAGCGAATGGCAGCCGAGGCACCGTTGGTAGACGTCTTTGCCGCGTTGCGCATCGCCGCCGATCGGACTGGCGGTTGCAAACGGGTCGAGCGAGAGAAGAAGGATAACGGATGCTGCGACAATCGGAGTCGTCAATGACGGATTAAACATGGCTGGTGCCTCTTGAACGGGGGTGCAGCGACCGGCGATTTCCCGGGGGTGGGGAATTGCGCCAGTCGCTGCGGGGCGGGCCTCAGGAAACGAACGCGACAGGTACAGGGTTCTCTCCGAGTGCGTGGCGCAACACTGCCCAGTGCATGGCCTCGTCACCGAGGATGGAAGCCGCGACCTTTGCCAGTTCGCGGTCCTGGAAGATGGGAACGGCACCGAGGTAGGCGCTTACGGCGCCCTTCTCCAGGGTGGCGGCGAAGCGAAGAACGTCGGCTTCGGATTTCAATTGGTCGACGGGGAACTCATATGACGCTTTCGCGGATACGGGTTTGCCTCCCATCTTTACCACGGTTTTCATCAACGCGTCGGCATGTTCTTTATGATGTCCTTGGAACTGCAGAGCGATGCCCAGTGTTGCGTTCGACAACAGGCCACTTTCGGCTCCCGTCTGGTAGGCGGCGATCGCCTCAAGTTCGGCGCCAAGAGCGGTATTGAGAATGCTGACGTCTTGTGCCGAGACAGTCGCGCCGGCGGCAAGGGCGTCACGACCACCGAGAACGGCAACGGCAGCGGCGGACAAGGTCGTTGCGCCGACGGTTTTGATTGCCCGTCTGCGCGTCATTCCATTCGTCATGAATTCAGTGAACATCGATTTCTCCATTTTTTTTAATGATGCCTCGGAGAAGTGCGTGTTTTCGGCGAGGCGGCATGTATGAAAGATGGCGGAATCGTGAAAAGGTTCCCGGCGTGTTTCAGCTTTTAGTTCCGTCAGGAGCTGCAGCGATTGCGGCGCGCACATTTCGAACAATCCGGTCGCAGCGTTCGCCGGCGAAGCCGAAGGCCTTTTCGGCTACGATATCCAGTTCTCTATCAAGGTGTGTCCGTAGTAACTTTCGGGCCCGGTGATAACGCGTTTTCACGGTGGCGACGGGGATATCCAGAATCTCGGCGGTCTCCGTGGTGCTGGCGCCATCCACGGCTCGGAGCATAAAGACCGTGCGAAATTCCTGCGGCAATGTATCGATGGCATCTTCGATGTGGGGCTTGATCTCTTGGCTCATTGCAAGCCTTTCCGGACTGGGGCGATCGTCTTGCATGATTTCGGTCCAGTGTGGCGCGCGTTCCTCGGCGGATGTTTTATCCTCGAGGAAAACGATCTTCTGCCGTGAGCGCCAACGGCCCAATGCCTCATTGACTGCGATCCGGCCGAGCCACGCACCGAATTTGCCCGGCCCACGGTAAGTGGCCAGCTTTGAATACGCTCGGACATAGGCTTCCTGCACCACATCTTCGGCGTCGCCGTCATTCTTGATGACGCTTCGGACAAGTCTGAATATCCGCTGATTGTGTCTTCGGACGATTGCCTCGAATGCATCGAGATCTCCGCTCAGAACATGCGATACCAGAGTATCGTCGTCGTGAGGCGCCTGTGTCTGCACAACCGCATTTAATAAGGTCATCTGATTTCTGCCCTTTGGATCCTTACGCTTGATGGAGAAACAGGAAAAAGGTTCCCGAAGAATCAATCCGGCACTGCTTTCTTCTTCCGCGGCGACATGTCGACGGCATCGCAGTTCATCAGCGATAGCAAAGCCGTAACTATTTGCATTGTTAAATGGTCAGGCATTCAAACGCGCTGCAAGTTCCTTGATCTTGTTGAAATGATGACTGACATCGCGAAGTGTGGCACCGATGGCGATGGTATCACCGTATCGGTCGGCGATTGAGAATATCGAGAATTCCAGTGAAATCCGGGAGCCGTCTTTTCTCAAACCCGGTACCGCCAATAGTTCGTCCGCCTGATAGCGGGACTTGCCCGTGCGGACGACGGATTCCCATCCGGCCCAATGCGCGCGCCGGTGCTTTTCGGGAATTATGATATCAAGCGTTTGGCCGAGTGCTTCTTGTGTCGTGAAACCGAACAGTTTCCGAGCACCGCCATTCCAATAGCGAATAACGCCGGCGCGATCGGCGATAATGATCGCTTCCGGAGTATGGCGTGCAATCTGAAGTCCCAGTTCATCCGCATCCCAGGCAAAATCGTCCATTGCAGTTCTCTTCGCTGGATAATTATCAGGTCTAACGGGATAGTTATGAACCCGGCGCCGGACTCCCTAACGAAAGTTTTCGATACTTGTTATCGAATGCTCGGATAGATATGGCGCTGTGGACCTCATCATCGAGACGCTCGACATGTTTATTGAGGCTCCGCCCAAGGCTGAACGTGAAAACCTTCACGTGGAACCGCCTGATACTCGTGGGTTTACTCACAGTTTCAAACAGGGTCGGAATGGAACTGCGTGTCAGTGCAGAATACCCGCGAGCGGATCCACATCAAACAAGTAAGGGTGGAGCGCAAGGAACAGAAGCCACATCAGGACAGCGGCAAATGGGGGACGCCAGTCCCATAGGGGGCCGATCGAGCGCCATCCCGCGAGTGACCGTGCGGCCATGGTGTTTTTTATCATGGCAACACCTGAGATTGCAGCGAAGGCCCCGAATAATAGTACCGACCGAGCTTGACCGACATTAAGAAGGTGTAACGACGCCCATAACAGAAGTCCGCAACTCCCAGGGGCCGGTATCAGCCTATAGATTCTGTTGCGGGCATGATCAGGTTTCTGAATGAGTCGCACTGCAATCAACCACATGGCCAATGGCATGGCAAAGACTGCGATCCACCGTGTCCAGAACGGTGGGGTCCATACCCAAGGGGTATCGGCAGAATCGATATATGCCGTGATGAGCCATGCCACGACCACGAGCGAAATGACACTGTAGACGATGCGAAACCCTAGCAATCCCAACGCCCGTATGCATGCGGGGCGCACACCCGGCGCCGAAGGCATCAGATGGGTTAGTGCCAGGACACCAAGTGCGATCGTCAACTCGGTCATGTTTGTGGAAGCATAAGAGTTGTATCGGCGCGATTAAAGATGTTCGTGAGATCCGCTTTTCTGGCGGCGCAGAGATTCTGTATGTAACCGGATAAATTTAAGTGATAGCTCGTAGCAATGCCCGTCTTCATCATAGAGATTACAGGCTTTATGTGCAGAATCAGGTGTTTAGTGTTCATGTCAATTTTCTCATTTTGGTGTGAAAGCGATTGGAAAGGGTGAGGAAAGAATATCACTTAGAAGCGGTGGTGATCCGGCCGGCACTCATGGAGAACGTCGACCGGATCATCTGGTTATTCGCACGATGCCGGAGGCTTTACGCGAACGATCGTCAAGCGGCGATCTTCTCCGTCGAGTGTTTGCCAGGAAATGGTTGCGCTTTCAGAAAGGCCCAGTAAGGCGACGCCGATAGGCGTAAGGACTGACACGAACCCACGACCGATATCGGCATCTTTTGGGAGAACAAGGGTTACTGTTTGTGATCTGCAGGTCACTTCGTCGCGAAATGTCACCGTCGATCCGATATTGACGACGTCTGCTGACATCTGGTCAGTCGGCAAGACTTCTGCGCGATCGATCTCGTTCAATAAACGATTGCCGATTTCCGGTGACTTCTTTGCCGCCGAAAAAGCCAATCCCGACAAACGGTCAACATAAGCAGCGTCGAGGCACACAGGCGGCTCCGCCTGGATGGCTAAAAGTTTCTGTTTCGAGGACATAGGTTTATTCCTTCAGTTCGTGCGGAAAGGAAGCGGTTTGGCTGGCTTGCCGATTACCTTGTGGTTGGTAATCGACTCGCAGAAGTGCAAGTTTGCCAATGTTTCTGGAATGATCCGTCCACGGTCCGGTTTGGCCTGTCCTCATGCCAAGAAGCCCGATGCCGAGCAGTGTGAAGATTGGAAGATTAAAATTCGGCACAGGAGAGCTTTCGCCGAGTATCAACGAACGTGTTTCAGCCGGGCTGTCGTTTATTGAATACGTTACGCGACTATTAATGATTGCAACATCGGCGCTGACATCTTCGCTGAGCACGATGCGTGCATCTGCAAGCTTCGTTCGGATGAGCCGTGCGAGATATTCGGCTTCGCGGCTTCGCCTTTCTGTTAAGACGATCAGGAAGTTCTCAAGCGCGAAGTAATCCTTGCTTGTCAGGCAACTCTCCAGAGGTCGGAAGATCTCAATCGTCGGCCATCTTGCCGCAGCGTGTGACGTGCTGGTTTGTCTCGGGTCCACCGATGTCAGAATCGAGGTGTCGTTTGGCGTTATCGCTGCTTGAAGCGTTGACGTAGTTGAATTGCGCATAGAATCACACATCGGGCGCACGTAAGCGTCACCCGATCCTTTAAGGGGTGGTTAAAGATTGAATTTAAGGCTTAGCCCCGAGTGTGAGCGCGCGCGAGTCCGGCTACCCCACCCGGGGGAAGGATCCTATTTGCAAATACCCAGCGAGGAGCATTGCTTGGTGTTTATCTCGGCCTGTTCTCATAGCGATGAAGATCGGCAATTAAGCAAATCAAGTCAATTGGAATTTTGAGTGCCCAATTGATGTTCGCCTGTGGTGACGGTGTCCACTGTATATCCTCATTCAAACGCAGTTTTCGTTCGGGGCCTGTTCGTCCTGAGAACAATCAGCATTTTGTTCCCGCTACAATTTAGCGACGTAGAACCAATGGCCCGTTATTGCCGCAGGAAGTATAAGCGTGCATGCGTATTTTTCTGGTCAGAAATGTGCCGGCGGCAGGGTGGAGTTCGCCCACCCCATTGAACCTGCGTCCACGGGTTTTGACGCTGGTGTATTTGTGCTTCGGATTGTTTCTGTTCGGCTTTGGCGAGGCACTGCTGATTGCCAGCGGGGCGGGAGTGAGTCCTTGGACCGTGCTGGCACAGGGTGTCGCGCGGCATATGGGTATAAGCATCGGCACCGCGACCTTTGCCGTCAGTATTCTGGTGCTGCTGACCTGGATACCGCTTCGTCAGCGTCCGGGGGTTGGCACGGTATTGAATACGATCATTATTGCGGCAACGATTGAGCTTGTTCTGCCGTATTTACCTGTCTCACTCGGTTTTACGTTGCAGGTTGTCGAAGTCATAACCGGCGTCATGCTGGTGGGCCTTGGCAGCGGTATTTATCTGATCGCGAACCTGGGCGCAGGACCGCGCGATGGCCTGATGACGGGCTTGCAACGTGTCACCGGGCTACCCATCGCCTGGGTCCGGGTCGGCATCGAGGTCACTGTCGTGGCGATCGGCTGGATGCTTGGTGGCGTCGTCGGCTTTGGAACGGTGGTTTTTGCACTGGGTATTGGTCCCGCGGTTTCGGCCGGACTTTATCTGACGGCTTGGGCGAACGGGATCAAGGGTGACGGCGCTTCGCGAGCCTAATAGTGACGCAATGTAAACTAGTGACGCAATGTAAACGGCTTTGATCCAATTCTTGGGAACTGAACCATCCCGAGTGAAAATTTTCTCGTTTAGCCTTGGCTGATAGACGGACCCGTTTTTATGACGGAATTGCGGTTCCTAAACACCTGATGCGTCGAGAGAGCCATCAGATGCTTCCAGATCAGTATGCAGGGGTTTCTTGTTGATTTAACGCTAACTCGCGAATGATCTGCGTCGCGACATCAAGTGCCCGTTCTTCGATCGCGTTATTGTAGACCATATAGGCGGGCAGGCTGAATTCTTCCGCGCCTTCGACCACGAACAGTTTTTTAGCGTCCAAGTGAGGGCGAACCAACCGAACCGGGAAATACCCGGAGCCGCCGTGGTTCATGATTTGCGCGATACCAAGCCAGCCAATCCCAACCGTCATCGCCGGGCCGGAGAATTCCGGAAACGACGCACGGTGCTTGGCGTAGAATTCAGGCCCCCAATCGACGTAGATATACCCTTTGTCGAGAAAACGTTGTTCGTTCGGATCCGAAGTCACCAGCACAAGCGACTCATCGAACAGATGCTCGACCCTCAATCCGGGGCGGTTCTGCGGCGTGAACATCAAACCGATATCCATGCGGCCGTCTATCAGGCTCTGCATCAGGTCAGGCTCGAATCCCATCTCTGCGTGAACTGCGATGTTCGGCAACCGATCCCGCAATATTGGAAGCATATAGATCAGAAAACGGTCCCATAGCCCGAAACGGGCGCCGACGGTCAGAGTGTATTCAAAACCCTCGGCGATACCCACGTCCTGGCGCAATCGTTCGACCGTTCTGACCAAAACCAGCGCATGCGCCTCGAAACGCCTGCCCGATGGCGTCAGAAACGTGCCGGCCTTGTTGCGGACAAACAGCCTGGCACCGAGCATCTCCTCGAGTGAATGGATCCGGGCGCTGACGGTCGATTGCGTAACGTGCAGACGCTCTGCTGCGGAAACGAAGCTGCCGGCAGCGACAACGGCCAGAAATGTTCGGGCGAGTTCGGTGTCCATGACTGCCTATGTATTTAAAATCGGAAAAACAAATATAAAATAGCTATTATTCTCGTTTGCTCAATATAAAAATGCAGCGGATAATTTCTTATCACGCTCATCTGGAGGGAGAGGGGAGTGCCGAAATGTCCAGCATTACGCCTTCCGAAAAGCTTTCGGTTATGGCACCGTTTGTGTCAGGTGGGGCCAAGGGAATGGCAGGTGAGTTTCCCGGCGCGTGCGGTCACCGAAACCATGGCGCTCAGTACCAGTGCCGTCGCGCGCTGATTGTCGTTATCGCGTTCGTACCCGCGGCGCTGCTTTGATGAATGGGGAAGAATCTTGGAAGGCCTGAATTCAGTCATCGATAACGAACCGGGATTTTTCAACGAAATGTGCCGGGTGCTTGGGTGCCGATATCCGATCCTGCAGGCCGGGATGGGTGGTGTAGCGCGGGCTGATCTGGTGGCAGCTGTTTCCGATGCAGGGGGCTTCGGATTCCTGGGGATGGTGCGCGAAGCGCCACAATTCATCGAACAGCAAATACACGCAGTTCGTACGAAGACAGTGGGGCCGTTCGGCGTGAACCTGATCCCGGCGGCGACCGCACCGAAGTTGTTCGATGAGGAACTCGCGGTTTGTCTCGAGAACCGAGTGGATGCAATGTGCTTCTTCTGGGACGTGTCGCAGGCTGCGATCGAGAAGGCCAAAACAGCCGGCGCAGTCGTTCTCTACCAAGTCGGCAATGTCAAAGACGCCATTGCAGCTGCGGAAGCGGGCTCAGATATCATCATTGCACAAGGTGCCGAAGCAGGGGGTCACGTGCACGGTCAAACCTCGTCACTTGTGCTCATACAGGAAATCGTCAAATCGGTGCGATGCCCGGTGGTCGCATCCGGCGGGTATTCGACAGGTGCGTCGCTTGTCGCCGCTTTAGCGCTAGGGGCGGCGGGTATACATTGTGGCACGGCTTTTCTTGCAACGCGGGAATCGTTCGCCAACGCATATCACAAGGACCGGATCGTCAGGGCCACGCACGACGATACGATCCATACCGACCTTTACTCGGTCAATTGGCCGGTCGGGGCGCCCGTCCGCGTTCTCCAGAACAGTGAAACCCGGGAATTGGGAGTAAACCGGTTCGGGCAACTGCCGGGATCTGCAGGCAATGAGATTGTCGGAGACGAAGATGGCCGGCCCATTCGCCGCTTTAGTACCGATTCCCCACTCAGAAACACGCGCGGCGATCTGGAACGAATGGCTTTGTTTGCCGGACAGGTCGCTGGCTTGATCGAGAATG
This sequence comes from Rhodospirillales bacterium, assembly GCA_017644185.1. GTDB lineage: Bacteria > Pseudomonadota > Alphaproteobacteria > Rhodospirillales > Casp-alpha2 > UBA4479. Next base: position 43,013 of record JAEPMA010000005.1, read on the forward strand.
TGCCGGCGGCCCGGGAACTGATTTCCGAGATTATCGCGGATGCGGGTGCCGTCCTGTCGCGGCTCCCCCGCAATCTGAGTGTATCGGCACCGTCGTCATGAACTGGGATGAGATACGTCGTTGGCGTGTTGATAAACGCTTGGAATTTGTGGCATGCCGCCGCGCCGTGAGCCCGGCGCGAAAACGACTGGCCAGTGCCGATATCGGTGACCGTGTTCTAGAATTGATACTCGAAGCCACACCGTCAGGTGCGATTGTCGGTGGATACTGGCCGATCAGGGGCGAGATCAATCTTGTCCCCCTTTTTCGTGAGTTAAACGGGAGAGGTTATCGAGTGGCACTCCCGGTCGTCATTGAAAAGAACGCGCCGGTGGAGTTCTGGAGATGGATGCCCGGGATGCCGATGGACAGGGGGATTTGGGATATTCCCGTTCCGGTGACGCGTAATCCGGTCAAGCCAGAGATCCTGGTGGTGCCGCTTGTTGGTTACGACGATCAATGTTTCCGGCTTGGAAACGGCGGCGGATACTATGACCGGACATTGGCTGCATGTGACGTGAAACCTTATTGCATCGGTGTCGGATATTCCTTTGCACACGTGTCATCAATCCACCCTCAGCCGCATGACGTGCCGATGGATGTTATCGTTACGGAGGAGAGCGTTGTTGGACGAGCGTCGCACGTCCTCTCAACCCCGCGGGACGGCGAAGCGGTGGAAAAATTCGCATCCTCCGCGTGCTCCATGGCTGAACTGGCCCCTTCTTACTTCGGCTACATGAACGCCGAGGAAAGCGGGAAATTGGTGAACACGCTTTCGAGGCTGGTGCGCGCTGCTGCAGGTCTGGCGATGGAGATCGCCCTGTTCGGTAAGAAACCGCTCGGGGCGGCGACGTATCTCGACCTGGTTTACGGAGATATCTACGCCGGCTCGTTACTGAGGGAAATGGCAAACAGGTTGATGGTTGATGCGGCCTTCGCCCCGGATGGGATGATGGCCATCGATGATCGTGTATCGACGGATGCGGATCTGCATCGACTGCATCAAAAAGTTGCGCAGACGATCCGTTCCGCGTTGCCGAAGATTTCCGATCCATGGCTGTACAAAGACCTGACCAAGGTTTTGCGTCTTCAAGAACGCGCACTGACGAGGATGGAAGAAGCCCGGCAGTCGATAACTGACGAGCAAATGCCGGTGCGAAATGCAGTTTAGAACGCGCGTTGTCCCTCGTTACCCTGCTCGGGAGAATTCCATGTTTTTGGATGCGGGATTTCGGCCATTCTTTCTTGGTGCAGGTATCTTTGCGGTTTTGTCCATGATCTTGTGGATCCTCGTACTGACCGGGCTGATATCGCTTCCGGTATCGCAACCGTCGACGAACTGGCATGCGCACGAGATGTTGTTCGGATACGCGAGTTCGGCGCTCACCGGTTTCCTGTTGACGGCGATCGCGTCGTGGACGGGCAGACCTCCCGTTTCCGGTAGGTTGCTCCTGAACCTGTTCATGCTTTGGATCGCCGGGCGCGTCATGATGACATTTGGGAGCGGGTTGGCTCCGGTCACATCCGCGCTGATCGACGGCGTGTTCTTGCCCGTGCTCCTGGTCGTCGTTTCAAGGGAAATCATCTTAGGCAAGAGTTGGCGCAACCTGCCTGTTTGCGCTGCTGTTGCCCTGCTTGCCGCCGCAAACTTTACGGCGCACCTAGAGGTGTTCCTGGACGACATCCCCCATGGGATAGGCGTCAGGCTAGGCCTGTCAGTATATGTTTGTCTGATCGTTCTCATCGGCGGACGTATCGTTCCTAATTTCACCAATAATTGGTTCCGGACAATGTCTGCGCCGTATCGTGCCCGACCGTCCTCGTTGTTCGACCTGACGATTATTCTGCTGACTGTTGCAGCGCTCGGATCCTGGCTTGTTTCCCCGGAGAGCCGAACAACGGGACTTTTGCTGGCAAACGCCGCCATCGGTAACGCGCTCAGGTTCATTCGCTGGAACGGATACAATGCCGGTGCCGAGCCGCTCGTTTGGATATTGCATGTCGGGTATGCGTGGGTACCGCTGGGACTGCTCTTTCTTGGTGTCTCCCAGTTGGATTCCTCGGTCCCGGTAAGTGCAGGCATCCATGCGTTGACCGCCGGTGCCATCGGAACCATGACGGTCGCAGTGATGACCCGGGCAACGCTCGGACACAGCGGTCAGGTATTGCAGGCCGATGGTGCGACATTCTGCATTTACGCGTTGCTGGTCTTTGCAGCGGGCGCGCGCGTTGCTGCCGCTTTCCCGATCGAGCATCAGATGGAGTTACTGTACCTGTCGGGTATACAGTGGAGTGGTGGTTTTCTTCTGTTTTGTATTCGTTACGGCGTCATCATTCTGGGAGGGCATTGGATAAAGCCGTGCGAGAGCTGACGCCAGCGCTCTGGCGAAAAGGTGACTAAGCACCGTGCGTAGGGCCGTTTTTACCCACCCTAGGTTCACGCGATATCGGTGCTGCCCCTGGGTGGTGGTTGGTTGATTCTTCGTGTGCGAAGATACCGGCCACCACCCTTTTTTTGATATGCTAAAGCGGACTATGCCGAAGTGTCGGCATCAAACCGTGGCCCCTTTTTTAATCTTTCATAGAGTTTGTTAGGGGACTTTATCTGCACGGACCGGCCTCGAACCGTAACGCCTAAGGTCCGGAGTTTTGCAAAATTTCTAGATAAACTCTCTGGCGTCATGCCGAGTTGATCCGCGATCAGAATCTTCTCGAATGGTAATGCGACGTTCGTATGTGCATCCGGATAATGAGCTAGTTCTAGCAGGAAATGGATAAGGCGTTGTTCTCCGTTCAGTGTCTTCAGAATCTCAAGGTCTTCATTCGCTTTATCCAGATGGTGGGAAACGGTTGCCATCAGGCCAATCTGCAGTTTCGGAATTTCAGCCAGGAGTTTGTTTAAGTTGTTCCGACTCAGAGTAAAGACTCTGCACTTGACGGCGCAAACCGCACTGTCATTGAAGTGATCACCGAGTGCAGCATGTGCCTCGCCGATAGTTTCGCCGACTGAATATGTCGAGAGTAGCGCAAATTCCCCATTGGGCGATTGCCGTGTGGTTTTCACCCAACCGGAGAGAATGCCATACAAGCACTCAGCGACTTCTCCCGGCCGGTAAAGCCATGCATCAGGCAACAGGGTTTTTATGAGCAAAACATTGGCGACCTTCGTCAGGTCGGCGTGTGTGAGCCTCTCAAAAAGCGTCATCTTTTCGATGATGTCGAGGTCCGCTTGTGTAAGGGGTCCGTTGGTCATGGCCGGGCACCATGCTTTCATCAGGTAACGTGTTGTTTCAGGGCCTCCAATGTTCCATTGATCCGCGAACCGGTTCGGTCCTGAAGATCAGTGCTGTTTAAGAAATTCGATAACGGCTTTCCGGTCCTCTTCCTTGCGAAGTTTAAGAACCATTGACGAGCGCTTGCCGGTCTTATCCTTCAGATACCCAATCGGATCTTCCAGATATCCCATCAACGCTGCTTCATCCCAGACCCAATCGGCGCCTTCGAGCCCTTTGTACTTGTCATAACCTTCAGCCGTGCCGGCTTTCCGACCAACGACGCCGGCCAGCGATGGACCGACCCGATGTTTGCCTGCTTCGAGCGTGTGGCATGCTTTGCATTTGTTAAATACTTTCGCACCGTCAGCCGCATCGGCAGGTATGGAACTCGCCAAGACCAGTATGCTTGCAATGCCAGCGACTGTCGGCCCGAAGATGTGACGCGTCATATTCAGTCTCCCTTTTGCATCCTTATCATTGCCCGGACGGCATCGGAAACCGAGCCGAGTACCGGTGGGCAACTAGATCAAGGGCTCATCTCTGTGTCCTTAACCGATGTTAAGGAGTGCCGCGCCGACTAGTGCTCTCATTGCGCATTCAATAATTCGATCGAGGTCTATGCGGCAGAGGGGAGAGGTAGCGCCATGGCGGAGCCAAACAATACGCAACAACATGATGACTCTGAGGCAGGCGACGATGAACGCATCCCACCGATGCAAGCTATCATCGATAATCCATTTTTGTTGTTGTTCATCGGTGTCGCCGTTCCGGCTGTTTTCTATACAATTTGGGGGATCATGGAGATTGCCGCGATCCCTATAGCAAAGTAGGGGGGCGACATGGCAATCACACCGCCGGAAGAGCGACTTTGGTGGAAAGAGCCGCTGGCGCGTATGGAGGTGATGTGGATCTCCATCGCATTCGTTTGGGGCCTGGTGATGTTCTTCACCATGGTCTACTGGCACATCGACGGGCAGCAAAACCTCTCTAACGAGGCTTACCGAATTAGTCCGGACGCGTTCGCTGAAAAGGTCGAAGCATTCGCTGCCGAATACACGGTGCGCGAAGAGGGCGACACAGGAATCCCGGTGGTGCGGCCGCCGGCGGGCGGTGATGCCTACATGCTAGGACGCCTTTGGGAATGGTGGCCGATTCTGGAACTGAAGAAAGGCGAAAGTTATCGTCTACACCTGAGTTCGCTCGATTGGCTACATGGCTTCTCGCTGCAACCCGCAAACATCAATATCCAGGTTCACCCCAATTACGAAATGGTGCTGACGGTAACGCCGGACGAGGCCGGGGTGTACAGCGTCGTGTGTAACGAATTTTGTGGTATCGGCCATCATCAGATGGTTGGCCGTATTCACGTGGTGGAATAAGGGGGGAGGACATGGCAACGACATTTGCGCATCGGGTATGTCCCGATACCGGCTTGAAGGTCTGCCGCCACGCGGAAGCCCTTATCAAGGCGAATGCCGTGGTGGCGATCGTATTCCTTGCCATCGGCGGTTTGTTCGGCTTGTTGGTAGCGCTCACGCGCTGGCCGGCGGTTCACATTCTTCCCGCCGATCTTTTCTACCTGGCACTGACGGCGCATGGCGCCGATATCCTGATCTTCTGGATCATCTTCTTCGAGATCGCGATCCTTTATTTCGCTTCAGCGGTGCTTCTGAATTGCAGATTGGCGACACCTCGATTCGGCTGGCTTGGGTTCTGGTTGATGCTTGTCGGTGCCCTTATGGCGAACGTCGCCGTCCTGCAGGGTGAATCGAGCGTCATGTTCACGTCCTACGTGCCGATGCAGGCCGCGCCGCATTTCTATTTGGGCCTCATCCTGTTTGCCGTCGGTGCGCTGATAGCAGTTTTTGTGTTCTTCGGGACGCTTGTCGTCGCTCAACATGAGAAGACATATGAGGGTTCTATCCCACTGGTGACGTTCGGCGCCGTGGCGGCGGCGATCATCGCTGTCTACACTATTGCGTCGGGCGCGATCATCCTGATTCCCACGTTTCTGTGGTCGATCGGATTGATCGGCGATATCGACACGCTGACATATCGCCTCGTTTGGTGGGGACTCGGACATTCTTCGCAACAGATCAACGTCGCTGCGCACGTTGCTGTCTGGTATGCGATCGCGGCGCTGACCATCGGATCAAAACCGCTTAGCGAAAAGGTGAGCCGTGGCGCTTTCCTGCTGTATATCGCCTTTCTGCCGATCGCGTCCGCACACCATCTATTGACCGATCCGGGCATCAGTTCCGAGTTCAAGGTCTTCAATACCTCGTACGCGATCTATCTTGCCGTTCTGGCAAGCATGATCCACGGCATGAGCGTCCCGGGTGCGATCGAAGCTGCGCAGCGGCGCAATGGTTTCACGCGCGGGGTGTTCGGTTGGCTTAGGAATGCGCCGTGGGGCAACCCGGCTTTTTCAGGAATGTTCCTGTCGGTCGTCATGTTCGGTTTCGTCGGTGGGATCTCGGGGGTTGTTCTCGGCACGGAGCAATTGAACCTGCTGATGCACAACACGCTTTACGTGACGGGCCACTTCCATGGGACGGTTGCCGCGGGGACAACTTTGGCCTTCATGGCGATCACGTATCTGGTGGTGCCGCTTATCTTCCGACGCGAGTTGATCCTGAAGGGGTGGTGCAAGTGGCAGCCTTACCTGTTTGGGCTTGGCGCGTTCGGCATCTCAATGTTGATGATGGGTGCCGGCACGTTGGGCGTATCGCGTCGCCATTGGGACATGACGTTTTCGGATGCCACGCTTAGCTTCGATTATCCGCCTGCCGCCTTTCTGATGATGGGATTGAACGGCGTCTTTGCGGTGCTGGCGACCATCGGCGGCATCATGTTCATCGTCGTCGTTGTCGGCTCTGTTCTTGTCGGCAAGCCTCGTGATGAAGAGACGGCGAAGACGGCGCCGATTATCTTCCAGGGCGGTGGGGCGACGATTTCCGGTCATGGTGGCGAAGCGACACTTAAGCTTCCGGGAACCGTCACTCTCGTAACCGTCTTTTTCATCAGCTTTGTGCTCTATTATTTCGTGAACTGGAAATTCCTGTCCGAAGTATGGCCGCTCAGTTGATGGCATGACGGGATGGAGCGCATCATGCGGGCGACGCTGAAAGAGCTATACGGCCTGTTCAAGATACGCATTGGTTTCGCCATCGCGCTCAGCGCGGTAGCGGGGCTCGCGGTCACGCCAGGTGTCAGCTTGCCGGCGTGGCAAATCGCTGTGCTCTGCCTGACAGCCCTTGGTGCAAGCGCGGCGGCGGGCGCCTTCAATCAATTGGTCGAAATCGACCTGGACGCTCGAATGAAAAGGACATGCCGGCGCCCATTCGTGACGGGCAAGTACAAGCCCGGCGCCATCTGGTACTTGGGTGTTCTTTTGTTGCTAGCCGGGTCGGTATCGGCTGCAGGCTTGGTGCTCAATCCGCTCGTCGGCATTTACTTGTTTCTGGGAGCCATTACCTACGGGGTTGTCTACACCGTCTGGCTCAAGCCTCTCACACCGTGGAATATCGTGATCGGCGGTCTCTCTGGAACGTTCGCCGTATTAGCGGGATCGGCAGCTGTATCACCTGTTCCAGGCCCCATTCCTGTGATCATGGCGATGGTGCTGTTCCTCTGGACGCCACCCCATTTTTGGTCCCTGGCGGCGGCTCTTGAGAAAGACTATGCCGCCGTCCGGGTGCCGATGCTGCCAGTAGTAATCGGAATTGAGCGCGGCGCTCGGGTCATCTTCGCGTACACCCTCGTACTGGTCGTTATATCGTTGCTGCCGGGACTTTTCGAATATGGCCCTGTTTATATGGTGCCCGCGGCGTTGGGCGGTGGGTATTTCCTTTACCGAGGATGGTTGTTTGTAAAATCACCATCACCCGGCATGGCGATGCGCACATTCTTCGCGTCGCTACTGCAGCTGATGCTCGTGCTTGGCGGCGCCATTCTAGAAGGAGGCACCCTTGCCGGGCTATAGGCTGACGCAAGCCGTATTTCTTGCGGTCACGATACTCGGTCTGCAGGCGGTGCCGGTAAAGAGCGAGCTCAAGTTTGATCGTGTCCAGGCTCTCGAGGCATCTCAATCTTCAATCGGGAACCGGCTTGGCGATTATCATTTTGTCGACACGAACAATAAACCTGTTTCCCTCGTCTCTTACCTGAACAAACCCTTGGTGATTAGCCTTGTCTACACAAGTTGCGCCGACATCTGTCCGATGGTTTCGGAAACTTTGGCCAATGCGGTGGACGTTGCTCGTGATGCTTTCGGCGACGGGAGTTTCAACGTTGTCAGCATCGGGTTCGATGCACGGAACGACACCCCAAACCGCATGCGCTCCTACGCCGCATCTCACGGCATCAGTATTTCCGGATGGACATTTTTGAGCGGGGATGCCGCAACCGTAGACCGTTTATCGCGTGATCTCGGTTTCACATTTCGGCCATCGCCCCAGGGCTTCGACCATCTTTCCCAGACCTCGGTTATCGATACCGACGGACGCGTATATCGGCATATTTACGGGGCGGATTTCGAAACGCCGCTGCTGGTTGAGCCGCTCAAACAGTTGATCTACGGGGGGCGCATCGAAATGACCAGCATCGACGGCCTGATCAATCGCGTGAAACTGTTTTGCACGCTTTATGACCCGGCCAGCGGAAAGTACCGGTTCGATTATTCAATCTTCATTGCCATCGTGATGGGGGCACTCAGCTTGTCCGGGATTGGGATCGTGATCGCACGGGCATTGATCGCACAAAGGCGTGCCTCCCGGCATGCGTAAGAATTCCACCATCGGAGCGTGTGAATGAAAGCCCTTCAATCGGTAATCCGGACGCCGTTCATGTGGGTGGAGGGCTGGTTAGATTGGGCCTTCGGTCCCCGCTGGAACCCGATGTATTACCTCGGCGGCCTCGGCTTTTTCTATTTCTGGATCGTCGCCGTCTCCGGACTATACGTTTACGTATTCTTTGATACCGGACTGACCGAAGCCTACGAGTCCGTTGAGAGTCTCACGCACAGCCAGTGGTACTTGGGGGGCGTCATGCGCTCCCTGCACCGCTACGCTTCAGATGCGTTGGTGGTCATGATGGTTCTCCACATCATCCGGGAATTCGCTTTCGACCACTACCGCGGACCCCGTTCATTTTCTTGGATAACCGGGGTGCCGATGACCTGGCTCGTCATCGCGGCTGGGGTTACAGGATACTGGTTGGTATGGGATGAACTGGGGCAGTACGTCGCAGTCAGGTCCTCGGAATGGCTGGATTGGCTACCAATCTTCGGCGAGCCGATCGCCCGCAATTTCATGCACGAGGGCAGTCTCGACGACCGGTTCTTCACTTTGCTTATTTTTCTGCATATCGCGGTGCCGTTGATCCTTCTTCTCGTGATGTGGATCCACTTGCAACGCGTCAGCTATGCCAAATGGAAGCCGGCACGGGGGCTTGCGCTTGGAACGCTGGCGATGCTGCTGGTTCTGTCGTTCGTTCAGCCGGCAGTGAGCCACGGGCCGGCGAACCTCGATCGTGTACCACTTCTACTGGACCTTGATTGGTATTACCTGTTCGCATATCCGCTGGTGGATGAATGGGGCGCGGGTACGGTCTGGATGATCGCGTTCGTCGGAACCTTCGCGCTGATGCTTATGCCATGGCTGCCGCCCCGGCGCAGACGCCCGGCCGCCGTGATCGATCTCGATAACTGCAATGGTTGCACACGTTGCGCCAACGACTGTCCATTCAGTGCGATTACGATGGTTCCACGTACCGATCATCAACCGTTTGAGCAGCAGGCGAAAGTCGATCCGGATCTTTGCGTGAGTTGCGGAATCTGCGTCGGGGCATGTCCGACGGCGATGCCATTCCGCGTGTCCAGTGACTTGGTGCCGGGTATCGACCTGCCGGAGCTCACCGCACGGCAATTGAGAGACAAAATACATACGCTTGCGGAAAAACTGGAAGGGCATTCCCGCGTCCTGATTATCGGCTGCAAGCATGGCATTCAGAGCAGAAAGCTGGTCGGGGACAATCGCGTCGCGATCGATCTGCCTTGCGCGGGCATGCTGCCGCCGCCCTATATCGATTACGTGCTTTCGAAAGACCTGGCTGATGGTGTCGCCGTGGTCGGTTGCCGTGCGGGAGAGTGCCAATACCGATTGGGCCAGGAGTGGAGCGAAGACCGCTTCGAGCGTAGGCGTGACCCCAACCTCCGTAAACGCGTGCCGAGAGAACGACTGGCGCGGATATGGCGCGCACCGGTGGAATGGCGCCGAGCGTTGGCGGACATCGAAGTGTTTCAGCAAAATCTGACACGCCTTGCCGACCAATCGGAAACGGCAGGGGTGAAGCTTACGAAACGAAAGGAGCCGCAGTCATGAAACGGGCGTTCCGCATCATCGCCCAAGGGGTTGTCTACTGCGCTTTTGCCGTTCTTGTCGGGTATTTTTCGGCGGCACCGGCGTACCGTCTTCTTGATGATGGCGAGGCGCAGATCAAATTGAGCTTCGCTTACGGTGGAAAGCCCGTGGGGGGATGCCGGGACCGGTCGGCGGCCGAGCTCGAGGCATTGGCACCGAATATGCGCAAAGCGCAGGTTTGTTCAAGAGAGCGGGTTCCGTTGGCGATCGAGTTCGAGCTCGATGACAAGATGATTTATAAGAACGTGCTGCCCCCATCAGGTATTCATGGCGATGGTCCGTCACGAATGTACGAGAAATTCGTCATCGGCGCGGGGGAGCACAAAGTCGGGTTGAGACTGCGGACAACCGTTCGTGATCAGGGATGGGACTACATCACCCGAAGAATTGTGCGTGTCGACGCCGGGGACAATCTCGCCATCGATTTCGATCCCGTTGCCGGAGGATTCGTGATCTCCGGTGCGAAGGGCGGAGGTTGAACAATGGCTTTGATAGAATGGCGTGAAGAGTTCCGGATCGGGATCGACGCCGTCGATCATGAACATCAACAGTTGATCGAACTCATCAACCGCGCCCACAAGAGTATTGAAGTCGATGCTCCGCGCGATGTCGTCGAATTGTTCCTGGGTGAGATATTCTCAAAGATCGCAGCGCATTTCGCTCTTGAGGAGAGCGTCATGCGGCGTAGCAATTACGATCAGTACCTCGAACACAAACAAGACCATGAGGCGCTGCTGGACGATATACTGGATATTATTACTGAATTTGATGGCGGCGGGTTTGACCATATGTCGGAGAAGTTGTCGCATCGGCTGCGGGATTGGTTCGTCGGGCATTTTAAATCCAAGGATGCGAGATTACACAACCTGCTCGGCGTTTTCTGACCGTAATTCGATGATTCGACGGCGTTTCCAGAATCCACTAAAGTTAGAAGAGTTTAGAGTGTGCGACCATGTTTGGAGGGGGAGAGCATGGCAACCCTCAGCGATGAATATCTAAAGATCGTCCGCGCACAGCCACTGTTTTCAGGGCTCGACAGCGCGATATTAGATTTATTGCTCGGTGGCGCGGCCGTACGGACGTTCCAAAAAGGGCGCTTGCTTTTTCAACGTGGTGACCCCGCGAGTAAGTTTTTCGTTATCGTGGACGGTTGGGTGAAGATTTATCGGGATACATCCGGCGGAGAGCACGCGGTGCTCGGTGTTTTCAATAATGGAGATATGTTCGCCGAAGCCGCCGCATTTCTTGGCGGCGGTTACCCGGCAAATGCCGAAGCGATCGAAGACGTGACGCTAATCGCACTCGATTCGAAGAATTTTACGTCCGTCGTTTCGAAAGAACCGGAAGTCGCGCTGAATATGCTGGCATCGATGTCACGCCACCTGCACAGGCTGGTCCATGAAGTCGAAACCTTGAAAACCCGCTCTGCCGGCCAGCGGTTGGTGGAATTTCTTTTGCGCCGTTGCCGCGGCGTTGAGGGTGAAGCCATCGTCGATTTGCCGTACGACAAGCATCTGATTGCCGCACGGTTGGGTGTCCAGCCGGAAAGCCTGTCACGATTGTTCAATAAACTCAGAGACCACGGCGTCGAATCGGACGCGCACAAGGTATATATCAAGGACGTTGCGGCGCTTCGGGAATATTATCCATACGAAGACGGTCTGGAAGAGCGGACTGTGGCCTGACCTAATCACCCCGATGGGCGCGCGGCCCTGTCAGGATCGGGAAATACGTGACTACGAAAATTAGGAATGCGCCGGCCCACGAAAGCCCGGCGAGAAGCATCCCCGAGCTATAAAATGATGGCAGTGCGGCAGGAACGACGATCCGTGTCAGTGTGCCGATTGTCACCAGTATATATGCGGCGACGATCCATTTGCTGACGACGAGCGCCCGCCCGGTGTGACCAAGTGCGGCGCGGCTCATGATCGCGAGAACCATCGTTCCGATGGCGCCTGCCGTAAGTGCATGGGTGGCGCTCGCGGATGATATCGATCCGTCCAGAATGGCATATGCTTTCAACGCCAGTCCGACGACGAGCCAGGCAAACCCTGCATGAAGCACCCAAACGATCGGCATCCCGAAGGTTCGAAGCCCGCGCCATCCTGCGAGTCTAATCCCGTTTGCCATAGCCGCCGCAGCCGCGAGCCACCCGGTGACCGTGTCGTCGGGCGCTATGAATGCGGCGATAGTGAAGGCGGCGACAAGGAACACCCCGATCACATTTAATGGTGGCCAATTCGTGGGTAGTTTGACGAAACCGCGTTGCCGCAACGCGTTGGTCGTGAACGCCGGCACGACGCGGCCGCCAATGATGGCGATCAGCAATGCGAACATGTTGACGGCGAGGTTGTGCCCACGCGCAATCCCATCGTCCACGATCTCTAACGACTCAAGCTGATACAGCCCTTGCGCTGCGATGAACCCGCCGATAAGTGGAACAAAGATCAGGTTCCGACGAGACCATCCCTTGAGCAGTCCACCGACGACGAGAATTCCCAAAGCAGGCAGGAACAATAGATCGAGTGCCGCAACGGTAATCGCTGGGAGGTGCGCAGAGAATCCGTTACCGACCCTCCCCACGGCCCACAGCAGAACAAGCAAGCCCAATGTGTAACCGTGAACCGGTTTTGTATCCGTCCAGTTGGGAACTGCCGTTAGCAGGAACCCGGCAAGCGCTGCTGTGCCGAAACCGAACAGCATCTCGTGCGCGTGCCAGATGTGTGGCGGGACGCCGATCGACATGCCGACAATCTGTGCATCGGCAAAGTGGATTCCGATCCACATAAGAAACAGCAGCATGACGATGACTGCATATGCGGGGCCAAGCAGGAAAAAAGGTCTGAAACCGTATGAGAAGAAGGTTGCGAGAAAATTTTTCATGATTGTGTTCCATTTGGCACGATGTGTGCGCCAGGCACCTTCGCGAGGACGTTTGCGTGTTCGGAATCCGGTAGGATGAATAGTGCGGTGGAAAGCGCATCCGCATCTGTGGCGCGCGAGGCCGTCACGGTTACGGGAGGGCGCGCCGTTGCCGAGCGGCCGGAAGCCGGATGGAAGAGGTGATGGTGCGGTCCGTTCGTGACGAACCGGCTGCCATCTGCGCTGGATGTCGCCAAGGCACCATTAAACAACGCAGTGCGAGCCTCACCAGGAAGCCCGATTTTCCAGGGCCCGCCATTGGGGTGCCCGCCGATCGCGCGAGTCTCGCCGAGTTGTATCAAAACATTGCGCCAGCCGAGTTGACGCAAGAGATCGGCGACGCGGTCGGTGATATAGCCCTGCGCGATGCCGTTGAAGGTGAGTTTGCTTCCCGGGTCGAGACAAATTGACGAATTGTTCAACCTGATATGGTCGGGGCCGACAAACGCGCACGTGGCGGCTACGTCGGCGCCCGCCGGGCCGAGCAGGTCAGTTGGATGCCTGCTGAAATGTCCGACATAGAGATCCCAGAGCGCTTGCACGGAGATATCAAACGCACCATGGGTAATCTCGGTGTACCAAAGCGCCCGGCGTGTCAGTGCGATCAATTCCAACGGGGCACGATGGAGATGGCCGTCTCGATTGAGGGTCGCGAGGCTCGAATACGGGCGATAAAGGCTGAAGATCTCTTCGAGACGCTCTATCTCGTCGCGAACCGTAGCCAACATCGCATCGGTTTTGGCCCGGTCACGGCTCTCGAATACGATCCTCGCGTCCGCGCCAAGCGCGGTGCCTTTCCATTCAAGAGTCCGTTCCTTTCCGGCGATAGCGGTTGCGGGGAACGCGCAGCAACTTGCAATGATTGTGATTGCACGGCGCCTGGAGATCGGTTGGGGGTCAACCATAGTCAGCCTCCCGGTTCACGACTTCACCTGCAGCCAACGCCAGACGCCTTTCCCGCTTTTTGCGGGCGGCGACAAGCGGGGGGCAAATGTGATCGTCCATGTAATATGTCTGGCACTCGAGACAATAGATGCATTCGTTCGGGTTGATCTCACCGGTCGGATGAATGGCTTGGACCGTGCAACGTTCGCTGCAGATTTGACACTCCCGTCCGCATTGATGGCGTCGTCTGAGCCAGTTGAACATCCGGAGCCGTGCCGGGATGGCGAGCGCCGCGCCGAGCGGACAAAGATAGCGGCAGAAAAAGCGCTCAATGAACAATCCGGCCAACAATAGGAATGCCGCATACAGAACGAACGGCCAGTTTCTGATAAAGGACAAAGAGATCGCGGTCTTAAACGGCTCTACTTCGGATAGCACCATCGCTTCGCGGAGGGTATGCAGGGAAACGGCGAACAGGCCGATAAAAATGACGTACTTGATTGCCCAAAGTCGCTCATGAACCGCGAAAGGTACTTGCAGTTGCGGCACGCCTAACCGGCGTGCGCAGGCATTCAGGAGTTCCTGCATGGCGCCGAAGGGGCATAACCATCCGCAATAAACACCACGACCCCAGAACAGCAGGGTGACGGCAACGAACCCCCAAAGCATGAAGATAACGGGGTCGACGAGGAAATGCTCCCATTCGAACCCCTGCAGCAGGGCGTGTGCGAACGTCAGCACCTGGAGGACCGACAACTGGCCGCCGGCATACCAACCAAGCCAGACGAGAACAAAAGCCAGAAACGCGAGGCGGCCTGCATCCCGAAACTGTCGGTAACGTACGAGTTTGTCCTGAAACACGAGGACGACGGTAAGCAACGTCAGCAGGAGACCCACGCCGACGATATCCGACCGCCGATTATGCCAGATCTGCTGCCAAAGTGGCTGACCGGTAGGATTTTCGGTATCTGCCCCGGCTGATAGTACCGGCTTGATCACGTATGAGGATGGTAGCGCGTACGGAAGAGAAACCGTGTAAGTTGGACCCGTCCCGGTGCCGGACATACTGTCGATGAATAAATCGACACGCCATGGAGACGTCGCATCGAAGCCGGTATCCGCGCCCAGCACGAATATTCCGATCTCTCTCAACTCGGGAGCGTCAACGGCCTTCAATCGCTCCAGATTGCGATAGGAGGCGGCGTGCAATGGGATAGTGTGCGCCCCTTGTATGATCTGGATGCGATCGAACACCCCTGACTTCCGATAGTTTCGTCCTTTGAACGAATAGAACCCGTTGGCCGCGATCAAAATGGCATGATCCCCGGAACCGAGCGATGCAAGCAGTGCCTCATGCTCCCGCGTGCCCAACAAATTCCCGCCGATCAGTGGTGGTGTCAGCAATGCTGCATAGAGGGTGATGAATGAATCATCGGGGGCGGCGTCATAGCCAAGTTCACCCGGTATGTCCGCAAACCGAAATTGTTTCGATGCGACTTCACCATCATTTATGAGCTTGGGCCAACTTTTTGCTTCATAAGTGAGTCGTTCTAGTCGCGCCTCTCCGGCAGACGTGTTGCGCGCGCGGAGCACCGTCCGGGCGCCTCGGATGACGGCATCGCGAATAACGGCACTGGAAACGGTCGCGCCTGAGATCGCATCGGCGTTTTCCGGGTTGCGGCGGGCGCGCTCGACAGCGGATATCAGAACGTTCGTTCCGGCGAGACCGTCCACGAAACTCGTCAGATCATCGTCGGATACTCCGATGACAAGGATCGGCTCACTATGCTTGCGCAACATCGCGCCCTGTATAATACCGTCTGCGGATACACCGACCAGCACGTCGATGGTTTCACCGGCATAACCCGTTGAGTTGATGACACTGGCCGTCGAGAAAACATATCCGACCGTCGCGCCGGCGAATGACACTTCAGCGGCCGGCGGCGTGCCTTGATATGGCCCCGCATTCTCGGCATCCGGATAGACCGACGCCAGTTCATTTGCAGTCGGTCCAGCCACATCCGCCTTGGTCGTCGAGGTAACCAGGAGCAGGAGTATGAACAGCACTTGAAGTACGAGATGCTTCATGCCGGCAATTATCCCTGTCATCACGCTCAGAACCTTGACTTCGGTTAAGCCGTCATCAGCGACAAATACCCACAACTTAACAAAGGTTAAGGCGGGCGCAGTCATGCACTCCTAGGGTTCAAGGGCATACGCCATCAGAATTCGCAGGAGCAGGAAACATGAAACGGACTATTTTTTCCGTCGCCGTGGCAGCCACCTTGTCTTTGGGGCTGACGGCCGCGATGGCGGCGGATCCCAAAAAGCACGGTACGACCCCGGGGGATCGGTACGAGCCAAGCTTGAATATCCTGGGTGATCAACCGATGGATCAACCGGGTGTTAAACCCGGGGAAACACCACTTGGGGGCGCCGAATTCCAGAAAGCCAAGCAGATATACTTCGAACGTTGCGCCGGCTGTCACGGCGTGTTGCGAAACGGTGCGACCGGGCCGGCGCTGACCACAAAGGTCACCAAGGAACGCGGTTTCGAGGCTTTACGTGATTTTATCAACTTCGGATCGCCCGGCGGCATGCCCAACTGGGGAACTTCCGGCGACCTGACGGCCGACGATATCAACTTGATGGCGCGATATCTTCTTGAAGAGCCGCCGCAGCCGCCGGAATTCGGCTTGCCCGAAATGAAAGCGACATGGAAAGTTCACGTGCCCGTCGACCAACGCCCGACGAAGCCGATGAACGATCTCGATCTGGACAATCTGTTTTCCGTCACGTTGCGCGATAGTGGGGAAGTCGCACTGATCGACGGGGGAACCAAAGAGATCGTCAAGATTATCCACACCGGTTACGCGGTTCATATCTCGCGCATTTCTGCTTCGGGACGTTATGTCTTTACCATCGGTCGCGACGCAAAAATCAATCTTATCGATCTTTGGATGAAAGAGCCGACGACGGTCGCCGAAATCAAGATCGGCGCCGAAGCACGTTCTGTCGAAACCTCCAAGATGAAGGGGTGGGAAGATAAGTATGCGATCGCAGGCGCATACTGGCCGCCGCAGTACGTCATTATGGACGGTGTCACACTTGAGCCGAAGAAGATCGTCTCGACGCGCAGCATGACTTACGACACCCAGGAGTTTCATCCGGAACCGCGTGTCGCGGCGATTGTCGCATCCCATTACCACCCGGAATTCGTGGTCAACGTCAAGGAGACCGGTCATATCCTCATGGTCAATTATGAGGACATCAAGAACCTGAAAGTGACCGCGATCGAAGCGGAAAGGTTCCTTCACGACGGCGGGTTCGATGCGAGTGGCCGGTACTTCCTGGTGGCGGCGAATGCCCGTAACAAGGTTGCGGTTGTCGACACCAAAGAGAACAAGCTGGTCGCGTTGATCGAGACCGGCACCAAGCCGCACCCCGGACGCGGCGCCAACTTCGTGCATCCGAAATTCGGCCCGGTCTGGGCGACGAGCCATCTCGGTGACGAAACCATCGCGTTGATCGGTACCGATCCGGAAGGACACCCCGACCAGGCATGGAAGGTTGTTCAGGTGCTCGAAGGTCAGGGGGGTGGGTCCCTTTTCATCAAGACTCATCCGAAGTCGAAGCACATCTACGTCGACACGCCGCTGAACCCCGAAGCCGAACTTGCGTCCTCAGTGGCGGTGTTCAACGTGGACGAGCTCGGCCAGAAGGAACCGAAGTACACGGTTCTGCCGATCGGAGAATGGTCCGGGATCACTGAAGGGGTGCGCCGGGTCGTTCAGGGTGAATACAACAAGATGGGTGATGAGATCTGGTTCTCAGTCTGGAACGCACGGGACCAGGAATCGGCGATTGTCGTCGTCGACGACAAAACCCTGACGAAGAAGGCCGTCATTCGTGACAAGCGACTAGTGACACCGACAGGCAAGTTCAACGTCTTTAATACGCGGAACGACGTCTACTAGGCAGAGCTGGTTCGTGGCGACCGGCGGGTCTCCCATAAGTTCCCCGCCCGCCGGTCCCACACCGAAGATTGAACAGGAAGAGCAAAATGCCGCGCGGCGATGATGATCGAAGCGATTTTAATGGGGTTTATCTTGTCGGAGCCGGTCCGGGAGATCCGGAACTGCTCACGCGCAGGGCCTATAACTTGATCATGGATGCTGATGTTATTGTCTATGATCGGCTTGTAGCGCCGGAAATTCTCGAATTAATCCCCGAACAGACCGAAAAAATAGACGTCGGGAAACGCCCCGACAGTCATCCGGTGCCACAGAACGGAATTAATATTCTGCTGGCTTACCTAGCGCGCGACCACAGAAGTGTGGTTCGTCTGAAAGGGGGCGATCCATTTATCTTCGGCCGCGGCAGCGAAGAAGCGGCGTATCTGCGTGAACAGAATATACAGTGCTACATCGTCCCCGGTATCACCGCGGCGACGGGGTGCGCGGCTGCGGCCGGCGTGCCGTTAACCCATCGGGGGCTCGCGACTGGCGTCCGCTATGTCACCGGCCATTGCCGGGAGAACGTCGACCTCGATCTAGATTGGCGTGGGATGGCGGATCCGGACACCACGCTGGTCATATACATGGGTGCGCAAAATATGATGCAGATTGCGGTGCGCCTGATCACGGAGGGCATGCCGGCGACGACTCCGGCGATCGCAATCAGTAACGGAACGACACCCCGCCAACAGGTGGTGACCGCATCGTTGGCGGATATCGCGACGGCGGCGTCCGATAAAGGACTGATGTCGCCGGTGATGTTCGTGATTGGCCGTGTTGTGTCGCTTGCCGGGACTCTTGGTGGAGTGTGTGAGGATGCGGTCATTGAAAACCCCCGCGCCGAACATGCGGTTCGTTGAAGCCATGATCGCGGTTCTGATTTGCGCGGCCGCGTTGGCGCCAACAATCGCTCCGGCTGGAGAGGTGCTTTCCCAAAACCGCCGTTCGGATCTCAATCACTTACTGCGTCATGACTGCGGTTCGTGCCACGGGATGACCCTCAAGGGTGGACTCGGTCCCGCCTTACTGCCGGAACATCTGACGGCATGGGACGTCGACAGCCTTGCCGCGATGATCCTGCGCGGTAATCCACAAAAGGCGATGCCCGGTTGGTCTGAACTGTTGAGCGACGCCGAAGCCAAATATCTAGCTCAAAGACTGCTGGAAGGAGATGCTCAGTGATTTTGAACAACGGGAGGTTCCTCTGTGTCCCGGTCTTGTTGCTTCTGATTATCGTCGGCATGGCGGGCCATGCCGGGGCGGCGCAAACGCTCCGTGGGACGGGCGATCTCGGTCTGATCATCGAGCGTGCCAGCGGCAGTCTCGTCGTCGTCGAAACAACCAGCCATACGGCACTCGGCCGCGTCGAGGGGCTCGGCGATCTCAGCCATGCATCGGCGGTGTTCTCGCGGGACGGCCGGTTTGCCTATATCTTCGGCCGGGACGGTGGGCTGACCAAAATCGACCTATTGCGTACCGAGATTGCGAAACGGATTATCCAGTCGGGCAACAGCATCGGCGGTGCCATCTCGCAGGACGGCAAGCTGATTGCGGTTTCAAACTATAAGCCCGGCGGTGTGCGCGTCTTCGACGCCGAAACCCTAGAGATGGTTGCCGATATCCCGGCGACGATGGAAGACGGCACGCTTTCAAAGGTCGTCGGCTTGGTCGATGCGCCGGGGCAAAAGTTCATCTTCAGTCTGTGGGATGCCGGTGAGATTTGGGTGCTCGATTTTTCTGTCGGTCCCGAGCCCGGATTGACGAAGTTCAAGAATGTAGGCCGCAATCCATATGATGCACTGATCACGTCCGATGGGCGATATTATGTTGCCGGACTCTTTGGCGAAGACGGCCTTGCCAAACTGGACCTCTGGCATATGGATGCCGGCGTCACGCGTATCCTGGACGGTTACGGCCGCGGTGAGGAAAAGATGCCGGTGTACAAGATGCCGCATCTGGAAGGCTGGGCGCGCGCGGGCGATTATCTTTTCCTCCCCGCAGTCGGGCGCCACGAAGTGCTCGTCGTAGACGCATCAACATGGCGGGAAGTAAAACGCATTCCCGTACACGGTCAGCCAGTGTTCGCCGTGGCGCGCCCGGACGGACGCCAGGTCTGGGTCAACTTCGCGCATCCGCGGAACGATACAGTGCAGGTCATCGATGTCCCCAGCATGTCGATCATCCGGACCTATACCCCCGGAAAGGCCGTGCTCCACATGGAATTCACGCCGCGCGGCGAACAGGTATGGATTTCCGTGCGCGATGAGGATCGCGTCGATGTGTACGACACCCGCACGATGCAAGTCATGCGGACACTTAGCACCCAAAAACCAAGCGGGATATTTCTGACCGCACGCGCTGGAAGAACAGGGCTGTAACATGGCACTGAGCGAAACAGAACGCCGGATTATCAACAAGTATCAGCGCGGTATCCCCTATGAGCCCAGGCCGTTCAAGGCCATCGCCGACGCCTTGGGTTTGACTGAGAATTTCGTGCTGAACACGCTCGCGGATCTTCGGGAGCGACGTATCCTTTCCCGGGTCGGTCCGGTGATTTCGCCCAACACCGTGGGTGCCAGTACGCTTGCGGCGATGTCTGTCCCGGCCGGGAAGCTGGATGCGGTCGCTGCACAGGTCAGTGCGCGTCCGGAAGTGAATCACAACTACGAACGCGAGCATCAGCTCAATCTGTGGTTTGTGTTGGCGGCGGCAGACCGTGATGCAGTGTTGGCGGTCATCGACGACATCGAGAAGGAGGCCGGTCTCGATGTGGTCGAGTTGCCGCTCGAGGAAGCCTATCACATCGACCTGGGGTTCCGGGTATGAAGCCGTTGGATGAAACGGACAGAAGTCTTGTCGCCGTGCTTGCGTCGGGTCTCCCTCTCTTACCGGAACCCTATGCCGAGATCGGCAGTCGCATCGGCATAACTGAGGCTGACGTTATTGCCCGACTGCGCCGACTGGACGACATGGGTGTAATCAAACGCTTTGGGATCGTCGTTCAGCACAGGGAACTCGGCTTCAAAGCCAATGCAATGGCTGTCTGGGACGTGCCCGACGACGTTGTCAGCGAATTGGGCCGGGTGCTGGCAGCGTATGAATTTGTCACGCTCTGTTACAGGCGGCCACGGCGCTTGCCGCATTGGCCCTACAATCTGTTCTGTATGGTGCATGGGAAGGACAGGAACCAGGTCCGCGCCCAGATTGCCGGGTTGAATGAGCAGACGGATGCGGGTTCGTACCCTAATGCGGTGCTTTTCAGTCGGAAGCGATTCAAACAATGTGGCGCGAAGTACGGTGCCACGAAGGAAACGGCGGACATCATTCCGCTCGACCCGAACGACCGCCGCATCATCAATAATCTTCAAGGCAGTTTCCCGATCTGCAACAGGCCGTTTGCAAGCGCGGGCACCGAGCTCGGCCTGAGCGAAGCAAACATGATCAGTCATATTCGCGGTATGTGTGACAGCGGTGTGCTGTCGCGGTTCGGTCCGCTCTACAACGCCGAGCGAATGGGTGGGGATGTAATCTTGGCGGCCATGGCGGTGCCACCAAACCGCTTCGATGAAGTGGCCGAGACCGTGAATGCGCATCCCGAGGTCGCGCATAATTATGCCCGGGATCACCGCCTAAACATGTGGTTCGTGATTTCCGTCGAGAGAGCAGCGTGGATAGAAGCGGTCGTCGCTGAAATAGAGGAGGAGACGGGCCTGCACGTCTATCCGATGCCGAAAGAAGAAGAGTACTTCATCGGCCTGAAGGTTACGGTATGAACAAGGTCGACTGGAAGCCGCACATGGACGAAACGGACCGGCAGATTATTCAGGCAACGCAGGAAGGACTTCCCCTCGTGCCGCGTCCGTACCACGCCGTGGCAGAGGCATTGGGATTGAGTTCTGCGGATGTCATGGCGCGGATGCAGCGCATGCTGGACGATGGCGTTATCCGACGGATCGGCGTGGTGCCCAATCACTACCGTCTTGGCATCAAGGCAAACGGCATGTCCGTCTGGGATGTCGATGACGCGCATGTGCGTGACGCCGGTATGGAACTGGGTGCCCTCGACTATGTGACGCACTGCTATCGCCGGCCGCGCCATTTGCCGGACTGGCCGTACAACCTGTTCGCGATGGTGCACGGACGCCGCCGTGACGAAGTCGAGGCGCTGGTCGCCGAGATGGCCCGTATCCTGGGACCGCGTGCGCGGCGTCACGAGATTTTGTTCAGCACACGAATACTCAAGAAAACCGGGCTTCGGCTTGGGATGTAGGAGGCGGCGATGTTCCGTATCACGCAGTATGTGAAAGAGGTCCTGGAACCGACATCCATCGGCCCAAAGCGAAACCCGCCAGGCCCGGTCGTAATTTGGAACCTGATTAGGCGCTGCAATCTGCGCTGCAAGCATTGTTATTCGATTTCGTCCGATCACGACTTTCCGGGCGAGCTGACGACCGATCAGGTCTTTCAGGTGATGGATGATCTTTGGGGCTACGGCGTGCGCGTCCTCATCCTTTCGGGTGGCGAGCCGTTACTGAGGCCGGACATATTCGAAATTTCCCGGCGTGCAAAGAACATGGGGTTCTATGTCGGTTTATCGAGTAACGGCACGCTCATCGATAAAGATGCGATCCGGCATCTTGTCGACATCGGATACGACTACGTCGGTATCAGCCTAGATGGGATCGGCGCAACGCACGATATGTTCCGCGGTCAGGAAGGTGCCTACGACAGATCGCTCAGAGCTGCCAGGCTCTGCCGGCAGCACGAATTGAAAGTCGGGTTGCGGTTCACCATGACACTCGACAACGCTCATCAACTGCCGGACTTGCTGAAACTGATCGACGAAGAGGATATCGACAAGTTTTACCTGTCGCATCTTAACTATGCCGGGCGCGGCAATAAGAACCGTGGTGACGATGCGCATTGGGAGGTCACGCGCCAGGCGATGGACCTGATGTTCGATACCTGTTTGAAATTGGTCAGAGCGGGCCGCGAGAAAGAATTCGTGACCGGGAACAATGATGCCGACGGGGTCTATATGCTGCATTGGGTGCAGCGCCATTTTCCCGAAAGTGCGTCACATATAGAAGCGAAGCTCCGCCAGTGGGGCGGGAATTCATCGGGTGTCAACGTGGCTAACATCGACAATCTGGGTGACGTGCACCCGGACACCATGTGGTGGAACTATTCGCTCGGCAACGTGAAATCACGCCCGTTTTCCGAGATCTGGGAGGATATCGGAGATCCGATCATGGCCGGCCTCAAGGAGTCGCCGCGCAAAATCGGCGGACGATGCGGAAGCTGCCGGTACTTCGCCATCTGCGGCGGCAACACCCGCGTGCGCGCCATGCAGGTGAGTGGCGATCCCTGGGCCGAAGATCCGGGGTGCTACCTCGACGATGCGGAAATCGGCGTCGACGTCGGCGGCGAACGGCTCGTCAACCGTCCATACGGCAAGGGGGATTACGTCCATGCGGTTCGTTAATGTCCTGATGATGTGCGCGTTGCTGATGCCGATGGCGGCGGTGGCCGAGGAATCCCATTCCGACGCACAGACGCTCGCTCTCTATCAGCAGCATTGCGCTGCTTGCCACGGCGGAAACCGTCTGGGCGGTATCGGTCCGGCTCTGCTGCCAGAGAACCTTCGGAGATTGAGAAAACCAATGGCGGCAAAGACCGTCGCAAATGGACGCGCTGCAACGCAGATGCCAGCTTTTGGCGACCAGCTGAGCAGTGAGGACATCTCGGCAATCGTCGACTTCATATACAAACCGTTGCCGGAAATCCCGACCTGGGGGCTAGCCGATATCGCGGCCAGCCGTGTCGTTCACAATGCGCTCTCGACACTCGGCGAGACCCCGGTGCACGACGCCGATCCCATGAACCTGTTCACGGTCGTGGAAACGGGGGATCATCATGTGACGATCCTCGATGGCGATACCTTCGAGCCGCTGTGGCGCTTTCCATCGCGTTTCGCGCTTCATGGGGGTGCTAAGTACTCCCCCGATGGTCGCTTCGTCTATCTGGCGTCCCGCGATGGCTGGGTTTCGAAATACGATCTCAAGACCTTCAAACCGGTTGCAGAGGTGCGGGTCGGGGTCAACACCCGAAACATCGCCGTTTCCGCCGACGGACGGTATGTCATGGCGGGCAACTTCCTGCCGCACACGCTGGTGATCCTGGACGCGCGGGAACTGGCGCCGATCAAGCTGATCGATGTCGTCGGGGTGAAAGGCGGATCGTCACGGGTCAGCGCGGTTTATACGGCGCGGCCACGCAAAAGCTTCATCGTGGCGCTCAAGGATATTCCTGAGATCTGGGAAATTTCTTATGCCGACAACCCGCGTCCGGTGCCGGTTGGGCTGATCCACAATCATGAACCGGGCATGCAGGAAGGTGCATTCGACCATGGACCTTTCCCGGTTCGCCATATCGTGCTCGACGATTATGTCGACGACTTTCTTTTCGATCAGGACTACCGCAACCTGATGGGGGCGGCGCGGAACGCCAGGAATGGCCAGGTGGTCAATCTGAATGTCGGGCGCAAGGTCGCGGATCTGGCGCTGACGGGGTTGCCGCACCTCGGCTCCGGGATAACGTTCGAGTATGAGGGCCGCCAAGTGTTCGCGACGCCGCACCTGAAGGACGGTGTGATCAGCGTCATCGATATGCAGACTTGGCAGACCGTCAAACGGATCGAGACGCTGGGACCCGGATTTTTCATGCGCTCACACGAAAATACGCCTTATGCCTGGGTCGACGTGTTCTTTGGCCCGCACCGAGATGCGGTACACGTGATCGACAAGCGGAAGCTGGAAATCGTCGAGACGCTTCGGCCGGAACCCGGCAAGACAGCCGCGCATATCGAATTCACCAAGGACGGCAAGTACGCGCTGGCCAGTATTTGGGACATGGACGGCGCAATCGTGGTCTACGACGCGGCGACGCTGGAGGAAGTGAAACGTATTCCGATGGTGAAGCCGTCCGGGAAGTACAACGTGCACAACAAGATCACGCTGTCGTCCGGCACCAGCCACTGAGAAGGAGGTTATCCGGCGAGCGCGCGATTCGCCCGGCGCGTCCGCCACATCGCGCGCGCGTTCTCCAAGGCGTCTTTTCTGGATAGAGTGCTGTCCATCATGCGAAGCGCGATCGCCGCGGTGCCGATGATGGCGGCTTCCGCCGCGGGATGCGACAATTCTCCCCGCCAAAGCGCGGCAACGCGCTCGGGCGCCAGGTCCTCTTCGCGCCACAGGTAAGGATCGCCCGAAAGCAGGGCCGGCCAGTCTTCGACGTCATGCGTGCCGTCGATAAGATTCGCGACTTGTACACTCTTATAGGGGTTGCGTTGGGCCTCGCCGCCGACACCCTTGAAGATGGATGCGTTTTCCTGTCCCAGAAGCCCCAACGTGTCTTGGTGAACCGGTCTGTAGGGTGCATGGACCACACCGATCATCACATTGGCGGCGCCGAGCGGATTGATATCGCGGACGAACGTATTGGCGACGGAGCGGACGCCGAGCAGCGGTTTGTAGTGAAACAGGCACTCCACTTCCCGCGCCATGTCTTCAAGTCCGATATAAACTAGGTTCTCCGAGATGAGTCGTGTGCCCGCCTGATCTAGCGATGTTGCCGGCGTGAACCCGAGCGCTTGAAGAACAGGCCGCGTCGGGGCGCAGGCTTCATGGGCGCCGTCGATGCCGTGCATCAACACCTTGTAGCCCTGTTCGGCGAGCAAAAGGGCGGAGAGGACAAACCATGGCTGCTGGCGGTGATGGTCCGCGTAGCTCGGCCAGTCCAGATCGGGAATTGTTGCCGTCGAGAGCTTGGCGCGGACTCCTAAACGGGCGCGGACGGCGTCGATAAAACCCGCCAACTCCGGCGCTGTCTCACCACGTTGGCGTAAGACGAGCAGGAAGCCGCCAAGTTGCACTGGGTCAACTTCGTCATTCAGGACGAGTTGCATCGCTTCGGCGGCCTCTTGGCGCGTCAGCGACCGAGACAACGTTGGTCCGCGGCCAATGATGCGCGTGAACTCTGCAAACCCCTTCATGGCGGCATTCCTCGCAGTTCTTGCCGAGATTGCCGTCTGTTAGGGCGGACCGCCTTGACATCGGTTAAGTCCGTCGGATGATTTGTCGCTAAGACTGTCGGGGCAGAGCAATATTTCAGCAACGATATTGCATTGATTGGTCTGAGTGAAATTAAGTCCATTTCCTGAAGAATGAAGGACGGAATATTCAACGGACCGCTTGCATCCAGTAAGGCTTACCTTTGACTGCTCGTCGAGGGCATCGACGATTCTGTTCGGATTCAGGGAAGTGGAAAGGGGATTTCGACGACAGCGAATTCGCCAGATCCTGTACCGAAGGGCGAAGTGCCAGGTCTTATTGTAGGAGTGGCGTTCCCAACTGAACTCGAACCTATGGCATTCCGAAAACAATCCGGGTCGATAACGGCCCGGAGTTCATCTCCAAAGACCTCGATCTCTGGGCCTGGATGAACAACGTTACGCTGGACTTCTCCCGACCGGGGAAACCAACGGACAATGCTTTCGTGGAATCGTTCAACGGCAAGGTTCGGGCCGAGTGTATCGACCAATACTGGTTCCTGTCGCTGGACGATGCCCGGTCAAAATGCGAGGCTTATCGGAGAGAGTACAATGAGGAACGGCCACATAGCGCCATCGGCAACAAGACCCCCGATGGAGTTCATAAAGACCATCGGTCAACCCAGCCGACCGGTGACCTGACGAACGGAAAGTTCGGCCTCGGGCCGGTCCAACGTTGGGGGCAAGGTCAGAAGAACGGGAAGTTCGGCCTCGGGTCGGTCCAACGTTGGGGGCAAGGTCAGCCCAGGTACCCGCCGAACTGATCGTCTGATTCATTTTATGTGGCTTTTATGGTGATTTTGAATCGAGTCGATTCATTTTATGGCGATCTCGATTCATCTCGATTCATTTTATGGTGATCTCGATTCATTTTATGGTGATCTCGATTCATTTTATGGTGATCTCGATTCATTTTATGGTGATCTCGATTCATTTTATGGTGATCTCGATTCATTTTATGTGGGTTTTATGTGGTTTTTACATCGAGATGAATCATTTTATGCATAAAGTATGGCGATCTCGATTCATAAAGCGGTGCATATTTTTGTTACTTAACCCAATATTTTTGTTGCCTAACTCAATATTTTTGTTTCCTAACCCAATATTTTTGTTGCCCAACCCAATATTTTTGATTCACACCCTGTTTTTCCCATTTATTCGCGATCACTTAAATCGTGTCGGCTATATCCTGGGTGGAGCCGTCGTGTCATAAGCGCTGGGTTTCTGCAGTTTTCCGGCTCATTCCAGATGCAGACCTGAACATCGGGCGGCTCATCTCGGAGTTGTATCAAGACATGAAAGGAGACCTAGGCAACAAAAATATGCAGTTAGGTAACGTCTTTGTGCAGTTCTGAAACGCGAAAATGCAGTCGGAGATCCGGACTGCATATTTTTGTTACTCTTCTGCATATTTTTGTTTCTTTTATGTGGAGTAACGAGGGGAGTAGCCATAAACCTTAGTCAGTCCGCATTCCTTCCGGCAGCTCCGTTCGGGGAGGGGAGCCTTCAACCCAAAGCGCGAAGTCAACCACCCGACGATGGATTGAAATCCGCACCCGTTGGGAGTCTGGTGACAAATCACGCGATGGTATGGAACCCAACCGATGGGATCCGTTACCCCAGCAACAAAAAGAGCGAGCCGTTTGGCCCGCCCTGATTGTTAACTTATGCCCGCCGGATTAGTGCAGGAGCTTGTGGATCATGTGCCATGCGTGATTTGCGATCACGATCGGCGCGACGACGAAGTAGGCGATCTCAAAGACAAAAAGAATGGTTTGCATAGGGGCGGTTCCTTATTCTTTGCCGCCCACCTCCATCAATCGCTGAAGGGCTTCGGTCGAGCGGCGTTCGTCAAACTGTTTCGCAGTCAGGGTCACTGCTGCAGCGGAGCAGATTTCCTTAAGCGTCTTATTCATGCCTTGTTCGCGAGCTATGTCGGTCACCGCCTTACCGAGTGCCTTGATCATGTGATCGTGCGTAGGGAGGCGGGCCTTCTTGGCCAAGGCGCGCTGACGTTGCTTTCGCTCCGTCGCGGTCATTGGTTTGTCTCCTATGGTGGGTCTTCCAAGCATGGTCCGTCTCCTCAGTGAACAAAACAAATGTACGTGACGACGGCACGAAAGTCAAGAAAGAATTTTTACGTTTATTGGAATAGACGCTTGATCCAACAGGGAAGAGGAGGGCAAATTACCGGGTAATGAAAACGAACCGGCCATATTTGTTTCGAATATCGCACCTCCGCTGAACCGCAGCGGGGGTGTAGCTCAATGGTTAGAGCAGACGCCTTATAAGCGTCAGATCCTGGTTCAATTCCCGGCATCCCTACCAACGCCCAGCACGTCACGCGCCGTTGCCCCTATGTCGCCAATTGGCGCTTCCGCCACCGATGATATCAATAGGTCAGCCCCGAGAACTGTTCACCGTTAAAACGTCTCCCACACACATTGCAAAAGGCCTTGGTGTACGGTTACTAGCGTCACCGTGCCTGCCGCATTGCTATAGGCGATAAAGGCGTTGAAACCGCTGGTCCTGCGCGATGTTTTGGTCGGTCTCTCGCATCTGGTCGAGCATTTCCCGAATAGTGTGTCTGTTCCAGTTCTCGACGTTATTTCCGGGAATCATAATAGTGAGCATCTTGAGCGTATCGGCAGGAAAGCGTTGGTGAACGCCGCTTTCCTGAACACGCCAGAGGACATGGTCCGTCCCTGGTCGCAAAAACTCTTCCGCCCATTGCAGAGCCGCAGGAAAAGCGTCGCCTGTTTTGATCAGGCACTGGACGAGCGCAATAGACGTTTTGGTCGTATTCCGTTCCTGAGCCTTCGGCCAATAATCCCGTAGCCATGGGAGGCAGATATCCTCCCATGCCCCCGCCTGTTCCCCCTCGTTGTCGCCAAGACGATTTTCGAAGAAGTCGGCGATATCGGTGAGTCCGTCCTCCGGCAGGTTGGCCGATAGAACCAAGGGAGATTGAATCCTGCTTCTTCCATTGGCATGATACGGCCGTGGAGGTGCACGAGAGAGCCCCAGCCATGCGGCTTGGGCAGGGGAAGTTTCGGTGCGGCGTCAATCGCAATGTCCGGATCGGCGAGGTCAAAACGGTTGTCGAAGTTGGTAGTGACGAGACGAATGCAATGGTCCGCATGGCGGGACAGGCTGAGAAGGGCCGTGTGGGTTGCCAGTGAGTCCGCCGGTGACGGTGCCGTTAGAATGCTGATCGCCTCTCGGCGGAGCCTGCCGGGATTTAAGCGGCCTTCAAGCAGTCCGAGAACCTTGTCGAGTTGACCTTTGTCGAGGAGTTTTTGTTCCAGTTCCGTCGGTGTTTGGGCAGTGCTGTCATAGATTTGCGATACAAGTCCATCGAACATGGGCAAGCCGGTGTTCACGGAAATACCGGACCCGCAGAAAAAGATGACCTTGCCGTCATCCCTGCGGTTCATGAGCTCGACCGGAATATCCGGTCCGTCCTGTATCAGCTCGGGCATTCAAGTAACCTCCCTGGAAACAGGATGAGTCAGTCGGTGGTGGTCTACAAGCTCCCAATGCAAGTCACCACGAATAACAACCGTGGGCAGCCATTGAGTTCGTCCGCTAATCGCTATTGCCAGCCGTTTGTGTCGCCGAGATGCCGAGTCCGGTAAACTGAGTGAACCGGACTAGACCAAAGCTGTCATCAATGCGGGAATCGACTGAAACCAATCATCTGGCGCGCCCGGCAGGACTCGAACCTGCAACCTGCCGCTTAGAAGGCGGCTGCTCTATCCAGTTGAGCTACGGGCGCGGCGGCGCGACATTACCCGCACGGAAGTCGGTGCGCAACTACTGACAATATTCTGATAAAATTACCCTGACAAAATTTTATTCTGATGCTTCGAATCCTGCATCATATGATTAATTAGTTGAATTAAATTGATAAATTTAATATACTCAAATCACTTAAAAATTTGAAACGTACACCTTCTAAGCGGACGGTTGCAGGTTCGAGTCCTGCCGGGCGCGCCACTTCACCACCCTTCAAGATACTTCAAAAATCCAGGGATTCCTGCCGGGCGCCGTCGAATTCCCGCAGGCTTTTATTCAGATTCAGTTTCTTACTCAGTTTTTCGTAGTCCGCCGGGTCGGTTTGTCTGAGTTGTTCGAGTAGTGTCTCGATGCTCGAGACCGTCTCGAACGACTTGAACTTCGAGACATACATCAAGACCGATTTGTCTTGTTTGATCATCTCGATAACATTGCCGACCGATCCCGCACTTTTCCCATCCCAGAGGACGAAGCCGAAGTCGGCATCTTCGGCCATTTTCTTATCTTTGACCGCGTAGAAATCTCGCCCCTTCAACCGGCTGTCGGCGTCGATATTCTCGACTGGCCAATCGCCCAGATTGTTGCGGCATCTCTCGCCTGAGCAATAAACCCGGACCTGCCGGTAATTGATGTCGTTTAGATACGCCTGCATGGCCTTGTCGGCCCCGTTCGCATCCCCCAGAACGATGTCGAATTCCTTGCTCACGATATTGGAGATCCGCTCCCTGATCATATCGTTCAGGCGGCTGATCGCACGCGAGCCGGACAGGAACACAGTCGTCATCTATTGCTCCGGGTTTTCGTCATGGTCAGCACGCAAATATCACCAACTTTCGCATCGTCCCGCAAAACTTTTGCACAAGCTTCGAGTGTCGCACCGGATCGGAAAAGGTCATCGAGAAGGAGGACCTTCTTCCCCACAAGATTCTGAGTTCCGGAGATAGAGATAGCATTCTTCAACAATGCCGCACGCTCTTCGGGGAAGTCCACATTCTTCAACTCCGGCCCCGCATTCTTGGTTAGAAAACCTGTCAGCACCGGCACACCCCTGGACGCGCCAAGCGCCGTTGCGATTGCGTCAACCGGTTGGACAGCTCTTTGGGCCGAGGAGGGGACAGGGATGATCGCATCAAAGGTGTCGATGCCCTGTATCCCGCTGAGCAGCCCCACCATCTTAGCGACCGCCGTTTGGTCGCCCCTGTATTTCAGTTGATAGAGCAGTTCACCCATCTCACTTCGCGTATTTTCGAAACGATCATGGCCGAATTGATCCACGCCCAGGTAAATGCTGTCGACGGTATGCAGGGCGAACGCATACCCCTTCCTCCAACTCCCGAAAATTTCATGTGCCATTATAACCTCCAAGACCTTCGTTTGAATGTCTCGGAGGCTATGGAGGGGTGAGCCGGATTTTTTCGTGTGCCCACCATCACTTCCCAATCGCACGCAAAAACGCTATAAGCGTCTCATGATGAAGCAGAAAGCTCTCAAACTGGTCATGGCCCCGGCCGTCGCCGCGCTGGCGATCCTCGCACTCGATGCCCAGGACACCGCAGCGGCAAGCCGCGTCTCCGGGCAATACGCCACCAGCAAATCGAAACTGAGCAAGGTGGGCGACCTCAACCCGAAACTGTCGCGCCTGTGCCGTCGAGGGCAGTTCAAGCAGCGCAAGGTGCTGCGTCTGTCGATCGGCTATGTCGGCAAGGACGGTTACGGGATTACCGGAATCGCCAAACCGGGCTGGAACCTCTACGACCCGACAGGTGCCGGCGATCCGGACTACACCTACCATTTCTATAATCAGGGATATTCCAACTGCCGCGTCTACGAAGCCCGGACGCCGCGCCAGAACCGATAGCGGCAGGCGAGAGCGCGCCATGACGGAATTCCTCGACCTTTTCCCGACCAAGCTCGTGCGCCGGCAACTGCCGGATTACGAAGAGCCGACCCGCGACCTTATCAAGCTGGTGCGCGAGATGGAGAAGGGGAACAAAGCTCTCACAACCGATTACCGCGAAAACAACCCGCTCGAATACGACCGCGCGGGGCCGAACTGGCTGCGCAATGAGATCAATCAGACGGTGATCGCTTATCTCCAGGAGATCGGGATCGATTATCCGGTCAACTGGCAGATCCACGCCTGGGCCAACATCAACCGCCAAGGCGATTACCACGATCCGCACAATCACCCGCACTCATATCTGAGCGGCACCTATTACCTGAAAATGCCGGGGGACGGGGCGAAGAAGCGCCAGCGCAACGATGTGCGGCCCAACTGCATCACGTTCTATGACCCACGCACCGGCTTTAATATGTCGTCGATCCGAAATGATCCGTATGTCGATCCGGAATTCACGGTTTTACCGGAGCCCGGTCTCTTAATGATGTGGCCGGCGGCGATGATGCATTTCGTGCATCCGAACCTGTCTGACGAGACGCGTATCTCGCTCAGCTTCAACATCGTCCTCAAGTGGTCCGACGACTACCTGCCGACGCAGTAGCCTCACCCTCTATTTTTTCCAAATCCTAATCTCCCCTAACGCCTTGTTAAGAAATCAGGGCGTATCGTCACCGCTGGGTTTGGGGCTGGGATCGGCACAGAAGGTGAGAGGAATCCCTTAGTCCATGGGGCTTATCGAAGAAATACGCAGGCGTGCGAAGCATGTCGTCGGTCCATTATTCGGGATCGTCGCCGTGGCTTACTTCGCTTACCACACCGTTCATGGCGACCGCGGCGTGCTGGCGCTTCTGCAAATGCAGGAACGCGTCACCGAGGCGGAGCACCGGTTGGACAGCCTCGAGAAACAGAAAAATCACTGGGAAAGCCGCGTCAAGCTGCTGCACCCCGACAGCATCGACCGCGACATGCTGGATGAACGGGTCCGCATCATGCTCGGCTACGCCCGCGCCGACGATCTTGTCGTTTTAATGCAAGCCCAGAGTAGCAAAGGAGAAACCGATGGCCTTACTCGCTGATAAGCTGATCCCGCCGTATTACGCGGCGATTATCGAAAACGAACCGCACACGTCCATTGACGAGCCGATGAACACCGCCGACCGGATGGTGAGTATGGCCATTCGCCGTCCAGGCTTTCTCGGGCTTGAAACCGGCCGCTCCGATGATGGCCGTCCGGTCACGGTCGCTTACTGGCGCGACCTCGCGGACGTCGAAGGATGGCAGTCCGAAAGCGGCGCAATTGGTGAAATGTCTTATCCGCTTGAAGTCTGCCGTGTCGCCAATACCAACGACAAAACCGTCCGTTCGTTCCTGGCCGACAATATGCACAGCGGCTTGGCCGCCCGTCACGCCTGAGGAGGGCCCGGAAATGGCCAAATTCGACCCACGCCGCGACCCGCCATACTTTGCGGTCATCAACAGGACTGCGCCCGCCGGCATCGACGCCGGCCAGTTCCTGGATGCCGGTGAGAGGATGATCGGTCTTGCCGCTGCCGAGCCGGGCTTCCTCGGGATCGAGGAAGTCACCGACGAGCGCGGTAACGCCTATACGGTCTGTTATTGGGACCGCGTGCAGTCGATGCGCCGTTGGCGTGGCGACCTGGTGAACCACATCCCCCCAAAGATCGATCCTGCCCAAGTGGTCTGTTACGAGGGTTGTTACTGGCACTGGTTAAGGGACGTTTTCGATGCGATTGCCCGTGTCGAACGTGACAATGTGGTACAGGTCTCGTTCGGAGAAGTCGCAGCTTAACTTTTATTAGGTTTATGAACCGGTACGCAACGCGAACAAATCGCGTTAAATGTCTGCTTTACTTGAACAACGGAAAAAGATCGCCTAGCATCCTCAGGTAGAGCGGTGGTTAACCGCCGCGCAAACCCAGGCGGGAGGGAGCCAATGGCGAGAGCCTCGAAATCCGGCGCAAGTTCCAAAAGCGCCGCGAAGTCCACGTCGCGCAGCAAATCCAAAACTGCAGCCAAAAAGCCCGAAGTAACGGGCGAACAGCTTTTATCCTATTACCGTGACATGTTGATGATCCGCCGTTTCGAAGAGAAGGCGGGTCAATTGTATGGGATGGGCCTGATCGGCGGCTTCTGCCACCTTTATATCGGTCAGGAAGCGGTCGTGGTCGGGATGACCCAGGCCGGCACCTCCGACGACAGCGTGATCACGTCTTACCGCGATCACGGACATATGCTGGCCTGCGGGATGGATCCGAAGGGCGTGATGGCCGAACTAACCGGTCGCCGCGGCGGTTACTCCAAGGGTAAGGGCGGCTCGATGCACATGTTCTCACGCGAGAAGAACTTCTTCGGCGGTCACGGCATCGTCGGTGCGCAGGTGCCATTGGGAACGGGCCTCGCGTTCGGCCACAAATACTCGGAAGACGGTGGCGTCTGTCACACCTACATGGGCGACGGCGCGGTCAACCAGGGCCAGATCTACGAAAGCTTCAACATGGCCTCATTGTGGAAGCTCCCTGTCGTTTATGTCATCGAGAATAACAAGTACGGTATGGGAACGTCGGTCGAACGTGCGTCGTCCAACGTTGAACTTCACGAACGCGGTGCCGCGCATGACATCCCGGGGATGCAGGTCAACGGCATGGACGTTATCGATGTTCTCGAAAAAGGGGGCAAGGCGCTGGACCACGCTCGCTCGGGCAAGGGGCCTTACATCCTTGAGATGAAGACCTACCGCTATCGCGGCCACTCAATGTCGGACCCGGCGAAATACCGCTCCAAGGAAGAAGTGCAGAAGATGCGCAAGGAGAGCGATCCGATCGATAACCTGCGTCATACGATCCTCGAAGCGGGACACTCGAACGAGGACGAGATGAAGGACATCGACAAGGAAATCAAATCCATCGTGACCGCCGCGGCGGAGTTCGCGCAGCAAAGTCCGGAGCCGGATGAGTCCGAGCTCTTTACGGACGTGTTCCTCGAAGCTTCCGCTTAAATTACCTGAATAAGGGTTAACATTATGGCCACACAAGTTCTGATGCCGGCGCTGTCGCCGACCATGACCGAGGGCAAGATCGCCAAGTGGATGAAATCCGAGGGCGACAATGTCGAGAGCGGCGACGTTCTGTGCGAAATCGAAACCGACAAGGCGACGATGGAAGTCGAAGCCGTGGATGAGGGCATCCTCGGGAAAATTCTCGTATCCGAAGGCACCGAAAACGTTGCCGTGAACACCCCCATCGCCGTGCTCGTCGAAGAGGGCGAAAGCGCCGACGACGTCGCCGACGCGCCGGCGCCGGCCGCCGCAGCGGCTGCCCCGTCCGAAGACACCAAGAGTGACGCCGCACCGAAGGAAGAAGCGGCCAGCGCACCCGCGCAGCCCAAATCCGATCCGGCACCAGAGCCTGAATACGACGGGCCGATGAAAACCCAGACCGTGCGCGAAGCGCTTCGTGACGCCATGGCCGAGGAAATGCGCCGGGAAGAGAGAGTGTTCCTGATGGGCGAGGAAGTCGCCGAGTACCAGGGTGCTTATAAGATCTCGCAGGGGCTTTTGGATGAATTCGGCGCGAAACGGGTCATCGACACCCCGATCACGGAACAAGGCTTCGCCGGTCTCGGTGTCGGGGCGGCGTTCCATGGCCTCAAACCCATCGTTGAGTTCATGACCTTCAACTTTGCGATGCAGGCCATCGACCAGATCATCAACTCCGCCGCCAAAACATTGTATATGTCCGGCGGTCAGATGGGCTGTCCCATCGTGTTCCGCGGCCCGAACGGGGCGGCGGCACGCGTTGCGGCGCAGCACTCGCAGTGTTACGCGTCGTGGTACGCCAACTGCCCGGGCATGAAAGTCGTGGCGCCCTGGTCGGCATCCGACGCCAAGGGGTTGTTGAAGAGTGCGATCCGCGATCCCAACCCGGTGATCTTCCTGGAAAACGAAATCCTTTACGGGCAGAGCTTCGAACTCCCCGATGACGACGATTTCACGCTCCCCATCGGTAAGGCTAAGGTCGAACGCAAGGGCGCCGACGTGACCATTGTCGCGTATTCGATCGCCGTCGGTATCGCCATGGAAGCCGCGGAAAAACTGGCGGAAGAGGGGATCGACGCCGAAGTCATCAACCTCCGTACGATCCGCCCGATGGACACGGCCACGATCATTGAATCGGTCAAGAAGACCAACCGCCTGGTCAGTGTCGGCGAAGGCTGGCCGACCTGCGGGATCGGATCTGAAGTTTCGTCGATCGCGATGGAACAGGCGTTCGATTACCTGGATGCGCCGCCGGTCCGGGTGGCCGGCGTAGACGTGCCGATGCCGTATGCTGCGAACCTCGAAAAACTGGCGTTGCCGAAGGCACCGCAGGTAATCGAGGCCGCCAAATCCGTCTGTTACGTCTGAGGGAGGCCGGAACATGCCCACCAAAGTACTGATGCCGGCACTGTCGCCGACGATGACGGAAGGCAAGCTGGCGAAATGGCTGGTCAAGGAAGGCGACACCATCGAAAGCGGTGACGTCATGGCCGAAATCGAAACCGACAAGGCGACCATGGAAGTGGAAGCAGTCGACGAGGGTAAGCTTGGCAAGATCCTGATCGCCGAAGGCACGGACGGGGTTGCGGTGAACACCGTAATCGCACTCCTGCTGGACGATGATGAGGACGAGAGCGCCCTTGCCGACGCTGATACCTCCGCCGCCGCGCCGCCGCCCGCCGATGGCGGTGAAACGGAAGCCCCGAAAGAGGAGGCGAAAGCCGAACCGGCGAAAGCTTCGCCGCCGCCGGCCGCGGATAAGACATCGAATGTCGATGCCTCCAAACACGACGGCACCGAGGCGGGCCCCGCCCCGAAAAACGAGAGTGGAGAGCGTATCTTCGCAAGCCCGCTCGCGCGCCGCATCGCCAAGATGGAAGGGATTGATCTTTCGCAGGTGTCGGGCTCCGGCCCACACGGCCGTATCGTCAAAAGCGACATCGAAAAAGCGATCAGCGAAGGAACGGGTAAATCGGCCGCCAAACCTGCCGCCGCAGGTGCGCCCGCGACCTCCGATCAGGCGGCCGCCGTACCGCCCGCCGGCATCGACGAGGGTATGCTGGGGCTTCTGCCCGAATACGAGGCCGAACCCAATTCCGGCATGCGCAAGACCATCGCCAAGCGTCTGACGGCGGCAGCCAGGGATATCCCGCACTTCAACGTCACCGCGGATATTGAAATCGATGCGTTGTTGAAGCTTAGAAAGCAGCTCAACGGCCGCGAAGGGGCGGACTACAAGATTTCCGTCAACGACTTCGTGATCAAGGCCGTCGCGCTCGCGCTCAAACGCCAGCCGGACTGCAACGTCGCCTATACCGATGACGCGATCCTCAAGTTCAAGCGTGCCGATATCTCGATGGCGGTGGCCGTCGACGGCGGCTTGATCACGCCGATCATAAAGGACGCGGGCTCGAAGGGCCTCGCCAAGATTTCGGAAGAAGCCAAGGAACTCGCGGGTAAGGCGCGTGATGGGAAATTACAGCCTCAGGAATATCAGGGCGGCACCTTCTCGATCTCGAACCTTGGGATGTTCGGGGTGAAGTCGTTCAACTCGATCATCAACTCACCGCAGGGCGGCATCCTGTCGGTGGGCGCGGGCGAGGAACGCGCGGTCGTCAAGGACGGCGCGCTCTCCATCGCAACCATGATGACCGTCACGTTAGCGGTCGATCACCGCTGCATCGACGGTGCGGCGGCGGCGGCGTTCGTGCAGGAGCTCAAGGGCATCCTCGAAGATCCGCTGCAGTTGATGCTTTAAGCGAGGTGAGGACGAACCATGGCTGATACCAAATTCGACGTCATCATCATCGGCGGCGGCCCGGGCGGATACGTTACCGCCATCCGTGCGGCGCAGCTCGGATTCAAGACCTGCGTCGTCGAGGAAAAGCACCTGGGCGGCATCTGCCTGAACTGGGGTTGCATCCCGACCAAGGCGCTGCTCAGAACGGCCGAGATTTACCACTACATGCAACACGCCAAGGACTATGGCTTGTCCGCTGAAAAAGTGGGCTACGACATCAAGGCTGTCGTTGATCGCTCGCGTGGTGTGGCGAAGCGGCTCTCGGGCGGCGTTGGTCATCTGATGAAGAAGAACAAGATCACCGTCGTCGACGGCCGCGGCAAACTAAACGGCCCGGGGAAGGTCGACGTTTCGAAAGACGGCAAAGCGGTCGGCACATATACGGCGGACCACGTCATCGTCGCGACCGGGGCGCGTCCGCGTGCGTTGCCGGGGATTGAACCGGATAAAAAGCTGATCTGGACCTACTTCGAAGCCATGGTCCCGGACGTACAGCCGAAGAGCTTGCTGGTTATCGGGTCGGGCGCGATCGGGATCGAGTTCGCGAGCTTCTACCAAACCATGGGCGTCGACGTGACGGTGGTCGAAGTCATGAAGCAAATTATGCCGGTCGAGGACGAGGAAATCTCGAAATTCGCGCGCAAGCAGCTCGAAAAGAACGGCCTCACGATCATGACCGAAGCCAAGGTGACGGGGGTCAAAAAGGGCTCGAACAACGTCACCTGCACGATCGAGGATGCCAAGGGCAAGACACAGGAAATCACCGTCGACCGCGTGATTTCGGCGGTCGGGGTTCAGGGCAATATCGAGGATATCGGTCTCGAGACGACGAAAGTGAAAACGGATCGCGGCTGCATCGTCGCGGATGAGTTTTCGCGGACGGCGGAGAAGGGCGTTTATGCCATCGGCGACGTTGCCGGTCCGCCGATGCTGGCGCACAAGGCCGAGCACGAAGGCGTGATCTGCATCGAGAAGATCGCGGGTGTCGAAGGGGTTCACCCCATGGACAAGGGCAAGATCCCGGGTTGCACCTACTGCCACCCTCAGGTCGCCTCGGTCGGGTTGACTGAAGCGAAGGCGAAAGAGCAGGGCTATGACATCAAGGTCGGGCGCTTCCAATTCCTCGCCAACGGCAAGGCGATCGCATTGGGTGAGGATCAGGGGTTGGTGAAGACCATCTTCGATAAGAAGACCGGTCAGTTGCTCGGCGCGCACATGGTGGGTGCCGAAGTCACCGAACTGATCCAGGGATTCGTCGTCGCGATGAACCTGGAGACCACGGAAGAAGAGCTGATGCACACGGTCTTCCCGCATCCGACGCTCTCCGAAATGATGCACGAGAGCGTGCTGGACGCGTACGGCCGCGTCATTCACATGTAGCTTAGTGCCGCCATCTCTTTGACAGCGGTGCCTTTCGAGGCCATATCGGTAGAAGGTTCGGGTACTTTTTCGGCGTCATCCCCGCGCAGGCGGGGATCCAGACTATCCCGAACTGGGTTCCCGCATTCGCGGGAATGACGGACAGGAGTTGATAAGCGCGATGAGCAACGTCGAGAACCTGAACAGGGTCCGCCATCCGGAAAAGGCCAAGAAGCCGGAACACGAGCCGCTTCGTAAGCCCGCGTGGATCCGCGTCAAGGCACCGACCTCCGAAGGGTATCACCAGACCCGCAAGCTGATGCGCGAGCGCAGCCTGCACACGGTCTGCGAGGAAGCCGCGTGCCCCAACATCGGCGAATGCTGGGCCGCCAAGCACGCGACCGTGATGATCCTGGGCGACATCTGCACGCGTGCCTGCGCGTTTTGTAACGTCGCCACCGGGAAGCCCGGCAAGGTCGATCCGATGGAGCCGGAAAATCTCGCGATTTCGGTCGCCGAACTGGGGATGAAACACCTCGTCATCACGTCGGTGGACCGTGACGATCTCGCGGACGGTGGTGCGGATCAATTCGTCAAATGCATCGAGCGCATCCGCGAGACGACACCCGAAACGACCATCGAAATTCTCACGCCCGATTTCCGCGACAAGAAGGGCGCTCTGGAGAAAGTCGTCGCCGCTAGGCCCGACGTCTTCAACCACAACCTGGAGACCGTTCCCAGGCTCTACCCAACCATCCGCCCGGGGGCGCGGTATTTCCATTCGCTCAAGCTGCTCGACACGGTCAAACGCGAAGACCCGTCGATCTTCACCAAATCCGGGATCATGGTGGGGCTGGGCGAAACGCGGGCCGAAGTCATGCAGGTGATGGATGACATGCGCTCCGCCGATGTCGACTTCCTGACCATCGGCCAGTATCTGGCGCCGACCAAGCGTCATGCGCCCATCGACCGGTTCGTTACCCCGGAAGAATTCGCGGATTATAAAAAGATCGCGGAATCGAAGGGATTCTTGATGGTGTCGTCGACGCCGCTGACGCGTTCAAGCTATCACGCCGACAGCGACTTCGCAGAACTCAAGAAAAACCGCGACGCCAAGCTCGCCGCCGGTAAGTAAGCGCGCATACTCACCCAATGCCGACACATGCCGAGAAACGGGTCCTGCCTTATTCGAAAGAGCAGCTCTTCGACCTCGTCATCGATGTCGAGAAGTATCCGCAGTTCCTGCCTTGGTGCATCGGCTGCCGGGTTAAAAAGCGCGAAGAGCACCTTGTCGTCGCCGACATGATTATCGGCTTCAAGGTGTTCCGCGAAAGCTTCACATCGCGCGTCAGCCACCAACGACCCGACCGCATCAACGTCACCTATACCGACGGGCCGTTCAAGTATCTGAACAACCACTGGGTCTTCAACGAGATGGACGACGGCTCGACCGAGATCGATTTCTTCGTCGATTTCGAATTCCGCTCGAGGATACTCCAAGCCGCCATCGGCGCGGTCTTCGGCGAGGCGGTGAAAAAGATGATCGCCGCGTTTGAAGCCCGGGCCAAGCAGTTGCATGGGGAATAATTATTGCGTCGCCCTGAACTCGATTCAGGGCCAATGACTTACGACGCCCAACTGCGGCCCATGGATCCTGAATCAAGTTCAGGATGACGTTCGTTATTTTTCCGCCAGGCGTCTCAGCATCTCCAGCGCCTTGAGCGCGGAAGAGAGCCTGACCGCATGACGGTCACCGTCGAACTGGCAGCGTTCGTGTATCGTCTTGGCTTTCGATGCCGCCGCGATGTGCACGAGACCGACTGGCTTTTCCTTTGAGCCACCACCCGGACCGGCGACACCCGTGATCCCACATGCGAGATCGACATTCGCCGTCTTCATCGCACCCTCGGCCATGGCTTTTGCGACGTCTTCGGATACCGCGCCGACGGTTTCGAACAGATCCATCGGCACGCCGATCATCTCGTTTTTGGCTTCGTTGGTGTACGTGACGAACCCCCGGTCCATGACATCCGAAGATCCCGCGATCGCCGTTAGGGCAGCGGCGACCATACCCCCGGTGCACGATTCCGCCGTCGCCACGGTCCAGCCACGCACGCGGCAAGCCGTCAACAAATCGTCCGCAGCGTCGATCAGTTCTTTTTCCATGTTCTCAACCTAACCCGAGCAGCGAGGGCGCCGCCACCGACAATCCGTACAATATCGCCGCCGCCGCGGCACCGGCCAGAACATCATCGAGCATCACCCCGAGCCCGCCTTTGATGTTCTTGTCAGCCCATGAAATCGGCCACGGCTTAACGATATCGAACAGCCGGAACAGCACGAACGCGATCAGAATGATCTGCCAGTTGATGGCAGCCGCCAGCGGCAGCATCGCCAGCCACTGTCCTGCCACCTCATCAATGACGACCGGACCAGGGTCATGCTCTCCCGCCTGGGCCATGTAGGCATTGGCCACCCAGACCCCGATCAGTGTGACGATGACGGTGGCGATACCGAGCCAGATCTGACCGCCGAAATGCGCGATTCCCCACCCGAACGGCAGCGCGAGAAGGGAGCCGGCCGTACCCGGTGCCTTCGGCGCATAGCCCGAACCGAACCATGTCGCGAGGAGAATCCGTAAATCGCTGAGAGGCGGTCGTTGCGTCATTTGGCGTCCTGAAAGGCTACATACCGGGCAAGGATTAGACGAGGGCCGGAGGCGTGTCGACCGCAAAGGTCGTAAATTGCCGGTTTTCCGGGCGTTTTCGACTCATAAGGTGCGGCAGAACCGGCATTAATCTCTTGCATGGAAATATCCAAATGGATACGGTTTCACGTCGGCATTTCAAAGTGATGACGAGGTCGTGTCGCTTTGCTCTCCGTGCCGATCAAATAACCGGGACATCAAAACATCCGGTAATAATTAAAAAGAATTCATTCGGTCACTACCGATGTCTCTAATAGGGTGCGTTAAGGGGGTGCGTGAGTATGCGAGAGTGGGGTGAAAGGGCGACTTTTCGGCAAAAGCTGCGACGATTTATCGACCGCGCTTTTCCTGAACGTCAGGTCCACCTCAGAACCCGCGGCCGCATCAGCTTCTTTAGAATTCCCCAATGGTTCCAGGTTTCTGCCGCTCTTTTAGCGGCGGTGTTCTCCGGCTGGGTCGGTTATTCGACATTCAGCTACGTACAGCACGACGAAATCGTCGGCGCCAAGAATACCCAGATCGCCGACGCGCGGAAGGCTTATGACGATCTGCTCTCCGATGTGACGGCGTATCAGCGCCGGTTCGTCGAGTTGACGCGTGAGTTGGAAGACAACCACAACCTGATGCTGAGCCTTGTCGAGCGGAATGCGACCCTGCAGCGCAACTTGTCGACGGTCGAAAAGCGTTTGGAGAACACGGAATCCGAACGCGAGAACGTGGCCGGCGCGCGGGAAGTGTTGCGGGACAAGCTCTCGCGTCTCGAAGGCGACATGCGCTCGCTGTCGACGAAGAACTTCTCGCTCCGCGACAATCTGATGTCGGTCGAAACCGACCTGCAGTCCGTGGTTCGCGAGCGCGATGACGCGCACCACCGCAATACGGAACTGCAGTCGCAGGTCGCCATGCTTGAAGACCGGCTCAACAATCTGCAGTCGGCACAGGACATCGCCGTCGACAAGATGACCGAGCGGACGATGGCCTACATCGGCTCGCTTGAGAAAGTGATCGAAATCGCCGGCATCGAAGTCGACAGCCTGCTGGCGTCGTCCGACGGCATCGTCGGCAAGGTCGCGCAGGGCGGTCCGTTCATCCCAGTCAAACCCGAAGACGCGGGCGGCCAGCTGATGCAGAAGCTGACACGCCTCGACGATCACCTTGGTCAATGGGAAACACTACAGGCCGTCATGGGCCGTCTGCCGTTGGCGGCACCCTTGAACACCTATTACGTGACGAGTTCGTTCGGCAAGCGCCGGGATCCGATGAACAAACGCTGGTCGGCCCACTACGGTGTCGACTTCGGCGGTCCCATGCGCTCCCCGGTATATGCACCGGCATCTGGTCTCGTAACCAAAGCGGGCGTTAAAGGGCGTTACGGCCGCTTCATTGAAATCGATCACGGTTCGGGAATCATCACCCGCTACGGGCACCTCAATAAAATCCTGGTGAAACGTGGCGACAAGATCGAATTCCGGCAGAAGATCGCACAACTTGGCAATTCCGGGCGGAGCACCGGTCCGCACCTGCATTACGAGATCGTTTTCAACGGTAAACCAAAAGATCCGATGAAGTTCATCAAGGCGGGACGACATGTTTTCCAAAAACAATAAAAAGGCAGTGCCAGAAAACAAACCGGCGCCGGTACCCGCACCGCCTTCTATCATCAGCCGCGACCTGAGCATCGTCGGGGATTTGTTGAGCGATGGGGAAATTCAGATCGACGGCAAGGTCAACGGCGATATCCGGACGCGGACCCTGATCGT
Source organism: Rhodospirillales bacterium (assembly GCA_017644185.1). GTDB lineage: Bacteria > Pseudomonadota > Alphaproteobacteria > Rhodospirillales > Casp-alpha2 > UBA4479. The sequence goes on from JAEPMA010000005.1 coordinate 86,061, forward strand.
CGGCGAATCCGCCAAGGTCAGAGGCGAGATCGTCTCAGAAACCTGCCATGTCCTCGGTCGCGTCGATGGTCAGATCAAAGCGAAGGTCGTCAAACTGGCGGCGACAGCGCACGTTGTCGGCGATATCCTTCATGAAGACCTCTCCATCGAGACCGGTGCTTTCCTCGAAGGGCACTGCAAACGGATGGTGATCCCCGAAGACGTGCATAAAGCGGGAAAAGAAAGCGCCATCGAAGCCACCCAGAAGGCAAAACCGCAGCCCAACCTCAAACCGGCGCCAGCGACCGCGAAATAACGCCGAAACCGGCGAATTTCCAAGCATTACAGGGTTACTCCGCATTGACGAAATCGCGGCGATAACTACTATATCTGGTCAGATTCACTAATCAGGCCACAAGGGCTGTGTCATGAGTAAACACGTCGATCCTGAGGAAATCCGCGAAACACGGCTCGCCGATGCGCTGTCGGAGCGGTATCTCTCCTATGCGTTGTCGACGATCATGTCGCGCTCACTGCCGGATGTGCGCGATGGTTTAAAACCGGTCCATCGTCGGTTGCTCTATGCGATGCGGCAACTCAAGCTCGATCCGGCGTCGGGATACAAAAAGTGCGCCCGCGTGGTCGGCGATGTGATGGGTAAGTACCACCCGCACGGCGACCAATCGATTTATGACGCGATGGTACGCCTGGCGCAGGAATTCGCGCAGCGCTATCCACTCGTCGACGGGCAGGGCAACTTCGGCAACATCGACGGCGATAACGCGGCGGCGATGCGCTATACCGAAGCCCGCCTAACCGCCGTGGCGACCCTTCTTCTGCAGGGAATTGACGAAGACGCCATCGACTTCCGCGATACCTATGACGGTGAAGAACGCGAACCCGTCGTTCTTCCCGCCGCATTTCCGAACCTGCTTGCGAACGGCGCCGCCGGGATCGCCGTCGGCATGGCGACCAACATTCCGCCGCACAATGTCGGCGAGCTTTGCGATGCCATGCTTCACATCGTCAAAACGGCGAAACACACGACAGAGTCGATCCTTAATTCCCGGGTCACCTTCGAAAAGCTGGCTGAGTTCATTCCCGGTCCCGACTTTCCGACAGGCGGAGAGTTGGTCGAATCCGGCGAGAACGTGGTCGAGGCGTACAAGACCGGCCGCGGCAGTTTCCGGCTGCGCGCCAAATGGGAAGTCGAAAAACTGGGGCAGGGGCTTTACCAGATCGTCGTCACCGACATCCCGTATCAGGTGCAGAAATCACGCCTGATCGAAAAGACCGCCGAGCTTCTTCTGGCACGCAAGCTACCAATGCTGGCCGACATCCGTGACGAGTCGGCGGAGGACGTGCGGATCGTCCTCGAACCCAAATCGCGTAACGTCGAACCCGACATGCTGATGGAGCATCTGTTCCGTGAAACCGATATGGAAACGCGGATCGGCCTCAACCTCAACGTCCTCAACCGAGATAACGTACCGGGCGTGATGAACCTGCGCGAAGCGCTGGTCGCGTTCCTCGAACACCGCGAGGACGTGCTGGTCCGGACCTCGAACCACAGGCTCAGCAAGATCGAGCATCGCCTCGAGATCCTCGGCGGCCTGCTGATCGCGTATCTCAACCTGGATGAGGTAATCCGCATCATCCGCGAGGAAGACGACGCTAAGAAGGTTCTGATGAAAACCTTCGATCTCAGCGACGTCCAGGTCGAAGCAATCCTGAACATGCGGCTGCGTCAGTTGCGGAAACTCGAAGAGATGGAAATCCGCAAGGAGGACAAGGACCTCAAGGCGGAACGCAAGGAACTGAAAGACCTTCTCAAGACCGAAACCAAGCGTTGGAAGATCATCGAAGGCGAACTCAAGGATCTGAAACAGACGTTCGGCCCGAAAACAGATCTCGGCCGCCGCCGTACCAAGATCGGCAAACCGCCGACCACGGTCATCGTGCCGATCGAGGCCATGATCGAGAAAGAGCCTGTGACGGTTGTGTTCTCCGAGAAAGGATGGATCCGCGCCGCTAAGGGGCACATGGAGGATGTTTCCGGTCTCAAGTTCAAGGACGGCGATAAGCTCAAGTTCTGGCTGCACGCCGAAACCACCGACAAAATCCTGGTGTTCGCCACAAACGGCCGCTTTTACACGGTCGGCGTGGATAAGTTACCGGGCGGCCGGGGCCATGGCGAGCCGATCCGTTTGATGGTCGACATCCCGAACGGCCATGATGTGGTCAAGATGATGAAGTTCGAGGGAGGACGGAAGTTCCTGGTCGCGTCCGATGCCGGTCGCGGCTTCATCGTCCCCGAAGACGAGGTAACGGCGCAAACGAAGAACGGCAAACAGGTGCTCAACGTCGGCTCGAACGACGAGGCGATCGCGCTCACCGTCGTTCCCGACAATGCCGACCATATCGCCGTCATCGGTACGAACCGGAAACTTATCGTGTTCCCGATGAAGGCCAAGATCGACGGCGAGATGAAGGACGAAGTGCCGGAAATGACCCGCGGGAAGGGTGTCATCCTTCAGCGTTATAAAGAAGGTGTTCTCTCAGACCTTCAGGCGTTCAACCTGAAAGAGGGCGTCTCGTGGCAGACTGGTTCGGGGCTCAGGTCCGAAACCAACCTCAAGGCATGGATCGGCAAGCGTGCCGGTGCTGGCCTGATCAAGCCCAAGGGATTTCCGACCAACAACCGGTTCTCCTGAAGGCGGAAACACCCACATCCGGTGACGGGGTGTTCGGGAGCGGAAGACGCATGGAACGCACGCTCGGATTTCTGATCGGAATCGTTGTCGCGGGCCTTATCCTGCTTGGGCTCGCACTTGTGTTCGGTGGTGTATTCATCGGGCTTTTCTCGGCAATTGTCGCGATTCCCATCGCCGCCCCCATGACAACCACGGCTTTGCTGGTGGCGCTCGTGATCGGGTATGTTGCGTATCGGCGCAAAAAACGCCGCGAGAGGGAACGTTCTTGATTTTCCGCCGTTGTTTTGGGACGTTCTGACCTCGCACCTACCTCGTGGAGAAGACCAAAATGGCACAACCGACTGAATTCAACACCCTCGCCAACACGATCTGGCCGACGCGCGCCGACCAGCACTCGTGGCTGAGGAACCTGCTGCTCGCATTCGCCGGCAGCGTCCTTCTCGCAATCTCCGCGAAGGTCAACATTCCGTTCTATCCGGTCCCGATGACAATGCAGACGTTTATGGTGCTCTGCATCGGTATGGCGTTCGGCTGGCGCCTTGGTGGCGCAACGTTGCTGCTATATCTGGGGCAGGGGGCTCTCGGTCTGCCGGTGTTCGCCGGAACGCCTGAAAAAGGTATTGGCATCGCCTACCTGGCGGGCCCGACGGGTGGCTATCTGTTCGGTTTCTTCGTTGCCGCCGTCACCGTCGGCTGGCTCGCCGAGAAGGGTTGGGACCGCAACATGTGGACCACGCTCGCGGCAATGACCATCGGCACCGCCATGATCTTCGTTCCGGGTGTGATCTACCTCGGCGTCTTGTTCGGTTGGGACAAACCGCTCCTCGAGTGGGGGGTGATCCCGTTCCTGCCCGGCGCCGGTTTCAAGATCGGCCTGGCAGCCGCCGTCCTGCCGCTGACGTGGAAGTACCTCGTCAGCCGGAAAGACCAGGAAAACTGATTTAGGGAAATTGCCGGATTGGACGGGTAACCAGGTTACTCGTCCATCCGCACCCAGCCGTCCGGCGTGATCCGCTCCAGCGGTTTGAAACGCGCCTTGTACGACATATTCGAGCAGCCATCGATCCAGAACCCCAGGTACATGTACGGGAGTTCCTGGCCATAGGCCTCGTCGATCAACCACAGAATCATGTAAGTGCCGAGACTGCGTTCGGTCTCGCTTTCATCGAAAAAGCTGTAAACCGCGGAAAGTCCGTCGCTTAGCCGATCGACAAGACACGCCCCCGCAAGCGTGCCGGATGGTCTGCGGAACTCGACCACGAACGTATTGACCGGTGTGTCTTCGATCAGCGCCTGATAATCCAGGAAATCCATCTTCGACATATCACCACCCTGATGACGGGCGCGCTGATAATCACTAAACAAAGCGTATTGCTCGTGCGTCGCGATCGGCTCGACGATCTCGGCGGTCAGATCCGCATTGCGCTTCAAAATGCGCTTGAAGGATTTGCTGGGCTTGAATTCATCCACCACCACGCGGACCGCAACGCAGGCATCACAGCTCGGGCAGGCGGGAACATAGCATATGCCGTGCGAGCGCCGGAAACCGGCCATCGACAACTGGTCGTGCAACGCGTTGGCATCGCGGCCGACAAGTTCGGTCACGACCCGGCGTTCGATCCGCCCCGCGATATAGGGGCAGGGGAGAGGCGCCGTCGAAAAGAAGAATCTGGTATCAGGTAACGCCTGGTGACGCATTGAGGGTCTTTGCTCCAGTTCTCACCTGTCGGAACGTTACGGCATTTCAGGGGGGCCGCGCAACATGCCAGCCCGGCAACCGCCGGTCTATTCAGCGGGAAATATTCTGATCCAGTTCAAGACCCAGGCTTGGCACCTGAGCGCCCCCCGATTGCGGGGCCGACTGTGGCGGTGCCGAAGTGCGCGGTGTCTGTGCTTGCTCGTTACGAATCTTGTTTAATCCGGGCAGCGCTTCCGGTTCTTCAGCTTTGTTGCCGCCGGCTTTCGTCACCGGATTATCGGCCCCGGTACCGCGCAGCATAATCACTGAAAGGCGACGGTTCGAGGGATGCGCCGGATTATCCGGCACCAACGGCTCGGTGGCGGCCTTGCCGACAACCCGGTCGAAACGACTTTCCGGAATACCGATCTGCATCAGCCAGCGGCGCGCCGCATTGGCACGGTCGGCCGAAAGCTCCCAGTTCGAATAGTCACTTCCGCCCCCGAAACGGGTCGAGTCCGTATGCCCGGAAATCGAGATGTTCTGCGGCAGCGTCTTGATGATCTCGGCCGCGACCTCTAGCAGCCGCTTGGTATGCAGAAACAGCTCAGCAGAGCCGCTTTGGAACATCGACAAGCCGTCCTTGTCGACAAGCTGAATACGAAGGCCATCGGGCGTGTTGTCGATTAACAGGCTGTCCTTCATCGACTTCAATTGTGGAATGCTGTTGATCGTCGCTTCGAGCTGATCTTTTGCTTCCTCGAATTGCTGCTGCTCTTGCTGTTTCAGCACTTCAGCGGCGGATTCCGCGTCCTGATCGCTGCCTGCCTGGGTTTCAGCGTTGTCATCGCCGCCAGAGCCCGCTTTCGGGGGCGGCAGATCGACTGTCACGCTGTCGCGCGACGTCGTGTTCTGGGCGGCGCCTTCCTCGGTGATCGTTTTGCCGCCGAGAATATCTCCCGAACCGCTGGTCGACTGAGATGCTGTCACCGGCGCGAAATAGTTGGAAATACCCTCAAGCTGTTCCTGGGTAACCGAGTTCAACAACCACAGCAGAAGGAAGAACGCCATCATCGCCGTCACGAAGTCGGCATACGCGATTTTCCACGCACCGCCGTGATGGCCGTGCCCGCCCTTGTTCACCTTCTTGATGATGATCGGGTTTTTTGCTGCGCTTTCTTCGGCCATTCGGGGCCTCCGTTAGCTCGGCGCCGGAAGGTTCTGCGTGATTTCCTCGAGTTCCGCAAACGACGGCCGGTATTCGTCCGGCAGCACCTTGCGGGCGAATTCGACGGAAACCTGCGGCGCATAACCTTGCATGTGGCCCATCAGACCGGCTTTCATGCACATGAAGTAGTGGTGTTCCGCGTTATATGCCGCCTCCAGATTCGACGCCATCGGCAACACGAAACCATACGCGACGAGAATCCCCGAAAACGTACCGACCAGCGCGGCGCCGATCAGGCCCCCCAAGACTTCCGGCGGTTCGGTGATCGAGCTCATGGTGACGATAACGCCCAACACGGCGGCGACGATACCAAGCGCCGGGATCGCCTCACCGATGGTCCGCATCGCAGACGACACCATAATCTTCTCGTGATGATGCACATCCAGCTCTTGATCCATGATCGCCTCGATCTCGTGCGCGTTGGAGGCACCCAAGGTCAGAAGGCGCAGGTAATCGCAGAAGAAATCGATGGCGTGGTGGTCATGCTGAAATTTGGGGAACGTCGCAAAAAGCGAACTTTCATGTGGTTTTTCAACGTGTTGTTCGAGGGCGAGGTCACCCTTGGCCTTGGCCAGTCGGAACACGCTGTAAAGGCAGCTCAGCAGTTCGACGTATCCGTCTTTCTTGTATTTCGGGCCTTTGACCATGGTGCCGAACGACTTGAAGGCACCCATCACGACCGCCTTCGGGTTCCCGGCAAGGAACGCGCCGAGGGCACCACCAAGAATAATTACGTATTCGATCGGTTGCCACAGGATCCTAAGGTCGCCGTGCACGGAGTAGCCGCCGAACACGCAGCCAATAACCAGCACAATCCCGATGATGAAGAACATCTAGCGAGCTCTCAAAATAATTGTTCCAGCGCCCGCATGTATGCGTGGACGGGCAAAGTGACCCCTACGACCGCTATAGATGGATTTTGTTTGAAACTCAAGTGTTTGGCTCTGAATCGGTTGAAAAATTGATCCGGTCTCGGTCGTTTCAATTTGTGGCTGTCCCATGCTAAATAGCGGCCATGACCGTCGAACCTTTGCAGTTCCGCCAGGCCCTTTCGAAATTCGCGAGTGGTGTGACCGTGGTAAGCACGCTTTCCCCCCAAGGAGAGCCAATCGGCGTGACGGTGAGCGCCTTCAGTTCGTTGTCGCTTGAACCGCCGCTGATTCTTATATGCCTGGATCACGCGACCTCGCAATTAAGGGCTTATACGGATGGAAGCCATTTCTGCGTCAACATCCTCGCCGCCGGCCAGCAAGACGTTTCCAACGCCTTCGCCTTTCCGGGTCCGAGGCCTCCATTCGACGTCGTAAGCCATGAGAGCGGCTCATTCGGCCTTCCACTCATCAAAGGGACGCTTGCCAGCCTCGTCTGCGAGCGCGAGGCCGTATATCCCGGTGGTGACCATGAAATCGTCGTCGGCGCGGTCATGGAGGCGATGTGGGATGATTCGCTGGATCCGTTGATATACGCCGGCGGCGGCTATCGCTCGCTCTCCGGACCGGAAAAGGTGTCGTAATGCGCGAGGCGGGCTGGCCGGTACCTCGCACGCTCGCGTCCTCCATCGCCGCCGCCGGTGCGGCGCTCGCTGTCTGGGCCTTTGCACCTGAAACGCTGCCACGCACGCACACCACGTTATTAGGGCTGGCCTTCTTTGCCGGGGTTCTGGCTGTTATCGCCGGAAGGCTTATGCATTTGGGAAAGGCATGGCTGGTCCTGACCGCAATCGCGACGCCCGCGCTCGTCCTCGTTCCTGTCTATCGTCCGCCGACCTGGTTATTCCCGATGATCGCGTTGGTTTTAGCCGGGTTCTACATCAACGGCGTCCGCGAGAAGGTGCCGCTGTATCTTTCAAATTCAATCACCGAGCAGGCGTTGGCCGACCTCTTTCGCAAGACGGGCGGTGGCACCTTCATCGATCTCGGCTGCGGGCTTGGCGGCGTTGTCGACCGGGTCGCTCGGGAACTTCCGGAATCACACGTCATGGGCGTCGAAACCGCGCCTCTATCGTTCCTGGCGTCATGGCTGCGGATTAACGGCCAGGGCAGGGCGAATGCGCGGGTTCTGTATCAGAGTATGTGGCACGCCGACGTCGGTGATGCCGACGTCGTTTACGCTTTCCTGTCGCCGGCCCCCATGGCGAAGCTCTACGACAAGCTCAAATCCGAGATGAAGCCGGGATCTTTATTCATTTCGAACAGCTTCGCGGTCCCGGAGCGCGAACCGGACGAGGTGATACCGGTGGATGACGGGCGCCAGACCCAGCTTCTTGTCTGGCGGATGTAACAGCTAGCCGAGCGAGACATCCGACAGTAGCCGGGTCCCGAATCCTTCGGCTTCAAGCGCCCGGATAATATCTCGGACATGATCTGCATTCAGCGATTCGATAGCGATATCGACTTCCGCTTCCTTGACCGGCACGTCGCGGAACATGCGCTGGTGCATCACATCGACGATGTTGCCGCCCTTACCACCGATGATCCCGGCAACGGCAGCGAGCGCCCCCGGCATGTCGATCAGCGAAATACGCAGTTTCGCCAAACGGCCGTCCCGGATCAGCCCACGCATCAGGACCGACGACAGCAGACGTGAATCGATGTTCCCGCCCGAGATCATGAGGCCGACCTTGCGTCCCTTGAAGCGTGCGGGCTCGGCCATCAGCGCCGCCAACGGCACGGCGCCCGAACCCTCGACAATCAGGCGCTGCACGTCGACCATGATCTGCACGGCGCGTTCGATGTCGCCCTCACGGACAACGGTCACATCGTTCATGTGCGCTCTCAGGATCGGCGTTGTCAGTTCGCCCGGCTCCTTGACCGCGATCCCATCCGCGATGGTCGCGCCTTTCCCATGAGGCGCTTCGCCCTTGAAGGCCTGATGCATGGACGGGTAGGCGTCTGCCTGCGCGCCCACAACCTCGATATCCGGATTGTGCGCCGCCGCGGCGATGCAGCACCCCGACGCCAGACCACCCCCGCCGATCGGAACGATGATCGCGTCGAGATCGGGGGCGTCTTCCAGCATCTCCATCGTCGCGGTCCCCTGGCCGGCGATCACGTGGGGATCATCGTAGGGATGGATGAACACCTTACCCTCGTCATCCGCCGCCTGTTGAGCGAGGATGCGGGATTCCGCGACCGTCTCGCCTTCAAGGATCACCTGCGCACCGAACGCTTCGGTCCGTGCGACCTTGGTGAAGGGGGTGTTGGACGGCATATAGATTGCGGCCGGAATACCAAGTCTTTCCGCGTGATAACCGACACCCTGCGCGTGGTTTCCCGCAGACGCCGCGATGACGCCGGCCTTGCGTTCGTCATCCGTCAGCGATGCCATGCGGACATAGGACCCACGCACCTTGAACGAGCCCGTGACCTGTTGGTTTTCGAGCTTTAGATAGACCTCGGCGCCGGTCAGCTTCGAAAGACCGGGGGACGGGATGGTTGGTGTCCTGAGCACCTGGCCTTTAAGTAACTCGCGGGCTTTCTGGATATCCGAATAATCGGTCACGTTTAACTCCGTTCCAAGGCGCGCGTCTTACACCCCGAACGCCGGACTGTCACCTGTTTGCGCAATTTCACATGGAAAGCGCACGGCTCAGCATTTCCGGATCGGCGTTCCCACCCGAACAGACACAGACCACAGTCTTCCCCTTAAGGTCGATTTTCTGGGTCAGCGCCGACGCCAAGGCGACCGCGCCGCCCGGTTCGACAACGATCTTGAGAGACAGCATCGCCGTCTTCATCGCCCTCAACACCTCTTTGTCGGAAACGCTAAGCCCTCCCTTCAGAAGCCTGCTGTTGAGGGAGAACGTCAATTCCCCCGGGATCGGCGCCAGAAGCGCATCGCAGATCGAGACCGCACCGTCAGGTACAGGCTGCCTGGAACCGGCTTCGAGGGAGCGCTTATGGTCGTCATAGGTTTCAGGTTCCGCACTATAAACATCGCAGCCGAGTGTTTCCGAAATCGCCAGCGCGGTCCCCGAGATCAATCCGCCGCCACCGGCCGGCACGAACACCGCGTCCGGCTTGGCATCGATCTCCTCAACCTGTTCCGAGATCTCCAGCCCGATCGTACCCTGACCGGCGATGATCAAAGGTTCGTCGTAAGGTTTGACCAGGATCGCGCCCTGTTCCTTCTGCATGCGTTCGCCGATCTCTTCCCGATTTTCGTTCAGGCGGTCATACAGAACGACCGTGCCGCCGAGGGCACGGGTATTGTCGATCTTCGCCTTGGGGGCGTCCTTCGGCATGATGATGGTCGACTTCATCCCCATCAGCGTGGCCGCCGCGGCGACGCCCTGGGCGTGATTCCCGGACGAGAACGCGACAACCCCGTTCCCGCGCATGTCTTCGGGGATACGCGAGATCTTGTTGAAGGCGCCCCGGAACTTGAACGAGCCCGTGCGCTGCAGGCATTCCGGTTTGACGATCAGCCGAAAACCCAACTGCTCGTTAAGGATCGAATTTTCGAGAAGTGGCGTGCGCCGCGCCCACCCATTCAATTGCCGGGCGGCGTCCTTGATGTCGGCAAAGACCGGGGGTTCAGAACTGTTCAAGGAATCCATTCAATGCCTCCATACTCACCGGCTCGGCGAGGCTCGGCGCATGCCCGATCCCGGGCACCACGACCGTTTTCATGTTCTTGTGCTGGGCCGACATTTCGGCCAACTGACGTTCGTCAAGGATTGTCGACGTGCCGCCGCGAACGGTCAAGACGGGGATGCGCCGTGTCGCCTTGAAAAGATCCCAAAGGTCATGAACCTCGGTCTTATCTTCGAGGATCGGCTTCACGATGTTCTCGTCCCAATCAAACGTGATCGTGCCGTCCGGCTTTTCGACGTAGCTGTTATGCGCGGCCCGGGTCCAGTGGGCGTCCTCGGTGATCAGATATTCGCCGTCGAAGGCGTTCTTAAGATGCTGACCGGCGGCATCCCAGTCTTTAAGCGACGGCGGGTGCTTCATATAGTCGATGATCTTATCCAGATTATCGACGCGGACCGTCGGCCCGACGTCGTTGAGGATCAGCCCCTTGAGCGACGTCGGCATCGCCGCCGCCATCGCCATCCCCATGATCCCGCCCATCGACGTACCCAGCACCACGACCGAATGAATGCCGAGCGCGCAGAGGATGTGCCGGACATCGTTGACATAAGTCGCTGGATGGTAGTTGCGCCAATCCGGATCGTAATCCGAATGCCCGCGGCCGCGCGTTTCCGGACAGATGACGCGCCGCCAGCGGGCATGGTATTTGGCGACACCGGCAAAATCCTTGGAATTCCGGGTCAGTCCACCCAGACAGAGGAGGGGGACGCCGCCGTCATCCGGTCCCGGGTAGTCGCGCAGATAGAGCGACAGGCCATCCTGTGACGTGACGCGGCGTTCGATGTAATCCTTCGGCATCCAGTCTCTTTATCAGAGACCGAGCAAGGGCGGCAATCCGTTCAGGTCGCTGATCATGTCGCGTGGCTCACCCGGCAGGCGCTCGGGCGGCTGGCCGAAGCGGTTCACCCAAACGACCTGGAACCCGAAGTTCGCCGCCGCCCAGGCGTCCCAGGCGTTGGACGACATGAAGCAGATGCGCTCTTTGGGGGTTTCCAGTTGATCGACGGCCAACTGATAGATGCGGGGATCGGGTTTGAATATCCCGACCTCGTCGACGGAGATCACCCCGTCCAGATCGATCTTGGCGTTGTCGACGGCGGCCTGAAGCATGTCGGGCGACCCGTTCGACAGCGTCGCCACCTTCTGTCCGCCCGCTTTCAAGGTTTTCAGCACCGCAGGGACTTCGGGGTATGCGTCCAGCTCGAAATAGATATCGAGGAGCTTCTTGCGAAGTTCGTCGTTTTCCACGCCCTGCGTCGCCATCGCGTAATCCAGGGCATCCTGCGTGATCTGCCAGAAGGGGACGTATTCCCCCATAAGACTTCTAAGCCATGAATACTGAAGCTGCTTTTCGCGCCAGACCTGGGCCAGCGGCGCCCATTTCTCGCCGAGTTCTTCCTGGCAATGGGATGCAGCGGACGTGACGTCGAACAACGTCCCGTAGGCGTCGAACACGCAGGCGTCGATGTTGTCGATGGCGGCCATGGATGAGTACTCCCCGGATGTGTTCGTTGGATTCAACTTGGCGAGCGGGGGCAGGGGGGTCAATAGCGCGGCGCCTTGCCTCTCTACCATCCGAACTCGTCGAATATCACACATGTGCAACGTCGAAGGCTCCGAAACACCTGCTCCGAAACCCTGAAACGGAGCGGGGCGGTGTTGATGGCGTCCGCGGTGTAGCGGGAGAGATCGCCGACGCCGCGCACCTTGCCGAGCGCCTCGGCGGTGCGCCGGTTGGAAGAGATGGCGTCGTCGGAGAGATTGATGGCGTTTCTGCCCGCAACCGATTTGTCATTCTCGCGCACGCGGGACTCCACATCCACCGATGAAAGGCCTGGGTTCCCGCTTCGGCCAGGGCCCGCTTCGCGCACGCGGGAATGACGAGAGGGTAAATCGGCATTTTGCTGCGCGTGGCGTACCGCGTTACCGATGACCTTGCCCGACCCGCCTCCAACTTCAACCGGACCGGCTGGGACTTCTTCCCGAACCGGTCCGTTGAAAAATCGCCTAAAAGTGGTATGTTGATTTTGGGCTCGCTCCCACTTTGGCGCAATATCGAGAGGCCAATGTGCGTAGATTGTTCGCAGGAAGAGCGCCGGTTCAATTCACCGAGCCCACTTTCATCACCATTCCTCGTAACCGGTCAACACCCAAGTTTCTTGGTTGTCATGACGCCGGAGTGACAAAGTTACCTTTCTGCCCTGATGTACAATGTCTATACGCCTGCCATTTTCAGGGCCATAAATGCGACTAGCTTCTCCATGAGCGAGGACCCCCGGAATGCGCTCGGTAACAAACTTCGTCGCCTCTTGCTCGGTCATCCCGTCCTTTTCCATCCGTCCTTTACGGATGTGCTCAAAGCCCTCTTTCGCAACTCCATAATCGAACGTGATTTCACCGACATCCCCGCGAAACATGGCCTGCGGCACACTGGACTTGCTGTTCATGACCTTGCGCGCCGCAGCCTTGCCTTGCTCTTCGAGATCGATCTTTCGCATGAATTTCGGCGTGCCACACAGACGGGTGACACCGGATCGCAACGCATCCGACGGGGTGCTCGCCGCTGCACCACCACCGGCCATCGTCATGGCCGCCTTGGTCGCGTCTTCGGACGACCAATCTCCGCCATCGAGCACATGCTTCGGCAAGGCCACTGCCCTGGCGCTTTCATGCACCCATTCCGGCGCGGTCCATGACGACCAGTCGACGTTGTCCAGACCTTTCCCGTTTTCATCGATTTTGCCGGGCATTGGTAGCAGCCCCTTGGGCCGCTCGATATCCGGATCGAGTCCGAATACATCCTCAACACGCTCATCGAGAGATTTGCGCCCCTCCGGCTTGGCACGCCGGTTGGTTGATTTCCCGCTGCCGTCATCCTCAGCCGGATGCGCGCCTGCGCCGGCTTCGGCATCCCGCAACTGCACGGCATGTTCACCATCCTCGGGACGATAGACCATGTCCCGACGGGCGTCCTCAAGATCGATCCGGTCTTCGGGTCGCAGGTCCATCGTCCGCCACCTCGCGTGCGAAGGTGTCTCCGGACGGCGCAAGTGGCCGTCGATGTGAAGGTCCTCGACGCCGCGCCCGTCGAACAACGCTTCGAGACGGGTGCGATGATCCGCGCCTAGCATAGGATAAAATCCCTCTACCCCTTCCATACTCATCGGCATTACCTGTAAAAATGGAGCCGCTATGAAATACGGTTCGTTCATCGCCAGAACTATGCGCGGGCTCATCGGCATGCTCGTTGGGTTGTGTCTGACATTTGTTGCAGTCACGGGTTCCTGTGCCGAGGGAGCAGGCGACCAGTGCCAATCGAATTCAATCGACAAATCGACTGATCGGGGCATTAAGAGCGCATACAACGATTTTACAGTTCCCAAACTTCGTGCTGCCCAAAAGGGTATCGTCGAAGACCTCAGATTCTGGCTCTTAAGCGCTACCTCACCGGAGATTTCCTGCATAAGGGAGGAAATCGTTCGCCGAGGCTATCTCCCAGGTTTTGTTGAAATGTTCGATGAGGTTGCCGATTGGGTAAAGCGCATCGACGATATGACGGGCGAAGAACTTTACAACCTGTCGCAAGAAATCGACAACGATCCAGAGCGGACCAGAACAGGCAAACTCATCTCTGGTAATTTAATGCGGGCCGCAAGCGAGAAAAAATATCCACCTGCTCTCAGGGCCGTCGCGGACCGGTATTTCAACGAAAAAGACAACCGATTTGCGAACTGCTGGGGAGCCAGAGCCTTAACGGAATTGGCAAAACTCGGCGATCGTGAGGCGGCCTTAGAGCTGGCGAGACTGTATATGAGCGGCGCCCGCGTCGAAGCGAGTGACGCGAGTGCGCTGTTCTGGTTCGGTTACGCCATGATTCTCGCGAAAGAAAGTGAAGTAGATGACGAGGGTCAGCCACTTATTGATCGGATGACAGATAAGGAAAAGCATCGCGTTAGATTGATGTTATTAAGCGACACTTTTCCGATCTGCAGAAATAAGGACGAGTAATCTTACTTGTTTCGCGTATCCTCGCAGGCGATCAATCTGCCTTTAGCCTCCTCAAGTTCCTTTGAGAGAGCGTCTTTCTCTTCCCTAAGTTGTTCGAGTTTGGCCGATAGCTCCTTATTCCTCTGTACGAGATCATTGATCCGGTTTTCCCAGTTCGTCAGGAGTTGGTTGTCTTCACCTCGATTAAGTTCATCGATTCTGAAGGCATACCCCAATAGATTGACGAGAGGGGTGACACGTCGTCCATATGACACCCCACCCACACTATCGATTGCGTCCCGCGTATCGACTTTGGATGCGATCTGCTCTCGCAGACTTTTTATGTCCTTCTCATTCTGTTGTATTTTGCTCACGGTATCCGTCTGCTCATCACTATTTTCCTGTATCTTGTCCTTTAGATTGTCGATTTCGGCACGAAGGTCCTCGCAGGGGTCCTCTTCCGGCTCTTTGGGTTCCGACGGGTCGGTCGGTTCTTCCGGATCGCTCGGATTGGACGGCTCTTCCGGTTCACTCGGCTCCGTCCCGTCCTCAGCCAAAAGAGCGTATGGCGGCATGTCGGACACGCTCTCGTCATCTTGCGTATTCGTTACGGTGATTTCCCGTACCGTGTCGGCAAGGGATTGCCGGTGTGCGGGCGCTACGTTCTGCAAGGTCGTCTCCAGAAGTTCCTTTGCCTGCTCGGGATCGCGTTCACGCACCTGGCCGATCAGGTCCGCGACCTCGTAAACCGCCTTGTCGCCGCCGGTGTTGATCGCGTCCGACGTGAAGCGGGGCAGATCGCCCACACCGCGCACCTTGCCCAGCGCATCGGCGGTGCGCCGGTTGGCGGCAACGGCGTCGTCCGAAAGCGTGATGACGTTTCTGTCCGCAACCAATTTGTCATTCCCGCGCACGCCGGAATCCACATCCACCGATGAAAGGCCTGGGTTCCCGCTTTGGCCAAGGCCCGCTTCGCGCACGCGGGGGTGACGAGAGGGCAAATCGGCATTTTGCTGCGCGTGGCGTACCGCGTTGTCGATGGCCTTGCCCGCCTGACGGACGAGTTTCGTCAAACCGGCATTCACGGCCTTTCCGGCCTCCGCCGCCTGCTTTTCGGCGGCAGTCGTGGCTTTGCGTTGCACCTCGGCCTGCTGTTCGAGATTGCGGCGGCGTCGCACGGCTTCTTCGTGCCGGGCGCGGCCCTGGGCGCGTTCGGCGTCCTCGCGGGCTTTGTCGAGCCGGTCGCGGTCCTGCGCTTTCCTGAAATCGGACCGGTTGTCGTCGCTCAGGTTCGCCTTGACCCGAGCCTGGGCGGCGGCGACGGCGTTCTGTTTATTGCCGGCGCGGATTTCCGCGTTCAAAGCCGCATTACCGGTGGCCGGTTGCGCGGGTGCGTCAGGTGTCGCGGGGTGCGCCGGGACCGGCTTTACGAAGCCCTGACCGGCGAGGCGAGCGAACGTCTGCTCGGTAGGACCGCCCGGGTTGACCAGGCCGTCGCGCTTGAGCGAACTGTCCATACGTTCCTGCGCGCCGATGATGCCCTTGAATAGCGTATTGTCGGCGTGCGAATGCGGCGCCTCCATCAGGCCGTTGGCGGTGAGCGCGGTTGAGACCTTCATCACGTCTTCGGGCGCATTGCGGGCCCCCATGCCGACCGACCCGGAAAGACCGGATGAGGCGGCGGCGTTAGCCAATGACTTGTTTTGCAGGTTCTGCGTTGCCCTCTGCACAGCGGTGTTGTCGGTGGTTCCCATCGGGAATCTCCTTCGATCAATATTGGTGAGATGAAAAAAGCCGCCCGGACGCGGCGGCTTGGACGGGACCAGTCGCCCACAAGGGCGCGGCCAATAACAAAAAGCCCCGGATGACGGACACACGTGTCCCCGGGACTTGCCGAATATCTAAATTAAATCTATGCGAGAGTTAAGCTGACCGGTTCGTGCACGCGTCGGGCGGGATGGTGAGGGCAGGGGGCGTGAGGGCAGGGGGCGTGAGGGCAGGGCGGCGTCAGCCCTTGTCGCGGAGCAGGCGGCCTTTCTGGCGGTTCCAGTCCCGCTCCTTAACAGTTTCGCGCTTATCGAAGGAGCGCTTGCCTTCGCCAAGTGCGAGTTCGAGCTTCGCCATGCCGCGCGGGTTGAAGTAAATCTTGAGCGGCACCAGCGCCATACCCTTCTGCTTCTGAGCACCGATCAGGTGCGCCATCTGCTTCTTGTGCAAAAGCAACTTACGATCGCGGATGGGCTCGTGATTGAAGATGCGGGACGCACCCTCGTAAACGGGGATGTGGGCGTTGAAGAGATACATCTCGCCGTGTTTTTCGCCCGCGAACGCTTCGTTCAGACTGGCGCGCCCGGCACGAAGGGATTTCACCTCCGTGCCGGTGAGCTGCAACCCAGCTTCGAGCGTTTCGACAATAGAATAGTCCCTGCGTGCGCGCCGGTTCTGCGCGACGACATTGCCGCTGGATTTTTTCTTTTTGTTTTTGCCGGCCATGGCTTATCCATTCGCGCCCCAAACGGGACGACCTCGTTCGGTCCCTTAGTTCAAGAGACCTGCCGACTGCATGGCGTCCTTGACCTGCGCTTTGGAGCTTTCGGCGATCTCGCAGAGCGGCAGGCGGGTGTCCGGCTCGCACTTACCCAGCAGGCTGGCGGCGTATTTCACCGGCCCGGGGCTCGCTTCGCAGAACATCGCAATGTGCATCGGCATCAGACGCTTCTGGATATCCATCACCGTATCCAGATCGCGGGCCTGCCAGGCATCGTGCAGTTCCGCGCAAAGGCGCGGGGCGACGTTCGCGGTCACCGAGATGCAGCCATTACCGCCGCCTGCGAGAAATGGGACGATGGTCCCGTCTTCACCCGACAGCTGGCAGAAATCCGGGCTGATCTTCATCGCCGTCTTCATCGGGCGCATCGGATCGTTGGAGGCATCCTTGACGCCGACGATGTTCGGAATCTCAGCCAGACGCGCCATCGTGTCGACCGACATGTCGACGACGCTGCGGCCCGGAATGTTGTAGACGATGATCGGAATGTCGACCGCGTCCGCAATCGCCGCGTAATGGCGATAGAGGCCTTCCTGGGTCGGCTTGTTGTAATAGGGGGTCACGATCAGCGCCGCGTCCGCGCCGGCCTGCTTGGCGTGCTTGGTCAAGCGGATCGCTTCGGCGGTCGAGTTGGAACCCGTTCCGGCGACGACCGGCACGCGGCCGTTGTTGGCCTCGATGCACAGCTCGATGACTTCGTCGTGCTCGTCGTGGCTCAGCGTCGGGGACTCGCCCGTCGTCCCAACGGGAACGAGACCGTCGGTCCCTTCGGCGATCTGCCAGTCGACGAAGGATTTGAACGCAGCTTTGTCCACCGAACCATTCTTGAATGGGGTGATCAAAGCGACGAATGAACCCTTAAACATCGTTCCCTCCTTGGGATTTGAGATTAAAAACAGCCCCGGACCATATATCCGCCGGGCGTCCGGGGCAAGACTGCTGGCGCTTCGTCGGATATAAGACGAAATACGGAATTTGCGAGCAATGCCGTGATCTTAACAAGATCGTGACATTTACGTTGGCATATTGCCGGTGCCACACTGAAGGCGATATGATAGCGCTTGGTGTGACGGCTGGCGCAGTCGATTGGGCATGAGCGAGAGTTTGCGGTCACTTTTTTCCATCCTGTTGATCGGCACGCTGTTTTTCGGGGCGGCGGGATCGGTTGCGCGTGCGGACGTGCTCTCTGCGGCCGAGGCGCGGGAATTCTCCGCCGCCTTGAAAGAGGTCGAGCGGAACAACAAGAAACGCCTCGATTTCCATGCCCGCCGCCTGCACGACCCGTTGGCGCGCAAGATCGTGTCGTGGTACGTCCTTTTTCAGGGTGGGTTCGGCACCGACTTCGAAGCTATCGATGCCTTTATCAAACAGAACCCCGACTGGCCGCGATCGGCCCGTCTTTTAGCGCGCGCCGAGGAAGCGCTCGACCCCAACGCCGATCCCGGATTCACGATCTCATGGTTCGGCGACCGACAGCCTGTGTCGACGTCCGGGCGCGAGAAACTCGCAGACGCGCTGATCCGGTCCGGCGATACCAAGCGTGGCATCGCCATGATCAAGGATATCTGGGTACACGGGGACTTCGCCAAGTCGCATGAGAAATCGTTCTACAAGAAATACCGCAAGTATCTGACGCTTGGCGACAACCGGGCCCGCGCGGATCGACTGATGTGGGATGGTAGGTATTGGCCGGCCAGGCGGATGATCTATCGCGTCGATGCGCAATACCGGAAGCTCATCGAAGCCCGGACCTCGCTCCGCCGTATGCGCGGCAATGTCGACTATATGGTTTCCGAAGTGCCGGACAAGCTGAAGAACGACGCGGGACTGATATACGAACGCCTGCGCTGGCGCCGGAAGAAGGGGCTCGATAGCGCTTATGATCTTTTGAAAGACCTTCCCCCCGGCATGCCGCAGCCGCACCGCTGGTGGGACGAGCGCGCGATCATGGCGCGCAACCTTCTTGAGAAAGGTTTCGTGACCGAAGCCTACCGGGTTGCCGCACAGCATGGTTTAACCGATGCCCATCCCGCCGATCATGCGGAAGCGGAATTCCTCTCCGGGTGGATCGCGCTCCGGTTCTTGAACGAACCGAAGCAGGCGATGAAGCACTTCCAAAAGCTCTACGATAATGTCAATTACCCAGTCAGCCTGGCGCGCGGCGCGTATTGGCTGGCGCGGGCCGCGGAACAGGCGGGCGAAAAGGAAGCGGCGGTCAAATGGTACACAACCGCTGCACAGTTCCCGACCGCTTACTACGGGCAATTGGCGACGTCGAAAGCAAAGCCGGGCGAGGGGCTTCGCCTGCCGCCGGATCCGAGCGTGAACGGTGAAATAACCAAACGCTTCGATGCCAACGAACTCGTCCGCGCGGTTCGCATGTTGGCCGCCGCTGGGGAGGAGGAACGCCTCTATTCCTTAATCCTCCACATCGCATCGCTCGAAAATAAGCCGGAATGGCACATCCTGACGGCCAGATTGGCACGGCTCAGCGGCCGGCCGGACCTCGCGATCCGGGTCACCAAGAAAACGCTCCAAGACCACGGGCATTTTGTCGCCGGCGGGTATCCCACACTCGTGCCGCCCAAGCTGCCCGTGCGTGTGAAGGCTGAAACACCGGAAACGTCTCTCGTCCTCGCCATCGTCCGCCAGGAAAGCGAATACGACACCGAAGCGATTAGCCACGCGGGTGCGCGTGGGTTGATGCAGTTGATGCCGGCAACAGCGCGCCACGTCGCCAAGAAAGCGGGGCTTCGGTATTCCAAGGTGAAACTGACCAGCGATCCCGACTACAACCTGACCCTTGGCCAGTCCTATATCGCCGAACTGATCGACGACTACGGCGGCTACCTGCCGATGGCGATTGCCGCTTACAACGCAGGCCCACACCGGGTCAGGCAATGGATCAAGCAGAGTGGCGATCCGCGAGATTCCGATGTCGACGCCATCGACTGGATCGAACTGATCCCGTTCAAGGAAACCCGCAACTACGTCCAGCGAGTTTTGGAGAACGTGCAGGTCTATCGGCTTCAACTGGCGGGCACCGAAGTTGCGCTCAGTCTCGAAGAAGACCTGAGGAAGTGAGCGGCGACGACGACCGCTACGCCGAACTCTTCGCCGGCCAACCCGGCTCCATTCTAGGCCAGTTCAACGATCAGCCAGACGTCAAACGCGCCGGCTTTGTGGACGCCAAGAAAAAGGCCGTCGATGAGAAACGCCAACCCCCGCGCCGCGCGCGCGGGCCGCGCGTCCCGCCCGGTCAGGAAGTGGTCGACAAGTGGCCGGTCCTTGACCTCGGCCATCAGCCACTAATCCCGCTCAATCAATGGACGCTCGACATCAAGGGCGCGGTGGAGAAACCGCTGTCGCTGGATTGGCAGGCCTTCAAGGCGCTGCCACAGGCCAATATCGACGCCGATATCCACTGCGTCACGGCATGGAGCCTGCTCGACAATACGTGGGAGGGAGTGTCCGCCCGCCAGATCATCGCCATGACGCGGCCGCGCGAGGATGTGAAACATGTGATTTTCCATTCCCACGACGGCTACCGGACCAACGTCACCCTCGAACGGTTTCAAGCCGAAAATGCGTTATTGGCGCACACTCGCAACGGTGAGCAGATATCGCGCGAGCACGGCGGGCCGGTCCGGGTCGTCATCCCGTCTCTCTATTTCTGGAAGAGTGCCAAGTGGATACGCCAAATCACATTTTTGGAGAAGGATGTGAAGGGGTATTGGGAAGCGCTCGGCTATCACAACGAGGGGGACCCATGGCGGGAAGAGCGTTACGCGTAACCGTGTTGCATTCCGTGAACAACGCCGACGGAAGCTTGTGTGTCGATGTCTTTCGCCGCCCGGACGGTTCGATCGGGTTCGAGGAATACCGCCGCGACGTCGAAGACCCGTCTGGCTGGTTCGCCGTCGGCGGCTACGCGGCTGCGCGCTACGACGATGCCGAAACGGCGATCCGCGATGCCATCGATTGTGTCGTCTGGTTCGAAGGGGTTTGAAATCCGAAACAAAGTCCGCCACGTATTCAGAACATGACAATACGCACGCTCACGATCCTGTCCGTCCTCGGGCTTCTTTTCTTCCCCCTGACCCTAAAGGCCAGCCCCATGTCTTTTCACGATTTCGAATTCACCAGCATCGACGGCCAGCCGTTGCCCGCCAAGACCTTCGCGGGGAAGGCGGTACTCGTGGTCAACACCGCGTCCGAGTGCGGCTTCACGAAACAGTATTCGGGGCTTCAATCGCTGTATGACAAATACCGCGACAAGGGGTTGGTCGTGCTAGGGGTGCCGTCGAATGACTTCGGCGGGCAGGAGCCGGGAACGGAAGGGGAGATCA
Source organism: Rhodospirillales bacterium (assembly GCA_017644185.1). Lineage (GTDB taxonomy): Bacteria > Pseudomonadota > Alphaproteobacteria > Rhodospirillales > Casp-alpha2 > UBA4479. Next base: position 107,139 of record JAEPMA010000005.1, read on the forward strand.
AGGAATTCTGCGAAACGAATTTCAACATCGATTTCCCGATGACCAGTAAAGCGAAAGTGAAGGGCGAAGACGCGCACCCGTTCTATCAATGGGCGTCCGATCAGGTTGGGATGCTCGGCTCACCTAAATGGAACTTTCACAAGTTTCTGATCGCGCCGGATGGAACGCTAAAAGACTGGTTCGCGACCACGACAGCCCCGGATGCGCCGAAGCTCACCAAGGCGGTCGAGAGCGTTCTGCCGAAGTAGCCCCCTCACTTGTTCTCTCCCCCATGAATAGGGGAGAGAGACTCTCGTATTTCGATAGCCCCAACCCATCCCTCTCCCCCTTAAAAGTGGGAGAGGCTAGGTGAGGGGGTACAATCGCTCTTGCCCGGTAACGATCCGTATTTCTAAAATCGCACCGGGAGAAAACATAAATGAGCCTCAACATAGAACCTTTCGAGCGCGGTTTCGGCGCTTACGTCCGCGGTGTGGATTTCTCGAAGCCTGTCTCGGACGCATTGCATGACGAACTGATCGACGCTTTTGGAACTCACCACATCCTCTCGTTTCCGGATCAGCATGGTCTGGGCACGGACGAGGTGGTGGCCGCGAGCCGGGTTTTCGGCCCGGAAATGGAGCCCCACGTCTTCACCCAATACCACCATCCGGATGAGCCATTGGTGATGGTGCTGTCCAACCGCTTGAAAGGCGACAAGCCGGCCGGCCTAAAGGACGCGGGATCGTTCTGGCATTCGGACGTCGCCTACAAACCCGAACCCGCCAAGGCAACGATGCTTTATGCGCTCGAAGTGCCGGATGTGGGCGGGGATACGCTTTTCTGCGACTTGACCGCCGCCTACGACGATCTTTCGGACACAATGAAGGCGCGGCTCGACGGCCTGAAAGCGTGGCATTTCTATGCCCACCAGAAGCGTGACCTGTTCGAAACCGGTCAGGTCCAGTCACCGCCCGAGTGTCTGCATCCGGTCGTCCGCACCAATCCGATCTCTGGCCGCAAGGCGATCTATATCACGCCTTCATACACCGTCCGTATCGACGGTCTGCCCGAAGACGAGAGTGATCAGCTCATGCAGGAAATCTTCGAACACTGCCTGCAGGACAAATATCGTATGGATTACCACTGGCATACTGGTGACGTTCTGGTCTGGGACAACGCGGCCGTCATGCATACCGCGACCACGAAAAATCTCGACCCGAGCAAGCATCGGACGTTGTGGCGCACGATCATTTCCGGAGGGCCGACGTTCTAACCGGTTTTCATCGTTTGTTTGCGGCGGTCAGCTTCGCTATAAGGTGCCGGAAATCCTGAAGCTGGCACAAGGACGCTGGACATGAGCGACAAACCTCTCCTGCATCTCGTCTTCGGCGGTGAAGTCGCCGACCCGTCAGGCACAGATTTCGTCGACACGGAAAACCTTGATATCGTGGGGATATTTCCGAACTACGCCACCGCCTTGACGGCGTGGCGGGGCGCCAGCCAACAGCATGTCGACGACGCCAACACGAAGTACGTGATTGTTCATATGCACCGGCTGCTCGAGCCCGAGGACGATGGGCGCAGCCACTAAGATAGGCCGGGACGTCCGTTCAGGCGGGCGTTTCGCGGTCGTCTTCGCTGCCCGGTTCGTTCAGCTTCTTACCTGCTAAAAGACGTTCGGACTTTTCACGGTCCTTGGCTTCGGCTTGTTTGTCGGCCTTGGTGCGCCCGTACTTGGCGCGGTTACCGGCCGCCTTGTCGCGCTTTTCGTCTTTCTGTTTCGCTTTGCGGTACTGGTTCAGGTTGATGATGTCGGCGCTCACGCTAACCCCCGTCAAAGAGTAACATTTGGTTAAGGATAACGCTTTCATGCCACCACGAAAAGAGGAACGGGTGGTTTAACCGTCGAGAAACGTACGGATTTTCCTGAATACGTTGCCAAACATGGCTTCTGTCAGCCGGCCGGTATTCGTGTTGTAACGCGAGCAGTGATAGCTGTTGAAGATCGCCGGGCCGCCATCGAGCGGATGACAGGCTTCGTGCGCAAATTTGAAGGCGGACTTTTTCATCCCGAGCGCGGAGAGCACCGCGCCGTGCGACAACGTGCCGAGGGTCAGGATCACCCTCAGATTCTTCATGCTCGCTATTTCTTCGGATAAAAAGGCGTTACACGTCGCCGTTTCCTTGCCGACCGGTTTGTTTTGTGGCGGCACGCAGCGAACGGCGTTCGTCACCCGGCAGCCGACCAGTTTCAGACCGTCGTCTTTGTGTTTGTCATAGGTCCCATGCGCAAAGCCGTGCTCAAGCAGCGTCGCGTACAACAAGTCACCCGCATAGTCGCCGGTGAAGGGACGTCCCGACAGGTTGGCTCCCTTCAATCCAGGCGCGAGGCCGACGATCAGCAGTTCCACATCCAGATCACCAAAGGCCGCGACCGGGCCGTTATACCAATCCGGATGCGCGGCGATATTCGCGTCCCGGAACGCCTTGAGTCGTGGGCAGAGGCCGCACGTATACGCCGGTTCCTGGAACATCACGCGAGGTGGGGTTCGTCTTCGTAGTCGAGACTATCGTCGACATAGTCATCCTGCGGCGCCTTGCGCGGCGCCCCAGCGCGCTGAATCTCACCCTGAATGTCGGATAGCTCGATGAAGTTGTCGGCTTGCCGGCGCAATTCATCGGCGATCATGGGCGGGCTCGAGTTGATGGTCGAGACCACACTCACTCTCACACCCTTGCGCTGTACAGCTTCGACCAACCGGCGAAAGTCGCCGTCGCCCGAGAAAATCACGATGTGATCCAGGTGAGGGGCCATTTCCATCACGTCGATGGCGAGTTCAATATCCATGTTGCCTTTGATCTTCCGGCGCCCGGCGGCATCCGTGAACTCCTTGGTCGGCTTGGTGACCATGGTGTACCCGTTATAGTCGAGCCAATCGACGAGGGGACGTATTGGGGAATACTCCTGATCCTCCATCAAAGCGGTATAGTAGAACGCCCTGATAAGCCGACCGTCTTTCTGAAAAACGTCCAGTAAGCGCTTGTAATCAATATCAAACCCAAGCGCCCTTGCCGCCGCATATAAGTTCGAGCCGTCAATGAACAAGGCGACGCGTTCGTGCATGTTAATCTGCATGACAAACCTCTAGAAATATAGGTCCGCGGTAACCCACGTGACGAAAACAAAATCCCAAGCGTCGTAAAAACACTCGACGCGGGCTCACTCAATTCTTTAGGTAAGAGCAAAACCGTACTCTAACAAGGGATTCTCTGAACGTGATTTTGATCGGCCTTGGCGGCAACCTAACCTGTCCGACGTTCGGGCCCCCGCGCGCGACCTGTGGTGCGGCTTTACAGATCATGGAAAATCGCGGCGTCAGCGTAAGTGCGCGCTCTAGATGGTATGAAACAGCGCCGGTGCCGGTCAGCGACCAGCCGTGGTACGTCAATGGGATCGTCGCTGTCGAAACGACGCTTGAGCCGGCAGCTCTTGTCGCTGAAGTGCTTGATATCGAAAACGAACTCGGTCGCCGCCGGACTGTCGCAAACGCCCCCAGAACCATCGATCTGGACGTAATCGCCCACGGCGACACCGTGATCGAAGCCGATCAGAAGCATCAGGTCGCCATTCCGCACCCGCGCATGCATTTGCGCGCGTTCGTTCTGCTGCCTATGCGTGAAATTGCCCCGGATTGGCGTCATCCGGCGTCGGGCCGGATGTTGGACGACATGATCGCGGACCTTCCCGCGGATCAGGAATGCCGGCCGATGGCGGAAGCCGATGGATTCTATGGCACCGAATGGGCCGGATAGGGCTATTTCCCTTGCATCGCATCGCCTGAATCCCTATAAACCGCGCAACTTTCCCCGATATTGAACTGGAGAACGCCAAATGGCTCGCGTCACAGTCGAAGATTGTGTTGAAAAGGTTCCGAACCGTTTTGAGCTCGTTGCTCTCGCCGCGCAGCGTGCGCGTCACATTTCCGCGGGCGCCGCGCTGACGGTCGACCGCGACAACGACAAGAACCCGGTCGTCTCGCTGCGTGAAATCGCCGAAGAGACCGTTCAACTGGACGAACTCAAGGAAGATCTGGTCAAGAGCCTGCAGCGCCACGTTGAGCAGGACGAGCCCGAGGACGATCTGGTCGATGACATGGCGATCCGCCAGGAACTGGCCGGACAGGGCGGCGCCGGCGACGACGAAATCGAAGCGTTGACTAAGACCATGTCAATCGATGACGGTGCGTCGGAGTCCGACAGCGCCGGCGAAGTCATGTTTGAAGACGTCGACGAGGACGTTGAAGACTGATCTCGACCAGCATATCTGTTGCAAACGGGGGTCCGGTGGCCCCCGTTTTTTTATTGCGCCGCAACAATAGCTTGGGCGCGAAGATGGAACCATGCTAAGCTGATCTCGTCATGATGCGGCAGTTCGAACTTGTCGAGAAGGTCAAATCCTACGATCCGGGTGCGGATGAGGATGCGATCAACCGTGCCTACGTTTTCGCGATGAAGGCGCATGGCTCGCAAAAACGCGCCTCCGGCGATCCGTATTTCTCCCATCCCATTGAAGTTGCTGGTATTCTGACCCAATACAAGGTCGACACGGCAACCATCGTCACGGCGCTTCTGCACGACACCATCGAAGATACCGAAGCCACCCACGCCGATATCGAGCAGATGTTCGGCGAAGAGGCGGCGCGCCTTGTCGACGGGGTCACCAAACTGACCCGGATCAACTTCGTTTCCGACAAGGCGAAGCAAGCCGAAAACTTCAGGAAATTCCTTCTGGCAATGTCAGAAGACATCCGCGTGCTTTTGGTAAAACTCGCCGACCGCCTGCACAACATGCGCACGCTTCAATACGTCAAGAAACCGGAGAGCCGTCAGCGCATCGCCATGGAAACCATGGATATATATGCACCGCTCGCCGAGCGCATTGGGATGGGGGAGATCAAGACGGAGCTGGAAGACCTGGCGTTCGCGGAACTGAATCCGGACGCCCGTAAATCCGTCGTAAGGCGGCTCGAATTCTTGCGTAACCAGGGCGGCGGCCTGGTCGATCGGATCATCAAGGAATTGAAACACCTGATGGACGAGCAGGAGATTTCCGCGAATATTCAAGGCCGTGAAAAATCGCCGTATTCGATCTGGTGCAAGATGCAGCAACACGATGTCGGCTTCGAACAATTGTCCGACATCATGGCGTTTCGCATCATCGTCAACAGTGTCGACGACTGCTACCGGGCGCTTGGCGTGGTGCACGGGGCATACCGGACCGTACCGGGAAGGTTCAAAGACTACATCTCGACCCCGAAACCGAACGGCTATCGCTCGCTTCACACCGGGGTTTTCGGCCCGGAGAACCATCGTATCGAGCTGCAGATCCGCACCCAGGTAATGCACGAGATCGCCGAAAGCGGCGTTGCCGCGCACTGGAACTACAAAGAAGGCGGCACCATCGACGCCGCACGCCGCGACGGCCCGCAGTACCGCTGGCTGCGCGAGCTTCTCGAAATTCTCGAACACGCGTCGAACCCCGAAGAATTCCTTGAGCACACTAAGCTGGAGATGTTCAAGGATCAGGTGTTTGCGTTCACGCCGCGTGGTGAATTGATCAGCCTGCCGGCCGGCGCGACCCCCGTCGACTTCGCTTATGCCGTCCACTCGGAAATCGGCGACCGTTGCGTCGGCGCCAAGATCAACGGCCGTATGATGCCGCTCAGAACGACTCTCCGGAACGGCGATCAGGTCGAGATCGTCACATCAAAGGCACAGACCCCGTCACCGACGTGGGAGCGTTTCGTCGTTTCCGGCAAGGCGCGGGCGCGCATTCGTCGCTTCGTCAGATTGCAGGAACGTGATCAGTATCAGGCGCTCGGCCGCTCGATCCTGCAACGCGCGTTCAAAGAGTCCGGTAACGACATGACCGATAAGGGCCTGCAGGGGATTCTCAAGTCATTCTCACAGCCGTCGATCGAAGATCTTTGCGCGCAGGTCGGGGCAGGGCACATCACTGCTCGAGCCGTTGTTGAATCGGTCTATCCGCGCCTCAAATCCAACGATAATTCGGACAAGATCGTATCGATTTCCCGTTCTCAATCGAACAAGGGCCAGGACGACGGCGTCCCGATCACAGGTCTCATCCCCGGCATGGCAATGCACTACGCGCGCTGCTGTCATCCCCTGCCGGGCGATCGCATCGTCGGAATCGTGACGACGGGGAAGGGTGTCACGATCCACACCATCGACTGCGAAAAACTGGCGCAATACCAGGAAGAGCCCGAACGCTGGCTCGATGTCGCTTGGGATACGAACGGTGCATCGCATACGCACGTCGCACGGGTTAACGTAACGGTGGTGAACTCGCCGGGCGCGCTCGGCGATCTATCGACACTCATCGCCAAGAACGGCGGCAACATCTCCAACCTCAAGATCGTCGACCGGCAGATCGATTTCTTCGACATGCTGATCGATATCGAGGTCAAGGACGTCAAACACCTTGCCGACATTATTGCCGCGATGCGGGCGTCCACCGCCGTCAACACGGTCGACCGCGCACGCGGCTAAACCTTCCGCAGGCCGCTTCGAAAGGAATTCTTAACGTCCTTGCCGGTACCCTTGCGCCAGTAACACGGCGTACCGGAGGGCAGAATGTCCGCACTACAAATCTGGCCGGATCAGGAATCATCCGATATCGGGGTCCGGGCCGGGTATCACAAACGCATCGCGACCCGCGTCAACAATCCCAAACTCGGCATCGGCATCCGCGGCAAGCTCTATCAGACCGTGAACTGGAGCCTTGGCGGTTTGCTGGTCGGTGACTATGACGGCGTGCTCGTTCCCGGCGACATGTTTGAAATCGACAGCATCGGGCGCGCCGGCAAGAAAATGTGGCCGGTCATGGTGACGGCGCGTGTCGTCAGGACCGGCGGCACGAGCGGCATGGAACTGGCAGCGCAGTTTCTGACCATCAGTGCGCCGGCATTCGATATTCTTGAGGGCATCCTTCTTCGAAAGCCCGCGTATCGAGCCGCGTCCTAAGCCAAATAATCATACTTCGATCCGAAACGAAGTGTTTTTCGCGAGAGTGGCGTTATACTCCGCACTCGTTTCCGCGGATGGCTTCACATGACACCCAGTCAGATCGATAAGCGCGTCGAGTTTGCGCTCTTGCTGCTCCTCGCGCTGTTATGGGGCTCGTCCTACTTTTTCATCAAACTCGGTCTCGTCACCATCCCCCCCGTCACGCTGATCGCGTGCCGCGTCAGTGTCGCCGCGATCCTGCTGTGTGCGATCGTCATCTGGCGGGGCGAGCGCCTGCCGACAGACCCGAAAATCCTGGTGCAGTTGATGTTGCAGGCCTTCCTCAACAGCTTCGGCGCCTGGACAATCGTTGCGTGGGGACAGCAATACGTCGAGAGCAGCCTCGCGACCGTGCTCAATTCAACATCGCCCCTATTCGTGTTTCTGATCACGTTCTTTTTCACCCGCCATGAATCGACCAGTGGGCGGCGTTTGCTGGGTGCGTGCATCGGGATCGGCGGGGTTATTTTGATTGTCGGCACCGACGCTCTGAGCGGTCTGGGCCAACAGGTCGGCGCACAGTTGGGCATTCTGTTCGCGGCGTTCATGTATGGGTGCGCGGCAATCTATGGGAAACGCTTCGGTCACCTCAGCCCGACGGTTACCGCCGCGACGGCAATGGTACTGGCGTCCGCCGTGATGATTCCGTTCAGTCTGTTGGTGGACGAACCGTGGACGATCAATCCGTCAGCTACGTCACTGATGGCGGCCATTGCACTCGGCGTGATGTGTACGGGTGTCGCATTGATGCTCTATTTCAGATTGCTTCGAACGCTGGGATCGATGGGCGTCGCCAGTCAGGGATATTTACGCACGGCCGTGGGTGTGATGTTGGGCGTGTTCGTATTGGGTGAGAGTATTTCGCCCCTGATCGGCGTCGGGATTGCCGCCGCGGTCACCGGGGTTATTCTGATCAACGTGCCGGCACGGAAACCGGCTGCAAAGGCTCAAGAATAAAGCTCGCCCGGATCCTTCTCGACGTCGGCGATGACGACGACGTCACCATCGCGCACCGCGTTGAAAAAGCAGTTTCGGCGGCCGGTGTGGCAGGCGACCCCCGTCTGATCGACCTGCAGCAGGATCGTGTCGCTGTCGCAGTCCCAACGGAACTCGCGGAGTTCCTGAATCTGTCCGGAGCTTTCCCCCTTGCGCCAAAGTGCACCCCTGGAGCGCGACCAGTAGCAGACGCGGCCCGTCGTCAGCGTTTCACGCACGGCATCCGCGTTCATCCACGCCATCATCAGCACCTCGCCTGTGTCGGCCTGTTGCGCAATCGCTGGTACAAGACCCTCCGAATTAAAGGCAAGCTCGCCGATGACTTTATCTGCTACGTCGCTCATTTCTATCTCGCTGCGTTGAAGCGCTTGAAGCCTTCTTCAAGGTTGTCGATCAGGTCGGCCGGGTCTTCCAGACCGATGTGATAGCGCACGACCGGGCCGGTGCCCGTCCAAGGCCGCGCCGTGCGCAACTTGCCGGGATAGCTCGCCAGCACCAGGCTTTCATAACCGCCCCAACTGGCACCGATACCGAACAGGTCGTATCCGTCCAACATCGCCGCAACCGCCGCTTTGGGTGCGTCGACAAGCTCCACACCCATCAGACCACTGGCCCCCGTAAAGTCGCGCTTCCAAAGCTCATACCCCGGATCGTCGGCTAGTGCCGGGTACATGACACGCTTAACCTCGTCACGGCCTTGTAACCAGGTCGCGACTTCGAGGGCGTTCTTGTAATGCTGTTCCAGCCTGACACCAATGGTGCGCAGGCCGCGCTGGCCCAGGTAACAATCGTCGGGCGCGGCATGGTAGCCGTAACTGTTGGCCATACCCTTGACGGCTTGATAGTGCTCTTCCGTCGCCACGGTCACGGTACCGAGCATCGCATCGGAGTGACCGACGGTATATTTCGTCGCTGCTTCGATGACCACATCGACACCAAAGGCGAGGGGTTTGAAGAAATAACCCGACGCCCAGGTGTTATCGATCAGCGTGACAACCCCCGTACCCTTCAAAGCTTCGGTCATAGCGGAAACGTCCTGAACCTCGAACGTGATCGATCCGGGACTTTCCATATAAACGACGGTTGTATTGTCGCGCACCAGGTCCTTGATGCCGGCGCCGATCAGAGGGTCGTAGAATTCGACCTCGACACCCGCGCGCGCAAGAATATTGCCGCTGACGCGGCCGCGCGTCGGCCCGTAGACCGTATCCGCGACCAGAACATGATCCCCGTTTTTAACGAACGTGTTCATTGCGCCCGCAATCGCGGCCAGGCCGGACGGGTAGGCGACGGTCTTATGGCCGCCGTGCAGGGCGGTTACCGCCTCTTCGAACGCAAACTGCGTCGGCGTGCCGGAGCGCCCGTACTGCGGTCCGTTGTAGGGCGGCTTGTCCCGGGTCTCGAATTCCTCGAGCGTCGGAAACGTCACCGTGGAGGCATGATAGACGGGCGGATTGACGATCCCCTGGTTCTGTTCCGGTTTCAATCCAGCGTGCGCCAGGATGGTGTTCTGGCGATATGCGCTCTTCTTCGGGTCCGTCATGATGATCCTCTTCGGCTTATGGAGCGGAGACATTAACCGAGCATCCGACGCTTGGCGATAGGGCGGTTGCAGCCGACCTAAATGTGCAATCACCTCATTTCGGCAGTGCGGTAGTGCGTTGTGATCCATCACGGAATGTTATGGTAACATTCTGTTTCGTCTTGAGGGGCGTTCGCGAATGGTGTTACGGTTTCGGGTCTGCTGGGGGACCGACATGTTTTTCCGGTCAGGCAAAAACGTAAAATGAAGTCTTCAGGGAGCTTAATCACTATGAAGAAAACTGCATTTATCTCGGCAGCTGCTGCGGCAGTAATGGCGATCGGTGCTACCGCCGCCAATGCCGCAACGCTGGAAGATGTGCGCAAAAACGGCGAGTTGCGCTGCGTCGTTTCGACCGGTCTCGCCGGTTTCGCATATACGGATTCCGCCGGCGTTTATCAGGGCTTTGACGCCGACTTCTGCCGCGCCACCGCTGCTGCGGTCCTCGGCGATCCGAGCAAAGTCAAATTCGTTCCGGCCACCGGTAAAACTCGCTTCACGATCCTGAACTCCGGTGAAGGTGACGTGCTTTGGCGGAACACCACCTGGACCTTCGTTCGTGACGTCGACGTCAAACTGACGTTCGTGGGCGTGAACTATTACGATGGTCAGGGCTTCATGGTTCCGAAGTCGCTTGGCGTTAAGTCCGCGAAAGATCTCGATGGCGCGACGGTCTGCATCCAGACCGGTACCACCACCGAGCTGAACCTCGCCGACTTCTTCCGCACCAACAAGATCAAGTATGAGCCGGTTCCGATCGAAACCAACGATGAGTCGCGCACCAACTATCTTGCTGGCCGTTGCGACGTTTACACGACGGATGCTTCCGGTCTCGCCGCGACGCGTTCGACGTTCCCGACCCCGAAGGATCACGTCATCCTTCCGGAAATCATTTCCAAAGAACCGCTTGGCCCGGCCGTCCGTCAGGGCGACGATGCCTGGGCTGACACGGTTCGCTGGGTGCTGAACGCGACGCTCGCCGCTGAAGAACTCGGTATCACCAAAGCCAACGTTGCTGAACTCGCCAAAGGTACGAACAACCCGGAAATCAACCGGATGCTCGGCACCGAAGGTGACCTCGGCGCGATGCTCGGTCTTGAAAAAGACTGGGTCGTGAAAGTGATCTCGGCTGTCGGTAACTACGGCGAAATCTTCGACCGTCACATCGGCCCGAGCACGGACATCGCTCTGGAGCGTGGTCTTAACGCGCTTTGGACGAATGGTGGCCTTCAGTACACGCCGCCGTTCCGTTAAGTCGGAATGTGCCGTCGGCTTAAGCTGACGTCATGAGCTTCGCGGGTGGGTTGGTCCATCCGATCCACCCGCAGAAGTTCACGCTCCAAACACCTTAAAGGCCGTAAAACGGCCCCATAAAAACGGTGACGGAGCAGGGAGGTGTCTCGCAGGGGTTGGCCACGATCGGACGCCCTTGCTGTGTGTACAACCGGGGGACGGACGGCCAATGAACACGACCACCGCGGACCACGACATGGAGGGGCGCTCGGCGCTCAGCAAGCTGTGGTCAAACCGCGAAGCCCGATCAGTCATTCTGCAAATCCTGACGATGGCGGCCCTGATCGGCTTCTTTGCATTTATCCTTACCAACGCAGTCGCAAACTTAGCCGCAGTCGGCAAAACGTTCAGTTACGATTTTCTTTCGACGCCGGCGAGTTACGACATCAACCAATCACTGATCGATTACACATCGCGCGACACGCATTTCCGCGCCGGCGTGGTCGGCCTGCTGAACACCCTGCTGGTCGCTATTTGCGGGATCATCCTGGCAACGGTGCTTGGCTTCATCCTTGGTGTCTTGAGACTATCGCCGAATTTCCTGTTGAACAGGATCAGTTACTGTTTCATTGAATTCACGCGCAACGTGCCCGTGCTTCTGCACATCCTGCTGATCCACGGCATCCTCGTGCATTCCCTGCCGCATCCCCGGGTCGCGAGTACGGATTACAACATCGCCGACCTGTTCTTCCTGTCGAACCGAGGCGTTTTCGCGCCCAAGCCGATCATGGAACCGTTGTTCTGGGCGACGATCATCGCCTTCGTCGTCGGCATCGCATTCACCGTCTGGTTTCGCCGTTACGCCAAGGGCGTGCAGGACGCGACCGGTAAAATCTATCCGGTGTTCTGGATTTCCGCCGCCGCCATTATCGCTTTTCCGGCTCTGGTCTATATTGTGACCGGTGCGCCGATCAATTGGGACGTGCCGGAATTCCAGCGTTTCAACTTCAAGGGCGGCATGGTTCTGCTTCCGGAATTCATGGCGCTCTGGCTGGCACTCTCACTCTATACGGCTGCATTTATTGGCGAAATCGTTCGTGCCGGCATCATGTCGGTGAGCCATGGCCAGTGGGAAGCCGCCGGCGCACTCGGAATCAAACGCGGCCGGATCCTCAACCTGGTCATTATTCCGCAAGCGCTCCGGGTCATCATTCCGCCGCTGACCAGCCAATACCTGAACCTGACCAAGAACTCATCTCTTGCCATCGCCATCGGTTACATGGACGTCGTTGCGACCATCGGCGGCATCTCGCTGATGCAGACGGGTAAAGAGATGGAGACCATGATCCTCGTGATTGCGATTTATCTCGTGATCTCGCTCATGATCTCGGCGTTCATGAACTGGTACAACAAACGCATAAAACTGGTTGAGCGGTGAGGGAGATAGATCATGAGTGAAGTTGCACAAACCTATCCTCCCGGTCAGCACCCGGACATGCCGCCCCCGGCGGGGCAGCGCGGCCTGATGCTCTGGCTAAGGACCAACTTGTTCTCGTCGTGGGTCAACACGCTCATGACGGTGGTCGCAGTTTATCTGCTCTACAAGATCGTACCGCCGATCCTGGACTGGGCGGTTCTCGACGCCGTGATGAATGCCGCCAACCGGAACGAATGCCGGGAAATTGCCCAGGGGGCCTGCTGGGCCTTTATCAAGGACCGCTTCAGTATTCTCGTTTACGGGTTCTACCCATCGGACGAACGCTGGCGCGTCAACATGGCGTTTATCCTGCTCTGCCTCGCCTTGGTACCGGTGCTTTTCGACAACGTGCCGTTCCGCAAACCGGGCATGATCTTCTCGGCTGCGTATCCGTTCATCGCCGGCTGGCTTTTGCTTGGCGGGCTCGGCCTCACGCCGGTTGGCACCGATGAGTTCGGCGGCATGATGCTGAACACGGTTGTCGGCGTTACGGGGATCGCGTTCTCGTTGCCGCTCGGTATCCTGCTGGCGCTCGGACGGCAATCGCACTTGCCGATCGTCAAGTCATGCTCGGTTTGCTTTATCGAGTTCATTCGCGGCGTGCCGCTGATTACGCTGCTGTTCGTGGCATCGACCATGCTCAACTACTTCCTGCCGCCGGGGACGACGTTCGATCTCCTGCTCAGGGTGCTGATCATGGTGACGTTGTTCGCCTCGGGCTATATCGCGGAGGTCGTCCGTGGCGGCCTGCAGGCAATCCCGAAAGGGCAGTATGAAGCCGCCGACAGCATGGGCCTCAAGTACTGGCAGTCGATGCGCCTCATCGTCCTGCCACAAGCGCTGAAGATTTCCATCCCGGGGATCGTCAACACCTTCATCGGTCTGTTCAAGGACACGACGCTGGTGTTGATCATCGGTCTTCTCGACGTACTCGGGATCGGCAAGTCTTCCTTGGCCGATGCACAGTGGAACGGACTTTCGAACGAGATTTATGTTTCGATCGCCATCTTCTTCTTCATCGCCTGCTTCGGCATGTCGCGTTACTCGATCTATCTCGAGAACAAGCTTGATAAAGGTTACAAACGCTAAAAGGCGTTTAACGGTTATGAGCGCCAGTTGGCGCTACAGGGAAAGGGCTTAAAGTCATGGGTGAAGTAAACGCCGAAACGAAAACTTCCGTCGCTTCTGCAGCCAGCAAGGAGGATCTCATCGAGATCATCGGCATGCACAAGTGGTACGGGGACTTCCACGTCCTTAAGGACATCAACCTGCGCGTCAAACGGGGGGAGCGTATCGTCATTTGCGGTCCATCCGGTTCCGGTAAATCGACCATGATCCGCTGCATCAACCGCCTGGAGGAACACCAGAAGGGGCAGATCATCGTCGACGGCATCGAACTGACCAACGATCTCAAGCAGATCGACGCGATCCGCCGCGAAGTCGGGATGGTGTTCCAGCACTTCAATCTGTTCCCGCATCTGACGGTGTTGGAAAACTGCACGCTGGGCCCGATCTGGGTACGTCAGACACCCAAGGCGGAAGCCGAAGAAGCGGCAATGAACTACCTCTCGAAAGTCAAAATCCCGGAGCAGGCGAAAAAGTACCCCGGTCAGCTCTCCGGCGGGCAGCAGCAGCGTGTCGCGATCGCGCGGTCGCTCTGCATGAACCCGCGCATCATGCTGTTCGATGAGCCGACGTCGGCACTCGACCCGGAAATGATCAAGGAAGTGCTCGACACCATGGTGGAACTCGCAGAGACCGGCATGACCATGTTGTGTGTGACGCACGAAATGGGTTTTGCCCGCACCGTCGCCGACCGCGTTATCTTCATGGACGGCGGGGAGATCATCGAAGAAAACGAACCCGAGGAGTTCTTCAACAATCCGCAGCACGAGCGGACGAAGCTCTTCCTCAGCCAGATTCTCGGCCACTAAACGACAGCGAATATCCCAGAGGGGGGATGGTGAGACGGTCCGCATTCCGGAAACGGAGCGGGCCGTCTCTCAATTTGGGAACACTTCAGCCGAACAGGCCAAGCTCGCGCGGGTCCTGTATAACGCGGGTTTCCTGATCGTACGCTTCGAAACCGCAACGCTGATAGACCTGAAGCGCGTTCGGGTGATCCAGATTGCAGGTATGCACGGTGATCCGCTCCGGCCCACGTGACCAGGCCTCGTCGACGGCGGTCCGTAACAAATAGGCGCCGTAACCCTGGCCGATGAATTCGGGGATCAGACCGAAATAGACGAGTTCGATCCGCTTGCCGTCTTCCAATTCACCCAATTCGAAGTAACCCGCCGGTACACCCGACACGTAAAGCACGAACAAGTCGACACTCTCGGCCTGAATGGCGGCGCGCAGATCGTCGTCGCTCATCAGCCGGCGTTCCCACCAGAGATTATTTTCACCGACGGTGTTGTAGAGATAACGGTAGAACGACACCGTCGGCGCCTCCGCCAGCATGATGGCAAGCGGCCCCATGGGCGGCGGGGGCGGCGCGGACGACGGCGGCGCCGTCATCTCAAGATACGTGATGATCGTCTCGATTTCGGCGGGGTTGTCCGCCATGACGCTTACTCTGAATCGATGGGGGTATCGTGACGGCTGCCCCATTCGGTCCACGATCCGTCATAGACCGCGACTTCACTCTCACCCAGAAGATGCCCGGCAAACGCGATGACACACGCCGTCACACCCGAACCGCAGCTCGCGACAACCGGCTCCTTAAATGAGATACCCGCGTCATCGAAGATCTTCTTGAGCTCGTCGGCCGAGCGCATGGTGAAGTTGTCGTCCTTGTTCATCAGCTTGACGAACGGCAGGTTGACGCTGCCCGGGATATGCCCCTTGCGAAGTCCGGCCCGCGGTTCGTCGGCCGTACCGGCAAACCGGTCGGCGGCACGGGCATCCACGACAAGTTCTTTCCTCGTGTTGCAGTTGTCGATCAACTGATCGACCGTCCGCACCAGGAAATTGTTCATACGAGGCGTGAAATGACGCTCTTTCGGAACCGGGGGTAAGTCGTCCGTGGGGCGGCCTTCGGCCAGCCATTTAGGTAAACCACCGTTAAGGACCGACACATCCTCGTGTCCGTAAAGGCGGAACATCCACCACACGCGGCACGCCGCCATGCCACCACCATTCGCGTCATAAACGACAATACGGTTGCCGTCGCCAAGACCGAGTTTCCGAACCCGGCTCGAGAACTTCTCGGGGGACGGGATCATATGTGGTAGTTCGTTATTTTCGTCCGCCACATCGTCGATATCGAAGAACACGGCACCCGGAATGTGACAATCCCGGTATTCAGCTTTGGCGTTGCGCCCGGTGCCTGGCAGAAAAGACGTGCCGTCCACGATGCGAACATCGGGTGCATTCAGATGTTCGGCCAGCCATTCAGTCGAAACGAGTGCTTCCGGATTGACGTATTCCATGGGTTACTCCAGCCATGATGGAACCGGCAGGTTCTTGCTTTTCAGAAATGCCGGATTGAACAGTTTGGTTTGATAGCGCGTGCCCGAGTCGCACAGAATTGTGACGATGGTGTGGCCCGGGCCCAGGTCTTTTGCCAGACGGACCGCACCGGCGACGTTGATGGCGGTCGAGCCACCCAGGCAAAGCCCTTCGTGTTTCAAAAGATCGAAGACCAGCGGCAGTGCTTCCTCGTCAGGGATCATGTAGGGGTGCTCGACCTTAATGTCCTCAATGATCGCCGTGACACGGCCAAGACCGATGCCTTCCGAAATCGAGCCGCCTTCGGAAGCCTTCGCCTCACCGTTCTTGAACAGGTTGTACATCGCCGCGCCAAGCGGGTCGGCGCAACCGATAGCGATGTCCGGGTTCTGTTCCTTCAGATACGTCGATGTACCGGCAAGCGTGCCACCGGTACCGACGGCACAGATGAAGCCGTCGATCTTACCATCGGTCTGCTGCCAGATCTCCGGCCCCGTCGTCAGGTAGTGGGCCTTTCGGTTAGAAAGATTGTTCCACTGATCAGCAAAAAGGCAGCCACCTTCCGACGTTTCCGCGGTTTCCTCGGCCAGGCGGCGCGCAATGTGCTGATAATTGTTTGGGTCGGAGTAGGGAAGCGCCGGCACCTCGAGCAATTCCGCCCCACAGAGCCGCAACATGTCCTTCTTTTCCTGACTCTGCGTCTCCGGGATGACGATCTTGCACTTGTAACCCCGTGTGTTGGCCATCAATGCGAGGCCGATGCCGGTGTTACCGGCCGTTCCCTCGACGATCGTGCCGCCTTCTTTCAGGACTCCGGCTTCCTCGGCGTCCAGCACCATCTGACGCGCGGGACGATCCTTCACCGATTGTCCGGGGTTCAAAAATTCCGCCTTGCCGTAGATTTCGCAGCCGGTCGCCTCGGAGACGCCCGCAAGTCTGATCAGCGGCGTGTTGCCGACGGTCTCTTCAAAACCGTTCTTGATATCCATCGATGATTTCCCCGGTCGGACTGAATTATTATGTTTACTTTGCTGCGTTAAGATTATCGGCGCGGGTACAGGCGATCAAGCACCCCAGGACGCAGCGGCGCTTATCCCCATTTGGCGAGGACTTTGTCCCTGTTCAATACCATCCACTGGAGTGCGATGATGGTCATGGCGTTGTTGACGAGCCCTTCGGCGATGGCGTCGTAGGCTTCGCGCAACGGAATCGTGAACGGGCGAATGTCCTCGCCCTCGTGCGGCATGCCGTGCAAGCCGTCGACATTCGATAAATCGGCACGCCCGATGAACACGAAGACGGACTCTGTCGTGCCGCCCGGACTGACGAGGTAATGACAGACTTCGATCAAATCGGTGAGTTCGGTCCCGGTTTCCTCGACCGCCTCGCGATATGCAACGTCTTCCGGTTGCTCACCGGGATCGATGATGCCGGCGACACCCTCATAGATCCATGGTGACGTGTCGTCGGCGAACCATGGGGAATTCATCGAAAAAAACGCACCTGGACGGAATTGCTCGATCATCAACACACGGTCGGTGGCCGGATCGTATGGAAGTACCGCGACCGCATGACCACGTTCGAATACTTCGCGTGTGATTTCCGGTCCCCATTCGCCTTCGAACTGCCGGTGGCGGAGGGTGTAGATGTTGAGATCGAAGAAACCGCTGTATCCCGGCTCCTTATTCGTGACCTCGACATCGTGCTTCGTGTACGCAGGTTTTTTCATGCACCTAATAATCGTGACCACTCGGTGTTTGTCCAGAAGCGATCCGGGTAATACACATAATCTTCTCGAAAACTCAGGAGTTCCCAATGTCAGAAGAACAACCCAGCGTCCTTTGCGAGATCGATCACCGGGGCGTTGCAACGGTCACCCTCAACCGACCGCATGTGAATAACGCCTATAACGGCGACATGGTGCAGCAGCTTTTGGACGGCGCCCGTGCGCTCGCCGCGAACGAAGACGTTCGCGTGATCGTCCTAAAAGGCAATGGGAAGCATTTTCAGGCCGGCGCCGATCTCGCGTGGCTGAACGACGTCCGTCATGGGACGCCGGCAGAGAATCTCGCGGTATCCCAACGCACCACCGACGCAGTGCGGGAGCTGGACCAGTGCATGAAGCCGACCGTGGCCCTGGTTCAGGGAGCGTGTTTCGGCGGCGGAACCGGTATTCTAGCCGCTTGCGATGTAGTCGTTGCGTCTGACGATGCCATTTTCTCCATCGCCGAAGTTCGCTGGGGCCTGCACGCGGGGCCGATCATCCCGCAACTCGCCGCCGCCATCGGACCACGCCAGGTCCGCCGCTATGCCATCACCGCCGAGCGCTTCGGTGCGGCCAAGGCCGAGCAACTGGGTCTTGTCCACACCGTATGTTCGCGCGATGAGTTGGAAGACACCGGCGCAAAGATCGTGGACTCGATTCTAATGAATGGTCCGAGTGCGGTCTCAACAACCAAGAAGATTCTGTTCGAAACTTCAGGCTTGTTCATGAGCGATGAGCTGGCAGGCCGCCTGGCCGAAGGGCATTCCCTACAACGCCAGACGGACGAAGCAGAGGAAGGTCTTCGGAGTTTTGCCGAAAAACGAAACGCCGCCTGGTACCGAAACTAGGAAATACGACCAATCGCGCGCCTGGAGCAATCGTGATACCCTTTTGACGGATGGCTGATACTGCGATCATAGATATTGAGGAAGGCACCGACCTTCCTCCTTCCTTTCGACATGTCTATGACGTGTGGATGTCGCTGCCGAAATCGCCGGACTTGCCGCTCGCTTCCGGATTTTCGCTGGAGTTTGTGCCCTCCAAACTGCTGCCGTGGTCGGTGCTCGTCGACATCATCACCGATCCGCTGGATTTCAGATACCGTTTCTGGGGAACGGAACGCACCAACCTGATCGGCGCTGAAATGACCGGCAAATTGTTGTCGGAAATTGCCAACGTATCGATGCGTGAGGGTAACCGCGAAGAATACGTCGAAGTTTGCCGTCGCGGTACGGCCATGCTGTGCCGCACGCCCATTGTCACACGCGCCGGTCTCGAGGCGTCGCGCCTCTCGATCCGGTTGCCGCTCAGCAATGATGGCAGGGCGGTGTCGCGTATATTCTCGGCTGTCGATCCGGACTCGATCGATGACGATCACTACGCTTATTACGGGACCATTCCGAAACGGGGAATATAATCTTGACCAACAGCCAAAAGATCACGTTCTCCGGCGCGCTCGGCGATGAGCTGGCGGCGCGGCTGGACATGCCGGACGGCGAAGTGCGCGCGTACGCGCTTTTTGCGCACTGCTTCACCTGCACAAAAGACATCTTCGCGGCCAGCCGTATCGCCGACGGCCTGACCGCGCACGGGATCGCCGTCCTCAGGTTCGATTTTACCGGTCTTGGCGCCAGCGAGGGGGAGTTCGCCAATACCAATTTCACCTCGAACGTGGGAGATCTCGTCGCCGCGGCGGATTACATGCGCAAGCACCTGGAGGCGCCAAAGATTCTGATCGGTCATTCGTTGGGCGGTGCCGCGGTGCTTGCGGCGGCGCCCGACATCAAAGACGCTCAGGCTGTCTGCACCATCGGCGCCCCCTCGGACCCGGGCCACGTCGCCAATAATTTCAGTGATGCGGTGAAGCGAATCGAAGCCGAAGGTGAGGCGGAGGTGACGCTCGTCGGACGGCCGTTCCGGATCAAGAAGCAATTCCTCGACGACATCCGCGCACAAAAGCTCAAGGACGTTATCGCACATCTCGATAAAGCGTTGCTGATCTTCCATTCTCCCATCGACAATATCGTCGGCATCGACAATGCGCGCGAGATATACGAAGCCGCCAAACATCCGAAAAGCTTCGTCACCCTTGATGATGCCGACCACCTGTTGTCGAAACGCGCCGATGCCGGCTATTGCGCGAACGTCATCGCGGCATGGGCTGAGCGTTATCTGGAAGCTGAACCGGGTCAGGCCAGTACAGACGAGATTGCATCCATTGAAGATGGAGTCGTTGTCGAAGAGTCGGGCAGGGGCCGCTATGCGAACATCGTATCGGTGGGCGGCCGGCATATGTTGAAGGCGGATGAGCCGTTGAGTGTCGGTGGCAACGACAGCGGTCCGACCCCATACGATTATCTTTTGACCGCGCTCGGCGCCTGCAAATCCATGACCATGCGCATGTATGCAGAACGGAAAGGCTGGCCGCTGGACCGCGCGCGGGTGACCCTAAGGCACGAAAAGATCCATGCCGAGGATTGCGAAACATGCGAAACCGAAAAGGGCATGGTCGATCTGATCGAAGCGGATATCGAACTTCTGGGCGAGCTGACCGACGAACAACGCCAAAAGATCTTCGAAATCGCCGAACGTTGCCCCGTGCATCAGACACTGACGCACGAGGTCAGTATGACGGCAAAGCTGATCAAATAACGTGCGGTATCAGGGCCACAAGCGGCCGGTCGCCCCCATGGCGACCGTGATCAGACCGATGATCAGATTGGTCCCGACGATCATGCGAATGCGTTCAAGATCCTGACGTGCCGCGTCCCAGTTCTCCTCACCGACAGCGGCGCGGAAGCGCGCGTAAGGTTTGAAAAAGAGATAGACGAACAGCGCGATCATCACCCAACCGGTGCCATGCATCCAGTGAATGTGCAGACCGGCGCCTCCGAAACCACCGAAATCGGTGAACACCTGCCAGTACCCGGTGACCAGCAAGACGATCACCGATATCCAGACCCAGAAAAAGAACTTCTCGAAAACGCGGTTCCAGAGCTTCAGCCGTTCCGGCGGCGGCTCGATGGCAGGCACGCTGGGCCTCAACACCTGATAAGCGAAAAACATGCCGCCAACCCAGATGACGGCAAACACCGCATGCAAACCCAAAAGAAAGGGGGAAAATTCGGTCATCTTGCTGCTTTCTCCAGTTCCTTGGCGAGGGCGCGTATCTCATCGGCGGCCTGTGAACTCGGCTCGCTCTCGGTCACGCCCAGGCCCTCCATCATCGATGCCGCGAACGCGACCCTGTTACCCAACGCCGACTGCGTCAGTAACAGATCGTCACTCTTAAGCATACCCTGAACGGCCTCCACCAGACGCGAGCGGGGCGGCACCCTGTTCAAAACCAGCCGAACGTCCGTCCCCTGATCCTTGGCGAACGACGCGGTCGGGGTCGTGGCCCAGACATCCATGGGCGACGGCTGGACGGGTATCACGACAAGATCGGCGGCGCGCATGGCGTTCTTGGTTTCGGTCTCGGCGTGCGGCGGACAGTCGATCAGCACGATATCGTAATCGTTCCTCAACCTGTCGAGTTCCGTGCCGACGCGCCAGCCTGAGACATCGCTCAAGTGGATCGCAGACACGTCACGACCGTTGTCCGATCTCAACCGGTGCCAGGCGGTCAGGCTCGATTGCGGATCGATATCCATCAGGGCAACGCTTCGGTTCGCCGCCCAGGCGACGGCAAGTTGCGCCGCTAACGTTGTTTTTCCGGCGCCACCCTTTTGTTGGGCGACGGCGATGATGCGTGCGGGCATTCACATCTCCATGTTTCTACCGGTGCTCAAGCACCGGGAAAGTACCGGGATCGATTACCAAAATCATAGAATGACCGGGGTTCCGCCTCAATGCCCGTCGAGGTGGCGGGCCGGCTATTCAGGCATTTTTACGCTCTTCCGACGGCTTTGCTTTAGCATCGCCGAAGACCCGTGTACGATTCCCGCATGAACGGGTACGAACTGCTGACAGTCCGCCAGATGGGTGCCGCCGACAAATCGGCCATCAAGGGGGGAACTCCTGGTCTCTCGCTGATGGAGCGTGCCGGCCGCGCCGTCGCGGAACGTGCTGCCCGGCTCGCCGGGAGGCGACAGATCGTTGTCCTTTGCGGCCCCGGAAACAACGGCGGCGATGGGTATGTGGCGGCGCGCTATTTGAAGAACCGTGGATACCGCGTGCGAATCGCCTGCCTTGGCGATCCGGAAAAGCTGACCGGGGACGCACTGACCAATTACAAACGCTGGAACGGTGTCGTCGAACCGTTGGCACCGATGGTATTGGAAGAAAACTGTATACTCGTCGACGCTCTGTTCGGTGCCGGGTTGGTCCGAGATATCGAAGGAGTCTGTTCCCACGTCATCAACGCCGCCGCCGCACTCGAACTACCGACAATCGCCGTCGACCTACCCAGTGGGATAAACGGCGATACGGGTGAGGTCATGGGCTGCGCCATTCCCGCTGTCGAGACCGTAACGTTCTTCCGCAAGAAGCCCGGGCATCTTCTTTACCCGGGGCGCGGGTACTGCGGCGATGTCGCGGTTTTCGATATCGGCATTCCATCGCGGACGCTTGACGAAATCCGCCCGGAAACATTCGAGAACACGCCCGCGCTCTGGCAGGCCAAAGTCTTGGGCGCTCGTCAGCCGACGGACCACAAATATAACCGGGGCCATGCCATCATCGCGGGCAGCACTATGATGGCTGGGGCGGCGCGGCTCGCCGCGCGCGGCGCCAGACGGGCAGGAGCGGGCCTTGTGACCCTCTCCGTCCCTAAAGAAGCCGTTCCGACCTACCTCGCGGGAGATCCCGGCAACATTGTCGAGGCGAGAGCCGACTTCGCCGAAACGCTGAGAGACCCGCGTCGAAACGCCGTGTTGATCGGCCCAGGCGCGGGTGTCGGTGACGAAACGCGCAAGATGGCGCTGACCGCCCTTGGTGCCGGTGAGAAATCGGTTGTGCTCGATGCCGACGCACTGACCTCTTTCGCCGATGACCCGAAGACGCTTTTTAACGCAATCAAGGGGCCGTGTGTTCTTACACCACACGAAGGTGAGTTCCAGCGGCTATTCGGGAACAAAGGGGACAAGCTCGCCCGCGCACGCGCGGCGGCGGAAAAATCGCATGCCGTCATCGTCTTGAAGGGTGCGGATACCGTCATCGCCAGCCCAGACGGCCGGGCGGCCATCAATGCAAGTGCGCCGCCCTGGCTTGGGACGGCGGGTGCCGGGGATGTACTCGCAGGGATTCTGACCGGTTTTATGGCGCAGGGTGCGCCAATGTTCGAGGCCGCCTGCGCCGCAGTCTGGAGCCACGGCATGGCCGCCGGAATCAAAGGCCCGGGGCTGATTGCCGAAGACATAGCTGAGTACTTTCCGGACGTCTTGAAACAGCTCGGTTAGACATATAGGTCATCCGTGCGCCTTGAAATCGACACACAATGGGGGCACGCTATCTGCCATGGACGGTGAACCGACAAGTTTTCTGGATCGCACGATCAGCAACCTTCGGGACGGCTGGCGGGCCATTGCGGGTTCGAGCTATGACCTTTCGACCGCGATGGCGCGGCCGGACCTGCCCGATTCCGATCTCGAGACACTGCGCAAACAGATGCTCGCGTGCCTTAACAACAAAGGCGGCGAAGTCTCCGCGCGCGCTGAAGCAGCCAAGCTTGGCCAGGTGTATCTGGCGCTGGACGAGAAGGGACGGCGCCGATTTCTGAGCGTGCTCGCCCGTGAGTTCGACACTGACCCCGGTCAGGTCGACGCCGCGATGGACGCGGTGCAGATCGCCGACGACGACAACGACCGCCGCGATGCCGAATATCTTCTCAAGAAAGCCCTCGAAGCGCCTCGCACCAAGCTTCTGACGCAGTTCAACGCTTTACCCGACGGGGTTAAGTTCCTGGTCGATATGCGCGCCGAGCTTTTAAGGTTCTCGAAAGAAGATCAGGCATTAAAGGCGTTGGAACGAGACCTTCGGGGTATTCTTGTTTCCTGGTTCGACGTTGACTTCCTCGAACTCCGCCAGATTTCCTGGGACAAGACGCCGGCGACGATTCTCGAAAAGCTTATCGCTTATGAAGCCGTGCACGCGATCAAAGGCTGGGACGACCTCAAGAACCGGCTCGATTCAGATCGCCGGTGCTTCGCATTCTTCCACCCGCGCATGCCGGACGAGCCTTTGATTTTCGTCGAAGTCGCGCTGGTCAACGGCATTGCTGGAAATGTTCAGGAGCTTCTGGACGAGAACGCGCCGCTGCTCATGCCGGACGACGCGGACACCGCCATTTTCTATTCGATTTCCAACGCCCAGCAGGGCCTCGCAGGAATCAGCTTCGGCAACTTCCTGATCAAACGCGTCGTCGCGGAACTCAGGGAAGAGTTCGTGAACCTGAAGACGTTCTCGACATTGTCGCCAATTCCGGGTTTCAGGAAATGGCTGGACGGCTTGTTTGCCGCCGGAGACCCGAAAATCCTTCTTCCCACTGAGCGCAAGGCGCTCAAGGCGGCGACCGACAAGAACACAGGCCTCAAGGGCGCGGTGAAGGATATCCTGACCGACCCGAAATGGTACAACAACGAAGCCGTCGCGGAGGCCCTTAGAACGCCTCTGATGCGGCTGTGTGCGCGCTATCTTGTCGAAGAGAAGCGCCGCGAGGGCAGGGCCGCCGACCCGGTGGCGCATTTCCACTTGTCGAACGGGGCGACTGTCGAGCGGATCAACTGGCTTGGTGACACCTCATCCAACGGGATCCGGCAGTCGGCGGGTATGATGGTCAACTACCTCTATCATCTCGGTAAGATCGAGGATAATCACGAAGCCTATAGCGCACGCGGCAAGGTTTCGACATCTAGCAGCGTCCGCGCGCTCCTAAAAGGCTGACTCGGGACGCCGAAAACCCGGGAAATCGGGCCATTTCCTCGCGATTGACAGTGATGGCGAAATAAGTAGAGTGTCGCACCGCTTCGGGGCGGGGCGCTGAGGGCATTTGCCCTCGGCAATCTCGGGCGGGCGTGGTGAAATTGGTAGACACGCAGGTTTTAGGTACCTGTGACGCAAGTCGTGGGGGTTCAAGTCCCTCCGCCCGCACCAGTTTTATCGAAGAGCCGGTCCCCCCGATGTCGCGCGGTCAAATATCCGCAAGCTGTCGTAAACGATTGAATGTCTGGAATTCCGATGCAGATTACCGAAATCAAATCCGAAGGTCTGAGCCGCGAATACAAGGTCGCGCTCCCGGCGAACGAAATCGAGGAAAAGGTCAACCACCGTCTCTCGGAGATCGCCAAAACCGCGTCTCTGCCGGGCTTCCGTCCGGGCAAGGTGCCGGTGTCGCTGCTCAAGAAGCGTTACGGCCAGTCGGTGATGGGTGAGGTGCTGGAAAGCGCCGTCTCGACCTCCGCCGAACAGGCCATCGCTGAAAAGGGCGTGCGTCCGGTCAGCCAACCGCAGTTCGAGGTCACCTCGTTCGAAGACGGCAAGGATTTGGAATACACCATGTCCTTCGACATTCTGCCGGATATCAAACTGCCTGACTTTGGCAAGATCAGCATCGAAAAGATGGTGCCGCAGGTCGAGGAAAAGGACGTCGAAGCGACGCTCGAGCGTATCGCCGAAGCCAACAAGACCTCCGAGCCGATTTCGGGTAACCGCAAGTCCAAGTCGGGCGACATCGTCGTTGTCGACTTCGTCGGCAAGGTTGACGGCGAAGCGTTCGCCGGCGGCACCGCCGAGGGTTACAACCTTGAACTGGGTTCCGGCAACTTCATCCCCGGCTTCGAAGATCAGTTGATCGGCGTGACCGCCGGCAGCGATGTCGAAGTAAAGGTCAAGTTCCCGGAAGAATACGGCGCCGAAGCGCTGGCGGGCAAAGATGCGATCTTCGAGTGCAAGGTGCACGAAATCCGCGAAGCCAAACCGTCGCCGATCGATGACGAACTCGCCAAGCTGGCGGGGGCCGAAAATCTCGAAAAGCTGCGCGAAATGATCCGCGAAGAGCAGGGCCGCGAGTTCAAGGACTATGGCCGCATGCTGGTCAAGCGCCGGCTGATGGACAAGCTGGCCGACATGATCGACTTCGAAGTGCCGCCGCGCCTGTCCGAACAGGAATACAATTCAATCGTGCACCAGTGGCAGCACGAACAACACGGTTCCGATGCGCAGCATGCCGATGAGCACGATCATGAAGAAGCGCACGCCATCGAGCCGGACGCAGACACCCAAAAGGAATTCCAAGAAATCGCCGACCGCCGCGTGCGTCTTGGTCTCCTGTTGAACGAGATCGGCCGCACGAACAACATTCAGATCGGCCAGGAAGACCTCAACAAAGCCATGATGCAGGAAGCCCGCAAGTACCCGGGCCAAGAGCAGCAGGTGATGGAATTCTTTAAACAGAACCCGCAGGCTCTCGAACAGGCAGCCGCGCCGATCTACGAAGACAAGATCATCGATTTCATTCTCGAGATGGTGAAGGTCACCGAGAAGACCGCCTCCATGGACGAGCTGATCAAAGAGATCGAGTCCGAGAACGAAGAGCAGGAAACGAAGTCCAAGAAAAAAGCTGCGCCGAAGAAAAAGGCCGCTGCCAAAAAGGACGACGCCGAAGACAAGCCGAAGAAGAAGGCCGCACCGAAGAAAAAAGCGGCCGCCAAGAAAGACGAGGGCTGATCCGGACAAATTCGACGCGACGGCGCCGGGGCGGCAGTGCCCCGGCCGCCGCGCGCTGCCCGGAGGATAATCGGCAACTGAGTCCTTGCATGGCCGGGCTTCGCGGATTATCTCGGAACGACAAGTTACACAAGGGAGACACCCGGAATGTCTAACGCTCTGGACACCTACATGAACACGCTGGTGCCGATGGTGGTTGAAACCACCAATCGCGGCGAGCGCGCCTATGACATTTATTCCCGTCTCCTCAAGGAACGGATCATCTTCCTCACCGGTGCCGTCCACGACGAAGTCGCGAGCCTTGTCTGCGCGCAGCTTCTTTTTCTGGAATCGGAAAACCCGGACAAGGACATCTCGTTTTACATCAATTCGCCGGGCGGCGTCGTGACCTCGGGTCTCGCGATCTACGATACCATGCGTTACATCCGCCCTGACGTGTCGACTGTCTGCATCGGCCAGGCCGCGTCCATGGGATCGTTGCTGCTTTGCGCCGGCACCAAGGGTAAGCGCTTTGCGCTTCCCAACTCGCGGGTGATGATTCACCAGCCGTCGGGGGGTGCGCAGGGTCAGGCTTCCGACATCGAAATCCAGGCGCGCGAGATTCTGAAACTGCGCGAGCGCCTGAACAACATGTACGTCGAACACACGGGCAACGATCTCGAGAAGATCGAAAAGGCCGTCGACCGCGACACCTTCATGAGCGCCGAGGAAGCCAAAGACTTCGGCCTCGTTGATGAAGTGGTCCTCGAACGGCCGCGCCCTGACGACGATAGCTGACGTCATAACGATCAACCGCGCGGAAACGCGCGAGGATATGATCTACGTCAGTGAATGCCGCCAAGAGATTGGGGATTGTATGGCCCCGCTCACGGCGGGTAACATAACGATTCTAGAGAACGTACGGATCGAGGAGTCCCAATGAGCAGCAAGTCCGGCAGCGGTGGCGACGCCAAGAACACGCTTTATTGCTCGTTCTGCGGCAAAAGCCAACATGAAGTCCGCAAGCTGATCGCCGGCCCGACCGTGTTCATCTGCGATGAATGCGTCGAGCTTTGCATGGACATTATCCGCGAAGAACACAAAACCAACCTGGTCAAGTCGGGCGAGGGCGTGCCGACCCCGATGGATATCTGCCAGGTGCTGGACGACTACGTGATCGGCCAGTCGCGGGCGAAGCGTGTTTTGTCGGTTGCCGTTCACAACCACTACAAGCGGCTCGGACACGGCGGCAAATCGAACGACGTCGAACTGGCCAAATCGAACATCCTTTTGATCGGCCCGACCGGTTGCGGCAAGACGCTGCTGGCACAGACGCTGGCGCGCATCCTCGACGTCCCGTTCACGATGGCCGACGCCACGACGCTGACCGAAGCTGGTTACGTCGGCGAAGATGTCGAGAACATCATTCTCAAACTGCTTCAGTCGGCGGACTACAATGTCGAGCGCGCCCAGCGCGGCATCGTCTACATCGACGAAGTCGACAAGATCAGCCGCAAGTCGGACAACCCGTCGATCACCCGTGACGTCTCGGGCGAAGGCGTGCAGCAGGCGTTGTTGAAAATCATGGAAGGCACCGTCGCTTCGGTGCCGCCACAGGGCGGGCGCAAGCATCCGCAGCAGGAATTCCTGCAGGTCGATACGACCAACATCCTGTTCATCTGCGGTGGCGCGTTCGCGGGCCTCGACAAGATCATCGCCGGCCGTGGCAAGGGTACGAACATCGGTTTCGGCGCCGACGTGCGCGGTCCGGACGATCGCCAGACCGGGGAAATCCTGGCCGAGGTCGAACCGGAAGATTTGCTGAAATTCGGTCTGATTCCTGAATTCGTCGGTCGTCTACCGGTGATCGCAACCCTCGAAGATCTCGACGAAGCAGCGCTGATCGAAATCCTGACCAAGCCGAAGAACGCGCTGGTGAAGCAGTATCAGCGTCTTTTCGAGATGGAAGACGTTCAACTGACGTTCCGCGACGAAGCCCTCGAATCGGTCGCCAAGAAAGCGGTCGAACGCAAGACCGGAGCGCGTGGGTTGCGCTCGATCATGGAGAATATCCTGCTGGATACCATGTTTGATCTGCCGGGTCTGGACGGGGTCGAGGAAATCGTCATCAACGAGGATACGGTCGACGACGGGGCAGCACCGCTGTTCATCTATGCCGACCGCAAGAACGACGTCGAATCGTCCGCCTCGTAATTATCGGCGCGATATCAACGAGTTAACCGTTACAAGGAATCGCAGGCGGTGCTTTTGTCACCGCTGCCAACGGCGTATTGCCGCGTCACCAGACAATTCTCGTCGTGCTGTTCGCGATGGAATGCCTTAGGTCCGGTCCCCCTCCCGATGATCGCCGTTAGCCCTTGCACAACGACATGAATAGGCCCACCTTTTAGGTAATTGAGATTACCTTCGGAAACCGCAGATATCGGGGGGTTCGGCGGCTTCCGGCTACAATGGAGCGAACGAATGACTTCGAGCGAAGACAAAGACCAAAAAGAAGATTTCCCGGTTCTGCCGCTGCGCGACATCGTCGTCTTCCCGCACATGATCGTCCCGCTTTTCGTCGGTCGCGAAAAATCGGTGCGTGCCCTCGAAGACGTGATGAAGGACGACAAGCAGATCCTGCTCGTTGCCCAAAAGAATGCCGCCGATGACGACCCGGGCAAGGACGATATCTATCAAATCGGTACCGTGTCGACGGTGCTGCAGTTGCTGAAACTGCCGGACGGCACCGTCAAAGTGCTGGTCGAAGGGATTCAGCGTGCGCGCATCGAAGACTTCACCGAAACCGATAAGTTCTTCCAGGTCGAGGCGCAGCGCCTTACCGAGCAGATGGGCGATGAACGCGAACTCGAAGCAATTTCGCGCTCGGTGGTGAACCAGTTCGAGAGCTACATCAAGCTCAACAAGAAAATTCCGCCGGAAGTGCTGGTGTCACTGAATCAGATCGAGGATCCCTCGAAACTGGCCGACACGGTCGCTTCGCATCTGGCGGTCAAGATTTCCGAGAAGCAGGAGCTTTTGGAAGTTGAGAGCGTGATTGAACGTCTTGAGCGCGTACTCGGCTTCATGGAAGCCGAAATCGGCGTACTCCAGGTCGAAAAGAAAATCCGCAACCGCGTCAAACGCCAGATGGAGAAGACGCAGCGCGAGTATTATCTGAACGAACAGCTCAAAGCCATTCAGAAGGAACTCGGCGAAACCGATGACGGTCGGGACGAAACGGCCGAACTCGAGGAAAAGATCGAGAAGACCAAGCTGACCAAGGAAGCCAAGGAAAAGTCCCTGGCCGAACTGAAAAAGCTCAAGAGCATGTCGCCGATGTCGGCGGAAGCCACCGTCGTGCGCAACTACCTGGACTGGATGCTCAGCATTCCATGGAAGAAGCGTACGCGCGTCAAAAAGGACATCAAGAAAGCCCAGGAGATTCTGGATTCCGATCACTACGGTCTCGAAAAGGTCAAAGAGCGGATTGTCGAATACCTTGCCGTGCAGCAGCGTACCAACAAGGTGACGGGACCGATCCTGTGCCTCGTCGGCCCGCCGGGCGTGGGTAAGACCTCGCTGGGCAAATCGATCGCTGAATCGACCGGCCGTAACTTCGTCCGGATGTCGCTGGGTGGGGTGCGTGACGAGTCGGAGATCCGCGGTCACCGCCGGACCTACATCGGGTCCATGCCGGGCAAGATCATCCAGTCGATGAAGAAGGCCAAATCGTCGAACCCGCTCTTCCTCTTGGACGAAGTGGACAAGATGGGTCATGACTGGCGCGGCGATCCGGCGTCGGCCCTCCTGGAAGTGCTCGACCCCGAACAGAACGCCAACTTCAACGACCACTATCTGGAAGTCGACTACGATCTTTCGGATGTGATGTTCGTGACCACGGCGAATACGCTTAATATGCCAGGGCCTTTGCTGGACCGGATGGAGATCATCCGTCTTTCCGGCTATACCGAGCATGAGAAGGTGGAAATCGCCAAACGCCACCTGATTCCCAAGCAATTGGAAAAGCACGGCATCAAGGACGGCGAATGGTCGATCTCGGACAACGCGCTCTTGGACCTGATCCGGTATTACACTCGTGAAAGCGGTGTTCGTAACCTGGAACGTGAAATATCGACCCTGGTCCGCAAAGCCCTGAAGGATATCCTGATGGGTGAGTGCAAGGACGTTAAAGTCACGGTCCAGAATCTCGACAAATATGCGGGCATCAAGAAGTACCGCTTCGGCGAGATCGAAGCAGAGGATTTGGTCGGTGTGGTGACGGGCCTGGCGTGGACGGAAGTCGGCGGCGAACTGCTGTCGATCGAGTCTATCATGGTGCCGGGCCGCGGCAAGATGACGATCACCGGGAAACTCGGCGACGTGATGCAGGAAAGCATCCAGGCCGCCAAATCCTACGTCCAGTCCCGCGCGCACACGTTCGGCATCCGCCCGACGCTGTTCAATCAGCGCGACATCCACGTGCACGTGCCCGAGGGTGCGACACCGAAAGACGGTCCGTCCGCCGGCGTCGGCATGACGACGTCAATCGTCTCCGTGTTGACCGGTATTCCGGTCCGTAAGGAAGTAGCGATGACCGGTGAAGTGACGCTTCGGGGCAGGGTGCTTGCCATCGGCGGGCTCAAGGAGAAACTCCTGGCCGCACTCCGTGGTGGTATCAAGACGGTCCTGATCCCACAGGAAAATGAAAAAGACCTGGCCGAGATTCCGGACGTCGTAAAGAAAGGGCTGGAGATCGTCCCTGTATCCACCGTCGACGAAGTCTTGGAACGCGCGCTTTCGAAACCTCTGACGCCGATCGAATGGTCGGCCGAGGATGAGGCTGAAGCCGCTGCGCTTGCGGCGCAAACGCCGGACGAGACGGGCAAGGTCGGCGATCTGACCAAGCACTAAGTACGGCTTCGAGCCAATTTAAAGAAGGGCGCGTCCTCAGGGTCGCGCCCTTTTTCGTGCCCGCGCCGGCCCCATCGGGAATTCATAAAATTGTCGAAAAACGAATCGGAGGTCCCGATTCACGTGTTTTCCGCAGAAATCCGGGCTTTGCAGGCGATTTTGGGCTGGTTGGGCGAAATAAGCGTGAATAGGCCGCCGAAAATAATGCTTTGTTTACTGTAGGTTACGTTCAACTGCCGCGAAACCCGCAGATTTCTGCGGCTTTTGCAGGGTGTTCAATTGACGGTTTGAAAGCCCGCGCACTAGATTCATCGCGAGCGCCGCACTAGAGGAAACGAGTGAATTTTCGTTCCGGGTGCGGATGTAAGTTTTATCCTCAAACCTTGTAAAAAGGGGGCATGAGCCGTGAATAAAAATGATCTTGTCGCCGCTGTCGCGGATTCTGCGGGCCTGACTAAAGCCGACGCAGCCAAAGCCGTTGACGCGGTGTTTGATAACATCAGCAGCGCCTTGAAGGGTGGCAGCGAAGTTCGTCTCGTCGGTTTCGGCACGTTCTCCGTCGTCAACCGTAAGGCGACCACCGGTCGCAACCCGCGCACTGGTGAAACCATCCAGATCCCGGCTTCGAAACAGCCCAAGTTCAAAGCGGGTAAAGGTCTCAAAGACGCCGTCAACTAAGCGACGTCGAAATACCTTTATGAAGACGCCGGCCCATGTGGTCGGCGTTTTCTTTGTGGGGCGCTCAATGCTTGCCGTTACGCCTGTGACACAGTATTAGAGGCGCATTCAAAGGGCGGTTAGCTCAGCTGGTAGAGCATCTCGTTTACACCGAGAGGGTCGGCGGTTCGAACCCGTCACCGCCCACCAAATCTTTTTTCAGTGCCCGTCCGGCTTTTTGACGGCATTTGAGCGCAAAAACACAGATAATACAGACGCTCTCGTCCCGACCGACCAAGGGGTGGAAACAATGACAGAAACATTGCCTCCCTTTGATTCCGGCAGCATCGACGACTGTCGGTTTCCGGCGACTGTCGCCGTTGGCGAATACTGGAAATCCTGCGCAAAAACAGCGGACGGCGACACGCCCCTTTACCGGGCCGTCGATCTGATGGACCTCTATAAGGTCGCGCCGCTCCTGACGATCAAGGACGTGGTCGGCGAGGGCGAGGATTTCGTCGTCCGCTATTGGGGCACGGAGTTACGCCGGGCTTTGGGATTCGAAGGGACCGGAATGCGGATCGGCGAACTCGAGCCACCGGAAATGAGCCGGAATCTGATGGAGCGGTATCGCCGCATGCTGCAGACCCAGCAGCCCGAATCCCGCCGTGCCCAGATCGAACACCTGGAGCACCGGAAATTCGTCACCTACGAGGTGCTTCATGTACCCTGGCTCGACGACGCCGGGTCCCGCGTCTCACAGATCATGACGGTTTATCAATTCAATATTCCGCTCGAGCCCAAATCAGCTATATGAACAGGCGCGCTCAGCGCCAACGAAGTGCTAGAATAATTTTCGAAAAACAACCATGCGCAGAGAGCCACCCGTGACACCGCCGGCATCAGATCAGCTTTCGGGCGAAGGAATCGACGACTGCATGCTGCCGGCGCCGCAAGTTGTCGGCACCTATTGGCGCCGCCTTGCAGGTGAGGGCGGGGGGGTGCCGCGCTACGACGACGTAAATCTGATGGACCTGTACAAGGTCGCTCACCTCATAAGCGTGAAGGACGTCATCAAGGGTGGCGAAGATTTCGCATACCGTTTCTGGGGATCGGAACTTCGCCGCGCCCTGGGGTTCGAGGGCACGGGCAAGCTCGTCAGCCAATACGAGCCTGAGAATATGAGGGCACGCCTGCTGGACACTTATCGGGGAATCGTTGAAACCCACGAACCGGTGCTAAGGCGTGGCAGCATGCGGCATGTCTATCACCGCATGGACGTCACGTACGAAGTCATTCATGTACCCTTCAAGGCCCCCGAAAGCGAAGAGATCAGCCAGATCATGTCGGCGGTCGAGTTCGATGTTCCGCTCACGTATTGAAAGAAAACTCGGTCGGCGAAGAATGTTTCAAATTGGCGAACGTCATCGCTTGACACCCCGATGGGGGTGCTTTAGATGATCGCTTCCGTCAGGCGCCGTTGGCCTTGGCGGCCCCTTCAAAAGGGGGTGTAGCTCAGTTGGTTAGAGCGCCGGCCTGTCACGCCGGAGGCCGCGGGTTCGAGTCCCGTCACTCCCGCCACTTTCCTAGAATTTTCGGACCTTTTCCGACCACCCCAGGCACCGGTTCAACCGCCATTCCCGACAATGTCGAACGTTGTACCCAAGTCTATTTGCAGTTGCGAAAAAAACCTGTTCCAACAGGATGCAGGGCATTGAAAATTCTGACCTTGTGAGGCATACCATAAACGCCTACCGTTGACATAAATCGTGGCGCCGACGTTTGACGACCACGAGCACATGACCGGTAAAAAACCGGGGAGAGGAAAGCTTTGGAAGGCTTATTGAGCGAGTATCTTCCGATCCTGGTGTTTTTGGGGATCGCAACCGCCATTGCCTGCATCGCGGTACTGGGGTCGTTCATTGTCGCGCCGCAACGCCCGGACGCCGAAAAAACCTCGGCTTACGAGTGCGGTTTCGAAGCATTCGATGATGCGCGTCACAAGTTCGATGTCCGTTTCTATCTCGTCGCGATCCTGTTCATCATCTTTGACCTGGAAGTCGCCTTCCTGTTCCCGTGGGCGATCTCTCTCGGCAACATCGGTGTCTTCGGATTCTGGTCGATGATGGTGTTCCTCGGAATCCTGACGATCGGATTCGTATATGAATGGCGAAAAGGAGCGCTCGAATGGGAGTAACGACTTCGACCCAGACCGAGCCCGCGCCGCTGCCGCCGGGCGAGGAGCAGGACCTGATTCTGCGCCAGGTCACTGGCGAACTGCAGGACAAGGGATTCGTGATCGCGTCGGTGGACAAGCTGGTCAACTGGGCGCGCACCGGTTCTCTTTGGCCGATGACGTTCGGCCTCGCGTGCTGCGCTATCGAAATGATGCACGCGTACGTCAGCCGCTATGACTTGGACCGTTTCGGCGTGGTGCCGCGGCCGTCACCGCGCCAGTCCGACGTGATCATCGTCGCCGGCACGCTCACCAACAAAATGGCGCCGGCGTTCCGCAAGGTCTACGACCAAATGGCGGAGCCGCGTTATGTCATCTCGATGGGATCGTGCGCCAATGGCGGCGGTTACTATCATTATTCGTATTCCGTGGTGCGCGGCTGCGACCGGGTGGTGCCGGTCGATGTCTACGTGCCGGGGTGCCCGCCGACCGCCGAAGCGCTGGTCTACGGCGTCCTGCAACTGCAAAAGAAGATCAAACGCACCGGAACGCTGTTCCGTTGATGGCTCACTGTTAACGACGCACGAATCATTATGGATCAAGCTCTGAAGGAATTGGGCGGTTATATCCGGGATACCCTAGGGTCTTCCGTCGAGGATATGGGTGTGCGCCTGGGTGAACTGACGATCACCATTCGCCGCGACGACCTGCTCAAGGTCATGAAATTCCTGAAAGACGACGCGAACTGCCAGTTCCTGACTCTTCTGGACGTCTGCGGTGTCGACTACCCGGACGATGATGAGCGGTTCGAGATCGTCTATCACATGCTATCGATGACCCATAACAATCGGATCCGCGTCAAGCTGCGGACGGATGAAGACACCCCCGTCGACAGCGTCACGGGGCTGTTCAATGCCGCCAACTGGTGGGAGCGGGAAGTCTGGGACATGTTCGGTGTCGCCTTCAACGATCATCCCGACCTGCGGCGCATCCTCACCGATTACGGGTTTGAGGGGCACCCCTTGCGGAAAGA
Organism: Rhodospirillales bacterium; assembly: GCA_017644185.1. Taxonomy (GTDB): domain Bacteria; phylum Pseudomonadota; class Alphaproteobacteria; order Rhodospirillales; family Casp-alpha2; genus UBA4479. The sequence continues at coordinate 142,136 of JAEPMA010000005.1, forward strand.
CTTCCCGCTGACCGGCTATATCGAGGTCCGTTACGACGACGAGCAAAAGCGAATCGTCTACGAACCTGTGAAATTGACCCAGGAGTTCCGTACCTTCGACTTCCTTAGCCCGTGGGAAGGGGTACAACGCATGCTGCCCGGCGATGAAAAGGCCGAAGACGCCACCGAAGAGGAGGCGAAGTAATGGCCGAGAGCCAGATTAAGAACTTCAACATCAACTTCGGCCCGCAGCACCCGGCAGCGCACGGGGTGTTGCGTCTCGTCCTCGAAATGGACGGCGAGGTGGTGGAACGTGCCGATCCGCACATCGGGCTTCTGCACCGGGGCACCGAGAAGCTGATCGAACACAAGACCTACGTTCAGGCCGTCGGCTATTTCGACCGTCTCGACTATTCCTCACCGCAGAACCAGGAACATGCGTTCGCGCTGGCGACCGAAAAGCTCTTGGGTATTCAGGCTCCAGCGCGCGGGCAGGCGATCCGCGTGCTCTACGCCGAGATCGGCAGGCTTCTGAACCACCTGATGAATATCTGCGCGTTCGCCATGGACGTCGGCGCCATGACGCCGATGCTGTGGGGCTTCGAACACCGCGAAAAGCTTATGGAATTTTGCGAGCGGGCGTGCGGCGCACGCATGCACATGCACTATTTCCGCCCGGGCGGCGTCGCCCTCGACGTGCCGCAGGAGCTCCTCGACGATATTTATGAATGGACACCGAGTTTCCTGACGATCGTCGACGACATGGAAACGCTGCTGACCGAAAACCGGATTTTCAAGCAGCGTACCGTCGATATCGGCGTCATCAACGCCGAGCAGTGCCAGGACTGGGGCTTTACCGGCGCCAACCTGCGGGCTTCGGGCGTAGCCTGGGATTTGCGCAAGGCGCAGCCCTACGATGGCTATGAAAAGTACGAGTTCCAGATTCCCGTCGGCACAAACGGCGACTGTTACGACCGTTACCTGATTCGCATGCTGGAAATGCGGGAAAGCGTTAAGATTATCCGCCAAGTCATTGAAAACATGCCGATTGGCCCGGCCAAATCTATCGATCACAAGGTCACGCCGCCGAAGCGCTCCGAAATGAAGCATTCGATGGAAGCGTTGATCCACCACTTCAAGCTCTATACCGAGGGCTTCAAGGTACCGGCCGGTGAGGCCTATGCCGCGGTCGAAGCCCCAAAAGGCGAGTTCGCGGTCTATCTGGTGTCGGACGGCACCAACAAGCCGTACCGCTGCAAGATCCGCGCACCCGGGTTTGCCTCGCTACAGGCAACCGAATTTCTATCCAAGGGGCACATGCTCGCCGACGTGGTCGCCAATATCGGCTCCGTCGACGTCGTGTTCGGGGAGATCGACCGATGAGCGATGCACCTGAGACCTTCGCGTTCACGTCTGAAAACAAGGCCAAGGCCGACGCCGTGATCGCCAAATACCCGGAAGGCCGTCAGCGTTCCGCGGTGATGCCGCTGCTCGACATCGCCCAGCGTCAATCCGGCGGCTGGCTGCCGATGCCGGCCATCGAATATGTGGCGGACTATCTGGATATGCCGGCGATCCGCGTGCTCGAGGTCGCGACGTTCTACACGATGTACAACTTGAAACCGATCGGGAAGCATTTCGTGCAGGTTTGCACCAACCTGCCGTGCTGGCTCAACGGTTCCGACAACATCATGCATGCCTGCCATAGTCATCTTGGTATCAAGACAGGCGAAACCACCGAAGACGGCGAATTCACCCTGGTCGAAGCGGAATGTTTAGGGGCCTGCGTCAATGCGCCGATGATGCAGATCAACGACGACTATTACGAAGATCTGGACAGTGACGCGACGAAACAGATCCTCGACGATCTGCGCGCCGGAAAACAGCCGAAAACCGGCTCTCAGCTTGAGCGTTATACCTGCGAGCCGCTCGGCGGCCTGACCAGCCTGACGCACCAGGAAGAGCTTCGTGCTCAGAAAGTCTCCGAAAAGGGGGATAACTGATGCTTAAAGACTCAGATCGTGTCTTTACGAATATCTACGGGCTCGAAGACCCGTTCCTCGGTGGTGCCCGCAAGCGGGGCGACTGGGACAACACCAAAAAGCTGATCGAACTCGGCCGCGAGACGATTATCGAACAGGTAAAGGGTTCGGGCCTGCGAGGCCGTGGCGGCGCCGGGTTCTCGACCGGGATGAAGTGGTCGTTCATGCCGAAGGAAGTGGGTGAGCGCCCGCATTATCTGGTCATCAACGCGGACGAGGGCGAACCCGGCACCTGCAAAGACCGCGAGATCATGCGCAACGATCCGCACAAGCTGATCGAGGGCGCGCTGATCGCGTGCTTCGCCATGCAGGCGCACGCGGCATACTGTTATGTGCGCGGTGAGTTCTACCGCGAAACCGAGGCCCTTCAGCGTGCCGTCGACGAAGCATACGAAAACGGTCTTATCGGGGATAACGCCTGTGGGACCGGCTGGAAGTTCGATTTCTACATCCACCGGGGGATGGGCGCCTATATCTGCGGAGAGGAATCGGCGCTGATCGAAAGTCTTGAGGGTAAGAAAGGCCAGCCGCGCCTGAAACCGCCGTTCCCGGCGAACGTCGGCGTCTGGGGTTGCCCGACGACGGTGAACAACGTCGAGAGTATCGCGGTGGTTCCTGAGATTCTGCGCCGTGGGCCGGAATGGTTCGCCGGTCTGGGCCGCGAGAACAACACCGGCACCAAGCTCTTCAACATCTCCGGGCACGTCAACAAGCCGTGCACCGTCGAGGAAGAGATGGGTATCCCCCTTAAGGAACTGATCGAGAAACACGCCGGTGGGGTGCGCGGCGGCTGGGACAACCTTTTGGCGGTCATTCCGGGCGGCGCGTCCGTACCGCTTCTGACACAGGACACCTGTTCCACTGTCTTGATGGATTTCGACTCTCTCAAAGAGCAGAAATCCGGCCTGGGCACGGCGGCGGTCATGGTGATGGACAAGTCGACCGACGTGATCCGCGCGATCACGCGCCTATCGCGCTTCTACATGCATGAAAGCTGCGGCCAGTGCACGCCATGCCGCGAAGGTTCCGGCTGGATGTGGCGGATGATGGAACGCATCTGCGCCGGTGACGCGACACCAGCCGAGATCGATCTGCTCGCAGAAGTTACCAAACAGGTGGAAGGCCACACGATCTGCGCCCTTGGGGACGCGGCGGCGTGGCCGATCCAGGGTCTTATTCGCCACTTCCGTCCGTTGATGGAAGAGCGCGGCGCCGGCGGTCAGCAGCCGGCCGCTGCCGAGTGACGCAGGAAGGTAAGGACACCCATGCCGAAACTGACAATCGACGGTAAGGAAGTCGAAGTCGACGCCGGATTGACGGTCCTGCAGGCCTGCGAACAGGCTGGGATCGAAATTCCGCGCTTCTGCTACCACGAACGGCTATCGATCGCCGGTAACTGCCGTATGTGCCTCGTCGCGCTCGAACGCGCACCGAAGCCGGTCGCAAGCTGCGCCATGCCGGTCGCGGAGGGGATGGTGGTGCACACCAACACCCCCGAAGTCCATAAAATGCGCAAGGGCGTGATGGAATTCCTGCTGATCAACCATCCCCTCGATTGCCCGATTTGTGACCAGGGCGGGGAATGCGACCTGCAGGATCAGGCCATGGGCTACGGTCTCGACCATTCGCGCTATAAAGAGAACAAGCGCGCCGTCGAAGACAAGGAAATGGGCCCCCTGATCAAAACGATCATGACCCGCTGCATCCACTGCACGCGTTGCGTCCGCTTCACGACCGAAGTCGCCGGCATCACCGACATGGGGATGCTTTACCGGGGCGAGCATGCGGAAATTACGTCTTATCTGGAAAAAGCCGTCGATTCCGAGCTTTCCGGCAACGTTATCGACCTCTGCCCAGTCGGCGCGCTGACGTCGAAGCCTTACGCCTTCGTCGCACGGCCTTGGGAACTGAAGAAGACCGAAACCGTCGACGTGATGGACGCGCTCGGCTCGAACATCCGTGTCGACGCGCGTGGCTCCGAAGTGATGCGCGTTCTGCCGCGCCTCAACGAAGACGTGAACGAGGAATGGATCTCGGATAAAACGCGCTTCGCTTGCGATGGTCTGCGCCGCCAGCGTCTTGACCGCCCATACGTTCGCCAGGGTGGTAAACTTCAGCCTGCAACGTGGGACGAAGCGTTCGCCGCCATCAAATCGAAAGTCGACGGCGTCGCAGGAACCAAGATTGCCGCCATCGCCGGCGATCAGGCCGATTGCGAAGCGATGGTGTCGCTGAAGATGCTGATGGGCAATCTCGGCTCGGCCAACATCGATTGCCGTCAGGACGGCTCCAAGATCGATCCGTCGCTGAGGGCTGGTTACATCTTCAATTCGACGATCGCCGGGATCGAAAACGCGGACGCGCTATTGATCGTCGGCTCGAACCCGCGGGTTGAAGCCGCTGTTTTGAATGCGCGCATCCGCAAACGGTTCATGGCCGGCAAGTTCCCGATCGGCGTTATCGGCGAAGCGGCCGACCTGCGCTACGACTACCAACACCTTGGTAGCGGCCCGGAAGACCTGAAAAAGGTGCTCGGCGCAAAATCCGAGTTCGGAAAGATACTCAAAGCCGCCAACCGGCCGATGATCATCGTCGGCCAGGGCGCGTTGGCCCGTGAAGATGGTGCCGCCGTTCACGCGCTGACCCGCGAAATCGCAGATACTTACGGGATGATCGACAAATCGTCGGGCTGGAACGGCTATTGCGTCCTGCATACCGCCGCTTCGCGCGTCGGCGGCCTCGATCTCGGTTTCGTGCCGGGCGAGGGCGGTCTTTCGACCGACGAAATCGTCGCTAGTGCGGGGAAGGGCGATATCGAGGTGCTCTATCTTTTGGGCGCCGACGAAATCGACATGAACGCGCTCGGCAGTGCTTACGTTATTTACCAAGGCCATCACGGGGATGCCGGCGCGCACCGCGCCGACGTCATTCTTCCCGGCGCCGCATACACCGAGAAAAACGCGACCTGGGTCAACACCGAAGGCCGGGTGCAATTGGGCCGTCTTGCGGCGTTCCCGCCGGGCGATGCGCGCGAAGACTGGACGATTATCCGCGCCTTGTCGGATGTTTTGGGGAAATCCATCGAAGTGGGCGACCTCAGGGCCGTGCGCAGCAAACTGGTCGATGCGCACTCCAACTTCATGAATATCGACACCGTCGCGAGCGCACCTTGGGGTGAATTTGGCACGGCGGGCGAGGTATCTAGCGCGCCGTTCGCGTCGCCGATCACCAATTTCTACATGACCGACCCGATCAGCCGGGCCTCAGAGACCATGGCCAAGTGCACCGAGACGTTCCTCGGCAGCCAGGAAATGAAGACCGGTACCGATGGCTGATATGCTCGACACCTATATCATTCCGGCCGCCTGGATGATCGCCAAGATCGTCGCCATTGTCGTGCCGATCATGCTCTCGGTTGCTTATCTCACGCTGGCCGAACGCAAGGTCATCGGCGCGATGCAGCTTCGCAAAGGCCCGAACGTTGTGGGCCCGTTCGGATTGCTGCAGCCGATTGCAGACGGCGTGAAGCTGTTTTTGAAAGAAACCGTCATCCCGACGGGCGCCAACCGGGGCGTGTTCGTGGCGGCCCCAATGATCACCTTCATTCTGGCGCTGGTCGCATGGGCCGTGATCCCGTTCGACGCGGGTATGGTCCTCGCCGACATCAACGTCGGCATCCTCTATCTCTTCGCGATATCGTCGCTTGGTGTCTACGGCATCCTGATGGCGGGCTGGGCGTCGAACTCGAAATACGCATTCCTCGGCGCCATGCGCTCCGCCGCGCAGATGGTGTCCTACGAAGTTTCGATGGGATTGATCATCATCACGGTGCTCATGTGCGCGGGCTCGCTGAACCTTTCGGTCATCGTCGAATCGCAGCGTGACATGTGGTACGTGATCCCGCTGTTCCCGATGGCGGTGATCTTCTTCGTCTCGACGCTGGCGGAAACCAACCGTCACCCGTTCGATCTCCCGGAAGCGGAAGCGGAACTCGTCGCCGGTTACAACGTCGAATATTCGGCGATGACCTTCGCGCTGTTCTTCCTCGGTGAATACGCCAACATGATCCTGATGTCGGCGATGACGTCGGTCCTGTTCCTGGGTGGGTGGCTGCCACTGTTCGACATCGCGCCGTTCAACTGGATCCCGGGGCCGATCTGGCTGGCACTCAAGATCGCATTCTGCCTGTTTATTTTTATCTGGGTACGCGCGACGTTCCCGCGTTACCGCTATGACCAGTTGATGAGACTGGGCTGGAAAGTGTTCCTGCCGATCTCGCTGGCCGCGGTCGCCGTCGTCGCAGGCATCCTTGTCGCCTTCGACAAGGCACCGGTACTGTAAGGGAAGAGGGGACCGTCATGAGCTTCATCGGACGCGGCGCACGCACGATCTTCCTCGCGGAACTCTTTTCCGGGATGTCGCTGACGCTGCGCTATTTCTTCCGCAGAAAGGTCACCGTCAATTATCCGTATGAAAAAGGCCCGTTGTCGGCGCGCTTTCGTGGCGAACACGCGCTGCGTCGTTATCCGAACGGCGAAGAACGCTGCATCGCTTGTAAGCTCTGCGAAGCGATCTGCCCGGCGCAGGCCATCACCATCGAAGCCGAACCGCGCGCCGACGGTTCGCGCCGCACCACGCGTTATGACATCGATATGGTGAAATGTATTTACTGTGGTCTCTGTCAGGAAGCCTGCCCGGTCGACGCCATCGTCGAAGGGCCGAACTTCGAATTCGCGACGGAAACCCGTGAAGAACTGCTTTACGACAAGGACAAACTGCTGGCCAACGGCGACCGTTGGGAAACCGAGCTGGCGGAACGGTTGAGGATCGACGCACCGTACCGGTAAGGGACGGGGTGTCTTTGGGGGTTACATGATACACGCGTTTGCATTCTATATGTTTGCGGTGGTCGCGGTCGCTTCGGGCGTACTCGTGATCTCTGCCCGCAACCCTGTGCATTCCGTGCTGTTCCTGATCCTGGCGTTCTTCAACGCGGCCGGGTTGTTCGTCCTCATGGGCGCGGAATTCCTGGCGATGATCCTGGTGGTCGTCTACGTCGGCGCCGTCGCGGTGCTGTTCATGTTCGTGGTCATGATGCTCGACATCAATTTCGTCGAGATGCGGCAGGGTTTCCTGCAGTATCTCCCGGTCGGCGCCTTGATCGGTATTATCCTGTTCGTCGAACTTGCACTTGCCGTCGGAGGCTGGGCGTTCGCACCGGAAGCCGCGGGATTGGCCGCCGCCCCGACACCGTCGCCCGATCAGATTTCGAACACCCACGCCATCGGCCAGATCATGTACACGAAATACATCTATCTGTTCCAGGCGGCGGGTATGGTGCTGCTGGTCGCGATGATCGGCGCCATCGTGCTGACGCACCGTCGCCGTCCGGGTGTGCGCAAGCAGCGCATTCATGACCAGGTCATGCGCGATCCGAAGGAATCGGTGAAGCTGCGCGACGTCGAAATCGGGAAGGGGATCTGATCATGGAAATTGGTCTTGGCCACTACCTGACCGTCGCCGCGATCCTGTTCGTGCTGGGCATCTTCGGCATCTTCCTGAACCGGAAGAACGTCATCATTATTCTGATGTCGGTCGAACTGATGCTGCTGGCGGTGAACATCAACCTGGTCGCGTTCTCGACGCACCTGGGCGATCTGATGGGGCAGGTTTTCGCCATGCTGGTTCTGACCGTCGCCGCCGCCGAGGCCGCGATCGGCCTTGCGATCCTCGTGGTGTTCTTCCGCAATCGCGGCTCGATCGCCGTCGAAGACATTAACATGATGAAGGGCTGAGCCGCATGATCGAGACAATCCTCGTATTCCTGCCGCTCGTCGGTTCGATTATCGCCGGTGTCATGGTGTTCGCCAGCATTGGCGCCGACAAGCACCGCAAGCATACCCTCGATCTCGCCTCGCAGGTCGTCACGTGCTCGATGCTCGTGATCTCCGCCATCCTGGCGTTCGTGATCTTCTTCGACGTCGGGCTGAACGGCAATGCGCGGACAACGGAACTGTTCACGTGGATCGCGTCCGGCTCGTTCGAGCTTTCGTGGGCACTCAAGGTCGACACCCTGACGTCGGTCATGATGATCGTCGTCTGTACGGTTTCGGCGATGGTGCACATCTATTCCGTCGGCTACATGCATCACGATCCGTCGGTGCCGCGCTTCATGTGCTATCTCAGCCTGTTCACCTTCATGATGCTGATGCTCATCACCGCCGATAACCTGGTGCAGATGTTCTTCGGCTGGGAAGGGGTCGGCCTCGCCAGTTATCTGCTGATCGGTTTCTGGTACAAGCGCCCAAGCGCCAACGCCGCCGCGATCAAGGCGTTCGTCGTCAACCGTGTCGGCGACTTCGGCTTCGCGCTGGGTATTTTCGCGACGTTCGTGCTGTTCGACACCATCCACCTGGATACGATCTTCGATGCGGTCCCGGGACAGAAAGACGCGATCCTCAACGTCTTCGGCACCGACTTCCACGCCATGACGATCATCTGTCTGCTGCTTTTCGTCGGCGCGATGGGTAAATCGGCGCAGTTGGGCCTGCATACCTGGCTGCCCGACGCGATGGAGGGCCCGACCCCGGTCTCGGCGCTGATCCATGCCGCAACGATGGTGACGGCGGGCGTGTTCATGGTCGCTAGGCTGTCGCCGATGTTCGAATATTCGCAGACCGCGCTCGACGTGGTGACCATCGTTGGCGCGTCGACCGCGATCTTCGCCGCGACGATCGGTTGCGTGCAAAACGATATCAAGCGTGTCATCGCGTATTCGACGTGCTCGCAGTTGGGATACATGTTCTTCGCCTGCGGTGTGTCCGCATACTCGGCGGGGATCTTCCACCTGATGACACACGGGTTCTTCAAGGCGCTCCTGTTCCTGGGGGCAGGTTCGGTCATCCACGCCATGTCCGACGAACAGGACATGCGCAAGATGGGCGGCATCTGGAAGATGATTCCGGTGACCTACGCGTTGATGTGGATCGGCTCCCTCGCGCTTGCGGGCGTGCCGCCGTTCGCCGGTTTCTTCTCCAAGGATATCGTGCTTGAAGCCGCCTATGCCGCGCATTCCGGCGTCGGTCAGTACGCCTTTGCTATGGGCATTTTGGCGGCGCTGCTGACGGCGTTCTATTCATGGCGCCTGCTTTTCATGACCTTCCATGGGACATCGCGCGCCGACGAAAAGACGCTGGCGCACGTGCACGAAAGCCCGAAGGTGATGATCATCCCGCTTCTGGTGCTGGCCCTTGGCGCGGTCGGCGCGGGTTATATTCCGTACACCCTGTTCGTGGGTGAGGGCATGGAGAACTTCTGGGGTGAGGCGATCCTGATGCTGCCGCATCACCAGGCTCTCGAAAACGCGCACCACGTCCCGGCACTGGTCAAGTATTCGCCGCTGATCGTGGGCGCCATCGGCATCGGGACCGCGTGGTTCCTTTATATCAAGCGACCGGACATTCCGCCGAAGATCGCCGAGAGGTTCCAGGGCGTCTATCAGTTCCTGCTCAACAAGTGGTACTTCGACGAACTCTACGACAAGATTTTCGTCCGCCCGGCCTTCATGATTGGCCGTGGCCTCTGGAAAGGCGGCGACGGCGCGCTGATTGATGGTTGCGGTCCGGATGGGATCTCCAACGCGGTTCGCGTCATGGCACGCCGGGTGTCGGCGCTGCAGACCGGCTATCTCTACCACTACGCCTTCGCCATGCTGATCGGCATCGCCGCGCTGGTGAGTTGGTACATGTTCACGCAGGGTTCGTGAGGAAAGAATGTTAGACTTGCCGCTTCTCACGATCCTGACTTTCGCGCCGCTCGTCGGTGTGCTGGCGATCCTGATCATCCGTCACGACGATGCGGAAGTGGTCGCCCAGAACGCGCGTAACGTGGCGCTGTTCGTGTCTTCGGGCGTATTCCTGCTGTCGCTTCTGTTGTGGTTCACGTTCGACCGCACCACCGCCGACTTCCAGTGGGTGGAAAAAGTCGCGTGGATGGAAGACTTCGGTATCTCCTATCACATGGGTGTCGACGGTATCTCCGTCCTGTTCGTGATGCTGACGACCCTGCTGACGCCGATCTGCGTGCTGGCGAGCTGGAACTCGATCAAGGACCGGGTGAAGGAGTACATGATCTGCTTCCTGATCCTGGAAACCTTCATGATCGGGATGTTCTGCGCGCTTGATCTGTTCCTGTTCTACATTTTCTTCGAAGCCGTCTTGATCCCGATGTTCATCATCATCGGTATCTGGGGTGGTGCGCGCCGGGTATACGCGGCGTTCAAGCTGTTCCTCTACACGTTGCTCGGTTCTGTGCTGATGCTGGTCGCGATGCTGACCATGTACTATTACGCCGGTACCACCGACATGCTGGAGTTGATGGCCTATAACTTCCCGATCGAAGCCCAGAAATGGATGTGGCTGGCGTTCTTCGCCTCGTTCGCGGTGAAGGTGCCGATGTGGCCGGTCCACACGTGGCTGCCCGACGCCCACGTTGAGGCGCCGACGGCGGGTTCGGTCATCCTGGCGGGCGTGTTGTTGAAGTTCGGCGGCTACGGCTTCCTGCGGTTTTCGCTGCCGATGATGCCGGAAGCGAGCCTTTATTTCACGCCGCTGATGTACACACTCTCCATCATCGCGGTGATCTACACCTCGCTGGTCGCACTCGCCCAGGAAGACATGAAGAAGCTGATCGCCTATTCGTCGATCGCGCACATGGGATTTGTGACGATCGGGACCTTCACCCTGACGACGCAGGGGATCGAGGGCGCGATTTATCAAATGCTGTCCCACGGGGTCGTTTCGGCGGCGCTGTTCCTTGTCGTCGGCGTCGTTTACGACCGCATCCACACACGCGAGATCGCGGCGTACGGGGGGCTCGTCAACCGAATGCCGGCTTATGCCCTGACGTTCATGGTGTTCGCGATGGCGTCCGTGGGCCTGCCGGGCACGGGCGGGTTCGTCGGCGAAGTACTGGTGCTGGTGGGCGCATTCAAGGCCAACACCTGGGTGGCCGCGTTCGCGGCAACGGGCGTGATCCTGGGGGCTGCCTATACGCTCTATCTTTACCGCCGCATCATCTTCGGCGAGCTGACAAAAGAAAATCTGATGAAAATCACGGACATGAACCGCCGCGAGATGGCCATCTTCGCGCCGCTGCTGTTTATCACCATCTGGATGGGCGTCTATCCGTCGTCCTTCCTCGACTTCATGCACGTGTCCGTCGAACACCTGATCAATCAGGTCAACACTTCGCTGGCTCAGAGCGGCATGCTCGAGCTTGCTGGCCGATAGGGGGAAGAGCCGATGCCAATGGCCGAAATGCCCAATATCGTCCCTGCGCTGCCGGAACTTTTCCTGGCCGGCGTGATCATGCTGCTTTTGATGTTCGGCGTGTTCCAGAAAGGCGGCCTGAGCGACAACGATTCCGGCGTCTTCAGAATCGTTTCCATGCTGTCCATCGTGTCGTTGATCCTGGCGGTATTCCTGCTCGTACCCGTTGCCGGCGCGCGCGCCGTCACATTCTCGGGGATGTTCGTGACCGACCAGTTCGCGGTGTTCTGTAAGGCGCTTGTGCTGATCGCAGCCGCGCTCGGGATCATCGTATCGCAGGACTTTATGGAGCGTCACAATGTAGCCCGCTTCGAGTTCCCGATCCTGGTCGTTTTCGCTGCGCTCGGCATGCTGCTGATGATCTCGGCCAACGATCTGGTCAGCCTTTATGTCGGCTTGGAAATGCAGTCGCTGTCGCTCTATGTCATGGCCTCGATCCAGCGCGACGACAACCGCGCGACGGAAGCGGGCCTCAAGTATTTCGTCCTGGGTGCCGTCGCCTCGGGCCTGCTGCTTTACGGTTCCTCGCTGGTCTACGGCTTCGCTGGAACCACGAACTTCGACGCACTCGCGACCCTGTTCTCCAATGATAATCAGGTCTCCACCGGGCTCGTCATCGGTATCGTGTTCATCCTCGCCGGTCTGTCGTTTAAGGTTTCCGCCGTGCCGTTCCACATGTGGACGCCAGACGTCTACGAAGGGGCGCCGACGCCGGTGACCGCTTTCTTCGCCGTCGCCCCGAAGATCGCCGCGCTGGCCCTGTTCCTGCGGGTCATGGTCGGACCGTTCGGCGACCTGCTGGTGCACTGGCAACAGATCATCGTCGTGGTCTCGGTCCTTTCGATGGCACTCGGCGCACTCGCCGCCATCAACCAACGCAACATCAAACGCCTGATGGCCTACAGTTCCATCGGTCATGTCGGCTATGCACTCGTCGGCCTTGCCGCCGGAACCGAGCAAGGCGTGAAGGGTGTCCTGGTCTATCTCGCGATCTATCTGGTGATGAACGTCGGCACCTTCGCGTGCATCCTTTGCATGCGCCGAGGTGGCCGGATGGTCGAAGGGATCGACGACCTCGCCGGACTAGGTAAGACCAACCCGATGCTGGCAGCGACCCTTGTCGTGTTCATGTTCTCGCTCGCCGGTATTCCGCCGCTGGCCGGCTTCTTCGGTAAGCTTTATGTATTTGTCGCCGCTATCGAGGCGCAGCTTTATGCGCTCGCCATCATTGGTGTCGTCGCCAGCGTGATCGGGGCGTTCTATTACCTTCGTATCATCAAGGTGATGTACTTCGATGAGGCGATCGACCACTTCGACACTCCCATCGGCCGCGAAATGCGCTTCGTGATCGGTGTCACGTCGATCATCGTCGTGCTGTTCTTCGTCTATCCGGCACCTATCCTCTCCAGCGCCGCTGCCGCGGCGGCCGCACTATTCGCGGGATGACAGAGGAGCAATCGCTCCCCCGGCTACCGGCGGTCTACAACCTCATTTACTTTGAGACCGTCGGCAGCACGATGACGGAGGCACGCAAGCTCGCCGATCAGGGCGAGGATGCGGCCCCCGACGGCACCCTTATCTGGGCACGCGAACAGACCGAGGGGCGGGGAAGGCGCGGCAATACCTGGACAAGCCCCAAGGGGAACTTCTATTCCTCACTGATCGTCCGGCCCGACGTCCCGGCGTCCAGGGCCGCCGAACTCAGCTTCGTCACGGGTTGCGCCGTTTTCGATACCGTCGGGGAAGTTTGCGATCCCGGCTACGAATGCCGCCTTAAATGGCCGAACGACATCCTTCTGAATGACGGCAAGGTCGGTGGGCTTCTGCTCGAAACCAAGGCAGAGGCGGGCAAGCCCGTCGAATACGTGATCATCGGCCTTGGCGTGAATTTGAAGTCGCATCCGAAAGATACACCTTATCCGACCACCGACTTCGTCGATCAGGGTCAGGCAATCCCGGACACAGTCTTTCTCGAAGCTTACGCACGGCATTTTATGGAGTGGGCGTCCAAGTGGGTGAACGATGGCTTTGCACCAATCCGCGCCCAATGGAAATGGCGCGCCGCCGGCATCGGTAAGGAGATCACCGTCCGACTCAGCGACCAGACGTTACAGGGTGTGTTCGAGGATATCGCCGAAGACGGCTCTTTAATGCTGAATCAGGATGGGAATATCCGGAAAATCGCCGCGGGTGACGTATACTTCACTCCTGCGAAGGAGGCCTGACATGCTGCTCGCCATCGACAGCGGCAACACCAACACCGTGTTCGCGGTGTTCAACGACGACGGCGTGATCGTGGGGCAGTGGCGCGCCGCCGCCAAGACCGCGAAAACGGCGGACGAGCTGGCCGTGTGGCTGCGCCAATTGATGGCTTTGGAAAACCTGGGCCGCGACGACATCGACGCGGTCATTATCGCCACCGTGGTCCCGGAAAACCTGTTCGACCTCAGGACGCTCAGCAAGAAGTACTTTGATTGCACCGCACTCGTCGTCGGCGACGAGGGCGTCGAACTCGGCGTCGAGGTGCACGTCGACCGTCCGGGCGAAGTCGGCGCGGACAGACTGGTGAATACCGTATCCGCACACGCGAGCTATGGTGGGCCATTGATCGTGGTCGACTTCGGCACCGCGACGACGTTCGACGTCGTTTCCAAAGACGGCGCTTATGAGGGTGGGGTCATCGCACCCGGCGTCAATCTGTCATTGGAAGCCTTACAGCGCGCCGCCGCGAAACTGCCGCGTATCGACATCGGAAAACCGGTGAAAGTCGTCGGCACCAACACCATCACCGCGATGCAGTCTGGGATTTATTACGGCTATGCCTCGATGATCGAGGGGGTCATCGCGCGTATTCGCGAAGAGCAGGGCACCCCGGATATGCGGGTGATTGCCACCGGTGGTTTAGCGAAACTTTATTCGTCGGCGTGTCCGTCGATCAGTGAAACCGATAACGACCTGACGCTGCGTGGCCTTTTCACCATCAACAAGCTGAACCGCGGATGAGCGACGAACTGCTTTTCCTGCCGCTGGGCGGCGCCGGCGAAATCGGGATGAATCTGAACCTCTACGGTCTCGGTGATCCCAAAGATCCGACGTGGCTGATGATCGATCTGGGGGTGACGTTCGGGGACGGGAGCCCTCCGGGTGTCGATCTGATCACACCAGACCCTTCATTTATCGAGAAACGCCGAGACAGGCTCGCCGGTTTGGTGCTGACGCACGCGCACGAAGATCACCTGGGTGCCGTTCCCTATCTTTGGGACCGGATCCGCTGCCCGATCTACGCGACCCCCTTCACGATGGAGATATTGAAGCGCAAACTGTCGGAAACCGATTTCGAGGACGAGGTCGAGCTGCACGAGATTCCGCTCGACGGCGCATTCAAGGTGGGTCCGTTCGATCTCGATCTGATCACGCTGACCCATTCGATCCCCGAACCCAATGGCATCGCCATCAAGACGCCCTTGGGGACGATCCTGCACACCGGCGATTGGAAGTTCGATCCCGACCCGGTGATCGGCGAGGTCTCCGACGAAGCGGCGCTGAACCGGCTTGGCGACAAGGGCGTGCTCGCCATCGTCTGCGACAGCACCAATGTTTTTTCACCTGGGCATTCCGGGTCCGAAGCTGACCTCGCCACGGCCCTCACCGAGATCATAGGAGATTGCGAGGGCAAGGTCGCCGTCGCATGCTTCGCGACCAACGTCGCGCGCCTTCACACCGTCGCCAAGGCAGCGGAAGCCTGCGGGCGGGATGTGATCCTCGCCGGGCGATCCCTGCAACGGACCACGACGGCGGCCAGGAACTGCGGCTATCTGGACGACGTCGCCCCGTTCCTCGATGAGGAGGCATCCGGGTTCATCCCCGACGACAGGCAACTGATTATCTGCACCGGCTCGCAGGGAGAACCGCGCGCGGCGCTGGCGCGTATCGCCACTGACAGCCATCCCCGCATATCGATGCGAAAGGGCGACACGGTCATCTTCTCGAGCCGCGTGATACCCGGTAACGAAGTCGGTATCGGCATGATGAAAAACAACCTGGCGCGGCTTGGCGTCAGGATCGTCGAGGATTCCGACGCGCACATTCACGTGTCCGGGCACCCCAACCGTGAAGAGCTGATCGAGATGTATCAACATGTGCGCCCGGAGATTTCGATCCCTGTGCACGGGGAGCGGCGGCATCTCGAAAAACACGCCGAGCTAGCGCGCGAATGTCAGGTTACGCATGCCATCGTCAACGAAAACGGCGGGCTGATCCGTCTCGCCCCGGGCACGCCCGAGATCGTCGATCACGTGCCTTCCGGCCGGCTCGCCTATGACGGCAACCGCATGATTCCGATGCAGGGCGAAGCGATGCGGAGCAGGGTGCAGTCGCTCTGGAACGGGACCGCCGTGGTGACTATCTGTATCGACAAGAACGGCAACCCGGTCGGTGACATGATCGTAACAACCACCGGTCTGCTCGAACCCGACGAGGAAGACGACATCCTCGATAAGGTGGCGGACGACGTGTACGATGCCGTTGAACGCCTGTCGAAACGCATTCTGAAGAACGACGAGGAAGTATCCGAAGCGGTGAGACTGGCCGCGCGACGCGCCTTCCGGCGATTGCTTGACAAGAAGCCGATCACCGATGTTCATCTGATCAGAATATAGCGCTTGAAAGAGGTATACCGATGATAGGAAGACTGAATCACGTCGCCATCGCCGTGCCGGACCTGGAACAGGCCGCGGCCACGTATCGCGGCGCGCTCGGCGCCAAGGTTTCGGACCCGGTCGATGAACCGGACCACGGCGTGACCGTCATCTTCGTCGAGCTCCCGAATACCAAGATCGAACTATTGCACCCATTGGGCGATAAGTCGCCGATCCAGGCTTTCCTCGACAAGAACCCGTCCGGCGGCATGCATCATGTGTGTTACGAAGTCGACGACATCATGGCGGCGCGCGACCGCATGAAATCGGAAGGAGCGCGTGTTTTGGGTGATGGTGAACCCAAGATCGGCGCCCACGGCAAACCGGTCCTGTTCCTACACCCCAAGGATTTCTGCGGCACACTGGTCGAGTTGGAACAAGCCTGACATGGACGGCTGGGTAACAGGTATCGCCGTATACGTCGTCATCTGGTGGCTCGTTCTGTTCGTCACCTTACCGTTCGGCGTACGCCGGCCGGAAGATCACGAACTCGAACCCGGCCAAGAGCGGGGTGCGCCCGTCAAGCCGATGATGTGGCGAAAGATCGCCGCATGCACCCTGATCAGCGCCGTACTCTGGGTGATCTTTTATTTCGTTGGAGAATCCGGCCTGATCTCGTTCCGGCCTGAGTAAACGGCATGTCGCTTGACCGGATCATCGAAATCAACCGGCGCCGCGTCGGGCTCGATCCGGCGGATGAAGACGGAGACCGGCGCTTCAGCCATGAAACGGGGGCGCTGGAACGGCTCTGCATCTATGGCCGCATGCGTCCCGGCGGCCCGGATAATCACCGCCTGACACAATTCGGCGGTGAATGGATGGAGGGCACATTCCCCGGCACACTTCAGGGTGATCTTTGCACCCTCGACGAATGCCCGGGCTTGGCCTGGATGCCGACAAAGACCTGGAATGCGGGATTCGTGCTGACGTCCAATTTGCTCCGTGACGCCTGGCCGGAACTGGACGCGAAGGAGGGGGAGAATTATGCCCGTCTTCTGACGCCGGTTCGCGTCGGCGACACGGACATCGTCGCCAACATCTACACGTCGCGGAGCGCGAGCCTGCAAGCGATTGCAGCGCTTAGCGCGGATGATTAAGCAGCGTCGATCTGCAGCATAAATTTTCCGGATCGATCAGGGATGCACAAAAAACAAAAGCAAGGCCTTCAGGCCTTGCGATTTTTTGTTTGGTTTCCCCCCGCACTCGGGCCGATGACGGGTATAACCCGTTCCCGATAGCGTCAGCTTTTATAGTCTCTCCGGGCGCGCGTGTCACCAGAAAACGACACAAAATTACGAAAAATCACGCTAAAATATTACGATCTTAAATAACTGCAAATTTCACGATGAATGCGGCGGCAATCGCATATACCGCTACGGGAACTTCCTTACCCCGTCCCGCCAGCAACTTGATCGCCGCATAACTGATAAAACCGAGGCCGATACCGGTCGCGATCGAGAATGTCAGCGGCATAACGATCGCCGTGATCACGGCGGGTACCACTTCGGTGATGTCGCTCCAGTCGATTTCGGCAAGGCCCTGGGCCATGATGCAGGCGACGAACAATAGAGCGGGCGCTGTCGCATACGCGGGGATCGTCCCGGCCAGTGGGGATAAAAACAGCGAGAGCAGAAACAGCACGGCGATCGTCACGGCGGTCAGTCCGGTGCGTCCGCCCGCGTTGATACCGGCGGCGCTCTCGATATAGCTGGTGGTGGTCGAGGTCCCGAGCGCGGCGCCTGCGATGGTCGCGGTCGAGTCCGCCATCAGGGCGCGTTTTAACCTGGGAAGCTTGCCATCCTTATCCAGCAGCTTACCCCGGTGCGCCAAACCAACGAGCGTCCCCGCCGTATCGAACAGGTCGACGAACAGGAACGCAAAAACGATCGATACCAGCCCTACGCTCATCGCGCCTGCGATATCCATCTGCATGAACGTCGGGGCGAGTGATGGCGGCATCGAGAAAACGCCGCCTGCGGGCGACACATCGAGCAAAATCCCGACAACCGTGATCAACAAGATAGCGATAATGATTGCGCCCGGGACTTTGCGCGCGAACAACGCCGCGATGAGTACGAAACCGGCCGCCGACAACAACGTCTGCGGCGAACCGACATCCCCAAGCGTGACCAGTGTCGCCGGATGATCGACTACCCAGCCCGCGTTCTTTAGTGCGATAATCGCCAAAAACAGCCCGATACCGGCTGAGATCGCGCGCTTCATCCCGTCCGGGATAGCGTTAACGATCCATTCCCGTACCGGCAGCAGGCTGAGGATCAGGAAGATTACACCGGATATGAACACCGCGCCCAGGCCGACCTGCCATGTGTATCCCATCCCAAGGACCACACCGAATGCGAAGTAGGCGTTGAGCCCCATGCCCGGTGCCAGTGCCACGGGGTAATTCGCCAAAAGCCCCATGATCATCGTGCCGATGGCTGCCGCCAGACACGTCGCGACGAACACCGCACCCCGATCCATCCCGGTTTCAGCCAGGATCGAGGGGTTCACGAAAATGATGTAGGCAAGCGTCAGAAATGTCGTCACACCGGCGATAATTTCCGTCCGAACGGTCGTGCCGTGTTCCGACAGCTTAAAATACGTGTTCAGCATCTCGTCCCCCTCATGCTAGCGCGAAGATCATCTCCCAGGATTAAAACGCTGACAAGCGTTGGCGTTCGGGCCGAAGGGGGATACGGTTTGGTATCGATTGAGGAGATTCACGGTTGAGCAGCGCCCCACCGCCTCGCGGCTTTCCCATATCTGAGTTCGAATCTCGCACTGCCAGAGCACAGACTTGGATGGCGGAAACGGGCTTAAGCGCCTTACTGGTGCTGACCGAACCCGAGGTTCGCTATTTCACCGGATTCCTGACCCCGTTCTGGCAAAGCCCGACCCGGCCCTGGTTCGTCGTCATTCCGTTAAAGGGGAAGCCCGTCGCCGTCATTCCCGCCATCGGCGCCGAGTGCATGGCCCGCACCTGGATCGACGATCTCCGCACCTGGCCGGCGCCCGTCCCCGAAGACGAGGGCGTGAGCCTACTCGCACAAACGCTCAAGGAAGTCACCGGCGGGACTGGTGATATCGGTCTGCCGATGGGGCCGGAAACATCATTGAGAATGTCGCTTAACGATTTCGAGCGTCTCAAAGACCTCATCGCCCCGATGCAGTTCCGAGATGCATCCCCCATTATCCGCGCGCTCAGGATGGTCAAATCCGAGCTGGAGATCGACAAAACCCGTCATATTTGCCAACTGTTATCGGGGGTTTTCGAAGACCTCCCATCACGGCTGTCCCTTGGCATGACCGAAATCGAAATCTTTCGCACCTTCAAGACACTGACGTTGGATGCCGGCGCCGACGACATTGCCTTTCTGGTCGGCGGCCTGGGTGCAGGGGGGCCCGCCGATATTATCTCACCACCTTCGGACCGGCGAAGTGCCGAAGGCGATGTGCTGATCCTGGATACAGGGGCCGTCTTCGATGGCTATTATTGCGATTTTGATCGCAATTACGTGTTTGGTGAGACAACCGACGCAGCCAAGCGCGCATATGAGGTCGTTTACGAGGCGACCGAGGCCGGGCTTGCCGCAGCGCGGCCGGGGGCGACATGCGCCGATCTGTTTCAGGCCATGCAACGCGTGATGGACGCGGGCGGCGCGATGGGCAACGATGTCGGCAGGTTGGGTCATGGACTGGGGATGCAATTGACCGAGTGGCCATCAAACACGGCGACGGACATGACGGTCCTTAAACCCGGGATGGTGATCACGCTGGAGCCCGGGATGACGTTCGCGGAAGGAAAAGTCATGGTGCATGAAGAAAACATCGTCATCCGCGAGAATGCCCCGGAGCTGCTGAGTCGCAGGGCCCCCGCCGAAATGCCGATGATCGGGTAACCCAGCATGCCGCTTCCATTCGATCTTCAAATCGACAGGGGCCCCGCAGTCGGCCTGATCCTTTTGCAGACAGACGAATTGATCGAATTCGAACTTGGCAAACTGTTCCTTGAGTTGGGCGTCCGCGTTTACCAGAACCGGATTCCGTGCATGCCCGAAGTACGGCCCGAAACCCTGATTCTGATGGCGGAAACGATGACCGAACGGGCCGCCATGCTGCCCCGTGAAGCGGGAATCAGGAGCATCGCCTACGGCTGCACCTCAGGCGCCACTATTCTCGGCGAAGACAAGGTCACCACCCTCATCCAGGCCGCGCATCCGTCTGTCGAAGTCACCAACCCCTTAAGCGCGCTGAAAGCCGCATGCCGGGCGCTGGGCGTTCGCAAGCTCGGGATCGTTAGTCCATATGTCGCGGAAGTATCGGAAGCGCTGAATGCCGCCATCACGCGCGCGGGAATCGAGATTTCCGAATACGGTTCGTTCGAACAGGCCGAAGACCAGACCGTAGCCCGTATCGCACCCGGCTCGGTCCTGGACGCCATCACCGCGATCGGCAGCGGCGACTGCGATGCCGTCTTCGCATCGTGCACGGCGCTTCGCGCGATGGAGAACGTCCCTGAAGCCGAACGGCGGCTGAACAAGCCCGTGCTCTGCAGCAATCAGGTCCTTGGCTGGCACATGTTGCGGCTGGCTGGAATCAACGCCCCGGTGGCCGATTGTGGTCGGCTTTTCGACTACGGCCTCGGCGGTTGAAGGCCCGGACGCCATCCAGTACAAGAAGCGACCCGGTTTCCAGGCACCTATCTGGGAGATAACGCCCACCGATGTTTTCCGCTTTTGAATGGATGATGGCGATGCGCTACCTACGCGCCCGGCGCCAGGAAGGTTTCATTTCCGTCATCGCATGGTTTTCGCTCGTCGGCATCGCGCTCGGCGTCGCGACCCTGATCATCGTCATGTCGGTGATGAACGGGTTCCGGCAAGAATTGTTGGAACGCATTCTCGGGATCAATGGCCACCTTAGCGTTTACGGGCCGGTCGCCGGCCAGATGACCGATTACGAACCGATGATCGGCAAGATCGAAGCCGTCGACGGCGTCATATCGGTCAACGCGTTGATCGAAGGCCAGGTTATGGCGTCGGCAAAGGGTGTGGCCAAGGGTGCCATCGTGCGCGGTATTCGCGGCGAAGATCTGGCGAAACGCGACATCGTCGCCGAAAACATTCAGCAGGGCTCTCTTGAAAACTTCAAGGGTGACGACGTCGTCATCATCGGCCAGCGCCTGGCGCACAGTATGGGGGTCGCCGTCGGCGACGACATCACATTGATCTCGCCCAAGGGGAACGTCACGGCGTTCGGGACGGTGCCACGCATGCGTGCGTTCAAGATCGTCGGCACGTTCGAAATCGGGATGTACGAGTATGATTCCGGTTTCGTCTTCATGCCACTGGAAGCCGCGCAGATATATTTCAAGATGCCGGACGCGGTGTCTAACCTGGAAGTGTTCGTCAACAGTCCGGACAACGCGCAGGACATCGGCTTCGCCATCACGCGCGCCCTTAAGGGACAGGCGACGGTGCACGACTGGCAACGCGCGAATTCCAGCTTCTTCAACGCGATCCAAGTCGAACGAAACGTGATGTTCCTGATCCTCACGCTGATCATCTTGGTCGCCGCATTCAACATCATTTCGTCACTGATCATGCTGGTGAAGGACAAGGGCAGGGATATCGCCATCCTTAGGACCATGGGTGCGACGCGCGGCACGATCATGCGGATATTCCTGATCGCCGGCGCGAGTGTAGGCGTAATCGGCACGACGCTCGGCTTCGGGCTTGGGCTCGCCTTCGCCGCCAATATCGAGACAATCCGTCATTGGATCGAGGGCTTGACCGGCAACGACCTTTTCGCCGCCGAGATCTACTTCCTCTCGCAGCTACCCGCTGTGGTCGATCCGACGGAAGTCATTGCGGTGGTTTTGATGGGGCTGGGTCTCTCGTTCCTCGCAACCATTTATCCGAGCTGGCGGGCAGCGCGCATCGACCCGGCTGAGGCACTTCGTTATGAGTGACGCGCCGGTTTTGGAACTTGAGGGCATCACACGCACCTTCAAACAGGGAAAGCGCGAGCTGGAGGTCTTGAAAGGGGCGGAACTGAGCGTCGGTCCCGGTGAAGTCGTTGCTTTGGTCGGACCGTCAGGTGCCGGCAAATCGACACTTCTGCAAATCGCCGGTCTTCTGGAACAGCCGACATCGGGTGATATCCGCATCGACGGCCAGTCGTGCGTCGGCTTGGGCGACGATGACCGTACCAAGATACGCCGCTACAACATCGGCTTCGTCTATCAGTATCACCACCTTCTGCCCGAGTTCTCGGCACTCGAGAACATCACCATCCCGCAGATCATCGCCGGAATCGACAAATCGACGGCTCGCAGCCGGGCGCGCGAGCTCCTGGACTGGATGGGGCTTGTCGAGCGCGCCAATCACCGGCCGGGTCAGTTGTCGGGCGGCGAACAGCAACGCGTCGCCATTGCGCGTGCTTTGGCGGCGTCGCCGCGCGTGCTCTTGGCCGACGAACCCACGGGAAACCTCGACCCGGACACCGCCGACGATGTATTCGGGGTGCTGATGCATCTGGCGAGAGGGGCGGGACTGGCGGCGCTTGTCGCCACCCACAACCCGGAACTCGCCCGGCGTATGGACCGTATCGTGCGGGTGGAGAACGGATTACTGGTCCCCGGATGAGCGACGATATCGTCGCCATTTACCGCCGTATCGTCGCCGCGGCCAACGCGGGCGACCTCGAGAGCGCCCTCGCGTTCTGCAAAGACGCCCTGCAATCCCATCCCCGCAACACGGAACTCGTCGGTATGGCGGGCAAGCTCGCTGCCGACATGAAATTACCTCCAGAGGCGGAAGCGTATTTCGCCCGGTATATCCGTCTCAGCCCCAAGAGCGCCGAGGGTTATGCAGGACGCGGTATCGCGCGAAAGGATCAGGGCGACTACCGACATGCGCTTCAGGATTTACGCCGCGCCACAAGGCTTGCCCCCAAAAATGCGGAATACCGGCTGAATTTGGGGAACGTGCAGGAAATCACCGGCGACCTCGACGACGCCCGCTCGTCGTTCGAAGCGGCCCTCGACATCAATCCTGACTTCGCCGAGGCATTTCGTAAACTCGCCGGCCACAGGACATTCAGTGCAGACGACCCGCAAGTATTACACATGACAAAGCTGGTTGATGCAGGTGGTGTGCATGCGGGGGTGGCGGTGAACCTGCATTTCGCACTGGCGGAGATATTCGACAAGGCAGGGAATGCGGAACAGGCGTTCCGGCATCTTCACCAGGGTAACGGCATCAAACGGCAGACCTTAAAAGGTTACGATCCGAACGTCGTACTGCACCGGATCGCCAGAACGGCACGGATTTTCAACACCGACCTGTTCGAGCAATTCAGATCAGCGGGGGACCCGGATGCACGACCGGTTTTTATTATCGGCATGCCGCGTTCGGGCACGTCGCTGGTCGAGCAGATCCTCGCGTCACACCCAAGAATTTACGGCGCCGGTGAAACCCGTTTCGTCGAACTAGAATTAGCGAACGTCATCACCCGCATCCAGCCCGACAAAGGCTATCCGGACTTTGTACCAGGTCTGAACCCGGAAGAACTTGCCGTCATGGGGCAGGGGATCATGCAGGCGCTTTCTCAAAATTCAGGTAATGCCGAACGTATTACCGACAAAATGCCGCAAAACTTCATCTATGCCGGGCTAATCAAACTGGTTCTCCCAAACGCGCGCATCATCCACTGCCGCCGCGACCCGCTGGATACCTGCTTTTCGTGCTTCAAAAAGATGTTCTCCGACGACGTTCCGTTCAGCTTCGACCTGCAGGAACTGGCGAACTACTACAAATCCTACCGGGCGCTGATGGACCAGTGGCGCGACATACTCCCCGGCGGCATGTTGGAAGTGGATTATGAGAACGTCGTCGACGACCTGGAGGGGGAGGCACAGCGTCTCATAGATTACTGCGACCTCGATTGGGACCCGGCGTGTCTAGCGTTTCATGAAACCAAACGCGACGTGGCGACGGCCAGTAATTTACAAGTCCGGAAACCGATCTACACATCCGCTGTCGCCGCGTGGAAGCCTTATGAGGCGTATTTAGGACCGTTGCTCGAGCTACGTAACTCTACTGCCCGATGAGCAGGAACAATCGTCGTCTTGAACTTGCTTCAGGCCCATAACCTGAACATGGTTCCTGAATCGCCTGCAAGATGCCGAGAAACGCTTATCGAGTCACTTTCTTGTGGATAAAACTGTGCACGGCCGCAACATCTGGTGACTTTGTCTACAGGATGTGGAATCCTCGTTTTCATGTCACACGCCGATTTCGTCCATCTGAGAACCCATAGTGCCTATTCGCTTTGCGAAGGGGCGATCCCGGCCAAGAACCTGGTCAAGCTCGCCGCCGAACACGAAATGCCGGCATTGGGCCTCACCGACACCGACAATCTTTTCGGGGCGCTGGAATTCTCAGGGGCGGCTTTGGATGCGGGCGTACAGCCGATTATCGGGTGTCAGCTCTCGATCAAACTCGCGGAAGACACTCAGCCGGGTTCGAAGCAGGAATTCGAAGACGGCGCCGTCGTGCTGCTGGCGCAGACGGACGCAGGCTACCGCAATCTTTTATCGCTCCTCAAGGTCGCCTACATGGACAGCGAGGACGCCCACCGCCCAGGTGTCGCCGCAGACGAGCTGTTGGCGCACGCTGAGGGGTTGATCCTTTTGACCGGCGGGGCCGACGGCGCGCTTGGGCGGCTGCTCCGCATGGGCAAGTCGGCGGAGGCCAACGCCTTCCTTGATCTGCTGACACAGGCGTTCGCTGGCCGGATCTACATCGAAATTCAGCGTCACGGTCTTCCGGAAGAGAAATTAACCGAACCACAGTTTATTGACTGGGCGTATGCCCGGGATATCCCGCTCGTCGCCACCAATGAGCCATACTTCAAGGACGAAAGCTTTCACCGCGCCCACGACGCATTAATGTGCATCAAGCAGGGCGCCGTGCTCTCGCATCCGGATCGACATAGAGTCACATCCGATCACTATTTCAAGTCCGCCGCCGAGATGCGGGCCCTTTTCGCCGATCTGCCCGAAGCGGTCGAAAACACCCTTATCATCGCGAAACGGTGCGCCATCACGGTCGAGAAAATCGCGCCGATCCTGCCACCTTATGACTGCGGGGAGGGACTGACCGAGGCCGACGAACTGAAGCGTCAGGCGCATGAAGGTCTGACCGAGAGACTCGCAGCTCACGTCTTCACCGAAGATATGGACGATAAGGCGCGCGCCGAAGCCGAGAAACCATACCGCGAGCGGCTGGATTACGAGCTCGATGTCATCAACCAGATGGGTTTTCCGGGCTACTTCCTGATCGTTGCCGACTTCATCAAGTGGGCCAAGGACCACGATATCCCCGTCGGTCCGGGCCGCGGTTCGGGCGCGGGCTCGGTGGTTGCGTGGTCGCTGACGATTACCGACCTCGACCCGCTGCGCTGGGGGCTGCTGTTCGAACGCTTCCTGAACCCGGAACGCGTGTCCATGCCGGACTTCGATATCGACTTCTGCCAGGAACGCCGGGACGAGGTGATCCGCTACGTCCAGAAGAAGTACGGGCGAGACCACGTCGCGCAGATCATCACGTTCGGTAAACTGCAGGCCCGCGCGGTCCTCCGTCATGTCGGGCGCGTGCTCGAAATGCCGTACGGCTTCGTCGACAAGATCTGCAAGATGGTGCCGAACAACCCGGCCAATCCGGTGACACTAGACGAAGCGATCAAGGGGGAAGAGCAGCTTCGCAGCCTGATTTCATCCGAACCCGACGTTCGCGAACTGGTGGAAATCGCGCGTAAGCTGGAAGGTCTGTATCACCATGCATCGACGCATGCGGCGGGCGTCGTCATCGGCGACCGGCCACTTGAAGAGCTGATTCCGCTATACCGCGATCCGCGATCCGACATGCCTGTCACCGGCTTCAACATGAAGTTCGTGGAATCGGCGGGTCTGGTGAAGTTCGATTTCCTCGGACTAAAGACGTTGTCCGTGCTGACCAAAGCGGAAAACTTCGTCAACGACAAGCGGGGC
The DNA here is from genome assembly GCA_017644185.1 of Rhodospirillales bacterium. Lineage (GTDB taxonomy): Bacteria > Pseudomonadota > Alphaproteobacteria > Rhodospirillales > Casp-alpha2 > UBA4479. The sequence continues at coordinate 168,237 of JAEPMA010000005.1, forward strand.
GAGGGGCATGAAAAACTCGACCTCGTCACCATTCCGCTCGACGACAAGAAAACCTATGAGATGATCAGCCGCGGCGACACGACCGGCGTGTTCCAGTTGGAAAGTGCGGGCATGCGCGACGTGCTCAGGGGTCTCAAGCCTGACACCTTCGAAGACATTATCGCCGTCGTCGCGCTCTATCGCCCAGGTCCGATGGACAACATCCCGAGCTATGTCCGTCGTAAACATGGCGAGGAAGAACCCGACTACCTGCACCCGACGCTCGAGCCCGTCCTGAAGGAAACCTTCGGTATTCCGATCTATCAGGAACAGGTGATGCAGATCGCGCAGGTACTGTCCGGGTACTCTCTCGGTAACGCCGACCTGCTCAGGCGCGCCATGGGGAAGAAGATTCAGGCGGAAATGGACGCGCAGCGAAAGTTGTTTGTCGAAGGTGCCGTCGCCAAGAACGTCAAAGAAAGCCAGGCCAACGACATCTTCAACATCGTCGACAAGTTCGCGGGCTATGGCTTCAACAAATCGCATGCCGCCGCTTATGCGCTTGTCGCTTATCAGACCGCATATATGAAAGCCAATCACCCGGTTGAATTCATGGCAGCCTCGATGGCCTTCGACATGGGCAATACCGACAAACTGAACGTATTCCGTCAGGAGCTGGATAGGCTCCAGATCCCGCTCTTACAACCGGACATCAACAGATCCGAACCTTCGTTCACGGTTGAGAACGTGACCACGCCCGATGGGGAAAAAGACGGGGTGCGCTACGCTTTGGCGGCGGTCAAGAACGTCGGTGCGGCGGCGATGGCGGCACTGGTCGACGAACGCAATCAGAACGGCCCATTCGAAAACCTGAGTGATTTCGCCAACCGCATCGACCCGCACCTGATCAACAAGCGTCAGCTCGAAAACCTGGTCCGCGCAGGGGCGTTCGACCGGCTCGACAACAACCGCCGCCGCGTACACAGGGGGATCGAGCACATCGTCGCCGTCGCCGGGATGGCCGCGAATGAACGCAACTCCAATCAGATGGGTCTGTTCGGCGGTGAGGATGCGAAACCGGAGGAAGTCCGCCTGCCGGATATCGACGACTGGCAGTCGATGGACAGGTTGAAGGAAGAATTCGACGCCGTCGGGTTCTATCTGTCGGCGCACCCGTTGGACGCTTACGAGCGCGTGCTGGTCAGAAAGCGCGTACGCTCATCCGCCGAGGTGATCGCGGCGCGCGAGACCGGCGCCGTAAAGTTGGCCGGCACATTCGTTTCGAAAAAGGAAATGACGTCGAAAACCGGCAAGCGCTTCGCGTTCATTTCGTTCTCGGACGCGTCGGGGGTGTTCGAGGCCACGGCATTTTCGGAAGTCCTCGCGCAATACGCCGAACTGCTGAGCGCCGGGAATTCGATGATTATCGACTGTGCGCTCTCGTTCGATGGTGATCAGCCGCGCATGACGATCCAGCGGCTGGAAAGCATCGACGCCGCCGCCCAGGAAGCCGCCAACGCGGCGAAAGAGATGCACTTGATTGTCGACAGCCTGGAACCGCTCCCAGCCCTCAAGGAAGTGCTTGGCCGCGACAGGGAAGCGAACGGGAATGGGAATGGCCGCCGCAAGAAGGGCAAGGTCCTGATGACGGCGAAGATTCGCGACCGGGGCGAGGAAGTCCTGATCAACCTGGGGGACGACTACGCACTTTCGCACGAACTCTCGCTCGCGGTGCGGTCATTGCCGGGCGTCCTCGACGTCAAGGAGCTTTGACGTTTCGCGTCGTCCTGAACTTGATTCAGGACCTATAAATCCCGGCAAATCCACGAATAGAAATATGGACCCTGAATCGAGTTCAGGGTGACGGATCTTTATCTGGCGACGTTATCCCTCTCCCTGGGGAGAGGGTGGCGCGCTTGAGCGCGCCCGGTGAGGGGCTACTTCCCCAAGGCCTGCGCGGTCAGATCCGACAGCGCCTGCTTCTGATTTCCGGCGTCGTCGAAATTGTTCGGATCGAGCCAGGTTTCGAAGGCGTCTTTCAGCGCCGGCCATTCGGTATCCAGAATCGAGAACCACGCCGTATCCCGGTTGCGCCCCTTGTAGATCGTGCACTGGCGGAACACGCCCTCGAACGTGAAGCCTAAGCGCGCCGCAGCCGCCTTGGATTTGGCGTTGGCGTTGTCGCACTTCCATTCGTATCGGCGGTAACCGAGTTCATCGAAGACACGCGCCATCATTAGATACATGGCCTCCGTCGCCGCGACCGTGCGTTGGAGGAGGGGAGAGTAATTAATATGCCCGACTTCGATAGAACCGACGGCGGGTTCGATCCTCAGATAGCTCGCAACACCGACGGCTTTTCCACTCTTAAGATCGATGATCGCATGAAACAACGGATCGTTACCCATGGCATCCTTTTCGACCCAGTTTCTGTACCCGTCCTCGCTGTCGAACGGCCCGTAGCCCAGATACGTCCAGATACGCCCTTCGGTGTCCGAAATGTTGGCGGCATGGAGGTCGGTAGCGTGCTTGGCGGGATCCAAGGGTTCCAACCGGCAAGTCCGACCCTGCATGGGCGTCCGGGGAGGCGGGCTGCTGGGCTTCCAATCCGGTAAGGGGAAGCCGATCGGCTGGCCAAGTGCGTTGGTATGGGTCATCGAAATCTCCAAGTTTGAATTGGGTGGAAAATGCCCCTCAGAACGGCAAACCAAAAGGGCCATTTGGCCCATTTACCGCAAATCATTGGCCCAAGGTCACACTTCGTAACCAACGGGACTATTCACCGCCGGCCAGGTTCCGGCTAATATAGCGGTAGAAGGAAAGGCAAATGGGCCCTGAAACCGCTGATATCCTGAGATTTTTAGCATTCGGCATGGTCTGGTTGTTCCCGGTGGCGCTGGTCATTGCCGTGCTCGGCTTCGCCAATGCGGACGCGAAATCAAGACGCGAAGATCTAGGCCCCAATGTGGTCGCCTTTCCGACGCCGAAACCGCCCCAAACCGAAATGAAGCCAAACTGGCTGTCTCGCTTAAAGCGGCTTGCATTCCCCGCCCGCAACAGGTAAACCACGCGCGATTTCACACGCAGGTTATGCGGCCGTTCATGCAAATTCATGAACAATGTCGTTCCGGTGCCGGATTTCCGGCCACACCTGCGGAGGCTTAACCGGAGAAGGAAAAAGGCTTATGGCGCTTCCCGATTTCACGATGCGTCAGCTTCTGGAAGCTGGCGTTCACTTTGGTCACAATACCCGCCGCTGGAACCCCAAGATGGCTCCGTACATCTTCGGCGACCGTAACGGCATCCACATTATCGATCTGCAGCAGACCGTTCCGTTGCTTCACCAGGCAATGGTTGCCGTTCGCGACGTCACCAAACGCGGTGGCCGCGTGCTGTTCGTCGGCACCAAGCGCCAGGCGCAGAAGCGTGTCGCCGAAGCCGCCAAGCGTTGCGGTCAGTACTACGTCAATCACCGCTGGCTCGGTGGCATGCTGACCAACTGGCGGACGATCTCCAACTCGATCAAACGTCTCAAGGATCTGGAGGAAATGCTCGGCAACGAAGCGGAAATCCAGGGCCTCACCAAGAAAGAACAGCTGATGCTGACGCGTGAGCAGGAAAAGCTCGAACGCGCGCTTGGTGGTATCAAGGACATGGGCGGTCTGCCGGACATTCTGGTCATCATCGACACGACCAAGGAAGATATCGCCATCAATGAAGCCAACAAGCTGGGCATCCCGGTCGTCGGCGTCATCGATTCCAACGCCGATCCGGACGGCATCACGCATCCGGTCCCGGGCAACGACGACGCGATCCGCGCCATCGGGCTCTACTGCGACCTGATGGTCGGCTCGGTGCTTGACGGCATCCAGGCTGAAATCGGCGTTTCGGGCGGGGACATCGGTGCGAGCGAAGAACCGGCGGAAGAACTGCCGGCCGAGCCGGAAGCCGCCGTTGTCGCCGAAGCCTCGCCGGAAGCACCTGCCGAAGCTGCGGCTGAGGCACCTGCCGAAGCGCCTGCTGAAGAAGAAGCCAAGGCCTGACGAACGTAGTCGGTATGGGGGCCGCTTAGCGGTCCCCATCACCTTTTGACACGCTAACTCATTCGGACTGAAGGAAGAACAATGGCTGAGATCACTGCAGCATTGGTTAAGGAACTGCGCGAGAAAAGTGGCGCAGGCATGATGGATTGCAAAAAGGCACTCTCTGAAAACGATGGCGACCTTGAAGCCGCGGTTGACTGGCTGCGCACCAAGGGTCTCGCAGCGGCCGCCAAGAAGGCCGGCCGTGTCGCCGCAGAAGGCCTGGTCGCCGTGCACATTGACGGGACCAAGGGCGCTGTTTGCGAAGTCAACGCCGAAACGGATTTCGTCGCACGTAATGACGCCTTTCAGGCGCTGGTTGCCAACGTCGCCAAGCTTGCCGTCGAGGCCGGCGACGACGTCGACACCCTCAACGCCATGGACTATCCGGGTACCGGTCGCACGGTCGCCGAGGAAGTCACGCACAACGTCGCCACGATCGGCGAAAACATGAACATCCGCCGGATTGCCTCGCTTTCCGTCGAAAAGGGCGTATTGGCCAGCTACGTGCACAACCAGCTCGTGCCGGGCCTCGGCAAAATCGCCGTTCTCGTCGCACTGGAAAGCGAAGCCGGTACGGATGGTCTCGAAGAAGTCGGCAAACAGATCGCCATGCACATCGCCGCGGCGCGTCCTCAGTCAATCGGCCGCGACGATCTCGACCAGGAAGCGGTCGAACGTGAGCGTCAGGTCCTGATCGAACAAGCCCGCGAATCGGGCCGCCCTGACAACATCATCGAGAAGATGGTCGAAGGCCGCCTGCGCAAGTTCTACGAGGAAGTTTGCCTGCTTGAGCAGACCTTCGTGATCGACGGCGAAACCAAAGTCGAAAAGGTGGTCGAAGACGCCGGCAAGGCAGCCGGTGGCGCCGTGAAAGTCACGGGATTCAAGCTTTTCGTGCTGGGTGAGGGCATCGAGAAGAAAGAAGAAGACTTCGCCGCCGAAGTCGCAGCTGCCGCCGGCGGCAACTGATATCGGGTTCGGCGCGTTATCCACCGGATGACGCGCCGATTTCCGGTCGTGACGGCCGGGAACCCTGATATACTGAAAAGAGGCCGTGATTCGGCCTTTTCTTTTACACGTCCCTGACGTGTTCGGTTATCATTTGGACAGGGAGAGGGAATGAGTACACCCAAACAATTCAAGCGTGTACTGCTTAAACTGTCCGGAGAAGCCCTCATGGGGGATCAGGGCTTCGGCCTCGATTCCGACACCGTCGACCGTATTGCCGAAGAAGTAAAATCCGTCCACGAAAACGGCGTGGAAGTCTGTCTCGTCATCGGCGCCGGCAATATCTTCCGTGGCGTCTCGCTTGCGGCTGCCAATATCGAACGGACCACCGGCGATTACATGGGCATGCTGGCAACGGTCCTGAACGCACTCGCTATGCAGAGCATGTTGGAGAGTAAGGGCGTTACGACCCGTGTGCTTTCCGCCATCCCGATGTCGGCGGTATGTGAGCCCTATATCCGCCGCCGCGCCGTTCGTCATATGGAGAAGGGCCGCGTCGTGATCTTTGCCGCGGGGACCGGAAATCCATTTTTCACGACCGATACCGCCGCCGCATTGCGCGCCGTCGAAATGAACTGCGATGCGCTTTTGAAGGGAACTCAGGTCGACGGCGTCTATTCCGCCGATCCGAAGAAAGATTCATCGGCCGAGCGTTACGAGCACCTCAGCTACCAAGAGGTTCTGACCCGGAATTTGAAGGTGATGGACACGTCGGCGATCGCCCTCGCACGCGAAAACGCGGTTCCCATTTTGGTCTTTTCCATTCACAATCCCGGCGCATTCGCCGACGTCGTCGCCGGGAAGGGAACGTTTACGACTATTTCTGACAATCAAGATTGAGGGAGGCGTTGATGAGCGACATCAACGGCACACGTAAAGACATCGATCACCGAATGGCGCGAGCCGTGGAAGTCCTGCTGGAGGAATTCGGCGGTCTGAGAACCGGCCGCGCCGCAGCCAGCCTATTGGACCCGATCCAGGTCAATTGCTATGGGGCGAACATGCCGCTCAACCAGGTCGGCAGTGTTTCGGTACCGGAAGCCCGCATGCTGTCGATTCAGGTTTGGGACAAGTCCAACGTAAAAGCCGTTGAAAAGGCGATCATCGATTCCGGACTTGGCCTCAATCCCGCCGTGGACGGGACTTTGGTCCGCATTCCGATCCCGCCGCTCAGCGAGGAACGCCGCCAGGAACTGGTCAAAGTCGCCGGCAAGTATGCCGAAGAAGCCAAAGTCGCGGTCCGCAACGTGCGGCGCAGTGCCCTCGACGACCTTAAAAAGGCCGAAAAGGACGGGGACATTCCTCAGGATGCGCTTCACGATTATTCGGAAGAGGTGCAGGAACTGACGGACAAGCACATCGCCGACATCGACGAAGCGCTGGCCAACAAAGAGCAGGAGATCATGCAGGTCTGACCATGAGCATTGCACCGCTCACCACGACTGCCGATAGCCCTGTACCCGTCCATGTCGCCATCATCATGGACGGCAATGGCCGGTGGGCGAATGCGCGAGGTAAGCCGCGGTCGATGGGCCATAAGGCCGGTGCCGAAGCCGTCAGACGGACGCTAGAATCCGCTGCAGAAATGGGCGTCAAATATTTGACTTTGTTCAGTTTTTCGTCCGAAAACTGGAAGCGTCCCGCTGCGGAAATTGCCGACCTGATGGGGTTGCTTCGGCTTTATCTGAAGAAAGAAGTTGATGCTCTCTGCGAAAAAGGCGCGCGGCTCCGGGTCATCGGTGATCGCTCGCGCCTCGCCGCCGATATCGTCGACGCCATTGAAGACGCCGAACGGCGTACGGCTGAGAATACCCGTATCACACTCGTCCTCGCGATCAGCTATGGCGCCCGTGACGAACTCACCCATGCGGCCCGGGTCCTTGCCGAAAAAGCCGCACGCGGCGAGATCGCGCCGGCCGATATCGACGAGAATCTGTTTGAGGCCGCCCTTTATACTCAAGGCATCCCCGATCCGGATTTGCTGATCCGGACGAGTGGTGAAAAGCGCATCAGCAATTTCCTGCTGTGGCAGCTCGCATACGCCGAATTCGTTTTTATCGACAAGCACTGGCCGGATTTCGATGCCGATGACCTGGCCCATGCGATCAAGGAGTACGGGCGACGTGAACGCCGCTTCGGCACCAGTCACACCTGATTCCCGCTTGTCCGGCACTATGTTGCGCACCGTTTCCGCGGTGGTGATGATGGTTCCCGCACTTGCGGCAGTTTATTTCGGCCCCCCCTGGTTCACGGCCCTGGTTCTGGCCGGTGCAGCCGTCATGGGGTGGGAATGGTCACGCATGTGCAGAGGTGACGCGAAATGGATGGCGGCCGGTGTATTTTACATCGCGGTTCCCGCCGGCATTCTGATCTGGCTTCGGGCAGACGCCATGCCGGGCATGATCACGATCCTGTGGTTGTTCGCGGTCGTGTGGAGCGCCGATATCGGCGCCTACATCAGTGGCCGTTTGATCGGCGGACCGAAGCTGGCCCCCCGCATCAGCCCGAAAAAGACCTGGGCCGGTTTCATTGGCGGGGTTGCCTGCGCGGCGGTGATTGCCGGAGGCTTTGCCGTCTACTGGGAGGAATCGCCCGTGTCCCTCGCTTTGTGGGGCACCGTGGTTGCCATCGCCAGTCAGGCCGGCGATTTGTTTGAGAGTGCGGTCAAACGGCATTTCGGGATCAAGGATAGCTCCTCGCTGATTCCGGGCCATGGCGGCGTACTCGACCGGGTCGACGCGCTGGTCGCGGGCGCGGTGGCAATCGCGTTATTGAAGACAACGCTGGGTCGGAGCGCGATGCCATGGCTGTAATCAAACCCGTCACCGCCGACAACAGCGCCGAAAGATCGGTGACCGTCCTCGGATCCACCGGATCGGTCGGCTGCAACACGATTGATCTGATCCGCCGCTCACCTGAACGTTTCCGAGTCGATACCCTCACCGGCAATAATAACGTCGAGCTTCTCGCCCAACAGGCCATCGAGGTCGGCGCGGCACTCGCTGTTATTGCCGACGAAAGCCGTTATCAGGACTTGAAATCGGCTCTTGCCGGTACCGGGATCGAAGCCGCCGCCGGACGCCGGGCGTTGGTCGAAGCGGCCATGCGGCCGACCGACTGGGTGATGGCGGCAATTGTCGGCGCGGCCGGTCTCGCGCCGACACTCGAAGCCGTGCGCCGCGGCGCCGTCGTCGGGCTCGCCAACAAGGAGTGCCTGGTTTCGGCGGGTGAATTCTTCTGTCGCGAAGTGGCCGGCGCCGATGCGCGCCTGATCCCCGTCGATTCGGAACACAGCGCAATCTATCAGGTATTCGATTTTGAGCGCCCTGAAAGAATCGAGAAGATTATTCTCACCGCTTCCGGCGGGCCGTTCCGTGAGAGAACATTGGACACCCTGACCGAAGTAACGCCAGCTGAGGCCGTCGCACATCCGAACTGGTCCATGGGCGCCAAGATATCGGTCGATTCCGCGACCATGATGAACAAAGGCCTCGAGCTGATCGAAGCGTTTCACCTGTTCCCCGTTTCCAGTGAGCAGATCGACATTCTCGTGCACCCTCAATCAGTCATTCACAGCATGGTCGAATATGTCGACGCCTCCGTGCTGGCGCAGCTCGGCACGCCCGACATGCGCACTCCGATCGCCTTCGCGCTCGCCTGGCCGGATCGGATGGAGGCGCCGTCACCACGCCTTAAGCTCGAGGATATCGCCACCCTGAGCTTCGAAGCACCGGATCCAGTAAGATTTCCGGCGCTCCGCCTGGCGCGAGAGGCGCTCGACATCGGCGGTTCTGCACCAACGGTCCTCAACGCATCCAACGAGATCGCCGTAAACGCCTTCCTCAAAAACGGCCTCGGATTCCTCGATATCGCAAAGGTCGTCGAGGAAACGATGAGCCGGATGCCACGCCAGAACCTGTCGTCACTCGAAGACGTTTACGCCGTCGATGAGGACGCGCGGCGTATCGCGACCGAACTAACCGACGCAATCATCGGATAACACTGGTATTTTCACCTGCCACATGTTGACGGCTGAGCCGGACACGCGCATATCTGGTAGGGAAAAATCAAACGATTAAAGGCTGATAATGGAATTCGATACCATCAACACCGTGCTCTGGTTCCTGGTCGTGCTGTCGATCATCGTGTTCGTCCACGAATGGGGACACTATTGGGTGGCACGCCGCAACGGCGTCCGTGTTGAGGTGTTTTCCATCGGCTTCGGCCCAGAAATTTTCGGCTGGTACGATAAGGCCGGGACTCGGTGGCGCGTAAGTGCGGTACCATTGGGCGGCTACGTTAAGATGTTCGGCATGGCCGAGGAAGGCGAGGCGGACAGCGCCCAGTCGTTCCTGGAAAAAGGCGCCGGTGACAAACCCGAAGGGCCGCACGAACTTTCCGAAGACGAGAAAAAGGTCTCGTTCGCCCACAAGACCGTTGGCCAGCGCGCCGCCATCGTGTTCGCGGGGCCCGCCATCAATTTCTTGTTCGCCATGCTGGTTCTTGCTGTGATCGCGGTTTCGGTGGGTGTCCCCAAAGTCGAGGTTTCGGTCGGCGAGGTGATGGACAATTCCGCCGCCGCAGCATCGGGCATGCAGGCCGAAGACGTGCTGGTCAGCCTTAACGGCGCAAAAATCGACAATCCCGGTGTGGTGCAGGAAGTCGTATCGGCGAACCCCGGCGAACGCCTGCCGCTCGTCGTACTTCGCGACGGCCGTGAGATCGAACTCAGTGTGACGCCGGAAGCCGTGGATCAGGACGGTGCAACCGTTGGGCGGCTTGGAATCAGGATGCAGGGCGTGATCGGCGAGCACCAGCGTCTCAATCCTTTCTCTGCCGCATGGTTCGGTATCGAAAAAACGGCGATGATCACGGGCCAGGCCCTCGACAATATCGGCAAGCTGTTGATCGGGCAGGGCAACTTCAAGGACCTTGGGGGCCCGATTGCCATCGCACAAATGTCGGGTCAGGCGGCGGAGCAGGGCGCACTGCAGTTGTTCTTCTTCATGGCCGTGTTGTCGATCAATCTTGGGTTGATCAACCTGTTTCCGATCCCGATTCTCGACGGGGGGCATCTGTTGTTCATGGGAATCGAGGCCATTCGCGGCCGCCCGTTGGGCGAACGTGCGCAAGAATACGGTTTCCGAATTGGTCTGGCTTTGGTATTGATTCTCATGGTATCAGTCACCTGGAACGATATCGTGAGAGTTTTAGGACTCTAGGCCTAAGGTCTTGAATCCGAATGTGTAAACGCTCGGCGGCAGTCAGGCCGGGCGGTTGGGGAGAATACAGTGGCGGGATTGGCCCGGCTTACGGCGGTTGCGTTAATGACAGCGGCCTTGGGGCCGCTTTCGTCGTTAACTATACCTGCTCATGCCAGCGAGCCTGTTGAGCTCGCTCAGGCCGACGTCATCCGGCAGATCGAAGTGCGCGGCGCACAGCGCGTCGACCCCGGCACGGTGCGTTCGTACATGGTCATCCAGGAGGGTGATCCCTTCGATCCGAGACGCATCGACCGCTCCCTCAAAAGTCTCTTTGCAACCGGTCTTTTCGCCGACATTTCCCTTCGCCGCGAAGGTTCCACCCTTGTTGTGAACGTGGTCGAGAACCCGATCATCAACCGCATCGCGTTCGAGGGAAACAAGGAATTCGAACCGGATTTGCTGAGAACCGAAATTTCCCTTCGGCCTCGGGTTATTTATACCCGCACCAAGGTCCAGGATGACGTCAAGCGCATCTTGACGCTTTATCGCCAAAGCGGCCTGTTCGCGGTTACGGTCGAACCGAAGATCATCCAGCTTGAGCAGAATCGCGTCGACCTGGTGTTCGAGATTGCCGAGGGCGCGGAAACGCAAATCGGCTCGATCCGTTTCATCGGCAACCGCGAATTCAGCGACGGGCGTCTGCGCGAAGTGATCCAGACCCGCGAAACCGCATGGTGGCGTTTCTTCACGACCGACGACGTCTACGATCCCGACCGGATCAACCTGGACCGGGAATTGCTGCGCCGATTCTATCTTTCCAACGGTTATGCCGACTTCAAGGTTAATTCAGCAGTCGCCGAACTGACCCCGGATAAACGCAACTTCTTCCTGACCTTCGCCGTCGAGGAGGGTGACCGCTACCAGTTCGGGAACCTCGAAATCGATGCACGCCTTAAGGATTTGAAAGAAGAAGACCTGCAGTCCGCGATCGAAGTCGAAAAAGGCGACTGGTACAGCGCCGAAGAAGTCGAGAGCACCATCGACCGATTGACGGAGCTGGTCGGGACACTCGGGTACGCGTTCGTCGAAATCCGCCCGCGCGTCAACCGCGACAAAGCGGAGAAAACCATCAACGTGAAATACGTGGTCAACGAGGGACCGCGGGTGTTCGTTGAGCGGATCAATATTTCCGGCAACGTACGCACCTTGGACAAGGTCGTGCGGCGCGAGTTCCGCCTTGTTGAGGGTGACGCGTTCAATGCATCCAAAATGCGCCGCTCCAAGACGCGGATTCAAAACCTCGGTTTCTTTGAGAAGGTCGACATTGAACAGGTCCCGGGCTCTGCACCGGACAAGACCATCATCAACGTCAATCTCGAAGAGAAGCCGACCGGGCAGATCACGCTGGGCGCCGGTTTCTCGTCCACGGTCGGCGTCCTGGGCGACATTCGCCTGCAGGAGAGAAACTTCCTCGGCCGTGGCCAGGATCTAAGCCTGCAACTGCAGATCGCCGCGGAAGCGTCGCAGATCGACCTCAGCTTCACCGAACCTTATTTCCTGGGCCGCGACCTGCGGGCCGGGTTCGATGTCTTCCGTACGACGCGCGACCTTCAGGACACCAGCTCGTTCGACCTGGAACGGACCGGCGGCCGGCTTCGCGCCGGGTACCGGATTACCGAGAACCTCTCGGAAAGCTGGCGTTATACCTTCCGCGTCTCCGAGATTTCCGACGTGGACAGCAGCGCATCGACGCTGATTCAGGACCAGGAGGGAACGGAAACGCTCTCCGAGGTTGGGCACACCGTCGCCTATGACCGCCGAGACAGCATTCTCAAGCCGACGGACGGTTATGTGTTGAAGCTCGATACCGATATTGCCGGCCTTGGCGGCTCGCTCCGTCACGCCCGAAATACCGCAACGGCGGCTTATTACTATCCGATTGCTGACCAGTGGGTTTTCTCGACCAAGGGTAAGTTCGGTTACATTGTCGGCATTGGCGAGGATGTTGCGCTTTCCGAACGCTATTTCGTCGGCGGCGACGATGTTCGCGGATTCGCGACGGCGGGTATTGGTCCGCGCGACACGGCGACCGACGACGCACTCGGCGGCGAATGGATGTATGCCGCAACGATGTCGCTCACGTTCCCAACGGGTTTACCCGAAGAACTTGGTATCGGGGCGCGCATGTTCACCGATATTGGCTCCGTTGGGTCGCTCTCTCCGACCAACTCCACGACTGTGGACGAGGATTCATTGCGTATGGGTGTCGGGGCAGGCATAACTTGGGAGTCGCCTTTCGGGCCGCTGGGGATCGACCTCGCGTATCCGGTGTTGTCCGAAAGCTTCGACAATACGGAATACGTGCGGGTTAACTTCGGCACACAATTTTAGGAGGCTCCCTTGTTAGCAAGATATATCGCGGTTTCGTTGGTTCTGGCATTCGCCGCTTGGACGTTGCCGATCAGCCCCGCTGCCGCTCAGGCGACGGGCGCAACCGAAGCCCCGATTATTACGGTTCTCGATATCAGCAAGATCAGGCGGGACGCGGCATCGGTTAAGTCGATCCGTGAGCAGATCATCAGCTATCAGAACAAGATTCAGGGCGAGGTTCAGAAAGAGCAGGAAGCGCTCAGAGCCGCACAACAGGAGTTGGCGAAAAAGCAGTCCCTTTTGGCGCCGGAAGCGTTCGCCGAAGAACGACGCAAATTCGAGCAACGCGTCGTCGGTGTTCAGAAGATGGTGCAGGAACGCCGTCAGACTCTTGAACAGGCTCAGAACGCCGCCATGCTGCAGGTCGAGAAGGCTCTTAACGAAATTGTCGCCTCTGTTGCCGAAAAGAATGGCTACGACGTGATCATGCGCCTGTCGCAGATCGTCTATGTCAAACGCAACCTGGACATCACGGGTATCGTTCTGCAGGAACTCGACAACAAGCTGCCGACCGTTCAGGTCGACCTGCCGAAAAACTAGGACAAATGGCGGACTCCCGGTTCTTCGCTAATGCCGGGCCGTTCAGTCTGGCACACATCGCCGAGACGGCCGGTGCCGAGATTGTCAACGCGCCCGATTCCGAGCGGGAATTTCATGACGTCATGCCCATCGATCAGGCGGGCGCTGCGCACGTCAGTTTTCTCGACAATCGGAAATACACGGAAAAATTCCGCGCATCGTCTGCGGGGGCGTGCATCGTTGCACCGGATGTCGTCGATCAGGCGCCAGACGGCATGAGTCTGCTGGTCACGCCGGAGCCGTATCACGCCTACGCCCGCGTGGCGGCGATGTTCTACCCAATGCCTTTACCAAACGGTGCAGTTCACCCAAGCGCGTCTGTCGCCGACGATGCGGTGATCGGAGAAAACGCCGAAATCGGCCCCAGTGCCGTAATTGGTGCAAAAGCCGAGATCGGAATGGGTTGCGTTATTTCAGCCGGTGCTGTCATCGGCGCCGGCGTAAAAATCGGAGATAACACGCGCGTTGGTGCTAACGCTTCGGTCGCCCATGCCATCGTCGGCACAAATACGATCATCCATTCGGGTGTCTGTATCGGTCAGGATGGGTTCGGTTTCGCGATGGGGCCGGGCGGGCACGTCAAGGTGCCGCAGCTTGGCCGGGTCATCATCGGCGACAACGTCGAGATCGGCGCGAATTCCTGCGTCGACCGAGGTACGGGGCCCGATACGGTGATCGGGGACGGCACCAAGATCGACAACCTTGTGCAGATTGCCCACAACGTTCAGATCGGACAGAATTGCGTGATCGTCAGCCATGTCGGAATTTCTGGCAGTACTGAACTCGGCGATTTCGTCGTGCTGGGTGGGCAGGTCGGCATCGCCGGGCACCTCAAAATCGGCAGCGGCGTCCGCGTCGCGGCACAAAGCGGCATCATGCGGAATGTCGAACCTGGATTGGAGATTGGCGGCAGCCCCGCCAAACCGATCAAGACCTGGTTCAGGGAACTGACCACGATCGAACGGTTGGCGAGAAAGAAGGGGAGTTAGGGATGGACGCGGAAACCACCACCGGTCATGAAGTCGACGCCAGCGGGATCATGGATCGGATACCGCATCGATACCCGTTTCTGCTGATCGACAAGGTCGTCGATATTCAGCCGGGCGAAAGCGCCGTCGGAATCAAGAACGTCACCGTCAACGAGCCGTTCTTCCAGGGCCATTTTCCCGGTCATCCGATCATGCCGGGTGTGCTGATCGTCGAGGCCATGGCGCAGACCGCTGCCATCGTCGTGATCGAAGCACTGGACGATACCGCATCGGACAAACTCGTTTATTTCATGTCCATCGACAATGCGCGCTTCCGCAAACCCGTGCTGCCGGGTCACACCCTCAAGCTTGAAGTCACCAAGGAGCACGGCCGTGGCAAGGTCTGGCGCTTCAAAGGTGTCGCCAAGTCGGAAGGTGTCGTCATGGCTGAAGCCGTTTTCACGGCGATGATCGTCGACAAGACGGAATAGGATCACAAATGACCGATATTCATCCGACAGCCATCATCGACCCGAATGCCGAAATCGGTACAGGGGTCAAGGTCGGCCCGTATTCGATCGTCGGCGCAGGCGTCAAGTTGGGCGATGGGGTCGAACTTATGTCCCACGTGGTCGTCGCTGGTTCGACCAGCGTTGGTGCCGGGACCCGCATCTTCCCTTTCTCTTCGATCGGCCATCAACCGCAGGACCTGAAATTCAAGGGTGAGGCGTCATCGCTTGAGATTGGCGAGCGTAACGTCATTCGTGAACATGTCACCATGAACCCTGGCACGGAAGGTGGCGGCCTTATGACCCGGACAGGCAACGACTGTTTGTTCATGGTGGGTGCACATGTCGCGCATGACTGCCAGATCGGCAATAACGTGATCCTCGTCAACAATGCGACCATGGCCGGACACGTCAGCGTCGAGGACTGGGCAATCGTCGGCGGCCTCTCCGCCGTGCATCAGTTCGTGCGAATCGGCAAACATGCCATGATCGGCGGCATGAGCGGGGTCGAGCACGACGTCATTCCTTACGGAACGGTGACCGGAAACCGCGCCAAGCTGGAAGGCTTGAACATCGTTGGACTGAAACGCCGTGGCTTCTCGCGTGACATGATCCACGAAATCCGCAAAGCGTACCGTATGATCTTCGCCGAGGAAGGCACCATGGCGGAGCGTCTTCAGGACGTCATCGAGGATTTCTCCGACAACGAACCGGTGATGGAGATCGTCACTTTCATCCAGAGCGACTCGTCGCGCCGTATCTGCCAGCCGCACATGGAAGATGCCGCATAACCGTATCGGTATTCTGGCCGGTGGGGGCACACTGCCGGTCCTTATCCGCGATGCGTGCCGCCGGAACAATCAGGCCTTCCATGTTGTCGTCTTCGACGGGCAGGGGGACCCGGCTGAGTACGCCGCCGACAGCCACGCCGTGATCCGTCTGGGCGCCGCCGGCGCCGCGATAAAAAGTCTGAAGGCCGCAGAGTGCGACACGCTGGTCCTTGCCGGCACCATTCGCAGACCCGGTATGAAGGAACTGCGCCCGGATTGGTGGGGCGTGAAGTTCTTCGCTAAGAGCGGTGCCGCCGCCCTCGGAGACGACGGCCTTCTGACCGCGCTGATCCGCGCCCTGGAGGGTGAGGGCTTTCAGGTTATCGGCCCAGAAAGTCTGATACCCGACCAGTTAATGCCGAAGGGTGTGATCGGGGGCATCCGCCCGACACCGGATCAGTCCAGCGACATCGCGGCGGCGGTCAGGGCGGCGAGAGATCTCGGCGCCCGGGACATCGGCCAGGCCGCCGTCGTGCATGCGGGCGAGATCATCGCCGAGGAAGACGCTGCCGGTACGGATGCCATGCTCAAAAAACTAGCTGAAAGCGGCAACACCGGGGGGGTGCTGGCAAAAACACTCAAGCCCGGACAGGAACGCCGTGCGGACCTGCCGACGGCAGGCGCTGAAACCGTGCGAAACGCGGCCGCGGCAGGGCTCGGTGGTATTGTCATCGAAGCGGGGAATGCGTTTCTGATTGACCGAGATGGCACCGCCGGCGCGGCAGATGAAGCGAATATCTTCGTGGTCGGTGTCGACGCAGACGGAAACTGGCAATGAGCGATCACCTCCACGTTTATCTCATCGCGGGCGAGCCTTCGGGCGATGTCCTTGGAATGCGCGTGATGGAGGGCTTGAAAAAGATCGCAGGAGGGCGGGACATCCGGTTCTCGGGTGTCGGCGGCCCATTGATGGCCGGCAGTGGGCTCGACAGCCTGTTCAAGATGGACGAACTGACGGTAATGGGCCTTTCCGAAGTCTTGCCGCGCATCCCAAGCATCCTGCGCCGTATCCGCGAGACGGCGGACGATATCACAGCAAAGAAACCGGATGTGGTCGTCACCATCGACGCCCCGGATTTCTGCTTCCGCGTCGCCAAGAAGCTCGCCGGTAGTGATATCAAGATCGTCCACTACGTAGCGCCGTCTGTATGGGCCTGGCGACCGGGCAGGGCAAACAAGGTCGCAAAACTCGTCGATCACGTGATGTGCCTGTTACCGTTTGAGCCCCCGTACTTCGAACGCGCCGGCGTCGACGCCACGTTCGTCGGTCACTCGATCCTGGAAAGCGGGGCGGATGGCGGGGATGGTAAGGCCTTTCGCGAGCGCCATGGGATTGCGGCGGAGGAGAGAGTTTTGCTGGCGCTGCCCGGCAGTCGAATGGGTGAGATTTCGAGACTGGTCGATATGTTTGGCGAGACGATCCGCCGGACAACCGCGATTGCCGGCCCCTGCCGGATCGTCGTGCCGACTCTTAAAAGCATCTCGAACGAAATTCGGATCCGCACGTCTGACTGGGACAACATCCTCATCATCGATGACGAAGGTGAAAAATATGACGCCTTCGCCGCTGCCGACGCTGCAATCGCGGCCAGCGGCACGGTATCACTGGAATTGGCCATGGCGGGCGTCCCCAGCCTGATTGCATACCGGGTCGCACCGTTGAGCGCTTTCATCGCCAAGCGTCTGATCCGGGTCAAGTATGCGTCCATCGTCAACCTGATCCTCGACAAACCGGCGATACCGGAATTCCTGCAAGAGAACTGCACGCCGGAGAACATGACCCCGGTATTGGCGGATTTACTCCGCGCCGGACGCGAGCGCGATACGCAGATGGGGGAAATTTCGAAAGCTTTGGATGCATTAAAACCGGGCGACGATCGGCCCTCCGTAGCGGCCGCTAGGGTGGTTCTTAACGTCTCCGACAAATAAAAAAACGGCGCGGGACGTATCCCGCGCCGTTGAAGAGAGACGTCTTTCGCGGATTATCGCTTGGCGACGTCCACGTAGTCGCGCTGTTCTGCACCCGTGAAGAGCTGACGCGGACGGCCGATCTTCTGGCTCGGATCCTCGATCATCTCGTTCCACTGGGCGATCCAGCCGACGGTACGCGCAACAGCGAACAACACCGTGAACATGCTCGTTGGGATGCCCATCGCCTTGAAGATGATACCCGAATAAAAATCCACGTTCGGATACAGCTTCTTCTCGATGAAGTATTCATCCTTGAGGGCGATTTCTTCCAGTTCCATCGCGATCTCGAGGAGCGGCTCGTCCTTCACGCCCAGCGCTTTCAGCACCTTGTGGCACTGTTCGCGCATGACGCGCGACCGCGGATCGAAGTTCTTGTAAACACGGTGACCGAAGCCCATCAGGCGGAACGCGTCATCCTTGTCCTTGGCTTTGGCGACGAACTTCTGGGTGTTCTTGGGATCGCCGATTTCCTCCAGCATCTTGAGCACCGCTTCGTTGGCGCCACCGTGCGCGGGGCCCCAGAGCGATGCGATACCGGCCGAGATGCAGGCAAACGGGTTTGCGCCGGAAGAGCCCGCCAAGCGGACCGTCGACGTCGACGCGTTCTGTTCGTGATCTGCGTGCAGGATCAGGATGATGTCCATGGCCTTCGCCAGGACCGGATCCATCTCGTATTCCTCACACGGGTTCGAGAACATCATGTGGAGGAAGTTTTCAGCGTAGCGAAGCTTGTTCTTCGGATATACGTAGGGCTGACCCAGGTTGTATTTATAGGCCAGCGCCGCGATCGTCGGCATTTTGGCGATCATGCGGTACGACGACACCATCCGGTGCTTCGGATCCGCGATGTCGGTCGAGTCGTGGTAGAACGCCGACAGCGCGCCAACCATGCCGCACATCACCGCCATCGGATGTGCATCGCGACGGAACCCGCGCAGGAACGTGTTCATCTGCTCGTGGATCATCGTGTGGTAGGTGATGTCGTGTTCGAACTTCTCTTTTTCATTCGCCGTCGGAAGTTCTCCGTAAAGCAGCAAATAGCAGACTTCCATGAAGTCCGACTTTTCCGCCAACTGCTCGATCGGATAACCGCGATACAGCAGCACACCGTTGTCGCCGTCGATGTAGGTGATCTTGGACTCACAGCTACCGGTCGAGGTAAAGCCCGGGTCGTAGGTAAAGCAGCCGGTCTGCGCATACAGCTTGCGGACGTCGATCACGTCCGGGCCCAACGTCCCGTGCATCACCGGCAAATCCCAGCTTTCGCCGCTCGAATTGTCGGTGAGGGTAAAGCTTCTTTCGTTACTCATTCAGGTCTCTCCTCTGTTGGGCGCGGTCCTTTCCGGACCGCTGGCACGCCCCCCGCAGAGGACGCGTCGTTGTTGGTGCCGGGTGGCGTGTCAGCGCACGTCATCCAGCCGCGCGAGGGATTCATCTCGGCCGAGAACGGCCATCACCTCGAATATGCCGGGCGAAACAGTCGTGCCCGTAAGCGCCGCTCGAAGCGGCTGTGCCACCTTGCCAAGTTTCAATTCATGGGCCTCGGCATACGCCTTAGCGGCAGCTTGAATGTTTTCTTCCGTCCACTCGTCAATTCCGGCCACGTCGGCACGGAGAGCGGAGAGTGTCTGCTTTGCCTCGTCCGTCAGGATTTGCGAGGCCTTCTCGTCCGGTTGAAGTGGACGTGAAATTGCATAAAATTGTGCGTTTTCAGATAGTTCTTTTAAGTTTTTAGCGCGCTCTTTTAACCCATCCATACCCATTTTTACCCGGTCAGCCGCCCCTTCGGCAAGCTTTCCATCAAGGGTATCTTTAAGCCTCTCCATGACCAATTCGGTCAACCGGTCGTTGTCCGCCTGGCGGATATAATGACCGTTGAGGGATTCCAGTTTCTGGAAGTCGAAACGCGCAGCACCACGGCCCACGGCATCGAGCCCGAACCACTCGATCGCCTGCGCGGTCGAGATGATTTCCTCGTCGCCGTGCGACCACGAAAGCCGCATCAGGTAGTTCCTTAGTGCTTCCGGGAGGTAACCCATGTCCCGATATGCCTCGACACCGAGCGCGCCGTGCCGCTTCGACAATTTGGCGCCGTCGGGCCCGTGAATCAGCGGAATATGCGCGAATTCAGGCAGATCCCAGTCCATCGCCTTGAAAAGCTGCACTTGTCTGAAGGCGTTCACCAGATGGTCGTCACCACGGATGACGTGGGTAATCCCCATATCATGGTCGTCGACAACAACGGCCAGCATGTAGGTGGGTGTTCCGTCGGCGCGCATAAGGACCATGTCGTCAAGCTGCTCGTTGGCGACCTCGACACGGCCCTGAACCAGATCCTCGATGACGGTTTCGCCTTCCTGTGGCGCCTTGAGGCGGATCGCAGGGTCGACGCCTTCAGGGGCTTCCGACGGGTCGCGGTCGCGCCAGGTGCCGTCGTACATGCGTTTTCGGCCCTCGGCGCGGGCTTTTTCCCGCATTTCTGCCAGTTCCTCGGTCGAACAGTAGCATTTGTACGCCATGCCCTTGTCGAGCAGTTCCTGCACCACCTCTTGATGGCGTTCGCGGCGCTCGAACTGGGAAATGGCATCGCCATCCCAATCGAGGCCGAGCCAGCTCAGCCCGTCGTAGATCGCCTCGACGGCCTCATCCGTCGAACGCGCCCTGTCTGTGTCCTCGATCCGGAGCAAGAAAGTGCCGCCGTCGCCGTATTCAGCGTGGTGCTTCGCGAACAACCAATTGAACAGCGCCGTGCGGGCACCGCCAATGTGCAGAAAACCGGTCGGCGAAGGGGCGAAACGGGTAACGACGGGCATGAAATCTCCTAGAAAACCGCACCCAGGAACCGGGGCGCGGGCAGTATCTATCACAAATATCTCGCGTGTGCAGCATAAACGCGCGGGGAAGGGAAAATACCCGCTGGCCCTGACATACAGGGGATATGGGGATCGTAACGGCGTTTGAAAATATCAAATCCGCATGGTTGGCAGAGCGACCGCAATGGGCGCTCTGGCTGCCCGTGGGGATCGGCGCCGGAATTGCCGTCTATTTTGCGCTCCCGGCCGAGCCGTCCCCGTATCTGGGCTGGGGGCCGTTGGTATTTTGCCTGCTCGTCCTGGTCCGTTCAAAATCGGATGCGTTTCGGCTGCTCGCCGCCGGGCTGTTATCGATTACGCTCGGTTTCAGCGCCGCCGGTTGGCGAACGGCATCCGTGGCGGCACCCGTGCTCGAAAAGCGTGTAGGTCCGCTTCATCTGACGGGAACGGTCGAAAAGATCGATTTCTCGGCGTCGGGTGCCCGGATCGTTCTGTCTGCGCCGGTCTTCAATACAAGCCGCATCCGCAATCCGCCCGAAAACATCAGGTTGAGCGTAAAAGGCGGCTCGGAGAGCACAAGGTCACTGTTACCCGGCGACCGCATCGGCGCCGCCGCGATCCTGCGCCCGCCGCCGCCGCCAACGATGCCGGGCGCCTTCGACTTTCAGCGCCGCGCCTACTTTCTCGGGCTCGGCGCTTATGGATTTGTTCTCGGCGATATCGAAACCCTCGAGTCTCACGCCCGTGCACCGCCTATGTCGGTGCGCGCGCGGCGCGGGATCGAAACCGCGCGGCTCAAGATATCCGCGCGCGTGCACGCACAACATAAAGGCGAGGCCGGCGCCGTCGCCGCGGCTTTATTGACCGGCCATCGCGGTTACATCGACGAACGCGTGCTTCGGGTGATGCGAGACGCCGGGATCGCGCATCTTCTTGCCATTTCCGGGCTGCACATCGGGTTGGTGGCTGGCCTGATCTACGCCGCCGTCAGATTGGGCTGCGCCGCAATCCCGCGCATCGGTCTGAGGGTCAACGGAAAGAAGATAGCGGCCGCTTTGGCTATTCCGGCGGCGCTCGGCTACGCCGTCCTGGCGGGATTCACGGTGCCGACCGAACGCGCCTTCCTGATGACCGGGTTGATGCTGTCAGGCGTCCTATTGGACCGCCGTGCGCTGAGCATGCGGAGCGTCGCCTGGGCCGCGGCGGTCATCCTGCTCTGCCGGCCCGAAAGCCTAGTCGGCCCGGGTTTCCAAATGTCGTTCGCCGCCGTCACGGCTTTGATCGCGGCATACAGCGTCATAAGCGACCGGCGGCGGCGTGGAAACACGCCGACACCCGGCCTTGCGGGGAAATTCCGGCGCTACCTGACCGGCGTGATCGCCACCACCGTCATCGCCAGCGCCGCAACGGCGCCATTCGCGATCTATCACTTCCAGCACGCCGCCGCCTTTGGCCTGATCGCCAACGCGGTCGCGGTCCCGCTGGCCGCGCTTTGGGTCATGCCGGCAGGGATCGTGACTTTATCCGCCATGCCGTTCGGCCTGGAAGCGGTACCTTTGTCCATCATGTGCGTGGGGATCGAGATGATCCTCGCCAGCGCCGGGTATCTGGCCGATTTGCCGGGCGCCGCCGTCGATGTCGCCGCGCCCCCGGTCTGGTGTCTCGGACTAATCACCATCGCCGGTCTGTGGCTCGCCCTCTGGCGGGGCAGGTGGCGGCTACTCGCGGTCCCTATGTTAATTGTAGGGGTGATGGGCCCGCTATTCGCGACCGCCCCCGACATCATCATAGACGGCGATGCCCGCCTGATCGCCGTCCTGCATCATGACGCGGCTTATCTCACATCGAATGCGCGGCGGGCCCGTTTCGAGGCCGAGGACTGGCGCCAGCGAACGGGCCTGACCGCTAATTCAGCCGTATGGTTGGCCGACGCTGAATCAGCGCAAGGCCGCCTCAGGTGCGATGCGCATGGTTGCACGGTGGTTGTCGGACACGAGTTTGTCGCAATTTCAACGGATGCGGCGACCCTCGCCGACGACTGCCGTAAAAGCCGCATGATCGTGGCAACGGTCCCGGTAAGGCGGGATTGCAGCCCCCCGTGGGGCGTCATCGACCGGTTCGATTTGTGGCGATACGGCACGCACGCCATCACTTTTACCGACGCGGGGCCAGTCGTCAGGACCGTCAACGGGGAGCGGGGCAGGCGGCCGTGGGTGAACTGGCCTGATGATTAAAGGGATCACAGCGATTTGTTTCCCGGGCGTGCCGGAGGCGCGACGCGGGACCCATGGAAACGCTTGGCACAGTCCGCGGAATAGGTCTCGGCTCAAGGCCGGGAAACACAAAGCCGAAGAGGTTTCACCCGAAAATTAGTAGTAACGGTATAGCGCCCGAAGCACGCCCTGCACCTTGACCTGGTCGGGGCCGAAGATGCGGGTTTCATAGGCCGCGTTGGCGGGTTCCAAAGCGATGGACGCCCCTTTGCGGCGCAGCCGTTTCAATGTCACTTCGCCGTCATCCACCAAAGCGACGACGATCGCGCCATTTTCGGCGGTATCGGTCTGCTGGATGATGACCGTATCGCCGTCGAGAATTCCGGCCTCGATCATCGAATCGCCATCGACTTCGAGCGCATAGTGATCACCCTTCGTGAGCAGGCTGGCGGGAACATCGATGAATTCGTTGGGATTGCGCAGCGCCTCAATGGGCGTACCGGCGGCGATCCGGCCGTAGAGCGGTAGCTGAACCGATTCCGCGGCTTCCGCCATGTGCGCACCGGCGATGGAAAACTCACCCTCAATCACTTTGGGTTTGAACTGCGGTGTTGCCTGCGGTGCGGCAGATTTTCCGGGCGGCACCGCGTTTTCAGGGAGCTTCAAGACTTCGAGGGCACGGGCGCGGTGGGCGAGGCGGCGAATGAAGCCACGCTCTTCAAGCCCCGTAATCAGCCGATGAATACCCGATTTCGACTTCAGACCCAGTGCTTCCTTCATCTCGTCGAAGGAGGGCGAAACGCCGTAATTCTTTAGCGACTCGTCGATGAACATCAGGAGTTCATACTGTTTACGGGTGAGCATGTAGAGGCTCCTGCAGGACACGAACCCAAGATATCGAGGATCATCTAGGGATCAGAAGTGGAACAAATAACAAACAACGCCCAAGTGTTCTACTTAAGTTCTCATTTCAAGTCAACAGAGAAGGCCGTGACGAGAGCTACAGATTGATGTGAATTATTCCAGCGTTAGAATTTTAGAGGTGCTCAGCCAGGGCGAGGGAAGAGAACCCCAACGCTATATAGAATTCCTGCAAGCGATCCAATCATTAAGAACGGCTTGGTATTCCCAATCAGAGTGAGCACTGGAGGTTCAAAAATTCCGTAAAGAACCATCGACGATGCGGCAAAGGTCGCAGCATCAAACGCGTGAGTTAGCAATTCTTTGCCACTCGGATGAATAGAGCGAAATCGACACAGATTTATGGCCAACGCTAACGCCAAGTAGGCGAGCATAAGCCCTAGTATCCAAGCGTACAGTGAGGCTTCGGAATCCGGTTGAATTATGCTCTGAAGGCAGCAATGGCGCCGAGAATTCCACCGACCATCGCAGCCCACCCCCCAGACGCGTCGCCAATCTCAACGCCAAACGCAGCGCTGAGATATGGGACAGTTACGCCAAAGACTGCAAGCATAGCAACACTCCCGGCAACAGCCCCCTTCAGCACAAGCATAAAGGAGGTTGCACGAGCAACCTTTAGAAGGCTCCGTCGCAACCGTTCATTCATTGCAATGACTCCCGCAGTATACAATTTTAAAGGCGTTTAGAACGCTCTTACTACACGTATAGATAGATGATACTGCAAACGTAAGCAACAGTATACACGTGACTAAGGAAATTTGAAGGCGACTTTATCGTTTATTGAGATGCCGAATCTGGCAAAAATCTTATGGTAAAATAGCTAAAATTTTATGATCGATGTCCCAAGCAGCACAATCTTCACGACTTCTCCGGCCTTGGCAGCAGGGGCCCCAATTTCGCGCATCACCAAGCAGTCCGCGTCGGCGAACGCCGCCATCATCGAACTGTCCTGGCGGTCAAATGGCGTTGCTGTTGGAAGGCCGGCATCGCTCGTCTCGAGGCGCGCGCGCATGAAATCGAGCCGCTTGCCGTTCGCCTTCAGATCTCGGCCGAGCCGTGCCGCCTGATAAAGCGGCTGTGACGGCATACCCAGCATGCTCTCGACCGCCGCCTTCAGAAAGATCGCCGACGTGACACCGGTCGAGACCGGATTGCCCGGAAGCCCCAACAGGTATGTCCCGCCGATATTCCCGAAAATCAACGGTTTTCCCGGGCGCATGGCGATCTTGTAGAAGCCGAGTTCCAATCCCTCGTCGCCGAACACGGATTGGACGAGGTCATGGTCGCCAACACTTGCACCGCCCGAGGTCACCAGAATGTCGAACCCGGTGGCATCCTTTAATCGTTCACGCAGGCTTTCCGGTCTGTCTTCGGCAATCCCAATGGAGGTGCCTTCGGCGCCGAGAACTGCTGCATACGCAACGAGGGCTACGGAATTTGAGCTGACGATCTGATCCGCGCGCATCGGTGCGCCCGGCATGACGATCTCGTCGCCGGTCGACAGAATCGCGATACGCGGCTTGCGGCGCACCCTAATCCAGGTTGCACCGGCGGCGGCGGCAAGGCCGACATCCCGCGCCGTCATGACCCGACCTGCGCTCAGCAGCACTTTACCTGCTGCGAAATCCAGACCTTCTGGACGCACCCATTCGCCGGGTTTGGCGGCTTCCTTGATGGTGATGCTCGACCCGTCTGCGTCGGTGTCTTCCTGTATGACGATGCTGTCCGCGCCCTTGGGAAGCCCGCCGCCCGTGAAGATCCGCGCGCATTCACCCGGACCGACTTCGCCGTCGAACTTGTGACCGGCCGCCGCTTCGCCGATCTGCATCAGCGTCACAGGAAAAGACGACACATCGTCCGCACGGACCGCATAACCGTCCATCGCCGAAACCGCCTGTGGCGGGTGACTGACGGTGGCGATCACGTCTTCGGCGAGAACCCGGCCGAGCGCGTCGGAAACGAAGATTTCTTCCGTCGGCAGCGGCTCGATACCGCCTCTGATTTTCTCAAGGGCTTCTTCGATGCTCAGCATCTCATTCCGCCTCGTATGTGCCGGACTTCCCGCCGGATTTATGGGTCAGGCGGATATCGGAAATCTTCATACCGCGATCAACCGCCTTGCACATGTCGTAGACCGTGAGCGCGGCGACGGAGCACGCCGTCAACGCCTCCATCTCGACCCCCGTCTGGCCCTTGAGCTTGCACGTCGCCTCGATATCGACAGCGTTTCGGTCGGGATCCGTGATCAGATTGACTTTCACCGACGTCAGCGCCAGCGGATGGCAGAGCGGGATCAAGTCAGGTGTTTTCTTCGCGCCCATAATCCCGGCAAGCTGCGCAACGGACAGCACGTCGCCTTTCTTGACGCCGCCTTCCATGATCTTTTTCAGGGTTTCCGGCTGCATATAAACGCAGGCCTTGGCGGTCGCGGTGCGCTCGGTATCGGCTTTATCCGACACGTCCACCATGACAGCGTTACCGTCCGCGTCGATATGGGTGAAGTCCGCCATGATCAGGCCGCCATATCCGGGTCGAGAAGGGCACGCGTTGCCGCCGCCACGTCATCCTGACGCATCAGGCTTTCGCCGATCAAAAAGCACTTGGCGCCGACACGGGCCATGCGGTCGAGATCGGCACGGGAGAAAAGCCCGCTTTCACAAACCATGATGCGATCGGCCGGGACCGCTTCCGACAACGCTTCGGTCGTCGCGATGTCGACATCAAGCGTTTTCAGGTTGCGGTTGTTGATCCCCAGAAGCGGCGATTTCAGCTTTAACGCACGTTCGAGTTCTTCGGCATCGTGTACCTCGATCAGCACGTCCATCCCGTAGTCGACGGCGGCATCCTCGAGCTCCGCTGCCTGATCATCGGAAAGCGCCGCAATGATCAGCAGAATACAGTCGGCGCCGAGCGCCCGCGATTCCGCGATCTGGTACGGATCAACCATGAAGTCCTTACGCAGCACCGGCAGCGAGACCGCATCACGCGCCGCGATCAGGTATTCGTCCTGGCCCTGGAAATAGGGGGTATCGGTCAGCACGCTGAGGCACGCGGCCCCACCGGCTTCATAAGCGCGGGCGAGGGAGGGCGGGTCGAAGTCTTCGCGGATCAATCCTTTCGATGGCGAGGCTTTTTTGAGTTCCGCGATCAAACCGTACCTACCGGCGGCCACTTTGCCCTCAAGCGATTTGATAAAGCCACGGCAGGGCGCGTTTGACCGCGCCGTGGCATCGACGTCGGCGAAGGCGCGCGCCTGCTTCGTCGCGGCCACGTGTTCGCGTTTCTCGGCGCAGATCTTTGCCAGTACGTCGCTCATGTTATTCCCCGAAACAGGCGTTCAGGTGTTGGTGATCGCGACAAGCTTGTCGAGTGTCGCGCGTGCCGAACCATCGTCGATGGACTTCGCCGCCATGGCGACACCATCCTTCAGGTCGCGGGCTTTCCCAGCGACCATCAACGACGCCGCCGCATTCAAAAGTACGATATCCCGATACGCGCTCGGTGTGCCCGCCAATAATTCGCGGATCGCCTCGGCATTAACCTCCGGATCGCCCCCCTTGAGCTCTTCCGGCGTCGCCACCGGCAGCCCGGCATCGTCGGGCGTGACCTCGAACTCGGTGATCTTGCCGTTCTCGAGCGCACACACATAAGTCGGCCCGGTCGTCGTCATTTCGTCCAGACCGTCGGAACCATTTACAACCCAGGCCGCCTCGCATCCCATATTGGCGAGGGTCTCCGTCATCGGGCGAAGCCATTGTTTCGCGTAAACACCCGTGAATTGACGCTTCACCCCGGCTGGGTTCGAAAGCGGGCCCAGAATATTGAAGATCGTGCGCACGCCCATCTCGACCCGGACCGGCCCCACGAAACGCATCGCGCTGTGGTGGCGGGGCGCCATCAAAAAGCCGATACCGGCTTCGGCCATCGCTTTTTCGATCACAGGAAACTCGGCATCCAGATTGACGCCGAGCGACGACAACACATCGGCCGCACCGGATTTAGAAGACAACGCGCGGTTGCCGTGCTTGGCGACGGGGACGCCCGCGCCCGCAACGACGAAAGCCGCACCTGTCGAAACGTTGTAGGTGCCGGATGCATCGCCCCCGGTCCCGACCACGTCCATCGCGCCCTCGGGCGCTTTGATGGTGTCCATCTTGGCGCGCATGGTGCGCACGGCGCCGGTGATTTCGTCGACGGTCTCGCCACGCACACGAAGCGCCATCAGAAAGCCCGCGATCTGCGCCGGTGTCGCTTCGCCCGACATGATGATCCCGAACGCGGCTTCCGCTTCGTCGGCACTTAGGGCATGCCCGTCGGCGACCTTGTTCAGAACGGGTTTCATATCGTCGCTCATCACGCGGCCTCCTTGCTGCGCGTCATGTCGATGAAATTCCTCAGAATGTCGTGACCATGTTCTGACGCGATGCTTTCCGGGTGGAACTGCACGCCGTGGATCGGCAACGCTGCGTGCCGGATTCCCTGAATCGCGCCGTCCTCGCTGTGGGCGATGGCGATCAGACTGTTCGGCAGGCTATCAGGCTCGATGGCCAATGAATGATATCTGGTCGCCTTGATCGGCGACGGCAGGCCCCGGAACACACCGGTGCCGTCGTGGGTGATCTGCGACATTTTCCCATGCATGGGGGCGGGGGCGCGGACGATCTTGCCGCCAAACGCCTGGCCGATGGCCTGAAAGCCGAGACAGACGCCAAAAACAGGAACATGCCGATCCGCCGAGGCGGCGACGAGGTCGAGGCATATACCGGCCTTGTCCGGGTCGCACGGACCCGGCGAAATCACGAACCCCTCGGCGCCCATGTTCATGGCGTCTTCGACGGAAATCTCATCGTTCCGGCGCACCACCACCTCGGCACCTAATTCGCCCAGATAGTGCAACAGGTTGTAAGTGAAACTGTCGTAGTTATCGATCAGTAGAAACATCGTCCCGGCCCCACGCTCAAACGTCGCCGAACAATGCAATCCTGACCCGAAATGGTCAAGTCAACTCAACGATTTAGGAAGCCCGAAAGCGGCGCTCAAACGGCGCGGCGGCGCTCCGCGTGATTGAAATTATTCGACGCACGGCGGCGGCGGTCTGGGCCGAAGAAATCGCCGACGCGGATAAACGGCCGCGGATTTTCGATCACGCTGCAGAGACGGGCATAGATCGTCTTGGCCGAGACCGGTTTCGCCAGGAATTCGGTCATGCCGTTGTCGCGCGCAAAGCAGACGTGGCGGAGTTCGGTATTCGCCGTTACGACGACCAGCGGGACGTAGGGATTAGGGGTATCCAGCCCTTGGCGAATCTGGCGCACGAACGCCATACCATCCAGATCCGGCGTCCAGTCGCACAGTACGATATCGACCTCGTGATCCTGGAAATACCGGAATGCTTCACGCGGGTCAGGGGTCGAGAATACGGTCGCAACACCGAACTCGGAAAACACGTCGGTCAGCAGCTTGCGCACCAGCACATGCTTTTCGAGCACAAGGATATTCAACTTGCTCAGGTCGTATGCCTTCATCTTCTCGTCCCTTGTTCGCCCTTATGGGCATTGTTGCTCTATGATTTACTCACCCGGCCTGACTGCAACCTGACAAAGTGGTTAATTTCCACATGGTTAGGGCCGTTTTCCGACAATCAGCGCGATTGACCCCCCGGCGGCGTTATTATACGCAGACGGCAATCCGAAACCAGTTGAGCGGAACCCGCGACGTGGCCCCAAAACCGGCAGATAGATCACCTTCCGGACACGGAAAACTCTCTGGCTGGCCGCGTCCGCGGAGCAAGTTCGCCCGCAGCATGGGCCTCAATCCCGTGCGCATGGCACTTCTTATCGTGATGGCGCTCGGGGGCGTGTTTGGGGGGTATTACATCGGCAAAGAGGTCGCACCGGCCCCGAAACCCAAGCCCGAAGCACAGAAAACGGCGCCCGAGCCACTCAACGGGACCTACGAAGAATCGCTACCCCGCGATATCATCATCGAAAGTGATGGTGTCCTTAAACGTATCGCGCTCCCGCAACCGGATTCGGAAATCGATCTCGGCAACGGCAAACCGGGAAGGCCGCATCCCGCACCGGTGGAGGAATCGGCCCAACCCGATAGCCCCGAGCCGGCGCCGCAGGACACCGCCAATACCGAGCCCGAGAAACCGGCGCCTTCGCCCAAACAGACCGAAACCGCAAGTCTTCCCCCGGTTCATCTCGACACCGCTTTGCCTTCCGATATCGCCGAGCTGCAGCGTGAGAAGGGCGATCAGCTGCCGCCCTGGCAACGGTATGCGCTCCCGGTCACTTTCAACGGGAAGCCCAAGATCGTCATCGTGATCGACGACGTCGGACTGGACCGCCGTCGGGCACGCCAGACGATCAAACTTCCGGGTCCTCTGACGATGTCCTTCATGGCGTACGCCGAAGACTTGAATAAGCAGGCGAGCGCCGCGCGCGAGGCGGGCCATGAACTGATGCTGCACGTCCCGATGGAGCCGAGTTCTTCCAGTATCAACCCGGGACCGAACGTCCTTTTAAGTGGGATGCCGACGGATGAATTAAAAAAGAATGTGGAGTGGAATCTGGCGCAGCTCGATGGCTATGTGGGGATCAACAACCATATGGGCAGCCGCTTCACCGCCGACCCTGACGGTATGAAAGTCGTCGTCGCCTCCCTCAAACAACACGGCTATCTGTTCCTGGATTCCGTCACGTCGGGAAAATCCGTCGCCCACGAGACCGCGCGCGACGGCGGCATTCCGTTTGCCGTCAGAAACGTCTTCCTGGATCACGACGATGATCTCGATGCGATCCGCCGCCAGCTTCGTCATACCGAACAGATCGCCCGCAAGACGGGCCTTGCCATCGCCATCGGCCATCCGCGCGACAAAACCATCGAAGCGCTGAAAGACTGGTTGCCGAAGCTGGAGGAAAAGGGATTCCAACTGGTGCCGATCTCGTCGGTGGTCAGGGTGGCCAACCAGTAAACGATTCTGTTCCCCGGACTTGCTCCGGGGCCTATTTCAGAAAATCGACTTGATGTCGTAACCGGCGATGGGTCCCGGATACCTCGGCAACGCCTCGGTTCCGGGAAACATTACGAAATTCACGACCCGGCAAACTTGACCGAGTCCTCGGCGGCGCGGATCAGGGCCCGCGACTTGTTCACCGATTCCTGGTACTCAAACTCCGGTTCGCTGTCGGCGACAACACCGCCGCCGGCCTGCACATAGAGCGTACCGTCCTTGATGACACCGGTCCTGAGCGCGATCGCGGAATCCATGTCGCCGTTCGCACCGAAGTAACCGATACAGCCGGAATAGACACCACGCCGGGTCGGCTCCACCTCGTCGATGATCTCCATGGCGCGGATTTTCGGTGCGCCCGAGACCGTGCCTGCCGGGAAACCGGCGAACAGCGCATCCAGCGCATCCTTACCGTCGGCCAGTTCACCCTCGACGTTCGACGAGATGTGCATCACGTGTGAATAGTATTCGATGGTGAACTGCTCGGTCGGCTTCACGGTGCCGATCTTTGCGACACGGCCAACGTCGTTCCGGCCGAGATCGAGCAACATCAGATGCTCCGCCAGTTCCTTCGGGTCGCTTAAAAGGTCTTCCGCGAGCGCTTTGTCTTCGTCGGCATTCGCACCGCGCTTTCGCGTCCCCGCGAGCGGACGCAGCGTGATCTTCCCATCGCGGACACGGACCAGGATTTCCGGGCTCGATCCCACAACCTGAAACGCACCAAAGTTCAAAAAGAACAGATAGGGCGACGGGTTGAGACGGCGAAGCGACCGATAAAACGCAAACGGCGGCAGTTCGAACGGCACGCTAAAACGCTGCGACGGAACGATCTGGAAGGCATCACCGGCGTTGATGTAGTCCACGCATTTCCTGACCGCGTCGTGGAATTCTTCACGTGTCATGTTCGATTTTGGGGTCAGCGCCTTAACCTCGACATCGTTGTCCGCGCGCGGCAAGGAAATGTCCTTACCCAGCCCTTTGATCGTCATCGCGATACGCTTCTCAGCGGCGGCGTATGCTGCCTCTGCATCGACACCGTCCGCCGGCCACACTGGCGTGATGATGAAGACAGAATCCTTTAACGCATCAAAAATCGCCATCACGGTTGGACGCAGGAAGATGCTGTCCGGCACACCAATCGTATCCGGGTTGTCGTCTGGCAGACGCTCGGCAAGACGCACCATGTCATAGGCCATATACCCGACCAGCCCCGACGCCATAGGCGGCAGGTGGTCCGGAACATCGAAGCGGCATTCGTTGACGAGCGCACGCAATGACGCCAGGCCACCGCTTTTTTCGGCGACGGGGCAGGGCCCGAACGCGTCGGCGTCCGTCAACGCCTGCCGGTTAATCTCGGCCTTTCCGCCGGGAAAGCAGCGCCACACCAGATCGGGATCGAAACCGATGATCGAATAGCGCCCACGCGTGGCGCCCCCTTCGACTGACTCGAGCAGAAAGCTGTTGGGCCGGTCGGCGGCGAGCTTGAGCATCGCCGAAACGGGCGTTTCCAGGTCGGCGATCATCTCGGTCCAAAGGACCTGCGTCACGCCGCTTTCATATGCCGGACGAAAGCCGTCGATGTCGGGCTGGATTTTCATAACGCGCCTGGCTCAGAGGGGTTGGCGCGGGTCGAACTGCCCCGGCTTGATAACGGCGTTATAGACCCGCTGGTTGATCTTTACGCCAAGCTCGTCGCGCATCGCGTTGATCAGTTGGGCTGACAGATCGCGGCCGACGTCCTGATCCAGCAGGTCATCCAGTTCCGCCATCGTCTTGGTATCTTCGGCGGCGGCAGGGGCGGTTACATTCCGCAGGGCGACTACCTTGAAGTCATTGCCGATGCGCGCGATGCCGGCCTTCCCGCTATCAATCCTGAACATCGCGGCGAGGAGGGATTTGGACGCCTTACCTGTTTCGTTGCGCGAGACCGGACCGACCGTCTCGATCGAAGCCGGCACTTTTTCTGCCAATGCCGAGAGTTGAACACCTTCATTGATTTGATCGGCGAAATTCTTGGCCATGTTTTCGGCCGCCTTGGTGCGCTCGATATCCTTCCACGCCGCCGTTACGTCGTCGCGCACATCCGCAAGGGGACGAAGGGCGGGTTTGATCACCTTGTCGACACGAAGCATGAAAAAGCCCTTGTCACCGGCTTCGGTCAGCTCGCTCTCAATGCCTTCTTCGGCGGCGAACGCAACCGGCAGCAGGCTCGCCAGATCAGGCAGCCCAGCAGCCTTGGCACCAGACGGAGCGACCCCGTCACGGTCCACGGCCTCGATCGTGATCGGATCGGCGCCGACGCTGCGGCCCGCTTCCTCAAGCGTGGCACCACCACCGATCTGGTCTTCGAAGCGCGCGGACAGGTCGTAAAGTGCGTCGATCGCGCGCTCCCGTTTGACGATCTTTGTCACTTCATCACGAACATCCTCGAGCGTTCGGGTCTGTCCCGGATCGATCGCGACCGCTTTCAGAATGTGCCAGCCGAGGGGCGACTTGACCGGGCCTACGATGGCGTCCTTGTCAGCCGCGAAGACGGCGTCGGAAAGTGCGGGCAACAGACCTTCCCGGGTCACCGAACCCAGATTAACCGCAGCTTCTTCCATTTCTGCGACTTCCGTCGCCACGGTCACGAAGTCCCGGCCTTCGCGCAGCATTTTGGCCGCTTCCTTGGCTTTCTCTTCGTCGGTCATGACGATCATCTGAACTTCGCGCTGCTCGGGCTTGATGTAGTCCTGGGCGTGTGCCTCGTAGGCGGCCTTAAGGTCTTCATCCGTCACCTCGATACCGTCCATCAGCATCGACGGATCAAGATGCACGAACGTGATCTTGCGATATTCCGGTGCCGTGAAGCGCTGGGGCTGGTCTTCGTAAACTTTTTTCAGTTGCTCTTCGGTCGGCGTGCCCGGATCGGGCTGCTCGGATTCCTTGATCAGCAAAGTATCCGCGGTCCGTTTTTCAAAGCGGTACCCACGTAGAATCTCAGTCAACCTCTTGGGTGCGGCGGGGGCGTTGTCGACGGCACCCAAAACCTGGCGGAGCGCAATATCGGCACGCACGCGTTCGATATAGACGCTTTCGGGGAACCCGTTGGCGCGCATCACCTCGTTGAAGCGTTGGCGGCTGAACTTGCCGTCGAAGCCGTGAAACGTCTCGTCATTATGAATGGCGCGGGTGACCTGATCGTCGGAGACGAGCAATCCCATGCTGGTGGCTTTCTCTGCCAGTGCGGCATCGTTGATCATACGCTGCAGAACGGCATTGCCGATCCCCAGATTATTGATCTGCTCCTCGGTCAGTTGTCCACCGAAGACCTGACGTAAGCGCTGGGTCTCGCGGCTGAGTTCGTAATCGAACTCCTGCGGGTCGATTTCGGTGTCGCCCACCTTGGCGACGGTCAATTCCGACGCTTTGGAACCGATAAAGTCCTCAATGCCCCAGGCGGCGAAGCTGATGATCAGAAGGCCAGCCAGTAGTTTGACGACGACGGACGCCGTTTTGCTTCGGATTGCTTGGAGCATATCAAAATTCCCAGTGTTTTCCGTTTCTTGCCCGGGCACCGTCATTCAAGGAATCAGCACCCGTGAGCGGCGGCATATTAGGGAACGGGGAAGGGGGCGGCAATACCGCGTTGGCGAATTGAAGGCCGGGGAACCGCGTGGTAATTACCATGCGCTTCGCATCAATCGGGGGATACACGGATATGGCTGAACGCACCACTCTGATCGCCGGCAACTGGAAGATGAACGCCAGTAGCGAAATGGCAGTTAACTTGATAGACGGTCTACTGACCTGGCCGGGTAAACCGGGTGTCGAAATGCTGGTGTGCCCACCGTCCCCATATCTCGGTCCGGTCGGCGCCATGATCTCCGAAAGCGACATCAGACTGGGTGCGCAGACCTGCCACCCGAACGCGTCGGGCGCGCACACCGGCGACGTGGCGGCGGAGATGCTGGCCGATCTCGGGTGCAGTTATGTCATCGTCGGCCATTCGGAACGCCGTGCCGATCATGGCGAAACCGACGCCGACGTGCATGCGCAAGCCGAGGCCACGCACCGCGCCGGTCTCAGTGCCATTGTCTGCGTCGGCGAAACGGAGGCCGAGCGCGATGCGGGCAAGACCCTCGACATCGTCGGTGCGCAGGTCGCGAACTCGGTCCCCGATGGCGCCACGGCGGAAAACACCGTCGTTGCTTACGAGCCCGTCTGGGCCATCGGAACCGGCCGCACCCCGACGTCGGACCAGGTTCAGGAAGTCCACGCCGCCATCCGGTCAGGTCTGAAGGAGCGTTTTGGGGACGCGATCGCGTCGGGAATGCGTCTTCTGTATGGCGGATCGATGAAGCCGTCGAACGCGGCCGAGCTTCTGGCGCTGGCGGACGTGGACGGCGGCCTGATCGGCGGCGCCAGCCTAAAGGCGGAAGACTTCACCGCCATTGCCGACGCGGCGGGCTGAGCCTATTTCAACGATATGAATTCCGGGCTGGCCAAAAGGCCCCGGAGCCGTTAGAACACGCCCCGTTCAAGGTTCAGGAGACGGACACGCTATGGAATCGGTTGTTCTCGTCATTCATCTGATACTCGCCATCGCACTGGTGGCGGTGATTTTGATGCAACGCTCCGAAGGCGGCGCGCTCGGTATGGGCGGCAGCGGCGGCGGTGGCGGCGGCGGCTTCATGACCGGCCGTGCAGCGGCGGACGTGCTGACCCGGACCACGGCGATCCTGGCGACGTGTTTCATCGCCACCAGCATCATTTTGGCCATCATGGCGAGCCAGAGCCGCGAATCGGGTTCGATTCTCGACCAGGCGCCGGCCCAGTCCGAAGCGCCGGCGGCGCCGTCTTCTACGCCGACGGTTCCCCAGCCGAAGACCCCGGCACCCCAAAACTAATGAAAAATCAAAGCCTCAGACCCTCCGGTGATGTTTCACCGGAGGTGCCTCTACGTGTGTCCGATTTGCACGGTTGGCAGACCGGGTTTTCGATGTATGGTGTCCGCCCATGACGCGATTCATTTTTATTACAGGCGGCGTGGTCTCCTCCCTCGGTAAAGGTCTTGCCTCCGCAGCTCTCGGTGCGCTTCTTCAGGCGCGTGGTTTCAAAGTCAGGCTCCGTAAACTGGACCCGTACATCAACGTCGATCCGGGCACGATGAGCCCGTACCAGCACGGCGAAGTGTACGTCACCGACGACGGGGCGGAGACCGATCTCGATCTCGGCCACTACGAACGCTTCACCGGCGTGGGCGCGAAGAAATCGGACAACGTGACGACGGGACGGATTTATTCCGACGTCATCGCCAAGGAGCGCCGGGGGGATTACCTCGGCGCGACGATCCAGGTCATTCCGCACATCACCGACGCCATCAAAGAGTTCGTGGTCTCCGATCTCGAGGACGAGGACTTCATCCTTTGCGAGATCGGCGGCACGGTCGGCGACATCGAGGGTTTGCCGTTCCTGGAAGCAATCCGTCAGTTGGGCAACGACCTCGGCCGCGAACGGGCGATGTATATGCACCTGACGCTGATTCCGTATATCGCGGCAGCGGGCGAGTTGAAGACCAAGCCGACGCAGCACTCGGTGAAAGAGCTGCTGTCTTTGGGGATCCAGCCCGACATGCTGGTGTGCCGCTCGGAACATCAGCTGCCCGAGGGCG
Organism: Rhodospirillales bacterium; assembly: GCA_017644185.1. Classification (GTDB taxonomy): domain Bacteria; phylum Pseudomonadota; class Alphaproteobacteria; order Rhodospirillales; family Casp-alpha2; genus UBA4479. Next base: position 204,418 of record JAEPMA010000005.1, read on the forward strand.
AACGCCGCAAGATCGCGCTTTTCTGCAACGTCAGAGAAGAAGCCGTCATCCCGGCGCTTGACGCGAAAAGCATTTACGAAGTCCCGATCCGTTACCACGAACAAGGGATGGACGACGTCGTCTGCCGTCATTTCGGGATCAAGGCACAAGCGCCTGACCTGACGACGTGGAAAGACATCCATGTCCGCAAGACCAAGCCCGAGGGCGAAGTCTCAATCGCCGTCGTCGGCAAGTACACAGGGCTGCTGGACGCCTACAAATCGCTCTCCGAAGCGCTCGATCATGGGGGCATCGCCAACAATGTGCGCGTCAAGCTGAACTGGATCGACAGTCAGATCTTCGAAGAGGACACACCGCTCGAATATCTCGAAGACACGCACGGCATTCTGGTACCGGGCGGCTTTGGGGAACGTGGTGCGGAGGGCAAGATTCTCGCCGCCAAGTTCGCGCGCGAACGGGGCATTCCGTATTTCGGCATCTGCTTCGGGATGCAGATGGCCGTCATTGAAGCAGCCCGGAACCTGGCGGGCATTCCGAACGCAAGCTCGACCGAGTTCGGCGATACCGACGAGCCCGTGGTCGGTTTGATGACCGAATGGTTGAAGGGCAACGCCCTCGAAAAACGACAGTCGGATGGCGATATGGGTGGCACGATGCGTCTTGGCGCATACCCATGCGATTTGACAGAGAATAGCCGGGTCATGAGCATCTATGGGAATGCCTCGATCTCGGAGCGCCATCGTCACCGTTACGAGGTGAATACCGATTACAAGGAGCGTTTGGAAAAGGCGGGACTGCGGTTCTCGGGCATGTCGCCGGACGGAATCCTGCCGGAGATCGTCGAATATCCGGATCATCCGTGGTTCATCGGCGTGCAGTTCCATCCGGAACTCAAATCCAAGCCGTTTGACGCGCACCCGCTGTTTACCTCGTTCATTCGCGCGTCCGTCAACCAGTCGCGGCTGGTGTAAAGAACACAGGCGGCTTGGGGATGGATAGGTTGGCCAATCCGCTGACCTGCAGGCATCAATGACATATCCACCTGGTTCCCCGCTGGCGCGGGGATGACGAAATGAAAGACCTAGCAAAACCCTTTCAACAGGCGGCGTTAGGCGCTATCAGAACCCCATGACCGAACAACGCACCGTCGATATCGGGCCCGTCAGCCTCTCGAACCAGAAGCCGCTCGGCATTATTGCTGGACCGTGCCAGTTGGAAACGCGTGAACATGCGCTCGAGATGGCGGGGAAGCTCAAGAAACTGGCCGACAAGCTCGGTATCGGCATCATTTATAAGACGTCCTACGACAAGGCCAATCGCACCAGCCTGAAGGGGAAGCGCGGCATCGGGCTCGAGGACGCTTTGCCGATCTTCAAGGAAGTACGTGAAGCCACGGGACTGCCCGTCCTGACAGACGTTCATGAACCGGCACATTGCGCGGCCGTCGCGGACGCCGTCGATATCCTCCAGATTCCGGCTTTCCTTTGCCGTCAAACCGATCTTTTGCTTGCCGCCGGCAACACCATGAAGCCGATCAACATCAAAAAGGGCCAGTTTCTGGCGCCTTGGGACATGAAGAACGTCGTTGATAAGGTGATTGCGACCGGCAACGAGCAGGTGACCGTCACCGAACGCGGCGCGAGCTTCGGATATAATACGCTGGTGACTGATTTCAGGGGCCTGCCCACGATGAAGCACGATACCGGATGTCCCATCGTCTTCGACGCGACCCACTCCGTGCAGCAACCGGGCGGGCAGGGCGGCTCATCCGGGGGGCAACGGGAATTCGCCCCGGTCCTTGCGCGTGCCGCAGTCTCGCTTGGGATCGCGGCGGTGTTCATGGAAACCCACCAGGATCCCGACAACGCACCGTCGGACGGGCCGAATATGATCCCGATCGGAAACCTTGAAGCCGTGCTCCAGGATTTGATAGCATTCGACAAACTCGCCAAGAGCCAACCGGCACCGGAGACGCTTGCAACCGGCGGTTGACGAACTCAGTTCAACAAGCCGACTTTTCTCTCAGTTACGTCAGTCTCTGGACCTAATTTTGTTTCGTTTCCGAGACAGAATAGCTTTAATATCTGAGGTATTCACTACGGATTAAAGAGATACGTGGTATCGATTTAAAGTCGTGGTTGAAGGGCTTAGGCGACTCGCGCGCTAGGAATAGTTCGCTATATAAAGTCGCGATTGAATGAATGAAGATGCTTGTAGAAACGAGCACAACTGGGAGTAGTATGATTGCCAAAGCCCTGCTTGCTGATCGTAGACGACGAACCCGACATGGTCGAGTTCGTCGGAGATGTAGCGGAGGAGATGGGATTCGCCTGCAGCAGTGCCAGCAGTGCGAAGGAGTGTCTTGATCTTTTCGAGTCCATCAATCCGGCAGCCATCGTTTTGGACGTGGTGATGCCGGACATGGACGGCATTGAATTGTTACAGGCGCTCGCCAAACGGAATTGCACCGCCCCCATCATCGCGATGAACGGCTACCAGAAAATGTATCTGGATATCCTGGAATCGCTCGCAACCGAGCATAACACCGTCGTCGTCGGTACCCTGAGCAAACCGTTCCCGGCGTCGGAATTGAGTAGGCTGCTCCAGCAGGTTCTGGACGCGTTGGAATAGGGGGAACGCCGGGTGGAAAGAAACGCCCGTGCAAAGGGTGCTCTTCGACGGTTTCCGGTTATTGCGAAGCTCGCACTGACGCTGGCGTTCGTCGTTATCTCGGTCGGTGCCGTGGCAATCGGCGTGCTTTACGACGCCGGTCTCGAGGAAAAGAAACGAAGCCTTATCTCGATCGCCGCCGACGCCGCCGCGTTAATCGATACGGCGGTCAACATCGAGTCCCAGCAGGAGTTTTACAGTTTCGACGGTGTGCGGGAACTATCCGCCGTCACCATCGCCAAGAATGCCTTCGGCCAGCTCAGCGGCGTCGGAAAATCCGGCGCCGTGTTAATCGCCCAGCGTAACGGGGAAGACCTGCGTATTCTCTACCAAAAGGACTTCGAGAATGCGGTGCACAGCGACTTTCATGGTCAAATCGACCACGGCAAAATCTCGGCCACGTCCGGCTACGGAAAGGCGATTATCGCCGCCCTGCATGGCCAAACGGGTGCCATGCTGGCAGTCCACGAGAGTAAGAGGATTATCACGGCATACGCACCGATCCGCTCGCAGGGTTTGGCGCTGGTCGCCGAAGCGCATATGGACGAATTCAACGCGCCCTTCATCACGGCAGTCGTCCATTCGGTGATTTTTGGTTTCATTTTGACGGTCATCGGGGTCTATCTCATATACCGCCAGACCATCCCCGTGGTTGTACGCGCCCAAGAAAGCGAAAGCAGGTTTCGGGGCTTCGCGGACACGGCGACGGAATGGTTCTGGGAAACAGGGCCCAATCTCCGCTTCAGGACCATGGGCAAGGGCGGGCGCATGGACGGGGATCAGAACCGCGATCATTATCTCGGTCTGACGCGCCAGGACCTGACCATCGAGGATACGAATTCACCCAAATGGCAGGCGCACCTGAATGATCTGAATGCCCACCGCCCGTTCGAGAACTTCCAGTACGAAGGCAACCTGAGCGGTGAAATCCGCACACTCTCCGTGACTGGGATACCGGTCTTCGGTGAACGTGGAGAATTCAAGGGGTATCAGGGGACCGGCCGCGACATCACCGATCTGGTAAAGGACAAGCGCCGCATCGAAGAAGCGGAAGAGCGCCTGCGACGAGCCTTCGAAACCATCACCATGGCCGTCATCCTGATCGACGAGCACGGAAAGATCGAGGGGTTCAACCCACACGCTTCGAAGGTCTTCGGGTACAAAGCCAAAGAGGTGATGGGTAAGAACGTCGCAATACTGATGCCGGAACCCGACCGCAGCAGACACGACACCTACATCCGCAACTACGTTCATGGTGGACCGGCGTCCGTGATCGGTATCGGGCGTGAAGTCACCGGTCTGCGGAAGAACGGCGAGGAATTCCCGATGCATCTTGGTGTCGGCGAGATGATGCTGCGCGGCCAGCGGCATTTCGTCGGTTCCATTAACGATCTGTCTGAATCGAAGACGATGGAGCAACAGCTTCGCCGGTCCCAGAAAATGGATGCGATCGGCCAGCTGACGGGGGGCATTGCCCACGACTTCAACAATCTGCTGGGCATCATCATCGGCAACCTCGATCTCGTGCAGGGGAAGCTCGATCCCGAAGACAAGAATTTCCAGCGCATCGAGCGTTCGATCAAGGCGGCGGAACGAGGTGCTAATCTCACCGGCAGGCTGTTGCGGTTCTCCAGACAAAGCCCTGAAGAGAACGATACAGTCAACGTCAATGAGACACTTTTGGAGCTCAGGGAACTCGTGCAACGGTCGATCACTTCGGAGGTCGAAATCGAATTGCTGCTGGACGAGACAATCTCACCGGCCCGCATCAATAAAAGCGATTTCGAAGACGCGTTGATCAACCTCTCCATCAATGCCCGCGATGCCATGCCGAACGGTGGTGTGCTGACCATCGAGACCAAGACGTCGCGTGTCGACCAGTATTCCAACCCCACGGTCCAGCAAGTACCGATCGGCGACTACATCGAGATTGCCGTCTCCGACAATGGCAGCGGCATGTCAAAGGAAGTCATAGATCATATTTTCGAGCCGTTCTTTACCACCAAGACGGAGGGCAAGGGCACGGGCCTCGGCATGGCGATGGTTTATGGTTTCGTGAAGCGTTCCAATGGCGCGATCTCGATCTATTCGGAACTTGGCGTCGGCACGACCATCAAGCTTTACCTGCCGCTGGCAGGGGACGACGGCCTCGGCTCAACGCGCAAAGATGACGGGACGCGGTCCAGAAAAATCCGCGGTGGCAACGAAAGCATTCTGATCGTCGACGACGAGCGGGAACTGGCGGAAGTCGCACAGACGATCCTGACCGAGCTCGGGTATTCGACTGTCGTAGCCTATGACGGCTCGCAAGCCTTGGAGAAACTGTCGTCCGGGCAGCACTTCGACCTGTTACTGACCGACGTGATCATGCCCGGGACCAACGGCTACGAGCTTGCCAATCGTGCCGCGGAAATGAGACCCGATCTGAAAATTCTCCTGACATCCGGTTACACCGGCAACACCTCCATGAAGAACCTGGACACCGGCAAGAAGTATCCGCTGCTGCGCAAACCTTACAGCAACCGGGACGTCGCCTTGCAGGTACGCCGTATTCTCGACACCCCGCAGATCACCGAACCGCCGACTGCCTTGGAAAGTTCACCGAATGATTGATTGATCCCCGCCAAGGGGGTTGGTATCAGATAGTCATTCCCAGCGGTCCGCCGCCCGGGCGCTTGCCGTTTTCACCGCAAAACCGACACTTTCAGAAGGTTCCAGACATGACTGCGATCATCGATATCACCGGCCGCGAAATTCTCGACTCCCGGGGGAACCCGACCGTCGAGGTGGACGTCCTTCTGGAAACGGGCGTGATGGGCCGCGCCGCGGTGCCGTCGGGTGCCTCGACCGGCGCGCACGAAGCCGTGGAACTCCGCGACGGCGACAAGAAACGCTTCGGCGGCAAGGGCGTGCTTAAGGCCGTTTCCGCGGTCAATAACGAAATCTTCGAAGCCCTCGTCGGCGTCGATGTCGAAGAGCAGGTCTTCATCGACAACGTGATGATCGAACTCGACGGCACGAAAAACAAAAGCAAGCTCGGCGCCAACGCCATGCTGGGTGTCTCGCTGGCTTGCGCGAAGGCGGCCGCCGAAGAGTCCGGCCTGCCGCTCTATCGCGGAATTGGTGGTGTCTACGCCCATGTCCTCCCGGTGCCGATGATGAACATCGTCAACGGCGGCGCGCATGCGGACAACCCGATCGACATTCAGGAATTCATGATCATGCCGGTCGGCGCCGACACCTGCGCCGACGCCATCCGGATGGGTGCGGAAATCTTTCAGCAACTCAAGAAAGACCTGTCGAACGCCGGACACAACACCAACGTCGGCGACGAAGGCGGCTTCGCACCAGCGCTCAAATCGACGACCGAAGCCCTCGACTTCGTCATGAAGGCGATCAAGGGTGCGAAATACAAAGCGGGCAAGGACGTGGTGCTCGCCATTGATGCCGCATCGACCGAGTTCTACAAGAAAGGCAAATACGTGCTCGAAGGCGAGGGCAAGACTCTCGACGCCGCGGGCATGGTCAAGTACTGGGCCGATCTGGTGAACAAGTATCCGATCATCTCCATCGAAGATCCGATGTCCGAAGACGACTGGGACGGCTGGAAGATGCTGACCGACGAAATTGGCGACAAAGTTCAGATCGTCGGGGACGACCTGTTCGTAACCAACCCGCTGCGCCTCGCCGATGGCATCGAGATGGGCGTCGCCAACTCGATCCTGATCAAAGTGAACCAGATCGGCACGCTGACCGAAACCCTCGAAGCCGTGCACATGGCGCACCGCGCCGGTTACACGACCGTGATTTCTCACCGTTCCGGTGAAACCGAAGATTCCACCATCGCCGACATCGCGGTTGCGACCAACGCCGGCCAGATCAAGACCGGCTCGCTCTCTCGCTCCGACCGGATCGCGAAATACAATCAGTTGATCCGTATCGAGGAAGAACTGGGCCCGGTATCCGTCTATCCGGGTATGAACGCCTTCAACGTCTGACGGGCTAAGCCGCGGGCCACTCGGCCGGGTGCGTCCCCAACGGCACGCTCGGCCGGTCCCAGCGCATCGGTGTCTCGGACAGGCGGGCAGCCTCCCGAACCTGCGTCAGGCGACCGAAACCGCTGTCGACGTCCTCCAGAAGGTCCGCCACGTCAGCCTGAGTGGGGTCCGGCATCGAAAGGCCGTCCTCAAGCCGTCCCAGGCTTCTGATCCATTGCGCGGTCGGGGCAAGGCCGACCCGCACCAGCCACGAGCCACCCTCGGTCTGGCGGCGATGCAGGGCGGCGATCACGCCAAGCGCCAGCAGGTAGCCGGAGACATGATCGTTGGCCTGACAGGGCAGGGCCTTTGGCCGGTCCAACCCGGCGGCTTCACCTTCGGCGTGATTCATCCCGTTGGCGTTCTGCACAAGTGAATCGAACCCACGGCGCTCGCGCCACGGCCCCTCGTGCCCGTAAGCGGACAGGCTCGCGCAAACGATCCCGGGCCGGGCCGCCGCGATCTCGTCCGGGGCCAGACCATGACCGGCGATCGCACCGGGGCGGTAGCCCTGCAGGAATACATCCGCGTCCTTCAAGAGCCCCTGCATCTTCCGACGCTCGGACTCTTCGCGAAGATCAAGATACGCCGATATTTTCCCAGCACCCGAACACATCACCAGCGGCGGAATGAAAGGGCGGTGCGGCGCATACAAAAGCATCACATCCGCGCCGTGGCCCGCCAGCGTATGACCGGCGAGCGGTCCGGCGATGACGTGCGTCATCTCCAATACACGCACGCCGTCAAGCGGGCGATTGGCACCTGGGGGCAGGGGCTCCGGTGGCGCGTCCCCAATCTTTTCTATAGCCACCGGCGGAATGTTCGCGACCGCCTTGCCTTGCGGATGCGCATCCCACTCGTCGAAGCTGCGCGTCATCGAAAGCACCAATCCGGCGTCGGCGCACGCTTGTTCAAGATCTGCGGCATTCCATTTCAGCAGCGCCTTGGCGACGGCATCCCGATCGTAAGCGACATCGCCAAGCACGCGCAGAAACCCGGCCCGATGATGCGGATAGACGGTATGCGGTCTGATCCATCTTCCGTCGCCGCACTGGAAAGCACCGAACAGGATGTCGGTGATATCCGGGGCCGGCCCGCCATCGACGCGCAGATGACGCTCACATCGAAACTGGATCGACGCATCGCGCATGTCGACGGCGACGTCCTGGCATTGTCCGGCGCCGGTTCTCTCGCGATAGAGCTCGGCTGCAGCGAGCGCACTGGCCGCGATCGATGTCTGTGCCGCTGTCCCAATCCGGAACGACGACGGCAGGCCCGGTTCGTCTCCTGTCAGGTTTACGGCGTCGAGTGTTTTTGCGGGGAGTCCCGTCAGGGACCAGAGATCGGCGAGCGCTTCATTTGAATTTTTCATGGGCGAGATAGCAGCAATTCGGACGAGCCAGAGCAAGCATTTCGCATCGTCTCGCGCCTTTTCGTGCGGTTGTCATGACCGGGCAAGGTGATACGATCCGAATAGTTCGCTTCTGTCATACACGGTTCATGTCCTTGCTTGGCCCGAGCTTCATTCAGAATAAATTGCAGCCACTGGAAACGGTGGACGAAGCCGCATACGCCGAGACGAAAAAATGGCTGCTCGGCAACGGTATCGCCGCGCAGGTCATGGAAACCCTCGCCATCGGCACCTTCATGACGGCCTTCGCCCTGCATTTGGGGGCGTCCAACGCGTTTATCGGCCTCATCGCCGCGATGCCGTCGCTGGCCAGTCTCGGGCAGTTGCTGGGAATCGTCCTTGTCGAGCACATCCGCAACCGCCGCCTGATCTGCGTCATTGCCGGGCTCGTCGGCCGCATCGCGTTGATCGGGCTCCCGGCGGCCGCACTGATCGGCGATCCTGTCTTGTCGCTGCCGATCCTTTTCGCGGCAATCTGTTTCAGATACGGCATGGGTGCGATTGTCGGCTGCAGCTGGAATGCCTGGATCCGCGACGTCATCGACGACAAGGAGAGGGGGCGGCTGATGGGCCGCCGGCTAGCGTGGATGACCGGCATCGGCATGCTGGTCAGTATTGCCGCTTCCGCCTTCATCGACAGTTGGGAAGGCTGGTCGGGGTTCGATATCAGGTACGCGTACGCGGCGATCTTCGGTGTCGCCATGATGTCCGGGTTCGTCGGGATTTATTGCATGACGAGGATGTCCGAGCCGCGCATGCCACCCGACGACGGGCCGCTCGACCTCAGGAAACGTTTATCGGAGCCTTTTCGGGACGAAAACTTCCGCAAGCTGATGTTCTTTCTTGCAGCATGGAACTTCGCCGCCAACCTGGCGGCGCCGTTCTTCACCGTGCACATGCTGACTCGCCTGGGGCTCGACCTGTTCCCGGTGACGGTGTTCGCCATGTGCTCGCAACTCGCCAATATTATCGTTCTGAAATCGTTCGGAAGGATCGCCGACCGCATGTCCAACAAGGCGGTTCTGGCTGTTGCCGCCCCGCTGTTCATCGCGTGCACGTTCGCGTGGATATTCACGACCGCGACCGACACCCGCTGGGCGGTCATGGCGATCTTGGCCAGCGTCCACGTCCTGACGGGGGTCGCGACGGCCGGGGTCAGCATCGCCACGACCAACATCACCATGAAACTGGCCCCCAAGGGGAACTCGACGTCTTATCTCGCGACCAACAGCCTGGTCAGTTCGTTGTCCGCCGGCATCGCACCGGTACTCGGCGGGCTTTGCGCCGATTTCTTCGCGCACCAGAAGCTCTCTCTACTGCTGCGCTGGGACAGCGGCGACCATGACGTCACGTTCGAGACGATCAGCCTCGAACACTGGGATTTCTATTTCGTGATGGCGGCGTTGATCGGGCTTTATTCACTGCACCGGCTGGCGATGGTGCGCGAGGAGGGGGAAATCGACCAGCGCGCGGTGATCACCGAAGTCTTCACCGACGCCCGGCGCACGATCCGAAATATCTCCTCGATTGCCGGACTCCGCGTCGTCGCCGAATTCCCGTTCAGCTTGTTGCTGAGGGCCAAGCGAAAGAATGGCCGGCGGGATGGGCGGGACTCTGGCGAGCATCAATAGCTCCCCGGTCGCATTTCCCGGCCGAAGAGCGCCAGCGCTCAGAGGGCCGGGACCCATTGCAGCGAAACGGCCAAAGCCATGGCATGGGTCCCGAATCGTGCCTCCGGCCCGTCCGGGAAACATTCAGTTGTTAGCCTTGAAACGAAAAAGGCCCGCCGAAGCGGGCCTCTCCCATCAGGTTCTTTTATACCGGCGCTTAAGCGGCAGCGGTTTTCGCCAGCACCTGCTTGATGCGGCGCTTCACGCGCTGGGCGTTGGTGCTCAGCTTGTCTTCGCCGGCTTTCAGCAGATAGGCGTCGAGGCCACCGTTGTGCTCGACCGTGCGAATGCCGTATGCCGTGACACGGAAACGGACGTTTTCGCCCAGCGCTTCCGACCACAGCGAGGTCACCTGCAGGTTCGGCAGAAAACGGCGACGCGTCTTGTTCATCGCATGGCTCACGTTGTTGCCGGTTTGAACGGAGCGACCGGTCAGTTCACAGCGTTTGGACATTGTCTCGGTCCTCAATCTCGGGCGCCTGGCGCCGCACTAATACGTACAAAAAATATGGGATCGCGCGTCAGCACGATCCGGTGGACGGTCTTTTAGGGGCTTCACCCCATGCCGTCAAGCATTCCGTGTGGGAAATATCCCCCATTTTCCGGTGTTTCGGCCGACATCCCGTCAATCCATGATGCGCCAGGCGCCCCGCCATTCATGCGGTGGCAGCCAGGTATCGCCGGAAAGACGCTCGGATAATGCTTCCGCTGTTTCCGCGGTCACATCTTCGGGGACGCGCTCACGCAGGTGCGAAACTGCTTTTTCCCAGAACGAGTTGATATCCTCGATCCGCTTGATCAGCGTCTCCGTCGCCGCGTCGGTGTCTTCCTCCTCGGTTTCGAGGACTTTTCGAGCCTCCAGAAGCCAATTGCGGGCATCGCCCCAGTCGCCTTCCAGATAGGCATTCACGCCCTTTTCGAAGGCAAGCAGGAAACCGACCGGCAGGGGGCGTATATCGACGGTATAAATGCTGATCGGCTCGTCATGGCCTGATACCAGCACACGGTCGACGCGCCGGCAGAGCACACGGCGGTCGGCGCTCAGACATTCGTAAAAATCGGTACTGATCAGAATCTGCGTGCCGTAGATCGCGTTCAACCCCTCAAGACGGGACGCCAGTGTCACGTTGTCGCCGATCAGGGTCGAATCGGCGCGGTCATCGTCACCGACCGGGCCGGCGACAACCAATCCCCAGTGCAGGCCGAAACGGGTGTTGAAATGGCGTTGATCCTCCCAACCCGGCTTACCCTTGAAGAACTCTTCCCAAACACCGCCCGCGACCTCGAGCGCTTCGGATAGCTTGTGCATTTCGACGGCGGCGTCGAAGGCGGCATTGGCACTGGTACGGGGGTCCTGGTTGTTGTGGAAATAAGCGAAAATCCCTTCGCCCAGGAACTTGTCGATATCACCCCCATGACGGCTGACCCCCCGGTTCATCTCGCCCAGATATGTTTTGAGGACCGGCAGGATGTCTTTTTCCAGCTCATGCGTCATGGCCTGGAATCCGGCCACATCCGTGAACATCAACGCGACGGGGGAGCGGGTGGGGATCACGCGTTCACCCTTGGCTTCCAGAAACGCGCGGCGGCTGATGAAGCGTCGCAGGTTCGAGATGATCATGCTGATCGCCTCGATCAGCGTGTCGATCTCGTTCAAATGGCGGCCGGATTTCTCCGCTTCCTCGGCGCGGCGTCGGATGATGCTGTCGGCGTCCTCCAGTCCTGGAATCTCGCGCATCTTGGCGAGGATGACCTGGTTGGCCTCGTGCAGGCGGTCCATGAAGATTTTGCCGACACGCTCCAAATTCCGTTCGGCCTTCCACTTCACCGCGTAAACCATCGCCGCATAGATGATGATTTCGAGGACCGGATCCGAGAAGTGCTCGTAGTGGCCGATCGAGAAATCGCCGAGCATGCTGATCAGCAAGAGAATCCCGACCGCGTACCACGCGTCGTCGCGCCCCATCGATGTCAGCATTTCCGCGCCCAGAACGGTTTCCCGGGTGCCGACTTTCTGTACCAGGCCAACCTTTGCCACTGCGCGCACGGTCCTCAGGATTCGCAGCACCCGCGGGTTGGCGATCCCGATGTCACCGGACAGGAACGACGCCCCCGTCGCGCCGACGGCCAGAATGTTGATCCAGGCGGCAGGCGTCTTGAAGTACTTCATTCCGTAGGCGAGGGCGCCGACGCAGATGTCGAACATGAAGAAGATGCCCATAAGGGCCTCGACCCAGCGCGCCGCCTCCATCGACCAGTAAAGCTCGGCCGGGTTCGCCAGCATCTCGAGAAAGGCCGCGGTGGGGGCAAAGAAAACCGCGAGATACGTCGCCGCGAGGTTGAGCCGCTCATAGCTCTCGTTCTCGGCCAATCTGAGCCAGAATCCCTTACCGGGTTCTTCGGGGACGATAGGTTGCGATAGGTCGGGTTTCAGGGGAATCCGCCCGAACAGCGCCTCGTAACGGTCCGCTTCCGCGTCTTCCGACGTATCGCCGCCGATTGTCCGGTGGTCCGCCATTCGATGTTCTCCGGTTCCCCCTGGTCGGGCGTTCATCAGTCCCTGCAAACGCCTCTTTTAAGAGGGAAATCCTAGACGCCACCGGTGTTCCTGTCACGGTATCAAAATCGTTTCTGTCAAGCTTGTATCTTCCTTCGAAAGACGCACATTATCGGCCATGGCAAGACGCAAACGGCTTCATCCGTCATTGGACATGCGCGACGACGTCGCCGAGGACATTCACCTCTGTGAATGGCCGGATTGCCATATGAAGGCGGATCATCGCGCGCCGCGCTCGCGTGAGCAGTTGCGCGAGTACCGCTGGTTCTGCCTTGAACACATCCGTCAATACAATAGCCGCTGGAATTACTTCGAAGGCATGTCGGACGATGAGGTCGAGGCCTCGCTGCGTCACGACACCGTTTGGAACCGGCCGTCATGGCCGATCGGTGACCGGGAAACGCCACCGGGAAAGGGACCGAAGCCCGGCACCGGCCCGTTCGGGTTCGATCCGAACTATTTCATCGACGATTTCGGCCTGTTCGACGAAAAGACCGCGACCTCCGCCCAGCCGCAAGCCGACGCGCCGACCCGCGCCGCCCTCGCCATTTTCGGTCTGAGCCTGCCGGTGACGGCGGAAGACCTGAAAACCCGCTATAAGGAACTGGTCAAGAAACACCACCCGGATGCCAACGGCGGCACCAAGGCGGCGGAAGAGAAATTCAAGGAAGTCCGCAACGCCTACGAAACGCTCAAGCAGTTTCTGGTCCTCTAAACATTCTCGTCATCCCGGACGTTAGGCGCGCCCGAAACCTCGCGTTCCGGATGCGCGGGTTACGATCCGGGACCCAAGCTGACGCGTGAAGCATATCCATGAATGGGTCCCGGCTCGCGGTCGCATTGCTTCCTTGGCCGGGATGACGGAGAGGGTAGCTCTTCAATTGTCTCAGTAACAACAAAACACCCCGAAAATCGCCGGAAAACGGCACAAATCCTTGACGCGTCTGGGGATTGCCCCTAACACCGAACGAACTGAATCCCTATATGGATGACGGAAAGATAGTAATGCCGGTTCGTGCCGAGCGACCGGTCAGATGAACGGGAATGCGCGTATGACCTCTAGCCACCAATCTCAGCCCCTTCTGATGCAGGAACCGGATATCAAACTCTCGGTTCGTCAGGTGTTTGGCATCGACAGCGACATGGAAGTGCCGGCGTTTTCGGAAGCCGATCCGCACGTCCCGGACGTCGACGACGCATATCGTTTCGACCGTGACACGACGATGGCCATCCTGGCGGGCTTCGCCTACAACCGCCGCGTCATGATCCAGGGCTATCACGGCACGGGTAAGTCGACGCACATCGAACAGGTGGCGGCACGCCTCAACTGGCCGTGCATCCGGGTTAACCTGGACAGCCACATCTCGCGTATCGACCTTGTCGGTAAGGACGCCATCGTCCTGAAAGACGGCAAGCAGGTCACCGAATTCCGCGAAGGCATCCTCCCGTGGGCGCTACAGAACCCGACCGCGGTCGTGTTCGACGAATACGACGCCGGCCGCCCGGACGTGATGTTCGTCATCCAGCGCGTCCTGGAAGTCGAGGGCAAGCTGACCCTTCTTGATCAGAACCGCGTCATGCGCCCGCACAAGTTCTTCCGCCTGTTCTCGACCACCAACACCATCGGTCTTGGCGATACCACGGGCCTCTATCACGGCACGCAACAGATCAACCAGGGTCAGATGGACCGCTGGAACATCGTCGCGACGCTCAACTACCTGCCGCACGACGACGAAGTCCAGATTGCGCTCGCCAAGTGCGAATCCTACAACACCAAGGAAGGCAAGGATCAGATCGCCGCCATGGTCGAACTGGCCGACATGACCCGTGCCGGCTTCATGAACGGCGATATCTCGACCGTCATGTCGCCCCGGACCGTGATTACGTGGGCTCAGAACGCCGAGATCTTCAAGGATCTGGGGTACGCCTTCCGTGTGACCTTCCTCAACAAGTGCGACGAACTGGAACGCCCGGTGGTGGCCGAGTACTACCAACGCGCCATGGGCGAGGAACTGCCGGAATCCGCGGCCAACGCGGTTCTGCAGTAACTCCCGGCCGAAGGACGGACATTGGGTAACGAACACCCGGCAGAGCTTTGGAAACGCGTAACCGCATCGACGTTGCGCGCGATGGGTCATGCCAAGGATCTGGAAGTACAGTACGGCCAGAGCACGCCCGGCCTGACGGCCGAAACCGCGCATCTGCCGACCCCTCAGGCCAACATGAGCCCGGAGGCCATGTCGCGCTTCCGCGGCATGTCGGATGCCCTTTCGCTGAGGCTCCGTCACCACGACGCCGAAACCCATCAGGCCAACATGCCCGACGGCGCCGATGCCAGGCGCATTTACGAGGCGGTCGAGCAGGTCCGCTGCGAAGCGCTTGGGACGCAGCGTCTGGCGGGTGCGGGCGACAACCTGCAGGCGCTTCTCGAAGAACGTTGCCGCGCCAAGGGATATGCCGGGGTCAAGGAACGCGATGATGCGCTGTTACCCGAAGTCGTCGGGCTTCTGGTGCGCGAACATCTTTCGGGCCGTGAACTGCCGGCATCGGCCAAGGAGTTCGTCGATCTTTACCGCGCCGACATCGAAAAGAAGATTTCCGGCGACCTCGACGATCTGATCAAGTCCGCCGCCAACCAGGAAGAGTTTTCGCAGGCCGTCAACCGGATGCTGAAATCGCTCGACATGCTGCGCGAGGACCCGCCGGACGACAATCCCGAAGAAGACGAACAATCCGAATCGGACGACAACGAGCAGGGCAACCAGGACGCCGAACAGTCGGAATCGGATATGGATGCCGACGGCTCCATGGCCGGCGAGTCGGAAGATACCGATTCCGCCGAGGGCATGGACTTCGATCCCGACTTCATGGAAGACGAGATGAACCCGGGCGAGGGCGAAGAAGAACCTGCCGGGCCAAGCGAGTACGACCCTGACTGGCGCCGCAACGATACCGGCGACAATCAGCCCTACAAAGCGTTCACGACGGAATACGACGAGGTCACCGACGCGCACGAACTTTGCGACACCGAGGAACTGACCCGTCTCCGTCACCAGCTCGACCAGCAGCTTTCGCACCTGCAGGGCGTCGTCGGCAAGCTCGCCAACCGTTTACAACGCCGTCTGCTGGCGCAGCAGACCCGGTCTTGGGAATTCGACCTGGAAGAGGGGATGCTCGACGCCGGGCGCCTGTCGCGCGTCGTCATCGACCCGGTGGCACCGCTGTCGTTCAAGATGGAGACCGACACCGAGTTCCGCGACACCGTGGTCACGCTGCTGATCGACAATTCCGGTTCCATGCGCGGTCGTCCGATCACGGTCGCCGCGATGAGCGCGGATATCCTTGCCCGCACGCTGGAACGCTGTGGAGTGAAGGTGGAAATCCTCGGCTTCACGACCCGGTCGTGGAAGGGCGGCACGTCGCGCGAGAAATGGGTGGAGGAGGGCAAGCCCAAGAATCCAGGCCGGCTCAACGATCTCCGCCACATCGTATACAAATCAGCCGATATGCCGTGGCGCCGCGCGCGTCCGAGCCTCGGTCTGATGCTGCGCGAAGGCTTGTTGAAGGAAAACATCGACGGCGAAGCCCTGATGTGGGCGCATAATCGTCTGCTTGGGCGGCCGGAACAGCGCCGTATCCTGATGGTGATCTCTGACGGTGCGCCGGTCGATGACGCAACGCTCAGTGCCAACCCGGGCAATTATCTGGAACGCCATCTGCGCGAAGTCATCCACTACATCGAAACCAAGTCGGACGTGGAACTGACCGCGATCGGGATCGGTCACGATGTCACGCGGTATTACCGCCGCGCCGTCACCATCGTCGATGCGGAAGAACTCGGCGGCACGATGATGGCACGCCTCGCCGAACTGTTTGATGAGAACGGCGCCGACCCGAAACAAGCCCGCCGCGCAGCTTCGCGTTAACACGCCACCGCAAGCGCCCCTTACCCGGCGTCCGCCCCGGACAAGTCCGGGCCAAACGCCACCCTCTCCCAAGGGAGAGGGCTAAACACGTCCGGGTTCCTTCTCCCTTGGGAGAAGGACTGGATGAGGGGTTGATCGTTCCCTTAAAGATGTGCCCGCCCTCAGGCGATTCCATGCGAAGCGAAAGTATCCTCCAGCCGCGCCAACAGGGATTTGATGCGCTCGTACATTTCAGGTGTGTTGTCCGGGCGCGAGAACTCGTTGCCCGCTTGAAACTCCTTGATGGCGTTTCGGTATGAATAGCCGTCCTCGGCAAAGATATTGCGCCAGTCGGGATCGCCCGGTTCGGCACGGTGCACGTTGCCATTGTCGTCGATGTGGAAGTTGGCGAATGCGAACTGCATCATGAACTTGCCGGACATCAAGAACACATCGGACTCGCTCATTCCGTCGGTCGCCTCTTTCCAGGCATCCTTCACTGACTGCGGCGCATTGGGGGGCGGGAACATGAATCCCTTACCACCATTTGCGTTGGCGACGAGGCCGTCATTGTTCAAATCCACCTGACCGCTATGCGGCAATATGAAGTTCAAGGCTTCTTCTTGGTTGAGGTTTGAAACATCGATCTGCGCGCCAGCCGGAAGCGACTGCGCCTCCTTCAACAAGTCGATACCTTCATCACTCAAATTCTTCAAAAAGCCCACCGGGTCGTCGCGGTTGGCCGGGTCGCCGTAAAACTGTTCGAGGATGCTCTTGTATCCCTCAATCCCATCACTGTTCAGGCCGCGCATCAGCAGCAACCGCATATCGCCGCCCGCCAGCAGTTGCGTCGAGTTGCTCGGCGGTGGCGCGACGTTAGATTGATCATCTTCAGAGGCAGCCGAAGAATTGGCTGGTGCGGACGAAGTATCCTCTCCTGGCGTCAAATTCTGTGTGGCGTATGACGGAATGAAGTATCTCGCCTGATCGACGGATAGGGACATGGTCAGTAGGCTCCCGGAGCACTTATCGTGTTGTTTTCTAGGCTTAATAAGCAAAACCGGTGCCAACACCCTTTTTATTCATTAACAATGACTTAATGCGAATAGGATGAAATTAAGCTGGGCAAAATGAACCTTTTGCACACGACATGCGTGCAAATTCTGCCGGGTGATTATCGACGAATGGGTAATCCTGTTTCCCGGACGGGCGGAAACGACCGATCCAGGACCCATGCCAAATCTTGGCGGCGCCGCGGAATAGATCCCGGCTCTTCGCGCTTTCCGCGCTTTCCGCGCTTTCCGCGCTTCGGCCGGGAAACGGTTTGAGTTTTATTTGTAAATCAAAAGCGCCGTGCCGAGGGCGTCTTCCGGCATGATCATCAATGCCGATCCGGTGTCGATAAGCATGATCCCGGAATCAAGAAAATATGACTGTGTCTTTTCGAGATCGCCGGAACGGAAGCCGATCGCCGCGGTATAGGGCAACGAGGGCGGCTCAACACCCGGTGCGATGGCACCAAGCCGGGCGCGTGTCACGAACCTGAGACCGCCGCGATCCGTCACCACCAGTGCTTCGTCGTCATCGACAATGTTCGCGTCCTTGGCAAGAAACGTCGCCATGCGTGTCGCCGACGCCGCCGGATCGTCGACGCAGATCACCGCGTCGACCATCGCGACCAGACCATTGTCGCGGGCAAGATACCGATCCTGCCACATCAGGTCCGGTGTGTGATGGGTCAGCACCTGAATGCGGCCTTCGGGGATTTCGTCAAACGCCGCGCGGATGACGCTGAACTTCACTTCCTCGTCGGAGCCGTCGGCGGCTTCGACATCGCGCCTGAGATGCACCATCGGCTGCAGGCGGAACCCGTCTTTTTCGATCCGCGTGTAGGAGGCGTCGGCATCGGCGTGGGAAAACGCCAGCAGATGAACGCCCATATATCTTTTCAGCCGCGCACGCAGGTCGTCGACCACCGGCGCCTCGACGTCGCCCGCTTCACAAAGCAGTTCGATGTATCCGGTCTCCAGCATAGCCAGGCGATTGGCGGTGCCCTGCGGAATACGTTCACCCGTTTCGGGGTCTCGGTTACCGTGCACGGAGTAGGGCGTCAGCTTGAAACCCAGCCGCTCCATCACCGCGGATGCCGCGTCCATATCCGGCACCATCCACGCCACGTGGTCGAAAAAGACCTCGCCGCCTTCGGGGCTTTGACGGTCATGAAAGGAGTACAGGTTTTCCATGAAGCGAGCCTATATCCATCAATCCGGCAAGTCGATCTGCATCAACGGTACGTGTTGCTGCGCCCCGTAGACATCGGTATCGCCGGGTGAGCCGGACCTTATCCGCCTCGGCACCGTGATCTTGATCGCCTTTGCGACATCGAAGGGAATGATCGCCACCTCGTTATCGGTGACGCCGTATAAGGGTGCGATGGTACGCGGCGACAACACGCCTGAATCGCGGACCTTTCGGTAGGTTTCCTCGTCTTCGAACATAACGTCCAGGGTCAACTGCAGCGCGCCCGCGTTCTTGCCGCGCACCACGCGCGCGATATCCATCAATTTCGCCATGAGCGCACCTCCTCGGGTTCGATCCATTCCATGCGAACGCATTCCATCGGGTCGTCGCACGACATCAGATGCCAGACGTTGAATTCATACACCGCACCGACGTGCATGTCGGAGGGCGAGAAGGGGATCGCGAGGTTCCCCGAAATACACATCCGGCCCGGAAAGTCCGTATGGAGGAACGCGTACCTGGATTTCGCCAATACGGCACGACTGATGTCTTCGGTCCGCCCGAGTACGTCGAGCAATAGACCAAGCTCATGGATCGGTCCGTCGGCCTCAGGTTCCAGTTCGCCCATCACCGCGTTCTTCCCGTAAAGATGCACCGACAGCGTGAAGTCCGCCGGTTCGATCCCAAGTGCGCCGACGTCTCGTGCGATGCGCGCCCGGCAGGATGTCACGAAGTCATCGATACCGTCGATCAGGATCGGGTCACGGATACCGGCGATGAAGACGGTCCTGAAACCTACCGGTCGTGCACCTTCGAGTTTCACCGTGTACTGGTCCGCGGGCTCATACCGGCTGCCCGACACCTTGACGACGCGTTCCTCCAATTGCTCGAAACTGCAATGGTCGGTGACGAGGGTACCGTCCGGCTCCTTCAATCGATACGGTTCCGGGTTTTCATAAAGCGTATGCGCGGAGACGCGCGTCACCGTGCATCGTCTGTCCGGGTGTCCCGGTTCGACCGTGAAATGATCGTCGTAGATCGTGCCGATGACGCAGTCCTGTCCTTCGCGCGGCTCAACCACCTGCGCGCCGCATTCAATGATCTTGGCGAGGTGCCAGGCAAGACCCGGGTCGGCGCCCTTCATCAGGGGTAGCGCCGCGAACAACGCGGCATCGGTGCCACGTCCGGCGATCACCACGTCCGCACCTTCGTTCAATGCCTGCTGATACCCCTCAGGCCCCATCATCGCGACGACCCGCGATGCGTCGTCGATATCCTTGTCGGTCAGTTCACCAATGGGACCGAGCGGCGAAATCTTCCCCGCCGCCAGTTTCTTGTGAAGCAGGTCCTTCGACTGTTCTGTGCGGATCACCGCAACCTTGGGCGCGATGTCGTTCTCGGCGCAAATCTCACGGAGGATATCGAGCGTCCAGTCGACCTGCGCGTCCGAGCCGCTACCGCCGGCAGAGCCGATCATCACCGGGATGCCGTTGGCGACACCCGCCGTCACCATCAATTCGAGGTCGCGTTTTGCCGCGGCGCGCGACACGAAGGCGGTACCGCTCCCCAGATAGTGCGGACCCGGGTCCGAAGATCCGGCGTCGCACGCGATGAGATCGGGTTTCATGGCAACGCCCGCGTTGAAGGCTTCCTCGGTAAAGCCGTAGCCGAGGATGCCCGTGGTCGCCATCAGTTTGATGGGTGGCATGGTTCTTCCCTTGTCATTTTGTTTTCGGCTTGATGCCGATTAAGCCAATCCTGTGGCGGATCGGCATGAATGACAAGAGAAGGCGGAAATGATCAGTTGGCGCTGAAAAGCCCGCCGAGAGGCTTCACCTTCCAAAGCAGATGTTCCGGCACCAACGCTTCTTCGTCCCTCCCGAGCTCACGGCATGTCGCATGTTTGACCGCGCCCGGTGCTTCGCCGCCGTCGGGAAGACGTTGCATGAAGGGTTTCTCAGAGAATTTTTCTATGGCGAAGGTGCAGTAGCTTTCCTTGGAAAACCACATCCGGAATTCGACGTCGCCGCTTGTCAAAGGCATCGCCAGTACGATGGTCAGTAACCAGCCCATATCGGTCAGTCCGCTTGTTTCGTTCGAAACCGGCTAACACGATTCCCGGGAAATCAGTCGTGACAGTTTGGTGACGCGACCGGGTCTAATCGGCGGCAGGACGTCCGGCCTCGCGGTCATAGGTGAATTCCGCCGCTTCTTCCAAGTATGACACATCGTGCACCAGGACGTTCTCGTCATCGATCAGCACGACGGCGTAGGCCGGCATTTCACGGCTCGAAGTCAGCGGTGATTCGTCGTCGATGAGGGCCGCCACCTGATGCGCCGTCGCTTTGACGGTCGAAAACGGAATGCCCCGCCACGATCCGTGAAACGCCCGGTGCATGTGCCCGAAGAAGATATGCCGAAGCTTCCCTGGGTGCGCGCTGATGACGGCGTGAAGCGCATCCGGATTGAGAAGGGGAATCCGGTCCATCCCGGCGATCCCGGTCCGGGACGGGCCGTGATGCAGGAACAGGAAACTATACTTGGAACTTCCGATTTGATCGTCGAGCCAGTTTAACTGCCGGTCATCCACCGATCCCGCATGCGTTCCTTCCGTCAACGTGTCGAGCGCGATGAACGCACCCGCCGAGGTATCGAGACGGAAGCACGCGCGTCCTGCATCGTCTTTCGGTGCGTTCGGCAATCCGGCGAAATAGGCTTTCGGAACATCATGGTTGCCGATCAACGGATACCACGGCATCGCGAGCCCGGATAAAATCCGGTTTACGCGCTGATAGGCGTCCGGTTCACCCCAGTGCGCGATATCGCCGGTGATCATCGCGAGTTCAGCGTCGGCGTGACGCCGGTTAATCGATTCAACGGCGGCCGACAGGCGCGCCTCAAGATCGATGTCGAATAGCGCGCCGGAGGCCGTCATATGCGGGTCGGTCAGATGGATAAATTTCATGGGCGGATGTTATCGGAAAATTCGCCGCCGTCACGCCCTGCCGCAAAAATTTCACACGTTCGGGACTGCTTTCTGGCACTCGCAGGGCGTGCTAAAAACAGATCATGAGATTGCTTTCGACCATCGCCACAGCCGCTTTTCTGGCGCTCTTCGCACCGACCGGGCATGCCGATCCGGTCGAAGTCGACGTCACGCGCATCCCGCTGATCGACGCGGCACCGGACAAGACAGAAGCGGGCCAGTTAAAATTCCGGGGCGGGCTGAACCTGGTCAGCCGCGAACCGCGCTTCGGCGGCTTTTCCGCCCTCGGGCTCAGCGCCGACGGCCGGCGCATGGTCACCATTTCGGACGCTGCTCAGTCGTTGTCGACCGAACTCACATATGACGAGAAGGGCGACCTTGCCGGCATTTCGAATCCCGACCTGAGCCCGTTGGCCGATCTTGATGGGACACCAATTCGCGGTAAGCATTTCGCCGATGCGGAAGCCATGAGCCCCGGCGTCGAAGGAGAGATCATCGTCGCCTTCGAACGGGATCATCGGTTATGGCGATACGATCCGGGCACCACGGTGCCGCGCGTCCTCAAGCCGCCGGCAGAGCTTATGGGGATGCCCGGCAACGACGGGATCGAAGCGCTGACACTGTTATACGATGGCCGCCTGCTGGCGATTTCGGAAGGTGATCCTGACGAGCCCGTTCACGTCGCCTGGATTTCCAGCCGTGACGGGTGGGATGTACTGACCTACGTCTCGGAAAAAGGCTTTCGCCCGACGGGGGCGGCGACCCTTCCGAACGGGGACGTGGTCGTGCTGGAACGGTTCTTCACCCCACGCCAGGGCGTGCGCATCAAGATCAAGCGCATCGCCGCATCGGATATCGCACCGGGCGCGCAGGTCGAAGGATCGCTGATCGCCAGCCTCGCGCCGCCCATGAACATCGACAATTTCGAGGGGATCGAGGCTGTCCGTAGCCGGACCGGCGAAACGATGATCTATGTAATCTCGGACGATAACTTCAACAGGAACGATCAACGCACGCTTTTGCTGATGTTCGAGCTGACCAAGGATTGATGCTTAGCCCCGTAAAAACGCTTTGTCTGTTATCGGTCAGTGCATCCTTGATGCTACCATCGGCCGCGTCCGCTGCAGACGACGGGGTTGTCCAGTTCATGCACAAGGGCATGCAGATCGCGGGGAAGCCTGCTCCTCGGGGCAAATATTACGACATCGACCTAGCTTCTCCGGCAGAGGGTGCCGATACGGTCAGAAAAGCTGCCGATATCCTGATCGAAAACTCTGTCTACAATGCGAATGCCATCGAAAAGCTGAAAAAGGCGGGCAACGTCGTCATCGTCTATGACCCGGCGTTTCCGAAAAGGGAACTCACCAAGATCACGATTGCCGCGTTCCTCCCCGATTTCTATCAGGCGGAGGGACGCACCAAGGATTTCCTGACCATTGTCGGACGGTTCGGGGGCAAGTGGTCGCCCCGCGAGTTGGCACCGGTATTGGCGCACGAACTGACGGGACACGGGATGCAGCATCTTCGCGGAAGGTTGGAGCATGTCCGCGAAGTCGATCTGGAGTGCGAAGCCTATCTCTATCAGGAGAAAGCCTATCAGGATCTCGGCTTCGACAAGGGCACGCGCGAGATGGTGCAGTTCAGAAAGGTGCTGGAAGGGCACTGGTGCGCCGACTTCAAATCGTGGCAACGCAAGAACAAGCGCGCCGCGCTGAAATCGTGGGATCAGCTGAACCCGGATATCCCGGCGATCCTTGACGATTATCTTGTCTATATCGATGCGCTCCGCGACAGCGGGGTTGCCGGTATCGCCGTCTCCAAAGCGAAACAGCAACAAGCGAGACAGTCGCGCCAACGTCTTGCGAAACTGTCGGAGAGCACCAACCCCGAAGACCAGTTCCAGTTGGGATTGATCTATGCGCGCGGCATCGGCACCGACATCAATCCGGGCGCCGCGCGCGGCTGGTTCGAGAAGGCAGCCGAGGCCGGGCATGCGCAGGCGCAGTACGAGCTATCGCGGATCTACTGGCAGGGCGACGGCGTGCCCGCAGATAAGGCGATCTCGGCGCAATGGGCGAAATCCGCCGCCAACAACGGCATCGCCGAGGCCGCTTATTTATACGGTGCCATGCTCATCAACGGCGATGGTGTCGCCCGCAATCCGCGCGAAGGACGAAAATGGCTGGAAAAAGCGGCCGAAGCCGGGCTGACGCGTGCCAAAGACGCCCTCAAGAAACTGGGAGGGAATTAGACCGTGAACACACGTGTGTGGATCCTGCTGATCGGTTGCGCCGGAATCGCGGCCCTGGTTTGGTTTTTGGCCGATATGTTTCCGGGCTCGCTCGACAGCGATGTCGACCAGGCGAACCTGGTTCGCGCATTCGGGCTGATGGTCCTGATCGGCGCGGGTTTGATGCTATCGCCGAGACTCAACCTCAAGGGAGCGCTCAAGGCTGGTTTTGTCTGGGTGATGATCGGACTTGTGCTGGTCGTCGGTTACACACTCAAAGATGATTTCGCGGCCATCGGCTCGCGGCTCATGGGCGCGCTCGTCCCCTCGATGGCGGTCGAGAGCGGGGCAGGGGAAATCACCCTCAACCGAAGAAACGATGGGCATTTTCACGTTTCCGCGACGGTCAACGGAGAACGCGTGCAGTTTCTGGTCGATACCGGCGCAAGTGTCGTCACGCTGAGCCGGGACGACGCCGAGCGCGCGGGACTTCACCCCGACACGCTCTCATATTCTCAGCGCTTCAACACCGCCAACGGCACCGCTTTTGGCGCAGCGGTCCGGATCGACCGGCTCGAAATCGGCGGCATCACCGTCACCGATGTACGTGCCGCCGTGATGGAACGGAGCCTCGGCACCTCATTGCTGGGTATGAGTTTCCTCGACCGGCTGTCGTCGTTTTCTATCGAAGGCGACACGCTGACGCTTCGGAAATAACCCCTCATCCTGTGCTTCTCCCAAACGGGAGAAGGGACTCACGTATAGGCTCCCCTCTCCCTTGGGAGAGGGTGGCGCGGCACGCGCCGGGTAAGGGGCCTGTCACAAAAACGTCCTCTTTCAATCGGGCCCCGCAATCGCTACGTTTCAGGTATGTTCAGGCGCCGCGATCCCTTGCCCATCCACCGCAAAGCCATTGCCAGCATTTGGCCGGAAATGGGCTGGCGCCGTTCAACCCGATATCTGCTGTTCCGGGTCGGCCGGCTGCCGGGCTCCGGGTACGCCATCGCGGGCGGCATTGCCTGGGGCGCGGCGATGTCCTTCACCCCCTTTATCGGTCTGCACATTCTGCTTTCGGTTCTGGGGGCGTGGCTGTCCAGGTGCAGTATCGTTGCCGCCGTCATCGGAACCGTCGTCGGAAACCCGTGGACGTTCCCATTCATCTGGATCTGGCTATACAAATCCGGCGTTGCGATGGGCTTCGGTCAGACCGGCGTCGATGCCGAGGCCATGGACTTCACCGCGCTGTTCGGTGCCGTCACCGAAGCTATGCTGCGCGGCGACTGGGCGTTCATCGGCGATACCGCCATGCCGGTTTTGATGCCCATGATGGCGGCCGCCATCCCAACCTCGGTTATTGTGTGGGTAACTTTTTTCCTTTTGCTGAAACCGGTTATCGAGCGCTACAAAATAGCTGCCTACAAGCGCCGGCAGGCGCGTGCCGTCGAATTGGTCGACGGTATCCCTGAACAGACAGGAGAGGCGGCATGAGCAACACCTTACGTCTCGGCGTCAACATCGATCACGTGGCGACCATTCGGAATGCCCGGGGTGGCGTCCATCCGGACCCCATCCATGCCGCCAAGCTGGCCGAGAAAGCCGGCGCCGACGGTATCACCGCGCACCTTCGCGAAGACCGCAGGCATATCTCCGACAGCGATATCGAACGCTTGATGGACGCGATCGTCGTGCCGCTCAATCTCGAGATGGCGGCAACCGACGAGATGCTGGCGATCGCACTTCGTCATGAGCCTCACGCCGCCTGCATCGTGCCGGAAAAACGCGAAGAGCGGACGACGGAAGGCGGCCTCGACGTCGCCGGTGGCTTCAAAACTTTGGAGCCCGTCGTGAAAGCCCTTAAAGACAAGGGCATCCGCGTTTCACTATTCGTCGAACCGGATCCGAAGCAGCTCGAAGCGTCCGCCAAGCTCGGCGCCGATATCGTCGAGTTGCACACCGGACAGTACTGCGAACTGGAAGGCGATGAGCGCGCCAACGAACTGAAGCGCATCATCGAAGCCGCCCAGGCAACCGATGAGCTTGGCCTCGAATGCCACGCCGGTCATGGCCTGACCTTCGAAACCGTCATCCCCGTGGCGGCGATCCCCAACGTGATGGAATTGAACATCGGCCACTTCCTGATCGGTGAAGCGATCTTCTCAGGCCTGGACAGTGCCATCCGCCGGATGCGTTCGTTGATGGATAAGGCGCGCACCGACGCCCGCGGCGAACGCTCGGCGTGATTATCGGTATCGGCACCGATCTCTGCGACATCCGGCGCATCGAAAAGACGCTGGAACGCTTCGGTGACCGGTTCATAGAACGCCTCTACGACGATTACGAAATCAGGAAAGCCATGCGCCGGCAGAACCCGGCGTCGAGCTTCGCGCAGAGCTTCGCTGCGAAAGAGGCCTGCGCCAAGGCACTCGGCACAGGATTCAGGCAGGGTGTGTTCTGGCGCGACATGGTAGTGCAGAACCTGCCGACCGGCCAGCCGATCATGCTGTTGAAGGGTGGGGCGAAAGAACGTCTCGATAAGCTGACACCCGAAGGGATGACGGCGAAGGTCGATGTTTCTCAGACCGACGAATACCCGATGGCGCATGCCATGGTGATCATCTCTGCGGATCCCGCGTGATGGCGGGTAACGACGGCTTCGGTTCCTTCCCCAAACAACACCGCGAATTCTTCAACGCGCTCGACGAAGACGGCTGGGAAGCTGTCGCGGGTTTCAAGGGGATTGAGACCAAGGTTCTTTCCGGCAGCTTTGACGCCGGTTCGGGTGCCGTCACGCGGATTACCCGCTGGGCGGCAGGGACGGTGTCGCCCGATCCATCGATTCACGAATGGTGCGAGGAAGTCTTCATCGTATCGGGCTCGCTCTCGATCGGCACGCCGGAAGACGAACAGGAAGTTCTGCAAGTCGGAACGTACGCCGTCCGCCCACCGCATGTGCCGCATGGCCCGTTCTTTACGAAGGATGGCTGCGTGATGTTGGAATTCCTGTACTACCCCCCGAAGTAAGTTACTTAACGGGAACGATATCCACGACGATGGCACGCACCGGGACGTCGCCTGAATTCTCAACCCAGTGCGTGACGCCGGCCGGTGCCGTCATCGTCATTCCAGCGGTGCCGGTCGCTTTTCGGTCTTCACTGACGATGTGATCGGTGACTTCACCTTCAATCAGATAAATAAGCTCGGGACGGTTGTCGTGATGATGAAGCGCGATCCTGCCGCCGGGCGCAATCGTCACCTCGCGCGCCCGCATCTGCAGCCCGTCAGAGCTATCGAACATGCCTTGCAACGGAATCGTGCCGGTGACTTTCCCGCTGACACCCTTAGATGTTGTCGGCGCGTCGTCCGCGTGAAGGGATGGACCGGTCATCAGCAGCATTACAGCGGCAATCATCGCCGCTACGGCTTTTACGCGCATGACATTCTCCTCCCGTTACTGACCGAGCGCCTGTTCCAGATCGGCGATCAGATCGTCGGCATTTTCGAGCCCGACCGATAACCTCAACAAGTCCTGAGGGGTCGGGCTGTCCGGCCCTTCGACCGGACCGCGATGCTCGATTAAACTTTCCGTGCCGCCAAGCGAGGTCGCGTTCCTGAACAGCTTCGTTCTGAGCACGGCCCGCGCCGCGGCATCCGTTCCACCCGTGAGCCGGATCGACATCATCCCCCCAAACCCCTTCATCTGCTTTTTTGCGATGTCGTGACCGGGATGATCCGGCAGCCCCGGATAGAGCACATGCGATACGGCGGGGTTGGCGAGCATGGCGTCGGCAACGCGCATCGCGTTTTCGGAATGGCGCTGCATCCGCACGTCCAGCGTCCGCACCCCCCGCAACAAAAGCCAGCTTTCGAACGCCCCGAGCGTCCCGCCGAACCCGGCCCGCGCGTGATGGACGCGTTCCCAAAGATCGTTCGCTTCATTCGTGATCAGTGCGCCAGCGAGAACGTCCGAATGACCGTTCAGAAACTTCGTCGCCGAATGCATGACAACATCCGCACCCAACTCCAGCGGGCGGGTGATCACCGGCGGCGCCGTCGTTGAATCGATGAACAACTTCGCCCCCGCGTCGTGCGCAATGTCGGCGGCGGCCTTAATATCGGTGATCGACCAGTCAGGGTTCGCAGGGGTTTCGACCCAAACCGCTTTCGTTTTCCCGGGTGCGATCGCAGCCTTGATGGCGTCCAGATTGCCGTTCGGATAGAGCGTCACCGATAAGCCGAAAGCCGGGGCATCCTTGACCATCCAGTTTCTGAGAAACCAGTACATGGTTTCGGGTGCAACGATATGCGCGCCACTGCCGAGTGAAACGAGCAGGGACGTCGCCGCCGCCATGCCGGAGGCAAACACCATCGCGGCCTTGCCTCCCTCCAGCCGACGCAACACTTCCTCGACATCCCCCATACCCGGGCCGTTGTCGCGGTAGTACACATAACCCTGACCATATTTATACGTCGTCGCAGGTTTGACATGCGGCGCCACGTCGCCGGTCTCGGCGTCGGATATGCCGATCATCGAGGCAGCCACGGTCGCAGGATCGGTGAAGCTATCGTCGTTCATGATGAAATCCTCCCCGCGCATGCTGTGCCGGGCGGGCGAGGGCTTCAACGCTAAAATTGTCATCGCCACACTCTGCCCCTCACCCGGCGCGCAGGCGCGCCACCCTCTCCCGAGGGAGAGGGGTATCAACTTCTGCGTTCCCTCTCCCTTAGGAGAGGGACAGGGTGAGGGTTTTTCCCGAGAAAAATGCCGTGTTCAGGTCACAGCTGAGCGCATAAACTCCGGCCATGGACTGGCAGGACGACGGCATCATTCTGAGCGTTCGCAAGCACGGCGAAACGTCGGCAATCGTCAATGTACTAACGCGCGCGCACGGGCGGCACGCCGGACTTGTCAGGGGCGGGGGCGGCAAAAGGATGAGCGGCATCCTGCAACCCGGCAACAAGGTGCAGGCGCGCTGGCATGCGCGGTTGCCCGAACATCTCGGCACCTTCACCGTGGAACCGATCAAAGCGTTCGCAGCGTCTGCCCTCTCGGACGCCCGCCGTTTGGCGGCGCTCACCTCCGCCTGCGCATTGATCGAGGCCGCGTTACCGGAACGCCAGGCGCACCCGGCCATTCTTGAGGGGTTGGAAATCCTGTTGACGTCGCTGGATGACGACAGCGTATGGCCGGTAATTTATGTGAAATGGGAAATAGGCCTGTTGGCGGAGCTTGGTTTTGGCCTCGACCTCGCACACTGCGCGGCGACCGGTACAACGGAGGATCTAACATACGTCTCACCAAGAACAGGCCGGGCGGTCTCGACCGCGGCGGCGCAACCGTATAAAGAGCGGCTGCTCCCGCTACCGACCTTTCTCCTCGACAGCGATGTCGATGCGGATATCGCAAGCGGCCTGCAGCTCACGGGCTATTTCTTCGAAAACCACGTTTTTCAGCACCGTGAGACAGAAATGCCGGCTGCCCGGCGCAGACTGGCTGAGCGCTTCCGGCCCTGAATATCCGGCTGGCCTTGATCATCGGAACCCGCATGGTAAGAACATTGCACAAACAAAAAACACTTAGGGAGATCCCATAAATGCCCGGTCCGTTGGAAGGTATCCGCGTCTTCGACCTCACCCGTATCCTCGCGGGTCCCAGCTGCACGCAAATTCTCGGCGACCTCGGCGCCGACGTCATCAAGATCGAGCGCGCGGGCGCCGGCGACGACACGCGTAAATTCGCACCGCCTTATATCAAGGGTGATGACGGCGAAGACACGTCGGAAGCCGCTTATTTCTGCGCCGCCAACCGCAACAAGCGCTCCATCACGCTGGATATCGCAAAGCCCGAAGGGCAGGCGTTGGCTAAGAAACTGATCGGCACGTCGCAGGTCCTGGTGGAGAACTTCAAGACCGGCGGTCTCGCCAAATACGGTCTCGGCTACGACGATCTGAAAGAAGAGTTTCCCGGCCTAATCTACTGTTCGATCACGGGCTTCGGGAATTCCGGCCCTTATGCGAAGCGCCCCGGCTATGACGTGCTGATCCAGGGGATGAGCGGCTTCATGAGCCTGACGGGTGAACCTGACGGCGAGCCGATGAAAGCCGCCGTCCCGGTCGCCGACCTGATGGCGGGCATGTACGCCGCGGTTTCGATCAACGCCGCGCTCCGCCATCGCGAGGTTACCGGCGAGGGCCAGCACATCGACATCGGGATGCTCGACGTCATGGTCGCGTTCTCGACGATTATGGGGATGAACTATCTGTCGACCGGCAAGAACCCGCCGCGCCTCGGCAACGCGCACCCGAACATCGTCCCTTATCAGGCGTTCGAAACGTCTGACGGCGCCATCATCCTCGCTGTCGGCAACGATGGGCAGTTCCAGCGCTTCTGCAAGGTCGCGGGCTGCGCGGAACTCGCCGAGAACCCTGATTACGCCACGAACGGCATGCGGTTGAAGAACCGGGATGCCCTGATCCCACAGCTCCGCGACATCATCAAAGAAAAGCCGATGGATTTCTGGCTGAAAGAACTTGAAGAAAACTCGGTGAGCTGCGGGCCGATCTGGAATTTGGATCAGGTCTTCAACAACGAACACGTACTCGCCCGCAACATGCGGATCGAGATGGAACAGCCGGCAACCGGCGCCAAGGTGCCGCTCATCAATAGCCCGATCAAGATGTCCGGCACGCCGGTCAGCGCACGCCTCGCCCCGCCGACCATCGGCGAGCATACGGACGGCGTGTTGAGCGAACTGCTTGGCATGAGCGCCGAGGAAATCGCCAAGCTGCGCGACGAAGAGGTCATCTGATCATGATCCCCGAACCGCACCGCGCCGGCAGTTTCCTCTCGCTCGGTCCGGGCGGGTTTCACAGGATTTCGTTCACCGACTGGGGCGAGCAGAAGGGACGAAAAGCGACCGTCTGCGTGCACGGCCTGACGCGCACCAGCCGTGATTTCGACGTGATCGCGGACACGCTCTCGAAAGACGGCCGCGTCGTTAGCGTCGACGTCGCCGGGCGTGGCGCCAGCGATTGGCTGAACGACCCGACGCATTATTCGTACCCGAACTACATGAACGACATGTCGGGGCTGATGGCGCACATCGGTGCGGAACGGGTGGATTGGATCGGCACCTCCATGGGCGGGATCATCGGCATGCTTTTGGCGGCGACGCCCGGCACGCCGATCCGCAAGCTGGTCGTCAACGATATCGGTCCGCTGATCGCCAAGGAAGCGCTGGTCCGCATCTGCCATTACGTCGGCGCGGCACCGTCATTCCAGGATATCGATGCGGTCGAAACGTATCTGCGCGAAGTGCACGCCCCCTTTGGCGACCTGACCGACGAGCAGTGGCGGCATCTGGCGAAAACATCTTCCGTGCCGAACGGGGAAGGGGGCTGTCGCCTGCATTACGATCCGAATATCGCGAGTGTGTTCTGCTCGGGCCCGATCGAGGACGTCGATCTTTGGGATGTCTGGGATAGGATCGAATGCCCGGTGCTGGTCTTACGCGGCGAAAACTCGGATCTTTTGAGCGTGGCAACCGCCGAGGAAATGGCCAAGCGCGGCCCCAAGGCCGACGTCGTCACCATTCCGAACTGCGGCCACGCCCCAGCCTTGATGGACCCGGATCAGATCAAGATCGTGCAGGACTGGCTGGCGCGTTAATTTTTCGCGCGATTTTCTCGATGATTTTCCATGTCATCCCAAACTTGATTTGGGATCCATGCTAAATCTTGACCAACATGCCGTTAGCCCATGGGGCCTGAATCAAGTTCAGGACGACGGTTGAATTTCAGCGCTTGCAATTACCCGCTTCGATCAGGCCGGAACCGGCAAGGCCTTCGGCTGCTCCTTGACCGGCAGGTGAATGAGCGCCGAGAACGCCCCCGCGCCAACGCCGACCCACCACACCAGATCGTACGACCCGTAAAGATCGTACATATAACCACCCAGCCAGACGCCCAGGAACGAGCCCAACTGGTGTGACAGGAACACGATCCCATAGAGCGTTCCCATATAGCGGAGACCGTAGATTTGCGCGACCAGACCGGATGTCAGCGGCACGGTCGCGAGCCACAGCCCCCCCATGGTCAGCGAGAACAGCACCACCGTCGTCGGCGTCATCGGCACCATGATGAACGCAGCGGCAGCAACCGTCCGCCCGACATAGATCATCGACAACAGATACTTCTTTGAGAAATTCTTACCCAACGCCCCGGCCGAGATCGTGCCGACGATGTTCATGAAGCCGATCAGTGCCAGCGAGAACGCCCCCAACGCCGTCGTCGAATTGACGCCAACAGCGCGAATCATGCTGTCGGGCGGAATGGTGGCGCAGACTTCGGTAATGAAGGCCGGAAAGTGCGCGGTCACGAACGCCAACTGGAAGCCGCACGAGAAGAAACCGGAAAAGATCATCGCGAAGTTCGGATCCTTAAGCGCGCCGGTGACAACCGCCCCCATGGACTGTTCGAGTTCCGCCTTCGATGCGACCGGCTCTTCGGCCTTCAGGAACGGCAGCGCGAACATCGCCAGCAGGATGACCGCGGCGAACACGATGAACACGGACTGCCACGGCATGGATTGCAACAGGATGTTGGCGAACGGCGGACCGACGATCTGCCCGGCGGAACCAGCCGCCGTCACGATCCCGAGCGATATGGAGCGGTGCTCCTCCGACGCCGCGCGTCCGACGACGCCCAGAATAATCCCGAAGCCGGTTCCGGCAATCCCAAAGCCGACCAGAACTTCCAAAAGCTGGTGCGCTTCCGGCGTCACGGCGGAACTCGAAAGCACGAGGCCCAGCGCGTAGACGACGGCGCCGAGCGCGACCGCTTTCCTGTTCCCGAATTTTTCGGCAAGCGCGGCGAAGATTGGCTGGCCGATGCCCCATGCGAGGTTCTGGATCGCAATCGCCATCGAAAACTCGGAGCGCAGCCAGTTGAATTCTTCCGCGATCGGAATCTGGAACAGACCGAAGCTCGCGCGCAATGCGAAGCTGGTCATGACGATGATGCAGCCCGAAATCAGGATCGGGGTGAAAAGACGGGCAGATGCGGACACGCGGGTTTCCTCGGCAATAGATGTTGGCGCCAGATCGTCATGAAAGCGGGCTAGAAGTCAATTTACCCGGTAAGCAGATATCATATGAATTCGCGGCACGAATGCCAAAAGCCCCTTCGTTTCTGCCAAAACGGCCATTTTCAGCACGAAAAATGGCAATGGCACCGAGGCCGTTACAAGCCGGGAAGGTGTTACGGGAACAATTAAGCCGCGCTTTCGGCGGACATCAGCTTCCAGGCAAGTGCGCCGCGCCGTTCGAGGTTCTTGAGAAACGCCTCATCGAAACCCTCCGGCACCGCACCCGTCACCTTATCGTCTGACAGAAGCGCGTCGGACCACGCTTTGACGAGGGGGAACTCGTCCAGAAGCCCGGTCTGCAGCACCTTTTCCGAGATCGCGAAGCGCTGGAAAAACGGCCCATAAGACGCATCGACCAGCGAGAACGTATCACCATTGAAATAGGGGCCATTGTTGCCGCGCTGTTTACTGATCGTCTCTTCGAGAGGGGTGAGGCGTTCGCGGGCAGTTTCGAGGGCGTCCGGCAAGTCGTCTTCGGATGCGCAGAAAGTGACGTCGTTCAGGCCCGGCCCCCACGCGAACGTCGGCAAAAAATCCGTCCAGGCACGGTTTTGCGCGCGCTTGATCGGGTCTTCGGGGTGCAGCCTGGGTTCGAGCGTCTCGTCCAGATATTCGGAAATGGCGTTCGATTCGAACAGCGTCACGCCGTCCACCTGCAGCACCGGCACCTTTCCATGTGGCGACATCTCCAAAAACCAGTCAGGTGGGTCCTGAAGATCGATGTACGTGACGTCGAACGCGACGCCCTTGACCCGCATGACGATGACGGATCGCTGCACCCAGGGACATGTAACAGAGCTGATGAGATGAAACTTCGCGGCCATATCTTGCCCTCCCGTTTCAATCAATATCGATCTATCCCGTCACCGGGACAATAGAATTCAATCGTTCAGGATTTTGGCGGCGTCAATCGCGTGATAGGTCAGCACGCCGTCAGCGCCGGCGCGTTTGAAACCCATCAGCATTTCCATCATCACGGTTTCATACTGCAACCAGCCGGCATTGCCGGCACCGCGCAACATCGCGTATTCGCCCGATACGTTGTAGGCGAAGGTCGGCACACCAAAGGTCTGCTTAACCCTTTGAACGACATCGAGATAGGGCAGGCCGGGCTTGACCATGACCATGTCGGCGCCTTCGTTGATATCCATCGCGACTTCGCGCATCGCTTCGTCGGTATTGGCCGGGTCCATTTGATAGGTCTTCTTGTCGCCCTTCAACGCACCGCCCGAACCGACGGCATCACGGAACGGCCCGTAAAACCCGGATGCGTACTTCGCCGCATACGACATCAAGGCCACGTCGTGGAGATTGTTTTCATCCAGCCCCTTACGCAGCGCCGCGATCCGGCCGTCCATCATGTCACTGGGCGCGATCACGTCGCAGCCGGCTTCGGCCTGGCAAATCGTCTGTTTGACCAAACACTCGACCGTTTCGTCATTGAGGATGACATCGCCTTTGACGATCCCGTCATGACCGTCGGAATTAAACGGGTCGAGCGCCACATCGCACATCACGCCGATATCGGGGACCGCGTCCTTGATCGCCTTGACCGCCCGGCAAACAAGATTGTCCGGGTTCCAGGCCTCTCTCGCGTCGGGTGTTTTCAAGGTTGGATCGACAAAGGGGAAGATCGCGATCATCGGAATACCGAGACCGCGCGCATCCTTGGCGGCACGCGCCAGAAGATCGCACGAAAGCCGCTCGACCCCCGGCATGGAGATGACCTGTTCCCGGTTGCCCGATCCCTCGATCACGAACACCGGCCAGATCAGGTCGGCGGGCGTGAGGACATTTTCTCGCACCAAGTCCCTGAGCCAGGGGGTGCGGCGGTTGCGGCGCATACGAGTTGCGGGAAAACGCGGGTTCGGCATCGTAAAAAGGTCTCCGGGATCGATCTCGGCGGTAGTTTCCAGATGCAGACCCATAAGGGCAAGGGTTTCATGCGCCTTTGATGCTCACTATGTTTGAGCAAAGGAGGTTCGCCATGGACCGTAAATTGCTCTATTTCGCTGATCCCATGTGCTCGTGGTGCTGGGGTTTCTCACCGGTCATGGACCGGGTGAAGGAAAAAACCGCCGAAAAGGCCGACCTGCAGATCTTTGTCGGCGGGTTAAGGCCGTTCACCGATCACGCCATGACCGACCGCGACAAGGATTACGTCCGCAATCACTGGACCCATGTTGCCGAAGCGTCGGGCCAGCCATTCGACTTTGAATTCTTCGAACGCGGCGATTTCACCTACGATACCGAACCCGCATGCCGGGCCGTGGTCGCTGTCAGACGCGTCGCCCCCGAACTGGCGCCCGCCATGCTGGCCAGGCTGCACAAGGCGTTTTACGCGGAAAACCAGGACACCACCGACCCGAAGGTGCTCGCCAGTCTCGCCAACGAGGTCGGCGTCCCGCTGAGCGAGTTCGAGATCGCCTTCCAGGATCAGGATACGAAGCAGGAAACGCTGGGTGATTTCTACTACGCCCAGCGCTCTCAGATCACCGGATTTCCGACGCTCGTCGGCGTGGCGGAGGGGGAAACCCCGGTTGCGCTCACCATCGGTTTCCGGCCGTGGGAGAATCTGGAACCCGCCCTGGATCAGTGGTTGGCACCGGGCGCTGATTAAAACTTAACGTCATCCTGAACTTGATTCAGGAACCATGAATGTTGCCGGAGTGTGTTGCTGTGCATTTTATGGGCCCTGAATCGAGTTCAGGGCGACGGAATCAAAGTTCTTCAGCTTCTCCAATCAAGCCCTCATCCCTTGACAGCCGGGGGTTCGGCTGGCCATATCGCGGCCCTGTACAGGTCCCGGCCGCCGAATACCCATCCAGGCTGCCAACCCTTGGGGAGCAACAATGAAAGAGACCCTTCGCACGGTCATCTACGCGGTCCTGATCGCGCTTTCGATCCGCGTGGCGGCGTTCGAGCCGTTTTCCATTCCGTCGGGGTCGATGGTGCCGACGTTGCTGGTCGGCGACTATCTTTTCGTTTCCAAATACGCCTATGGCTACAGCCGCTATTCGCTGCCATTCGGCTTGCCGCTTTTGCCATCCGACCGGGTGTTTTTCACCGAACCGGAGCGTGGCGACGTCGCCGTTTTCAAGCTGCCGAGCGATAATTCGACGGATTTTATCAAGCGTGTGATCGGCCTGCCGGGTGACCGTATTCAGGTCAAGAACGGCATCCTGCACATCAACGGTCAACCGGTGGAGCGCAAGAAAATCGAAGACCACATCTTCGAAGCCGCCCCCGGCCAGTTCTCGCGCATCACGCAGTACGTCGAGACACTGCCGAACGGTAAGGAACACCTAATCGTTGAAAAGAGCGACAATAATGCCGGCAGCGACAACACGCAGGTCTATACCGTCCCCGACGGCCACTACTTCATGATGGGCGACAACCGCGACAATTCGAACGACTCGCGGTTTTCCGGCGTCGGGTTCGTGCCGCGTGAAAACTTCGTCGGCCGTGCCGAGTTCATCTTCTTCTCGATCGATGGCTCGGCGTGGAAGATCTGGACGTGGCTCGACGAACTGCGACCGGCGCGCTTCTTTACGAGTATCGAATGAGCGGCGGCCTCGACGCTTTACAGGCCGCCATCGGCTACACTTTCAAAGACATCGGTCTTTTACGTCATGCGCTGGTTCATTCCAGCGCCACGTCGGTGCGCCTTAAATCCAACGAGCGGATGGAGTTTCTCGGCGACCGGGTGCTTGGGCTCATCCTCGCGGAAATGCTGCTCGACGCGTATCCGGACGAGGAAGAGGGCGAGATCAGCTACCGCTTCACCGCGCTCGCGCAACGTGACGCGCTGGCCAGCGTTGCCGAAGCCATCGGGGTCGCGGATCATTTGAAGCTTTCGAACGGTGAACACCTGACCGGGGGACGCGAAAATCCGGGCGTCCTCGCCGACGCCACCGAAGCGGTGATCTGCGCGATCTATCGTGATGGCGGGCTGGAGGCGGCGCGCGACTTCATCCATAAAAACTGGACCGCGATGATGCGGGAGAACCGGCGCCCCCCCAAAGACCCGAAAACGACACTTCAGGAATGGGCGCAGGGCCGCGGCCTTGGACTGCCGCACTATCGGGTCACCGGCCAGTCCGGGCCCGACCATCAACCGGTGTTTACGGTCGAAGTTAAAGTGCAGGGTCAGTCGAACGCGACGGGTGAAGGCAGCAACAAACGCGCCGCCGAGCAGGCCGCCGCCGAA
Organism: Rhodospirillales bacterium; assembly: GCA_017644185.1. Taxonomy (GTDB): domain Bacteria; phylum Pseudomonadota; class Alphaproteobacteria; order Rhodospirillales; family Casp-alpha2; genus UBA4479. The sequence goes on from JAEPMA010000005.1 coordinate 241,477, forward strand.
GCCATGCTTGCCACGATTGAAAAGGACGGCAAATGACCGATATCGATCAAACCAGCGCCGGGTTCGTCGCCGTATTGGGCGCCCCCAATGCCGGTAAGTCGACCTTCGTCAACCGGGCGGTCGGGGCCAAGGTGTCGATCGTCTCACCCAAAGTTCAGACGACACGGACCCGCGTGCTCGGCATCCTGATCAAAGACGGCGCGCAGATCCTGTTCGTCGACACACCCGGGATTTTTCAGCCCCGCCGCCGGCTCGACCGCGCCATGGTTGCCAGCGCATGGGGCTCGGCGGGGGACGCGGACGTGATCCTGTTGATGATCGACGCGCAACGTGGGTTTGACAGCAACACGAAGTCGATCCTCGACGGGTTGAAGAAAAGAAAAGAGGAAAAGCCGAACGCGCCGGCGCCGATCCTCGTTTTGAATAAAGTCGATGCGGCGGAGAAGGGGAAACTTCTGACCCTTGCGCAGGAACTGAACGATCTCGAACTGTTCTCCGACACGTTCATGATTTCGGCTTTAACGGGTGACGGCGTCAGTGACCTGGTCGATTTTTGCGCCGAACGCATGGCACCGGGTCCATGGTTGTTCCCGGAAGATCAGATTTCCGACATGCCGGCGCGGCTTCTCGCCGCCGAGGTCACGCGCGAGAAACTTTATCTGCAACTTCAGAAAGAGCTCCCTTACGCCGCCACGGTCGAAACCGAAACCTGGACCAACCAGGACGACGGCGCGATCCGGATCGAGCAGGTCATCTTCGTCGAACGCGACAGCCAGAAGGCCATTGTGCTGGGCAAGCGCGGATCGCGCATCAAGGAAATCGGCGCGGCATCTCGAAAAGAGCTCGAAGAGATGTTCGAGTGCCGCGTGCACCTGTTTTTGTTCGTGAAAGTACGCGAAAAATGGGGCGACGATCCCGAGCGCTATCGCGACTGGGGCCTCGACTTCAACGCATAGACCACGCGCGTCATCCCGGACGCGATGGGCCTCCAAATCTTTGATTTGGCAAGGGCCATCAGCGATCCGGGACCAATGTCAAAGATATGTGTGGTCGTCGGAATGGGTCCCGGGTCTCGGCCCGCATTTGCGGACCGCGCCCGGGATGACGGTGTTTTTTATATTCAGACTTTATCCAGCGCCTGGCTCAGGTCGGCGATGATGTCGTCGATGTGCTCGAGCCCGATGGAAAGGCGCACGTAGCCCGGCGTCACCCCGGCCTTAGCCTGATCTTCCGCAGACAGCTGCGAGTGCGTCGTCGTCGCCGGGTGGATGGCTAGAGAGCGCGCATCGCCGATGTTGGCGACGTGATATAGAAGCTCCAGCGCGTCGATGAACTTGCGCCCGGCGTCGGCGCCGCCCTTAAGCTCGAACCCGCAGAGCGCGCCGTTTCCACCCTTGAGATACGCATCGCGGCGCTTGGCGGGCTCACCGGATTGCTGCGACGGATGGATCACGTTTTCGATCTTGTCGTGGCCCTTCAGGAACTCCGCCACCTTGACCGCATTTTCGCAGTGACGCGCCATCCGAAGCGGCAGGGTTTCGATCCCCTGGATAAACTGGAACGCGTTGAACGGGCTCATCGCCGAGCCCATGTCGCGCAGCAGAATGACCCGCGCACGGATGATGTAGGCGATGGGGCCCAACGGTTTGACGGCCTCGGTCCAGACCGCGCCGTGGTAGCTCGGGTCCGGCTGGTTCAGGGTCGGGAAACGGTCGCCGCCGGCTTCCCAGTCGAAGTTACCGCCGTCGATCAGCATGCCGCCGATCGAGGTGCCGTGCCCGCCCATGTATTTGGTCGCCGAATAGATCACCACCGCGGCGCCGTGTTCCAGCGGCTTGCAGAGGATCGGCGCCGCCGTGTTATCCATGATCAAAGGGACACCTTCTTCACGGCCGATGTCGGCGACTTCCTTTATCGGGAAGACATGCAGCTTCGGGTTGGGGAGCGTTTCGGCGTAATAGCAGCGCGTCTTGTCGTCGGTCGCCTTGCGGAAATTCTCCGGGTCCGCGGGATCGACGAAGCGGCATTCGATACCAAGGTCCTTCAGCGTGTTCTGGAACAGGTTCCACGTACCGCCGTAAATATCCGTTGAGCAGACGAAGTTGTCGCCCGCCTTGCACAAATTCAGGATCGCGAACGTCGACGCGGCCTGACCGGATGCAAGGGCGAGGGCGGCGACACCGCCCTCAAGCGCCGCGACGCGCTTTTCCATCACGTCGCAGGTCGGGTTCATGATGCGCGAATAGATGTTCCCCAATTCTTTGAGCGCGAACAGGTTTTCCGCATGTTCGGTGCTATCGAATTGATAGGACGTGGTCATGTGGATCGGCACCGCGACCGCGTTGGTGTCATCTTTCCGGTAACCGGCGTGCAGCGCCAACGTCTCGGGGTGCATTTTGCTTTCGTCCATAATCTCTCCTCCAATCGGGGTCTGTGGTTGCGCGGATCATTCTGCCCCGGGCAGGGGATGTCAATGGCGGGGGCCGTAACGGTGATCCCAATTCTTGGTGTCATTTCGGCGAAAGCCGGAATCCAGTTCTACCGTGATATCTGGACCCCGGCCTGCGCCGGGGTGACGCTTCCGGAAAGAACCGTGAGCACTCAATCTTTGACCGAATTCGTCTCCCATGCTAAGTTTACGTTAACGTAAAGGGAAAGTTTGGTAATCGCGGCGTATCTCGAACTGCGGCCTGCTTTCCGCTACAATCCGACGGCATATTCTTGGGAGAGAGCACCATGCCAGACGACGGCAAGCAGACCGCTGAGCGCAAATCGCAGGCGACCAAAGCAGACAAGAGCTACACGCCGAACAACCCGGTCCGCTTCGTGACCGCGGCGAGCCTGTTCGACGGTCATGACGCCTCGATCAACATCATGCGCCGTATCCTGCAGTCGGGTGGTGCCGAAGTGATCCACCTCGGCCACAACCGCTCCGTCGCCGAGGTCGTCGACGCCGCCATTCAAGAAGACGCGCAGGGCATCGCGCTGTCGTCCTATCAGGGCGGGCACGTCGAATACTTCAAGTACATGGTCGATCTTTTGAAACAGGCTGGCCGCCCGGATATCAAGGTGTTCGGCGGCGGCGGCGGCGTCATCGTGCCGGCCGAGATCCGCGATCTGCACGAATACGGCGTGACCCGCATCTTTTCCCCCGAAGACGGCCACCAGATGGGTCTTCAGGGGATGATCCAACACATGATCGAGGTTTCCGACTTCGACCCGACGGACGACCTTCCCAAATCCCTCGGCAAGCTGGCTGATGCAGATCACAAGGATCTGGCACGTATTATTTCCGCCATCGAAAAAGACAAACTGCCGGACGCGGACCTCAAAAAGCTCCGCGAGTTGGCGTCGAAACAAGACAAGACGCCCGTACTCGGCATCACCGGTACGGGCGGCGCCGGCAAATCGTCGCTGACCGACGAACTGATCCGCCGCTTCCGGCTTTATTCCAACGAGCCCAACATCGCCGTCATCGCTATCGATCCGACGCGCAGAAAGACCAAGGGCGCGCTTTTGGGCGACCGCATCCGCATGAACGCCATCGACGGATCGAACATCTATTTCCGCTCAGTCGCGACGCGCGGCTCGAAAACCGAAGTGCCGGAATACCTGCCCGACATCATCGCCGCGACGAAAGCGGCGGGTTTCGACATGGTGATCGTCGAGACGCCAGGGATCGGGCAGGGCGATGCCGCCATCGTCGACCTGGTGGATGTATCTCTCTACGTCATGACGCCTGAATTCGGTGCCCAGAGCCAGCTCGAGAAGATCGACATGCTCGACTTCGCCGACTGCGTCGCCATCAACAAGATGGACAGGAAGGGCGCGCTGGACGCCGTCCGCGACGTCAGAAAACAGGTTCAACGTAACCGTGAAGCCTTCGGCGCATCGCCGGACGACATGCCGGTGTTTGGGTGCATGGCGTCCAAGTTCGCCGACCCGGGCATCACCGCGCTTTATCAGGAACTACTGGGCGTGTTCGCGGACAAGGGCTTCAACGCGCCGCCGTGCATCATCGAGCCGGTCACGACCAAGGTCTCAGAGCCCGGTCAGACCATCGTGCCGCCGGAGCGTGCGCGTTACCTCGCCGAAATCTCGGAAACCGTCCGCGGCTATCACCAAACCATCACCGAACAATCCAAGATCGCCCGCGAGCGTCAGCAGCTTCGCGAGACCAAGCGCATGCTGGCGGACGCCGGATCCAAATCGCCGGACGATCTCGACAGGCTTTTGGCCGAGCGCGACGAGGCCATCGACCCGCGCGCCAAAAAGCTGATCGAGATTTGGCCGACCGTCGTCGAGAGCTATTCCGGCGACGAGTACGTGGTGAAAATCCGCGACAAGGAAGTGCGCTACAACCTCCAGCGCCAGACGCTGTCCGGGAACCGCATCTCGCGCGTTGCCCTCCCTAAATACGAAGACGAGGGCGAACTGCTGAAGTTCCTGCTCAAGGAAAACCTGCCGGGCAGCTTCCCCTATACGGCGGGCGTGTTCGCGTTCAAGCGCGAGGGCGAGGACCCGACCCGCATGTTCGCGGGCGAGGGCGATCCGTTCCGCACCAACGCGCGCTTCAAGTTCCTATCGAAGGATTCAGAGGCCAAACGCCTCTCGACCGCGTTCGACAGCGTCACACTCTACGGTTTCGATCCCGCCGAGCGCCCGGACATTTACGGCAAGGTCGGGAATTCGGGGGTTTCGATCGCGACCCTCGACGACATGAAGGCGCTTTACGACGGCTTCGACCTCTGTGCGCCCAACACGTCTGTCTCCATGACCATCAACGGCCCGGCGCCGACCATTCTCGCGATGTTCATGAACACCGCCATCGATCAGCAGGTTACGAAATTCGAAGGAGACAATGGCCGCGCGCCCACCGACGAAGAGATCGAGAAGATCAAGGCATGGACGCTGTCGACCGTGCGCGGCACCGTTCAGGCGGATATTCTGAAAGAAGACCAGGGTCAGAATACCTGCATCTTCTCGACCGAGTTCGCCTTGAAGATGATGGCCGATATCCAGTCGTACTTCGTCCATCACAAGGTGCGGAATTTCTATTCGGTTTCGATCTCCGGCTATCACATCGCCGAAGCGGGCGCGAACCCGATCAGCCAGCTTGCCTTCACGCTCGCCAACGGTTTCACGTTCGTCGAGGCTTACCTCGCGAGGGGGATGGACATCGATGATTTCGCCCCCAATCTCTCGTTCTTCTTCTCGAACGGGATGGACCCGGAATATTCCGTCATGGGCCGCGTTGCACGCCGCATCTGGGCGACCGCGATGCGGTTTAAATACGGTGCCAACGAACGCTCACAAAAGCTCAAATACCACATTCAGACGTCGGGTCGCTCGCTGCACGCGCAGGAAATGGACTTCAACGATATCCGCACCACGCTGCAGGCGCTGATAGCTGTCTACGACAACTGCAACTCCTTGCACACCAACGCCTACGACGAGGCGATCACGACGCCGACCGAAGAATCGCTTCGCCGCGCCATTGCCATCCAGATGATCATCAACAAGGAATGGGGTCTGGCGAAGAACGAGAACCCGAACCAGGGCTCATTCGTCATCGACGAGCTGACCGATCTGGTCGAGGAAGCCGTTCTTATGGAGTTCGACCGCATCACCGAACGGGGTGGGGTGCTGGGTGCGATGGAAACCGGCTACCAGCGCGGCAAGATCCAGGAAGAAAGCATTCACTACGAGACGCTGAAGCACACCGGCGAGCTGCCGATCATCGGTGTGAATACGTACCGCAACCCGAACCCGCCGGAAGAAAAAGAGATCGAACTGCGCCGCTCGACGGAAGAAGAGAAACAGAGCCAGATTACCCGGCTTCGCGACTTCCAAAATCGAAACGGGGACTCGGCCGCGGACATGGTCAAGCGGCTGCAGCACGCCGCGACCAACGACGAGAACGTCTTCGCGGTGTTAATGGATGCGGTCCGCGTCTGCTCGCTCGGCCAGATCACGGATGCGCTGTTCGAGGCCGGCGGTAAATACCGGCGGAATATGTGACGGTCCGCCGACGTGACGCTGTTCAAAAATCCAGCGGCGCGTTGTCGGTCACTTCCTTCATGACGAAGAACGTCCGGGTCTGGCGCACGCCGGGGAGCGCGATCAGCTTCTCGCCATGCAGGCGGTTGAAGTCCTGCATGTCGCGCACGCGGATTTTCAGGAAATAGTCGAAGTCTCCGGCCACCAGGTGACAGTCGAGTACGAAGCTCAGCTTTCTGATCGCCCGTTCGAACTCGCCGAAGCTTTCGGGTGTTGAGCGGTCGAGCACCACCCCCACCATCACCAGCGCACCCCGTTCGACTTTCTGTGGGGAAATCTGTGCCCGCACGCCATCGATATAGCCGTCCGCGAACAGTCGTTGCGTGCGGCGATGACAGGTCGCCGGACTGACATGCACCTTTTCCGCCAGCTCGGCATTGGTCAGACGGCCGTTCGCCTGCAACAGCCCGAGAATGCGCCGGTCGATGCGATCCAATTCATTGTTCATGAAACTTTCTTCCGAAAAATATTAAAATATCTACTCATTTTCTTTTTAAATACGAATTTATATAATTTTTCATCCGGTAAATAGATAAAATCAGAAAGCACCTATCACACCATTTTTGCTAGGTTTTACCTTCATTAGCAATCAATAAACGGTGTCCACCATGAACCTCGCCAAATTCGAACGCTACCCGCTGACCTTTGGTCCCACGCCCATCGAGCATCTGCCGCGCATGACCGAAGCTCTGGGCGGCAAGGTGCAGATTTACGCCAAGCGCGATGACTGCAATTCGGGCCTGGCGATGGGCGGCAACAAGCTCCGCAAGATGGAATACCTGGTCCCCGACATCATCGCATCGAACGCCGACACGCTGGTATCCATCGGTGGAGTGCAATCGAACCACACCCGCATGGTCGCCGCCGTCGCCGCCAAACTCGGCCTCAAGTGCCGGCTGGTGCAGGAAAGCTGGGTGCCGCACGAAGACGCCGTTTACGACCGCGTCGGCAATATTTTGCTGACCCGTCTCATGGGCGCTGACAGCCGCGTCGTCGAAGACGGCTTCGACATCGGTATCCGCCAAAGCTGGGAAGACGCCATCCGCGAAGTGGAAGAAGAAGGCGGTAAGCCGTACCCAATCCCGGCCGGCGCCTCGGTCCATAAACTCGGCGGCCTCGGTTATGTCGGCTTCGCCGAAGAGGTCCGGGCACAGGAGGCCGAACTCGGTTTCAAGTTCGATTACGTTGTCGTCTGCGTCGTCACAGGCTCGACCCAGGCAGGGATGATCGTGGGCTTCGCCGCTGACGACCGCGCTGACAAAGTGATCGGGATCGACGGGTCCGGCACGCCTGAGCAAACCTGGGCGCAGGTTCGCGACATCGTCACCAATACAGCCGAACTGGTCGAACTGGGGCGCGAGGTCCGCGACGACGAGATCGTCATCAACCCGGATTATGCCTATCCGGCGTACGGTGTCCCCAGCAAGGAAACCAGCGACGCGATCCGCTTCGCCGCACAGACCGAAGCCATGATCACCGACCCGGTTTACGAGGGCAAATCGATGCAGGGCATGATGGACCTGGTGAAGAAGGGCTTCTTCCCCGACGGATCAAAGGTTCTTTACGCCCACCTGGGCGGTGCGCCGGCGCTGAACGGTTACAGCTACACCTACCGCAACGGCTGAGTGTCGTCGTCATAACGTCATCCGCGCGAAAGCCGGGACCCATCTGCCGAATGCCGCAAAAGTCGTCATGGGTCCCGGACCACTGCCGCCCGTAACCGGACTAAAATCCGGCCGGGCGATGCGTCTTTGATGGCGATTGGCACTGGGTTATTTTCATTAACTAAAATCCCCATATACTTGGGCGCATGAAGCCCGATGACGTTCATCTGCGCGAGGTGCTGTTCGAGTTCCATCAAGTGGGCGGCTACGTCCGCGTCAGTGCCATCGATCCCCGCACCAATACGGAGATCACCATGGTCGGCGACCCGAGCGTCGGCGAAACGACGCTGAAACAGGCGGCCATGCGCAAGCTCAAGTACGTCATTGCCAAGAACCACAACAAGCGGGGCGACGGATCTATCGTCGTCTGACCCCGTCACGATACGAACGAAGGGAAGAAAGCTCATGAAAATGCGCGGCGCGGTACTTTACGAGCCGGGACTGCCCCGGCCCTACACCGAGTCCAATCCGATGGTCATTGAGACACTGGATCTCGACGGCCCGAAACAGCATGAAATCCTCGTCGAAATTCGCGCAGCAGGTTTGTGCCATTCCGACATGTCGACGATCGAGGGCATTCGCCCACGGCCGTTACCTGCCGTGCTCGGCCACGAGGCCGCCGGGATCGTCCGAGAGGTTGGCCCCGGGGTCACGGATTTGAAGGAAGGCGATCACGTAGTGATGGTCTTCGTCATGAGCTGCGGCAATTGCTACGAGTGCACGCACGGTCGTCCGCACCTCTGCGGCGCCAGCTTCGAAAGCAAAATGAAGGGCGAACTGGTCGGCGGCGGAAAACGCCTGAGCGTCAACGGCAAACCGATCAGCCATGCGGCCGGAATTTCCTGCTTCGCGGAGTACGCGGTGCTCGACCGCTCTTCAGTGGTGAAGCTGCCCGAAGACATCACGTTCGAGGATGCGGCGTTGTTCGGGTGCGCGGTCATCACCGGCGTTGGCGCGGTGACAAATACCGCAAAGGCGAAACCGGGCGAACCGGTCGCGGTCTTCGGGCTTGGGGGCGTCGGTCTGTCCGCCGTTATGGGCGCCGCGCTGGCCGGCGCGGAACCCATCATCGCCGTCGACCTGAACGAAGAGAAAATGGCGCTCGCCAAGACGTTGGGTGCGCATTTCGCTGTCAACGCATCCGAAGGGACGGAACGCACCGCTGAAAAGATCAAGGATCTGACCGGTGGGGGCGTGGTCCATGCGATCGAGCTGTCCGGTACCGTCAAGGGCCTGGATGCCGCTTACGCGTCGTTGCGTTCCGGCGGCACGGTCACGGTCGCCGGCCTGACCCCAGCGGACGCGACGTTCGAACTCAAACCCTACATGCTGACGGCCAAGGAGTTCAGGATTCAGGGCTGCTATATGGGCTCGTGCTCACCGCCCCAGGATATGCCGCGCTTCGTCGATTACTACCGTGACGGCAAGCTGCCGGTCGACAAGCTGAGAACGGGTGAGTTGGGACTGGACGGAATCAACGAGGGGTTCGAGAACCTCGCCGCCGGTACCGCCATTCGTCAGATCCTTAAACCGCACGGGTAGGGCACACTAACCGCTTTCGCCATTTCCCGGACGGCGCGAAGCGGCGAGCCGGGACCCATGGCAGAGCAAGCTGTATGCGGACAAATAAATCCCGGATCGGGCCTTTAGCCCGTCCGGGAAACAGTTGGCGGCGTTCAGGGACTACTCACACGTCCTTAGCGGCAGCATCTCGAGCCGGGAGGGAGTCAGGTTGAGGGAGAAATCGCCGAAATCCTGCACCATCCGCTCGGCGATGCCGTTTTCGCGGTAATCCACCTCGATTTCGAACTCGGGCAGGGTCTTGGGGGTGAACAGGGGGAAGTACGCCATCCGGATGCGCCACGCATCGTCAATCGGCCGGGTCGAAGTCGCACCGACGAATACAGGCTTACGAGCATGATCGTCGCCCTTGGCCAGCAGCTTACTGTCACGAACCGGGCCGATCACAAAAGCATTAACTTCATATGGGTTATCAACACTGGCACCGTCGAAAACCACCTGTTTGAAAGCACCGCCCGTCTGTTTGGCGTGATCCATCATGCGTTTCAGGTGCTCGGCCGGGAATAGGGTGCCGACCGGCAGATCGACCGCCGACGTCTCATCGTCGTTGAATGAGGCGAAACCGCCGGTTTTATCTTTTCCCGCTTCGCCCGCGAACGCTTCGACCAGAACACCGTCGCGCTTGTGATCGACAGCGTAGGTCAGGTGATCGCCGTCGTAATCTTCGAAGCTTGAGAACGTCCAGGTTGTCTCGACCACCTCCGCCGAGCCGACCCGCCCGTAATGCAGCCTCAGCGCGACCCGGGATTCAACCTCCCAGCCGTCGCACAAGGCTTCGAAACGGTAGTACATGGTGCCCTTAGCGTCGGCGACGTTGGAACCGCTCTCCGCGGATCGAAGCACCATGTCGTAGAGAACTCTGTGCGATTTGAAGGTCGTGTCGGGCTCACGGATGGTTGCCGCGTCGGACGCGGGGGCGGCAAGCAAAACCGTCAGCGCCGCGATGGCACCGGACTTGAGCGGATGACGCCAGATATCGAAATCGACAACGCCCATTTGACGGCCTCCCAGGCCCCGACACGGTCGTTGCCGCATCGTTTGGGAAAGTCTAGCTCGCTTTTTTTCAAACTGTCTAACAGGAGTAGGTCCGGTCGGGATCACATTTCCGGCATCGGTTGCCCCAACCGGCAGATTTTGCCGGGCAGAAAAGCCCACCGAAACCCGTTAACGATTGGTAAACCATTGATAATCAAGGCCCCTTAAATTGGCATGTTGATTGCTCCTTTTTTTGTGAAAAGGAGCTCATCATCGATGCGGATTGATCCACCGCCAGCCCCCCTGGACCTGAACCGGCTCGATATCGGGCCGCCTTTAAGTGACGACACCGGCACGGACGTCACTGTACGTGGTCAAAGCCGGGCACTTGTCGCATACCGGAACCAGGATCAAACGGCCCGCGATCTCGAGGCGCCGCCGCGCGCGGACGGCGCGAAAGACGCCCCGATCGCGCGGAAAGTGGAACAACTGCCACCCCCTCAGGGTGGTGTGCGGGTACCGGATGTCAGGCACATGACGCCGCGCGAAATGCAGGACTACAGCCAAAATCTCTACGCGGGTGGCGTGATCACGTTCGAAGATTATGAGGCGTTGGCGTTTCAGCCCGACCTGCACCCCGACTTCGAACGCACCATCGGCGCCTTGACGGGTGATAAACCGCAGCCCGACCGGCCGCGCGACTATATCCGGCAATGGTCGGACAGGGTCGAATATACCCAAAGATACTATCCGCAGAATTCCAGCGAGGTGCGTCAGGCGCACCGCATTCTGGAAGCCCTCAAGGCATTCCCGCGGCGCACCGACATCTTCGTCTAACAGACCACTAAAAAACCCCAACCCGAAACGTAGCAGCCTGTTGGCACGCGCGCGCAAGATATGGTATGAACCGCTAACTTCTCGTGGACGTCCGCTAGGATGTTTCGGGTTGGGCGTTCATCTGTAAACCGGGACAAGCATAAAGATGGCTGGACACACCGTAGCAATTGCCTGCGATCACGCCGGTTTGAATCTGAAATCGCAACTCAAGGCCGACCTGGAAGAGGCGGGATACAATGTCCTCGACCTCGGCACCAACGGACCGGAAAGCGTCGACTACCCGGATTTCGGTTTCGCGCTCGCCAAGGCCATTGAAGAGGGCAAGGCGGAGAAGGGGGTGCTTGTTTGCGGCTCGGGGATTGGCATTTCCATCGCCGCCAACCGCAATCCCGCCGTGCGCGCCGCGCCCGTCACCAACGCTTTGACGGCGAAACTCGCTCGCCAGCACAATGACGCGAACGTGGTCTGTTTCGGAGAACGATTGGTCGGTTCCGAAATCGCGCGCGATGCCATGAAAGTCTTTCTTGAAACCGATTTCGAAGGTGGGCGTCACGCGCGGCGCGTCGACAAGCTCGCCGCATCACAAACCTGATTATTTAAGGAATTGACGTAGTTATGACGAACAAAGCAGCTGCAGCCTATCCCGACAACGACCATCAGGATTTTTTCAATCAGCCGCTGCACGAGCGTGATCCGGAACTCTTCGCTTCGATCACCGATGAATTGAAGCGCCAGCAGAACCAGATCGAGCTCATCGCGTCGGAGAACATCGTGTCGCGCGCCGTCATGGAGGCACAGGGCGGCATCATGACGAACAAGTATGCCGAGGGCTATCCGGGCCGCCGTTATTACGGTGGGTGCGAGTTCGTCGACGTCGCTGAAAGCCTTGCGATCGAGCGCGCCAAGAAGCTGTTCGACTGCTCATTCGTCAACGTCCAGCCGCATTCCGGCGCGCAGGCCAACGGCGCTGTCTTCCTGGCGCTCCTGCAACCGGGCGACACCATTATGGGCATGTCGCTTGCAGCCGGTGGCCACCTGACGCACGGCGCACCGCCGGCACAGTCGGGTAAATGGTTCAACGCGATCCAGTACGGCGTCCGCCCGGACGATCACCTGGTCGACTTCGAACAGGTCGAGAAACTAGCCAAGGAACACAAACCGAAACTCATCGTGTGTGGCGGCTCGGCGTATCCGCGCACCCTTGATTTCAAGCGGTTCCGCGAGATTTGCGACAGTGTCGGCGCTTATCTGATGGTCGACATGGCGCACTTCGCCGGTCTTGTCGCGACTGGTGTGCACCCGTCGCCGATGCCATACGCAGATATCGTCACGACGACGACGCACAAGACATTGCGCGGACCACGCGGCGGGATGATCCTGTCCAACAACGAAGACCTCGGCAAAAAGATCAATTCCGCCGTGTTCCCGGGCCTTCAGGGCGGGCCGCTGATGCACGTCATCGCCGCCAAAGCGGTTGCTTTCGGCGAAGCATTGACCCCGGAATTCGTCGAATATTCCAAAGCCGTCGCCGAAAACGCCAAAGTGCTCGCCGCGACCCTAAAAGAGCGTGGCTTCGACATCGTATCGGGCGGCACCGACACACACCTGATGCTGGTCGATCTGCGGCCCAAGGACGTGAAGGGTAATCAGGCGGAAGTGAGCCTCGAACACGCCGGGATGACCTGCAACAAGAACGGCATTCCGTTCGACCCGGAGAAGCCAATGGTAACGTCGGGTATCCGCCTTGGGACGCCGGCGGCGACGACGCGTGGCTTCGGCGTCGAGGAGTTCCGCAAGGTCGGCAACCTGATCAGCGACGTGCTGGAAGCGCTCGCGAAATCGAATGGGGACAATTCCGCCGCCGAGAAAGCGGCTCGTGAGGAAGTGGAGGCACTCTGCCGCCGCTTCCCGATTTATCCGGACGCCTGAGGGGGCGGCCATAGAGGGGGATTTGGATGATGCGGTGCCCGTTTTGCGGAAATGACGACTCTCAGGTCAAGGACTCACGTCCGACCGAAGATAACGCGGCGATCCGGCGCAGGCGGTTCTGCCCGGCCTGCGGCGCGCGCTGGACGACGTTCGAGCGGGTGCAGCTCCGCGAATTGATCGTCGTCAAGAAAGACGGCGAAAAGTCGCCGTTTGACCGGGATAAGCTCGCCCGTTCACTCTCGATCGCACTCCGCAAGCGGCCGGTCCCCGAAGACCGCGTCGACCGCATCGTCAACTCGATACAGCGCCGTCTCGAGACTTTGGGCGAGTCCGAGATCCCCACGAAGGTGATCGGGGAGATGGTCATGGAAAACCTCCGTGAACTCGATCAGGTCGCCTACGTCCGCTTTGCCTCCGTGTACAGAAACTTCCGCGAAGCCAAGGACTTCGAGGAATTTGTTGAACAGATAGGTGACGGAAACGCCGATTAAATTCACCGCCGCAGACCGGGCGCATATGCGGGCCGCAATGGGGCTTGCTGGGCGCGGTCTGGGGCGTGTCGCGCCGAACCCGGCGGTCGGCTGCATCCTGGTCAGGCCGGATCTCGGCTCATCTTCGTTCGGACGGATCGTCGGCGCCGGCTGGACACAGCCCGGCGGCCGCCCGCATGCGGAAACCGAAGCCCTTGAACAAGCCGGTGATCTGGCCAAGGGCGCACATGCCTACGTGACGCTTGAACCCTGCAACCACCAGGGTAAGACGGGACCGTGCACGGAAGCCTTGATTGAAGCCGGTGTCACCTCTGTCACCGCCGCCGTCGAAGACCCGGACCCGCGCGTTTCCGGCAGCGGTCTTGAACGTTTGAAAGCTGCTGGGATCGCCGTTCGCAGTGGTCTCATGGCCGATGAAGCGAGCCTGCTCAACGGCGGTTTTTTCGCGGTCGTCAAATTCGGGCGGCCGTGGGTGACGATGAAGACCGCCACCACCATGGACGGCGCGATCGCCTCCAGAAACGGCAAGAGCCAATGGATTACCGGCCCGGAAGCCCGCGCCCGCGGTCATCTTCTCAGGGCTCAGAACGACGCCATCCTGACCGGTATCGGCACGGTTCGCGAGGACGACCCGGAACTGACCTGCCGACTGCCGGGCATGTCGAACCGCTCACCCGTGCGGATCGTCGTCGACCCCAGGCTTGAGCTGGATATCGCCGCAAAACTGCTGGACACTCTCGAGACAGCGCCACTCTGGTTATTGGCGGGGGATGCCGCGGACAAAGATCGCGCCGCCCGGTTGAGTGACTTGGGTGCCAACGTGATCAACCTGCCGCCGGTTACGGGTGGGCGTATCTCGCCCGAGATGATCCTGTCAGCATTGGCTGAGCGCGGCATTACACGCGTGCTCTTGGAAGCGGGCAGCGCACTGACCGCGTCATTTATCGATAGTGAGCTCGTGGACGAGATCTGCTGGTTCCGAGCCGCCTCGATCATGGGCGGTGACGGCATGCCGGCAATCGCCCCGATGGCGGTCAATACCCCGGAAAACGCCTATAAATTCCGCCGCGTAGACACAATAGACCTTGATGGGGACGTGCTGGAGCGCTACCTCCGCCTTGGAAACGAGGATTGACGGCATTGCTTCGGCATTCCGCTGGTCGTTGACATCCATGCCGTCATCCCAAACTTGATTTGGGATCCATGGGTGCAAAGACTGCCGGGAAAGAGATTTCATGGGTCCTGAATCAAGTTCAGGACGACGACTTGTCGATATGAATTGAAGGGGCACCATCTGCGCATGTTCACCGGCATCATCACCGATATCGGCGCCGTCAAAGCCGTGACGAAGGGTGCGGATACACGCTTCGACATCAAGACGCGCTACGACATGGCGACGGTCGAGATCGGCGCATCCATCGCGTGTTCCGGGGCCTGCCTGACGGTGATCGAAAAGGGTGACGGCTGGTTCGCGGTCGAAGCCTCCGCCGAAACCTTGGACAAGACGACCGCCGGAAACTGGCGGGAGGGGACGCCCCTCAATCTCGAACGCGCCCTGAAACTCGGCGACGAGTTGGGTGGCCATATCGTGACCGGCCACGTCGACGGGGTCGGGACCGTCGTCTCAACCACCCCGGTCGGTGGTTCGCTGAAGCTCGATTTCGAGGCACCCGACGCGCTCGCAAAATTTATCGCCGCCAAGGGCTCGGTGACGGTCGACGGGGTCTCGCTAACCGTCAACGACGTATCCGGCAATTCATTCTCCGTGAACATCATCCCGCACACCCAGAGCGAAACCACGCTCGGCAATCTGAAGGCCGGGGACCGCGTAAATCTGGAAATAGACGTGCTCGCGCGCTATGTTGCCCGCTTGAACGACGTAAAGGCTTAACCCTGTGTCATCCAACAATAATCCATCGGTCGTCTCGAAGCAGCAGGTGGCCCGTGCGACCGCCGACCCGGACAACTTCCTGTCGCCGATCGAGGACATCATCGAAGATGCCCGCAACGGCCGCATGTTCATCATGGTGGACGACGAGGAGCGGGAAAACGAGGGCGATCTGGTGATCCCGGCGCAAATGGCGACGCCGGACGTGATCAACTTCATGGCCAAGTTCGGGCGCGGTTTGATCTGCCTCGCGCTGACGTCGGACCGGGTCAAAGAGCTTGAACTGCCGGCCATGTCCCGCCGCAACGGATCGCGCCACCAGACGGCCTTCACCGTCTCGATCGAAGCGCGCGAAGGCGTCACCACGGGCATTTCCGCCTCCGACCGGGCGCGCACCATCGCCGTCGCCATCGATCCGACCAAAAGTGCGCAGGATATCGCCTCCCCGGGGCACGTGTTTCCGCTCGAAGCGCGCGACGGCGGCTCGCTGATCCGCGCCGGACATACAGAAGCGGCAGTCGATATCTCGCGTCTGGCGGGCCTCAATCCATCCGGTGTGATCTGCGAGATCATGAACGAGGACGGCACCATGTCGCGGCTGCCCGATCTCGTCACCTTCGCGCAGTATCATGGCCTTAAAATCGGCACCATCGCCGATCTGATCGCGTACCGGCTCAGAAATGACCGGGTCGTCGAGAAAACCGCGGAAATGGATTTTCAAAGCCGCTTCGGCGGTGACTGGAAAATGTGTGTTTACGTCAACAAGGTCGCGTACGCAGAGCATATTGCGCTGGTTAAAGGCGACCTTTCGGGCGACACACCGGTCATGGTCCGTATGCATGCCCTGAACGTATTGGACGATGTTCTCGGCGACGCCGAGAGCGGCAAGAGCGGCGACCTGCAGCAGGCCATGAAGATGATCGATGACGCGGGCAGGGGTGCTGTCGTCCTTATCCGGGAACCATATCCGAAATCACTCTCGGATCGCGTCCGCGCCCGCCTCGGCGAACCAGCAGAGGGACAGAAAGAGCTTCGCGACTATGGCGTCGGCGCACAAATTCTACTCGACCTTGGTCTGCACGATTTGATTTTGCTGTCGAACACCAAGCGCACCATCGTCGGGATCGACGGCTACGACCTGAATGTTGTCGAGCAAAGGGCGATCCCGCCCGCCGGGGACTGAACCATGATATCCCAAAGCACGAACGCCAAAACGATCCTCGTGATCGAAGCCCGATATTACGAGAAAATCACCGACGACATGGTGCGCGGTGCCGAACCGGTGTTCGCCGACGCCGGCTTCAGTATCGAACGACTGCCGGTCACCGGGGTTTTTGAAGTTCCGGCGGCCTGCGAGATGGCGATCCAGGCCGGGCTGAAGGATCCGCACAAGAAATACGCCGGTATCATGGCGATGGGATGCGTTATCCGAGGTGAGACCGACCACTATGATCACATCTGCCGCGAGGCCAGCCGCGCGTTGATGAATATCACGATGAACCACCTGTTTCCGCTCGGCTTTGCGATATTAACCTGCGAAAACATGAAACAGGCCGAGGTGCGCGCCGATCCGGTCCAGAAGAACAAGGGTGCCGAAGCTGCGCAGGCGGTTCTCAGGATGATCGAGCTTCGCCGCCATTTCCGGGGGAGAGAGGATGGCTAGAGCCTACGACCCGAGACCCGCCGCAACCCGCCTGGCGGCGGTGCAGGCTGTTTATGAATTGATCATGATGAACAGCGCCGTCGACGACGTATTGGCGTCGTTCGCCGCCGAACGGTGGAAGGCCGCCGACGAAGAAGTGAACGCCGAGATGGCCCGCCCCAAGCCGGAACTCCTCAAGGAACTGGTCGGCGGCACCGCATCCAAAAAGGCGGAGATCGACGAAGCCCTGAAACCCGCAATGCTGAAAAGCCGTGGCTTCGAGGATATGGAAAGCGTGATGCAGGCGATCCTCCGCACCGCGACCTATGAACTGCTCGCCCGGCGCAATGTCCCGGCGAAAACCGTTATCGGGGCCTACACCTCTGTCGCCGACGCCTTTTTCGACGAAGACAGCCAACAGTTAAAGGTCATCGCCGGCATCCTGAACGCGGTCGCCCGCAATCTGCGGGCCGACGAGTTCACGCACACGGGTGAGACGGCCTGACGTCAGACCATATCGTGTCACCCCGGCGAACGCCGGGGTCCAGCAATATGAACTGATCTCTGGATTCCGGCCTGCGCCGGAATGACAATGGGGACGGTGCGGGTATAGGAGCTGAACAAACCGACATGGCCGACGAGTTCGATATCATTCACCGTTATTTCGCGCCGCTGACCCGAGGCGACACGGCGGCTTTTGGCCTGACGGACGATGCGGCAGCGATCCCGACACGTACTGGGTATGAACACGTCGTCACCACGGATGCGATCGTCCAGGGAGTTCATTTCCTTGAGAACGAGACGCCCGAGAACATCGCCCACCGGCTGTGCGGCAGCAATCTCTCGGATCTTGCAGCCATGGGGGCCAAACCGATCGGTTTCACATTGGCGGCGGCATGGCAAAAGGGGATCGGCCAGGGTTTTATCGAAGCCTTCGCCACGGGGCTTGGCGAATGGGTGGACGGCTTTTCATTTCCACTGCTCGGTGGCGATACCGTAACCACACCGGGGCCGATGATGTTCTCACTCACTGCTATCGGTGAAGTGGAAGCCGGTATGGCGCTGAAGCGGGGGGGCGCGAAACCGGGGGATACGGTCTATGTCAGCGGCACCATCGGCGACGGCGCACTCGGCTTGTTGGCGGCACAGGGAAAACTCGACGATTTGCCGGACACGGATAGCGAATTTTTAAAACGTCGGTTTCGCCGTCCGTCGCCCAGAGTTTCGACAGGTAGATCACTGGTCGGCCTGGCGAGTGCGTGCATCGATATCTCGGACGGCCTGATCCAGGATCTTGGTCACATCGCCGCCGCGTCCGGGGTTTCTGTCCGGATAACTGCGGACCGGATCCCGCTATCGAGAGCTGCCCGCGCTGCACTCGATATCGACCCGTCTTCGATCGAAACCATCCTCACCGGTGGTGATGATTACGAACTCGCCTTCACATCTTCGGAAGAACCGGATGTGGGAGATGCCCCCCTGACCGCGATCGGGGAAGTAACGGACGGAGCGGACGTCAGAGTCACCGGTTCGGATGGAAAGGTCATGCAACTTCGAAGCGGAGGCTTCAACCATTTTGCCGGGACTTGATGCCCGGCGTATGCCCCTTATAAATTGATGCGAATCCCCGACGGGGACCGCGGCCATTCGACGGCCATCAAACGGGATGTTGCACCATGAAACGACTGGTCGTGATCTTTGCTCTCGTGCTCCTCGTGGCGGGGGCCACCATCGGTGCGATGAAGTGGTTCGGCCTCGGCCCGTTCCAAAAACCCGAAGATGAACTGGCTCAGGAGAAACCTAAAGAGATCGAGGCTCCCGAAGCCCTGTTCGTCGACGTCGAGCCGCTCCTGGTCAACGTGGTCCAGGGAGGGGCCATCGCCACCACCATCCAGCTCGAGGTTAAACTGGAAACGGCTGGGAACGAAAACATCATTCAAATCAAAAGGATGCTGCCGCAATACAAGGATGCATTCCTGAAGGATCTGCACGCTTTTATCCCCCGCATGCTGAGCGAACTGGGCCGTATCGACCTGCCGACACTGAAGCAGCGCCTGCAACTCGTGGCGGACCGTGTGGCTGGAAGTAAGGGCGTCGTAAGGGGCGTTTTGATCCAGTCGTTACTCGACACGCCTCAGCAATAAAGCGGCCGTTTCGAGCCGGGCCGCACGCCCCGAAAAATGATATTTTCCAAATGGTTCCAGCTTGGAAAACCGTTTGTTGCTTTATCGGGAGCGTTCTGGCATTTTCCCCGCGCTTTTTGCACCGGTGACTTATTGACGTAGCTTTTGCCGATTTTTCGGCGGGCGTCCGGCACGGGGTCGGTTCGTCCAGGACCGGTGCGTATCAACGAGGGGGAGAGGATGCCTTCCATTTACGTTTTGGTTCTCGCTTGCGGCGTGTTGGCCCTGCTTTACGGCGCCTATGCGATCCGCTCGGTTCTCTCGGCGCCCGCCGGAAATGAGCGCATGCAGGAAATTGCAGGCGCCATTCAGGAAGGGGCCGCCGCTTATCTGAACCGCCAGTACATGACCATTGCCGGCGTCGGTATCGTGGTCGGCATCGTGCTCGGCGCGTTTCTCGGCATTCCGGTGGCGATCGGGTTCTTCATCGGCGCCGTGCTGTCGGGTGTCGCTGGCTACATCGGCATGAACGTGTCGGTCCGCGCCAATGTTCGCACCACCGAAGCCGCTCGCACCAAAGGCCTCGAAGGCGGTCTCGACATCGCGTTCAAATCGGGCGCCATCACCGGCATGCTGGTGGTCGGCCTCGCGCTGCTGGGTGTCGCCGGTTACTACGTGGCGCTGCGCGGCATGTACGACCCGAACGACCCGGTCCAGATGCGTCACATCCTCGAAGCGCTCATCGCGCTCGGTTTCGGCGCCTCTCTGATCTCGATCTTCGCCCGTCTTGGTGGCGGTATCTTCACCAAGGGTGCGGACGTCGGTTCCGACCTCGTCGGTAAGATCGAAGCCGGCATCCCGGAAGACGACCCCCGCAACGCGGGCGTGATCGCCGACAACGTCGGTGACAACGTCGGCGACTGCGCCGGTATGGCCGCCGACCTGTTCGAAACCTATGCGGTGACCGTCGTCGCCACGATGCTGCTGGGCGCGATCTTCTTCGTCGAAGCCGTGCAGGAACAGATGATGCTGTTCCCGCTGGTCATTGGTGGTGTCTGCATCATCGGTTCCGTGGTCGCGACGTGGTTCGTCAAACTCGGCTCGAACAAGTCGATCATGGGCGCACTCTACAAAGGGTTCATCGCTTCGGCCGTAATCTCGGCGATCCTGATCGGCGGTACGGTTTCGTATCTGCTGGGCTGGAGCACCGAGTTCACCATGACCAACGGCGTCGTGGTCTCCGGTACGGATCTCTTCGTCTGCGCCATCGTCGGCCTGGTCGTCACCGGCCTGATCGTTTGGATCACCGAATACTACACCGGTACCGAATACCGCCCGGTGAAGTCGGTGGCCGCGGCGTCCGAAACCGGTCACGCCACGAACATCATCCAGGGCATCGCCGTGTCCATGGAAGCGACCGCACTGCCGGTGATCGTGATTTCGGCGGGTATCATCGTCTCTTATCTGTACGCGGGTCTGTTCGGTATCTCGATCGCCGCGACCACGATGCTGGCGCTGGCCGGCATGGTCGTTGCGCTCGACGCCTTCGGTCCTGTGACGGATAACGCCGGCGGTATCGCCGAAATGGCCGACCTGCCGGAAGACGTCCGCAACACCACCGATGCGCTCGACGCGGTCGGCAACACGACGAAAGCCGTCACCAAGGGTTACGCGATCGGTTCCGCCGGTCTGGCCGCCCTGGTGCTGTTCGCGGCGTTCACGTACGACCTGAAGTACTACTTCCCGGACGTCGACGTGACGTTCCGCCTGCAGGACCCGTACGTGGTGATCGGTCTGTTCATCGGCGGCATGCTGCCGTACCTGTTCGGTGCGATGGGCATGATGGCCGTCGGCCGCGCTGGTGCCGCCGTCGTCGTCGAAGTTCGCCGTCAGTTCAAGGAACTGCCGGGCATCATGGAAGGCACGACCAAGCCGGAATACGGCAAGTGCGTCGACCTGCTGACGAAAGCCGCGATCAAGGAAATGATCCTGCCGTCGCTGCTGCCGCTGCTGGCGCCGTTCGTGATGTACTTCGTGATCTCCGCGGTTGCCGATCAGTCTTCGGCTTTCTCGGCACTTGGCGCGATGCTCCTCGGCACCATCGTCACCGGCCTGTTCGTGGCACTCTCCATGACCGCTGGTGGTGGCGCCTGGGACAACGCCAAGAAGTACATCGAAGACGGCAACCACGGCGGCAAGGGCTCCGACGCCCACCACGCTGCGGTGACCGGTGACACGGTCGGTGACCCGTACAAGGACACCGCCGGCCCGGCCGTCAACCCGATGATCAAGATCATCAACATCGTCGCGATCCTGCTTCTGGCGATCCTCGCCTAAGCCGGACGCGCTTCGAAAAGAAAAGGCCCCGGAGAAATCCGGGGCCTTTTTCTTTGCCGATTTACCGTGCGCCGGGCAGGGCACAAGATAGGGTGCCGTACCGCAAGTTTACTTGCTGCTGCCGATGTTCTTGAAGCGGTTGAAGTTGCCGACCAGCTGTTCGATCACGGTCATCTGCTTTCCGACCGTCGGCGTCTTGCGTTCAATGGGTTCAATGTCGCGCGCTACGTCCAGCCCATGCGCCTCGACATCCGTGACGACACCATCCTTGTCGAAAGTCACCAGAAGCACACTGCGTTCGCTGACGTCGCGTTCAAGAAACGCCACCGTTTCTGTGGTCTCTCCGACGTAAAGCCAGGTTTCCTTGCCGTACATGTTGATGCTGGACGGCGAGCCAAGGCTACGCTCGACTTCATCCTTTGTCGTCTTGTTGGGCTGGATGGCGGCAATCGCGTCGATATCCGGCATCACGCCCCTTTGAGCGACCCTTGGAGAGCACGACGCAAGGCCGACCGCGCCCACGAGGACGGCAGCGGCAATAAAAGACCTTGTGATCAAGGGGTTTCGCATCCTACATCATGCTCCCATGACGGTGCGGAGATGCGCGAGGCGCGATCCTGCACCGGGTGAGGGGGACAGTGCCGCCCTGACCGAAAATTGTCAATGGACCCGAGGGGGCAACGTCACCGTGTTTTCGCTCAAATCCCTGTTCGGACGCAAGCCGGAACTAAAAACCGCGCATGCACTTTACGCGGAAACGATCCATGCCGCCCGGAGACCCGCCATCTTCACGGAGATGGGCGTTCCGGATACCCCTGAGGGCAGATTCGAGATCCTGGCCTTGATGGCGTTTCTGGTTTTGCGCCGGCTAAAGACCGAACATGCGGCGCGGGACGTATCCCAGGCGTATTTCGACATCATGTTCGAGGATATCGATTCGAATCTTCGCGAACTCGGCGTCGGCGATATCAGCGTCGGCAAAAAGGTGAAAAAGCTGGCGCAGAGTTTCTACGGCCGCATCAAGGCATATGAAGACGCCCTGGCCGGGGACGAGGCCGCCCTTGAGGCCGCACTGCGCAAACACCCGTATCGGAATATGGAACCGATGGATGCGCACGTGACGAGGCTCGCCAAGCACGTACGCCACGAAGACACCTGTCTTGCACAGCAACCCCTTCAAGCCCTGCTGGCCGGTGAGATCGCTTTTGCCGACATCGACACGGCGGAGGAGGGCGCCCTTTGACCGAAGCGCCCGAATTTTCCCGGCCACACAAATCGGACGAGCTTCCCGCCAAGGGCCGCATCGTCACGCTCGACCCGTCGGCGGACGAACGGGAAGCCGTCGCCCGCCGGCTCGGCCTGGTCGCGCTCAACCGTTTCGAGGGGGAGCTGAAACTGCACCCGGAGATCGGCAGGCAGATATCCTTGCGTGGCCCGATTCGCGCGGAAATCGTCCAGTCGTGCGTCGTCACCGGCGATCCGCTGACCACAGAGGTCGCCTTCGATGTCGATCTGATATTCGCCGAAGACGCCGATCCGATGGCCGGTTTGAACATGACCGAAGAGGACGTGCTCACCGACCCGGAAATCGAAGAACCGGATCCGATCGTCGACGGCAAGATCGATGTCGGCGAGGCCGCCGTGGAGGAACTCGCCCTTAATATCACGCCTTATCCACGCACGCCCGGCGCGGTTTTTGAGGGGATCGACACGGATGAGGACGGCAGTAATCAGCGTGAAAATCCGTTCGCGGTACTGTCATCCCTAAAAAATAAAATGAATTCAAAGGATTAAGCAAAAATCTATAATTTTGGAAATGACTCAGATAATTGCGTCTCACGTCTTGCAGCGACGCCCCAAATCCATTAAGAAGGCGCGCTCGTTCGGAAACGAGCAGATTAAAGAGGAATTCAGATATGGCCGTTCCTAAGAAGAAGGTTTCGAAATCGAAGCGCAATATGCGTCGTGCGCATCACGCGCTTGATGCGTCCAACCTCGTCGAATGCGCCAACTGCGGCGAGCACATGCGTCCGCACCACGTTTGCCAGTCTTGCGGTTCGTACAACGGCCGCGAAGTTGCCGCCGTCGAAGAGCTGGCCTAACTCCCTTTTAAGCAAGCCTTATGCCCCCTATGATGCGGGGCTAGACAATTTGGGCTCCGCGACCGGGACGAGGCATTGACCACAAGCTTAACCCTTTCAATCGATGCCATGGGCGGCGACAACGCTCCCGACATGGTCATCGACGGCGTTGAGGCGGCCGCGCGGCAGAACCCAAAACTGCGGTTCCTGCTGTACGGTGACGAAGCGCGCCTGAACGACATGCTGCAAAGCAGGCCGGCGGCGTTGGCTGCGTCCGAAGTGCGCCATGCGCCGGATGTTATCGGCAGCGGCGACAAGCCGGCCGTCGCACTGCGTGGCGGTCGCCAGTCGAGCATGCGTCTTGCGATCAACGCGGTCGGCGACGGCGAAGCGGATGCAGTGGTTTCCGCAGGCAACACCGGTGCCCTGATGGCGATGGCGAAGTTCGTACTCAAGACGCTGCCGGGTATCGATCGGCCGGCCATCGCCACGTACTTCCCGACCATGCGCCGCGAGACCGTAATGCTCGATCTCGGCGCCAACATTGAATGCGATGCCGACAATCTGCTGCAGTTCGCTGTCATGGGCGAGGTTTTCGCCCGCAACGTGCTGGGCTGTGAGCACCCGTCGGTGGGGTTATTGAACGTCGGCGCCGAAGATATGAAGGGCAACCAGGAAGTCCGCGGTGCCGCCGAGCTGCTGCAGCAGACGAAGCTACCGATCCGGTTCCACGGTTTCGTCGAAGGCGACGATATCGCGAAAGGGACAGTCGACGTCATCGTCACGGATGGTTTCACCGGCAATGTCGCGCTCAAGACCGCCGAAGGCATGGCCTCGATGTTCGGCCATTTCCTCAGAAACGCGCTGACGTCATCCATATTCGGCAAGCTGGGTGCCCTGATCGCGCGCCCGGCGCTATTGCAGTTCAAGAAGAAGTTCGATCCTCGTTTATATAACGGGGCCATGTTCGTCGGGCTCAACGGTATTTGCGTCAAAAGCCATGGCGGCACCGATGGAATCGGTTTTGCCAACGCGATTGGCGTCGCGGTCAATCTGGTCCGCAATAATTTCAACGAAGGCATCAAGGAAGACTGTGCGCAGCTCCTGGAAGACCGTGACAACGCCCAGATCGGTGGCGACGCGGACGATGTCGAAAAGCCAGAGGCTGCTGCTAGTTAACATGACAATACGTTCGGAAATTCTCGGCTGCGGCTCTTATCTGCCGGAACGCTGTGTCACCAATGATGAACTCGCCAAAACCGTCGATACGTCGGACGAGTGGATCAGATCGCGCAGCGGCATCGGCCAGCGCTATATCGCGGCGGAAGGGGAATATACCTCCGATCTTGCCCTGAATGCCGCCAAGCGCGCGTTGGAACATGCCGAGATCGACGCGACGGAAATCGACCTCGTGATCTGCGCAACGACCACGCCCGACAACACCTTTCCATCGACGGCCGCCAAGGTTCAGCATCGCCTGGGTATGACCAACGGCGCGGCGTTCGACGTGCAGGCGGTGTGCTCGGGGTTTGTTTACGGCCTCGCGGTCGCCGACAACTTCATCAAGTGCGGCCAAGCGAAGACGGCCTTGCTGATCGGCGCCGAGACGTTTTCGAGAATCCTCGACTGGAACGACCGCTCGACCT
Source organism: Rhodospirillales bacterium (assembly GCA_017644185.1). Classification (GTDB taxonomy): domain Bacteria; phylum Pseudomonadota; class Alphaproteobacteria; order Rhodospirillales; family Casp-alpha2; genus UBA4479. The sequence goes on from JAEPMA010000005.1 coordinate 266,731, forward strand.
GCGTGCTGTTCGGCGATGGTGCCGGCGCGGTCGTGATGCGCGGTCGTGATCAAGAAGACTCGACCTCCGGCGGCAACGGGAAGGGCCATAATTCGGGCCGGGGCGTCCTATCCACGCACATCCATTCCGACGGCTCCAACTACGACATTCTTTATGTCGACGGCGGGCCGTCGACAACACAGACGGTCGGCCACGTCCGCATGAACGGACGCGAGGTCTTCCGCCATGCGGTCACCAACCTGGCGTCGATCGTCGACGAAGCGCTGGAGGCAAACGGCCTCGAGCGCAGCGACATCGACTGGCTTGTCCCACACCAGGCTAACAAGCGGATTATCGACTCGACGGCCAAGAAGCTCGGCATGAGCGAGGATCGTGTCGTATTGACGGTTGAAAAACACGCTAACACGTCTGCCGCCTCGATCCCGCTGGCACTCGACACCGCCGTCAAGGACGGCCGCATCCAGCGCGGCGATCTCGTCTTGCTCGAAGCAATGGGCGGCGGACTGACCTGGGGTGCCGGCCTGGTGCGCTGGTAAGGCAACAGCACACAATTTTTTTCTCGGCACCTCATTGGGATATGGCATCCCACGCAATTTATTGTGTCTGTTAAGCGTCGGCACCACTAATACCTAAAAATCGGCCATCCCTTTGATATTGACGGATTTCCCGGTCAAGGATACCCTTTTGAGAATGACAACAAGGGGGAGGCTGCGTTGCTATGACGGGCAAGACCGTAACGCGAGCTGATCTGGGCGAAGCCGTCTATCAAGAAATCGGGTTATCCCGCAACGAATCCGCCGACCTTTTGGAGAGCGTGCTCGAATACATGGCCGAAGCGCTGGTCAACGGGGAGACCGTGAAGGTGTCGTCGTTCGGCAGTTTCTCGGTTCGTGAAAAAGGCCAGCGGATCGGGCGCAACCCGAAAACCGGCGAGGAAGTGCCGATCCTGCCCCGCAAGGTGCTGGTGTTCAGGCCCTCCCAAGTTCTGAAAAGCCGTATCAATGAAATCCGAAAGCCGAGTGAAGCGGCTGAAGCTTGAGATGATTTCCGATGAGCGATAGCTCACCAGACGACCGCACAACGGATAAATCGGAAAAGTCGGCAAGCGCCTTTCGCACAATCAGCGAGGTGGCCGACGAGCTCGACCTGCCGCAACACGTGCTTCGGTTTTGGGAAACCAAGTTCCCTCAAGTCAAACCGATGAAACGTGGGGGCGGACGCCGTTATTACAGGCCCGATGACCTGCAGTTGCTTCGCCGCATCCGTGATCTTCTGTATGTTGACGGCTACACCATAAAAGGCGTTCAGAAACTGCTGCGCCAGAGCGGCAGCGTCCGGAATTTCGTTGCGGAGAATGAAGCAAAGATCCCGCTGGGCGAGGGGACACCCGATACCGACGAGGAAATGCCATCGCAACGCGTTTACGACGAGACGGCCATCCCTGCCGCCGACGACGACCTGCACCGTGAATTGCGGGAAATTGTCGCTGATCTCAGGGGCCTTCACGAACAGCTCGTACAAAGCGCATCCTGAATCTCAGCCTATAAATCGTCGTTCTGAAGTCAATTCAGAGGGACAGGCGGATTTGTATTAAACCTGCCGGATTGCTGCGGCTTTTTGTTGTACGCGGGGAACGCGACGACTATAGTCCGCCGCGCGCCGCCCCCTGATATGACATGCGGCGCACCGGTCGGGAAGTAGCTCAGCCTGGTAGAGCACTGTGCTGGGGGCGCAGGGGTCGCAGGTTCGAATCCTGTCTTCCCGACCATTCCTTCCCAAGCACCTTTTTTATTGCGTGGCGGGTTCCGGTCTGGCCCAGGACAGGTAATACCGTTGCAGAAATTGGCGAACGTCGTCGATCGACAAGATGGTGCTGACGTTTTCTTTGTCGTCGAGGAACGGCAGGCGAACCTTGTCGACTTGAGTTTCCGTACCATCGCTCAACCGCACCTGTGCACTCGATATCATCGGTTTGCCGACTTTCAGGACTTCGGCCAGTTCGCTGCGCACAAGATCAGCGTAGAGTTCGGGTTTTAGTTCCGAGAGCGGCTTCGACGTATAATCGAACTTCATCATGTCCGTACGGCCGCTGCCCCAGAACAGGAACCGATGGTCGTTCAAGGCCGGCTCCCAGCGGGTGACGTTGGCGTACGGGACCAGCGGGGCCGGAAAAAGAAGCAGGTTGTCTATCTGCCAAACAGGCATGTCTGCGCCGTTACAAAGGTCGTGCCATATCGCGACACAACTCCGGAACGCCGTCGATATCTGCATCTCCGGCGTGATCACTTCGCAATTCTTACTAGCCGACAGAATCTGCATCTATCTGATCTAATTACGTATCTGGCTCATGCGTCCGCGCGCGCCTGAAACGGGCGAATCGTCACAATGATGAGTATCGGGCCAATGCATTAAGAAAATACTTCCCTCAAATCCGGACAATGGTCGGCAAAAGAGAATGGCCCGACTCGAAAGCCGGGCCAAAGTTTGTGCTCTTGAGGGAAGGGAGGATTCTGTGAAGAAATCCATCCTTACGAGAGAAACTATGGCAGCCGGTGCCCTTACCGCCTGTGACATACGTCACACTCGGGCCAATTTTCCAAAATTTTTGCTCTAATTTTACGAACCGAGCAGATGCAGCGGCGGGCCCGGGTCGTCGTCGCGCGTGCCGCACAACTCTTCAAGTTCATCCAAAATGGCCGGGACGTCGGCTTCAGAGGTACCCAAGTGAAAGCACCCCCCCGGCGCAAATCGAACGGTCGGCCCCTTGGTGCACTGCCCCAGGCATTTGATCCGCTCGACCTGAACATTGATTTTGCGATCCCGAACGCCGGCTTCGAGTGTATCGGCGAGAGATTCCGACCCCCTTGCGGCGCACGACGGCTGATCCCCATGAAAGCGCCGGTTAATGCAGATCAGCACCGATTTAATCGTGGGACCGACCGGTTCTTGTTCAACCATATTGATCGGATACGCCGGCGCTTCAGTCGTCGTCCGCGACGCTTGGCGCGTCGGCCGCGACCGTGCGTCCGTTTTCGGTCAATCGGCACACAAGCCAGTCGGGTTTGATCGGGTTATTGAACCAGGGCTCGGCCCAGCCCTGCCGGATACAGCTTCGCACGGTCTGTTCGCTGACTTTCTGGCCAATCCGGTCGAACAGCGGCAATTTGCCGCCCGGCTGCTCAAGGCCGCGCTGCAACCAGCGGAGCTGCGTTTCGTTGGGCTGCGGGGCACTCTTGCCGTCGCCGGTCGGCGCACTGGCTGAAGGCGCTACACCGCCATCCGCGTTACTCATTTCTCCACCTCCCGCCAAGCGCGGCGTATTTTCTCGCCGTCATTACTTGGTCAGACGGGTATCGTACGTTACTTTTCGCCTGCGTCAAAGGTGGAGATTCCACGAGGAGTTTGTCATGGCAGATCCCGTCATTCTTTACATCACGGTGCCGAACCGCGAGGAGGGCGTTGCACTCGGCCGCATGCTGGTCGACGAGAACCTTGCCGCCTGCGCCAACGTAATCGACGGCCTGACGTCGATCTTCCGCTGGGAGGGGGAGGTGCAGGAAGACGGTGAAGCATTATTGATCGCCAAGACCGAACGCACGCTCATCGACGCCGCCACCGACCTGGTCAAGATGGAGCACTCCTACGATTGTCCATGCGTCGTCGCCATCCCCATCGTTGGGGGCAATCAACAATTCATCGACTGGATCACGGCGGAAACCACAGGCGCGGCCGGCGGTTGAGAAAAAAGTCGGACGTTCAGTCGTATTTGACGCCGATGCGCTGAACGATCTGTTTGGCCGCGTCGACCGAGGTGATACCCCCAGAAAATCCGGCCTGGATCGCCTGTGACAGCGGTTTCAGGAGCTTGACCTGAGTCTGGTCGGGCTGTTCTTCGGCGCGGTCGCAAAGGCGTTGCGCGACAGCGACCATCGCCTTGCTGAGTTCCGAGACATGGTCATATTTGGTGCCGGCGAGGCGACCGATCAGGTCGCTGTTCATCTCGATCAGCATGTGCAAACCGCCCAGCGCGGTCTGCGAAACCTTCGGCTTGTTGTCGATCATCGGCACGATACGGCCGACCAGCGCGGCGATTTCGGGACCGGTATTTTCGAGCTTACGGTTGCGGACTTCCATCAACGCGTTGTCGATGGCGCGCTCGATCTCGTGAAAACGAACCTGACCGCCCGTCGCCTTGGCGTGCAGCGGGTTCGGCGGTTCGATAGCGCGCGAGGTATCGTCCCCCTTGCGGGCCGGGCCGAGGTATTCCTCCTGCACGATGTACGGACGACGGCGATGGATCTGGGTGTGGATACGGTCCAGGAGCGCCTTGGTCGAGACCGGCTTCATCACAACGTCGTCGGCCCCCGCCGTGATGATTTCCTGCACCAGCGCGGGCGTCGGCTCGGACAAAAGAACGATGATCGGCATGAACGGGTTGTTGCCGATCCGGTTCTGACGAATATCGCGGATCATGTCGGTGACCTTGCCGTCGGGGAATTCCGTGCCGCACAACAAAAGGTCCGGCATGCGGGAATTGACCGCGTCGCGCACCTTGGCCAGGTCGGTCCCGAGCGTCACGCCCGAGAACCCGTTGTTCGAAAGGATCGTGCGCACACCCTGACGCGCGTTGAGGTCCGTATCGACCAACAACACATCCACCTGGTCAAACGTGTGTTTAATATCGTTCATGCGACGCGCATTTCCCTGGGCGCCATGGGCCGCCCGGACATTCCCCACCCCGGAAGCATAAAAATGTAACGGATCGTGCGGTTGGGTCAACGAAACAGAATGATCAATTTTCCGGTATTAGCAAAACCGACGCCTGCGCCGCGATCCCTTCGCCACGGCCCGTGAAACCCAGCTGCTCAGTCGTCGTCGCCTTGACCGACACACGCGAAAGTTCGGTATTCGCAACCTCCGCGACCCGTGCGCGCATGGCATCACGATGCGGCCCGATCTTCGGCCGCTCGCAAATCAGGGTGATATCGATGTTTCCGATCTCCAATCCCCGGTCCCGCATGCGTTCGCAGGCGTAGCTCAGAAACCGGTCCGAAGATGCGCCGCGCCACTGTTCGTCGGTGGGGGGGAAATGACTGCCGATGTCGCCGTCTCCGAGCGCGCCGAAGATGGCATCGCAGATGGCGTGCAGGCCGACGTCAGCATCCGAATGTCCGATCAAGCCGCGGTCGTGCTCGATCACCACACCACATAGCGTCACGTGATCGCCGGGCCCGAGCCGATGCACGTCGAACCCGTTGCCGATCCTGAAACCGGCGGCGGCACCATTCGCCGTATCGTCCGTCATGATCCGCTCCATCTTTTTCAAATCGTCCTGCGCCGTCACTTTCAGGTTGGTATCGTCACCGTCCACGACCGCGACGGTATGACCGGCAGCCTCCATCACGGCGGCATCGTCGGTCAGTTCCTGCCCAGCCGCAGCACGGTGCGCTTCGAGCAGCAAGCCGAAGCGGAACCCCTGTGGTGTCTGCGCCCGCCAAAGTCCGTCCCGCGACACCGTATCCGTGATCCTTCTCTCTTGATCCGCGCGCTTCAGGGTATCGACGACCTGCAGGGCAGGGACGGCGCCCGGTTGGGTTTCCAACGCCGCGACAACACGCTCGATCATCTCGTGCGACACCATCGGCCGCGCGGCATCGTGTACGAGCACCAGGTCGGGTGCCATGCCGGTCAACGCTTCAAGACCGTTACGAACGGAATCCTGCCGCGCCGCACCGCCCGCAACGGGCTGCATATAATCGAGGCCTTCAAGGGCGTCCGCCACCAATTCCGCATCGTCCGGATGGATGACCGGCAGAACGGCATCAACACCTGGGTGATCGAGGAAGGCGCGGACCGCATGCCGCAATATCGGCTGACCCCGGACGCGCAGAAACTGCTTCGGCATTTCGCTGCCGAACCTGTGGCCGCGACCGGCGGCGACGATGATGACTGCGGTCCCCGGCATCGGGTACTTTCCTATACGCCACGTCTTTTCGGGGGAAGAGCATTACCCGCCACCCGGCGGCTTGCCAAGGACGCTGTTCTGCCTGAACAGACGTGCACCCCCTTGCCAAAACAAGGGCGTAGCGCGATGGTGCAGCATGCAAACAGGGATCCTGTTCGGACTTACCGCGATTGTTTCTCTCGTGCCCGCCATCGCATTGACGTGGCGGCGGCAATTCGCGTGCAACGCTGCCTTCTGGGCAGTGTTCGCATTGGCCAGCATCGGTCCGGCCAGCGCCGTCGCGGTGCGGTCGCAAGATGCGTGGCAGGGGGATTTCTCGACCTCGATCTGGGTCACCATCGCCGTCACGATGGCACTGTTTCTGGTGTTCTCGATACTTGTCAGAAGCGTCTGGCGTCTGGCGCCGTTATTGAGCGGTTACATGCTGATCCTGGCGGTGCTCGGCTTCGCCTGGCAGCACGCGCCCCACGAACCGGTATCAGGCGCTGGCAATACCAGCCTGCTGATCCTGCATATCGCTTTCGCAGTCACGACATACGGGTTGGCGACGTTGGCTGCCATCGCCGCCTGGGCCGCGTTCCTGCAGGAACGCGCCTTGAAACGAAAGGACCGGCCACCTCTGAATGGTGTGCTTCCATCCGTCACCGATTGCGACCGCCTCGTGCTCAGGTTTTTGTGGGTTGGGGAGGGGGTTCTCGGCCTCGGTTTAGTGACGGGGATCGTCTTGAACGCAGCCGCCGGAAACCCGCTTTTGACCGCAGACCATAAAACCGTCTTCACGGTTGCCGCTTTCGTCGCCATCGGGTTGCTGCTCATCGCTCAGGCGAGGCACGGCTTGAGGGGCCGGAAAGCCGCACGAATCGTGCTTTTGGCCTATTTGCTGCTCACCCTCGGCTATCCCGGTGTTAAATTCGTCACGGACGTACTTTTAGGCTGACATAAACTCTTAAAAAACATTGCATTTTCATCCGATTTGCCTAATTTGTGTGCAACTCTCGGAGGGGTGGTCTGTGTCAGATTTGAAATCCATCAGCATCGGTCCGGTTCAACTGGACGGGCAGGTCGTTTTGGCGCCCATGTCGGGTGTCACCGATATGCCGTTCCGGCGCCTTGTGAAGCGCTGGGGTGTGGGCCTCGTGGTGTCGGAAATGATCGCTTCGAAGGCGATGATCCATGCCGCCAAGAAGACCATGAAGATGGCGACCCACTGCGCCGAAGAACATCCCATGTCGGTGCAGCTTGCGGGCTGCGAGCCGCATGTCATGGCCGAAGCCGCGCGCCTCAACGAAGACCGTGGCGCCGCCTTGATCGACATCAACATGGGCTGCCCGGTGAAGAAGGTCACCAACGGTGACGCGGGGTCGGCGCTTATGCGCGATCTCGTGCATGCGGGCAAGCTGTTGGAAGCCACCGTCAAGGCGGTCAGCATCCCGGTCACCCTCAAGATGCGGACGGGTTGGGACGATAGTTCCCGTAACGCGCCGGAACTGGCGCGGATCGCCGAAGAGAGCGGTATTCAGTCGCTGGCCGTGCACGGCCGGACACGCTGTCAGTTCTACAAGGGTCACGCCGACTGGAGCTACATCCGCAACGTCAAGGAAGCGGTCAAGTTGCCGGTCTTCGCCAATGGCGATATCAACACCCTCGAGGATGCGAAAGAGGCACTGGCCCAATCGGGTGCCGATGGTGTGTTGATCGGCCGCGGAACGTATGGACGTCCGTGGTTCCCGGCCCAGGTTCAGCATTATCTAAGCGAAGGCGGCACGTTGCCGGATCCGTCTTTGGAAGACCAATTGGAAACCGTCCTCACCCACTACGAGGATATCCTCGAGCATTACGGCACCAACGCCGGCGTGCGGATCGCGCGAAAGCATATCGGTTGGTATTCCAAGGGCTTGCGCGACTCGGCTGATTTCCGCTCGCAGGTCAACCAGATGGCTGACCCGGAACAAGTCAAGGGGCTGATCCGGGACTTCTATCACGCCAATCTCGACCAGCTCGCCGCGTAACGATATGGCCGAAAATAACGCCGCGCTTGCCGACAAGAAATCTGACCGCGCCAGTGTCGATGCGGAAGCGGTCCTCAACTCTCTCGCCAGCACCGTCGTCGTTGTCGATGCGGACAACGTCATCCGCCGCATCAACCAGGCCGCCGAGCAGCTTTTCCGTGGCAGCGCGACCTATCTTCAGGGTCAGTCCCTCGACGCCCTGATGCCCGCCGACAGCCCGATCCTGGCCCTCGTCAATCAGGCACGGCGCTTTAGAAGCGTCGTCGCCGAATACGACGTCACGTTAGAGAGCCCGCGTATCGGCTCCCATGCCGTCGACGTCCAGGTTTCCGTCATCCCTGAAGAGCCGGGTGCGGTCTCCATCGTGATCCAGCTCCGTTCGATCGCCGAAAAGATCAATCACCAGCTCAATCACATGGGCGCGGCAAGATCCGTCACCGCCATGGCGGCGATGCTGGCGCACGAGGTCAAAAACCCGCTTTCCGGCATCCGCGGCGCGGCCCAGTTGCTGGAGCAGGGCGCGAACGAAGAAGACAAGAAGCTGACCAACCTGATCTGTGACGAGGCTGACCGCATCGTCGGGCTTGTCGACCGGATGGAAGTGTTTTCCGACCGCGTGCCCCTGCAGCGTGAAGCGGTCAACATCCACAAGGTACTGGACCGGGTTCAGCGCCTGGCCGAAACCGGTTTCGGCTCGCACGTGCGCTTCCACAATCAGTTCGACCCGTCGCTGCCCCCCGTCTGGGGCAACCACGACCAGTTGGTTCAAGTGTTCCTGAATCTGGTCAAGAACGCCGCCGAAGCGGTCGGGAGCGTGGGGGGTGAGATCACGCTGGGATCTGCCTACAGTCAGGGGGTCAGGTTCGCGTTACCGGGTCTCGAGAACCGGGTGCACCTGCCGCTGACAGTCTGGGTCAGGGACAACGGCCCCGGCATTCCCGACGACATGAAACGTTACCTGTTCGACGCCTTCGTCACCTCGAAGCCGAAGGGCAGCGGGCTCGGCCTTGCGCTGGTCGCCAAGATCATCGGCGACCACGGCGGCGTGATCGAGTTCGACAGTATTCCCGGGCGCACCGTATTCCGCGTCATGCTCCCGATGTTCAAACCAGGGGATGAAGATGGCTGAGAACGCAACGATCCTCGTCGCGGACGACGACGACGGCATCCGTACCGTGGTGACGCAGGCGTTGTCGCGCGCCGGCTACGAGGTGCGCTCGACGGGCAATGCGTCGACGCTTTGGCAGTGGGTGGAAAACGGCGACGGCGATCTCGTCATCACCGACGTCGTCATGCCGGACGAAAACGGTCTCGACCTCGTGCCGAAGATACGCCGCATCCGTCCGAACTTGCGCATCGTCGTGATGAGCGCGCAGAACACGCTTCTGACCGCGGTCAAGGCGACCGAGCGGGGTGCGTTCGAGTATCTTCCCAAGCCGTTCGACCTGTCGGAACTGGTTTCAGTCGTCAAACGCGGTCTCGAAGCGCGCACCAAGGATCCGGCACTTGGCGGCGCCCAGGCTGCCGACGAGGGCATGGAAGAAAATCTGCCTCTGATCGGCCGCTCCCCCGCGATGCAGGAAATCTATCGCACGCTCGCTCGCCTGATGCCGACCGATCTGACGGTGATGATCACAGGTGAGTCCGGGACGGGTAAGGAACTCGTCGCCCGTGCCCTGCATGATTACGGCAAGCGCAAGAGTAAGCCTTTCGTCGCCGTCAACGTCGCCGCAATCCCACGCGACCTGATCGAAAGCGAGCTTTTCGGACACGAGAAGGGGTCCTTCACCGGCGCGGTCAACCGCTCCACCGGCCGCTTCGAGCAGGCCAACGGCGGCACGTTGTTTCTGGACGAAATCGGCGACATGCCGATGGAAGCGCAGACCCGGCTTCTTCGCGTCCTTCAAGAAGGCGAATACACCACCGTCGGCGGGCGCAACGCCATCCGCGCCAACGTCCGTGTCATCGCCGCTACCCACCACGACCTCAAACGTCTGATCCGGCGCGGACTGTTCCGCGAAGACCTTTATTTCCGGCTCAACGTGGTCCCCATCCGCCTCCCGCCACTCCGTGAACGCACCGAGGACATTCCCGAACTCGTGCGCCACTTCCTGGGACGTGCCGCCAACGAGGGGCTGCCATGGAAGATCATCGAGCCTGACGCCCTCGAGCTGCTTCAGCAGCACGACTGGCCGGGGAACGTCCGAGAACTCGAAAACATGATGCAGCGCTTAGCTGCCCTCTATTCCGAAGAAGTCATCGACGCCGAGATTATCTCGACCGAGTTGAATGACGGACGAGGTCAGGGCGATCAGCCCGTTACCCAATCAAGCGGCCTTGCCGATGCGGTCGACGCGCACATGAAGAACTACTTCAGTGCGCATGACGGTGCGCTGCCGGCTGCCGGCCTTTATGGACGGGTGCTCAGGGAAGTCGAGCGCCCCTTGATCATGCAGACCCTTCAAGTGACGCGTGGAAATCAGGTCAAAGCGTCGGAAGTCCTGGGGCTCAACCGGAATACGCTTCGCAAGAAGATTCGCGAACTTGGTATTCCGATCATCAAGGGCTCCGAATGACCGGCGCTCCGGTATCCACCGTACGCCACTGGCTCTCCAACAGCAGCCTGCAACGCCGCTTCGCCTTTCTTCTGGCGATCGCCGCCGTCGCTTCCGGAATCGCGACCGTCTCTCTGATGACCGATACTGCGGCACTCCGCGATCGTGTCGAGGAATTGCGTTGGCTGCTCGCCGTCGACGGTATTCTGCTTTTGGCATTGTGCATTGTCGTTGCCCGGCGTGTGTTTTCGCTCTGGCTGGCCCGCACACGCGGGCGCGTCGGCGCTGGCTTGCAAGGCCGACTGGTGATGCTGTTCGCGATGATCGCCGTCACACCCGCACTTCTGGTCGCGGTGTTCTCGTATCTCTCGCTCAACTTCGGGCTGGAAGCTTGGTTCAACGACCGGGTATCGGGCGCGCTGCGTGAATCCGTCGGCGTGACCGAGGCCTATCTGAAAGAGCATAGGGAAAACATCGCCAACCAAGCGTACAGCGTTGCCTATGTCTTGAACCAGAACGCCCCAACGCTGATCCGCAATCCGTGGGAATTCAACCGGGTACTGACCCAGAACGCGACGCTCCGGGAGCTGCCGGAAGCGGTCGTGATCGATAGCCTCGGGAACACGCTGGCACGATCTGAATTCGCTCTTTCGACCGTGATCGAGGAAATTCCGCCATCCGCGTTCGAAAAGGCGGACAAGGGTGAAGTGACGCTGCTCGGTTCCGAGAACGAGGACAAGATCCGCGCACTCGTGAAACTTAACCGCTTCGTCGACGCGTATCTGCTGGTCGAACGTTTCGTCGACCCACGCGTGCTGCAGCACATCGTCGGCATCCGCAAGGCGTTCGATGAATACAACCAGCTCGAAGCGACCCGGAGCGGCGTGCAGATCAGCTTCGTACTGATCTATGCGATTGCTGTCTTAATTCTGATTCTTTCCGCCATCTGGATCGGTATGAACGTCTCCGCGCAGCTCGCCGAGCCGGTCACCAACCTGATCGCCGCTGCCGACAAGGTGTCGAAGGGCGATCTTTCCGCCCGCGTCGACGCCAACGACGCCAAGGATGAAATCGCGGTCTTGTCATACGCCTTCAACAACATGACCGAACGAATCTATTCCCAGCAACAGGGCCTGATCGCCGCCAACGTCGAACTGGACGAACGCCGGCACTTCACCGAAGCGGTGCTGGCGGGGGTGTCGGCGGGCGTCGTCGGACTCGATGCCGACGCTCGCATCAATCTGCCGAACCGTTCGGCCTCCCAACTGCTCGGCATGAACCTCGAAGATCACATTGGTGAAAAACTGGCCGATGTGTTGCCGGAACTGGACGAACTCGTAACCCTTTCCAAGGCGCGCCCCGACCGATTGCAGCAGTCGGAAATCACCATCCATCAACAGGATGGCCAGAAGACATTTCTCGTACGGGTCGCTGCCGAGCGTCTGGAAAGCAACATCGTCGGCTTCGTCGTGACATTTGACGACGTGACAGAGCTTTTGTCAGCACAACGAAAAGCCGCCTGGGCCGACGTTGCCCGCCGCATCGCCCATGAGATCAAGAATCCCCTAACGCCGATCCAATTGTCCGCGGAGCGACTTAACCGCAAATACCTGAAAGAGATTGCCAACGACAAGGAAACCTTCGGCAAGCTGACCGAAACCATCATCCGCCAGGTCGGCGACATCGGCCGCATGGTCGACGAGTTCTCGTCGTTCGCACGGATGCCCCAACCCAGCATCAGCATGGAGAATCTCTCCGAACTATGCCGCCAGGCGGTGTTTCTGGAGCGCAACCGGGAAAATCAGGTCGAATTTGTCCTCGACCTGCCGGATGAGGATGTCGTTGTACCGTGTGATGCCCGTCAGGTCGCGCGGGTACTGACGAATGTCCTCAAGAACGGCGCCGAATCCATCGAGGGCGCGCGTGAGGACGGGGCCGAGGACGTCGAAGGCGTGGTGAACCTGAGCATCACCCCCGAAGACCAGGACGGCAGTGTCGCGATCGTCATAAGCGATGATGGGCGGGGGCTACCTGCTGAAAACCAGGACCGCCTGACCGAACCCTATGTCACAACCCGGGAGAAGGGGACTGGACTTGGTCTCGCCATCGTGAAAAAGATCATGGAAGAACACGGCGGTTCGTTGACTCTTTCGGACCGCTCGCCCCGCGGGGCAAGCATCACACTCCGCTTTCCGGCGGGGCAAGCCGGGGCCAAACCCGACACCGAACCCGAAAACGCCGCGACTTCCGCGACGACAAGCTGACAAGAACAAAACGGCAAGTTTCGACGTCCCATGGCCAAAGATATTCTAATTGTCGACGACGAGAGAGATATCCGCTCTCTGACCTCCGAGATCCTCCAGGACGAGGGGTTCGAGACCCGCGAAGCGCGCGATTCAGCGACTGCGCTCGAAGCCGTCGAACGCCGTGAACCGAGCCTCGTGCTCCTCGACATCTGGTTGCAGGGCAGCCAGCTCGACGGCATCGGCATTCTGAAAGAAATCAAGCAGCAGCATCCCGATGTCCCGGTCCTTATGATGAGCGGCCACGGCACCGTCGAGACCGCCGTGCAGGCGATCAAATTCGGTGCCTACGACTTCATCGAAAAGCCGTTCACCGCCGACCGTCTGCTTCTGTTGATCGAACGCGCCACCGAGGCGGCGCAGCTTCGCCGCGAGAACGCCGAACTCAGGATGCGCGCCGGCACGTCACTCGATCTTCTCGGGACGTCGGCGGCCATCAAGGATGTCCGCCAGGCCATCGACCGCGCCGCGCCGACCAATTCGCGCATCATCATTTCCGGCCCCCCGGGCGCGGGAAAGGAAGTCATCGCACGGTTGGTGCACGCGCAGTCGCGCCGGGGCGAGGGACCGTTCTGCGTCGTCAACTGTGCGGCGATGCATCCGGACCGGATGGAAACGGAACTCTTCGGTGTCGAGGGGACGAGCAACGCCGCGCGTAAGGTCGGCATGTTCGAGCGCGCACATCAGGGGACCCTCTTACTCGACGAGATCGGTGATATGCCGCTCGAAACCCAGGGCAAGATCGTCCGCGTTTTACAGGAGCAGATCTTCGAGCGCGTCGGCGGTAGCTCGCAAGTGCAGGTGGATGTCCGGGTGATCGCATCCACGACCAAGGACCTGACAGCGGAGATCAACGCCGGCAACCTGCGCGAGGACCTTTATTACCGCCTCAACGTGGTGCCGATCCACATCCCGGCATTGATCGACCGGCGCGACGACATTCCGGTGCTGGCCAGGCATTTCATGAGCAACGCCGCGACTGCATCCGGGCAGCCAACACGGGAGTTTTCCGACGATGCCATAGCGGCGCTGCAGACGTATGGGTGGCCGGGAAACGTGCGCGAGCTCAGAAACGTCGTCGAACGGCTTCTGATCATGGCGCCGGGCGATGCCGCGCAGCCGATCATGGGCAACATGCTGCCGCCCGAGATCATGGGTAACGCGCCCTCCGTTGACGTCGAACGCAACGCCGAGATCATGTCGCTGCCTTTGCGCGATGCCCGCGAAATGTTCGAACGCGAGTATCTGCTTGCCCAGGTAGAGCGTTTCGGGGGTAACATCTCGCAGACTGCGCAGTTCGTCGGCATGGAACGCTCGGCGTTACACCGTAAGCTCAAGTCGCTCGGCGTTCGCGGCCAGGACAAGCAGTAAGTTTAAGAACACGGGGTCGATATGAAGATCATCGTATGCGGCGCAGGGAAGGTCGGCTCCAACATCGCCCGACACCTCGCGCTCGAAAATCACGACGTCACCATCGTTGACCAGTCGGAAAATCTGGTGCGCCAGATTTCCGATGCGCACGACGTCAACGGTATCGTCGGGCACGGCTCGCACCCGGACGTGCTGGAGCGTGCTGGGATCTCGGACGCGGACCTGATCATCGCCGTCACGCTCGCCGACGAAACCAACATGGTCGCCTGTCAGGTCGCGCACTCGTTGTTCGGGGTCCCCACCAAGATCGCGCGTATCCGCCACCAGAGCTATCTACAGCCGATGTGGGCCAACATGTTCTCGCGCGATCACATGCCGATTGACGTGATCATCTCTCCCGAGATCGAGGTCGCGCGCGCCGTGACCCGACGTCTGGAAGTACCGGGCGCATTCGAAATGATCCCGCTTGTCGACAACAAGGTGAAGCTGTTGGGTGTCCGCTGCAAAGAGGACTGCCCATTGGTCAACACACCACTGAGGCAGTTGTCGCAGCTGTTCCCCGATCTGAACATCGTCATCGTCGGTTTGATCCGCGACGGCAAGCCGATCGTGCCGAAGGGCGAGGACCAGATGCTGGCGGGCGACGAGGTTTACTTCGTCGTCGACAGCGACCAGATCGACCGCGCCATGGTCGCCTTCGGCCATGAAGAGCGCGAAGCGCGCAACCTCTTGATCTTCGGGGGTGGAAATATCGGGATGTTCCTGGCCAAGGAGTTGGAACAAAACCACGACTGGGTTCGCGCCAAGATTATCGAGTATGACAAGGCGCGCGCCGAAGCCATCGCCGGCGAGCTCGAAAAAACCATCGTCATCCACGGCAGCGTCATCGACCAGGATATCCTTGAAGAAGCCAACGTCGCCGGGACCGAGACCGTGGTCGCCGTCACCAACGACGACGAAACCAACATCCTGGCCAGTTTGCTCGCCAAGAAATACGGATGCTCGCGCGTCGTTACGCTGGTCAACAACGCCAGCTACGAGGATCTCGTCGGTTCGATCGGTATCGATGTGACAGTGAGCCCGCGCAACATCACGGTGTCCAAAATCCTCCAACACGTCCGGCGCGGCCGCATTCATTCGGTTCACACCCTCCGCGAGGACTTCGGTGAGTTGATCGAAGCGGAAGCGTTGCAGACCTCTGAACTCGTCGGCACGCCATTACGCGAGGCGAAACTGCCGCAGGGCGTGTTGATCGGCGCCATCGTTCGAGACGGCGCGACCATCTATCCGAGCGGCGCCACGGTGATCGAAGCGGGCGACCGTGTCGTGCTGTTCGCAGCCGCCGACGTCATCCGCAAGGTCGAGAAGATGTTCTCGGTGCAGCTCGAGTATTTCTGATCAACCCCTCTCCCCGGGGAGAGGGTGGCGCAATGCGCCGGGTGAGGGGCCTTGGCCGAGAAACGGAAACTCAACAAAATTCTCTCACGAAATTCTGGATTCCGGCCTTCGCCGGAATGACGCGCAAAAGCTAGTCTGCCGTCGCCCCGGCGCAGGCCGGGGTCCAGAGCAGACGGAATGACGAAACAGTGTTGCAAGAAACGATGACGCCAAAACCCAAAGCCCTCATCTTCGATTGGGACAACACGCTGGTCGACAGTTGGCCGGTGATCCACGATGCGTTGAACACGACCTACCGCGCTTTCGGGCACCGCGAATGGACCCTCGACGAGACCCGCGCCAACGTCCGCGAATCCGTACGCGACCGCTTTCCGAAAGTTTTTGGTGATGAGTGGCAGGCGGCGGCGGATGTTTTTTATAAACGCTACGAAGTCATCCACGCCGATGCCATCCGGCCCACCGCCGGAGCAGGGGAATTACTGGAAACTCTGGTCGACGCTGGCTTCTATCTCAGCATCGTTTCCAACAAGCGCGGCGATTATCTTCGTAAAGAGGCGAAGGCATTAGGCTGGCACCGACATTTCCAGGCGATGATCGGCGCACTGGACGCAGAAAGGGACAAACCGGACCCCGCACCGGTGCTGATGGCGCTGGAGCCCGGGGACCACAAACCGGGCCAGCATGTGTGGTTCGTCGGCGATGCCGATATCGACCTGACGTGCGCCGTGAATAGCGGGTGCATCCCGGTGCTGGTCAGGCCCGAAGCGCCCTCTGACGGCGAGTTTCCAGAACATCCACCGCACCATTATTTTGAGGACTGTCAATCGCTTTGCAAATTCCTACAGACCATGTAATCTCCATCGCTTGAACGAACAAGTCCGCGCCCATTTGGCCGGAAAATCTGAAAACCCGGCGCAAAAGCGGCGGCAATAAGCAGGGGGAATAAAGAATGTCCGCAGATAAACCCCAAAACGTCCAGGACGTCTTCCTAAATTACATTCGTAAGAACAAGACGCCCGTGACGGTATTTCTCGTCAACGGCGTCAAGCTTCAGGGCATCGTGACCTGGTTCGATAACTTCTCGGTTCTGCTGAGAAGGGACGGGCACACCCAGCTTGTCTACAAGCATGCGATCTCGACGATCATGCCGTCGGCGCCTGTTCAGCTGTTCGAACCCGAAAAGGACGACGCTTCCGAGGATGCGTGAGTAAGACGCGCGCCGGCGGAGGTATCGATCGGCGTCCGCAACGCGAACGCTGCGTTGTCGTG
The DNA here is from genome assembly GCA_017644185.1 of Rhodospirillales bacterium. Taxonomy (GTDB): domain Bacteria; phylum Pseudomonadota; class Alphaproteobacteria; order Rhodospirillales; family Casp-alpha2; genus UBA4479. The sequence continues at coordinate 283,601 of JAEPMA010000005.1, forward strand.
CATCCTGAAATCGGCGCGGAAGCGGGGGACGGCCGCGAACGCGAAGCACGGCTCGAAGAAGCCGTCGGCCTTGCCATGGCCATCGACCTCGACGTCGCGCACGCCGAGGCCTTCACCATCAAGCAACCGAAACCGGCAACGCTTATCGGCGGCGGCGTGGTCGAGCATATCGCCGACGTTCTGGAACGGCTGCATCTCGCCGACGAGGACGCCCCGAAACCGGTCATCATCGTCGACGCCCAGCTGACCCCCGTTCAGCAGCGCAACCTTGAGCGCGAATGGGGCGCCAAGGTGCTGGACAGGACCGGGCTCATCCTCGAAATCTTCGGCGCCCGCGCGAGAACACGCGAAGGGCGCCTGCAGGTCGATCTCGCGCAATTGACCTACCAACTCGGCCGGCTGGTCCGGTCGTGGACCCACCTCGAACGCCAGCGCGGTGGTGTCGGCTTCATGGGCGGTCCGGGTGAGACCCAGATCGAAACCGACCGCCGTCTGATCAGGCAGCGGATCGACAAACTGAAAAAAGACCTCGCCGACGTCACCCGGACCCGCGATCTGCACCGCGCCGCCAGGCGCCGGGTGCCGCACCCCGTTGTCGCGCTCGTCGGCTATACCAACGCCGGGAAATCGACGCTTTTCAATAGGTTGACCGAAGCCGGCGTGGTCGCGCAGGACCAGCTTTTCGCGACCCTCGACCCGACGATGCGTGGTCTCAGGCTGCCGAGTGGGCGGGATGCGATTCTGTCGGATACTGTCGGATTCGTCTCGAACCTGCCACACGAACTGGTGCAAGCCTTCCACGCGACGTTGGAAGAAGTGATCGAGGCCGACGTCATCGTGCACGTCCGCGACGTCGCGCACCCGGACACCGAACAACAAAAAGCCGATGTGTTGAAGGTGATGGCGGAACTGAACGTGGTGCCCGCCGACGGTGCCGCGAACGACGACGACGCCAACACGAAACCGGTCGTCGAAGCCTTGAACAAGATCGATCTTCTGGATGACGAAACCCGGGAATTCGTCACCAACCGCGCGCGCTTCGGTAATCAGGCCGCCGTGCCGATCTCGGCCATGACCGGGACGGGGTGCGAACAGCTTCTCGATGTGGTCGACGACATCCTGACCAGCCATTACCTCAACCGCACCATCGACCTGCCGTTCGAAAACGGCGCCGCTTTAGCGTGGCTTTACGAGCGCGCAGAAGTCTTATCGCGCGAAGACGGGGAAGCGGGCGTGCATCTTGATCTCAGGATCGCCCCCGACGTCGCCGCCCGGTTCGAGCAGAAGTTCGAAACGCCGCTGCAGCCCAGGTGAAGTTCAAGGTTATGGGTCCTGAATCAAGTTCAGGACGACGATGTTTTTGTTGAGCTATTGTGCCAAGATTCATGTCATCCTGAACTTGATTCAGGGTCCATAAATCAACCGTCGTAAAGCACCGATTCATGGTTCCGAATTCGGAAACGCGCTATTGCCCAACCCCGAAATCCGCGCTACCCATCTCCTCAAGGTATCTACTAGTAGAGGAGGGGCCGATGGCGACCCGCGAAGCCCAGCACAAGTGGCGGCTGACCAACCGCTACGTGAAGCGCCAGTTGAACGTCATGGCGCGCGAGCATACCCATAGAAAGCTCGACGAATTCGCGGCCGCGTTCGATCTCAGGGGGAAGGGCGAGGCGGTCACGTTTTCCGCGTTCGTCACACAGGCATTGATGCAGCGCGCCGAATTCTCCGACGAGGCCAGAAAAATCCTCGACGACGCGGCGGCGGCATACCACCGCGACCGGGACCTGTATATCAACTGATGCGCGACGTCCTCGACAATCCAGGTTTGGTGCTCGACATCATGCGCGAGGTCGCGGACGCGGAGATCATGCCGCGTTACCGGACGCTCGCCGAGCACGAAATCACCGAAAAAAAGCCGGGCGATCTGGTCACTATCGCCGACAAGGAGTCGGAGCGCGCGCTGACGCAACACCTGACGGCATTGTTACCCGGCAGCCGCGTGCTCGGCGAAGAAGGCTACGAAGCCGACCCCGCAACGTTGAAGGTTCTAGGAGGTGACGCCCCGGTCTGGATCGTCGATCCGGTCGACGGCACCCATAACTTCGCCCACGGGAAATCCCCATTCACCGTGATCGTGGCGCTTACCGACGGGACAGGGGTCCGCGCCGGGTGGATTATCGATCCGGTCAAATCGGACGCCGCCTGGGCGATCCGGGATACGGGCGTCTACTATCAGGATGCAACAGGCAACGTAACAGCGCCGACCAGACCGGATAAAAAGTTCGAGGACGGGGTCATGACTGCCGGGCCGAAACTGCAAGACCGGATCGCCAAGGCGGCATTGGAGCTTTCGATCCCGAAACCGAAATTGAAGGCCCGCTACCGCTGTGTCGGCCGGGAATACATGGATATCGCCATCGGTGCGCTGGATTTCGCGCGCTACGGCGGGCTGTTGAAGCCCTGGGACCACGCCGCCGGGGTTTTGATCGTCGAAGAGGCGGGGGGCCGCGTCCGCCGTCTCGGCGACGGTGCCCCCTACACATTAAGCACGTCCTTGGATTCCCAGTTCATCGGCGTTGCTGGTGCGGAAATGCATTGGACCGCGTTCGAAAAACTGGCCAGGCGGGCCGACGAACTCCCGGGATAACCATTCAACGCGGGACTGGCCTCTCGGTCACGCGGCACGTTATCCTGATCCGGGATAGCGGGAGCCTAAACGGAAAGCACGATGTCGGTATTCTACGAAACGTACGGTTTATCGAAGAGCTATACGACGCCGGTATTGACCAAGAAGCACATCCGGCGGTTCGATGCCGAGGTGTGGTCGCCGGCGGGCCTGGACAGCGGCATGCGCTGCCTCGAGATCGGCTGCGGTACCGGCCACTTCCTCAGCTACCTGCATGCGAAAGGGGTCAGCGACCTTAAGGCCATCGATCTGGACAGTTCGCTCGCACCGGTCATCCCGGCCGACGTGCGCGGCGCTTTCGAGGCGATGGACGTCTGGACGTTCATCGAAAAGGATTCAGATCAAAAGGCTTACGACCGTATTTTCATGTTCGATGTGTTCGAGCATTTCGTCCCCGAAGACGGGCTTAAGTTGCTGAACGGCCTCACGGCGCGTCTCAATCCGGGCGGCGCGATCATCCTGAAAATGCCGAACGCGTCGTCGCCTTGGGGGTTACAATTCCAGCACGGCGACCTGACCCACCTAGCCCAGTACACACCGGGCAGCATCCGTCAGATGGCCGTGGCCGCAGACCTGACCTGCAGTGCCTGCTGGCCGCACTTGCTCGGCAGCCGAAGCCGCCAGCGGCTCGACCGATTGTTGCAGGGTGTGCTTAACCGGGTCGTCGCGACACCACCCGAAATCTGGGAAGGGAATTTCTACGCGCGCCTCGACAAACCGGCTTGAACCAAGCTACGCAAGGGGTTGGCAGGGGACGGGGGCAATCCCTATATTCCCTTTATCCAATCATTTAATCCGTTTTCAACAACTTCCCCGGGGGGATATTTCAACATGGCAAAAGCAGCATTCATCGGTCTCGGCGTCATGGGTTACCCGATGGCCGGTCACCTGCAGAAGAACGGCCACGACGTCACCGTCTACAACCGCACCAGCGCCAAGGCTAAGAAATGGGCCAAGGAATACGGCGGCAAATCCGCCGCGACCCCGGCCAAAGCCGCCGAGGGCGCGGATTTTGTCTTTTCGTGCGTCGGTAACGATGACGACCTGCGCTCCGTCGTCTACGGCGACAAGGGCATTCTGGCGGGCATGAAGAAGGGTGCGATCTACTGCGACCACACCACCGCATCCGCCATCGTCGCCCGCGAGATCGACAAGGAATGCAAGAAGCTGGGTATCGAATTCCTCGACGGTCCGGTCTCCGGTGGTCAGGCCGGCGCCGAAAACGGCAAGCTGACGATCATGGTCGGCGGCAAGAAGAAGTCATACAACACCTTGAAGCCGGTCATCGACTGCTACGCCGTCGCATCGACGCTGATGGGCAAGGCGGGCGCCGGGCAGCAAACCAAAATGGTCAACCAGATCTGTATCGCGGGCCTCGTTCAGGGCCTTTCCGAAGGTCTCGCCTTCGCTCAGAAATCCGGCCTCGATCCGAAACTGGTCGTCGACTGTATCTCCAAGGGTGCCGCCGGGTCCTGGCAGATGGAAAACCGCGGCTATACCATGGCCGACGACAAATTCGACTTCGGCTTCGCCGTCGAATGGATGCGCAAGGATCTGGGCATCGCGCTCGAGGAATCCAAGAACAACGGCGCGCTTCTGCCGGTGACCGCGCTCGTCGATCAGTTCTATTCCGAAGTTGTCGCCATGGGCGGCAAGCGGTGGGACACGTCGAGCCTGCTCCGCCGACTGACGCGGGACTAAACCAAGCATCGATGTTTTCGACGGACGGCCTCTCCGGACGGAGGGGCCGTTTCTTTTTGCGCTAGGACTGCGGCGCGTGGATTTGCAGCTTGAGCACCGGCGTCGGCGCCAGAAGGTTGGGCAGCTTCCAGGTATAGAGCTTGTAATTCGGCCCTTTTGAATCGAACGGTTTGACCGTCGTCGCATTATGGCTGACGACGCGACCGTCGGTGAAAACGCGCAGTTCCCCGGAGGAATCGAGCCCGGCGGCCCTTAACCGGTCCTTGATGTCGCGCTTGATCGACTTGCCGAGCATGGTGATCTGGCCGGTGTTCTTGTTATAGGCGAGACCCAGCATGTACTCGTTGCGGCGGTAGAACGTCATCGTCTTGGTCTTCAAGAGATCGCCCGACCGCTTGTAATTGATGTGGAAGTGGCCCTTTTCGTAGTACTTGAACTCGGACGCCGCCGGATCGCGGGCGAAATCGTCCTTGATCAACTGAACCTGCTCGGCTTCTTCCTCGCGGCCGATCTTGTTGTCTTTCAAATCCTGATAAAGCTGCACCTTCGCCAGATAGCCGTCGAAGTAAAAATCGTAGTAGCCGGTGCGGCTGAGATCGATCTCGGCGTCGTAGCGGACCGGCAGGTAACAGCTTGAAAGCACGAACACCGCAGCCAGCGCGATGATCGCCTTGAACGGGCGGGCAGGGAAATTCTTGATCATGCGCGGATGATAGTCGGACTATAGCGCCGGGCCAAGCTTCCCCTCACCCTGTCCCTCTCCCAAGGGAGAGGGGACCCCCGGTCGGACATCCCTCTCCCTTGGGAGAGGGTGGCGCTTGTCACGGACTGAGTCCGGAACATGCGCCGGGTGAGGGGCTTCGCATTACCGCGCGTTGAACTTGACCGCGCCTGTTGTGGCGTTCGGCCCTATCCGACGTCGATCCACGTCCCCATCCCGGCCATGTGATGTTCCAGCATGTGACAATGAAACAGCCATTTCCCCGGATTGTCGGCGACAAAGGCAATCCGAACCTTTTCCCCGACATCGACCAGTTCGGTATCCCGCCAGGGCGCGCCGGCGACCTTCTCACCGTTGCGTTCGACCACCTTGAAGTGATGGCCGTGCAGATGCATCGCATGTGGCCAGCGGGTGTCATTGATAATGTTGACGGTGAGCGTCCGTCCCGTGGGCACGCGGGCGAGGGGGGTATCGGTGCGGCCCGCCACCCCGTTCAGCGACCACGCCTGACCTTTTTCCAGCAAAAGCGTGCGCATGTCGAACATCTGCCCCTTGTACGTCGCACCGCGCATGCCCCCCATCATACCACCCTCCATCAACAGATCGACGTGCATCGCATCCGCGAGATCGAGTGCATGGGCGGAGAGGGGGTTCTTCGGGAGTATCAGCGGTTCCGTGAGCGGGCTCTCCCGCACTGGTTCGCCCTCGATAACGATGGAGGCAGCGCCGAGTGCGGGCTCGATCGAGACTTCCATCACCTCGATCTTCTTACCCGGCGCGGCGGGGATATCGATGATCAGGTCGGCGCGCTGCGCGGGGGCCAGCAAAAGCGCATCCCCCAAAGGTTTCGGCGTCTCCAATGGCTGGCCGTCGACGGCAACGACCATGGGCGACAGTTCGGGGAATGCGAACGCCATGATCCGCGCGTTGGCGGCGGAAATGCAGCGCAACCTGACGCGCGCGCCCGGACGAACCCGATATGTCGGTTTGGTGTCGCCGTTGACCGTCAGCCAGTTGCCCATCCGCCCGCCGTGCGCGGCGTCGTGAATATCGCCAAAACCACCGGCGATCTTGCCGTCTTCATTCAAAAGCCAGTCGTCGGCGATGAACAACAGATCTTCATCGACCGGGACGGGCGTGTCTTCCTCGACGATCAACGCCCCATAGAGTCCGCGGCCGACCTGCTCCCACGAACGATGATGCGAATGATACCAATACGTTCCCGCGTCGGGGGCGGTGAAGCGGTAGTCGAAAATTTGCCCCCGTTCGATGGGGGCTTGGGTAAAGCCGCTCACCCCATCCATGGCGTTCTCGATCCGGATACCGTGCCAATGAACCGATGTCGGTTCGGGTAGATTATTCTCGACCCGGACATGTATCGGCTTGTTTCTGGGAATCCTGAGGACCGGGCCCGGGCTTTGACCGCCGAACACCCAGGCCGGGGTTTTCGGCTTGTCGGCGCCCATCAGCGTCACGCCGGCTTCACCGGCCATCAATAGCCGATCCGGGGCAGCCTCGGCCCTCAGGGGCACCGGAAGAAGCGGCATCAGGGCAGCCGCGCCGGTGAGGCCGATAAATTCGCGTCGTCGCATGGCGTCGTCCATAAAATTGGCAATCGATATCTAGATAGACGTTCCGGTAACCGGAAGGTCAAGACGTTCGCGTCCCGCATCTTCCCCCCTCACCCAACCTCTCCACCTGCAAGGGGAGAGGGGTAGCTGCGGCATATCGTCGAGAGTCCCTCTCCCCACATATTTGGGGGAGAGGACAGGTGAGGGGGCATACATCTGCGTTGCACGCGTCAATCAGCCCCGGATATGCAGCGTCCGCCCTTGCTCATCAGGGCCGCGCGGCTCAAAATCGGGCCCAAGTTTCGATAAGCAAGCGGCCATAACGCTTGCATCCACTTAGGGAGACCATCAGCCTTCATGACGACCGAACACGACAATTCTACCCAGAAACCCTTAAGCGGTGTCCGCGTTTTGGATATCGCGAGCTTCATCGCAGCCCCCTTCGCCGCCACGATCATGAGCGAATTCGGCGCCGAGGTGATAAAGATTGAACAACCGAAGGGCGGCGACCCGTGGCGCCGCTACGGGACGAAAACGCCCCTCGACGATTGCTCTCTCGCCTGGCTGACCGAGGCCCGCAACAAGCGCTCCATCACGCTCAATCTGCGCGAAGCGCGGGGTGCCGAGCTATTCAAGCAACTGGTCAAGGACGCCGATGTCGTCACCGAGAACTTCCGCCCCGGCACGTTGGAAAAATGGGGGCTCGGTTATGACACGCTTAAAGAGATCAACCCCGGCCTGATCCTTTTACGCGTCTCTGGTTACGGGCAGACCGGCCCTTACAAAGACCGCCCCGGGTTTGCGCGGATCGCGCATGCCTATGGGGGGCTCACGTATCTTTCGGGTAATCCGGGCGAGATCCCGGTGACACCGGGCTCCACGTCTCTCGGGGATTACATGACGGGGATGTATGGGTGTATCGGCATCATGATGGCGCTCAGGCATCGTGACGCGACGGGTGAGGGGCAGGTCGTCGACTGTGCTTTGTATGAGAGCGTCTTCCGCGTTCTGGATGAGATCGCGCCCAGATACGCCCAGGACGGCTTCGTCCGCGAGCCGGAGGGGACGGGCACGGTGAATGCCTGCCCGCACGGGCATTTCCCGGCGGGTGACGGCAAGTTCCTGTCCATCGCGTGCACCACCGACAAGATGTTCGAACGATTGACCGTCGCCATGGAACGCCCGGATTTGTGGGAGAAATACGGCGATCAGGCGGAACGGTTGAAAAACCGGGAGATCGTTTTGAAAGAGGTCGAGGCGTGGACGACATCCATGCCGCGTGACGAGGTGATCGACGTCTGCACCTCGAAAGACGTGCCCTGCGGGGCGATCAATTCCATCGCCGATATTTTCGCCGATCCGCATTTCAAGGCGCGCGGCACGATGGAAACGGTCGATGTCCCGGGTGTCGGCCCGGTCGTCGTGCCGACGTCATTACCCAGATTGTCCGAAACCCCCGGCGAAATCGCGGCCCTTGGGCCCACGCTGGGCGAGGCCAACGAGATGGTCTACGGCGAGTGGCTGGGCCTTAGCGACGCCGAGATCGACCAACTGACGAAAGACGGCGTCATCTGACGCGGGAGAAGAAGCATGAGAGAACACGCCCACCGCACCTATCTATTCACCCCCGGCAACCACCCGAGACGCGTCGAGAAGGCTTTCACGCTGGATACCGATGTCGTGATCCTCGATCTGGAAGACGCCGTCGCCATCGCGGAAAAAGTGAAAACCCGCGATATCGTCAGGGAAACGCTGGCGAAACCGCGCGATACGGCGGCTTTCGTCCGGGTCAACGCTTATGACACCGAATACTGCTACGGCGATATCTGCGCGGTCGTCTGCCCGGATCTGGACGGCGTGATGCTGCCGAAACTGGAGAGCGTCGAAGACCTGATGTCGGTCGAATGGCTGATTTCGAACCTTGAGCGCAATCAGGGGATGGAGGTCGGCACCATCGATCTGTTGCCCATCATCGAAACCGCCAAGGGCGCGGCCAACCTGCGCGATATGGTGCAGGCCGGCTCGCGCGTGAAGCGCTTTGCCTTCGGGGCCGGGGACTACACCCGCGATCTCGGGATGGACTGGACGATGGAGGAGGCGGAACTCCTCCCGATCCGGTCCGAAATGGTTCTGGCGTCCAGATTAGGCGGGTTGGAGCCGCCCATCGACACCGTCTACATCCACATCAAGGAGCACGATCTTTTCAAAAAATCCTGCGAGACCGTCCGCGCGCTCGGCTTTCAGGGCAAGATGTGCATCCACCCCGATCAGATCGGCCCGGCCAACACCGCGTTCTCGCCAACCGCTGATTCCATCGCATGGTCGGAAAAGATCGTCGCCGCGTTCGACGAAGCGGAGAAGGCGGGCGTCGCCTCCATTCAGGTGGACGGCTACTTCGTCGACTATCCGATCGTCGAGAAAGCGCAGCGCACCGTGGACCTTGCCAACGTCCTCAGGAAGCTCAGAAAAATATAAATATCAACACGTTACGGGAGAAACTTCGATGATTGCCTCACTTGCCGAATACCGTGAAAGCCTGCGTCAGTTCAGCCCGCGCGTGTTCATCGACGGTGAGCTGATCGAGAGTGTTCCCGACGAGGCACGCCTGCAGCCCGGCATCAACGCCATCGGTGTCACCTACGACATGGCGTCCGATCCCGAACTGGCGCCGTTGATGAAGGCCGTCGAGCAGGAAACCGGCAAGACGGTGGACCGGATGACGCAGATCGACCGGACCCCCGACGATCTTCTGAAGAAGCTCGAGGCCATCCGTATCATGTGCCGGGAAAGCGGCTGCTCCCAACGGTATCTGGTGCACGACGCCTTCAACGGCCTCTATCAGGCGACCAAGAAGTGCGATGCGGAAGAGGGGACGGATTATTTCGAACGCTTCCGCGACTTCATGATCGAAAGCCAGGAAAACGGCTACAATTACGCGATCGCCATGACGGATGCGAAGGGCGATCGGTCGAAGAAGCCCCACCAACAGTCGAATGTGGATACGTACGTCCACGTGGTCGAGGAACGCGCCGACGGGATCGTGATCTCGGGCACCAAGGCCATCGTGACGTCCGCGCCTTATGTTCATGGCTTTCTGGTCATGCCGTGCCGCGCCATGGGCCCCGACGACAAGAAATTCGCGGTCTGCGGCGTGGTCCCCGTGGATGCGGAGGGGGTCACCATCGTCTGCCGGCCATCGGGAAGACCTGGCGAGGATGCGGCGGTGTTTTCCAAACGCTACGGCCAGACCACGGGCGTCGTGATCTTCGATAACGTCTTCATCCCGCATGAGCGGGTGTTTCTGAACGGCGAAACCGCGCTTTCCGAAGACATCACCAAGAACTACGCGACCCACCACCGGCAGTCCTGCATCGCGGCCCGCGCCGGGTTCGGCGATCTTCTTATCGGGGCCGGCGCGCTGATGATCGAAGCCAACGGGCTCGATTGCGACCGCCACGCGCACCTGCGCGACGACATGGTCGAACTGATCAAGATCGTCGAAGGGTTCTTCGCGACCGGCGTCGCGGCCTCAATCTACGGGCAAAAAGACGGGTCCGGGAACATCATGCCGGAACCGGTGTTCTCGAATATCGGCAAGCTTTTGATGGCGACGCAGATTTACGACATGCACCGCCTTGCGCACACGGTGTCTGGCGGGCTGATCGTGGCCCTCCCAGGCCCGGACGAAGACCACAACCCGGAAACCGCGGGCACGCTTTCCGAAGTTCTCAAGGGCAGGGACGACATCCCGGCCAGCCAGCGCCTGCAAACCGCGCGCCTGATCGAGGATCTGACCGCATCCCACCAGGGCGGCTGGTATTCGGTGATCTCCCTTCACGGGGGCGGCTCACCCGAAGCCATGAAGCGCGAAATCTGGCGCAACTATCCCATCGGCGAGAAGAAAGAGATCGCCCAGCAGCTCATGGACCGCGACCTGGCAGAACGCCTGGATGGTAAGAACCCCGACCGCCAACCGGGCCGCTGCTGCACCATCGGCTGCCGGGTACCGGACTTTCTTCTGGACGGCGAGATGTCCAAGAAATCGGCTGCGGAGTAGCCCCCTCATCCTGTCCTTCTCCCAAGGGAGAAGGGACTCACGCCATATCACCCCTCTCCCTGGGGAGAGGGTGGCGCGCGAAGCGCGCCGGGTGAGGGGAAAATACGTCGCCGTCAAAAGTCTACTAGTAGAATCTACTCCGCCGCGGCGGCGCTGACCGTTTGCACGTTGATCAGTTCCTGACCGTCCTTGAGGCGCTGCAGGTTGTCGCCGACAAGCTGCGTGAACGTCGTCTGGATCGGCCCGCCGTTGCCGCCGATATGCGGAGAAATCAGCACGTTCGGCATGTCCCAGAAGCTGTCTTCGGGCGGTAACGGCTCGTCTTCGAACACGTCGAGGCACGCACCGCCCAGATGCCCGGACGAGAGGGCTTGCTTGAGCGCATCGTGATCGACGGTGCCGCCGCGCCCGACGTTGACGAAGATGGCGCCGGGCTTCATCGCCCGGAACTTCTTTTCGCCCATCAAGTGCCGGGTATCGGCGGAAAGGGGCAGGGTGCTGACGACCGCGTCGGCCATGGGCAGCACATCGGTGAGCTTTGCGATGGGATAAATCTCGTCGGCGAAGGGGGCGGGGTTGCCGGACCGGTTGATGCCGATGACCCGCGCATCGAACGCCTGCGCCTTGCGGCCGACTTCCTGACCGATGGAGCCGTGACCGAGGACCAATACTGTCTTCCCCTCAAGGGTTGCGGTGTCGTGCCTGAGATCCTCTCGCCCCCAGCGGCGTTCCGCTTTCAATCCGGCCATCTGCGGCACCATGTGCATGTAGGCGAGCAAAAGCGCCATCGCATGCTCTCCAACCGTACCGCCCTTGAGCCCGGCGGCGTTGGTGAAGACGGCATGCTTGGGCACGCCGCCTTTCTCGAACTCGTCGATGCCGATGGAAATCGACTGTATCCATCTGAGCTTCGGTGCCGCCGTGTTGGCGGCCACGGCCAGCTTTCCCTTATAAAACGGCCCGCCGACGACAAGAACGTCGGCATCGCCAAGCTCATCGATCGCTTCATCCGGAGTCGTCGCCCGGACGAAATCCACATCGGGATGCTGTTCCCGAAGGATGCCGAACGCGTCTTCCTTCCATTGCAGCAGGTAGACCAGTTTCATAACGGAACTCCGTTCACGTGTCTTTCGGTGTGAGCAGCCACACGGTTTCGTTGGCCGCGACCTCGCCCTTGAGGCCCCGGGGGATTACTTTGCGGCGTACAAGTTCGATATCGTAGCCGGCCGCGTAATGATCAATGACCTCGTCTTCGTGGACGTTGAAGGGCGGCCCCTCCATATCCGACTGGTCGTATTCGAAGGTGATCAGCATCTGTTTGGTGCGGTTCGTGATCTCGGCCAGATGCGCGGTATATCGCTTGCGCATGCTCGACGGGAAGGCGACCAGGGCGGCGCGGTCGTAAACCGCATCGACGGGGCCCAGGATGTCCCGGGTCAGCGCGAAGAAATCACCGACGAAGATCTCGATATCTTCCGCCGCGTAGCGCTTGAAAGGACCGGTTTCTGTAACCTCCGGCACCACCCCCAACTCAACGAACAACTGCCTGATCGCATCCTCGACCAATTCCACGCCGACGACGCGATAGCCCTTGATCAGCAACCGCGCGATATCGCCGGTCTTGCCGCATAAAGGCACGAAATAGCGCGACCCTTCGGGCAGTTCGATGGCGTCGAAATGCCGCAAAAGCAGCTTGTTGCCGTCTTTTTCGTGAAATCCGATCTGGTTGGCGGCCCAGCGCTGGCGCCAGAAATCGTGCTCCATCTTCAATCCTCCGATTGTTGTATTAGTGAGCGTTCCAGGCCACGTTACAAGTTCAAGTCGACTTGAGGTCAAGACGGGAAACGGAGCCAAATTTCATGCCCCCAGGCACCATCGACATCGCAGAGGTATCGCGCCGCGCGGGCCTGCCGGCTTCGACGTTAAGATACTACGAGGAAAAGGGCCTGATCCGCTCGGTCGGACGAAACGGGCTGCGGCGGCTGTTCGACGCGAACGTAATCAACCGTCTGGCGCTGATCTCACTGGGCCGCCACGCCGGCTTCACGCTGGATGAGATCGGCGAAATGTTCACCGAGAACGGCACACCCCGCATCGACAGAAGCGAGCTGCTGGAGAAAGCCGACGACCTCGACCGCACGATCAAAAAGCTGACCGCGATGCGGGATGGGTTGCGTCACGCCGCCGACTGTCCGGCACCCAGCCACCTCGAATGCCCGACATTCCGCCGTCTCGTCGATCTCGCCGGCAAGCGTCCGCCGGGACGGGGGTAGATAGCAAATCTACCAGTAATAGGAATAAACAACCGTCATCCTGAACTTGATTCAGGATCCATGCGATCTGGGAAATGCTGCATGTATCATGGGCCCTGAATCGAGTTCAGGGCGACGGGCCTATTCGGCGGCAACGTTATTATTTCCCGGACGGCGCACGCCGATCCGGGACCTATTTCAGGCCACGACCGGTGAATGCCGGGCACGATGGGTCCCGGCTCAAGGCCGGGATGACGAAAACACTCTTGTCTACTAGTAGATGCTAAAAGGTGGTTTCGGGAAGAGGGGGTGGATGCCCGAACCGGGGATCAGTCCGTCGCCTTCGCCTTCACCCACATCGCTTCGAGGCCGTCGATGTCGTACTCCTTCATCGACTTGCCATCTTGCGCCGCCATCACTTCGACGGCGCGAAAGCGACGCTCGAATTTCGAAATCGTCCGCCGGAGCGCCGTTTCCGGGTCCGTGCCAAGCTTGCGCGCCAGGTTGACGCAGGTGAACAGCAGGTCGCCGAGTTCGTCTTCCAGCCTGTCCGGATCGCCGCCGTTGTCGATGACGTCGTGCACCTCGTCGAGTTCTTCGCGCACCTTGTCGAACACGGGCTCGGCCGTCGGCCAGTCGAACCCGACCCGGGCCGCGCGTTTCTGAAGCTTCTCGGCGCGCATCAGGGCAGGGAGACCGCGCGCCACGTCATCCAGCACCGACGGCGTTCGGCCCTCGGCCTCGGCCTTTTCCAGACGCTCGGCGGCCTTTTGGTCTTCCCATGCCTTGGTCTGCGCATCGGCGTCTTCGACCGAGACGTCGCCGAACACATGAGGGTGGCGCACGACCATCTTTTCCGAGATCCCGTGAACGACATCCGCATAATCGAAATGACCGGCCTCGGCCGCCATCTGCGCGTGGAACACGACCTGTAAAAGCAGATCGCCGAGCTCACCCTTGAGGCTCTCCATGTCGTTCTGTTCGATGGCGTCGGCGACCTCGTAGGCTTCTTCGATGGTGTAGGGCGCGATGGACGCGAAATCCTGCTCCACATCCCAGGGGCAGCCGCCGTCCGGATCGCGCAACTTCGCCATGATCCTGAGAAGATCGTCCGTCGTTTCAGTCGGCCAGGCGGCGTTCGGGGTCGGTTTGATGTCGTCCATGGGGGCTCCCGTCGTATCTTGAACCTGCATACATCAAAATCACCACATGTTCACGACGCGTCTGGAAAACCGTATTATCTACTAGTAGATAACAAAAGGGCGATCCGGCGGGGTGAAGGCGGGCGGCAGTATCCGGTCGCGTCCGTCAGTGGGGCACCGCGTAGCCGCCATGCTGGTCCGCGAAGCGCGCCCAGGCAGCGTTGCCGGCGGCCTCGGCGCGCCTCAGCAGGTCGTCCTCGTCAATGCCAGTGACACGCCCATCCTCGACAACGACGCGGCCGTCGACCATCACGAGGTCTATGTCCTTGGCGTGGGCATGGTAGACGAGGGTGCGCACCGGGTCGTTCAGTGGGGTGAGACCGTAGCGCCGGGCATCGACGATCTGCAGGTCCGCTTTTTTGCCGGGTTCCAACGAACCGATCTCGGCATCCAGACCCAATACTTTGGCCGAACCGATGGTAGCGCGGGCGAGGATGTCCGCCGACTGCGCAACGGCGGGGTCATTGGCCCGGATGCGCGCAACAGCGATGCAGGCCCGAAGCACCTCGAAATGGTCGGAAAAGTAGTTGTCGATCCCGAGCCCGATATCGATCCCGGCGGCCCGCATCGCCTCGGCGGGTGCAATACAGCCCCGGAACTGGTTCATCAGCGGACAATGCGCCAGTGCCGCGCCGGACCGCGCCATGAGCGCGATATCATCGTCGTCGACCATGTAACAGTGCACGGCCACCGCGCGTTCATCCAAAAACCCATTGTCGCATGCCAACTGAAAGGCACCGGCGCCGCCGTGCACTTTACGAACCTCGTCCTGTTCACCGATACCGAGATGCAGCGAGACGGGGATGTCGAGCCGGTCTGCCGTATCCCGCAGTTCACGCATCAAATCCGGCGAGGAAGTCGAAAGGGTGTTGATCGCCATCACCGCCTTGAGACGCCCGTCGGCCCGACCGTTTATGTGCTCGGCGAACGTTATCGCCTGTTCGAGTTGCTGCGCCCGGACGCGTTCGTCGAATACGGTTTTACCCCGGTTCAACGCATCCACATCGATATCGTGCGCCATGACCCCAAGCAGCGCCCGAATGCCCGATTGCTCGACGAACGGCGCCGTGACATCGGCGTCTTCCTCCATCTGCAGGACCGTCGTGACGCCCCCGCGCAGCAGCTCGGCGGTGGAAAGGGCGGCGAGGGCACCGCGCTCTTCGCGTGCCAGGATCGTACTCATCGGCACGTAAAGCGACTGCACGGCGGTGTGGCCGATGTCTTCGGCGCGCCCGCGAAAGACGGAATAGCCCAGGTGATTATGCACGCTGACGAAACCCGGCAGCACGACCTTGCCACGGGCATCGATAACCCGATCGATCGCGGATCCGGCCGAACGCGCATGGACCGACGCGCTGACGCCGACATCGGCAATGCGGCCTTCGTCGACCAGGACAGCGCCGTCGAAAATGACCGGCGCATCGTCGTTCATCGGGATGACGGTTGCACCATCGATCAGAGTTCTCATCAGCATTCGCCTCCGGTTGAGGGGTCTTGGCGATACCTGCGATAACAACGGAACACCGCAAAAATCACTGTAAACAGACACAAAGTCTGAATTACACCAGACCCTCGTCCCCTTGAAAACTCAGCACTTTTTCAAACTATGCTCATTTGCTTCGGACACAAAATTTGAAGCAAATGGGCCACCTAGACACATAAATTGAAGCGGTCGACTATATTGCAGATAATTTGACAAAATCGGCTTAAGGGACTGATATTTAACAACATTCATAACAGTGTTTTTGCTATGATTATCGCCCGATTTCGCATTTCCCGAATATCTAACCCTCACTGAATTCCTGAAGTGGGGGTGTAGCTCAATAGACAGAGCAGGCACCTTGTTAGTGTCAGCCCCCGCTTCGATTCCGGGCATCCATGCATCTTTCAGGCAAGATCGCGAACGGCAAATAGTATCAGATGAATGTTGTCACGGAAGGGGAGTCGCAGGGAGGGCGCTTGATCATCTCATCGCGAAGGAAGGGGCATCTTCTTCAATCGTTTCCCTCTCTTCTCGTTCGAGTATATCACGAAGTTGGGTGATATGGACTGGCGCCCGGCCCGGTATCTGAGCGACAATGTCTAACGTGCCTCCCATGGCTTCAATGTAATTACGCAAGGTGGACAGCAGCATGTCTGCCCGTCGCTCCGTGCGTGACACCTCGTCCTGTCCGACACCCAGTCTCTCTGCCAATTGCGTCTGTGTTAGCGTCAGGTGCCTACGCAGTTCACGAAGAGATAGCTCTTCATCAATCAAATGCTGAGTTTCCTCACGAACTCTATCGCGCCGTTCTGCAGACAGATTCGCGATTTTATCTTTTAGTGTTCGACCCATTTTTCAACCCTCCAGATCTTTCAAATGAGCTGAGTATCTTTTATCAGCGACTCGAATGAGGTCTTTGTAGAAGTTCTTATCCTTCTTCCCTGTCTTGTTTCCGCCGACCAACAGAATGCCTTTCTGGTCGGGATCAAATGCAAAGGCAATTCGCCATTCCTGGTTTCCGACTGAAAACCTCAATTCCTTCATGTTCGTATGCTTGGAATTATAGAGCGTGTCGACTTTCGGGCGCCCCAAGGTTGGTCCGAACTTTTCCAAAACCCCCAACATGGCTAGCATTTTATCGCTAACAATCTCATCGAGCGCATCGAATTCGTCCTCAAAGTCATCGCAAAACTCTACAGTCCATGTCATGAATATGTGTCCAAAATCATATGGCGTCAAGATCATATTTACTGTTTTAGTAAAACAACCTATCATATGTAACCGGGAGCAAACATCCACGAAAGGAAGAGGAACTCGAAGCGCCTTAAGAAATAAATTTAGCGCTTGATACTTGTAGAACCTTCAAATGCTTTAGGTCGCTTAAAAAGTGAACGGCATTGTTTCTAAAAGCTTCGACTCGACGTTTCGTGAAGTTATTCGTTCAGGAAAGATTACGATGGTTGATCTCAACGAAGATCCATTTGGGGAATTTGCGTGGGCCAATGTCAGACTCGCGACATATTTCTCAGAGTCATCCGTCCAGCCGCGGCTCTTATTTGGTTTAGTCTCGCTCTTAACGAAAGACCGTCCAAAGCCACCGGGAAGTACCGGCATTGACAGCCATAAAGTGGGAAGAGGAAAGCACGGTAAGGTCTTCTTTAAACGGACAGTGTTGAGTGCAAGCGAAGCAATCAGTTGGTACCGCAACGCTGGCGAACAAAACATTTCCACCCCTATACCAACTGATTCTGGAGAAGTTGATCGAGCGGTAGACGGCATTTCGCTGGCCCCAACCTCCTTTGAAGATGATCCTCAATGGCCCTCCCTAGGCATTCCCCTTAATCAGGACGAATTATCAAATGTAGGTAGAATAGGCGATCCGGCGCCGTTTCGTGGTCCCGGCGCGCCTCGCATACATCGCCGTTTTGGCGACGATTCTGGTTTTGACGCTATCATTAACGATGAATCGGCCATCAAGTTTTTGAAACGTCGGCTTCATCTCAATCTATCAGATTATACCGAGTATCTGGGCGCGCTCGCTCTGATAATACCTGATCCCATATTGCTCCGCGTTCATCAATTTATGACCCCAAGTAAGGCTCCCGATGACGTAGAACGCCTTTATTATCGGTTGGTTCCAAGGCCAGGTAAGCGCGTTGATGAATTGAGCCTCACTATAATCGAACGCCGTTCAAATTTACTTTCACGGTTCGAGCCACATTCGGTTCCTGCGGATGGAATTGTCTCAGTCACGAGCGCTAAACCATTTGATCGTGCAGGTTACGTCATCTCACACCCGGCACAGGGTGTGGTATCATACCATCAACCACTTCCGTTCATTCGCACCGTGAACTTTTCGATTAACTCCGCGCACCGTAGGGTCAAAGTTAAAGTGCCAAGCACTGAATCTCCACGCAGTCGCATCGACAGCTATGAGATAACCGAATACGAGAGCGCTCACCCATTCACCATTGGTCAAGAACGCGACGATCCGATCACCAAAGTCGCCAAAGCCGAGCATCGCCGCCGTCGCCGCGCCGCTGCAAAACGATACAACCAGACTTGGTTCGATGATGGGCAGCGCGATAAGGCGATTGCTTTTCTCCGCCAGCAACTAGGGAGAGCCAGACTATCGGTGATAATTGCCGACCCTTATTTCGGGGCATTGCAGATCGGTCAATTTCTGCACGCCGTTCCCAACACCCGGGTAAATTTCACGATTCTCACATCGCGCTTAGCATTCGAAAGTCAATTTGCTGATACTGGAGACAAGGGTCAGGACGGTTCACAAGATGGGGGAAATCGATCAAGCAACACTATTGCGGAAAGGTTGACATGCTTCTCACAAGCACTCGAGACGCTTCGATCGCGAGGGATGAGTTCCGTTTCGGCAATGGTTCTAAGTGGTAAGTCGCCCCCACTTCATGACCGGTTCCTTGCAATTGACGACGAAGTTCTTTTCCTTGGGAACTCTCTAAACGCATTGGGAGACCGTGCCTCACTTATTTTAAGTATACCAGACAGTGAGCCAGTTCTTGAACAAATACTAGCGATGGCACGCCTTGCGGTGCCCTTCGAGTCGTATGCTTCTGAACGCCAAGACGATACCTCACCCATAGTAGAAGATTGAAAATGGCGTTAGCTCCAAAAGCTTCTGTGAATCCGACAGTAACGGTCACCCGGCCTAAACCGGGACAGCAAATTTTATGGCCGACATGTCCAGGTTATGGTGATAACGGGGGAACCGACTCAAGCAGATTTCCTAGTTTAAGCGCAATTAAAGCGAGGCAATCGAAACGCCTGCCGGAAGCTTTAGCGGCTTTCGTTGAGTGTGCGCAGACGGCTCAAGATCGAATTCTTGTATTGGATGATTTTCTGTTCAAACCGCTGGAAGACCAATCTCAACAGAGCCGTTACGATCAGATATTAAACTGGCTTCCTGACGGCCTCGTAGCCAACGATATTCGGTTTCTGACGAACTCACACGAAGATGAAGCAGGAAAAACCGCAATTCGAAAACAATTCGAGTGCCGTATTTCAGAGATCAACCAACTATCCCAGCGTCGAATCGGCTTGGCGACTATTGAAATCAAGTTCTCACTTGGCAAAACTTTTCCATACGTCCATGACCGCTTCGCGATCATTGACGATGAACTTTGGCACTTTGGCGCTACAGTCGGAGGGCTCCATCACCTCGTGAATGCTGCAACACGTGGCTGGGATGCCAATGCTCATGATGCACTACGCTTTTTTGAAGAGGCTTGGAGAGGAGACGGTGACGTAAGTCGCTGGAGTCGGCATGGTTGAGTGGCCGATAGAACGCGCCAATCGTTTGAACAAATCAGTCGATGTTTCCCGACGCATCAACGCCATACCTCGTGCCTTCCTCAACGAAATAGAGCAATCATATGCATTTAAAAGAATTTTAGAACGTATCATCGAATCTTTTAATGAAAATGCAGAGGCTGAGATAAAAATTGCCGAAATCATTGCTTTGATTGAGCAGCCAGACTTGTTCGGTGATCGAGACATTTCTGTTCGTCAGGTCGTCTTAGCCTTAGCCTGTGTATCGGCATTGAAAAAGCATCCTACATTTATGATGTGGGAGTATCTTTGGTCCCTTGCTTGGCATTCGTCTGAACTCGAAACTCATTTACCAGATGCAGTTGTAGAGGCGGCAAAAGACGCCGAATTTAGACAAAGGTTCTTTTCAATTGCCCAAGAAGTAATAGGCGCCGCCGCCCATAGTCCTGGGCGAAGAGCTCCCGAACACGAAAAAGCTGTGGGTCCGCTTCTCAGAGAGCAATGGAAGGAGTGCCCAAATCTCTCGTCACTTTGGCGAGGAAATTTCGGGGCACATCATTTTGCGATCGGACGTGACGATGACGGTATTCTATCAATTGTTTCCGATATTGACCCAATCCAGTATGTCGAACTTCTATCTCTTTATGATTATCCGGACCCAGTGGCATATTCTCTCATGTACTGTGGAGCTTCATGGAAGTTTGATACATGGAAAGCCATAACTTTAGCGGCTCCGCGCGCATTTGATGAAACCGGCAGATGGAACGGCTCCATGATTCTGCCGCTTCTACTGCCCATTGCTCACGCGAACTTCGATTTTCACCATCACCTAGGGCAGAATCCAGCGCCAGAACAGGTCTCCGAGGTAACCAACGAAATCGAGACGCTTGCTGGAGAAGTTGCGAAAACAATTCTTGAGCGTCAGGACTCGCTTGGGTGCTCGATACGATGGGGAAATTGGCTAGTTCGGACAACGATATCTGCTGCATCCGCCAACCCAATCCCATTTCCACAAGACGCATCGTCACGCGGATTTGTTGAATCTGCGCTTTTAGACGAACTCATAAACCGCTCGCATACGGATAACTGGACCTCAAATCCAGCACCCGACGCGGAGTCATGGGAGCCGTGGTGCCAATTAGCTGTTGCAGCCACATCCGCTCTTGAGCGAAGTACTCCCATGCCATCTGCGTCTATGTTTCTAAAGGAATGGAATATCAAACAGGATGAATGGCCCTCGGAGCAGGGTAGAACATTAATAGCACATTCCGGACCTTTTGATAATCCATACCCAAGAGCAGATGGATACGGAGTTCTACTCCTTGCCATGCCGCTAGTGGAAACTGGAAATTCGGAAGAATGTTGGAGGACATTTTGGCACTCTACGGCCTCCCTGAGAGAAATTGTCGAATTCGGAGACCCAGACGAAGACGGCGATGGCGGTTGGCAGGGGCGGCATGACGCTTCGCGGCTTTTGATCATTCAGTTCAGTATTGGATTAATGATGCTCGACTATTTGTTCGCGCCACAGCGGCCACTAGATATTAAACGTCAAACCGCCATCGAAGGTTTACTTCCCATTCTTTCTGACTCTGTTTCAGAAATGTTGGCGATTGACCAGTTGAACTCAAAATTTTGGTCTGAAGCTTTGCGACATCTCGCTATTCGACGTGCGAGTTGGACTAGAAGCGTATCGGGAAATGATGAAGCGTACTTTAATGTCGATGCCAAGCCTACTTTAGCAGATTTCGTCCGATCCCTCGCTGGCGACACAGAGAATCTGATCGCTTTGGCTTATAGCGCGCGGTGCAACAATGTTGAAAGTGCTGTTGTTGCCAAAGCATTTGATACCGCAGCAGTTGACCTCGAGAGAGAAATCAACATTGCACAGGCTTTGCTTTCCGCTTCTGAACGTGCAATTGGGCTAAACCAAGCACACCTCGACACTGTGCGCGAAATTTTGCAGAGCACTCCTGTAAATTAAGCTGCAAAGCATAATCCAGGTATTTTGAAAAATTAGACTTAATCGCTTGAAATAAAAATAATTATAGCGATATCTCGACCATAAGTTTATCACCATGCCGCTATTGTCGAATATTGCATCTCCGCTGGCCCCATGCAGCGGGGAGATGGTGAAATGGATAGCCTATGCAGCAGCTTCATAAGTCCGCGGCACGCCCTCAATCTGTTTCTCAGCAACATATTCCTCGTAAACATTCGCAATTGCTTTCTCTGGCTTACTCCAAGACCATTCAGACAAGAAGTCCTGACCAAAAAGAGGAAGGCTCCTAATTGGACAATGAGCTTGATGAGGGCCAGTTCGGGATTTTAACTCCTTAAGAAGATTCTTAATGTTTCGAGGACCGCCTGATAGCAGTGAAAAGCCTTTGGCAATTAAGTCGACTTTTGCAGATGGGTCATAAGCGAACTGACAATCATCAACTGCATAAAAACCAATTTTATGCGCAAGCAAAAATAGGTCGGTTACACTTTCTGGCATTAGCCATTTCAATGGAGTCTTCTTACACCCTGTTCGAATAACGGTTGCGATCATCTGAGACAGCTGTCGGCTCAAATCACTGTCCATATCTGAATTGTCCTCCAAAACCTTAGCACCACACCTTGAGCAGCACGAGAGATCAACATTCGCTGAAACCGAGTGTCCACAGCTCCGACAGCTATCGATTAGAATTTGACCATGAATTGGACAACAACGAACATTGGCAACCATGTTCGCAACATGGTGGAATTTACCTTCAGCAACGCAAGATGGGCAGACCGCCAACCTGCTTTTTCGAATATCCGAAGCCGCGAACTCTGCTTCACCTAATTGGATGAATTTTGAGTCCTTAGGCGGGAGCGGGACCGCGGCTGAGAGTTCTCCTTGATCACATCCTAGAACGTCAGCGATCTGCTTAATCATTCGACCACGCGTCAAAAATGAGCGTCGTTCTCCGTTTGGAGGCAGAATCAATTCTTCAAACCAATCGAGCTTTGTGACGTAATTTTTGAGAAGCGAGCGGCGGAGAAAACCGTCCAGCGATTCATCGGTCAATCGCTCGCAGGTAATGGCAAGTCGTCGTGTCATGGCTTGGCCTTTCAGCCCAGCCGTCACGACTGGGACTCTAAGTGTTTCTGTATCTGGGATCTGGATTTGTTGCGACGGATATCAGCATGAAATCGTTCCTTGTCTTTCGGTTCGTCGTTTCAAGGGGAAGCGACCTTTTAGGCGGCGCGCTTCTTGATACGAAACGGGTTGGATGTGCCCCAACCTTGTGCAAGATTCACGCTATCAAACGCCTTTTCTAAATGGACCATGTCGACGTATTTCGCATTACGATCAACGGCTGCAAAGTATACGGCGCGTTGAATCAGGGTGCTTAAGCGCCCCAAAAAGCCCGATGAAGCTGTCGTCAATCGATCTGCAAGATCGATCAAATTCGAGGGTTTGGGGAATCCGCACTCCGGGTCTGTCAAGATTGCGTCATACTCCGTCAATAGCTTCCGGACCAAGTTACGACCAAGTTTGGTCTCGAACTCGCTGACTTTCATCTGCGCATGGCCGACCACTCTATTTTGAAGCTGAGGATTGCCGGTAACGATCTCTTCTACGTCTGGAAGCCCGACCAGGATTAGAAATACTCCCTTGTTCATCAGGGATTTCAGCCATTCGGCCGCTTCCCAAACAATTCGGTTCTTCCCCATTGGGGCAATATGATGTGCCTCGTCCAAAACGATGAACGTGTAGCCTTTGTCTTTGAACAGGTTCGCAACACGGTCAGTGATCTGCGAGGTGTTGGCCTTAGATTTGTGGGCGAAGGGATCCTTCATCTCTTTGAGAATTTCTGTCGCCACGGCTTTGAAAGACGGGTTTGCCGGAACCTGAACATACAGAATTTCGGGCCGCCCTTTATCTTCGAACTTCTCGATGGCGCTGAGAGCCCACTTTGTTTTTCCAGTACGACTAAGTCCGGTCACGGCGATTGCTCGACCATTGTCCGGATCAGCCAAGCGAAATTGATAGAGGCCTTCGAGTTCGTTGAGTGCCTCCAGGTAAGACTTTGTCATGATCAGGACATCGTCGATTTTTTTCGTGATGGTGGGCGTATCAGTCATTGCAGTCTCCTGTTGCTAGTTAGGATGCGAATAGGCCTTAGTTGTTCACAAGCGGCTCCAAGGATTTAAGGAGTTCCTCGTACACCGCTTCTTCAGCGTCGACCGCTGCTTTGTCGTCGTCGGCTTCGTCCTCATGGAGGTCCTGGAGATCGCGAGACTCCCATTCAGGATCTTCCAAAAGGGTCTCTTCACGCTTGTTCGGAGCGTCCTTGACCTTCTTGCCTCTCTTCTTACGGCGTTGGCCAAAGCCTTTCGAGGCTGCCAGATACAAGTCGCCAGCATCCGCTAGTTGACGAAAGCGGATCACCTTTTCTTCATTGGTTTCCGCTAACTGAGCCATCCTGATCGCTCGGACAGTATTGAGCGTCATTCCCTCACTATTGATGATCTCAGCTTCGACATTAGGAACCTCTAGGATTTCTCCAGTATCCTGATCGATTACGTAGGCAAAAGTCAGATCACGAGGATCAAGACGGATTTCGACCTTCGTCTTTCTCGCTCTAGCCCCGTTACACATGAGCCCATTTAGTTCATCAGAATCGAACCACATGCCCTCAACGTTCACGCCAGTACGGTGAATTTCATGGTCCATGTACCGATATCCCATCAGCTTGAAGATATCGTCCTGTGAGTCGATGATCGGGATCGGGAAGACCTCTACGCCTTCACTCCACTTCTCTTGAGGCGTCTTATTACCGAGAGCTCTCTGTTTTCTCTGGTGATAGACGTCGACGATAAGCTTAACGAGGAATGCTTCCAAAATATCGATGCCAAAACAGGCTCGTTTGGTTGAGTCATAATCCCCGCGATCGACAGCATTTGAGAATGTCGCGCCTGGAAGCGAACTAAGACCGAATTGATTGAGCGTACGGAACATCCGTTCAATAGCGCCGTTGGACTTCGGGTTGGCTACCTTCGTCAGCTCGACAGTAATATTAACGCTTGTAACCGCCTTAGTGAAAACGTCAGATTTGTGTGCCGACCCATTGTCTGCAAATAAACGTCTCGGCTTGCCATACATCGGCCAGTTATTTTTGGGACGGAGTTCTTTAACCGGATGATCTCTAAATGAGTCCACGTACTCATCTTTGGTTAGGACTGCATGACGCACGGCCTCAAGTGCGGTGGCCGTCGACTCTTTCTCATAGCTAAGATGAATTCCAAGGATCGCGTTCGAGAAGCGGTCGACGACCATGGATAAGGTGCACCGTTCAGGAATGATGGGGGCAATCTTAGCGTACTCATCAGCCAACATGTTTTCGGCAAGGAAGGTGTGCACCGGCGTGTGATCGAGCCGCACGTCCTCTAAAGGCACGGACGGACGCGGAACTCGATGGACCCTTGCATAATCTTGGTTCGCGGCTTTGCCACCGTGGCGGCGACGCTTAATTTCTCGTGCATCCATTTCATCGAGACGTCGGGAAATCACCTTGGAGGAGGGGATAACGTTTGGAACAGCCGCAACTTTCTTTGCAATTCTTCCGACCATTACCGCGTGAGCCTGAACAAGTGACGGCCTCTCGCGGCTTAAATAGTAACGGACAGCTTCCTCCCTCGCTTCGCACACATGAGGAGCGTGGCGTGGCGTTCGGTTCCCACATTTGTGGAAGTCCGGCGCGATGGCGCTTGCGCTAGTCTGCGACGACAACTCGTATTTCTTTAACGCCCGGTAGATTGTCGAGATACTTGGTTTGTCCACCCCGTCAGGCAGGTCGACCTGAACGCTGTCTCTTAGTTCCTGGAGTGTCTGTTTTGAATACGACGTCAGACCGCGATTAACGTAGGCCATGACGTATGGCCAAACCCAGTCTACTCGAGCCTGCTGCTTTTCGCTAAGAACCGGTGTAATGATCTCTCCACGACGGGAAGAGGAGAAAGAGCGTCCCAGAACCTCTGCTTCACCTTTCTCGATTTTTTTGACCATCGCATTGGCGGCAAACTCGAATGACCGCCCGAAGTGGTCCCTTAAAACTAGATCACCCGACCTCGCAACATGGTCGATTACCATCTCAGTGCCATTGATGTTCAGCTTGTCATTGACGGCGAGATCAAGCATGACCGAATTCCTTCTTCACCAAAGTGATTGGAGTGCCCGGTTCAAGGGGCGGGTCGATATCGAATTGCAGGAGCCCCGCGGCGACACCCGTGCAGATCGTGGCGTTACCCGCGATCCTCCCGCCTAAGGCCCGTTCGAGTAGAAATAGGGGCATTGTGGACTCCTCGCCGTACGCCCCCTCGATCTCATCCCGCATGTCGCCCGTCAGCCTGATGCGGCTATACCGGTCAATCAGGTTGGCGTTGTCGAGTGCAGACGATTCAGTGATCGACTGATTTGTAACTGTCTGAACATGGAATCGTCGCTTGCTCAGCGTGGCCTCAAGAGACCGTTTTACAACTGGGTCGAATTTGACAGCGAGAGCTGCATTTCCGCAGAAAAGCATGCCCCGCCGTCCATCGGTTCTCAGCAAAGAAAGGAACGGCTCAAAGACGAACCTGTCACCGTTATCGTTGATCACGGCGAAAAGTTCGTCGCAACGCTCAAAGTACGCGACTGTAGAGTCCACCTCGGCGATGAGCAGGGCGGCCCGATCCAGCTCACACCAATATGGTAACAGCGTTCCTGTCTTTGTGGACGGGAAATGCCCACGAGGATGCCGGTCTCGATTGGGAACACGTTTGTACATCGCCGGTTTCGGCGATTGTTCAGCTTTGATTTTCATTGAGAAGCCCCAGGTTGCAGTTACGCAAGCGGCTACGCCGCCAAACCTATCACGTGAGGCTTACGATATGATGTGGCGCTCCAGATCAAGCAACGTCGGCACGCCAAAAATGAAATCCAAATTCATCATAGTGGCAGCCTTTTACCACAAATTACCAAAAAAACAACTGGGCTGCTTCAACTCTAAAGTGCTAGCGCTTTAAGGTCTAACGTCAATGAAAATAGTCTATTCTAATCTCCACAGAAGTATTCGAGATTTGCTATGACTACGCATTAGGAAAATGCTGCTTGTTAGTCCGGCGTCTGAAGGGTGAGTGAAATGAATGGCCAAGACGATATCCGTGAGGAACTTCGCCACGACTTAAAAACAAAAGAGGTTTATCATTTCGTCAACGGCGAAGAAGGAGTTGATGTCAGATCCAAAGAGATATTCAAAAAGAAACACGAACAAATTCATTATCCATTTTATCGTGACGGGAAACGTAAATACTCAAACATCGATTCAATTCAATTTGTCGGCGTGTCGCCAGATGATTTACGCGGAGTGAGCAACCGTTGGCAGATGGGATATGGTTTCACTGCGAACCTCGCTCCAATCATTTATTACTTAGAGAAAAACCATCCACAGATCTCCAAGATAATAATTTCTCGATCTGCAAACTCTGCAATTTCAGAATTCGAAATCACTTTCAACGCTGCAGATCTAGATCGACTTTTCGCTCGGATTAAACCCCTCAAAGATCAACACTCTGGAGAACTTAAGCTCGCAGCCAACAACGCTTTATCTGAGATTTTACCTGATGCGATCTCGAAGAAATCCCAGCCGTATTTTAAGGGACAGCTAGCTAGATTGATTAGCGATCATCAAGTCACCAGTGATGATTTATCTAAACAAGACGTCGAAACAATCTTGAACGTCGTTGCGGGAAGTACAGAGGGTTTAGCGTTTGAAACCCGTGAGGCGATATTCTCAGCACGAGACAAAATCGATCGCATCTACATTGAGGCAGTCGAGGAAGAGTTTTCCGACTTACTAAAACAGAAAACTGAAACGTCTCACCTAGAAGGCAAGTGGCAAGAATTTTTCTCGAGGCATACTTGGATATTTTCCCACCTATTCGCCTTTCCAACGGTACTCTTTCAAGAGCAAGCATATATGGGAGGAAAATCCGTGCATGGAATAGGGGGGAAGTTCGCCGACTTCCTTTACAAAAATGAGATCACGGACAATGTCGCGATTGCAGAGATTAAGACTCATAAATCTAAACTACTTGAGAAGTCTCCATATCGTGGAGATGACGTATTTGCTCCAAGCAAGGAATTGTCTGGGGCTATAAGTCAGGTCCTCAATCAGAAGGACAATCTTCAAAAGAAATACATTGCCATATCAGATGAAAATGATTTCAAGGCGTTTGATCCTGAATGCCTGCTCGTTGTTGGGTCTTTGAGTCAATTGACGGATAAACAACAGAAGTCTTTTGAATTGTATCGCCGCAATAGTAGTAACGTTCAAATTGTTACGTTTGACGAAGTCCACCAAAAGATGAAGCTTCTCCTTGATATCTTTACTGACTCAGATACGCGCGAGGATGCAATTTAGAGCCGCCACCCTGCATTCTGGTTGAGCAATTTCACTCTGCCTTCTTGATTGGAATGACCCACTCGCCATCTCTCGGATTAAATAAACCAGGGAGAGGAAAATGCTTATCGACGGCCTGATAGTCTTTAACGTTGAAAGTAACGACCGCGCCGTTGCACACGATTGCGGTCGCCGCAACGATTAGGTCGATACCAAACTTAGGCTTTGTCGAATTAGGTGATGGCCAAAGGAAATTCTTCAATCTTGGAGTTGAGAACATGCGTGCCTGCAGTCGCGCAACATCGATGTTGGGTGCAATCACGTGCTCACCGTAAAGCTTCAATAGGCGCCCCAGCCAGGCATCAATTTCATCCGCTTTTTCTGCACGTCCATTCGTACGCAACCCCTCGATCCCATTCTGAATCTCAAATATCACAGACAAAGGAATTCCAATCTGCTGCGGTTCTGTTTGTTTCAACCAGTCCAGCAGGTGGGGGTGAGGGGAACGCTTTCTGAGTTCACTTACGACGTCGGTGTCGATGATAAAAAGCGTCATTCACTTGTCGGTACCGGATCGCCCGAACAAACCAATTCCGGACGCACGGTTACGAGCGATAATATCTTCGAGTTCGTTGTCATCATCACAAGGACCTCCAGCCAAAAAGAAATCTCTGATGGTCGGTCGGAGTGCGTCAAAATCCTCACGCGAAATAATTACAACCTCGTCTCCGTTTCTATGCCTTACGAATTGTGGATCTCCAGACAGTGCGAGCCTCATTAATTCCGGAAAGTTGTTACGCGCTTCGGATGCCTGCCACGTTTGACCGGCCATTATCGATCTCCATGATTTCTGGGCTATTGTTGCATAGCCCTTAGTTAAAGAGTCAACTAATTTGTACGATTTAATCGTACAATATATTACAGCATAATTGTACAATGTAAATTGCAAGTATGTTATTTTTTCGCCAACTGCATTTCGCTAGGCACAAGGTGTCTTTGAGTAATGCAATAATTCCCTAGCTTGGCTAAAGCTTATGCTTATTTTCTAAAAATAGGGGGCTGAACGAACCCGCACTGAGTTGGAGTAGCGGCTATCGAGCGCAAATTCTCTCAACAGCCGCTACTTTTCTCGCGCTACACGACTTACGTTTGCTTAGCGGACCTAAGATGTGCTCGCGGTATGCAAGATTAAAACAGAAGTAGAAAGAGCTAGCGCGACGTGCCGAAGACAGATGCTAGTTGAAGGCATCCACGTCAATCTCGGAAAAAGATGACTAGCCACTATTAGTGTTGATAAACTTATCCGAGCGCACTGCGCCTTTTGGCGACTAAGGGGTGGTGTTACCTTTTTGGTGGAGGGGCCGGAATGACCAGCAGAGTTTCGTGCGTACTGTTTGGGATATCTGCGCTTTTTTTAACTGTTGGCTGCGTGACAATTCAAAATCGTAGTGACGCCAACAGAAAGGTTCCGGAATATTTCTCGAACAGGGATTATATTTCGAGAGGTGTAGCTGCATCGGGAACGGACATTCACCAATGGGCGGGGCGCATAGGTTTCAGTACGAATGACACCAAGTATAAATTTCTAAACAATCCACTCATCAAGAATGGCCAGAATGTTACCGTCAAGGCAGTCGCCAGCGCATATTTTTTCACGACTGCTACCGATAAGAACTATACCGTTAATGCATCTTTTCCTTTCATTAGCGCTGATTCCACGGGGAAGCTATCTTACGAGTATGAAGTCCGTGATGTCGCTAGTGTCGTGGTTCCTATCAACGGAGAACCTACACGGAACGAAGTTCAGGCTGCAGCAAAAAGTGCTGGCGCCCCGGATAATGCAGCAATTTGGTGGGTTAAATCTGTTGCTTTAACTCATGTACGTGAGAGATCTGTCGCGAATGTAGGAGGTGGCTCAAAGGTTTCTGGGACAGCCTTTAGTATTAATGGGACCGTCTACGCTGGTGAAGCACAGGCATCCTGGACCCCTTTGGTTTCCATTCACGTCAAACCTATGAATGCCGCCGCGGACGCTGTTGAGGATGCAAAACTCGCAGCGGATAATGCAAGGCTGGCGGCGGCTGCAGAAGAAGCGGTTAATGGATCAATGGTGATATTAATGGGGGTATCAGGCAGCAAAACACCATCGAGTATAGGTCTCGCTAGCCCATTGTTAAGGGAACACTCTTCGCCCATGCCATCTCGACTTCCAAGAGGTGAAGATGGGTTAGTTCCACTTGCTGATTAAAAGAGCCTATTTCAATAAGATATGTAGTATTTGGTTAGTCATCGCGGCAACGCGACGAACGTCCCATCGTTCCTTCGGGTAACTTCGCGCATCAAGGTGGCAAACCGTCCAGTCGAATAATTTGAAATAAACCCCACCGCGTGAACGCGTGCCATCCGACCGCCAGAAACCCGATTGGTGTTTAAATTTACCAAGGCATTGATCACCGGGTCGTATGACGCCCCGCTGTATTCATCTCCAAAAATGTATATCGACACATTTGTGTTCGGATTCACATACCGCTTCAACGCAACTTCCAACCCTTCAACGGGGCTGCTGTTGGAAGCACTTGTCCATATCTTGAAGAAATTGATCGCACTTTCTCGTCGCCCAGGCGTGTCCGGAATCCAACGTCCCTCGTATCCGGAGATCATATGAGCGCCATTATCGTTCAGAACCTGGAAACCTTTGATCTTGGGGTGGATACGGATCACGTTCTCAACTTCACGGGTAACGCGACTCCAGATCTCTTTCATTGAACCCGATGTATCGACAATGAAGATCACGTAGTCACTATCGACCGGGATGCCGCCTACCTCCTCGTCCCGCTTAGTGGTTTGCGGCTTGTTGACCGAAGCGCGTTTCATCCGCTCCAAAGAGCTTTGAACAGTCTCCAACCCGGAGAGGTCTGCCTTCAGGTCCTTTAAGGCCTCGGCCGTTGTTTGGAGATTCTTGGCCGAGGAACTCGACATGCTGGCCAGTCGATCAAGAAGAACCGTTTTTGATGTGATTGCCTCTTCATTGGCTGCAAGTTTTTCACGAAGAGCTGCGTTCTCCTCTTCTGCCCCCAGGACCTTCTCAAGCAAGGCCCGAGCTTCGTCTTCAATCGATTTTATCGGTGTTTGAGCGTTGTTGGAGATCAAGACAAGCAACACCACTGCTCCAAAGCCGCACGATATAACGTCCAAGAAGGATAGGCTGAAGATGTTAAACTCCCGATTTTTCTTCTTCATGGCCAACCTGCCGCAGGACTGATCAAGAGCCCCTTTGTCGCTGAAGTCCATCTCCAGAACTGGTCGGCAGCGTCGGGGTCACCTTCAATAGGCAAGAGTATGGTGTTGACTATGGATCCGCCCAACTTGGCGTTCGTCACTGTATGCCAAAAGAGCTTCAATCTGCACTCGCCAGAAATGGTTGATGAGGCCCCCCACAATGCCGAGCAGGCGGCAAATGGGTTCAGGCTTTTGTAGCTAGAGTCACCAAGCGTCGGCAGCCCATCTGTAACCAAATAGACATTGGAGGCCCCAATCTTCTTCATCTCCTCAAGACCGGCTTGCAGGTTTGTAGCTCCATTAGGCACGACCTGATCCAGCTGGGTGACAATCGTATCGATACCTCTGGTGTCGCTCCCTGAGACCCAAGACCCAGCACCAAGGGGAGATGCCACTCTATTGAAGGCAACAACTGCGACCAGAGAATTTGAGGGAACCCGAGCCAGCAACCACTTCACGATGTCTCTGGTGCGTTGCCATTTGGGACCGGCCTTTTTGTGGGCATCACTGCCATTCTTGCGCCTGATAACGTCGATCAAGCGTTGGTCAGTCATAGACGAACTGCTGTCTACCAGAATACCGATCTTCGGCCCTTCCACACGCAGCCCGATCAGATACTCCTGTTCTCCTTCTTTTGGAATTTCGACAACATCAGGAGTTTTTGGAATCTCTGTCTTTTTGATCTGTTCCTCGAGCTCGGATTTTTTCGACTGTTCCTGAGCAGCTTGTCGTTTGAGCTCCTCCAAAGTGGATCGAACTTTATCAATATCGCTGGATACCGAAGCTATCTGTTTCTCTATCGCAACTTTCTGATTTTCAGTTGTCTCAATTTTACTTCTCAACTCTTCCTGTTGCGCTAGAAGACGCTCAAGGTCAGCGGTTAACAACTCAGTCTCGAGAACCGAATTGTCGACGTTGTGCTTAACAAGCATGAAGACGAGTATGATGGCACCAAGCCCACAGGACATGATGTCCAGGAATGCCAGGTTAAAGCCTTCAGTTTTCCTGTGACGTCTCATGAGAAACAGGTGCGCTGATGCGGTTTAAAAGAAATGATTCGCAATAGTCTTGGGTATCAACAATCAAGCCATCCTGAAGACGTTGAAGCTGATGTAGCAGGAACATCAACGCGATGCTGATAAGCAAGGCGACAAGCGTCGAGTTAAACGCAACGCCAAGGCTGTCCGTCATTCCCGCAATATCGCCAGCCAATGCCTGGTCTGCTTGAGAGAGTGCCTGCCCAATACCGCGGACAGTTCCAATGAAGCCGATCGAAGGGATCGCCCAGATGAGATAGCGGATCATCGAATTCTCTGCTTCCTGCTTAACAGCCAATGCTTCAATTCCGGACTCGATCGCATCTGATGTGTCCTGGACGTGCTCCGTGATCAGATAACGCCTCAGACTGGACATCAGGGTCCGAACCAAGGGCGTAGACCGAATGTCGTCCGGCAACTCCTCAAGGGTTTTGAGAGCAGAAGGCAGTTCCAGCTTCTCGCCAGCAGTGTGTTCAATCAAATCAAGATGGAACAGATATCGATGTTTAAGAATCGCGTAGCATTTGCCGAGAATCAGAAAGATGCCCCAGAGCATCAGAATGAGGCAGATCTCCTGTTCGTAGTCTTTCAGAATGACGACCAGATCGCGTGGCGCAGATTGACCGGCAGCTCGAGCAGCTTCCAGAGCTAATGTAGCCTCTGGACGTATGTAGCCGATATACACTGAGTGGACGACGATGATCGAGACGACCAGGGCGCCTAAGCTTTTTAGCATTGGACCCATGATCAGATATCCACCGGAAATGAAGCAGGTGAATTCAGATTGAAAGCACTCGATCCTGACTGCGCATAAGCGATCGTTAGTGCGCCACCAAGTGTGAGGAGCACGGCCGCGGCAATTATAAGCAAGTGCCTCTTAATTTTACTCTGCGCCATACAAATACCTCCCGATCCTGAATCCGACGTCATCTCTCATATTAGAAAGTCCATCCCGATAC
Source organism: Rhodospirillales bacterium (assembly GCA_017644185.1). Lineage (GTDB taxonomy): Bacteria > Pseudomonadota > Alphaproteobacteria > Rhodospirillales > Casp-alpha2 > UBA4479. Next base: position 316,770 of record JAEPMA010000005.1, read on the forward strand.
GCCGCTCTCAACAATGTTCGCGTTCCAGATCGCCAACTTGAGCCTTTCACCACGTGCGTATCGCCCGTGCGAGGTCCCAATGGGTCAACGAATGTTTCTCCAGGTTCAGGCGGCTGCAACGAGTAGTAGTCGTGTACGAACTCTGAAACGTTCCCAGTGATGTCAAAGAGCCCAGACGGCTCTGGGGGAAAGCTTCCCACTGGAGCGGCTTCAGCATATCCGTCCGTGTAGTTTGGCACGTAGTAATCGGTTAAGCCATTAGCCGCCTCGTCAGCGATGTTTCCGGCATTCTTTGGGACGACGGACTTATCTCCCCAAGGGAAAACGGTTTGTTCTCTTTTCCCGGCGCTACGCGCAAGCCACTCCCATTCTGCCTCGCTTAAAAGCCGGTAACCGTCAGCCTTGGAATTGAACAACGCCTTTCCGCTGCTACTAAACAGATAAAAGGGCGATAGTCCTTCTTTGACGCTCAACCAATTGCAATATGCGGCAGCCTCAATCCAGCGAATTGACGAAACGGGCTCATTTGCTGGCCCCGTGCGGTTCTTCTTAAATAGCCTGTACTGGCTATTCGTTACCTCGTGTTTTGCTGCATAGAAAGCTTTCTTGAGCTCGACGTTCTTTTGAAACTCATTTGCGCGCTGTCCCAACTGATGTCGAGGTGCCCCCATTTGAAAACTCGATGGCTTGAAGAGTTTCAGTTGGATGCCAGCTGAGTTTGTGTACTCGTTAGGTGACTCTTTAAGTCTGGCGGCTAACTCCGGGACAAGCTGTGCGCGAATGGATATCGCTCGTCGGCTCGAAGGTTGGATCTTCTTGGTAACGGAACGATATCCATCCTTTCGAATTTCGACCGTTATTGGAATAGCCGGGAGGGGGAACTTCCCAGGTGATGTCCCTACCTTTTTACCGTCAACGTATACCTCTGCCTTTGGCGATGACCAGATCTCCACGTCGCCTAGCTCTCGCTCCAGCTTGATGGATAAGGTTCGTTCTTCCCCAGGTTCAAGCGAGACGGATCGTTTGGCGCCAAGAAATCCGCGCTTTAGGTAAGTGATTGTGTGTTCTGTGTTGGCGTCCACCGAGAGCTCGTTGCCTGGTGTGATCTTTCGGCCACCTAATAGTAACTCTCCCCCTGAAGGGGAGACGGTGACCGTCAAAGTGGCTTGCAGAGGCCGGAGATTGAATTTGCGCGTAATTTCGCGATCGGTATTCGTAATGTCGATCAGGGTCTCAATGGGTGTATAGCCGTCTTTCTCAACGACAATAGTGTAACGTCCCCCCACGATCTCCTCGTCCACAGGACTGATGCCTACTGGACGGCCGTCGACCGTGACTTCACCGCCAGTCGGCTCGGTTTCGATGCTTAACCTGCCTAGGACCGGTTCAATGAAAATCTCGATATTGGTCATAGTGCCACGGCCAACTTCCACCTGCTTTTCAACTTTCTCAAAGTATGGATTGTCGAGAGCAACTTGATGATTGCCTGCTGAAACCTCTGTTTCCAGCCTCGGACCTACCGATTGCAATTCACCATTCAAGAACCATCGGCTGGCTTCGCTCTCCGGGTTTGTCGTGGCTACGATGCTCCCGGGAAGTTCGGTGAGAGTGACTGCAACTGGCTTACCTTTCTCATGGGGCTCGATCGTTCTTACGAGTTTTTGGAAGCCATTTGCGTCAATGACGATATCGAACGTATCTGCAAGGCTATAAATAACGTTGCCCACCGCGACCGCTGCACCGCGTTCCACAGTGACATTCGCACTGGGTTTGGCGTCGTTCGGAGACACTTCGATTGGCGTGCCACCTGCGAGCGCGAAGGCAATGCCTAGGGCCGCTACCGCGGCCAACAGCGCTGAGAAACCAACTGCGTAGATACGTCGTTGCTTTGCTCGAGCCTGTTTGATGCCAAGTTCAAATTCGCTCATCACAGATCACCTTTACAGATAGACTTTCTGCCCCCGGAGGCACCTCCAGTTCTACGATCTTAGACTGGAACCCTGGACGAGCACCTTCGAACATATACTTTCCGGGTTTGAGCTCGATGATCTTAACTTTGTGATTGCCAACAATTCCGACTCCTCGAACCGTCACCTTGGTCTCTCCATCGGATAAGACCGTGATATGAACAGGCGATGAATAAGCGGCCTGTAAGTCTTTAAGCGCAGCGATTTGTTTTGCGAGAGTGGGGCTGAAAGCACCATACACCTCAGCATTTGCGATCAGGTTAGTGACGATCTCTGATACGTTGCCAGACGATAAACGGTAAGGAGAGCTTAGATGCTGGTTTAACTCCGTTCGGTAGCCATTGATCGTACTGGCCAATGTGGCTCCGTCAGCCGCATCCTTGTTATCCGGCAGAACCTGCCCAGCTTCCTTGAAAAACTTCTCAGCAGTAACCCAATCATCTTTCTTTGACGCCTCTACCGCGTCAGTTATGAGTTGCTCTGCACGCAGTTCCTTTCGAAGTGTTTCGAGCTGAATTGCCAGCACTTTCGCTTCGTCTTTGTCTGGAAATATGGCACGCGCCTTCTTTAGATTTGCTCTCGCTCCAGAGAGGTCACGTTCCTCTACACTGCTCAATCCACGATCGATATATGCCGCGAATTGCTCTTCCTTAATTAGGCGCGCTACCTCTTCGTGCCTCTCAGCTATTCCTGCTCTATCAGGGTCCAACTCAATAACGGACTCAAGCTGTTGAAGCTCCTTCTCCAGATTGTTCTCAGTTCTTGCGATGGCAGCCTGTTCAATCGCGGCCAACACCTCGGGCAAATGGTCGATCTTTGATTTCAAATTCGCTGCTTCGTCAGATGACGGCTTCAGCCGAAGAGCCTTGCCAATCTCTATGGACGCATTCTCGAAGTCATCGTTTGCCAAACTCTTGTTCGCTGCGGCAAGTGCTTTGTCGAATTCTGAGTTGCGTTGATCTATAAGCTTCTCCGCCTGTTCGATGGCGGCGCCAATTTTAGCCAGCGCAGGCTCGTAATTTGCGGAACTGAAGGCAGAGATCGCAGCATCCTTGTTGGATTGAACTTCGTTGACGCCTGTCGGAGCCCATTCTTTAAATTCGGGCGCGTCAACCAACGGCGCCAGGTTCTCTTCGAACGCTCCCAGCTTGGCCTTAAAATCTTCGCGAAGCTCTTCCGCGTTTACTGCAGGCGCTGCGGGCGTACTGGCTCCAGTCACCTGCGGTGGAAGGGGGGTGGCCTCATTCGTTTCTAAGCCCGCGGTTGCTGACTCCGTTTCAGGCACTGGATTTTGTTCGGGTGTCGCTTGGTCGGGCTCTGATACTGAAGGCGGTGCCGATTGAACTGGTGTCGACGAGGCAACACGGTCCGGCTCCGAACCGCCGCTTAGTATTGAGAAATCAAGCTTGATAACCCCGCCCACGAATAGTGCGACAAAAACAGTCGCGCCCAGTATTGCTATCAACGCCTGCAGGCGTCGACGCTGAGCTGCTCTGCTGGCGTCTTCAAGTTTCTGCTGTAGCATCGTTCACTCTGAGGCTTACAGCTGCTTCTCCGGCGTCCTCTCCTGGGCATAGATTTTCTTCAGAAACTCACGCCACTGCTGAAACTGCTCTTTTGCGTCGCCAGTAAGTTCAACCGTACGCTCTTCAAAGGAGACGACACGCGGGCCGAGATCGACGTCGATGGACTCGCCAAGTTCGTTCAAGGCGTCACGGTGAACCTTTGACTCTTCGCTGGTTTCAAAACTTTTCCCAATCAACATGCCCCCGCCAACAGCAGCGACAGTACCAGCCGTAACGCCTAGGGTCCCCTTGTTGTAGTTGTTGGACCTGGCACCAGCAGCAGCAGCAAGCACTCCAAGCGCAATCAACGCAATGCCTCCTACAGCTTGCGCTGCCGCCTTTTGGTTTGCTTCCCGCTCGGCTTCAATCTCCAACAAGCTTTGTTCCTGCCAAATGAGGTAGCTTGTATCCATCTTCTCGCTGAACCCCTGGTATTGCTCCTGCAATGAATCCACAAACAATTGATCTCTAACCCGGATCGCCTGAGTGCGTCGTAGCATTGGATCATCGTCGCTGGGGTAAGCAGCCAGGTGCACCTTGCCGCCATCGATGCTCATGTAGTCAGAAAATGCTTCCTCTGACAGATGAGCCCCAAATCGAAGATCTGTGACGCGCTTGATGTCATTCAGTTGCGCTTCCTTGTAATCCTCAAGCTCAATTGCCACTCGATTTGCAGCTTTCTCGAATACAGGATCGTATGGGTCCTTGCCCTCATTCCGGACGCTTTTGTGGAAGCCAACGTCAACTTCGTGATCGAAGCTACGCGTAAACCAATGCTTCCCGGAAATGTCGACGACGTCGATCGTGAACTCGACATCTTCTCCGTTAGACTCATCGATCTTACCGATGACATACAGGTCTCCGGTGGCCGTCGCGTCCGGCGTCACACGAACGGCACCAAACGCACCTGTCTCATCCATTGCCTGTTTAAGTTTGTAAGCAAACCGGTTCGCTTCAGCCCGGCGCAGCTCCGGCCAAACACCTTCTTCTTTATATTCTTTTGCTTCCTTTGAGAGGCCTGGATCGAATACCGGGACAATAACGTCCAGCTTGGGTTTTTCAGGATCAATATGCGCGGCTCTCTTCGGATCAAAAATCGAGGAAAGCTGAGGTCCGATAATGGACTCGGTATTAAGGGAACCTGGACCACCAGTTGTTTGGCATCCTGACAAAAGGTACGCACAACAGAACAAGTAAGTGCTGATCCGCTTCAACATTGTTTTCGCCTCTCTGTCCCGGTCTGTCAGTTTTTTTGCGGCAGACCTTTATACTTTCGATACTCGTCCCAGAGCTTTTCACGCACTACCGGGTCGTTTTCATTCATTGCAGCCTGTCGAATTTGTGCTTCGAGAATGCTGTCGTTGTCTGCTGGCGGAATGTCATCCGGAATTTTCCCATTCGGCGCATTCCGGGCCACGGCATTGGGATTACCATCCGTTGCCGCTTCCTCTGCTGGTGCACCATTCCGGGCGCCTGCAACGTCGCCCCAAGACGACGATGTGCCTTGTGCCTGTTGATCTTCCGAGGTTGTCTCTGTCCCCGTCATGTCAGAAGAGGCAACAGAGGAACCTCCGCCAGCCGCTCCACCACTAGAGCCGCCGCCACCGGATGAACCACCAGACTGCGACTCGTCTTTCGCCGACTGGCATGCATCGAACCTGTTCAAGGAACTTAACAGCGCGGCGTCCATGCGTGCCAATTGCTCAGCTTTTGTGAGATTGGGATCTTCTTGATAATTCACCGACACATCAGTGCAATCCACAAACCCCGGCGCTTGTTGCCCGTTGCCGGAGTCTGAGATGGTTTGAGCCGCGGCTGGAAACACCGTCCCAACGGCAAGCAGCAATCCAAATCGTATCGCTCTGTGTCGCATCAATATGCCACCCAACTGACCTCTAATCCTCCACGCCTATGGTACTTGAACCTGCGGTATTTCGCCATTCTTGCCATACGCTTAGCCCCAAGCCCTACATAAACAAGAAGCATTTTATATAAATTCTACCTATAAGAAAATTCCCTTGTATATGCCCAGTCGCGATGACCCGTATGGAAGGATCAGAGCACTTTTTCACAACAAGTGTGTATTACGGCGTGATTATCTTCCTTTTTTGCAAATACCTCCCATTTCGATCTGGGAACATATTGGGGCATCGTCTGTCGGCCTTGGCCGCTTGAACCGCATCGCGAATTCAAGACTTCCCGTATTTTGACTCAACGCGCGTAGCAACGCTGCTTAACAAGGGGTCAAAGCTCGATGACCATCCCGGGATCGAACCCTTTGACGCCTTCATTTGGGTAGCCCCTTTGATTAGAAATCATCTGCGTACTTCCAAGGCGGAAATTCCAGCACGAGTGATGGTGGCCAAAGATCCAGGCAGCCACACCAGAGCTTTCGATAGCCGCGTCTAGTTCTGTGACGAATACGGGGGCCAGTAGGTCTCCTTGATATCGATGTTCGATCGCTTGGCGAGTGGGCACAAAATGGGTAACTACGACCGTGCGTGCCGGATCGCCTTTTTGAATTTCTGTGAAAAGGAAGTCTCTATCTTGAAGGTGCAGCCTTCGCGCGTCGGCTGGTTGGAACCGTCTTTTCCCGCCATCCGGTTCTTCGGTCCAGATCAATCGAAAATCATTCAGCTCACGCCGAGCGTAATCCATGGTGAATGCACGTTGATCTTCACCATATAGGTCAAAATCAGCCCAGAAGGTCCCGCCTATGATTCTCCATCCACCAATCTCGGCAACACCAGGATTCAGTAAATCGATCCCGTGCCAACTGGCCAGATCCTGCATTTCTCTTGCAATCTCCCGAACAGACCGACCGCCGGGGCTGTAGAACTCATGGTTTCCAGAGACATAGACGACAGGGATGCTGATCCTCCCCCACTGAATTGGTCCACCGGCTATGATAGGAAACGGAGGATCAAAGATGGCAACCAAACGACACAA
>JAEPMA010000006.1:0-143717 GCA_017644185.1 Rhodospirillales bacterium
TCTGCAGATCCGGATGGTTTACGAAGTGAACGTCCCGACACTGAACGACGAGATCAACAACCCGATCCGCCGCACCATGATGGGGATCGAATATATCCTGAAGCGTACCGGCCCGATGAGCATGGGGGCGAGCCAGGTCTGCATCTTCACCAAGACGCAACCCGAATTGGACACGCCCGACATCCAGTTTCATTTCCAGCCCCTCAGTGCCGACAAGCCGGGGATTAAAATGCATCCATTTTCAGGGATCACGTCTTCGATCTGCCAGCTGAGGCCGGAAAGCAAGGGCCGCATCGCCATCACGTCACCCGACGCGGACGTCTATCCGTCGATCCAGCCGAATTATTTGTCGGCGGAAAAGGACCGGCGCACGGTCATCGACTCGATCAAGGTCTCAAGACGCATCTTCGACACGTCTCCTCTCAAAGACTTCGTGGTGAAGGAACGCCTGCCGGGTCCGGACGTGAAGACGGATGAAGAGATTCTCGAAGCCGCCCGCAACATCGCGCAGACGATCTATCACCCGACCAGCACGTGCCGCATGGGACCGGACGAGCACGCCGTTGTCGACCCCAGACTGAGGGTGAATGGGGTCAAGGGACTGCGCGTGGTCGACGCGTCCGTTATGCCGTCGATCGTATCCGGGAACACCAACGCCCCGACCATCATGATCGCGGAGAAAGCCTCCGACATGATCCTCGACGACCGGCGCGCTTAGTATCCGTCCTTACTGATCGACCAGCGAGCCGTCCACGTGCGGGCGCATCCGCACACGCCGTGGGAACGCAGGGTGTTTCTCGGCGGCGTCAGGGGCAAGCTTTGTCCCGAGGCCAGGCCCGGTCGGGATTTCGACGAACCCGTCCTTGAACGCGGGGACGTTGGTGACGAGCGACGCGTCCGCAAGCCGGGTCGTCGGCTCGTTCGACGTGCCCTTGTCCTCGAAGCCGACGCCGACGTTCGAATATTCCTGGATGGCGAAGTTGGCGACGCTGGCGTCCAACTGTAATTCCGCGAACAGGCAGACCGGCGAGAGTGGGTTGTGCGGCACGATCTGCACGTCGTTGGCTTCGGCGATGGCGGCGATCTTCTTGGCGCCGGTGAGGCCGCCGCAGAGACACACCGATGTCCTTACATAATCGACACCGTCACGCCTGAGCAGGTTCTGGAAATCGTGCAGCGAGTTGAACCGTTCGCCGGTCGCGAGGGGGATGGTGATCCGGTCGTTGACCCGGGCCATCGCATCGAAGCTGTCGGGGCGGATCGGATCCTCATAGAACATCGGGCGGTAGGGCTCCAGCTCCTTGGCGAAGACGACCGCTTCGGCAGGCGTCAGGCGGCGGTGAATTTCGATGCAGAGGTCCAGGTCCGGCCCGACCGCGTCACGGACGGCGGCGACCACGCCGACGGCGTCGTCGATCTTGCGGGCATGGGATTTGTAATAGGGCTGATCGCGGTTTTCATCGAGGAAGGGGTTGAAGTGGCCGACCGCCGTAAAGCCCAACTCCTTCATCTTCACGCAGTTCTGGACCATTTCGTCGGGCGTTTCCGCCTTCACGTGACCGTAGACCCGCGCCTTGTCGCGTGTCGGTCCGCCCATCAATTGGTGGATCGGCACGCCCAACGCCTGCCCCTTGATATCCCAAAGCGCGATATCGATGGCCGAGATCGCACCGCAGATCGCTGCACCCCTGAAATGACTGAACCGGTGCATGATGTTCCAGTGGTGTTCGATTGGGCCCGGGTCCTTGCCGATCAGGTATTCCGCGAATTTGTCGACGGCCGTTTGCGCCGCTTCGAGCTGGCCCCACGCGCCGCATTCGCCAAGCCCGGTGATGCCGGCGTCGGTTTCGATCTCGACGAACATGAACTTGGACATAAGTGTCGCGGTGACTTTGGTGATTTTCATTTCGGTGTTCCTTCCCTGGCGGCGATGTCGGCCTTTGCGGCGCTACGCCAATCGTTATTCGCGGTACGTCGATATCGACGCATTTGTTTTCAAGCATTTTCGCCCGGCGGTCAAAGCCGTGGGGTCTAAAGGGATGGCATGCGGGCAAGAAAAAACCGGGTCCCGAAGGACCCGGCGAGTTAGACAGGGAGAGAAGTCTCGGGGAGAGACTAGAAGCATCCTCAACATACCCACTCCCCCTGTCATCAACAGTGACGAGTGTCACAACCAATGATTTTTTTTAAATTTTTTTCGTCCAGCGCGGGTAGGGCCTGAAGCGTGGATTTCCGCCGTTTATCGGCGGTGTAGGCCCTTATCCCGTTTTCGACTGCCTCGACAGATCGCATTTTGGAGGGTAATAGCTGCATTATGTTTGGGGGACGTACGAGAAATAGAAGCGGCAATTGGCGCGGTGCCCTGCACAGGCTAAGCCTTGTTCTGTTTCTCCTGCACGCCGTCATGCCGGTCGGCTTCATGCCTGATTTCGGTGCGTTGCGCGACGGTCACTTCGAAGTCGTCATCTGCACGGGCGCCACAACGAAGACGATCATCGTCGACGAATCCGGCCAGCCGGTCTCGTCGGAGCAGGAAGCCCCGACCAAACACGCGGGCGCATACAAGTGCGCGTTCAGCGTCACGGCCTTCAAAGCGCTCGAGGCGGCAACCGTCGTCTTGCCTGCGCTCCTCGTTTCGCATGCACGCGAACGGATCGTTATTCCCGTTCAACAGACCGTTCGTCCAGAAGCCGTCGGTTCGGTCCTCGGCTCGAGGGGGCCGCCCGTCCATCTCGTTTGATTATTGAACCGGCGCCCGCACAAGCATGCGCGCCGTGAATAAACAAATCATTCGAGGCTAATCATGTTCAATCGTTTATTGGGCGCGGTCCTTGCGGCTGCCGCCATCTTCGTCGCGTGTGCCGATGCATCCGCGCATGTAGTTCTGGATGTCCGCGAAGCCAAGGCGGGCAGTTACTTCAAAGGGGTGTTCAGGGTCGGGCACGGCTGTGCCGGGTCGCCGACAATCCGCGTCGCCGTCACGATCCCCGACGGCATCAACTCGGCGCGGCCACAGCCGAAGCCCGGCTGGGATATCGAAATCGTCAAACGCAAACTGGAAACGCCACGCGATATCGGGCATGGCCGGCAGATCGATGAAGTCGTGTCCGAGATCGTCTGGAAGGGTGGTCCGCTGCCCAACGCGTACTTCGACGAATTCGCGATCCAGATGCGTCTGCCGGACAGGGCCGAGAACGGGGTGATCCATTTCCCCGTCCGTCAGGCCTGCGAAAGCGGGGCGAATAATTGGGTCGAGGTGCCCGCGCCGGACAACGCCCAGCACGCGCATCATCACGGGCTGAAGTTTCCGGCCCCGGCGCTGCACCTGATTCCCAAACCCTGAAACAACTGCGGTGGCCGGTGCCTGCTGTGATCGCGTGCCGGTCCCGTACGACATGAAAGATTGTTAAAATGAAGTCGAAAAGAAAAACCGCGGCCCGCCGAGTGCTGCCGCTTGCGTTGTTACCATGGGCGCTGATCGCGCCTGCCCACGCCCAATCTACGAAAGAGGCGACCGACCTTCCGGCCGTCGTGGTGACCGCGCCTGAGCAGCGCTCGCTGACGGTGCCGTCCGCCGGTGCTGCACGCGAAGAGATTCGCCAGACGCCGGGCGCCGTCGACGTTGTGCCGGCCGAGCAGTGGGAGAAGACCGAGGCGCGCACCCTCAAGGACGTTCTCGATTTCACCCCCGGCGTATTTGCGCAGCCGAAATGGGGCGAGGACGCGCGCCTTTCGATCCGCGGTTCCGGGCTGTCGCGCAACTTCCACATGCGCGGCATCCACATGTATCAGGACGGCGTGCCGGTCAATCAGTCGGACGGCAGTTCGGACTTTCAGGAAATCGATCCGACCGCGTTCGCCTATACCGAAGTCTATAAGGGAGGGAATGCGCTCCGCTACGGTGCGAACTCGCTGGGCGGCGCGATCAACTTGGTCAGCCCGACAGGGCACGATGCCAGGCCGTTCGCGGGCACTGTCGGCTTCGGTACCGAAAATCACCGGGTGCTGCAGGCTAGCACGGGCGGCGTAAAGGGGGTTGTTGACGGGTTCTTCACCGTATCGTCGCTCGACCGGGATGGCTTCCGCGACCACAGCGGCGGGGACTCGATCCGGGCTGCAGCGAATGCCGGCTGGCGCATCAACGCCGATGCGGAAACCCGCTTCTACGTCAACGTTGCCGATATCCAGCAGGATATTCCAGGGTCGCTGACGAAGGATGCGGCGCTGACCACGCCGCGCACCGCGAACGCCACCAATATCCGCCAGCATTATCAGCGCAACATCGAATCTTATCGGCTCGCCAACAAGACGACGCTCCGCTTCGGTCCGACCACATTGGAGGCCGGCGGCTATGCGGTGAGCAAGCATCTGATCCATCCGATTTTTCAGGTGTTGGATTATCACTATTACGACTTCGGCGGCTTCGGACGGATCGTCGACGAGCGTGACATCGCGGGCCACGAAAACCGGCTGACGGTGGGTGTGACGGTTTCCGGTGGCTGGGTCGACAACACCATGTACACCAACAATAACGGTCATAAGGGGGGGCTTCGCTCGCAGTCCAAAGACCGTTCCCTCAATACGGTGGCGTATCTGGACAACTCGTTCGACGTGACACCCGACGTGTCGTTGATCGGCGGGCTGCAGGCGGTGCGCGCCGTCCGCAAGCGGGTCGACGAATACCCTGATAACAGCGACACCTCGGGCCGAAATGTCTATACGTTCGTCAATCCGAAAGTGGGGGCGATCTGGCGCGCGGGGCGGACATGGGAAGTGTTCGGCAACGTTTCGCAGAGTGGCGAGGCGCCGACGTTCTCGGAACTTAATTTTACCAACACGGTGCTCTCGGATACCGAAGCCCAGCACGCGACCACATTCGAAATCGGCACGCGTGGTGAGCATGCCGGGATCAGTTGGGACGTGGCGTTCTACCGGTCATGGATCGAGAACGAGTTCCAGTATTTCGACCTAGGCGGCGGGAACTACAGTGTCACCAACGCCGACGAGACGATCCACCAGGGTATCGAGGCGGGGATCGCGTTTGACGTTGCGGAGGGGATCTATCGTCGGGGCGCCAACCCGGACAGTATCCGTTTCAAGGCCGCATATACGTTCAGCGACTTCCGTTTCGATGACGATGCGTCATGGGGTGATAACGAACTGCCCGGTGCGCCGCGTCATTTCATCAGGATGGAAGCGCTGTACCAGTCCCCCGACGGCTACTTCGCCGGGCCGAACGTGGAGTGGGTGCCCGAGGCCTACTACGTCGACAACGCCAACACCTTCGAGACGAATGGGTACGCGTTGCTCGGCTTCCGCGCCGGTTTCGATGCGACGGAGCAGGTGTCGTTCTTTGTCGACGCCCGAAACCTGACGGACGAAAAGTACATCGCGAGTGCCAGTGTCGCCGCGACCGCCAATGCGAACTCGGCATTGTTTGAACCGGGCGATGGCCGCTCGGTGTTCGCGGGCATGAAGCTCAAGTGGTGACGTTGCGCCCGTGATCGGGACGGGGCGGATGCTGATCGCGCGTAAAACGCCGGACGCGCCGAAACCGGGGAAACCTGGTTTCGGCCCGCGCGTTTTGCTGGCGTCCGCCCTGTGCCACGCGGCGGTGTTTTCGCTGGCGTGGCTGGCCCCGGCCGCTCCGACGCCTGTTCTCGATGTGCCGATGGTCGTCGAACTGGTGTTCGAAGACGACGTTCCGGGGGCGAGCGCGGTGACACCCGAACCGATCCATAAGTCCGTTGAGGTTCGGGAGGAAACCGCAAGAGAGGCCGCCGTCGAGAATGCGCAGGACTTGGCGCGGCAACCCGATGACGCGCTGGCAGTACCCCCCGTTCCGGCGCCGGCGCCTGACATCGAGGAAACGGCGTTTGACGATCTGCTGCCTCAATCCGACCTGGGAACGCTTCGGGTTCGCCGCAAGCCGAAGCCGCCGATCCCTGAAAAGACAGCGGCCGAACAGCTTCCTGTTCAACCAATAGCAAGCCAGGTCGAACCGCGGCCGGTTGAGCGTATCGCGTCGCTGGACGTGCCGCCGCTCAAACACGCACGGCAAATTCCGAACCGCGGCCAGGCAGGTGTGGGGCGGTTCGGTGCCGTGGCGATGGCTGGTAACCCGCAACCCGTCTATCCGCGCCGTGCGGTGCGTCAGTCGATTGAGGGTACGGTGCATCTGTCGGTCGTTGTCGCCGCGAGTGGCCGGCCGGCACGGATCGACGTCGCGCAAACCAGCGGCCACGACATCCTGGACAGAGTAGCGGTCGAGACGGTCTACCGGTGGCGGTTCCGCCCCGCGATGTCGGGCGGCCTTCCGGTCGAAGGCCGCGTCAATCTGCCGATTGTTTTCCGCCTGATCAGATAAATCCGGATCGCTTATCAGAGGGTGTATTGGTGGAAAGGCAATCACCGGTTAGGATGCGGAAATAGACAAGCAAGCATCCGAAAACAGGAACGGGTCGAGGGCACATGGCATTTACCATCAGCGCCGAAGTGCAGATGTGGGCGACGTTCGCGATCATCGCGCTGGCGCTTTGCGCCTACACGGCCGAGAAGTGGCCGATGGAGCTGACGTCGCTTGGGACGGTCTGTGCGATCCTGCTGTTCTTCCAGTTCTTCCGCGTCCCCGCTGATGGCGGCGAGGTCGGGTTAACGCCCGGCCGTATTCTCGAAGGCTTCGCCAACCCGGCGTTGGTGGCGGTCTTATCGCTTCTGGTGATGGGCCAGGGGTTGATCCGGACGGGGATTCTCGACCGGGGTGCGCAGTGGCTGCTGGATCACATGCGCGCCAAGATCCCGGTGACGGCGGCAATGTTCGTCGTGCTGTTCATTGTCGGCGCGGTCAGCGGCTTCCTCAACAATACCCCCGTCGTGGTGATCTTCATCCCCCTCATGCAGGCGATGGCGCACCGCTATCACATCTCACCCAGCCGGGTGATGATCCCGCTCAGTTTCGCCGCCATCCTGGGTGGGATGACGACGCTGATCGGGTCGTCGACCAACCTTCTGGTGAATACCGCATTGACCGAGATCGGGGCCAAGCCACTTGAGTTTTTCGATTTCACCGTGCCGGGCGCGATTATCGCGCTGGCGGGCTTGATGTTCGCGGTGTTCGTGGTGCCCAAGATCCTGCCGGACCGGGCGGGCATGGCGGACAGCGTCGCAACGGAAGGGGCGGGGAAGCAATTCATCGTGCAGATCGAAACCCCACCCGATTCCGAACTGATCGGGGAGAGCGCACCGGGCGGGCACTTCAAGGCGCTCCCCGATATGACGGTCAGGATGATCCAACGGGGCGAAAGGGCGATCCTGCCGCCGTTCGAGGATGTCCAGGTCGTACAGGGTGACGTGATCGTCGTCGCCGCGACACGCGCGGTCCTGAAAGAGGCGATTGCCGAGCATGGTGAGCTGTTCCACCCCGATCTCAGGGATGGGAAGGCCCTTGAAGACGACGACGAGGACGCGCCCTGGCGCCAGGCCGATCAGGTGCTGGCGGAAGTGATGATCGCCCCCGCGTCGCGCCTTGTCGGGCAGACACTCAGATTGGCCGGGTTCAGGTATAAAACCGGCTGCATCGTCCTCGGTATCCAGCGCCGGGCGCGGATGATCCGGGCCAGGATCACGGAAATCCGGTTGGAGGCGGGGGATGTTCTGTTGGTGCAGGGACAGCGGGAAGACGTGCGCGGCCTCAGGGGCGGGCGGGATGCGATCCTGATTGAAAGTTCGCGCGAGGACCTGCCGACACTCGACCACGTCAAACGGGCGACGCTGATCTTTTTGGGAGCCGTGGTCGCGGCGGCGACGGGCATGTTGCCGATCGTTGTTTCCGCGTTCGCGGGCGCCGTCGCCATGGTGGCGACGGGGGTGCTTAATCTCAGACAGGCGTTCCGCGCCATCGACCCCAAGATCGCGACCGCCATCGCCGCCGCATTGGCGATGAGCGTGGCATTAAGGGAGACCGGGGGTGCCATGTATCTGGCGCACGGGATGGTGTCGATGTTTGCCGACCAGGGGCCCTTGATCATCATCTCTGCCTTGTTCCTTCTGGCGGCCCTGATGACCAACGTGATTTCGAATAACGCGGTCGCGGTTTTGTTCACGCCGATTGCGGTCGACCTGGCGCGCGAGATTGGCGCCGATCCGATGGTGTTCGCCATCGCCATGGTGTTCGCGGCCAACTGTTCGTTCGCCTCGCCCATGGGCTATCAGACCAATCTTCTGGTGATGGGGCCGGGGCACTACAAGTTCCAGGATTTCGTTCGCGCCGGCCTGCCGCTGATCCTGATCGCCTGGGTCGTGTTCACGATACTGGCGAAGTTCTTCTGGGGGCTTTAGGGGGACTGGCGTCACCCAAATCCAGTCGCCATGCGTTAAAATTCACGTTATAGTAGCGAAAAAAAGATAATGACACCATATTGCGGTGCTTGTGGCGTTGAGCCCCCGCAGGCTGCCACGTCGCATGAATAGCGGCTTCATGCCGCGAGATGCGCGTGCCACTGAGATCAGGGAGTAGAAAAAATGCGTGTCGTTGAAGAGGGCGGGCGAATTCCGCTATTCAATAAGCAGTTTTCCGATGGCGAAATGATCGACCTTCATGAGTCGGAAGTGCCGTTCGCTTCGGTCAGACTGGGTTTTGCCGTCGTTATCGAGGGCATAAACGATCTCGATTTCGTCGAATACATCGTCGCTGAGTTTATCGGTCGCGAAGAAAAGGCATACGAGCAAATTCTACCGGCATTGCGGGACGCGGGAGCGGCCGAGCAGCTTTCCTATCCTGATCGATCCGAGCTCGACAGACGAAGTGACGATATTCTGGAAGCAATGTCCGACGATCCAAGTGAAGTGACGTCGGTGGAAAGTCTGTATGTCGCGCTGCGCGGCATCCGCGAGCTTTGGCGCTCGACAACGGATGAGAGCAATCTGGGGACGATTCTTTCGATCAACCCCAAAGCTTCTTTAACGTCAACGCACATCGTCGACGACGTCGACGTCAACGGGCGGATGTTGCTCACCCTTGGCCACGATCCGGCCCATCCGCACCTCCACTACGGTCATCCGGTGCTTTTTCTTCAGTCCGGTTCGATCATTCCAACGATGGGGCTGACGAGCTGGGTTACCGTCGCGAAATGGGGGGCGATCGTCTATACCACGGTGAGAGGTATGTTCACGACGGCGCCCGATGCGGCAGCCTACTTCGTCGATGCACTGCGCGCCGAGGCGAGCAAGAAAGCGCGCCCATTGCCGCGCCTGGATCGGTTGACGCCCCAGGACGAGACGGACCTGGCGAACGCCGAGCGCGTGATTGTGTTGTTGCATGGTTTGTTTTCCACCGACGCCGGCACGTTCGACGGTTTGCTCGAATGCTGGGATGACTACGTCGCCAATAAAGCGGGCGGGAATGACCAGGGGGTTTATTGGGTCGGCTGGCCGCACGACACGCTCGCATCCGTCAATCAAAACGCCCGTGCTCTGAAGATGAAACTGTTAAAAACCCTGGGCGCGAGCAATGTCCCTGTGCTTTTCGTCTGCCATTCAAGGGGCGGTGTGCTCGGGCGCGACATTTATCAGGAACTGATCGGCGAGACCGGATGGGATCAACGATTAAAAGGCTGTATCACGTACGGCAGTCCGCATAACGGCGTTAAAATCGCGGGTAATCCACTGAAGAGAGCGGGCGGGTATGCGCTGCTCGGCTATGCTACCAAATCGCTTAAGGCTTTCGATGCGCTGATGGTCTACTTGCATCACAAGAAACGCATCGACGGCATCGACGATCTGCAACCAAAGGGAAACAACGTTTCTGAGTTTCTCGAGATGTTGGAGCAAAGCGAGAATCTTTTGCCGGACAGGCAGCCGGAACTCTTGGCGGTCGGTGGTGACCTTAGCCTGGCGAAACAGCCGACCGGCGGCAAACTCAAACAGAAACTTCGGAAGCTTATGCAATGGGGGAATCAGGCCGTGGTCGGATCATCGCGACACGACACTGTGGTGGATACAGATTCCTCCATACCGGTCGGGGCCAGTGGCCCGGGCCCCATCCCCGTCGACCATTTCTCATATTTTGAGTTCGGCAATGCCGACGCGGATATCGGGCTCAATGCTGGGATCGACCAAATTCGAAGTAAATTCGGTCTAACGCCCTGACACCAGACGGATGCCGTGGTTCATATTTCCAGCTGACGTACTCCGAATCCTGTATCCGGAAATCCGGGACGGTTGTATAATACACGCGGCCTGACGAGCGGCTTCATCGGAAGCAAAGCCTCATGCCGCGAACGCCACCAATGAGTGTCGTTTCCACCCCCATTGGCCGTTCCTTTGTGCGCTGCCCGCCGTGCCGGGCGGCTGCATCGGAGTACCTGAATGTCCCTGTTTCTCGATATTGTCGTCGGCTCGGCGGTGGTCATGCTCGCCGTGTCGGCGTTCCTGTTCCTGATCCTCGTCATGCGCAACCCGTTCGTACCCGCTTGGGTGCACGGTGAAAGCGCGGCGCAAGCGATTGCGCTTCTGATGACGACCGGTTCGGTGAGTGGTCTCGCCTTTGCGGCGCACGTCTATCACCAGGCGGGTCTGGCGGTTATGCCGTCGTTGGCGGCGGCGCTTGCCGTGGCAGTTCTGGCAGCGATCGCATTCTGTTGGATGACCGGTTTCCGGATGCGCCTGAAACGCGCCGCCGACGGGTTCTCGCCGTTTGCGCCGCTGGACCGCACGCCGCACGTGCCGGGGCAGGGTGCCGGCGCGGCCTGATCGAAGCGCCGGGCCGGAGGATGATCCTTTTCATCGCCTGCGCCACGCGTAGGGACTAGAGGTTCGCCGTGAAGAAGCCGTCGAAGTGTTTGAGCACCTCGCCCGGCGCTTCCTCCGCAAGATAATGGCCGCTGTTCACCGCACCGCCGGTGATGTCGTTGGAACAGTAGCGGCCCCAGATGTCGAGCGGTTCGTACCATTCCCCGATCTTGCCCTTGGCGCCCCACAACACCAGAAGCGGACAGCGGATCATGTCGCCCGCATCCCGGCTTTCTTTGTCGTGGATCATGTCGATGGTGGCGGCGGCGCGGTAATCCTCGCACATGGCTGTGATCATCTCGGGCGTGCGCGCGGCGGCAAGATAGTCGGCGAGGGCGTCGGGGTGGAAGAAGCCGTCGTCTTTTGGTTCGCGCGACGTGTGCGCCTTGAACCATACATCGGGTGCGGCGTTGATGACGTTTTCGGGGAGCGGGTGACGCTGCGCGAACCAGAACCAGTGGTAATAGCCCATGGCGAAACGCATGTCGGTGCGCTCGAAGTGTTCGATGGTGGGAATGATGTCGAGCACGGCGAGTTTCTCGACCCTTGTCGCATGATCGATGGCGAGCCGGTGCGCGACGCGCGCGCCCCTGTCGTGGCTGGCGACGCAAAACCGCTCATACCCGAAGTGCGACATGACCTCTGCCATGTCCCTGGCCATCGCTTTTTTCGAATAGGGCGCGTGATCGGCGCTCGGGGCCGGCTTGAAGGATTGCCCGTACCCCCGGAGGTCCGGGCAGATCACGTGAAAGCGCTCGGATAATGTGGGCGCGACCAGATGCCACATGGCGTGGGTCTGCGGATTACCGTGCAACAGCAGCAGCGGCGGGCCAGAGCCGGCGTGGCGTAACCTGATGCCACCGCCCGCAACCTGCACCGTTTCGAGTTGGAAGCCGTCGAAGAAATCGGTCATGGGAGCAGCCTAGGGTGCCGTCTCGTTCCCTGCAATTCCGACATGCACAAATGCGAGCCATTGCCAGGATCATGTTGTATATAGGACTTTCTCAAGCAGGAGTTTCCCAACATGACCGACCGGCCGTTTTCTTTTATCCCCGTCCCCGACGGGCGTACCACCACGAAACCACGTAAGACAGGCGTCACGATGATGATCGACATGGGCCTTGGCCCGGCGTTGCTCGACGATCATCTGAGCGTGTGCGGCGACTATGTCGACCTCGCCAAGATTTTCGTGGGCTCGGCGAAGCTTTACGACGAGAAAGTTTTCGCCAAGAAGGCCGAGGTGTATGCCAAGCACGGGGTCGATATCTTTATCGGTGGGCAGTTCCTGGAATATGTCATCACCAAGCAGGGCTACGATGCCGCACCCGCGTTCCTGGATGAAGTCAAGCGCATCGGCGTGAAGTGCATCGAAGTATCCGATAACTGCATCGAGATGTCCGACGACCAACGCAAGCAGCTAGTCAAAATGGCGCTCGACGCGGGCCTGGAAGTCCACGGCGAGGTCGGCTCCAAGCATGACGTCGCCGACATCGACGAGTTGATCCGCCAATCTGAAGTGTGTCTGGAGGCGGGCTGCGATGTGGTGTTGTTCGAAGCGGCGGAGCTGGTCTCGGCGGGGGTCGCGAATGTCGATTCAATCAGCCGGATCAAGGCGGCGGTGCCCGCGCATCAGGTGATGATCGAACTGCCGGGTCCGTGGATCGCGGGGGTTTCGATGAACAACGTGTTCGAGATGGCGAAACAGACCCTCAAAATCTTCGGCCCGGATGCCAATATGGGTAATGTGGCCTGGGATCAGGTCATCAACATGGAATGCCTGCGCCAGAGCGTGGGGATCGCCGGACCGGATTACCTCGACCAGTAATTTTGAAGATCCGAGAGAGAGTCTATCGTGCTGAAACCGAAAGCGCCCGACACCCGAGCCGACGCAGATACGCCGTTTAAACCACACACCTCGCACTGGGGGGTGTTCCAGGCGCGGATAAACGACGGGCAGCTTGAGGTAAAACCCCACAAGGACGATCCGGATCCGAACGAAATCCTGCAGAACTTCCCGACGGCGCTTCGCCATCGCGCCCGCATCGCCCATCCAATGATCCGCAAGGGCTGGTTGGAGAACGGGCCCGGTCCCGACGACCGGCGCGGCAGGGATGAGTATGTGGAAGTGTCATGGGAACAGGCGCTCGATCTTTTGGGGCGGGAACTCGGAAGGGTGCGCGACGACCTTGGGCCCGACAGTATTTTCGGCGGGTCATACGGCTGGTCGAGTGCGGGCCGCTTCCACCACGCCCAAAGCCAGGTGCATCGATTCCTGAATACGGCTTGCGATGGGTATGTGAAATCGATCGCCAGTTATTCGTCCGGGTCGTCGCAAATCCTGATCCCGCACATTATCGGGGATTACGAAGGGCTGACGAAACGCAACGTCACGTGGGAACAGATGGCGGCGCACAGTGAAATCGTCCTCGCGTTCGGGGGGATGGCGCTCAAGAACTCCATGGTCGCGGGGGGAAGTGTCTCGAAGCATGTCGAGCGCGGCGCCATGCAGCGCGCCGCCGAACGGGGCTGTGAATTTATCACCGTCAGCCCGATCCGCTCTGACCTGCCCGAAGAAGCCAACCCCGAATGGCTGTCGTTGATCCCCGCAACCGACACCGCGTTGATGATGGCGCTCGTCCACACGCTCGTGATCGAAGGGAAGCACGACCAGGAATTCCTGGAACGTTTCACCGAAGGCTGGCCGGTATTCGAGAAATACCTGATGGGGGAAACCGACGGTCAGCCGAAGGATGCCCAGTGGGCGGCGGACCTCACGGGTGTGCCTGCTGATGAGATTATCAATCTCGCGCGCCGGCTTCATGGTAAGCGTGCCTTGATCGTCGTCTCGCACTCGCTTCAACGGGCCGAACACGGCGAACAACCGGTCTGGATGGGGATGGTGCTGGCCGCCGCCCTCGGGCAGATCGGTTTGCCGGGGGCTGGATACGGCTACGCGCTTGGCGCCATCGCCTATTACGGCCGCCAGCTTAACGCGGTGCCGGTGCCGACCCTCTCGCAAGGGCGCAACGGGGTCAGGGATTTCATCCCCGTCGCCCGGATCGCGGACATGCTGCTGAACCCGGGCGGGGAATATCGTTTCAACGGCGAGACCCGGAAGTATCCGGACATCAAGCTCGTTTACTGGGCGGGCGGAAACCCGTTCCACCATCATCAGGATTTGAACCGCCTGAGAAAGGCGTTCCAAAGATTGGACACGCTGGTCGTGCACGAACTCGCCTGGACCGCGACGGCGAAGCACGCCGATGTCGTGCTCCCCGCGACGATGACGCTGGAGCGCGAGGATATCGGGGCCAGTTCGAACGACCCGCTCCTCATTCCGATGCATCCGGTCGCGGCCCCTTATGGGGAAGCCAGGGACGACTACGCGATCTTTTCCGAACTCTCGAAGAGGTTAGGCCGCGAACAGGAATTCACCGAGGGCCGCACGGTCCGCCAGTGGCTGGAGCATCTGTATGAGCCGACGCGCCAGCAACTCGAAGAAAAGGGAGAGCCCGCCCCAAGCTTCGACGAGTTCTGGGAAAGCGAGGGGATTACTATGCCGCAGCGCCCGGATGATGGCGGTTATCTGCGCGCATTTCGCGAGAACCCGGATAAGAAGCCGCTGCGCACGCCGAGCGGGAAGCTGGAAATCTTCTCCGACACCATCGCCGGGTTCGGCGAAGCCGACTGTCCGGGGCATGCCACCTGGCTTGGCCGGGTCTACGTGCCGGACGAGACGACACCTTTCGTGCTGATCGCCAACCAACCCAGGACGCGGCTCCATAGCCAACTCGACTTCGGCGGGCACAGCGTGGAAAGCAAGGTTCGGGGCCGCGAAGTCGCGACGATGAACGTTGATGATGCCGAGAAGCTCGGGATTAGTGAAGGCGACGTCATCAAGATTTCGAACGCGCGCGGTGCCTGCCTGGCGGGGGTTACCCTGACGGACGGTATTCGTTCGGGTGTTATCCAACTCGCGACCGGCGCCTGGTACGACCCCGTCGACCCGGAAGAAGAGAAACCAATGTGCGTTCATGGAAACCCGAACGTGCTGACGCGCGATATCGGGACGTCGGGGTTGGCGCAGGGATGCACGGGACAGTTGACGACCGTCAGTGTCGAGCGCTTCGACGGCAACCTGCCGCCGATCCAGGCGTTCGAACCGCCCGCGGCTTAAGATCAAGTCGTCGGTATATCCGCTCAGCCGAGCGGAGAGGCCGACAGTTCGGGAAGTTCTATTTTCACCCCGTCGGCGACGCTGCGAATATCTTCGACGACGTTGGCGGGCAGGGGGACGCCGGTCTTCGAGAACTTTTGTTCGTTCCGGAGTTCCGGCTCGCCCGGCATCAGGATTTCATCGACCCCGTCCGCGAGGGCCGTCGCTTTCATCAGTTGGATGAAGTTGTCGACGCGTTCGATAAAGGCGTCTTTCGGCATGAACATCGACACATCCACGGCCATGGTGAACTGGCCGTTGTTCTGCGCGTTTTCGAAGTCCGCATAGAGGTTGTTGACGAGCTTGCTGTACGCCGCACCCGATAGCACGCCTGCCAGCATATCGACGAGGATCGCGATCGCTGAGCCCTTGGCGCCCGCGAAGGGGAGGACGACCCCCGCCTCGGCTGCCTTTGAATCTGTCGTCGGCTTCCCCTCGGTGTCGAGGGCCCACCCTTCCGGGATCGGGTCGCCGCGCTTGGCGGCTTCGACGATCTTTCCGCGCGCGACAACGGACGACGACATGTCCATGACGATGGCGGGAATCGATCCGGCTGGGATGGCGACGGACAACGGGTTGGTCCCGAGCGCGCGGCCACGGCTGCCCCAAACCGCCATCGAGATCGGCGAGTTGCTGGCGCTCATGCCGATCAAACCCTGAGAGGCGGCTTGCGTCACATAGAAAGAGCCCGGTCCGTTGTGATTGCTGTGGCGCACGGACGCGATTCCCACACCAGTTTCTTTCGCGATCTCAATCGCGGTCTTGATAGCGAGGTCGCCGGCGACGGCGCCCATGCCGTTGTCCGCATCAACAAGGGCGACCGACGCGCTTTTGCGTTCGACCTGGATATTGGGTGCCACGTTGACGACGCCTTTTTCCAGACGCTCGGTATAGATGGGAATCCGCGTGACGCCGTGCGATCCGTGGCCGCGCAGATCCGCGTGGACAAGATTGTCGGCGACGGTGCGTGCGGCGCCGGTTTCCAGCCCGAACGCCTTGAAAACATGGGTGGTGAACTGCCGAAGGGCCTCTCCGTTACAATAGAAAAGAGACGTATTTCCGGCGTTTGCAGCCTTTTCGTTGCCCATGGCGAACCTCCCCGAGTTGGCGCATTTCCGTGGATGTTACGGATTGCGCGGTCGTTTTGATCGTTGATTGGGCCAAGATTTTCCGATCCGCCCAAGATTGTCAACAATTTGAAATTATATGGAGACAAAAATTATTGACATTGAAACAAAATGGCCATTAGCCTTTGCGAATGGAAGAAATTTTGCCAACAAATCCGGCGCAAAGCCGCACGGCCACGTTTACGGGCTCCGCGCGCGCGACTACCATTTCCGGGGAGCGACTGGGAGATGGGGAGGCGCTCATGGATGAGGCGAAGAAGACCGGCCTGCCGTTGCAGGCGATGGTGCGCGACCGGATCGAGCACATGATCCTCAGCGGTGAACTCAAGGCGGGGGAGCATCTGAACGAGAACGCACTCGCCGCTGAACTGAATGTCAGCCGGGGGCCGATCCGCGAAGCGACGCGCAGTCTGGCTGACGCGGGCCTGCTGACCATTATGCGGAACCGGGGCGCCTTCGTTCGCGAAATCTCACTCGAAGATGTGCTGCACGTTTACGACGTGCGTGCCGGTCTGGCGTCCGTCGCGGGCCGTCTGGCGGCGTTGCGCGCGACACCCGAGGGAGTCGCAGAGCTGCAGGATCTTTGGGACAGGATGGAAGCCGCGCGGATCGAGCGTGATTCCGACGCGTATTACGAACTCAACCGCCAGTTCCATGCCCGCATCGTCGAGATGACCGGCAATCCGAAACTGATTGAATTTCACGAAGCCACCGAGCGCGACGTTTTTCTGTTTCTGCGTCGGGGCGTGACCGGACCGACGCGGATCGACACGTCGAACCGTCAGCACAAGGAAATGCTGGATGCGATCGCGTCCGGCGATGAACAGGCTGCCGCCAAGGCGTTCGAACGTCATGTCGTCGCCGGGAAACAGCGCATGCTGGATACGCTCGTCAGTAATACCGGCGGTTAAAAAATTAACGGACAACACAATGAAACGAATTGGGGAGGAGACGGAATTTGAGAGCGGTTAAGACCTGAACGACATCCGGACCGTGCGCATCGGCGCGATCGTCCGGATCGACCTAATCCCGATAAAAAAAGAAACGGCGGCGGGCGTGCTTTGCGCCCCGCGATAAGGGCGCCTACGCCTGCACGAAATATTTATAGGAGGAACACCAAATGAAGCGACTCAGTATTGCAGCTATTTTGACCCTGGCGGTCGCGGTGCTTTTTGCGGCACCGGCGAGCGCCTGGGAGCCCACCAAACCGATCAAGATCTACGTCGGCTTCTCGCCGGGTGGCGGCACCGACATCGTCGCCCGCACGCTCGTCGCGGCCAGCCAGGAATTCTTCCCGGTGCCGTTGGTCGTCGTCAACAAGCCGGGCGCCGGTGGCACCATCGCCGCCGACTTTGTCTCCAAACAGGAAGGCGACGGGTATTCGCTCCTGGTGGCGGGCGGCAGCGAAAGCACGTCCGTGCCGAACCACCGCGAAGTGTCCTACAGCCTCGATAACTTCCGCGGCGTGCTGCGGAACATCCGCGCCCGGATCATCCTCGTCAGCAAGGCCGGTAGCGACATCAAGACCATTGACGATCTGGTGAAGAAGGCGAAAGCCGAGTCGGGCAAGCTGGCCTACGCGTCCAGCGGCGCCGGGACCCTCTATCATTCGACCATGCTGCTGTTCACGAAAGCGGCCGGGATCGACATGAAGCACGTCCCCTATAAGGGCGGTTCGCCCGCCATGGCGGCGTTGCTTGGTGGTCACGTCGACATCACCCTCGCGGCACCCGAAGAAGCGCAGGCCCAGGTCGAAGCCGGTCAGGTCAATCTGTTGGGTCTGACGTCGACGGAACGCACCGATCTGTTCCCGGACGTGCCGACCCTGAAAGAGCTGGGCTACGACGTCTATCTGGAAAACCAGAAGGGTATCGTCGGCCCCGCCTCGATGCCGGACGATGTGTACCAGTACCTGCACGACAAGTTCAAAATGGGTATGGACACGAAGGTCTGGCAGAAGATGGCCGGCAAGCTGAAGCTTGAAACGTCCTATCTGAACGGCCCTGACTTCAAAGATGCCATGGGTACGATGTCGAAGACCATCGGCGATGCGGTCAAAGGCCTCTAAGGCTCCGAAGGCCGGCAAGCAACGCGTTAGGGGAGAACAGCAAACATGAAAACCGACCGGATTTTCGGATGTGTGTCGGCGTTGCTCGGACTCCTCTTCGTGTTCTTGGCGGTGCCGTCAATCACTGGTGATTGGCAGCAGGGTGAACAGGCGCGGTACTTCACCGTTGGTCCGCGCCTGTTCCCCTACATTTCCGGCGTGTTGGTGACCGTGTTCGCGGTCCTGATCGCCCTCAAACCCGACGGTATGAACAGCATCGCCGCGTTTCTGCAGCCGGGCGCGGCAAAGAGGGCGTTATTCGCCATCGTGCTTGCGTTCGTCTACGTCGCGCTGCTGGAGCCACTCGGCTTCATCATCGCGAGCGTGCTGGTGCTGTTCGCGTTTTTCATCGGTTTCGGCGAGCGCCGCTGGAAGCTGATCGTGCCGATCGCCGTAATCGTGCCGATTGCCGTTTCCGCGATGTTCTCGGGCTTTTTCAAGGTCCAGCTGCCGCCCGGGCTGTTCGCGATTTCGTTCTAGGTTGAACCATGGATTTATTTATTAGCGCCGCCAGTGAAGTCTTTGCGCCGGCCAATCTGCTGATCCTTCTGGCATCGACGGTGATTGGAATCGTCATCGGCGCCATTCCCGGTCTGACGGTGACCATGGCGGTCGCGCTTGCGGTGCCGCTGACGATCTGGATGGAAACCACGCCCGCGATGCTGATGCTGCTCGGGCTCTATGGGTCAGGGATTTACGGGGGCAGCATCTCGGCGTGTCTGTTGAACGCGCCGGGGACGCCCGCATCGGCGGCGACCGCGCTTGACGGTTACGAACTTGGTAAGCAGGGGAAGGCTTTAAAGGCGCTCAAGGTCGCGCTCTGGGCATCGGTTTACGGTGGGTTGTTCTCGATCGTGCTTCTTGTTTTGATCGCGCCGCAATTGGCGCAGGTCGCGCTCAAGTTCGGGCCGGCGGAAATCACGTGTCTGCTGATCTTCGCCCTCACGGTGGTTTCCGTCCTGTCGGGCGATTCGATCATGAAGGGGTTGTTCGCGGCCGCGCTTGGGATGCTGCTCGCGACCATCGGCGCGGACCCGATGCTGATGATTCCCAGATTCACGTTCGGGGTGGACGAACTATTCGACGGGCTTGCCTATATCCCGCTTTTGATTGGTTTGTTCGCCATCGCCGAGATGTTCGCCCAATCCGAACAGTCTTTCCGTTTCGGGGCGACGATCCTGAGTATCAAGGACGGCGAACGCGACGAGAACCGGATTTACGCCGAGGACGTGAAGAAGTGCGCGATCCCGGTGATCCGATCGGGGTTCTTCGGTGCGTTTATCGGGATGCTGCCGGGCTTGGGCGCCGCCGTCGCTTCGTTCGTCGGATATGCGGAAACCAAGCGCGCCTCGAAAGAGCCCGAGAAGTTCGGTAAAGGCGCCATTGAGGGGGTTGCCGCATCCGAGTCCGCCAACAACGCGGTCACCGGATCGGCGATGATCCCGATGCTGGCGCTCGCCATTCCGGGTGACCCACCGACAGCGATCCTGTTGAGCGCGCTGATGATTCAGGGCGTGACCGTGGGGCCGCTGATCTTCGCCAACAACCCGGACGTGGTCTACATGATCTACGTCGCGTTGTTCATGGCTCTCGTCGCGACTGCGGGGGTGGCGGCGATGTTCATGAAGCCGATCTCGCATGTCCTCCGGGTGCCGAAGGTCTTTCTCTATCCGATCATCCTCTCTATGTGCGTGGCGGGCAGCTATGCGATCCGCTTCAACGTGTTCGATGTGTTCGTGATGTTGGGTGCGGGTGTACTCGGTTACGTCATGCGGATATTCGGCGTGCCGGTCGCGCCGTTGTTGATCGCCTTCATCCTGACGCGCCCGTTCGAGGAATCGCTGCGTCAGGCTTTAATCCGTTCCGAGGGAAGTCTCATGGTCTTCCTCGAGCATCCCATTGCCCTGTTCTTCCTGATCCTGGCCGTTGCCGCCGTCGCCTTCACGGTGTGGCGCGAACACAAGACCGGCCACCGCATCGGCGAGCAGGGCTGAACCAACCCCAGAGATTGGAGAGTTATCGTGCCATCCAGTGCCAGTAATACCGAAGTCGGCTTCATCGGGCTTGGCGTCATGGGCAAGTCCATGGCCCGCAACCTGCTCAAGGCCGGATTTTCGCTGACCGTACACAATCGCTCGCAGGGCAAGGTCGACGAGCTTGTCGGCGAGGGCGCCAAGGACGGCGGCTCACCCGCCGGTGTCGCAAAAGTGTGCGACGTGATCTTCATGTGCCTGCCGGACACCCCCGACGTCGACAAGATCCTGTTCGGCGAGAACGGTGTGATCGAGGGTATTCACGAGGGCGCCGTCATCGTCGACTGTTCGACCATTTCCGCGACCGAAACCCAGGCATTCGCCGAGAAATTGAAAGCGAAAGGCGTCGACATGGTCGACAGCCCCGTCAGCGGCGGGCCGGGCGGTGCGGAAAAAGGCACGCTTTCGTGCATGCTGGGCGGCGACGCCGATGTGATTAAGCGGGTGCAGCCGATGTTGGACGCGATCGGCGAGAAGTTCGTGCACGCCGGGCCGACGGGCGCCGGTCAGCTCGTCAAATCCTGCAATCAGCTGGTGATTTCGGCGACCATGATGGGCGTGTCCGAGGCCGTCGCGCTCTGCAAGAAACTGAACATCGACCCGAACGCGATGCGCGAAGCCTTATTGGGGGGATCGGCGCAGAGCTTCGTCCTTCAGAACCATGGGAAGAGGTTGATCGACGAGACGCTCGATCCCGGTTTCAGGGCCGAACTGATGCTGAAGGATATGAAGCTCGCCATGAATACCGGCCGCGACGCGGGAGTGTTCGTGCCGGCGACGGCTTTGGCGGTGCAGATGCTGACGGCGCTTTGCCAGACGGGCCGTAACGGTCTGGACAGTGCCGCGCTGGGTCTCGTGTTCCAGGAAATGTCGGGTGTGAAGGACGCGTGACGCGGCTTAAAAACCGTACAGGCGGGCCGGATTTTCCACCGCGACGTTCGGCCAGTCTTCACCGCACCACGATCTGACGAGCGTCAACAGTTTTTCGTCGTCGGGCTTTTCGTCCGGCCCAAGGCTCGGATGCGGCCAGTTACTGCCCCAAAGAAGACGATCCGGGGCAACGTCACGAAGTTGTCTAACCCTCTCGGGGCCGCTGCCCGCGGTCTCGAAATCGGGTGCGATGTAATAGGGCGCGGAAAGCTTGAGCCAGATATGAGAACGACCGAGCAGACGGAGCAGGCACTGGAACGCGGGGTGATCGACGCCCGCGCCCTCCGGCATGCGTCCGAAGTGATCGATCACCACGTCGCAGGGAAGACGGCTGAGCCGCTCTTCGATTTCGGGAAGCTCGTCGCCCGCGGTCTGTACGATCACGTGCCAGCCCATGTCGGCGATATATTTCGCCACAGGTTCGAGGTCCGAAATCGGCAAACAACCCTTGGCGAGACTGTGAAACCGGACGCCCCTGACGCCGGCATCGTTAAGTTTCCTCAAATCCGATTTGATCGCCTCCACGCCGACAATCGCGACACCGCGCGCGTTGCCGTCATCGCGCGCGAGGGCATCGAAAAGACACGCGTGGTCGCGGCCGTACCCGCTCGGCTGCACGTAAACGGTCTTTGTGATCCCGAGACGCGCGCGAAGCTTCATGTAGTCGTCGAACGTCGCACCGGGCTCGAGCCCGCTCGACGGGAACCGGTCCGCAGGTCCGTAAACATGCATATGCGTGTCGCAGATGCCGCTCAAAGGCCGGTCCGATGCATTGCCGTCATTCATTGGAAAAATTCGAACCTTAAGGAGAAAGCCATGCCCGTGATTGAAAACGCGATGAAGAAGAAACTGGAGGCGGGAGAGAACGTGTTCTCCTTCAATCTGGTTGTCTCACGATATCCGGCGGCGACGTGGATAGGCAAGGAATGCGGCTTCGATTGGTTGTTCATCGACACCGAGCATAACTCGATGGACCTGGACACCGTATCCGCGCTTTGTCTGTCCGCTTTGCCGCTGGGCATTACGCCCATCGTGCGCGTGCCGGGACACGAGCACTTTCACGCCACCCGCGCCCTCGATGCGGGGGCGATGGGTGTCGTGGTGCCGCACGTCGATACACCCGAACAGGCGCGTCAGGTGGTCGAGAACTGCAAGTTCCCGCCGCTTGGCATGCGCTCGCTGACGGCGCCGGTGCCGCAGCTCGGCTTCGAGGGGATGTCGGCGAAGGATGCGCTCCCGGTGCTCAACGACAACACCTTCATCATCGTCATGGTCGAAACGCCGGAAGCCATCGAAAACGTCGACGCCATTGCGGCCGTCGAAGGGATCGATTGCGTATTGGTCGGATCGAACGACCTGGCGGCGACGATGGGGGTTCCGGGCGAGGTCGGTCACGACCGGGTGGTCGAGGCGTATGCGAAGGTCATCGCGGCTTGTGAGAAGCACGGAAAATATCCGGGTATGGGCGGCATCTACGATCATGCGATCATGGAGAAGTATATCAAAATGGGTGCCCGCGTCTGTCAGGGGGGCGGCGACACCGCATTTATGATCGCGGGTGGGAAGGAACGGATGAAGTTCCTCAACACCCTTAAGAAATCCCAGAAATAAACGACCCTGCAAACTTGCCTGGCCGCCGCCGTTCTCTCTGAGTGCGACGGCGGTCAGTTTTCTTCCAGGGTCTGGCGAAGCGCCTCGGCGAACGCCAAAACATGCCCACTGGCGGGCCGGTTGGCGGCGCGGATCAATCTTAACTCGTATGCGACTTTCGGTTCGAACGGGACGCGGACGATCCCCTTACCCTCATAGGCGCGTGCCGTCACAGGGTCCAGCACCGAAACCCCCATGCCCTTCGCCACCAAGCCACAAATAGAACCGGAATAAGAACTGTCGAAGATGACGTCGGGGGTGATGCCTTCCGCTTCGAACGATTTCAGGATGCGTTGTTGCATCAGGCTGTATTCGTTCACCATCAGCATCGCTTCCCCGTCCAGGTCTTTCGGGCGTATAACCTTCTTCTTCGCCAGTTTGTGATTTTCCGGAACGACGGCGACCACGTGAAGGGTGGGGAGGGGCATGATCTCCACACCCCCTGTCTGGGGCGGTAATACCGCGACACCGAGATCTGCCTTGTTGGCGGCGACCAGGTCGGTGACTTCGGGCGATGGGCAGCTGTGAAGCGAGACGGTCACGTCCGGCCAGTTGTTTCTAAACCGCGCGATCGCGTCGGGGATGGCGAAGAACGAGGGGGCGAGGGAGGCGGCGATGTTAATCCGCCCGCTCCGGTTTCTCTTCAGATCGCTCGCGAACAGGGCCACCTGATCGAGACCGTGGAAGCTGCGTTCCACTTCATGATAGAGCGCGGTGGCGTCGGGTGTGGGGGCAATCGACGTGCCCTCGCGCACGAAAAGCGGCAGACCGATCTCCGCCTCCAAATCCCTTATCAGGCGGCTGACGGCGGGCTGGGTGATGTTCATCAAATTCCCGGCCGCGGTCATCCCACCCGTCCGGTAGACGGCGCGAAAAGCTTCGATCTGGCGCAGATTGAGGCGCATGCGTTTGTATCAACCCATAATATTTAGTTATGAAGACTGCTATAATCCAAATTTGACATTCTGACCAGTCAGGCGTTGAGTCGGGGGTAGGAGGAAACAAAAAATGTCCATCACCGTTACCCCGCTTCATGCGACGTTCGCGGCGCGCGTCGAAGGCGCCGACCTGACCCAGCCTATCGACGAGGCGACCGCCGATGTATTGCGTGACGCCATCGACACGCATGGTGTTCTGGTCTTTCCGGGTGAGAAACTGACCGAAGATCAGCAGATCGACTTCGCGAACCTGTTCGGGACGCTCGATGTGCGCAACGGCATCATCCAGACCGGGATCAAGCAGCGCATCAGCGAGCGCCTTGTCGATATTTCGAACATCGACGACAAGGGCCAACTGCTCGACCGCCAGAACCGCCGCCGCATGGCCAATCTCGGCAATCAGCTTTGGCACACCGACGCCTCATTCAAAGCGACGACGGCGAAATACTCTCTGCTCCACGCGCATACCGTTGTCAGCGAAGGGGGTGAAACCCAATACGCCGACATGTGCGCGGCTTATGATGCGCTGCCCCAGAAGATGAAGGACAAGATCGCGGATCTCGAGGCCGAGCATTCCGTCATCGCGTCGCGCGCATCAATGGGCTTCATGGATTTCAGCGACGAGGAACGCGCCGCGCTGCCGCCGCAGGTTCGTCCCCTCGTGCGCGAATTGCCGTCCGGGCGCACGTCGCTCTATCTGGCGTCGCACGCATCGCACATTATCGGGTGGCCGATCCCGGAAGGACGGATGTTGATCCGCGATCTGATGGAGCACGCGACCCAGCGCGAGTTCGTCTATACGCATAATTGGGAAATCGGCGATCTGGTGATGTGGGATAACCGCCGCACCATGCACAGGGCCCGCCCGTTCGACGAGAGCGAAGCCCGCGACATGCGCCGCGCCACCGTGATGGACCCGGACTGGCAGGTGTCGCGCCACGAACTGGCGAGCACCGGCTGACGTAGCGGAAAGTCATAAGAGACAAGACGATGGGCCTGCGGACAGGGGGGCAAGTGATTTCCCGGTCCGTGGGCCTTCGTCATTCGGCTTCGAAAAATCCCGCTTGATATCTCCCGCAATCGCAGTACGTTCTCGGTGGGCCACGCTTCCCCAACGAGGCGCGACCTTTCTGAGAGGAAAGGAGATAGCATGAACACCCTTCAGAAGCCGGACGTGCGTCCGGCGAACCCCAATTTCTCATCCGGACCCTGCTCCAAACGTCCTGGCTGGCGCCCCGACGTGCTGGCGAACGCCTTTCTCGGCCGTTCGCACCGCCACGCCACCGGCAAGAAGCTTTTAAAAGAAGTCATCGACCGCACCCGCGAGGTCCTCAAACTTCCCGAGGGCTATCGGGTCGGCATCGTGCCCGCGTCCGACACGGGCGCCGTCGAAATGGCGATGTGGTCGGTCTTGGGGCCGCGCGGCGTCGAGGTGTTGTCGTGGGAAAGCTTCGGCAAGCAGTGGGCGGTCGACGTCCAGAAACAACTCAAGCTCGACGACGTGAAGCTGACAGACGCGCCTTATGGGGAGATTCCGGATCTTTCGAAGGTCGATTTCTCGCGCGACGTCATCTTCACCTGGAACGGCACGACGGGCGGTGTGAAATCACCCAATGGCGACTGGATTCCGGCGGACCGCGAGGGGCTGACCATCGTCGATGGGACGTCGGCGGTGTTCGCGATGGATATGCCATGGGACAAGATCGATATCTGCACGTATTCCTGGCAGAAGGCGATGGGCGGTGAAGCGGCGCACGGGATGCTGGTGCTGAGCCCGCGCGCCGTCGAGCGGATCGAAAGCTACGATCCCCCATGGCCGATGCCGAAAGTCTTCCGGATGAAGAAGGGCGACAAGCTCAACGAGGAAGTGTTCGAAGGGATCACCATCAACACACCCTCGATGCTGTGCGTCGAGGATGCGCTGGACGGCCTCAAGTGGGCGGAATCCATCGGTGGTTTGAACGCGCTTCTAAAGCGCGTGAACAGCAGTTTCACCGCGCTGAGCGCGTGGGTCGACAGCGCCGACTGGATCGATTTCATCTGCAAGGACCCGTCCGTCCGCTCGGATACCTCGGTCGTTCTCGTCGTCACCGACCCTTGGTTCACGGAGATGGACGAAGCCAACCAGCGCGATTTCATCAAAAAACTGACCGGGCTTCTGGATAAAGAGGGTGCCGCTTTCGATATCGGGTCTCACCGCGACGCCCCTCCGGGCCTTCGCATCTGGTGCGGCGCCACCGTCGAGGCCAGCGATATCGCAGCGCTTGGTCCTTGGCTCGATTGGGGATTTCATACCGTTAAATCCGAACTCCAGGAGGCTTGAGCCATGCCGAAAGTTCTGATTTCCGACAAGATGTCGCCGCTTGCCGCCGACGTCTTCGAACAGCGTGGGATCGAGGTCGATGTCATCACCGACATGGACAAGGATCAGCTCTCGGAGAAGATCGGTGAATACGACGGGATCGCGATCCGTTCCGCGACCAAGATCACGCCCAAAACGCTCGCCAATCCGGGCAACCTGAAAGTCATCGGCCGCGCCGGGATCGGTGTCGACAACGTCGACGTGAAAGCGGCGACGGGGGCCGGGATCGTCGTGATGAACACCCCTTTCGGGAATGCCATCACGACCGCCGAGCACGCCATCACAATGATGCTGTCGCTGGCCCGCCAAATTCCCGCGGCGAATGCCTCGACCCACGCCGGCAAGTGGGAGAAATCCCGCTTCATGGGGGTCGAGTTGATGGGCAAGACCCTGGGGATTATCGGTTGCGGGAATATCGGCGCCATCGTCGCCGACCGGGCGCAGGGTCTTAAAATGAAGGTGATCGCGTTCGATCCGTTCTTGTCGGAAGAACGCGCGCAATCGCTGGGTGTGGAGAAAGTCACGCTCGATGAGCTTCTCCCCCGCGCCGACTTTATCAGCCTGCACACCCCGTTGACCGACCAAACCCGGAATATCCTGGGGGCCGATGCGCTCAACAAGACCAAACCGGGGGTGCGGATCGTCAACTGCGCGCGCGGCGGACTGGTCGACGAACTGGCCCTCAAGGCGGCGATCGAATCCGGGCACGTCGCGGGCGCCGCACTCGACGTCTACGCGGAAGAACCCGCCAAGGATAATCCGCTGTTCGGGATGGAGCAGGTGGTTTGCACACCGCATCTGGGGGCGTCCACGTCAGAGGCGCAGGAAAAGGTCGCGGTGCAGGTCGCCGAGCAGATGGCCGATTATCTGATCAGCGGGGCCGTCACCAACGCGCTTAACATGGCGTCGGTGACCGCCGAAGAAGCGCCGAAGCTGAAGCCTTATATGGCGTTAGCCGAGCAATTGGGGGCGTTCGCAGGCCAGGCGACACTGAGCGCCATCAAGGGGATCGAAATCCGCTACGAAGGCGATGTCTCGACGCTCAACACCAAGCCGCTGACGGCGATCGTCCTCAAGGGGCTTTTGGGTCCGCTTTTGGAAGGCGTCAATATGGTCAACGCGCCGATCATCGCCGAGGACCGCAATATCAAGATTCTCGAAGCGAAGTCGGAAACGGCGGGTGATTACCACACCCTCGTCACCGTGACCGTGACGACGGAGAACCAGGAACGGTCGATCAAGGGGACGCTGTTCAACCATGAACCGCGCATCGTCGAGATCAAGGGCATCCACATCGATGCCAAGCTGGGGCCGAACATGCTCTATATCGCCAACCACGATAAACCCGGGCTGATTGGTGCGCTCGGGACCGTGTTGGGTGAAGCGGGCGTCAACATCGCGACCTTTAACCTGGGTCGTGCGAGCGAAGGCGGGGACGCCATCGCCCTGATCGAGATCGACGGTCAGCCGCCGGCAGCGGTGCTGGCCCAGGTGCAGAGTCTTCAACACGTGATGCATGCGATCCCGATGCGATTCTAGATAAATATAAAGGGGAGGAAGAATGACGGAAGCGACAACGGACAATCCGGTCGGACATGATCTTGAGGCGGAATCGGCCGAGGTCTTGGACGTGTTGGCGAAAGGCGGGATCGCGATCATCCCGCTCAATGTGGCTTACGCCATTCTGGGGCAGACGGAATCGGCGATCCGAAAGATCTTCGAGGTCAAACAGCGGAGCTTTGACAAACCTTCGGGTAATTTCGGCAGTGCCGCCGCGTCCGCCGACCTACACATATTGACGGACGAGGGGGTGGCCCTTCGGACCGCGTTGATCGAGGACGCCGATCTGCCGTTTTCCATCGTCGCCGAATACCGCAAGGATCACCCGTTCTTAAGTAACGTCGACCCCTTCGTACTTTCGACCAGCACGAAGGGAACGACGATGGACATGCTGATGAACGCGGGACCGCTTCATAACGCGCTTGCGAAGCTGAGCTACGAGCGCAAGACGCCGGTATTCGGCTCAAGCGCCAACCAATCGCTTTCCGGGTCCAAGTACACGATCAGTGATATCGAGCCGGCGGTTTTGGATGCCGCCGATATCATCATCGATCACGGTCGCTGCCGGGACGCCAACGATCAGGGCATGTCGTCGACGATTATCGACTTCAGGGACTGGTCGGTGGTGCGCGCCGGCTGCCGCTTCGACGAGATCAAAGCCTTCGCCAAGGCGCGTTTCGGCATTTCCCTCGGCGCCTGATCCCCGGATTCCAGCTGAATTTCCCAACTATTCGCTGTACTCGGTTGGTCCAAAATTTCACAAGTTTATCTGTTGCAATAAATAACAATTACAATATGTCTATGGAGTATTCATAACCCTCGGAGGATATCATGAGTTTAAGACTGAATAGCGAAGCGCCGAATTTCACGGCGGAAACGACCGAAGGCACCATCGACTTCCATGAATGGATCGGTGACGGCTGGGCGGTGTTGTTTTCGCATCCCAAGGATTTCACACCCATCTGCACCACCGAGCTGGGCTATGCGGCGAAACTGAAGCCCGATTTCGAAAGCCGGAACTGCAAGATCATCGGCCTCAGCGTCGACCCGGTATCGGACCATGTCGAATGGGCGAAGGACATCGAAAGTTCGCAGGGCTATGCGGTCAACTATCCGATGATCGGGGATGAAAACCTGAAAGTCGCCAAGCTTTATGACATGCTGCCTGATGATGCGGGCGATAGTGCCGAAGGCCGCACGGCGGTCGATAACCTGACGGCCCGGACGGTGTTCATTATCGGGCCCGACAAGAAGATCAAGGCGTCGCTTACGTATCCGATGAGCACGGGCCGGAATTTTTATGAAATCCTGAGGTTGCTGGATTCCTGCCAGCTCACCGCGAAAGAGCAGGTCGCGACCCCGGTCAACTGGAAGCAGGGCGAGGATGTGGTGATCGTGCCGGCCGTCAACGACGAGGCCGCGAAAGCGAAGTATCCGGACGGCTGGAAATCACCGCTGCCGTATCTCCGGATCGTCCCGGCGCCGAAGTGACGGATAATATTGTGACTTTGTCATTCCGGCGGATGCCGGAATCCAGAGTGTTGCGGTGATTCGTCTCGACCCCGGCTTGCGCCGGGGTGACGAGAAATAAAGCAGACTCAAAGAGCCCCGGCCACATGGGTGGTCCGGGGCTCTCGCGGTTTTACCGCTGTCCGCGCCGAGCGCGAACGTCTGTCCCTGCCTGCCGCCGGTCGGCGGGCAAGCCAAATAACGTATTCAGTTTTTCAAGCGATTAACGATCCGCCACGTCCCGGCCGGGTGACGTTTAAACTCAGGCGAAACGTGGCCCCGGGCATCGCCGGGGCCAGGGACTATGGTCCGGTGGAGCCTCCATGCGACTTCTCCTGATTGTTTAGGGGCTATCTCTCCCGATAGCCCATCGTCGGAATCGTACGCCCGTTGGATTCCGCTTTCAACGTCACTCCGGTTGCATTTTGTAAACGGCGCGAAGCGGGTACCGGGACGCGGTGTCAGGCCGCAAGATCGGCTTCAGCCGGGGGGGGGTGGGGGTGACACGAAAAAAAATCGCGCGGCATTAAGTCCCGCTTGTCGGCAATCAAGAAAGGGAATAGCGTTTTTTTCATCAACGTCGAAACCGCCAAAAGCGGTCACACATCCATTGGGAGAAAACGCATGCGTGCATTTGTTAAGGCGGGCGCCTTTGCTTCTGCTGTTATGTTTGCTGTGGTTGGATCGGCATCCGCTGCCGACCTTAAACTCGTTACCGGTCCGCAGGGCGGATCGTGGTATCCGCTCGGTGGCGCTCTTAAGAACCTGATCGAAAAAGAGATCGCCGGTTCCAACGTCCAAGTCGGCCCCGGTGCCGGTATCGCCAACGTCAAGGCTATCGAAGCCGGCAAGGCGGATATCGGTTTCGCAAACTCGGTTTCGACGGTCGACGCCATCAACGGTAAGGCGCCGTTCGAGAAGAAGTATACGAACGTCTGCAACGTCGCCACCCTCTACCCGCAGTACTTCCAGGTCGTGACGCTCGCCGAGAGCGGCATCAAGACGCCTGCTGACCTCAAGGGCAAGGCCCTGACGACCCAGAAAAAGGGCAACACCGGCGAGCAGATCACCGTGCATCTGCTTGAGGCTTACGGCCTTAGTTACAGCGACCTGCCGAAGGTCAACCAGGGCTCCTACACCGACTCCGTCAACCAGTTGAAGGACGGCAACGCTGATTGGTTCACGTTGGGCACGACCGCCCCCGCCAGCGCCATCATGGACCTCGCCGCATCGCGCGATGTCATGCTGGTGCCGATCCCGGACGACGGTCTGGCCAACATGCAGAAAATCAACCCCGGCTATAAGCGGATCGTGATCAAGGCCGGGACTTACCCGAAACAGACCGCTGACGTCGGCACGGTCGGTTACGCCACGCATGTCATCGCGCGTTGCGATCTCGATGCCAAAACGGTCGAAGGCGTGCTGAACGCCATGGCGGGCGGTATCGGCGACCTGGCGGCCATTGCCAAGGCGATGGCAGGTGCCGACCCGAAGGCGATGGCGCTCGATATCGGCGTGCCGTTACACGGTGGCGCCACGGCCTTTTACAAGTCGAAAGGCGCTCTCTGAGCCTGACGCTTTAACCTGAGTATCCTCCTCTGCGGTGCTTCTCCGGAAGCGCTGCAGGGGAGCCTTTATGCGGTTGGAGTAGCCATATGTTCAGCGGTAAGAATTGGGCATGGTATGCCGTCACAATCGTTGGCGCCGCCATGTCGGGCTATCATCTTTACGTCGCGTTCTTCGGTTCGCCCGATGCACAGCTTTTTCGCACCACACACCTGGCCTTCGCGCTGGTGATGGCGTTCCTGATGTCGCCGTGCTTCCCGCGCAAGGACGGCACGCCGGGCTGGCCCGATCTTGTTCTGGTGGGGGCCTCGCTGTTGGCATGTGGTTACCAGTTCTGGGCCAAGGACTATATCGACAATCGCATGATCTATGTCGACGATCTGGCGACCGGCGACTGGATTTTCGGCCTGCTGATGATCGCCGTGCTTCTGGAAGCGACCCGGCGCCTGATGGGCCTCGTGCTGCCGGTCACCGCACTTATCTTTGTCGGCTACGGTCTCTTTATTCACGGCACCGACCTCGGCCCGATGCTCGAACAGTTGTATCTGACGACCGACGGCATCCTCGGTATTCCGGTCAGCGTGTCCGCAACATACGTGGTGCTGTTCATCCTTTTCGGCGCGTTCGTCGAACGTACCGGCACCGGTAAGCTGTTCATGGATTTCGCGATGTCGCTGACCGGTCACACGGCAGGCGGCCCGGCCAAGGTCGCGTGCATCACAAGCGCCATGTTCGGCACCGTATCCGGAAGCGCCGTCGCCAACGTCATGACCACGGGCACGTTTTCGATCCCGCTGATGAAGCGGATCGGATACCGCCCCGCTTTTGCCGGCGCGGTGGAAGCCGTCGCGTCCACGGGCGGTCAGATTATGCCGCCGATCATGGGCGCGGCCGCCTTCGTCATGGCCGAGTTCATGGGCATTGCCTATCTCGAAGTCGCCAAGTACGCCCTGATTCCGGCCGTGCTTTATTTCGGTGCGCTGTTCATGGCGGTGCATTTCGAAGCGCGTCGCGTCGGCATGGTCGGCCTGCCCAAGTCGGAATTGCCGTCGTTGAAAGAGACGTTGAAAACCAGCGGCCATCTCTTCATCCCGCTGGTTGTCATCGTCGGTGTCCTAATCGCCGGTTTCAGCGCGCCGTTCGCCGCGCTTTGCGGTATTTTCTCGGTGTTTCCCACCATCATGCTGCGCAAATCGAGCCGCCAGCATCTCAATCCGCGAAACATGCTGGAAGCGCTGGTCGACGGGGCCAAGAACGCGGTCGGGGTCGCGCTTGCCTGTGGTTGCGCCGGGATCGTCATCGGCGTGATCGCACTGTCCGGTCTCGGCATCGAGTTTACCAGTTTCGTTCTCGACATTTCGCAGAACTCGCTGGTCGTGGCGTTGTTCCTGACCATGCTCGCCGGCATCATTCTCGGTATGGGGATGCCGACGACCCCGGCATACATCATGCAGGTCGCCCTGCTGGTGCCGGCGGTCGTGAAATTGGGCGTCACCGTCGAGGCGGCGCACATGTTCGTGTTCTATTTCGCCATTCTGTCGGCGATCACACCGCCGGTCGCGCTGGCTGTCTATGCGGCGAACGGGATTTCCGGCGCCGGGTTGTGGGAGTCCGGGGTGGCTGCGGTGAAGTTGGGGCTGACCGGCTACATCATTCCGTTCATGTTCGTGTTCGGCCCGTCACTGCTTCTCATCGGCGCCTGGCACACCATCGCGTTGACGACGGTTTCGGCGATTTCGGGGGTGGTGCTGCTGGCCGCCGGGCTACACGGATACCTGATTGCCCACGCACCGATGTGGCAGCGCGTCCTGATGGTGGCGGCGGCGATCTGCCTGATCAAGCCGGGGCTCTATACGGATGCGGCGGGGATCGCGCTGGCGCTTATCGTCATCGTCGGGCAGACCGTTGAACGCAGGCGGGCGCAAACCAGCGGGTGATGTCCGCCTCGCTACCGGCGTCTGAAAGTATTTTATAAATCGTCACCGTGAACTTGATTCACGGTCCATCTATGTTCGGCCGAAAGACACCTCGCCTCACGGGTGCTGAATCGAGTTCAGCATGACGATGGGGGGGGATGTGTCAGGCTGCGTCGTCGGCTTTCGGCACGGCGGGGCGGTCGTCGCCGATTTTATCGAGGTCGTAGGGCGTGCCCTGGTAGATCCAGTTGATCCAGTTCCCAAACAGGATGTGCGCGTTGGCGCGCCAGGTGTTGACCGGCTCGCGGGAAGGATCGTCGTCGGGGTAATAGTTCCGGGGGACTTCGATCTCCGCACCCTTGGCGACGTCGCGGCTGTATTCATCGCCGAGCGTGGTCGAGTCGTATTCCAGGTGATTGAACATCTGCACATGGTTCAAAATCGGATCGAACACCAATGCCATGCCGGCGTCGTCGGACTCTGCAAGGATTTCGAGGTGCTTGAACTTCGCCAGGTCTTCGCGGTGATTTTCGGTGTGACGCGATACCGGGATCGGGATCGTGTCGTTGAGCCCCCGCATCAGGGGCGAAGTCGAGTCCAGAACCTTGTGCGGGAACACACCGAACGCTTTCCCCGGCAGAAGATACTTCGGGATTTTATAGAAGTGATAGAGCGCCGCCTGCGCGCCCCAGCACAAATTGAAGCACCCGTGCACGTTGCTGCGTGACCATTCGAAGATGTCGCAGAGTTCGGGCCAGTAGCGGACGTCTTCGAAAGGCAGTTTTTCGATCGGGGCGCCGGTGACGATCAGGCCGTCGTACTTTTGCTCTTTGACGTCGGCCCATGGCTCGTAGAAGTGCAGAAGATGCTCTTCCGACGTCGTCTTCGGCTTGTGGGAGCTGAGCGACAGTAACGTGCATTCGATCTGCAAGGGTGTTGCGCCAAGGACGCGGGCGAGCTGCGTCTCGGTTTTGATCTTCTCCGGCATCAGGTTCAGGATTGCGATCTTTAAAGGGCGGATATCCTGACGGATGGCGTCGTCGTCATCGATAATGGGGACGCCTTCCTTTTCGAGCACCTTGCGCGCGGGCAGTTCTGTCGGAATTTTGATCGGCATTGTTCTTATTGTCCTCAGACGTCCTGGCCGCGTGTGCGGGCCCGTTCCTGACAGACCTTGAGATAGCGACTGGCGTTCGCGTTGGCAACCTCGTCCGCTGCCGACTGTTTCTCGATCAGGTCGTAAAGCAGGCGGATGAAGGCCTCGGAATTCGGCGTTTTCCCGGTTTCACCGTTGCCCGGGAACAGGTCGTCGACATTGACCGAGAAGCCGTACTTCTCGGCGAAGTTCTCGTAACGCGGCTTCCGGTCCTCGAGCAGAAGCGGAAACAATTCCCTCGCAAACGCGCGCCGGTCCACGCCCTTGCCGTCGTCGGGTTGACCGGCGAGATGCTTCTCGATGAAGTCGGGGTGATAGAAAAGCGGCTTTGGATCGCTTTCGGCGCGGCGCTTGAGGGTTTCCTCGCCTTCCGCGTTGGCGCGGATATAGAGGATCACCGTATTCTCGCGGAGCGCTGAAATGACCGGATCCTCGGGGTTGTCGATATCGGCGATCTCGCAAAGGCTTCCCGATGCATCGTTGATGAAGTCCTTGCACGAATAAATACGCCAGGATTTCACGAGGAAGCGGCCGACATCGCGCATCGATTTGATCTCGGCGTCACGGTACTCCTGCTGGCGCTCGAGGAATGTCGCCTTGTCGAGCCCGCCGCTCTCCGGGTCGCCGAACATCCCCAGATACGTCGAAACCGGCTCCAGGTTGTCGACCGAGATGTTGTGATTGATGTAGATCGAATCCGAACTCAATAATCCCGCGATGAACGGGTCCGTCCGCATGATGCGGAACTTGATGTTGTCGAGGATCGATTCCGCCAGATGCGCCGTACCGATCCGGTAGTCGGCGGAATAATGGAACCAGTTGTCACTGCGGCGGAGCGAAGTCGACAGCATGGTCTTGCCGACACCCGACATGCCAAGCAGCGTCACTGCGTGCGGCAATGCGCGGAATTCCTCGAAACTGGGTAACGGCGACGGCATGGCAACCTCGATGGCAATTCGTTTCGGGGGTGAATTTCCCCGTTATCGGGGCCGCCGTCAAACCCGCTTTTGCCGTGATACGGGGGTGTCAGGCGGCAGAGGAATCTTTCTTCCCCGCGCCGGTGACGGCGGCATAGTCGTCCTTCAGGCGTGCGATCCCGCGTTCCAGGAACGAGTCACGCATGGCATGCCCGTTGCCCGGCCTCGCCGTCATGTTTTCGGGTGGGGTCGGGTTTGTGACCTCCGGCCAGTGGCCTGGCTGCGCGTGCGCTCCCTCGGATGCGATGGCGACCGGGTCGTCGTCTTCGATCGCCGGTGGCTGGGTGACTTCCAACGTGTCCCAGGTGATCTCGAGGGGGATGTTGTTGGGGTCGAAGAAATAGATCGACCATAAGGTGCCGTGGTCGACGGCGCCCGTCACCTCGATCCCAGCGGCTTCCAGCTTATCCTTGAATGCGAACAAATCCTCGCGGCTGTCGACGGTGAACGACACGTGATCGAATCCAAGGGGCGCGGAGGTGGGACTGCCGTGGAATTTCTCCTCCATCACACTCGCGCCTTCGTACTGGAAGAATGCGACGAGCGTATTGCCGGCGCGGAAGAAATAGTGCCGGAATCCATCGTGACCGATCCCTGAATGCAGTTCCATCCCCAACAGGTCGCGATAGAAGCGGATCGTGCCGGTCAGGTCCGGGGTGATGAATGCCAGATGGTTGATGCCTTTCAACTGCATGGGAGCCTCCTCACGGTTC
The DNA here is from genome assembly GCA_017644185.1 of Rhodospirillales bacterium. Taxonomy (GTDB): domain Bacteria; phylum Pseudomonadota; class Alphaproteobacteria; order Rhodospirillales; family Casp-alpha2; genus UBA4479. The sequence continues at coordinate 35,549 of JAEPMA010000006.1, forward strand.
CAAGCTGTCGAAGAGTATAACGAGGATAGGGCGGGGCCGAAACCCGGCGCTCAAGCGAAGGGGTTCTTGCCCGAGCGCGTGTGGATGCGGATCGGAATCCCATCAAGGCCGAAATCGTCGCGGAGCCCATTGGCCAGATAGCGCAAGTAGCTGTCCGGCAGTTTCCCGGCGGTCGACGAGAACAGATAAAAGGTCGGCGGCCGTGTCTTGGCCTGGGTCGCGTAGCGGATCGTCAGGCGTTTTCCGTGCGAGCCCATGGGTGGCGGGTGCGCCTCGAGCATGGCAGATAGCCAACGGTTGAGCGCCCCTGTCGGTACGCGGGTATTCCAGAGATCGAAAATCTCGAACACGGTCGGGAGGAGCCTGTCGACACCTTTGCCGGTCAATGCCGACATGGTGACGACGCGCACGCCCCTGATTTGTTGCAGCGAGGTCTGGAGGCGGTCCTTGATCAGCGCCATCTGCTCGTTCCGGTTTTTGACCGAGTCCCATTTGTTGACGGCGATGATCAGCGCCCGCCCTTCGTCGACGACCTTGCGGGCGATGGTCAGGTCCTGTTTCTCAAGCGGCTGTTCGGCATCGAGCACCAGCACCACGACCTGTGCGTACTGGATCGCACGGAATGTATCGTTGACGGCGAGGTGTTCGAGCTTCGCCTGTACCCGCGCCTGGCGCCTTAATCCCGCAGTGTCGACGAGGCGGATTTCGCGGCCCTGCCACGTCCATTTGGTGGCGATGGCGTCACGGGTGATCCCGGCTTCAGGCCCCGTCAGCATCCGGTCTTCACCCAGAAGGCGGTTCACGAGTGTCGATTTCCCCGCGTTCGGGCGGCCGACGATAGCGAGTTGAAGAGGGGAAGAAAGCACGCTTTCGTCGTCTTCCTCCTCGCCACTGTCCTGAAGCGGCAAAAGATCACCGTCTTCGGCGGCTTCGGCTTCCGCGGCATCGCGAAACGGGATGAGGGCGTCGTACAATTCTTCGAGACCGAGGCCATGTTCCGCGGACAGCGCGATCGGATCGCCCAGACCCAGGCTGTAAGCTTCGTATATCCCGGCTTCTGCCTGCTGGCCCTCACACTTGTTGACGCCGAGGATCACGGGGGTGTTCTGCGCCCTCAGCCAATGCGCGAAGTGACTGTCGGTGGGGGTGACGCCGGCCCGGCCGTCGATCAGCAAAAGGGCGACGTCGGCATCGATCACGGCCTGTTCGGTCTGCTGGCGCATTCGGCTTTCGATGCTGTCGTCGGTGGCGTCCTCGAGGCCGGCGGTGTCGAGGATGTGGAACTTGAGGTCCGAGATCGACGCTTCAGCTTCGCGGCGATCGCGCGTCACCCCCGGTGTGTCGTCGACGATGGCCAGGCGTTTGCCGACCAGCCGGTTGAACAGCGTCGATTTTCCGACGTTGGGTCGGCCAATGATGGCGAGGGTGAAGCTCATGGTTTTCTGGCCGGGTTATCCGGTCACCGGTAAACGACGAGTTCGGCGTCGTTGGCGAGGAAGATCACCGACCCGTTGGCGACGATGGGTGGGACCGAGACGCCATCCGGCAATTCGACGACACCCAGCAAACGACCGGTATACGGTGACACCGCGAGCGCTTCCTCGTTTGAACCGGCGACGATCAAGCGGTCGCTGGCGAGGATCGGGCCGGTCCAGACGATGGGGTCTTCCTTATCCTCCGGATCCTCGAACAACGGCAGGCCGGTAACCCACATAACCTTACCGTCGTCACGGGAAACGCAGATAAGCTCGTTCTCGTTGGTGATGGTGTAAATGTAATCGCCGGCCACCCACGGGCTTTCCGTCCCCCCGATCTCACGCGCCCAGTTGCGGCGACCGGTGCGCACATCGATGGAGGCCATGACACCTGCGTGGCTGATGGCGATCACCCGGCTACGGTCGATGACCGGGCGGCCTCTGATCTGCGCCAATGCGGCGACGGCGTCGGTGCGGCGGACCGAAATCAGGTTGTCCTGCCAAAGCACGCGGCCATTATCGACGCGAAGGGCATAAAGTTCGCCCGACGTATAGGGGACGACGACGACACCGTTGTCGACGGCGGGGCTGGCGCCCCCCAGAAGGGCGGCGATTTCCTGGCTTCCCTGATGAGTCCATAAAGTCGAGCCGTCACGGGCGTCGAGGGCGAGCAGGTTATTGTCGACGGTCACGACGAAGACCCGGCCGCCACGCACTGTGGGGGCGACCCGCATCGGGATGCCGATCCGTTGCTTCCAGACGATCGTGCCGTCCTTGGCGTCGATGGCGAACACAATCCCAAAGCCGGTCGCGACAAAGACGCGGTCGCGTTCGAAGGCGATGCCGCCGCCGACATGACCCTCGTCATCGTCGTCGGGTTCCAGGTCGATATCCCAGATGGTGTCGCCGTCTTCCAGTCTGTAGGCCGTCAGTTCGGATTCGGTGTCGAGGGCGTATACGACACCGTTGGCGACGATCGGCGTCGCGACGAAGCGCAATTCGTCATCGGCACCGGTGCCGATATCGCGGCTCCAGACCTCGGCCAGGTTGTCGCGGACGGCCACGTGATGCATCGCGTGGTTGGCGTATCCACCCGCCATCGGCCAGTTGTCGTTGGGCGTCGGTGCGGGGAGAAGGATATTGGCTTCGCCGGGGGCGACATCGGCCCGCAGGCTGCGTTCGTTGGCGAGCACCGCGATGCGTTCACCCGGAAGCGGCGGCTCCTTCTTGCTGAAGGGGTCCCAGTCCTTGAGTGTGTCACACCCGCCGAGCACCAACGTCGCCGTCATCATCAGAGCGAGAACGCCGGCCCGAAAAGGTGCGCGCGAATGCCGCCAGGAAAACGTCATTGACCAATCGCCTGCATCAGTTCCTCAGCACGTGAGCGTACGCCGCCGGGCGCTTGTGGGTCCAGTGCGTTTGCCTGCAGCCATTCCCGCGCCTTGTCCTTCTGGCCCAGCATAATCGCGGCCATGGCGGAGATTTCCCGCGCCGAATGGCGCCATTCGCTGTTTCCTTCGGTCAGCGGCGCAAGCTTGTCGATGACCGGCTGGGCGTTGTCCTTGCTGATGTCGAGCATCTGTACGGCGTTCAGAATGGTGGCGAGGTGGCGGAACGATTCGGGATGTTCGCTGTCGGCGGCGATCTTCGCGTAAAGATCCGCAGCACCGGAAGGATCGCCGTTCTTCGCCATCAACGATGCGTGGCGCAGTTTGACGAGCACGTCCAGCTTGCCCGTGCCGTCCGTTTCAAGCTTGGCGAGGCTGTCGATGGCGCTTTGGGTCTGACCCTGTTCGGCAAGCGACGACGCACCGATCAGGCGGTCCGTCGATTCCATCCGGACACTGCGGTCATAGGCGCGCCAGCCTTGATAGCTCGCGACCACGACGACAACGGCGACGGCAACGCCGATCACGTATTTGCCGTACGCCTGCCAAAGCTTCTGCGCCTGTTCATGGCGCAGTTCCTCGTCGATTTCGCGCATCAACGCGTCGTCTTCGTGATCCGCCAACCTCGTCTCCGTCTGTCCGCTCCCCAAGGATATGGGGCTGATTAAAAAGCGCCCAAACATATCGGGGCGGCACCCGAATGGCAAACGATTGCAGCGGTTTATGACCGGAATTCCCGGGGCCGTCCGGGGCATTTCTTAAGGGCGCGTTAACCACTTTTCGGTGATACTCTGCAAACGTCAACAGGAGGCAATCTTGCCATGAAATCTCCCGCCAGGCGGCTTTCCGCCGTATTGGTCCTGATATTCGCGCTGGCGGCGTCCGGTTGCTCGATGTTGGTGCCGGCCGAGGGCGTCTCGCTGATGGGGACGGAAAAGACCCTGGGCGACCACCTGATCTCGCTTTCCAGCGGTAAAAACTGCTCCACCGTCCGCCGCGAGCAGGGGCTGACTTACTGTGAAGAGGACATGCCGCAAATCCGCCAGAATATATACTGCTACCGCGACCTTGGGGGCGTGACCTGCTATGATAAGGCTGACCCGCACGGCGTGAACCAGAACCAGCAGCGCGTTGATCGCAACGATCACAATTTGCCGAAGTAACCTCGCGTCCCGGCCGGGCGCGGCCCGGATCAGGGAATAACCGAGGACAATGTCTTTCCGTTTCATATTCTGGACTGTCCTCGCGTGCCTGGTGGTCTCGGGCACGGCGGGCTGGATTTTTCGCGGCGACCGTACCCCGGACCCGGAAGAACAGGCCCTGGCCGCTTACGAGGCGGCGCTGAAATCCGAGAAGCGCGCCGCTGAAACCGGCGATGTCGAGGATTGGACCCGGTACGCCCGCTCATTGGCGACGGCGCCTAAGCAGTTCCAGGACGTAAAACAGGCGATGACGTGGTATCGGAAAGCCGCCGACAAGGGCTATGCCCCCGCGCAGGTGGGGATCGGCGATCTGTACGCTAAGGGATTGGGCGTACGACAGGACCATTACCGGGCGCAGGAGTGGTACAATACCGCAACCCGGCTTTCGCGCAACGCGGATGCGTATTTCAAGGTGGGTGAGGGATATTTCCGCGGGCTTGGCGCCGCGCAGGACTATGGCGCGGCGTTGCCGTACTACCGGGTCGCGGCGGAAGAGGGGAACCCGGTCGCGCAGTACTTACTTGGATCGATGTACGAGGCCGGGTGGGGCATCGAACAGGACCTGATCGAGGCGTGGGTCTGGTACAAGCGTGCGCTACCCGGTGCTCAACAAATCAGCCAGCATGAAGAGACCTACGACGTGGAGCATGCGCTTGAACGGGTGACCAGGCACATGAACCGCTCGCAACTCGATGTCGCGCAAAAGAAGTTCACGGAACTCTCAAAATAGCCCGACGTTCGGAGTTGACGCGCCCGCGGACGCCCCGCAACATCCCGCCCATGAGTATTTCCGCCGTCACCTTCGATCTTTGGGACACCGTATTCGACGACGAGTCGGACGAACCCAAGCGCCTTGCGCAGGGGCTGGAAACCAAGCCCGAGACCCGCCACCTGCTTCTTTTGGAGGCGTTGTCGCGTCATCACGAGATCACACGCGCCGACGTTGATCTGGCCTATGCCGTCGCCAATGCCGCCTTTTATAAGGTTTGGCAGGAAGCGAGCATCACCTGGACCAACCGGGAACGGCTGGAGGTGCTACTGAAGGGGCTTGGTAAGCCGCTCCCGGAAGACGAACTGACCGCGTTGTCGACGAAGATGGAACGGCTCGAAGTCGAGACGCCGCCAGATATCCTGCCGGGGGTGAAGGACGCCATCGCGAGCTTGAGTGAGCGGTATGATTTGTGCGTGGTGTCCGATACCATCGTGACGCCCGGGCACGGCCTTCGCGACATGCTCGCCCATCACGATTTATTAAAATATTTCAAGGGGTTCGCGTTTTCCGACGAAGTCGGCCGCTCGAAACCCGATAAGGCGATGTTCGAAGCGGCGCAAGCCGCGATGGGCGTGCCGTTCGAAGAGATGGTGCATATCGGCGACCGTGACAATAAAGATATCAAGGGCGCGCAGGCGTTGGGGATGAAGGCGATCCTGTACACTTTCAAACGCGACGTCGATCGCTACACGACATCGGCGGATGCGGTTTGTGAAGATCACAAGGACCTCGTCGGGATCATCGACGCGCTGGCGGAGGAATGAAGATATGACGAAATCGCCGAAGATCCTGATCGCGGACGGCAATACAAAAGACCGCAACGACGCGATGATCGCCGTCGGCGGTGAACTGGGCGCCGCCCTTTACGCCAACGAAATTCGCCGCATGTTCCCGGATGCCGAACTGGTGACGATCTATCCTGCCGATAAGGATGATTACCTCCCCAAGGGTGTCGGGCTCGACGACTTCGACGGCATGGTGATGGGGGGCTCGGGCCTGCACGCGTTCGACAGGGAACCCGAAGTGACCCGCCAGGTCGATCTGATGCGGGACGCCCTGGACGCCGGGTTGCCCGTGCTGGGGTCTTGCTGGGGGCTGCAGGTGGCGGCGGCGGCGACCGGGGGGACGGTCAACAAAAGCCCGCGCGGGCGCGAGGTCGGGATTGCGCGCAAAATCTCACTGACGCCGTCGGGATGCGGGCATCCGTTGTTCGCCGACAAGCCGGCCGTGTTCGACAGCCCGTGCATCCACTATGACGAAGTCACGCATCTGCCGTCCGGGTCGGTGATTTTGGCTCAGAACGCACATTCCGCCGTGCAGGCCGCCGTCATCCGCAAGGGCAAGGGCGTGTTCTGGGGCGTGCAGTACCACCCCGAATTCAACGTGCCGCACCTCGCCAACCTCTATCGGCGCTATGCGGACGACATGCTGTCGCAGGGCTATTTCGTCGACGAAGACGATCTGGAGAGATACTGCAACGAACTGGATGCCCTTCATCAGGACCCGTCGCGTCTCGATCTGCGCTGGCGGCTCGGCATCGACGACGACATTCTGGATGCGGACCTGCGCTGCCGCGAAATCCGCAACTGGGTCGATAGCCTGGTCTAGTTCATCGCCGTCAGAAGATTGCTGCCGCGAATGCCGTCGAAGATGAACTGAACGGCAAGCGCCGTCAGCAATACCCCGATCACACGCGAAATCACATTGAGGCCGGTGACGCCCAGCAGTTTTTGGATTTGAGTCGCCATCAATAGAAACGCCAGCGACAAACCCAAGTTGGCCATCAACGCACCCAAGACAGCGGCGGTCCGGAGCGCATCGCCGTGCGCATCCGCCATCAAAAGGACGACGGCGCCCATGGTCCCGGCGCCTGCAATCAATGGCGTCGCAAGGGGGAAGACGGAAAGATCGGCGCGGTGGGTGGATTCCTCGGCCTCTTCCTCCGTCGTCGAACTGATGCCGCTCGAATGCGCCAAGACCATGTTGATCCCGACAAGTAACAAAAGAATCCCACCCGCCGTCTTCAACGACGCCAGCGTGATTCCAAGATACGAAAGCACCGACTTCCCGAAGAATGCGAACGCCAACAGAATGCCCGCCGCGACGAGGACCCCCTTGATGGCGGTGCGGCGGCGCTGTTTCGGCGGCATGCCCGCCGTTAATCCGGCGTAGATCGCGGCGACGTCGATCGGCCCGATCACCGCGAAGAACGTCGTGAAGGCGACGAGCGCGGTTTCGATCACTTTCGGTGAGATATCCATTTCTTCCCCCGATCCCCGTCTCAAGGAACACCGGATCGCCGGTGCGGTCAATGCTTCCAACGGCGTTTCCGGCGGCTCTCATAGCCGCTACGGTAATGTATGGCCGCTGACGATCCCGCCTTCATCTTTCTGCACGGCTTCATGGGCCGGGCGGAGACGCATGTCTTCGGCAGGACCTTCGAATATTTCAGGGGGCTTCGCGATTTGGTGCGGGAAACCGAAATCACGGCGCGCATCCCGCAGATGCCGTACCGTGCCGGGATCGATGCCCGCGCCGCCGTTGCGGCCAAGGCAATGGACGAGCTTGGTGATCAGCGGATCGCCGTCGTCGGCGTCAGCATGGGCGGGCTGGTGGCCCGGGCGCTCGCCGCGCGTCACGACCCGGGTAGACGGATCAGAACCGTCATCACCATCGCGACACCGCATCGGGGCTCACCGCTCGCCGACCGTTCGCTATCGACCGAAACCCGGTTGCCGGGATGGCTTGTCGATCAGTTCCGCCCGGCGCTGGAGGATCTGTCCATCGATGGGGCGATGCGGTTCAACGCCCGCACACCGGATCGTCCGGATGTCAGATATCTGTCGTGGGGCTTTTCACGGCCTGACGCTCAGATGCCGCTGTTCCTGAAGCACCGGGAAAGGCAGATCCGCCCGATCGAGGGCGATAACGACGGCATGGTGTCCGTCGAGTCCTCGAAATGGGGTGAAAAGTTCACTTACGCCCGCGCCGATCATTTCGAGACCATCGGTTGGTCGCCGAAGCGGAAAGACGAAAAAAGCGGCCGCCCGTTCGATCAGAAGCAGCTCTGGCGCGACGTGATCGCCGCCGCGCGCGCACGATCCTAGAGCGTCCCCGCCATCGACGCGTCGTACATCTGGCGCATTTCCGCCTCACCGACGTGAACCGGGTTACCACCTGCCGTTGGGTCCTCTGCAGCCATCTTCGACAGCTCGTCCAGGCGCGATGCGTCAACGCCCAGCTCGGCGGCGGTGTGCGGGATGTCGAACTCTTTTCTTAAATCTAACACCCACTTCTGCACATCGTCGAAGCCGTCGCCGATTTCCAGCCATTTGGCGAGGCGGGTCAGCTTCACGTCAATGGCGTCACGGTTGAACGCCAGCACGTACGGCATGAAGACCGCGTTGGTCAGGCCGTGGTGCGTGTCGAAGATCGCGCCGACCGGGTGCGACAGTGAGTGGATCGCCCCCAGGCCTTTCTGGAAGGCGACCGCGCCCATGGCGGCGGCGGACATCATGTGCGCGCGCGCTGTCAGGTTGGAGCCGTCCTTGACCGCCGTCGGCAGCCACTCTTTCACCAGACGCATGCCTTCGACCGCAATCCCTTCCCCCATCGGGTGATAGAACGGGGAGCAGTAAGCCTCCAGACAGTGCGCGAGGGCATCCATCCCGGTCCACGCCGTGATGTTGGCGGGCAGGCCCTGCGTCAGTTCCGGGTCGCAGATGACGACGGCGGGCAGAAGCTTGGGGTGGAAGATGATCTTTTTCGTGTGGGTGGTCTCATCCGTGATGACCCCGGCGCGGCCCACTTCGGAGCCGGTCCCGGAAGTGGTCGGCACCGCGACGATAGGGGCAATCCCGTCCGGGTCGGCGAGTTTCCAGTTCGAGCCGATATCCTCGAAATCCCAGATCGGCCGGGTTTGACCAACCATCAACGCGATGCACTTGGCGCAGTCCATGGCGCTGCCGCCGCCCCATGCGATGATGCCGTCGTGATTGCCGGATCGATAAGCTTCGAGACCCGCCTCGACGTTGGCATTCACCGGGTTGCCGCGCACGTCGGAGAACACCGCGCCGGGCACACCGGCGGCTTCGAGTTCCGACAATGCCGCCGGGATCATCGGCAGATTCTTGAGGCCCGGGTCGGTCACCAGCAGCGGGCGGGACATACCCTGTTCCTTGCAGACCTTGCCGATTTCCTTGATGCGGCCGACGCCGAAACGGACGGCGGTGGGGTAGCTCCAGTTTCCGGAAAGCTGGGGGGCGTCGTTGCTCATGCAGATATTCTCCTAACGGCGAGCGGTCCACGCCAGCGCCACACCGGCGCCGGCGAATAATAGGGCGAACAGGCGGTTTCGAAGCATCGCCTGCCGCTTGGTTTTGATCAGCCGGCCCATGCGTCCAGCCAACAATCCATAAGTGGCGTAATTCATGAACGACAGCGTGACCGATGTCACGCCGAGGATGACGAGCTGCGCGAGGCCGATATCGGTCCCGGCCGCGGCCGTCATGAAGGGGGGATAGACCAGCACATACGTCAAAGCGGACTTCGGGTTGGTCAGGGTGATCAGCGCGGCCTTGATGGCGATCCCGCCCGCTTCGCGCTTTTCGATCCTTGGGGGCTGCACCGGGTTGTCTGACGCGTTCCACGACTGCCACGCGAGGAAGATCAGATACCCGACACCGACCCAGCGGAGGATTTCAAACAGTTCCGCCGACGCCGCTAAAAACGCGATCAGGCCGAAGCCGACCATCACCACGTAGACCGAAACCCCGAACGCGAATCCGGCGGCCGCCGCCAGCGCCGCACCGTCGCCCCGGCGCGCGCCGCAGGCCATGGCGTAAGCGGCGTTGGGGCCGGGGAAGGCGGCAATACCGATCCACAAAGCGACGAACAAGAGCCAGGTTTCAAGCGGCATAACGTGACCGGTCAGGATTTCAGTGAGCATATCCATCTTATCTGGCTATTTCGTGAACGCCGTCGTCGCGGCGGCGCGGTCAAGTTTGTCTTTACCCCAGACAACGGGCTCGGACGGGATTTGATCCATATCGCCGATCGACGTGCCCTGACCGCTGCGCGTCAACTCGACACGGCCACCCGCATTCTCGACATAGACGCCCTTGCCGCTGAACAGTGCGACTTCCATGTCGTCTTCGATGGTGCCGACCCAGAACGTGGTGCCGCGGATGCCGATGGTTGCGGTCTCCGTCTGTAAAATCATCGACGAGTCGGCGACCTTCATCAAAGAGCCGCTGGTCATCTGCATTGCGCCCTTCATCAGGCGCATGACGGCATTGCCGCCGTTCTGTTCGACGACGAATTCGATGACGGTGAACTGCGTCCGCTCACCCAGCTTCGCGGTCGTGCCGTCGGTAAACGTCAACTCGACCCGGGCCCCCTTACCCGTCGAGATGACATCGCCCAACTGCACCTCGCTGCCGACTTTCAGCGGGCGGGGCAGGGCGTCCTGCATGGCGACAGCGGCCTTTTCGAGCCGTGTCACCTTGGCAACGACATCGGTGTTCTGCTGTTGCGCGGCGGCGGGGCCGGCAAGGCAGAGGATAAACAGGAACAAAGCGGCGAAACGCATGGCACTTCTCCGGCTGAATGGGACTTTGCCCATAACGAGGGCGGTATCTGCGGAGTCTTAAATGATTTCGAAGTAGCGTTCCATCTCCCAATCGGTGATGTGCTTGCGGAACTCCCGCTCCTCCCACTCTCGGCTGGCGGCGTAGTGATCCACGAACACATCGCCGAACATATCGCGCGCGACTTTGGATGATTTCAGGCGGCCCGCGGCTTCGAAAAGCGTTGTCGGTAACTGCAGCTTCTTCGGGAATTTTTTCTCATATGCGTTGCCCTCGACCTTCGGCTCAGGCGTCAGCCCCGCTTCGATCCCGTGCAGGCCCGATGCGATGGCGGCGGCGAGCGCGAGATACGGGTTGCAGTCCGCCGCCGCGACCCGGTATTCGACCCGTTGGGATTTCTCAGAGCCCGGTACGACGCGCAAGGCGCAGGTTCGGTTGTCGACGCCCCAGGTCGCCTCGGTCGGCGCCCAGAACCCCGGGATCAGGCGGGTGTAGCTGTTCACCGTCGGCGCGATCATGGCGAGGAATTCGGGCATCAGTTTCTGTTGGCCGGCGACGAACTGGGTCATGGTCTTGCTCATCCCGTCCGGGCCTTTGGCGTCAAAGAACACAGGCTTCCCGCCGCCCTTTTTGGTCAGCGAGATATGGATATGTCCGGACTGACCCGGCCAGTCCGGCGACCATTTCGCCATGAACGTCGCCATGAGACCGTGCTTCTGCGCCATGATCTTGGCGAAGGTCTTGAACAGTGCCGCCTTGTCGGCCGCCGCGATGGCTTCGTCGACGGTGATCGCGGCCTCGAGGACACCCGGGCCGGTCTCTTCGTGAAGACCTTCGAGCTTCATGTCCATTTCGACGCAGCCGTCGAGCAGGTCGCGGTAGAGGTCGCTTTCGACCGTATTCCTCAAGACCGAATAACCGAAGAACCCGGGTTGTAAGGGCTTCATGTCACGGTAGTTCTTTTCGCGGACGCTGTGCGGCGTTTCCTCGAACACGAAGAATTCGAACTCGAAGCCCGCCTTGACGTCATATCCCAGTTTGTTTGCGCGCTCCAGAACACGGCGCAGCGTGCCGCGCGGACAGACGTCTTCGTATTTGCCCGCGAACTCGCCCAGGAAGAACAGCATGTCGTCTTCCCAAGCAATATCGCGGCAACTGTCGGGCAGCAATCTGACTTCCGCGTCCGGGTAACCCGTGTGCCAGCCGGTGATCTGTACGTTGTCATAGAGTTGATCGTAGGAATCCCAACCCACGACCACGTCGCAGAAACCGAAACCCTTCTCCAAAGCGGACAGAAACTTGTCCCGGCTCATGTACTTGCCGCGCATGATCCCGTCGATGTCGAAGACGCCGACTTTGACGTATTCCAGCCCGCGTTCCTTGATGATCGCCTTGGCGTCGGCGACCGATTTCACATTGCGCGCGTACATTCGCAACCCCCTGATGAAGCTATTGTGATTTATGCTATTTTAGGGGTGTCGCCCCCCACGCGCCAAGCGCCGGATTGGCTTTGGCGCCGGAAATCGAGGCTAAATTCAGGATTCCCGGCCAACTATGGAAATCGATCTGACGGAAACGCTGAAACGCGGCATCGCGTTACACCAAAAGGGCGACCTCGATGGGGCCGAGGCCGCCTATGCGTCGATCCTGAAGGCCGCGCCGGGGCACGCGGATGCCCTGCATCTGTCGGGACTGATCAACCACCAAAGGGGCGATCATGGCGCGGCAGCAAAGATGATTTGCGAAGCCATCGAGATGGATAAAAACGTCGCCCTTTATCACGCCAACTTAGGCCGGGTTTTGAAGGCGGCAGGCGATGATAAGGCGGCGGTCGAGGCGTTCCGGGGGGCGGTGCAGCTTGAACCCGAGACGGCGAGTTTACACGCCGATCTGGCGTCGGCTTTGTTGGGGGCGGGGGATGCGGACGCGGCCAGGGCGCGCGCCAATCTGGCCATCGAACTCGACCCGAACTCGGCGGAGGCGCACGTCAATCTGGGGCTGGCGTTGCAGGACCTTTATGGTCCGTCGCAGGACGACGCTGTTAGGGCCTTCCGCCGCGCCATCGAACTTGCGCCGGGGCTCGCCGGCGGTCACCTCGGGCTTGGCGTGGCGCTCCACGAAAGCGGTGACACGGCGGCGGCGAAGAAAGCGTACGAAGAGGCGGTGCGCCTTAATCCCGGTTTCGTCGAGGCGCATTGTAATCTGGGCAATCTGGCGCGTGACGCGCTGAGGTTTTCGGATGCGGTCGATCACTACCACATGGCCCTCAAGATCGATCCGCGCCAAGCGCAGGTCTGGGGCAACATGGCGGTGGCACTGCAAGAGGCGGGGGAGCTGGACGCCGCGCTGACGGCTTACGACAACGCCGTCACGCTGGCGCCCGAAGATGCGGATATAAGGCGCAACCGGGGGATGGCGCTGCTGGCCAAGGGACACTTCGTCGAGGGCTGGCAGGATTATGAGTACCGCTGGAAGACGGCGAGGTTCAGAAAGTTAGTGCGCGACAGGGGCGCGCCGGCATGGCAGGGAGAGGACCTCACGAATAAAAAGATACTCGTGCATGCGGAGCAGGGCTTCGGCGACACGATCCAGTTCTGCCGTTATTTACCGATATTGAACCGTAGGGGTGCGGCAATGATCTTTGAATGCGCGGATGCCCTCCGCCCATTGATCGAAACCCTCGAAGGCGTCGATAAGATCGCCGCACCCGATGATACTGTCGCGAAGGCGGATTTTCATGTGCCGCTTCTGAGTTTGCCCCGACTTCTCGGCACGACGGTGGAGAGCATTCCAGCGGATATCCCTTATCTCTTCTCCCCCAGGGACCGTTTGAAAAAGTGGCAGGCGATGGCGGAAACCTGGCCGTCAGGGAAGAAGATCGGCATCGCCTGGCGCGGCAGCCCCGACCATCCGCGCGATAACGTGCGTTCGCCGGGTCTCCAACCCTTCATGACGCTGATGGGCGAGGGCGTAAAGCTGGTGTCTTTGCAAAAAGATCAGGCCGCCTTTGATCTTTCAGGCGTGGATGGGGCTGAGAACATTATCGACGTCACCCAGGAGATACGGGATTTCGCCGATACCGCCGCACTGATGATGCAACTGGATGCGGTCATCTCGTGCGACAGTGCGCCCCTGCATCTGGCCGGTGCCCTGGGCGTTCAGACGTTCGCCGTCCTGCCTCATGTCGCCGAGTGGCGTTGGGGCGAAGTGGGGGAGACGACGCCCTGGTATCCGGAGATGAAGTTGATGCGCCAGCCCCAGTCCGGGGATTGGGACGCGGTGTTTAAGTTGGTGGCCGGTTATTTGAACAAATGACTCCGTCGCCCTGAACTTGGTTCAGGGCCCATGAATGGTTCAAACGGTGGACCGTCGAGCAATATGGTTCCTCAATCGAGTTCAGGATGACGTCAAAGTCTGTAGACGCATAGAAAAAGGCCCGGGAATCACCCGGGCCTTTGAAACGAAACCTCTGTCGCGGCTTACTGCCAGGGCATCGAGAAGGTTTTGACGTTGGTGAAGCTCTTCATCGCCTCGATCACGCCTTCCTTGTAGCCAAGGCCCGAGTCCTTGATACCGCCGAACGGCGACATCTCGATCCGGTAACCCGGCACTTCCCAGATATTCACGGTGCCGTGCTGCAGTTCGTTGATGAACCGCGTGATGTAATCGAGGCGGTTGGTGGCGACACCGGACGACAGACCGAAGTTGGTGCCGTTGGCGACGCGGATGGCGTCGTCGATGTCCTTGATGCGCATGATCGGAATGGCCGGGCCGAAGGTTTCTTCGACCACCAACTCCATATCCGGCGTCACGTGATCGACGACGGTGGGCGGGAAGATCGCGCCCTGACGGTCGTTCCCGTGCAGCAGCTTGGCGCCCGCCTTGACCGCGTCTTCGACACGGCGCTGGAAGGTCTTGGCGGCGTCTTCGTTGATGACGCAGCCGACGTCGGTGGTCGGGTCGGTCGGCGCACCGGCCTTGAGGGCTTTCGCCTTCTCGACGCACTTGGCGGCGAATGCGTCGGCAACGCTTTCATGAACAAGGATACGTTTCACCGCCGTGCAGCGCTGACCCGAGTTCTTGGTGGCGCCGGCGACGGCCATGGTCGCGGCGCGTTCGATGTCGGCGTCTTCCATGATGATGAACGGCGCGTTGCCACCCAGTTCAAGCACGGTGCGGCGATAGCCCGCCTTTTCGGCGATCATCTTGCCGACCGGCACGCCACCCGTGAAGGTGATCAGGTCGATGTGCGGGTCCTTGATCATGGTGTCGCCGATCTTGTTCGGCATACCCGTGACCACGTTGAACATTTCCGGCGGCAGGCCGGCTTCGTAAAGAACGTCGGCCAGCATGAGCGCCGTCAGCGGTGTCAATTCGGTCGGCTTGCAGACCATCCGGTTGTTGGTGGCGATCGACGGCGCGATCTTGTGGGCCACCATGTTGAGCGGGTGGTTGAACGGCGTAATCGCCGAGATCACGCCCAAAAGCGGCTCGCGCTGGGTAAATATCTTGCGGCGCTGGCCGTGCGGCGTCAGGTCGCAGGAGAAGATTTCCCCGTCATCCTTGATCACCATCTGACCGGTCAGGGTGAACACGTCAAACGCCCGGCCGACTTCGTAGAGGCTGTCTTTCTTCGACAGTCCACATTCCGCCGTGATCAGATCCGAGATCTCGTCCTTACGTGAGACCAGAAGCTCAGCGGTTTTCTGCAGGATTTGCTGGCGCTCGTAACGGGTCAGGTTCGGCTTGTAGGCGTTGGCAATCTTGAAAGCTTCCTGAATCTGTTCCGGATCGGCGTTCGGCACGGTGCCGACGACGCTGCCGTCATAGGGGTTCAGGACCTCGATCCGGTCGTCGTTGTCGACGTGTTTACCGGCAATCCGCATGGTTTCATGGCGGGGCGAGGTGGTTTGATCGGAATGCGCGTCCATTTAGAAGTTCTCCCGTCCTTCAGGATACGTGATTGAGGGCGACATCGAAGATGTCGAAGTTGCGTAGCTGCTGGCCGCCAGGCAATCCGCTCACCGGCTTGGTAACGATCAGCGGCACCGTCTGTTCGGTGACGCCCCCGTGTGAGCGAAGCGGCTCTTTGAGCTGCGACAGGTCGTGACGATCGGCGCTGGTGCCGATGACCTTGGATTTGTCCGAGACCACGATCAGGTCGCCGAGCCGGTCTTCCGGCAGTTCGAAAACGCGGCAGCCTTCGGCACGGTCATAGACGTTCTGAATGCCAGGCAGGTCTTTCAGCTTGGCGGCGACGTCGGCGGCCGTGGCGGGGTCTTTCAGATAGACCGTCGCAAACGAACCGAGCGCGCCGTGGTGCACGACGTAAGGGTCGGTGATCGGCAGGATCACGCGGGCCTTTTCCTCACCCAACATGCCGTCCAACACTTCCTGCAGGAAGATCACGTCCGGCTGTCCGCCGCTTTCGTGCTTGGCGTTCATGCCGTGATCCGCGGTCAGCGCCAGGGTCGCGCCCAAGGCATCGAGCTTGGCGAAGTAACCGTCCATCATCGCATAGAACTGGTTGGCAACCGGGGTGCCCGGGGCGTGCTTGTGCTGGATGTAGTCGGTCGTCGACAGATACATCAGATCGGGGCGCATACTTTCCATCAGCTTGACGCCGGCGTCGAAGATGAACTCGCTGAGCTCGGCGGAATAGACCGACGGAATCTCGCGGCCGACCATTTTCTGGGCGTTGTCGATGCCGTTTTCGG
Source organism: Rhodospirillales bacterium (assembly GCA_017644185.1). Classification (GTDB taxonomy): domain Bacteria; phylum Pseudomonadota; class Alphaproteobacteria; order Rhodospirillales; family Casp-alpha2; genus UBA4479. Next base: position 51,691 of record JAEPMA010000006.1, read on the forward strand.
CCATCGTGGTTTCGTCGGCTTTTTCGGACGAGAAGCTGACGGCGCGGCCCGACGAGAAATCAAGACCGTGGCCGAGCAGGCGGCGCAGCTTGTCCTTTGCGGTGACGACGCAGACCTTGGCGCCGGCATCGTGGAACGCCTTGAAGATCGTCTCGGCGCGCAGGAACTTCGGATCGTTCATCATCACTTCCTCGCCCGTGTCGGGGTCGAGGAAGAAGTTGCCCGAAATGCCATGCACGGCGGGCGGGCGGCCTGTCACGATCGAGAGGTTATTGGGGTTGGTGAAGCTCGGGACCACGCAGTGCGCCCGAAGGTCGGCGCCGTTCTTCAGCGCTTTTTCGAGGAACGGCATGTGGCCGCCGGCGATCGCCTGTTCGATGTAGTCGGGTTCGGAACCGTCGATGCAGACGACGACGACGGGGTTCTTCGGCCAGTTGTAGGTGCGGCCGTTGATGGTGACTGTCTTGTTGATACTGTTCATTATTCCTCTGCTTTCGTGTCAGGCCGCCGCCGGACGTCCGGTCTGGACGTTCATTTCCTTGAGAACGGCTTCGATGACGGCCAGTGCACCGTGCATCTCGTCGGCGCCCAAAGCGCCGATGCAGCCGATTCGGAAAGACGGTGCGACGGTCAGTTTCCCGGGATAAATGATGTAACCCTGATCCTTGAGGCGGTCGTAGAACGCCTCGAAGTCGAAGTTCGGGTCTTCGGGCATCTTGAAGGTGACGATGATCGGTGCCTGCAGGTTATCGGGCAGGAGCGTCTCGAAGCCGAGTTTGCGCATACCCGAAATCAGGATGTCGCGATTCTCGGTATAGCGCTTGAAGCGGCCGGCGATCCCACCGGCCTTTTTGAACTGCTCGATAGCGCTGTCGAAGGCGACGATCACGTGGGTCGGCGGGGTGAAGCGCCACTGGGCGTTCTTTTCCATCGCCGTCCATTGATCGTAGAGATCGAGACTGAGCGCGTGGGCATTGCCCTTGCAACCTTCGAGCACCGATTTGCGGATCAAGGCGAACCCCATGCCCGGGACACCCTCGAGGCATTTGTTCGAAGACGCCATGACGGCGTCGAAGGTGATCTTCTTCGCATCGAGTTCGATGGCGCCGAAGGCGCTCATGGCGTCGATGATCAGGCTCTTGCCGTGTTTTTCGCAGACATTCGCGATGTCGGCGATCGGGTTGAGAATGCCCGACGTGGTTTCGCAGTGAACCGCGAGGACGTGGGTGATCGCCTTGTCGGCGCCGAGCATCTTATCCAGCTCAGCCATGTCGGGCGGGGTGTCTTCCGGCGTTTCGTAAACGGTGCAGGCGCGTCCCGCGTAGGACAGGATTTTCACCATCCGGTGGCCATAAGCACCGTTGATCAGGATCAGCGCCTTGCCGTCTTTGGGAATTACGGTCCCCAACGTCGCTTCGACGGCAAAGGTGCCGCTGCCCTGCACCGGAACACATACATGCGTGTCCGCTGCATTGGCGATGTCCAGAAGGCTTCGGCGCATCCGCGCGTTGGTTTCGATGAAGGTGGCGTCGCGCGAACCCCAGTCATGCAGCATGGCCTGTTTGGTTTCGTCGCTGGTGGTCAGGGGGCCGGGCGTGAGTAGCCAGGGATCACGATCTGAGGTCGTCATGAGTGTCTCCGCGTTGTCTGTAACCGCGATTACGGACTTTATCGGTCAAAAACGGTCAAAAGTCCACAAATAAAAAGCGAAAGTTTTTTTACGCCGGGCGTCGTTCAGCGTTTGCGCCAGGCCTGTGTGCGGCTCTGAATGCCGCGTGTCAGGATCATGTGCAGGAGCCGGACACCGGCCGCCGTGCAGACGATCATCATACCCATGGCGGCGGCGGGCGACTGGTCACCCGCATCGTCCATGTTGAGGACCGCGACGGAGGCGAGCGATGTGTCCGACGAATACAGGAACACCACCGCCGACACCGTGGTCATGGCGTTGACGAACAGATACATCGAGATGTCGAGGACCGCGGGCGTGCAGACGGGGACCGTGACCCGCCAGAAGGTCTTGTAGAAGGGCGCTTTCAGGGATTGCGAGACCGCCTCGAATTCCGGGTCCATCTGTTTCAAAGCCGTCACCGCAGATAAATGCGCGACGGTATAGAAGTGGGTGATCGTACAGATCACCAGGATCGGCATGGTGTGGTAGAGGAAATTCAGCGGATTGTCGGGGCTGTTGAAGAAAAAGACGTAGGCGAGGCCCAGCACCAGACCCGGCACCGCCATCGGCACCATGCAGAGTGCCTGCATCGCGGTGCGGCCTTGTTGGAAGCCGCGGCTTTTCTCGACCAGATACGCGCCGAAGAACACGATCGCTGTCCCGAAGATGGCGGTCCACGTCGCCAATTCGATGGAATTGTAATAGGAGTCCCAACCGCCGCCGTCCATCAGCTTGAAGTTATAGTGCTTGGTGGTCAGGCTCAGGTTATAGGGCCAGAACTTCACGACGGACGCGAAGGCGGCCATCGCGAGGATCGACAGGATGATGAAGCCGATCAGGCTGCAGAACGCCAGCATGATGCGGTCGAAGGCCTTGCTGGGTTTGGGCTGGAACGGTACCGCGCGTGCCGACAACAGGGCGACCTGCTTCCTCTGCACGATGCGGTCGGCGATGAACGCGAACACGGCAGGGATCAGCAGCGCCATCGAAACGACGGCGCCCATTTGGAAGTCGTGGCGGCCGACGACCTGTTTATAGACGTCGGTGGCGAGGACGTTGTATTGCCCGCCGACGACCTTCGGGACGCCGAAGTCGGTGATGATCAGGGTGAAGGCGACGAAGAACGCGGATACCAGTCCATAGCGCATGCTGGGGAGCGTCACCGTGAAGAACGTTTTGATCTTGCTGGCGCCCAGAACCTCGGACGCTTCGTAAAGGCGGGCGTCGCTCAGCGACATGCTGATCAGCATGATCGTCATGACGTGGGGGAAGACGTAAAACACTTCCCCCATCACGATCCCGATGGGGCCGTATAATTCGGCGCCGAACAGCCATTCCTTGATGATCCCCTGGTTCCCGAAGAAGAACACCAAAGCGATCGCCGGCAACAGCGACGGCATCAGGATCGGCACCAGCGCAATGCCCTTGAACAGGCTCTTGAACGGCATGCACGACCGCGTCAGCGCATAAGCGTAGATAAACGCCACGAACATGACGATCACCGTCGCCATCAGCGTCACCTTGAAACTGTTTCCGATGGACCACGAAAGCGCAGGCGTCGTCAGATAGGTGATGTAGTTCTTGAGCCCGATAAACTCGCCTTGCGCATTCTCGAAGCTCTTGGACAACAGTGCATAAAGCGGGAAGGCGATGCAGATCAGCAGATAGAGTGCGATCAAGATCATCGCGCCGCGCATGATCCAGTCGTCACGGCTGATTTTTGGTTTAACGATCGGGGCGGTGTTGGCGGCGGCCTCGCTCATATCAGTCGACTACCCCCGCGCCGGATAGACGTTCATATGCTCGGCGGGAAGCGCGACCTGGATCCTGCTACCGACCGAGATGTCGATTTCACGCGCCCGTGCAACCGAAACGTCGATCATCAGGCTCGTATCGCCGCTGACCGGGTCGGTGTGCAAGCGGTGGAACGAGCCCAGGAACTCGACATGATGGATGCCGAGTTCGATCTGGTTCGGTGCGCCGTCGACACGGCTGCCGGTGAGCACGTCTTCGGGGCGGATGCACAACGTTACGTCCTGACCCGCGCTCAAATCCGGCGGGCTGGCGCTCAGTGAGACTTCGAAATTTCCGATCTGCGCCGAGGTCGGCGTCTGCAATTTCGCGTCGATGAAATTCGTCGTTCCGATAAAGTCTGCGACGAACGGAGACGCGGGGTGCGAATAGATATCGATGGGTGAGCCGACCTGCTCGATGACGCCATTATTCATAACGACGATCCGGTCGGCCATGGTCAGGGCTTCTTCCTGATCGTGGGTCACCATGATGGTGGTGACGCCGATCTGGTTTTGCAGTTCCTTGATTTCGTGGCGCAGCCGGGCGCGAACCTTGGCGTCCAGCGCGGATAACGGCTCATCGAGGAGCAAAAGCCCGGGTTCGGTCGCCAGCGCGCGGGCGAGGGCGACGCGCTGTTGCTGACCGCCCGATAGTTGGGCAGGATATTTGCGGCCCTGATCGGGCAGCCCCACCAGTTCCAGCAATTCCGCGACCCGCGTCTTGATGCGGTCCTGCGGGACTTTCTGATTCTCAAGACCATAAGCGACGTTTTTCTCGACCGTTAGGTTCGGGAACAGCGCGTAGGACTGAAAGACGATTCCGAAATCGCGGGACGACGGGGGCAGGTCGGAAATATCGCGGCCTTTCTGGAAAACCTGGCCGCTGGTCTGGATGTCCAGGCCGGCGATGGCGCGCAGGAGCGTGGTCTTGCCACACCCGGACGGGCCCAGAAAACAGACGAATTCCTTCTCAAAAACTTCAAGGGAGATGTCCTTGAGTGCCGTGAATTCGCCGAACTTCTTGGTGACGCCGACGATTTTCAGGTACGGCTCAGCCGTTTCCGATGCCATGTATGCCCATCCCCCTCAGGTGAGGCTGAATACGATAAACGAATAATGTGACAATTTAAACGGATTGCCCCGAGCGAATGTCGCTCGGGGCTCTCCAGTTCAGATAACCGTACCCGTTACTTCGGGTCGGATTTGCTGTCGTAGCGCTTCCGCCATTCGTCGAGAATGCGGATGCGGTTCTTGGCCGCCCAGGCAAAATCGTTCTGGATCATTTTGCCCTCGATCCCGGCCGGGAAGTTTTCGACCGGCTTCGATTTGCCGACCATGGACACAACGGCATAGGACTCGTTGTACATCTTCATGGCGGTTTCGCTGATCGACCAGTCGGCCAGCTTCTTGGCGGCGTCCAGCTTCTTGGTGTTGTGGACGATGGCGAAGGACTCCAGGTCCCAGCCCACGCCCGGCGACGGTGCGATCACCTCAAGCGGCGCACCTTCGGACTTCGACTTGGCACCACGGTAGGCGAACGAAACGCCGATAGCGGTTTCACCACGGGCCGCCAGTTTGCACGGCGCGGAACCGGAGTGCGTATAGCGCGAGATGTTCTCGTGCAGGGCATCCATGTATTTCCACGCTTCGTCCTCGCCCATCATCTGCATCCAGCTGGAGACGTCGAGGAAGCCGGTGCCCGACGAGTTCGGGTTCGGCATGATGACGTGGCCCTTGTAAACCGGCTTGGTCAGATCGGTCCAATCGGTCGGGATCGGCAGGTTGGCTTTCTTGGCTTCGATGGTGTTGTAGCAGACCGACGCAATCCACGCGCGCTGGCCGACCCATTGCGGGGCCTTGTTGACGGTGTCGTAGAATTTCTTGTCGATCTTATCGAGGCCCTTGGGCGCATACCCCTGGAAGTAACCTTCGTTACCCAGCAGCATCAGGCTGGTGGCGGCGAGCCCCCAGACGACATCGGCCTGCGGGTTGTCTTTTTCGGCCATCAGCTTGGACGTCACGATCCCGGTGGAATCACGAATCCAGTTGATGGTAATGCCGGGGTTGTCGCTCTCGAAGGCTTTCTTGAAGCCCGCGAGTTCGTCGGCCTCGACGGCGGTGTAGACGGTCAGTTCGACCGCTTTCGCCGGTGCCGCGGCGAAAAGGCCGAGCGCCGCGATCCCGAACGTCGCGCTTTTAATAAATTTAGAGAATCCTGCATTCATTATTGGTACTCCTAGCTCCCTGGTTGCAGCATCAATCAATCGATCAAACAGTCACAAAGCCACTAGTGTCAACAAAAGCGGTCATGCCGTTCTAGCGTCAGATGGATTGGAATCCTCACCCATTGATGGTTTGAGAGGCAATTTGTTGGTTCGTTGCCATTACGTCGAAAGCTTAGCCAATCCTGTCCGTAAACGATAGGGATAATTCGAACTGTAAAGAAGGTTTGAAGTCCGGGGCTGGGTGGGCTTATTTACGGACAGGCAAATCCGGGGGAACGCGCGGGAATGGCGCGTTGCGGTTCAACGGGGGGACCGGAAACCATGCTGGCAGAAGAACGCCGCGCGAGAATTCTGGAATTCGTCAATGAACGGGGCTCGGTGTCGGTCAGCGACCTTCATCGCCGTCTCAAAGTCTCGCAAGAGACAATCCGCCGCGACATCACCAAGCTGGCACAGGAATCCCGGTTGCGTAAAACGCATGGCGGGGCACTAGCGCTGGATCATTCGGAACCTGTTTTTGATGAACGGATGGCCGTTAACATCGAAGGCAAGCGCGCGATCGGCCGGATCGCCGCGGAAATGGTAACGGATGATTCGACGCTTCTCATCGATTCCGGGACGACGACGCTGTGTCTCGCCGAGAACCTGCTCGAACGCCGCCGTTTGACGGTTTACACCAACGACATCCACATCGCGCAGCGTCTTGCGGGGCGCAACGACAATAAGGTCTATTTGACGGGTGGCGAGGTTTTGGCCAGCGAAGGCGCCCTGGTCGGCCGTGATGCGACGGCGATGCTGGCGAACTATTATCCAGATTTCGTCTTCGTCGGCGCTGCGGCATTCGCGACGCAGCCGTTCCTGATGGACTACACCCGCGACGCGGCGGAGCTTCGGTCCCAGATGCTGTCACAGGGCCGGACCAAGGTCGTGCTCGTCGATCACACCAAATTCGGGCGGACGGCACCGGTCAAGGTGGGGGGATTGGAAGATGTGGATATCATCATCACCGACATCGCCCTCAAGGGGGATATCAAAGACGGCCTTGCCAAACTCAACGCCGAAATTCTGATCGCCGAAGACGTCTGATCTCTCTCATTGGGTTTCGACATGCTTCGAGATGGACACATCGCGTCCTCCTCAGCATGAGGGTGCTGTTTTGAGGTTCTCATCCTGAGGAGGCCGTAAGGCCGTCTCGAAGGATCAATGGCGAGGCACGTTATTCTTCCGGCTCGGCGGTGATCATCTCGCCGTTCAGATCGCATTCCGCCGAACCCAGTTTGACGAATTCGTGGGCGATGCTTTCCGGTGTCTTCAACTTATTCGGATCCTCGCCGGGCATGGCGGCGGCCCGCATCCCGGTCCGGGTTGCGCCCGGGTTGAGGATGTTGACCTTCATATTCGTCTTGCCGATCTCCTCGGCGTAGGTCCGGACCATCATGTCGAGGCCTGCCTTCGATACGGCATAGGCGCTCCAGAAGGCGCGTGGAATATGCCCGACGACGGACGTCACATAAATCGAACGGCCGCTGTCGGACGCGCGTAAAAGCGGGTCCATCGAGCGGAGCAGGCGGAAGCACGACGTCAGGTTGACGTTCATGACCTCATCCCAAACCTTCGGGTCGAGCTGGTGCATCGGCGTCAACACACCCAACAGCCCGGCATTGGCGACGAGCGTGTCGAGCCGGCCGAAACGCTCGTAGATCGCGGCGCCCACCTTGTCGATGGCGTCGTGGTTTTTCAGATCGAGGGGCAGAAGGGTCGCCTCGACGCCGGTTTCGGCGCGGATCTCGTCGTCCAGCTCCTCGAGTGCGCCCTGGGTGCGGGCGACGAGGATCGGGTGCGCACCCTCTTGGGCGAAACGCTTGGCAACGGCGCGGCCGATGCCGCGCGATGCGCCCGTGATCAGGGCGATGCGACCCTCAAGTTTCTTTGACATTGAAGATTCCCCGTTCAGTCCCGTTCGGCGAGAAGCGACAGCTGTCTCGGCAGACCACCACCTTCACGATCGACCAGCGGGATCGGATAATCGCCGGTGAAGCACGCGTCGCAGTACTGCGGCATTTCCGTGTCCCGGCGGGCTTCCCCAACGGCGCGGTAGAGGCCGTCGATGGAGATGAAGGCGAGGCTGTCGACACCGATAATATCGGCCATCTGCTGGACGTCGTGTTGTGCCGCCATCAGCTGTTCGCGCTCCGGCGTGTCGATCCCGTAGAAGCAGGAATGCGTCGTCGGCGGCGACGAAATGCGCATGTGGACCTCGGTCGCGCCGGCGGCGCGGACCATCTCGACGATCTTGGTCGACGTCGTGCCCCGGACGATGGAATCGTCGACCAGCACGACGCGCTTGCCCTTGATCGAACCCTGGTTGGCGTTGTGCTTCAACCTGACACCCAGGTGCCGGATTTGCGCGGTGGGCTCGATGAACGTCCGGCCGACGTAGTGGTTGCGGATGATGCCGAGTTCGAAAGGAATGTCGGATTGTTGGGCGTATCCGATGGCCGACGGCACGCCGCTGTCCGGCACGGGGACGATCACGTCGGCGGGGACGCTGCTCTCTCTCGCCAACTCGCGGCCAATGTTCTTGCGGACGGCATAAACATGGCGGCCTTCGATGTTGCTGTCGGGGCGCGCGAAGTAGATGTATTCGAAAATGCAGAAGCGGCGTGGCTTCTTGGAGAACGGCTTCAACGAATGCAGGCCGTTTTCGTCGATGATGACGATCTCGCCCGGATCGACGTCACGGACGAACTTGGCGCCCAGGATATCCAGCGCGCAGGTTTCCGACGTCATGATGTAGGCATCGCCCAGGCGGCCGATCACGAGCGGACGAACTCCGTAAGGATCGCGGACGCCGATCAGTTTCTTGCCCGACATGGCGACGAGGGAGAACGCACCCTCAAGTTGAGAAATGGCGTCCGTCAGGCGGTCGACGACGCGGCCGTATTCGCTGCGCGCGATCAGATGGATGATGGTTTCGGTATCGCTGGTGGACTGAAAAATACTGCCGCGCTCGATAAGGGCGCGGCGTACAGCGTAGGCATTCGTGAGGTTGCCGTTGTGAGCGACGGCGAGGCCGCCGAACTTGAACTCCGCAAACAACGGCTGGACGTTGCGGATCACCGTGTCGCCGGAGGTCGAATATCGGACATGGCCGATGGCGACGTTGCCGGGAAGTTGCGAGATCACTTCTTCGGAGGAGAAGTTGTCTCCGACAAGGCCGAGTGCGCGGTGGCTGTGGAACTGTTCTCCGTCGTAGGACACGATCCCGACCGCTTCCTGGCCGCGGTGCTGCAGGGCATGAAGCCCGAGCGCGGTATGTGCGGCGGCATCGATATGCCCGTAGATGCCGAACAGGCCGCATTCCTCATGGGGATGGTCATCGTCGAGGGATGGGTCAAAAGAACTCGTCATGGCGGGCATCCTAGCGTTTCCGTTCACTGATTGGAACCTGTGCCGTCGATCAGCCGCTCGAGGTTCTTGCGCTGATCGGCATTGTAACCGTCCTGGGCCGGAACGTCTTGCTGTTTCGGTTCCGGCGTCATCAGGCCCTTTACGTCGATGCTGGTTTTGCTCCCCGTCGCCGACGTTCCGGTGATGTGATCGGGTACCAAAGTCTTAAGTAGTGCGGCGCCCGGCTTTATCAACTGCATCGTACGGGCCTCGCGGATGACGGCCGGATGATCTTCTTCGGGGACGATCAATTCAAGCCCGATATAGGCGACGCATACCAGCACTGCACCCCGCGCAAGCCCGAACAAAAAGCCGAGCGAGCGGTCAAGCACGTTGAGCGCACTGGCCTGCACCTGTTTGGCAATGGCGCGGGTGATCAGCGACAGAAAAACAAGCGTGACGATAAAGATAACCGTGCCTGCAACCAGATCGGCGGCCAGGTCGAGGGCGATGTATTTTCTGGCGAACGGTTTGGCGTAGGGAAAGCCGTAAAACGTCGCGAAGATGGCGCCGATCCAGCCCCCGACCGACAACACTTCGTGGACGAAGCCGCGTGCGTAGGCGAGGACGGCGGACACAAGCAGGATAAGCAGAACGCCGATATCGACGACGTTGATGGGCAGATCGTTGATCGCCTCCATCTCCCGTCCTCAACCCATAGCCTGATGTGTGCGCACCGCCGGCAGGATGGCGTCGGCAAGCTCGCGCAGGTGCGAAATTTCGGTGATCTGCAGATCGTAATCGGCGCTCTTGGTTTTCTTGGCGGAGCGGACGCGGGGAATGATGGCGCGGGTAAATCCCAACTTTGCGGCCTCCTTCAGACGCGCATCGATCCGAGATACGGGGCGGATTTCTCCGGACAGTCCGATCTCGCCGAAAATCACGGTGCCGCCGGTGATCGCTTCGCCGCTCTCGGAAGATAAAAGCGCCGCCGCGACCGCAAGGTCGGCAGCCGGTTCGGAAATTTTCAACCCCCCGGCGACGTTCAGGTACACATCCAGCGGTCCCAATGCAAGACCGCAACGCGCGTCCAGCACCGCCATGACCATCGCCAGCCGTCCGCCGTCCCAGCCGATGACGGCACGGCGCGGTGTGCCCAGTGCGCTCGGCGCCACCAATGCCTGGATTTCGACCAGTACAGGGCGCGATCCCTCGATGCCCGCGAAGACGGCGGCACCGGAGACATCGCCCTCGCGCTCGCCCAGGAACAGCTCGGACGGATTTTCGACTTCATCCAGACCGCCGTCCGACATTTCGAAGACGCCGATCTCGTCGGCCGGACCGAAGCGGTTTTTGACGGCGCGCAAGATCCGGAACTGATGCGAGCGCTCACCTTCGAAATGAAGGACGGTGTCGACCATGTGTTCGAGTACGCGCGGGCCGGCGATGGTGCCTTCCTTGGTGACGTGACCAACGAGGAGGAGGGCGAAGCCGCGCCGTTTGGCGAGTCTTATCAATTCCTGCGCCGACGCGCGCACCTGAGAGACGGTGCCCGGCGCGGATTCCAGATTGTCGAGGAACATGGTCTGGATGGAATCGATGACCACCACGTCGAGATGGTCGGGCGTGTCGAGGGTCGCGACGATATCGCGAACGCTGGTCGCGGCGGCGAGGGAAACGGGGGCCTTGTCGAGACCCAGCCTGCGCGCGCGCAATCTTAGCTGCGCGATGGCTTCTTCGCCGGAGATATAGACCGTCTTGCCGGTCCCCGCGAGCTTGGCGGTGACCTGCATCAGAAGGGTGGACTTGCCGATCCCGGGATCCCCACCGACCAGAACGGCCGAGCCGGGCACCAGACCGCCACCGAGGACCCGGTCGAATTCGGCGATGCCGGCAACGCGGCGGGGCGGGTCTTTTTCATGGCCGTCGAGGCCGACGAATTCGATCTTCTTACCGCGTTTTCCCCCAAGCCCCTTGGGCGCGCTTTCGGGGCCGGCTTCCTCGGTCAGGCTGTTCCACGCACCGCAGGCGTCGCAACGGCCCATCCATTTCGGATGCGTGGCGCCGCATTCCTGGCAGACATAGGTGGATTTCGCTTTGGCCAAGCCTCGCTCCCTCAGCCCAGAGAGATTGAGGCTTAAGACAAACCGGGCGTTGCCGCAAGCGGCCTCGTTTTTTGTGTGACCGATCTGTACACTCCAGCGCTTTCGGAGACACGGAGACCGCCGATGTATACGCTTTTCTGGTCAACAAGAACCGCCGCAATCGCCCCGGATGCGGTGCTGAGCGAGGCGAACGCCGATTTCGTCCGAAAAGAGGTGAAACGAACGGCGGGGCGTGTCGATGATCCCGAATTCGAGAAGATTTCTCCCATGAAGCAGATTCCGGCGCTGCAGTTGCCGGACGGTACCGTGTTGTGCGAATCGCTGGCGATCTCGCTGGCGCTCGCCGAACGGCTGCCGGAAGCCGATATTCTACCCCCGCCCGGGTCGAACGAACGCGCCGTGGTCTATCGCTGGCTGATGCACATGATCTGCAACATTTACGAGGTCGACTTAAGACACAGCTACGCAGATCGATACACCACCGACCCTGATGGGGTCGCGGGCGTGCGCGCCGCTGCCGAAGAGCGGTGGGACAGGGCGTTTAAGATAATCGAGGACGCGATTGATGGCGGCGCCTGGTTCGTCGGGGGGCGGTTTTCGCTCGCCGACGTTTATCTGGCGGCGACAGTCTGTTGGCACTACGACACCCCGGCGTTATTAGAGCGCTCCCCCAACATCGCCCGGGTATGCGGCAATGTGCGCAAGCGCGACAAAACGGGGCCGTTGTTCGCGCTTTATAAAATGAACGAGCTGGACGGGTTAGTTTGAGTCTGAAGCCTGTTTCCCGGCCTTGAGCCGGGACCGATTTCCGATATCCCACTGATCTTGCCATGGGGCCCGGACCGGACCTTCGTCCCGTCCGGGAGACAAAAGCTTGGATTTTCTCTCAATTCACACTTCCCCCTCACCTAACCTCTCCCCCTGAAGGGGGAGAGGGATTGCATCGATGCGCTTCGGCAGGGTCCCTCTTCCCCGCGAAGGCGGGGGAGAGGACAGGTGAGGGGGCTAAATTAAAGGGGCGAAGATCAGGAATTAATGTCTGACCGCCATCTTGATCGGGCCGTCGGCGCGGCCGTGGATGAACTGATCCACGTATTCGTTGTCCGAATGATCGATGGCGTCGGTCGGACCCGCCCAGATGATGCGCCCGTCATAGAGCATCGCGATGCGGTCGCCGATCTTACGCGCCGACGCCATATCGTGGGTGATGGTAACGGCGGTCGCGCCCACGGTCTGGTTCACATGCACGATCAGGTTGTTGATGACGTCGGCCATGATCGGGTCGAGGCCGGTGGTCGGCTCGTCGAAGAAGATGATTTCCGGGTTGGTGGCGATGGCGCGCGCCAGACCGACGCGTTTCTGCATGCCCCCCGAAAGCTCGGCGGGGGAAAGGTCGAGGACATCCGGCGCCAGCCCGACGAGCCTGAGTTTCTCGACCGCGATGTCGCGGGCATCGGCGCGGGTGCATTGTTTTCTCGCCAGAAGCCCGAACGCGACGTTTTCCCAGACGGGTAATGAGTCGAACAGCGCCGCCGCCTGAAACAGCATCCCCACCTGGCGGTTAATGTCTTCGCGTTCCGATGCGGACATCGTCGTGACTTCTTTATCATCGATGGTGATAGAGCCCGAGTCCGGCTTCAGAAGGCCCAGCATGCACTTGATCGTGACGGACTTACCCGTCCCCGAGCCGCCGATGATGACGACGCTCTCACCCTTGCCGATCTCCAGGTCGACATGATCCAGCACCACCTTCTTGCCGCCCGCAAACGTCTTGCGGACGCCGGACAGTCGGATCTTGGCGGCGTTATCCTGCGACATCTTTGGTGAAGAACAGAAGGGTCAAGATGTAGTTGAAGCACAGGATCAGGATCGAGGCCGAGACAACCGCGTTGGTCGTCGCCTTACCGACCCCCTGTGCACCCCCACCCGAATAATACCCGTGGTAGCACCCCATCAATGTGGTGATGAAACCGAACACCGACGCCTTCACGAGCCCCGAGATGACGTCGATGGCTTCCATGAACTCCCACGTGTTCTGGAGATAGTTGGACGGGTTGAAGCCGAGTTTATAGACCGACACGAGATAGCCCCCGAACACCCCGATGATATCGGCGATGAAAACGACGAGGGGAAGCATGAGGGTGCCCGCGATCAGGCGCGGCGCCACCAGATACTTCATCGGGTTGGTCGAAAGGGTGGTCAGGGCGTCGACTTGTTCGGTCACGCGCATGGTGCCGATTTCGGCGGCCATGGCGGCGCCGATGCGGCCCGCGATCATCAACCCGCCCAGAACCGGGCCAAGTTCTCGGGTGATCGACAGCACGACGACGTTGGCGATGGCGCCTTCCGCTGAAAAACGCGCGAAGCCGGTGTAACTCTGAAGCGCCAGGACCATCCCCGCGAAAATCGCCGTCAGGCCGACGACGGGCAGGGTGAAGAAGCCGATCTCGATCACTTGCCTTAAGAGCTGGCGGCCATAGAACGGCGGGCGCACGCAGTGGGACACACCATCGACCGTAAACATGGAAAGCCGGCCGGTCGTGGCAAGGAACGCGAGGAACGCCCTGCCGATTGGCCGCAACGGATTGATCATGCACCAGCCCCTTTGTACGTGCGGGCGTAACGTGGCCCGAGACCGGTTAATACTTCATAGGGGATGGTCTGCCAATCCTTCGCGAGGTCGTCGGGGGTGCGGTGGCGGCCCAGAAATTCAGCCATTGCCCCCGGTTTCGCCAGATGGCCGGGAACGTCGGTGACATCCAGGGTGATCAGATCCATCGACACGCGACCGACGATCGGGGCTTTGTGACCCTCGATGGTGGCGAAGCCGGTATCCGATCCGATACGGTGAAATCCGTCCGCGTACCCGATAGGAACGGTCGCGACTTTTCTCGCTCCCTGAACGGGGTGGGTTGCCCCGTAACCGATCGTTTCCGGCTTGTCGACGTGCCTGATCTGCAGAATTCTCGCTTCGAGCGTCACCGGGTTCGACATGGGGTTTTCCAGGTGCGGGACGGGGTTGCCCCCGTAAAGGGCGACCCCCGGGCGGGCGATGTCGAAATGGTAGTCGGCTCCCAGGAATATCCCCGACGAGTTGCAGAGCGACCCCGTGCCTCGCCCAAGCCTGCCAAACGCGGATTTGAACAGATCCAACTGCCTTGCCGACTGATCGCTCTCCACGACATCGGCGCTGGCGAGGTGGGTCATCACGAGGCCGAGGTCGATCCCGTCGAGATATTCTTCGGCGTCGTTCAGGAAGGTTTCGGTCTCGGTGAGGTCGAGGCCCAGGCGGCACATACCGGTATCGATGTGGACGTCGGCCTTGAGCCGCTTGTCACGTGCTTTCGCCGCCGCGCGCCAGAGCGCGATATCACCAAGTGAATTTAATACAGGTGTCAGGCCGTAATTCAGATATTCGTCAACGGCATCGGGCAGGGGGCCGTTGAGGACGTGGATATTTACGTTCGGCAGCTCGTCCCGAACCACGACACCCTCGTGGGGATGGGCGACGAAGAAATCCTCGCACCCCGCATGATGAAGCGCACGGACGACGGGGCGCGCACCGAGCCCATAACCGTTGCCCTTGACCGCGGCGCCGGCCTTGGCGCCGGAAGCGTCGAGCCTGCCCTGCAACAACCGGTAATTGGCCGCCACGACATCGAGGTCGATGGTCAGTTTTGCCGCGTAGAGATCGTCAGACACGAAGTGACCCTGCTTTCACCCATTCGTCCCCGCAGTCTGATGGGTGGGGGCCCGAAGTCAATAATCGTCGTGTTGTTCTTCGAGGTTGCCGAAGCGTGTGAACTCGCCGATGAACGCCAGTTTGACGGAGCCGACGGGACCGTGACGCTGCTTGGCGACGATGACCTCGGCCTTGCCGCGGGCGCGTTCGACGCGTTCTTCCCAGCCCGATTGCCGTTGAGCGAATTTTTCCGGGCTCTCGTCGGCACGCTGCATGGGCTCGGCTTTCTCAAGATAGTATTCGTCGCGATAGATGAACATGACGACGTCCGCATCCTGCTCGATCGAGCCCGATTCGCGAAGGTCGGCCAGCTGCGGACGTTTGTCCTCGCGCTGTTCGACCTGACGCGAGAGCTGCGAGAGCGCGATCACGGGAACGTCCAGTTCCTTGGCGAGCGTTTTCAGACCCCGGGTGATTTCCGAGACTTCCTGCACACGCCCGTCGGAACGCGATTTGGCGCTACCCGAAATCAGCTGAAGGTAGTCGACAACGATCAGCCCGAGGTCGTTCTGGCGCTTGAGGCGCCGGGCGCGGGTGCGAAGTGCGCTGACCGTGAGGGCAGGCGTGTCGTCGATGAAGATCGGCACTTCATGAAGGGCGTTCGACGCCTGGGCGAGGCGCGAGAATTCCTCGTTCGTCAATTCACCCTTACGCATCCGGTCCGACGATACGTTCGACTGTTCCGAGAGAATACGTGCGGCGAGCTGTTCGGCCGACATTTCGAGGGAGAAGAAACCGACGACGGCGCCCTCGGCGCCTTTGGTGTCGAGGTGGTTCTTGGCGGCGTTGTAGGCGATGTTGGTGGCGAGCGCTGTTTTCCCCATGGCGGGACGGCCGGCGAGGATCAGAAGGTCCGAACGGTGCAACCCGCCCAGCAGCTTATCCAGATCGATCAGGTCGGTCCCGACACCGGCAAGGCCGCCCTGGCGGGCGTGCGCCGCGTCAGCCACCTTGATCGCTTCCATGACCGCGGTCTTGAACGGCTGGAAGCCGCCGTCGAAGTCGCCGGTCGTGGCGAGGTCGTAGAGGGCCTGTTCCGCTTCCTCGATCTGTGAGGTCGCTTCCAGATCGATATCGTTTTCGTACGCTTCGTTGACGACCCGCTCACCGAGCGCGATCAGCTCGCGCCGGAGATGCATGTCATAAATGATGCGGCCGTATTCGCGTGAGTTGATGACGTTGATGGCGCTGGCGGCGAGGTGCGCCAGATATTGTGCGCCGCCGATGTCTTCAAGGGAGTTGTCGGCCTCGAAATAGGGGCGCAGCGTCGTCGGGTCGGCGATCTGGCCACGGTCGATCAGCTTGTTCATCGCCTCGTAGATGCGGGCGTGCGCGGTCAGGGCGAAATGCTCCGCACGCAAGAACTCCGCGACCTGCTCCATCGCCCGGTTGTCGACGAAGATCGCGCCAAGAAGCCCGCGCTCCGCTTCGATGTTGCGCGGCAGTTGTCGGAACGCCGGCGTTTCGAATTCGGACGCGTCTTCTTCCGGGACGAGGTCCTCGGAGGTGCTTGCCGTGTTTGTAACCATGGTTCGGAACATACTCGGACACGCAAAAAATGCTTATGTGGATAAGTGTGGATAACGTGGAAAACCGCAAAATAATTCGGGTGATCGTGTGATATGGGCCGTTGACTTTCTTCTTGAGCAAGCGGAATCGCAAAGTTCTCCGGCGAACCTTGAGTTAATTTGATTTTGCTTGAGCCGTCATTCGGGACCCGGACCCGGGGTGATGCGTGCGTCTTGAACGCCCTTCACCGTCACCCTGAACTTGATTCAGGGTCCATCCTTCGAGACGGCCTTACCGGCCTCCTCAGGATGAGGCCGGGATTAAATCCTCATGCTGAGGAGCGAAGCGTCTCGAAGCATGGATTATGGGTCCTGAATCGAGTTCAGGACGACGACGATTTTTTGTATGGAAACAAAAAGAAAGGGCGCGCTCCGAAGAGCGCGCCCAGGGTCACTTTGACCGTTGCCGGTAAGTTCAGGACGATTTTTCTTCGTCGTCCGCGGCTTCCTCGGCAGGGGCTTCCGCAGCGGCTTCGTCCTCGTCGGACGTCGCGGCTTCGGCCTCGGCTTGCGCGTCGGCAACCGCATCCTCGGCGGCGCCTTCCTCGAACACCGCACCGGCCTGTTCCGCGACCGCGATGGCGGCTTCGGCGGCAGCTTCGGCTTCGGCCTCGATTTCTATCTGTTCCTGCTGGGCGAGGGACAGAACGGCGGCGCCGGTTTGTTCCTGGGTATCCGCTTCGTCCTGCGAACGGGCGACGTTGGCCATCACCTCGACGATCACTTCGCCGTGCAGTTCGATCCGGACCTCGTGCAGGCCGATGGTCTTGATCGGCTTGTCGAGGATGATCTGACCGCGCCGAACGGTCACACCGGCTGCGGTGATCGCGTCGGCGATGTCGCGTCCGGTGACCGAGCCGTAAAGCTGGCCGGCGTCACCTGCCTGGCGGATCAGGACAACCTTCATGTCGGTCATCTTGGCGGCGACCGCTTCGGCTTCCTGTTTGCGTTTCAGGTTGTCGGCTTCGAGTTGCGCGCGCTGCGCGTCGAAGTGCGACTTGTTTTGATCGGTTGCCCGAAGGGCCTTACCTTGGGGGAGCAGAAAATTACGGGCAAAGCCGGGCTTCACTTTGACGATGTCGCCCATCTGACCGAGTTTTTCGATACGCTCCAACAGAATGACTTCCATTATTCACTCTCCTGGTCATTGACCGGCTGCATCCGTTTACGCAGTCCGATCCACTGTTCCAAAATACCGGCGCCCGCGACCAGAAACGTGGTCCAACCGAGCACCATGAGAAGTACGTAAAATGCGACAAGCAGCAGCGTCCCGCTCGCGACCCTGCGGGCGAAGGTATGCACGACGGCAAGACCCAGCAGGAAAAACGGTACCAGCGCCACGATCACCAGATTGCGGCCGAGATAGCTCCAGTCCCCGGGGACCACAAGGGCAACGACGCCCGCGCCGACCAGGAGCCATGAGCACCAGTCCGGCAAAGTGATTTCCGAGTAAGCGACCTTCGGACGCAGGTTGCGTTCTGATCTCACCAGCGCGGATTGACCCGCGGCGGCGTTCACCAGATGCATGACGACCCAGCTTGCGACAGCCATTCCAGGGAAGAACGGCGCCAACGTTCCGGCGATGGTGGCGCGGGAATCGGCGGGCATGTCTGCGCCCATCCGTTCCAGTGCCGTGCCGATGAGGTTGGTGACGAGTTCCTGCAAAGGTGCCGTGCTCTCGTCCATGATCGCCATCATGGCGAAAAACGCGAGCGCGGCCGCACCGACGAATGTGAGTGTGCCGATCAGGTTCCCGGCGGGATACCAGACCGGGTTGCCCTCGTTGTCGGGTTGGGTGCGCAAGGCAAGCTGGCAAAGCATGATCGCGGGTACCGCGTACACAAACGCGAACGGAAGCGCCGAGAACGAACTGCCGATCAATCCGGCCGTGAACACCGCCGCAAGACCGGCCGTGACCACGCCCTTCGTTCCAATCCCGAGCCCCGCCAGATAAAGCGGCAGGGGCGCGAAATAGAACAATGGGAACGCCAGGAATGAGCCGAACACGATCGCAAAAACCGCGACCGCGCTGCAAATTCCGGCGCTGAGCGCCATGATTGGGGTTAAAGGCATCCGTTCCGTCCGCTTCGGCGCGATAGCGCCTACGCCTTACTTAACGACGTAGGGAAGCAGACCCAGGAAGCGGGCGCGCTTGATGGCGCGGGCCAGTTCCCGTTGCTTCTTCGCGGAAACAGCCGTGATACGGCTGGGGACGATCTTGCCGCGCTCGGACACGTAACGGCCGAGCAGTTTCAGATCCTTGTAGTCGATCTTGGGTGCATTGGTGCCGGAGAACGGGCACGTTTTGCGGCGGCGGAAGAAACCACGTCTCATTATTCGTCTCCTTCCTTGTCCTTGCTGGATTTGTCGTCACCGGAGTCGTTGTCGGACTGTTCGTAACGCGAACCACCTCGGTCGCCGCGGCGCGGACGATCGTCACGGTCCTTGTTGCGAAGCATGGCCGACGGACCCTCTTCGATGCTGTCGACACGGATCGTCATGTAACGCAGCACGTCTTCGTGAATGCGCATCTGACGTTCCATCTCATGCAGGGCCGGCGCCGGAGCGTCGATATTCATGAGAACGTAATGGCCTTTGCGGTTCTTCTTGATCCGGTAGGCGATCGAGCGCAAACCCCAGCTCTCGGTGCTGACGACATTGCCGCCATTGGAGGAGATGATTTGCGAGAAAGTCTCTGTCAGACCTTCGGCCTGAGACGCAGAGATGTCTTGGCGTGCGATGAACACGCTTTCGTAGCAGGGCATATTATGCTCCCTCTGGCTTTTCTCATCCCGGCTTTCAGCCGGGCATAGCCGGGACCATCCCGGCAAGGAGTAACGAAGCGGCGCAATATACAGAGTTTCCGGGGCGCTGCAAGGGTTTGGTGGGCGGGATTGCCAGGAGTGTTTTCCCCCCTTGAATCAACACCCTGTCGTCATCCTGAACCTGAATCAGGAGCCATATCGGCACCACACCTAACCCATAGGTCCTGAATCGAGTTCAGGACGACGTGATATGGACCCGGGAAATACTTTTCAACAGGCGATGGTACGCATTAATACAGGGGGTATGAACGACAAGCCGCCATCCAATCCCTTCGATCTTTCCGGCCGCCATGCCTTCGTCACTGGCGGCGTGCGCGGTATCGGCCTTGAAATCGCCCGTGGACTGGCGGCAGCGGGGGCGAGCGTCCTGATTTCGGGGCGCGAGAAGGGAACGGTCGACGCAAGTGCCGCCGCTTTAAGGGATGAGGGACTTGCGGTCGAGGCCGTCGCCTTGGACATGACCGATGATCAGGCTGTCACGGACTGGTTCGAGGGATATGGGCAAGACATCCATATCCTGGTGAATAATGTGGGCATGCGGGACCGGCGCGGGACGCCTGACCTGCCGCCTGAAGCTTTCTCAAGATTGCTCGACTTCGGAATCACGTCCGCTTATCGCATGACGCGTCTGGTGCAGCCGGGCATGGCGGCACGGAAAAACGGCGCCGTTATTAACATAACGTCCGTCGCAGGGCCTTTGGCGCGCCCGGGCGATCCGGGCTATACCGCCGAAAAGGGCGGAATGTCGGCTTTGACCCGTTCCCAAGCTGTGGAATTTGCCCCGATGGGCATTCGCGTCAACGCCATCGCGCCCGGGTTTTTCGCTACCGAGGCCAACGCAGAGTGGCTGGATGATGCGGAAGTAAACGCCTTCATCGAGCGCCGCGTGCCCATGCAACGCTGGGGGCAGCCATCAGAACTGGCAGGCGCGGCTGTGTTTTTGGCGTCCGACGCGGCGAGCTATATCACCGGGCAGACTTTAACGGTGGACGCCGGTCTTTCCGTCAGGATGTGATCAGTTCGCGGCGAATTTGAGGAGATCGCGGCGGCGCAGCACGCCGATGACACGGTCGTGCGCGGCGACACCAACGCGATCCCAGCCCTTGTCGCGCATCATCTGTAAAATGACGACAGGGCTGTCGGTGATGCTGCAGACCGGGCGGCCGCGCTGGACCGCCTCGATGATCGGATAATCGAGGGCACGGACCCCGTCGCGCTTGATCAGCGCCATGACGTCGTCGTCGACGGCGAGCCCAAGAAAATCGCCATCGCTATTATAGACCGCGACCGACGCCCCCGGGGATTCAGACAGAAAATCCGCGATGTCGCCGACCGAGCATTCGGCCTCGACGTCGCGGGTGGAAAGGCTGTAGGCGTTCAGGAAATCGCGGATCATGACCGGCGGCCAGGGCCGAATCATGTCGGCGTCGTTGACCGCATGCGTGGCTTCTTTGAGGACGTCGCGCACGTCGTTTCTGACAATGTCGTCCCATGCGTTCATGTCCATTTCCGCCTCTCTTATTCTAATTCGGCAAAGAGAACGTTAGGGCCATTTGGTAAACGAGATATGTCATCCGTGTAATAAAGTGTTACGGCGGAACACCAGCCACGCTTGACAGCCAAAGGGGCTACGGCCAATTTGCGATGAAACCAACAACAAGTCGCCAATGGGAGGGCACTGATGTCCCGCGCATTCGTTTTTCCCGGTCAGGGGTCTCAAGCCGTCGGTATGGGCAAAGAGTTCGCCGACGCGTTCCCCGCCGCACGTGAGGTTTTCGAGGAAGTTGATGACGCGCTCGGCCAGAAGCTCTCCAAGCTCATGTTCGAAGGGCCGGAAGACGAACTGACCCTGACCGAAAACGCCCAACCGGCCCTGATGGCCGTCAGTATGGCGGCGATGGCGGTGCTGAAATCGGAAGGCGGCGTGGAAATCCAGAACGTCGCCGACTTCGTTGCCGGTCACTCTCTGGGTGAATATTCGGCCCTGGCGGCGGTGGGGACGTTTTCCCTCGCGGATACGGCCAGACTATTGAAAACCCGGGGTAAGGCCATGCAGCAGGCCGTACCCGTGGGTGAGGGCGCGATGGCGGCGTTATTGGGCCTCGATCTCGATCAGGCGAAAGAAGTCGTCGAGGAAGCGGCCCAGGGCGATGTGTTGGCGACCGCGAATGACAACGCGCCGGGACAAGTCGTTGTCAGTGGTAAGAAAGAAGCGGTCGAGCGCGCGGTCGATGTCGCCAAGGAAAAGGGCGCCAAACGGGCCATGCTTTTGCAGGTCAGCGCGCCTTTCCACTGCCCGATGATGGCGCCGGCGGCGGATGTGATGGCGGAAGCTCTGGCGGCGGTCACGATCGAGGCGCCGCTGGTGCCCTTGATCGCCAACGTGACGGCGGCGCCGGTCGAAGACCCGGCGGAAATCCGCCGGCTTCTGGTCGAGCAGGTCACGGGCATGGTGCGCTGGCGCGAAAGCTGCCTGACGATGCGCGAAAAAGGTGTCGATACGCTGGTCGAGGCGGGGTCCGGCAAGGTGTTGTCGGGGCTCGCGAAACGAATCGACCGTGATTTGGCCGCATCGAACGTCGGTGGACCGGCCGATGTCGAGGCATTTCTGGGCAGTCTTTGAGGCCCGGACAGGCGAAAGGATTCATGATGTTTGATCTCAACGGAAAACGGGCACTTGTCACCGGCGCCTCTGGTGGTATCGGTGGCGCGATCGCCAAGGCCCTGCACACGCAGGGTGCGACGGTCGCATTGTCCGGAACGCGCGAGGACGCCCTCAAGGGGCTGGCGGATGAACTGGGCGAGCGTGCGCATGTGACGCCGGCCAACCTGTCGAGTGCCGAAGGGGCCGCCAAACTGATCGAGGACGCCGAAGCCGCCATGGGCGGTGTCGATATCCTGATCAACAACGCCGGCCTGACACGCGATCAGTTGGCGATGCGAATGAAGGACGAAGACTGGCAGACCGTGCTGGATGTCAACCTGACCGCGGCTTTCCGCCTTTCGCGCGCATGCTTGAGGGGGATGATGAAGGCACGTTCGGGCCGCATCATCGGTATCACGTCCGTGGTTGGGGCGACCGGCAACGCCGGGCAGACCAACTATGCCGCATCGAAAGCGGGGATGATCGGGATGTCGAAGTCGCTGGCGCAGGAAGTCGCGTCCCGGGGCATCACCGTCAACTGCGTTGCCCCTGGCTTTATCGAAACGGCGATGACCGACGTGCTGCCCGACGACGTGAAATCCAAGCTGCTTGGGGGTATCCCCGCGGGACGGCTCGGTAACGTCGACGATATCGCGGCGGCCTGTGTTTATCTGGCCAGTGACGAGGCCGCATATGTCACCGGTCAGACCTTGCATGTGAACGGCGGCATGGCGATGATATAGAGCTTTCGGTGGCGGGAATATTTCCGCGCCAACGTTCTGGTAATGCCGAAAAGAGTATGTTAGTTACCCCCACCTTTCGGGGGACCAACAGGCGGGGAACCGTTGTTTCATGAGGGCCTTGGGGCCACGGAGCGAAGCTCCAGAGTTTAAACCGTAAAGATCGGGGAAAATCGACAATGAGTGATGTTGCAGATCGCGTAAAAAAGATCGTTCTTGAGCATCTCGGCGTGGACGAAGACAAAGTCGTCGAAAGCGCGAGCTTCATCGACGATCTGGGCGCCGACAGCCTTGATACCGTTGAACTGGTGATGGCGTTCGAAGAGGAATTCAGCATTGAAATTCCGGACGACGCGGCGGAGAAGATTCTGACCATCAAGGACGCGGTCGACTTCATCGAGTCGCAAAGCAACTGATCTGATGTGCGGCCGTGCCCGTGAAAGCGGGGATGGCCGCAATCTGTTTTAACGACGGGCGCTTTCAATGAGACGTGTTGTCATCACCGGTATAGGTGCGATTACGTCGCTTGGTGTCGGTGCCGAGCACAACTGGAAAAATCTGCTCGAAGCCCGTTCCGGCATTCGAGCGATTGATCGTTTCGACGTTTCGGATCTGCCGGCCAAGATCGCAGGAACCATTCAGCCGGGCGACGGCAGCGGCGACACGTTCAACGCCGACGATTGGGTGCCGGCCAAAGACCGCCGCCGCATGGACGATTTCATCGTCTATGGCCTTTGTGCGGCGGAGCAGGCGATCAAGGATTCCGGCTGGGAGCCCCAATGTGACGAGGATTCCTGGCGCACCGGTGTTCTGATCGGTTCCGGGATCGGCGGTCTTCCGGAAATCGCACGCGGTGCGATCAAGGTCGACGCGGAAATGAACCCGCGCCGGTTGAGCCCGTTCTTCATTCCCGCCAGCCTGATCAACCTGGTGTCCGGCCATGTGTCGATCAATCACGGCTACAAGGGCCCGAACCACGCGGTGGTGACGGCGTGTTCGACCGGGGCGCACGCCATCGGCGACGCGGCACGGATCATCATGTGGGACGATGCGGACGTTATGGTTGCGGGTGGCGCCGAAGCGGCGATCTGCCGTCTCGGGATGGCGGGTTTCTGTTCGGCCCGCGCGCTTTCGACGGGCTTCAACGACACGCCTGAAAAAGCGTCGCGCCCCTATGACGTCGACCGGGACGGTTTCGTCATGGGCGAAGGCGCGGGCGTCGTCGTCCTCGAAGAATACGAGCACGCCAAGAAACGTGGCGCCAAGATTTACGCCGAAGTCGTCGGGTATGGGATGTCGGGTGATGCTCACCATATCACCGCGCCCGCCGAAGACGGCAACGGCGGGTTCCGCTGTATGCAGGCTGCTCTCAAACGTGCCGGTATGAGCCCGGCAGACATCGATTACGTCAACGCCCATGGCACGTCGACGCCGCTGGGTGACGAGATCGAGCTGCGCGCGGTCGAGCGCCTGTTCGACGGTCACACCCAGAACATGTCGATGTCGTCGACCAAGTCGGCGATTGGTCACCTGCTCGGGGCCGCAGGCGCGGTCGAGGCGATCTTCTCGATTCTGGCGATCCGGGACAATATCTGCCCGCCGACACTAAACCTCGATAATCCGTCGGTCGAGACGCCGATCAATCTGGTGCCCAAGCAGGCGCAGGAAAGGCCGATCCGGGCCGCGCTCTCGAACTCGTTCGGGTTCGGCGGCACCAACGCGTCGCTGATTTTCCGCGAAGTGGATTGAAGGCCGGCGGCATGATGCGCCGTCTCTTCATACTGTTTGCCGTCCTGATCGTGCTGGTCATGGGGGCGGCGGGGGCTGGGCTGTTCTGGTTGAAATCCGCCTACACAAAACCCTCTCAATCGCAGGCGGAAAAAATCATCGTGATCGAGCGCGGCAGCTCGGTAGCGTCCATCGCCAAGCAGTTGCAGGGTGAGGGATTGATCCGCTTCGCGAAGGTATTCCG
Organism: Rhodospirillales bacterium; assembly: GCA_017644185.1. Taxonomy (GTDB): domain Bacteria; phylum Pseudomonadota; class Alphaproteobacteria; order Rhodospirillales; family Casp-alpha2; genus UBA4479. The sequence continues at coordinate 76,367 of JAEPMA010000006.1, forward strand.
CTTTGGGATACGCATCCTCGACGATCCGCGCCCACTTCAAGCGGGTGAATACCGTATCCCGGCCGGTGCGAGCGCGGCGGATATTGCGGCGATCCTGAAGTCGGGCGAGCAGGTCGTCCACAAGATCACGCTGGTGGAGGGGTTGAGCAGTATCCAGATCGCCGACCTGCTGCGCGACGAGCCGCTTCTGACGGGAGAGATCGAGACCGCGCCTGCGGAAGGCACGCTCCTGCCCGAGACCTATCATTTCCATCGTGGCGAAGATCGCACCGAAATGTTGCGCCGGATGCAGACGGCCCTGGACGAAGTGCTGGCCGAATTGTGGGCGGGACGTGACGCCGAGCTGCCGTATAACTCTCCGAAAGAGGCGATGGTGATGGCCTCCATCGTCGAAAAGGAAACGGCAGTCGAGTCGGAACGCTGGTTGGTCGCGGGGGTGTTCGTGAATCGGCTTAGAAAGGGAATGCGGCTGCAGTCCGACCCGACGGTGGTCTATGGGATCACACGCGGCGCCGGTCCGCTTGGACGACCGCTGTCACGTGAAGATCTGGACGCGGAAACAGCCTATAATACGTATAGAATCAATGGGTTGCCGCCGACCCCAATCGCCAACCCGGGACGTGCCTCGATCGCTGCGGTGATGAACCCGGCCGAGACCGACGCGCTTTATTTCGTCGCCGACGGGACGGGCGGGCATGCATTTTCCAAAACCCTGGACGAGCACAACCGGAATGTCCGCGCGTGGCGAAAGCTGCAACGGGCGAACTGAAATTACTGTAACCGTCATGCTGAAATTGATTCAGCATCCATGCTTTGTTCCGAATATCCGCTTGGTTTGAACATGGGCCCTGAATCGAGTTCAGGGTGACGATGTGAAGGCGTAATTCAGTTCTTTCTCGGCGCGCGCGACATGACAAAGTCGAATAGCGGCCCGGGAAGCAGTGCCAACAAGCGCATCATCCACGCCATCTGCCACGGGAAGGCAATCGTCGTTTTTCGGCGGGAGAGCCTCGACGCGATGATCTTCGCGGCCTTCTCGGCGGGCATCAGGAAGGGCATGGTAAAATTGTTCTTATCGGTGATTCTGCTTTCGACGAAACCGGGAAAGATCATGCTCAGCGTGATCCCGTCTTTCCCGAGGTCCGGCCGGATCGCTTCGCCCCACGCTTTGACGGCGACCTTGGTCGCGGAGTAAGCGGGCGCCGAGGGTAGTCCCCGGAACCCTGCGACCGAGCTGACGATGGAGATATGGCCGTCTTTTCTTGTCCGCATCGCCGCAGCCGCGGGCAACACCGTGTTCAGCACCCCATCTACATTGACCGCGAATATATCCCGCGTGATTCCATCGTCCCCAGCGCCCGCGCCGCTGGAGATCCCCGCATTGGCGACAACCAGATCGAGTGGGCGGCGGGACTCGATATCGGAAATCAGTTCCGACATAGCGGGGCGGTCGGTCACGTCGATGACGCGCGCCAGGGTTTCCGCACCGGCGGCTCTTAGATTGTCTTCAACGGCCGATACGCGCTCGGCATTACGGCCGGTGAATGCAATCAGAACGCCCGGGGCCGCCAGTTCAAGGGCCAGCGCCGCGCCGATGCCGCTGCTGGCGCCGGTGATCAGGATCGAACGATAAGGATATGCCGTCATTCATTGGTTATAACCAAGCGATAAGCGAAAGGCGATGACGTTGGGTGCCGCTCTTGCTTGTGGGGGCGGAAGCAGCCCGGTAAAATTTCGCCAACCGATGGAGAGGGAATGCATTGACGATTAATTCTATGACCGGATTTTCCCGGGCGACAGGAGCTTTCGAAGCCTGGTCCTGGACCTGGGAACTCAAAAGCGTCAATGCCAAGGGTCTGGATGTCCGCCTGCGGCTGCCGATGGGATTTGACGGCTTCGAGGCGCAGGCGCGGGCGAAACTCTCGAGTCTGTTCAGCCGTGGGAATATTTCTGTCGGGCTTATGCTCAAACAAACGGAAGCCGGCGGCGGATATCGAATCAACGAAGAACAACTCGCCGCCTTGTTGGCGAAGTCGGCTGAATTGCGGGCCAAGCTCCCTGACGCCGGTCCTGCCAGTATCGAAGGCCTTTTGGGGCTTCGCGGCGTGATCGAAGCCGTTGAGGACGATGTCGACGAAGATGCCCGCGCGGCACTGGAAAAAGAACTGCAGAAGTCTCTCGGTGAGGCGGCGGCCGGCCTCGCCTCCGCGCGCACGGAAGAGGGGGCGCGTCTTATGGGCGTGCTGGGTGATTTCGTGAGTAGCCTCGAAGACTTGTGCCGTCAGGCGCAGGGCGCCGCCGAAGTACAGGGCGATACCATCCGCGCCCGCATGCACGAACAGCTTGCCGATATCCTCGCGGACACCTCGGCCATCGATCCGGGCCGGCTCGAGCAGGAAGTCGCGCTTCTGATGACCAAAGCGGATATCCGTGAAGAGCTTGATCGGCTTGCGGCGCATATCGCCTCCGTGCAGGAGTTGCTTGCGGCCGGCGGGGCCATCGGGCGGCGGCTCGACTTTCTGTGTCAGGAATTGAACCGCGAAGCCAATACAATATGCTCCAAGGCCACCGATACGGCACTCACGCGTGTCGGCCTGGATATGAAAGCGACCATCGAACAGTTTCGCGAGCAGGTGCAGAACATTGAGTGACGAAAAAATCCATATTACGCGGCGCGGCCTCATGCTGGTGCTATCGTCACCGTCGGGCGCCGGCAAGTCGACGATCTCGCGCGCGTTGCTGGAGAAACATCCTGATCTGACCATGTCGGTCTCCGCGACCACCCGGCCGATGCGGCCGGGCGAGGTCGAGGGGAAGGACTACTTCTTCATGGACACGGCGAAGTTCGAAGAGATGGTCGCGGCCGGTGAGTTTCTTGAACACGCGAAGGTCTTCGACAATTACTACGGCACCCCACGCGGGCCTGTCGAAGCAGCCTTGAAAGAAGGCAAGGACGTGTTGTTCGACGTCGACTGGCAGGGCACTCAGCAGTTAAGCCAGAACGCGCGCGACGATCTTGTCAGCATCTTTATCCTGCCGCCCTCGGTCGAAGAATTGGAACGCCGGCTTTACGCCCGTGCACAGGACCCGGAAGAGGTGGTCAAACGCCGGATGGCCAAGGCGACATCCGAGATGAGCCACTGGGCGGAATACGATTACATCATCGTCAACCAGGACATCCCTCTGAGTGTTTCCGAGGCGGAGGCGATCCTTGCCGCCGAACGGTTGAAGCGCGAGCGCCGCATCGGATTGGCGGAATGGCTGCGCGGTATGGGTGTCGGCCAGTAACGTTTCAGATCATGCGCGCCAGCGCGCAGAATTCCTCGATCGTCAGTTGCTCGGCCCGGTTCTCCGGGTTGATCCCGGCGTCTGCCGGATTGATGCCGAGAGATTTTAGCGAACTCCTGAGCATCTTGCGCCGCTGCCCGAAGGCGGCCTGCGTGACACGCTCCAGCTTCGAAATCTCGGCCTCGGCGAGCGGTGATTGGCGTGGTTTGATTTCGATCACGCTCGACATGACTTTCGGGGGTGGTGTGAAGGCGCGCTTGTCAATGTTGAACAGGATGCGGGCCTCGCAGAGCCATTGCGTCAGGATCGCGAGGCGTCCGTATGACGACGTGCCAGGCGCGGCGGCGATACGCTCCGCAACCTCCGTCTGGAACATCAAAATCATCCGCTCGATCCCGGCGAGGTCGTTGAGCCATTTGATCAACAGCGCGGTCCCGACATTGTAGGGCAGGTTGGAAATAATGACCGACGGTCTTGGCGACAACTGGGATAGCGTTACCTTCATCGCGTCTGCTTCGAGGATGTTCAGCGTTTCGGGATATACGGATTGCAGCGCGGCCAGCGCATCGATGCAGCGTTGATCCCGCTCGATCACGGTCAGCGATGCGGGGCCCTGCGCGAGGATCGAACGTGTCAGCCCGCCGGGACCCGGCCCAATCTCGACCACGTCCTTTGCGCTCAAATCACCCGCGGCGCGGGCGATGCGGTCGGTCAGGTTGGTGTCGAGGAGGAAGTGCTGGCCAAGAGACTTTTTCGCACCCAGCCCGTAGGTCTTGATGATCTCGCGTAACGGGGGGAGGGCCGGGGTATCACCCATCGCTCAGCTTTCGTGAGCGGCGCGGCTGGCGCTGATGGCGGACGCCATCTTGAGGGCGCTCACCAGACTGGACGGGGCGGCGAGACCCTGCCCGGCAATATCGAGTGCGGTACCGTGATCGGGCGACGTGCGGACGATCGGCAGGCCGAGCGTTACGTTCACGGCGTGATCGAAGTCGAGCGCCTTGACCGGGATCAGCGCCTGATCATGGTACATGCATAGCGCTGCGTCATATCGCTGACGGGCGCGGGGGGTGAATAACGCGTCCGGCGGTACCGGTCCGATCAGTTCCGCACCGGTATCTCGAAGCGCTTCCATCGCCGGGATGATGATTTCGATCTCGTCCATGCCGAGCTTACCGTTCTCACCCGCGTGCGGGTTTAATCCGGCGACGGCAAGACGAGGATGCGGGATCCCGAAATCGCGTTTGAGCGCATCGACGACGAGTTTTCCCTGTTCGACAATCGCGTCCGTGGTCAGCTGTTCCAGGGCGTCACGCAAGGGCAGGTGCACCGTTAACGGCACCACCTTCAGCGACGGCCCCGCCAGCATCATGACCGGCCGCATGCCGCCGCCGACCAGCTCCGCCAGGTATTCGGTGTGACCCGGGAAGCCGAAACCGGCGTCGTAGAGCGTTTCTTTCTGGATCGGGTTCGTGACCAAAGCGGCGGCCTGCCCATTGCTGGCATAGGCAACGGCCCGTTCGATGGATTCCAATACGGCCTTTGCGGTCGCGACGCCGGGTTTGCCATATGTGGCATCCGCGTTTTCCTGAAGGGCGATGACCGGCAGGGCGTCGGCAAAAATCGCATTCGCTTCTGCAGGTGAGGAGATTTCGACAATGTCGATATCAAGCCCGCATTGTTGCGCTTCTTTACGTAGCCGTCCCGGGGCGTCGAGTGTGAAGAAAGGCGACAGTTCGTGACGGTGTGCCGCCCACGTCTTGATGGTCAGCTCGCCGCCGATGCCGGCGGGTTCACCCATGGTTAGCGCACTCGGAAGAGCTGGCGTCATGGGTTAAATCAAAGCCTGATATCGATGAAGGCCTGGCGGCGCAGCTTCTCTTCGTGCTGGTCTGCCATGCGGCTGAGGCGGCGATTGAGGATGTCCCGTTCGATCTTTTCACGGGCGGCGGCGATCGGATCCGTCCCACCCTTGATGTCGCGTGAACAAACCATCAGGACGATGACGCCATTGGATGTGCGCAGCGGCTGACTGATGTCGTTGACCTGAAGGTTCTCGACCATATTGCGCATCTCGGTATTGATCTCGGAAAGGCTGAACTTACCAAGATACCCTGAACTCGGCCCTGCTTCAGCCTCGGCGATGTTACCAAGTGCCTTACATGATTCGGCGCTGGTGGCGAGCTCGGTCGCCTTTTGGGTGATCTCGGCAACGGTCTGCGGCGATGCGTTATTGGGAATCTCCATATGCAACTGCTGTATGCCGAGCGTGATGTCGCTATCGTCGACATCGATCCCCTTGGCGGTGCGGGTTTCGCGCAATAAAAGCATGTATACGCCGTCTTCTGCCGCCACTGGCATGGACGGTTCGCCCGGCTTCAGGTTCTTGACCAATGTCCGGAGTGCCGGATCCAATTCTTCGGCCAGGTTCCAGCCGATGTCGCCGCCTTGCTGAGCGCTGGCGGATTGGGAGAAGTTCTGAGCAAGCTGCTGCCAGCTGGCGCCACGTCCGATTTCCTGGCGAAGTTGATTGGCGAAATTCTCAACCTCGGCCTGAGGTTTGCCGTCATAGGCCAGAAAGATCTCGGCGAGAAGGTATTCCGTTTTGCCAGCGTTGGCGCGCATTTGCGCGAGTTCATCGTCGACTTCCTGGTCCGAAATCGTAACGAGGCGGCGGAACAGAGCCCGGACGGTTTCGATCCAGCTGAGTTCGGCACGGATCTGCTGGTTCAGGGTCTGCGGATCGATCCCCTGACCTTCGAGCGCTTCATCCATCTTCCCGGCCGGGATGCCATGCTTCTTCGCGATCTCATCCTTCGCTTGTTGTATCGCACCCTCCGGCACTTCGATCTCAAGGCGCTTCGCCTCTTGGAGGCGTAGTTTCTCGACGATCAGGCGCCGCAGCACGTCCGGTGCGATCTTTTGATGTGTTTGTTGGGTGTTGGGCAGGTTGGAAAGCGTGACGACAAGAAGGATGCGTTGGGAAAGGTCGTAAACCGAGATGACTTCGTCGTTGACCACGGCGGCAATGTTGAGTGTCGACTGGCTCTCGGCCGGTTTCGCCTGCGTTAGGACGAGTGAAGCGCAGGCGAGTATGACGACGCATAAGCCGCGCAACCGGCTGAAACTGAAAATCCTCTCTGAAAGTCGCATCATAATCTTCCGTCCCGGCTTATTGCGATTGCGTTATTCCGGAGTGCACTTCGCCAAGTGTCTTTAACACCAGGGTGAAAGTGATCGCATCCGACGGTTTCAAATCCCGGTCCTCGAAGAACGAGCGGGTAATTTGTGTCGTGAATCTCACGCATTCATCCTCATAGACGACACCGAGCCCCAGGGAACGCAAATCAGATGCGGCTAGGTCGTTACGCGCACGGACAAAGGTACGCCAGTTTCTATTGATCTGCGAGGATATGGACCCGTTGATTTCTTCGCGCCCGGCGAATTCGCTGCCCTGCTGCTGATCGATGAAGATGTAGTTTGTGTTCAAGGATAAAGCTGGCGTGCCGATGGTGGCGTCGACCTCGTTCCGTTGTGGGGACAAATTATCCGGGCTGAACTGGGTGCGATAGAGCAGATCGAGGTAATCGGTCGGCGACAATTGAATGCGGCCGACGACGTCCGAGAAGTGATCCTGCAGGCCCGTCTGCTGATTGGCCGACGTATCTTCGCGTGGACGGTAGGACTGGCCCAGGAATACCGATGAGTAGCCGCCCTCGTTGTGGTTCAGAACCCAGTTGACGCCGTAATTAACCCGCAAGCCGCCATCGACGCGGTCGAACCCGTCGTATCGATTGTCCTTAAACAGGTTGGTTTCGTCGAATTCAAGAGCCTGGCTGTCTTCATTGGGAATCTTGTCGGTGTTGCCGACATTGGGGGCGGCGACTACCGACGCGATGGGCTCGATCGTTTGGCTGTACTCGGTGCCGGGACGGATCAGGGGCAGGCGCCAGGAAAACGACGCACGTGGCACCAGGCGGCCGCTGGCGCCGTTAAATGTGGTGCCGTCGGAGCGCTCCACGCCGTTTGCATGATAGGCATCCGCGGCGAGGGAGACCGATGCGTTGTAAAGTTCGCCGAACGGGCCGCTGAACGGGCGGTCCCATCTGGGCCGAAATGCAAGTCGTCGGGTGTCGGTGCCAGTGTCGCGCACAATATTCAGGGCATTGAAGTCGAACGATGCGAAACCGCCCAACCGGTCACGCTTGCCGGCATAATTGAAATCGTACATGGGCAGGACGATCGGGGAGTCGTCCGGGTTCGCATCCGGGCGCAGGTCGTTGAACGCATAGGTGTTGAGGACCTGGTAATTTTGCCCTCGGAACCCCTCCATGTACCCGCGCGAAACGAGGACCGGCTCGGTGTAAAATCCGTAACGCCGGGTATAGGTGTCGTCTGACGCGGTTTCCACATCGAGACCGGCGCGCCAGGATTTGTCGATGTGCACCTGTGATTCGAAATCGAGATAGCCACGGAGCCCGCGATCCGGATCGTCGGCCACGAAACTGCCGTCGGCCGTGACAAAGCCGTTCTTGAAGTTCCGGCGATATTGTCCGATTGCGCCTTGGCCGCCCTTGGTCGAAACCATCGGGGTAAACGTCGCGTCCTGATAGTCGTCGATGGCGAAGAAATACGGGGCCCGGACCTGGAACCCGAGATCCGAAGAGTTCGTGAAACTTGGGGTCAGCAGGCCGGAACGCCGCTTGACGGTGGGATCCGGGTGACTGAGGTAAGGGGTATATGCGACCGGCACGCCGAAAAGCTCAAGCCACGCGTTGTTGTAGGTGATCAGTTTTTCCTCGGAATCGTGAATGACGCGGACCGCCTTGATCTGCCAGAGGGGGGCGGCGGTCGGGTCGTCCTCGCAGAGGTTACATGGAGAATAAACGGCATGATTGACCTCGGTGACGAGGCCGTTGGAGCGTCGTGCGCCATTCCCGGCAACGCGCGATTTGTCTTCAAGAATCAAGCCGATGTTATAGATCACTCCATCCTTGAGATCGCCGGTGATTTCGACCTTGTCACCAAACAGCACTTTGCCCGTCTCGTCCGTCATCGAAACATTGCCGTCCGCCGTTACAACGTCGGTTTTCTGATTGTAGGTAACCTGATCAGCCAGCAATGAACGCGTACCGTAAACAACCTCCACATTGCCGCGCGCGACGACCAGTCCCATTTCGCGGTCATACGTCATGGAGTCCGCGCTGAATTCGGCGCGTGTGGGGGGTGGGCCGGACGGAGCCGCGGAAGAAGGGGCCGCCGTCGTTCTGACCGGAGCTGCGCGCCGGGTGTCAGGGGCAGGGGCGCCGGTAATACGTGTTTCCGTGGCCGGTTGGTTGCCGAATAGAGTGCCCAGCGGCTTGTCTTGAGTGGCGTTGCTCGATGGGTTCGCAAAAACCCGGCTTGCCGGGCGGATCGGGCGCGCCTCAAGCCGATTGCCGGACCGTTGTCCGGACGTTGCGGGCGTTCGCCCGGACGGTGTGTTGAACAGCGTCCCCAGAGGGCGCTCGGTGTTGCCGCCTGATGGTGTATCCGCGGCCGCCTGCGGCGCGGCAGCAGCCGGTGCCGTGGCGTTCCAATCTTGTGGCAGTACGGACCCGGAGCGTCCCGTCGTTTGTTCGGGGGCATTGAACAGGCTGCCGAGCGGGCGTCCCGCGCCGCTGTATGCATCGGTCGTGGCCTGTCTGTCAGTCGCTTGGCGTTGTTGTTCGACGGCGGGGATCGGCGAGCGGATGTCGGGTTGCGGTTGCTGTACGCCCGGCAACAGGATGCCGAGCGGCCGCTCCGCATCCTGGGCAGCAACAGGGCTCGCCAGCGCCAGCGCCGCGCAAAATACTGCGGCAGCGGGTGCGAGCGTGACGGTCCCTTTCAATCTCTGCCCTCGGAAATAACGCACTCTAACCATCCTCCAGATGTAGCAGCATGCCCAGTCCGAGCAGTGTTGCAACGCCCGAAGGCGTCCAGGCAGCCAATGTCACCGGAATGCTGTCTGAAAGACCCAGCGCATAGACGACGTCGGAGAAAAAATACAGCAGGAAACCGGTCAGCACACCCATAGAGATAATAAACGTGGTGCCGCCCCGGCGCGATGACTGGCGAAGGGTGAATGTCGCCGCGATCAAAACCATGGCGCACATCAACAATGGCGATGCCAAAAGCGCGTTGAGATGCAAGCGGTGGCGAATGGCGGAAAACCCGGCGGCTTCAAGGGTCTCGATGAAGTCGGAAAGTGCCCAGAAAGACATCGTTTCTGGTGGCGCGAAACTGTCCTGGATCTTGGCCAGGGTCAGGTCGGTTTCCAGCCAATATTCGTCGAACGAAGTCGTGCCTTCCTCGGGCTTCTGGATGTGTGCGTTTCGCATATACCAGAAACCGTCTTCGAGGCGGGCGTAATCGGCGTCGATGCGCTCGAGAAATTTATCCGTGCCTTCGTAAACGAAGACCACGACCTTATTGAGTTCGACATCGAGACCGTGTTGCAGAACGGTGTTTGAGTGAATGACCGATTGCCCCTGTGCGTTCGCCTGGCGCAGCCACAATCCGGATTTGGAGACCGCGAGGAAATTCTCCTGCCCCCTGAGGTGAGTCGCTTCCAACCGTTCGTACCGGGTCAGCATGGTCGAGGCGACCGGATTGAAGATCGTGATATGAAAAACGCCCAACACCGCAGCCAGCAGCAGGACTGGAAATAGGAACTGCCAGGCGGACACGCCCGCAGCCCGGGTGATAACCAGTTCATGCGTGCGTGCCAATCGCCAGAATGCGGCCATGCCGCCGAACAGGACCGCGAACGGAAATGTCTCCTGCCCCATGTGAGGGAGGCGAAAAACCGCCATCTCGATGACGTCCGTGAAAGTGGTGTCGGGGAGTGCGGATGAGCGTCTCAAAAGCTCGATGCTGTCGAACAGCATGACGATCAGGAGAAACACGCCGAAGCATGCCAGGAAGCTGAACAGGAAGTGTCGGCCGATATAGAATGAAAGGGTGGTTGATACACGCATGGCCGTCTTACGCCGCCTTCAGTTTGCTGCGCCGAGAAGACTTGGAAGGCTTGGGCGCCTTTGGGTGGCGGATCAGCATGATCGTACCGGCAAGGATCGGTAAAGCCGCCAGCGCATAGAGTAGCGGCAGCAGGTAGAGGTTCTTGGCGATAATGTTCTCAAGTCCGAGAGCGGCGCCTTGTAATCCGATCATGATGCCGACGGCCGTGACGATCCGCATGGTCTGACTGCGGCGGGTGATCGGGCCGTATAACAGGCAGGCCAGACCTACCATCGCATATCCGACCCCCAAAAGTGGTGTTACGAAGCGCTTGTGCAGTTCGACCTTGTACTTGCCCCAATCGTTCTCGTTGATCCCCTGTGCGTCTTCGAGATTGATCAACTCGCTCATCGAGCGCTCACGCGGTTCACGGAACCGGTCGGCCAGGGTTTCATTGGAGGTCGGCACCTCGAACACATACCGGTCAAAATACAGGATCGAGAGTTTGGCGTTCTCACCGACGGATTGCCGGTTGCCGTTGTACATAACAACGCGCGGGCCTTTGCTGGATTCAACAAGCGCACCGCGTTCGGCCATCAACGTCACCGGGGCCCCATCCTCGCGTTCGTCGTGGACGAGAATGCCGAGCAATTGCCCGTCGGGCGCGCGTTCGCGTACGTAAACGGTGACGGCACTGGTGATCGGGTTGAACGAACCCTCTTTTAACAAGACGTGGGAGTAGGTATTGCGGATTTCCCACTGCAGGACCCGGAACGCCCGGTATGATTCCGGCAACAGATAAAGGTTCAGAACATACCCGAAGACGAGGGTCAGCAGGGTGACGATCAGCGCTGGCTTCGAAAGACCGAATTGGCCGACACCCGCCGCCCGCATCACCACGAGTTCCCGGTCGGTGACCATTTTCGAGTAGGTGAAGACGATTACCGTGAACAGTGCGATGGGGAGAATGACGGTGAGGAAGTTCGGCAAAAGCAGCATCGTCATATAGACGAAGGTGCCGGCGCTGAGCCCCCGGTTGACGATCATCTCGACGAACCGGAGCGACTGTGAAAGCCAGATAATGCAGGTGAGCCCGGCGCTCACCAGAATCATACCGGCGAAGAGCTGGCGCAGCACGTATCGAGTGTAGCTGTTCATGCGCTCGAACCTAACCTCGGGGACCGCCCAAATTGTGTTATCGGCGGCAAAAAATCAAGGAATCTCCGTAAATTAGCGCATGTTATGGTTAATGAATCAGACCATTTCCGGCGGCGTGTCGGCGATGACCGCACTACCGTCCATCACCGCCGTGGCAAGACCGTCCGCCTGCGATAAAACATGGCGAGCATAGAAACTGACGGATGCACGCCGGCGTTGTGCCAAAAGCGCATTTCCGCCGTCGTCCGCGTTCGCGGCCTCGTAAAGACGCACCACCAACCAGCCGCCGATGGCGATCCCGGCGAGCCGCAGATAGGGGACCGCGCCCGCAAGGGCGGTGACGGGTTTCTCCGCATACGTCTCGACGATCCAGTCGGTGGCGCGCTCCAACTGGTCAATGGCATTGGTCAGTCGGGCGTGTGTGTGGCCCATGGCGTCGATAGAAGCGCGGATTTCCTTGATCAGCGCTCTCATCGTTGCGCCACCTTCGCGGGCGACCTTGCGGCCGGCCAGGTCGATGGCCTGAATGCCGTTCGTTCCTTCGTAAATCGGGGCTATACGGGCGTCGCGCAGATGCTGCGCGGCCCCGGTTTCCTCGATAAAACCCATGCCGCCGTGCACCTGGACGCCGGTATTCGCGACCTCGACACCGATGTCGGTGCTCCACGCTTTGACGATGGGCGTCAAAAGATCGACATAGCCTTGTGCCTTTTTGGCGATATCGGCATCCGGATGACGTTTGGCGATGTCGAGGCGGGACGCCACCCAATAGGCCAGGGTGCGCGCAGCTTCGGTCTGCGCCCGCATCGAAAGCAGCATTCGTCGCACGTCGGGATGGTTAATGATGGCGACCGATTCTTTGCCGCCAGTGGCGCTGTCGCGTCCCTGAACCCGATCTTCGGCGAACGCCCGGGCACGCTGATAGGCTCTTTCGGCGATGGCGACACCCTGCAGCCCGACCGATAGGCGGGCGTTATTCATCATCGTGAACATGTACTCAATGCCGCGGTTTTCCTCTCCGACCAGATAGCCGACGGCGCCTTCGTTCTCACCGAACAGCATCACCGCAGTTGGGCTCGCATGAATGCCGAGCTTGTGCTCGAGCGAGCCGCAACGCAGATCGTTCCGTTCGCCGAGTGAACCGTCCGAATTCACCAGGAACTTCGGTACGACGAACAGCGAGATGCCCTTGATCCCCGCCGGGGCGTCGGGCGTGCGGGCCAAGACCATGTGGATGATGTTGTCGGTGAAATCGTGCTCACCATAAGTGATGAATATTTTCTGCCCCGATATCCGGTAGGCATTACCTTCAGGGACCGCCTTGGCGCGGACTTGTGCGAGGTCGGACCCAGCCTGTGGTTCCGTCAGGTTCATGGTGCCCGGCCATTCACCCGAAACAAGCTTTTCGAGGTATGTTTCTTTCAGTTCCTGCGAGCCGTGCGTCGTCAGCAATTCGACCGCACCGACGGTGAGCATCGGACAGAGGGCGAAAGCCATGTTGGCGCCATGCCAAATTTCGGCGGTGCCGGTCGCCACCAGCCAAGGCAGGCCCTGGCCACCGTGATCCGGGTCGAAGGGAACGGCGTTCCAGCCGCCTTCGACGAACTGGGTGTAGGCTTCCTTGAACCCTTTGGGGGTGCGCACGACGCCGTTTTCGAGGGTGCAGCCTTCCTGATCCCCGGTGGTGTTGATCGGATCGAGGACGTCGGTGCCGAGCTTGCCCGCCTCTTCGAGGACCGCAGCAATCAGATCGGGTGTGGCGTCTTCATATCCTGGAAGTTTAGACAGGCTCTCCAGTTCGCCGATTTCTCGCATGACCTGAAGCATTTCGTCGACGGGCGCGTGATAGGCAGTCATGGGATCCTCCTATTCTTCCTTCAATAGGGCACTGAGGTCGATGTCGGGCACGGTCGCGCCGGTCTTTTCGGCGAGCGCCTTTATGTCGATTCGGCGGGACGCTCGCTCCGACGCCGTGATCAGCATCTGCGTGACCTCGGCGATGACTTCGGCCGGGAGCGCGCCCTCTGGGCTGGCGCCGATGTCCTTGATGCGGCTGTCGGGGAGCGGGACCTCGGTTTCCGCACCATCCAGGAAATCGGCGCGGAAAATCATGGTGCCGTTCTGCATCACGACTTCGTCGATGATCAGACGTTGCCCGGTGGCGGCCTCCTGGTCGTCGTTCTCGGAGCGGGTCAACCAGGCTTTCGTACTCTCTTTCAGTCTCACGAGGTTGGCGCGGCCATCTTTGATATCGAGGATAATTTTCGGCTGGTCTATGACGACACGGCCAAGTGCAATCGCCTTGTCGGCGATCCGCCCGGTATCGACGTTGATCGCGATCAGCGGTACGTGCACCGCGTCGGGTGCGCTGAAACCGGGCGGGTTTTCGATCCTGAGACCGACGATCTGCCCGTTCCCGGATTTGAGCGACATCGTCGCTTCAGCCACGGTGACGGGCACCTTGTATGCACGGCTGCCCGCGCTCTCGATCTCGTCCTTGATCAGGGCGTCGATGTTAAAGAGCACGTAGGTCACCGACGCGAGCACGAGGATAATCGTGGCGGTCAGTGCTAGGCCACTGAATAGAAAGGCTTTTCTCATTAACCCGATGTTCCGAAAACCGTCTTTTTATCTTCCCGGACGATATCCGCCGCATCCACGGGCCGCAAGCTATTGTGGCGGCCGCGCTATTGAACGAAACCCCGTTCCGTCATGTCCGCTCGCGCGATATGCATGATTAGTTGACGGGGACGGTGCCGGGCGTTTTGCCGGCGCCGACGTCGCGTTCGATCTCTCGGGCCCGTGTTTCGGCATCGGCGTGGGACGCGAAGCCCTTTTCCCAATGCACCATCCAAAGCCCGTTGGCGTCGGCATGCTGCCGTTCGATCCACTGGAATGCCGTATCATGATCACGGCCTTCACACGGGAACGCGCGTACGCGCCCTTTTGAATCGGTGGTGACGATCACCATCCATGCACCTGATTTTTCGAACGCAGGGCGGTCCATCAGGGTTGTGGGCGCGTGAAGACCCAGGTCGTCTCGTCGGATTGATCGGGCTGGAACTTATAGCCGCCGTCGTTGAAGGCCTTGAGCTTCTTCTCGGTTTCGACGCGGTTGACGATCATGTAGCGCGCCATCATGCCGCGCGCGCGTTTCGCGAACAGGCCGAGCACGCGCGCTTTCCCGTCCTTCACTTCCTTGAAGACCGGCGTGACGATCCCGCCTTCGAGGTTTTTCGGTTGCACCACCTTGGCGTATTCGTTGGACGCGAGATTGATGACGCGGCGGTCCTTGTGATCTTTCGTCGCCGCGTTGAGCGCATCGGTGACCCGATGATCCCAGAAGTCGTACAGGTCTTCCTTGCCGTTGACGGCGAACTTGGTCCCCATCTCGAGACGATACGGCTGGATCAGGTCGAGCGGACGAAGTACGCCGTAAAGTCCCGAAAGGATCCGAAGATGATCCTGGGCGTAATCCAGGTCCTTCTTTTTCAGCGTCGGTGCGTCGAGCCCGACATACGTGTCGCCCGCGAAGCTCAACGCCGCCTGACGCGCATTGGCGAGGTTGAAGGGCGGTTTGAATTCCTGGAAGCGCTGATAGTTCAAATCGGCCAGCTTGTCGGAAATGCCCATCATCGATTTGAGATCGGCGCGCTTGAGCTTCTTGGCTTTCTTCGCCAGTACTTCCGCATCCTTCAGAAGGATCGGCTGCGTATGCGCGTCCGTGATCGGTTCGCTTTCGAAATCGAGCTTCTTCGCGGGCGAGATGATCGCGAGCATGACGGGCGTTCCTCTTTTGACCGTTTCTAAACTTCCTACTACATATAGAGCGCACTCCCGAAGCTTCAAACCATAAGAGTCCCAAATGTTGAAGATGTACGGCCTCAAGAACTGCGATACCTGCCGCAAAGCTATGAAATGGCTGGAAAGCGAGGGGATCGCCTTCGATTTCGTCGACGTCCGAAAGGACGGCATCACCGAGACCGATGTCGCCGGCTGGGTGGATAGCGCCGGCGTCGATCAGCTTCTGAACCGCCGCGGCACGACATGGCGCGGTCTCTCCGGCGCGGATAAGGCGAAAGGCGAGGGCGATGGCGCCGTCGCCCTGATGGCTGAACACCCGGCTTTGATCAAAAGACCGGTGTTCGACCGGCGCGGCGAGATCCGTGTCGGCTTCAAGGATCCGGAACAGGCCTGGCTAAAAAACTGAACGTCAGAGCTTTAACGGGCCGCTCCGGGTCTGCCAGCTTTCGAACCCGCCGCGAAGGTAATACGCATCGACACCTCGTTCGCGCAGGTTTTTCATGGCGCTCTGGCTGACTTCGTGGCCGTGCACGCAATAACATACGACTGGACGCCCGTCCTTGACGGTGGAAGTCCACGCCGAGACGTCCTGAAAGTCCTGCCAGACAGCGCCTTGAATCATCGCCGGTTCCTTCTCCACCGCCGGCTTCTTGCGTACGTCGATGATGTGGATCGGGGATTTGAAATCGATGAGTGTTTCGAGTTGGTCCTGGGTGATATCGAACATGAATAGACTCCTTGCGTCTTATCGATCGCAGCCGGAATTCAGTTTCAGATGAATGCGGTGACGAGGCCGAAGGCGGCGCCGAGGGCGACCAGCATCGGAATGCCGACCTTGTTCGTCACCAGAAGCGCCAGCGAAACCACGGCAACGGCGACCGGTACCCATTGCACGTCACCAGATTCTAATAACGCCGCACGTCCGAGGAAGATTGCGAGGCTGAGGATCACGCCGACGACGGCGGCGGTGATCGCGGATAACGCATTCCGTGCCCAGGCGAAGCGCTGGATGCTCTCGACATAAGGTGCGCCGGCGATGATCAGGTAGAACGACGGCAGGAAGGTGACGTAGGTCGTCAATAATGCCGAGATAATACCCGAGGATATCCCGCCCGCGTTCCAGCCGGCGAAGAAACCGACATAAGTGGTGACCAGGATCAGTGGGCCGGGCGTCGTCTCGGCAAGCGCCAGGCCGTTCAGCATATCGTCGCCGGTAAGCCATCCGTAGGTGTTGACCCCGGCATCGGCCACGAAAGGCAGGACGGCATAAGCACCCCCGAACGTGACGAACGCCGCCGTGGTGAACAGCTTGATGACGTCGGCGAACGGTTCGGTTCCGAACACCGCGACGACAAGCGCCGACGGGCCAAGCAGCGCGATCAGGAAAACCAGGGTGACGATCAAGAACCGCTTCAACGCGCCGCTTCCGGTGTGTGCGTCCGATGTGCCCGCAACAGGGTGCTCCCCATGGCCCGATGTCAGCGCATCGGGGAGGACGCGGGCAACCACGATGCCGATGACCCCGGCGGCAAACACGACAACCGGAAAAGGCGTCCCGGTGAACTGTAGTGCGACGAACGCGGCGAGGGCGAGGGCAATTGGCACCGGCCCCCGGCAGGTCTTTTTGCCAATCCTATAGACGGCGGCGACGACGATGGCGACGACGACGGGCTTGATGCCGTCGAAGATCGCCGCGACCGCGCCGTCTCCCCCATAAGCCGCGGCAATCCACGCCAGCACGATCATCAGGACCGTGCCCGGCAGGAAGAACGCCGTCCCGGCGAACAGCGCGCCCTTGATGCCGTGCAACCGCCAGCCGATGTAAGCGGCCAGTTGCTGTGCTTCGGGCCCCGGTAGAAGCATTGAATAGTTCAGCCCGCGGAGGAAGCCGCCCTGGCTGATCCAGCCGCGCTTGTCGACGCATTCCGTCTGCATCATGGCAATCTGGCCGGCGGGGCCGCCGAAGCTCATGAAGCCCAGTTTGATCCAATAGCGTGCCGCTTCGGCAAAGCTCGGGGCCGTCGCTATTTGGTCGTCGGTTTGCTTTTTAATGTTCTCGTCCATCATCCCTCACATTCGGGTGAGCCCCGAATAATCTCAGCGAGGGCAGTGCTTGGACGACGGATCGCCTTGAAATACCGGGCGACTGCCTTCGGCCCGATAGCGATTTAATACCTCAAACCGATCACGGCGGGAAGAGAATTTCTCACAGGAACGTGACACCGCGTTAGCCCAACGTGACACCACTTATTTTTTCCCCCGGCTACACTCTGCGCATCGGTTAACGCCGATGGGATTATCAGGGATTCAACGTCACTACAGGAGAAGTTTTTATGTCGATTCAAAAGAAAACCGTTGGCACGACCCTCGCCTCTGCGGCCGCTGCGATGTTTATCGCAGGTGCCGCGATGACGGGCGCGCCGACCGCGGCTCAGGCCGACGGCGTCAAGTGTGCCGGCATCAATTCGTGCAAGGGCCACGGTTCCTGCGCCGGTGCAAACAACGGCTGCAAAGGCCAGAACGCCTGTAAGGGGCAGGGCTGGGTGAGCGTCGACAGCGCATCCGCCTGTGAAAGCAAAGGTGGCAAGGTCGTCAAAGGCTGACGCTGCCCCCCTATTCAGTTACGTTGCACCGGAGGAGCCGCCATGCGGTTCCTCCGGTGTGCGTTTGAAGAGTGGTTTTTTTTATGACGCTTCAAGGATTCGGACTGGGCCTCAGGCCACAGCATTTTCCGGAGATTCTCGGCGATGATCCGAACGCCGCGGACGGCGTCGACTGGTTCGAGATCATTTCCGAAAACTTCATCGGCGTGGGTGGCCCGCCGCTCCACAACATGATGGCGGTGCGCGAGCGCTTCCCGATGGTGATGCACGGGGTTTCACTTTCCATCGGTTCGACCGACCCGTTGGATGGGAACTACCTTAAGGGTTTGAAAGAACTCGCTGATTTGGTCGAACCCGAACTGATCTCCGATCATCTGTGCTGGACTGGGGTGCACGGTCTCAACATGCACGACCTTTTACCGCTGCCGCTCACCGAAGAAAGCGCCGAACATGTCGCAACCCGTGTCATGCGGGTACAGGACGTCCTGGGCAGACGTTTCATGCTGGAGAACACGTCGACCTACGTCACGTTCGAAGAGGACGAGATGACGGAGTGGGAATTTCTGTCCGAGATCTGCCGACGCGCGGACTGCGACATCCTCCTCGACGTCAACAACATCTATGTGTCCGGGTTCAATCACGGCTTCTCGATGGAGGCTTATCTGGACGGCGTGCCGACGGATAGGGTTAAGCAGATCCACCTCGCCGGACACGAACACAACGGTGATTACATCGTCGACACTCATGACGAACCGGTTCCCGACTATGTCCTCGATCTATATGCCAAGGCGGTGAAACGCTTCGGTCACGTCCCGACGATGATCGAGCGCGATGCCAACATCCCACCGTTCGCAGAACTCGTCCGCGAACTTAAAGGGGTGCGTCTGATCGCCGAAAGAGAACTTGATATGGTGCCAGCATGAGCGCATCGCTGGCCGATCTTCAGAGTATGTTTCAGGACCGCCTTTTGCGCGCCGACGACGCGATCGATCCACATCTGGCGAACGGCGGGCCGTTCATGAAGGCATACGATCACGCTTACCGCGCACGGCTGATCGAGATCCTGACAGAGGATTTCGAGGGGCTGCACCTTTTACTGGGCGACGAGCAGTTCTTTAAGATGCTTGGTGAATATGTCGACGCCCATCCGTCGACGACGCGATCCGTTCGTTGGCTGGGGCGCTACCTGCCGGACTGGTTGAAAAATTCGGAGAACTGGGGAAAGCATCCCGAGCTCGCGTCGATGGCAGCGTTCGAGTGGATGCTGGGTCTCGCCTTCGATGCCGCGGACGCGCGTTTGGTCGGCGTCGAGACGATGACACGGGTCCCACCCGAAGCGTGGCCGATGCTGACCTTCACCTTTCACCCGTCGCTTCACACCGCGACGCTCGATTTCGATGTTTCCGCGTTCTACCGGGCTGCAAAAGCGGGTGTCGATCCGGACGGCCCTCCCATCCCCTATGATGCCACCGTCACCTGGGCGGCCTGGCGGCACCCGGAAGATTTGATCGTGATGTATCGGTTCATGGAGAAGGATGAGGCCATGGCACTGGACGCGGCGCAGAAGGGGATTACGTTCGATGGAATCTGCGAGATTGTCGCCGGTCACACCGATGCCGATGAAGCGGCGGTCCGCGCGGCAGGCCTCATGAAGGGCTGGGTCGACAGCGGCTGGCTGATCGGAATCGACGCCGAGGGAATGAGTTGGTAAGCCTTAGAGCACTTTACCCGGGTTCATGATCCCGCTCGGATCGATCACCGCCTTGATCTTGCGCATCAGCTCGATTTCGACGGGCGGGCTGTAACGCACCAATTCGTCGCGCTTCATCCGCCCGATCCCATGCTCGGCGGAGAAGCTGCCATTCATTTCCTCGACCAGATCGTTGAGCGGGTCGGTCACGTCATGCCATTTGTCGAGGAACGCCTGACCCTCCATACCCTTCGGCTGGGTCAGGTTGTAATGCAGGTTCCCATCCCCGATGTGCCCGAACGTCATCGGCCGGATACCCGGCACAACGCGCTCGCAGATCGCGTCTGCCTTGGCGATAAAATCAGTGACCTTGGAGATCGGGATCGACAGGTCGTTCTTGATAGACGCCCCTTCGCCTTTTTGGGCGTCCGAGATCGCTTCGCGGATATGCCAGATATCGTGCCGCTGCTGGCCGCTTTCGGCGATCACCGCATCGACAACGTCGCCCGCTTCGAACGCTTCTTCCAGAAGCTTCTCGATAGCGTCGCGCAAATCCGTGCCGGCGCGGGGCGAGGTGAGTTCCATCAAAACATAAGCCGGGTGCTCATCTTCAAACGGGTCGCGCACGCCTTCGGTGTATTCGCACGACACCCAAAGGCTATTGCGGTTCATGTATTCGAACGCCGTCAGAGTGTCGCCGACCATGCCCGTTGCGCGGCCGAACAGCTTCATCACCGAGTCCGGATTCTCGAGCGCGATCAGCGCCGTCTCGGTCTGGTTCGGTTTTGGGAACAACTTGAGCACGGCGGCGGTGATGATGCCGAGCGTGCCTTCCGCGCCCATGAAGAGGTGCTTCATGTCGTAACCGGTGTTGTCTTTTCTGAGACCCCGCAGACCATTCATGATCTCGCCTGTCGGTAAGACGACCTCGAGCCCCAACACCAGCTCGCGCGCATTTCCGTAACGCAGCACATTGGTGCCGCCCGCATTGGTCGACAGGTTGCCACCGATCCGGCAACTGCCCTCGGCGGCGAGGCTGAGGGGAAACAGTTTGCCCGCGTCATCGGCGGCGTTTTGGATATCGGCGAGGATGCAGCCAGCGCCGACGGTCATGGTGCCGTTCAACGTGTCGATGTCGAAGATCTTATTCAAGCGCTCGGTCGAGACGATGATCTCTTCTTCAGCAATGCCGCCACCGACCAAGCCGGTGTGCCCACCCAACGGGACCATCGGGACGCCCGCATCGGCGCAGGTCTTGACGACGAAGGCGACTTCCTCGGTTGAGCCGGGACGGGCGACGAAGGTGGCGTGCCCACGGTAAAGGCCTCGGGCCTCGATGTTGTACTTGTCGAGGGCGCTCGGGTCATCGACGTACCCCTGGGTGCCCAGCTCGTTCTTGATCTTGTCGATCACGGATTGTCTGTCGGTCATGACGGGATATTGGCGTCGGGGCGGGGGTTGATCAAGGGCGAACGGCGCGTTTTAGCCTGTCGTTGATCGCTAAACCGAGGCCGGTGTCTGGAATCGGGGCGACGGCGATGCGGTTCACGCCTTTCTCGTCCAATTGATGTAACATGCTGAACAGATTGGCCGCCGCTTCGGTCAGGTCGCCCGCCGGGCTCAGGTTCATATCGTCGGGTGCGCCGGACGCGCCGAAGCCCAGATACACTTCGTCACCTTCCGGTTTTCCCGCGTTCATACGTATGCCCGCCTTTGGGGCGTAATGGCGGCTCATCATCCCGGGGGATTTGGGGGCGTGATCGTCGCTCCCCGCGATCGCGACGGGGCCGAGTATGCGTTCGAGGTCTTCGCGGGACACACCGCCCGGCCGTAACAGGGTGGCGACGGGGGTCGATAAATCGACGACGGTGGATTCCAGGCCGACTTCGCACGGCCCGTCATCCAGAATCATTTGCGGGCCGCCGGCATCCGGACCGGGCAGGGAGGCTTGAACGTGGATGGCGAGCGACGGACTGACGGCGCCGGATGCATTCGCGCTCGGCGCCGCGACGGGGACACCACACGCGTCCAGAAAACGGCGTGCGCGTTCGCGGGCAGGGATGCGGACGGCGACGGTGGAAAGCCCGGCGGTGGTCAATTCCGATATAGAGCAGCCCGGCGTCTTGTTCATGACGATCGAGAGTGGCCCCGGCCATAGGGCATCGGCCAGTTTCTCGGCGCGCTCGTCCATGACCGCGATCGATTTCGCCTGCTGGATATCGGCGACATGAGAAATCAGCGGATTGAAGCTCGGCCGCCCCTTTGACGCGTAGATGCGTGCGACGGCTTCGCCATTGGTGGCATCTGCGCCCAAGCCGTAAACCGTTTCCGTCGCGAAGGCGACCAGCCCGCCGCCGCGAATGACCCCAGCGGCGTCGGCGATGGCCGCGTCGTCCATCGGACGGATCGGCGCGGGCGCGCCCATGTGTTTAAGAGGGGTCGGGGACGCCGGGTCCCCGGGCGATGAAATTCGGATTGCGGAGTTCCGGTTTGCCGTACCGAAGCGGCTGGCCGTCTTCGGTGATGACCTCGCCGCCTGCGTAGAGCAGGACTGCGTGGCCCGCAGCGGTGTCCCACTCCATGGTCGGGCCGAAACGCGGATAGACGTCGGCCTTGCCCTCGGCGACGCAACAGAACTTCAAACTCGACCCTGCGTTCACCGTATCCTTGACCGGCAGACCGGCAAGGTACTCTCCCGTTTCCGGCGTCAGATGATTTTTTGACGCGATGGCGACAAGGCCGTCTTTCGGGGGGCGGCGGCAGGTGATCTGAACGGCCTTTCCCTCGCCGCCGTATTGGGCGAACGACCCGGCGCGCGTGGCGATGAAGGTGTCGCCGCTGGCGGGCAGATGGACCACCCCGAGGGTGGGGACGCCGTTTTCGATCAACGCGATGTTGACGGTGAACTGACCGCTCCGCGATACGAACTCCTTCGTCCCGTCCAGCGGATCGATCAGCCAGAACGGCTTTCCGGTGATGTTGGGCATATTGCCTTCGGAGACGGATTCTTCGCCGACGAGGGGATATTCGGCGGTGATGCCTTCACGAATATTCCTGAAGATCAAAGCCTCCGCCTTGCGGTCGGCCTCGGTCACGGGTGAGTCGTCGCCTTTTTGCTCGACGTCGAAATCGGTCTTGTAGATTTCCATGATGACGCGTCCCGCGCGCTTCGCCACGTCGCCGATTTGTTCGGCAAGACCGATGCTGACATTGAGAACCATAACGACTGATCTCCGCGAATGTATGTGACGCGCGGACAATCGCCCCCGCCTGCCGGTTAGTCAACCGGATCAGCGTTCGGCGTGGATTTCCTCGGCGATGAAGCGGTTGGCGCGGAAGTCCGGCGACCAATGGTTGGCAGCCATACCTGCCTTGCGCTTGAGGTGCGCCAGGAATTGCCGGGGGTCGGGTAGCTGCTCCCAGACGGCAGGGAGAAACAACGCCCGCCGGCCACCATCCGAAATCACCAGACCATCGATCCCGGGGCGTAATTGTTTCAGAAGGTCTTCTTCGCTCTCGATCTGCATCGGCGCCTGAGGGCTGAGGACGGAAATCGACATCAGAAGACCATCGTATTCCGCCGTCGTGACCGGATTGAATCGGGGGTCCCGGAAGGCGGCTTTATATGCGTTCGCGGCGACGTCCAGCGCCAGGGGTTGATGCGCCATGGGCGAGCCGATGCAGCCACGAAGCTGCTTGTCGGCGGTTTTGAGCGTGACGAACGAAGCGCCGTCGGCGCGCAGTGCTTCAGGTTGTTCGCCGAGATTCAATGACATCGGCTTCCCGTGTTCGAGTGCATGACGGATCGAGGTGTCCGCGAGCTGAAGCAAATGTGGGCCGTGGGTGGCCAGAAGCTGCTTGGTCTGCTTCTCGAAATCGGCGGCGCTGTCGGATTTTTCGTCCGGATGTTTTCTGTTGATGGTGATGTTGAGGGGCACCGTCTTTTTACGAGTCACCGGATCGTAAAACGCCCAGGCGCCGTACCCGACCACGCGATCCTTCGTGCCCGCCGTATCGCCGGAGTTTTTCAGATCGATGGTTTCGACCTTCATGCCGCGTTCTTTGGCGAGATGGAGAAGGCCACCGACCGGGAAGCGGCCGCATGCGCCGTTCTTTTCGATCTTGTCGGGGGCGAGCGACATGATCGCATCGCAGGTCCGTTTATCGATCTGCTGTGCCGACCCGTAGTCGAGGAAGTGGCTGAGGTCCGATGAAATCACGATCAGGGTTTCCGGGCCGCCCCAGAGTTTGCTCAGGACCTCGGCGACCTGCACGGGCGACGCCTCGCCGACGACGATGGGGACGAGTTTAAAATCGCCCAATAACTCTTGCAGAAAGGGCAGGTGCACTTCCAGCGCGTGCTCGGCTTCGTGGGTCGGGGGGAAGACCGCGACCTGCGCCATATCCCTGATCTCGGCCTCCGCGTCCTTGTCGATCTCGATCCGCCCCAAGGGGGTTTCGAAATAATCGGCACCCGAGAGCGCTAAACCCCGGACAGCGACCCGGTGGCACGGGCCGAGAAGCACGACGCGCGTGATCTGATCCGCGACCGGTTTCAATAGAGCATACGCCTTGGCGGCAATGGCGCCGGAATACCGATAGCCCGCATGCGGCGCGATGATCGCCTTCGGGGCCGGACCGTCGACTTGCCCGGCATCGCTCAGGAAGCCTTTGACGTCGCTGCTCAATTGCCTCGCGTCGCCTGGGTAGAACATGCCGGCGACGGCGGCCTTGCGGATTGCGGTCATGGTTCAATCGCCTCGCTCATATCCACAGTATTGTAACGTATTTAAGGGGTAGCGAAAATCATCTCGGTATGACGGATCAGCAGTCACACGTTTTTTCCAAGCGCAAGGCGGGTTATAATAAACGTATGGCCGATGCCGCTCCCATGATGGATGAAACGTTCGCCGACGCGGTGCCGGGTCGTTACTGGCACAAGCTCGACGACGGTCGGATTCAGTGCGACGTGTGCCCGCGCTTTTGTAAATTGCGGGAAGGGCAGCGGGGGCTCTGTTTCGTGCGCGGCCGCCAGGACGATCAGGTCGTCCTGACGACGTACGGAAGGTCCAGCGGGTTCTGCGTCGATCCGATCGAGAAAAAGCCCCTCAACCACTTTTTGCCCGGTACGCCGGTGCTGAGCTTCGGGACGGCAGGCTGCAATCTGACGTGCACGTTCTGCCAGAACCACGATATTTCGAAATCCCGCGAGTTCGACAAGCTGCAACAAAAAGCGACTCCCGACATGATCGCCAAGGCGGCGGTTGAGACGGGCTCGCGCTCGGTCGCCTACACGTATAACGATCCGGTGATCTTCCTCGAGTACGCGGTGGACGTCGCGATCGCGTGCCGGGAACGCGGTATTAAGAACGTCGCGGTGTCGGCGGGCTATATCTGTGACGAGCCGCGAGAAGAGTTCTACCGTCACATGGACGCCGCCAACATCGACCTGAAGGCGTTCACGCAGGAATTCTACCGAAAGCTCTGCACCGCCGATCTTCAGCCAGTGCTGGAAACGTTAAAATATCTCAAGCATGAGACCGACGTTTGGTTCGAGATTACCGATCTGCTGATCCCGGGGGAGAACGACAGCGAGCACGAGATCGAGGAAATGACCCAGTGGATCGTCGAGAACCTGGGCCCCGACGTCCCTGTCCATTTCACGGCCTTCCATCCCGACTGGAAGATGCTGGACAAACCACGCACCCCACCCGAGACCCTTTTGCGTGCCCGCAAGATCGCCATGAAGAATGGTATCCGCTATGCCTATACCGGCAACATCCATCACAAAGAGACGCAAAGCACCTACTGTCATAACTGTGGGGAGCTGTTGATCGGCCGGGATTGGCATCTGCTTTCTGACTGGAATTTGGAGTTCGGTGGCAATCATATCTGTGACTGCCGCAAGTGCGGGACCCAGCTCGCCGGTGTGTTCGAGGAGAAGCATGGCGATTGGGGCCGAAAACGGGCGCCGCTGCGCTTCCGCCCTTAAGAGTTTCTTGGCTTTCT
Source organism: Rhodospirillales bacterium (assembly GCA_017644185.1). Lineage (GTDB taxonomy): Bacteria > Pseudomonadota > Alphaproteobacteria > Rhodospirillales > Casp-alpha2 > UBA4479. The sequence goes on from JAEPMA010000006.1 coordinate 101,900, forward strand.
GGCCCTATCCATGACGGCGTGACTTTCGGCGTGCGACCTGCTACACGCGCCCGGGTTCAGTGAAAAGGGCTGCCAGGCTTGATTACCAGAAAACACCTCCTGATCGCTTTGAAGATCACGGTATCGATCGGTCTCATGAGCGTGCTGATTAGTGGCATCGATCTTGGCGCCGAAAAAGACCGGATTCTCTCCGCTGACATCGGCATCATGCTTGTAGCCGCCGCCATGCTTGTCATCCAGATGGGAATCGGTGGCGCGCGCTGGTGGGCGGTGATGCGTGCGATCGGTCACCCGCTGCCATGGCTTCAGCTGGCCAGGTTGTTCTGGATTGGCGGTTTCTTCAGCCAGGCGCTTCCCTCATCGGTCGGCGGCGACCCCATCCGGATGTACATGGCCTACAAGGAAGGATTGCCGCTGGGCAAGGCGATCAATGGTGTCATGCTGGAGCGTGTCGTCACCATCGTCGGCCTTGTTGTTCTGGTAACAGCCGTACAGCCATCGTTCCTGTCGAAACTGGACGATCACGCCCAGATGCTGACGATCTGGGGACTTCTGATGCTGGCCGGTGGCACGGTTGCAGGCTTGATTGTCCTCATGTGTCTCGACCGTCTGCCGGAAGCGCTGACCCGGTTTCGGATCGTCCGGGGCATGCATGCGTTAGCGGGGGATACCCGCAAGCTGTTTCTACATCCTGTACATGTGCTGATTTCCCTTTTCTTCGGGGTGCTGACACACGTCAATATATCGTTCTGCGTCTATTTGCTGGCGCAGGGATTGGCGGTCGATGTCACGTGGCTCGACTGCCTGGTGCTGATGCCCCCTGTCATTCTGGTGACGACTTTGCCGATTTCGATCGCCGGTTGGGGGGTGCGCGAGGGCGCGATGACGGTTGCGTTCGCGCTGGTCGGCGTGTCGCAGGGCGGCGCTGTCGTGCTCTCCTTGTCGATGGGGCTGCTGGCGATCGTCACAATGATCCCGGCGGGCATCATGTGGTTGCTCGGCCGCAAGAAAGGCGAGTCGATCTCCGCCGCCGAAGCCGAAGCCGCAGTCGAACACGAACTGGAACAAGCCGCCGAAGATCAAGAGGAAAAAGCGCCCGGTCGCGTTTGATCTCCACGCGCGGCCTTGAACCGTGGACGCTGAGATATACACTCGCTGAAATCATTTCTTTCAGTGAGGTTCTCCATGAAGGTTTCGTTCGCCAATCCCGCCGCGCCCGCCAAGGGCATCGCCGTCGTCTTTGCCGCCGAGGGCGGTAAGTGGACATCGACGGCCGCGGCGCTCGACAAGAAACTCAAGGGCGCCCTCAAGCGCGCCGCCAAAGCCGCCGACTTCGACGGTAAAAAGAAACAGACCATGACGGTGTTGGCGCCGGGTGGTTCCAGCCTCGACCGCGTGCTCTGCGTCGGCGTCGGCAAGCCCGCCGATATCACCGCCGAAAGCATGGCTGAAACGGGGGGCGTGATTTACGCCGCGCTCAAGGGCACCGGCAAAAGCGCCGAAATGCACGTCGACGACGTGCCGAGGTCCAAACTGAAAGCGGCGGACATCGCCGCCAACCTGGCCTATGGGGCAAACCTGCGCGCGTACGCGTTCGAAAAGTACAAGGGCAAGGAAAAGCGCGACAAGAAACCGGGCATCGATACGCTTTCGGTCAAATGCGACGGATCCGCCGCCGCGCGCTCGGCGTACGGTGATCTGGCCAAGGTCGCGGAGGGGGTTTACTACACCCGCGATCTGGTTTCCGAGCCCGCGAACATTCTCTATCCGGCGGAATTCGCAAAGCGCTTGAAGCGCGATCTGACCAAGCTCGGCGTCAAGGTGACCGTGCTGGGCGAAGCGCAGATGAAAAAGCTCGGCATGGGCTCGCTGCTGTCAGTTGGGGACGGCAGCGCGCGCGAAAGCCAGATGGTGGTCATGGAATGGAACGGCCTGCCGCCGTCCAAGCGCAAGAACTCCAAACCGATCTCGTTCATCGGTAAGGGGGTGTGCTTCGACACGGGCGGTATTTCGCTGAAGCCCGCCGCCGGGATGGACGATATGAAATGGGACATGGGCGGCGCCGGGGTGGTGTCCGGCCTGATGATGGCGCTCGCGGGTCGGAAAGCGAAATGCCACGTCATCGGTGCGGTCGGTCTGGTCGAAAACATGCCGGACGGCAAGGCGACGCGCCCGGGCGATATCGTCAAATCGATGTCGGGGCAGACCATCGAAATCCTCAACACCGACGCCGAAGGCCGGCTGGTGCTGTGCGACGTGCTTCACTACGTGAACACCAAGTTCAAACCCGAGTTCATGGTCAACCTGGCGACCCTGACGGGGGCCATCATCATCTCGCTGGGCGCCGAGCGCGCGGGCATGTTCTCCAACGACGACAAGCTGTCCGATAAAATCTTCGCCGCCGGTGAAACGATCGGTGAACGTGTCTGGCGCTTCCCGTTGGGCGAGGAATACGACCGTGATCTGGATACCGCCGCCGCCGATATGCGGAACATCGGCTCGGGCCGGGGCGCGGGATCGATCATCGCGGCGCAGTTCTTGAAGCGCTTTGTCGGCGACACCCCCTGGGCGCACCTGGATATTGCGGGCGTCACTTGGTCGAAGAAGGATACGCCCGTGGTGCCGCGCGGCGGCACCGCCTTCGGTGTTCGGCTTTTGGAACGTTTCGTCGCCGACAACTACGAGTAACGGTCATTCGAGACGCCCCGGTCATGTCCGGGGCGCCTCAGGATGAGGAAATCGGCACAACCCTCATGCTGAGGAGGCACCAAAGGAGCCGTCTCGAAGCATGCGGGAGGGATTGTGACCGACATCGGCTTCTATCACCTGACCCGGTCGGGTCTCGACCGGGCGCTGCCGCAACTGCTGCAGAAGACGCTCCAGGCGGGCAAGCGCGCGCTTGTCGTGCTCGGGTCCGAAGAGCGGGTCAGGTGGTACAACGATCATCTCTGGACGTTCGACAATCCGTCCTGGCTGCCACACGGGACGTCGCAGGACGGCGATCCAGACATGCAGCCGGTGTGGATCGATGTCTCTGACGAGAACCCAAATAAAGCGGAATTCCTGTTCCTTGCCGACGGCGGCGCGTCCGAACGCGTCGGCGAGTTCGAGCGTTGCTTCGATCTATTCGATGGCCGCGACGACGACGCGGTCGCGGACGCTCGCGCGCGGTGGAAGACGTTGAAGGATGCCGGTCACGATCTGACTTATTGGCAGCAGGGCGATCGGGGCTGGGAAAAGAAAGCCTGAGACAAGAAAACAAAACTAGGGAAGGAAACAAGAAATGACGAAACGCTGGGTGAACCGGCCTGAGGGGTCGACCTGGGGCGATTGGGGTGAAAACGACGAGTGGGGCCGGAAAAACCTCCTAACGCCGGATCGGATCAAGGCGGCGGCCGCCGAAGTTCAGGAGGGGCTCGCGTTCTGCCTGTCGATGCCGCTCGACATGCCGGGTGGAAACTCGGTCAATCCGAAACGCTTTCCGCCCAAGTTCGGCCCGGTGTTTCATCCGCCCGGCGGGGATACGTTTTACTACAATCTCGACTGGAGCGAATGGCAGGACGGCAACATGGATGTGTCGTCGGACGAATGCACGACGATCTGGAACCAGTACTCGACCCAGTGGGACAGCTTCGCCCACGTCGGCAGCATGTTCGACGCGGACGGGGACGGTGAGCCGGAGCGCGTCTATTACAACGGCTTCCGCGCCGACGAGGAAATTCTCGGCCCCGAGCACCCGGACGGGATGGGCGCGCGCAAGCTCTCCGTCGCCGGGATGGCGGAGGCCTGCATGCAGGGCCGTGGCGTGCTGCTCGACATGGTGGCGCATCACGGGCATGAGCGCGTTGTCGTCGGGTATGACGAACTGATGCGGATGTTCGAGGCCGACGATATCGTGGTGGAGGAGGGCGATATGTTCCTGTTCCACACCGGCTGGGACGACATGATCATGGAGATGGGCGGAAACCCGGACGCAAAGAAGCTCCATTCCAGCGGCGCTGTGTTGGATGGCTTCGACGACAAGCTCCTTCAATGGATTACCGACAGTGGCGTGGTCGCGCTGATTTCCGACAACATGGCGGTCGAGGACTCGAACGGCTTCGGCGAGACGCATGGCGGTTGTTCGCGTCTGCCGATCCACCGGCATTGTTTGTTCAGGCTGGGCGTTCATCTGGGTGAAATCTGGTATCTCTCCGCGCTCGCCAAGGCGCTCCGCGAACGCGGCCGTTCTCGTTTTCTTTTAACCGCGCCGCCGCTTTACCTGCCGGGCGCCGTCGGCTCCCCGGCGACCCCGGTCGCGACGATCTGATCGATCGATCCTGACTGCATGTGCGGCCCCGGTGGCGAAGAGCTGCCGGGGCCGTTCCGTTTGGCCGTCCGAGAGTCCCCGGTGACCGGCGGGCTCCATCACCTGTCTGACGCATGAAAAAATCCCGCCGGTCCTTGCATAGCGCTCATAAGATTGGCGGCGGATACGCGGGAGGGTAGAGTGCGGGACATGATCGATTGGGAAAGATTGCGGGAAATTTCGAAGGCGATCCGCCGGAAGTGGAAACTGATCGCCGGGCTGTTGCTCGTCTATATGGTGCTGTTCACCGAGGTGAACCTGAACCCGGACATCGAAACCTATATGACGCCGGTGGTGACCGACGAGCAGGCTATGGCGGCGTCCGATGGCGGGGATTGGGAGACGGTCATCCGATTTGCAGCGCAGCGGGCCGTGAAAGGTGAGGTGGAGGCGCAGGCGCTTCTTGCCGATTTTTACGACCGGGGCATGCCGCCGCTGCATGTCGACCATTGCCGCGCCTTCGACTGGTATGTAAAGGCGGGGCAGAATGGTGATTTAAAATCTCAGGCAGAGGTGGCTAAACGTCTGGCAAACACTTTTGGCGGTTATCAAGATATTCCTATTGGTTACTTGTGGGCGGCGTATGCGCTCAGGGCAGGGTACAAACCGGCGCAGACCGTGATAGATATCTACTACAAAGACACGTTGTCGGAGAGCGATATGGCTAAACTGGACCAATTGCTCCCCGACTGGAGTCCTACAGAAACCCGATTTGACGACCTGGTAAGCATGCCGGGAGTGCCGTTTGTCTCGGGTATTTTGGACGTATTTTTCCCTATTCGAAATTGCCTTGATCCAAACCTAATCCAGCATTTGATAAATGCACATCGTTAGCGCTGATCACGCCAATTATTTCTCCGTTCCAATTCGTCCACGTACGGCGACAACCAACTTTCCAACTGAGTTTGCTGCCCTGATGCATCGCGCACGGCACGGCTGACACCCGACATGATGTCCCCTTTCCCCCGAAGCACGCCTACTGCGTCCCTGACGAATTCGGCAGCGTTGGCGACGGGTTCGGTCGTTTTGATGCGCTGGATGGCGTCGTTTAGCTCCTCGTCCGACATGGACCACAACTCAAGGCCCGGATTGGCAAGTGCAACAGCCCGTTTGCCGTTCAGTGCATTGAACAGTTGCGGATCGCGGTCGCGGAGATCGCCGAGGCGCTTTTCCAGCGCCTTCGTGCCTTCGCCGTCCAATTGCCGGAAGCGCTCCAGAAGGCGAAATGTTTCGATGTCTTCCGGTTTGATGCGCTCAGTCAGCTTCGGGTCGAGGTCCAGGTGATGGACGTAGAAATTGGCCTTGCCCTTGTCCGTCTGCGGCGGTGTGTCGCCCGCCTTGTAAGGCGGTATGTCACGATTTACCGAGGTGTCGGTGTCTGTCACCTGACGCTTTAAGTGTTCGTAGGTGTTCGGCTTGTCCTCGTCGTCGAATCCGGGGAACATGCGCTTGTTCTTTTCATACGGTGATAATCCTTCATCCCAATCCCCGCCGTCGTCCGTGCCGGCCGAGAGTTGAGTGTCATGTGGGGTCATCGTCCCCGGATCATCGTCGAGTTTGTAGCTCGCGACGGTCTGTCTGAGCCGATCGGCCTTTGCGTCCGACATGCGGACCGTGGTTTGGTCGAGCAGCGCCTTGCCCTGATCGGGATCGGTGGCTGCAGTTCGGTGGATCAGATCGGCGACCTCGTTGATCCCCGTGTCGCCGTAGTTCTCGGCGGCATCCGCCGTATAGACGGGCAGGTCGCCGACGCCGCCGATCCTGCCGAGCGCTTTGACCTGACGGTCGTTGGCGGCCGCCGCTTCGGCGCTCAGTGGTGCACGGCGCGCCGCTTGCACGATCTTGGCGTCGTCCGAGATCCCCGGATGACCGGCGGGCTCCATCAACTTCTTAACCTTCGCAGTGAGCGCTTTGGCGAGCTTGTGCTGCTGCGCGACCTGCGCTTTCCGGGCATCTGCGGCTTCCTCGGCGTGCCAGCGTTGGACTCTCTCTGCCGTTTTTTGCCGTTCCCGCGCAACCTGGGCGCGTTCCTCGGCATGGCGGGCCTCAACCCGTGCTTCGGTTTTGGCGATTTTTGCGGCATCGGCATTTTTCTTTTGGACATAGGCTGCGCTCTCTTTCGTGTTGCCGCCGCCCTCAAGCTCGTTCGGGCGATAGATCGGGGTCTGGCCATCGTTGCCGGATACGCGCGCGGCGAGACCCGGTGCCGGTGTGGGGGCCGGGGCGGGTTTCGGCGGCAAGGGGGGCGGGGCGGGGAGGTTGTGCGCCGCCGACGCGGGCGACGCCGCCGGACCGCCTGCGCCGCCGAAGGGATCGAGAGCGTTGGCCCCGCTGCGGGGCGGGTTCAGCCAGGGCGAATTCGACGGGTCGGGAAAGTCGTGCGGGTCGATGCGGAAATCGGACGGGTCGCCAGGTATGATGTTCACCCCCATGATCGGGTCGGCATGGGAATAGTCCGGTATGCCGGACGTGGAACTCGGCGCGGGAAAGGTGGCCGGTGCAGACACGGGTGCGGCGGGGGCCGCGCCTTGAATCTGGTCGGCGTGGGACGAGGCGGCCGGGGCCTTTGCGCCGGCGGTATCGGGTGTGGTGCTGGTGAAACTGCCCATGAGATATCTCCTTTTCATCCGGACAATAAAAAAGCGCGGCGGACAATCCGCGCGCGCTCGCGTCGTTGCATGGTGGTTGAGGGGGCTGCCAGTCGAAGCTGCCAGTCGAAGCTGCCAGACGTGGTTGTCAGACGTGGCTGCCGACGGTGATTTGGGAAACAAAAATCCCGGGATGCGGACAGACTCCGCCCCGGGACTTAGCCGCACTTTAAAATTAAAATGAGACGAAAGTCAATCGCGAATTCCCGTAAAAGGAGTATCAGTTGATGCCCCGGAATGACGGTGGCCGGTTTATTGGCGCCGGCGGATGCGCCAGGCGATGATCATCCCGGTTCCGCCCAACACCGCCATGGCAAGATAGGCGTGCCCCTGATAGGCGTCGTAGAGATGCCCGGAAACGAAGCTCATCAAACCGACGCCCAGCCCGGAAACGACGAGGGCATAGACCGTCTGTGCGGTGGCGGAGACGTCTTCGGGCATGCGATCCGCGATGAAGTAGATCGCCCCCAGATGCGCCGCGCCGAAGGTGAAGGCGTGAAGGAGCTGCAACAGCACGATCACTGCAAGTGCGTCGGTGTAGGCCGTCAGCCCCCACCTGATCAGACACGCGAGCCCGCCCAGCGCGATCAGCCGGGCCGGGCCGATTTTACGGATGGCGTCGGCGGCGAACACGAACAAGATGACCTCGGCGACGACGCCCTCCGCCCACAACAGGCCGATGACGCCTTCTTCCAATCCCATCCTGAGCCAGTTGAGCGTGCCGAAGCTGTAATAGAGCGCGTGCGAGCCCTGGACACACACTGTCGCCATGATGAACAGCAGGAACGTTTTGTCCTGGATCACCTGCCTGAAGGGCCTGGATTCCGGCGCGGCTGGCTTGGAGCGGAAGTCGGGGATAAAGAGGGTGATCAAGACGACAAGGGCGAGCGCCACGGATATGGACGCCCAGATCGCGTCCGGGTCGGCGCCCTTTAAAAAGAACCCGATCCCCGATGCACCCGCGATGAACGTCAGCGACCCCCACAATCGGATGCGCCCGTAATTCAATGGCTGCGACCTGGCGCCTGTCATGGTCAAACTCTCACTCATCGGCATGAGAGGGCCGAACGTCCCCGCCGCGCAGGCTTGTAGCAGCAAGATCATCCAGAACTCATCGGCGACGTAGAAGGGGAGGTAGAAGACGAACGCGGCGATGGCGAGGCAGATGATCGGGCGTCTGCGCTCGCCGGTTCTATCGGCGAAGCGTGCGATCTGCGGGGCGAGGAAAACCCGCACCAAACTGCCGCATGCGATGGTGAGGCCGATTTCGGTCGCGCTCAAACCCCGCGACTGCAGCCACACCGGCCAGAACGGCATCATGATCCCGATGGCAAAAAAGATCCCGCCGTAGAGCGCCGACAGGCGTACGGTGGCGCTCATGATCCGATGCCGTCTGCGAAATTGCGGAGATACGTGAGGCCCCGGACAGCCCTCGACCCGTACCAGGACGTCATCTCGCCATCGATCAGGCGCGCCTTATGGGCGTGCGCCGGGAAGGTCTTTTCGAATTCGGCGATGTGGTCGTCTGTGAATGTGAAGGGCTCGGTCGAGAAAAGCACCAGATCGATATCTTTTAAGGTTCCGTCATCGATCTTCACTTCTGGATAGCGCGCCGCGTCGCCCCTAAGTAAAGGATCCGCGCCGGGTGTCGCGACCTTCCAGTTCACCAATTCCAACATGTTGGCGATGTAGGTGTCCGCCGAGATCGCCATCCATGGGTCTTTCCAGATCAGGTAGAGTGCGTTCTTCGTTGGATACGCGCCCGCGACGTCAAATGCCGCGCGCGCGGTTTTATACGCGGCGGCGTAGGCGGCGGCTTCCCCATCAGCGCCGAATGTGTGGCCGATCAGATGATAAAGTGCTGGGTTGTCGTCCGGATGCATGGGATGGGTGACGATGACGTCGATCCCCATACCGCTGAGTTCATCCGCCATCTCTTTCGGGTTTTCGTCGACGTTGACGAGGGCGTGGGTCGGGGCGAGATCGCGGACGCGGTCCATCTTGATCTTCTTGGTGCCGCCGACACTGGGGATGCTCTCGATTTTGTTTGTCGGGTGGATGCAGAACTGCGTGCGTCCGACGAGGTGCTGGGCGAGACCGAGATCAAACATCAATTCGGTCAGGCTGGGCACCAGCGAAAGGACGCGGGCATCAGGCGCCGGTGCGTGCGTCTGACCCAGGTAATCGGCGGGGGTGTCGGGCATGGGTTTTCACGCCGCGCCTTCGAGCGCTTCCTGCGCTTCGAGCCATTCGGTTTCGACCGCCGCGATCTGTTCCTTGATGTCGGCGTGTTTCAACTGAAGGTCCATCAGGTCGCGCGTCGAACCATTATAGACCGCGGGGTCGGCAAGGCGTGTCTCGAGGGCCGTTTTCTCGGCTTCGAGCTTCGCCATCCGGGTTTCCGCGTTCTTGACGGTCTTCCTCAGTGCCGCCGTGGCCTGGCGTTGTTCGGCGCGTTCCTTTCTTGCCTGCTTCTTGTTGTCGCGGCTGGTCTCGGGCTCCGTGCGTTCCTTGTCCGATTGCCGTCTGGCCCTTCGGGCGGCCTGCAACTCGGCGGCGTACTCGTCGAGCGATCCGTCATACGGTTTGCAGGTGCCGTCCGCGACCAGCCACAAGCGGTCGGCGACCAGCTCGATCAAATGCGCATCGTGACTGACGAGGATGACTGCACCCTCGAACGCGTTGAGCGCCTGCACCAGCGCTTCGCGGGCATCGACATCGAGGTGGTTGGTCGGTTCATCTAACAGAAGGATGTTCGGGCTGCCGCAGCTCATCAGCGCGAACAGCAGCCGCGCTTTCTCCCCACCCGACAGGCTTGCGACCTGGGTGTCGGCCTTGTCGGACGAGAACCCGAACCGCCCCAAATGCGCCCGAACCTGGCTTTCTTTCTTGTCGGGTAAGGCGCGGGCGGCATGATCGTAGGGCGTCTCGTCGAGGTTGAGCTCGTCCGCCTGATGCTGCGCGAAGTACCCGACCTCCATCTTCGGCGCTTTGACGATCTTGCCGGCCTCGGGCATGAGCCGTTTGCTCAGCAGTTTGACGAGTGTCGACTTACCGTTGCCGTTGGCGCCAATCAATGCGATGCGGTCGTCGGGGTCGATCCGGAGGTCGAGTTTCCTCAGAATTGGTTTTTCCGGCTCGTAACCGACCGATACGTCCTGAATCGCCATCAATGGCGGCGGCGGCGGGTCGATGTCGGGGAAGTTGAAGGTGATCGATGCGTCTTCGATGGCGGCGGCGATGGGTTCCATCCGGTCCAGCATCTTGAGGCGGCTTTGCGCCTGACGGGCCTTGGTCGCCTTGGCGCGGAAGCGATCGACGAAGCTCTGGATGCGGGCGCGTTCGGCTTCTTGCTTCTCGCGCTGTTTCGACTGATGTTCCAGTCGCTCGCGCCGGGTTCGCTCAAACCGGTCGTAGTTGCCGGCGTAGCGGGTCAGTTTGAACTCCGATAGATGCACAATGCCGTCGACGACTTCGTTCAGGAAGCGGCGGTCGTGCGAGATGACCAGAAGCGTGCCGTTCCACCCCTTAAGATATTGCTCGAGCCATAAAGCGGCTTCGAGGTCGAGGTGGTTGGTTGGCTCATCCAACAAAAGAAAATCAGGACGCGCGAACAGGACCGCAGCGAGGGCGACCCGCATCCTCCAGCCCCCTGAATAGTCCGAGCACGGGCGTTGTTGTGCCGTCTCGTCGAAGCCGAGGCCCGCCAGAATACGGGCCGCGCGGGCGGGCGCACGTTCGGCGTCGATGTCGGCCAGGCGGGTGTGGACTTCGGCGATGCGCATCGGGTCGGTTGCGGTTTCCGCTTCCGCCAAAAGTTGGGCCCGTTCCTTGTCAGCAGCGAGCACCGTATCGATCAGGGATGTCGCCCCCGAAGGCGCCTCCTGCGCGACCTGGCCCATCCTGAGACCCTTCTGCATCTGGATATCGCCGTCGTCGGGCTGAATGTCGCCGGAAATCAGACGGAAAAGCGTGGTCTTGCCAGTGCCGTTACGGCCGACGAGCCCCAGCTTCTGTCCGCGCTCGATGCTTAGCGATGCTTTCTCGAGCAGCGTCCGCCCGGCAATCCGATAGGTGATGTCCTGAATGCTCAACATGGCGCGGGTCTTAGCACGCGCCACGTGCCTTCAAAAGCGTTCAGTAAGCACCGGCTATCCGGTTGCCGTGCTTAGAAGCCATCTGACGGGCCACCGAGGGGATACCGAACGTACGTACTATGCACAACTATCCATACCGGCGCGTTGTTGTGCATCTATAAAAACGGCGGTATTTCGCGACTGAAGTGATGAATATCATTTCGCATCGCCGGGTTCGAGATACTCTTTGAAATTCATTGATTTCGGTTGGTTCCCCGGTGGCGGTTTTTCAGAAAAACAAACATAAACGCGTTTATTCGGCACCGTTTCCAGTATTGGCGGCGGTGTTGTCGTTGCTGTTTCTCGTGCTGTCTATCGGGGCTGTAACGTACTTTCTGAGTGTCGCCGCCGAGCGGGAAAATAACGTGGCGTATCGCGAGTCCCGGCACATCGTGGAAACGGCGTTCTCACTGAAGGAACGTGACCTGAAGAATTGGGCGAGGGATTACGCCTGGTGGGACGACACCCGCAATTTCGCCACCTTGAACGTCGATATCAAATGGGCCGAGAACAACATCGGTACATACCTTCAGGACTCGTTCGGCGTGACGGGTTCGTTCGTCGTGACGCCGGATTTGCAGACGATTTTCTACTCGCCCCGTACCGGTAACGTCCTAAACAACGCACAGGATTTCATTGGTGCCGGCGGCACCATGTTCCTGCGGACGGTGCAGGCGACCGCCATGGACAGTAGTATCGCGCTGACACGTTATGTGCGGTCGGGCGACAGGCTCTATCTGATCGGCGCTGCGCCAATTACCAAAGAGCAACCATCGGGGGATGATCTGATCCGGCGTCCGCGGCCGATACTCGTTATTTATAAGGAACTTGATAGTGCCGTTGTCGCAGAGATGTCCGGACAGTTCCTTCTGAACGATCTGCGTATTGCTTCCGCGCCGATTAAGAACGCTGCGTCCTTCGCGCTGCAGAACGACAAGGAACCCCCCGTCGCTTTTGCTTCCTGGCTGCCCTCGACACCAGGGGATGAACTTTTTTCGGAATTGCTGCCGAAGCTTTCTTTGGTCTCGATCATGCTGTTCACGACCGCGTTGCTGATTTTCTTCCTGTGGTGGCGTACCGCCTCACAGGCGAATATCGAGAAGTCTCGTTTTCTCGCCAAAATGAGCCATGAACTCAGAACGCCGCTGAATCCGATCGTCGGTTTCTCCAGCATGATGGTCAACGAGACGTTAGGGCCGATCCCGGATCTTTACAAGAACTACGCCACCGACATTCACCGGTGCGGCATGCATCTTTCCGGTGTCATCCAGGACATCCTCGACGTGTCGCGGATCGAGGCCGGCGAGATGGCGCTTTCGGAGACGGAGTTCGACATTGCGCCACTGATCGACGAAGTGCCAGCGTTCATTGGAACGCCGTTCAGTGGGAATGCGGGACAATCCGCGATGCCGAAGATATCATCGGAAGTTCCCGACGGCATACCGAAACTGCGCGCGGATCGTCTTAGGGTTCAACAAGTACTGCTTAATCTGATTTCGAACGCAGTGAAATTTTCGGCCGGAAAAGAGATTCTTATTCGAGCCACACTCGACAATGGGTGTGTGCTGATCAGTGTTGAGGACAAGGGTATCGGCATCTCCGAACATGACCTCAAGCTCCTGTTCCAACCTTTTGTTCAGGTCGGCCAGCAATCTATCGAGAACCGCTCGCATGGCAGTGGCCTGGGGCTCGTGGTGTCGCGTGAACTCATGCGCCTGCATGGTGGCGATTTGCTCCTGCACAGCAAGCTGGGCGAGGGGACGACCGCGATCATGCAGTTCCCGGCGAGTCGCTCGGTTCCCTGACCGCTACTCAATAACTCACGGCGAGTTACGTATGGGCCGCCAGGCGCGGATTTGCGCCTTGGCCATTTCCAGATCTTCAGGGGTAAGGGCGGCGGCGATCCGGGCTCTTTCACGGACAAGGTCGGCGCGCGTTTGTGCCGGCCAAGTGCGCTCAGCCAGCGAAATCCATTGATAGGCGGCAATAGGGTCGCGATCGACAACCTGTCCGTTGAAGTAGACAGCCGCCAGTCGGCGCTGCGCCGGGGCGAAGCCGGTTTCCGCAGCCTGTGACAGGTACTGGAGGCCGATAACCCGTTGTTGAACGTTGCCGTCCAGCATCAGTCGTGCCAGATCGAAGCGCGCCGGCGCGTGGCCCCGTTGTGCGGCACGGGTGTACCAGCGTTCGGCCGTTGCAAGATCACGGGGCACCGCGATCCCTTCCTGATAAAGCCGTCCAAGATCATGCTCCGCAGGCGCGTAACGGCGGTCCGCCGCGACGCTTAGCCAGTGAATGGCATTTCCGTAATCGCGCCTGACCCCGTCGCCCAATCTGAAGATGGTGCCTAGTGTGTAGGCGGCTTCGGCAGAGCCACCGTCGGCGGCGCGCATATACCAGTGAAGGGCGTGAGCGAGATCTTTCTGCGTACCCAGACCCAGGCGGTAAGCATTGGCAAGGTTGTAGGCAGCATCCTCGTGTCCGGCTTCGGCCGCGCGCCGGAACCAACCCGCAGCCATCGCCGGATTGCGAGTTACGCCGTCCCCATTGAGATAGAGCGTGCCGAGTGCCTGCGCCGCTTCCCGGTCACCAGCCCTGGCGTCGGCTTCAAGTAAGGGCAGGGCGGTCGGGATGTCGCCGTCCCGGTATAAGTTGAGCGCCGTCGAGAATTGCCGCGGAAGACCGACATCCATGAAATGCACCGAAGCGGGGGTTGCCAGCGCAACTATTACCAACGCGGCCTGCACGACCTTGATTTGTCTTGTGGGCCGGGGTGTCGCGGAGCGGTTCTCAGGGGCGGTCGCATAAGTTCTGGCGGCGTCGTGCAGCAAGTCTTTCACGTCGTCGGCCCGCATCGGCCAGACGAAACCGATATTCACCGCAATAGCCGCTTGGGGTGTGTCGCCGAACAACCGCCGCAGTTTCGATGATTGCCAATCCACGGTCTGTGGATGTCTTAAATGAAACATCAGCCGGTCATGCACGTCGCCGGTCCGGCTGCGCTGCGTCGTCGCCTGTATTCTGGCGATGTCGGACCAGCGTATGGGCTGGGCCAGCACCCGGGGTATCTCGATCCCATCGGGCGAAATACGCAACAACGCCTCGGGCGTAAAAAGGTGGACCGCCGCCAGCGCCACCGCAAGGGCGGCGCCCGTCGTCAAAAGGAGCCAGCCCGGTTCGCCCAGCCAAACCAGCATATCGAGGCGCAGCACCAGCAAGCCGATTAGTGGTAAAACCAGAACTACCGTCGCCGCGACAGCGGGCAGCTTGCGCGGGCGGATCGTCGTGAAGGGGCGGGTCTCACGGTCGTGACGCATGATCGGCTCAACATATCACGGACAGGGGGCGGCGACATGATTACCGGGGACGGCAGGCGGTGTGACTTGATGTGTAGCCGGAATGTGATGCTCAGCGGGGGATTGAGGCATACAGGTTTTTGAGGCTAAGCTGCCGTCGCAGGCAAAACGTGGAGCACCCCCATCGATGATGATCCTTGTCGGGCAATTCGATTCGCCCTTTGTGCGCCGGGTCGCGGCGACGATGGGCCATTACGATTTACCATTCGACCGCCATGTGCTCTCGGTATTTGGCGACCGCGACGAGGTTTTGCGCCTGAACCCGCTTGGGAAAGTGCCAGCCTTGATCATTGACGAGGGGGAGACCCTGGTCGACAGCGCGGTAATCATCGACTACCTGGACGAACTCGCACCGGTGGGCGGTCGGCTTTGTCCCGAAAGGGGGCCTTACCGCCGTCATGTCCTGCGCCTGGCGGTGGTCGCGATGGGCGTCTCCGAGCGCGCGGTGCAGCTTCGGGTCGAGACGGTTCGCCGTCCGCCGCATCTTCAAAGTGAGGAATTCGTAGAAACCTATCGGCGATCTATTCGTGACAGCCTTGATTATCTTGAGCGCGAAGCGGGCGAACCTTGGATGACCGGAAGTACCCTTACCCATGGTGACTTCGCCGTGACCGCCGCATTGACTCATTTATCCGCCCGGGTCGATGAATTTTCCGACCTTCAGGCCTGGCCCAAGCTGGCCGCCGTCCGTGCGGCCGGCGAGGGGCTTGCGGCTTTTAAGGGGGTCCCGTTCGTCGAAGGCTGATAAAGCGGTTTCAGCACCGCCGCCGGTCGTGTAACGTCTCGCACCATGTCAGAAGTGATCACTAAAACTGATGAATTACGCGCCTTCTGCGAGTCGCTCGCGGATGAATCGTATGTGACGGTGGATACGGAATTCATCCGCGAAAGCACGTTCTGGCCGGAACTGTGTCTGGTGCAGTTGGGTGGCACCGAGCAGGCCAAGGCCGTCGATACGCTGGCCGACGGTATCGATCTCAAACCTTTGTTCGAATTGATGGCCAACACCAAGGTTTTGAAGGTGTTTCATGCGGCGCGCCAGGATCTCGAGATCTTCCTGCACCTTGCCGGTGAATTGCCGCGCCCGATTTTCGACACCCAAGTCGCCGCCATGGTCTGCGGCTTCGGTGATTCCGTCGGTTACGAGAACCTCATCACCAAACTGACGAATGCCAAGATCGACAAGGGGTCGCGCTTCACCGACTGGAAGCTTCGCCCGCTCAGCGATAAGCAGCTCAAGTACGCGCTCGCCGACGTCACGCACCTTCGCCCGGCCTATGAAATACTCGCAGGTAAGCTTGAACTTTCCGGTCGCCAGTCCTGGGTGAAGGCGGAGATGGAAATTCTCGAGGATCCGAAGACCTATCGTGTCGATCCGGAAGACGCTTACAAACGGATTAAAACGCGCGGCGCACGTGGACGCCAACTTTCCGTCCTGCAGGCCGTTGCGGCCTGGCGGGAGCGCGAGGCACATGCGCGCAATCTGCCCCGCAACAGGGTGCTGCGCGACGAGGCGTTACTAGAGATTTCACATCGCATGCCGAAAACGGTCGACGACCTTGCCAAGACACGCGGTCTTGGCCGGAGATTGGCGGAGGGCAATGCGGGCGATTCCCTTTTGAAGGCGATCAAGAAAGGCGCGGACGCGCCGAAATCCGAATGGCCGACCCCACCTGTGAAGCCTGACCTGCCGCCCTGGACGGCAGCGGCCGCCGATCTTCTGAAGGTGCTGTTGAAGATGAAATGCGCGGATGCGGACGTCGCGACCAAGTTGGTGGCGAGTGCCGCGGATGTCGAACTGATCGCGGCTTTCGGGGAAGAGGCGGACGTGCCGGCGATCAAGGGCTGGCGGCGCAGTGTGTTTGGCGATGATGCCCTCAGGCTGCGGCGTGGTGATATATGCCTGAAACTGGACGGCGACCGGGTTGCGGTCGTCGAAAAGAACCAGCTTTCCGAAGCGTCCGATTAATTTCTCGAAATCGAGCCGTTGATCCCCAGGCTCTTGCACAGCCCCCGAAAGCGCCGGTCGACGGTCTCCGACTGGAACACGCTGGACTTGCCGGGCAGGTGCAGGATCAGCTTCTTGTCTTTCCGTTCAAGACTGGTTTGCGACAAGAGCCCGGGCGCGGAGCCCGAGATCGTGTGCGCAAGCCGGATCGCCCGCCCGATCCCGTCAACCTTGTTCAGTTGTTCCGGGTCCAATAGGCTGCGCACCTCGTTCACCACGGGGGCACCTGAATCGCCGTTGTAGCGGACGAACACGGTCGCCGCGATAAACACCCGGTCAGAATGCGAAAGCCCGGCGTAGGGCAGGCGCAGAGCCCGGAAGAAAGAATGTTCGGCCCGGTAATCGGGGTGCTCGTTCCAGCCGATGTCGGAGAGCAGACAAGACGCCAATATGCGGCGACGGTCTTCGTCAGTGTTGTCGGGGAACAGCGGGGCGACCCAGTTCGCGACCTCTCTGCCGTCGAGGGAGAAACGGCCTGTGCGTTCAGCGAGTGTTTCCGCACCGGCGATCAGCGGGTCCTGATGGCGCATGTCTTCGGGCAGGTGTTGCAGCATCTGACCCTCACGCATCCCGAAGCCGGAGAAGACGATATTGGCGGGGTTCGTCACTTCGATCAGGCTGCCCAGCACTTCCGTGGCGTAGGGGACGCTTTTGACTCGTGACGGTGAGATCGACGAAATCCGCCGCATGGTGCCTGGGCTGAGGCCCGCCAGAAGCCGCGACAGGCCGAGCGCGTCGTCGGCACGGATCGTGTAGTTGTCGACCACGTGCAGCGGGTAGTTGGTCTGTTCAATAAAGACCCGCGCGATCGCGCGCATGATTCCGCCTGTGAGATAGAGGCTCTTGCCCTTGGCGTTCTTCAGCCATTTGGTTTTGGAGAAATGCTCTTTGATGATGTCCTTGGCCTTGTCCATATCCTCACCGGACATTTCCTGCAGGCGAAGGTGCCCGAGCGGCATCGTACCATAAGTCTTGCACGCACCTTTTTGGATGCTGACCAGATCGAGCGAGCCGCCGCCGAGATCACCCAGAATACCATCCGCATCGGGAACGCCGACGATGAGACCGAGGGCGGAGAGTTCTGCTTCTTCTGACCCGCTTAATACGGATACCGAGATGCCGAACTCGGTTTCGATCTTGTTGACGAACACCGAACCGTCAGATGCGTCACGGACGGCCGCCGTCGCGACCAGATCGAGCTTCTCGACGCCCATCGCCTCGGAAAGCCGGATGAAGCGTCTGAGTGATGCCAGTGCCTTTTTGACGCCGACCGCCGAGAGGGTCCCGGTCTTGGACATGCCTTCGACCAGGCGGCATTCCGCTTTCTCGTTGAACATCGGCACCGGCATGCGCTCGGGCACGTCGTAGACGACGAGGCGCACGGTGTTCGAGCCGATATCGACAATGCCGATACGTCCCGTAACGGTCTGAAGATCTGGGTGCAGGCGAATAGCTTCTTCGGTCACAAGGATGATCCTAAGTGCTGTGACATGACCGTCAATATAAGGAAGGTATTATAGACGACTTAGTCCTGCTTGCGGTCGTCCTTAGGTGCAATTTCCTGACCTACGTTCAACGCGGATCCCCGTCCGGAAAGGCTTGGGTTGGTCATGAAATACTCCTGTGCCGACAGGCCTTCGCCCTTGGCGACCCGCTCGAACGAGCCGTCAGGGCTCATAATCCAGCTTTGCGCCTGATCACGCAGGTTGGCAACCATGATCTCTTCGAGGACCTGCTTGTGGACGGTCGGATTCTCGATCGGCACCAGGGTTTCGACCCGGCGGTTCAAATTGCGCGGCATCAGGTCGGCCGATGCGATGAAGACCTTGGCGGCCGGTGACGGCAGTTTCTTACCGTTGGCGAAGCAGTAGATTCGGGAATGCTCAAGAAAACGGCCGACGATGCTTTTGACGCGAATGTTCTCGCTCAACCCCTTGATGCCCGGACGCAGACAGCAAATACCGCGGATCACGAACTCCAGCTTCACACCCGCCTGGGACGCTTCGTAGAATTTCTCGATCAGGTCCGGGTCGACGAGAGAATTCATCTTCATCCAGATCGCCGCTGGCTTACCGGCTTTGGCGTTCGCGATTTCGACATCGGTGAGGCGCACAAGGGTGTCGCGGAGCGTCACGGGGGAGAACGAGAGCTTCTCCATCTGCGCCGGTTGCGCATATCCGGTCATGTAGTTCAGAAGCCGCGCCGCATCGCGGCAAAGCGCCTGGTCGCAGGTGAAGAACGACAAGTCCGTATAGATCTTCGCCGTGATCGGGTGGTAGTTGCCGGTCCCGAAATGAACATAGGATTTCAGGGTCTGCCCTTCGCGCCGGACGATCAGGTTGACCTTGGCGTGGATTTTCTTGTCGACGAATCCGTAAACCACTTGTGCGCCGGCCCGCTCCAGGTCGCGTGCCCAGCGGATATTGGCTTCCTCATCGAACCGCGCCTTGAGCTCGACCATCGCGGTTACGGATTTGCCCGCCTCGGCGGCCTCGATCAAGGCGGCCACGATGGGGGAGTCGTTGGAGGTGCGGTAAAGCGTTTGTTTGATCGCAACCACATCCGGATCGCGCGCCGCTTGACGGACGAACTGCACCACCACGTCGAAGCTTTCGTATGGGTGGTGGACGATGATGTCTTTTTTCGAAATCGCCGCGAACACGTCGCCGCCGAAATCGCGGATGCGTTCGGGGAAGCGCGCGTTGAAGGGCGTAAACAACAGGTCCGGCCGTTCGCTCAAGATCAGCTGCTTGGTGTCGGCGAGGCCCAGCGGCCCCTGCATCGCCATCGCAACGCCGGAATCGGTACCCATTTCGCCGATGATCAGGTCCTGCAGCTGCTGCGGCATGTCGGCGTTGAAGGTCAGGCGGATCACGGACCCCCGGCGGCGGCGTTTGAGGGCGCTTTCGAAGGTGCGGACCAGGTCTTCGGCTTCCTCATCGATTTCCATCTCGCTGTCGCGGATGACGCGGAAGGCGCCGTTCTCGACCAGTTTGAAATCGGGAAACAGTTTGTCGATGAACAGCAACACCCAGTCTTCGAGCGCCAGGAAGCGGATGTCCGGGCCCGGCAGGCGCACATAGCGTTCCAACTGCGACGGGATCGGCAACAGGGCGCGCAGGTATTCGTCGAAGTCCCGGTGCTCCAGCATCAACACCAGCGAGAACCCAAAATTCGGAATGAAGGGGAACGGGTGGGCCGGATCGACGGCGAGCGGCGTTAGGACCGGAAAGACGTGTTCCATGAACTGCTGTTCGAGCCACACCAGATCGTCTTTCGAGACTTCATCGCGATTGAGAATGCTGATGCCGCTGCTGCGCAGTTCGGACCGTAAACGGCCCCATATGGCATGCTGCTCGTGCATCAGCTTCTGAGCGTGATCCTGAATGGCCTCGATCTGTTGCGCGGGCGTCATGCCGTCATCGCTGGCTTGCGTCACGCCGGCCCTGATCTGACCGCGCAGACCGGCCACACGAACCATGAAGAACTCATCAAGGTTGGCCGCCGAAATCGAGAGGAACCGAAGGCGTTCAAGAAGTGGGTGCGCGGAGTTCTCCGCTTCTTCCAGGACGCGCGTATTGAACGACAGCCACGAAAGCTCCCGGTTCAAAAGGTGCGGCTCACCCGGTGCAGCGGCCGCGGGAGACCCTCGGCGTGCCGCGGTCTGGGAGCGCACCTTGCTGCTTTTGTCTGTGTCGAGCGGCGTGGTCTCGTCCATTGGAACACCAACTTTACGCTTAATCCGAAACGATGATACCAGCCCCGGCGGCGCGCTGTCACTCAACGGAATTATGACAGTTTAAAAACAGGTTCCCCGCGAATAACTGGTGTGAGCGGGACAGGGCCTGTACAAATGGGCCGTTGCCGCACCGAGGAGGAGACATGTTGGCGCGCGTCCGGAAAAGTTTGTTTGTGATGTTGCTCGCCATGGGATTGGCGGGCCTGGCGACGAGTGCGTCTGCAAATATCACGCTTGCCGAATATATGACGCTCCGTGCCGAGGCGAAGTCCGGCAACAAGGGCGCCGAGGCGCGCTGGCGCTATTACATCATCGGGTTGATGGACGGTATTCAGGCGGTTCAGGCGCCGGCGACCGCGCAAGGGGCAAAGCTGCATTTCTGCATGCCGGAAGACCTGCCAATTTCGCCGAGATTTCTGGATGAGTTCATCCAGGAAGCCATCGGCCGCCTGAGCGCCAAGGGACAGCTCAAGAACCGCATCAAACAGCCGATGGCGGTGGTCGTCGCGTTGGAACTGAAAAGCGCGTTTCCCTGCGGCTGACTTACAGCGTTCCCGGATAGTTGCCGCCGTCGATCAGGCAGTTTTGGCCGGTGATGTAGCCCGCCTGTGCCGAGCACAGGAACGCGCAGTATTCACCGAACTCATAAGCTTGGCCGAACCGGCCAGCCGGAATGCCTGCGGCGCGCTGAGCCGCGACTTCTTCTTCCGTGGCGTTCGATTTACCGGCGTGCGCCTTTAAATTCGAGCGCAAACGATCGGTATCGAAGGCACCCGGAAGAAGACCGTTGATGGTGACGTTGTGGCGCACCGTTTTGCGTGCCAGTCCGGCGATGAAACCCGTCAGGCCGGCGCGGGCGCCGTTCGAAAGGCCAAGAATTTCGATCGGCGCCTTCACCGAACTCGACGTGATGTTGACGATCCGGCCGAACTTGCGGTCGATCATCCCGTCGACTGTCGATTTGATCAGGAAAATCGGCGTCAGCATGTTGGCGTCGACGGCCTTGATCCAGTCGTCCCGATCCCAGTCGCGAAAGTCGCCCGGCGGCGGGCCACCGGCGTTATTCACCAGGATGTCCGGTTCGGGGCAAAGGTCGAGCACGGCTGCACGGCCTTCCTCAGTCGTGATGTCGCAGGCGATGGCTTGTACCTTCCCGCCACCGAGCGCACGGATTTCGTCCGCCGCCGCGTTGAGTGTTTCTTCGGTACGTGCGCAGATCGTCACATCGACGCCTTCGCGTGCCAGTGATGTCGCGCAAGCCTTACCCAAACCTTTTGAAGCGGCGCAGACGATGGCTTTCTTGCCGGCGATTCCCAAATCCATTTGATCCTCCCCTTGGAATAATTGATCGGTGACTACTCTATGACGCGGAAAAGCCCGGTCAAGCGGGCCTTTGCGCCGTCATATTCTTGTCACTTGAGTTTGCATGTGGGGACGCGAAAGTCGTTTTACATCAACTGCGAAGGCAAAAATGTGCTGATAGCGATCGCCACCGACGCATGGTATCCGCAGCCGAATGGGGTGGTCAGGGTCATCGGCACCGTTCGCGACCGTTTGATCGAGCGCGGCCACGATGTGCGGGTGATGTCGCCCGATCAGTTCGTGACGTTTCCGTGCCCAACGTATGCCGAAATTCCGCTCGCGGTCCTGCCGAGGCGCAAGGTCGCGCGATGGTTGGATGAGCTGCAGCCGGATTATGTTCACATCGCGACCGAGGGGCCGATCGGCAATGCGGCGCGCGCGTACTGTTTGAAGAAAGGCTGGCCGTTCTCGACCGCCTTCCACACCAAGTTCCCGGAATACCTGCAGGCACGGACCAAGCTGCCACTCGATTGGCTTTATAAAGGGGCCAGAAAGTTTCATGAACCGTCCGGCGCCGTCATGGTGCCGGCGCCGGCTGTCTATCGTGAACTTGAGGGGCGGGGCTTCGGGAACCTCAAGCTCTGGTCGCACGGTGTCGATACCGATGTCTTTCAGCCGGGTCCGAAGGATTTCCTCGATCTGCCCAGGCCGATCTTCATGTTTATCGGGCGGGTCACGGTCGACAAGAACCTGCCCGGATTTCTCGATCTCGACCTGCCGGGCTCGAAGGCCGTCGTCGGGAGTGGGCCGGCGCGCGAACAGTTGATGAAACGATACCCTGAAACCCCATTCTTTATCGCCGATGGGGATGTTGAACTCGCCCGGTATTACAACGCTGCTGACGTGTTCGTATTTCCGTCTTTAACGGATACCTTCGGTTTGGTGATGTTGGAAGCGCTGGCATGCGGTGTGCCGGTCGCGGCGTTTCCGGTCACCGGACCGCTTGATGTGATTGGTAGCGAAGGGCCGGGGGTGCTCGATGAAGATTTGGCGCGTGCGGCGGTCCGTGCCCTCGATATCGCGCCGGACCGTTGCCGGAAATGGGCGCTCGGCTTTTCGTGGGACCGGGTTGCGGACGAGTTCCTGGATTTCCTGCAGCCGATCAACCAGGCTCCGGGGCTTCCTGTTGATGGGACAGCACCTCGCGCGCAAGCGGCACCGTAATCCGGCGTTTCCCTTCAAGCGCGGTCTTGTCAGCCGCCGCGACAAACCCCTGCGCTGCGTGGAACGACCGTTCGATGCGCGGGACGACGTATTCCAGAACCGCCTGATCGATACCGATCTGCCGATCGGAAAACAGCTTCACCAGAAGCGCCGTCAAAAGCGCGTCATCCGGATCGGCGATTTCGACGGAAGGTGCGGCCCTTAGTCGTGAAGCGAGATCCGGGAGGCTGATCGGCCAGCGGGCTGCAGGTGAGCGCGCGGTAAGCAGCAAATAACGGTTTTCACCCCGTGCCTGATTATAGAGGTGAAACAGGGCTTCTTCCGCGACCGCGTCACCCATCACCCGGTCGCAGTCTTCGATGACCACGGCTTCGGCATTCGGAAGTTCGGGGACGGATTGTTCGCGTAAGGTTTTTGCGTCGATCTCCGCTGCACCGGACTTTGCCATGAACACCCGGGCGAGATGGGTCTTCCCGGCACCGCCACCCCCACTCAGGATCAAGGCGGGTGCAGGCCAGTCGGGGTATCGGTCGATCCAGGCCACGGCATCGCTATTGCAGCCGGTGACGAGGAAGTCCTCCTCGCCCAACGCGGGTCTGTGCTCTAGATCGAAGGCGAGCTGTTTAGGAGTCACTTGTCCTCCCGGTTATCCCGGGCCTCGCCGTGGTAGAGGTCGCTATCCATGTACTGATCCAACGCGAAGCGGACCAGCACACCGGCAATGGCGGCGACGGGAAGCGCGATCAGAACACCTGTCAGCCCGAACAACGCGCCACCCGCAAGCATGGCGAAGATAATCCAGATCGGCGACAGCCCGACACGTCCGCCAACAAGCTTCGGTGTCAGGAAGTAGCTTTCAAGCGTCTGACCGATCACAAAAACACCCGCGACCATTAAAATCGACACCCAGTCCTGCTGGAACTGTGCGACGGCGAGGCCGACGCCGATGATGAAACTGACGGCGGCGCCGATGTAGGGAATGACGGCGAGCGCGCCCGCCGCAATACCGATCAACAGACCGGCCTTGAGGCCCGCAAGGCTGAGACCGACCGCATAGATGACGGCGAGCACGAGGCAAACGCTCGCCTGGCCGCGCACGAACCCGGCAAGCGTTGCGTCGATTTTCTTGACTTGCTCTCGAATGGTGTCGGCGTAATCGCGCGGCAGCCAACCGTCGACCTTGGCGACGATATCGTCCCAGTCCCGTAACTGGTAGAACGCGACCAGCGGCGTGATCAGGATAAGCGAGATCAGATTGATCACGGCGAGCCCGCCGCTCCAGACCTGAGTGATGAATTCGGACAGCCACTTGAACATGGTGCCCGCGTAATTACCGGCGGCTTTCTTCAGGTCGGCGATGGTTTCCGGCGTAAAATCCTCACGTAGCTCCTGCATGACAGGGGTGATCAGGACCTGTAACCGGTCGATGATTGCGGGGACAAGCTTTACCGCCCCACTGACCTGATCTTGAAGAAGAGGGAAGATCAGAACCACGATCCCCGCCGCGCCCATGAAAAAGCCGAGCAATATGATCGACGTCGCGATGGTGCGCGAGCATCCTATCCGTTCCAGCTTGTCTGCAACGGGGTCGAAAAAATAGGCGATCGTGATGCCGATGACGAACGGCAGGAGGACGGCGCTCAACAGATGAAGAACGAACCCGGCGCCGATCAGGATGGCGATCCAGATTATGATGCGCAGTTCACGGCTCACGCTGGTTCCTTTCCAGTTCGGACTGATGCACCCGCATCGTCCAGATGTACACGTAGGTGCCGCCGGAAACCAGCGTCGTCACCAGGACGGCGAAACTGAGCAAGGTTACGACGTGGCCCGTCGGCGAGGCAAATACGCCCGGCACCATGACCGCCAGCGCCAATAGAAGCTGCAGCAGGGTGTTGGCCCGGCTGATGGTGAGCGGCTCCATGCGCAGATCTCCGGTGAGCTTTTCCACTAGAATCGCGCCGACTACGATCAACGCGTCCCTGGACACCACTGGAATAACGATCCAGAGCGGTAAAAGTTCCTGCACCCCGAGAACAATGTATGCGGTCACCAAAAGCGTCTTGTCGGCGATGGGGTCGAGATACTCGCCCAACGTCGTCTGCATGTTGAAGTGGCGGGCAATAATTCCGTCCAACGCATCGCTGACGGCCGCGAGGAGAAAAAGCCAGAACGCGGCGGTCAATTCGTCCTGGACGATCAGCCAGACGAACACCGGCACCGACAATAGCCGGGCAAAAGAAATGAGGTTTGCGATATTCATGCGGCAGCGCGGAAAAGCGCTCAGGTCTTGGGTGGCTGGAAAACGCCGATGGGCATGATGATCCACTCGCCGCTTTCCTGCAGCATCGAGAGATTCGATTGTTCGAGGGCCGTCACGAGTTGGTCCGCGCCGCCCACGTAGTGGATATTGACGCGCACCTGATCACGCGACATCAGGACGATTTCCGATTGCCGGATGATCCCAACCTTCGAGAGTTGGTCGCGGATCGCGAGCCAGTCTTTCAGCCCGGTAATGGGCACCGTAACGGCGAGCACGCCGGTCCCTGTTTGCGAGATCAGGTTACGGCGTTTCCAGATGTTTTCGATCCGCTTTGCAGCGGCTTCCGTCACACGTGCCATCATCGCGTCGATGGGCTCGTTCTCGCGCTGCACATAGAACTGGGTACGCGCTTCGACCGGAATCGGGTCGTTAGGACGCGACAGGGTGACGGTCATCATCTGACGGCCGGTTGCCTGATCGATGGTCAGGTTGTTGTGGGCGACGACCGTGCTGACCGCGCCGTAACGTTCCGCAAGGACGCTTAGGCGGTTGGGGTCACCGGCCATTGCCTCGGTGACGCCGACGGTAGAGATATCGGAAAGGTCACCGATAGGGACGATCAGCGGCACCAGCCCCTCCGGTTGGTCACGGGTGCTCCACGCCTGGCGCCAGGGGTTCGGTTCATCCCACAGAACGACACCGGCGCCGACTTCGTAGACGGGAAGAATGACCATCGGCTTTGAGGGGGTTTCCGCGAAGGGTACGTTGTAGGATCTGAGCAGGCTGCGAATCTCGTCCGGTTTGAAGCGGTAATTCAGCCGTGCGATGTAGCGCACGCTGGAAGCCTTTTCGCGGGCGACGGCGAAATCACGCACGTAGGGGGCGATTTCCGAGCCGCTGAGTTCTGGGATACGTTCCTGGTCCTCGGTTAGGGTCAGGCGCGAAATCAGGGCGTAAAAGGCACGCCGTTCCGCCTGTGCCAGGGCTTGCTGGCGGGCGGCGGCGGCGGTATCCGCTTTGACGTCGACGCCGATGTTTTTGACCTCGAACACGTCCAGGGCCGAGGATTGGGCTGGCCAGCAGGCGATTGCGGCGATAAACAGCGGCGCGAGGAGTTGCCTGACGGGGGCGAACGACGTGCGGGGAAGAGGCGACATGAGAATTCTTCTTTCTGAACGAGGTGGTCGCGCTTCACCCCTGATATGCCTTGTTGGCGCAGGGGACGGCGCGTAATTTAGCACACAAACGCCAAGGAGAAAGACCATTACCGGACCCAACGATAAGCCAGAGGGCGCGAATCCGTCGGCGCTCAGTTACAAGGACGCGGGCGTCGATATCGATGCCGGTAACGAACTGGTGCGCCGCATCGGCCCGCTGGCCAAGCAGACCATGCGGACCGGTGTAGTGGCCGATTTGGGCGGTTTTGGGGCACTTTTCGATGTCGCCAAGGCCGGGTACAAGGACCCGGTGCTGGTTTCCGGCACCGATGGCGTCGGCACCAAGCTGATGGCGGCCATCGAAAGCGGTAAGCACGATACGGTCGGCATCGATCTCGTCGCCATGTGTGCGAACGATCTGGTGGTGCAGGGCGCGGAACCATTGTTCTTCCTGGATTATTTCGCTTCCGGGAAGTTGGATGTCGGCGTTGCCGAAAGCGTGATTTCTGGGATCGCGGAAGGCTGCAAACAGGCAGGTGCGGCGTTGATCGGTGGCGAGACCGCCGAAATGCCGGGCATGTACGATGACGGGCATTACGATCTGGCGGGCTTCTGTGTCGGTGCGGTGGAACGGTCGGATGTTTTGCCGCGCGCGGATGTCGCCGTGGGGGACGTGGTGCTGGGCGTCAGTTCCAGCGGGGTTCACTCGAACGGGTTTTCGCTGGTCCGCAAAGTGGTCGGGCGTGCCGGTTTGGGTTGGAACGATCCGTCGCCCTTCGCAGACGGCCAAACCGTCGCCGAATCCTTCCTGACGCCCACCCGAATGTATGTGAAACCGTGTCTGGCGGCGATTAAGGCGGGTGGCGTCAAGGCGCTGGCGCACATCACGGGGGGCGGCCTGGTCGAAAACCTGCCGCGTGTCCTTCCAAAGGGAATGGGCGCCGATATCGACGCTTCGACGTGGGCCGGATTGCCCGTGTTCGCGTGGCTGAAGGATGCTGGTAATGTCGCGACGGCGGAAATGTTCCGCGCCTTCAATGCGGGGATCGGGATGGTCGTCGTTTGTTCTGAGAATGACGCGGAAACGGTCCAGAAGGCGCTTCAGGACGCTGGAGAGACGGTTCAGCGGATCGGTCAGCTCGTCGAGCGCTCGTCCGGTGAACCGGTCAAAATCGAAAATGGCGACAGCCTATGGCGCGGATGAAGGTCGCGGTACTGGTTTCCGGCCGGGGATCGAACATGCAGGCGATCCTCGACGCCTGTGCCGATAGTGCTTATCCCGCCGAAGTCGCGGTCGTTATTTCGAATATCGCCGGGGCCCCGGCCCTTGAACGCGCCGAAAACGCCGGCGTGAAAACCGTCACGATACCGCATAAGGATTATCCCGACCGGGAAACGTTCGACCAGCGCGTCACCGAAGAAATCGAAGCGGCGGGATGTGAACTGGTCGTGCTGGCCGGGTTCATGCGCTTGTTGAGCGAACAGTTCTGCGAACACTGGCGCGATCGCCTGATCAACATTCACCCGTCGCTTTTACCGTCCTTCAAGGGGCTGGACGTGCATGAACGCATGATCGCCGCCGGCGTGCGATTCGGGGGGTGTACGGTTCATTACGTGCGTCACGAAATGGATACCGGGCCAATCATCGCGCAGGCCGCAGTCCCGATCCATCCGGGCGATGACGCGGACACCCTCGCGGCCCGCATTCTTGAGCAAGAGCACGTGATCTACCCGCTTGCCGTCAAATGGATCGCAGAAGGACGGGTACGGATCTCGGGGGAGGCCGTCAAGGTCTCCGGCGCCAGGGCGCCCGTGGGTGCGCTGGTCAATTACCAGGACGCATAAGAAAAACCCCCGTCATAGGACGGGGGTTTCCCAATTACGTCAGTCTTCGGATCAGCCGACGATTTCGGTCTGCGCGAAGAAGAACGAGATTTCGATGGCCGCGTTTTCAGCGGAATCGGAGCCGTGCACCGAGTTCGCTTCGACGTTCTCGGCGAAGTCCTTGCGGATCGTGCCTTCGTCGGCGTTGGCCGGGTTCGTCGCGCCCATGATCTTGCGGTTCTGGGCGATGGCGTCTTCGCCTTCGAGCACCTGAACGACCACCGGGCCGGACGTCATGAATTCGCACAGGTCGCCAAAGAACGAACGTTCCTTGTGGACGGCATAAAAGCCTTCGGCCTGTTCACGCGTCAGCTGGACACGTTTCTGCGCGACAATACGCAGTCCGTTCTCCTCGAAACGCGCATTGATCTTACCCGTCAGGTTGCGGCGCGTGGCGTCGGGTTTAATGATCGAGAGGGTCCGTTCTACGGCCATGTCTCGCTCCTAGTCTGTTGCGGTTAAAGGTAAAAACTCAAATCCGTCCGGATCACATCCGGCCTAATAAAAAGAAAGCCCCTCAAGCAGGAGCGGGCGGGTTATAACGGTCCCATGAGGGGGTGGCAACCCCATAAAAATCAAACCATCAACCGCTCACTAAAGAGGATTTCCATGATTATCGACCACCGCACCTACACCATCGCGCACGGCCGCAACAAGGAATATCTGGCGCTTTTCGAAGCGGAAGCCTTACCCGTGCAGATGGAGCACTTGGGAAACCTGATTGCATACTTCACCACGGCCGTGGGGCCGGTGAACGAGGTGGTGCACCTGTGGGGCTACGAAAGCCTCGCCGATATGGAACAGCGCAGGAAGGCCCGCGACGCCGATCCCCGCTGGGGCGAATACAAAAAGAAATCAGCCGGTATGCTGACTGATCAGCGCAACAAGCTGCTAACGCCTGCGAGCTTTTCACCCCTCAAATAAGACGATCCTCAGCCGCGCAGCCGCGTCATGTCATCGCCGTAACTTGCTGGATCGATTCGCACGTCGATCAGCTTCGGACCGGAGAGCGAAAGCGCGGCTTTGAGGTCGTCCGGCCCCTCGGCGCGCGCCGTTTTCCAGCCATAGGCGTCGGCGATGGCGGCAAAATCGTGCGATGGATAGCGGACGCCAAGACTCGGGCGTTGTTGCCGCTGCTGCTTGATATCAATCAGCGAGAGCGCGCTGTCGTTCATGACGATCAGGGTGATGTCGAGGTTGAGTTCCTTCGCCGTTGCCAGTTCACCGACGCACATGGAAATGCCGCCGTCACCGGTCACCGCCATGACAGGCGTTTTCGGATCGCAAAGGGCGGAGGCAATGGCGGCGGGCAGGGCGTAACCCATTGTCGAAAGGCCGTTGGATTTCAAAATCCCCTGCGGTTTGACGGCGGGCCAGCGGCCGATGGTCGAGAACATGTGCGCCCCCGCATCCACGCTGACACGGGTCGCATGATCGACGTTGGCGCTTAAGACGTCGATGGCGGATGCGGTCGTGAAGCCGCCGGCGTCGGGGGTATAGATCTTTTCTATAATGGATTTGAGTTCACCGAGCCCGGTCTTTGCCCAGCCGCTGTCTTTCAGATCGGTTTGGAGCGCCATCAGGGTTTTGTCGAGCGGGCCGGTTACTTCAAGTGCATACGTGACGCGCGGGTTCGCAGGTGAGCCCTCGCCAAGCAACAAGAACGGCGGGAAGTTCGCCGGCCACTTGCCGGGAATGAACTCGATCGGGTCGAAGCCGATCCCGATAATCAGGTCGGATTTGCCGAGTATCGGCATTTCCCCGGTGGCGCCCGTGATGGTGCCGACAAAGCCAGGGCCGTCGGCAGGGTAGACGCCACCCGCTTTATATGTGGTCATCACCGCCGCACCGAGCGTATCGGCGAAGGCGCGCACCGATTCGGCATGGTGGCGCGCTTCGAGTCCGACGACGATGATCGGCCGTTCGCTTTTCGAAATCATCTCCTGTGCGTGATTAACATCGTCGACGGAGGGAAGCTTAGGTGCGGCGGGGCTGTTAGGAACGAAGGGTGTCGCTTCGGTCATGGCATCGCCGGCGGTCAGTTCGACCATCACCGGGCCTTCGGGCGCTGAAACCGCAGCCCTCAGCAGGCGGTCCAGGACGGCGGCGCCGTCATCGGGTTCCAGTCGCGCGGTATCGCGCGTGATCGGCTTGAAGAGCGCCTGCTGGTCGAAGTGCTGGTGCATGGTGGAGGCTGGGCCGTCCACGAACAGGATCATGGGCGAGCGTTCGAGAGACGCGTAGGCGAGGCCGTTTGTCGCGCTCGACGCGCCGGGGCCGACGCCAACCAGGACTGCGCCCGGCGCGCCGGTCAGCTCGCCTGTGACGGCCGCCATAATGGTTGCCGCGGCCTCTGTTCTTGTCAGGGTGAACGGGATATCCGCCTTGGCGGCGGCGTCGATGATATCCAGGCTGGAGCCGCCACCCGGAATCCCGAAGATGCGCGTCACGCCGTGTGCGCGCAGGGTGCGCGCGATTTCGTCTGCTAAAGTGGCCATCAGATATTCCCGAACTTTTTCATGGCGTCGGAGAACTTCATGCCGCCCCGGATCGCCTCGGCGGCTTTTTCGTCCTCGCGGGTGAAGGTGCCGGCGAGTGCGATCACATCGTCGACTTTGCCGGCCGGGATGGCGAGGATGCCGGTGTCGTCGGCGACGATCCAGTCACCGTTGCTGACCGTGACGCCATCGACAACGACCGTCGATCCGAAATCGCCAATCCGAAGCCGGCAGCGTCCCGTCGTCGGAATCAGGTGGCGGGAAAAGACGGAGAAGCCCGCTTCGACCGTTTCGTTGGCATCCCGCGCGCCGCCATCGATAGCGATCCCCGCGATCCCCTTCACGGCGGCGGCGAGCGATGCCATGCCGCCCCAGGTCGAATAGGGCACGCCATCAGCCGCGGCGACGATCACCTCGCCGGGCTCGGCGGCGTCGATCATCGCACCGACCCTGAAGTCGGCGGATTCGAACGTGCCGAAAGGACCGCTTTCCTCACGGACGGTGACGGCCGGTCCGGCGAACTTCATGCCGGGGGCGACGGGTTTCAGGTTGACCATGGTGCAGTTCATGCAGCCGACACGGTCGAGGGCGTTGGCGATTGT
Source organism: Rhodospirillales bacterium (assembly GCA_017644185.1). Lineage (GTDB taxonomy): Bacteria > Pseudomonadota > Alphaproteobacteria > Rhodospirillales > Casp-alpha2 > UBA4479. Next base: position 133,065 of record JAEPMA010000006.1, read on the forward strand.
CGATGTCGCCAGGGCGCTGAGCTTCTTGGCGCGCGCCGATTGTTGTTGGTCCATGTGCTTCCCTAGGTTTTGTTTTGATGAATACTAGCGGTCAGCGGGACGGCGGCAAGGGGTGTGATAGGAGCTATGTGTTTCACGTGGGACCCTTTCATGCACATAAAGCATGGCGGTGATGTGAAAGATGAGGGTAGGCTCTTGCCGTCTAGGGGAGAATCATGCGCCGTACCGTCGTGCCTTTGTGGCTTTCAGCCGCAGCCCAACCTCGCGCAGGTGCGTTCATCGTACTGTTTTCGATCGAGGCCTGGTCCAGGGCAACATTGATCACGCTGGTGCCGTTGCAGGCACATAAGCTGCTCGGTGATGCGCAGACGGTGAGCTTCGTCTATTTTTTCGTTTCCGTCTTCGGGATGTTGTCGACGTTGCTCATTCCGACCGTGGTTCATGTGATCAGGCGGCGGTGGGCTTTTACAGTCGGCATCATCCTGATGTTTGCTTCGCTCGTCGGTTACGCGGCGGCCGATCCGATGATCTTCCCCATTGCGCTGGGCTGTCAGGTCGTGGCGACGGCATTTCTTGAGATCGTGATGAACCTGTTCGTTCTGGATCATGTGCCCCGCACGGAGATATCCAGGTTCGAGCCTAAGCGGCTTTTGTCGGTCGCCGCGCCGTTCACGTTCGGGCCGTTTTTAGGTGTTTGGTTGTCGGAGACGATCTCACTGGAAGTCACCATGCTGGCCGTCGGTGTCACAGTAGGTTTGCTGCTTGGTTACTTCTGGTTCCTTCGTCTGACCGATAACCCCGCGGTGACGATGCCGTTAAGGAAGCCGCCCAATCCGATGAAGAACCTGCCCCGGTTCTTCGCGCAGCCGCGCCTCAGATTGGCATGGGTGTTGGCGACCGGGCGGTCGAGCTGGTGGGTACTGTTCTTCGTTTACGCGCCGATCTATCTGACGAGCGCCGGTTATTCCGCCGAGACAGCCGGACTGGTCGTATCCGTGGGCTCTGCATCGCTGTTCTTTTCGGTGGCCTGGGGCGCGCTCGGGCGCAAGCTCGGTATGCGTTTCATCCTGATCCTCGGTTACGCGTCCGCCGGTGTGATCACGATCCTGATCGCGACGGCGCAGGACTGGCCGACGATCGTGCTTGTCCTGATTATATTATCCGCGTGTGCGGCGGCGATCGTCGATGGTGCCGGGAATGTCCCGTTCTTAAGGGCGGTCCACCCCTATGAGCGCGCGGAAATGACATCCGTGTTCGTGACTTATCGTCATACAGCGCAACTCGTCACACCGGGCGTGTTCTCGTTGGTTTTGGGGGTGTTCGCGCTGCCAGCCGTATTCGTGGTCGGCGGGGCAGGATTCGTCTCGATGGCGTGGTTGGCCAGATATCTACCGAAGCGGCTCTGATTATTCTTTTGGATAGCGCCGTCTCGACCACCTGAAATAGACGATCATATAGATAAGCGCGAAGCAGAACCACACGACACCCCACCATAATACGATCATCGCCGTCATCGCGACCACGAGCCACGTCGCCAGGATCGGTATGACCAGCCAGCCGAGGAAGGCCAGCCATCTGATCGGGTGAGGTGGGCCGGGATTCGGTTTCAGTCTGATCTCAGCCATGCGTCGGTAAACCTGATGCGCGTTGAAATTGAACCTGCCACGGGACGCGTGTAGTCTTTTGGCCAACAAAAACGAAACTGTGCCCGGAGCCCGCACACATGCCGCAAAACGTCCTCGGAACCGTCCTCAAGATTCTGCTGGCTTCGCTGATTCTCGGCTTCATCCTGAAGTTCCTCGAGATCGATCCGAAGGATCTGCTTCTCAATTTCGGCGAGACCGTCCAGAAAGCCTTTGCCTGGGCCGGTGATTTCGTTGCCGGCAGCGTCGAATACGTGCTGGTCGGCGCCGTGATCGTGGTGCCGATCTGGCTCATCGTTTTCCTGATCGGTCGCCTCAAAGGCAAATAGACTTATTCACCCGCCATCCGCTTGTTGTTCGTGGTGTCGTCACCGGTAAATGACGGCGCCACCGACTGCGCGACGCTCTCGTCCAGCGCCTCGAAGTCGTGATAGCCGATCACCTCGTAGCTCTCGGCGCGGGTCATCATGCGATCCTCGAACCCGGCGGTGCCATCGTTTTCGTTGATGTGCTTGTAGAGATCGCGAAGGGCGAAACCCTCAACGCGCATCGACGTTGCGGGCCAGATCACGATGTCGTAGCCGAACTCTTCGAACTGCTGGCCGGTAAAGTGCGGCGTGCGCCCGAACTCGGTCATGTTGGCCATCCGGTAACCGGTGGTCTGCTGGGCGAACTGACGGAATTCGGCCTCGGAGGCGAGGCCGTCCGGGAACACCACATCCGCGCCGGCTTCGGTATAAAGGTTGGCACGTGCGATCGCGGCGTCGAGCCCTTCGACCCCTGCCGCATCGGTGCGGGCGATGATCACCATGTCGCGCGCAGCCTTTTTGGCGGCGGCGATCTTGGCGGCGGCTTCTTCAGCGGGGACGAGACGCTTGTCGTTCAGGTGGCCGCATTTTTTCGGCAGGAGTTGATCTTCGATGTGGACGGCACCCGCACCCGCTTGTTCAAGCTCGCGGACGGTGCGCATCGCATTCAGGGTGCCGCCGTAACCCACATCGCCATCGACGATCAGCGGAAGATCGGTGGCACGGGCGACCATCCGCGTGATGAAGCAGAGTTCATCCAGCATCATCACCCCAAGATCGGGGAGGCCGAGGCTCGTCGTCACGGCGCCGCCGGAGATATAGAGGGTTTCAAAACCCTCACGCTGCGCGATCAGCGCCGCGAACGGATTGTGCGAGCCAGGCACGCGGAGGATTTCATCACGCTCCAGCAATTCGCGGAGACGTGCACCGGCAGGTTTGTCGTTTCTGGTCGGACCTTCGAGCCAAGTCATTTGGTTGCTCCCTAAGCATTATTATGTTGTCCGATATATAACGTTTGCCGCCGTCGCTGGCAAAGTGGTCGTTAGCGGTCGGGAACGGACCAGTCGCTGGGCGGCGTCTTGTTTTTGTACAGTCTGAGGGCCAGGCCGACCGATACCCCAACACCAATGGCGACGGTCAGGTCGACGAGCACGGTCAACACAAGCGTCGTCAGCAATAGCAATCTATCGCTGATCGGGGCGGACATGTACTCACGCCATTTGTGCGGCTCGCTCATCCGCCAGGCGGTGATCAGCAATAGTGCGGCCAATGCCGGCATCGCCATGTATCCGGCGGCGGTCGAGAACAGCATCATCGCAAGCAGGATCGCGAGGGCATGCACGATCCCGGCGACGGGGGTCCGCCCGCCCGCGTTGACGTTGGTCGCGGTCCGGGCGATGGCCCCGGTCGCGGGCATGCCACCGAAAAACGACGATGCGACATTGGCCGCCCCCTGGGCGAGAAGTTCGGCATTCGGGCGATGCTGACCCTGAATCATCCGGTCGGCGACCATCGCCGATAAAAGCGATTCCACACCCGCCAGAAACGCGATGACGAAAGCGGACGGCAGCAATTCGGTGATACGCGCCAGGCTGACATCGGGGAGCGAAGGAACGGGGAGGTGATCGGGGAGCGCCCCGAATCGTGACGCGATGGTGTCGACCGGTAAAGCCGTGAACAGGACGACCGCGGACGCGATCCCCACTGCGACGATCAAACCCGGCAGCTTTGGCGCCGCGCGCCTAAAGACGACGATCATGACGAGCGTCGCGAGGCCGATCAGCAGGGAAGACAGGTTGATCGTATCCCTGACATCCCAAAGCGCTGGGAGCTTGTGAACGAAATCCGCAGGCACCTTTTCCAGGGCGAGGCCGAAGAAATCACGCAACTGACTGGTGGCGATGATGATCCCGATACCGATGGTAAAGCCGTTGACCACGGCTTCGGGCACGAAAGCGATCAAACGTCCCATCCGCAGATATCCCGCGATCAACAGAATGATCCCGGCCATCATCGTTGCGATTACCAGGCCGTCGTAACCGTGTTCAGCGATCACACCGAAAACAACGACGATGAATGCGCCCGTCGGTCCACCGATCTGCACGCGGCTGCCACCCAGTAGCGAGATGAAAAAGCCGCCGATGATCGCGGTGACGAGGCCCTTGGCGGGATCGGCGCCGGATGCAATGGCGATGGCCACGCTTAAGGGTATGGCGACCATGGCGACGGTCAACCCAGCAAGCACGTCCGATTTGAATAGTGACCAGCTGTATTCGTGGATGGTCGTAAGGATCTTGGGTCTTCTCATGAATTATATATCACAGAGAAAACCTGTTGAATCCATCGGATTCTGCAAAATTGTTCTGGTGTTAGCCGGAAAAGGTGTTTTTCCCGGCGGCGACACGCTCACGTATCAGCGGTGCAGGGTCGAACCAGGGCCCGCCCGTCTCTCTCAGGCTCTCGAGTTTTTCGAGAACACGCTTGAGGCCGATCTCATCCGCCATATGCATCGGACCGATTTTGTCTTTCGGAAAACCGTATCCGAACCGCCAGATTTTATCGATATCGTCCGTGCTGTCAGCCATGCCGTTCCCCAAGAGCCGTGCGCCTTCATTGATCAGGGCGAACAGACAACGGTCACGGATTTCATCAGCCGAAATCGCGCGGCGTTCGATTCCTAAATCTTTCGACGTCTCCTCGATCAAGGCATTCGCGTCCGGGTTCGGTTTGCGCTCCCCGTCTTCGTAAAGATACCAACCGCGCCCGGTCTTGCGGCCGTACCAGCCCTTGTCGCACATGCGGTCCGCGATGACCGGGTAGGGGGCGTCCGGATCGATTTCACCAGCCGCTTTCTGTGCTTTTCTGACAGCCAGGGCGACGTCCTGTCCGGAGATATCGCCGACCGCGAGACAACCGAGGGCGAACCCGAAGTCCTGCATCGCCTGGTCCACGTCTTGGGGGTAGGCGCCTTCCTGTAACAGGAAATACGCCTGCCAGGTATAACGGTGATACATGCGGTTGCCGACGAAACCGAATGCGTTTCCGACCGCGACACCGACCTTGCCGATCCGGTCCGACAACGCCAGAAGCGTCTGGATGGTTTCGGGTGAAGATTTTTCACCCCGCACGATCTCAAGAAGCTTCATCACCTGCGCCGGGGCGAAGAAATGCGCACCGGCGACCTTATCCGGGCGACCGGTCGCTGCCGCGATGACGTCGATATCGAGGCTGGATGTATTCGTTGTCAGGATTGCGTGCGCCGGACAGACTTTATCCAACTCTGAAAAAATTGCTTTCTTGATTTCCATGTCTTCGAGCGCCGCTTCGATCACCAGATCGGCGTCGGCGAGGGCGGACATCGTCGTGGCCCCCTTGATTCGGCCGAGTTCGGCGTTCATGTCGTCTTCGCTCATGCGGCCGCGTTTGACCCGGTCTTCCAGACCTTTTCGGAGATTGTCGAGGCCGGCGTCGAGGCGCGTCTGTTCGACCTCGATGGCCGTTACATCAATGCCGGCACGGGCCAATACCAGCGCAATGCCCTGACCCATGGTGCCGAAACCGACGACCCCGGCGCGGGTGATATCATCGGCCGCTTTTTGAACTTCCGGATTTTCAGCCTTGATTGAAGTGCCCTCGGACATAATCTCTCCTATACCTGTTCGCGAAGAAAATATGGGGGAGGGGAATGGCACTCAAGCTCGCAATCCTGGACGACTATCAGAACGCGGCGCTCGGCTCGGCCGATTGGACCGTGCTCGGCGACACGGAAATCACGGTCTTCGACAAACATCTTGGTTGGGACGAAGACGTGATCGCAGACAAATTGAAGCCGTTCGATATCCTCGTCTGCATGCGCGAACGGACGCGCTTTCCCGCGTCACAGATCGACAAGCTCCCGAATCTCAAGCTACTCGTGACGACGGGGATGCGAAACCTCGCCATCGACATGGCGCACGCGAAGGACAAGGGAATCGTCGTCGCTGGGACCGACATGCTGCCGTATCCGGCCGCCGAACATGCGGTCGCTTTGATCACCGATCTCTATAAAAAGATATCGAAAGAGAGCCGCGTCATGCGGGACGGAGGGTGGCAGGGCTATGTCTCCGAAAGTTTAAACGGCATGACGCTCGGTGTGCTCGGTCTCGGGAAACTGGGCGCGCGGGTCGCGAAGTTCGGTCTGGCGATGGAGATGAACGTTATCGCCTGGAGCCAGAATTTGACCGAGGAGCGCTGCAACGAAGTGGGCGTGAAGCTTGTCGACCGCGATACGTTTTTCGAAACGTCCGACGTGATTTCGATCCATCTTATTCTCAGCGAGCGGACCACCGGGCTCGTTGGCGAAAATGAATTCAAGCAGATGAAGCCGACCAGCTATCTGGTCAATACGTCGCGTGGGCCAATCGTGGACGAGACGGCGTTGGTGAATGCGCTGTCGTCTGGCGAGATCGCGGGCGCGGGGATCGATGTTTACGACGTCGAGCCGCTCCCCGAAGACCACCCGCTTCGCGGCCTCGACAATGCGGTTTTAACGGGGCACACAGGATACGTGGTGAAGGAGTTGTATGAATTGGTATATGCACAGGCAGTCGAGAACGTGAAAACCTGGATGGACGGCGCGCCGACGCGTGTGCTGAACGACCAATGAGCGACGATCCGATATTGGTCGAGCGCGACGACGAAATCGCGCTGGTGACGCTGAATAATCCCGCCAAACGCAACGCGTTGACGCTGGCGGCTTGGCATTGGCTTTCGGAAGCGATCACGGCGCTGGACGCCGACGAGACGATCCGTTGCATCATCATCAGGGGTGCGGGTGACAAGGCGTTCGCGGCTGGCGCGGATATTTCCGAGTTTCCCGAAAAGCGCTTCGATGCGGAACAGGCTTTTCTTTACGGCGAGGCGACGGACAAAACCCTCGAGATATTACAGTCGTGCCGCCATCCGGTCATCGCCATGATCCGGGGCGCGTGCACGGGTGGCGGGCTTGAGATCGCAGCCTGTTGCGATATGCGGATCGCCGCCGACAACGCGCGCTTCGGCGTGCCGATCAAACGCATCGGTCATGCATTCGCGGCAGTCGAGATGAAACCGCTTCTCGATCTGGTCGGAAAAGCGCTGGTGCTCGAGTTTCTGCTCGAGGGGCAGGTCATCGACGCGCAAGAGGCGCTTCGGCATCGATTGGTGAACCGCGTCGTCGCCGACGATGCGTTAGAACAGGAAGTCATGGAGACAGCCGCACGCATCGCGTCTGGTGCGCCGTTGGCGGCCCGCATGACCAAGAAAGTTCTGAACCGGCTTCTGGACGATTCGTCGCCGATCACCGAAGCGGAAACGCGCGAGAGCTATGCGCCCTGCGATAGTGAAGATTACCGCGAAGGCGTGACCGCGTTTCTCGAAAAGCGGACGCCCGAATTCAAGGGGCGTTGATCGCGTTTACTGCTCGGTCGGGAAGGCGGCTTGCCAGATGGTGTGGCCGTCCAGTTCCGCTTCTTCGAAGTACGACAGGTATGACGGCCAGTTCGGCGACACCTTGCCTTCGACGTCGGCGCCGACATAGCTGAACTCGGCTTCGAACTTACCCGCGATGTGCCGCATCTTGCCGTTTTCTCTCAGACAGAACAGATACGCCGTGCCGACGTAGCGGTTTCGGGCGATGGAGATCGATTTCTTGACCAACATCGTGCCGATGCCCCGGTTCTGGAACGATCCTTCAACGCTGAACGCAATTTCGGCAGCGAAGTTGAACCCCTCGGGCAACACCACGACGCAGGCAACGCCCCGCAGTTTTCCATCGACGAAGCAACCGAGCATGGTCGTCGTCGTCCAGTTGATCTCGGTGCAGTACTCACGGATTCGACCGTCGGAAACGCCGCCGCAGAACCGCATCTGACGGTCTTCGGGCGTCAGGCGCAACAGGTGCTCTTCCACCCGATTGACTTCGGAAGGCCAAAGCTTCCGGTAGACCGGTTGTTCGTCGAAACCGCTAAAGTAGATGTTGGTGGCGTTTCCCGGGCCGTTCTCGGCCCCTGCGATCGCCTTTTCGGCCGCTTCAGAAGCGGTAACGTTTTGCCTTTTCTCCGGCATGGAAGATCTCCGTTTTTCTCATGTTGTATCTTCCCCCGTACTCTCTCCGCAGATGCATGTTTTGCTGCACTGCATAATAAGTAAATTATTGAAATAATTATAATGTGCAAAAAGAATATTGCATTGCACAAAATTACAAAAGAACTGTGCGCGTGGGGCATGAATTCAAGCCCGGTCGGCATGATTTCGGTGGCCTGGCGAAAGAAAATTTCCGTGAGTGCGCTTGACCGGCACGCGAATGCGGTCAATTTAGGGAAAAACCAACTTAGGGAGAAGAATCATGACCGCCGCCGCCAAACTGCAGGCCCTTCTGGACAAACCCGGCATTATTACCGCCCCCGGCGTGTTCGACGCCATTTCAACCCGTCTTTGCCAGCTGGCCGGATTCGATGCCGCCTTCATGAGCGGGTTCATGGTCTCGGCGGTCAGGATCGGCATGCCGGATACCGGGCTGATCAGCTACGCCGAGATGGTCGATCAGGGGAGAAACCTCTGCAGTGCCGTCGACATTCCGGTGATCGGTGACGGCGATACCGGTTTTGGGAATCCGATCAACGTGAAACGCACGGTGCAGGGATACGCGCAAGCGGGCTTCGCTTGTGTGATGATCGAAGACCAGGTTTCGCCCAAGCGATGCGGTCACACAATCGGTAAGCGGGTCGTACCGTTCAACGAAGCAAAGCAACATCTTCAGGCCGCCGTTGACGCCCGCGAAGAGCTGCGTGACAAGGGCGGCGACATCCTGATCATGGCGCGCACCGATGCCAACGGCACCGATGGCATGGACGAGGCGCTCCGCCGCTGTGAAATGTTCAGAAAGGTTGGCGTCGATATCACTTTCCTCGAAGCACCCAAAAACGAGGAAGAGATGCGCCGCTACGGCCAAGAAGTCGACGGCCCCAAGATGGCCAACATGGTCGAGCAGGGCACGACGCCGTATCTCTCGCCGCAGGAACTGGAAGAGATCGGCTACAAGGTCGCCATCTATCCGGCCGCGCTTCTGATGTCCGCGATCAAGGGCATGCAGGAAACCCTTGGGATGATCAAAGAGGGCAAGCAGGACCTTTCCAACCGGATCACGTTCCAGGAGCTGCAGGCGATTGTCGGCTTCCCCGAATACTACGACGCGGAAAAGCAGTACGCCGCCGAATAACGCTTCAGGCAGCCGCCCGCGTCCACGCCGTTACGAACTCCGGCAGCATCCCGGCGACCGCCTTCGCGGCGGGAGACGGGTTGTGGCCGCGCGCCATGAGGATTCCCATCCGGCGCTTCATTTCCGGTTCCTTCAAGGGGATGACGGCATAAGACCCTTCGCGTGCCGGGGGCACGGCGGTTTCGGGCAGGACGGCGATCCCTAGGCCGGCATCCGCCATGCTGATCAGCGTCTGGTGGTGGAGCATTTCGTACTTGGGTTCGAGAACCCGGCCGTTACGCTCGAAGCTTCTTTCCAACAAGTCCCGCGTCGCCGAGCGGCGCGGCATGGCGAGGATCGGCTGGCCCATGATGTCGGGAAGCGTCAAAGAGGCGCGCTTCGCCAGTGGGTCGTTGCCGTTGATCACGGCGACGAAGCCATCAGATAACAGGTGCGTGAAGGCGATGTCCTTGTCGTCGCGGTCGAGGGGACCGATGCCGAAGTCGACCGCGTCGGTCCTGAGCGCTTCCAGTATCTCAGACCCATACGCCTCTCTTACCTGAATGAAGATCTCGGGGTGGCGCGCCTGGAACGCGGCGAGTGCGGGGGGAAGGATGGATGAGGCGAAGCTGGGTGCGCAGGCGACCAACACGCGCCCGCGCGTCATCGCCGCCTCGTCCCGGAACGACCGGATGGTGTCTTCGAGTCCTGTGATCGTCCGGTTCGCGCGTTCAAGAAGCTCGTTGCCGGCGTCGGTCAGTCGGACTGACCGGGTGGTGCGGTGAAACAGCGGTACACCAAGGGTGCTTTCGAGCTGCTGAACATGCGCCGTCACGGCGGATTGAGAGAGGTTGAGGCGTTCGGAGGCGCGGCGGAAGCCGCGGGCTTCGGCAACGGCGAGAAACGTCTCCAACTGCTTCAATGTGACCGGTAGCATCGTCGCCTCCAATTGATCTGATTAACTGATATATAGTCCAGATATTTCTATTTGTTCAATCGAATGTTGTGTGATCGAATATTGGCCAAGAGCCGGTGCATCCGGCGAAAACCAACGATTAGGGAGACATCCGATGACCGGTATTAGCCGCCGTCTTGCGGAATTCGCAGTCAATTTGGGTTATGAAGACCTGCCCGCCGATGTGATCGAGCGGACCAAGCTTTTGATTCTCGACACCGCGGGGATCATGGTCCGTGCCCGTAACGACGCGGAATCGACGCCCGCCATGGTACGCGCCCTCGAATACCTGGGACTCGCGTCCGGTGACTGCGCGGTGCCGGGGGATGCGAAGACCTACGCACCCTCCGCGGCGGCGCTTCTGAATGGGACGCTCGCCCATTCCCTCGATTTCGACGATACCCACGCCGAAGCGTCGCTGCATTCGTCGGCGCCCATCGTCCCCGCGGCCCTCGCGGCGGCGGAAATGACGGGCGCGTCGGGCAAGGACCTGATCGCGGCGTGCGTGGCTGGATACGAAGTACAGATCCG
>JAEPMA010000006.1:143727-263351 GCA_017644185.1 Rhodospirillales bacterium
GCTCGCGTTGGCGCTTGGGCCGTCCGACCACTACGACCGTGGGTATCACCCGACGGCGACATGTGGGATTTTCGGTGCCGTCGCGGCGGCGGGCAAGCTGCTGGGCATGGACGCCGATCAGATCGAAAGCGCGTTCGGTATCGCGCTCAGCCAGTCGGCGGGCTCAATGCAGTTCCTTGCCGACGGTGCGTGGACGAAGCGGTCCCATGTCGGCCAGGCCGCGCAGAATGGTTTGATGTGCGCCGTGCTCGCGAAAGAAGGCTTCAAGGGACCGAAAGAGGCGTTCGAAGGGCAGTGGGGCTTTTTGCACGCCTATGCGCCGAACGCCGACCCGTCGAAGGCTGATGCCGCACTCGGCGAGAACTGGGAGACGATGCGTCTCGCCGTTAAACCCTATCCGAGCTGCCGCTACACGCACGCCGCCATGGACGCGTTGAAGCAGATCATGCGGGACGAGGGCGTGACGGCGGACGAAGTCGAATCTGTCGAGATCGGCCTGCCGATGACGGGCATGAAGATCGTGAGCTTCCCAGAAGAAGCCAAGCACAACCCTGAAAGCGTTGTCGACGGCCAGTTCTCGATGCCGTTCTGCGCCGCCGTGGTCTTACGTGAAGGGGATATGCTCTGGGATCACTACGCGATCCACCTGAAAGACCCGGAGACGCTGGCGCTGACCAAGAAAATCACCTGCGTCAACGACCCGGAAGTCGAAGCGCTGTTCCCCGAAAACATGTCGGGCAAGGCCACGGTCAAAACCGCGCGGGGTACGTTCTCGGTCCTCGTCGATATGCCGAAGGGCGAGCCGGCCAACTTCATGACGGTCGAGGAATTCCGGGGCAAATTCTCGGGTCTCGCCGCGCCCTATCTGGGTGACGACGGCGTCGAGCGCTTCGCGGATATGATCATGGGGCTGGAAGCGCAGAACTCCGTCTCGTCCGTGCTTGCCGCCGGTAAGCCGCAGATGGTGGCCGCAGAATAATGGTTGCAGAAGCAAAGGAAGTCGGCCCGAACCGGTATCGCGAATCCTACGGACGTTATCTGGAGGATTTCAAAGTCGGCGATGTCTACGAGCATCGCCCGGGCCGCACCATCACCGAAAACGACAACATCTGGTTCACCCTCTTGACGATGAACCAGCATCCGCTGCACTTCGACCAGGAATACGCCAAGCATTCCGAGTTCGGTCAGCCATTGGTGAATTCCTGCCTGACGCTTGCCGTCGTCGCGGGGATGAGCGTGTCGGACGTCAGTCAAAAGACCATCGCCAATCTGGGGTGGGACAAGGTCAAGATGCCGGCCCCGGTGTTCAACGGCGACACCCTTTACGCCGAAAGTGAAGTGCTCGCCGTCCGCGAAAGCAAGTCTCGCCCGACGCAGGGGATTGTTACGATCAAGACCACCGGCTTTAAGCAGGGCGGCGTCGAAGTGATCTCGTTCGAACGCAACATGCTGATCCCGAAGCGTGGCCACGCGGTGGATGACAAAACCGATTATTAGGTGTGAATCAAGTTGATCATTGATCGTCACCCCGGCGGAGGCCGGGGTCCAGAGCGTAAATCACTGGATTCCGGCATGCGCCGGAATGACATTTAGGAGCCTAGAATGCCCGACGCACTGAACGACAGCGATAGCTCGCTGATCCTCGACGCCATCGACAAGTTCCTGGAAAAGGACGTGGCGCCGTATGTGAAAGAATTCGAATCCCAGGATAAATATCCCCAGGAGATCGCCGACAAGCTTGCCGATCTGGGGATGTACGGCGCGACGATCTCGGCGGAATACGGCGGGCTCGGTCTCGATATTCGCACTTATTCCCAAATCGTCGAGCGCGTGGCGGCGGTCTGGATGTCGGTGTCAGGCCTGTTCAATTCTCACCTGATCATGGCCCAGGCAGTCGAACGTCACGGCTCCGAAGAGATGAAGCGCGAATTCCTACCCAAGTTCGCAAGCGGCGAAATCCGGGGCGGCATCGCGCTGACCGAACCGGATGCGGGCACCGATCTGCAGGGCATTCGCACGAAGGCCAAGAAAGACGGTGACGATTACGTCATCGACGGAACAAAGACCTGGATCACGAACTCGGTCGAGGGTGAAATGCTGGCGGTCCTGGTCAAGACCGACCCGGATGCCGAGCCAGCGCACAAGGGCATGAGCCTTCTTCTGGTCCCGAAGTCGGCGGGCTTCAAGGCGAGCAAACTCAAGAAGCTCGGCTACAAAGGGATCGACACCGGCGAAGTTCAGTTCCCGTCGGTGCGGGTGCCGAAGTCGGCGCTGATCGGTGAAGTCGAAGGGCGGGGATTGCAGCAGATTCTCTCCGGGCTCGAACTCGGGCGTATCAACGTGGCCGCGCGGGGTGTCGGCGTGGCGCGCGCATCGCTCGAGGATGCGCTGGCGTATGCGAAAGAGCGTAAGACGTTCGGCAAGCCGATCGCGCAGCATCAGGCTATCCAGATCAAACTCGCCGACATGGCGACGCGCGTGCAGGCGGCCCGGAAACTGGTCGAGGACGCGGCGGTTGCCTACGACTCGGGTGAGCGATGTGACATGGAAGCCGGTATGGCCAAATTATTCGCGACCGAGGCGGCGATGGAAAATGCCGCCGAGGCGATGCGCATTCATGGTGCATACGGCTATTCGCCCGAATACAATGTCGAACGTTACTACCGCGATGCACCTCTCCTGTGCATCGGGGAGGGGACGAACGAGTTGCAGCGTATTATTATCGCCAGACAGCTTGTCGAGCGCAGCAGCTAAATCTCTTCCCGGTTACGTGGGTAGTCACGACGCCGGAAAATCACGAAGCTATCAGTATGGACCCCCATTATGGTGGGGGTGACGGGTTAAAAATGACGACGAAGACGAATCAACTCCCCCTGGCAGGCGTCAGGGTTCTTGCCGTTGAACAATATGGCGCCGGTCCGTTTGGGACCATGTTCCTGGCCGATCAGGGGGCCGAGGTTGTGAAGATCGAGAATCCTGAGGGTGGCGATTTTGCTCGCGACATCGGGCCGTATTGGTTCGGCGATGGCACGTCGGAGTTCTTTCACGCCTATAACCGCAATAAAAGAAGCGTGACACTGGACCTGACAAGCGATGAGGGTCGTCAGGTGTTCCTCGACCTCGTCAAGAATGCGGACGCGGTTTCATCCAACCTCCGGGGGGATGTGCCGGATAAACTTGGTTTGAATTACGCCGATCTCAAAGACGTCAATCCGAAGATCGTCTGCGCGCATCTTTCGGCGTATGGCCGCACCGGGCCGCGCAAGAACTGGCCGGGCTTCGACTATTTGATGCAGGCGGAAGCGGGTTGGTTTTCGCTCACGGGCGAGCCTGAAAACCCGCCGACAAGGTTCGGCTTGTCGGTCGTCGACCAGATGACCGGTCTGGCGTTGGCCTACGCCGTATTGGCGGGGATCACCGGTGCCAGGGCGACGGGGATTGGGCGCGACATGGATGTCAGCCTGTTCGATATCGCGCTCTGCAATCTGGGGTATCCGGCGATCTGGTATCTGAACGAGGGACATGTCCAGGGGCGTCTCCCGCGCTCGGCGCACCCGGCGCTGACACCTTGCGCTCTCTACCAGACCAAGGACGGCTGGATCTATCTCATGTGCAACAAGGAGAAGTTCTGGCCGGCGCTGTGTAATAAAATCGGCCGCCCGGAATGGGGCGACGACCCGCGTTTCAAGACCTTCGCCGATCGGTTCGAAAACCGACCGCTGGTCGAAGAACTGCTGGATGAATCCTTATCCGCCAAAACCACGGCGGAATGGCTCGAGGAATTCGCCGGCGTGGTCCCGGCGGCCGCGATCAACGACGTCAAGCAGGCGCTCGACAATCCGTTTGTCGTCGACGAGGGGCGGTTGCAGAATATCGAACTCGAAGGTCACGGCACATACCGCTACGTTGCACCGCCCGTTCGGTCCGGCGGTTCACCCGCACCCGCCAACCCCGCACCCAAGCTGGGCGCGGATACGGACGATCTCCTTAAGGATGCGGGCTATGACGAAGCAACGATTGCCGAACTCAGAAATAAAAAAGTGATATGAACCAAACAGGGAAGAAACAGAATGGCGCAAACACTCGCCGAAAAGATCATCGCCAAGGCTGCCGGGGTCGGTAGCGTCAAACCCGGCGAGATCGTGACGTGTAAGGTCGATCTCGCAATGATGCACGACAGCGCCGGGCCACGCATGGCCGGGCGAAAGCTGGACGAGCTTGGTGTCCCGATCTGGGATCTCGATAAGCTCGTCGTTATCACCGATCACTACATCAACGACGACAATCCCGAACACCAGGGCGTGCAAAAGCACGCACACGAGTGGATCAAGTCACATGGGATAAAGCACTTCATCAACGAGCAGGGGATTTGCCACATCGTGCTGCCCGAAGGCGGACACGTTAAACCGGGCATGTTCATTGTCGGCGGCGACAGTCACTCCGTCACGGGCGGCGCATTTGGCACCTTCATGGTCGGAATCGGCGCGACCGAAATGACGGGCGTATTGGCGACCGGCGAAATCTGGGTTCGGGTTCCCGAAACGGTAAAGATCGATGTGACGGGAACGCTCAAACCGGGTGTCGCAGCGAAGGACGTCATCCTCAAACTCTGCGGCGATCACGGGATCATGGGGTTCAATTATCAGGCGCTAGAGTATGCGGGGACCGCCGTCAGTGCCATGTCGGTCGAGGAGCGGATGACCCTCGCCAACATGGCAGCCGAACTTGGTGCCAAGGCTGGGTATTGCGTACCCGACGAAAAGACCGACGCGATCCTGACGAAGTGGGGCGCCACGGATGTCGATATCGCGACGTGGCAGAGCGACGAAGATGCGAATTTCGTCAAGACCGTTACGATTGACGGCGATGCGCTCGTGCCACAGGTTGCCGCGCCGTCGAGCCCGGAAAATGCGGCGCCCATCGACGCGCACGCAGGCACCAAGCTCGATCAGGCATACCTTGGGGCATGCACCGGGGCCAAACTGGACGATCTCCGGATGGCGGCGAAGGTCCTCAAGGGGCGCAAGATTCAAAGCGGTTTCAAGTTCATGATCTCGCCGTCGTCGCTCTCGATGCAGGAGGAGGCGCGCGCGGACGGCACATTGCAGATCATTGAGGATGCGGGGGGCGTCATCCTGCCGATGGGGTGCAGCGGCTGCATTGGCATCGGGCCTTCCAGGCTTGAAGAGAACGCGGTCGGCATTTCATCGACCAACCGGAACTTCGTTGGCCGCGCTGGTCCGAAGTCTTCAAAACTGTTCCTGGCGTCGCCCTATACGGTCGCGGCGTCTGCCATCAAGGGCGCCATCGCAGACCCGAGGGAATTCCTATGAGCATCATAAAAGGTAACGCATGGCGTTACGGCGCCAACATCGATACCGACGCGTTGGCGCCAATCGGCTCTTACGCCGGGGCAACCAATATCGAAGCTGGGGCCGTTCACTGCCTGCGTGATATGGACCCGAACTTCGCAAAAAGCGTGAAGACCGGCGATATCTTCGTGGCAACGGATAATCTTGGGATCGGGTCATCGCGTGAATCTGCGCCGTTGTTTCTGAAGACGCTCGGTATCCGTTGCGTCGTGGCGAAATCGTTTGCGCGGATCTTCTACCGCAACTGCTTCAATATCGGTCTGCCGGCGCTGGTCTGTCCGGATTCTAGAGATATCGCGATGGCTGACGTGCTCAAGGTCGATACGTCGACCGGCGAAATCGTCGACGAAACCCAGGACAAGTCATTCCACTGTCAGCCGATTCCCGATCACTTAATGCAGATCGTTGATGAGGGTGGATTGATGCCGTACCTCGAGAAAAAGCTCGCGAAGTCCGCCTGAAGGGGCGTTTCTTCAAGATTTTTTTGACGTCATTCGAACAGGTCGCCACCGCATGTATCGTTAACGTGCGGTGGCCGCGTTCGACGGCGTATATGCATATATTCTAATATTAAAGGTGCAATGACACTACTTGTTGTGCATGGCCTTCGGCGCATGTCATCAGCGTCTATTTGTTTATTGTTATTAACCATTTATGCGGATTCGCATTAACCATATTGCGCCGCAATAAGATGTAGACAGGCCTCCCGAATACGACTCAAATACCCGTTAAGAACAATAATAAGACCGTTAACAGAAACGTTAGCGTTGAGGGAAAGAGAACGGGATGGGGAGCTCATTTAAGAGTACCCATGACTTGGTGGAGGCCTTGCGCGCTCACGCACGGTTTCTCCGGTCACAAGGCGGCGGCAAGCGCCTGCAGATGCAACTCGCGTCGTTGCGGGGTGTTGGGCTGCCGGGTGTGGACCTCAGCGAGGCCATTTTGCCGGGCGCCGATTTCACCGAAAGCGTACTGAGAAACGCTTCCTTCGAGCGTGCCGATCTGTATGCCGCCGATTTTACGGAAGCCGACTTGCGCCAGGTAAGGTTCAGCCGCGCAGATATCCGGGGCGCTGTCTTTCGTGGCGCGGCGATGAGCGAAGCCGATCTTTCCGGTGCCGACCTGCGGCCCGGCGCGTACACAGATACATCGATGAAGCTTGTCGGCGCACGAAAGTCGATGCGCCATCGCGCCCGTGCCAGCCGGTTGCGCCTGAATGCCGGCGCCACCGTGTTCGATGCAGCCGACCTGGAAGGGGCGATGCTCAAGGAAACGGATCTCTGCTCAACCGACCTGACGAACGCCAATCTGGTGAATGCGGATCTGTCCGGCAGCCGGATCAGCAACGCAATCTTCGCCAACGCTAATCTTGCGGGGGCGGATTTCTCGGGGGCGTATCTTGAGAATATCGATCTGCGCGGTGCGATCCTCGCGGGTGCAAATTTCTCAAACGCACGCCTGATCGACGTGCAAATCCCTGCCGACACGGGCGCGTTGGATGACGAAATCCGGGATAAACTGGACAATCATCTTTTGTGGCTGGGGTCTCTGGGAAGACAGGGTGAACGGGCAAATTTCTCAAAACTGGACCTGTCGGGTCTCGATCTCAGGGGGTGTAATCTGACGGGGGCCGACTTCACGGAGGCGCGGCTTTCGGGGACCCTCTTGGACGATGCGGTTTTAGATTTCACGGTACTTAGAAATACGGATCTCTGCTTTGCCAGCCTCGACCGGGCACGCCTCGACGGGGTCTTCATGCCGGGGGCCGTCTTAAGAATGGCATCACTTCGCGATGCGCATTTCGGCGAAGCGCGTCTGTACCGTCACGACCTCCGGAAAAAGCCCGGCAAGCCCTGGCCGGCGCAGATGGCGGGGGCGGACCTGAAGAACGCCGATCTTTGCTTCACGACGTTCATCGGCACTGACCTCAGCGACGTCAATTTCATCGGTGCGAAGGTCGATGCGGCGACGTTCGACGGCTGTCGGATGGGGGCGGATATGAAGGGTGCTCTCCGTGCGCGCGGCGCCCGCGTGCACACGGTCTGATATCGTCTCACGGTATTGTGCATTTCGGCGGTGTGCGTTGCCGGATATCCTCTACACGCCCGCAAATGAATTTGGAGGCATCTCATGCTGAAATCGATTGCCGTTGCGCTGACGATATTGATGGCGGTCGTACCGCATCAGGCTTTCGCCGCCGGAAGCGGCGGTGGGTCCGAACAAGCCAGCGAGATCCAGCAGTCGCGCGCGCTTCTAAAAGAGGGCAATCACGCTAAGGCTGAAGGGTTGCTTCGCAAAGCGGTGGCCGACGATCCTGAAAACGCCGATGCGTGGAACCTATTAGGTTACGCGAACCGAATGCAGGGGAACCTCGATGAGGCCGAGAAGTTCTACACCACGGCGCTCGATCTGGAGCCCAAGCATCTCGGCGCGATGCAGTATATGGGCATGCTTTACGTCAAAACCGGGCGTGTCGACGAGGCGAAGAAACTGCTCGCCCGGATCGACGACGCGTGTTTCTTCTCGTGTTCCGAATACGACGACCTCAAGCGCGCGATCGAGACCGGCAAGACCGATCAAGACCCGGGTTGGTAATCAGCGCGGCGGCAGGCTGGCCTGTTCGGCAGCCTGTTTGAGTTGCTCTCGCCGTTCGATTTCCTTGGCCCGGCGCCAGTCGCTTTCTTCGATCTTCAAAGCCCAGGTATTCTTGAACCCGTGCGATGCGGCGGATTTCCGCGCGGCATAAAAGCCTTGTTCCGTCATCGGACCGACGATCACGTGATACATTACACGGCGGCCGCCTGCCGGCATGGCGAACACCTGCGGCGTAATGTCGGCGTTCCAAACACCATACGTGCGGGCTGTCTTAAGATCGCGGGACGTTGCGACAACCATGTAAACGCCTGGGATCGGCTCGCCGGTGTTCCCAAGATGCGAGACGGCGATATTGCCGTTTCCGGTCGCGATGGCGCGCGGTACCGGATTGAGGGCCGGCTGATCAATGGGGCGCACCGCCGTAACAATGGTTTCGCTCTCAAATTCATGGCACATGACACCATCGGTCAGGATTCTGTGAACGGCACAATCCCGGTTCGACAGTGCCGAAATCCCATGGTCGGTCAGGGACTTTTCGGTGGTGGCATAGGATACGCCGTCTGCCATCAGAGATACGATTGTCACCGGTAAAGGCGCGCATCCCGTGCAGAGGACCGCACCCAGAATAGCGGTCGCGATTGATTTCATCTCACACACTCAGGGGCCTGATTTTTATTGGGTCTTGTGGCTCATTGGCCGCGAACTTGCCGGCATCCGACCCCAAGGACGCAATCGACTTCGCAACTGCACATTGCGCTTGTTGCGGATTCATTGCAACAGCGTTCTCTAACGTCCAGATATTTTATTTATCTGAAAATTAAAGATAAATTAGGTATAATTTTAAGACTTACCGATGGTGCGGTGCAGTACCGCAACCATATCAGTCCTCGGTAGAGGTCTTTTTCGGCTTGGGAAGGTCGAGTTTGATCGACAATTCCTTCAGCCGTTTCGCCTCGACTTCGGTCGGCGCGCCCATCAACAGGTCTTCGGCTTGCTGGTTCATCGGGAAGGCGATGACCTCGCGGATGTTCTGTTCGTCCGCCAGAAGCATGACGATACGGTCGATACCGGGGGCCGAGCCGCCGTGCGGGGGGGCGCCGTACTGGAACGCGCGCAGCATGCCGCCGAATTTCTCTTCGACCACATCCTGACCGTAACCGGCGATATCGAACGCCTTGATCATGATGTCGGCGCGGTGGTTCCGGATTGCGCCCGAGCTGAGTTCCACACCGTTGCAGACGATGTCGTACTGATAGGCGAGGATATCGAGGGGGTCTTTATTTTCGAGCGCGTCGAGGCCGCCTTGCGGCATGGAGAACGGGTTGTGCGAGAACTCGACCTTGCCGTCGTCATCCAGTTCGTACATCGGATAATCGACAATCCAGCAGAACTTGAACTCGTCTTTTGAACAAAGATCGAGGTCCGTGCCCGCCTTCATACGCGCGGCGCCGGCGAAGCTCGCCATGTCTTTGGGGTCGCCGCAGGCGAAGAACACCGCATCCCCATCCGTCAGGTCGAGTTGGGTGCGCACGGCTTCGGTCCGCTCTTCACCGATGTTCTTGGCGATCGGACCGGCGCCTTCACCGTCACGGAAGAAGATGTAACCCAGGCCCGGCTGGCCCTGATCCTGCGCCCAGGCGTTCATGCGGTCGCAGAATGCGCGGCTGCCCCCGGTTTTCGCCGGAATGGCGTAGACCCGGACGGCGTCGTTCTTTTCGATCATACCCGCGAAGACCTTGAAGCCCGAACCACGGAAATGCTCGGTCACGTCCTGCATTTCGATGGGGTTTCTCAGGTCCGGTTTGTCGGAGCCGTACTTCGCCATCGCTTCGGCGTAGGGGATTTCGGGGAACGGCGCCGGGGTCACCTTACGGCCGTCAGCGAATTCCTCGAACACACCGCCGATGACGGGTTCGATGGTGCGGAACACGTCTTCCTGCGTCACGAACGACATTTCGAAGTCGAGCTGATAGAACTCGCCCGGCGAGCGGTCGGCGCGGGCGTCCTCGTCACGGAAGCAAGGTGCGATTTGGAAATACTTGTCGAAGCCCGACACCATCAACAGCTGCTTGAACTGCTGCGGCGCCTGGGGAAGGGCGTAGAACTTGCCCGGGTGGTTGCGCGCCGGCACCAGATAGTCGCGTGCGCCTTCGGGGGACGACGCGGTCAGGATCGGCGTTTGAAACTCCAGGAAGCCCGCGTCCGTCATGCGGCGGCGGATCGAGGCGATGACCCCGTTCCGGAGCTTGATGTTCTTCTGCATCTTCTCGCGGCGAAGATCGAGGAAGCGGTAGCGAAGACGAATGTCCTCGCCATATTCCTGATCGCCCGCGACCTGCATCGGCAGCACCTCGGCCGGGCCTTCGACGTTGATTTCGCGGATACGGACCTCGACCTCGCCGGTCGGGATGTTCTTGTTGATGGTCTCGTCGGAGCGTTTGACCACGTCACCCGTGATGGTCAGCACGCTTTCCGGGCGCGCGCCCTCGACGACCGGGAACAGCTCGCCCGAAATATCGATCACGCACTGGGTCAGCCCGAAGTGGTCCCTCAGGTCGACGAACAGCAGGTTGCCGTGGTCGCGCTTCCGGTGCACCCAGCCGGAAAGACGCACGGTCTCGCCCACGTGGTCGGCGCGCAGCTCGTTGCAGGTATGCGTACGGAAGGGATGCATGGTGTCGGTCACGGCGGGGTCTCCGGGAAATAATCAATAATCACGCGATTTCAGGCGCGAGGTTTAAGCGCCAAACCCAAGATATGCAAGGAATTTGCCCCTCACCCTGTCCCTCTCCCGAGGGAGAGGGAACTCTCGACCGGATGCGGGCACTTTACTCCTCTTCCAATGGGAGAGGGAGTGACTCGCGCACGCGTGTGCGGGGGAGTGGGAGGGAGCCTACCACAGCGTCTGCTTGGCGCGCGGCATCCATTCGTCGTCATAGGCTTTGCCGTCGATCCCCCCGTCTTCGCGGGCCCTCGTCTGCGCGGCGAGGATCTCGCCGGCGGAGGGCAGGGACTTCGGGTCCTCGTGTTCGGCCGGATCCCAGAGCTTGGAGCGCAGGATCGCCCGGGCGCACTGGAAATAAATGGTTTCGATGTCGATGACGATGACGGAGCGGGGCGCCTTGCCCTGTTCCGAAAAGCTCTCCAATAAACCGGGTTCGGTGCTGAGTTGGGCCGTGCCGTTGATCCGAAGAGTCGTGCCCGACCCCGGGATCAGGAACAAGAGTGCCACGCGCGGATCGCGGACGATGTTTCTGAGGGTGTCGACACGGTTGTTTCCGCGCCGGTCGGGGATCATCACGGTCTTCTCGTCGTGGATACGGACAAAGCCCTTCAGATCGCCGCGCGGCGAGCAATCCAGCCCCTCCGGCCCGGCGGATGCGAGCGCAACGAACGGGGACACCTCGATCAGGCGGCGGTATTCGTCGGTGATGAACGGGCTTTCCTTGACCTGTGAGGCTTCGGCCGGATTGTTGTAGATTTCTTCCAGTTTTTCGATGGTGTCGATGATGTGGTCGCTCATTCGGCGTTGTCCTTGATACGCTCGTCGAAGAGGGTCTTTGCGTCGGGGAAATCGTCCGGGCTGGCGGCGAATTTATCGCGGCAGCCGGGATTGCAGAAACCGACCGTGTGGCCGCGATAGAACGTCAGGCTGTCGGGTTCGACCGGCTTGCCGGAAAACGGGCAGACCGGGTTGATGCACTCGTTCAGGATCGGATCGGCCATTGGACTTCTCCCCTTGCGATGGTGGGCTATCGCATTACCTCAGATACATGACACGTTGATGAACACCGCGGCACGCGCTCCCTTCACCTTAGCGAACTGCCGGAGGTTGGACAAAACCTATGGAACATACCCACGAACATCACGACGATCACGGTCAACATGGCCATTCCCCCCTCATGGCGTCGGCGCATGCCACGTTTCACTGCCTGATCGGTTGCTTGATCGGAGATGCGATCGGGGTCGGATTGGGGGTCTGGCTTAATCTGGGTGTGGTCCCGACGATCGCCATCGGGGTGGTGTTCGCCTATATCGCCGGGTTCGCGCTGGCGTTGATCCCCATCATGAAGTCGATGGGGTTGGGGCTTGCGGCGGCGATGCGGGTCGTGTGGTTGGGCGAGGCGATCTCCATCGCTGTCATGGAGGTCGTGATCAACGCCGTCGATTATTCGATCGGCGGCGTGCAGGCAGGCTCAATCGGTAATCCGGTGTTCTGGATCGGCCTCGGCGCAGCAGCGCCTGCCGCCTTCATCGCGGCGTGGCCGGTCAATCACTGGCTATTGAAGAAAGAGATCAAGGCGCACCATTAAAAGCGCGATCACGTCCCGCCGACGTAGGGATTGGTCTTCCGCTCATGCCCGAACGTCGACATCGGCCCGTGTCCGGGGACGAATGCGGTGTCGTCGCCCAACGGCCATAATTGGCTGGTGATCGAAGCGATCAGTTGCTCGTGATTTCCCTTCGGGAAGTCCGTCCGTCCGATCGATCCCTGAAACAGCACGTCACCGACGAACGCGACTTGAGATTCGGGTTGGTGAAAAACGACGTGGCCTGGGGTGTGGCCGGGGCAGTGATAAACGTCGAACGTCGCGTTCCCGACCGTGACCTGGTCGCCGCCCACGAGCCAGCGGTCGGAGTCGAATGCCCGGCCGCCCGGAAAGCCGTACTTCGCCGAAGACGTGGGAATGTCCTTGATCCAGAATTTATCGTCGATGTGCGGCCCCTCGATCGGGACACCCAAACGCTCACGCAGCTCGTCGGCGGCGCCGGCATGATCGGCATGACCGTGGGTCAGCAGGATTTTCTCGATCTCGCAGCCGGTCTCTTCAACAGCGGCCAGAAGACGGTCGATATCGCCGCCCGGATCGATGAACGCACCCTTGTTGGTTGCCGCGCACCAGACGATGGAGCAGTTCTGCTGCAAGGGCGTCACCGGCACGATGGCGGCTTTGATCGGCGGCTCGGATTGGGGTTCGGTTTCGGTCATGACGGCGGCATCCTAAGCGGCGCCCGGAGAGCGCTCAAGTCAGATGCGCGCGCAACCATTCAAGCGTGCGCTGGATCGCCTTTGCCCGGGCTTCGTGATTGGTGCCGACATGGACCTCGCGCTCACCCGTCTTGTAGCCGGAATGCTTCGTTACGATCGTGCGTACTTTCGAGTTCGGGTTATCGAAGCCGTGATAACTGTCGGGGTAGATATCGATGAACATCGGCGGCGCGTCCGGATTTTCCCTGACCGTTTCGACGAGTTCCCGGCATGGTTTGGCAAGGGTCCAGTCATCCAGCGCGCCGTGCTGGATCAGCGTCGGCATGCGCGGCACGTAATCGGGATGGCTTTTCTTGAGCGCGATGCAGCCGGGATAGAACACCACGGCAACCCGGAAGTCAGTGACACCGGCGGGCGGAGTCGTATCTGCACCCTTTCTGATCGTGTGCAGGCCCGTCATGGCGCCGTTCGACCAGCCCATCAGCGCGATCTTCGAGGGGGCGATGCCTGGTTGTTTTTCGAGCCACGTCAGCGCGGCCAGGGTATCGAACGGCCGCTGCACTTCCGGTTTGACCGGGCGGTCCTTGGTCTTACAGAGGCTACCGTAACCGCGCGAGCCGAAACTGTCGGGGAGCAAGAGCGCCCATCCTTCGGCGGCGAACAACTCCATCCACGCGCGCTCACGCGCTTTGACGTTGCCTGATTTGGTAAACAGCCCCCCACATCCATGCAGCATGATCACGGCAGGGGCCGGGGTCGTCGCACCCCCGGGTGGAGGGGCGTAGACGGCAGATATCTGCTCGCCCTGCTTGTTGAGGAACGAAACCCGTTCCTCGGCGGCGGCAGCGAAGCTCAGCGATAAAATAAGGGCGGCCGCGGCCAGCGCGCATCTGCACGCCGGGCCGGGGCGCGCGGTCAACTCTGGATTTTCCAGGTGCCGTCCGGTTGGCGGCAGGCGGTGCCGACGCCTTTTTCCTGCTTGCCGTCGACGTAGATGTTCGTTTCGAACTCGCGGCAGTCGCTGCCCTCGGATGTGCGGTACGTGCTGGTCGGCGTGACTGTGCCGGAGTGGCCGGAATCAGGATTGCGCCAGGTCGAGGTCTGACCCGATTTATTGTACTCAAGCGCATCCTGCGCCGTCCGCTGCGCGTAGGCCTTATCGGCCTTGTCGAGCGATTTACCGATTTCGGAACCGGCCCAGGCACCGGCGAGTGTGCCGAGAGCGACAGCGGCCAATGCGCCTTTTCCACCGCCGATTTGCGAGCCGACAAGCGCACCCAAGCCGGCGCCTGCTAATGTGCCGGCGGTCTGTTTCTCCTTGCCTTGTTCGCACGCGGCGAGGGCCAGGCACAAAGTGGCGACAATTAGAGGTTTCGACGGTTTCATCGCGGACATCTGCCTATTCATCACTAATTGGACCCGCAGGTTGTCACGGGCCCCTCTTTCCTGTTTCAGTCATCATAATCGATCCGAAACGTAACGGATCGAACATTCGACATTCTTACCGTATCCCTATATCTACAGGATATGGCGAAAATGCGGCGAAATTGTAACGCCGACCGCGATAAAAATATGTGACGTTAATCACGGAATTCCAATGGCAGACTTTAAAGAACCCTTCGATCTTTTCGGCTCATGGTTCGAGTTGGCAAAAGAGAGCGAACTCAACGATCCGAGCGCGATGAACTTGGCGACGGCCACGCCCGATGGCCGGCCTTCGTCCCGTATGGTGTTGTTGAAAGACTTCGATACGTCGGGGTTCGTTTTCTACACGAACCTGGAGAGCAACAAGGGGAATCAACTCAAAACCAACAGCCAGGTCGCTCTGAATTTTCATTGGAAGAGCCTTAGAAAACAGGTGCGGGTCGAGGGTGTCGCTTCGCCGGTGACGGATGCCGAGGCCGATGCCTATTTCCAGTCGCGTCCGCGCGGCAGCCGGATCGGCGCCTGGGCATCCGATCAGTCACGCCCCATGGAGGGGATGTTCGTTCTAGAGCGCCGGGTCGCCGAATTCACGGCGAAGTTCAATATCGGCGAGGTGCCGCGTCCGGCACATTGGTCCGGGTTTCGGGTTGCCCCTGACCTGATTGAATTCTGGTCGGATGGAAAATTCCGCCTGCATGAGAGAATTGTCTATCACCTCGATGGTGAGTCCTGGAGAACGGAGCGCTTGTTCCCGTGAGCATCACCCACGAGCCGCCGACGGAAGCCGCGGGTCAAAACGGCCACGCAGGCGTTGCCGGCGGCACGTTGATGCGGGCCGCCGCGATCGCGTCGGTGAGCGTCGCGGCCATCCTGATCGCAACCAAGCTTGTCGCTTGGATGATGACGGATTCGGTGAGTCTGCTGTCGACGCTGATCGACTCGTTCCTTGATGCGGCGGCATCGCTGGTCAATTTGCTCGCGGTGCATCATGCCTTGCAGCCTGCCGACCGGGAGCACCGGTTCGGACACGGCAAGGCGGAGCCGCTCGCCAGTCTGGCGCAGGCTGCGTTCATTTTTGGATCGGCGGCATTTCTGTTGATCGAAGCTGGCCAGCGGCTCGCGCAACCGCGTGTCGTCATGAACGGCGAGATCGGCTACGCGGTGATGGTGTTCTCGATCGTGCTGACCATCGGGCTGGTCGTCTTCCAGCGTTACGTCGTCAAGAAATCGGGCTCCATCGCCATCAGCGCCGACAGTCTTCATTACAAGACCGACGTGCTGATCAATCTTGGTGTGATGGTGTCGTTGTTCATGTCGACGTATCTCGGATGGCGGTATGCCGATCCGATCGTCGCGACGCTGATCGCCCTTTATATCGTCAAGGGGGCCTGGGAGATCGGTAAGACGTCATTGGCGATTTTGATGGATCAGGAACTGGACGACGCCGAACGCCAGAAGATTCGCGATATCGTCATGGCCCATGAAGAAGTGAAGGGCCTTCACGATCTGCGGACCCGGTCGTCGGGAATCAACGTCTTCATCCAGTTTCATCTGGAACTCGATGGCAACATGAAGCTCAAGGATGCTCATGAGATCTCCGAACAGGTTGAGTTCGAGGTGATGGAGGCATTCCCGAACGCCGAGGTCATCATCCACGAAGATCCCGAGGGCGTTGAAGAAGCGCGCATGACCTTCCGTTGAACATGCTTGAACCGCGACAAGACGAAATCGTCGCATTTCTGAAAGCGGCGCTGACGGAAGGCGGGCAACCGCCGAAAATCGTTACGACCCATATCTCCGTCGTCTTTTTGATTGGAGATAAAGCCTTCAAGCTGAAGCGCGCGGTCGAGTTCCCGTTTCTGGATTTCCGAACGCTGGAGGCTCGCCACGAGGCATGTCTGCGCGAAGTGGAGATCAACCGCCGGACTGCGCCGAAGATTTATCTCGGCGTCGTGCCGGTCACCCGCGCACAGGACAAGTTCGAAATCGGTGGCGACGGCCAGGTTGTGGATTGGCTGGTCGAAATGACCCGGTTCGACGAAACGCAGCTTTTCGACCGCCTTGCGGGCGTCGACAAGGGCCTCAGGCGGCCCGTCATAGAAGAGCTCGCCGACGTGATCGCGGATTTCCATGCCGGTGCGGCGCTTCGCCCGGACCGAGGTGGTTTTACCGGCATTCGCAATATCGCTGAGAACAACGTCCTATCCTTCGAACGGCTTTCCGACACCGGCATCTTCGATGCAAAAGAGGTTGAGAGCGTAACCGGTCGGACGCTGGAACTGATCGACGCCTTTTCAAGTGTGCTCGACACCCGGCGGATGGAGGGGCGGGTGAGAGCGTGTCATGGCGATCTGCATCTCCGTAATATTTGCCTCTATGATGGCAAGCCGACGCTCTTTGACGCGATTGAGTTCTCCACCGACTTTTCAGATATCGACGTCCTCTACGATCTGGCATTCCTTTTGATGGACCTGGATTTCCACGGCAAGGAACGTTTGGCATCGTTTCTGTTCAATCGCTATCTCGACGTCGGTGACGAGCGAGCGGACGCGTTCGATGTCTTGCCGATTTTCCTCACCATGCGCGCACAGATCCGCGCACATGTCGGCGCAGCCATCGCCGCGTCCCAAAGCGACGAGAATGATAAAGTGCGCGAAACAGAGACTGCACAGCGCTATCTGGAACTGGCGGCGAACTATCTTGAACCGTCCGCGCCCCGGCTTGTCGCGGTCGGCGGTTTGTCGGGGTCGGGGAAGTCGCGGCTTGCCCGCGAGGTCGCCCGCTATCTGGGGCGCAGGCCGGGTGCCCGCGTGGTGCGTACCGATGTCGTCCGCAAACGTCTTGCGGGTCAGCACCCGAACGAGAAACTCGGGGCGGATGGCTACACCAAGGAAATGACAGATCAGACCTACGCAACTTTCTACGATCAGGCGCGTATCGCGCTGGAGAGGGGGCAGAGCGTCGTCCTCGACGCCGTGTTCGCGAACGAGGAACAACGCATCCAGGCCGAGACAGTGGCCGAAGGTTGTGGGGTGCCGTTCACCGGCATTTGGGTCGATGCGCCGGATGAGGTTCGTCTCGAACGGGTGGCAACGCGAACGCGTAACGTGTCGGACGTTACTGTCGATATCGCTGCCAGGCAGTCGACTTATGAGCTTGGCGAGATTAATTGGTCACGTGTGGACAGCGGCGGAAAAAAACGGGAAACGGTGCGTCAGGCGCGTGCGTTATTAGGGGTGTAATCCACCCTTTGCGAAAATCCGTGAAAAGGCGCATCATGTTGATTAACAACAATTGCTAACAGGCAGAGGTGCTCAATGGTCAATACGATCCTGTGTCCGCTGAGCGGCGCTCCGGAAAACGAGGAAGTGCTGAACAAGGCGTATTCAGTCGCCAAGGAACTCAAAAGCCATCTTGAGGTCCTTCACGTCGAACCGGAGGCCAAGGAATCCATCCCGCTGCTGGGTGAAGGCATGTCCGTCGCGATGGTCGAGGACATGATCGGCATGGCGGAGAAAGAAGCCTCTGAACGCGTCGCCCGTGCGCGCAAGCTTTTTGATGAAGCTCTAAAGCGCCACGATGTGACCGTCGCCGACAAGCCGAGCGGCGAGAAAAAAATGACCGTCAGCTGGCGCCACGAACATGGCCGCGAAGACGAAGTTGTGGCCAGGATCGGCCGTCTGAACGATTTGATCGTCGTCGCCCGCCCGGGTGACAGCGACGATGTCCTGACACCGATGACACTGAATGCCGCGATCTTCGAAAGCGGCCGGCCGGTGTTGGTCGTGCCGCCTGGGTCGGCCGGCTCGATGCGGAAAAGGATCGCGATTTCCTGGAACGGCAGTGTGCAGTCGGCACGCGCCGTCTCGTCTGCGGTCCGGATGCTGGAACAGGCAGAAGCCGTGATGGTTTTGACCGCCGACAGTTTCCGCACCTCGGGCGCGCGGGGCCCGGAACTCGCGCAGTATCTGGAATGGCATGGCATCAAGCCCGACACCAAGGTGTTCGAGGCGCCGGCGGGCAGCGTCGGGCCGAAGCTTTTGGAAGAGTGCGAGAAGTTCGGCGCCGATCTATTGGTCAGTGGGGCCTATACCCACAGCCGGATGCGTCAGCTTATCCTGGGGGGCGTCACGAAATACGTTCTCGGGCATGCGCAAATACCGATGCTGATGGCGCACTGATCCACAATAAACGCTGATTGATGCCGCCGCGCGTTCGGATAAAATGCGCAAACATAAGACGCGTCTAACCAGGGGTAACATCCATGACGATCCACAAAGTTGCGCTCGCGGGCGTGGCGGCGGTCGCGGTGCTGCTTGGCAGCATGGCCGCTGATGCAGAGACCCGTGTCACCTATAAATCCGCGAAATCGACGTCTTCGTATTATCAGATGGCGGTGCAGATCGCCGAGGCCGTCAAGCGCGGTACGAACGGCAATATGATCCTGACGGTCGAAGAGAGCCAGGGCTCGGTTCAGAACGTCAAGGAAGCGGCCGTGCGGCCGGGAAATTATGTCTTCACGACCCCGCCGGCGCTGATCAAGCTGGCCCAGGGCGGCAAGAAGATGTTCGAGCCGAAAAACCCCAAGTTCGACGAAATCCGTGGCCTGTTCCCGATCCCGTCCTTGACGATGCACTTCGTTGTGCGCGCGGATTCCGGTATCAAAACCTTCGCGGATCTGGACGGAAAGTCGTACCTGATCGGCAAGGGCAGCTTTGGTGCCAAGGAAGCCGAAAAGTACTTCGAAATGTTCGGCATCAAGGACAAGGTCAAACTGGTCGACGTCGAACTCAACGCCGCGGTGGCCGCGCTCAAGAACAAGCAGGTCGACGGTTTTGCGACGGCCGGTTCCTACCCCGCGCCGAACGTGATGGAAGCCGCTGCCGGCACCGACATCCACCTGATTTCGATGACCGACGAACAGGTCACCGAGAGCAAGCGGACCAAGCTCGTTATTCCGGCCGGGACCTATCCGGGCGTCGATCAGGACACGACGACCACGTCGCTGCCGGTGATGGCTTACACCACGACGGGCATGAGCGACGACACGGCTTACGCCCTGACCAAGACATATTGGTCGGAGAAAGCGCGCATGGGCAGCGACAACAAGTGGTGGTCTGCCGTGAAACCTGAAATGCTGGCGCCGATGGCGGGCAAGCTGCACGCCGGTGCGCTCAAGTACTATGCCGAGGCGGGCGTCAGCGTGCCGGACGCGCTCAAGTAATCTTGTGAGCGACGACGCCTATACGACCGAAGAGACGCAATCGCGAGTCCGGGGATATTTGATCCTCGGGCTCGCTGCCGTTTCGGTCGGCTTTCATATGTATCTGATTTTCTCCGGCTTGATCCCGAACTTGATCAGCCGGCCGCTGCACATGGCGCTGGCGCTGCCGTGGGTGTTCGTTTTTGCAAAGACGGAAAACCCGATCGAGCGGATCACCGGGTGGATCATGGCCGCTTTCGGGATCGCGATTTGTTTCTATATCGCGCTGAACGAAAACGCGCTTGGTGAGCAATATGGATATCTGGCCGGTACGGTGCAGATGATCATGGCCGCCGCGCTGATCGTGATCGTGCTCGAAATGGCGCGAAGGGCGATCAGCTGGCCGCTCCCGTTGGTCGCCGTCATCGTCCTCGCTTATGGGATGTTCGGGGAATACGTGCCCGGGGAATTCGGTCATCCGGGCCTGCCGTGGGCCAGTTTGTTCGGGAACCTGACGATTGCCGAAGCGGGCTTCTGGGGGCCGCTGACAGGTGTTTCAGTCAATGTTGTGGCTGTTTTCGTGATCCTGGGCGCCGTTTTGAATGCGGGTGAGGCTGGGCAGGGGTTCATGAACCTCGCCATCGCGGTGGCGGGCAGGCTCCGCGCGGGGGCGGCGAAAGTCTCGGTGCTGGCATCCGCCTTGTTTGGGTCGTTGTCCGGTTCGGCGTCCGCCAACGTGGCGTCGACGGGCGCGGTGACACTCCCCGCCATGAAGCGCCTTGGCTATCCGCCGTCGCTGGCGGCGGCGGTTGAGGCGGTGGCATCCAGTGGCGGACAGATCATGCCGCCGCTGATGGGCGCGGGGGCGTTCGTCATGGTCGAATTGTTGGGGGTGCCTTACACCGACATCATGGCGGCGGCCTTATTGCCGGCCCTGTTGTTTTTCTTCGCCGTCTGGGTCGGTGTCGACGGGTTCGCAAAGCGGACCGACCTTCGCGCCATGGACACGTCTGAGCAACCCGACCGCAGGACATTGCTGATCACAGGACTGTTCTTCGCCGTGCCGTTTGCGGTCTTGTTGGAACGTTTGTTTATCGGCGGTTATACGCCGCAGTATGCTTCCGCCGTCGCGATCGCGGTCTCCATCGTGTTGTTGGCGTTCAACGCCGAGGGCACGTTCTCTATCCCAATGTGGGCCCGCCGCTTCGCCGATGCCCTTGTCAACGCGGCCGGGCAGATCGCGACGGTCGCGTCGATCATCCTTTGTGCGGGAATCGTGATCGGGGTGCTGCAGATGACAGGGCTCGGCGTCAAGGTGACGTCGACGATCATCGCGCTCTCGGGCGGGGAATTGTGGGCGGCGCTATTGTTGACCGCCCTCGCGTGCCTGATCCTGGGGATGGAGGTGCCGACAACCGCCGCCTACGTGATTTGCGTTTCGGTGACCGGCCCGGCGCTTGAGGAGTTGGGCTTGCCGCTTCTTCACGCGCACCTGTTTGTTTTCTGGTTCGCCCTTTTGTCGACCATCACGCCACCCGTCTGCGGGACGGTCTTCATCGCCGCAGGTATGGCTGATGCGCCGTGGTTGCGCGTGGCGGGTGTCGCGATGCGGTTGGGACTCGGGCTGTATCTTATCCCGCTTGCGTTTGTCGCCAACCCAGCTTTGATCGCACTCAAGACCGATCCCGTGATGGCGCTTCTTGCCATGATCAAGATCGGGATTGCGCTCTGGCTGCTCAGTCTGGCGTTAATTGCGGCGCGCCCGATCTGGCAGCGCGCCATCGCCTGCGCGGCCGGGCTGGCCTTGATGTTCCTGTTGCCGATTTCCGTGACTTAGAGTTAGGGCTTGGGTTTCAGCACCTTCGCCATGTAGTCGGCGGGCTCAGACGTTTGGTATGACGCGGCGAACGCATCCATGCTTTCCGAGATCGCTTGATCGATCGATAGATCATTCCACGACCGGTTCAGGCGTTTTTGCGTACGGACCGCCTGCGGCGCCGAATGCAGGATTGCGTCGCACGCTTTTTCGACCGTGATGTCCAATTGATCCGCCGGGACCAGCTTTTCGACAAAACCCCACTCGTAGGCGGTTTTCGCGTCGATGACCTCGCCGGAAATTACCAGCCAGTCGGCGCGACCTTTCCCCATGAGCCGCGGCAATAACACCGCCTGGATAACGGACGGGATGCCAACCCTGACTTCCGGCATGCAGAAACTGGCGTTCTCGCTGGCGACCCTAAGATCGCAGACAGCCGCCATCTCCATCGCACCGCCGATGCACGCCCCCTGCATTCGGCAGATCACTGGCACCGGAATATCTGCGACGGCCTGAATGGCGCGGCGTAGCGTATCGATAAAACCGTGCGCCGTATCCGCCGTTTGCGCCGCCAATTCGGTGATGTCTGCCCCGGCGGAGAACACCTTGTCGCCTTCGGATCTCAAAACGACGGCGCGGACGCTGTCGTCGCCCGCGAGTTCCGTCGCGGCGTCGGCGATGGCGTTGATGTGTTCGGCGTTGAGGGCGTTGCGCTTCTCAAAACGGCGGATTTCGATTTCGGCAATGCCGTTTTCGGCCCGGTTGATATTGACGCTCATGCGGATTTTTCCCTTCCCACGTTTTTGGGCCATAGCCAGGCCGCGCCGCGCACGCCCGAGCTGTCGCCGTGTTTGTTTTTGACGCATGGCGTGTTGCACACGTCTGAAAAAACATACTGCCCGAGCGCCTTAGGTAAAACGTCGTAAATGATGTCGAGATGCGAGAGGCCGCCCCCAAACACGACCACGTCGGGGTCGAGGATATTGACGACACCGGATATCGCCCGGGCCAGGCGGTCGGTATAACGGCTCAGTGCGGCGACGGCGCGTTCGTTCCCCTCGTTTGCGAGGCGCGCGATCTCGGTCGCGGCCAACTCGGGGCCGCCGCCGGCGGCGAAGTCGTTCGCGAGTCCGGGGCCGGAGAGGAAAGTCTCGATGCAACCCGGCTTCCCACAGTAACACGTTGGGCCCGGATGCTCCTCCAACCCGCCGATCGCCTGCGGCCAGGGCAGGGGGTTATGGCCCCATTCGCCGGCGATGGCGTTGACGCCTGAATGGGTGCGGCCGTCGATGGCGATGCCGCCACCGACACCGGTCCCGAGAATCACGCCGAACACCATCTGATAACCCTGGCCGGCGCCGTCGGTGCCCTCGGACACCGCAAAACAGTTCGCATCGTTGGCGAGCCTTACCGGCAGCTTCACGGCGTTTCTTAAATCATCGTCGAGCGGCTTACCGATCAGCCAGGTCGAGTTGGCATTCTTGACGAGGCCGGTCTCGGGAGAGATCGCGCCCGGGATGCCGACACCGACCGTGGCGTCCATCCCACACCCCGCTTCGGCGGCGACGGATTCGACCAGTTCCTTGATGGCACGGACGGTTGCGTCGTATTCACCACGCGGGCTGTCGATGCGCCGGCGCACACGCGTTTCCCCATCCTCATCAAGGACGATGGCTTCGGTCTTGGTGCCGCCGAGGTCGATGCCGATACGCATGGAAAAGAGATTAAACCATCGTCCAGCACCTGTTCACCCCCGCAATAACCGAAACAATCCATATTTTGTTGGTTGTACGAAATGTGGGTTTTTTGTTAACCATTATATACAAAGAATAGTCGAGACCGATTCGGTCTGGGCAAAAACGGAACATTCTGGGGTGTTCAAATGATGGATGAGGCAATCCGATCCGACGGGCCGGAAGAAGACATGACCGGTACCTGGGCACCGGACTTGATCGACGTCAGACCCGTGTTCCGTGGTCTGGCCGACGGCGGCGTCGCCGGCAAGGACATCGCGAAGATGCTGGGCGTTGCACCGTCCACCGTCAGCAAATGGCGCCGTGGCGCCGCCAAGCCGAACGAAGATGCCATTCAATTTCTGACCCTTATTCTCGCCGATATCATTGGCGCCAAGGAACGCGCGCTCGATGCGATGGATGATGTGCCGTTGGCATGGCGCCTTGGCCGCGAGAGTGAGCTTGCCGCCATGCGACAGTCGCTTTATCGCCAAGAGGCCGTTAACCGGGTCTTGAAGCCGACGGCACTCCGTGACGGAGCCCGCATGTTCCGTGATTGGCTGGATCGGGCCGGTGCGCCGGTTCGTGCCGTCCGTCCTCAGACCTTGAGGGTCGTCGCGTGAGTGCATCCGCTTTCAATGCGTTGGGGATTTCGCGCGAGGGCCTGCAGACGGCGCTCGGGATCAAGCAGAGCTATAAAAAGCGCGAACCGCTTGTCATTCCGGGTGACGAGGACCGGTTGCTCGTGCCCGAAAACCTTTTGAACAAAGACATCGATCTTTCGGGGTTGGAAGATCCTTTGGCGCTGGCCATGGTGTGCGCCCGCGATCCGGAAGGCTCGATGGCGTTGGCGGCGACCGCCAGATTGTGCCCGCTCGGCAACTCGACCAAGCTGGTGCGTGGCGTGGTCGAGATCATCGGCGATACATCGCGTCATGAACTTGTGAAGGAATGCCTGAAATACGTCACCGAGCATGCCTTCGAGCCGGACAGCATCGGCAAGGTGCGCCAACATGCATCGAAGATCGTCACGGAGACGCGTAAACAATATACGGCAGCTCTCCGCGAGAATCTGAAATCATTGTTGGATGGCGAAATCGCGCCCCGGCAGTTCGTTCGGGAGTTCTTTGAGCTGACCGAAGCCGGGAACATGCGTCATGACATCCGAAAGAAGCTGATCCTGAG
Organism: Rhodospirillales bacterium; assembly: GCA_017644185.1. Lineage (GTDB taxonomy): Bacteria > Pseudomonadota > Alphaproteobacteria > Rhodospirillales > Casp-alpha2 > UBA4479. The sequence goes on from JAEPMA010000006.1 coordinate 168,047, forward strand.
CCTTCTTCTGTCATCTTCGGTCCGTCCGTCGATCAAATTCATGATGCTCGAGAATTTCGACCGCATGCCGAAGCAGGTGAAGCTCGGTATCGTGTCGGCGGTGCTAAAGGCGGAGCCGACGCGGCACACCGAAGTCATCAAGGAAGAGCTCAAATACCTGATCAATCAGGAGCGCATGATCCGGGAAGGTCACGACGTCAACGGCCGTCCGGCGCCCGATCTGCTGAGAGCCAAGGGCATCGAGACCGTGCCGCAGGAATTTCCGACACCCTTTCCCGGCGAACAGCATCCCGAGAAACCACGTCCCGCATTCGGCCTGAAACGCTGAAACCAAGCGATACCCCGTCTATTGCAAATCGGGGGTAAGGCTTTAAAAACGCGGCATGGCTTTTACACCCGAATACGCCTTTGAAGGCGAACCCCCGCTCGGCGAAACCTTCGAGGTTGCGCCCGGTATTCACTGGCTGCGTATGCCGTTGCCGTTCAAACTTGACCACATCAATCTTTGGCTGCTCGAAGACGGCGACGGTTGGACAATCGTCGATACCGGTATTTGCACGGACGAGGTGAAGGCAGCATGGGAAACCCTGTTTACGGGTGCCATGGCGGGCCGACCGGTCAAGCGCGTCGTCGTGACGCACTTCCACCCGGATCACGCGGGCCTCGCGGGGTGGCTGACCAAGCGTTTCGACGCTCCCCTGGTGATGCCCCTGACCGAATGGACCTTCGGGCGCATGCTATCGCTGGACGGTCAGGATCAGTCGCAGGAAGCCTTCAAAAAATTCTACCGCCGCGCCGGATTTTCAAATGACATGATGGAAAGCGTCAGCCGGCGGGCGGGGGGCTACAAAAACATCGTCTCGCCGATCCCGGCTGCGTTTGAGCGGATCGCGGACGGAGACAATATCGAGATCGGTGGGCGGAAGTGGCGCATGATCGTCGGTCGCGGTCACTCGCCGGAACACGCATGTCTTTATTGTGATGAGGCGGATGTGCTGATTTCCGGGGATCAGGTGTTGCCCAAGATCAGCCCCAACGTCAGCGTCTGGCCGCAGGAGCCGGAAGGCCGGCCGCTCGGTCTGTTCATCGATACGATCGCGCGTTTAAGGAATGAAGTCGGCGGCGATCCGTTGGTATTGCCGAGCCACAACTGGCCTTTCAAGGGCTTTCATGCCCGGCTCGACGATCTGGATGCGCACCATGTCGAACGGCTGGACGAGACGGTCGACGCTCTTTTCGAGCCGAGCACCGGCGTCGACGTGCTTTACAGACTGTTCAAGCGGGAACTGGACGAGCACCAGACGTTCTTCGCCATCGGCGAGACGTTGGCGCACCTGCATCATCTGATCGAAGACGGCCGAGCGGTACGCGAACGTCAGGGTGATGTCGACATTTTCACGCGTGTTGTGTGATCAGATAAGCTTTGCGGTGCGCAAAGCCTTGAGCACCTGCGTCGCGACCTCGCCTGCCAAAGAGTAATAGATCGCCTGCGCATGGCGGCGGGTTTTTACCAAACCTTCCTGACGCAGTTTCGCCAGATGCTGAGACAATGCGGACTGGCTGAGCCCCGTTACCTGTTCCAATTCGGTGACGGACGCTTCGACACGTGAAAGATGGCAAAGAATGGTCAGGCGGTGCGTGTTTCCCATCGCCTTGAGCACCGCGCTGGCCCTATCCTGAGGCTTAAATCGGGGCATTACGGAACGTTGTGACGTTGCAAGTGATGGCATCAAAAATCCGGTCAGACTGTTAAGGTTACACAACCCTTTGCAATATTGTTTACAACGGCCGGTTAAGGCGTGGCCAAACACAGTTTCGTGACCAGGTGCCGGCCATAGGGAGGTAATTAGTTGCAAAACATCGAAAATCAACCGAACGTGTCGGAAACGATAACGGCTCTGAGGGGGCTCGATGACGACGACGCAGATTGATCTTAAGGGACTGAACTGCCCGTTGCCGGTGTTGCGCGCGAATAAAAAGATGAAGGAACTGATGCCGGGCGATGTGCTCGAAATCGAAGTGACCGACCCTGCGGCACCCAAGGATTTCGAGACCTATAGTTCCACCACCGGGCATGAGTTGCTTGCCAGCGACGAAAGCGACGGCGTTTTCAGGATTTCGCTCAAAAAAGCAGGTTAGTGGATCTGCCTTATCCGGCCAATCTGGCCGGTGCGATCACGGACGGATTGACGCCCTTGTCGATGATGTCGGCAGGGGGCTCGTTACCGAGTAATTGGCTGGCGGCCAGCCGTGCCATGGCGTCGGATGTCGTGATGCCGTAACCGCCCTGACCGGCAAGCCAGAAGAACCCGTCCGTGCGCGGATCGAAGCCAAGTGCGGGGACGCCGTCGGGGAAGAAACTTCTTAAGCCCGCCCACTTGTTGTCGATGCGTGGAATTTTCATCGTTGTCGCGGTTTCGATGCGGTCGACGGTGACGGCGATGTCATATTCGTCAGGTTGCACGTCGCAGGGGGGCATCGGTGTCGCTTCCTCCGGCGAGGCGAGTATTCGCCCGGCGTCCGGTTTGAAGTAGAACGTCTCGTCGATGTCGTTGATCATCGGCCACGCGCTGGTGTCGACATCTTCTGGTGCTTGAAAAACGAGCGCGGTGCGGCGTTTCGGTTGCAGGCCGAGGGGCGCGAGGCCTGATTTCTCGGCGATCTCATCCGCCCAGGCGCCGGCGGCGTTGATAATCAAGTCGGCGTTGACCTGGCCGGCCCGGGTTTCGATTATCCAGCGCTCAGCGTTTCTTGTCGCGCTCAATACATCGGCATCCGTCACGATCTTGCCGCCAAGCGCCTTGAAGCCACGTAGATACCCGTCATGGATGGCGGCGACGTCCATCGACATGCAGTCAGGTTCCAAAACGCCGACCGCCGTCCATGCCGGACGTAGCACCGGGACCAGATCGCTGACGTCCTTGCCTTCGAGCAGGCGGATCGTTGGGGTTAAAGCCTGGCACTGTTCGAAGATTTCGGTGGCTTTTTCGCGGCGATCCTCACCGCCGATCAGCAGCATGCCCATGGGGTGGAGAAGGGGGTGCGACGCGAACCCGTCAGGTGGGTTGTCGAACAACGGTCGCGATGCGGCGGTCAACGCGCGAATGACGGGCGGGCCGTAGGTTTCCGTGTAGACGGCGGCGGAACGGCCGGTCGAGTGATAGCCCGGCCGATCTTCCCGTTCGAGTAACAGCACGTCTGAGCCGCTGCCGAGATGTTCGGACAGCCGGTACGCAAGCGAGGCACCGGCAATACCGGCGCCGACGATGGCAAATCTGCAGTCAGGCATAGGTAAACTTATTCCGCCGGATTGGGTTCCGTTTGTGGGCGGTTCGGGGTCGAGGCATCAATCTTTTCGTTATCGCCAGTCTTGTCTTCGATTGCCGGGAAACGGCTCTTGCGGTCGTCGTCATCGCGCTCGGCCTTGCGCTGCATGCGCTCGCCCCGGCTGCGTTCGACGGCCGCACAGAACAGTGCCATCAGCGGGGGAATGATCGCAAGGGTGAGGATCGCAGAAAGCGAAAGACCGCCCAGCACCACGGAGCCGAGACCCCGGTAAAGCTCGGAACCCGCGCCCGGGAACAGCACCAGCGGCATCATCCCGAAGACGCTCGTTGTCGTGGACATGAAGATCGGCCGAATACGGTTTGAAGTGGATTCCAGAATCGCGTCCGTCACCTCCATTGCCTCGTCGCGGATGTGATACAGCGTTTGGTGTACGAGCAGGATCGCATTGTTGACGACGATCCCGATCAAAATCACGAAGCCCAGCAACGTCAGCATGTCGAGGGGTTGGAACGTGAACTGGTTCATGACCGCAAGCCCCAACACGCCGCCCGCCGTCGCAAGCGGCACCGAGAGCATGATCACCATCGGGTAGACGAAGCTTTCGAACAGCACCGCCATCACCAGATAGACGATCACGACGGCGATCAGCAGGTCGAACTTCATGTGCGCCCAAGTCTGATTCAAATTGTCCGCCGTGCCGGTCATACGAAGCTGGACGCCTTCGGGCATCCCCTCAGCCTGCAGCTTGTCGATAACGCCGATCTGCAGCGTTTCCAGTGCGGTCTCTAATGGGATTCCGTCCGGCGGTCGGATCTCGAGGGTCACGGTCCGAAGGCGTTCCAGGTGATTGATTTGCGTCGGCCCCGCCGTCACGACGATATCGGACAGTTCGCTCGCCGGCAGGATGATCCCGGACGGTGTGGTGACGGGGAGATAGTTGATCCCCTGGGTCTCGGTCACCTGACTGTCCGGCCCTTTGATCATCAAGTCGAGACGTTTATTCCCGACCGTGATCTCGGCGACCCGCAGGCCGTCGTTGAAGGCATCGAGCGTATCGGATAGTTGCTGCGCGGTGACCCCGTTGTCGGCCAGTTTGACCCGGTTCGGGTAGACGCGGACTTCAGGCGCACCGAGTTCGAGCCCGGGCTTCGGGCGAAGCTGCGTCCCTTGGCTGCGCGGCATAGCCTGTTCGACCAAGCCGACGGCACGCACCGCCGTGCCGAGGATGGTTTCGAGATCTTCACCCATGACGTTCAACTCGATCGAGCGCGACCCCCCGATGCCACGCCCGAAAAGCGAGCGCTGGGATATCAGGCCGAACGTACCCGGCTCCTTTAAAGCTGCCGATTTCAGGATCGGGATCAGTTCCTTGACCCGGTTCGGATCGTACGCGGCCGCCCCAAGGAAGGTGATGCCGCGCGTGGCGACGAAGAAGAACCGGTCGACCAGCGGCTGGCCGTCGGCCCGCTTCCCATCGGGGTTGTTCTCGGCCAGGAGGGGGATCATCTCGGCTTCGAATTTGGCCGCGATATCCTCGGTGGTGTCGAGGTTGTAACCCGGTGGTGGCGCGACGACGCCGAAGATCAGGTTGCGGTTGCCGTCGGGCAGGTATTCAAGCTTGGGCAGCAGGGCGTAGGTGATGAAGGCGCCGGTGCCGCATAAGAAAAGCACCACGCCGACGGACGCCAGCTTGTTCGCGATGACGCGGCGGGTGATCGCCATGACGGCGACGTGAAATCCGCCCGCGAGGTGGTCGACACCGGGGATGCGACGGCGTGTGATGCTGCTTTCATCAGGTCCACCAAGCAGTCGCTTCGAAAGGGCGGGGATGACGGTGATCGCGACCAATAGCGACAGCAACACCGACACCGAAAGCGCGACCGCGATGTCACGGAATAGCTGACCGACTTCGAGTTCCATAATCAGGATCGGGATGAAGACCATGACAGTGGTCATCGCCGAAACCAGGACTGCGACCCAAACTTGTTTGGCGCCCAGGAACGCCGCTTCAACCCGGCTGTAACCCTTTTCGCGCAGACGGAAGATATTCTCGAGGACGACGATGGCGGCGTCGACGACCATGCCGACCGCGAAGGCAATCCCGGCGAGCGAAATCACGTTCAGTGATCGACCGAGAAACGCCATGGCGACGAACGCCCCGACAACGGAAACCGGAATCGCCATCGAGACGATCAGGGTGGCGCCGCCGGAGCGCAAGAACACCAGCAACACGAATGCCGCCAACAGACCGCCGATGATGATGTTCTGCTGCACGAGATCGATCGAGGAATCGATATATACCGTCTCGTCATAAACCTGGGTCAGCGTCAGCTGTTCGCGGGGCAGGCGTTTGGTGTTCAGCTCTTCGACGGCGGCGCGGATGCCGTTCATCGTCTCAATCACGTTGGCGCCGGTTTCGCGGACGGTGTTCATCGCGATTGCCGGCCGTCCATTAACGCGGATACGTGCCGTCGGGTCGGAATGGCCATACGTCACCTGAGCGATATCTCCGACCGTGACGCGGGCGACACCGCCGCCTTGTTCGGGAGACTGGGAGCGGATGACAACGTTCTCGACATCCTTGAGCTGTGTGAACTCTCCTTCCGTTCGAACGACGTAGCGGCGCTTTCCTTCGTCGACATCGCCAGCCGACACCGAAGAATTGGCCGCGCGAAGGGTGCTTACGACGTCGGTCACCGTCAGGCGGTAGCGCGCCATCAGGTCAGGATCGACGCGGACGATCATTTCACGGCTGGCCGCGCCATACATATTGACCCGTGCGACACCGGCGACACGTTCGAGGCGATCCTGGATGACGTCCTCGGCGAAGTCGCCGAAGGTATGGATCGGCGCCTTGTTGTCGCCGGTCCGCGTCAGGACGAACCATGCGATCGGGTTGTCTTCGGAGCTGGCGGTGCGGATCGAGGGTTGGTCGGCTTCGTCGGGATAGCTGCTGACCCGGTCAAGACGGTTAGCGGTCAACAGCAAAGCACGGCTCATGTCCGTGCCAACGGCGAATTCCATCGTGATGCGCGACCGGCCATCCTGGCTTTCCGACGAAATCTCCTCCAGGCCCTCGATACCCTTCAGGACTTCTTCCTGTTCGTTGGTGATCTCGCGCTCGATTTCGGCGGGGGCCGCGCCCGGCCAGATGGTCTCGAGGCTGATGATCGGCTTGCGGACGTCAGGGGTCAGCTGGATCGGAATCTTGAACAGCGCCACGACGCCGAACATGACCACCATCAGCACCGCCGCGAGAACAGCGATCGGGCGTTCGATGGAAAGGCGGATCAATCCGTTCATGAAGCGTTTTCCTTGGCTTCGGGATTACTCCGCTTGATCGCTTCACCCGGTTGCAGGCGTTCGTTCCCGCGGATCACGACCTCGTCACCTTCTTTGAGGCCGTTCTGAACGACAAACCTTTGTCCGATCGCCTCGCCGAGTCGGACTGGTGTGAAAGCGGCCTTGCCGTCCTCGTTCAACACAACCAGCTGCGCACCGCCCCGGTTCAGGACCGCATCCTTGTGGACGGTCAGGACGTTTCGCGTCTCTCCAGCGGGGACGTGCACCGTGACCGATTGATTGGCAGCCGTCGATCTGGCATCGCCTTCGAATTCGGAAACGAAGCGCACGCGGCGCGTGCGGGTGCGCGGGTTCTCATCGGGAATGACGGCGCGGACAATCGCTTTTACAGGCGTGCCGTCCTCGATCCGGGCTTCGAGTTCGCGCCCTTCGGTCAGGCCGGCGATCCGGTTCGCCGGGACATCGGCTTCGATTTCCATGTTGTTGTCGTCGAGAATGGTCACGACCGGATCGCCGTCACGCAAATAAGCGCCGGCTTCGGAATGACGTTCGACGATGATGCCATCATAGGGGGCGCGGATTTTGGTGTTGCCGAGGGCAATCTCGCCCAACTCCAGGTCGGCCTCCGCCGATTTCAGGTCGGCGGTCGCTTCGCCGATCTGGCTCTTCGCGCGAATGGTTTCCTGGCGTTTGTCGTTGAGGCGGGCGGGGGAGAACGCAGGCGATTCCTTGAGTCCTTCCAGCCGCTTCAGCTCCTGATCCAGCAGTTGCAGACTGGCCCGCGCCGTATCAAGACTGGCGCGCGCACTGGCGACATCGGCCTTGCGGCGGTTGCGTTCCCAGACGAAAGCATTGTCGACCAGTACAGCGAGCACATCGCCGGCTTTTACCCGGTCACCGACTTCGACCTGGTATTTGTCGACCGGTCCGGCGACCCGGGCGGCGACGATCCCAGCCTGATGGGGGACGAAGCGGCCGATCACGGGCACGGTTTGGCGCAGCGGTTCGACACGAACCGTGTCCATACCGACGGCCTTGGCTTTCGGGGCTTGTTTTGCATCCTGAGCGAACGCCGGTATGGCCATCGCAAGTGTGACGGCCAGGCTGGCGGCAACGGCACGGTATCCGAACGTATTCATCCAATCGATCCCCAAACGGCAGCGTTCCCTGGACATATAAAACGACCTCGCCGGGCGATCCCAGCGGGCCGATATTTGGACGATCCTGATAAGACTGGACGGTCTAGTCTAAAATATTATAGTCGGATTCTACTGGCAATTGGTTTCTACCAACCGATGATGACGAATGCGTGATCGGGAGAGGAACGGAAATGTCGAGCGTTCCGGCCAAATCCGGAGATGTGCTGTCACCTGCATCGGCGGCGAAGCGGAAGTCGATCGTCAGGGCCGCGGCACGCGTCTTCATGGGGGCGGGTTATGGTGCCGCCAGCATGGACCTTATTGCCGCTGAAGCGGGCGTCTCAAAGCAGACTGTCTACAGTCATTTCGGTGCTAAGGATGCGCTCTTCGAAGAGATCGTTAGCGGCAAATGCGAGGAGCTTTTGGACGCCGAGGGGCTGCGTGTCACAGATGACGGAGACCCCGATGTGGTGTTATTCGAAATGGCCAAGGTATTTCTTTACGTCGTTCTCAACGACGAAAGCGTGACACTTTATCGGACTATTCTGGCCGAGTGCGGCAGGTTCCCGGAACTCGCCGAAGTTTTCTATCGGGCCGGACCGAAAACAGCGACCATGCGGTTGGCGAAATATCTTGAACGTGTGCACGGTCGAGGCCGGCTTGCCGTGCCTGATCCGGAGGCCGCAGCGTCGATGTTTTTTGCAATGCTCCGGGGGAATATGTACCTGCAGCGGATTTTGGGGCTGCGCGGTATGCCGGACGACCAGGAGATTCACGAGAAAGCGCGCGGCGTGGCAGAGACGTTTCTACGCGCCTACAAGGCCTGACAGCTACTGTTCCCGGGTTGCGAGTGCAGCCTGCTTCGTGTGCATTATCATTGAAAATGTCGAACCGTTGTCCAAAATATTGGCTATGCGGAAGCATGCTCGCCTGATCGCCGCCGCAGCGGCTTTGACCGTCGTATCGTTCGCTGCCAATGCGGACTTGATCGGTCACGGCGGTATGGTTCGGAGCGTCGATATCTCGCCCGATGGCATGCGGGTCATCACCGGCAGTTTCGATTATACGGCCAAGGTCTGGAATTTCGGTGACCAGTCGGAGGTGGGCGCGCTTAATCTCCATGATGGCCCGGTGACGAGCGTGACCTTCGGATCGGATTCCGATCACGCCCTGACCACCAGCGACGACTTCAAAGCGATTTATTGGGACCTGACGACGCTGAAACCGATTCACACGTTGATCGGCCACAATCACAAAGTGATGGCGGCGGCGATATCTGAATCCGGCAAGCTTGCCGCGACAGGATCATGGGATAAGACGGTTAAGATCTGGGATCTGGAAACCGGCACTGAAATCCAGACGCTCCCCGCTAACAGTCCGGTCAACGCCGTGGCGTTCCTCGATGGCGGGAAGCGCCTGGTCATTGGCGGCCACCATCCCGTGATCGAGCTTTGGAACCTGGAGATCGGCGATATCGTTGGGAAGCTCGAAGGACACAGGATGGGGATCACCGCCCTCAGCGTGTCACCTGACGGCAAGCGTTTACTCTCGGCGAGTATTGATAAGACCATACGCCTTTGGGATCTCGATGAACTGGTCGAAACGCGCGAAATAGATGTCCGCGATGGTCAGGTTTACGATGTTGAGTTTTCGCCGGATGGCCAACGCGCCTTAACCGCGGGTAAGGACGGTTACGTCGTGGAATGGAGCCTGGAAACGGGTGAGCCTGTACATGAAATTTTCGCGCATGACCGTATTGCCTGGTCGGCGACGTACTCTCCGGACGGCCGGTTCGCGATTTCGACAAGCTCCGACGAACAGGCGCGCGTCTGGCATATCGAGACCGGGGACCGTATCGGTCAGACCAAAATCGCCACTGACGAACCAAAGCCGTGGCTGGAAAGCGATCATCCGGGAGCAAAGCTCTACCCGAAATGCGCCAAATGCCATTCTTTGACAGCGGAAGGGCCGTCCAGGTCCGGTCCGCATTTCGAGGGCTTGTTCAACCGCGTCGCCGGTTCCGTACCTGGCTATCATTATTCTGGGGCGTTGACGGGTGTGGATTTCCGATGGGATGCGAAACATCTGTTCCGGCTTTTCGACGAAGGGCCTGACAAGATGCTTCCGGGCACCAAGATGCCGGTGCAGCGCGTGACCGACGCGAAGGAACTCTCGGAATTGGTGGACTACCTGCGTATACTGACGTCCAAAGGCGACTGACTGACCCCGATCGGAACTTCATATGACGACATTTCTTTATTCTCACCCCGCCTGTATCGAACACGACCCGGGGGAATACCATCCGGAGCGGCCGGACCGCCTGCGCGCGGTGATGGCCGGTCTCGAGAACGAGAAATTTCAGCACCTGCACAGACTGGAGGCGCCGATCGTCGATCTGGCCGACGTCAAGTTGGTGCACGATTCCGATTACGTCGACATGATCATGGACAACATCCCGAGCGAGGGCCGGGTGAGGCTGGACCCGGATACCGCGATGTCGCCAAAGTCGGGCGAAGCGTCTCAGCGGGCTGCAGGCGCCGGAGTCGCGGCCGTGGATGCGGTCGTCGGCAAGGACGCGAAGAACGCTTTTTGTGCCGTGCGCCCACCGGGGCATCACGCGGAATCCTCTCAGGCGATGGGCTTTTGCCTGTTCAATTCCGCCGCCGCCGCGGCGTTCCATGCGCGCGCCAAGCACGGGATGGAGCGGGTCTGCGTCATCGATTTCGACGTGCACCACGGCAACGGCACGCAACATAGCTTCGAGCATGTCGACGGCATGTTTTATGCGTCGTCGCATCAGTACCCGGCTTATCCCGGGACCGGCTCGACACGTGAGCAGGGCGATTACGCCAATATCTGCAACGCACCTTTGGCGCCGGGGACCGGCTCGCAAGGATTTCGGGAAGCCTACGAAGAGACGATCTTGCCCGGTATTCGCGCCTTCAAGCCGGAACTCCTGATCATTTCCGCCGGTTTCGACGCGCACAAGCGCGACCCGCTGGCGCAGTTGGAGTTGGAAACGGCGGACTACCGCTGGGTCACGGACAAACTGCTCGATCTGGCCGATGACGTCTGCGACGGGCGTGTCGTCTCGATGCTCGAAGGCGGGTACGATCTGGACGCGCTCAGGGACAGCGTGATGGAACATGTACAGTCCCTGATGGAGCATTGACCGCTTGCCCGCCCGCGGCTTGACGCCTATTCTGCGCGCCGTTTTCGAACTGCCAACCTGAGATTGTTTGCATGGCCAAGGGCAAGACCGCCGAGAAGGACGAAATTCCTGAAGACATCCGCGAGATGAGCTTCGAGGCTGCCCTCGAAGAGCTTGAGGACATCGTGCGCGATCTTGAAACCGGGGAGGGGGATCTCGATACCTCCATCAACGGGTATACGCGCGGCGTATTTTTAAAGCGCCATTGCGAGGCCAAGCTCAAGGAAGCGGAAGCCCGGATCGAGAAAATTGTCGTCGGCGCGGACGGCGCGGTCGATACCGAACCTTTCGACGACGCCTGAAGGATTTCCTCATGAGTGAGCTCGACCGCGCGCTGACCGCGTGTGCTGAAAACGTTGAAGAGTATCTGGATCGCCTGCTGCCGAAATCGGAGATGCCGGAAGCGCGCGTTATCGACGCCATGCGCTATGCGACGCTTGGTGGCGGCAAGCGGATTCGTCCGTTCCTGTTGGTCCAGTGCGCAGGCCTTTTCAGTGTTTCGGAAAGCCGTTCCTACCGCGCGGCGGCGGCGCTTGAAATGGTGCATTGCTACTCGCTGGTGCACGATGACCTGCCTGCGATGGACGATGACGATATGCGCCGGGGACGGCCGACCGTGCATAAGGAGTTCGACGACGCAACGGCGATCCTCGCGGGTGATGCGCTGCTGACCAAATCATTTGAGGTGCTGGCCGACCCGGACACCCACGGAAACGCGAGCGTGCGCGCCAACCTTTGCCTGGTGCTGGCTCAGGCCGCCGGCGACCACGGTATGGTGGGCGGGCAGATGCTCGATCTGGTGGCAGAGCAGTCCCAGCTCGATATTCCTGAAATTACCCGGCTTCAGCGGATGAAGACGGGGGCGCTGATCGCCGTCGCCTGCGACATGGGCGCGATCATGGGGCAGGCCTCGAACGCCGCCCGGCAGGCGTTGCATCACTACGCACACGACATCGGCCTCGCGTTTCAGATCGCCGATGATCTTCTGGATGTGGAAGGCGATGCCGAGGAAGTGGGTAAACGCACGGGTAAGGACGAAGCGGCTGGCAAAGCCACTTTCGTATCCCTTCTCGGGGTTGAACGGGCGCGTGATCAGGCCCATTTGCTGGCCGAGCAGGCTGCCGCCCACCTTGAAATGTTCGAGGAAAAAGGCGAGCATTTAAAACAACTTGCGAATTTTATCGTGACTCGGCGGAAATAATCGCCGAAACACCGTGAATTCGTGTGCTTTTTTGTGAATTATCTGTGATTCTGATTTGATCGACGGATGACAGAGGCAAAAGGGATTTCAACCGTTGGATAATATTAACGAAACCCCGCTACTCGACAAAGTTCGGTTCCCGGCGGATACGCGCGGATTCTCGCAGGCTGAACTGCTTCAGTTGGCCGACGAGTTGCGCCGCGATACGGTCCGAAACGTCTCGATCACGGGGGGGCACCTCGGCGCGTCGCTCGGCGTTGTCGAACTTACCGTCGCCTTGCATCACGTCTTTAACACCCCCGACGACAGATTGATCTGGGATGTCGGTCATCAGTGCTATCCGCACAAGATTCTGACCGGCCGCCGCGAGCGTATGAACACCCTGCGCCAGGGCGACGGGATTTCCGGTTTCACCAAGCGCAGCGAGAGCGAGTACGACCCGTTCGGCGCCGCGCACTCCTCGACGTCGATCTCCGCCGGTCTCGGCATGGCCGTGGCGAGCGAGCTTTCGGGCAAGAAGAACAACGTCATCGCCGTCATCGGCGATGGTGCGATGACCGCCGGCATGGCCTACGAAGCGATGAACAACGCGGGTTCCATGGACGCGCGGCTGATCGTCATCCTTAACGACAACGATATGTCGATCGCCCCCCCTGTCGGCGCGCTTTCGGCCTATCTGTCGCGCTTGATTTCGTCGAAGACCTATCGTTCGGCGCGCCATTTCGCGAAGAACGTCTCCAAGCGTCTGCCGCGTCAGTTCGAAACCGTCGCACAACGTGCCGAGGAATACGCGCGTGGGATGGTGACGGGAGGTACGCTGTTCGAGGAACTCGGATTTTACTACGTCGGCCCGATCGACGGCCACAACATGGATCACCTGATCCCGGTCTTAAAGAATCTGCGCGACGATCAGGAAGACGGCCCGGTGCTGCTGCACATCGTCACCGAAAAAGGTCATGGGTATAAGCCGGCCGAGGAATCGGCGGACAAGTATCATGGCGTTTCCAAGTTCGACGTGGTGACCGGCAAACAGCACAAACCCAAGCCGAACGCCCCCAGCTACACCAACGTCTTCGCGAAGGCATTGATCGAAGAAGCCAAGCACGACGACAAGGTCGTAGCGATCACCGCCGCGATGCCGTCGGGGACGGGCGTCGACAAGTTCGGCGATGTCTATCCTGAGCGCAGCTTTGACGTCGGGATCGCCGAACAGCACGGCGTCACGTTCGCCGCCGGCATGGCGACCGAGGGTTTCAAACCTTTCGCCGCGATCTACTCGACATTTCTGCAACGCGCTTATGACCAGGTCGTACACGACGTGGCGATCCAGTCGTTGCCGGTGCGCTTCGCCATCGACCGCGCAGGCTATGTCGGTGCCGACGGCTCGACGCACTGTGGCGCATTTGACGTCGCGTATCTGGCGACCCTGCCGAATTTCGTCGTCATGGCCGCTGCCGACGAAGCTGAACTGATGCACATGACGAGAACGGCCGCGTCCATCGATGACCGCCCGTCCGCGTTCCGCTATCCGCGTGGTGAAGGGATCGGCATCGAACTGCCAGAACGGGGCGAAATTCTTGAAATCGGCAAGGGCCGCATTGTCCGTGAAGGTAAGACGGCGGCGATCCTGAGCTTCGGCGGCCGCTTGCAGGAATGCTTGAAGGCGTCGGAAGAGCTGGCCGCGCGCGGGTTGTCGACCACGGTCGCGGATGCGCGTTTCGCCAAGCCGCTCGATGAGGACATGATCCGCGATCTCGCCCGCAATCACGAAGTGCTGGTGACGATCGAAGAAGGCTCGATCGGCGGCTTCGGCTCGCACGTGCTGACGTTCATGGCGAATGACGGACTGCTCGAGAACGGGCTCAAGGTTCGCGCCATGATGATGCCGGACGAGTTCCTGGATCAGGACAAGCCGGAAAAGCAGTACGATACGGCCCGCCTCAACGCATCGCACATCGTCGAGACGGTGATGACCGCCCTTGGCCGCGAAAGCGAGCTGAGCTCACCCGCCAGGGCTTGATCCCATCGCCAAGATCCGCCTGGATCAATTGCTGGTGGACCGGGGGCTGGTCGAAAGCCGCTCCCGGGCGCAAGCCCTTGTCATGGCGGGCGTGGTTTTTTCCGGCGAACGCAAACTCGAAAAAGCAGGCCTGCAGGTCGCGGAGGACATCTCGCTCGAAGTGCGGGGTCAGGATCACCCATGGGTTAGCCGTGGTGGGCTGAAGCTCGCGCACTGTCTTGAGCATTTCGAAATCGATCCGACCGGGTTCGTCTGTATCGATGTCGGGGCATCGACGGGCGGGTTCACGGATGTGTTGCTACAGAATGGCGCCGCGCGGGTCTACGCGGTTGACGTCGGTCACGGGCAGTTGGCGTGGAAGCTTCGTTCCGACGACCGGGTTGTCGTCCTTGAGAAAACCAACGCGCGGTATTTGAGCGAAGAACAAATACCCGAACCCGCCGACATCGTCGTCTGCGACGCCAGTTTCATCGGTCTGAAAACCGTTTTGCCTGCAGCCATGGCGTTGACCAAGGGGCACGCATTCCTGGTTGCGCTCATCAAGCCGCAGTTTGAAGCGGGTCGTGAACATGTGGGGAAGGGTGGCGTGGTCCGTGATCCGGAAATTCACTCCGCTGTGTGCGAAGATATCCGCACGTGGCTGGATGAACTAGACGGGTGGAAGGTGATTGGGGTGACCGAAAGCCCGATCACCGGACCGGAAGGCAACGTCGAATTTCTAATCGCGGCGGAGAAAACGGCTTAGTCGTGTTCGAAGGGGAGGCCCGACTGCACCCAGCCGACGATCCCGCCGGTCATATTGTAGACTTCATCAAGTATTCCCTGACGCAGCAGGTAATCGGCAACCTGCATCGAGCGCATGCCGTGTGCACACATCACGACGACCTTCTTGCCGTCATTTTTCGGGACGTTGTCGAAATCGAACGATGACATCGCGTTGTGGACGGCGTCCGGGATACGGGCATCCAGAAGCTCCGCATCCTCGCGGACGTCGAGAATAACCGCATTGCCGGCATCGACCCAGGACTTGGTCGTGGCGGCGTCGATTTCTTGTACTGAATTGCTGTCAGAGGCCATGAATATCCAAGTATCGAAAATTCGTTGTCGCTTGGCACCTAAGCTACGGAGCCTTAGAGTTCGTTGCAACAGGAGGATTGTCATGTACCAGGATTGCCGCGGGCTGGATATCACGGCCGCATCGGAAGACGCCGTGAAGGCGTTCGACAAATTGATCATCTCTTACCTGTCGATCAACGCGAGCGCCGGTCCGAACCTGAAGGCAACATTGGATTTAGATCCGGAAATGCCGCTCGCCAATGCGATGAAGTGTTATTTCTTCATGCTGATGGCGACGGGGCCGCTGCAGGATCGCGCCCAAAAGGCCGCTGCCGAGGCGCGCACCCTGGGCGAGAGCGCAACGCCGCGTGAACGGATGCATATAGACGCTGCCGAACACTGGGCGAACGGTCGCAAGCGCGCCGCGATTGCGACCTGGGAAGCCATCTTGGTGGAAAATCCATTGGATGTCCTCGCGCTCCGACTCGCGCACCATGGGCATTTTTATGAAGGGGATGGGCAGAACCTTCGCGATACCGTTACTCGCCGGCTGTTCGCCTGGACGCCGGACACGCCGGGTTACGGCTATGTCAAAGGGATGCAAGCATTCGGCCACGAGGAAACCCATGACTACGACACGGCATTGAAAGCGGGTGTCGAGGCGGTTGAATGCATCCCTGAGAATCCTTGGGCGATCCATGCCGTCGCGCACGTGCACGAAATGCGCGACGACCCCGAAAGCGGTATCGATTGGATCAAGAAGAACGAGTCCGGTTGGACTACGGCGAATAACTTCCGCTACCACGTCTGGTGGCACCGCATGCTGATGCATCTCGACCGTGGTGAATATGAAGAGGTGCTGCGTCTTTATGACGAGGACCTCTGGGACCCGGAATCGGACGAGTATCTGGATTTGGTGAACGATGCGGCAGTTCTGTT
Organism: Rhodospirillales bacterium; assembly: GCA_017644185.1. GTDB lineage: Bacteria > Pseudomonadota > Alphaproteobacteria > Rhodospirillales > Casp-alpha2 > UBA4479. The sequence continues at coordinate 184,204 of JAEPMA010000006.1, forward strand.
GCGTCTGGAGTTGCACGGTCAGGGGGTCGGCGACCGTTGGCTGGCCTTGGCGGAAAAATGTAAGGGACATACGCACGATCAGTCGTTAGCGTTTATCGACGTGCATCACGCGATTTCGCTCTCCGCCGCGGGAAAGGGCGATGAGAAGGAACTTCTGGATGCGATGAAGGCTTATGCGGAAAGCCATGGCGACGACAATGCGCGGGTGACCGACGCCATCGGTTTGCCCGTGGCGCGCGCGATGGTGGCATACAAGGCTGGCGCGTTCGATGCGGTCGTCGAGACGTTGCTGCCGATCCGCTACCATCTTTTCAAGCTCGGCGGATCTCACGCGCAGCGCGATCTGTTCAATATGGTTCTGATCGATTCGACGCTGAAATCAGGACGGATTAACGTCGCCAAGATGCTGGTATCTGAGCGGCTTAGCCGTTTGCCGAACAACGCCTGGACCCGCGCCAAGGCGGAGGCGGCCGGATTGGCGGCCTGACGTCTCTATGGCGGCATCAAACAAGAAAGACAGCGATCTCTACCGCATTCTCGGCGTCCCCACGGATGCGAGCGCGGATGAGATCAAGAAGTCCTATCGCCGCAAGGCGCGCGAGATGCACCCGGATCTCGATCCGGGCAACCCATGGGCTGAAGACGAGTTCAAAGAATTGTCGGCCGCCTATCAGATTCTCTCCGATCCTGTCCGACGTGCGCAGTACGATCGGGGCGAGATCAGCGCCGAGGGACGCAAGCAACGGGCGAAACCCGAACCGGCGAAGAAATCCGGGAATGAAAAGTCCGGCCGGTCCGGCTTCGAGCGATTCTTTCGTGACCGGGGTGGACCGGATATCGACGGGGTCGATGTGAATTACACACTCGACGTCGATTTTCTCGAGGCGGCAAGGGGCGCGCACAAGGAAATCAAAACCACAAGTGGTTCTGTTCTGAAGGTATCGGTGCCGCCTGGCACGGTAACCGGCCAGGTGCTTCGCCTGAAGGGCCAGGGCATGCGGGGGTTCGGCAAGGGCAAGGATGGTGACGCGTTGATCGAGGTCGCGGTCGCGGACCACCCGATTTTTAAATGCGAGGACCGCGATATCTACACAGACGCGCCCGTCAGTCTTGAGACCGCGGTGATCGGCGGAAAAATCCAGGTCGAAACCATCGACGGCATGGTCAATGTTTCAGTGCCCGCGAATTCGAACACCGGGACGCGGCTGCGACTTAAGGGGAGAGGACTCGCCGACGGCGGTCGCAAGAGCGGCGAGCGGGGTGACCATTTCGTAACGCTGGTCCTGACACTGCCGAAGAAACTCGATCCAGACCTGGCAGAGTTCATCCGCAAGCGAGCCGAGGAGCGGGACTCCTAGTTGCCGGCCTGCCTGACGGCGGACTGCGCGCTCTCAGGTTCGATAATTTCTTTCAGGGAGATGCCAAGGACGTCCCTGTTCGATGCCCGCAACTCGTTGATGCGTTCTTCCAGCCGACCGCGCCACTGCTCGTCACCACGCAAAATGGCGTACTCCGAAAAACCGAGCCCCAACTTCTGATAGAGATCGTGCAACGTCACCGTTTCCGGGTCCCGGGCGAGAATCCAACGCTTTGCTGCTGTGCGTTCAACGTAGTGCGCGGCTCGTAGTTGATTGAGGATTCGGTCAACAGCCTCGCCGCCGCCACCGGTGGACCTCAATATCCGTGATCTGTGAACGCCGCCTTTGCCGTCCCGGCTGGCTTCGTAAAGGGATGCCAGGACCTGAACTGCGATCACCAGACGCATGCTGGACCCGACGTTGGATGACAAAGGTTTGCCGCCGGCGGACTGCCATTCGCTGACGCTCGCGGTCAGCAGGGCACCGATCAAAACCACCAACCAAGACAGATACATCCAGACCAGGAAGATCGGTATGACCGACATCGCGCCGTAAATATTCTGATATGTCGGGAAAGTGATGATGTACCAGCCGAAAATTTTCCGGAGCACCGTAAACGCGATCCCCGCGAGGGCTCCGCCGGCTAAGCCCGCCGTCAAGCTGACGGGTCTGTTGGGAATGATGATGTAGAACACGGCTAACAGGATGATCATCATCACGGTTGGCAGAATCGTACCGAAAAACGCGGCGGTTCCACCTTCGGATTCGATTCCGATCCACTGTGTTGCGGCATAGAAATAAGTTGCAAGGGAGAAACTGGCCCCGAGTAAAAGCGGGCCGAGTGTCAGGAGCGCCCAAAATACGAGAAGACGGGGCACGATCGCGCGCGAGCGAACGACCCGGAATATGGAATTTAGGTCTGCCTCGATGGTCGCCAAAAGCAATACGGCCGTTGCGGCGAGGGCGATAATACCGACGGCGCTGAGTGTCGTGGTGTTTTGTACGAATGTATTGAAGTGGTGTTTTGCCGCATCCGCCGTTTCGGGAAGCAGGTTGGCGAAAACGGCTTCCTGTATCGTCTCGCGAACCCCCTCGAAAACCGGGAATGCGGCCAGCATGGAAAAAGCGATGGCGGTCAATGGTACGACGGCGAGCAGCGACGTGTAGCTCAAGCCGGCAGCCATCCTGAGGCAGCGGTCCTCACCGAAGCGGCGACCGACAAATTTGATAAAGGCACCGGTTTCGTTGAGGATGACCTCAAGCCCGGCCTGGTGCTCTTTTTCTTCCTCATCAGGGAGGATATTGGCGCTGTCGTCGGCGAAATCTTCGGGTTCGAGGTATTCGCCGTTCTTATTTTCGGCCATCCTAGTCTCCATCCGATTGACGCCCACGCAACCGTATTATATGGCAAAGCTTCTCCGGCAAAACATATTGTGCGTCGACATGGCTTGACCGGACTTTTGCGTGTAGCATGCTCTATGGGCTGATTCTCGCCGCCGGGGATCGAGTATTTGGAAGACGAGGAAGTTTAAGATGGCTCAACCTGCACCTTTGATGCACGGAAAGCGCGGCCTTGTGATGGGTGTCGCCAACGATCGTTCCATCGCGTGGGGCATCGCCAAAGCGGCGTTCGACCAGGGGGCGGAACTGGCGTTCACGTATCAGGGCGAGGCGCTGCAAAAACGCGTGCTGCCGCTTGCCGAATCGGTCAATTCCGACCTCGTGCTGCCTTGTGACGTGACGGACTTCGCCAGCATCGATTCGGTTTTCGACACGCTTAAGGAAAAATGGGGAGGCCTCGACTTCCTCGTGCACGCGGTTGCGTATTCGAACAAGGACGAGCTGAAGGGCGCCTACGTTGACACAACGCCCGAGAATTTCGCGCTGACCATGAACGTCAGTTGTTACTCGTTCACCGCTGTCTGCCAGCGCGCCCGCCCTTTACTGAATGAGGGGGCCAGCCTGCTGACGCTGACATATTATGGCGCCGAACGGGTAATGCCGCATTACAACGTCATGGGTGTCGCTAAGGCGGCGCTCGAAGCCAGTGTCCGCTATCTCGCCGAGGATCTCGGTAAGGACAGCATTCGCGTGAATTCGCTCTCGGCCGGGCCGATGAAAACGCTGGCAGCGAGTGGGATCGGTGATTTTCGCTATATCCTGAAATGGAACGAATACAACTCGCCGCTGCGCCGTAACGTCAATATGGATGATATCGGAGGGGCTGGGGTCTACCTGCTGTCGTCGCTGTCGAGCGGTGTGACGGGCGAGAATCATCATGTGGATTGCGGCTATAACATCGTCGGCATGAAGGCCGTCGATGCACCCGACATCTCCGTCGTCTGACGCAGGGTCGTTGAATGTCGCATAACACCTTCGGTCATCTGTTCCGGGTTACGACCTTTGGCGAGAGCCACGGCCCCGCGCTGGGCTGTGTCGTCGACGGCTGTCCGCCCGGTATCGAACTGACCGAAGCGGACATCCAGCCGTTTCTCGACAAGCGCCGCCCGGGGCAGTCGAAGTACACGACCCAGCGTCAAGAAAAGGACCAGGTCAAGATTCTCTCCGGTACGTTTGAGGGGAAGACCACCGGCACCTCGATTGGTTTGCTGATCGAGAACACCGATCAACGTTCGAAGGACTATGGCGAGATCAAGGACAAATACCGCCCGGGTCACGCGGATTATACCTACGACGCCAAGTACGGCTTTCGCGATTATCGCGGGGGTGGGCGTTCGTCGGCGCGCGAGACCGCAATGCGGGTCGCAGCGGGTGCCGTTGCACGCAAGGTGTTGCCACCCGAAATCGTGATCAAGGGCGGCCTGATCCGAATGGGTGACAAGGCCGTTCCTGACGATGTGCGTGATTGGGACGCCGTCGACAACAATCCGTTCTTCGCACCTGATACGGCGACCGCCGAGGAATTCGCGGGGTATCTGGATGGAATCCGTAAGAAAGGGTCTTCCGTCGGAGCCGTGATCGAGGTGATCGCGTCCGGTGTTCCGGCCGGTTGGGGCGCACCCGTTTATGGGAAGCTGGATGCGGAACTCGCTTTGGCGATGATGAGCATTAACGCCGTCAAAGGGGTGGAGATCGGCGCGGGAATGGATGCCGCGAAGCTCACTGGAGAGGAAAACGCCGACGAGATGCGCTTTGACGCGGATGGTAAGCCCGAATTCACCTCGAACAACAACGGTGGTGTGTTGGGCGGGATTTCAACGGGTCAGGACGTGGTCGTTCGCTTTTCGGTGAAGCCGACCAGCTCGATCCTGACGCCGCGCGCGACGATCGACAAAAACGGCAAAGAAACCGAGATCGTGACCAAGGGCCGTCATGATCCCTGTGTCGGTATCCGCGCTGTTCCCATCGGTGAAGCGATGATGGCGTGCGTTCTCGCGGATCAGTTCCTGCGACACCGCGGACAGTGCGGCTGATCGCGCACTATTCGTCATCCTGAATCATGTTCAGGGTGACGGACAGTGATTGCTTTTTATCCGAAAAGATCACCCTGCGCAGGTGCCGGTGGCATCTCTTCTTCGTAGCTGAGCTCGTCTGCGTAGGGCACAAGCACGTTGGCGACGTCCGCGAATGCCGCGCCGCCGATCCAACGTGCGGCGGTTTCCGTCGTCAGTACCACCGGCATCCGGTTATGAATATGGGCGATAGACGGCGCGGGTGCGCAGGTGACGATGGTAAAGCGTTCCCCATCCGACAGGCCAGCCATCCCGAAAACCTGCACACCTGGAACGCTGATCCTGTTCTTGAGCTTCTTTCCATCCTCGGTCTTGCGCCACTCGAAGTAAGCTGAGGCGGGTACGATGCAGCGATTTTCCAGCACCCCGCGAAACGTTGCTTTTTCGGTCAGCGTTTCGCTTCGGGCATTGATCATGGGCTGCTTCGACCAGTCGACGGCGAAGCCCCAGGGCTGCATCATTGCGGTTTTCCCGATCCCGATGATCAGCGACAGATCGGTCGGCCGAAGTTGTTCCTCGTTAGGCATCGGCGGCGCTTCGTCGAGGCCGAAGGCGTTCATCACGTCACGGGGAACCGCGTTCAATTCGAAGTTCGAGCACATGGCCGTATCATAGCCGTTCAGACGCTCGCGTCAGCCGTCAAAATCCTGGATTTTCGATTAACCGCAACGCTTTAACGGTCTGGCCAGCGGTCCCGCTTTAAAGTACCGTCTGGTCATGAGCGACACCGACTCACATCCTGACGACAGAAAGACAGTCATCATTACGGGCGCCAGCCGCGGCATCGGCCATTACACCGCGCGGCTGTTCCTGGAGAGGGGCTGGTACATCATCACGTGCTCGCGCGAAGACACACCAGAAGCCTGCAAGCGTGAACCCAAATGGACCTGCCACATCCCCACCGATCTGGGTGACGACGCCAGTATCCAGAACTTCATCGACGAGGCGCGAAAAGCGCTCGATGGCGCGCCGCTGCATGCGCTCGTCAATAACGCCGGTATGTCGCCGAAAACCCCGTATAAAGAGCGCCTTGGTGTGCTCAACGGGGATTTGGACGCTTGGCATGACGTGTTCGAACTGAATTTCTTCGCGCCCCTGAAGCTGTCACGCGGTTTCGCCGGTGATCTTCACAAAGGGAAAGGCGCGATCGTCAATATCACCTCTATCGCTGGGCACTACATCCATCCATTCGCGGGCTCAGCCTATTCGATCTCCAAGACTGCCCTTTCCGGTTTGACCCGCGAGATGGCGAACGAATTCGCGGAACTGGATGTGCGTGTGAACGCCGTCGCGCCAGGCGAGATCGAGACCGAAATGGTCGGACCCGAGTACGATCTGCTCATCCCGCGTATCCCGTTACAGCGTATGGGTACGCCCGCCGACGTTGCCGGCACCATCTATTATCTCTGTTCGGACGACAGCAAGTATGTGACCGGTACGGAGGTGTGGGTGACCGGCGGCCAGCATCTTTTCTGATCCGCATGAGCCTGGGGGAGGTTAATGGCGGTTCGCGTTAAACCGGTTCGGGTGAGCAAGACCGCAATCGACGGGGTCGAAAACGCGGTGCACTTCTATCGCCGTGAAATCGACGCCAGGCCCAGGCCAGCCGGCTCGTTTCTGGGGGCGTTCGTGAAACACAGCGGTGTTCCGGCGTTTTTCTGTCAGTCCCACGATCCGCAGGATTTCGACGATTTCGTCAGCCGTGTCGCCAAGGCCGACGCCGATCAACGTGAATGCAGGTATGTTGCGCCCGGAGACCGGCGGGGGTTCAAGGACGCCCCGGTCTTAAGGCTTTCGGGCGCCGAGATCGCACCGTTGATGTGGCGCCGCCGCACTTTCGGTCAGCGGCATTATTCGGTCGTCGGCGAGATCGAGCATCTGGGCGCGGCATCCACTCAGGCGGCGCTCTGCGATCTTCTGACGGCGCCGGCACAGCACTGGGATGCGATGATCTATCCCTCTAAAACCGTCAAGCAAGCGGCGGAGCGTCTTTTCGCGACACAGGCGGAGTATCTGGGTTTCCGGATGGGCGGGCAGCATGAATATGGTGGTGTCGGCTTCGTCATCCCCCCCGGAATCAACGCCGGCGTCTATACGGAAACGGAGGAGACCCGTTCGCTGAGGGAGGGGGTCCGGCGGCGTCTTGGCATTCGCGAAGATGATTTCTGCGTGCTCACGACCGGCAATTTCGCCTTCTATCAGCGCGCGCACCCGACGCCCTTGTATTTGGCGTTGGAAGCAGCGGCGCGCCGGACGGGCGTGCGCATTCACCTTGTTCAGGCGGGATGGTTCGACAACGAAAAGATCGAGCGCGCTTACCGGGATGCGATCCGTGAATTCGCGCCCGCCGTGAACGCGATCTTTTTGGATGGGCGCGAAGCCGACATCCGCGACCGGGTATGGTTTGCCGCTGACGCCTATGCGGCGTTCGATGATGCGGTCACTCATGGCGTTGATACGGAAATGCTCGAAGCGATGGCGGCGGGCTTGCCCGTCGTTGCCGCCGATTGGGGGGCAAACCGGGACGTTATCGCCACTGGCGAAAACGGCTATTTGGTGCCGACATGGTTGCCGTTACCTGAAAGTGGCGGTGACCTGACCCTGGCACCCGAGAACGAGATTATGGCTGCGGGGGGCGAGCGGGCGGATATCTTCCTTGCCGGGACGGTGAGCCAGACCACCGCCATCGACGTCCGCGTTGCGGCGGAAGTGCTTGAAGCGCTTGCCGGTGACATCGAGCATCGCAGGAAAATGAGCCAAGCCGCCCGAAAGACGGCGTTGCAGAGCTATGACTGGCCGATAGTGATCAGACGGCATCAGGCTCTGTGGTCGGAACTCAGACGTATACGTGCCGATGCCGCCGAGATCGCGCCGCCCGTCACGGGCCGTCCTGCTATCCCGCATCTCGACGATCCGTTCTCCGTGTTTCAGGCGTTTTCCTCTCATCCGATTTCGGAGAAGACCCGGGTCTCGCTGTCACCGGGACTGGCGCGCGGGGAGGGGGTGGCGAACCGGCTCGCCCGGCTCCGCGAGAACCCGATCAACGATACGGCGGGGCATGCCCTTTTGGAGCCCGATGAGCAGGCGCATGTCCTGGATCATCTCTCCGAGCGGGAGGGTGTCGAAGTTATTCAGATTGCGGAATTGCTGCCGGAACGCCGCCGCTACCGGTTGCCGCGAACGCTTGGCTGGCTCGCGAAAATGGGGATTGTCCGGCTAACACCACCTGCAAAGGCGGAAGCGCCGGAGACCTCGGAAGCACCTGTAGGCGTTTCGATGGTCGATCTGGGGATCACCGCGCGCAGGCAAGGGTCGGATAAAGCGGCCGCCGAATATTTCCAAAACGCTTTGGCGCAGAACCCGACCGACCCACTGGCGAACCAACACATGGGCGAGATGATGGCCGAGGCGCACGATCTTCAGAAAGCGGTTAACTATTTCGAAAAGGCCGTCGCCGGGAACCCAACCGCCGTCGACGCCCGCTTGGATTTGGGTAAGGCGCTGTTTCTAAAAGGTGATCAGCAGGGTGGGATCGCGTATCTTCAGGAAGCGGTATCCTTGGCGCCTGAAAACGCGGATGCGCATTACCTCTTAGGGGCGGCGTATCGGCGCGCCGGTGCCGCCGAAGAAGCGGTCAAATCGCTGGAACGCAGCCTACGTCTCTCACCAAAAAGGATCGAGGCGTTGGTGCATCTTGGATATGCCCGAAAAAGCGCCGGCCGTCGCGCGGAATCCCTGCAGGCGTTTCGCGATGCGTTGAAGCTGGCACCGCAGAACCTCTTCGCGCATGCCGGCGAGATGAGCCTGGGTGTCGAGAGGGATGGGCGGCGTTTGCTGGAGCGCGATACGTCCGCAAGGCGCGTCGCCATGCATTTCAATGGTGCGCAGCAGTATTTCCCGCTAGCCGCTTTGTTCGCGCAGGCGGAGGGCAGGCACTGGCCATTGATCACATCGGACGGCCGCGATCTGGTCGAATTCAAACCTGATGTCGTGGTGGTTGGTGGGACTCAGACGGCACAAGTGCGCGATCTGGTCCCCAATGCCCTGATTATTTCAATCCCCGCGTTCCTGGCATCTCAAAACCGCCATCGGGCGGCCTTCGACGGGGCGGATATCGCGGTCGCACCCGGACATATGATCGGTGATGCGTGGGTGAAACTAGGGCTGATCGACACCTTGCAGGTCCGGGTTTGCGGGCATCTGCCGCTTGACCCGATCTTTCGGGGCGATCACGTGGGGCTGCCGCGTGCGCTGATGGATGCGGGCGCGACCGTGCTCTATGCGCCGGGACACCGACCGCAGATGTCGTCGGCGGATATGTTGGGTGAGAACGTGGTGGACCTGATCCGTGGAGGGCGACATGACGTGACTTTGGTCATCAAGCCGCACCCAGAAACCTTCGTCCGCCAACCGAAATGGATCGAGATCTGGTCGAAAGCCGCCCAGGAGCATGACCGGGTGGTCTTCGTCGAGGATCCGGATGCCGATATTATCCCCTATATGAAGGCTGCCGACGTCCTCGTCAGCGATGTTTCCAGTACGATCTTCGACTTCCTGACCATCGACCGGCCGATCCTTTTGCTGCGAAACCCGGGTCATGCGGAGGATGCGGAAGCCTTTGACCCACAAGGGATCGAATGGCGCTGGCGGGAGGTCGGCCGTGACGTCGGCGCGGTCGAAAATCTGGCGCGCGCCGTCGATCTGGCGCTTAAAACCCCGGATGCGGGGACGGAATTGCGCGAACGCTATCGTCAGGCGCTGTTCGGTGATACCCAGGATGGCCTCACGGCCGAGCGCATTATCGACCTGATTACGGAGTTATCCACGTAATACACAATATATGCGCTAAAATCGTGTTTACGGCGCATGATATTGGGCCTTAACATTATCGACCCTCAAACCGCCGGGAGAACGGGACGATGGCAGAGAAAGGCGCCGAAACGGCCAGTGCGACGGGCGGAACTCCGCAGCCGTCCATCGCCGATACGCTCGGCGCGGTCATCCCCGATCGCGAAGCGCCGCCGCCATCGTCGGGTTTGCTCGGCGATATCCCGGTCCAACCGCCGGTGCCGCTGTGGATGCGGTGGAAACTTTTGCCGCTGGGCGCCCTGGCGGCGACTGCGGCGTGGTTCTGGTTCTCGTATCAGTTCGTCGAGCTCAATCTCGGCTGGAACAATCTGGCGGCGCTCCTGCCGCATGAGCTGGGCGGCCTTGCCGCCGGTGTGGCGACGCCGGTCGCATTATTATGGGTGGTCGTGGTCTCTTATCAGCGCGGCGCGGATATCCAGCAAGAGGCGGCGGCCCTGCGCTGGCAGATGCGCCAAATGATCTATCCCGGCGACCATGCGCAGTCGCGGCTTCGCGAAGTGACGGACTCGCTCCGCCAGCAGACCAAGGATCTCAACCGCGCGACCGAGGAAGCGATGCGCCGCGGTGAAGCGGTCAGCAAGCTGGTCCGCGAACGGGCGTTGGAACTCTCAAAGGTGTCCGAGGATGCCGATCTGCGTGCACACGCCGTTGCCGATGCGCTGCGCCGCCAGACCGAAGATTTGACCACGGCCGCCGACACGGCGACGGAGCGTGCCAGAAGCGTTGGCGAATTGCTGCAAAAGCACGCATACGATCTCACGGTGTCGTCGGACCGCGCATCGTCGCGGGCGGAAGATCTGACAGATGTCATCGGTAAGCGCGCCCAGGAGCTCTATCTCGCCGCCAACACCGCGTCGCAGCGGGCTCAGGAAACCGCGTCACTGTTCGATGAGCGGACGGACACCCTCAAAGACAGCATGAATGAAGCGAATTCCCGGGCCGAAGACACGGCGAGTGCCCTGCAAGCCATTGGGGACGCCGTACGCGACCGGGTGGCGGAACTGGTCGATATATCGGGCGATGCCGACCGGCAAATGCGCTCCAGCGCAGCGATGCTCAGCGATAGCGCGGAAGACATGTCGAAACGCAACGCCGACGCGGTTTCGCAGATTGAAAGAATGCGTGATCTTCTCGACCGGCAGGCCAGCGATCTCGTGGCGACGGCGGACAAGGTGCAGACCCGTACTAAGGACATAGAAGATAATCTGGCGCATCAGACTCACGTGCTTTCCAAAACATCGGACAAGGTCGTCGCCGACGTTCAGGATGTCGGCGATGCCCTGCGCGAGGATGCACGGCGGCTGGAGATGACGTCGCAACAAGTTACCGAGCGTGTGCGCGGCACCGGCGAAACCTTCCGTCAGCAGGCGCGCGAAATGTCGGAGGCCGCCGATACCGCCGCCGAGCGCGCGGAGAACGTTGGCAACGTTCTACGCCGGGATTCCGACGAACTCTCCAACATCTCCGAGCGCGTACTGGGCGAAGTAGCGCGGGTCGGGGAAGAATTGCGCCGCCGTTCAGAACAAGTCGAGGATACGACCGACCGCTCCATCGAACGTTTCACAGAAGCCGGCGAGGCGATGGGCGAGCAGGCGGGGAACATGGCCCGGACCGCGAACCAGAGCGTGCTCCGCCTCGACGAAGCGGGTGAGGCGCTCCGCCGCCGCTCCGCCGATATCGAAGGGGCGGCCGACACCGCTGACGCCAGATTGTCGCGCCTGAGCGAGCTTCTCAGTGATACGGTTTCCGAAGTCACCCAATCCGCTGATAAAGGCGTCGCCGATGTGACCCGGGCTGCGCACGCTTTGAGCCATGGGGCGAATGCTGTGCGGCAGGGCTCGGAAAGCGTTGCCGAGTCCGCGCGCACCACCAACGAGGATCTGGCGCAGGTCGTGGAGACGTCGACCCGTGCGCAACGGACGATTTCCGATCTGGGTCTTCACGCCAAGGATCAGGTGCAGGAGCTGGGGGCCGTATCGGCGCGTGCCGAACAGAGCATCGAGCGGGTCGGCGAAACCCTCCAGACCCACGCCGACCGTCTCGCGCTCGTATCGGCCAAGTCGGCGAACATTCTCGCCGACGCGGGGGAGGTGATCCGCCGCGAGACGACGAATATCGATCATTCGTCCAACAGTGCGAAGGCGCGGCTTGTCGCCGTCGGTGAAGACCTGTCCGAGCGCTTGCGCGATCTCTTGTCCGCTTCGGACCAGGCGGCGGCGCAGATCAATGCGGTTTCCGAAATCTTCTCCGGCCAGTCGGATCTCATGGGTAAGAATTCGGACCTTGCGATCGAGGATATCGACAAGGTCGGGAATGCGCTGGAGAGCCGCTCACAACAGGTGGCCCAGGCCTCCGACCGCGCGGCACAGTTGCTTAACCTGGTGACCGACTTGCTTCACAAGCAATCGGAAGATTTAGGGACGATCTCTGGCCGTGCCTATGCCGAGATCGAGGGCGTTGGCGACGTCATCAAGGAGCGTGCCCTCCAGGTCGATTCCGTCAGCGACACGGTGCGCCGCAAAATGGTCGATGCCGGCGAAATTCTTCAGGCGGGCACGAGCGAGCTGTCATCCGCGGCGGACTATGCGACGGGCCGGGTCGAATTGACGACCAATGCGATGCAGAAGAGCGCGACACAGATGCGGGAGTCGTCTTCTGACGCGCTGAACCGTCTTGAAGATATCGGCCGCCGTCTGATGCGCGAGGTGGATACGGCAACGGGCGCCACGGATCGCGCCGCGGAAAACCTCGCGGGTATCGCGGGCACGTTGAAGCAGAATCATCTCGAACTCGACAGTACGCTCGAGAAGACGCGTGAGCGTATGAACGACGTCGGACAGATTCTGCACAGGAGCTCGGAAGACCTGACCAGCACGTATGAGTCGGCGACCGTGCACGTACAACGGTTCTCGGACCTGTTGAACCAGCAGTCGTCCAGCCTGACGACGTCGTCGAACGAAGCGGCTGCTCGTTTGAGCCGTGTTGGGGAGGAGATGCAGTCGCGCTCTCATGAAATGAGTACGACCGCGGACCGGGCATCGCAGTTGATGAGCCTCGTTTCGGACGCCTTGCAACGGCACGCCGGGGAAGTGCAGCAGGCGGCTGAAAAGGCGTCCAGCCAGGTTGAAACGGTTAACTCCGAACTTCGCGAAGGGGCGCGTGACCTCAGCGATGCGTCCCAGCGTGGTGTGCAGGAAATGGCGGAAGTCGGCCAGGCGCTTCGAGAACGCTTCCAGGAAGTCAGCATCGTTTCCAGGAAAGCGACGGCGCAACTGGAAGAGGCGACGGACGGAATACGTCACCGGGGCAATATTCTCGAGACCACGACCGAAGATGCCGTGGAGCGGCTGGAGCGTGTTGGCGAGGTGATCGGCCAGCGCGCATCGGAAGCCTCGATGGCGGCCGACCTCAATGTCTCGAAACTGACCCGCGCGTCAGAGACTCTCAGGACGCAGATCCACGAGTCCGGCGACCGGACGGATTCCATCGTCGAGCAGCTTGAGGGCGGGACCGAAGGCCTGCGCCGTCAGCTGCAGGAACTCACCACCACCTACAACCGGGCCGAACGTGGGTTGGAAGCGTTGGGCGAGGCATTGGCGCGGCGGGCGCAGGAGCTTTCGAGCACCACCGACGTCGCGCTGGGCAAAGTCGGTGCGTGGGACAAGTCGGTCCGCTCGCATGTGGATGCGCTTTCCAAGGCGACGTCCGACGTCGCCCGCAAGTCGCACGAGATCAATCAGGTCCTCGACGACCGCACGCAACAAGTCCGCGATGCGTCGAACGAGGCGTCGGCCCTGCTGGCGTCTCTCAAGGAACGTACGGACAAGACCAGCCTCGAAGAATTCACCCGTCAGGCAACGTTCATTTCGGAACGTCTGCAGTCGCTTGCCGTCGATGTCAGCCGGGTCCTGGAAACGCAAGTCTCGGAAGAGGACTGGCGCCGCTTCAACAAGGGCGAGAAGGGAATTTTTGTCCGCAAGCTGCTTGGTTTCCGCGAGCGCGCCAAACTTCAACAGATCCGTCAGGCTTATCAGGAAGACGGCACATTCCGCGACTACGTCACGCGTTATCTTGAAGAGTTCGAACTCCTCCTCGACGAGGCGTCGAAGCGCGACCCGAACAGCATGCTTCACGCGACGTTCCTGTCGTCCGATATGGGCAAGGTCTACATGGTGCTGGCCCGGGCGCTCGACCGGGATATGTAGGTCTTATGCGCCTGCGGCTTCGGCAAACCAAGCCAGTTCGTCCGCAAGCGTGACCACCCGTCCAATGACGAAAAGCGTCGCGCCCTTGATGTCTGAACTCGCGACCGTCTCGGGAAGTGCAGTCAGTGTGCTCACAAGGGTCTTCTGCTGCGGGCGGGTCCCCATGTTGATGACGGCGACGGGTGTCTGATCGGAAAGCCCGTTTTCGATCAACTTCTGAGAAATCTCCTTCACGTTCGCCATTCCCATGTAAACGACGAGGGTCGTTTCAGGATCGGCGAGGCTCCGCCAGTCGAGCGTGAGCGGTTCGTCGCTCTTACTATGGCCGGTAACGAACCGGACCCCTTGCGCGAGCCCCCGATGGGTGAGCGGGATACCCGCATAAGCGGCACAACCGGCGGACGACGTGATTCCCGGGACGACTTCGAAGGGAATACCGTTCCGTACGAGGTGCAAGGCCTCTTCGCCGCCACGTCCGAACACGAACGGGTCGCCCCCCTTGAGGCGCATGACTCTCTTTCCGACACGCGCGAGATCGACCAGCAGATTATTGATGTCTTCTTGAGGCATATAATGGTTGGATGCCCGTTTGCCGGCGAAGACACGTTCCGTCGTCTCAGGGATCAGCGAGAGGATGGGTTTCGCTACGAGACGGTCATAGACGATGACGTCGACCTCGCCCAAAAGGCGGTGCGCCTTTACCGTAAGCAGGTCCGGATCGCCGGGTCCGGCGCCGACGAGCATCACCGGATGGATGGTGACTTCGGAAGAATTCATGGCCCGTTTTCGCTGTTACTTACTCGGGGAATTGTGAACACGCGCTTTATCGCGGATCAAGCATGGACAAACAAGGCTCGATCCACTACCTGCAAGGGCGCGTAACGAGGAAAGCACCGTGACCGCCGAAACGTCGCCGAGCGCTATAACCAAGCAGCATAAGATTATTGGCCTTTGGCTTTTGACGATCTGCGTCATGGTCTTCGCGATGGTCGTGCTCGGCGGATTTACACGGTTGACGGAGTCTGGCCTGTCGATGACCGATTGGCGTCCGGTAACCGGTTGGTTCCCGCCATTGACGGATGCCGCATGGCAGGCGCAGTTCGATGGCTATCGCCTGTCGCCGGAGTATCAGAAGATCAATCGAGGTATGAGCCTTGCCGAGTTCAAGGAAATCTTCTGGCTCGAATACCTGCATCGTCTTTGGGGGCGGTTGATCGGCGTTGCTTTCGCCGTCCCGTTCGTGATCTTCGCTGCGAAAAAATGGCTGGATCGCCCCTTGCTGATCCGTTTGGGCGGATTGTTCGCATTGGGTGGATTGCAGGGACTGATTGGTTGGTGGATGGTCAAGAGCGGCCTCGTCGATCATCCGGATGTCAGTCAGTACCGTTTGGCCGTGCATCTGATGATGGCCTTTTTGATACTTGGTGTGGGCTTGTGGTTCGCGCTCGACTTGCTCCGAACGGAGCGGTCGCCCGTATCGACAGGATTTTACCGCATCTCCACGCTGACCATGGGGCTTGTCTTTCTCACCGCGTTTACCGGCGCGTTGGTGGCTGGTCTGAATGCCGGGCTGATCTACAACACGTTTCCGTTGATGATGGGTGAGTTCTATCCGAGCGAGGGGTTCCAGCTGACTCCTTGGTATCTCAACTTTTTCGAAGATATTCCCACGGTTCAATTCGATCACCGATGGTTGGCGATAACGACCTTCGTCTTTGTCGTACTGACGTGGATCCAGGGGCGCGCGGCCGCGTCCCACGTGCGCATGCGGGCAAACTGCCTTCTGGCGGCGGGAATTCTTCAGGTCGCGCTCGGGATATCGACACTTCTTTTGATGGTGCCCATTCCGCTTGCGGCTGCGCATCAGGCAGGCGCGGTCCTGTTATTCGCGTCGTCGGTTTGGTTGCGGCACGGATTACGGCACAATTCCGGCGGATAATATCGCAATAGTTACTTGCCATTCGGGGCAAGCCCGACCCACAATCTGCCTGACTTTTGCCATATTAAGAACCGATAACGAGTCAGGGAGAGCGGGGATGAGCGATAAAAAATACAGACTGGTGACGCGAAGCGATTTTGACGGCCTGGTGTGCGCCGTTCTGTTGAAAGATTTGGGCATTATCGATGATATTAAGTTCGTCCACCCCAAGGACATGCAGGATGGCACGATCCTGATCTCGGACAGCGATATTACAACCAACCTCCCATATGTCGAAGGTGTGCACCTCGCGTTCGATCACCATTTGAGCGAGACCATCCGCGTTGGTGACAAGCCAGATAACCACATCATCGACCCCGATGCCCCTTCCGCGGCGCGTGTCGTTTACGACTACTATGGCGGGAAAGAAAAATTCCCGAATATTGCCGAAGATATGATGGTCGCCGTCGACAAAGGTGATGCCGCGCAATTTTCCGAAGCAGAGATTCTGAAGCCCGCCGGTTGGGACCTTTTGAATATGCTGATGGACAGCCGCACGGGTCTCGGCCGGTTCCGTGAATTCCGCGTTTCCAATTATCAGTTGATGATGCAATTGATCGATTATTGCCGCGATCACTCGGTCGACGAGATCGTGGCGCTGCCGGATGTGAAGGAACGCGTCGACCTCTATTTCGAGCACGAGGACAAGTTCAAGGACCAGATCAAGCGTTGCTCCACCGTGCATGGGAACCTCGTCGTCCTCGACCTGCGCGAGGAAGAAACGATCTACGCCGGTAACCGTTTTATGATTTATGCGCTGTTCCCCGAGTGCAATATTTCGATCCACGTGCTTTGGGGGCTGAATAAGCTCAACACCGTGCTGGCGACGGGCAAGTCCATCACCAACCGCACTTCCAAGACCAATGTTGGTGAGTTGATGCTCAAGTATGGCGGTGGCGGTCACGAAAACGCCGGTACCTGCCAGGTCGAAAACGACGATGCTGCACGGGTGTTGGGTGAACTGATCGAGCAGATTAACAAGGACGGCTAAATTGGCGTCACGCATACCCAACGTGAAAGCGACCAGCCTCGGCCCGCGGCGAATGCCGCAAGTGCTGATGGGGTTGGCCGTGGGTGTGCTTCTGGCATCCGTGATCACGGCGTGTGTGTCGAACGATTCCGCTATCGGCCGTGTCGTCATGGCGATGAACGAGGAGACCAGCCATCTCCCCGAGACGACTCGCCAGCAACTCGACCGCTTCAAGGAAGTCTACGACACCTATGTCGAGGATGCGTCGGACCGCGAGCGCCTGGACTATTTCAACTTCGCCTATCGCCGCGTGCGGGCCAATTATGTTTACGAAGTCGACGATACAAAGCTGATTAACGAGGCGATCGCCGGCGTCAAGGAACAGAAGGCAAAGCCCGGCACCATGGCACCCGAGAAAGTCGTCGAGGACGCGCTGCACCGGATGCTCAAGGGGCTGGATCCGCATTCCAGCTACCTGAACGCGGAGGAATTCCGCGATAGCTTTGCCAGTACCAAAGGCGAGTTCGGTGGTCTTGGTATTCAGATCACGATGGAAGAAGATCTGGTTAAGGTTATTTCACCGATCGAGGATACGCCGGCGGAGAGGGCCGGCATTCAGGCCGGAGATTTGATCACGCATTGCGACGGGATTCCGATCAAGGGGAAGAGCCTTCGCGAAGCCGTGCGTTTGATGCGGGGTAAGCCGGGCGATCCGTTGGTCGTCACAATACGCCGTAAGGGTGTCGAGGATTTCGATGTTCGGATCGTCCGTGACATTATCGAAGTCAAATCGGTGCGCCATCGTATTGAAGGTGATGTCGGCTATATCCGCATCACGCGCTTCAACGAAAAGACCAAGGAAGGCATTATCACCGCGCTCGACGAAATCCGCAGTAAGGCTGGGGCCGGGCTCAAGGGTGTGGTTGTCGATCTTCGCAACAATCCGGGTGGGCTCCTCAGCCAATCCGTTATCGTCGCCGATGCATTCCTCGACGACGGCAAGATTGTCTCCATCAAGGGGCGGAACGGCCGTGACGAGCGGGCGTTCTTTGCTGATCCAGGCGATGAGATTGCCGGTATCCCGATGGTGGTACTTGTCAACCAGGGATCCGCGTCGGCGTCGGAGATCGTCGCCAGCGCCTTACAGTACCACGGCCGTGCGGTGATCATGGGCCGCCGGACGTTTGGCAAGGGGTCTGTGCAGACCATAATGCCGATGCCGCTTGAGGGGGCGCTTCGCCTGACCACGGCGCTTTACTATTCGCCAGCCAATCAGACGATTCAGGCGGTGGGCGTGTCACCCGACATCAACCTTTATGAAGAGGGCGATGCGGAGCATCCGGTCCCGGAATCAACACGCGAAGCGGACCTGCCGGGCGCGATCCCGGCGCAGGAACATGACGCGGCCCGCAAACGACCACGGATCGCCGAAGCGAAGTGTCCTGAGATCGGCGAGGAAAAAGACAAGATGCTTGGCTGCGCGATAGAATACCTTCACGCCGCCAACCAGGAAGCATTCCTGAGGCGTTTCTTCGGTGCGGGGCAGAGCTGACCGTTCAAGCGGCCAGTTTGTTGGCGAGAATCATTTCCACGAATGCGCGTCTGGCTGCGCTGGGTACACGGTCGCGATGCCTGACCATATGATAGCTTCGTAACGGTACGTCGCTGCTGATCGTGCGCAGCGTCCCATTCTCCAGCGAACTTGCGATAACGTGACGCGAAATCAAGGTCGCGCCGGCCCCGGCTTCGACGGCTTCTCGAACGGCCTCATTGCTGGGCAGTTCCAAGATGATGTTCAAGTCCTGCCAAGCAACGCCGGCTTTCAAAGCGACATTTTCGAGGACTTCACGCGTACCGGAACCAGGTTCCCGCACGACTAATGGGATTTTCTTCAACGCGCTAGCATCGGCACTTGTGATGTCGTGCCGTTGGGAAGACGCGACCATTACCAACTGATCTGAATCGACCTCGTCCAACACGAGTTGCGGTGCGCGGGTGGTCCCTTCGACGAAGCCGATATCGGCCGCACCGGTCGCGACGGCATTCTCCACGTCGCGGGTATTCGAAATGGTGAGGTTCAGCAATACGCCCGGAAACTGCTCATGAAACGTCGCAAGTCGTCTTGGAAGCCAATAGTTGGCAATCGTCTGACTGGCGGCGATTTCCAGATGTCCAATGGTCAGACCACCCAGTTCCCTCAGCATGCGCTCCGCTGCAGCGGTCCGGTCCAGGACGGCGCGTGCCTCACTGACAAACAGTTCACCTGCTTCGGACACCCGGATCGATCTGCCGACCCGGTCGAACAATTTGACCTCGTATTGGTTCTCCAACGCGGCGATGGCAGCGGATACGGCGGATTGTGTCAGCCCAAGCGTCTCTGCAGCGCGGGTCACATGGCCAATTTCCGCGACCGCGATAAAGATGCGAAGTTGCGTTAGAGTCATGCCTATTCAATAAATTAAATTGATCAATATGACAATAATTACTCATTAGACTAATCAATATGAATTTGGCACAAGACGGGTTCAAATAACTGACATATTGCGTCCGAGTTACTGGGAAATCAGCATGTTCGGGATTGAATTGAATACGGCCGGTGCCAAGGTCGGCAGGCATCTGTTTACGGTTGTCCGGCAATGGTTCTCGTTTAACAGATCTTATCAACCGAGCAGATCGTACATGCGCGGGGCAGGGCCTGCATGCCAGGCGGCGTCTCGGAAGGGCGATAGTCCGGAAATCGGTAACATTTCATGACGGCAAAAGATAACCAGGTGAACACGTCGCCCGAAGTCGCGGACGAGGTGAAAACCACTACGTGCTATATGTGTGCGTGTCGTTGCGGCATCAAAGTACACCTGAAGAATGGTCAGATTCGCTATATCCAGGGCAATCGAGATCATCCCGTGAACCGTGGTGTGCTCTGCGCCAAGGGCTCGGCTGGGATCATGACGCAGCATTCCCCGGCAAAGCTGACCAAACCCCTGAAACGGGTCGGTCCGCGCGGTTCCGGCGAGTTCGAGGAAATCGAATGGGACGAAGCGCTGGAAATCGCCACGGGCTGGCTCGGGCGTATTCGTGAAACCGATCCGAAGAAGCTTGCGTTCTTCACCGGCCGCGACCAGTCGCAATCGCTGACCGGATGGTGGGCGAGTCAGTTCGGTACGCCGAACCACGCTGCACACGGTGGGTTTTGTTCCGTCAATATGGCGGCGGCAGGATTGTATTCGATCGGGGGGTCGTTCTGGGAATTCGGGGAGCCGGACTGGGACCGTGCGAAATACTTCGTGATGTTCGGTGTTGCCGAGGATCACGATTCGAACCCCATCAAGACCGGCCTCGGGAAGTTGAAGACCCGCGGGGCCAAATTCGTTTCCGTCAACCCGGTACGGACGGGGTATTCGGCAATTGCGGACGAATGGCTCGGCATCAAGCCGGGCACGGACGGTTTGTTCGTGATGTCGCTGATTCACGAGCTCTTGAGAACCGGCAATGTCGATGAGCAATATCTCGCGACGTATACCAATGCGTCCTGGCTTGTTGTTCAGAATCCTGGCAGCGCCGATGACGGCTTGTTCGCCCGCGACGAAGACGGCAATCCGCTGATCTGGGACGGCGAAAAGAAGGCCGCTGTCTCCGCGATGGACATTACTGCACAGCCGGTGCTCGCCGGCAACATCACGCTGGAAGACGGTCGTTCCACAATTCCCGCGTTTCAGTTGATGGCGGCGCGTTATCTGGACGCCAAGTACGCACCCGAAGCGGTTGCGGATCAGACCGGCATTCCCGCCAAAACGATCAAGCGTATCGCCGCCGAGATCGCGCATGTTGCGTTCAAGGAAACCATCGAAATCAACACCCCCTGGACCGACGCTTACGGCCGCAAGCATGAGAAATTCATCGGACGCCCGGTGGCGATGCATGCGATGAGGGGGATTTCGGCGCACTCCAACGGCTTCCACACCTGCCGCGCGATCCACTTGCTGCAGACGCTGATCGGTAGTGTCGACTGTCCGGGCGGGTTCAGGAATAAGCCGCCATTTCCGAAAGCAGTTCCGCCTGCGCTGAAGCCCGCGGGGAAACCCGGAAGCGTTCACGCGGGCCAGCCGCTCGGCGGGCCGCCGCTCGGCTTCCCGACCGGTCCTGAAGACCTGATCGTCGATAGTGAGGGGAAACCAGGGCGCATCGACAAGGCGTTCTCGTGGGAATTCCCTCTGTCCGCGCACGGCCTGATGCACATGGTCATCACCAATGCGTGGAAGGGTGATCCGTATCCGATCGATACGTTGTTCATGTTCATGGCGAACATGAGTTGGAACTCGTCGATGAATACGTCCGGTACGATCAAGATGCTGACCGACGTCGACGAACAAACCGGCGAATACAAGATTCCACGGGTCATCTATTCCGATGCCTATTATTCGGAAATGATCCCGTATTCGGATCTTGTGCTGCCCGATACCACGTATCTGGAGCGCTGGGACTGCATATCGTTGCTCGACCGGCCGATCTGCGAGGCGGATGCGGCGCAGGACGCGATCCGCCAGCCGATCATTCAGCCGGACCGCGATGTGCGTCCGTTCCAGACCGTTCTGCTCGACCTTGGCGCTCGTCTCAAGTTGCCGGGTATGACCGATGATGACGGCAAGCCCAAATACCCAGGCGGTTATGCCGATTACATTGTAAATCATGAACGTGGCCCCGGTATTGGCCCGTTGGCCGGCTGGCGCGGCGAGAATGGCGATAAGCACGGGAAGGGTGGGGTTAATCCCAACCAGTTGGAGCGTTATATCGAGAACGGCTGCTTCTGGTCGCATCACTTCGACGACGATCAGAAGTTCTACAAGTTCGCGAACAAGTCATATCTCGAATGGGCCAAGAGTGTCGGGTTTATTGGGAGCTCTGATCCGATCGTCTTGCAGGTCTATTCAGAGGTCATGCAGAAGTTTCGGAATGCCGCACGCGGTCACGGCGAGATCCAGCCACCCGAACGCGAGCGTGCGCGGATTGACGCTTATTTCGATCCCATGCCGATCTGGTATCCGCCGTTCGAGCATTCGATGATCGACACCGAGCAGTTCCCCATGCACGCGCTGACGCAACGGCCGATGCAGATGTATCACTCGTGGGGCTCTCAGAATGCATGGCTTCGCCAGATTACCGGCTCGAACAAGCTGTATATGAATGCTGAAACGGCGGCAGGCATGGAGATCGCCGACGGCGATTGGGCCTGGGTTGAAAGTTATCATGGTCGTATCCGTGTGCAGGTCGCATTGATGGACGGGGTCGAAGGGTCGACCGTATGGACGTGGAATGCTATCGGCAAGCGATCGGGGGCGTGGAACCTGGATGCGAACGCGGGTGAGGCGAAGAAGGGGTTCCTTCTGAATCACGTGATCTCGGAACTGCTGCCGCCACGCGGCGATGGTTACCGGTATGCCAATGCTGACCCGGTGACCGGGCAGGCGGCGTGGTATGACTTGCGGGTGCGTGTCCGTAAGGCGGACCCGGCGGAAGATGCCGAGAGTTTCCCGCAATTCGATCCGACGAAGAAGCCCGCGGGCATCGGTCCCGTGCCGGCCAAGCTCAGTTATGGCGCCGGATTCCGGAAGGGGCAGTCGTCATGACGACACTTCCCAGTTCGACACAAAAGAAGCTCGGTCTCGTCATCGACCTGGACATCTGCGTCGGTTGCCACGCATGCGCCGTCAACTGCAAGGAATGGAATACCGGCGGCCATGCGGCACCGCTGACGGATAAGGATCCCTACGGGCCGAAGCCCATTGGCGTGTGGTTCAACCGGATCCATACCTTCGAAGCAAGCGCCGGCGATGGCGAACCGTCCCGGACGGTGCATTTCCCGAAATCCTGCCTGCATTGCGAAGAAGCCGCTTGCGTCACCGTTTGTCCAACGGGGGCCAGCTTCAAGCGGGATGAAGACGGGATTGTCCTGGTCAATGAAGACAAGTGTATCGGTTGTAAGCTGTGCAGCTGGGCTTGTCCTTATGGCGCGCGCGAATACGACGCCGACGAGGGCGTGATGAAGAAGTGCACGCTTTGCATCGACCGGATTTACAACGAGAACATGGAAGAAGTGGACCGTGTCCCGGCTTGCGTATCGACGTGCCCTGCGGGTGCCCGGCACTATGGGGATCTTGGTGACCCGAATTCCGATGTTTCTAAGTTGGTGGCCGAGCGACAGGGTTTCGACCTGATGGCGGAAATGGGCTACAAACCCACCAACAAATACCTGCCGCCGCGTCCACGCCGCAACGACGCCGACAAATCGGGTATGCCGAGCGAATTGCCGGTGACCCCGGGGGCGGACAACCCGATCCTGCGTTGGATCGACAAAGCGCTGTCGAGGTAAGCCGATGCATCCCGCGTTCTCCGTTATCTTTTTCACGACCGCGTCAGGCGCCGGATACGGTGTCTTGGTCATTCTTTCCATTCTGGCGTCCTGGCAGATGGTCCCGCTCGACCGTACACTCGGGATCGCCGGTTTGGGGCTTGCGTTCGTGCTGGTAACCGCCGGCCTTTTATCGTCGACGTTTCATCTGGGCCATCCGGAGCGTGCCTGGCGTGCGTTCACACAATGGCGCTCGAGTTGGCTCTCGCGCGAGGGGGTGATGTCGGTGCTGACGTATGGGCCGTGGCTGGGGGTTGCGTATTTCTGGATCATTCAGGGCGAGATGCCGGGTGTAGCCGGTGCTTTGGCAGGCCTTGCCGCAGCCTTGGCGATCGCCACGGTTTATTGTACGGCGATGATCTATTGCAGCCTGAAGACAGTGCATCAGTGGTGCAACAAGTGGACGGTGCCGGTGTATCTCATACTGGCGCTGACGACCGGGTCCGTGTGGGTGGCGGCTTTAATGTCGGTAACAATCGGACTCGAGCAGCCCTATCTCGCGTTTGCGATTATCTGTACGCTGATTGCGTGGCGGGTGAAGCGATCATACTGGCAGTTCATCGATACGACGCAGCATCCCTCGACACCGAAATCCGCGACGGGGCTCGCGGGGGAAAAGGTCCGTCTTTTGGAGGGGCCGCATACGGAAGAAAATTACCTCCTGCAGGAAATGGGCTACAAAGTCGGTCGCAAACATGCCGCTAAACTCCGCAATTTCGTGCATATGCTCGCCTTTATCGCGCCGCTGGTATTGCTATTGGCGGCATACTTCCTGAACACGGAAGGCATCGCCTTTTCGTGCTTCGTCGCGGCGATCAGCATGAGCGTGGGGGTGGTGATCGAAAGATGGTTGTTTTTCGCCGAAGCCCGGCACGTGGTCACGCTTTACTATGGGGCGGAATCGGCCTGACTTAAGATCAAAATCGTGATCTTGATGCCCGGGAATGTTGACCGGAACCTCGGTTTCTGCGCATAAGTGACGTCTGAAAAAGAACAATAATAAAGATATTCAACCGCATTGAACGACGAAAAAGCGTTATCGTTCATAAGGTTGCACAAAAATGGCTGATCAAATCCTGGCGGGCGGCGAAGCCGTCCAAACCGGTGAAAAATCGTTTGCGATCGATGGATCGCAGAACGGTGAGCTCAACCTCCCCGAACACCTTTCCGTAGCGGACGCCGACTTTACCTTTGAAGGCGGCGATCTCGTATTGACCTTCCCGGACGGCACGACCGTCACGGTCGAGGGGTATGCGGACAATCCGAACCCGCCGACGCTTGTCTCTGCTGATGGTGCCGAGGTCGGTGGCGACGTGATTGCTGCCCTGGCCGATGCCGGTGCGGCCGGTGGCGCGGATGCGCCCGCGGGCGGCGAGGGCGGCTTCGGGTTCATTCAGCCCGAACAGGCCGAAGCCATTCAGGCCGCTGAAGCCAGTGGTAATATCGCAGACAACCCGAACGTCATCAGCGGGACCGACGGCGAGCCGATCGGTAACGTCGAGAGCCTCCAGGGCGAAGTTTACGCGATCCGTGTCGATGGATCGCGTGTCCGCCTGGAATTGGGCGACCAGGTGTTCCAGGGGGATATTCTGGAATCCGGCCCGGAGGGTAACGTCGGTATCCTTCTTGCTGACGAAACCACCTTCGCCATGGGGCCTGAGGGCCGCATGGTGCTTGATGAAATGATTTATGACCCTGGTACACAGCAGGGCTCGGTTTCCATGTCCGTGCTTCAGGGCGTGTTCACGTTCGTGTCGGGGCAAGTGGCCAAGACGGACCCGGACGCGATGACTCTCGATACGCCGGTGGCGACCATCGGTATCCGTGGGACGCAGGTCGGTCTCGACATTCGTGACGGCGAGAACCTGAACGTCCACCTGATGGAGGAACGTTTCGGGTTCGTCGGCGAAGTCGTGGTCGTCAACGATGCCGGCGTGCAGGTGCTGAACGACGCCAACGCGTTCACCAGTGTCTCGAGCTTCGACAGCGCGCCGTCCCCGTTCGAGATCGTCGGTATCGAAGACATCCTGTCCTCATACCAGGAAGAAACGTTGCGTTACCTGCCGACCCGCAACAGCGAAGGCGAGCGCACCAGCGCCAATACCTACGATCAGAACGAGGAGGTCGATGGCGAAAACCGCGAGTCGCTGGACTTCCTGAACGACTTCCAGACCGATGCGGGCGGCCCGCAGGAACAGGCGCCCGCCGGCACGATTCGGGTCACGGGTGAACTTCAGAAACTCAACATCATCGAGCAGGCACGTGCCGAACTGAATGACGCCAATGTCTTTATCGACGAAGACGAACCGGATTTTTATCAGGACGTGGATCAGGGCGACGGTGTCCTTGAAGAACCTGATCAGGAAGTCGAAACCGACGAAGAGGAGGAGCAACTTCCAGGCGATATTCTTGAGCTCATCAACCAAGGCACGCTGACGAATGTGACGATCTCGCCGGATGGCGGGACCGTGACCGGCGACGTGACCGGGGACTTTGATGCGTCGGGCTACAATTACACCTTCGTCCTGACGGGGGATAATACGCAGAACCAGATTACTACGGGCGATGGGGACGATACCCTCAGCGGCACCGGTGCGGACGACATCCTCAACGGTGGTGCCGGCGACGATACACTGATTGCGTCGCCGGGCGGCGGTGATGACACCTACATCGGGGGTGAAGGCAACGACACCATCACCTACGCCGCCAGCGACGACAACCTGACCATCAATCTTGCCGAAGGTACAGCCTTTGATGACGAGGGCGACAACGGTATCGGCAACGACACGATCATCGAGATCGAAAACGTCATTGGCGGATCGGGTAACGACATCATCATCGGCGACGAAAATGCCAATATTCTTCGTGGCGGCGGCGGTGACGATTTCATCGATGGTCGCGACGGCCAGGATACGGCGGTATTTTCCGGTACTTTCGGTCAGTCGACCATCTCTATCGTCAACGGTGTGCTGACTGTGACCGGCCCGGACGGGACCGACACGATCGAGAACGTCGAGAATTTCGCGTTCACAGAATCGCCGAACCTGATTGTCGGCCTCGAAGATACGGCAATGAGCATCGACATCGCCGATCGCTTGCCCGCGGCGGCGAACGCGACGTCGATCGTTGTGTCGGGTTTGCCCGAGGGAGCCGAACTATCGTCCGGCACGCTGCTTGAAGATGGGACCTGGCTGCTTGAAAGCGGCGACCTGGAAGGTCTGACGCTCACTGGTGCGACGAATTCCGCTGAAGATTTCACGCTGAATGTCACCGCATACAATACGGATTATCTCAATGCCGTGTCGCAGGCGGCGAGCGATTATCTCGCCGATCAGCTCGATACGGAAACCAATCAGCCGCTGCAGACGCTTGAGGACTTCCTCGCGGACGGCGGATCGGTCTTCGATCTGATCAATGGTCCGGCGCAGTCCTATCTGCCCAACGGTATCGGTTCGGGGAACGTCGCTGTCGAGGTGATCGGCGTTGTCGATCCGTTCTCGATCACCATCGATGGTGTCGAGATGACGGCGAACGGTTCGGCCTCTTCGATCACGTTTGCCGGTTCCGAAGATCAGGAAATCCCGCTCAACATTTTGCCGACCCTGACCGATACGGATGGCAGCGAAGTGGTTTCCGTGACGATCAGCGGTCTGCCGACGCTCGAAGTGCAACAGGTCACCACTCAGGTGCCGCTTCTCGACGAGGAAGGCGAGCCGCTGCTAGGCGAAGACGGCGAGCAAATGTTTGAGGAAGTGACGTCGTGGGAGCCGATGACGGATGACGCCGGCAACCCGGTCGGTGCGCATCTCGTTTACACCGACGCAAGCGGAAACGATGTCATTCTGCCGCCGAACGATTCCGGTACGTATGAACTTTCCGGCGCTCAACTGAACAACCTGCGGCTTGTGGGGTCACCTGACGATAGCGACGATTTCGATCTTGAATTCTCTGCGCAAGTGCGCGACGGCGAAGCGACTGAGACGGTGTTCGGTTCAGCCACCGTCGTACTCTCTGCCGTGGCCGATGTGCCGGCCGTCAACGGCGGTGCCGAGGTCGGTATCGAAGATCAGCCGCTCAGCATCAACTTCGACATCGATAAAAACGACGTCTCCGAACACATCACCAGTGTCACCCTGACCGGTATTCCGGCGGGTTCCAAGCTGGCCATCGAATATACCGATCCGGATTCCGGTGAGACGACGATGGTGTCGATCCCGGTCGTGAATGGATCGGCGAACATTCCGCTCGGCTTCTTGGGCGAGGACATGTCGACCGACAACCTGCAGTTGACCCCGCCGCCCCATCTGAGCGGCCAGTTCGATCTGCAACTCAACGTGACGTCCACGGAACCGACCAATGGCGACACCGCCATCAATCATTTCAACTTGCCGCTTGAGATCACGGCGGTTGCCGATGAACTGGGTGTCACGATTAACGGCAATGAGGTGCTGGACGGCGAAACGGTCAACGTGAACGCGCTTGAGGACGGTGCGTTCGGCCTCGATATCTCGGCGCTGACCGCGGATACCGATGGTTCGGAAGTCATCTCCATCACGATTTCGGGCGTGCCGACGGGAGCGGTGCTTTCGGCCGGTACGGACAACGGCGATGGCACTTGGACGCTGACGCCTGAAGAAACGGATGGCTTGTCTATCACGCCGCCGCTCAATTCCGATGTTGATTTCAACCTGGGTGTGACCGTAACCAACGTCGACAACAATCAGGATGTGAGCACGCTCGAAGCCACGGTTTCGGTCGGCCTCGAAGCCATTGCGGACACGGCCAACCTCGCCGTTGACAACACGATTGAGGGCGTTGAAGATTTCCTGATCCCGCTCGATATCTCGTCGTCGTTGAACGACACCGACGGCTCGGAAAGCCTGTCGATCACGATTTCCGGACTGCCGACCGGTTCGTCCCTTACCGCAGGCACGGATAACGGTGACGGTTCGTGGACGTTGAGCCCTGAACAATTGGATGGTTTGCAGCTGCAGCCGGGTCAGCATATTTCCGGTGCGTTCGATCTGACGGTTACGGCAACCACCACCGAAAGCGCCAACGGCGATACGGCCGTGGTGACGCAACAGATCGGCTTGAATATTTTGCCGGATCCCGATGCGCCCGTCGTCAATGTGACGTCATCCCTCGGCAACGAAGACCTTGAAATTCCGCTTAACATCGATGCGTCTCTTGTCGATCAGGATGGCTCCGAAACGCTCAGTGTGACGATTTCCGGCGTACCGAACGGTGCGCTGCTGAGCGCGGGTACGATGGTCTCTGAAGGTGTTTGGGAAGTGGACCCGGCCGATCTTGGGGATTTGAAGATCACGCCGCCGCTGAACAGTAACGAAGATTTCAACCTGACCGTCACGGCGACCGCAACGGAAAGCAACGGCGAGTTCGCTGAAACCTCGGTGCAGATACCGGTCAGCGTGCTTGGCGTGGCCGATGCGCCCGAGTTGGTGACGGATACCATCACCGCGCTCGAAAATAGCGACATTCCGCTCAATATCGTTGCGCAGCTCGGCGATACCGACGGTTCGGAGACCCTCAGCATTACCATCGATAACATCCCGAATGGTGCCATTCTGAAGGTGCCCGCGCTGGACGAAAGCGGCGCGCCACTTCTCGATGATCTGGGTGCCGCGGTATACAACACGCTGCAAATCGTCGATCAAAGCGCGACCCTGACGCCGAGCCAGCTCGACGGTCTCGTGATCACGCCGCCGGTCGGTTCTGACGAGGATTTCGATCTTCTGGTAACTGCGACCGCGACCGAAAACGACAATGAGGTCAGCGCCAACGGTCAGGGCGTCGCCAGTGTATCCGGCACGCTCTCGGTGATCGTGCACGAAGTTGCGGATGCGCCGTCATTGATGCTGTTCGACTCCGTCGGCAACGAAGACTCGCCGGTACCGCTGAATATTGCCGCAATTCTCACCGATGCGGATGAAACCTTGAGCGTCACCGTGTCCGGTGTGCCGGAGGGGGTCACGCTTTCCGCGGGCACGATCAACGATGACGGCACTTGGAGCCTGCAACCGGGCGATCTCGCCGGTCTGACGATGACGACGCCGGAGAATTTCTCGGGCGAGTTCCCGATCTCGGTGACGGCAACCTCGACCACCGACGATGGTACGTTCGCGACCCAGAGCGGCACCCTGAACGTCGCCGTCCGCGGTGTCGCCGATACACCTGATCTCGATCTCGTCGACCTCAGCGCCAATGAAGGCGACCTGATCCCGTTGAACGTCGGTATCGGTGCGGGCCTCGTCGATACCGATGGCTCCGAAACCCTTTCGATCACGATCAGCAACCTTCCGGAGGGCGCGCAATTGTTCTCCGGGGTCACCGATTTGACGAACCCGGAGGCGTTGACGTCGCTGTCGCCACTTAACATCGTCGATGGCGCCGTCGAACTTACAGCGGAACAGCTCGAAGGGCTGGTCATGCTGCCGCCGGCCGGTATGGACGAAGACTTCACGCTGCAGGTAACTGCGACCGCGACCGAGGCCGATGCGGCGCTCACCGGTAACAACCAGGGTATCGCCAGCGTGAGCGGCGTGATTAACGTTGATATGACCGCGGTTGCGGATGTCCCGACGCTGATCCTGCAGAATGCGGCGGGCCTCGAAGACGGTGCCATTCCGCTTGATATCAGCGCGATGGTCGAAGACACGTCCGAAACGCTTTCGATCACCATCGCCAATGTTCCGGCCGGCGCCATGCTCTCCGCAGGTTCGAACAATAACGACGGTACGTGGACCTTGACCCCGGCCCAGCTCGATGGGTTGAGCATTACGCCGCCTGCGGACTCGAATGAGGATTTCCAGCTCGAAGTCACCGCGACGTCGACGGAACAGGACGGAACGTTCTCGTCGACGAGTGCATCGCTAAGCGTCGGTGTGACCGGCGTGGCCGATGCGCCGATCCTGGAAACGGGTGATGTTTCCGGTCTCGAAGATAATCTCGTGCCGCTGAACATTTCCGCCAACCTGGCGGATACCGATGGGTCGGAGAGCTTGAGCGTAACCATCTCCGGTCTCCCGGCGGGAGCCAGCCTGACGGCGGGCACCCGCAACCAGGACGGCTCATGGACGCTCAACGGCGAAGACCTGGATGGCCTTTCGCTGATGCCGTCTGCCGACTTCTCGGGGAACTTCAGCCTCACGGTGACCGCGACCTCGACCGAGAACGACGGCGATGCGTCGAGCGTCACGGGTCTGATGAACATCAATCTTGGCGCCGTGGCTGACGTTCCGACGCTGCTGCTTCATGATGCGGCAGGGTTCGAAGACGACGCCATTCCGCTCGAAATCTCGACCGCCGCGACCGGCGGTGACGAGATCGTCGGCATCACGATTACCGGCATCCCGAATGGAGCCACGCTGTCTGCAGGCACCAACAACGGAAACGGTACGTGGACGCTGACCGAAGATCAGCTCGAAGGCCTTACAATCACGCCGCCGGAAAACTCCAATGCGAACTTCCAGATCGGCGTGACGGTCACCTCGATGGACGGCGATGATCTGGCTGAAACCTCGCAGGCGATGAACGTCTCCGTGACGGGTGTCGCCGACAAGCCGATCCTGAACGTGCCGTCACAGATCAGCATCGATGGGGTTCTGGAATCAGCTGACCTTGATATCGAGAGCGCACTTGGCGACCTTGACGGGTCTGAGAGTCTCAGTGTTTCGATCAGCAACATTCCGAACGGTGCCGTCGTCAGCCTCGGCAACTCGGTGCTGGACGTCGTCGGCGGGGTCATCGACGGTATCTTGCCGAGCCAGTTGGCTGGTTTGCAGATCACGCCGCCGCCGGACTTCAACGGCAACTTCACCCTTCAGGTGACGGCGACTGCGACCGAGACCGACCCGGATAGCGATATCCCATCGGGTCTCGAGACGAGTGTGAGCATCGGTTACATCGACGTGACCGTTGAAGGAAATATCGTCGACGTCCCGGATGCACCGGATCTCGATCTGGAGAACGCCGTCGGTTACGAAGATAACGCGATTCCGCTCGATATCGATGCGGCGCTGACGGATGCGAGCGAAACGCTGTCGGTGACGATCTCGAACGTTCCCGCCGGCGCGGTGCTGAGTAACGGTACCGACCTTGGCAACGGTACGTGGTCGCTTCTGCCGGAAGAGCTGGATGGCCTGACCATCACGCCGCCGGCCGACAGTAACGTCGATTTCGATCTGACGGTGACGGCGACGTCGACGACCGACGACGGCGCGATTGCTACCAATACGGGGACGGTCGCGGTTGACGTTATTGGTGTTGCCGATGAACCCGACCTTGCCGTCACGATCGGTGAGGGGACGGTCGTCGGCGAGGCGATCCGTGATATCCCTGAGTTCGACAACGCGATTTCCAACGTCGTCATGTACCTGAAAAACGATGACGGCAGTGTCGACAAGGTGAAGATCGACGATTTCTCGGCCGGATCGGAAGACGTTTACGACGTCAACGACATCGATCTCCTTGGCTTTATCAATGACAACTACCCGGGCGCGGAACTGGTGGGTCTCTCCGTCAAGGCCGGCAACAATGGTGGCGGCGTTCTTGGCAATATCCTGGGCCCGGGTGAAGGGGAATTCTTCCTGATCGATCCGGGTACCATCGTCAACATGCTGCCGCTGTCGGCACATGCCGACGAAGAACTTAGCTTCACGCAGTCGCTTGAAGGTTATGTCGGCGGTACGATCGAGGGTGTTGCAACGATCTTCCCGTTGAACATCACGTCGTCACTGAACGACGTCGACGGTTCGGAGACGCTTTCGCTCAATATTTCCGATCTGCCGAACGGCGTCACGCTGAGCGCAGGTACGCAGAACCAGGATGGGTCATGGACCCTGACGGAAGAACAGCTCGACGGTCTGACGATGTCTGTACCGCAGGGTGTCTCGCTCGACTTCGATTTCTCCGTCACCGCGACGGCGACCGAAAACGACGGTGACACGGCAAGCGTGTCGCTGGGTGTCGGTATCGACGGTGACACGACGGCTGAGGACCCGGATCTCCAGGTGAGCGCCGCCGAGGGCGACGAAGACACCGAGATCGAACTCGATATTTCCGCTGCTTTGACTGATACCGACGGTTCGGAAACGCTCTCGATCAAGATTTCGGGTGTTCCGAATGGCGCGGAACTGTCCGCCGGTACCGATAACGGCGACGGGTCCTGGACCTTGACGCCGGAACAACTTGCCGGGCTGACCGTCAGGCCGCCGGTGGATTCAGACGGTGACTTCACGTTGACGGTCGAAGCCACTTCGGTCGAGCAATCGACCGGCGATACGGCCGTCGTGACCGGAACGATCCCGGTCATCGTCAACGCGGTTGCCGACGCACCGAGCGTTGCCGCGGGCGATGGCGATGGAGATGCCGGACAGACGGTGCCGCTGGATATTCAGAGCATTCTTTCCGATACCGACGGCTCGGAAAGCCTGTCGATCAATATCGGCGGGTTCCCGGATGGGGCCAGCTTGAACGCCGGTACGCTCAACAATGACGGCTCCTACACCCTGAGCGTGCAGGACCTGGACGGTCTCGCGATCTCACTGCCGGACGGTGCCAGCGACGACTTCGATCTGACCGTGACGGCGACGTCTACGGAACAGTCGAACAACGATCAGGCGTCGAACGTCGTAACGGCGGCAATCAATGTCGATCCGCTCGCCAATGACGACCGTAACGTCGTCGAAATCGGCGAAGTGACACAAGGCAACGTGTTGACCGGCGAAGGTGGCAGCGCCAGTCCGTCGGATGCGGCGGATGTCGGCTCGGAAAGCGGCAACAGCGTCGTCGATGTCAGCTTCGGTGGCGTCACCAAGAGCTTCAACAATCCCGACGATGTTCAATCGGATGCGGACGGGAATTACATCGAGATCGCCGGCGACCACGGTACGCTCAAGATGTATGCCGACGGGTCCTATGATTACGCAGCCGACGAGAGCGAAGCGGTTTCGCATGTTGCCGGCCTGACCGGGACGGCGAGCTCCAGTGCCGTCGAAGAAGCCTGGTCCGGCGTTCAGACCTTCGCCTTCGATTTCGGCACGTCTTTCGTCAACGAAAGCGGACAGTTCGATCCGTCCCTCGCGGATGCGCAGATCTCGTTTGCGGGTAACGGGATCGGTGTTCAGGGCACGCAGAGCGGCATGCCCGCACCCGATCAGATCAACCACGACAACACGACCGGCCAGAGCGAAGCGCTTGGGATAAACCTCGGTGGTTCGACCAACGCCGCGACGCTTACGGTTTCCAACCTCTTCAACAACGAAGACGGCGGCGAGCAGGGTAATTGGCAGGCATTCGATGCCGACGGTAACCTTGTCGGTGAGGGCGTCCTGAATTCCTCGACCGTCGATTACAGCGGTTCCAACAACGTCGGCACGGCGCAGATTTCGCTGCCGGACGGTGGGTCGTTCCAGTACCTGGTGTTTACCGCGACAGACACAGGGAACGATAACGCCCAGAGCGATTCCAGCGACTTCTTCATCCGGGCGCTGCAGTACGAAACCAATGCGGCCGAAGGTGGCGAGGACGCCTTTACCTACACGATGCAGGACGCGGACGGCGACACGGCGTCGGCGACCCTGACCATCGATGTTTCGGAAGAGCAGGACACGACGGCGTCCGACCCGTCGCTGAACGTGACCGACGCGGCCGGTTACGAAGACAACCAGATCCCGCTCGATATCGCGGCGGGACTTGGCGATCTGGATGGTTCCGAAACCCTCTCGATCACCATCTCCGGTGTGCCGAACGGCGCCGAGCTTTCGGCCGGCGAAATGGTCAGCGAAGGCGTGTGGAGCGTGTCCCCCGATGATCTTGGCGGTCTGACGATCAAGCCGCCGGTGGACAGCAACGAAGATTTCCAGTTGACCGTGACGGCAACGTCCACCGAAGCCAACGGTGGGGATACGTCGACGACGACCGCGACCATCGATGTCGCCGTAACCGGTGTTGCCGATGCGCCGACACTTTCGGTGTCGATCGGCGACCCGTCGATCATCGTCGAGGCGGGCGAAACCGTTGAAACGACGATCAACGTCGACAACGCCACGGACGGGAGCCTCGGCTTCTCGGTGACGGGCCGATCCATCAATCAGGATGGTTCGCTGAGCGATGCCTCTTCCGACAACATCAGCTTCAACGGGAACCCGGTGGGCTTCGGTGTCGGCGGTCAGGCGTCGGGTGACAACAGTGAGCTTGGCTTCGACAGCCAGAACGGCGTTTCGGAACAGATGATCGTCAGTTTCGACAACCCGGCGTCGTCAGCCGATGTTTCGTTCGCCTGGATGCATGGCGGCGAGCACGCGAATTACGAGCTCTATCTGGATGGCGTGAAAGTCGGTGAGGGTATGATCACCGGCATCACCGATCAGATCGACCCGCCGGTGACGTTCACCGCGGAAGGCGGCAGCATGTTCGACCAGATCGTCTTTTCCGCGCCTGGGGGTGGCGACGATTATCTGATCAATTCGATCAGCTTCGAAACGCAACAGGGCGGTGAAACGCTTGCGGAGTATCCGCTGAATATTTCTTCCGCGCTGACCGACACCGATGGCTCTGAAACGCTGTCGATCAACGTCGGCGGTCTGCCGGAAGGTGCCGTCCTTTCCGCCGGTACCCAAAACCAGGATGGATCGTGGACCCTTTCGCCCAACCAGCTCTCCGGCCTTACGATGACGGTAGCGGCGGGTGTCGAGGACTTCTCGGTCGACGTGACGGCGACCACCGTTGAAAACGACGGGGATACCGCGTTCGTGACTGCGAGTGTCGATGTGACGGTACCGAGCGGCGACCAGACCGCGGAAGACCCGAACCTCTACGTTGATGACGTGACGGGTGACGAAGATAGCGACATCGCGCTGGATATCGCATCGTCGCTGAGCGATACGGACGGTTCGGAGACCCTCTCGGTCACCATCACCGGCGTGCCGAACGGCGCTGAACTCTCTGCCGGGACGCGCAACAACGACGGTTCGTGGACGCTGGAGCCCGGTCAACTCGACGGTTTGACCGTCAGGCCGCCGGTAGACAGCAACGAAGACTTCCAACTGACGGTCACGGCGACCTCGGTCGAAACCTCATCGGGGGATACGGCGACCACCACGGCGACCATGAACGTCAACGTCACTGGTGTCGCGGATGCGCCGACGCTTTCCGTGACGCTTGGTCAGCCGACGGAAACCCCGGCGACGGGGACGATGACCATCACCAACATGGGTCAGGAAAGTGCCGGCTACAACAACAGCTACGGTTATTACGTCAAGGATGCGGACGGAAATCCTACCGAAGGTTTGATCATTTGGGATAACACCAAGCAAGAGATCGGCGAAACCTTCACGCTGGAAGGTGTCGACCCGGACAGCATCGGGTTCTTTGTGATCCCGAATGGTGACAACCAGAATTCCGGCCTGGGTGATAATACGTCCGTGACGTTCGAACAGGATGGCAGTGGTAACTGGCATGTGGTCGGACCGGACGGGCAACGGCTACAAGGTCAGGGCGATCCGGTTCTGTTCAACGATCCGGCCCTCAACGAGGGTGCGTTCGACTACACCACCGACAACAATTATGCCGGCAACCAGAACTGGGAAGACCTGTTCGGTGGCGGCGACAACGACTTCAACGATGTGAACATCAACGTGAATTACACCGGCGGTGAAGGTTCGGGCACGGCTGAATACCCGCTCAACATCGCAAGCTCGTTGACCGATATCGATGGCTCGGAATCGCTTTCCGTGACCGTGACGGGACTGCCTGAAGGTGCGGTTCTTTCCGCTGGTACGGTGAATCAGGACGGCTCCGTGACGCTTACGTCTCAGCAGCTTGCCGATCTCACCATGACCGTGCCGCTTGGTACGAACGACTTCCAGATCGGTGTGACGGCGACGGCGACGGAAAACGATGGCGATACCGCGTCGGTGTCGGCGACGGTCGGTGTCGATACGCCGGACGGCGATACGACCGCGGATGCGCCGGATCTTACAGCTTACGACGCTTCGGGGAACGAGGATTCGGCGATCGCGCTCGATATCAACAGCTCGCTGACGGATATCGACGGGTCGGAAACGCTCTCGATCACCGTTTCGGGGATGCCGAATGGCGCCGAACTGTCTGCCGGGACGCGCAATGACGATGGCACCTGGACGCTGGAGCAGGGCGATCTCGACGGTCTGACGGTCACGCCGCCCCCGAACTCGAACGAGGACTTCACGTTGACCGTGACGGCCACGTCGACTGAATCCAACGGCGGGGATACCGCCTCGACCAGCGTTGACTTCGACGTTTCGGTCACGGGCGTCGCCGATGCGCCGGGCGCAGACGCCGCCGACGCGAGCGGTACCGAAGACCAATGGATCGGTCTGGACCTAACGA
The DNA here is from genome assembly GCA_017644185.1 of Rhodospirillales bacterium. Lineage (GTDB taxonomy): Bacteria > Pseudomonadota > Alphaproteobacteria > Rhodospirillales > Casp-alpha2 > UBA4479. The sequence continues at coordinate 220,855 of JAEPMA010000006.1, forward strand.
GCCAGGCATCGATTGACGAGGATGGTTCGGAAACGCTGAGCGTGACGATCTCGGGCGTACCAGAAGGCGCGTCGCTCAGTGCGGGCGAGTCCAACGGCAATGGTGTGTGGACCGTGCCGGCGGCGAGCCTTGCTTCGCTTGCCATCCGTCCGCCGGAGAATTTCTCCGGTGACATGGAATTGGCGCTCAACGTGACGTCGACCGAAGATGACGGCGACGCCGCGTCCACCTCCGTGCCGTTCACGGTTTCGGTGGCAGGTGATGCCGATGCGCCGACGGTTGAATTCCAGAACGCTTCCGGACTGGAAGATACGGAAATTCCGCTCGATATCTCGGCCACGCTTCGCGATCAGGACGGCTCGGAAGATCTGTCTGTGACGATTGCCGGCGTTCCCAACGGGGCGGTCCTTTCGGCTGGTACCAAGAACAACGACGGCACCTGGACTCTGACCGGTCCTGAGCTTGACGGGCTGACGGTCAAGACCGCGCCCGACAGCAACGAAGATATGTCTTTGACCGTGACCGCCACGGCGACCGAAGCCGACGGCGATACGGCCACCACGACGGCGACTGTGAATGTCGCGGTGACGGGGGTTGCGGATGCGCCGTCGCTTTCGGCGACGCTTGGCGAGCCGACGATGCCGGATACCACCAGCTCGATCACGATCACCAATATGGGGCAGGTGAGCGCCGGGTATCAGAACAGCTACGGCTATTACGTCAAAGACGCGGACGGTAACCCGACCGAAGGCATGGTGATCTGGGACAACGCCGCCAACGACATCGGCGAGACGTTCACGATCGAAGGTGTTGATCCGGACAGTATCGGTTTCTTCGTGATCCCGAACGGGAACGCCGAGAACCAGGGGCTGGGCGACAACACGTCTGTGACGTTCGAACAGGACGGTAGCGGTAACTGGCACGCCGTGGGCCCGAACGGTGCGCGCCTTGCCGGTGCGGGTGATCCGGTTCTGTTCAGCGATACGTCGCTGAACGAAGGTGGGTTTGACTACACCACGGATAATTCGGTCGCCGGGAACCAGAACTGGGAAGACCTGTACGGCGGCGGCGACCGTGACTTCAACGACGTTAACATGAACATCGAAGTCACCGGCAGCGGTGACAGCGGCATGGTCGAATATCCTTTAAATATCGCGTCGTCACTGAACGATATCGATGGGTCGGAAACCCTCTCGGTTACCGTTGCGGGCCTGCCCCAGGGCGCTACGCTCTCGGCAGGTACGCTGAACGACGACGGTTCCTATACCCTGACGTCGCAACAGCTCGCTGGCCTCGTTGTCTCTGTCGAGCCGGGAAGCGAAGACTTCGACCTCTCGATTACCGCGACGGCGACCGAAGACGACGGCGATACGGCGTCGGTTTCCACGACGATCGGTGTCGATGTCCCTGTTGGCGATGTGTCGGCCGAGTCGCCGGATCTGACGGCGAACAACGCCTCCGGGAACGAGGATGCGTCGATCCCGCTGGATATCAGCAGTTCGCTTACGGACACGGACGGTTCGGAATCCCTTTCGATCACGATTTCGGGCGTGCCGAGTGATGCGACGCTCAGTGCAGGTACCAACAACAATGACGGGACCTGGACGCTTGGTGCGGGCGATCTTGACGGCCTTAGTGTGCTTCCGGGTGCGCATTCCGACGAGGACATGTCGCTGACGATCACGGCGACGTCGACTGAAAGCGCATCCGGCGATACGGCAAGTCAGACCGTTACCATGAACGTCGCTGTCAACGCGGTTGCTGACGCGCCGCAGCTGACGGTCGCGCTTGGTCAGGGCACGGTTGTCGAAGGCGATGCGGTGGCCGGCGAAACGTCGACCGTGTTCTCGTCGAACTTCGGCAGTTCGGATGTCGGTTTCGTCCAGACGCTCGACGGCTGGAGCACGAATTCGGACGCCATCGAGACCTGGGATTCCTCCAGCGGCGAAACCGGAGATGGGGCGTATATCGAGCTCAATGACGACGCGGTCGACTATTTCGATGACGCGACGAGCATCAATCGTGAATTCCCGACCGAAGAAGGTGCAACTTATACGCTGACGTTCCGCTATTCGCCGCGTCCGGGGTATGACGATGACGTCAACCGGATGGATGTCCGGATCGACGGTCAGTCGATCGAGACGGTGTCGGCGGACGGTTCGGGGAACTCGGACAACGTTTGGCAGACCCAGACGATTACGTTTACCGGCACCGGTGAACCGATGAACCTGGAATTCCTCTCCACTGGGGTTGCGCAGACGCACGGCCGCGGTATGAGGCTTGATGATGTCGTGTTGACCGAAACGACCGCAGACGAGCCCGGTGAATCCACGATCGAATACCCGCTGGATATCACGGCGGCGCTGGTGGATCAGGACGGCTCTGAAGAGCTTTCGGTCACTGTCGGCAACCTGCCGGAAGGGGCAACGCTCTCCGCGGGCAGCCAGAATAACGACGGTTCCTGGACGCTGACCGCCGGTCAGCTCGTGGGGCTGACGATGACGGTTGCTGCCGGGACGGAAGATTTCAACCTGTCCGTTACCGCCGTTTCGACGGAACAGTCCAACGGCGATGCCGCATCGACCGCGACATCCTTGTTCGTCGATATTCCGGAGATCAATACGGATACATCGGCGGACGGTGTCAATCTTGCCGCGGCGAATGTCGCCGGTGATGAAGATACATATATCGCCTTGGATATCGCGTCGTCGCTCAATGACACCGACGGTTCGGAATCCCTCTCGATCACGATATCGGGTGTGCCGAACGGCGCCGTGCTCAATGCCGGTACCAACAACAACGACGGGACTTGGACGCTGGCTGCGGATGATCTCGATGGTCTCGCCATCAAGCCCGCGACCAATAGCAACGCCGACTTCAGTCTGACGGTTACGGCGACGGGCACTGAAACGAACGGCGATGAAAGTGCTACGCAGACCGCGACGTTCAACGTGGATGTCACGGGCGTGGCCGATGGGGCTTCTGCTTCCGCATCTGTAACTCTGAACGAGTTTCTGACGGATGCCGCCTCCGGCCCGGAATACGATAGCGTTGCGATTATCAGCGTGCCTGACGCGCTGCTGAATGTGATCGACGGTTCCGCGAACCGGGTGTTGAAAGCAACCAACTTGCCGCCGGAGTTGGTTCCGAGCCAGGGCACCGATTTGGGTGGCGGGGATTGGCTGCTTAATGTCGACGAGTCCGGCAACATCACCGTGAACGTGGAAGGTGACGTCGATCTGAGTCAGTTCCATAACTACAACTTCGTCCTGAGCGCGGAAGAAACGATCGCCGAGGGTGAAACCCTGGCCTTCGAAAACTTCAACAACGGCGTATCCGGATGGGGTAGCAATGTCGACAGCGTGTCCGGCAAGATGGGCATCGATTACAATGACACCGCGTCGAAAACCTTCGATTTCGGTCAGGAATATGCGGGTAAAACGGTCACCGTAAGCTTCGATGCAGCCGGTTATGGTGGCTGGGACTCCAGCGGGTCTCACAAGGACTACCTGGACGTTACGGCTAACGGGCAGTCGGTCTTGCATTCATCCAGCGGTTCGGCGAGCCATTCGTTCGATGTCACCCTGGACGAGAATGGCCAGGTGTCACTCGTAATGACGGTGGATACCACGTCCAGAGACGAAGGCATGCTGATCAACGATTTCAAGATTGAAACGGCCGATCAGTGGACGACGACGCTTGCCACGGATACCGTTTCGATGTCACTCGATTCCGGTGACACCGAATATGACAACAGCAACCTGGTTGCGTTCTTCGAGGTGTCGGAAGGCGAAAGCGACTTCGACAATGCTGTCGGTACGAACGAGGGCGAAAATCACTATGTCGGTATTAACAACGACAGTGACGGCCCGAGCGGGACCTCCGCCGTATTCGATGGGCACAACGACTACATCGAAGTCGATCACCGGGATAATATGGAATCCGAATCCGGTACGTTCGTACTTTGGTTCAATACCGAGAACGCGGACAGCAAGCAGGGTCTGTTCTCAAAGGACTCCAGCGGCTACGACAGTGGCGGGCATCTGACGGCGTTCGTCAACGACGGTCAGCTCGAAGTCCGCATGCAGAGCACGAACTCCAGCTACATGGTTCAGGGCGGAAACGTGAACTCGGGTGCCTGGCACCAGATGGCGTTCTCTTACGGCCCGGACGGTATGCGTCTTTATCTTGACGGTGAACTTGTCGACAGCGACAGCTTCACGGGCGGGATGACGGGCAACCAGGAGCCTCTGATTTTCGGTGCCAACCAGTGGTCCAGCGGGGATGAAGTCGCAAACAACCTGCAGGACTTCTTCACCGGTGAGATGGACAAGATTGCGGTCTATGACCGGGCGCTGACGCCGACCGAAATCGCCAATATGCATGACGAAGGTGTCTCGCAGTTGACTAGCGATAGCGGTGATACGTTGGTTTACGACCTCGACATCGAAGGCTCGCTCGTTGACGTCGATGGTTCGGAAACCCTGTCCTTCCAGGTCCGTGGTCTGCCGGATGGCGTGACGCTCTCCGCCGGTCAGAACGACGGTAACGGGACCTGGACGCTTGGGGCTGGTGATCTTGACGGTCTGACAATGACAGTTGAGCCCAGCGTCAGCGAGGATTTTGCGATTGAAGTTGTGGCGGTCGGCACAGAGAACGATGGCGACAGCGCTGAATCTCAGGTGATTTCGTTGGAAATCGACGTTGCCGTCGAAGACCCGATGGAGGTCAATGGTACCTATCGTGATGAAACCCTCGAAGGTGCCGGCGGTGATGACACGATCAATGGTGACAGCGGTCACGACAAGCTCTACGGCTTCCACGGTGACGACATCCTCAACGGTGGATCGGGCAATGACTCGCTGTTCGGTGACATGGGCGACGACGTCATGGATGGCGGTTCCGGCCATGACTACCTGTCCGGTGGTACGGGTAACGACACCCTGACCGGTGGTTATGGTGACGATACGCTCGACGGCGGCGCCGGTAACGACGATATGTTCGGCGATAGCGGTCACGACGTCATGCTGGGTGGCGATGGCAACGACGATATGCAAGGTGGCGACGGCGATGACCGCCTGTATGGTGACGGTGGTGCGGATACCCTCGACGGCGGCAGCGGCCATGACCAGCTTTATGGTGGTGACGGCAACGACGTCCTTGTCGGCGGCTATGGCAATGACACGCTGCGCGGCGGCGAGGGCGACGACGTGCTGACCGGCGGCAGCGGTTATGATCGCTTCGAAATGGACACGCAGAGCGGTCACGACATCATCCAGGACATCATGGATCAGGATACGGTTGTGTTCGAAGGCCAGGAGTTCCACGCTGAAGATATGATCTTCAACGAAAACGAAGACGGCGATGTGGTCGTCTCGTTCTCGGGTGTCGAAGGCCAGTCGGTCACGCTCAACGGTGTCAGCATGGACGACCTGGACCGCAACGGCGATGGCGATATCAGTGACGGTTACTCGGTCACCGAAGCCGACGGCAAGGTGACGCTGACCATCGACTCGCAGTAAACTGAAATTTAGCGCATAGAAAACGCCCCTTCGGTTTCGGCCGGAGGGGCGCCTTGGTTTTGCTCTAAGACTTACTCGGCAGCGTCTTCGACGGTCGGGTCGACCCGGAAATGCGCCCAACGGCGCATGCCGCCGCGGTTTTCCAGATAATTGACCAAAGCGGTCACCGGTTTGCGGTCGAACTTGTTTTCCGATTGCTCCATCAGTATGTCGGAAACCTTACGGAACGGCATGGCGCCTCTGTACGCCCGTGGGCTGACCATCCCGACGAAGGCGTTGGCGACGGCGAGCGTACGTGCCGTGATGATGATTTCCTCTTCCTTGAGACCAAGCGGCCCCTTGCCGTCCCAGGTTTCGCCGAACTGGCGGATGGTTTCGATCACCGGGCCTTCGAATGTCACATGCTCGATCAGGTCGACAGTGGTCAGGTAGGCGTTGGATACGAGCATCCGCTCTTCTTCGGTGAGGTCTTCCGTCTTCATCAGAAGTTCTTCAGGGACGAAGATCTTACCAAGGTTCATCAGGCTGCCGGCGATATCGACGGTTTTGACCTCGATCTCGTCGAGGCCCATTTCCTGGGCGATCGCACGCGAGACTTCTGAAACCCGCGATGAATGGTTAGCCGAGAACGGGTCGCGGCGGTCGACGACGCTGACCAGCGTGTCGATCAGTTCTTTCATCATTTTTTCAGAGCGGAGCCGCGCCAACTGCAGTTCCGTGATGTCGTCGATGACAAGAAGACAGCCGGGCGGATAATCCCGATCGCCGCGCAAGGGCAAGCCGTCGACTTTGACCACCTGAAAGGCGTTCTCGTCTTCAGGGTCTAAGATATCCGGATTGCCGAAGGTGAATATTTTCTGTTCGCGCTCGAAGTCGTCGATAACCCGTTTGATCAGAGAAGAATATTCCTGTGCCTTCACCGGACCGACAACAGCAGCCATCGTCTTGCCCTTGATGTCGGTGATCGGTATGCCGTTCTTTTCGGCGACGGGCATGTTGGCGAATGTGTAGACCGTGTTGCGGTCGACGGCGACGATTTGCGTCGGCTGATTGTCGGTGACCATGCGCATGAACTTGGTCAGGTTTTCAAACCGTTCAACCATTACCTGAGCACGGTGTAGCGCCTCGGATGCACGGGCCGATGCCGCATTCTTCCAAACGAACAGGATCGTCAGGGTGACGATGACGATGATCGCGATAAAGACACCAAGGATGAAATTAAGACGTGTCTCGATCGGGCCAAGCGCTTCTTCGCGGGATACTTTTCTGACCAGTATCCATGGAACCTGCGCGACCTCGCGTGACACCATCAGGACCCGGTCGCCAGCATAATCCAAGTTGTTGATGAAGCTGCCCGGAATGTTGATGGCGTCCGATACGGCGAGGTTCGGCGAGGCAAGTGCCATCGTGCGTTTCAAGGCAGCGGTGCCGTCACGCAAGGGCGAAAGGTATTCCACCTTGCCGCCATTTTTGCGGACGATAATGGTTTCCGCGGTCTTGGTCAGTGTGCCGGGCTGTATAAGCTTTTCCCAAAGGGTGTCATTCACCAGGCGAATGCCGACGACTGCACCGATACCTCGCGCGCCGGCGCCCCCCTCCTGCACGGCATAAACGGGGAGGGCGAAACCAATGGTCGGCTCCCCACTTGCACCCAGATACATATCGACAATAGCGGGTTCGCCGTCCAACGCCTTGCGGACCGCTTCCTTGATACGTCCGGTGATCGGCGGCATGTCTGGGGTAGAGATGACGGGCTCTGCATTCTTATCAACGAGGCCGAGCCCGGCAACGCCGACGCGCTCGACGTTGGCGGCGATCTCACCGACGGGGGGCGGGGCCTTGAAGGGGGAGCGTTCGGCAGTGGCGATCAAAAGGTTGCGGAGGAAGCCCTGCGATGCACTGGTGCCGATCCCGGCGCCACCGCCGCTACCGTCCAAACCCTGTAAAAGAGAGTCGGCCGCGGACTGGGACTCCGCAGCTTGCGGCTGGGCAGCGCCTGCGGGAGGGACCGCCGCCAATTCGGACATGTAGAGCTGTAAGGAGGCGTTCTGCGACAACTCGCGCAGCACTTTGAAATTACTATCGATCCAGTCGTTAACTGCGGATACACGGGAATCAGCGACGATCCCCAAACGCACCTGCCACGCCTGGGTTTCGCGTTTGAGTTCCTCGTCCACGTAGAGCTTGGCGAGGATGATGGCGCCGACAATCATTGCGCCGATCAGGATAGCGCCGCCCAGAACGAACTTGTTCATTTTACGGGGCGGCAGATCATCCTTTACCGGCGCGTCCTTGGCGGGCGCACTTTTTCCGGCGGCAGGCTTCTCTGCGGCTTTCGGTTTTTCGGAATCCCCGTCTTTTTTCTTGCGGCGAAGCGATAACGCCATGCCGGTCCCCCTGCATTCATCGGCTCAACGAGCGGCCATGATAACCGGTTCCCAGGGCAAGAGGAATCCCTTCGTTTATTCGTGGGCAAGGTGTGTTCAACCGCACTTTCTTAGACCTGCGTTTGGATGTATATTTGCATTCATGGACGCCCAAATATCGTTTGTTATCAATGTTCTGCGCAAGCTCCTCGCCGGTGCGGGGCGTTGTACGCGACTGCCCTCGAACCTGATATCGGTTGCCGCTGTCAGCGTGGCCTTGTTCATCGGCATGGCACCGCATGCCGCAGGTGCCGGCGAATCGCCGCAGCCGAGTTTTTTTAATTCCGTGGAAGTGAAGTCGAACAACATGGCGCCATTCAAGAAATGGCGTTCGGCGTTGGCGCGATATAATGAAGAAGCGAAGACCAATCCGCATCCCGCTTGCCCGGGTAAACAGATGCAGATCTGCACGTATGATGACTGGACGAACTTCCTGAAATCTTTGCAGGACAAGCCGCCCCTGATCCAGTTGAACGAGATCAACAACCAGATCAACCAGGCGAAGTACATCACGGACTCCGCCAACTGGGGGCAGAGCGATTACTGGGCAACGCCCGCCGAGTTCATGGCTCGTTTCGGTGACTGTGAGGATTATGCGATCCTGAAATACCTGTCCCTGCAACGCCTGGGCTGGAAGGAAAGCCAGTTGCGTGTGGTGGCGGTGAAGGACCTTAATCTCAAGGTCGGGCATGCGGTTCTGGTCGTTTTCTTCAAACACCCCAAGACCGGCCAGGTTCTGAACCTTCTGCTCGATAATCAGATCAAGTCGATCGCCAATGCCGACAACGTCCGCCACTACCAGCCGGTTTTCTCGATCAACAAGTACTTCTGGTGGCGGCATACGCCCGTAACCGGATGATTTGGGCAGCGCGTATGCCCAGATTTTCTGAATCCGCTGGAAATCCCGGACTTAATCACTACATTTCGGTTTGCCTAAGGCCGGAGACGACATGAACGACCTCTCGCGCGAAATCGCGTCCAGACGCACCTTCGCCATTATTTCGCACCCTGACGCCGGTAAGACGACGCTGACGGAAAAGTTGCTGTTGTTCGGCGGCGCCATTCAGATGGCGGGCGCGGTCAAGGCGCGTGGCGAACAGCGCCGGGCCCGGTCCGACTGGATGAAGGTGGAGCGTGAGCGCGGGATTTCGGTCGCGTCGTCGGTGATGACTTACGACTACGCCGATTGCACCTTCAACCTTCTCGATACGCCGGGCCACGAGGATTTCTCCGAAGACACGTACCGCACGCTCACCGCGGTCGACAGCGCGGTGATGGTGATCGACGCGGCGCGTGGCATCGAGAGCCAGACCCGGAAGTTGTTCGAGGTCTGCCGCTTGAGAAACGTGCCGATCACGACTTTCATCAACAAGATGGACCGTGAAGCACGCGATCCGTTCGATCTTCTCGACGAGATAGAACAGACACTGGCATTGGACGTCACGCCGGCAAGCTGGCCGATCGGCATGGGGCGCGATTTCTTGGGGTGTTACGACCTAATCAACGACAAGCTGGTGCTGGTATCCCGCTCGAAGGGAGAGCGACCGGATGAGGGCGAGCCATGTAATGGTCTTGACGATCCGAAGCTCGACGAACTTCTTCCGGATTACGCGGTCGCCAAGCTCAGAGAAGAGGTCGAGATGGTGCGGGGGCTTTGTCCGGAATTGGACGAGGAAGCCTACCGGGCCGGCCACATGACACCGGTTTATTTCGGTAGTGCCATCAACAATTTCGGGGTTCGGGAACTTCTGGACGGCCTCGTACACCGCGCGCCCAAGCCGCGGGCTCAGGAAGCGAAAGAACGCCTTGTGGAACCGGAAGAACCGAAGTTCTCGGGTTTCGTCTTCAAGATTCAAGCGAACATGGACCCGAAACACCGCGACCGGATAGCGTTCGTGCGGGTCTGTTCCGGACGCTTCAAGCGCGGAATGAAGCTGAAGCACACACGTTCGGGCAAAACGCTCAACGTACACAACGCAGTGCTATTCCTCGCACAGGACCGGGAATTGGCGGAGGACGCCGTCGCCGGGGATATCATCGGGATTCCGAACCACGGAAACCTTCGCATTGGCGACGTTTTGAGTGAGGGGGAAGACCTGCACTTTACCGGCATTCCGAGCTTTGCACCGGAAATGCTGCAGAAAGTTCGCCCCGACGATCCGATGAAAGCGAAGCACCTTGGCCGCGCATTGCAACAACTGGCTGAGGAGGGCGCTGCCCGTGTCATCAAGCCGTCGGTCGGCGCCGACTGGATCGTCGGGGTGGTGGGCGTGCTGCAGTTCGAGGTGATGGCGGATCGCATTCGCACCGAATACGACATCCCCGTGCGTTTCGAGCCAACGGAACTGATGACCGCGCGCTGGGTAGGAGGCGAGCAGCAGCAGATGAAGAAGTTCCTGGACGGCAACCGTGCGGCTGTCGGTGTTGACCACGATGGTGAACCTGTCTTTTTGGCCCGCAATGCCTGGCATTTGAACAAGGCGACGGAAGACTGGCCGGACCTTCAATTCATGAAAACCCGGGAACAGATCGTTTGAGGTGAGCCAAACATGAAACCCAAGTTCGAGTACGTCAGACTGCCGAAGGAAGAAGCGCACCGGCTATTGCTGGAGACACGCGCGGCTCGGCCCAAAGACGAACCGATGTGGGTTTTTGCGTTCGGCTCATTAATGTGGAACCCGTGCTTTTCGTATGACGCAAAGGCGCCTGCCCTTCTCAAGGGGTATGATCGTAAATTTCATATTTGGACCACCCGTGCGCGGGGCACGCCCGACAATCCGGGGCTTGGACTGTGTCTCGAGGACTGTTGTGGGATGTGCCGGGGCGTGGCTTACAGGCTCGTCGAAGATGACATCGAGGACGCCTGGGAGCGTCTTTGGGAGCGCGAAATGGGGAGCGGCATCTACAAGGCGTGCTGGGTGTCGGTGGAAACCGAAGAATTCGGCCGTGTCGCCGCCCTGACGTTCATCGTCAACCGGGATCATTCCCATTATGCCGGCCCGATGCCCACTGAGCATATGGCAGCGATCATGGCCGGGGCCAAAGGTACATACGGCCTTTGCCGTGATTACCTTGCGGGGACGATAGAAGAGATGCGAAAGCTGAACGTTATCGATCCGGAACTCGAGGCGCTACTGGCGCAGGTCGACGCCCTGGAGCAGGGCTCGGATTGAGCGAAATTCTAACTTGTTTTTGCGAGTTGAAGCTTAACGGCACTGCACGTCGGCATCGATTTGCACGTCACGCTTGTACCACGACGGATCGATTGCAATGCCGACTTGACCGGTCAGGTTCTGCTTTTTGCTGACACGGAAGGTCTTCGCATCGCCGGCATCCAGACGCATCTTCCGCGCGCTGATCAGCTGGCGGTTCGGACCGTCCAGGCGATACATCGAGAAGGTGCCGGTTTCCGGCCATTCGCTGCCCGTGTTGAAAACGCGGAAAACGCTGACACCGTTTTCGCAGGCCGCCTTGATCTTGACGCTGATCGGCTTGATGGAAACGCTGGCAACTTCGCTTTCCAAGGTCACGATCGACGTCTCGCCTTGTTTGGTGGCGGCGCCACCGATCGAGGCCGCGGAAGCGACTTCGCTCGTCTGATTAGCGGTTTTCGTGTCGAGGACCGGCCGTGCGTCGTCGTTTCCGGCGGCCGTCGAGAAATTGTTCAGGGCAGCCATCGCCTGTTGTTCGGCAAGGCATTCGGCCACGGCAAGCCATTGCTTGGACATGTAAACATATTTGGCGATGTCCGTCGGGCTCGCCTTGCGTTCTTGCCCCTGCACCTTGAGCAATGCGCCCTTGCCGGCACGCTGTAAGCCCTCAAGCTGTGCAAGGTTCGTGTTCAGGGCGACCAGATAAGGCGTCCAGTCACCACCATGCGCTTTCGTCACGTAGCCCGCTACTTGGTCATGCGTGAAGTTCCCCAGGTAATCGCTTTTGGGAAACGGCGCACATGCCGCGTGCGCCTGAGACGACGCGAGCAGAAATACGGAAACAGCAAAAATGGTGCGGAAAACCGCCATTGGAATCACCTCACTAGAACGATGGTGAGGAGACTACATATTGAACCTGAACACAGTCTGACGATTCCGCGATTTTTTGTAACAGTTTGTAAACCACGAATGATGGAGGGCGTTGATTAGTAACGTATTTTTCGTTCCCTGCGCATGATGTACAGTCCTGAGCCGATGATGATCCCGGCACCGATATATGTCCATATGTCGGGTAACGTACCGAACAGAATAAACCCGATAATCGACGCCCAAATGAGGTTCGTATAGGTGTATGGGGCGACCTGAGAAGCTTCGGCGTTGGTGAACGCCTTGATCATGCAAAAATGGCCGAGCGTCCCGAATGTCCCGGCCAACGCCATGACGCCCCAGTCCAACGGGGCGAACATGACGAAATGGAAGGGAACCACAAAGCTCATGATAACGGCGCCGAGTAGTGCGCTATAAAACAGGGTCGTGAGAACGGAATCCTGCCCACTAAGGGCTCGGGTCGACAACTGATAACAGGCGTAGCAGGCGGCGGCGCCGAGCACCCAGAATGCGCCTTCCGCCAACGCGCCCTGACCGGGGCGGATGATAACCATGGCGCCGACAAATCCGACCAACACCGATATCCAGCGCCGGACGCCGACCTTCTCTTTGAGGACGAACGGCGCCGCAGCCGTCAGCATCAAAGGGGCGGTGAACATGATAGCGCTCGCCTCCGCCACTTGAATGGTGCCAAGGCCGGTAAAGAAGCAGAGCGTGGCACCAAGCAGGAATAGCGAACGCATCAGCTGAAAGGGCAGGCTTTGGGTCTTGAGAATTTCTCCGAGACGCGGCGCCAAGACGACGCAGAGGATGACGACCTGGAAAAAATAACGGCCCCAGACAGCTTGCATGGTCGGATAGTGCGACACGAGGTACTTCGCGCACGTGTCCATGGAGACGAACAATAGCATCGTCATCACCATCCAGAAGATGCCGGTGCGCGCGTTGGTGGCGGTCGTGCCGGGGGATGGTTGCATTACTGCACTCTACGCATCCTCCCGCATAAGTCAGCAAAAAGGTGATGCGTTTCCGTTGTTTATGATGTCTAAGGGGCCGCATGAATACGCCTCCCTCCACTCAAAAGACCCGCATTGAGACTGAAGGGATATCAGGACGGCTTCGTCGCCATTCGACCGAGCTGTTGCGCCTTGCGACCCCAATCGTCATCTCAAGGTCCGGTTTTCTTTTCTTGGTGATGGCCGACACGGTAATGACCGGTCATTTCGGTGCGGAGGAACTGGCCTATCTTGCCATCGGCTTGGGGCTGATCATGCCGATGATGATCACGTCGCTTGGTATGATCATGGGCACATTGGTGCTGACGGCGAATTCTTATGGGGCGGGCAAGTTTTCCGAATGCGGACCGGTGTGGCGGCGATCGTTGGGATATGCCTTCACGCTTGGTTTGATCTGTATCGGCATCGGCTACTTCGGCAACGAGCTGCTGTTATTGACGGGGCAGACGCCGGACGTGTCGCTTCACGGGGGCGAGATCATGTGGATCGTCTCTCTTGGGTTGCCTGGGCATCTGCTGTTCCTGAGTTCCGCTTATTTCCTGGAAGGGGTCGGACGGCCGTCGCTGGCGATGATCGTTATGGTGGTGGCTAACGTCCTGAACGTCTGCCTCAATTGGCTGTTGATCGACGGCCAGTTTTTGGGTGAACCGATGGGCGCTGCCGGCGCCGCCTGGGCAACGACCGCGACGCGATGGTTCATGGCCATCAGCTTGGCGATCATTGTCTGGAATCTGCGCGACCGCGATACCTATGCCATTCGCGCGCCGTTGAGTGGTGGATTCAGGGCCTGGCAGGAACTGCGGCGCATCGGCTATGCGATCGGACTGAGTGTCGGCGTTGAAAGCCTGGCGTTTGCGTGTCTGAACGCGTTTGCAGGATGGCTCGGTAAGATGCCGTTGGCAGCTTACGGACTGACCCTCAATCTGATGGCGCTGGCGTTCATGCTGGCGATCGGGATCGGTTCGGCGACAGCGGTCAGGGTGGGGATTGCTTTCGGACGTGGAGATATTCCCGACGCGGCGCTCGCAGGCTGGACCGGACTGGGGGCGAATACCCTGGTGATGTGTGGTGCCGGCGTGATTGCGTATTTCTTCAACGTCCCATTGGCAGGAATCTACACCGAAGAGCCGGCGCTGCTTGCCGAAGCTGCCATCACGGTTGCATTTATCACCTGGATTTTTGTCCCGGATGGCGGGCAAGCGGTGATGGCGAACGCCCTCAGAGGAAGGAAAGACGTGTGGATGCCGACGATTATCCAGGTCGCAAGCTTCTTCGGGGTGATGGTTCCTTACGGTTATGTCTCGGCGTTTGTATGGGAGAAGGGTACGGTTGGCCTGTTCGAGGGCATCTTGGCCGGATGTATCGTATCCTTGATAGCCCTGAGCTACCGATTCCACCGTCTGGCGAAGGTCTGACTGACGTCCGATCCAGCGTAGTGCACCATGTCGGATTATGCGTGCCGCTGACAGTCGATGCAGTTGGGCGCGCTGGGGTCGTTTTCTAGCCGTTTGAGGGCGATGTCCTCGTCGCAGATCGTACAGAATCCATAGTCCCCGGTCTCAATCCGTTCCAAGGCCGCTTGAATACGTTGGCGTTCGATATCACGCCGGCGCTCCGTTTCAAGTTGCATCGCCTGCCCCTGGAGGGCATCCATACGCGACAGACGTCCGACCGAGGTTTGGTCGAGTTCGACGGGTTTGCGTGAATCCTTCGATATGCTGGAGATCGCGTCCAATTCGTCGCGCATGGCCAGCAGGCGTTTCTTGAACTTCGTGATCTGCTGTTTGGTAAGGGACATGATCAACGCTCCCTGAGGGCGTCCTGCATGCGGCCTACCAGCGGGTCGAGAATGTACTCCATAATGGTTCTTGATCCGGTCTGAATAGACGCAACCACCTGCATGCCGGGAAACAGATCGTATCTGAGCTTACCGTCCTCGAAGAAGCTCTTGGTCGTGGAAATACGGACTTTGTAATAGGGACGGCCGTCCTCGGTGACGAGGGTGTCCGGCGACACCCGGTCGACCGTTCCCTTGAGATCCCCGAACTTTGCGGCATCGCCCGATGCGAGGGTCACTTTCGCAGCCTGCCCGGCGCGCACATAACCGATGTCCTGCGGCGGGAGTTGGGCTTCGATGATCAGACGGTCGTCGGCGGGGACGATGTCGACCACGGTCGAACCCGCCCTGACGACGCCCCCGACGCTGAACACATGTAGCGTCTTCACGATGCCGTCCACTGGCGCGCGCAGTGTGGTGCGGTTGAGACTGTCTTCCGATTTACGAACCCGCTGAGAGAGCTCGTCCATCTCGCGGGTGGCTTTGTCGAGTTCGGTCTGAGCTTCTTCCCGGAATGACGCCCGAATGGTTTCCATATTGGCGCGCGCCTCGCCGAGAGCGGCACGGAGTCTCGGCAACGCAGTCTCGGCCTCATCGATCCGGCCGCGCAGGTCGGCGGCTTCTTTCAACAGATTGAGGTGCAGCATCCGGTTGGTCAGTTCCTTGGCGAGCAGCTTTTCCGAAATCTCAATCTGCTCGCTGATCAGCTTGAGGCTTTGCTGGGCACTGGCGCGCCGGGCTTGCACTTCCTTGATCTCAAGCTCGCGCTGGCGGATCGCATCTTGTTGTGCGCGGATTTGTCCGTTTTTACGGCTTTTACGCGTTTCGAACATATTCTTGGCCTGCTTAACCAGCTCCGGCTCGGCTTTGGCCAGGGCAGGTGGGAATGCCACATCGTCATTCCCGGCGATCTCCGCTCTGAGGCGGGACACGTCGGCGAGAAGAGAGCGCAGGCGGATCTTCAATTCCTGAACGTCGGCGCCGCTTTGGGTCTGTTCCAATTCGATCAGCGGCTGGCCGGCTTTGACCCGGTCGCCCTCCTTGATCAGGACTTGGCGGACGATCCCTCCTTCGAGGTGGTCGACCGATTGAACGTTGGTTGAGGGGGCCACTTCGCCGGTGGCCACCGATACGATGTCCAGCTCGGCGTTGGACGCCCACACCGAGAAACCGATCACGGCGGCAAGGCAAAGTCCCAAGAACATATGCGTGCCGCGGGTGACTTCCTGGTCGACCGGAATGTCGTGGTTGGACGCGTCGCTCATTAGGCTGTCTCCGATCGCACGACGCGTGGTTTGTTGGTGCGAAGGGCGGGGGTCGGTTTGCTGTCGAGGTCGAGAATCAAGGTGGCCGCGCTGACGATTTTCGGATTGCGTGAAAAGGCGACGATGGTCTTGCCGCGCTTGGCCATATCGATTAGCGCCGAGTAGACAAAGGCCGTGCCTTCCTCGTCGAGGCTCTCGGTGGGTTCATCGAGCACGGCGAGCTTGCCGCCGACGAACATGGCCCGGGCAAAGGCGAGGCGCCGGCGCTGGCCGAGGGCCATATTGCTGCCGCCATTGACGATGAGCCGGTCCATGCCGTCCGGGCTTTCGTCGACGAACCGGCCCAGGCCCACTTCGCGGACGATACGCATCATGGTTTCTTCGCTCTGGTTCGGGTTCGCGGCTTCTAGGTTCGCCTTGAGAGATGCGTTGATGAAGGTCGGTTCCTGCGGCAGGTACATGAGTTGCGCTCGCCACCAGGCCGGATCGAGCTGTTTCAGGTCAACGCCGTCGGCTAGTACCTGGCCGCGGCTCGGCTGCAATAAACCGGCTGCCATCTTGGCGAGCGTCGACTTCCCGGCGCCGTTGGAGCCGGTGACAACCATAACCCCGCCGGGCGGGAGCTTGAAATTCAGCCCTTCGAACAATGGTGTCGATGCGCCCGGATAAGAGAACGAAACATCGCGGAATTCGATCTGGCCGTTGAACTGACTTAGCTTTGCGCCCTTTTCAGGTTCCACGGGCAACGAAGCGAACTCGCGGACCTTGGCCAATGCGTTTTCGGCCTTTGCGAAGCTCTCACCCAGTTGTGCGAACTTGATCATCGGCCCGAGGGCACGCGCCGAGAGGATGTTGGCGCCGATGAGAAGTCCGATGTCGAGCTTGCCGTGAACCACCAGCCACGCACCGACGGAATAGATAAATACGCTCATTAATGCCTGTGCGCTCTGCGTGACCGACTGAACCAACGCCTGACGCCGGGCGATCATCGCGCGTAATAGTCGAGAGCGCTCACTCGCTTTGGTCCACGCTTCGGAAAGGATCGAACGTCCGCCGAATGAGCGGATCGTATCCGTGGCACCGTTGGCGTTGTTGAGGACCCCGGAAACCTCGTTCTGCGCTCCACTCAACGTCGCCATGGGGCCGCGCAGGCTGCGCTGCGATATCACGGCGAAAAGGAAGATGACGATGAGGAAACCGACTGCGATCCCAGCGAGTGCCGGGCTCAGCAAAAACAAAGCGAATGCGAACAGCAGAGCAAAAGGCACATCGATAACGGCGGTGATATTCCCGGGGGTGTAGGCATTCTCGACCAACTCGAGCCCGCGCACGACTTCACGCCGCTCACCCGGGGGAATGCTCATCAATGCCATGCTCTCGGCGGTCGTCAGAATTCCAAAGGCGCCGGTCGAGAGCTCGTCGTCCTTTTTAGCGCTCAACCCCCGGGCGAGCCGCATGCGGGCTTGCCGGAAACCGAGTTCAAGGGCGATGGCGATCAGCACGCCCGACGCCAATGCCGCGAGTGTCGCATCGACCCCCTGGCCAACGTAGCGGTTCAGAACCTGAATCACGAACAGCGGCGAAGCGAGGGCAAGGATATTGGCAAACAGCGATGCCGCCACGATTTCAGCGGTCAGTCCCGGTTTGGCCTTCAGGCGCTTGAAAAATTCACCCATTTTTCGCCTAGCGTTCGTTTATACTCACGGCTGCATCTCTCAGAGGAGTGCGCAGGGGCATATTATTTCAGAAATTTTGCCATTTTGATATGCAGCAGACGGATCGTCTGCTCAGTGCTGATCCGCGTTATCGAACGCGCCGCCGGATGAAGGCGTGTACTTGATCTGTTTGGAGCCGAACAGGTCCGAAATCAGAGACAGCAGCGTCGGTTTCGTGGACTTTTCCTCAACGGCGTCAGTTGCCTTATCCGTCGCGGCGGCGACTTTGGTCAGCTTTTCCTCGGATTTCGTCGGAAGCGTCTTCTGAGCAGCGAGGCCAGAGTTATTCTTGTCATTTAATGAGCGTTGATGAGCGGTTTCGAAGAAGTTGAAAATCTCTATCAACGCACCGAACTTGTTCGTGTTCTCTTCGGCACGGATCGGTTCCGTTACAGGCGTTTGTTCAACTGGCGGCACGGCGGCGACTTCCTGAACGGTCGGGGCTGGTAAACTCGAACTCTCAGTCGCTTCATTCACGACAGGCGCTGGCACATCAGGTGTTTCGATGGCCGCGACCTCTTCGGCCATGGTGTTCGCGGGCGGGCTCTTCTCGAAAAAAGCCACAACGTCGCCAAGGAAGTTCGAAATCGACTGTCCGACCTTTTGTCCGAATTCGCCAGAAGCGGGTGCCTCGCTCACTTCAATCGCCGTATCCGGCGCGGGCAGGGGCATGCGGGGCATATCCATCGATACGCTGGCGACTTGTGTCTCGGGTTGTTTGGTCTGTGCTGCGACG
This sequence comes from Rhodospirillales bacterium, assembly GCA_017644185.1. GTDB lineage: Bacteria > Pseudomonadota > Alphaproteobacteria > Rhodospirillales > Casp-alpha2 > UBA4479. Next base: position 239,412 of record JAEPMA010000006.1, read on the forward strand.
AGATTGTCGTGAGCGCTATTGAAGAAGGAGAAGATGCTCTTGAGACTAAACCTGTCGGCGATCGTCGATGCAGGTGCGGCTTCGGGCACAGACGTCGAGAGAGCGGCAACCTCAGTCGGCTCATTCTCTGGTTTGGTGACGGTGATGTCCTGGCGATAATTCGTAAGGTCATCCACCGATGGTCCGGTAGCCGTAATGGTCTCATTTGCAACCGGCCCGGCGCCGCCGAGTTCGGCCGGTGTGGAGCCGATCCCAATGTCGCTGCCGGTGTCGCTGTCAGGGGGCAAGCTATCCACCGTGGCCGAGATTTCATCACTGGCGTTGCTGGCAAACTCGGGTTCCGCCGGTTCGTCAAGCGGGGTGAAAGCGCCTGCATGAACGTCGAAGTCAGCGAAAGATTCATAACGCGACTTGGGTTTCGGCGGGTGCTTGGGTCGCATCACCAGGTCGCCGGATTGGGAGCGGCCGAAGGTCTGGACAGTATCCGGCAGGATCCGCATGTCCGGCGCTTCTACGTTCTTGAAGATTTCTTGCAATTCCCTGAGGGAGCGACCACCGGCAACCGTCACGTCTGGCTCGATCTGGCCGTTGATCTGACCGGAGTCCGGGGTCACGGGCTGCAGGGGAGCCGGGGTCGGCGTGCTGCCCGGCGTTTCCGCTGCAGGGGCGGATTCCGGTAGATCGGAGGTCGGCGCCTTGATGCCCTTGGACCGTTTGATAACGTCGTATTCGAGAAGACCGGCTGCAGCCAATAACCCGTAAGCCGCGATCAATACATCCGTCTCGGCGGATTGAGCGTCCGACTTGGCGTTGATGAGATTGGTTTCCCCTGAAAGCACGTCGATCAGGGACCGGCGGCCAAGTTGGCGTTCGTTCCGTGCAAGTTCAAGGAACGCCGCCGCGATATTCGCCTGGTTGTTGAGGTGCGATGCTGTTTGTTTTGCCGTTTGCAATTGCTGCCAGGCATTGCGCACCTGCTCTTCGATATTGCGGCGTGTATCCGCCGCGGTGAAGGTGGTGGCGCTCAAATCGCTCTCGGATGCTTTCAGAGTGTTGACCGCAGTGAAACCGAGATTGAAATCGAACGTCATTTCGACCTTGGCCAGGGTTTCCTGTTCTGCTCCGATCGTGCCGCTGACGTTCTTCTTGAACTTCCGCTCAGCGGTGGCGTCGATCTTCGGCATGAAATTGTCGGCCCTGGCCTTGCGCAAATCCTCCATCGCGATATCGGCGTCCAGGATCGCATTCTTAAGCGACGGATTAGACTCGAACGCGATATCGGTTGCCTGCGTCAGGGTCGTCGGCAGGAAGGGGGCTGGGAAGGGCACTTGTTCGAGGGCCGTGATCTCATCCGGCATACGCCCGAAAACCGCCTGATAGCGGTTGAGGGCATTGCTCAGTCCACCCTCGCTCTGGGCGCGGCGCGCTTGCGCGCCGGCAAGCTGGGTTTTTGCCTGCAAAACGTCTGTCGAAAAACCGGAGCCCAGGCCGACCAACGCTTCTTCCAGGCCGGTTTGCTTTCGGATGTTTTCTTCGGAGTCTTTGGCAAAATTCAGTGCCGCGTTCGAGCGGATAACGTTGAGATAGGCGGTGATCGCTTCGAGGATCAGGGATTGCCGCGTCTCGATAAGATCGTAGCGCGCTGCTTCAACCTGCAGACGGGCTTTGTCTATGGCAGCATTGGTCGATCCGAAATCCCAAAGTAACTGGGTCAGTGAAATGTCCCACTCGTGAAAGCCAGTGCTGCTGTCGTCCCCGTTGTCGTTCTGCTGGGTTTCGTGACCAGCATTGGCCGTCTGGCTGAGCGTCGGGAACCAGTCCCCAAGCGCTTCACGCGCGCGGTTGCGCGCAGCGGTGAGGCGCGATTTGGAGGCACGGACACGGTCATGATTTTCGATGACATAGGGGAGGAGGGTCTCAAGCGTCTCGGCGCTCACCCTTTTCGGGGGAGCGGTGCAAAGCAAGCCGACGACGATGCTGGTAAAGCAGACCGTCTGAACAGCCGACCGAATTGAAGGAACCCAATCCTTCATCGTTTCGTCCTACCATCCCTGGCGTCCGCACAGGATTTTTGACGCGTGCGGACAAGAGCTCATTTTTTATTCGCGATTCGAAATTAGCAAATAATTTCAATCACTCACGTTTTAAACGTACGCGGGCGCAAGGTAAACAACGAGAGTCGCAAATGCCCCCATTTCCACGTGCTACGTGTATCAAAGCGCGACGGCGGAATCGAAAGCAAGGGCCGATTGAGGGCTTTACCAAATATCACAATCGAATAACAATTCTAAAACAAAGCTTTGCAATTAGGTGGCTCGCGGAATATCGGCTGTTCTGCTAGGCTGATCACTATCCCGATTTCATCGCGAGATCGGGGTTTGACACGGGAACGGGGGAAATCGTGGAGTTTCTGAAACAGCTGAGTAAGAAGCAGCTCTTCGGGCTCATTTTGGCGTTGTTGGTGATCATGACCGTGATCGGCTCCGTCATCGCCAACTTCACGTATCTTTCCGACGACGAAGAGAAAACCGTTCGTATCGCCGTTGTGGCGCCGTTGAGTGGGCCGTTGGCAGTCAATGGCCAATCGCTCAAGCAGGGGGCGGAACTGTATGCCGAGGGCATCAATGCCGCCGGCGGTATCCGCGGTGGCCGCGTGATCGTCGACGTTTACGACGACAAGAATGACCCGGCCGAAGCCGAAAAGATTGCAGAGGACCTGGGCGCGAATTCATCTACGCTCGCTGTCATCGGTCACTGGAGCGTCGACGTAACATCCGCCGTGGCGCCGATCTACGAAAAGCACAACCTGCCAATGATCGCACCGGCACCACTGGATCGTGCCGTGATCGAAGGGCGGCCGAACATATTCTCTGGTGTGTTCGATACCAATCACGAGACTGCGTTTGTCGCCAACTACACGCGTAACGTTTTAGGGCAGAAAACGGCGTCGATTATCCACGACCTCTCCCCGCGCGGTCTGCAGATGGCCGAGACGTTTGAAGAAACCTACAAACGGTTCGGGACCCGTATCCGATACAAATGGGGCTTCGACAGCTCAAGCGAGGACCTGGAAGACCGGATCCAGGAGATTGTCGAGGATCTCAAGCCCAAGCTCGATGTCGGTACCGTATTCATCGCCGCGGAGGAAGACGCCGGCGCGATGGTCCTGAAAGCGCTGCGTGATGCGAAAGCCCGCAATCCCGTCGTCGGCACATCCATTCTGGCGACCCGTGCTTTCCAGCAGGGCCTTGGCAATGACGCCGAAACGGTTGGATCTTACACCAACGGTATCGTCGCTTCGACACCGTTGTTGTTCGATACCGCGAACGAGGAAGCCCAGGACTTCAACTCGCGCTATCAGAATAAATTTGGCGCCTCGTCGGACTGGGTGGCGGCGTATGCTTTCGATTCAACGCATCTGGTCGTTGAGGGATTCAAGGAAGGTGTGCGAGCTGAGGGTGAGGAGATCATCGCCGGTGGACGGCGCATGATTCGGGAACGCCTGGCGGCAGCGGTCGACGCCGAAACCGGTATTCGCGGGATTTCCGGGGTCAAGACCTTCACCCAAGACGGGGGTGCCAAATCGCCGGTGTTCATGGGGCGCTATGACGGAAGAAATATGGTCTCGGCATTGACCCAATTGCAGCCGATCAAGGCAGGGGTCGCGGCGAACTTCATCGAAGAATTAAAGAAGGGCAAGGTCCTCTATGTGAACGACCGGTTCATGTACAAGACCAACGTCGTGTATACCGGCCTGCAATTGAAAGAGGTCCGCGACGTCGATGTGGAGCAGGGGACGGTTACCCTGAATTTCCTGTTGTGGTTCCGCTACAGCGGGGACTTCCATCCGGAAGACCTAACGTTCTCCAATGCGATCGAGCCGATCACCCTCGACAAGCCGGCCGCGGAACAGATTTCGCGCGGGCTCAACTACAAGCTCTTCGAGGTGACGGGCAAGTTCGCCTACAACTTCTCCAAGGTCAAAAGACCTTACGGCACGATCCTGATCGGGTTCGATTTCGCGCACAGGTTCCTGAACCGGAACAACCTGCAATATGTGACCGATGTCCTCGGCATCGGACTGGCAGGGGACACGACCTTCCAGTCGATCATTGAGCGCAATCAGGTTATCAGCGAGAAACTCGACTGGGACATCGACCGTGCCTGGGTATCGCAGGAAATCGTGCCGATCGGGACACGCGGCGATCCGACGTATGTGGGGCATGGCTCTGTCGATCCGCTGTTTTCGCGTATCACAATGGGCGTCCTAACCAGCCCGGCACGGATCAACGTGCGCGATTTCGTACCCGAAGAATACTTCGTGTATCTGGCGATTTTCGGGGTTTTGGGGTCGGTCTTCGCGATCCTCATGGACCGCAAGAAACACGGCCGTTTCTGGTCGGCGCAATCGTGGATACTGCGGGTGATGTCGTGGCCGGTCCTATTGCTCGCGGGCGGTAGCCTGATCCTCGATTTTGCAGTTCAGGAACTGCAGGCGGGCTATGTCGACATGATCGTATTGGTGTACGACTGTCTTTGGTGGATTATCCCGGCGCGCATTGCCGGGATCGCGCTTGAGCGCTTCCTCTGGGTGCCGCTGGAGCAGCACACCCGCCGCATGGTGCCGAACGTGATCCGCATGTTCGGCTCGCTGAACATCTACATCCTCGCTGGGTTCGGGATCATCGCTTTTGTCTTCGATCAGAAGATCACAAGCCTGCTCGCCACATCCGGTCTGTTGGCCATGATTATCGGCTTGGCGATCCAGGCCAATATCTCGAACGTGTTCTCGGGGATCGCGATCAACATCGAACGGCCGTTCGTCGTCGGCGACTGGGTCAAGATCGGCGACCTGGAGGAAGGCGAGGTGGTGGACATCACCTGGCGGACCGTGCGTATCAAATCCCGGAACGGCTTCACGATATCGGTCCCGAACGGGCAGGCATCCGAAATGCCGGTGCACAACTATACGGCAGGGAAGGTGACACGATTGTCGTACACCTTGAATGTCGATCCGGATGTTGATCCGCGCTTCATTGAGGACGTCTTGATGAAGGCGCTGCTGAAGTCGGAGAACCTGGTCAAGGAGCCGAAGCCCTCCGTCCGTTATAATGGCACCGTTGACGGGATGAACGACTGGGGGGGCAATTTCTCGATCCAGTACTGGATCGCCAGCTATTCCATGCGTGAGCAGATCGCTTCAGAGGTCTGGGACAACGTTTGGGATGAGTTGGAAAAGGCCGGTTTGTGCGGCAAGGCTTCCGCGGCGCCTGATCAGGACGGCGATGCCGCCGATGCGGGCGAGCCACAAGCACAACCTGCACAGTAATAGACGGACACGCCGAGCGGGACGAGACGATGTTTCTGGAAATGTTGAATACCGAGCAACGTGAGGCTTTTCTGATCCTCGCAAACCGTATCGCAATCGCAGACGGTGATGACTCGGCCGAAGAGGCGGAAGCGATGGACAAGCTTCGTCTGGAAATGGGCCTAGGTGCCTCGGTCGATATGAATCGGGTTATGGCGGACATCGACGTCACGGCATTCGATACTCACAAGGCGAGAGTGATCGCCGCCCTTGAGCTTTTGCGACTGGCCTATGCAGATGAATACGTGCATGAGTCGGAAATTGCCGAAGTCAGGGACGTTTGCGAGGCGATGGGATTCCCCGAGGAATGGTTGTCTACGATGGGGGAGTGGGCAACCCGCTTCAACGAGGTCGAGCACGAAGAACTCGAGGGGGAAATGGCGGAGTACCGTGATGCCCTTATCGAGCACGCCCATCAGATGATGGACGTCTGAGAGCCTGTCACCGTTAAAATACTCAATCGATAATTTCGGAAACGTAACCCGGCAGGGCGAATGCACCCTTGTGCACGGCGGGGGTGTAATACCGGGTTTTGAGCCCAAGTGCCTGAAACCGCTCCTCAAGAACGGATTGGCTGACGTTTCGCAACTCGGGATTGTCCGTTGCCCAGCCCAATGCCATCGGACCACCAACGTAGGTCGGAATGGTCGCCAAGTAACACGACGCATCGGCGAATAGGTTTCTGAGGTGGGCGACCGTATTACGTAGCTCGTCCGGCTGCATGAACGGAACGCCGTTCTGCGTGACCAGAACGCCACCCGGTGTCAGGCACTTTCTGGCGTTGGCATAGAAGGTGTCCTGGAAAAGTACTTCGCCAGGTCCGATCGGATCCGTGCTGTCGACGATCATCACGTCGAACTTGTCCGTCGTTTCCTTCACGAAAGCCGCGCCATCGGCAAACACCAGATTGGTGCGCGGGTCATCGAACGCACCTTGCGCGTGGTTCGGCAGATACTGTTTCGAAAGTTCGACGACGCCAGGGTCGATCTCGACCATGGTGCAGTGCTCGACTCCCGGGTGGCGCAGCACCTCACGCAGCATACCGCCGTCGCCGCCCCCGATGATCAATACCCGTTTGGCGGCGCCATGCGCCAGGATCGGCACGTGCGCGAGCATTTCGTGGTAGATGAATTCATCGGCTTCGGTTGTTTGAGTAATGCCGTCCAGCATCATCATCCGGCCGAAATCCGGGTTGCGGAAGATGATCAGCCGTTGGTGGTCGGTTTCACTGTCGAAGTAAACTTCGGCGCACGTGTATTCGGTTCGCCAGCCCGAATACAGCGTTTCCTGGAACTTTTTATCCGCCATCCGCCCGGTTACGCGCCGCGGCCGCGCATATGCTCTTCGACGGCGATCCGTTCAGGCGCGAACGCCTGGCGCAGGATTTCGATCGTGGCGTGAGGGTTGGCTTCACCGCACATGAATACGTCCAGAGCGGCATAGCCGCATTCCGGCCAGGTGTGGATCGAGATATGAGACTCGGCCAGGACCGCAACACCCGAGATGCCGCCATTCGGGGTGAAGTGGTGCAAGTGGATGTGCAGAAGCGTCGCGTTTGCGGCATCAACCGCATCACGCAGCGCCGTTTCGACATGGCTCAGCTCGTCCAGACGATCCGCACCATAAACGTCAATAATAAGGTGCGTGCCCGCATAACGGACTCCGTCACGGACGATGAAGTAATCTTTGTCTTCGTTGCCTTCCGAAACCGACGCCGGGGCGGCAGCTTCGTTTTCAACGACCTGAACCTGTGGCTTGGACAATTCAGTGACCCTTCCTAAAACAAGGCGCCTGACCGGGGTCAGACGGCTTGTAACAAAGTCGAAACAGAGACGCGCGTTTTAATACCTCTCAATCCTTGGATGCAAGGGGAATTTTATGACATTTACTTAAGCTGACCGGGGGTTCCAGCTGATAAAAAATTGTGTAATTTGCGTTTCTATCTGTTGATCCTGAACACGGAAAGGAGTAGATAGTCGCCCACGAAGCCGTGGGGTCTTAACCCCACGTTTTTTTATAACCCGATTTTCCGGAGTTTAAGGCCATGTGGGGTATGCATCTCACCGTCGACGTCGCCAACTGCAATGAAAACCGTTCCGATGCGGACGCCATCGCGCGTTTCGCCAAGGATATGGTTGAGCGTATCAACATGAAGGCCTATGGCGATCCCTGGATCGTCCACTTCGCGAAGGAAAACCCGCAGGCGGCCGGTTACACCCTGACCCAGCTGATCGAAACCTCGAACATCACCGCGCATTTTTGCGATTACACGGGCGAATGCTATTTCGACGTGTTTTCGTGCATGGAATTCGATGTTGACGAGGCGTTGGACGTGATCGCCGAGCACTTCGGTTCACGCGATTGGGTATACAACTGCATCGTTCGTCAGGCCCCCGAAGCCAAACAGATCGCCGCCGCAGAGTAATTCACTGACCGCCATTTATCACGCGCCTGCAGTCTCGTTGACAGCAGGCGCGGGGCGGATTACCAACCTCACCCATGACTGACAGCGCGCCCAGGAACGATGGTTTGCGCGACAAGCTTGTTGCGCTTGTCGACGGTCAAGCGTTCAACAATGTCATCATCGGCATTATCGTCCTCAACTCGATTGTCATCGGGATGCAGACGTCGGATGCCCTTGTACGCTCGTTCGGGCCGATCCTGGATACCCTGGATACATTGTTTCTGACGATATTCGTCATCGAGCTGATGATGCGGATCGTCGCTTATGGGACCGGTTTCGTGAAGCGGCCCTGGAGCGTGTTCGACTTTGTTGTGGTCGGGATCGCGTTGACCCCGGGCGCCGAGGCGTTTTCCGTTGTTCGTGCGTTGCGTATCTTGAGGGCACTGCGTCTGATTTCGCAGGTGCCGACCATGCGTGTTGTGGTCGAAGCACTGCTTCGGTCACTTCCCGGGCTTGGATCAACGGCGATCCTGCTTCTTTTGATTTTCTATGTTGGCGGAGTCATGACGACGGTGCTGTTTAAGACAGCGTTTCCGGAGTTTTTCGGTGATTTGGGCTCGTCGATCTACAGTCTCTTCCAGATCATGACGTTGGAGAGCTGGTCAATGGGCATTGTCCGTCCAGTGATGGAGCAGTATCCGTATTCGTGGCTGTTCTTTGTGCCGTTCGTCATCGTGACGTCGATCCTGGTGCTCAATCTTGTCGTGGCGATTGTTGTCGACAGCATGCAATCGGCGAAGGAAATGATGGCCGAAGAGGGCCGGGCCGAGCGGGAAGCCGCAGGTGAGCCTGCTGAGGCGACTTTAGAAACGTTGCAAACGGAAATCCGGGCACTCCGGACCGAGGTACAGGCGCTCCGCGCCGAAAGGGGCGGGGACTAATGAACCTGTTTAGGGCTTTTCAGGCCGATATTGCCGAAATTATCGCGGATCTGACCAAATCCGGTGACCTGCCGGAGGGTCTCGATACCGCAAACATCACGGTCGAACCGCCACGCGACCCGTCTCACGGTGATATCTCCACGAATGCTGCCATGGTGCTGGCCAAACCGGCGGGCATGAAGCCGCGCGATATCGCCACTCTTATCGCGCCGGGGATTGAGGCGTTGGATGGAGTTGAGAAAGTCGATATCGCCGGCCCGGGTTTCATCAACGCGGGTCTGTCCGATGCGTTCTGGCATAAGCAGTTGGTCCGCGTGCTTGAGGCGGGCACGGATTATGGCTCGTCAGATCTTGGCGGACAGGAAAAAATCAACGTCGAGTATGTATCCGCCAATCCGACCGGTCCGCTTCATGTCGCCCATGCGCGCGGCGCTGTCGTCGGGGATGCTTTGGTCAACTTGCTGAGGAAGGCGGGTTTCGACGTCACCTCCGAATACTACATCAATGACGCCGGCAATCAGGTCGATCAACTCGCCCGTTCAGCTCATCTTCGTTACCGCGAGGCGCTTGGCGAGAGTATCGGCGAGGTTCCGGAAGGCCTGTATCCGGGTGAGTATATGATTCCGATCGGCAAGGAGTTGGCGGAAAGCCTTGGCGATGGTCTGAAGGACGCGCCGGAAGAAGAATGGATCGATACGTTTCGGAACGTTGCGATCGAGCGGCTGCTGGATCAGATCAAGGACGACCTGGCCGCTCTCGGTATCGAGCAGGATGTTTTTACGTCGGAACGGGATCTTGTGGCGGCGGGCAAGGTTGAGCATGTCCAGGATCTGCTCGAAGCGCGCGGATTGATCTATCGCGGCGTCCTGGAACCGCCGAAGGGCAAAGCGGCGCCTGAGGATTGGGAGCCTCGGGAACAGACTTTGTTCAAGGCGACAGACTTCGGTGACGATACCGACCGCCCACTCAAGAAATCCGATGGGTCGTGGACTTATTTTTCCAATGATATCGCAAACCATCTGGATAAGTTCGAGCGCGGTTTCAAAACCATGATCGATGTCTGGGGTGCGGATCACGGTGGTTACGTGAAACGTATGCAGGCAGCCGTCAAAGCGGTAACCGGCGGTGAAGGTGCACTCGACGTTAAGCTCTGCCAGATCGTGCACCTGAAGAAGGGCGGGGAACCGTTCCGCATGTCCAAGCGGGCTGGTAACTTCGTGACGCTCCGCGATCTAATCGACGAACTCGGTGACAATGGCAAAGATATCGTCCGCTTCATTATGTTGACGCGGAAGAACGACAGCCAGATGGACTTCGATCTCGATAAGGCGCTGGAACAGTCGCGCGATAACCCGGTGTTCTATGTCCAATACGCTCATGCCCGCTGTCATTCGGTCTTGAGGAATGCCCTCGATGTCCTGAAAGAGGGTGACATGGCACCAGAAAAGCTGGCCGGTGCTGATCTGGAAGTATTGGCCGATCCGGCAGAGCTCGAAGTCATACGCATGCTCGCGAACTGGCCAAAAACGGTGGAAGCCGCGGCGGAGGCGCACGAGCCACACCGCATCGCGTTCTATCTGAATGATTTGGCGGCGCTGTTCCACGGCCTGTGGAACAAGGGGAAGGACAATGTCCGGTTGCGATTCATCGACGAGGACGATGTCGATGCGACCCGCGCGCGTTTGGCACTTGTCGTTGGCGTTGCCACCATCATCGCGTCCGGACTCCAGGTGATCGGGGTGACGCCGCTCGAAGAGCTGCGTTAAGGTTGATTAGAGCTTGCCGCTGCTGATGCGTTCCATCAGGGATTGACCTTCATAAAACTCGGCTGGCCCACCTTGAGGCTTAGGCGGTGAGAAATCGATTCCGGGGAAAGCTTCTTCGGTCGGCATGGGCTTACCGAAATGCCATCCCTGACCCAGTTCGATGCCGCATTGTCCAAGGAAATCAGCCAATGCTTTGTCCTCGACCATCTCGGCGATGGTCTCGACTTCGATCTCATGACAGAGCGTCGCCATCGAGGCCAGGAACGCTTTGCCTTTTTTAGTGGCAACGGCTCGTTTGACCACCGGACCGTCAAACTTAACGGTGTCGACGTCAAAGCTGTTCAAGTAGTCGAAGCTCGCGGCGCCGGCCCCGAAGTCGTCGAGTGCGACCTTGTAGCCGATATGGCGAAAGCGCTGGATCGCCTCATTAACACCTTGCAGGTCCCTGATTTCGGCTGACTCCGTGATCTCTAGGCTGAGATGATCCTCGGTGCCGATCGTTTTCGTCAGGATCTTCTTCAAATCCTCACAGAAATGCGGATCACTGATCGAATGGCCGGAAACGTTGATGGCTAGAGGGGTGAATGGGCCGGTCTTCTTGGCGGCTTCAATCGTCATTAACGCGCGTTCGGCAACGGCCAGGTCGAAGGTCGGAATGACGCCGACTTCCTCGGCCAGGGTGATCAGCTGAAATGGAGACTCACCGGCATCTTCACGGAAGCGGGTCAATGCTTCGTAATGGTGGAAGTGGCCGTCGGCGAGCGAAGCAACCGGCATGTAAACGAGATCGAAGCTGCCCTCGGCACAGATCCTTTTGAAACGTTCCACGTCCTTGACGTTCTGCGCCATTTTCTTCTCGAGAATCGAGTTCAGGTCTCCTTCCGGGATCTCCCCATCGTGTTTTGTGAACTCCTGCAGGGAATAAAGCATCGCCTTCGCAAGTTGCTTGTCGTCCATACCACCAGCTTTGGCATCGACGGTAGCGATTTTCGGCACCAACGATCTCGCTTGAGGTGCGGCGACACTTAAGGCGTTGGAAATCTTTTCACTTAGGCCAATAGCATCCACGTCTTCACCGTGAACGATCGAGAAATTCTCATCATCAATCCGCCCTGCGGTGTCGCCCCCCAGTGATTCCTTGCTCAGGGTCTGCCCGATCGCCTTGAGCACCTCGGCTTCCTGTGCGCTGCCGGCTTCGATCCCTGCCTCGGCCAGATCGCCGATATTGATCATACTGACTTTGGGTTTACCCCCCGCAGCCTCGTAAGAGCGGACGCGTTGCGTGGCGGCATCCATGAATGCGTCGGAGTTCAGCATTCCGGTCTCTGTGTCGCGATCTTTGGGGTCACGACCGACCGGAATCGTCTGCTTGGGCGCGATCTTGATCGCGAGGAAATAATCATTGTCGAAATCCGGAACACGGTAGCCGGAAATGGCGATTTCGGTAACCTTCTTTCCCGCTGTCTGGGCGCGCACAATCAGGTCGTCAACGCGCGCATCGCGACTTCCGACTTTAAAGATGTCGCTGACGATCGACCGGTCCTCAGGAAAAATGATGTCCAGGAAGTCGATGCCGATCAGCTCGGCATCGCTTTTGCCGAAAAAAGCCTGAGCCGGACCGGTGCAGAACTTGACCCTAAGATCTTGTGACACCTGAAAAAGAATGTCTGCACGGCAGAACGCCAGGGCGGCGAAACGCCCCAGATTGACCATGTGCGCGGATTTTTGCTTCTCCAAAGTACTCATCTAAACCTGATTTCGATGAATATATTCATCGATTGTAAACTACTCACGCGAGCGAAACGAGCGCCTATTGGTTACGCTTGGAATCTGACTGAAACATTCTGTTACAAAACTTTCCCAGAAGCATTTATAGGCCCTGTTCTCCAAAAATATCCGCCTAAATCAGGTCGATTAATCAACCTATTCCAAGTTTTTTGTGGGCGTGCCCCACCAACCATTCGTTGTTAGAATTTCAGATATGAAAGGTTTCCGCAATGGTCTGCGTCACATCTACAGCGCGTGCCCGCACATGCGTGATGCCGTCAGGTTGTATGGCAACCCACGCTCGCGAAAACGTCCACCTGGGTTTGCGACATTGGTGCGCATTATTGTCGATCAACAAGTATCAGTGCAGGCCGGCGCGGCAATCTGGGCGCGCTTAGAGGCTGCGGCCGGGGAGGTAACGCCATCGGCGTTGCTGGCGCTTGGAGAAACCGGATTACGGGGGGCTGGGTTAAGTGGTCCGAAAACACGTTACGTGCACGGTATCGCCGCGGCGATTGAAGCGGGCGATCTTGATTTGAGCCGACTGGGTCGGTGCAAAGAAGAGACCGTTTTTCGAGAATTGACTCAGCTCAAAGGCGTCGGCCGTTGGACGGCGGAGGTGTATATGATGTTCGCACTCGGCCGCCCCGATATCCTGCCAGTCGGCGATATCGCGCTTCAAGCCGCTGCCGGCCGGCTTCTTGGTCTTGAAACTCGGCCCAGCCCGGATGAACTTGAAGAAATCGGCGAGCGATGGCGTCCGTACCGCAGCGTGGCATCCGTCATGCTATGGCATTTCTATAAGAAAATGCCGGCTGAAGGTTGATGCCCCACCCGCCGATCCCTGTCAGAGATTGGTCTTCAGGAACTCGGTGAAAGTCGCCCAGGATTTTTCATCCGCGACCTTCTGATACCGGTTTGATCCGAAGACGGTGAACGCGTGCGGCGCCCCCGAATAGACCTCGATTTCATACGTGACGCCAGCGGCTTCCAGGCGCTTTGAAAGATCGGCCACATGATCCATCGTGATGGATGTATCGGCCCCCCCATGGGCGATGAAGATTGGCGGCGTATCCTGACCATACGCCTGACCCTCCGGTGTCGAAAGGCCACCGTGGAAGGTGGCATAACCCGCGATATCGCTCGCTTTGCCGGAGCGGGCGAGTTCCAGTGTCGCCGCGCCACCGAAGCAATACCCCATAACGACGGCCTTGCCGCTGTTGAGCTTTCTTGCTTCGGACAAGCCGGCCAATATCAGGGCGCGCATCTTTTCGCGATCATTGTAGAGCTTGCCCATTTCGGCCTTCTTCGCGCCGGTCTCGGTCGGGCGGTTGCCCTTGCCGTAAAGATCCAGAGCAAAGGTGTCGTAGCCCAGATCGGCGAGCATATCGGCGCGTTTTCGTTCATAGTCGGTAAGCCCGTCCCAGTCATGAATGACCAGAACCAAGCCCTTGGACGTACCTTTTGCAGGCGCCTTATAGCCCTCAAGCGTCATGCCGTCGGACGCATAGTCCACCGTGTCGCCTGCATTCGCAGTCGTGGAGATAGTGAGCGAGAGCCCGATAATAGCCAGATAGGAAGTCAGTCCACTCATCGTCGTTTCCTCCAGTTAAGGGATGACGACAATGACGTAGGAACTGGAAATCCAGATTTTAAGTGGGATTGTTCATCCTGCCGGACGCCAATCAGCGCTCGCGGAAGCTCTCGGAAAGAGCTTTCACAACCGGTTTCAGCAAGAATTCCAGAAGGGTTTTCTTGCCGGTCTTGATATCGGCAATCACTTCCATCCCGGGAAGCACGCGATTTCTCTCTGGATCGTCGCCGACGTAGTTTTTATCCAGCTTGATACGTGCGCGATAGAACGTATTGCCTTCCTCGTCCTGAACGGTCGTCGCGGAATACCCCTGAATAACGCCGTCGATGCCGCCGTAACGCGTGTAATCAAAAGCGGTCACCTTCACGGTCGCCTGCTGATTCACATAGATGAAACCGATATCCTGGGTGCTGATTCGCGCTTCGACGAAAAGATCGGCGTCGTTCGGAATCACTTCCAGAACCGTAGAGCCCGGGGCGATCACGCCGCCCACGGTTTCGGTCTGCAGTTCCTGGGCAATACCGGTCACGGGCGAACGGATATCGAGGCGTCTGATCTGGTCGTTTTTGAGCTCGATGGTTTCCTTAAGCTCGGCGATCTCGCCCAGAACCTGCGCATATTGTTCCCGTGCATCCATGCGAGAGCGGGATTCCATTTCCGCCAATCGGCTCTGGGCTTCGTCGATGGCGTTCTGCGCAGTTTTCTGTTTGCCGACAAGTTCCGCAAGTGCGGCTTCGGCACGGGCCAGCTCACGTTGGTCGTTCAACAGGATGACCTTTGAAATCAAGCCCTTCGATTCAAGCTCCTGGCGCATATTTACCTGCTGCTTGAGAATCTGAATCTGGCGCTTGTTGCCGGATACCTGGTCACGCAGCAGGGACAGTTCATTGCGGCGTTGTTCCAACTGGTCACGTAGGACGTCCGCCTGCGCTTCAAACGCCTCACGCTTTGCCGCCAAAACCTCCACCTGAGTCTTCGCGAGGTCGCGATAGCGCGGATCGATCTTACTGAGGTCGAAGTCGGCGCCGCTTATCGTCGCCAGGAGTTGTTCCGCGCGAAGTTCAAGGTTGGAAAGGCGAGTTAAAAGCTGATCCCGCTCTGGCACGATGCCCGCATCGTCCAGCCGGATCATGACTTCACCCTCGGTCACCAGATCCCCCTCGCCGACAAAGATTTCCTTTACGATGCCGCCTTCGAGGTGTTGTACGCGCTTGACCGAGCCGATAGGCGAGACCTCACCGGAAGAAACCACAACCTCGGTGATTTCGGTGATTGCCGCCCAGGCGATGAATAGACAGACCATGATGCAGACAAAGAAGCCCGCCAGCCGGATCAGGTGGCTCGGACCGCGCTCTTCCAGCATCAACGATTGCGCCAGCGCCCCGCGCCCCACGAGGAAGCCCTCATCCGCAGCCATCGGCGCGCCGGGCAGGGGGGGCGGCGGGCCCTTGGGGGCCGGAGCCTGCGCTTTTTTGGGCGTGTGCGTATCCATCGTTGGATTCCTTACTCAGCAGCCTCGGCGGCCTTCGCCATCTCCTCGGGCGTGCCATCGAACGAGATGGCGCCACGGGTCATGACAATGACGCGGTCGGCTTCGCGGATGTATGAAGGTCTGTGGGCAATGATAATGACGGTGCGCTTACCGCGATAGTCGCGGATCAGATCGATGATGCAGTGATCGGATTCCATATCCAGTGCGTTTTCCGGCTCATCCAGCAGGACGATCGGCGCGTCGTTGAGCAGCGTCCGCGCGATCGCGAGGCCTTTCTTGAAGCCAGCCGACATTTGCTTGATCGCGTGTTCGGTCAGATACGTTTCCAGCCCGTCCGAGAGTTCCTGAACATCGTCGAGCACGCCTGCTTTTTCGAGGGCGCGGGTCAGTTCGCTCTCGCTTGCGATCGGGTTGGCCAGCCGCAGGTTCTGCGCAATCGTTCCAGAGAACAAATCGGTTTGCTGGGGCAGGTATGCAATCGACTGGCGCAGGTCGATGGTGTTGATCTGTCGCGTATCCACGCCGTCGATAAATACGGCACCTGCCTGCGGCTGATAAAGATCGGCGATCAGCTTGAGGATCGACGATTTGCCCGACCCGTTGGCACCTGCGATGGCCACGACTTCGCCAGGCTTGATATCGAAACTGACGCCTGAAAGCGCCGGGTCATGGTTCGGCTGATAGCGGATGACGACGTTTGAAAAAGTGATCCGGCCTTTGAAGCGGCTGCCGTCAGTGACGGTGTGCGACGTCGAGGTGATGCGGCTTTCTGTCGGCTGCGCCATCAATTGGTCGACACGCATCATGCCGTTCTTGACCTCTTCGAGCTTGGTCATAGCGACGAAGATCATCTGCATGGGCGATAGAATACGCCAAACGAACGCCATGCTGGCGATCAGGCCGCCAACCGTCATGCCCCCGTTCGATGCGGCGATCGTGCCGATGGTGAGCGTGCCGGCACCGGCCAGGATCATCATCAGCTGGCCGAAGGTCTGGACCATATTGGAAACGCGCGCGTTTTTCAGGGACGAGAGCGCCAGTCTTGTGGATCGTTCCCGGTAGCGGTTCATCCACAGATCTTCGGCGGCTTCTGCTTTGATCGAGTGGGTGTTCTGTAACAGTTCAACGAGGATTCCCTGCGCATCCGCGCTGCCCTCGATGTTTGCTTTCACCGCCGAGCGGGCGTAGCGGATGATGATCGCACCCAGGATGCCGAAAATAATCATGAACCCGACGGGGACCAGGGCAATCCAACCGCCGATGAAGGCGATGGCGATGATGAAGATAAAAACGAACGGCATTTCCATGAACGCCATGGCGAGCGGGCCGGAGAAAAAACCTCGAATACCTTCGAACTCGCGCAATCTGGCGATCTGTGTGCCGACGGTTGCCCTTTCCAGCCGCGCGAGAGGCATGTCCAAAATCTTGTCGACGGTCGACGAACCGACAATCATTTCGAACCGTCCACCGAGATGCGCCAGCAACGCCCCACGTATGAGGCGTATGAAGATATCGCAGAGAAGTGCCAGGCCGATGCCGACACCGAGGAAGATCAGGGTCTGTTTGTCGCCGGTCGCGATGACCTTGTCGTACACCGCCATGACGAACATCGGCGTGGCCAGCGCCAGCATATTCAGAAGGAATGTAAGCATCAGGAGCTGCCCGACGTATCCCTCGAAGCGCCGCGCCACGGTCTTTAGCCAGCTGCCGTCCTGGATACGGATTCCACCGCCGCGCTGGTTCTTGGCGAAGAAGTAGGCGGTGCCTTTCGGTGCCAAGCCACGTGGATTGCGGATCGACTTTCTGGATGTGCCATCGAAAATAACGATGTCATTGTTCGCGTTGGTCGTGATGACTTGAACCGCACCGTTATCGGCTTCGAACATGCAGGGGAGTAGGCGCTTATCGATCCGTGAGCGGCGCATGCGCTGCCGGGTCGATGTGTAGCTCAGGTTCGCCATGGTATTGCGAACGGCCTGAACGGACATGTCGTCCCAATTTCCAGTCAGTGACTCGGCGAGCTGACGGGGCGATCCTACCCAGGCCATCGCGTCTAGCAACGGGGCCAGGCACGCCGCTGCCGGGGTCAGCCGGTTATTACCCGCCAGCCGGGCGATCAGGAATCCTGCGCCGCTCATTCAACACCTGCCGGTTGGAAAGATGCGCTGCGCCGGGCTTTTGGCGGTTGCGGTTTGACGATGCCGCGCTTGTTCGCGCTCGGCGCCGCACGAAGCGTTGCAGCGGCTCTTGGCGCCGGTTTCTTGTTTTCGCCCGCAGGCGTGAACGCAGCCTTCCCGGGAGGTGGTGTATCCATCTTCGGATTACTTGACGCAGCCGTTTTAGGAGTGGCTTGCGCTGCAGGTTGAGCGGGGCGTGTTGCTTGTTGTGCGGAACGCGTGGACGCCGTTTGCGTTGGCTTTGACGCCGCTACACGGTTTTGACGCGGTTGCACCGGCGCCTTCGGTGAAGCGGATGCTTCTTGCTTTTTGGTGGACGCTGCCGGCCGGGTTGCTGCCCGGTTGGGGGGTGTCTGCGGAGGCGTCTGCGGCTTGGTTTGCTGCGCCTGCGGTCGCACTGACTGTTGCTTTTGCGCGGGGTACGGCTGAGCCTGCGGCTTGGCCGGCTGAGCAGGGCGCTGTTGAGCGGTCTTGGGTTGCGTCTGCGGACGCGCCGGTCTTACGGGCTGTTGCTGCTGCGTGGCGGGCCGTTGGACTTGGGCAGGTTGACGCGCCGGCTGTTGCTGTGCGGCCGGGCGCTGTTGTTCCGGACGAGACGCGGCTTTTGCTGCCTGGGCCGGTGCAGATGCAGCTTGCTTACGCTGCTGCGGCGTTGGGGCCGCACGCGTATTGGCCGCAGGCGCAGTGTTGGCCACCGGGTTGGATGCCGGTTGAGCTTTCGGTTGCGCAGTTGCGGGTGGATTCTGGCGTTGCGGATTCTGGCGTTTCGGTGCCGATGGCGGCGCTTTTTCAGCCTGCTGGGACGGTGTTTTCGAGCGCGGTGTGGCGCTTGGTGCCGGGCGTGCTGGAGGCGTCGTAGGTTGTTGTTCGGCTGAACGGGCGCGCGGTGTGGCGCTCGGTGAAGGGGAGTGTTCCGGTTGTGCGTTTGTCTTCGGGCGCGGCGTGGCGGTCGGAGCCCGGCGTGTGATTGGCGCTGCTTGCTGTTGTGGGGCAGTTGCCGGGGTCGGCGCTGCAGGCGCTGCTGTGGGTTTGGCTGCGGCTGTTTCGGATTTCTCGGGTTGTGCTGCCGGTTGCGGCACATCGGCAGGCTGGGTATTACCGCCGCTTTCATTCATCGGGGTGTTTGAAGGTGCAGGCAGGGCCGGGTTGGGCTTTTCAAGCCGCGGCTGTTGCTCGCTGGTCGAAACAGGTGTCAGGTCCCCATGCGACATCATGAAACGGCGGTCCGCCATGCGCAGCCACGACGGCCGCGACGTGACCAGGACAACCGTGGTTTTCCCGCGAAGGGAGTTGATATATTCCATCAACGTCTTGTCGCTGTTGGAATCGAGGCCGTGGTTCGCGTTGTCGAACAAAACCACTTTCGGGTCGTCGATCATGGCGCGGATTACGGTAATTCGTTGGACGAAGCCGGCCGGAAGAACGCCGCCGGCACCGTCGCCGACGTGTGTGCCGTAACCTTCGGGAAGGCGTTTGATTTCTTCATCGAGATCCAGCGCCTTGGCGATCTTGATGGCTTTGTTGATGTATTTGCCGCCGCGGAAGTACGTCATGTTATCGAGGATCGTGCCCGAATAGACGTTCGATTCGGCACTCAGAAACGCCATCTGACGGCGGTAACTCTTGCTTTTGTGTTCGGCGAGGTCATGCCCATCGAGCAGCACCGCCCCGTCGTTCGGCCGCATCAAGCCCATCATCAGCTTGAGCAGGGTCGAGCGTCCAGACGAGTTATCGCCGTCGACACCGATCATCTCGCCGGCCTTGATCCTTAAATTGAGATCCTTAATAAGCGGCTCGTCCATGCCTTCGTAGCCGAAGGTCACGTCGCGAAGCTCAAGGTCACCTTCGATTTTCGGCATTTCCGGCAAGTGAGAGAAGTCCTCTGCCGGCAGTTCGAGCACCGATGCGGCGTTGTCGCAGGCGACGCGAATTGTCTGGAAGTTGGTCCAGAGGCCCATCGCCGATTGCAGCGGCTGCATGGCGCGGCCCGAAAGCAGGGTGCAGGCGGCAAGCTCACCGGCGGTCAACGAGCCGTCGATGACGAGGATGGCGCCGGTGCCGATGACGCAGGCCATATTCAACTGACCAAAGGTGCTGCCGAGGCTTTGCGCGACGGAACTGGTGAAGGCGACCGAGCGCACGGCGCGGGCAGACATTTCCTGTAGGGGGTCGAAGCGGCGCTGCAGGAGATTCTTAAACGCCTGGGCCTTCACCGTGTGAATCCCATTGATGATCTCGATCAGAAAGTCATAGCGGCGATTATCCACTTGGCTCCGGTAGTCGACTGCACGCCTAAGACTGCCGCCGACGATAACGGCCATGATTCCGAATAGTGTCAGCAGCACGAGCGGTACCGCGACCATGACGCCGCCGAGAAACCAGATCATGCCGAGGAAGAAGATCGCGAAAGGCAGATCGATCATCAGCGTGCCGAGTTGGCTGGAATAGAAGTCTTTCACGACCCCAATGGCATTGACCTTATCGAGATAGGCTCCCGGCGTGTCGTTTTCGTATACGTCCTGCGGTGTGCGCAGGATGTGATCAACGGCGGAAACCCGGGCCAGATGTTCGAAGCGCGCGCCAGTGTAGGTTGTGACGGCCGCACGCGCGGTCTTCAGGAAAAAATCAAGCAGCATCACCGCGATCAGGCCGATCACAAGGAACTGCATGGTGGTAAGGCCGAGGTTCGGCAAAACCCGGTCATAAACCTGAAGGATGAAGATCGGCAGACCGAGCGCAAACACGTTCACGAACAGGGACATGAGGATCAACTCAAGCCGATACCATCGGACTTGAGGAATACTCTTTTCAAGGCGCCTGATCGTGCGCCATGTCCCGCGGTTACTCTCGCGGCTCATAAATTTTTCCCCCATTCGCACCGATCCGAGTCCGAAAAGTCTTCGAATCGCTAACGCCTTATAGAATCAGCCACAAACCTGAAAGTCCACTTAAAATAAGTTACTTATTGTTACGGTCCGGACGTCTGTTAACGTGATTGTTACAGGAAATAGCTGACTTCAGGATGACGTAATGTCGAAGAGGCATTATCCGCTGGAATCCGGGGGGAAGATGCGCTGGTGCTGTAACATCATGTAACCAATTATCACCACGGTTGCGCGAGATGCTGTGCTAGATATTGGCTGTCCCAAAAGGTCGATCTGGGGCGCGGGTTCGAGGTTCATTCGGGCGCGCTGAAAAAGACGAAATGGTTTGAGTGGGAGCTGCCGAAATGGCGGATACGACGGGAAAAGACGGGATTTTTGACGAGCCGGCGTCCGAAGAGGCTGATGATTTTTTCAGCGGCGGGAATAGGGATGCGGCGCCTGCCCGGCGTGGTGAGTCACTCGATGAAATTCTGCGCGATGGCGCGGCGAACGATCGCCGCGACGAGTCGATTTCCAATATTCACACCGGTAGCAAGGAAGATCACGTTAGCGTCGTCATGAGCCCGCCGCCGGAAGGCGCGCCGCCGCCGCCGACGCCGATTATCGAACCCGACCAATACACGCCCGGTGATCCGCCGCCGCCGATCGATCCGATAGATGTCGACCAGGAGGCTGGCGGCAACTACCAGACCGAGGAGCGCGGGCTGGATTTTGGATTCGATGAAGGACAGTTCCGCGAAGATCGGGTTTTCGAAGACATTCGGCGCCCGGATGAGCAGGAAGACGTTCGGCGGGAGGGGGATCGGGAGGAGGACGGCGCTGAGGAACTGATCCTCACCCCGCAGACGAACAATGACGACGACGACCCGACCGTCCCGACCGAGGTCGATGACAATCCGGAAGCGCCGGTTGTCGCCAATTCGGTCCTGGACGAGGATGATCTCTCCGCGGGATCTGACGGCACCGGTCCGCGCTCCATCACCAAGCCCTTAATCATCGATTTCGGTGATGACGGCGCAGGAAGCGTGCGTCTGACAATCCCCGAGAGTCTTAAGCAGGTTCAAGCGGGCCCGGACGGCAGCACGCTGAACGTCGAACTCTCGCCGGACGGCAATTCCATTACGGCTTTGAACACGGATGGCGAGCCGGTCTTCAAGGTGACCTTGAATAGCTCCGGCGGCAGTTTCAGCTATACGTTCGAGTTGCAGGGCCCCGTTCATCATGGCGAGGCCGATCAGATCGATTTCCCGATCGGGGTGGCGGTTACGGATAGCGACGGGGATCTGGCCGTCGGCGAATTCAAGGTGGGTATCGTCGACGACGAGCCGGTCGCGCGTGACGACGAAACTGTTAGCGTCGATGAGGGTGCTGGCAATGTCATCGGCTCAGACAACGGTGCGGACAATCTGCTGGCCAACGACGAAGTCGGTGCGGACGGCGCGCTGATCTTCCAGTTCACTTATACCGACGAAAACGGTGAAGAGCAGACCGCGCGCGCCGGTGAAACGGTGGATACCGAACACGGGACGCTAACCGTCAACGCCGATGGTTCATGGACGTTCGAGGCCGACGACCAGATCGACCATGACGGTAACGAAGTCATCGCCGACAACTTCACTTATTCTATTGTCGATGCGGACGGCGACACGTCGAGCGCGACGCAGAGCATCGAAATCACCGACGACGGGCCGAAGATTGGATTCCCGCCGGCCGACGACGATCCGGACGGGAAGGGCGATCTCGCGACTCTGTTCGAGGATGATATTGCCGGTGGCAACGCGTCGGTCACGCAAACCCTCGAGATTGATTTCGGTACCGACGGTGAAGGCTCGGTGGCGCTTTCCATTCCGCAGGAACTGGAAGACATGGGCCTGACGGCTGATGGTAAGCCGGTCGAGTTCTCACTCTCAGAGGATGGTCAGTCCATCATCGCCACGGCGGGTGGCGAGCCGGTTTTCACGATGTCGCTCTCAGAAGAGGGGGGTGAATACAGTTACACATTCGAGCTTCAGGGCAATCTGGATCATCCGGACGCCGGTTCGGACGTACTTTCCAATCTGCCCTTCGACCTGACGGTGACCGACGGTGACGGTTCGACCGCGACTGCCGAGATCAATATCAATGTCGTCGATGACCAGCCGGAAGCGGTTGGCGAGACGACCCTCAAGATGGAAGAGGGTGGCGGCACTGTCGGTTCCGGTAACGGCGGTCAGAACCTCCTCGCCAACGACGATCTCGGCGCTGACGGCGGTGAGATCACGTCGTTCACTTATGCCGATGAAGATGGCAACCAACAGACGGCCCAGGCCGGAGATACTGTCGATACCGAAAACGGTACGCTGACCGTCAATTCGGATGGATCTTGGTCGTTCACGGCGGATGAAAGCGCCGATCACTCGGATGGAAAAGTCCTGGACGGCTTCACTTATACGCTGACCGACGGTGACGGCGATACGTCGCAGGCGACGCAGCGCATAGAAATCACCGACACCGGTCCGGAGATTCCGCCGAACGATCCGCCGACGGGTACCCCGCTGGGCGAGGGCGATCAGCCCGATCTCGGCCGTGCCGATCTTATTGTCGACGAAGACAACATGGGGTCCGCGACGCAGGCCATTGAGGTCGACTTCGGTTCCGACGGTTTTGGTTCGGCGTCTCTCTCCGTCCCGCAGGAACTTCAGGACATGAACCTGACGTCGGGCGGCGAAGCGATCAGCTACACCGTCTCCGATGACGGTCAGTCGATCACGGCCTCGACGCCGGATGGATCGCCGGTGTTCACGGTCACACTCGATGCGAACCCGGAAACGGGCGAGATGTCTTATACCGTTGATCTTCAGGGGAATGTCGATCACGCCGAAACGGGTGCGGGCGATGATCTGTTATCCAACATCCCGGTGACCCTGACGGTCACGGATGGTGACGGCACCGAAGCGTCGACCAATCTCGAAATCGGCATCAAGGACGACAATCCGGAAGCTGCCGACGATGCGGCGGTGACGCTCGAAGAGGGTGGCAACACGGTCGGCTCCGGGAACGGCGGCGACAATCTGTTGGCCAATGACGATGTGGGTGCCGACGGTGGTCAGATCACGTCGTTCACCTACACAGACGAAGACGGCAACCAACAGACGGCGGACGCCGGCCAGACGGTCGATACCGAACACGGCACGCTGACCGTCAATTCGGACGGTTCGTGGTCGTTCGAGTCCGACCCCAATTCGGATCACAGTGACGGCGCTGTCTCGGATGGTTTCACCTACACCATCACGGACGGCGATGGCGACACGGCAACGGCGTCTCAATCGATCACGGTGACCGATACCGGCCCCGAGATCCCGCCGAACGATCCGCCGACGGGTACCCCGCCGGGCGAGGGCGATCAGCCTGATCTCGGCCGCGCCGATCTTATTGTCGACGAAGACAACATGGGGTCCGCGACGCAGGCCATTGAGGTCGACTTCGGGTCCGACGGGTTCGGCTCCGCCAGCCTGAGCGTGCCTCAGGAACTGCAGGACATGAACCTGACGTCGGGCGGCGAAGCGA
>JAEPMA010000007.1 GCA_017644185.1 Rhodospirillales bacterium
CGAAAACGCCGAAGGGTAGCTCATTATACTATCCCGTCGTCCTGAACTTGATTCAGGACCCATACCATCGATTGAGAACCGGCGTTTCATGGGCCCTGAATCAAGTTCAGGGTGACGGGGTGCGATCAGGGTGACGGGGTGCGACCAGGCTTACGGGGTGCGTTCAGGACGGGAAGGATAAGCCGTTTGCGAGGCTCAAACCGACTTGCGTTTAGGGACCATGACGTTGATCGGGCCGTCTTCGATTTTCTTGATCGCCGGGTTTTCGACGGCGGGCTCCATCGCTTTCGCCAGATATTTGAGCACGCCCCCCTGGCGCTCTTTCAAGATCGGCGACCAGGTCACGAACAGGCCGCCGTTCACTTCGTAACTTGAAATGTCGTCGTCCTCGGCGGCGCGGTCGATGGCGTGCCCCAGATTGTCGCTGGCGCCGATATACACCCACTGGGGTTTGACCCCCGAATGCCAGATCACATAAACGCCGGTCTGCCCGTTGAGCCGCTCGGCTTCGGTGTCGAGCATCATCAGCCGGTGAAACTTGCCGTGACGGTTGCGCGCCCATTCCGGGTCCAGCGGCGGTCCGTCATAGGCCGCGGCCGGCTTTTTCTTTTTGAAACGCCCGAGCATGTTCTGCTTCCCCATGTTTCCCCAAGCGGCGGAGACCACCGTCCGCACACCATAGAAGATGATTTCGTAAAAAATCCATAACGGCAAAGAGCTTTCTCATTTCGCGAAAATAGTTTTCTCCAATGACGGTTTTGCGAAACCGGAATGACGCGCTATTTTGGCGGCACTTAGGGAGGACGACATGAAGATCGACCGTATCGACCATTTCGTGCTGACGGTGCGAGACATCGGCGCGACATGCGATTTCTATGAACGTGCGCTTGGGATGACGCGCGAGGTGTTCGGGGAGGGACGCACCGCCCTTAAATTCGGCCACCAGAAGATCAACCTGCACCCGGCGGGCCGTGAATACGAACCGAAAGCCGCCCATCCTTCGGCCGGCGGCGGCGATTTCTGCCTGATCACGCGCACCCCCATCGATGAGGTGGTGAAACACCTGAACGATGCCAACGTCGAGATCGAGCTGATGCCGTCTCAGCGCACAGGGGCCACGGGGCCGATCAATTCCATTTATTTCAGAGACCCGGACGGCAACCTGGTCGAGGTCTCCAACTACGCAGGTGAAACAGATGACTGACGATAGCGACATTACCGGGCCCCTCTCGGGGCTTCGTATCCTCGAGCTGGGGCATTTCATTGCCGCACCTTTCTGTACCCGCGTGCTCGCCGACCTTGGCGCCGACGTCATCAAGGTGGAGCCACCCGGCAGGGGCGACCCGGTCCGGACCTGGGGCGCGATCCCGGATGGGGAGGCGTCATCGGTCTGGTGGTCGGTGCACGGCCGCAACAAACGCTGCGTGACGGCGGACCTGAAAAACCCGGAAGGCATCGATCTGGTCAAGAAGCTGATCAAGCACGCCGACGCGGTGGTCGAGAATTTCAAACCCGGGCAACTCGCCAAGTGGGGCCTCGGCCCCGAAGATATCAAAGCCGCCAACCCCGACGCGATCATCGTGCAGATATCGGGATACGGACAGACCGGCCCTTATTCGAAGCGCGCCGCGTTCGGTGTGATCGGCGAGGCGGTGGGTGGGCTTCGTCACCTGAGCGGCTATCCGAAAGAGATCTCGGACCTCCCCCCTGTGCGGGTGGGCGTGTCGATCGGCGACAGTATCGCCGGGCTTTACGGGGCCATCGGTCTGTTGGCGGCGTTGTTCGAAAAGAACGCCGGACGCGGACGGCCGGGGCGCAAGGTCGACGTGGCGTTGACGGAGAGCATCCTGAGCATGCTGGAAGGCTGCCTGCCGGAATACGGTTATATGGACAAGGTGCGCCAGCCGCAGGGCTCGACCATTCCGACCGCGGCGCCGTCGAGCGCGTATCCGTCGAAGGACGGGCGCTGGTTTATCATCGGCGCCAACTCGAACGCCTTGTTCGCCAAACTGTGCGAGGTGATGGAGCGGCCCGACATGGCGGCGGACCCGCGTTACGTCGACAACCCGAACCGGGTGAAGCATATGCAGATCCTCGACGCGGAGATCGGCGAATGGACGAAGCGGTTCACCCTGGATGAACTTGAAAAGCTGATTTCCGACGCCGACATCCCGTCCAGCCGGATTTACGATATGGCGGATGTCGCCGCCGACGAACAGTTCATCGAGCGGGGCATGGTCAAACCGTTCAACGACGCACGGTTGGGCGACGTTCTGCATCCGGGCGTCGTCCCTTTGATGAATGACGGTGACGACGACAAAACGGGTGGCGGCATCAAATGGGCCGGCCCCGATATCGGCGAACACAATGAAGACGTATTGAAGGGTGTGCTCGGTCTGGACGCGGCCGAGATCGAACGCCTGAAAAAGGAGAACGTGATATGAGCAAGGACCCCGTGATTTTGTGCGATGTCGCACCCCGCGACGGTTTTCAGGTGGTGCCGACGTGGATCCCGACGGAAACCAAGATCCGCGTGATCGAGGGCTTGGCCGCCGCCGGCATGAAGCGGATTGAGGCGGGGGCGTTCGTTTCCCCGAAACATGTCCCGCAGATGGCGGACACGGCGGAAGTCCATGCGAAAGTGAACATCCCCGAAAGTACATCGTTAACGGCGCTGACGCCCAATTTACGAGGCGCCCAAAACGCCTTCGACGCGGGATGCCCGGACATCGGCTATGTGTTCTCGGTCTCGGAAAGCCATAACAAGTCGAACGTGCGACGCCCGGTCGCCGCCTCCATCGAGGAACTCGGACTGGTGATCGAGGCGGGCAAGGACGTCGAGGGCTTCAAGCTCCGCGTCAACGCGGCGACGTCGTTCGACTGCCCGTTCGAGGGCCGGATCGACGAGGACGCGGTCTATCGTTGCATCGAGCAGGTGCTGGCCTTCGACTATCCGGTCGAGATCGGCCTTTGCGACACGACGGGAAGGGCGCTGCCCGACCATGTCGCGGGTCTCTGCGCAGGCGCCATCGAGCGGTTCTCGGGCGGTGTCGCGAACTGGGCCTATCACGGTCACGACACGTTCGGTCTCGGGGTCGCCAACGCGCTCTATGCTTACGATGCGGGTGTCAGGGTGTTTGACGCATCGGTCGCGGGGCTTGGTGGGTGTCCGTTCGCTCCCGGCGCGACGGGAAACACGGCGTCGGAAGACCTGGTGTTCACGTTCGAACACATGGGCATCGATACGGGTGTCGATCTCGCCAAATTGTTGGATGTCGCCGAGGAAGTCGCGGCCCTTCCCGATACCGACACCGGTGGGCATATCCGTATCGTGCCCCGTAAGCGGGTGCTGGACGCGGCGTGAGGGAAGGCCCCTCACCCTCCCACGCGCTGACGCGCGCGCGCCCCTCCCTCTCCGTGGGGAGAGGGTGGCGAGCACAGCGAGCCGGGTGAGGGGGATGCCATCGACTTCGATCTGATCACGCTCCGGCTTCTGGAATCCGCCGTGCGGCTGGGCTCGATCTCGGCGGCGGCGGACGAACAGCACATCGCCGTTTCCGCCGTCAGCCGGCGGTTGAGCGATCTCGAACATCGATTGGGGACAGCGGTCCTTTATAGAAAGGGTCGGGGGGTGGAGCCGACGCCCGCGGGTCAGGTCCTGCTCAGGCACGCCGAAAACCTGCTCGACCTCGCCGGACGCGCGGCCCACGAAATGTCGGATTTCGCCGAGGGCAGCCGCGGAAATGTGCGCCTGGCCGCCAACCCGTCGGCGGTGCACCAGTTCCTGCCCGATGTCCTCGCCCAATTCCGGACGGAGAACCCCAACATCCGCATCGCCCTCAAGGAGGCCGTTTCCGACGTCATCGTCGCCAACGTCGAGGACGGGCTGGTCGATGTCGGTATTTTCTCCGCCGCCGTCGACCACGCGAATATCGAAACGTTCGGGTATCTCAGTGACCGGCTGTCGGTGGTGGTGCCCGACGGTCATCCGCTTGTGTCTGAGAAAGCCGTGACGGTCGCCGATCTGTTACCGTTCCCGCATGTGGCGTTGGCGGACGGCAGTTCGTTGTTCGCGGTGATCGCGGGGGCGGCCCGCGACCTGGGTGGTGAACTCGACGTCGCCGTCAGCGTGCGCAGCTTCGACGGTGTCCGGCGGATGGTGGCGCGGGGGCTTGGGGTGGCTGTCCTGCCCTTAGGGGTGACCGCCCCTTACGCCGAAAGTGACGGGCTTGCGGTGGTCGAACTTGATGAAGAATGGGCGGAGCGCGGCTTTCTGATCGGGGTGCGCGAACGCAAGGCGCTGTCGGGCGCGGCGGAGCGGTTCCTCGCACATGTGCTTGCGTCGGCCGACGTCGGGAATTGATTTACGGCGGTGCGTTCTTACATGTCAGCGGATACGGATTGTATGAGCGCGCGCATGCCCAAACCCCACCTGCCATCTTTGATCCTCCGCCTTACAGGCGCGTTCTTTATCCTGCTTGCGCTCTCCGCGTGCTCCAGCGTCAAACTGTTTTACGGGTTTGCCGACAACGCGCTGGAGAGCCGGGCTGAGCAGTATCTCGATCTTGACGCGGCGGACGAGAAGCTTGTCCGCGAAGAGGTCGCGCGCCTGGTCGCCTGGCACCGGACGGCGATGTTGCCGCGTTACGCAGCCTTCCTGAACCGTCAGGCGGACACCAACGATAAAGGCCCGTGGCGCCGCGAAGACGTCGCCGCCGCGTTCACCGAATTCCGGGTGCTTTTGGATGATACCGTCGCCGGTGCCGCACCCTATATCTCGCGTGTCCTGGCCCGCCACACCGCCCCTTCGAAGGTCGATCATCTTGAAGCGCAGATGGCGGCTTATATCGCCGAAGAACGCCTCGAAGAACAGGAGGCGCCTTTCGATGAGTTGCTGGAACAGAGGGTCGACCGCCGGGTCGCAAATCTGGAGCGCTTTATCGGCCCGTTGCGTGACGATCAGGTCGAGATCGTACGCCTGCATACGCGGCCGACCGTCGGTGACCGGATGTTATGGCTCGATCAACTGGAAAAGCGCCAGCGCGCACTTGCCGATTATTTGCGGCGCGATCCGGCATCGGCGGCCCTGGCGGCGTTCGTCTACCAGCTGGTGCTGCGCGGCTACGACATCGTCGATCCGTCTTATAAGAATGTATCGGCGGCACGCTGGCGTAAACTCGAAGCACTGTATGCCGACGTGATGGCGTCTTTGAGCGAAGAACAGCGACTTAATCTCTCCCGAACGCTGCGTGGCTACGCAAAAGATATCCTGGAACTCGCTGCCGGCGAATGAACGGCGCTCAACCGGTTTAACCATTCCCGCGTGCCAAGGCGGATTTCGTTTGCTAGAAGATTCCCGCACTTCCGGGGGGACGTTCTTGGAAAACATCATATCGATCTTGATCGACGGCACCGGCCTCGACATCTGGGGCTTTGCGATCATGTGCGCGGTGTCGTTCGGCGGCAGCTTCATCACGGCCTCGCTCGGTCTGGGGGGCGGGCTTCTGGTGATGGCGACGATGGCGTCGTTGCTCCCCCCGCAGGTGCTGATCCCGCTGCACGGGATCGTGCAACTGGGATCGAACGCCGGGCGGGCGGCGATCATGCGCGCCCATATCCTCAAACACGTCATTCCCCCGTTTCTGATCGGAACGGTCATTGGTGCTGCGATCGGCGGCAACCTGGTGGTGACGTTGCCGACAGCGTTGCTGCAGTTGGTGTTGGGGGTGTTCGTGCTTTATGCGACGTGGGGACCCAAATTGAAGACGGCGAAGCCGGGTAAGAAGGCGTTCTTCGGGATCGGCTTGTTCGGGTCGTTGGTGACGATGTTCGTCGGCGCCACGGGGCCATTGGTGGCCCCCTTCGCGGCGGCGGCGGGCGAGAAACGCCAGGAAGTGGTGGCGACGCATGCGTCCATGATGACGATTCAGCACGGCTTCAAGATCATCACGTTCGGGATTTTGGGGTTCGCGTTCGGCCCATATATTCCGCTGTTGTGCGGTCTGCTCGCGTGCGGGTTTATCGGCACGTGGGTCGGTAAGCATATGCTGAACGCCTTACCCGAAAAAGCGTTCCGGATCGGCCTCAAGACGCTGATCACGGTGTTGGCGATCCGCCTGCTGTTCAAGGGGCTCGAGGGCTGGCTGGGGTAACATGCGATGTTCCCCGGTCGGAGCACGGCATCGCCGCTGCGAACAGCCGGGGCCCATGTCCGACCGGCACGTTGATGCCTCGATAGGTCCGGATCGGCCCTGCGGTCTGTCCGGGAAACAACTGCTTATTTAATTAGGCCGCGTCCGGCCGCTGTGTTGCGAGATGCCGACGTCCCTTGTCGGTGATGGCCACCATGAGGCCGTCCGGCGAAACGCGCTTTTCGATGAACCCCGCATCGACGGAATCCTCCCACACCGTCAGCCTGGGACACGACGTGCGCCACGCATCCATCACATCCTGATAGGGTTTGGGGGCCGGCTTCAGCCAGGCCAGAAGGTCGAGAACCAGATCGCCGTTATCCATAACCGCCTCCGTTCCGGATTCCGGAAATCTTAGACCGACCCGGCTTTCCGGAAAAGAAGTTCAGGCGCGCGGCACCTTCAACGGCTTGGTCGCTTTCTGGAGCCACGCCTTCACGGTCTTGTCCAATTTCTTCTCAAGGGATTTCCTGACCCACGCGTGATAGCCGTTGATCCATTCGATCTCGGCGCGATTGAGCAGTTTCGGCTCGATCAGGTTGAGATCGTAAGGCGCACACGTCAGCGTTTCGAAGCCGAGCAGCTTCCGTTCCCACCCCTTTTCGGGTTTGACCGTCGTCACCATCACCAGGTTTTCGATGCGGATGCCGTAACCGCCGGATTTGTAGTAACCGGGCTCGTTGGAGACGACCATCCCCGGCTCAAGCGCGACGGTGCTGGGCGCTTTCGAAATCCGCTGCGGGCCTTCGTGCACACCCAGATAACTGCCGACCCCGTGACCGGTGCCGTGTTCGTAATCGAGGCCGATATCCCAAAGGGGTTTGCGGGCCAGGGTATCCAGTTGCGAGCCGGATGTGCCTTCCGGGAATTTGGCGCGCGACAGCGCCAGGTGACCTTTGAGGACGCGGGTGTAGCGGTCCTTCATTTCCTGGGTCGGCTTGCCGATCGCGACCGTGCGCGTCACGTCCGTCGTCCCATCGAGGAACTGTCCGCCGCTGTCGACCAGAAGGAGCGAGCCCTTCTTCAGTTTCGCCGAAGATTTCTCCGACGCCCGGTAATGCACGATGGCGCCGTTCGAACCGTACCCGGCGATGGTCTGGAAGCTGGGTCCCCGGTGCAGGTCGAGTTCTTCACGCAACCCGTCGATTTTCAGGCCGACGTCCCATTCTGTGGTCTTGCCCCGGCCCGCCGATTTCTCCAGCCAGCAGAGGAATTCGCAAAGCGCGATGCCGTCCCTGAGATGCGCGTTACGCATCCCGTCCCGCTCGGTCTTGTTCTTGACCGCTTTCATCTGAAGGGTCGGGTCACGGGTGTCGACGATCTCGGCGCCCGCGGTTCTGAGCGTCATCGCGATCTTCGCCGGCGCCTGCATCAGGTCGACGCCGACCTTGAGGCCGCGGCTGCCGATGTGCGCCAGTTCGTCGGCGAGGGCTTCGGTCTCCATCACCACCACCTCGGGCCCGAAGTGGGTTTCGAGACCCGGGCTCATTTTTCGGGGGTCGGTGAACAGTTCGATACCGCCCTGCGCATGCACCACGGCAAAGGCGAGCGATACGGGCGTGCAGGGTACGTCCTGGCCGCGGATGTTCAACAACCACGCGATGGCGTCGGGCGCCGACAAGACGACCGAATCCAGGCCCGCGTCGTTCATCATGTCGACCAGGCGCTTGCGCTTTTTCTGCGAGGTTTCGCCCGAATACTTCTGCGGGTGCGCGACCATCGGCGTGATCGGGGCAGGCGGCTGGCCGTGCCAAACCGCATCGACGGGATTGTCCGGTTGCGCGATCAGATAAGCGCCGGCGCGCGTGCAGACATTCTCCAGCCGATTGCGCTCGTTGTCGGTGATCAGCCACGGATCGAAACCGACCCTCATCCCGTGCGAGAGATTCTCTGAAAGCCAGGTCCGGATGTCCTTGTCGGCGGCGTGATGCGCCTCGAACTGTTTCGAGCTGACCTGCTTCTTGACTTGTAACGTGTAGCGGCCGTCGACGAACACGGCGGCTTTTCTGGCCATCACGGCGCAAGTCCCGGCGGAACCGGAAAACGCGGTCAGCCATTGCAGCCGTTCGGAGCGCTTGGCGACGAACTCGCCCTGGTGCTCATCCGCCTTGGGCACGATGAAAGCGTCGAGATCGCGGCGCTTCATTTCCTTGCGAAGCTCGGCGAGGCGCTCGGGGTCGGTGGTGCGGCGCGCGAGGCCGTCATCCAACAACGTCGTGCGGATACGCTCGTTCAAATCTTTGAGGGCTTCGACGACGTCGTCGTCGCAACCGGGGGCAATCAACGAAATCCACGCGTTGTCGTCGCCGGCAGCGGGCGAGGCCAGCACACCCCGGAGAATCTCTCGGGCGCTGACCATATCAACACGTGCCCCGCTGTCGCGCAGCAGGCGGTCAAGATCACGATCTAGCTCGCGTCTATCGGTCATAGCGCGGGAAGGCTAGGGGGCTTCAGGGGGCGACGCAAGCGTTATCTCATTTTGCATAGCTTGTGATGGAAATCACACGTTTGACATGCGCATAAAGCATGGCTGGTCCGCGAAAATGGCGCTTTTTGCAGTGCAACATCGGGCGTATACCGATCACAGAAACAAGGGCGACGCGGACAGAGATGCGCCGGCCTGATCTTCCAGAACGAAGGAACAGGTAAGATGACCAAGAATGACACAGCGACCGCCGGTTTGCCGCTTTTTGAAATGAACCGGACCGTCACCGACGAAGACGTGCAGGCGATCCTCCTTAAGGCGAAGGAAATGCGCACCGCCGCTGTCGCCGACATGCTGAAGATGGCCTTTCAGCCGCTGAAGAACGCGTTCCGTGCCCGCCGCACCGCCCGTTCGCTGAGCGGTCTCTCGGACGCCGTCCTTGCCGACATCGGCATCGAACGCGAGCAGATTCCGTCGATCAGCAAGGCGCTGGCCAAAGGCGCCTTTGCCCAGCCGACCGCGGAAGTGACCGTGATCCAGCCGGCCGTCACCAAGATCGACGACCGTCAGCCGGAACTGCCGCTCGCGGCCTAACCGCAACAAACATATATCGTTCGTCAGGTTTCCTCCCAGACCAAACGACGATCCAAACGGCGGCCTCCCCCTCCCGGAGCCGCCGTTTTTCTTTGCACACTCTATACCAGCCGCTTTCCCGGGCGAGAGGCCCTCCGGCGGCGAGACCCGGGACCCATGCCTGCGTTTACGCTATGCGGATGAATAGGTCCCGGCGCGGCCCTGCGGCCGTCCGGGAAACGACGATCAGCTAGCGGTTGAGAGTGCGGAAACTACTTCGAAATCGGCACGTAACCGAGCCTGCGCATACAATCTGCGAAGGCCTTGTCCTGGTATTTCTGAAGCCGGTACTTGCTCATCGACGAATTGAAGCTCGACGTCCCCCCACTGATGTTGTCGCTGGGGGCGCCCATCGCCGGCAGACCGGCTTCGCGTTCCATCTCGCGGCGCGCATAGCGTCGGCACTCGCCGAAATCGGCGGCCCACTCTTCTTTGGGGAGGGTCGGGTGTTGCCAGTTCACGTTGGCGTTCCGTTGCGTGCAACCGGAAATCCCGCTGGTAAAGGCGACGGCGGCACCGAGCATGACGAGGCTATAGCGGATCATGCGCCCTCTCATGACCGCTCCGGGCCGATGCAGCGTTTCAGGAATGCCACGCTTTCGGGCGATTCGTATTTGAACAAGCCGACGATGCGCGCCACTTCGCGGCCCTTCGGGTCGATGAGAAGGGTCGTCGGCAGACCGCGGATTTTCAGGGTGCTGCCGTCTTTGGCAGTGGCGACAAGGGATTCCAGGTTCTTGATCTCAAGGCGTTTATAAAAATCGCCAACCGCCTTGTGCCCGCCCCGGTCCATCGAGACGGCGATGACGTCGATCCCGGCGGGGGCGAGCTCTTTCTTGATGTGATCCAGTTCCGGCATCTCGCGCACGCACGGTGCGCACCACGTCGCCCAGAAGTTGACGAGGACACCGCGCCCTTTGAATTCGGCGAGCGTCTTCTCCCCACCATCCGGGGTCGAGAACGCGACTTCGGGTGGGATATCTGCGGTGTCGTTGACCGTGAGCGCCTTGAACGCCTTCCCATCCGCTTCGCAGCGTTCTTGATGATCGCTTGCAAGCGCAGGAGATATAAGGGAAAACACGCCGACAAGCGCGAGCGCGGGGATCGTTCGTTTGAGATGGTGGCTGAAAGGCCCGTCTTGCATCGGATATCCTCGTATTTAAGCTTCAGACATATTTAGGGCGATGAAGGCAGGAATGCCATGACCGAGAAAAAGAACGAGAACAAACCGGACGGCGCCGAAGGCACCAGCACCATGTGGGGCGGGCGTTTTTCGGCCGGGCCGTCGGCGGTCATGGAAGCCATCAACGCCTCCATCGGGTTCGATAAAAAGCTCTATGCGCAGGATATCGCGGGCTCCAAGGCGCACGCCCGGATGCTGGCGGATCAGGGGATTATCTCGGGTGATGACGCAAAGGCGATCATCAAGGGCTTGGGCGACATCCAATCCGAGATCGAAAGCGGTGACTTCGAATTCAAACCCCAGCTCGAGGATATCCACATGAACGTGGAATCCCGGTTGCGCGAGTTGATCGGCGACGCGGCGGGCCGGCTGCACACGGCGCGCTCAAGAAACGACCAGGTCGCGACGGATCTGAAATTATGGGTGCGCGACGCCCTCGACGGGCTCGACCGCGATATCAAGGCGCTGCAGGTCGCGCTGATCGATCAGGCGGAAAAGCACGCCGCCAGCGTCATGCCGGGCTTCACCCACATGCAGACGGCGCAGCCGGTGACATTGGGTCATCATCTGCTGGCGTATGTCGAGATGTTGGGCCGCGACCGCTCGCGTGTCACGGATGCGCGGAAACGGATGAACGAAAGCCCCCTCGGCGCCGCGGCGCTTGCCGGCACGTCGTTCCCGATCGACCGGGAAAAGACGGCGAAAGCCCTCGGCTTCGACCGGCCGGCGGCGAACTCCCTCGACGCGGTTTCGGACCGGGACTTCGCGATGGAGTACATGAGCGTGGCGTCGATCTCCGCGGTGCATCTGTCGAGACTGGCCGAAGAGATCGTGCTCTGGTGCTCGGATCAGTTCGGCTACGTCAGATTATCCGACGAGTTTTCGACCGGCAGCTCGATCATGCCGCAGAAAAGGAATCCCGACGCCGCCGAATTGGTGCGCGCCAAGGCTGGGCGCGTGATCGGCATGCTGAACGCGTTGATGATCGTCATGAAGGGCCTGCCCATGACCTATGGGAAGGACATGCAGGACGACAAGGAGCCGGTGTTCGAGGTCGCCGACACCATGGCGCTGTCGCTCGCCGCCATGACCGGCATGATCGAGGGCGCGGTGTTCAACGAAGCGCGCATGAAACAAGACGCGGGCAAGGGATTTTCGACCGCGACCGATCTCGCCGACTGGCTGGTCAGAACGTTGGCGATGCCGTTCCGCGATGCCCATCACGTGACCGGCGCGTTGGTCAAGATGGCCGAACAAAGGGGCTGCGGTCTCGAAGATCTCTCACTCGACGACATGCGCTCGGTCGAGAAGGGGATCACGGAAGACGTGTTCGGGGTTCTGGGGGTCGATAATTCGGTCGCCAGCCGTAGAAGTTTTGGTGGGACGGCCCCCGAAAACGTCGCGTTTCAGGTCAAAGACGCGCGTAAACGCTGGCTCTGAGCGGCCATTTTCCGCGATTTCCGTTCGGTAACAATATTTCGTTCGGCGATACCCGTTTCTTAATTGATGACGATGTTCCGGATCCGTTCATAACGATCTGGCGTATTTCGCGTATTCGTTTGCAATCAAGGCGCGGCCACCTAGGTGGTTGAGTGCAAACGATTTTTATCAGCGAGGCAATTTTTTATGAGTACGAAACAGGCATATCAGCAGAAGATTCAGGCGCAGCTAGACGAGTGGTCCGCCGAAATCGACAAGCTCCGTGCCAAGGCGGATAAGGCCGACGCCGAAGCTGAAATCGCGCTCAACCGCGAAGTCGACAACCTGCGCGACAAGAAGAACCAGGCCCGCGAAAAGCTGGACGAACTCTCGTCCGCCGGCGAAGGGGCCTGGGAAGACCTCAAGACCGGCGTCGATGCGGCCAGCACCCAACTGGGTCAGGCACTTCGCTCGGCGCAGTCCCGCTTTAACTGATCAGAACCGAATTCCCCCAACGCGTGGCCGCGTCCCCAGGGTCGCACCTTTGGCCGCGCCTGATTTCGCACGTCCAATTCATAGTGAAAGGAGACCGAAAATGACTTTCCGTTTACCGATTTATGCCGCCGCTACCGCGCTTGTTCTGGCGGGTCAGCCGATCCACACGGCGATGGCCGACAATCAGGATTACAGCGTCGAAGAGATCAAGCAGGACACCTCCGAACTTCTGACGTCGCTTAAGGAATACAGCGTCGAGCAGAAGGAAGAAGCCGTCGACGCGGTCGAGGACTCCCTCGACGAGATCGACGACCGGATGGTCGAACTGCAAGCCCGGATCGATGAGAACTGGGACGACATGAGCGATGCAACCCGCGAAAAATCTCACAAAGCCATGGCGGCCCTTCGTGAACAGCGGGCCGAAGTCGCCAACTGGTTCGACGACATGAAAGCCAGCAGCAAGGAAGCGTGGGGCGACGTGAAGGACGGATTTTCGGACGCCTATAACGACATGTCCGACGCCTGGAACGATGCCGAGCGCGAGCTCAGCAGCTCCTCGTAACCGATTGAACTTTTCGCGGCCATCGCGTGCCGCGCGAAAAACCGGCCGGCGGCGCTTGTCGCCGGCCTTTTTTGTCCGCCGCACAGTGATTTAGGGATAATGCTCCCGCGAATGTGTCTGGACCCTTGAAAGGGTTGGCGACTAGTATGATGTGATGAAAACGAGCGAGTTGATCAGGCGTTGGCCGCTGGTCTTGTTGCTGGCTGCGGTCGTTTCCGGATGCGGTGTCAAATCGACGCCGAAGTTCCCGGACGGCAGCACGTATCCGCGCACGTATCCGGCGCCGACGGCCGACACGGTAGCGCCCGCGCCCCAGTCCCGGCCGGCACCGGTGGGGACGACGACGGATACGCGCCGCCGCGATCCGAGCACGGGATTTTATTCGCCGCCACCCGCGGCGACGGACATTCAATCGAAGTAGGCCGCCGGACATGGCGCCTGGGTTTTGACGGCAAGGAGCGGACGTGGATCATTTCAACTACCGGAACGGTGAACTGTACGCCGAGGACGTTCGCGTCGCCGATATCGCGGACGCCGTCGGGACGCCGTTCTATTGCTATTCCACCGCGACCCTGACGCGCCACTATACGGTTTTCGACGAAGCTCTTTCAGGCGTCGATCACCAGGTTTATTTCGCGGTCAAGGCGAACGGCAACATTGGCGTCCTGGCGACGCTGGCGCAGCTGGGCGCGGGGGCGGATATCGTGTCCGCGGGCGAGATGCAGCGCGCCGTTGCGGCGGGGATTCCGGCATCAAAGATCGTCTTTTCCGGGGTGGGGAAGACCGCGGCCGAACTGAAAGCCGCGCTTGCCGCCGGCGTCCATCAAATCAACGTCGAATCGCAACCCGAACTGCACAGCTTGTCCGAGATCGCGACTTCGATGGGCGTGACGGCGCCGATCGCGATCCGGGTCAATCCGGATGTCGATGCGAAAACCCACAAAAAGATCACGACCGGTCTCAGCGAGAACAAGTTCGGCATCGCCTGGGAACAGGCCGAAAGCGTGTTCGCTGAAGCGGCGAAGCTTCCAGGTATCGATGTCGTCGGCGTTGCCGTTCACATCGGCTCGCAGTTGACCGACCTCACCCCTTACAAAGCCGCTTATGAGAAAGTGCGCGGTTTGGTCGAAACACTCCGCGCGCAGGGCCATGATATTCGTGTCGTCGATCTTGGTGGCGGGTTGGGCATCCCCTATGACGCCGAAAACCCGCCGAGCCCGGCGGCGTACGGGAGTATGGTCAAGGACGTGATGGACGGTATCGGCTGCAAGCTGGCGTTCGAACCCGGCCGCATGATCTGCGGCAACGCGGGGATATTGGTGAGCAGCGTCGTTTATCTGAAACAGGGTGTCGACCGCTCGTTCCTGATCGTGGACGCCGCCATGAACGACCTGATCCGCCCCGCCATGTATGACGCCCACCACACCGTGGTGCCGGTCAAGGAACCGCGTTCCGGCGACAATATGGCGCCGGTCGATATCGTCGGGCCGATCTGCGAATCCGGCGATACTTTCGCCAAGGAACGCCTGATGCCGGCCGTCGAAGCGGGTGAGCTTGTCGCGTTCCGCTCCGCCGGCGCCTATGGGGCGGTGATGTCGTCGACCTACAACGGCCGCGACCTGATCCCCGAAGTGCTGGTCAACGGCGCCGACTATGCGGTCGTCGCCGAACGGCTTAGGATTGAAAGCGTGATGGACCGGGAGCGCGTGCCGGAATGGCTTTCCGCGCCCTTGCCGGGTGACATGCCCAGGGAGGCCAGTGGATGACGGAAACCCCCGAGAAGACGCAGGACGGCGTCTCCCGATTGTCGAACGCACTGCAGGCCGCGGTGCTGGCAATCCGCTGGGAACGTCTTTGGCGTGTTCTCTGGGCACCTGTTGCCGTCATCATCCTGTTTATCGGCGTCGCTCTGACGGACGTCCTGCCGGCGCTCCCAGATGCACTTCACGGTATCCTCTTGGCGCTGATCGCGGTTCTTTTCGGGTTCTCCGTCAAGGGTATGACGTCCGCCTTCGGTCCGGTTTCGGGCGCCGAGGCGGCACGCCGGGTCGAGGCCGCGTCGGGCCTCAAACACCGGCCGCTGACGGCGCTGTTCGACCGGCCCGCGCAAGACAAGCTCTCCGCAGACGGTAGGATTTTGTGGCAGGCGCACATCGAGCGCGCGTTGAAACAGACCGAAAACCTGGCCTATCCCTCTCCCAAACCCGGGGTTGCCGGGATCGACCGGCTCGGACTCCGGTTCATGCCGGTCCTCGTGCTTTTCGTCGGCGTCCTGATGGGGGGCGCGGAACCGGTCGAGCGGGTGCTTCGCGCCCTCAACCCGATGGGCGGGGGGAACGGTTCGGCTGTCGTCTCGATGGATTTGTGGATTACACCCCCGGCGTATACCGGATTGGCGCCGACCGTCTTCAACGGGATCGGCCGGCCGCCTGAGAAAACAGATAAATCCGACGCAGACCCCCTGGCGCCCAGTGCGGCGGCGCGCCCGACCCTGATCGTGCCGGTGGGATCGCAGATACTGGTCCATGCCACCGACGCTCCGGCGGCGCCAACGTTGGGATTGGGGGAAGACCGCTTCGCGCTCGCGAAACTCGGTGATCAATCGAGTACGTCTTATAAACTCGAGATGGCGGTCGACGCCGCATCGACAGGGGCGGCGACGCTCAACCTGGGGATCGGCAACGACACACTGGCCGAATGGCCGGTCGTGGTGGCCGGCGACACGCCCCCCATGATCGAGTTCGAGCAGGCGCCGTCCAGACAACGCGACACCCAGCTTCAGGTGGTCTACCTCGCGTCCGACGATTACGGGGTCAAGCAGATCGAGATGACGATCCGCCGTCCGAATGGCAAGCCGGTACCGGGTGGTGAG
The DNA here is from genome assembly GCA_017644185.1 of Rhodospirillales bacterium. Classification (GTDB taxonomy): domain Bacteria; phylum Pseudomonadota; class Alphaproteobacteria; order Rhodospirillales; family Casp-alpha2; genus UBA4479. Next base: position 15,781 of record JAEPMA010000007.1, read on the forward strand.
GACGAAATCCGTGTCGAAGTGCCCTTGTCCGGCGATCGCCGCGACATCAAGGCCACGCATCTCAGGGATTTCTCAGCGCACCCGTGGGCCGGGCTGCCGGTGCAGGTGAAACTGATCGCCGAGGACACGGCAGGACAGGTGACCGAGACCGACGGTGTCGAGGTCGTTTTACCGGAACGCATCTTCAATCATCCCGTCGCCCGTGAGCTTGCCGAGGCGCGCAAGATCCTCAACGACGCGGACCGGGAAATGATGGAGATCATCGCCAATAATCTTCATGAGTTGTCGCTCTATCCGAAACGCTTCTTCGACGACACGGTGGCGTTCCTGGCGATCCGGGGTGCGGCCAACCGGCTGGGTTATGCCGACGGCACCGACGTCGTTCCCGGCGTGCAGCGCCTTTTGTGGGAGACCGCGCTCCGCATCGAGGACGGCGAGTTCGCCCTCGCCGAGGCCGACCTGATGCGTCTTCAGGAAGAGGCGATGCAGGCGCTCAGGGACGGCAAGCTGGGTGAAGAACTCGACCAGGTGATGCGTGAACTGCAGGAAGCGATGGACCGCTACATGCAGGCGCTGGTCGACCGCTTACAGGAAATGGGTCTCGACGAACTCCCGCAGATGCCCGACCAGTCGCAGATGCAGACCCAGGATATCCAGGAGATGCTGGATAAGATCAGGGAGCTGGCCGAGACCGGCAACCGCGAGGCCGCCGAACAGATGCTGGCGCAGATGCAGCAGATGCTGGAACAACTCCGCCAGGGTCTGAAGATGCAGCAGTCGAACCCGGCGATGGCGGAAGCCAAGAAGCTGATGGACGGGCTGCGCTCGCTGACCCAGGACCAGCAGGAACTCCTCGACCGTACATTCCAGGAGGGTCTGAGCCGCCAGACCCAGCGCCCGCCCAGATTGGGCAATCAGGGACAGATGGGCCGGCAGCAGCAACAGGGCCAACAGCAGGGTCAACAGCAGGGCCAGCAACAGGGCCAGCAACAAGGTCAGCAAGGTCAACAGGGCGAAAGCGGCCAACAGGCCGGCCAACAGGGGGCGCCGACACAGGCGCAGCAGGACGCCCTCAGGAAGCGTCTGGGCGAGTTGATGATGCAGATGGACGAGCTGATGGGCCAGATTCCGGATAACCTGGGCCGCGCCGAACAGCAGATGGATCAGTCGGGCCGCAATCTCGGGAAGGGTGAACTTTCCGATTCCGCGCGCAACCAGACGCAGGCACTGGAAGAACTCAGAAGCGCCACCAACCAGATGTCGCAGATGCTGGCGCAACAATTCGGTCAGCAGCTTGGCGTCACCAGCGGTACGCGCTCGATGCCCGGCCGGGAAGGCCAGTTCGACCCGTTCGGACGGCGCAACACCAACGAGAACGGTCAGGGCGCCGCGGTCGAGGATTCGGACGTCTCGGTGCCGAACCGCATGGAGATGCGCCGCGCCCGCGAAATTCTCGACGAACTCCGCCGCCGTGCCGGCGAGCGCAATCGCCCGCAACTCGAACTCGATTACATCGACCGGCTTCTGGATATTTTCTGAGCGGACCTCGCGAGGAAAGTCCCCTCACCCGGCGCTGCGCGCCACCCTCTCCCCCGGGAGAGGGGCATGAATACCTGCGTTCCTTCTCCCTTTGGGAGAAGGACAGGATGAGGGGCTACAGCAAAGATTGAGAGCCTAGTGCGCGGCCTTGGGTTCGCCCTCACCGCCGCGTTCGATGAACGTGACTTCGAGGCGTCTGGCGAGCGGTGACGGGTCTTCGACCTGGATCTTGAAGCCGATCTGATCGCCGGCGGTGAGCTGTTTCTTCAAGGGCGCGGTGTCCGCGGACTGCACCAGCTTGCCGTCGAGATCGGACAATCTCAGTTCCAGCATCGGCACCGGCCGTTCGCGGTCCGATACGTTGACGATCACGCCCCTGACCACCAGCACGTCCTTGCCCGCGATGCTTTCCCGGGTGCTCTTGACGTCGTTGATCGAAAGGCCGGCGCCGAGTGCGTCGTCACCGAGGCCGATCATCGAATAGACGCCTTCCGCCGCGGGGACAAATTCGATCACCATGTCCTTCAGGAAGATGGCCGCCCCGATGAGTCCGACGAAGATCGCCAGCACCGCGGCCAGCACGATCTTCATGATCGAGCCCTTGCCGCCGCCCGCGTCTTCTTCTTCGTCCTCGTCGTCGTCCTCGTATTCGTCGTCGCCAGTCTCTTCCGCGGTGAAGACCTGGGGAATCGGCTCCGGCTCCTCGAGGTCGTCGAGGTCGTCGATGTCCTCGTCCTCGTCCTCGTCTTCGTCGTCGGGGGCTTCGACCATGGAGCCGAGCGGCGCGCCATCGTCTTCGTCGTCGTCGCCGAACATCGCTTCGATGTCTTCGGACGAGAGCTCTTCCTCGCCGTCTTCGTCATCGTCGGGGGCGAACGCCGCCATCGGATCGGCGTCGGCGTAATCGTCCATATCCGGCAGCGCCGCGTCCTCTTCCTCTTCAACCGGCTCGGGCGGCGGGGGAGGTGGCGGTGGCGGTGCGGGCGTTGGCGCAGGGGCGGGCTGTTCGGCTTGGGGCGGATAGCCCGGCGGCGGATAGCCCGGCTGGCCCTGCGGCGGGTACGGATAAGGGGGATATCCCGGCGGCGGCGGCGGGTAGCCCGGCTGCCCCTGAGGGGGATACGCATAGGGTTGTTGGGGTTGTGCGTACTGCTGATGTTGTCCGCCGCGCGGCATCGCGGGCGGCGGCGGATCGGCAACCGGCTGTTGGTGCCAGGTATTGCCGCAGTTCGAACATTTGACGGACTTGCCGCTCCCCAACTGGGCGGGGGAAACGTTGTAGCGCGTCGAGCAGTTCGGGCAGGAAATAAACATACGCAACCGGCCAGTTATGACTTCAACGTTTATAGGCGCTCGCGATTCCGGGCGCAAGCGGACGCACACGCCCCGTACTCTGACAGCCACAGCTTAACGGACCGCCGATGCTGGACGGAAGGCGTGCCCGCGTGGCATTGTCTGTCCTGAGCGCGAGCGTCGGGCCCCGCCCGGTGGCGTTCCATCCGTTTCACGAAACGCAGGTGCCGGGATTGTCAAAAGGGAACATCGCTCGATTTGAAAACGTCGGCCTACGCTACGGTCTCGGGCCCGAGGTGTTGCGCGACGTGACGTTCTCGCTCGATTCCGGCTCTTTCCACTTTCTGGTCGGCGAATCGGGGGCCGGTAAATCGTCGCTTCTGAAGCTGCTTTATCTGGCCTTGAAGCCGTCGAGGGGACTGATCTCGTTGTTCGGCTCGGATATCGCGACCACGCCCCGGCCCCAGCTTCCGGCGCTCCGGCGTCAAATTGGCGTGGTTTTTCAAGAATTTAGGCTTCTCGAGCATCTTTCGGCGTTCGACAACGTGGCGCTCCCGTTACGTGTCGCCGGAATCAAGGAGGCGGACGTCAATCGCCACGTCACCGAACTTCTCGAATGGGTCGGGCTCAAGGATCACATGAAGTCCCGCCCGCCGACGTTGTCGGGGGGACAACAGCAGCGTGTCTCCATCGCCCGCGCGGTGATCGCGCGTCCCAAGCTTCTTCTCGCCGACGAACCGACCGGCAACGTCGACGACCGCATGGCGCTTCGGCTCATGCATCTGTTCGAAGAGTTGAACAGACTGGGGACCACCATCGTTGTCGCGACCCACAACATGGCCTTGGTCGACGGGTTGGGTTACCCGATCCTGCGTCTCGACGCGGGCAAGCTCACGACCGTCGCCGGGAGCGGGAACAAGTCGGCGGCGCGGGAATGGCGCGAATCGCGCGAATCGGCTCAGGAACAGGCGAGGGCTCAGGCCCGCGCCCGGCGCGAACGGTTGCGCGGCGAAACCGAAGAGCAGGATGCCGATCCGCCCGGCATCGAGAACTTCCTCTGATGCTGGGGGTCAAGCGTTCCGACCTGCCGCTCGACAAGGATGCGCACAGCCGCTTCCTGCCGTGGCTGATCGCGTTCATGGTCTTTCTGGCGGTGCTCGCCATTGGGGGGATCCTGGTTCTGAATGCCACCGCGTCGCGCTGGGACCAGGGGATCGGCGGCACCTTGACCGTGCAGATCGCCGCGACCGAAGACCCGTTGAAGGACCAGAACAATCTTCAGGAAGTGTTGAACGTCATCGCCGCCCAGGCGGGCGTGGAGCGTTACCTCGTCATCGAGGAAGATCGGATGATGTCCTTGCTCGAACCCTGGCTCGGACCCGACGCCAAGGCGGGGGACCTCCCCCTCCCCAAGCTGATCGACGTCGGGCTCGCCGACGAGGCGTCGTTCGACATGAAGGGGTTCACGCGTCAGCTGCAGTTGCGCGTCCCCGAAGCCACCGTCGACGATCACCGGGTCTGGTTGCAGCGGCTCGTCAATTTGATCCGGACCGTCGAACTGATCGCGATATCGATCCTCGTCTTCATCGCGCTGGCGACGATGGGGACCGTAGTTTTTACGACCCGAACCGGCCTCGCCGTCCATAAAGAAGCGATTGAGGTGCTGCACCTGATCGGGGCGCAGGACAGCTACATCGCCGGGCAGTTCGCGGGACGGGCGATGATGCTGGGCCTCAAGGGCGGTATCATCGGCCTGATCCTCGGCCTGCCGGCATTGATGGCGGTTGGGTATCTGGCGAGAAGCCTCGAGGATGCGGCGCTCCCTGATCTCGCCTTCGGCCCGTTGGAGTGGATGATTTTCGCCGCGATCCCGGTCGGGGTCGCGTTCCTCGCCATGACCACGGCGCGCTCGACCGTATTACGTTCGCTGGGGAGGATGCTCTGAGATGCGCCAGCGCACGCGGGGGCGGCGTTCGCCCTGGTTCAGGACGATCATGTTTTTCTCGTTGCTTATCATCGGCGGCTGGGCGGCCGGGCTGATCGGCTTCGCCGCCATGGTGCCGTCGCGGGGCTCGGCGTCGACCGAAAAGACCGACGCCATCGTCGTTCTGACCGGGGGATCGGGAAGACTGCGCGCGGGGCTCGATCTTCTATTGGCCGGTCAGGCGGAGCAGATGTTCATTTCGGGTGTCTACCGGGGCGTCGACGTGACGCAGCTTCTGGCGATCCTCAAGCAGCGCCCGGACGAGGTCGAAAACCGCATCAGTATCGGCAATGCCGTCGACACCATCGAGAACGCCCTCGAAACCCGGCTCTGGATGCAGGGCCAGGGGTTCACCTCGTTGAGATTGGTGACGGCGGCCTATCACATGCCCAGAAGCCTGCTTGAATTCACGAGCGCGATGCCGAATGTCCGCATCGAGCCGCATCCGGTGTTTCCCGAACACGTGAAGCAGGAGTACTGGTGGGCATGGCCCGGCACGATGGCGCTGATGATTTCCGAATATAACAAGTACGCGGTGGCGTGGCTCCGGCATCGGGTGAAGGTGCTCGATCTGGGCGGCTCACCCGCGGGCAAACAGGCGGACGCAGTGGGGGCGGCGACATGAGGTGGCTGCGCTCACTTCTATTCCATGCGTTCTTCTTCTCATGGCTGACGTTTCTGTTGGTGTCGTTCTGGGTGTTTCTGCCGTTCCCGAGAAGCGTCATGAATGTCGCCCTCAGAATCTGGTCGTGGACTCTCGTCGGCGCCATGCGAATTTTGGGAGGCATGAAAGTCGCGTTCAAAGGCCGGGAAAACATGCCGAAAGGACCTGTCCTCGTCGCCTCCAAGCACCAGTCGATCTACGACACCTTCATCATGTATCTGCTGATGGACGAGCCGCAGTACGTGTTGAAGAAAGAACTGACGCAGATTCCGTTCTGGGGCTGGTACGCGAAGAAATGCGAGCACATCGCCGTCGACCGGGGCGCCGGGGCCAAGGCCCTGAAAGAGATGGTCGTCAAATGCGTCGACAGACTGAAGCGGGGCCGCCAGGTGATTATCTTCCCCGAAGGGACGCGCACCGCACCGGGGGTGACGCTGCGCTATCATCCGGGGGTCGCGGCGATCTATCAGCAACTCCCTGAAGACGCCGTCGTTGTGCCGGTCGCGCTGAATTCGGGGAGTTACTGGGGGCGGCGCGAGTTCATGATCACGCCTGGGACCATCACGCTGGAGTTTCTCGAGCCGATCAAACCGGGAATGGACCGTAAACAGTTCATGCAGCTTCTCGAGAATCGGGTCGAAGAGGCGACGGCGAAGCTTCTGGATGCCGCGGTCCAGGAGACGGGGAAAAAACCCGAGATCACCCCGTAAAACCCGGGGATAACCCGCTTATATACTGTAATAGAACGCTTTTTGCCGATTGCGTCGGGGGATCAATCTGGTAAAATCGGTGGAAACATTTCAAGAACATTCGCTTGAAGCGAAACGTCGAAATACCCTAAGGTTCGGGCCTTGAAAATCGCGCTTCGGCGCTGCCCGCAACCCGCCAGCCCCCGGCCGGCCAGTGAAGAACCGAAGTGCCATGACCGAAATTGCACCGATCTCCCAGCAGATCTGGGACATGAAGTATCGTCTGAAGGATGCCGAAGGGCGGCCGAAGGATAAGGCTGTCAGCGACACCTGGCGCCGCGTTGCGCGCGCGCTCGCCGTGAACGAACAAGACAGCGAGCACTGGGAAGAACGCTTCTTCGACGCGATGGACGGCTTCAAGTTCCTGCCCGCCGGACGCATCCTCTCCGGGGCGGGGTCGGAGCGGCGCGTCACGCTGTTCAACTGCTTCGTCATGGGCGACATCCCGGACGACATGGGGGGGATTTTCGACAACCTGAAAGAAGCCGCCCTCACCATGCAGCAGGGGGGCGGGATCGGCTACGACTTCTCGACCCTGAGACCCAAAGGCGCACCCGTTAAGGGCGTCGGCGCCGATGCGTCGGGGCCGCTGACGTTCATGGATGTGTGGGACAGCATGTGCCGCACCATCATGTCGGCGGGGTCCCGCCGGGGTGCGATGATGGCAACGCTCAGGTGCGATCATCCGGATATCGAGGCGTTTATTGAGGCCAAGCGCGAACCCGGCCGTTTGCGGATGTTCAATCTGTCGGTCCTCGTCACCGACAAGTTCATGCAGGCGGTCAAGGACGACGCGCCCTGGGATCTGAAATTCGACGACACCGTCTTTAGAACCATCGCGGCCCGCGAACTGTGGGACAAGATCATGCACGCGACGTATGCGTACGCCGAACCGGGCGTGATCTTCATCGACCGCATCAACCAGCGCAACAATCTGCATTACTGCGAAACCATCCACGCCACGAACCCGTGCGGTGAACAGCCGCTACCCCCTTACGGGGCATGCCTGTTGGGCTCGATCAACCTGTCCAGGTTGGTGACGAACCCGTTCGAGGCGGATGCCGATCTGGATATGGACGCCCTCGACGACCTGACGCGGACGGCCGTCCGCATGATGGACAACGTGGTCGACGTGTCGGGCTTCCCGCTGGATCAGCAGGCGCACGAAGCGAAGGCCAAGCGCCGCATCGGCCTCGGCATTACGGGCCTCGCCGACGCATTGATCATGTGCGGCGCGCGCTATGGATCGCGGGCGGCGGTTCAACTGACCGAAAAATGGATGAAGGCCCTTCAACGCGCCGCTTATCTGGCGTCGGTCGATCTCGCGAAGGAGAAAGGCGCGTTCCCGTTATTCGATAAGGAACAGTACCTGAAGGGCGAATCGATCTTCGAACTGGACGAGGACGTGAAAGACGCGATCGCCGAACACGGGATCAGAAACGCACTTCTGACGTCGGTCGCGCCGACGGGGACGATCTCGCTTTTCGCCGACAACGTCTCTTCGGGGTTGGAGCCGGTGTTCAGTTTCACCTATCGCCGCCACGTCCTGATGCCCGACGGTACGAGGCGTGAAGAGGACGTGTCCGATTACGCCTATCGTCTTTATAAACGCCTCAAGGGCGCGAACGCGGATTTGACCAACGCCTTCGTCGATGCGCAATCCCTCGCGCCCGAAGACCACCTGGTGATGCAGGCCGCGGTCCAGAAATACATCGACAGTTCGATTTCGAAAACCATCAACGTGCCCGAGGACGCGTCCTTCGAGGACTTCAAGGATATTTATGTCCAGGCCTATGAACTGGGCTGCAAGGGCTGCACGACCTATCGCCCGAACGACGTCACCGGCGCGGTACTCGAGACCGGCGACAAGAAGAAGAAAGAAGCGGCGTCCGAACCCGAGCTCCCGTTCGAGCAACCGGTCAAGAAGGCGCTCCCCAAGGACGCAGGTGATTCTGGTGCGGTCGTCTACATGACCAAACCGCTCGACCGGCCGGGCGAACTGCCGGGCAAAACGTATAAGGTGCGCTGGCCCGATAGCGATCACGCCCTTTATATCACCCTGAACGACGTCCTCGACGATCAGGGCCGCGTGCGCCCGTTCGAGATTTTCATCAACTCGAAGAACGTCGAACACTTCGCCTGGACCGTGGCGCTGACGCGCATGATCTCGGCGGTGTTCCGGCGCGGCGGCGACGTGTCGTTCGTGGTCGATGAATTGAAGGCGGTGTTCGATCCCAGAGGCGGGCAGTGGATGGGCCGCCGCTACGTGCCGTCGCTCCTTGCGGCCATCGGCGACGTGATCGAACGGCACATGATCGACACCGGTTTCTTGAAAGCGGATGGGCGCCTCAACGACGATCCGGATCATGAACGCAACGTGGTCACGCTCGTCGCCACGGGGACGGATGACGATATGCCGGGGCGGTCGCCCGAACAGACGCAAGCCATGGGCCGGTCGTGCCCGAAATGCTTCCAGCCGACGCTGATCCGCAAGGAAGGCTGCGACACCTGTATGTCGTGCGGCCATTCCAAGTGCGGGTGAACCGGACATACATGAATGATGGATATTGCCGGGCTGACTGATTGATTGTCATTCCCGCGCACGCGGGAACCCAGGGCCCGGCAAGTCTGGGTCCCCGCTTTCGCGGGGATGACGAGGCGTTTCAACGTGCCGTCTGTTCTATCGCACAGGCAGGCATCCGGCTTGAGGGCATAATGGACCCGCGCATCTCGCTTGTGACACTCGGGGTTGCCGATATGAAGGCGGCCCGTCAATTCTATGAGAAGCTTGGTTGGCAGGCGTCCGGTCAATCCAACGACGACGTCACGTTCTTTCAGGCGGGCGGCATGATCCTCGGATTGTACGGTCGAAAGGCGCTCGCCGAGGACGCCAAGGTCAAAGACAGCGAACCCGGCTTTTCGGGGATGGCATTAGCCTACAACGGCCGCGATAAGGACGAGGTCGACCGGGTGCTCGCCGAAGCCGTCGCCGCCGGCGGGGCGCTGATCAAGAAAGCGGAAGATGTGTTCTGGGGCGGCTATTCCGGCTACTTCGCCGATTTGGACGGGCATTTGTGGGAAGTCGCCTACAACCCGTTCTTCCCGATCGCCGAGGACGGCTCGATCTCGCTGGATGGCTGAGCTTTACAATTTCCCCCTCACCTAACCTCTCCCCCTCAAAAGGGGGAGAGGGATTATAAGAGACGGTATCGCGTCAGGGTCCCTCTCCACCACACCGTGGGGGAGAGGACAGGTGAGGGGGCTAACCCTTAAGTTTCTTCGTCAGCCGCTCGAGGGACCGGTCGCGGATGCCGCACTCCCTCAAATGATCGGCGGTGTTGAGGACATATTCCGTGCACGGCCCGGACGACCCATGGCCCGCGTTGACCAGGCGCAAGGTCTCGCTTTCTGATAATTTCCCGGCGTATTGCCGGTTCGCTTCGTCAGCGACGAAGGCCAGGGCCGTGACGGTCTCCGGGGTCTTGTCGGTAAGCCTTAATGTCAGCCAGCGCGGGCAATAGACCGCCGTCACCATCTCGCGCTCATGGATGTGTTGATAAACGTCGCGGGCATCCTTTTTGGTGATCCGGTAGGCCATGCCGCTGACCGCACCCCCACGGTCGAGACCGAACACCAGACCGGGGTCTTGTTCGGTCCCCCGATAGACCCACGAATAGACGCAGAGCGCCCTGTGATACCCATAAAGCATCGCCCGGCGGCGCTCCTTGTAGGGGAAATTCGCATGCCACATCAGCGAGCCGTAACCAAAGACCCAGAACGCATCGGTGGGCGGGGTGAACGCTTTTTCCGTCATCATCATCCCCGTGTTACCAAAGCGACGCCGATCACCGCAATCCCCAGCCCGGCGAGTGCGGCGGGGCTCATGACCTCACCGAAAAGAAGATATCCCTCGACCGCAACTACCGGGGGCACGAGATAGAACAGGCTCGACACCTTCGATGCGGCGCCCTGGCGGATGAGGATGTAGAGCAGCGTCACCGCCCCGAACGACAGCACCACGACGAGCCATACCATGGCGAAGATGCTTTCTTCGTTCCAATCGATGACCATCGTCTCGGTGGGGATGGCGAGCGCCAGCATCAAGACCGCCGCGGCGGCGAACTGGACCGCGGATCCGAACCGAAGATCGATGCTGCCGCCGAAGCGTTTTTGGTAGAGCACCCCGGTGGTCGCCGCGGCGAGACCGGCGATACATGCCAGGATGCCGGGCAATCCGCCCGTGTCGCCCGCTTGCCGCCAGACGACGAGGACTACGCCGCAGAACCCGAGCAAAAGCCCGAACCACGCCCGGGCGCTCAATCTCTCATTCAACAGAAGCCCAGCGAAAATGGCGGTGAAGATCGGCTGCATGCCGACGATCAACGCCGATATGCCCGCCGACGTCCCGTGATCGACGGCGTAGAACACACCCCCCAGATATATGCCATGCATCAACAACCCGACGACGGCGGCGTGCAGCCAGACGAGCGGATCGCGCGGCATCTTCACCCGCATCGCCGCGAGCAGGATGAAGAATCCCACCGACGTCACCCCGAAACGGACGAACAGAAACGTGAACGGCTCGGCGTGCGGCATGCCCAGCTTGGCGCCGAGAAATCCCGTCGACCACAGCAGCACGAAGACGATGGGCGCCGAAACTAAAAGAAATCGTCGAATGGCGGGAGATGCAGGCATGGATGTCCGGGGGTTTTTATGAATTGACTGCAAGCTATGCCCTTCCCGGAGCGGGGGCAACGCCCTATCTTGAGGGTATGGACGATCCGCAATTGACCGAGATCGACGACCATGTCGTCGAACGCCCGTTCACCAGCCCGAAACGCATCCTGATCACGGCCGTTACGCTGCTCGTGATCGCGGGTGTTATCTATACCGCCTGGTGGTATTGGCTTGCGTCGGAAGTCCGCGAACAGGTCGATGGATGGGTGGGCCAGATGCGTCTCGACGGCCGCGATGCCGCGTATGAAACGCTGACGGTGGCCGGCTTTCCGGGTGATCTGGTGATCGACATCGACAAGCTCGAGGCCGCCGATCCGAACGGCGGTTGGCGCGTGCATGTGTCGGGGCTTCACGCGCTGCTTTCACCCTGGAAGATCGACGCGTTGCAGGGCGCGTTCACGGGGCCGGTCGAACTCGACCTCACCAAGGGGGCCGCGCCCGGCCGTTATTCCGTCACGACCGAGAACAACCTGATCAATATCGACCGCGACAGCGGCGGGCGGGTGCGCGCCGAGCTCACGGGTGTGCAGGCGACGCGGGAGGGTGTCCCCGACCCGCTCACCGTAGAGACGGCATCGGTGATACTGGTTCGTGGTGCGAACCCGGTCTACGGGCAGGCGACCATCGACCTGCGCAAGATCGACCTGCCTCCCGAAATGCATTCCGCTTTCGGTGAGAATGTCGCTTATCTGAAGATCGTCGCGGAAGCCACCGGCGCCGAACTTCCGGAAGGCATCAATACCGGGAGCCTTCGAAAATGGACGGCGGACGGTGGTGCCGTCGATATCAAACAACTTGAGGTGCGTCACGGCGTGTTGGGTATGGCGGGCGAAGGGACGATGGCGCTGGATGGTGATCTGCAGCCCATCGGCGCGTTCACGGCGCAGATATCGGGGTTTAACGAAGCGGTCGATGCGTTGGTCGCCGTGGGTGCGGCGCGTGAACAGGATGGCGCTTTAGCCAAGGTGGTGCTGGGGGTGCTTGCTAAATCCCCGCCGGGGGGTGGTCCCAAGATCGTCTCGCTGCCGTTGTCGTTGCAGGATCGGAAACTTTCCGTCGGCCCGATCCCCTTAATCCGGTTGAGACCCATCGAATGGGAATGAGCGTCAGCCGCTGATTTTCGCCCGGGCGGCGGCGTATTCTGATTTCAGTTTTTCGATGTATTTCGCTGTGGGTTGGATTCTCTCGACCTGGCCGATGCCCTGCCCGGCGCTCCAGACGTCGCTCCACGCCTTGGCTTTCGACGAGCCGGACCCGAACTCCATCTTGCGGGGTTGGGCCGCTTCGGCTTCTTCGAGGTCGGCCCCTGATTTCAGGATCGAGGGGATCAGGTAGTTCGCGGGCGTCCCCGAGAAATAGGGGGTATAGAGGACGTCGGCGGCGTGATGGTCGGCGACCATTTGTTTATGACCTTCGGGCGCGATGCTCTCATCCGTCGCGATGAAGGCGGAACCGATATAGGCGAAATCCGCCCCCAGGACTTCCGCCGCCAGGACCGCTTCGCCGTTGGTGATCGCCCCTGCAAGAACCACGGCACCGGTATAGAAATCTTTCACTTCGGGGATCAGTGCGAACGGGCTTAAACGGCCAGCGTGTCCACCCGCGCCGGCAGAGACCAGGATCAATCCGTCGACGCCCACGCCGGCCGCTTTCTCGGCGTGGCGCCGGGTGGTGATATCGTGGAACACGAGGCCCCCATACCCGTGCACCGCCTCGACCACCTGGTCGGGGGCGGAAAGGGACGTGATCACCAGAGGTACCTTGTGTTTAACCAGCGTTTGCAGGTCTTCCGCCAAGCGCGGATTGGATTTATGGACGATCAGATTGACGGCGTAGGGGGCGGGCTTTTCGCCCGTCTCTTTCTCGAACGTGTCGAGCCGGGTTTCGATTTCGCTCAGCCAGTTTTCCAACTCTTCCGCCGGGCGGGCGTTCAAAGCGGGAAATGCGCCGACGATCCCGGCGCAACATTGCGCGACGACCAGATCGACACCGGACGCGAGAAACATCGGCGCGCCGATCACGGGCAGACTAAGCCGCTTCTTCAACTCGTCGACGGTCATTGGATCCCCTCCCTAGCGCACCCGGCACAGCACTTTGGCAACGCGGAGCGAGGTGAGCAAGACACGCGCCATTTTCGGGTAGTTCTCAGGGTCGAACGGCCCCGCCGCGCTTGTCACGCCGGTATTTCCGGCGCGCTCGATCATCTGACTTAACGTCGCCGGCTCTGCGGAAATCACGCGCCCGCGCCGGGGTTCTTCGGCCAGCACGACCCCCACCAACCGCCCATCTTGGGAGAACGCCGGACCACCGGAGAGACCGCCCAGGCTGTCGAAGCGGTCGGGGATGCGGCTCCGCTCCGACCACACGTCGGCGCGCTCGCGGGTCTTGTAGCGCCCACGCTCTTGTAAAATCGTCGTGCCGATCTTGGTGGCGTGGACCGCGCCGGGGCGGCCCTTGGGAAAACCGACCAGATAACCGTCGTCGCCTTTTTGAACCTCGCCGCCCAGCGGGAATGGGCGTGGGCCGGTCTTGGTCGTCAAAAGGGTGACGTCGGCGTTCGGGTGGTTCTCGGCGTTCGTCACCCGGATGCCCTTGCGCGGCGCGACCTGAAGGCCGATGTCGTCACACCCGTCGGTGACGTGGCGCGCCGTCAGCCACTTGCCATCCCCCACAGAGAACGCGGTGCCCGACCCGTTCGTCTTGCGTTCGCCGACATCGACGAATGAGCGGCGCTCGGGTGCCGTCCAGTCGGGGGTCAGGCGGAAGCGTTCGCTCGGCCCCTCGTTCATCCAGTCTTCGGTTTCACCCGCCCACAGCTTGCCACCGTCGATACTGGGGGCAGGGCGGCGCGGATTCTCGTTGGAGGGGGGCGGGGTGGGGGAAGGGGTGTCCGGTGCCGAGCGCATGAACTGGCCGAAAGCGAACACGACGCCCATCAGGATCAACGCGATGATATCGCGGAGGCGCATCGGTTAGCCCGCGACGGCGGCGGCGTTGATGGCGGCGGCGGCGACCTTGATTGAGACAAGCAGTATGGCAGCGCCCATCTCGCCGTCCTCGATGCGTTTCGGGACATCCTTCAAGACCACGTCCGCGATGCGGTAGGCGATGATCTGTAAAGCTAAAGTGACCGGCCCCCAGACCAGGATCTCATAGACGCTGACGCTTGCCGACATGGCGAACGCGAGGGGGAGGGCAAGACCGATGATCGCGCCGCCCATCGATACGGCGGCGGCGGTATTGCCGCTTCTTATCAGTTTCACCTCGTCCCACGGCGTGATCCACATGTAGATCAGGATGCCCGCGACCAGCATGGCGATGGTCACCGACGAGTGCAGCATCAGAACAGGGAAGCCGGCGAGGAAGCTGTCGATAACGGGCTGCATGATCGGCCTCAGTCGTCGTTGCTGTAGGGTCCGGGGATCGCGCCCAGCGGCGCCGGCAGGTCGTCTTGTTGAGCGTCGACGACGCCCCGGCGAATGGCGCGGGTGCGGGTGAAATGCTCGAACAGGGTGTCGCCATCACCCTTCCTGATGGCGCGCTTCAATTCCGTTAAATCCTCGTCGAAGCGGCCGAGCACTTCGAGGACCGCGTCCTTATTGGTCAGAAAGATATCCCGCCACATGGTCGGGTCGGACGCGGCGATGCGGGTGAAGTCGCGAAAACCGGAGGCCGAAAACTGAATGACTTCTTTCTGGAGGTCGTCCCCCAGATCGGTCGCGGTGCCGACAATCGTATACGCGATCAGGTGTGGGAGGTGTGACGTGATCGCCAGGACCTGATCATGGTGTCCGGCCTCCATCACCTCCACCTTCGCTTCGGCGCGGAGCCACAGTTCCCGGACCTTCTCGACGGCGACTTCTTCGGTGTCTTTGTGCGGCGTCAGGATCGTCCAGCGGCCCTTGAACAGTTCCGGGAAACCGGCGTCGGGGCCGGAATGCTCGGTGCCCGCGATGGGGTGACCCGGCACCAGATGCACGTGATCGGGCAGATGCGGGGCGAGGGTGTCGAACACCGGTAATTTGACGGAGCCGACGTCGGAGACGATGGCGCCTTCTTTCAAAAACGGCGCGATGTGCTTGCCGATCGCTTCGTACGCGCCCATGGGCGTACAGATGATGACGAGGTCGGCGTCTCTTACTGCTTCGCCCGCGTCCATGGTGCCCTGGTTGCACAGACCCAGCTCGATGGCGCGTTTGAGGGTTTGCTCGCTGCGGGTCGAAACGACGATCTCTTTTGCCAGATTATCGCGCTGCATGACCCGTGCGAGCGACGAGCCGATCAGCCCGATCCCGATGAGCGTGACGCGGTTGAAGAGGGGCGCTTCGGCCATCACGCCGCTCCGGCTTCGTTCTTGCCCATGAATTGCGCCAGCGCGTCGACGACGGCGCGCATCTCGTCTTCGAGACCGATGGTGATCCGAAGGCAGTTCGGGAAGCCGTATCCCCCCATGCGCCTGATCACGATCCCCTTGGTCTTGAGGAAGGCATCCGCAGCAGCGGCGTCGCGGTTCTCGTCGCCGTTGAAGCAGACCAGCAGGAAATTGCCGATACTGGGCGTCACGTCGAGGCCGAGCTTGCGAAGCTCGGTCGCCGTCCATTCGCGCCACGTCTCATTGTGCGCGCGACTCATGTCCTCGAACTCTTTATCTTTGATCGCCGCGATGCCCGCCGCCATCGCCGCCGCGCCGACGTTGAACGGGCCACGGATGCGGTTCAGGACGTCGATCACGTTCGCGGGCGCGTAGCACCAGCCGAGGCGGACCCCGCCCAATGCGTAGATCTTCGAAAACGTCCGCGTCATGACGGTGTTTTCGCCGGCGTCCACCAACTCGACCCCCGATGAGTAATCGTCGACGGTCACGTATTCCGCGTATGCCGCATCGATGACGAGAAGGATATCGTCGCGCAGATTATCGCGAAGCCGCTTCACTTCGGAAGATGGAAGATACGTGCCCGTCGGGTTGTTCGGGTTGGCAAGGAACAGGATGCGCGTCTTGTCCGTGACAGCAGCCAACAGATTGTCGACGTTCGCGGTCTTGTCGACTTCCTTCGCCGTCACGGGTGTCGCACCCACGGTCTTCGCCGAGATCGGGTACATCAGAAACCCGTGCTCGGAATATAAAACTTCGTCGCCCGGCCCGGCATACGCCTTGCACAAAAGCGAGATCAGTTCGTCCGACCCTGCGCCGCAGGCGATCCTCTCGGGGTCGAGGTTGTAGCGTTCGCCGATGGCGGCGCGCAGCTTGACCGCGCCCCCGTCCGGGTAGCGGTGCAGGTTCTGGGCCTCGGCCTCGTGTGCCTTCGACGACAATGGGCTCGGCCCGAAGGGACCTTCGTTCGAAGAGAGCTTGATGATGCGGTCGACGCCGGGGATCGACGACTCGCCACCCACGTAGGCGGCGATATCCATGATGCCCGGGCGCGGTTCTGGACGTTCGGCCATCACTCTTCCCCCTCCGGCGGGGCGACGTCACGCTCACCCAAGGGGGTGCCGTACCCACCCAGGTGGATGATCCTTTGCGCCGACTTGCCGATGGCGTCGATGAAGCGGGGGAATTGTTTCCCGGCCGGGTCGACGAACCCGAAGGCCTCGACCAGATACACCCAGCCGGGCGGCCGGTTCGGGTCGTGCCAATTCTGGATGGATGACGAGCTGACGCCGGCGGAATTCAGGGCGTCCTCGATCTTGCGGGCGCCGATTTCGGTGTCGGTTTCGACCGCCAGCATGGAGCGGTCGCGGCCGGTTCTTTCTTGTTCGATGGGGCAGATGACGGCGGCTTCGATGCCGGACCCCCGCATGTTGGAGCCGGGGACGAAGGGCAGGCGGGCGATGACTTTCGGGGTGTCGGGGGATTGCGAGACCATGTATCGCCACCACGGGTCCGGATCGTCGCGGCTCGGCCATGGGACGATGCCGACCGAAGCTTCCTGGCTGCGCACGGCCTCGACCACGGCGCGGCCCGAGCTGAACCGCGTCATCTTGGTGAACGACCCATACTGGTCGCGCGCCATGTCCCAGTAACCCGGCTCGTTTTCGACGTCCATCACGGCGACCGAGAACGGCCCTTCGAAGCTGAGTGTCGCGACGATGATCTCGCGCCAGATACGGCAGAGTTCGCGTTTCGGGAAGTTGCCGCGATGGCGGGCCGTGATGTGGTACATCATCTCAGCCTCGCGCGACGGGCGAATCTTGACGGTCTCGCCTTCCTTGATCGCGCGCACTTTCTCGACGACCTCGGTACGCCGGATCAGCAAATCCTGAATTTGTTGGTCGATGGCGTCGATTTCCTCGCGGACCGCCGCCAGCGCTTTCTTTTTATCGGTCATGACCCCAATGCCCGCCAGACACACGAAGAAAATGAAGGCCGGGTAGTGATAAAGTCTAAGGCTCTGAAAATCAAAGCAAAGGTGACAAGGGAGTCAGCCGCCCTCGGATTTGCCCATGGCGGTGGCCAGCAATTCCCGGAAAAGCGCCAGAATTTTGTCGATAATCTTGAGTTCGCGCTCCTGTTGGGCCTGCTTTTCCGCCTGACGTGCCTGTTCCTCGGCTTCGCGTGCCGCCGCGATCTGCTCGTAGGACTTTTTCGGGACGTCGGCGGCATCCGACGTGGTGGTGCAGACGAGATTTTCCCCGTCGAGCGAACAAACCGCGATCTCGCCCGTCTGGGTGTTCAACCGCCAGACCCGGCTGTCGGTCGCCTTGACGATCTGGTAGATGCCGTCGCGCTTGCCCTCGGCGGATTGCGCGTGGGCCACGGGGACCGCGAAAACAAGCACGGTCAGGATCAGAAGCGTTCTCATAATATGTCCTTCTCAGGCGGCGTAGGTCGTCGGGTCGTCGAGGCCGGCCTCGCGGAACCCTTTTTTACGGAGATGGCACGCGTCGCATTCGCCGCAGTGCCGACCGTCTTCCGTCGGATCATAGCAGCTTAATGTTTCTGCGTAATCGACGCCAAGTTCGGTGCCTTTTTTGACGATGTCGGCCTTGGTCATATCGATCAGCGGCGTGTGCAAGGTGAAGGGGCGTTCGCCCTCGACACCGGCCTTGGTGGCGAGGTTCATGACGTCCTCGAACGCTTTCACGAACGCGGGACGGCAGTCGGGATAGCCGGAATAATCCAGCGCGTTGACCCCGATGAAGACGTCGAACGCCTGCGTGGTCTCGGCGAGCGCGAGTGCATAAGACAGAAAGACGGTGTTCCGCGCGGGGACGTAGGTGACCGGAATCCCTTCGCCGATTTCCGCGTCCGAGCGGTGCTTGGGCACGTCGATATCGGCGGTCAAAGCCGAACCGCCGAACGCCCTCAGATCGATGTCGGCGACGACATGGCGTTTGACGTCATTCTTTTCCGCGAGCCGGGCCGCGACGTCGATCTCGGCGGCGTGGCGCTGGCCGTAGCGGAAGGTGAGGGTCACCGGATCGAAGCCCTGCTGTTTCGCGATCGCCAGCACGGTCGCGGAATCCAGCCCGCCGCTCAACAGCACCACCGCCGGTTTGGCTGTACTCATTTTTAAATCCCCGGATACGCATCATTGATTGCGCGGCTCATTAGCATAATGCTGACAGTATGACCATTGCCACGAACCCCGAAACCGATCCGCGCGTGATCAAGGCGGAAATCCGCGACGAGGCCCTGACGTTGGGTTTCGACGCGGTCGGGTTCACCGATGCCGAAACCAACCCCCACGATATCGAGGCGCTGAGAATGTTCGTCGATAAGGGCTATCAC
The DNA here is from genome assembly GCA_017644185.1 of Rhodospirillales bacterium. Classification (GTDB taxonomy): domain Bacteria; phylum Pseudomonadota; class Alphaproteobacteria; order Rhodospirillales; family Casp-alpha2; genus UBA4479. The sequence continues at coordinate 34,479 of JAEPMA010000007.1, forward strand.
GGCGACATGGACTGGATGGCCAGAGACGACGGGCGCCGCGGCAATCCGAAAAAGTTGATGGAGAGTGTCAGGACGATCATCGTTCTAGGGGTTAACTACGGACCGGGTCTGGATCCAATGACCGTTGTCAACATGCCGGACCGGGGCGCGGTCAGCGTTTACGCGCGGGGCAAGGATTATCACGACATCATCAAAAAGCGCCTCAAGAAGCTCGGCCGCTGGATCGCCGAAAGATATGGATCGGACATCAAGGTGTTCGTCGATACCGCCCCCGTGATGGAAAAGCCGCTCGCCGAGCGCGCCGGGATCGGCTGGCAGGGCAAACACACCAACCTGGTCAACAGACAGAAGGGGTCCTGGCTGTTTTTGGGGGAGGTCTTTCTCGACATCCAACTTCCCCCCGACAACCCCGAGCCCGATCACTGCGGGTCGTGCGACAAATGTCTGAAAGCCTGCCCGACGGATGCGTTCCCCGAACCATACGTGCTCGATGCATCGCGCTGCATCTCGTACCTGACCATCGAGCACAAGGGCGACATCGCGGACGAGCTGATGGATAAAATGGGCAACCACGTTTATGGGTGCGACGATTGTCTTTCGGTTTGCCCGTGGACCAAGTTCTCCGGCCCGACCCGCGAGCCGGGACTGGAAGCGCGCGTCGAACTGACCCAGCCCAAGCTCCGCGATCTGGCGCGTCTCGACGATCCGTCGTTCAGACAGGTCTTCGCGGGCTCGCCGATCAAGCGCACCGGGCGCGACCGGTTCATCCGAAACGTCATGATCGCGGCCGGGAATTCGGGCGATCAGACGTTAAAACCGATCGCTGAAGCGTTATCGAAGGACGCCTCCCCCCTGGTGGCGCGGGCGGCCGAACGGGCGGTCAGGAAACTCGGCGGGACTTGACCGCGCTCACGCCACGGGACACCTTTAATCCATGATCCGCGCGTTTCTCCTGGCCGCCGTTGCCGCCCTTGTCATGCTGCCGCATCCATCGGTGGCGCAGGGCGTCTATCCGGAACAAATCAAACCCGTCGACATCCCCAAAGCGCCGGTCATTGCCCCCGGCACCAAGTTGAAGCCCGGCGACATGTTCCGCGATTGTGAAACCTGTCCTGAGATGGTTGTCGTGCCCGGGGGGATTTTCGTGATGGGGTCGAAACAGCATAAAAGCGAACAGCCGGTCCGGGTGATGCGGATCAAGAAACCGTTCGCCATCGGCCGCTTCGAAACACTTCATGCCGAGTGGCAGGCGTGCCTCGATGGCGGGGGCTGCACCCACAAGCCCGACGATCACAACTGGGGGACGGTCAGAAAGCCGGTCATCAATGTCAGCCACGACATGGTGCATGGATATGCCCAGTGGTTGAGCAAGATCACAGGCTATACGTACCGCCTGCCGAGCGAGGCGGAATGGGAATACGCCGCCCGCGCCGGATCGAAATCCAATTACTGGTTTGGGGACCTGGTCGGTGAGAACGAGGTCAACTGCCGTAAGTGCGGCTCGCCTTGGTCGGGCATCGGCAACGCGCCGGTCGGTAGTTTCAAGCCCAACCCGTGGGGTCTTTATGACATGCACGGAAACGCCTTCGAGTGGGTCGAGGACTGCTGGCACGAAAACTACGAGGGCGCGCCCAAGGGGCCGGAGGCGTGGGTCGAGCCCGGCTGCCAGTTTCGCGTCATCCGGGGCGGCTCGTGGTACTACTATTCCAGAATGGCGCGCTCCGCCAACCGTCAGAAGAACCCGGGCCCGGTCAAAAGCTACTGGCTGAGTTTCCGCCTCGTCAGGGAACTGCCTTAAGGCGCGATTACTTCCCGGAAAGCCGGTCGAGCTTTTTCTGCATCTCAAGCATCTGCTGGCGCAGATCGTCGATGTCGCCGCCGTCTTCGGCCTTCGCTTCCGGGGCCGGTTTGCCGGCACCGTTGTTGGCGCCTTCCTGACCGTAGAAGGGCGTGAACATCTTCATGGCGTTCTCGAACATCGCCATGTTCTTTTTGGAGATTTCTTCCATCGGACCGAACGGGCTCAAGCCGCCGAACGCGTCGTTCAGATAGCTGCGCATCTGTTCCTGATTGCGCGCGAACGAGCTCATGGAGTGTTCGAGATAATTCGGCACCACGGCTTGAAGGCTGTCACCATAGAAGCTGATGAGATGGCGCAGGAAGCTGATCGGCAGCAAGTTCGTCCCCTTGGATTCTTCCTCGACGATGATGTGCGTCAGCACCTGACGGGTGATGTCCTCACCGGTCTTGGCGTCGAACACGGAGAACTCCTTGTCGTCCTTCACCATCTGCGCGAGGTTGTCGAGCGTCACGTAGCTCGAGGTCTCGGTATTATAGAGGCGCCGGTTTGCGTATTTTTTGATCGTGATCGGTTTCTTATCGCCGGCGGAAGAATCGGTATCTTGCGGCTTTTTCGCCATGATTAGCTCCCTTCCCGTACGAGCTGACCGTAGCGCCGAAGCTGTTGCACTGCAACGAAAAATCCGTCACGAATTCGGCAGGTGCAGCATAAGCATTTTGAGGGTGCACAATAATCGCGCCGGGCGTGCGCTGTTTGCCCACCGACGGGTGCGCGATATACTCACATCCCTTATCGAGGATCGGAACGCCAGGGTCATGAGCGACGAGAAAAATCCGCAAGACGGCGATGCCGACCTTGAACGGCTGGCGAGGGAGTACGTCGATCTGTGGGAGAACCAGATCAAGGCGTTCACCAACGACGAAAACCTCGCCCGCACCATGGCGCAGACGATGGAATTGATGAACGCGGGCGCCGCCAACGTGGCGGCGATGATGCAGCATGCCGCGGCGGATGCTGCGGGTGCAAAGACGGGGGCGGGGGATGGAAGCGAACGGAACGGCGCCGATGCAGACGATGGCGAAGATGGCAGAAATGTTCGGGGTAATGACGGAAACGCCGGTGGCACCGCGTCCCCTGGCGCTGCATCTGGCGATCCAGAACCTGATGTTCACGAGCTCGCTAACCGCGTTGCCGAGCTTGAAAGACGGCTCGCTCGTCTGGAAGGACTCGCTGGACCTTCAGGCAAGATCGCTCCGGGAAAACCTAAAAAAGATTGATGGCGACGCGTTCGCGGACGCACTGAAGCACGAGATCGAAAAGCGCGTCAGCGCCTTCGCCGAAGGCGTCAACCGCTTCGCCGAGGCGCCAAGACCGGACGCGATGCCGGCACTTCCGGAAGTCTGGTCGGAGGGCACGACTGAACTTCTTCACGCCGAAGCGGCCGGTAAGCCGGTGATCCTGATCCCGTCGCTCGTCAACCGGGCGCATATCCTCGACCTCGATCCCGATCACAGTCTTGTCAGGTATCTTGCGGACGCGGGACACGACACATATCTCGTCGATTGGGATGCCCCGGGAGTCGAAGAGATGACATTCTCCATCGATCACTACGTCGACCGGTTGGAGCGGATCCGCGATCACGTGATCGATACGACGGGCGAGACGCCCGTCATCGCCGGGTACTGCATGGGCGGCAACCTGGCGTTGGCGCTGACGCACCGGGCACCGGAAAGGATCCGCGCCATGGCGCTACTGGCGACGCCCTGGGATTTCCACGCCTTGCCGCCGTCGGCGACGGCGATGTTAAGGGCGATGTTGCCGGGTCTGAAGCAGTTGATCGAGAGCATCGGCAATCTGCCGGTCGATGTGATCCAGGCGATGTTCTCGAGCCGCGATCCGGGCAACGTCATTCGAAAATTCCGCCGCTTCGCGGCGATGAAATCAGGTGGTAAGGAGGCGAATGCCTTTATCCTACTCGAAGACTGGCTGAACGACGGGGTGCCCCTCGCAGGTGCCGTCGCCGTCGAGTGTCTCGATGACTGGTATGTGAAGAATACACCGATGACGGGGACGTGGATGAGCGGGGGCACCCCCCTCGATCCCGGCGGGTTGAATATCCCGGCTTTGGTGGTGATCCCCGATCACGACACGATCGTGCCGCCGGCGTCCGCTGCCCCCTTGGCAGAACTGCTGCCAAATGTCACGCTCATCAAAGCGGACGCGGGGCACATCGGGATGGTCGCCGGGTCCAGGGCCCGAACGACGCTGTACGCGCCGTTGAGTGAATGGATTGCTGCAGTGCAATAATTATGTTGCAGTGCAAAAAAATAGTTGCGGGTGACGCTGAATTCGCGTATGACCCCACGAAAATTACGGTTAAGCGGCCGAACCGCCGCAAGGTTATCCGGTCCCTAAGACCGGCTGTTCTGGAAGCATGACAAAGGGAGAGACCCATGACTGAAGTTGTAATTACTGGCGCCGCCCGTACCCCGGTTGGCGCATTTCTGGGCGGGCTCAGCTCGCTCGCCGCGTCCGCGCTCGGCGAAATCGCCATCAAGGAAGCGCTGAGCCGCGCCGGTGTCAGCCCGGACGACGTCTCCGAAGTGATCATGGGGCAGATCCTGGCCGCCGGCGGCGGACAGAACCCGGCCCGCCAGGCCGCCATGGGCGCCGGCATTCCGCAGGAAAAAACCGCCTACGGCATCAACCAACTTTGCGGCTCCGGTCTGCGTACCGTCGCGCTCGGCTACCAGTCGATCAAGCTGGGCGACAGCGACATCGTCGTCGCCGGTGGCCATGAAAGCATGAGCCAGGCGCCGCACGTCATGCACCTTCGCAACGGTGTGAAGATGGGGTCTGGCGAATTGCTCGACACCATGCTGCGCGACGGCCTGATGGATGCGTTCGCCGGCTATCACATGGGCAACACCGCCGAGAACGTAGCCCAGAAATGGCAGCTGACGCGCGACGAACAGGACAGCTTCGCCGTTGCTTCGCAGGAAAAAGCCGAAGCCGCCCAGAAGGCGGGTAAGTTCAAGGACGAGATCGTTCCCGTCACCATCACCAGCCGCAAGGGTGAAACCGTCGTCGACACCGACGAGCACCCGAAACACGGCACGACGATGGAAAGCCTCGGCAAGCTGCGCCCGGCTTTCGACAAGGAAGGCACGGTGACCGCCGGTAACGCGTCGGGTATCAACGACGGCGCCGCCGCCGTGGTCCTGATGAGCGCGGATAACGCCGAGAAGCGCGGCGCCCCGGTGCTGGCCCGCATCAAGTCGTGGGCGACCGCGGGTGTCGATCCGGCGATCATGGGCACGGGCCCGATCCCGGCCAGCCGCATGGCGCTCGAAAAAGCCGGTTGGACCGTCGACGATCTCGACCTGATCGAAGCCAACGAAGCCTTCGCCGCCCAGGCCTGCGCCGTGAACAAGGACATGGGCTGGGACATCGAAAAAGTGAACGTCAACGGCGGCGCCATCGCGCTCGGCCACCCGATCGGTGCATCGGGGGCGCGGGTGCTGGTGACCCTGCTGCACGAAATGCAGAAACGCGATTCGAAAAAAGGTCTCGCCACGCTCTGCATCGGCGGCGGCATGGGAATCGCCATGTGCCTCGAACGCGACTAAGCTGAACGACTGGGACGGGCGGCGTCACGAGCGCCGCCTCTCTCGGGGGGTAGAACGCCGCAAAAAAACGCGGCAGTCATTGGAGGAAGCATTATGTCCAGAGTAGCACTGGTTACGGGTGGCACGCGCGGTATCGGCCGGGCCATTTCTGAAGAGCTCAAGAGCAAAGGCTACACGGTTGTCGCCAACTATGCGGGCAATGACGACGCGGCCAATGCCTTTAAGGACGAGACGGGCATTCCCGTTTACAAGTTCGATGTCGGTGATTTCGACGCCGTCTCCGCCGCCGTCGCGCAGATCAAGTCAGACGTGGGCGCCATCGAAGTCCTCGTCAACAATGCGGGCATCACCCGCGACAAACCGCTCCACAAGATGGACAAATCGGACTGGGACGCGGTCATCCATACCAACCTCTCCAGTCTGTTTAACCTGAGCCGCAACGTCATCGACGACATGCGCGGCGCCAATTTCGGCCGCATCATTTCGATCAGTTCGATCAACGGCCAGAAAGGGCAGTTCGGTCAGACCAACTATGCGGCGTCGAAGGCGGGCGACCTTGGATTCACCAAGGCGTTGGCGCTGGAAACCGCTTCCAAGGGCATCACCGTCAACGCCATCGCGCCCGGCTACATCGGTACCGAAATGGTCCGCGCCGTGCCCGAAGAAGTTCTGAATACGAAAATCATTCCGCAAATCCCGGTGGGCCGCCTGGGTGAGGCCGAAGAGATTGCGCGGTGCGTCAGCTTCCTGGCGTCCGACGACGCCGGGTTCATCACGGGCTCGACGATTTCCGCGAACGGCGGCCAATACATGATCTGAGTTCGAAACATCCAAATAAACAAAGACCTCCGGGCGGTGCGCTTGCGCCGCCCTTTTTATTTGCGGCACTTGGTTGTAAAGGGTGACGGGTTCGAGGGGGAGCCATGGCGGCCAAAGACGCAAGAACGGTAAAGGCGACGTTGATCGGGTCGACGGCTGTCCTGATGTGGGGGCTGTTGGCGCTGTTCACGACGCTGACGGGGAAGATCCCGGCGTTTCAGTTGGCGGCTATGTCGTTCGGGATCGCCACCGCGTTCGTCGTTATCAAGTGGATCGTCAGGGGGGAGAACGTCGCCTCTTATATGCGCCAGCCGATGGGCGCCTGGGCGCTCGGCACGTGCGGGTTGTTTGGATATCACTTCTTTTATTTCATGGCCCTTAAGAACGCGCCCCCGGTCGAGGCGGGCCTGATCGCTTATATGTGGCCATTGTTGATCGTCGTCGGCTCGGCGCTTTTGCCGGGTGAGCGGCTCCGATGGTGGCACGTTTTGGGGGCCGTCGCCGGGCTCGTCGGGGCGGCACTTTTGATCACCGGCGGTCGCGGTCTTTCCGGCTTCAAGTCCGAGTTCGCGGTGGGCTATGCGTTCGCGGTGCTGTGCTCACTGACGTGGTCCAGCTACTCCATCACCAACCGCCGCTTCGCACATGTGCCAACGGATACCGTCGGAGGATTCTGCGCGGCGACGGCGATCCTCGCCACGATCTGTCACCTGATCTTCGAACAGACCGTCTGGCCTGCGGATTATCTGGAATGGCTGGGCGTGATCGGCTTGGGACTCGGTCCGGTGGGCGCCGCGTTCTTCACCTGGGATTACGGCACCAAGCACGGCGACATTCAGGTGTTGGGGGCAATGGCCTATGCCGCCCCCCTGATCTCGACGATCGTGCTGATCGCTTTCGGCAAGGGCGAGGCGACATGGTTCGTCGCCGTCGGATGTGTTCTGATCGTCGGCGGCGCCGTATTGGCGTCGAAGGAGCTCCTGACAAGGAGGAAGAGGGTATGACCGATCCGATCACCCTGGTTCAGTTTCCGCGCCGGCTTGGCGTGCCGAACCCGTCGCCGTTCTGTGTGAAGCTCGAATTGTGGTTGAAGCTCGCGGGTATTGATTACGTCGTCCAAGAACAGGTTATGCCGGGGTCGTCGCCCAAAAAGAAGATCCCCTACGTCATCATCGACGGTCAGGAGATGGGCGACAGCACGCTGATCATTGAGCATCTGACGAGAACGCGGGGTGTCGATCCGGACAATGGATTGTCCGACCGCGAGCGCGCGCTCGACCAGGCGATCTGGGCGATGTGCGACGAGCGGCTCTACTGGTATGCGGTGTGGGACCGATGGCTGGGCGCGGGCTGGCCGGTGGTGGCCGAGACATTCTTCGGGGGCATCCCGGCGCCGATCCGTCCGGTCGTCAAATTCTTCGCCCAGCGTTCCGTCAGACAACAGCTCTGGGCGCAGGGGACGGGGCGGCACTCATCCGATGAGATATTGGGTTTAGCGCGGCGCGATATCGACGCGCTCGCGTCTATCGTCGGCGACGGGCCTTATGTGCACGGCGACAAGATCCGAAGCATCGATGCGGTGGTCTACGCCTTCGTCGTCAACATGACCGAGGTCGAGCTGGATACGCCGGTCACCGAAGCGGCACGGGCGCACGCGAACCTTGTCGCGTACGCCCTGCGCATCACCGAGGAATATTTTCCGGATTTGAATTAGGCGGGTTTCGGCACCGTCTGTTCGAACGATGGACGGTCGGAAATCCTGTCGAACCAGTCTGCCAGCGCCGGGCGGTCGTTCCGCCAACCAAAGTCCGGGAAGCGGAAATCGATCCAACCCAGACCGGCGCCGATGGCGACCTCGGCGATGGTGATCGGGCCGTCGGTCGTCGCCAGATCGTCGGCGGCGGCATCGCAGATGTCCATGCAGCGGTTGACCACGGTCCGTTGACGGTCGGCCCACCAGTCCCATTTGAATTCTTCCGGACGGCGCACGGTTTCGATTAGTAACAAGACACCCGCGTCCAACATCCCGTCGCCGGCGGCGGCGAGCGTCAGCGCCTTGAAGCGCGCATCGGAATCGGTGGGAATCAGTTTGTCGCCGGTGTTGAGGCTGTCGAGATATTCGCAGATCACGGGGCTGTCGTAGATCGCCATGCCGTCGTCGGTGATCAGGCAAGGGACCTTGCCGATCGGGTTGGATTTGCCGAGATCGGTGTCCGCCGACCACGGGTCGGTGGTGATCCGCTCGATCTTGTCGGCGGTGCCGGTTTCGATGGCGGCGATGGAGACCTTGCGGACGTATGGCGATGTCGGTGTGTAGCGCAGCTTCATGGTGGCCCTCCCAGGCATATTTATTATCTCTCCCAGCTATATGGTGAATTTGCACCCGCATGTCACCAACTTGCTATCGGCGGGGATGACCTGATGGTGGAAAGGTTCTAATCTTCCGCCCATGTGGTCGGATGTGATCGATCTTCGCGAGTTTTACGCACGCCGTCTCGGGCGGACGGCGCAGCGCATGGTGCGCCGCCGGCTGCGTCAGCTTTGGCCCGACGTGACGGGGCTGGGCGTGCTCGGGCTCGGGTTCGCAACTCCCTATCTCAACATGTTCCGGGGCGAAGCTGCGCGGGTCATCGCCGCGATGCCCGCCGCCCAGGGGGTGATGCACTGGCCGGTGCGCGAGCGCGGCCTGACCATGCTGGCGGATGAAACCGACCTGCCGCTCCCCGATCTCAGTATGGACCGGATCATGATCGTGCACGCACTTGAATGCACCGAGCAGGTGCGCCCGCTTTTGCGCGAGGCGTGGCGGGTGCTGGCGGATTCGGGCCGCCTTGTCGTCGTCGTCCCCAATCGGCGGGGGTTATGGGCCCGGTTTGAATCGACGCCTCTGGGGAACGGCCGCCCGTATTCACGGAGCCAGCTGTCGCGCGTGCTACGTGATAACATGTTCATGCCGGTCGAAAGCACCCGCGCGTTGTTCGTTCCGCCGGTCGACATCGGCCTGTTACAGGGCTCCGCCGCCGCGTGGGAGAAAATTGGGATGAAACTTTTCCCCGCCGCTGCGGGTGTCGTGATGATCGAGGCGGTCAAACAGATGTACGCCCAGCCCGTTGCGGTCGAACCCAAACGTAAGCGTGCGCTGGACGCGATCCATGAACGGCCAAGGGGCCTCAACCGATATCCGCGCGAGAACGGTCGCCATGCCGCGCGCGGGACCATGGACGATCCGTCATGAGCGAGACCATGTCCGGCGATATCGTGATGTGCCGGGTGGCGGCGGTCGAGACCGCGTCCCCTGACGTCCGTATCATCAGGATCGAACCTCAGTCGGGCGAATTATTCGACTGGCGGGCGGGGCAGTACGCGAGCTTCAAGATCTGCGACCAGGAGGCACGTGACTATTCCATCGCCAACGCGCCGGGCTCGGGCGCGATCGAACTGCACATCCGCCGTTCGGGGGCGGGGGGCGTCAGCGATTTCATCTGCGACGATCTCAAACCTGGTGACCCGGTCGACGTACAAGGGGCTTTCGGGGGGGCGTATTTCCGGGCCAGGCACGACGGGCCGTTGCTGGCGATCGCCGGCGGAACCGGTCTTGCGCCGATGAAGGCCATCGTCGAGGCGGCGCTCGCGGCGGGATTGAAGCAGGATGTGCACCTCTATTTCGGGGTCAGGGACGAAACCGAGCTTTATCTGGAGCGCCACTTCATCAAACTGACGCACGACCATCCGAATTTCAGGTTCGTGACCGTGATTTCGGAACCGAAGGAGAATTCCGGGCGGCGCAGCGGGTTGGTTTCCGAGGCCGTCGCGGCGGACTTTCAGCTTCTTTACGGGTTTCAGTGTTATATCGCCGGGCCGCCGGTGATGGTCGATGCCAGCGTCAAGATGCTGACTTTGAAATCCGTCCCCAAACACGACATCTTTGCCGACGCCTTCTATACCGAAAAACAAATGCAGGCGAAGGGCGAACCCCGGCCCGATTGGACCTGACGGCATTAAGATTGATGCCAGGGGCCAATCGGCGTAAAACCCGCCCCCATGACGTATCAGGTCAAAGAGATTTTCTACACGCTCCAGGGCGAGGGACGGCAGACCGGCCGGTCCGCGGTCTTTTTGCGCTTTGCGGGCTGCAATCTCTGGACCGGGCGCGAGCAGGACCGCGATACCGCCGTCTGCACATTCTGCGATACCGATTTCGTCGGCACGGATGGTGTTGGCGGGGGATCGTTCAAGACCGCCGACCTACTTGCCGACGCTGTCGCGGAGAAATGGGCGGGGAACGGTAACGGGAATCGCTTCGTCGTCATGACGGGGGGCGAGCCGTTGTTGCAGGTCGACGCCGATTTACTGGATGCGCTTCACGCCCGCGACTTCGAAATCGCGGTCGAAACCAACGGCACGATCCAGGCCCCCGACGGGATCGACTGGATTTGCGTCAGCCCGAAATCCGACGCCGAACTGAAGCAACTCAAGGGACATGAGCTGAAGCTTGTCTACCCGCAGACGAAGGCCATGCCGGCGCGTTTCGAAGACCTGGATTTCGACTATTTCATGCTGCAGCCGATGGACGGGCCGGACGCGGCGAAGAACACGCAGGCCTGCGTCGACTATTGCCGGACGCATCCGCTATGGCGGCTCAGCCTGCAAACCCATAAGGTGCTGGGCATCCCCTGAGGGATCCCCTGATCGGAAAGACGATGGAAATTTTCAAGGAATTCACGTTCGAAGCGGCGCACGACCTGCCGAACACCCCCGAAGGCCACAAGTGCCGACGCTTGCACGGGCACAGCTTTCGCGTGCGGCTCGCGGTCGAGGGGCCGGTCGACGAACACACCGGCTGGGTGATGGACTTCGCCGACATAAAAAAGGCGTTCAACCCGATCTGGGAACGCCTGGATCATCATTATCTGAACGATATCCCAGGTCTCGAGAACCCGACCTCGGAAGTGATCGCGAAATGGATCTGGGCGGAACTGAAGCCGATTTTGCCGCAGTTGTCGGAAGTGAAGCTCTGGGAAACCTGCACGGCGGGGTGCACGTACCGGGGGGATTGATTTCCCCTCACCCGGCGCCTAGCGGCGCCACCCTCTCCCCAGGGAGAGGGTTATCGATCCGATTCCTTCCCGTCGTCCTGAACTTGATTCAGGACCCATAATTCTGCGTTGATGTTGAAGGAATGCATGGACCCCAAATCAAGTTTGGGGTGACGAGACTTTCGTTAGGCGCGTCACCCCGGCGAAGGCCGGGGGCCAGGAAACGTTCTCTGAGGTTTAATCGTAAAGACCGTTCTGGATTCCGGCCTGCGCCGGAATGACGGTGATCGTTGATCAGCCCCGGCCGCGGTAGGGCTGCACGCCCTGATCGGGAAGCCATAATCCCTTTGGCGGTTCGCCCGACTGATAGAACACATCAATAGGGATGCCGCCGCGCGGATACCAATACCCCCCGATCCTGATCCAGTGCGGCTCCGCCGCCGAGATGATTTTCTGGGCGATGTCGACGGTGCACTTTTCGTGAAAACCCGGATGATTGCGGAAGCTGCCCAGATAGAGTTTCAGGGATTTGCTTTCGACGATCAGCTTCTCGGGGACGTAGTCGATCACCAGATGCGCGAAGTCGGGCTGGCCGGTGACCGGGCAGATCGATGTGAACTCGGGTGCCGTGAATCGGATCAGATAACGGGTCCCGGGATGCGGGTTCTTGACGCATTCGAGTTGGGCTGCGTCGGGGCTTTCCGGCAGCTCGCTCGCCTGACCCAACTGGCTCAAGGTTTCGTATTTCGTGTCGCTCATGCGTTTATCTTATTAGAGCGAACCCCGCCCGGCAAAGCCGGAATGGCCGAGACTAAGACGTCACCTCGACCGACAATTCTTCATAAGACGCATCGAGGCGCCCCATGCAGCGGACGCGTTGTTGTTTGCCCTCGAACGCCTCGTACGTCGCCGGGATGAAGGTGATCTCCAGCGTGACCACATCCAAGAGCTTCGCGCCCACGTCCTCGAACCTGTCGGCCCAGAAGTGCGCTTTCGGCTTGAAGGCGTTCAAAAGATACCAGCCCGCGGCGCTCGGCCCTTTGGGGGTGTTTTTCGTCAGGTCGCCGACGATCTCCTGAAACGTCATCGCGCAGGCGGCGGGCGTGCGGCTTTCTTTGGGCACGGGGACCGAGACGAACAACGTCACCCGGTTGGTGCGCCAGTCGTAGAACGACCCCGTCACCGGCTCGCCGACGTATTTCGGGATCGTCCGTCCGGCGGCGAGTTTGATGTCTTCATCCAATTTGGCGATGCCCCAATCGAACAGCGTGACCGGCTCGGCCATCAGACGTCGGAGCACGTCCTTTTCCTGCGCCTGGGCGTGGCCGGCGCTGAGAAGGATACAAGTCATGATCAATATGCGTAACATCGGCGCCTCCTCGTATTCGTTCGTATGATAACCAGAGTCGCAATTTGTGCGTATTTTAGCACAGCTGACGCATTTGCCCTAACCGATATTTATGACAATTGCGGCGGCCGATTTGACGGTGGACGTACACACATCACTGTCATCCCAAACTTGATTTGGGATCCATGGGGACATGGCCACGTTCTCGTAAGGGCGAATGGACCCTGAATCGAGTTCAGGGTGACGGGACTACGAAACGGGCGCAATATCCCCGCCCGTGTACTGGGCGGTGAAACGGGATTGGAAGTCGGCGAACGCACCTTTTTCGATGGCGCCGCGCATCCCTGCCATCAGTTCCTGGTAGTAATGCAGGTTGTGACGGGTCAGGAGGATCATGCCGAGAATCTCTTTCGCCATGACGAGATGATGGATGTAGGCGCGGGAGTGATTTTGACAGGCATAACACCCGCAGTCGGGGTCGAGCGGGCGGGTGTCTTCTTTATGACGCGCGTTCCGCATATTGACGGTGCCCCTTCGGGTGAAAGCCTGATCGGTGCGCCCGGAGCGTGTCGGTAAGACACAATCGAACATGTCCACGCCCAACCCGACCGCCGCGACCAGGTCGTCCGGCTTGCCCACCCCCATAAGATAGCGGGGCCGGTCGCCGGGGAGTTTCGGGGCGGTGAAGTTCAGAACGCGGAGCATTTCTTCCTGCCCCTCGCCCACCGCCAAACCGCCGATGGCGTAGCCGTCGAAGCCGATATCGGTCAGCGCCTTAATACTTTCATCCCTTAAATCCTCGTGCACGCTCCCCTGGACGATCCCGAACAGGCCGTATCCGTCGCGCTCACGGAACGCGTCCTTCGATCTTTTCGCCCAGCGCATGGAAAGGCGCATACTCTCGGCGGCCGTCTCTTTGTCGCAGGGGAAGGGCGTGCATTCGTCGAACGCCATGGTGATGTCGGCATCCAGATCGTCCTGGATCTTCATCGAGCTTTCGGGGGTCAGGTCGTGATAGCTGCCGTCGATGTGAGAGCGGAATTTGACCCCGTCCTCGCCCATCTTTCTCAGACCCGACAACGACATGACCTGGAAGCCGCCGCTATCGGTCAGGATCGGCCCCGGCCATTTCATGAACTCATGAAGCCCGCCCAGTCTGGCGATCCGCTCCGAGCCCGGACGCAGCATCAAATGATAGGTGTTCCCGAGGATACACTCGGCGCCGGTCTCTCTCACCCATTCAGGCGTCATCGCCTTGACGGTCGCCGCCGTACCGACCGGCATGAAGGCGGGTGTTTCGAACGTCCCATGCGCGGTCGTCACCCGGCCCCGCCGGGCAAGACCGTCGGTCGTCATCAATTCGAAGCCGGTCCCGGTCATGCGATGTCCGCCCGTTCGATGAAGCACGCGTCCCCATACGAATAGAAACGATACCCATTGTCGATGGCGTGTTTGTAGGCTGCCTGCATCCGGTCCAGTCCCGCCAACGCCGAAACCAGCATGAACAAGGTGGAACAGGGTAAGTGGAAATTGGTCATCAGCGCGTCGACGGCTTTGAATTTGTAGCCGGGGGTGATGAACAGGTCGGTGTTACCGTCGTATTCATGAAACACCCCGCTTTCGTCACACGCGCTTTCGAGCGTTCTTAATGACGTCGTTCCACAAGCGATGATCCGCCCGCCGTTGTTGCGTGCTTGGTTGAGTTTGTCGGCGATGTCCTGGCTCATGATCGCGCGCTCGGTATGCATGACGTGGTCGTCGGTATTCTCGACCCGGACTGGCAGGAACGTGCCCGCCCCGACATGAAGGGTGACCCGGATGTCCGTGACGCCCGCATCGCGCACCGACGTCAAAAGACTGTCGGTGAAGTGTAAGGCCGCGGTCGGTGCGGCGACGGCACCGTCTTTTTCCGCGAACATGGTCTGGTAGTCGGATCTGTCCCCGTCGTCGCCTTCCTGGGCGCGCTTGATATAGGGGGGGAGCGGCATGATGCCGTGTTTCTCGAGCATGTTGATCAGGTCGCGCCCGGCGACGTTGAACCTCAGCCAGCGTTCGCCCATGTCGCCTTCTTCGATGCAGTCTGCGGCGAATCCGGGGGCGAAGACGATGTAGTCGCGTTTATTTAGCTTTCTCGCCGGTTTGGCGAATACCCGCCAGGTATAGGCGTCGACAGGCTGGTGGAGGGTGACCTCGACTTTCGCGCCGTCGGGCCGCCCCCGATTGGTGGCATCGCCGCGCTTGCCGGTCAGCCTTGCGGGGATGACGCGGGTGTCGTTGAACACCATAACGTCGCCCTTTTTCAGTAGACCGGGTAGGTCTTTGACACCCAGATCCCTGAAATCCCCGTGTTTCGGGATATGCAGCATCCGCGCGGCATCGCGCGGGCGCGCCGGGCATTGCGCAATACATGACTGCGGCAGGTGAAAGTCGAATAAAGAGACATCCATGAGCGGGGGTTTTATAGCCTTGCGGCGGCCGGGACAATCGTGGAACGTAAATGCTATAAAGAGTGAACGCCGCCGGGTATCGGCGGCGCCCAACAATAGACGAGGACCACGATGCTACGTCTCATTCTCGCCATTCTGATTCCGTGGCTTAATTTCTTCACCATCGGTAAACCGATCCAGGGCGTGATCTGTTTGATCCTGCAACTGACTCTGATCGGCTGGGTGCCGGCCGCGATCTGGTCGGTGTATGCCCTCAGCCAATACAATACCGACAAGAAGATCGACGCCGCCCACCGCGACTGATCAGGCGAGCTTGACGTCGTCGCCGGTCTTCGAAGCTTTAATGATGGCTTCGAGGATCGCGATGCCGTGGATGGCGTCTTCCAGCGGCACCGGGAATTCGGCGCCCGACGCGACCGTGTCGGCGAACGCTTCCAGTTCGGCGCGTTCCATGTCGAAGCCGGAATAATCCTCGACGGTGTTCTCACCTTCGATCATACGGACGTCGAGCCGGTCCTGATCGCGGACCTCGGCCCAGCCCTTGGAGCCGAACACCTGGATGCGCCAAAGCGCGTGCGTTGCGAACAGGGTGGTCAGCACACCCGTGATCCCGTTCTTGAACTTGAGCGTCGCGAACGTGGTATCGTCGACGGGGACGGGGGTCGCACGGCGCTCACTGACGGCGCGCAGGTGATCGACATGACCGCCGATGGACATCATCGCGTCCATCATGTGCACGCCCATCGCCGTCATGCCGCCGGCCGGGCTTTCGGTTTCCGACGCGCGCCAGTGTTCGGGGCCGTAGCGCAATCCGCCGTTCCCCGAAATATTACCTTCGATGTGCAGAAGCGTGCCGAGCGCCCCGGACGTCGCAAGCTCCTTCAGCTTGATCATGGCGGGGAGAAACCGCCGGTTGAACCCGACACAGAGCGGGAGTCCGGCAGCCTTGCAGGCATCGGCGGCGCGTCTGGCATCGGCCTCGTTCAGTGTCAGCGGCTTATCGCAGAAAACAGGTTTGCCGGCCTCCGCGGCGGCGACGATCTGGTCCACGTGCTGGGTGTGCGGCGTCGCGAGGACGACGGCGTCGACATCGGCGTGGCTTAAAAGCTCGGAGAAATCGTCCAAAAGATCGATCTTCTTATCGTCACAATAATCGACCGCGCGTTCCTTACGCCCGGTGACACCGGCGGTGAACGTGACTTTATCGGATTTGCTCTGGACCGAATCCACCAGCACCCGGCCCCAACGGCCGAGACCGGCCACACCACAACGAATCATTTTTCCATTCTCCCTAAGCATCTTGTTTGACGGCGCGCCGTTCCCAACTGAAAAAGAACAACAAGCCCCGCGCGCCATTCCGGCGTGACGGTAGCAGTTTTTCCGGGGACGGCAACGCCGTGGATAATTTAGATGGGTGAAGAAACCGCGATCCCGCACGGCCCGAACAGATCGGATGCGCGGAAATCGGTCATCAAGGGGGCGGCCTGGGCGGCGCTTTCCAGCCTGCTTATATCCCTGATGCACGTGCTGGTGCGCGATGTCGCGCAAGAGGTACACCCGATTGAGGTGGTGTTCTTCCGCAATGTCATCGGGTTTGTCTTGCTGTTGCCGTTCCTGCTGCGTCAGGACCGTACCCACTGGAGAAGCAAGCAGCCGAAGCTGCAATTGATCCGCTCGGTCTTCGGTGTGTGCGCGCTGACCAGTTTCTTTATGAGCCTCAGCATGGTGCCGGTCGCGGACGTGACGGCCATCGGCTTCGTGACGGTGCTGTTCATCACCATCGGGGCGTCGATCCTGCTGGGGGAGAAAGTCGGGATCCGGCGATGGACCGCCATCGCCGTCGGGTTTGTCGGGACGTTGATCATCGTCCGGCCGGGGTCGGGGATTTTTGGGCCGGGGGCGTTCATCGCACTCGCGTCGACGGTTTTCTGGGCGGCGTCGATGCTGTGCGTGAAAGTTCTATCCAGGACCGACAGCAGCGTCACCATGGTGTTCTACGCTAATTTTTATTTCACGGTTTTCTCGTTGATCCCGGCGATCATTTTCTGGAGTTGGCCGACATGGGAGCAGTTCGGGCTGATGGTGGCGATCGGCGTGCTGGCGGCGCTTGGCCACCTGTGCCTGGCGACGGCACTCAGGACCACGGATGCGACGGTCGTCGCCCCGCTCGATTACACGCGGCTCTTGTGGGCGGCGGGGGTGGGATATCTGATGTTCGGAGAGTTCCCGGACATCTGGACCTGGGTCGGGGGTACGGTCATCTTTCTGTCGACCGTCTACATCACGTATCGAGAGTCACGCCGTAAAGCCGAGACGCCGGTGACGGAACCCACGCGTTAGGTCGGCCGGTTCAGGGGGCGGTTTTGTCCTGGACACTGGGTTTGGCGTGCACCGCCTGTTCGCGCCGTACGATGTAAAGGGACGACATAAAGATCACCAGCGCGCCGACCCAGGTCCAGAGATCGGTCAGTTCGCCGAACGCCAGCCAGCCGATCAACACCGCGAACGGCAGGCGCGAGAAATCGACCGCTGCCACGATCGAAACGTCGGTCACCGAAAAAGCCTTGGTCAGGGACAGATGGCCGAGCACCGCGATCGGACCGGTCGCCATCAGGTACAACCACCCTTCGACGGTCGGCCACTGCCAGACGAACATGGCCGGGATCAGCGCCATCGGCATCATGATGAGGTGAGAGAAAAACACCACGGTCCATGGATCGTCGCCGCGCGTCAGTGTTTTGACGATGAGAGCCGACGTGCCCATAAACACCGCGGATCCAATGGCGAGCCAACTCCCCGCGCTCATCTCGACGAAGCCGGGCCGGATGATGACAAGCGCGCCCGCGAAGCCGATCAGGGTCGCCGTCCAGCGCCTCAAGCGGACCACCTCTCCCAAGACCAGCGCAGCCCCGATGGTGGTGAAGAGCGGCGCGGCGAAGCTGAGAGCGGTCACCTCGCCAATCGGGATCAACGCCAACGCATAGAACCACGTCGTCATGGCGCACATGGAACAGCACGCGCGCACGATATAGAGCTTGAACTGCGATGTGCCGAGCGAGCCGATACCCCGGTGCACCAGCCACGGCAACAGACACATCCACGCAAACACGAGACGGCAGAAAACGATCTGCATCGGATCGACGCCGAGTTGCGAGAGATGCCGGCCGAGTGCTGACAGGGCGGCCAGGAAGGCGCAGGACGCGATCATCCACAGCGCGCCTTCGAGCGGACGGTTGACGGCTTCCGGGCGGGTCCGTGCGGCTTTCGCTTCGGGAACCGACTCCGTCATGATCAGTCGAGGTCCAGCGGATAGATCGGCCGTCTGAGCCGGGTGAACGGGAGTTTGGAGATGTCCTTGGTGGAGAGCGCCCCGGCGTCGCAGATCAGGATCTCGCGCGCAATCGGCGCGAACGCGGCACGGAAGTGCTGCATCGATTTGACAACCACGACGTCACGCTCGCGGGGATCGATCCCGGCGTGGGTGAAGGCTTCGACCTCGGTCAGCTGGAGGCGGTTCGAGGCCACCACGATCTCCATGTCCCCGACCTTGAATACCGCCGTCGGGCCCAGGTGATGGGTGACGCCCTTCCAGCGCGGTCCCTGCGCGACGTACGTGCCGTCTGTGACCTTGGTAACGGTGCCGGTCAATTCGATGGGTGCGCCGAAAGTGTGGTCGGTCTTGCCGCCCAGGTTGATGGTCACGGTGGCGCCTTCACCCGCCGAAACCAGTTTCGCCGCGGAATCGGAATCGCAGATCGTGCCGAAGCACGCGTTCTTTAGATCGGCCCGGATCAGGCCGGCCAGCAACAGGGTCGAATCACCGTAGGCGCCCGAGCCCGGATTGTCCGAGAAATCCGCGACCACGATCGGCCCCTTGCCCGTTCCTTCTTTGAGCAGGCGCCGGATTTCACCGACCGTTTCATCGACGGAAAGATAGGTGTTTGAATCGAAGTGCCGGGTTTCCCAGGCGTAATCCATGTACTCGTCGGCGATGGCTTTGAAACGGGCGTCGTTGCCGTTGCCGGTGACCGATACCGTCGGCCCGGCTTCGTACAGATTGGCGGGGGTGAAGCCCGCCTGGATCGACACCAGAAGCACGCCCGGATCCGCCAGTTCCAGATCGGCGGCGCGGTCAAGAAGGGTCGTCATCGGGTTGTCGGTGGTGGTGCGGCCGTCGTCGAGGCCCTCGATCGTGTCGCGGCGTACGGTCACCGCAACAGGTTTGACCTCGCCTTTCATCGCCTTTTGAAGGACGGCCGCAGCGCGCCTGGATGTTTCGATCTGATCGATGTGCGGATAGGTGCGGTAGGCGCAGATGATATCGGCGTGCTCGGTCATCAGATCGGTGACGTTGGCGTGCAGGTCGAGCGTGATCGCGACGGGCACGTCCGGGCCGATGATGGTGCGCAGCTGTTTCAACAGTTCGCCCTCGGCGTCGTCGTAATCGACCGTCGCCATCGCCCCGTGCAGGTTGATCAGCACGCCGTCGAAGGGTCCCTTCGACATTGCCGCGTCAAGAATGGCTCCGGCGCACGCATCCCACGCATCGCGCGCGACCGGTCCCGACGGGGTCGCCCAGGCGACGACGGTGCGGACAAGGTCCCAGCCGTATTCGGTGGCCGCTTCCTCGACGCCTGCGGGTTCGATCTTGGCGCCCTGGATCTTGGTGGTGACGTCGTCGCCGAAGGCGAGTAGGTAGTTCTCGAAATTGACCAGCGACGTCGGCAACTTCGAAAAGGCATTGCTTTCGTGACCGAACAATCCGGTGAGTACGCGAAAGGTCATATCAGTAATCCTGTTCGGAGGCGGACAGTGCGCCGGAGATCGCGTCGGCGGTCTCGACGGCGAGGGGGCCGAGCTTGGCGACAGCTTCGGACTGCTTCCAGGTCGGGGAGTAGACCGGAATCTGCACGGCGCCGACGGGGCGTCCGCGCAATCCGGTGATCGGTGCCGCGATCGAGATTTCGCGCGGCAGCTGTTGGGCGTAGGTCGAAGCGAAGCCCCGCCGCCGCGCCTGTTGTACCATTTTCATGATCCGGTCCGGCTCGATAATGGTCGATGAGATACGCTTGGCTAAATCCGAACGGTCGATGATCTCTCTGGCTTCGTCGTCACTCATGCGGGACAACACGGCGATCCCGGACGCCGAACAGAAGACCGGCACCCGCCGGCCCGGCACCGTCGCGGCGTAGGCCGCTTTCACGTGCGGGATGCGCACGGTGTAGATCATGTCGATGTCGTCGCGCTCGGTCAGGTTGACGGTGGTTTGATACATCGCGCCGGCTTCGATCAATCTGGGCATGGCGACGGCGCCGAGCGTGCTGTGGCTCAGAAAGGTGTAGGCCATCTCCATCAATTTGCGCGCCGGGCGATAGCGGCGGGTCGCACTGTCTTTTTCAAGGAAGCCGAGTTGATGAAGGGTGTTGGAGAAACGTTGCGCCGCACTTTTGTCGAGCCCGGTGCGAAGGGCGATCTCGGTCACGCCGAGCGCGGGGAAGTCTTCGCTGAATGCCGCCAGGACGCGGAAACCCTTTTCAAGAGAGCTGACATACAAGGCGCTGGCGGCGTTTCTTTCAGGCTGCGCGTGATCGTGTTTCGGTTTTCCAACCGCCATGCTTGACGTCCCCCGACCTTGTTTCTAGCATATCGGTATATACTACGGTGTATTAAATATTAATACAACCCGGAAGCGGTCGAAGAACCGGTCGGGAGGGAGGATTCTAAAAAATTGGCGATGGATTGCTGATGACCATGGACTCGGCGGCGGATTCATCGAACAATTGACTTAATCGGGGCGCGTCGAGAGCGCCCCCGCTGATGGCATGCGCAATGCCAGTTTAGTCAGGGAGGCGCGAGCAATATGTTTCGCAAAGTACTACTGAGCTCTGCTCTGGCAGCAGCGGCAACGCTGGCTGTCGCGCCTGCGGTCCACGCAGGTAAGGCCAATGACGAATTGGTCTGGTCGACGAACCGTGAAGTGGCGGTCGCCGATCCATACTTCAACAACACCCGTGAACTCGTCATCATGGGGAACACGGTGTGGGACGGTCTGTTGTTCCGCAACCTGAAGACCGGTGAGTACGAACCGCTTCTGGCGACCTCGTACAAGTGGGTCGACAGCACGACCATCGACTTCGAACTGCGCGACGACGTCGTCTTTCACGACGGCTCCAAGTTCGGTCCGGAAGACGTGGTCTACACCGTCAACTTCGTTTCCAATGCCGACAACGGCGTGCTGACTCAGGCCAACGTGAAGTTCCTGAAGTCGGCGGAGAAGACCGGGGACAACAGCGTCCGGATCTATCTGAAGGAACCGTTCCCGGCGGCATTGGCCTACTTCGCGCAGACCATCTTCATGATGCCCGAAGGTCACTACGACAGCGCCAAGGACGGTGCTGACGGCAAGAAGGACTACGGTACGGTCAAAGCCAACGGCACGGGCCCGTACAAAATGGTCAACGTCGTCGCGGGCGACCGCGTCGAAATGGTCCGTAACGACAACTACTTCAAAGGCGGTCCGAAGGGCCAGGCGGCCATCGGCAAACTGACGTTCCGCACGATCAAGGAAATGAACACGCAGATCGCCGAGCTTCTGACCGGCGGCGTGGACTGGATCTGGGACGTGCCGAAGGACCAGGCCGAAAAACTCGGTGAGCGCGGCGGCACCACGGTGACCAACGCGAAGACCATGCGTATCAGCTATATCGCCTTCGACGTTGACGGCGACAGCGGCGAAAAGGCCTTCATGGACAAAAAAGTCCGCGAAGCCGTCGCGCATGCGATCAACCGGAAGTCGATCGTCGAAAACCTCGTCGGTCCGGCCTCCGAAGTGATCGATTCGGCGTGCCACCCGGACCAGTTCGGCTGCACGCAGGACGTCAAGAAGTGGGACTACGATCCGGAGAAAGCCAAAGCCCTTCTGAAAGAGGCGGGTTATGGCGACGGTCTGGAAACCGACATCTACGCCTATCGTCAGCGTGAGTTCACGGAAGCCGTCATCGGCGACCTGGCGAACGTCGGCATCAAGGCCAACCTCAAGTTCATGCAGTATCGCGCGCTGCGCGATCTGGTGTGGAAGGGCACGACCCCGCTCCATCACATGACGTGGGGTTCGAACTCGGTTCCGGACGTTTCGGCGTCGACCGGTCACTTCTTCTCGGGCGGCAAGGACGATCCGGCGAAGGATCAGGAAGTCGTCGATGCCCTCCACGAGGGCGACACCTCGACCGATCCGGACGTCCGCAAGAAAGCCTATAAGAAAGCGCTCTCCAAGATTTCGAGCGAGCTCTACTGGCTGCCGATGTTCACGTACGCCAAGTACTACGCGTACACCGAAGACCTCGACTTCACCCCGACCTCGGATGAAATTCCGCGGTTCTATACGGCGAAGTGGAAGTAACTGACTGATGCAATGCGGCCGGTGCCGGACTTGATCCCGCGCCGGCCGTATCATCTGTAATCGGGATTGCCAGGCATGCTTATTTATGCCCTGAAACGGCTCAGCATCGCGTTGCTGGTTGCTGTCACCGTTTCGCTTTTGACATTTTCAATGATCTATCTGTCGGGCGACCCGGCGATGGCGCTCGCGGGTGAGAGTGCGACGCAGCAGGATATCGAGAATATCCGCCGGGTTTATGGCTACGATCAGCCGATCATCGTTCAATACTTCAACTGGCTCGCGAACGCGCTGCAGGGCGACCTCGGCCATTCGCACTATCTGAAGACGGAAGTCTCCAACGTCATCTTCGACCGCCTGCCGGTGACGATGACATTGGGTGCGTGCGCGCTCGGTTTCGCGCTCTGTCTTTCGATCCCCCTCGGCGTTTTGGCGGCGATGCGGCCCAATACATTGGTGGACCGCTTCGCGCTGACGCTCGCGGTGATCGGCCAGGCCCTGCCGAGTTTCTGGTTCGCCCTGATCATGATCTTTTTGTTCGGCGTCAGTCTCAGGTGGTTACCGATCACCGGCTCGGCGTCGTGGATGAACTTCATCATGCCGTCGATCGCGCTTGGCTATTACGTCACGCCCGCCGTGATGCGGCTGACCCGCGCGGGGATGATCGAGGTGTTGTCGAGCGACTATATCCGGACGGCGCGCGCCAAGGGCTTGCGCCCGAGCGTGGTGCTCTTCAAGCACGCCCTTCGTAACGCGATCATTCCGGTCGTGTCGCTGGCGGCGGTGCAGTTCGGCTTCATGCTCGGCGGGTCGATCGTCATCGAGACGATCTTCGCCATCAACGGCCTCGGCCAGTTGGCGTGGGAATCCATTCTACGCGCCGACCTGCCGATGATGCAGGCCATCGTGCTGGTGCTGTCATGCTTCTATATCGTGCTGACGTTCCTGGCCGACCTTCTTAATGCCTTCCTCGACCCACGGATCAGGGTGAGCTGATATGTCCGAAGCCGTTCAGGATACCAACGCCCAGAAGCCCGTGATCGCGGACCGAACGATCGAAGAACCGTCGCCGGCGGAACGTGCGCGCAAGCGTATGTTCAGCCATGTCGGTTTCATGTTCGGCACCATCGTTCTTCTCGGCATTCTCGCCATCGCGTTTCTTGCGCCGTTGATTTCACCGCACGATCCGCTCGACCAGCAGCTGGCGCGGAAGCTGATTCCGCCGATCTGGCACGACAGCCCGAAAGCGACATGGGTCCACCCGCTGGGGACCGACCAGTTCGGCCGCGATTACCTGTCGCGTCTGATTCACGGCTCGCAGATCTCGCTGCTGATCGGGTTCGCGGCGATGCTGATTTCAGGCGTCATCGGGACCGCCATCGGCGTTGCCGCAGGTTACTTCGGCGGAAAGGTCGACATGGTCGTCAACTTCGTCATCACGACGCGGTTGTCTCTACCCGTCGTTCTGGTGGCGTTGGCGGTCGTCTCGCTGGTCGGCAACTCACTCTGGATCGTGATCTGGGTGCTGGGTCTGCTGATCTGGGACCGCTTCGCGGTCGTCATGAGATCGACCACACAACAAGTCCGAAATCTCGATTACGTTGCCGCGGCGCAGGCCATCGGCTGTTCGACGCCGCGCATCATCTTCACCGAGATCATGCCGAACATCGTCAACAACCTGATCGTCGTCGCCACCGTCGAGATGGCGCACGCCATCATCCTCGAAGCGGCGCTGTCGTTCCTGGGACTGGGGGTTCAGCCGCCGGCACCCAGCTGGGGCCTGATGATCGCCGAGGGCAAGAACCACATGCTGTTCGATCCGTGGCTGGTCGGCATCCCCGGGACGGCGCTGTTCATCCTGATTCTGTCCATCAACCTTTTGGGTGACGGTATGCGTGACATCACCGCGCCCGAGAACCGGAACTAGGAGAGGGATATGGCAGAACGTATTCTCGAAGTCGAAAACCTCACCGTCGATATTCCGGTCGGCGGCGGCATGCTGCACGCGGTACAAGGAATCTCGTTCCACGTCGACAAGGGCGAGACACTCTGCATCGTGGGTGAGTCGGGTTGTGGGAAAT
This sequence comes from Rhodospirillales bacterium, assembly GCA_017644185.1. Taxonomy (GTDB): domain Bacteria; phylum Pseudomonadota; class Alphaproteobacteria; order Rhodospirillales; family Casp-alpha2; genus UBA4479. Next base: position 59,036 of record JAEPMA010000007.1, read on the forward strand.
CTTTGACCTCGCTCGCCGTCATGGATCTCCTGCCGAAAAAGGCGATCCGGGGTGCGAACAAGCTCGAACTTGGGGGTGAGGATATTCTGAATGCGGGCGAACGCCGCATGTCGGATATCCGCGGCAACACCATGGGCATGATCTTCCAGGAGCCGATGACCAGCCTTAACCCGGCCTACACCATCGGCAACCAGATGGAAGAAGCGTTAAAGCGCCACCGGAAAGTCTCGACCCGCGAAGCACGGGACCGGGCGATCTATCTGTTGGAGAAAGTCGGGATCACGGCGGCGGAATCGCGTCTCAGTCAGTATCCGCACCAGCTGTCGGGCGGGCTGCGCCAGCGCGTCATGATCGCCATGACGCTGATGTGCGGCCCCAACCTGATCATCGCCGACGAACCGACGACCGCGCTCGACGTCACGATCCAGGCGCAGATTCTGTTACTGCTCGCCGAACTTCAGCGCGAGTTCGAGATGGGCTTGATCCTGATCACCCACGATCTGGGTGTGGTGGCGCGCATCGCCGACCGGGTCGCGGTCATGTATGCGGGCCAGGTGGTCGAACAGGGCACCGCCGATCAGGTCTTTAACCGGCCCACGCATCCGTATACGCAGGGGCTTCTGGATTGCATCCCGATCCCGGGCAAGACCGAGCGCAACAAGCCGCTGGGTTCGATCCCGGGGATCGTGCCGTCGCTGGTCGGGCCGTTCCACGCCTGTCATTTCGCCGAGCGTTGCCAGTATGCGTTCGACGATTGCGTGAAGGGCGACATCGATATGCGTCCGGCGGTCGAGGACGGGCACGAGTACCGTTGCCTGCTCGATCCCGAAACCTGCCGCGCCAACGCCCAGAAACGGGGGGTCGCATGAGCGAGACCGTTATCAGTGCCAAGGACGTTACCCGCACTTTCATGATTTCCGCGGGCGCGTTCAAAGGAAAGAAACCGCTTCACGCCGTTAATGGAGTGTCTTTGGAGGTCGAGCGCGGCGAAGTGCTGGCGCTGGTCGGGGAATCCGGTTGTGGAAAGACCACCTTCGCGAAGATGCTTTTAGGGCTTCTGCCGCCGACGCAGGGCACCATCGAATTCGGCGGCAAGCCGGTCGCCGACGTCGAACGCCTGACCTTGGCGAAGATGGTGCAGCCGATTTTCCAGGACCCGTATTCGTCCTTGAATCCGCGGAAGTCCATCGGGTCGATCATCACGCTTCCGTTGAAAGTGCAGAATGATCCGAACCCCGCGACCTGGCGCCGCCGCGCGGAAGAGATGATGGAGCTGGTCGGCCTGCCGCCACGCCTGTTTGAAAACTTCCCGAACCAGTTGTCGGGTGGCCAGCGCCAGCGCGTCGCCATCGCCCGCGCCCTGATTAACCGCCCGGAAGTCGTGATCTGCGACGAGCCGACATCGGCGCTCGACGTTTCGGTGCAGTCGCAAATCCTCAATCTTCTGCAGGATCTCAGAAAAGAACTGAACCTGACCTATATCGTGATCAGCCATAACCTCGCCGTCGTCGAACACATCGCGACCCGGGTGGCGGTCATGTATCTGGGGAGGATCGTCGAACAAAAGGACACCGAAAGCCTGTTCGACAACCCGGAGCATCCGTATACGAAAGCGCTTCTGGAATCGGTTTTGACCCCCGACCCGTCGCTCGACGTCCCCGACACCCATCTGGGGGCGGCGTACCCGAACCCCGTCGACCCGCCGTCGGGCTGCACCTTCAATCCGCGTTGCGCGCGGGTGATGGATCATTGTTCGGTGATCGAGCCGAAGAAGATCCCGAGCGGTAAAGGCTTTGTCCAATGTCATCTCTATGACGAGAACGAGGGGCGCGGGAGGGCTGCGTCATGACAACCCGCGCCGACGCCATCGCTTCCGCGCTGGCGTGGTTCGACGACGAAGACGCCGGCTACTTCAAGACGTTATCCGACCGCGTTGCGGTGCCCACGGAAAGCCAGGAACCTTCCCAGCTTCCGGAACTCTACCGCTACCTTACCGACTTCATCCGTCCCGATTTCGAAGCCATGGGCTATGAAACGACGGTCTACGACAACCCTTTTGAAGGTGGGGGACCGGTCTTGCTGGCGAGCAGGATCGAGGACCCGTCCCTCCCCACCATTCTCGGATACGGTCACGGCGACACGGTGCGCGGTCAGGCGGAGCGATGGACCAAGGGCGAGGGGCCTTGGAATTTGTCGCGGGACGGGGATCGGGTGTACGGGCGCGGCACCGCTGACAACAAGGCGCAGCACACCACCCACATGGGCGCCATCAAGGCTGTTTTAGAGACGCGCGGGAAGCTCGGTTTCAATTCGAAATTCATGGTCGAGACGGGCGAGGAAAACGGCTCCAAGGGGTTGAAGGACCTCGTCGCCCAACACAAACAGGATTTCATGGCGGATGCGTATTTCGCGTCCGACGGGCCGCGCGTCAGCGTGTCACGGCCGAACCTCACCCTCGGTAATCGCGGCTGCGTCAATTTCGATTTGGTCGTGAATTTACGAGACGGCGGTCACCATTCGGGGAACTGGGGCGGGCTTTTGTCGAACCCCGGCGTGATCCTGTCGCACGCGCTCGCGACCATCGTCGATCAGAAGGGCCGCATCCTCGTCGATGCGCTGAAACCTCCACCGATCTCGAATTCGGTCCGCGACGCCCTCAAGGGGATCGCCCGCGACGGGGGTAAGGACGCGCCCGAGATCGATGAGAACTGGGGTGAGCCGGGCCTGACGTCTGCCGAGAAAGTCTACGCCTGGAACAGCTTCGAGGTTTTGGCATTCACGACCGGCAACCCATCGAACCCGGTCAACGCGATCCCGCCGCGCGCGCGCGCCAACTGTCAGCTTAGATTTGTGGTGGGAACCGATTATCGGAACCTGCGCCAGAATCTGCGCAAGCATCTGGACGCCAACGGCTTCGAGATGGTCGAGATCGCCGACCCGCCGCCCGGCAACGACGCGATCTTTCTGGCTGCGCGCACACCGCCCGACCATCCGTGGGCGGAATGGGTGAAGGGGGCGGTGAAACGCACCACCGGCGAAATCCCCGACGTGATGCCGAATTCCGGCGGCTCCATCTGTAACGACGTTTTTCAGGATGTGCTCGAAATTCCGTTCGTGTGGATGCCGCTGAGTTATACCGGCTGCTCGCAGCACGCGCCGGACGAACACATTTTATGGTCACTGACCCGCGAGGGGATGGAGTTGGTGACCGGTGTTTATTGGGATATGGGCGAGGAAGGCACCGCATACCGGCCATGAGCAAAAACGACGCACTGAATAGTATCGACGATTATTTCAACAACGGCGGCTTCATGGACGACCTGGCGCGCCGGGTCGCGTTCAGGACCGAAAGCCCGGAACCGGACAAGCGCCCGGAACTCTATCGCTATCTCGAAGAAGAGATGACGCCGTATCTGGAAGATTTCGGTTTCACCTGCGAAATCTACGAGAACCCGATCGAGGGGAAAATGCCGTTTCTCGTCGCCAAGCGCATCGAGGACGAAAAGCTCCCTACCGTGATGACCTACGGTCATGGGGATGTGGTCAGGGGATACGATGACCAGTGGCGCGAAGGTTTGACACCGTGGGCGATCACGGTCGAGGGGGATCGCTGGTACGGGCGCGGCACCGCCGACAACAAGGCGCAGCACACCATCAATCTCGCCGCCATGAAGCACGTGCTCGAAACCCGCGGCAAGCTTGGCTTCAACGCCATCGCGCTGATCGAAACGGGGGAAGAGAGCGGCTCGCCGGGACTGAAAGAGTTCTGCAAGCAGTACAAGGATTTGTTCAAGGACGTCGACGTCTTTATTGCATCTGACGGGCCGCGTCTGGCGCCGGAAAAACCCACCGTGTTCATGGGCTCTCGTGGGGTCTTCAACTTCACGATGACGTTGGAATGCCGCGACGGCGGGCACCATTCCGGCAACTGGGGCGGGCTTTTGTCGAACCCCGGTGTGATTATGGCGCATGCGCTTGCGACCATCACCGACGCCAAGGGTAAGATTCTCGTCGAAGAGTGGCGGCCCGAGCCGATGTCCAATTCGGTTCGCAAGGCGATCTCGAAACTGAAGGTCGGCGGCGGTGACGACGCGCCCGAAATCGATCCTGACTGGGGCGAGCCCGGGCTGACGCCGGAGGAGAAAGTTTTCGGTTCGAACACGTTTGAAATTCGGGCCTTCGAATGCGGGAACCCCAGAAATCCCGTGAACGCGATCCCGCCGCGTGCGGTGGCGTATGGGCACATCAGATACGTCGTCGGGACCGATCCGCACAACTTCCTGCCGGCGCTCAGGAAGCACCTCGATGCACATGGATTCCAGGATATCCAGTTGGAGCCCGAGCGCGACTACATGTATGCGACCCGTCTCGATCCCGATCACCCGTGGGCGCAGTGGGCCATTTCGTCGATTGGCGAAACGTCGGGCGAGGAAGTCGCGGTCCTTCCCAACCTTGGTGGGACGCTCCCGAATGACTGTTTCGCGGAAGTGCTGGGCCTGCCGACGATCTGGGTGCCGCATTCGTATGCGGGATGTTCGCAGCACGCGCCGAACGAACACGTATTGGCGCCTGTCTGCCACAGCGCGCTCCGGATCATGACCGGGCTGTGGTGGGATCTGGGTGACGGCAAGACGCCGGCCGATCGCGCCGCCTAGGAGGATTTGAGATGACAGAGCTTTGCGATCTGACCGCCATCGACCTGCGCCGAAAAATCGGCAGTAAGGATATTTCGCCGGTGGAACTGACGGAGAGCTGCATCCGCCGCATCGAAGCCGTAAATCCCGCCGTCAACACCATGGTGTCGACGTGTTTCGAACGCGCGATGGATGAGGCGAAGGCGGCCGAGCAGGCGGTGTTGGACGGCGAATACCTGGGCGTGCTGCACGGGCTGCCCATAGGTATCAAGGATCTGGAGGCGACCGAGGGGCTGAAAACCACCTACGGCTCCAAGCTCTACGAAGACAACATCCCCGAAGCCGACCAGCTTTCGGTCTCGAACGTGCGCGACGAAGGGGCGATTGTCGTGGGCAAGACCAACACCCCTGAATTCGGCGCCGGTGCCAACACGCGAAATCTGGTGTTTGGGGCAACGGGGAATCCTTTCGACCCGGAAAAGACGTGTGCGGGCTCGTCGGGTGGGTCCGCGGTCGCCCTGGCGACGGGCATGGTGCCGATCGCGAGCGGCTCGGATTATGGCGGGAGCCTCCGAACCCCGGCGGCGTTCTGCGGGATCGTCGGTTTTCGTCCGACGCCCGGGGTGGTGCCGGCCGAAGCCAAGCCCGCCGGGCTTTTACCCTTTTCCGTTTTGGGGCCCATGGCGCGGAACGTCGCCGACGCGGCGATGCTGTTGTCGGCGCAAGCCAGCGCCGATGCACGCGACCCGTTTTCGGGCGATCTCGATCCCGCGTTGTTTGAGCCCATGCGCGAAGCGGATATCGGCTCCATGCGTGCCGCGATTACGCCGGACCTCGGCTGCTCGCCGGTGTCGAAAGCGAACAGGGCATTATTCAAGTCACGCACGGACACGTTCCGCCATGTGTTCGCCGAAGCTCAGGATCGCGACCCCGACTTCACCGACGTTCACGAATGTTTCGAAGTTCTGCGTGGCGTCGTGTTCGTGGGCGCGCACGGGGATCGGGTCAAGAATCACCGCGACAAGATCAGCCCCAACGTCGTCGACAACGTCGATAGGGGGCTTGAGTACAATCTGCAAGATGTCGCCAAGGCGCACCTCACCCAGACCAAGATCGCGCGTGCCTGGATATCGCTTCTGGACGAGGTGGATTGCGTGATCTGCCCGGCGGCGAGCGTGACACCGTTCCCGCATGCGGAATGGTTCGTATCCGAAATCGACGGCGAGAAAATGCCGACGTATATGAGGTGGCTCTCGCTCAGTTACGCGCCCACCATGGCGATGGCGTGCGGCTGCGTGCTTCCCTGCGGGATCGACGAATTCGGCATGCCTTTCGGCATTCAGGTTCTGGGTGCGCCCGGCCGCGATAGGCAGGTGCTCGAAATCGCCGCCGCGCTCGAACGCCAGTTGGCCGCCAACCCTGAAACCGCGCGCCCGCTGCCGGATCTGAATGCTCTCTCCAAATAAGACCACGAAGGAACAGGGACGATGAAACTGTTCACCGCGTGCCTCGGCACGGAAACCCATACCACGGCCCCTTTGCCGACCGATCTCGCGGCGTTTGAGAATTCTCACCTGGTCAGGGGCGGTGACCATGGTGATGTGCCGCACATGTTCGGCGCCCCCCTCGTGATTTGGCGTGAACACGCGAAGAAGCGCGGTTGGGAGGTTGCGGAAAGCCTGTCCGCGTTCGCGACGCCGTCGGGCATTACGGTGCGCAAGGTTTATGAGGATTTGCGCGACGAAATCCTCGATGATCTCAAAAAGGCGATGCCGGTCGACGGTGTGATGCTGAGCCTGCACGGCGCGATGGTGGCGGAGGGCTATGACGATTGCGAGGACGATCTCGTTCACAATATCCGCGAGATCATCGGTCCCGATATCCCCCTTGGGGTGGAGTTCGATCTGCATTGCCACATCACGCGCCGCTTCACCGAGGAGGTGAACGCGCTGGTGATATATAAAGAGTATCCGCACACGGACTCTCGTGAACGTGCGGAGGATCTCTGGAAGATCATGGCGCCGACGTTCGAGGGGAAGTGCAAGCCGGTGATCTCGAGCTTCGATTGCCGGATGATCGGCTGCTTCCATACGACACGCGAACCCATGCGGTCCTTCGTCGACCGGATGACCTCGCTCGAGGGTAAGGATGGGGTGTTGTCGGTCTCGCTCGGTCATGGGTTCCCATGGGGCGACGTGCCGGCGGAAGGGACACGGGTGATCGTGGTCACCGACGATGACAAGCCGTTCGGTGACGGTCTGGCCGAGAAGCTGGGCCGTGAGCTCTGGCGGATCAGGGACGAGATCACGCCGCGCTATGTCGACGTCGAAACCGCGATCACGGAAGCCTTGGCTGAAAAAGAAGGCCCGGCCGTTATCGCCGACATGGCAGACAATCCGGGAGGCGGCGGTCCGGGTGACAGCACGTTTATCATACGCCGCATGCTGGAGCGCGGCATCGGCATGGCGTGTGTCGGCGGGATCTGGGATCCGGTCGCGACCGGCATCGCGATCGGTGCGGGTATCGGCGCGAAATTCCAGATCAGGCTCGGCGGCAAGACCGGCCCGGTTTCCGGCGAGCCCCTCGATCTGAACGTGGAAGTGAAGAACGTCATCCGCGACGCGTACGTTAAGAGTCTGGGCGGCTCGCAGCGGTATCTCGGCGATGCGGTGTGGCTGCACGCAGAAGGAATCGATTTCGTCGTGCATTCGGCCCGGACCCAGAACACGCACCCGCATTTCTTCGAGGCGCTCGGCATCGATCCGACGAAGCGGCGCATCGTCATCGTCAAATCCATGCAGCACTTCCACGCCGAGTATTCGAAGATCGCCAAGAAGGTGATCTATTGCGCCGCGCCCGGCACCCTCGAATGGGATATGACCAAGGTCTCGCACGAGAAAATCGCCCGGCCCGTCTGGCCGATCGACGAAGATCCGTGGGCGACGAACGCCGAACGTCCATGGTAAAACCGCCCGTATGAGAAATATCGTCAAGGTGATCGGCATCAACGTTCTGGTGCTGGTTGCCGGTCTTGTCATCGCCGAGATGATCTTCGGGAACTGGCTGTTCGGTCCCGACTATCGCGCAATGAATATTCCGCGGAACACGGTTCGCGTGTTCGACGTTGAGAACCTGTATGCCGGCGGAGGCGCGATCACCTATTCCCGTGACGAACACGGTCTTCGCGGCGAATACGATCATGTCGGGGGTATCGGTATATTGACCCTCGGTGGGAGCACAACCAACCAGCTTTACGTCGATGACGACTTGACCTGGCAGGCTGCACTGGCCCGGCATTTCTCCGACGCGGGTGAGACATTGAGCGTGGTCAACGCTGCTGTCGATGGTCAGTCGACACTTGGCCATATTGCCGTCTTCGAGCGCTGGTTCCCGCTGATCAAGGGGTTGAAGGCGCGTTACATTCTCGTCTATGCCGGGATCAACGATGTCGCGGTGGAAGGCCAAGAAAAGTACGACTTAATGCGCTCGCCCGATCCATCGCGACGGCTTGCCGAGAAGATCAAGAACAAGAGCGCGCTTTACGAGATGTACAAGACCGTCAAGGGGGTGTTGGCGGCGTATAACGCCCATGTCGTGCATGGCGATTCGCAGCGCAACGGCCTGGACTGGATGAAATGGCAGCCCGACGACACGCAGTTCGCGCCGCCGGAAGCGTATATGACGCGTCTTGAGGCGTATGAGGACCGGCTTCGCCGTCTGACCGGGAAAATCCGGGATTTCGGGGCAAAAGCGATTTTTGTGACGCAGCCGACTGCTGACGCACGCGTGCGCGACGGCTGGATCTGGCTGCCGAGCGGGCAAGACCGTGCGGCAGCGGAGGGGTACTTCCGTCTGTTGGACGCCTTCAACCGAGTGACGATCCGGGTTTGTCATGACGTGGGCGCCATCTGTATCGACCTGGCGCGGGAACTCTCGTTCGAAGACGGCGATTTCTACGACCGTGTCCACAACACCGGAACGGGCGCCGGAAAGATCGGCGCGTATCTCTATCGGAAACTGGCGGGCCGTTTATAGGGGCAGCCTGATCCAGACGCGCAATCCGCCCATGGGCGACTCTTCCAGCCTGATCTCGCCCCCATGTCCCTGGATCGCATCCCTGGCGATGGAAAGGCCGAGCCCGACACCCCCCGTGCCCGGGTTTCTCGACTGCTCGAGCCGGTAGAACGGCCGGAACACCTCGGTGCGTTGCTGTTCCGGGATGCCCGGGCCGTCATCGTCGATGACGATCTCGACCCCTTCCCCGCGTACGCCGGCGCGGATAGAGATATGTTCCGCATAGCGCATGGCGTTCTCGACCAGATTGGTGATGCAGCGCCGGAAGCCGTTCGGCCGGATCGTGACGTCGATCCTGCCTTCGGTGTGCAGGTCGATCCGTGCATCGCGGCGGCGGGCCTGCTCGGCGACGTCCTGCAACAGCTTGGACAGGTCCGTCGGTTCCGGTGTCTCGCCGCCTTCGCCACGGGCGAAGGCGAGGTATCCCTCCAGCATCCGTTCCATCTCGGCGACGTCGTCATTCAGCGCCTGCGCGTCGTCGCCGCTGCCGGACATTTCGAGTTGCAGCTTCATCCTGGTCAGCGGTGTGCGAAGATCGTGCGATACCCCGGAAAGCATATCCGTACGTTGCGCGATCTGGCGGCGGATGCGGTCGCGCATGGCGAGGAACGCGCTGGCCGCCTGACGGACTTCGGTCGCGCCTTCGAGTTTGAACGTTTCGATTGTGCGGCCCTTGCCGAAATCATCGGCGGCGGTCGCCAGCCGGCGGATCGGCTTGACCTGATTGCGCATGAAGATCATCGCGACCGCAAACAGAATCAATGAAGTGCCGACCATCCAGATCACGAACACATACGTCGTCGAACTGAACAGGCGTTTTCGCGTGGTTTCGATCCGAAGCACCGCGTCGGCAAGCTGCACCTTGATAATGACGTCGTCTTCGAGCGTCGTGGTGTCGATCAGGAATGGTTTGTTGACGAACGACTGCAGGGAGGCCGCCAGCATTTCCTCGAGGAGCCCGCTCGGCTGCGGTGGCCGGTTCGGTAGGATCTCTCCCTCGTGGTATGAGGTCCGAAACTCCATGTTTTTGGCAGCGGTCTGAAATATCCACTCGCGGTTTTCCGGGCCGGGATAACGGCGCATCAAGGAAATGACCACCGACGTGTCGCCAGCGACGGATTTCGCGAGCCTGAGCGTCACCTTGTCCCAGTGACTTTCGAAAAAGATGATCGCCGAGACCACCTGCAGCAGAACCAAAGGTGTGACGATGATCAGGAGCGAGCGGCCAAGCAGGGAGCGCGGCAGGTAGCGTTTGACGAACTGGCTGATCGGCTGGCGTTCGGGGGGGCTCATTGATTGTCCGGCCAAAGCACGTACCCCTTGCCGCGGACGGTCTTCAGGTACCTGGGTTCACGGGGGTCTTTTTCGATCTTTCTTCTCAAGCGTGTCACCTGGACGTCGATGGCACGGCCTTCGCCGCCGGCTTCCGTCGCGTCGATCAGGCGTTCTCGGGACATGACCTGGCCCGATGTCTTGCCAAGCGCGCGCAGCAAAGAGACTTCGACTTCCGTCAGATGGACGCGGCGGCCACGGCGGCGCATTTCACCACGTTCGAGGGAGAACACGGCATCGCCGAACAAAAGTTCACGTGGCTGCGACGGCTGCGGCCGGGCGCGTTTCAGTATTGAATGGATGCGCAGCACCAGTTCGCGCGGCTCGAACGGCTTGGTCAAATAATCGTCGCCGCCTTTTTCCAGGCCACGGATCCGGTCTTCGGATTCGCTCATGGCGGTCAGCATGAGAATCGGGATGTCATTATTGTCGCGGAGTTTCTCCGCGAACTCGAGGCCGCTTTCCCCCGGCATCATCAGGTCGAGAATAATAAGATCGAACGTAAGACTGCCCATGCGGCGTCTTGCTTCCGCGGCGTCGGCGGCAGGGGTGACCATGAAGCCGTTGTCGCCGAGGTATTTCGCCAGCAACGTTCTCAACCGGTCATCGTCGTCGACGACCAGCACGTGCGGCATCTCTTCGGGATTGGCCTCGTTCATGGGGTCATTCTAACGCGCCCGTGGGCGGGGGTCATGCGGAACCGACGCGATGACGGGCCGGGCGTTCAACCAACGTCGGTGTCGTGGCGCCGCACCCGGCCGCGGTCCTGTTCGTTGATCAGGCCGCGCAAGACGGTGCGGAAACCCGCCACCGCATCGGCGCCGGCCTGACGATACGCCTCCGCGATATGCTTGCTCTGGCGTTGGGTCAGTTCGGATTCGAGTGCCCGGCCTTTTTCGGTGAGATAGAGGCGGCGGCGGCGGCGGTCACCCTGGTCGGTCTCCTGGTCGACGAAACCCTCTTCGACAAGCTGACTGAGAACCCGCGACAGGCTCTGCTTGGTGATCTTTAATATCGCCAGCAGTTCACCGACCGTGATCCCCGGATTGGCGCCGACGAAATAGATGATGCGGTGATGCGCGCGTCCGAAGCCATAGGTCTCGAGCACCACGTCAGCTTCGCCGGTAAAATCGCGGTAGGCAAAAAACAGCAATTCGATCGCTTCACGCAAATCCTCGTCGCGGAGGAAGAGCGGGTTGGCGCGGGCGCGGCCACGTGACGGTTGATCGGACATACCGGACTTTCCCGGAGCACTGTTGGTAAGTCAATAAAAATTGGTCAGTGTTATTGACATATATGATGGGAACTGATACTTCACGCAATATCCAAGTTAGAGAGACTCGAGATACGAAAGAAAATTACAATGTCTGGTCCAAATTTTGCCGAACGTGACGGAAAGATCTGGTTCAACGGTGAGTTCATCGACTGGCGGGATGCCAAGGTCCACGTGCTGACGCACGGCCTGCACTACGCGTCTTCGGTCTTCGAAGGCGAGCGGATGTACAGCGGGACCATCTTCAAGCTGCGTGAACACACCGAGCGTCTGTTCTATTCCGCCGGCGAACTCGGCTTCAAGATTCCCTACACCGTCGAAGAGATCGATGCCGCCAGCATCCAGGCGTGCGAAGTCAACGGGATCACCGACGGTTATGTCCGTCCGGTCGCCTGGCGCGGCAGCGAAATGATGGGTGTGTCGGCGCAGTCCAACAAGATCAACGTCGCCATCGCGGCGTGGGAATGGCCGTCCTACTTCTCGCCGGAAGCGCGCATGAACGGGATCAAGCTGCAGATATCCAAGTGGAAACGGCCGAGCCCGGAAACGGAGCCGGTGCATGCCAAGGCGGCGGGCCTCTACATGATCTGCACGTTGTCCAAGCACACCGCCGAAGCGGCCGGCTATCAGGATGCGCTGATGCTGGATTATCGCGGTCAGGTCGCCGAAGCGACGGGGGCGAACATCTTCTTCGTCATGCCGGACGGCAAGCTGCACACGCCGAAACCCGACTGCTTCCTTGACGGTATCACGCGCCGGACCGTCATCGATCTCGCCAAGAAGCGTGGCATCGACGTGGTCGAACGCGCGATCATGCCGGAAGAGATGGCCGACGCGTCCGAATGCTTCCTGACCGGTACGGCCGCGGAAGTGACGCCGGTGGGTGTGATTGGCGATTACACCTTCACGCCGGGCGAGATCTGCCGTCAGTTGATGGAAGACTACGACCGCACGGTGGGTAAGGCGAAAGCCGACGCGGCCGCCTGATCCGCTCCGGACGAAATATGTTTATCAAGCCGCCGCGCCGGGCAACCGGGGCGGCGGTTTGTTTTCGGGCGTGCCGCCGATTGATCTAGGACAATGTTCGCGGGATCGGTTTCCGCGTACGTTTCGATCATCGAAGTCAGAGGGGAGATCGATGATGGCTGATGACAGCCTCAATTCGGTGAGTGGGATCGACGCCTACGCGCCACGTGAAATCGCCCATCGCGTCGAAAACGCCGGTGTCGCCAAGGCGGCCTTGCCGGTCTTGAGCACGTTCGTGCTGGCGCTTTTGGCGGGCGCCTTCATCGCGTTCGGGGCGATGCTATTCACGCTGGTGATGACGGGAAGCGGTCTCGGTCTCGGACCCGGGCGGCTATTGGGCGGGGTGGCATTCTCGCTCGGCCTTATTCTCGTCGTCGTCGCGGGGGCGGAATTGTTCACCGGCAACAATCTGATCGTCATGGCCTGGGCCGACCGCAAGATTTCGACCGGCGCGCTTCTGAAAAACTGGGTCGTCGTGTTCTTGGGGAATGTCGCCGGCAGCCTTGCGATGGCGGTGTTGATGATATTATCCGGCTCACTCGACATCGGCGGGGGCACGGTCGCCAAGACCGCGATTGCGATCGCCGAGGCCAAGGTGGCCCTGCCGCCACTACAGGCTTTCGTGCGTGGGCTGTTGTGCAATACGCTGGTGTGTCTGGCGGTCTGGCTGTGCTTCGCGGCGCATTCGGTGTCGGGGAAGATTCTCTCCATCGTATTCCCGATCGCCGCGTTTGTCGCCCTCGGCTTCGAACACTCGATCGCCAACGCTTATTTGATTCCGGTCGGCTTCCTGGCAGGCGCGAACGTCGATATGGCGGGCTTCCTCAGCAACATGATTCCCGTGACGGTGGGGAATATCGTGGGCGGCAGCGTTTTCGTGGCGCTGGTGTACTGGCTGATCTATCTCAGGAAAAAATAGTGCTGGATAATCCGTGAATGCCGGATTTCGGTTGAGTTTGGCGCAATAAGTGCGTATAAATTCACGATTCCGGGCATAAACACAGATTTTCCAACAACAGCGTGCCCGTGGTTTCTCGAAGGGCACAGTCACTCACGTGGACATTCTGATCAATATTTTCGGTGGCGTCGCGTTGATGCTTTGGGGCATCCGCATGGTACGCACCGGTGTCATGCGCTCGTTCGGCGCGGAACTCAGGCGCGCGCTTTCGATGACTGCGGGCAAACCGGTCCGCGGCTTCGGCGTCGGGTTCGTCGTCACCGCGATCCTGCAAAGCTCGACCGCGACGGCGTTGATTCTCTCGTCGTTCGCGGGCCGTGGGCTGATTACGGGTGCCGCCGCCTTGGCGATCATCCTCGGTGCCGACGTCGGCACGACGATGGTGGTTCAGCTTCTGTCGTTCGACCTGCACTGGCTGTCGCCGCTGTTGATCGGTGGGGGCGTGATGGCCTTCATGTCGTCCGAAGCGAGCCGCCGGCGCGCGCTTTCCCGCACCGCCATCGGCCTCGGCCTGATCCTGCTGGCCCTCAGCCTCATAGGTCAGGCGTCGGTGCCGCTCAGGACGAATGAGACCCTTTCGCTGATCCTCAAGCCGCTGACCGACGAGGTCATGCTGGCCGTGCTGCTGACCGCGGTCCTGACCTGGGTCATGCATTCCAGTGTTGCCGTCGTGTTGTTCGTGATGTCCTTGGCGGCGCTCCAGGTGCTGAACATGCAGCTCGCCTTGTCGATGGTGCTGGGTGCCAATCTGGGGGGTGCGATCATTCCGGTGATCGCGACACTCGGCGAGAAGCCGGCGGGCCGCCGTGTTGCCATCGGCAACCTGATCATGCGGGGCACAGGCGCGATCGCGTGCGTGGCGCTGTTGCCCTACGTGCAGCCGTATCTGGCGGGCCTTTCCGATCATCCGGCGCGGATGATCGCCAACTTCCACACCGCCTTCAATATCGGCCTGGCGTTGATCTGTCTGCCGTTGGTGGGGGTAATCCACAAACTGACCGAACGCCTGATCGCCGACCCGGCCCTGGCCGACGACGACGGGGGGCCACGCTATCTCGACACCACGTCCCTGGATACGCCCTCCGTGGCGCTGGCCTGCGCGTCGCGCGAAGCCCTCAACATGGGTGATGAAGTGCGCGAGATGCTGGCCCGCAGCCTCGATGCGTTCCAGGCCAACGACACGACGATGGTGCGCGATATCGAGCGCGCCGATGATGTCGTCGACAGACTTCACGAAGCGATCAAGCTCTACCTGACACGGATCTCGAAAGAGGAACTCGACAAGGACGAGAGCGAGCGGAATATCGAGGTGCTGAGCTTTACCACCAACCTCGAACACATCGGCGACATCATCGATAAGAACCTGATGGATCTCGCCGCGAAAAAGATCAAGAAACGCGCCAGCTTCTCCGAACAGGGGCTAAAGGAACTGACAGCGTTCCACGCGCGTATCCTCGACAACTTCGATCTGGCGATGAACGTGTTCATGTCGGGCGACGTCGACATGGCGCGGATGCTGATCCGCCAGAAGGTCACCGTGCGCGATCTCGAACGCGATTTCTCGGAAAGCCACTATGCGCGCATCGCCGAGGGCCGCGCGGATTCGATCGAGACCAGCGCTTTACACCTCGACGTGCTCCGCGACCTGAAAAGGATCAACGGCCATTTGACGTCGGTCGCCTATCCGATCCTGGACCGCGCCGGTGAATTGACCGAAAGCCGTTTGAAGTCCCAAGCCGAAGAGGCCCGTGAGCGCGCCGAGCGCAGCGGAAGCATCAAGGAAGCGCCGTCTTCGTAATCAGATACGTCTGAGAGTTTCCGGATCCCGTTCGCCACCGTAAAACGCGGCGAGCGCGTCGGCGAAAATCGGCAGGCCGCCGGCGGCTTCGAACAGCGTCATCGACGATCTGAATTTGACGGCGTCGATCGATCCGAAAATCTGTTCGGCTGTTTTATGGGCGTGGCGGAGGGCGAGGCGCGTCGCTTCGTCGAGGCGGCTGCCCAACGTCGGGTGCTTGAGGTACGCCTTGGCAGTAGCGACGTTCGGGATCGCGTATCTGACCGATGTGGCGCTCATCCCCAGTCCCGCGATTTGCGGAAATACGAACCACATCCAGTGAGACTGTTTATGACCGGCGGTCAGTTCCGCCGTGACGCGGGGCCACACCGCGTCCTGCGCGGTGACGAACTTTTCCAGATCGAACGGGTCGCTCATGATCGGGGGTCACCCCACGTCAGAAGCTGTCCTTACGGCGCCTGACCTCGGCGAAGACGTCGACGATATCGGCGCCCTGCATCCCGAGCGTCGCCTGGATGTCGTCGCTCGCGGGTCTTAAAAACGGGTTCGTTTTACGCTCCTGCGCGAGCGTTGAGGGGACCGTCGGGATACCCTTTTCACGCTTGGCGTCGACGTCCTTCATGAGATTGATCAGATCGTCGTTGTGGGGTTCGACCGTTAATGCGAAGCGGCCGTTGGATTGGGTGTACTCGTGCGCGCAGTAGACTTTCGTCTCACCGGGGAGAGCATCGAACTTCGAGAGCGAATTGACCATCTGCGCCGGTGTCCCTTCGAACAACCGTCCGCACCCCATCACGAACAGGGTGTCGCCGCAGAAAAGCGCGTCCGACCCCTCGAACCAGTACGCGATGTGCCCACGGGTGTGGCCCGGCACGTCGAACACCTTCGCTTCGGCATTGCCCATCTTATAGACGTCGCCGTCGCCCACTTCGACGTCGATGCCGGGAATGCGCTCCTTGTCCGCGCGCGGGCCGACGATGGTGCAGCCGGTGGCATTCTTCAGTTCCAGATTCCCACCGGTGTGGTCGTTGTGGTGGTGGGTATTCAGGATGTGCGTCAGTTTCCAGCCGGTCTTATCCAGCGTGTCCAGAACCGGACCGGCGACAGCCGGATCGACGACCGCGGTCGCGTCCGTTTCCGGACAATGCGCCAGATAGACGTAATTGTCGTTGAGGACCGGGATCTGCTTGATTTCCAGCTTGCTCATTGCTCACCCCTTCAAAGTATGAACCCCGCCGTTTCGGGCGGGGTCCATGAAAGTCTGTTCGACCCCAACGGGCCGGATTACAGGTTCTGCTCGATCCACTGCTGCAGTTGGCTCTTGGGCAGCGCGCCGACCTTGGTGTCGGCAACCTCGCCGTCCTTGAACAGCATCAGCGTCGGAATACCGCGCACGCCGTAGTTGCTCGGCGTTTCCGGGTTATCGTCGATGTTCAGCTTGGCGATGGTCACCTTGTCGCCCATTTCAGCCGAAATTTCCTCCAGCGCCGGGGCGATCTGCTTGCATGGCCCGCACCATTCGGCCCAGAAATCAACGACGACGGGGCCGGATGCGCCAAGGACATCCTCTTGGAACGAGCTATCGGTTACTTGCTTGGGCATAAGGCGGTTCCCTTCAAAAAAGCGAAATCGAATTGCAGTGTTTCTGTGTCACTGAATCAGCGTGTCTAGAGAATCTAGGTAGGTCCCCGTACCCCGTCAAGGTGCGTGCGGGGCCAGTAATTCGTCCGCCAGTTCCATACACTTAGGCCCGTCTGTCCACAGCAGAAACGCGCGAATCGGGCGTTCCGGGAAGATCTGACGCAGCGCCGAGCGGTATGTCGCCATCTGCTTGAGATAGAGCGGCGCGACGTTCTCGGCTTTCTCCGGGGGCGGACGGTTGGTCTTGAAATCGACGATGAGAATTTCGTTGTCGGTCACCACGAGCCGGTCGATCTGCCCCGAAATGACCCGAAGACCGTCGGCGGTTTCGATGGTGCCGGTAACGGGGACCTCGGCCCTCGATCCGGGCTGAAACACCGGGGCGAAGTCCGGGTGTTCGAGGACGGCCATGACTTCAATCAAGAGCGCTGCCTGCTGATCGCCGTCAAACCCGTGCGCGGGGCGGGAAATATAAAGTTCGGCCGCTTCGCGGCGTTTATCGGGGGGCAGTTCCGGTAACGTCTGCATCAACGCGTGCACCACGTTGCCCCGTTTGAAACGTCGTCCGTCGTCGCTGTCCAGGGGGGAACGGGCAGGGGGTTCCTCGTCGTCGGGGCGCGACGGGCTCAACGGGTTGGGGGGCAGCGGCTCGCTATCCGGAAAAGCTGTCGCCCATGTGGGGAGGGGGACGTCTTTCTCATCCGCACTTTCAGCCCCGCCGCCGCCATCGGGTTCCTCGGTCTGGGGTTTTTGATACGTTATGGCGGAGCGGCCGTCGGCTTCGGGGACGGTCTCGCCCAGTTCGGAGATCGCGCCCTCCACCATGTCGTACCACGATGTTTCCTTCGACTGGCGCTTGTTGGTGAAACCGGTGACGTAGAGCCGGTCCTTGGCGCGCGTTAACGCGACATATAATAGCCGCCGGTATTCCTCCAAAGCCGCATTGCGCTTGCGCTCCTTGATCGCCTTCAAATCCTCCGTCTCGTCGCTGGCGAACGCCGGCCAGACCGGCAGGCCGCTGTCGTCGAGCCAGCGAATCTTGTCGTCTGTCTGAGCGACCGGGACCGAGCACGCATCCGCCAGAAAGACGATCTCAGCCTGCAGGCCCTTGGCGCCGTGCACCGTCATGACGCGGACCTCGTTCCGGCCCTGTTCCAGGTCGCGCTTCACTTCGGTGTTGCCGACCTCGATCCAGTGAAGGAAGCCCTCCATCGAGGGGACGTGATCGCTCTCGAAATCGAGGGCGGCGGCGAGGAAGTCGTCGATCGGGTCGGCGGCGTCGGGGCCGAGACGCGCCAGCAGCTTCTTCCTGCCCTGATCGGCATGGAGCACGCCCGAGAAAAACTCGAAGGGCGGGGTGAAGTCGGCGCGAGCGCGCCATTCGGAGATAAGCTGCCATGCGGCGGCAAAGGCGGGGTCTTGATCTTGCTTGGTGCGCAACGCGTCCAACACCGTCCCGTCGCGGTTATAGGCGACCTCGAACAACTGATCTTCCGTCAATCCGATCAACGGACCCTTCAAGACCGTCGCGGTATTCAGATCGTCGTCGGGCAAAAGCGTCAGGCGCCCGAGCGCGATCAAATCCTGAATGACCAACTGATCGGGCAAAATCATGCGGTCGCGGCCCGAGACCGGGATGCCGCGTTCTTTTAATGCGGCGACCAGCAATTCCGCCATGCGGCGGCGGCGTTGGACGAGGATCAACACATCGCCCGGCCGGACGGCACGGCCCTGCGCCGGCAAAATCTCGCCCGACTTGATCCAGTTGTCGACCGTATCGGCGATCCTGACCGCGACCCGCGCCAGCGGGCTGTCGGCGCCGATGTGATCGAGCGGCACGTCCCACGGATCGTCGTCGCCGTCGTCTTCGCCCGGCTCTTCTTTCGGCCACAATGTCACCGAGCTTGCCTGACCCTGCCGGGCGGAATGGTGACGCACCTTTTCCCCGGCGAAACTCAGGCCACGTGCCGCATCGTCGTCTTCGAACACCTTGTCGACGATATCGAGAACGGCAGGGCCGGAACGAAAGCTCTCCGCCATGTCGACCGGCTTCCAGACCCTGCCGATCGTCGTGACCTGTTCGCCGAAGCGGCCCCGCATCGTCCCGAACATCACCGGGTCAGCGCCCTGGAAGCTGTAGATCGATTGCTTTTCGTCCCCAACCGCGAACACCGTGCGCGGCCGCTCGGCGGTTTCCTCGTAACGGCTCTGACCGGAAAAGAAGTCGGATGCGATCTCTTCGATCACCTGCCACTGGTCGGGGCTGGTGTCCTGCGCTTCATCGACAAGAACGTGCTCGATGCCGCCGTCGAGCTTGTAGTGCACCCAACTCACGCCCGATGCGCTGCTCAACAGTCTCGACGCGTGCTGGATCAGGTCGTCGTAGTCGAGGCGCGCGTGTCGCTCCTTGATATTCTCGTAGGCGTCGATGAGGGCGGCGCCGACACCGATCAAAGCGCGGGTCGCGGCGGCGACGTTGATCGCCTTGATCAGGTCGAGGGTCCTGATACAGCTTTCGCCCCGTTCTCTGGCAATCGCCAATGCGCCTTCGTCGAAACCAAGCGCGCCCTTGGACAGAAGCGTGCTGTCCGCTTTCAGATCGCCTTCTTTCTTGAGAAATACCGACGCATACAGATCGCGCCAGCTGGCCGCACGCTGTTCGGTCTCCATCGCCAGCCATTGCCGGACATCGCGCGCGAAGCCGTTGTTGGTCGCGGCGCCTTCACCCCAAGCGACACAAAGCCGTTCGAGATCGGCGCGGGTGTCGTCGTCGATCTCGCACGCCGCGCGGATCGCGTCGTTGTCGGTGGTCTTGGGATCGATCCCGAGAGAGGTGTAAACCGCGTCCCCCAATCCCTTCGGTCCGCCATGCCGCGCGAGCGCATCCCGGAAACGGGTCCGTGTGCCGTCCAACTCCTTCATCAACCCGGCGAACTGTTCTTCGTTCACCAAGGCGGCGACGGCGGAAAGCGCGCTCGTTAAATCCGTGCCCCGGGCGGCAGCTTCGGAAAGAACGACGTCGCGGGCTTGCAGTTGGAGTTCGCGCTGGTCGCGGTCATCCATGACACGGAAGTCGGGCGTGATCTCTGCCTCAAGCGGGAAGCGGCCCAGCAATGACTCACAGAACGCGTGGATGGTGCGGATGCGCAACCCTTCCGGGGCTTCGAGTGTCATCGCGAATAGGCTGCGCGCGCGGATGAGAAGCGCTTCATCGACCGGGTTCTCACCCAAGGCATGCAGTTCTTTCGTCAGAACATCGTCCGGCATCGCCGCCCAGCGGCCGAGAAGCTCAGCCAGCCGGTTGGCCATTTCCGCCGCCGCGGCCTTGGTGAAGGTGAGGCAGAGAATCCGTTCCGGCTCGACGCCCGCCAGCAGTAATCGCGAGATGCGGTCGACGAGAACCCCGGTCTTCCCGGTCCCGGCGTTGGCCGACACCCAGACCGATGCTTCCGGTTGGGCGGCGGCGATCTGCTGGCCGGTGCGATTGCGGATTCTATAGGCGGCTTCGCCGGTCATGCGTCGTCCTCCCCGCCGCCCTGCCATTCGGCAAGGCGCGCCAGGTGGCCGTAATCGCTGAAGCGGTTCTCGAACTGCGGACGCGGGTTCGAGAGATACGCGCGTTTCGGGTCGGCGTACTGGACGACCAGCCGATTGACCCCCTCCATCGTCTTTTCGATCAGGTCCGGGATATCGAGCTTGAGCGCGCGGGCCTCGCCCGGCTTACGGCCGCCCGACAAGCGAATATAAAGAAGCTCGACGGCGTTCTCGGCGGGGACGCCCTTGAACGCGCCCTCTCTCGCCATCACCGCTTCGAGGGGGAGTTGTGGGCTGAAGCCGCTCTCGACCTGTTTGTCGCTCGGCGGCTGGCCGGTCTTGTAGTCGAGGATCGAAAGCCCGACGTCGGGACGGTGATCGATGCGGTCGGGCTTGGCGGTGATCCTGAACCCGCCCTCGACGGCGGTGACGATATGCTCGCCCTGATCCTCGGCGAAGTTGACCTGCCAGCCTTCAGCGAGTCGTTCGCGCTGCCAGTCGACGAACCATTTGGCGATGCGTTCGAACCTGGGCCACCAGAAGGCGCGCACACCGGGGCGCGCCAGTTGGTGGGCAAACACCTCCGCACCGATCTCGATAAGTCTGCGCTCGGCGTCGTCGGGAATATGATCGGGGTATTTCCGGACGAAGATTTCGAGGGCTTCGTGGATCAGGCTGCCGCGCTCCGCCGCGCCCGGATCGGCGTCGATGGGGTCGAGCGCCTTCAGCTTTAAGATGTGACGCGCATAGACGGCGTAGGGATCGCGGATCAGGGTTTCGATCTGGGTGACGGATAATCCCGTCGGCCGGGCATCGAGGGGCGGGACCGGTTTCGGAGGACCGACAATAACGCGCTCACCATCGTCGAGTTTCTCAACCCATTTGAGCCATGGCGTCGCGTCATCGGCGCGAAGCCGCCCGCGCGCGCCGGCGCGCTCCAGCAGATTATCGATCCTCAATAACCAACGTGACGGCACGGTGGGCGCGCCCCCCAGTCTCTCGGCGCGGGTCAGGATGACTTCCGGGGCGGCGAAGGCCTGTTGAAAGTCGTGCGCCGTCAAGCCGATGCGCCGTTCCGGCATCTCGAGACCGATCTCATGCATCATCGGGCGGCTCATCCACGGGTTGCTCTCGGGTTCGGGCGGCCAGGTGCCCTCGTTCAAGCCCCCCAGGATCACGGTGTCGGTATGCTGCAGGCGCGCTTCCAGAAGCCCCCAGATATGCAGGCGCGGGTGGGTCCCGAAGCGCGGCCGGACGACCCGGCCCGACAACAACCCGTCGAACATGGCGGCATAGGTCGCGCCGGGTTGCGACCCCAACACCCCGACGGCGTCCTTCAATTCCTCGATAAACCGGACGGCGGCGTCACCGGCATCGCCCGCCCATAATTTCTGGTCGCCGCCGAGTTCGTGATCGGCCGCGAGTTTCTCGGCCGTTTCGACGTGTGCGGTCAAAAGCTCGCCGAAATCGACGTTATCTCTGTTGATGAGATCGGTGAGCGGGCTGATCGTGTTTTCGACGATATCGAGGAGCGGTCGCAGATGCGCTGTCTTCGGACTGTCGCCGAGCGCGGCGCGCAATCCCTTCATGCCAGGTGCCGGACGCGGCCCCCGAAGCGTCTTGATCTCGAATCCCCGGACGAGTGCGCGGAAATCGGCGGTGGCCAACCCGCCCGACGCGAGGGGGTGCTTCAGCAAAGCGAGTAAAGGCACGGGGGCCAGTTTCTCGGCGGCGGCGTCGGCGACCAAGCGCAAAAACGCGCCGGGTGGTGTCTGGGCCAACGGCACCCCCGCCGAATCGTCGACCTCCAGGTCCCAGCGCCGGAGTTGTGCCGCGACCCGGCGCGCAAGGCTGCGGTCAGGGGTCACCAGCGCGCATGTCTTTTCGGGTGTTTCGAGCGTGCGGCGCATGGCAAGCGCGATGACGGCGGCTTCCTCGCTTGCGCCCGGACAGTCGACCCGCGTCACGTGCTCAAGCGCCGTATCGATTTCGGCTTTGGTCGGCGGGGCCGGGGGCGTGGCCCTGGCGGGCGTCAACGCGGCGGAAATCAGACGGCTTCTGGTATGCTCGCCGGCGCCGGTGAAATCGGCGACCGCGTCTCTGGCGACATCGAGCCGGCTTAATAGCTGCTTCAGACCGAACTGAGGATGGGTGGGGCCTAAATGTTCCCACGCATCGTCGGCGAGGGTGCTGTCCAATCCCGGTAAAACCACGATCCCCGTGGGAAGGGCCGCGACGACAGCCAGCAAATCCGCCGTCGCCGGGATCGAGCCGGTCGACCCCGCCGCGATAACGGGGGTCGTGGGCGGGGATTCCTGCCAGAACCGCGCCTGCGCACTTAATAATGCGTTCCGGCGCTGGGCCGGGTCGATGCAGCCTTCATCCTTGAGAATCTCCGGCCACGCGGAAATCAGGATTTCGAGAAATCGAAGAACCCGCTGCCAGTGGGCGGCATAATCCTCCCCCTCACTGACCAGCCCCCGAATATCCTCGGCATTGCAGTTCTCGGTCGCGAGCCTGTCGATCAGCTTGGCGAGTTCGAGGGCGAGCGCCGTCGCGTGTTCGGGATGCATCCGGTGGTCGGGTAAAGCCATCACGGCGGTTGCGAGAAGTAACTGGCGTCTTAGACCAGAGATCGCCGGGGGCAAATCGAGGGCTTGTCCCGCCCCGGGCGGGAGCCCGGCTTCGGCGATGGTCAGCTCTTCCTCGTCCATGTCGCCGAGCGGCGTCATGGTGGGGAGGAGTTGCGCCTTGCCGCCGCCGAGCCTGAGGAACGCTTCCGCCAATGCGCGGCAGGCGCGGCGGGTGGGCAGAAGCACGCGCATCCCGGCGAGCGCCATCGGATCGCCATCCGCTTCGCTCAACAGACGCTTCGCCAGCGCGTCCACGAAGGCAACGCCGCTCGAGATCGTCGCTACCCGTGGCGCCGGCGCATCGAACATCGGCCTATCTTTTCTTTTCGCCCGCGAAGGGAAGGTTGAGGAAGTCGTCCGCTTCTTTTAACCCCTCGGGCGTCCCGATATGGAACCATTCGCCGTCGTGAACCACCCCATACAGCCGGTCGGTTTCGATCGCCTTGTCGAAAACGACATTCAACGACCATTTGCCATCGGGGCTGTCGTCGAAGATGCGCGGATGCAGAATCTGCACCCCCGCGAACAACCATGGTGCGACCTCCATTTCCGGGCGGCGGGCCAGTTTACCGTCCGGGTCGGCGACGAAATCGCCGGGGCCGGAATACCCGTGACTTTCGACCGTCCCCTGTAAAAGTAAAAGGCCGTCCATGAGATCATCCCTCCATTCCCGCGCCAGGCGCATCAGGGTGTCTTCGTACCCGTCGAGCCAGAAGGCATCGGAATTCACAACATAGAACGGATGGGTGCCCAATTCGGTCAGGGGTCCGAGGGCGTTCTTGACGCCGCCGCCGGTCTCAAGAAGCTCGGGCTCTTCGGTGAAGATGACGTCGAGCCGGTCTTCCGAATCAAGATAATCCCTTATCTGATCGCCGAGATAGTGAAGGTTGACCACGGCCCGCTCGACACCCGTTGCGGCCAACCTGTCCATTACATGGCCGATCAAAGGCTTGCCGTTGAGTGCCAGCATCGGTTTCGGGGTGTCGTCGGTCAACGGGCGCATCCGCTTGCCGTATCCCGCCGAGAGCACCATCGCGGTTTTGGGAATATCAACGGTCATTGGCGGCTTCCGTCGGCTGCTTTTTGGGGGTGGGGGTGACGCGCAGCTCGGCCGGGACGTTTTCTTTGAACCAGTCGGCGCAGGGTTTGAGCGCGGAGTGGCCGAGATCGTATTCGAGCAATCTCCAAACACGGGGAATGTGAGAAAGATACTGCGGCTTGCCGTCGCGGTTGCAGAGGCGGGTAAAGATCCCGATCACCTTCGCATGCCGTCCCGCGCCCAATATGGCGATATCACGCCTTAACGCGGTTTCGTGGACATCGCCACACGCGGCGACATAGCGCGAAATCAAGCGGTCGGCGCGTTGATGATCGACGTCGCGGCGCGCATCTTCGATCAGCGACATGAGGTCGTAGGCGCGGGCCCCGATCAGGGCGTCTTGGAAATCCAGAAGGCCGCAGCGCGCCGTGCCGGCGCGACCCGGCAGCCACATCAAATTGTCGACGTGATAGTCGCGAAGCACCAACGTTTCGCGCTTCTCGGCGACCCCCGCGAACGCTGTCCGCCATGCGGCTTCGTAGGCTTCACGCGCTTTATCGGAGACAGGTTTGCCGATGGCGGGCATGTACCAATCGACGAATAGCATCGCCTCGTTGACGAGCGTATCCATGTCGTAGGGAGGGATTTCGGCGGGTGCGGTTTTTGCCGACGACAGTTCGTGCAAATGGACAAGGGTGTCGACGGCGATCTCATAAAGCTGTTCCTGGTCGCCGCCTGCATCGAACACGCGGGTGTAGGTGTCGTCGCCCAGGTCCTCCAATAAAAGGAAGCCGCGGCGCTCGTCCTCGGCCAAAATTTTGGGGGCGCTGAACCCGAGCTGCCCCAGATAGCGCGCGACGGCGACGAACGGACGGACATCTTCTTTGGGGGGTGGGGCGTCCATCAATACACAACGCCGCTCACCGTGGCCGACACGGTAGTAACTGCGGAACGAGGCGTCGGCGGCCAGAATTTCGACCTTGGCACCCGCCCAGCCGGCATTGGCGAGGAAGTTGAGCCGGGATTCCGTGCGCTTGTCATCCATGAAGGGCCGTCTCCGCGAAAACAGTTTCAAAGCGCCGACGCCACTCGTCGTTGCCGCTAAGCGTAATCCGGCGCCCTGTCGATATTTCCTCTATCCGGACGTTCAGATTCTTCGAGGGTAATAAGCTGCCCATTCTCTCCGGCCATTCGATCAAACTGACGGCATCAGCGAAGGCGTCCTCGATCCCGAGCTCGAAGACGTCTTCAGGGTCTTCGATGCGATAAAGGTCGAAGTGCCAGATTTCGAGATCGCCCCGATTATAGGTCTGCACCAACGTGAACGTGGGGCTGGGCACGTCCTCCGGCTCACCCGGAAGGGCATTGATCAACGCGCGGGCGAGCGCGGTCTTGCCGGCCCCCAATGTGCCGTCGAGGGCGACGATATCGCCGGGTTTTAGGACGCTTGCCAAACGGGTCGCAAACGCGGCGGTTCCGCTTTCGTCTGCGACGTCGAACTTTAAGATAATGTCTGGCCGATCACCCATGCCTCAGTTTGTATATGGCACCGCAACACCGAACAAGACTTGAACCGCCCGCCGGGCGCACCCATCCTAGGTGAGCACCGCACAAAGGATCAGATCACGTGACAGCCTCCGCCCCCTCAGAGCAGTTTGAAACTGACGTCGCCATTGTCGGGGCCGGCCCGGTCGGGCTGTTCGCCGTGTTCGAATGCGGGATGCTGGGGATGAAATGCCGGGTGATCGACGCGCTCGAGGATATCGGGGGACAGTGCTCGGCGCTTTATCCCGAAAAGCCGATCTATGACATTCCGGGGCTTCCCGAAACGTCGGCGGCGGATCTGATCCGCAATCTGGAGAAACAGGTTCAGCCGTTCGAGTCGCACATTCACCTCAACCAACAAGTGATCGAATTATCGGGCGAGGCAGGAAACTTCCGGCTTTCGACGTCGGCGGGTACCGAAATCACGGCGAAGGTGGTGATCATCGCCGCCGGGGTCGGCGCGTTCGGACCGAAGCGCCCGCCCCTCGCGGGGATCGAGGATTACGAAGCGCAAGGCCCCGGGCTTGGTGTCAAATACATGGTGCGGACCGTGAAAGATTTCGCTGGCAAGCGGGTGGTGATCGCGGGGGGCGGGGATAGCGCCGTCGACTGGGCTGTCCAGCTTTCGGGTGTCGCGGACAAGGTGCATGTCGTGCACCGCCGCGACCGGTTCCGGGCCATGGACGAATCGGTCCGGCGGATGAAGCTTTTGGCCGACGACGGGATGATCGATCTGGTGACGCCCTATCAGTTGCACGGTCTCGACGGGACGGACGGCAAACTGGAAGCGGTCATCGTCGCCGATCTGGATGGCGGAGAACGCCGTCTCGACGCGGATGTTCTGCTGCCGTTTTTCGGGCTTCAACAGAGTCTGGGGCCGATCAGGGATTGGGGGCTGGACGCGGGCGGGGCAGGTATTCCCACCGATCCGACCTCGGCGGAGACGAACGTACCCGGTATCTACGCGATCGGTGATGTCTCGGATTATCCGGGCAAGTTGAAGCTGATTTTGACCGGGTTTTCCGAAGCTGCGTTCGCCGCGCATCACGCCTATAAGACCGTGTTCCCGGATAAGGCGCTGCACTTTGAATACTCGACGACCAAGGGCGTGCCGTCGGGAAACTGAAAGCTGGGAATTGACAGGTTGGCATCAGCTTCGGTGTTCACAATAGGACCCCAACAAGAGCAATGGAGCCAACCATGCAAGCCCGCCTCGTTCCGGCCCTGCTGATTTCGTTGATGTATATCTGTTACCCGGCTTACGCCGCCCATCACGGCGACGCCGCGCGCGGTGCCGTGCTGGCCAAACAGTGCGAAGGCTGCCACGGCGGCAGCGGTAACAGCCGGATCGACGGTTTCCCCAATCTCGCCAACCAGAAATATTTTTATCTGGTCAAACAGCTCCGCGAAATGCGCACGTCGGCGCAGAGCCGGACGGGTGTCGCCGACAAACCGGAACACGATTACACCGAGCTCCTGCGCCAGCGCCGCAATAACGAGATCATGGACGCCTTCGTGTTCAATCTGAGCGACAAGGATATCGAGGATCTGGCCGCCTATTACTCCAACCAGCCCTGTACCGCCGATCCTACAAGTGCTGCGTTGACTGCGCCCAAGTTCGATGTCCGCTGCCGGGTCTGTCATGGTGAACGGGGGATTGCGTCGAACCGTAATGTCCCCAACATCGCCGGACAGGATGCCGCATATCTCGAACAGCAGTTGCTGAACCTGAAGGACGCGAGCGGTGGCGAGGAAGGCCAAAAGCGCCGCGCGTCGATCATGGAAGGTCAGGTCCGGCACCTGAGTGAGCAGGATATTCGGGATATATCCCTTTACTATGCCCGCCTTCCCTGCCGATAAACGAACAGGTTCATGTCAGGGGAGAGCTATGGTCATCGATGTCGCGCGCGCCCGCGCGGAAACGCCGGGCACCAGTAACGTAATCCATTTCAACAACGCCGGCGCCGGCCTGATGCCGTCACCTGTGATGGACGCCGTGATCGAGCATCTGCAGCTCGAGCAGGATTTCGGCGGCTACGAAGCGGCGGCCCGGGCACAGCCCCTGATCGAACGCACGTATAAGGCCGTCGCCCAGCTTCTCAACGCGCACCCCGATGAAATCGCATTGATGGAGAATGCCTCCGTCGCCTGGCTGCAGGCGTTCCACGCCATGGTCGGGACGATGAACGCGGGTGACAAAATCGTCACCGTCGAGGCCGAATACGCATCTAACTTTATCTCGTATCTGCAGGCGGCGAAGGCGCGCGGGATCGAGGTCGTGGTCGCCCCCAGTAACGCCGATGGCGCGGTCGATATCGATATGCTCTCAAGCATGATCGACGCGCGGGTGAAGATGATCGCCGTCACCCATGTGCCGACCAATGGGGGGTTGGTCAATCCGGCCGAAGAGATCGGAAAAATCGCGCGCGATGCCGGGGCCTGGTATCTGCTGGATGCGTGCCAGTCGGCGGGCCAAATCCCATTGGATGTCGAGAAGATCGGTTGCGACGCGTTGTCGGTGACGGGGCGGAAGTATCTTCGGGGGCCGCGCGGGACGGGGTTTCTGTATGTCCGTAAAAGCCGCATCGACGAGTTGGAGCCGGTTTTTCTGGACCTGCACGCGGCAAGCTGGACCGGGCGCGACAGTTACGAGATCGTGCCGACGGCGAAGCGATTCGAGAACTGGGAGTTCTATACGGCGGGTGTTATCGGGTTAGGCGCTGCGGTCGATTACGCGCTTGATTGGGGGATGGATGACATCCACGGCCGTATCACGTCGCTGGCCGACACGTTGCGCGCCTCACTCGATACCATCCCGGGCGTCACCGTGCGCGATATCGGTACCGAGAAATGCGGCATCACGACCTTCACGAAAGACGGGGTCGAACCGGAGAAGATCAAGGCGAAGCTTGCGGAGAAACGGATCAATGTGTCCGTTTCACGGGTCGGGTCGACCCGCATCGATATGGAGAACCGTGGATTGAAGGAAGTCGTCCGCGCTTCGGTGCATTACTACAACGACGAAACCGAGATCGAAAAATTGTGTGAAGCGGTCGAAGCGCTTTAGCGCGGGCCGCGGACCTGGGCGTCGGTGAAGTAAGACAGGATGCGTCCGAAGTAGGGACCGTCATAGCCGGGGTCGCAGGCGTCCACTCCGTCCATCTCGCCGGCGATCAGGCCCTGTTGGCCTTCGTCGCTGGCGAGGATGCGGGCAAGCGCATCACTTCCGGCCGAGCTTGAAATGCCGTGGCGGATCATTTCCATCCGGATCGGGGTTTCCAACGCGGGGCCATAGGCGATTTTGTTCATTTTCCCGATTTCGCGGGCGACACCGACCAGATAGGCGACATAAAAGCGCAGCCCCGCCGGGTCCTGGCGGCTGGGTGCCTGATCGCCGAGATCGCGCTGCAGGATGCGGACCGTCTCATTTAGTTTGTCCAACGCATCGTCGAGCGCGAACGCGCCGGGCGGCGGCTTCGAGACGGATCGGCGATTCATCCGCGCCCGCGTCTTGCCGGCGTTCAGCATGGCGCGCGCCAGCATGGTGATCACGCCCGCCAAAATCACGACGATGCACAGCGTTTGAAGGTCCAAGTTCATCCTCCGCTCGCGAGCCTATTCGGCCGCGTGTTCGTCTACGATAGCACGATCCGCCTCGCTGGGCGCAACCCCCTCGGTTTCCCCGTCACCGGCCGGGATGCGGCAGACCACGGTGGCGCCGCGCGATTTGTTCGAACGGATATCGATCGTGCCGCCGTGAAGTTCGACGAACCGTTTGACGATGGTGAGGCCGAGACCCGGCCCCCCGCCCTGGTGATCGTCGCTTTTGATCCGCTGGAACGGCTGCATGACGCGTTCGCGTTCGTCCTTGGGAATGCCGGGGCCGCTATCGGAAACCGAAATCTCCACCATATCGCCGTCGCGCTGGGCGGCGAGGGTGACGTGGCCGAGTTTCGGGGTGAAGGTGATGGCGTTGGTCAGAAGGTTGAACACGACCTGTGTCAGCCGCTTCGCATCGGCGGAAATCCAGCCGATGTCGGGCGGACAGTCGAAATCGACCTTGATGGTCTTCTTCTTCGCTTGATCCTTCACCACGTTGAATGCGTCGACCAGGATCGCGTGCGGATCGACGGTATCCTTGTTCAACTCCATCCGCCCCGCCTCGATGGTCGCGAGGTCGAGGATGTCGGTCACCACACCCATCATCTTTTCCGACGTGTCGACGATGCCGCCCGCGTATTCGAGCTGGCGCTTGTTCAACTCGCCGAACATTTCCTGGCGCAGGATATCGGCGAAGCCGTGGATGGTGTTGAGTGGTGTGCGGACTTCCATCGCCACGTTGGCGATGAATTCGGTCTTCATGCGATCCGTTTCGGCGAGCGTGCGGGCGCGCTGGCGCAGCGCTTCCTCGACCCGGAAGCTGTCGGTGATGTCCCCGTAGCTCACCAGCGAGGCACCGTCAGGTAACGGGACGTTGGCGAAGGCGAGAACGCGCCCGTTGATCAGGTCGACGCGCCCGCTGTTCAACGTGCGGCCGAGGATCTCGGATGCAATCCTTTCGCGCCGCACCGACCATTTCTCGTCGTTGGCGGCCATCTTCATGCCGATGGACTGGATCACGTCGGGCAATCTTGCGCCGGGTTCGAACGCGGTGTCGTCGAGATCCCAGAGCTTCGCCAACTGCGGGTTGGTGAGTTGAAGACGCCCGTCGGCGCCGAACACGGCGATCCCTTCGCGCATGTTCTCGAGCGTCGTACTGTGGACCTGACCCGCCGATTTGAGCGAGCGCTGCATATCCAGGCGGTCCGAGACATCGTCGCACGAGATCACCAGACCGCCGTCATCCAAGGGGGCGAAGCGGCGTTTCATGGTGCGGCCGTCGGGGAGGTGCAACTCGTCGCCGCTGACGCCTTTGAGGGTTTCGAAGCGGCTGAGTTCTTCGTTCCTGAAGTCCGCGAAGTTGGCGACCTCGGGCAGGCGTCGAAGTTCGCGAAGCCGCATCAACAGATCGCTCATGGACGGGCGCGTCTCCAGCCAGTCCGGGTCGAGCCGCCAGAGCGCCGCAAAGGCGGCATTGGCCGCGACGAGATTGGTCTCTCCGTCGAACACCGCGACACCCGATTCAAGCGGTCGCAAGAGCTCGCGGGGCGACGGGCCGGTTGAATCTGAGACGGTGACGGTTTCAGAAGATGTTGCCGTTTCCGGCATATCGACGGCAAAGCCGATGGTGCCGCTTTTCTCGCCCATGGCGGGCGCGAGCGGCGTCTCGGTGATCCGGACGTGGCGTTTGGTCTCGTTCTCGGTGATGTCCGCGGTGTCGGAAACGGTCTTGCTTTCAGTCCGGGCGCGGCGGCCGATCTCGTCCGAAAGGTCGCCGATGCGCTCGGCGGCGCGGTTCCTGAATGCGAGCTTGAGGTCCGAATCCCTGAGCCACAGCGGGATGGGGAGGGTATCCAGTAACGCCGTCAGATGCCGGTCCTCGAGACCCGACATGTTTCGACCGGTCGCCGGGCCCTCGGCGGCGGCCTGGACGCGGCGCATCCAGACGATATCGGCGACTGCTTCGCCACCCGCCCCCGTGGCGCGGGAACCCAACGCCTGGAAATACCGGTCGCCGCGCTTAAGGGTGACGTCGAAGGGGGTGCCCTTGGCGCGCAGTAGGCTCACGCCCTGTTCCAGTTTCTGAAGCTCGTCTTCTTCGAAGCATGCGCGGATATCGTCGTAGCGGGCGAGGGTGCCGCTCTCGATCTCGAGCATTTCGGCGAGGCGGCGCGAACAGCTGATGCCGCCGGTGGCGTGATCCCACAGAAATATCCCATCCGGCGCCGCGGCGAGGATGCCGCGTGTCCGGGTCGCGATGGCGTCGACGCGGCGGCGTTCGGCGGACGCATCGCGCGCACGGGCGCGATAGACCAGCGCGAACGGCAGTACGATCAAGGCGCCGACGACGGCGCCGAGCATCAGCGACATGGAATTGGATGCGGTTTCAAACACGGGGCGAGTTTACGCGCGTTCATGGCCCGGGCCAAGAACGCCGTGCGCCTTGATATGCGTCATCCGGTGGACAATCCCTCGATGTTGTCGGCGATCCGCATCAAACGGTCCAACGTCATCTGCCAGCGTTGGATGCTGCTGAATTCAGCGACGATCGGGGTGAACCAGGTGTCGTTTATCACGCTCTTGGCGGCGGGGATGAAGGGGTAGTCGGGTAGCAGCGCTTTCAGCGCGTCGGTTTGGGCGGGCACCACACCGGCATAACTGCCGTGCCCGATCAGCGGTTTGCGGGCGCCGGAGCTGTCCAGCACCACCCATTTTTCAGCCGCGTCGATATATCGGGGCAGATTTTCGAGCGAAGCCCGGAACGATTTTTCAATCAATTCTTCAGGGACGTCGTCGCCGCCCTTGAGGACACGGGCACGCACCCGCTCCCGGCAGAGCTGGATTCGGGGAAGTGCCAGATAGATCATATTAACACCCCAGCCGCGGCGCCTGAGGCGGATCGCGGCGGAGAGGGGTTTGCGGCTCATCAGGCGCGTCTCGACAACGAAGCTGCGCCCGCCGGCTTCCGCGATCTCGAGGCGTTTCGAAACCGGGACGATCCTTTTCATCACCGCTTCGGGGAGGTCGTCGGCGGCGTCGAACCCGCGCGTGTCGTCGGCGTCGATATGGCGCGTGGTGCCGATGTCATGGGGGAACAGGCGCTGGGCGAGCGTGCTTTTGCCGGACCCGGGCGGGCCGGCGATGATCCACATGCGTCTGTCGGTGTTCATAAATGCGTTGTAGCGGATTTGATAAGAACCGGAAACGGAAACGACCCCCTCACCTAACCTCTCCCCCTTGAAGGGGGAGAGGGATGAGTAGGGTCGCTTGTTGATCCGTTAGCCCCCTCTCCCTCGGGAGAGGGTTGGGGTGAGGGGGCAAGCGCACTTAATAGCGGTACGTGTCCGGCTTGTGCGGGCCTTTGACGTCGACGCCGATGTAATCGGCCTGCTTCTGCGAAAGCGTGGTCAGCGAAACGCCGAGCTTTTCGAGGTGAAGCGCCGCAACTTTTTCGTCGAGGTGCTTCGGCAGCACGTAGACGTCATTTTTATAATGGCCGTCCTTGTTGTTGGCGTAGAGTTCGATTTGCGCCAGCACCTGGTTGGTGAAACTCGCCGACATCACGAAGCTCGGGTGGCCGGTGGCGCAACCGAGGTTCACCAGACGCCCCTGCGCCAAAAGGATGATGCGGTTGCCGCTCGGCATTTCGATCTCGTCGACCTGCGGCTTGATCTCTTCCCACTTCATGTTCTTGAGACCCGCGACCTGAATTTCGCTGTCGAAGTGACCGATGTTGCAGACGATCGCCCGGTCCTTCATCTCGCGCATGTGCTCGACCGTGATCACGTCGACGTTGCCGGTCGCGGTGCAGAAGATGTCGGCGCGCTTGGTCGCTTCTTCCATGGTCACGACCTCATAGCCTTCCATCGCGGCCTGCAGGGCGCAGATCGGATCGGCTTCCGTGACCATGACGCGGCAGCCAGCCTGACGCAGACTTTCCGCCGAGCCCTTGCCGACGTCGCCGTAACCCGCGACACACGCGACCTTACCGGCCATCATCACGTCGGTGGCGCGGCGGATCGCGTCGACCAGGCTTTCGCGGCAGCCGTATTTGTTGTCGAACTTCGACTTGGTGACCGAGTCGTTGACGTTGATGGCCGGGAACATGAGCGTGCCCTTCTTGGCCATTTCGTAAAGGCGGTGAACACCCGTCGTCGTTTCCTCGGTGACACCCATGATGTCCTTGGAGTGATCCGAATACCACGTCGGGTCTTCTTTCAATTTCGCCTTGATCGCGGCGAACAGGACTTCGGCTTCTTCGCTGTCGGGATTGTCGAGGACGGAGAGATCCTTTTCCGCTTCCTTGCCGAGATGCATCAGAAGGGTCGCATCGCCGCCGTCGTCGAGGATCATGTTGGGGCCGGTGTTGCCGGCCCAGTTGAAGATCTCGTGGGTGTACTGCCAGTAATCTTCGAGGGTCTCGCCCTTGATGGCGAAAACGGGCGTGCCTTTCTCGGCGATCGCGGCGGCGGCGTGGTCCTGGGTCGAATAGATGTTGCACGACGCCCAGCGGACATCGGCGCCCAGCGCCTGAAGCGTCTCGATGAGCACGCCGGTCTGGATCGTCATGTGCAGGGAGCCTGCGATCTTGGCGCCCTTGAGGGGCTGTGACGTGCCGTATTCCTCGCGTGTCGCCATCAGGCCGGGCATTTCGCTCTCGGCGATATCAAGCTCCTTACGGCCCCATTTGGCGAGGCTCATGTCGGCGACCTTGTAGTCGGTAAATGCGTTCATCTCGTTCCGCTCCATCGCTGGCGTCTGTATCTGAAAATTCATCACTTAAAGACATAAAGATTTCTTTATATCTCCTCGTTGACGCGGTTTCTAACAGGCCCACACGGGCGGGGCAAGAGGAAAAGCAGTTCAGACGGCGGCGGAAATGCGTTGGCGGACGTCGGCGAGACGGGCGGCGACCCGGTCGGCTTCGGGGTCGGCCTTGACCTGGTAGACCTCGAGGGCGGCGGCAAAGCAGGACTCCGCCGATTCCAGGTGTTTCGGATCGTTGGTTTGAGCCGCCAGGGTGCACAGCGATTCGGCCAGTTCAGTCGACGTGGTGGCGAACTCGAGGGGCGCGTGCTCGCGCGTGTAGACGGAGAGGACTTCCCGGAATTGGGTGATTCCGTCGTTCAGGGTTTCGACCCGGCCGGGAATCGACCCCAGTTCACTGGAGATCTCGCCCTTGAGCTTCGCGACCCGGGCCCAGGCGAAGGGGAAGTTACGGGCGTTGTAGAACGAAAGCGCTTCGTAGACGGCATCAATGGCGTCGTTTGCGTACTTTCTGCCGGTTTCCGCGTCATCGGCATAAAGGCAGAGGCGCCAGTTGACCCGTGCCAGACGAGATTGCGCGCGGGCCCAGTCTTCGATGGCGAGGGTCTGGTAAAGAAAGGGGACAGCGGAGTTCAGAAGGTCACGCGCGGCTTCAAGAAGGCTGACGTCGGATCTGATCTCGCCCAGGGCCTCCTTGCAATCCGCAAGCAGCACGTCGAGACGCGCCCGGTCCAAATCCTCGATCGAGTGGCGGGCCGCGCTGGACAGGGTGTCGACGGCGTCCAGAACCGGCTCGACGCTTCGTGTCCTGTAACCGAGCCTTATGTGGATCGCCGCCCTGACGCGCAGCACACGGGCCAGGCGGGACGGGTCCGTCTGTCCGATCCGGGCGCACAATTGGGTGTTGAGGCGGATCGCGCGTCTGAGTGCCGTGATATCGTCGTCGTCGGCGCGTCCGAGCGCATAAAGACGTGAAAGCGTTTCCAGCACGTTGAGGTTCTGGTCCGGATCCGGCGACGTATCGGACGCCATCTCCAGTGCGGCGATCAGATGCTGGATCAGGTATTGGGGGGTGGGGCGGTTGCGGGCGATTTCGACTAACGCGGCGGCCAATGCCTGGATCACAGGAACGGCAATGTCACGATCGTTGAGGGGAAGGGGCACCTTTGCCTGGAACCGTGCCGCCAGTCGGTTCTCGTGTGCGACTTTCGGGTAGGGTGCGACCGCAGTGTGAATCTCCAGCACCCCGTTCCCGGCGCTCCCCCAAATGACGGCATCGGTGCCGGTGTCGACGAGGAACTGGTTGAGCGCTTCCCGGTCGAAGCGGCCGAAATCCGCGTTGTCACGGACGATGGCATCCGGCGCCGCGACGGCGTTCGGCTCCACCGACGCCAAGACCTCCCTAAGGCGCGTCTGCAGAGCGCCGTCCGCATCGCCTTTGATACCGGCGATATAGACGAGAGGCATCTTGGCCCGATCATGTTGCTTGACGATATTCATAACGACCCCGCTTGGTGATTGTTTCATCCATGGAGACGGTTATGGAAGGGGTAGCGGAAATTTTTTCGATTCAGGGCCGAACCATTATGCCAGGGCGTTAAAATCGTCGATCATCATGGCGATGCGCCCGGCGTCGGACTGTTCCATGATCTGCAGCGCGCGTTGCGACGCCGCCAGTGCGTCCATGTCGCGGATGCGCTTTTTCACCAGCGGGATGTTGCCCGCCGTCATCGACAGATCGTTAAGACCGAGACCCACCAATAACGCGGTATAACGCGGGTCGCCCGCGATCTCGCCGCAGATCGAGATCGGAATGCGCGCCCGGAGCGCGGCCTGCGTCGTGAACTGGATCAGCCTCAGGACAGCCGGATGCAATGTGTTGAACAGATGCGCGACATGTTCATTGGCGCGGTCGACGGCGAGCGTATACATCGTCAGGTCGTTGGACCCGATGGCGAAGAAATCGCTCGCGCGCGCAAGACTGTCGGCAGCGAGCGCCGCGCCCGGCACCTCGATCATCACCCCCACAGGGGGCAGAGGGTCCGGCAGCTTGCGCCCCTCTTTTTTCAGGTTATCGGCCTCTTCGGCGAGCAACGCCTTGGCACGCTTCACCTCGCCGGGTGTGGTGACCATGGGGAGAAGGATGCGGACGTTGCGCTTCGCCGAAACCCTTAAAATCGCGCGGAACTGGGTTCTGAGGGTGTCCGGGTTGGCGAGTGACAGACGGATGCCCCGAAGCCCCAACGCCGACGCCGCCGCCTCGTCGATGTTCGACAAAAGCGCGGGCGCCGGTTTCTCGCCGCCGATGTCGAGGGTGCGGATCGTTACCGGTAAAGACTTCATCGGACCGACGATCTGCTCCAGGATGGCGGTCTGCTCTTCTTCGCTCGGAATGTCGTCGCGGTTCATGAACATGAACTCGGAGCGTAAAAGCCCGACACCCTGCGCACCGGATACCTGCACCGCCTCCATCTCGACCGGCAGTTCGACGTTGGCCATCAACTGAATCTCGGTGCCGTCGCGTGACACGGCCGGTTGATTTCTGAGCCGCTCGAGCGCCCTGGCGCTGCGGCGTTTTTCGGCCTGACGCTTTTCGTACTTCTTGACCGTCTCGGGTGTCGGGTTGACGACGATCCTGCCCGCATAGCCGTCGACGATCACGGTATCGCCCTGATTGATCCCGTCCAGAAGATCGGCGGCGCCTAAAACAGCAGGCAGGCCGAGCGCGCGGGCCATGATGGCGGTGTGGCCCTCGTTTCCGCCAAGCGCTGCCGCGACGGCGGCGACGTTTTCCGGGTCGATCTGCGCCATGTCGGCGGGGGACAACTGTTCCGCGACCACGATACCGCCCTTGGGCGGTTTGGGGGGCGCCTTGCCCGGCGCGCGGACAAGAATGCCGATCAGCCGTTTCGCGACCTCACGGATGTCGTCCAGACGGGCCGCGATGTAGGCGTCCTCCATCGCTTCGAAGCGTTTGGCGAGCGTCGTGAACTCGCGCTCGACGGCGGCTTCGGCGTTGATGCGGTTTTTCTCGATACTCTCGCGGGCCCCTCGCACGAGGCGGGAATCGTCCAGCATCGCGAGGTAGGCGTCGAACAGGTAGACGAGTTCCTCGCCCGCCGATCCCGGCATGCCGCGCGCGCGTTCCTGCAGGCTCCGGATCTGCCGGCGCGCCACCTTGACGGCCCCATCCAAACGTTTGACCTCGGCCGTGACCTTGGTCTTGGCGACGTTATACGTTTGCACTTCGATGCGGTCGCCGAAGCGCACGAACGCCTTGCCGACGGCGATCCCATGCGCCGCCCCCAGGCCCTTGTAGACCCGCTCTTTCGGCTTTTTCTGACTTGGGCGTTTATCCGATTTAGGCGTCATCGGGCCGGTCTTCTTCGAATTTGTCCTCGATCAATGCCTCGATCGCATCGAGCGCCGCTTTCGCATCCGCCCCATCGGCGCGGACCACGATTTCGGTCCCGGTGCTCGCGGCCAGCATCATCAATCCCATGATCGAGCGGCCGGCGACACTCTGGCCGTTTCGCTCTACCTCGATATCGCATTCGAAGGCATTCGACATCGCCGCGAACTTGGCCGCGGCTCGCGCATGCAGGCCGCGCTTGTTCAGAATCGTGAACGTTCGTTCGAGCGGCCCGTCGGTCATGGTGAACTCAGGTGCCGCCCTGGGCGAGCAGTTGCGAGGCGATGTTGATGTATTTACGTCCGGCGTCCTGGGCCTCTTTGGCGGCGTCGGCGAGCGAGCCTTCGTCCCGGATCGAGCCCAGCTTGATCAGCATCGGCAGGTTGACCCCGGCGATGACCTCGATATTGCCCTGATCCATGATCGAGATCGCAAGGTTGGAGGGCGTGCCGCCGAACATGTCGGTCAACACGATGACGCCATCCCCGTCGTCGACGTCACCGGCCTTCGTCACGATCTCGCTCCGCCGCTGCTCCATGTCGTCGTCCGGGCCGATACAGACCGTTTCGACGTTCTCTTGCGGGCCGACGACGTGTTCGAGCGCGGATACCAGCTCGACGGCCAGGCGGCCATGGGTGACAAGCACCAGTCCGATCATTGTCGGTTATCCTTCTACCCTATCTATTTCGGCTATTTTTGTTCGTTGGCGGAATTGTGATCAGATTCTCAGGCTTTGTCCAAGTCCCTATGGCGAATCTGTGCCCGCCATCCGTTTTCCTTAAGCCATGCATGAAAGCGTTCGGCAATGAAAACCGAGCGATGACGGCCGCCGGTGCAGCCGAAACCGATGGTCAGATAACTTTTACCTTCCGCACGGTAGCGCGGCAAAAGCGGGCCGACCATCCCCGTCAGATGACCGAAGAATCCCTCGAAGGCCTCGTCTTCCATGACATACGCCTGCACTTCTTTATCCCGGCCCGTCTTGGGGCGGAGCGTCTTGTCGTAGTGCGGGTTGCGGAAGAACCGGACGTCGAATACCAGGTCCGCATCGCGTGGCAGCCCACGCTTGAAGGAGAAAGACGTCACGAAGATCGCGAGACCCGGATCGCCCTCGATCCCGAACGAATGCTCCAGATGCGCCTTAAGGTCGCCGAGCACGAAATCGGAGGTGTCGATGACGTGATCGGCGCGCGCGCGTAAAGGTTCCATCACCCGGCGTTCGCGGCGGATGCCGTCGATGACCGGACGGTCGGCGGCGAGGGGGTGACGGCGCCGGGTTTCCTCGTAGCGGCGGCCGAGCACCTCGTCGTCGCAATCCATGAACAACAGCGCGACCTCGATATGGCCACTGGCGGCGATCCGGTCCAGTAACTCCAATAGCTTGCCCGCGTCGAAATCGCGGGTGCGGATGTCGACACCGATCGCGAGGGATTGCCCTTCACCGCTTGTGCTGTCACTTCCCTCGAGCCCCGGGATCAGCCGGCCGATCAGCGACAACGGCATGTTGTCGACCGCTTCGAAGCCGATGTCTTCGAGCAGTTTCAAAGCCGAGCTTTTGCCGGCCCCGGAAACGCCCGACACCAGCAGAACCTTGTTTTTCGGAATATCGGTGCCCATCACGACTGCAGCATATCCCTATCCGCCGCCCGCAACGCAAGACGGATTTTCGCCGGCGCCGAAACTTGAAACGGATCAAGCGCAATACGCCGCACGGACGCTCCCATGAAATCCCCCGTCAAACGATCCGGCAGACGTTCCATATCTTCAGGCTCCACCAGATCGACGACCAGCGATAGCGACACTTTTGTTTCATATCTCATGCGCACGATGCCGACGCCGCGTACTTCCAGGAGCCCGGCGATCGTCGCAGGCCCCGAAAGAAGAACGCCGCCATTATCGGGCGTCAGATCGACACGGTCGTCGGCAATCAAGATTGCGCCCTCGTCGATCAGGCGAAGCGCGAGGTCGGATTTCCCTGCACCTGAAGGGCCAAGTATCAGCACGCCTCGACCATCGATGGCGACGGCGGTGGCGTGGATCTGCTCGTGGGGGGTGTTCATTCGCTTGCCGGAAGTCTAACGATGAAGCGCGCGCCGATGACGTTGCCCTGGCCGTCACGGCGGTTGGTGGCCTCGATCTCGCCCTCGTGGACGTCGACGATCTGTTTCGAGATCGACAGCCCCAATCCCGAATGCGTGCCGAACTTTTCACCCTCAGGACGCGACGTGTAGAAGCGGTTGAAGATATCCTTCTCTTTCCCCTCGGGGATGCCGGGGCCGTCGTCGTCGATGGTCGTCACCAGCCAGCCCCCATGCCGGCTGAGAGAGATGCGGATCGTCCCACCGGGCGGCGAGAAGGTGTTGGCGTTCGAGATCAGGTTGCGGAACACTTGCACGAGGCGGTCCTCGATTCCCTGAACCTCGAGCCCGCCATTGGTGACGATCTCAAGCTGAATGTTCGCGTCTTCATCCCTGTCGGCGGCGTTCCTGAGGTCGACGATGGCGCCGAGCACACCTGCCAAGTCGACGGTTTCAAACTCGGTGCGGCTGAGTTCGGCATCGAGACGCGACGCGTTCGAGATATCGCTGATCAGCCGGTCGAGCCTGGCGACGTCGTCGGTGATGATCGACATCAGCTTTTCGCGCTGCGCCGGGTCGCTGACCCGTCCCGCGGTTTCGACGGCGGATCTGAGGGATGTCAGGGGGTTCTTGATTTCGTGCGCGACGTCGGCGGCGAAGCGCTCGATGGCGTCCATCCTGAGCCAGAGTGCTTCGGTCATTTCCTTCAAGCTGATCGCGAGATCGCCGATCTCGTCCCGGCGTTCCGTCAGGACGGGGATCGTCTCTTTTCTGCCCTTGTCGTGGCGGATGCGCTCGGCGGCGATGGCGAGGCGGCGGATCGGCCGGGCGATGGTGCCGGCGAGGTAGAGCGATAAAAGGATGGTGATGCTGAGCGCGACGGCAACGACTTTGAGGATGTCCAGGCGCACGTCGTGGAGCGCGGTCTTGATGTTTTCGCCGTCCCTGGAAAGCATGATCGCGCCCAATACTTGCTTATAGCGCTGCACCGGGACCGCCGCCGACAATACAAGATCGTCGTGGCCGAACCGCCGGGCGGCGACGGCGCTCTCGCCGATCAACGCGGCCTGGGTTTCGGGAAAGTCGCTCGCGGATTGAAGGGGGTTCTCTTTGTACTTCGGTAACGGTCCCTCGCCCGAGATCGCGCGTGCGAAGTCGTCGTATTTATCCAGAAGGGCGTCCAGCAGATCGAAGTCGTCTTCGGGCGGGCGCAGGATTTCGATCTGCACGGCGCCCCCCGCACCCCCAAGACGGCGTGAATCGACGATCAACGTCCCGTCGGCGCGAAACAGCCGGGCGCGGGTATCCGTGATGTCGACCAGTCTCCGGGTGATCTGATAGGCGATATCGGAGACAAGATACTGCCCGCTCGGCTGTTCGGAGACGACCGCACCCTCCCCCAGGGCGGCGGCGAACATCTCGGCCTGCACTTCGAGCGATTGCAGTTCGTTGTCGATCAGGGAGCGCCGGTATTCGCCCAGATACAAAAGCCCCGCGACGAGCGTGCCGATGGCCAGAAGATTGACGGTGAGGATGCGCCGGGTGAGGGGCGAAATGAACGGCTTCGACGCGCCACTGCGCGCCGCCACCCGAGGCTCACTTTCCTGACCCCCCTTGGCCATGTACCCCCCAACGTTGCGGGTTAAAGAATGCCGGTGAAGCGTTATGCCTTATAGCGGTAGCCGACGCCATAGAGGGTTTCGATTTCGGAGAATTCGGGATCGACTTCGCGGAACTTGCGGCGCAGCCGTTTCACGTGGCTGTCGATGGTGCGGTCCTCGACGTAGATGTTTTCCCCATAAGCGGCGTCGATCAACTGGTCGCGGTTTTTTACATGACCGGGGCGGCGCGCGAGAGACTCGACCAACAGAAACTCGGTCACGGTCAGGGTGACTTCCTTGCCCTTCCACACACAAAGGTGACGGTCGGGGTCGAGCATCAGCTCCCCGCGTCTGAGCACATTGGCGCCGTCCTCGCCCTCGACGGCGGGTTCGACGTCGCGGCGTCTCAGAATGGCGCGGATGCGTTCGATCAGAAGACGCTGCGAGAACGGTTTCTTGATGTAGTCGTCGGCGCCCATGCGGAGCCCCAGAAGCTCGTCAACTTCATCGTCTTTTGAGGTCAGGAAGATCACGGGGAGCGAGTCCTTCTTGCGGATCTCCCCCAACAGCTCCATCCCGTCCATGCGTGGCATCTTGATATCGAGCACGGCCAGGTCGACCGGATGCTGGCCCAGACCCTCTAAAGCAGCGGCGCCGTCGGGGTAGGTGGCGACGTCGTAGCCTTCGGCCTCGAG
This sequence comes from Rhodospirillales bacterium, assembly GCA_017644185.1. Lineage (GTDB taxonomy): Bacteria > Pseudomonadota > Alphaproteobacteria > Rhodospirillales > Casp-alpha2 > UBA4479. Next base: position 100,676 of record JAEPMA010000007.1, read on the forward strand.
CGCCATGGAGACGGAAGTCAGAATGTTCTGATCGTCGTCGACCAGCGCGATTTTCTGATGCATGGGCTTGGTTCCACTCATGGTTTAAAATTAATCCTCGCTTCTGGTACGGACCCAATATGGCCAAATTATATGCGAATTACGGCGAAATAAGGCAGCATCGGTGTATTATCCGATGCAAACCGGGATCGCGGAACTTATCTAAGTTTAGCGTAAAACAACCAAAACATCGAACGCCGACACATGCAGGGAGGACAGCATGATCAGAACCACCGTCGCCGGCAGTCTGCCGAAACCGGCCTGGCTCGCGGAGCCGGAGAAACTCTGGGCGCCGTGGCGCATCCCCGACGAACAACTGTTCGAGGGGCAGTCCGACGCCGCGCTGGCGTGGATCAAGTGCCAGGAAGACGCGGGTATCGATATCGTTTCGGACGGTGAGCAGTTCCGGAAGCACTTCGTGCACGGCTTTCTGGAGAAGATCGAGGGCATCGACTGGAACAAGATGACCACGATGGGCATTCGTAACGACCGCTACGATGCCGACGTGCCGACGGTGACGGGTGAGGTCAAGCGCACGGGATCGGTGCACGGTGCGGGCGCCAAGTTCTGCAAGGAGCACACCAACGGCCAGTATAAATTCACGCTGCCGGGACCGATGACGATCTGCGACACCATCGCCAACGGGTATTATGAAACCCGCCCCGACATGGCGCGCGCCTTCGCGAAACTGCTGAACGAGGAAGCGAAGGAACTCGAAGCCATGGGCGTCGACGTCATCCAGTTCGACGAACCAGCGTTCAATGCCTTCACGAAAGAGGCGGCGGAGTGGGGTGTCTCGATCCTCGAAGAGGCCGCCGACGGCCTCAAATGCACGACGGCGGTGCATATCTGCTACGGCTACGGGATCCAACAGAACCTGGACTGGAAGGAAACGCTCGGTGACGAGTGGCGCCAGTACGAGGATTTCTTCCCGGCGCTGAATGCGTCGAAGATTCAACAGGTCTCTCTCGAATGCGCCGACAGCCACGTCCCGCACGAAGTGATGGGGATATTGAAGGACAAGGAGATTCTCGTCGGCGCCATCAACGTCGCGACGGAAGAGATCGAAACACCTGAGAAAGTGTGCGCGACCTTGACCGCGGCCGCCGAATTCGTCGACCCGGCACGCATCATCGCGTGTACCAACTGCGGGATGGCGCCCTTGCCGCGCCACGTCGCGGAAGGGAAATTAAAGGCGCTGGGCGCGGGCGCGGAATTGTTTCGGAAGTCGCTTTAGCGTTTTCCAACGGAGATAGATGCGTCATTCCGGCGAACGCCGGAATCCAGAGCGCAAGGGGCCGACGTCTCCAGCGCAGACTGAAAGTAACTGTCCCTGGACCCCGGCTTGCGCCGGGGTGACGGGGCTGACTTACGGTCAGTGCGCGTGTTCGAGCGTCTTGCCCGGTAAAAGGATGGGTACGTCGATGGTGATTTCGCCCGCCTTCTGGAACGTCAGCGTCAGTTTGTAGGACTCGGTCGCCTTCAGGGGCGATTTCAGGCCCATCAGCATGACATGAAGCCCGCTCGGTTTCAGCTCGACGGTCTGACCCGCCGGAATTTTCAACGCCATCACGTGCGACATCTTCATGACGCCGTCTTCCACCGTTGTTTCGTGGACCATGGTGCTTCCGGCGGCCGGCGACGAGACGGAGACGAGGGTGTCGTCCGTATTTCCCTTATTCTCGATATGAAGATACGCGACCCCGGACTTCGCCGTGGGGGGCGTGGCGCGCGACCAGATGTGACTGATCGTCAGATCGCCGATCTTCGGATGCATGTGATTGTCGGCGTTGGCGGGGGAAACGTTTACGAGAAGGACGAAGAGGCAGAAGACGGGGATCATCGAACGCATTTTACAGGGCTCCTTTTACGTGGAAAATATGTACAAACGTCGGTTATGCAAGGGCGGTCCTTGACGCTTCACGAACGTCTCCGCACAGTTCGATCAATCTTCCGGAGGGTATGAATGTCCGAACGCAGAAACGCCGATCTTGCCCGACTGCTGGTGCGGCGCCGTGGCGTTGGGATGCTGGCGACAGCCATGGCGGAGGGGGGTGCCCCATATGCGTCGCTCGTGACGTATGCCTGCGATCATCGCGGGCAGCCGCTATTTCTGTTCTCGGGTCTCTCCGATCACACCAAGAACATCGCCAAAGACCCACGCGCCTCACTTCTGGTCGAGAACGCGGCCAGGAACCGCAACCCCCAGACAGGCCCCCGCCTGACCCTGATGGGGACGGTCAAACGCGATAAGTCACCCGAGACCCGCGCGCGGTTTCTGGCGCGCCATCCGGATGCGGCGCTTTACGCCGATTTCGGGGATTTCGGTTTTTTCCGTATGACGGTCGAGCGCGCGCACTGGGTGGGTGGGTTCGCGCGGGCCGTCTGGTTCGACGCGAAGCACGTGCTCACGCCGAAGAAAACCGCCGATGAAATGGCGGCGATCGAGGCCGGCGTGGTGCAGCACATGAACGCCGATCATGCCGATGCGGTGCGTGCTTACGCCGATTCGTTGCTGGGCCGCCGGCCGGGCAACTGGCGCATGACGGGGTGTGATTCGGATGGGGTCGATCTGATGGCGGACGGGCGCTATGCCAGGCTCGAATATGACAATCCTGTAACGGATTCAAAGACCTGTCGTGACACCCTCGTTGCACTGGCCAAACAGGCACGCGCCTGAGCCGATAAAAAAGCCCGGAAACCCGCCAGTTTGTCTTGATTCCACATCATTAACTTGTCTAAGTTCGCGGCCTTCGGAGCGTGAACAGGCGGCTCGATTCCAGACCGCCGGAATAGGAGCGAGGAAACGGTGCAGAATATCGGTCATCGAGTCAGCCGTAATGGGCTGGAACAGCAGGGTTTGGGCAAAGTTGCCAAGGCCTTTTGGAACTTCTCGGCGCCGCGGTTGTGCGAAGAAGCCATCCGCCGCGGTGAAGCACAAATGGGACAGGGCGGCTCTTTGCTGGCGCTGACCGGCAGCCACACGGGCCGTTCGCCGAACGACCGTTTCGTGGTCGAGGAAGAAACGACGGCGGGCGAAATCTGGTGGGGTGACGTCAACCGACCGATCTCGGAGGAAAACTTCGAGAAGCTTCTCGCGAAAATGATGAAGCATTACGACGGCCGCGACGCTTTCGTTCAGGACTGCTATGCCGGTGCCGACCCGACCTACCGCCTGCCGGTCCGCATCGTGACGGAAAACGCGTGGCACAACCTGTTCGCGCGCAACATGTTCATCCAGCCGGGCGACGACGAGCTCGAAGGGTTCGAGCCGCAGTTCACCGTCATTCAGGCGCCGAGCGTGACCGCCGATCCGGCGGCAGACGGCACCACGTCGGAAACGTTCATCGTTTTGAATCTGAAGCGCCGGATGGTGATCGTCGGGGGGAGCGCATACGCAGGCGAAATCAAGAAGTCGATCTTCTCGGTTATGAACTTCCTGATGCCGCCCAAAGACGTCCTGCCGATGCACTGCTCGGCCAACATGGGGCCGGACGGCGACACGGCGATCTTCTTCGGTCTTTCGGGCACGGGTAAGACGACCCTTTCCGCCGACAGCTCGCGCACCCTCATCGGGGATGACGAGCATGGCTGGAGCCCGAACGGCATTTTCAATTTCGAGGGTGGCTGCTACGCCAAGTCGATCAACCTGACGGCTGAAACCGAACCCGAGATCTTCGCGACCGCATCGCGCTTCGGCACCATTGTCGAGAACGTGATGATGAACCCGGAAACGCGCGCCTACGATTTCTTCGACACCACGCTGACCGAAAACGGCCGTCTGTCGTATGACGTTTCGGAAATTCCGAACGCGTCGGCGAACGGTCAGGGCGGCCTGCCGAAGAACATCGTCATGCTGACCTGCGATGCGTTTGGTGTGCTGCCGCCGATCAGCCAACTGACGCCGGAACAGGCGATGTATCATTTCCTCAGCGGCTACACCGCGAAAGTGGCCGGGACCGAGCGTGGCCTGAAGGAGCCGGCGGCGACGTTCTCGACGTGCTTCGGCGCGCCCTTCATGCCGCGTCACCCGACGGTTTATGCGAAACTGCTGCGTGACAAGATGGCGGCCCAGAATGCCAAGTGCTGGCTGGTTAACACCGGCTGGTCCGGTGGCGGGTACGGCGTTGGTGAGCGGATGCAGATCGCCTACACGCGCACCATGCTCAACGCGGCGCTCGACGGGCGTCTCGAGCAGGGCTCGTTCCGCCAGGACCCGAACTTCGGTGTGCTGGTTCCGGAAGCCTGCCCGGGCATCCCGGACGACGTGCTGAACCCGAAGAGCACCTGGGCCGACGGCGCCGGTTACGACGCCCAGGCGCAGGACCTGCGCAAGCGCTTCGAAAAGAACTTCACTCAGTTCGAAGAACACGTCGACACCGACGTCAAGGCAGCTGCCATCCGCGCCGCCGCCTGATTTCGTTCGATACGTTTCGGAAAGGCCGGTCCCCAAGGGGCCGGCCTTTTTCGTTGGCCCGGTTGCACATATCGGGTGCCTGTGGGATCGTTTTCGTAATCGGGGGCGAAGTCCCCATATCCAAATAAGTCCAAAACCCAGGGGAGGTTTCACAGGTGACGAAAATCAACATTCAATTCACGCTGTTTTCGGCGTTCTATTCGCCGCTGATTTCCACCATGTCCGGCGGCTTTCTGGAGGCCGAGGGCCTTGAGCCGGACTGGTCGATCTCGCCGCCCGGCAAGTCGGCGATCGAATCCTTACAGGACGGTTCCGCGCACGTCGTGCAGACGGCGCCCAGCCAGTCGTTCAATTGGTTGAAGAAAGGCGAAATGCCGCCGTTCAAGCACTTCGCCCAGATCAACGAGATGGACGGCTTCTTCATCACCGGCCGCGAAGCCGATCCCGATTTCACGTGGGATAAGCTGGAAGGCGCGGAAGTGGTGATGTTCAAGGCCGGTCAGCCGAACGCGATGTTCAAGTATGCGTGTTTCAAGGCGGGGATCGACTACGACAAGATCATTCCCGTCACCCCGGGCGGCGCGGCCGATATCGACAAGGCGTTTCGCGACGGCCAGGGGCAGTACGTCCAACAACAAGGCCCGTTTCCGCAGCAGCTCGAAGCGGACGGTGTCGGGCACGTGGTGGCGCAGGTCGGTCCCCAAATCGGCCCGAACGCGTTCTCAAGCCTGGCCGCCACGCCGGCATGGCTGGAAACGGATATGGCCAAGGCGTTCATGCGCGCCTATCGCAAGACGCGTCAGTATATGAACGAAACGCCTGCCGCCGAAATCGCCAAAGCCGAGAAGCCTTTCTTCCCGGACATCGACGAAGCGGTTCTCGCGGATTGCATCGGGACTTATCAAAAGCTCGGTTGCTGGACGCCGCATTGCGAAATCACGAAAGAGGCGTTCGACGTCGCGCAGGACGTCTTCCTTCATTACGGCGCGATCACCGAGCGCTACAACTACGAAGACGCGATCGCGCAGCCGCCGTCGGACTGATTTGGCGGATTTCCGGCAGAAAACCGTCAGGACGCGCCGGCCGGGATAGGGGTAACTCCTATCTTGGCCCGCGCCGATGGGGCGGCTATCATCATCCCAATTTTGGGGGGCCTTGCGGGAAGGAAACGTATGCTCTGTCACGTTCTGGCCGAAGAGGGAGCAAGAACCTGGCTGGTGTTCCGTCGGCCGGTCGCATCCGCTAGCGGGCTCAGGTTCACCAATCACTACGTGGTCTGCTCCAACGATCAGGCGATCCTGATTGATCCGGGCGGGGCGGCCGACTTCGGCCCTCTTCTGGCGGCCATCGCCGACAACATCGCCCTCGACAACATTTCGGGGATCATCATCACTCAGCGCAGTTCGCAAGGGTCGGGCTCCATTGGGATGTGGGCGGAAGCGCTTGGCTACGGTCTGCCGATCTATGCATCCGATATGATCGCCACCGATTTGCTGCATACCGACGCCAATCTCAACATCGAGACGATCTCGGAAAACGGCGGCGAGGTGCCGATGGCGGACGGTTCCGGCTTGCATATGATGCCGGCCCCTTACCTGCCGACGGCGGCGTCGATGTCGATTTACGATCCGGCGGCCCGGGTTCTCTATACCAGTGATATCGGCACCGCCGAGGGCGCATGGGCCGACGACGCGACACCGTTCTGCGAGCAGTTCTCGCTGATCAGTCACGCGATGAACGCCTATCATCAGACCTGGCTGCCATCGGTAGCGGCCAGGGACGATTGGCTGTCCAGGATCGATGGTCTCGAGATCGAGATTATCGCGCCCCGCGCAGGACCGTGCTTCCGCGGCAAGGATATCGAACACTTCAAACGCTGGCTGGGCTCGATCGACCTGGGTGTGCTCGTCGCGAACGACACGCCGGCCTATCTTTCCGAAACCACCTTCGCCCCCGAGCACGGCAGGGAAGACCCGGACATCGTGATGGCGCCGCCGCCCATGGATGACGATGCGGGCGACGTGTCGTTCATGGATGAACGGGAACAGGCCGCGTATGAATCCGAATATGACGACGACGAGGAAGATGATGACGACGCATACGTCGACATCGAAGATGAAGAGGTGTCCCGGCTTGTCGACGCGCTCGGTGTCGAGGCGGGCGAACCCGACGATGATCCCGATGCGGACTATGACGAGGACGACGAATTCGACATCGTCTACGTCGATGAGGACGGGAACGAGATCGATCCGAGCGAGGTGGACGAAGAGGATATCGTCGCCGAAGAGGAAATCCTCGGAGGCAACGACGAACAGCGCCTCGACTTCCCGCCCGGCCAGATGTACCGCTTGATCACGCGAAGCGATTTCGACGGTTTGGTGTGCGCGGTGCTTCTCGAAGAAATGGATTTGATCAACGATATCCTGTTCGTGCATCCGAACCAGATGCAGGAAGGCGAGATCGAGGTTTCGGAAACCGATATTTCCACCAACCTGCCCTACACGCCGGGGATTTTCGCTGCCTTCGACCACCACCTGTCGGAGATCACGCGCCTCGGGAAGCATTACGAGAACCACATCATCGACCCCCTGGCGCCGTCGGCGGCGCGAGTCGTCTACAACTATTTCGGCGGCAAGAAGCAGTTCCCCGAAATCTCCGAAGACATGATGGCGGAGGTCGATAAGGCGGATGCCGCGCAGTTCACCGAGGACGAAGTCCTCAACGCGCAGGGCTGGCCGCTGCTGAGCTTCATCATGGACTCGCGGACCGGTCTCGGCCGCTATCGCGGTTTCCGGGTGCCGAACTACGAACTGATGATGTCGCTGATCGATTACTGCCGCCGCTACGATATCGATCAGGTGTTGGAACACCCGGACGTGAAAGAGCGTGTCGAGCTTTACCGCGAGCACGAGGAACCGGCGAAAGAGCAGATCAAGCGTTGCACCACCGTGCACGGCAATCTGGCCGTCATCGACTATCGCAATGAAGAGCAGATTTATGTCGTCAACCGGTTCATGGTCTATGCGCTCTATCCGGAGTGCAATATATCGATGCACATACTCTGGGGCCGGGGTGAGCAGAACACCGTGTTCGCGGTCGGCAAGTCGATCTTTAACAGGACGTCGAACACCAATATCGGCGATCTGATGCTGACATATGGTGGTGGCGGGCATAAGAACGCCGGGACGTGTCAGGCCGACAACGCCCTCGCCGACGTGGTCCGTGACGCCTTGATCCAGCGCATCAACGCAGACGGCTAACGACAAACGTCTCGAATTCCAAAGCGCTGCCGATTCTTCGGGCTACTCAATAAGCATTAGAGTTGCTATCCATGACCCATGGATTTTCAGCTTAAAAACAAGAATGCACTCGTCACCGGGGGCAGTAGAGGTATCGGCCGCGCCGTCGCGCTGACGTTGGCGGGACACGGCGCGAATATCGCGATCTGCGGACGGACGCAGGAAAGCCTGGATCAGACGTGCAAAGAGATTGAGGCGTTGGGCGTGAAAGCCTGGGGTTTTAAAGCCGACGTCAGCGAGCATGAACAAGTCGCAAAGCTCGTCGAGGACGTTGCCGACGCGACGGGGGGGATCGATATCCTCGTCAACAACGCGGTGACGTCGACCAGCGCGCCGTTCGATCAACTGACGGATAAAGAGTTCCGCTATCACATCGACGTCAAGCTGATGGCCTATATCCGGATCGCACGCCTCGTCTTGCCGCACATGATCCCGAGGGGTTCAGGCCGCATCGTCAACATCGGCGGGATGACGGCGCGCATTGTCGCGCCGTTCAGGATGACCAACGGTGTGACGAACGCGGGCGTCGCCAACTTCACGAAACAGTTCTCGAGCTATACCGGGCGCCATAACATCACGGTCAACTGTGTGCACCCGGGCTATACCGCGACCGAGCGCGTGACGCAGATCTTCGAGAAAGAGGCGAAGGAAGGCGAACTGTCGCTCGATCAGGTGATCGACAAGCGGACGGGCGATATTCCGTTGGGGAAGCTGATCCAGCCTGAAGACATCGCGAATTCGGTATTGTTCTTCTGCTCGCCGCTGGCCCAGATGGTGACCGGCCAATGCATCGCCGTCGACGGCGGGTCTGGCGAGGCGGTGATATACTAACGCGCCATTCCGGAAGCACCCAAGTCGACATCCCGAACTTGATTCGGGATCCATGAACCCTACCAATGAGACGTTGCGCTTATGGACCCTGAATCAAGTTCAGGGTGACGGTGGAGGGGGTGATCAGATTGACCGGGCGGTCCGTTCAGGGCGGGGAAAGACTAAGCCTTAAGCCGCCATATCCTCACCCTTGATGGCGCGGTCGATCAACTGAAGCGTTTCGTCACGGCCATATAAAGCGATGAACGAGCCCATGCGCGGTCCCTGGCTCTGACCCAGCAGGATTTCATATAGCGCCTTGAACCAATCCTTCAGATCGGGGAAGGCGTCGCGTTTGCCGACTTCGTAGACCTCGGTCTGGATCGCTTCGGCATCCGCATCGGCAGGCAGGTTCTGCAGGCGTTCGGCGAGATCCGAGAGCGCTTCGCGCTCCGCGTCCGTCGCTTTCCGGTACTGCTTCGCCGGGCGCACGAAGTCGCGGTAATAGTTGATCGCGTATTCGACCAGCTTATCCAGCATGGGCGCCGTTTCCGGGTTGGCGTCCGGGCGGTAGCGGGAAATGAAGTGCCACAGAACCGACTTGTCTTCGCTGTGACAGACGCTGGCGAGGTTCAAAAGAATACCGAACGACAGGTGTGCGCGCTCCGACGGCGGCTCACCCATGTGAATGAACCAGGCTGGGTTGTCGATCTGTTTGGCGGGTTCCTGATCCTCGAACGCGTCCAGCATGCGGGCGTATTCGTCGACCTGACGCGGGATGACGTCGAAATAAAGACGCTTCGCGGTTTTCGGCTTCTGGAACATGAAATACGACAGGCTTTCCGGCGGCGCATAGCGCAGCCACTCCTCGACAGTGAGGCCGTTGCCACGCGACTTGGAAATCTTCTCGCCGTTTTCGTCCAGAAACAGTTCGTACGAGAACCCGGCCGGCGGATTGCCCTTGAGAATGCGGCAGATCTTGCCCGACAGATTGACGCTGTCGATCAAATCCTTCCCCGACATTTCATAATCGACGTCGAGCGCCGTCCAGCGCATCGCCCAGTCGGCTTTCCACTGCAGCTTGCAGTGCCCGCCCGTGACGGGGGTTTCGACCTTCGCGCCGTTCTCGTTCTGATAGACGATGGTCCCGGCTTCGACATTGGTTTCGACGACGGGCACCTGCAAAACGATACCCGTATCCGGGCAGACGGGCAGAAACGGCGAATAGGTCTTTCTCCGTTCTTCGCCGAGCGTCGGCAGGATCACGTTGATGACCGCTTCATACCGCTCAAGAATTTTCAAAAGCGTCTCGTCGAAGGCGCCGGCTTTGTAACGCTCGGTCGAACTGACGAATTCGTAGTCGAAGCCGAAATCGTCGAGAAAGGCGCGAAGGCGTGCGTTGTTATGTGCCCCAAAACTGTCGTGCGTGCCGAACGGGTCGGGGATCGCGGTCAGAGGTTTGCCGAGATGCGGCTCGATGATCTGTTTGTTCTCGATATTGTCCGGCACTTTTCTGAGGCCGTCCATGTCGTCTGAGAACGCGAACAGCCGCGTCGGGATGTCGGAAAGCTGATGGAACGCATGCCTCACCCACGACGTCCGCGCGACCTCGCCGAACGTGCCGATATGCGGCAGGCCCGACGGCCCGTAGCCGGTCTCGAACAGCACATACCCCTTTTCAGGCGTCTTGCCGTTCAACCGTTTGAGGATCGCGCGTGCCTCGGCAAACGGCCAGGCGTTGGACTTTTCGGCAAATTCGCGCATGTCGCTCATGGTCACTTCCCGTCGGCGGTTAAGGCGACCGGAAACTACGGTTTTGGGCCGGTTTAATCAAGGTTCGGGTGCCAGTCATACAATCGGCTTCCCGGCAGCAGCGGCCAGAGGGCGCGGAGAGCCGGGAGCCATGTCCGGGATATCACCAAACCCTGGTATGGGTCCCGGATCGTAATCCTCGCCTACGAAAGCCGTTGGTTTCGGGCTCGGCTAACGTCCAGGATGACGGGATTGCAGAACCGAAGGGCTACCCCCGCAACTTCACGTCCGTGTTGATGACGTTGATCGGGCTGCCCTGCTCGAACGCCAAAATCTGATCGAAGATGTCGGTGAACTGGACCTGGTATTCGTCCTCGGTCACGTAACCGATGTGCGGGGTGCAGATGACGTTGTCCATGTTGAGAAGCGGGTGCGCGGTGTCGGTCACGGGCTCCTGTTCATAAACGTCGACGGCGGCCCCGCCGGGACGGCCGTTCTTGAGGGCTTCGACCAGGGCGCCCTCCTCGATCAGGGGCGCGCGGCTGGTGTTGACCAGTATCGCGCTCGGCTTCATTTGGTTGAGGTCATGGGCCGTGATGATGCCTCTTGTCGCCGGATAAAGCCTGACATGCAGGCTGACGATATCTGAGGTCTGGAAGAATTCGTCCCGGCTGGCGGGAACGTGCACGCCGGCCTTGCGCGCCCGCTCGAGCGTGTTTTCCGAACCCCACGCCTGCACGTTCATGCGGAATGATTTGGCGATGTCGGCGACGGCGGACCCGATCCGCCCATAGCCGTAAATCCCGAGCGTTCGACCGCCGACCGACTTCCCGACGCCCATCATCCAGTTGCCGGCCCGGAGAGACGCCATTTGTTGGGGGATCATGCGCATGGCGGAAAGGATCAGCCCCCACGTCAGTTCGACGGTGGCATACGACGGGGTGCCCTCGTGCTGGCCTGAACACAGCATGATACCAAGTCGCGTGCAGTCCTCCACATCGATGTGGGGATAGACGCTCCGTTGCGAGATCAGTTTCAGGTTCGGCAGCCGTTCCAAAAGCTCTTTTCGGATCTTGGTCCGCTCGCGGATCAGCACCAGGACTTCGGTGTCGGCAAGACGCTCGGCCAGTTTATCGGTGTCCTGGACATGATCGTTCCAGATCGTCACGTCGTGACCGGCGATTTTTTCGTAACAAGGCAAGTGTCGGATCGTGTCGAACCAGTCGTCGAGGATGGTGATCTTCATGTGTTCTCCCTATGCGCGCCAGAAGTCAGGGTCGAAGGCGACCAGAAGCGCCAGAATTTCAAGCCGGCCCGCCAGCATCGCGAATGTCAAAATCCATTTCGCCGCCCCCGGCAGCGTCGAGAAATTACCCGCCGGACCGATGATATCGCCGAACCCGGGGCCGACGTTGGTGATTGCGGTGATGCTCGCCGAATAGGCGGTGACGATATCGAGCCCCAATAACGTCAACGCCACCGTGAAGACGGCGATGGTGGCGACGAACACGGCCAGGAACGAAAGCACCGAATGCGGTACGTCGGCGGGCAACGCCTTGCCGTTGTATCTTAGGGGGATGACCCGGTTCGGACTGAACAGGCGCTTGATGTGCGCACGCACCAGAATCAGCAGGATCTGGTGGCGGTAAATCTTGATCGCGCCCGACGTCGATCCCGAACACCCGCCCACGAACATTAAAACCAGGAACATCCCAACCGCACCCGGTCCCCAGGCAGTGTAATCATCGGAGGCGAAACCGGTCGTTGTCACGACGGAGGTGATGTTGAAGGCGGTCAGCGTTAACGCATCCGGGAACGCGATATCGCGTTCGATCGCGAGCCAGAGGGCCATGAAAATACTGGTGAGGACCAACAAAGTGATGAAGCCCCGGACCTGCTGGTCGCTGGCGAAGGCGTCGAGATGACCCCGGGCGGTCTTGATATAAAGGAAGAACGGCACCGCGCCCGCGACCATGAAAATTACCGCTGTCCAGTGCAGGCGCTTGTCGGTGAAATAGCCGAACGAGTCGTCGTGGGTCGAATAACCGCCCGTCGAGAGCGTCGTCATGGCGTGGGCGGCGGCGTCGAAGGCTGACATCCCAAAAATCCGGTAGAACACGGCGCACGCCACGGTCAGCAGAAAATAGATCGTGAACAAACCGACGACCGTTCTGAGGGCGGTGAAGAGCTTTTCTTCCGACGTGTCGGAGCTTTCGATCTTGAACAACTGCATGCCGCCGACCCGCAGCAAGGGCAGGATCAGGATCGCGATGGCGATGATGCCGATACCTCCAAACCACTGCAGGATCGCCCGCCACAAAAGGATACCCGGCGGCAGCTGATCCAAATTCACCAAAACCGTCGAGCCGGTGGTGGTGATCGCCGACATCGATTCGAACACCGCATCCGAGAACCCGATACCCACATGCATGAAGGGCAGGGCCGAGAATCCGGCGACGACGATCCAGCCCAGCGACGTAATCAGAAACGCCTGGCGGATATCGATTTCGGTCGCGCCCCTGGAGCGCGTCGCATAAACGACGGCACCGCCGACGAAGAGCGTCGTCAGGGCGACTTCCAGAAAGATTTCCCATTCCGGATTTCCGGCGAACCAGTCGGCGGTGGCTGGAATACAAAGCACCATCGCAAGTGCGCAGGATATCCAGCCTAGAATGTGAAGAACGGGGCGCAGATTGAGCATGCAGATTTCCGCCTGCAAATGGAGCGACAAGTGAACCCCCGGACGTCCCCGAAATCAAGGTGCGACCGATACGCATGGCCGTATCCCGCAATTCACCGGGCTCCGGTTCTTGATATTGCGGTGATCTCGGCGCGTAATATTGCCGATTTTCGATTAGATCAACGAATCCACTCACAGGGGGACACATGACCATCGAACGTATCGACAGCGGCGAAATTCTGTCGCAGGCCGTCATTCACAACGGAATCGCTTACGTCTGCGGCCAGACGGCGACGGATAGAAGCAAGGATATCAAAGGGCAGACGGCGGAAGTGCTGGCCAAGATCGACGACCGCCTTAAGCGCTGCGGGACCGACAAGTCGAAGATGCTGATGGTCACCATCTATCTTGCCGACATGACGCAGAAAAATGATATGAACGAGGTTTGGAAGGAATGGCTTGGTGATCTGGCGAGACCCGCACGCGCCTGTGTCGGCACGCCGCTGGCTACACCGGAGACGCTGATCGAGATCGTCGTCAACGCCGCCGTCTGACCTAAGCGTTGGACACACCGCCCCACACACCCGACAAGGTTCAGAGCGCCCTCAAAGGGATCGCCTTCATGCTGGCCGCGACACTGCTGGCGGCGATCATGAATTCCGCCGCCCGGCATGTCTCGCAGACGGTGCATCCGTTCGAGTTGGTGTTCTTCAGAAACCTGTTCGCCTTTGCGTTCGTCATCCCGATGCTCTGGCGGGTCGGTTTTTTCGCGCTTCGCACCCAGCGCCCGTGGATGCATGTCGGCCGCGCCAGCCTCAACGTGGTGAACATGATGGTGTGGTTCACGGCGGTCAGCCTGGCGCCGTTGGCGGAGGTGGTGGCGCTCGGCTTCACGGCGCCGATCTTCGCGACCATTTTGGGTGTGCTGATCTTGAAGGAGATGGTCGGGATGCGCCGCTGGTCGGCGATCATCGCCGGTTTCGCAGGGGCGTTGATCATCCTGCAGCCGGGCTTCGATACGGTGCAGCTCGGCCACGGCCTCGTGCTTGTCGCTTCGGTGATGTGGGCGGGCGTACTGTTGATGATCAAATCGCTAAGCCGCACCGAGAGCTCCATCGCCATCGTCGCCTATATGTCGATTTTAATGACGCCGATGTCATTGATTCCGGCCTTGTTCGTGTGGGAGTGGCCGACCTGGACCGAGCTGGCGTGGCTGGTACTAATCGGGTTCTGCGGCGGGGCGGGGCAGTACCTGTTGTCGCAGGCATTCCACGAAGCCGACATCAGCGTCGTCATGCCGTTCGATTTCGGCAAGTTGGTGTGGGTAGCGTTGATTGCGTTCATCGCGTTCGGGGAAATCCCAACCTGGACCACGTGGGCCGGGGGCGCGATCATCTTCGCGAGCGGTGTCTACATCGCCCGGCGCGAGGCGATGAAGAACCGCGAGCGGCGCGGCTGATCAGTTTGCGGGTTCGATCCGGATGACCTGGCCCGGGTTTTCGTCGACGAGAATATAGAGATATCCGTCCGGGCCGTCGGTGACCGCGCGGATGCGCTTGCCGAGGCCGTCGAGGATGCGCTCCTCGGCGACGACCTTCTCACCGTCCAGCGTCAGGCGCGCCAGAAGCTGGTACTTGAGCGCGCCGACGAAGGCGTTGCCTTTCCATTTGGGGAACTTGTCGCCGGTATAGAACGCCATGCCGCTGGGGGCGATCGACGGGTCCCAGTAATAGACCGGCTGCTCCATCCCCTCTTTGTGGGTGCCGACGCCGATCTTGGCGCCCGAATAGTGCACCCCGTACGAGATCACCGGCCAGCCGTAGTTGCGGCCGGGAAGCGGGATGTTGACCTCGTCGCCGCCACGTGCGCCGTGCTCGTTGATCCAGAGCTTGCCCGTTTCCGGGTGTCTTGCGGCGCCTTGCGGGTTTCTGTGCCCGACCGACCAGGTTTCGGGGCGGTAACCGTCTTTCCCGACGAAGGGATTGTCTTCGGGGATCGAGCCGTCGCGGTTGATGCGGATGACCTGACCCCGGTTGATGGTGAAGTCCTGGGCGCGCTCGCGCTCGCCGCGCTCGCCGACGGTGATATAAAGATGCCCTTCGGGGGAAAACACCAGTCTGGAACCGAAATGCCGGCCGCCGCCGGTCTTGGGGTATTGCCTGAAGATGACCTCGACGTCGCGCAGCACGTTGATGGCGCGGTCGAGCCTGCCGCGCGCCACCGCCGTGCCGGCACCGCCGTCGCCGGGTTCGGCGTAGGAGAAATAGATCAGCTCGTTCTTTTCGAAATCAGGGTCGACGGCGATATCCAGCATGCCGCCCTGGCCGGAGGTGTAGGCTTTCGGCACGTTGGCGAGCGGGCGGCGCACGTTACCGTCCTTATCGACGACCCGGATGGTGCCCGGGTCGCGTTCCGTCACCACGATCGCCCCGTCGGGCAGGAACGCCATCCCCCATGGGTGATCGAGACCATCGGCGACGACCGAAAGTTTGAGATCGTAATCGTCGGTCTTGAAGGTCTGGGCGGCGGCCGGGCTTGCGGCAACAACCGTTAACATCAGCACCAGTATGGTTCGAAGCATCTCTGTTCCTCCTTCTTTTGAAATAGGAAGCAGGTTGCTGCAAACAAGTTCCCGTCGCCCTGAACTTGATTCAGGGCCCATGCGCTACCGACGCGGTGCCGGCATTTATGGATCCTGAACCGGGTTCAGGATGACGCGTGAAGCGAGTCTCAGTACATCCGCCCGCCGTTGGGGACGTCGAGGTCGGGCTTCAGAAGCACGACTTCGCCTTCGTCGTCGGGGATGCCGAGCACGAGGACTTCCGACATGAACTTGCCGATCTGGCGTGGCGGAAAGTTGACGACGCCCAGTACCTGCCGGCCGGGAAGGGTTTCGGGATCGTAGTGCTTGGTGATCTGCGCAGACGATTTCCGCTCACCGATCTCGGGGCCGAAATCGACCCACAGCTTGATCGCGGGTTTGCGCGCTTCCGGGTACGGTTCGGCGCGGACGATGGTGCCGACACGAATGTCGACTTTCATAAAATCGTCGAATGAAAGGTCCATGTTCAGTTCCCCCGAAATCGAACGTAAATCGAATGTCGGGGAAAATGCCCGAGTGGGCCGGAAAAGGCCAGACCCGTGCCGTCCTCAGCAAAAGGAAAGGGCCGTCCGGTCTCCCGGTACGGCCCTCGCCCATCACTTCAGGAAAGTGAGATTACTTCTTCTTCGCGGCCTTCAGGACGGTCGACTTGACTTCGTCCAGGGCTTCGACGACGCGGGTGTTGAGCGCGTCAGAAGCTTCGGTGTTCGACTTGGTCATCAGGTCGGCCAGTTCGCGGGTGTTGTCCACGGACTTGACGAAAGCACCTTTCAGAAGGTCGGCCTGGGCCGCGGCAACAGCCTGCGGGTTGTCGATTTTCGAGAAGGATTCGATCATCTTCGAAACTTCTTCCATCGCCTGCTGCAGCATTTCAGCCTGACGCTTGGCGAGGGCCTGAGCACCTTCCGCGGCAACCTGGTTGGCGGCGGTGATGGCGTCGAAGTTCTTCTTCTGCAGTTCGAGAACCGCGTCGAAGTCGAATTTCGGCATGTCGTAACCTTTGGTCACTTTGGTGAACTCGTCGGCCATTTTCTTCGGGTCGAATTCGGCCATCATCTTGCTGTATTCGGCGAAGAAGGGGTTCTTCTCGGCCATTTTGAAAAAGTCGGCGTACATATCTATCTCCATCTCAAGTAGGGGCGGCGGTGCGCCCGGCAAAACTTTTCAGGTGCCTCGCGCCCCATGACCTTTCATGTTGCGCTGCACCATGACCTCAATATGCGTCAGAGATGTGCCGAAGTCAATAGATTTTTGTGCAATGCACAAAAAATATTATTGCGAGTGCGAATGATAAAAAATGGCGGATTTACGCCGCTTCGGGCTCAGGTGTCGCGCGTCCCGGTTTGCCGGACGCCAACTTTTCCGCACGTGCGAGGCCCTTGTCGAGGGCGGCCATGGTCTGGGCCAGTCCGGGGTCGTCGTCATTCATCCATACGCGTGACGCGTTCAACTGGATCACCGCCAATGCCTTGGCCTTGGCGGCGCCGGAGCACCCCTCCGAGGAAACGCCGGCAGCTTGAAGGCTAAGCGCCATGGACTTGAGAAACCTGGCGCCCGTGCATGCCGTCCCCAGGGGGTCGCGGGCCGCATCCTTCGCCATCGAGCGGAGCGCCGCCTGATGGCCTTCGAGGGCGTCGAAGCGGCGCATCAGAATGTCGAACAGTTGATCTTTGACCGAGCCGTCGAGCGGATCATCCTTGAGGCTTTCGAAGACCTGCCTGTCGACCCGGTCGATCAGGGCCCGCTGGATGCGATCGCGGCTGGGCAGGGTCAGCAAAGCCTCGCCGATCGGTACCTTGGCGTGTTCCGCGATTTCGGGGAGGGAAAGAGTCCGCCAAGGGCGCTCCGCGGCCAGCGCGAGCGCGGCGTCGATCAGTTTGTCTGCGGTCGAACGGTTGTCGGTCTTGGCTTTCGACGATTTTTTCTTCGCGGCGGCCATACGTATCCTCCTTGACCCGAAGCGCGGGAACGCAATTCCCGCCGTGGGGTTCCATTATAGATAAATGGGGAGGAGGCGCCTAACCCGCAAGTTCGCGCGACCGCCGGGTCGCTTCGGCGATGGCTTTGGTCATCAGCGGCTGGAGGGCGTCGTCGGCCATCAGCACCTTCAGCGCTTCGGCGGTGGTCCCGCCGGGGCTGGTAACGTTCTTTCTGAGGGTCGCGGCTTCGTCGTCCGACTGATACAGAAGTTCGCCCGCACCGGCGACGGTGGCGCGCGCCAGCTGCATGGAGAGATCGCCGGGGAGCCCGTTGTCGATGCCGGCCTGCGCCATCACTTCAACCAACAAAAAGACGTACGCCGGCCCCCCACCTGAAAGCGCGGTGACGCAATCGATCTGGCTTTCATCGTCGACCCATGCGACCTCGCCGACGGACTGTAAAAGTTCATCCGCCCATTTGCGCTGAGATTCCGACACCAGATGATTTGGGTAGCCGACCGTGATGCCGCGCCCGACGGCGGCGGGCGTGTTCGGCATGGCGCGAACGATGGCGGCGTCGGGGCCGAGCTTCTGTTCGAAATACTGGATGGTTTTGCCTGCCGCGACCGAGACAAAGACACAATCGGGCCCGGCAAACTTTGTGTAGTCGCCGATGGCGTCATCCATCATCTGGGGTTTGACGGCCAAGACCACGGTCTCCGGCACCGCGTCGGCGGGGATGCCGGAAGCGTCAGGGACGCTTTCGACGCCGAGCGTTGATTTCAATAATTTCCGGGTTTCTTCGAAGGGTTCGACGACAAGCACGTCTTCGGGCTTCAGGCTTTTCTTCAGCCAGCCGGCCATCATGGCACTGCCCATCTTGCCGCCGCCGACAAGCAGCAGTTTAACGGTCATTTTAAATCCTAAGCTTCTCCGGCGGTCTCGATCATCGCCGCCGCAATGGCGTCAGATGCGGATTTCCCGCCCCAGATCACATATTGAAACGCGGGATAGAACTTCTCGCACTCGATCAGCGCGGTCTCGACCAGATCTTCCATCTGTTCGAGCGTCGGTTCCATTTGGCCCCGCATCGGCATGGCGTGGCGGTACATGGGAAGACCTTCGTCGGCCCACATCCCGAAATGCCCCATCCACAAGCGCTCGTTCACTTCGGCCAGAAGCTCGAAGACCGGCTGGCGCCGGTCCGTGGGAACGCGCATGTCGAAGGCGCATGTAAAATGCATCGCCCCCATGTCGTCGTTCCAGGCGAAGTACATGCTGAAATCGCACCAGGTCCCCGGTACCTGCACGGCCATTTCCTGGTCGTTGCGGCGGTCGAAGGTCCAGTCGTTGTACTCGACGATTTTTTCGACGATATCGAGGGGGTTTGCGAGGGGGGTGTCTCGAGATACTTCAGTGGTACGCATGGAGCGCTCCTCTCATGCCCGGCCGGCGTTGGTATCGGACCGAAGGGAGCAAGTACTATACCTAGCGGTGATCGCTAGATATTGCTTACGCCATCCGATCACCTACAAGATTTACCCTGCACCATGTCGGAATCGCGCGCAAGCGGAATTCAGCAATTTAGCGCAAACTGTTGTGGATAATCGGAACGCATCCACAGCGGGTTGTGTTCCAAAGATCAGAAACGGCGGAAATCCGCGGTGTTCAGGCAGGGTGAATCAGCCGTTGCCCGGTGTCTCGTCACATAGATTTGGTAGGGTTTTGGTCAGGACACTTGGGTGTCGCCGACTTTTTATCCGACCCTGCACGCGAAGCGGTCTTGGGTTTCGCGGCCGCCTTCTTTTTGGTTGTGGCCTTCCTTGCCGGTTTCGCGAGCTCGGCCTCGAGGGCTTTCACGCGGGCTTCCAGCTTCTCGTTTTCGGTGCGCGCCTTCTGGGCCATCGTTTTGACGGCGTCGAACTCTTCGCGGGTCACCAGGTCGGCGTTCGACAGATAACGTTCGAGCCTTTGGCGGATCATCGCGTCGATTTCGTCCTTCATGCCTGTCAGGGTCGACACGGCGCCGTTGGCGACACGGGCGAGATCGTCGAAAAGCTTGTTTTGCGTCTGCATCGGAAGCTCCTTTCGCTTGAACGAATATGGTCCGTCCGGCGGCGGACCGCAAGCCGCGGAAGCTTGCCCGTGCGGTGCTCCGGGGCCTATAAGGGGGCACACCGTTTTTGAGGATTGCGCATGTACGTCATTACCGGCGGCGCCGGCTTTATCGGATCCAACGTTGCGGCCCAGCTCGAAGCCAAAGGCATGGGGCCGCTGGTGATCGTCGACCGGCTTCGTGACGGTAACAAATGGCGTAACATCGCGGGGCGCACCCTCCACGACATCGTGCACCCGGATAACATCCACGACTTTCTCGCCGCCTCCGGGCGCGCCGTGAAGGGCATCGTTCATATGGGCGCGATCTCCGCGACCACCGAGACCGACGCCGATCTGATCGTCGAAACCAACTTCCGTCTGTCGCGCGATCTCTGGGTGTGGGCATCGGAACATGGCGTGCCGCTGGTCTATGCGTCGTCGGCGGCGACGTACGGGGATGGGGCGGCAGGTTTCGAGGACGACATGTCGGTTGAAGGTTTGAACAAGCTCAAGCCGCTCAACCCTTATGGCTGGTCGAAGCTGTTGTTCGACAGATGGGTTGCGGCGGAACTGGCGGCCGACAAGCCGCGCCCGACGCAATGGGCCGGGCTTCGGTTCTTCAACGTTTACGGCCCGAACGAATATCACAAGGGCCGGATGGCGAGCGTGGTCTCGCAGATTCAGCCTTTAGCCGCCAAGGGAGAGCCCTGCCGGTTGTTCAAGTCGCACCATCCGGATTACGAAGACGGCGGCCAGCTCCGCGATTTCGTCTCCGTCGACGACTGCGCCGACGTGATCTGCTGGCTTTTGGAAAGCCCATCGGTGTCGGGGCTATTCAATCTCGGGACCGGCAAGGCCCGCAGCTTCGCCGACCTGGCGCGCGCGGTTTATGCGGCGATGGATGAAGAATTTAAAGTCGAGTATGTGCCGACCCCGGAAGACATCCGCGACAAGTATCAGTATTTCACCGAAGCCAGCATGACGCGGCTTCGCGATGCGGGGTACAGGGGGCAGTTCACGCCGCTCGAAGACGGCGTCGGCCGCTACGTTCGCGATTTTCTCGCCACCGACGACCCTTATCGCTAGGGGGACCGGGCGGATCATGTTTTTCGCGATCCCGTTTCCGAATATCGATCCGGTTCTTTTCCAGGTCGGCGTCTTCGCCATCCGCTGGTACTCGCTCGCCTACATCGCCGGGCTGGTGCTGGGCTGGGTGATGATGAAGCGGATGTGCCGCTGGGACCCCGTGGTCTGCGAAAAAGACGCCATCGACGATTTTCTCGTGTGGGCGACGTTCGGGGTGATTCTCGGCGGGCGGATCGGCATGGTGCTGTTCTATCAGTTCGACTATTACATGGCGAACCCGGCCAAGATTATCGCCGTCTGGGAAGGCGGGATGTCGTTTCACGGCGGCTTCCTGGGGGTTGTCGCCGCCGCCATTATTTTCACCAGAAAGCGTGGGATTTCGACGCTGCGTTTCGGCGACCTGATTGCCTGTGTCGCGCCGATCGGCCTGTTTTTCGGGCGTGTTGCCAACTTCATTAACGGGGAATTGTGGGGGCGGACGTCGGACGTCGCGTGGGCGATGGTGTTCCCGACCGGCGGACCGCTGCCGCGTCACCCCAGCCAGTTGTATGAGGCCGCGCTCGAGGGACTTATACTATTCGCCGTCGTGATGACGTTGGTCAGAATGGAATCCGTCCGGCGCCGGCCGGGGTTGCTGATGGGCACGTTTATCGCCGGCTATGGTGTCGCGCGCATCGTCGGTGAGTTTTTCCGCGAGCCCGACGCTTATATCGGGTTCCTCGCTTTCGGCACCACATGGGGGCAGTGGCTGTCTCTGCCGATGATCGCGGTCGGTGTGTTCTTTATTCTCCGGGCGCGTCGACGGGACCCGGTGTGAGAATAGGTTTCTGCGTATCCGGGTATGTCATCCCCGCGAAAGCGGGGACCCAGATTTGCCGGCCTGCTGGGTTCCCGCGTACGCGGGAATGACAAGGTGGGAAAAACATTGCCGTCTCAACGAACGCTTTTAGCCAGGAAATTGCGGGAACGGATCGAGCGGTATGGCCCGATGACCGTCGCGGATTGGATGGAGGCGTGCCTCGCCGACCCTGAGCACGGCTATTACATGACCCGCGACCCCTTCGGGCGGCGGGGTGATTTCATCACGTCGCCGGAAATCTCGCAGATGTTCGGGGAACTTCTCGGTCTTTGGTCGGCGGTCGTGTGGCAGCAGATGGGCCAGCCGGATCAAATCCACCTGATCGAGCTTGGGCCCGGCCGGGGCACATTGATGTCGGACGCGCTTCGCGCGGCGGGCGGGGTCCCTGCGTTTATCGAGGCGGTCCACGTGCACATGGTGGAAACCAGCCCGGTCTTGAGAGAGCGCCAACAGAATGCGCTTCGCAACATCGGCGTGTCGATTGATTGGCATGACGCAATCGAGACGATTCCGAAAGGCCCGAGCATCGTTCTCGCCAACGAGTTTCTGGATGCGTTGCCGGTCCGCCAACTGATCCGTCACGGTGGGGCGTGGTGCGAGCGGATGGTCGGGTTGTCGGACGATCGTTTCAGTTTTGAGGTGGGGGCACCGGTTGAAGAAGGGGGCGTCCCCGATAATTTAACCGACGCGCCGGACGGCAGTATTTTCGAGGTTTCACCCGCCGTTCGGGACGTGACGCGCGATCTGGCATCGCGTCTTGTCGATGATGGCGGGGCTGCTTTGCTGATCGACTACGGTCACGACCGGTCGGGGTTGGGTGAGACGCTGCAGGCGCTCGAGGGGCATGAATACGCCGACCCGCTGTCGTCACCCGGAGAATGCGACCTGACCGCGCATGTGGATTTTGCCGCCGCCGCCACTCATGCGGAGAAGGCGGGCGCGCGCGCCTGGGGCCCGATCGAGCAGGGGGATTTGCTGGAACGTCTGGGGATCGGGGCGCGGGCGGCGCAACTGTTACAAGGGGCAGACACCAAACAAGCCGAGCAGATCGGCACCGCGCGCCATCGGCTGACCGGGGCCGCCGCAATGGGCCGGCTGTTCAGGGCGTTGGCCCTGACCGACCCCGGACGGGCGGCGCCGCCCGGTTTCGAAACCGTCTCTCCGTTTTAGTCGGTCTTGCAGGTCTTGATGCCGAGCGGCAGATAGGCCGGGCACCAGCGGATGATGCCTGTCGCCAAGGGCACGATGCCGACCCAGCCCCACACCGCATATTCGTGCTGCGAGAACACCGCGAAAGCGATCAGCGCGATGCCGACGATGATTCTCAGGATGCGGTCGACGCCGCCAACGTTTGCCGTCATGTGAGTCCCTTTCTTCACACATTCAGAATTCCGAATATGTTTACGACGAAAAACCCCCTCGCGCCTTGATACAGATCAATTCGCGAGGGGGGATGAAATTTACTGTGCGAATTCGATTCGGTCGAAGACCGCGTCGAGGGCTTCCTGGGCACATGATTCGTCAATGTCGCCACCCGGTGCCCCACTGACGCCGACCGCGCCGATCCGCATTCCCCCGGCGCTGATCGGCAGACCGCCGTCCATCATCTTGATGTCCGCAAGCAGGTTGAGGTTGGCGGCCAGTTCGGGCCGGCTTTCACGCAGCGCCGCCGTCGGCGTGCCCGCCATCAGCGCGCCACGCGCCTTGCCCCCGGCGATGGTGATGGTCTGTACCGCGGCGAACTGATGGCGCAGCACGGCGATGTCGTTGCCGCCCCGGTCGACGACCACGGCGGAGACGGAATAGCCCTTGTCCGAGCACGCGGTCACCGTCTTGTCGGCGATGTCGCGCGCCAAGGCGGTTCCAATAGCCTTTACGTTCAGCACGTCCTCGGCCTGGGCATCGTGCGCGGTGGCTGCGGTCAGCGCCGTCGCGAGGGCCAAGCCGGAAATGGTGAATTTCATCGATCTGATCATGGTTGTTCTCCCTGTTGCGGTGCCGTCGGCCCGGTCGCGGGCGAGGTATCGCATTCTTAGCATTTATCCTCTGATACAACATATTCTATATCTGGAATGTGTAAATAGATAGGGCCAAGCGGCCCTTTAAAGGCCGTATTGTTTCATCAATAATCAAAGAATGATCACAGCAGAGAATCTTATCGACGCCGAGGGTGTCCGGCACATGTTCTTTACCCGGGTGGGCGGTGTCAGTGAGGGCATCTTCACCTCGCTCAACTGCGGGCCGGGCTCGTCGGATGAACGTGAGCACGTGTTGGACAACCGTGCCCGCGCCATGGCCGCGCTCGATCAGGACCCGGCCAATCTGGTGACCGTCCATCAGTATCATTCCCCGGTCGCGGTCGAAGTGTACGAACCGTGGTCTATCGGCGAAGCGCCGAAGGCCGACGCCATGGTGACCACCACACCCGGTGTCGTGTTGGGTATCCTGACCGCCGACTGCGCGCCGGTGCTGTTCGCCGACGCCGACGCCGGCGTCATCGGTGCCGCGCATGCGGGCTGGAAAGGGGCGCTGGGTGGCGTCATAGATGCGACGGTCGAGATGATGATCGACGCCGGTGCGCAAGCGGACCGGATCAGTGCCGCGGTGGGACCGTGTATCCAACAGCCATCCTATGAAGTCGGCGCGGACTTCCGGTCTTCGTTCCTCGAAGCCGGTTCGGGCAACGAACGGTTTTTCGAGCCGGGTGTCGAGGCCGGAAAATTTCAATTCGATCTTTCGGGGTATGTACGGTTTCGCCTCTCGGAGTGCGGCGTCGGCTCGATCGAGGTTTCGCCCGCTGACACCTACACCGACGCAGACCGTTTCTTCAGCTATCGCCGGGCCACGCACCGGGGCGAGGCGGATTACGGCCGAGAACTGTCGGCTATCGTTCTGGAAGGGTAATTTCGAATGGCGCTTCATTTCAGCGAACAGGAGCTCGCATCCCGCCGTGCGCGCACCTGTCGCGCCATGGCCGATGCCGGGCTCGACGGGATGCTGCTGTTCCGTCAGGAAAGCATGTTCTATCTCACCGGTTACGACACCTTCGGGTATGTGTTTTTCCAGTGCGTCTATCTGGGTGCCGATGGGCGCCTCATGCTGTTGACCCGGTCTCCCGACCTGCGCCAGGCACAGAACACATCGATGATCGAGGATATCCGGATTTGGGTCGACCGGCCCGACGCCGGCCCGGCGGAGGAGCTTAGAAATATTCTTGAAGAGTTCGGTTTGAAGGGCAGCCGTCTCGGCGTCGAGTACGAGGCTTATGGTCTGACGGCGCGCAACGGCAAGCGGCTCGATGCCGCCCTCGACGGGTTCTGCGCGCTCGAAGATGCATCCGAGCTGATCAGCAAGCTCCGCGTGATCAAGAGCGCGGCCGAAATCGCGTACGTGCGCCGTGCCGCCGAGCTGGCGGATGATGCGCTCGACGCCGCGATCGAGGTGGCGGGGCCCGGGGTGTCCGAATCTGACGTTCTGGCGGGGATGCAGGGGGCGGTGTTCAAGGGGGGTGGTGATTATCCCGGCAATCCGTTCATCATCGGTTCGGCGGAAGATGCGCTTCTGTGCCGCACCAAATCGGGCCGGCGCACGCTAGATAAAAACGATCAGCTCAATCTTGAGTGGGCTGGGACGTATCTCCACTATCACGCGGCGATGTTCCGGACGATGGTGTTCGGCGAACTTCCTGATCGTCAGAAGAAGATGTACGACGTTGCGCACGAGGCATTGCTTGCCGTTGAGGAGGCGCTCTGCCCCGGCAACATCGTCGGCGATGCCTTCCAGGCGCACGCCGACGTCATCGACAGGGCCGGCATGCGCGAACATCGCCTCAACGCTTGTGGATACAGCCTGGGCACCACGTTCCAGCCGAACTGGATGGACTGGCCGATGCTTTATGCCGACAATCCCGTCGAAATCGAACCCGGCATGGTATATTTCTGCCACATGATCATTTTCGACAGTGATGCGCAGTTGGCGATGTGCCTGGGTGAAACGGTCCTGACCACGGACAGCACGGCGGAACGGCTTTCACGCCATTCGCTGGATCTTTTGCATAAAGGCTGAACCGCGAATGCCGCACATGATGATCTTCCTTGGGGTGCTGATGCTGGGCCTTCTGGCGACGTGCGTCATCGGGCTCGGCCCGGCATGATCGGACGGGCATGACACGCGGCCTGTCCTTAATCGTTCTGATGGTTTTCGTGCTCCAGGCATGCGGGCCGCTGCCCCGGCCGTTCGGCCGCGACGAGGGCGATCCCGGAAACAAGCTGGCCCGGCAGATCTTCTTCGAAGGGGTCGAAGTGCAACCGCTGACCGGCACCACAAAACCGATGAGCCGTCTGGTCGCCGACGCCATCATCGAAAATCTGCAAAAGACCTACGAAATCCCGGCCGCCTACGAAGGCATGGACCGGAGCGAGTTCGTGCTCTTGGGGCATGTGGTTGAAAATCGTACCGACCCCGGCGCAGCCAAGCCGGTCAGTATCGAATGGCAACTCCTCAGGCGCGATGGAGAGGTGGTGGAGGAATTCGTCCAGGCCGTCGATGCGAGCCGGCTGGATTGGGACTACGGGGCAGCGCCGATGCTGAGAAAGATCGGTGACGATATCGGCACCCGTGTCGCCAAGTCGGTTCTTGGGGAACGGTTCGGTTCGGCAGGCCAGGACCGGTTGCTCGGCCGCTCTGGCCTGTTCATCGGTCCGGTGACCGGCGCGCCGGGTGATGGAAATACGTCACTTCGCCGTGCCGTCGCGGTCGCGCTCGGGGGGGGCGGTGTGAAACTCACCAACAATCCGGTCGAAGCGTTGTTCACTCTGAACGGGACCGTCGAAATGGGCCCGCCCGAAAACAACGCGCAGTCGATCAAGATCGTCTGGGCGGTCAGGGACGTCGACGGCAATGTCGTCGGCCGGGCCCAGCAATCGAACGTGGTCGCCGCCGGCAGCCTCGATCAGACCTGGGGGCAGACGTCCGCATTCGTCGCCGCCGCCGCGACGGAAGGGATTATCAAAGTCGTGGAACGCAACAATCCGAACAAGATACGCGGTCCCAATCTGGGCGCCCCCAGGCCACCGAGGGCGATCCCGCAATCGCCGCCACCCCCAACGCCATCACTCCCACAGGTGCCGGGCCGTGCCCCGCCACCCCCTTCCTGAGCCTTTAACCCCGGACTGTTTTTACTGAAAACGGCGGCCGGTACTGGTAGATTCTATGCGTGGCGACATGGCTCTCGAGACATGAGAATTCATGGCGGCCGGGCGTGTGCGCCCGGACGAGGTGCTTTGCCGTCTATGCCTTGCTGAGCGTGGCTTTGCTGCTGACGGGATGTGCCCAGTCAACCAGTGCAGAGCCACCTCCGGGGGCAAGCATGAGTAGCGAATCGGGGCGCGCGGGCGAGGACATGTCCGGCATCATCTTCGTGGTGCCGCTCGAAGGCGCACCGGCGCGGACGGGACTGGTGCTGGCGGACGCGATCGCCGCCGAAATTCGCGATACCAATCATCCCGCGATCCTGTCGTACGATCCCAACCAGGCGGGTGCGTCCGTGGTCGGCAAGATCGCCACCGCCGACACACGGGGGAACGTCGTCTGGTTGGGGATCGAGTGGGCGATCCGCGCCCCTTACGGGACGCACGTCGCGACCTACAACCAGCACGTCGTTGTCGACGCCGGGATGTGGCTGCGCGCCGCGCCCGAAGCGATCAATCTGATCATCGCCGATGCCGCCCCCAAGGTGGCGGAGATGGTCAATGACGAGGTCGGCCCGCCGATGCTGGCGGCGATGCATCACCCCGACGTCACGCCCGAAGCGGAATCCAAACCTGATCCCGCCGTCACCGGTACCACCATGGATGTACGGCGCGCGCAGATGGGGGCGGAGACGGAACAGGCAGAGCAACCGGTATCCGGGTCCGCGTCAGGCAATTCGACAGAGACCGTTCGGGCTTCGCCGCAGCCCCTCGGACGGATCGCGGAGGTAACGAACGGCCAGGTCGTGCATCCGCCGGGCGCTTCCGAGGCCATGTCCGCGCCGTCGGCGGCCCCGGCCCCGGCGCCGACACCTGCACCGGCGCCGACTTCCGCTCCCGCCTCAAACGTTTCAGGGACGCCGCCTGACGGGCTGCCGTCCCTGCTGACACCGGTGCCGGAACAGCAAACAGCGAACGCGGATGCCGCCCAGACACCATCCGGGCCGCCCCAGGCGCTGACTCCCGGGGCACGGGTCGTCACGCCACCACCCGGTGGGGTGACGGCGGAGGCTGCCAAGACGTCTGATAACGAGGGCAGTTTCCTGGACTCGCTGACACCCAACATGGATTCACAGAAGCGCGCCCCCGACGACGCCCGGCCTAAGACCGACGAGGTCGCCTTCGCCAAGGTCCGCTGGGGGCAGCCGTCATTCCTGATCAAACCGGTCACCGGTGCGCCCGGTAACGGCAACGAGGCGCTGACGGCGGCACTCAAATCCGCGCTCCGCGACAAGGACCTGACGATTTCCGAAGATCCGCGCCAGGCCGGGTTCATCATTCAGGGCAAGGTCGATACCGGCGACCCGGTCAACGGCAGGCAATACATCCGAATCATCTGGCGGGTGAACACGGTGACCGGAGAAGAAGTGGGTAAGGCCGTGCAGGAAAACACCGTTGTCGCGGGCAGTCTCAACGGCGAATGGGGGCAGGTCGCGGAGGCGGTGTCGTACGCCGCCGTGCGTGGGATCAGCGACCTATTCAGTGACGCCGACGCGCACCTGACCAGCCGTGAGCCACTGCCCGAATTCCCGGATGTGCAGCTTCCGTCCGTACCGGGACGCGCGCCGCCGCCGCCACCGTCATATTGATCCCATATCGGGACGATCCCTTAACGTCATAAAGAGGTCATCAAAGCGTTTACAGGCCATCATCGGGTTGGTATGTTCCGCGCGCTTTTTCCGGGGCTCAGGTTAGTTTTATGAAAATCATTGCTTGCAACAGCAATCGACCGCTCGCCGAGGCGATCTCCGCGTACGTGAACCTGCCACTGACCAAGGCCAGCGTGCGGCGCTTCTCGGACATGGAAGTGTTTGTCGAAATCGAAGAGAACATGCGGGGCGAGGATATCTTCGTCGTGCAGTCGACGTCCTATCCGGCGAACGACAACCTCATGGAACTGCTGGTGACCCTCGATGCCGCCAGACGCGCCTCTGCGCGCCGGATCACCGCCGTGATCCCGTATTTCGGCTATGCCCGCCAGGACCGTAAATCGGGTCCGCGCACACCGATCTCCGCCAAGCTGGTGGCCAACCTGATCACCGAGGCCGGCGCCGACCGCGTCCTCACGATGGATCTGCACGCCGGTCAGATTCAGGGTTTCTTCGATATCCCGACCGACAACCTCTATGCCGAACCGGTGTTGAGCGAGTTCATCGAGGAAGAGATGAAGGGCAAAACCGACGATCTGGTCATCGTTTCGCCCGACGTCGGCGGCGTGGTCCGCGCCCGCAGCCTCGCCAAGCGCCTGAACGCCGATCTGGCGATCATCGACAAGCGCCGCGAACGCGCCGGCGTGTCGGAAGTCATGAACATCATCGGTGAGGCCGAAGGCCGACACTGTATCCTTGTCGACGATATCGTCGACAGCGCCGGCACCCTGTGTAACGCCGCCGTGGCAATCATGGAGAAGGGCGCCAAGTCCGTTTCTGCCATCGTCACCCACGGTGTGCTTTCGGGTGGTGCGGTGGCGCGCGTGACGTCGTCGCCGTTGGAAAAGCTGATCATTACCGACAGCATTCAGGCAACCGAAGCGGTTCGCGTTGCCCAAAACATTCACCAATTGACGGTCGCGCCTCTGATCGGCGAGGCCATGGAACGAATCAGCTCGGAAAGCTCGGTTTCGTCGCTTTTCGACTGATGACAAGGAATTCCGGCCCTATGGTTGGGCCGGTAACGGGACGGACACCCCTGGAGGCCGTCCCAAAATTGAGCAAGGAGTAAGACAATGGCTCAAGCCCATCCACTGAATGCGGAGCTCCGCGAACGTGCCGGCAAGGGGGCCGCTCGTGCTGTGCGCCGCGAGGGACGTGTCCCTGGTGTTATTTACGGTAACAAGCAAGAACCCGTGCTGATTTCCCTCGACCCTGTCGACCTGATGAAGGAATACCAGAAAGCCGGTTTCTTCTCCCACGTGTATGAAATCGCCGTCGGCGGCGAAAAGTACAAGGTGCTGGCGCGCGATATGCAGACGCACCCGATCAACGACCTGCCGATCCATGTCGACTTCATGCGCTTCAGCGCCAAAACGCGTCTCGCGGTCAATGTTTACGTGGAGTTTGTCAACGAAGAGCAGTCGCCGGGCCTCAAGGAAGGCGGCGTGCTGAACGTCGTCCGCCACGAAGTCGAACTGCGTTGTTCGCCGGATAACATTCCGGAAAGCCTGGTTGCCGATCTCAGCGGTTACGAAATCGGCGACTCGCTGCACATCAGCGCCATCACGCTGCCCGAAGGTGTCGAACTGACGATCACCGACCGCGACTTCACGGTCGCGACGATCGCAGCCCCGACGGTCTTCACCGAAGCCGAAGACGAGGAAGGTGAAGAAGGTGAAGCGGCCGAAGGTGCAGCCGCGGCTGAAGACGGCGAAGACGAAGGCGGCGAAGACGAAGGCGACGAAGAGAAATCCGAGGAGTAATTCCGGGGGCTTCTCCCGGACGGAGGTTTCTCATGTTTCTCGTTGTCGGTCTCGGCAATCCCGGTCGGGCTTACGCCGAAAACCGTCACAATATCGGTTTCATGGCGGTGGACGAAATCGTCCGCCGCCATGGTTTTTCGCCCTGGCGGAACAAGTTCCAGGGCGAAATCGCCGATGGGCTCATCGATGGCGAGAAGGCGATCTGCCTGAAGCCGATGACGTACATGAACGAGTCCGGTCGCGCGGTCCGCGAGGCGGCGACCTTCTACAAGATCCCGCCCGAAGACGTGATCGTGTTCCATGACGAGATCGATCTTGCCCCTGGCAAGTTCCGTGTCAAAAGAGGCGGCGGTCACGCGGGGCATAACGGGCTCCGCTCCATTCACGCCGGTATCGGGCCCGACTATGCGCGCGTGCGGATGGGGGTCGGTCATCCCGGCGACAAGAAGCTGGTGAAAACCTATGTCTTGAAGGATTTTGCCAAATCCGACGACGAATGGCTGCAGCCGATGATCGACGGCTGCGCCGAATTCATCGGCGATCTTCTCAAGGGTGATGACCCCAGCTATATGAGCAAGGTCGCCCACAAGATCAGCCCCAACCGTCCGAACGCACCGCGTCCGGGTGCAGCAGACAACGAAAAGGCATAATCGAGATGGGTTTCAATTGCGGTATCGTCGGCCTGCCGAACGTCGGTAAATCGACTTTGTTCAACGCCCTGACGCAGACCGCGCAGGCGGAGGCGGCCAACTTCCCGTTCTGCACCATCGAGCCGAATACCGGGCGGGTCTCCGTCCCCGATAAGCGGCTCGACGCGATTGCCGCGATTACGAAGCCTGAGAAGATCGTTCCGACGAGTCTCGAGTTCGTCGACATCGCCGGGCTCGTGCGCGGCGCATCGAAGGGGGAGGGGCTCGGCAACCAGTTCCTCGCCAACATCCGTGAAGTGGATGCGATCTGCCACGTGCTGCGCTGTTTCGAGGACGAGAACGTGACCCACGTCGAAGGTAAGATCGATCCGATCGCCGACGCCGAGACGGTGGAAACGGAACTGATGCTCGCCGATATGGATAGCTTGGAAAAGCGCGAGACGCCCCTGACCAAGCGGGTGCGCGGCGGCGACAAGGACGCGGTCAAGGAACTGGCCCTTTGCGAACGCGCGCTGGCGCTGCTTCGTGACGGCAAGCCTGCCCGCATGCTTGAGGTTGCCGACGACGAAAAGAAAGCGTTCCGGATGTTGCAGCTTTTGACGGCGAAGCC
Source organism: Rhodospirillales bacterium (assembly GCA_017644185.1). GTDB lineage: Bacteria > Pseudomonadota > Alphaproteobacteria > Rhodospirillales > Casp-alpha2 > UBA4479. Next base: position 132,160 of record JAEPMA010000007.1, read on the forward strand.
GGTGCTCTACATCTGCAACGTCGAAGAGGAATCGGCGGCCGACGGCAACAGCCAATCCGCGCGGGTCTTCGAAAAGGCGGCGAGCGAAGGCGCCGAAGCCGTCGTGATCTCGGCCAAGATCGAGGAAGAGATCGCACAACTCGGCTCAGCGGAAGAGAAGAAGGAATTCCTGGAAACCCTGGGACTGGAAGAGACCGGTCTCGCGCGGGTCATCAACGCCGGTTACAAGCTTCTCGACCTGATCACGTTCTTCACTCAGGGACCCAAAGAGGTTCGCGCCTGGACGGTCAGAAAAGGCGCCAAGGCGCCGGAAGCGGCGGGGGCCATTCACACCGATTTTCAGCGTGGCTTCATTCGCGCCGAGACCATCGCGTATGACGATTTCATTTCGCTGGGCGGCGAGCAGGCCTGCAAGGATGCGGGAAAGATGCGCCAGGAAGGCAAGGAATACGTCACCAAGGACGGCGATCTGATGCTGTTCAAGTTCAACGTCTAGAACGCTTTTATTCCCTGGCCTTGCGCCGGGGTTCATGTCCGATCACAACTGCTCAACGAACCCGAGGATCGGTCCCGGATACCTGCTGTTCCGGGAAATGGCGAAGTTTGCGTAAAGGAGACTGAGATGTTCTGGCTTTTCATGTTCGGCGCGATTTCGCTCGAAGTGGTGGGCACGATTTCTCTGAAACTCTCGGAAGGCTTCACGAAGCCGATGTTCGTCGCGGTCACGGTGGTCGGGTATCTGGCAAGTTTCGGATGTCTCGGGCTTGCGTTGAAAGGGTTACCCGTTTCGACGGCCTACGCGATCTGGGCCGGGGTCGGCACGTCATTGGTCGCGATCATCGGCATGGTGTTCCTGTCGGAGCCCGCGAACATGCTCAAATACATTTCCATCGCGCTGATCGTTATCGGCGTGGTCGGCCTGCATCTGGCGGATCGCCTGGTTTAACCGTCCGTGTCCGGCGGGCGGCTTCGCCGCGTCACGATGTAAAGGGCGGCCGGCAGCATGATCGCACCGACGATGGTCGGCAACTGCCAGTCCTCTGCGACCCAGATCGCCACGTAAACGAAGCTCAGTGTCATCACTATGACCGCCAGCACCTTGCCGCGGATCGGGATCACTTTGTGAAGATGCCAGTTCCGGACGGGCGGGCCGAACGTCGGGTGGGTCCATAACCACGTCTGAAAGCGTTCCGAACTGCGCGAAAAAGCCCAAAGCGCGGCGATCAGGAACACCGTCGTCGGCATCACGGGGACGAAAATACCGACGATTCCGACGGCGATCATCAACCACCCGAACCCGACCAATAACCACCGCATCCATACTGTCCCGGCGATGGCGGGGGCGGGCATTTCGGGTGTTGCGGGGTCTTCGTCTTTGATCGGCTCCATGCGATGGAGCATACTCGGCGGAGGACGCAAACGCGAGAACGACAAGGCCCGGTAATCAAAAGATGATCCCCGATGACCTCCCCTTCGGCGCCGCCATCGGCGATGACGGCGTCTGGCGCCAGGTTTTGACGCGGCTCCCGGGGACAGACCCGCGTCCGGCGCTGTTTCTGGACCGCGACGGGGTGATCGTCGAGGAAGTACATTACCTCCACAAAGTCGAAGAGATGCAGGTGGTGGCGGGTGCTGCCGATGTGATCCGTCACGCGAATTCTTTGAGCGTTCCCGTCGTCGTCGTCACCAACCAAGCCGGGATTGGACGCGGCAAATACGGTTGGAAGGAATTCATCGCGGTTCAGGACGCCATGCTTGACGAACTGGCGTCGGAAGGGGCGTTCGTGAACGCGGTCTTCGCCTGCCCGCATCATTCGAACGGTGTCGCGCCCTATAACGTCGATAACCATCCGGCCCGCAAACCCAATCCGGGGATGTTGCTGGCGGCGGCCGAACTCCTGCCGATCATGTTTGACGGGTCCTGGATCGTCGGCGACCGCGCTGGGGATATCGAGGCGGCGAAGCGTGCCGGCTGCGATGGTGGGGTTCATGTCTTTTGCGGGCATGGAAGCGAACCGGGCGAACGCGACGCGGCGATGTCGCAGCGGACTGGCGGTTTCGAGGTGAAAACGGCGGAGACCATCGCCGATGCGGCCGGGCTGATCCCGCTGCTGGATAAATCAACGGGAGACTAAATTCATGGCCGAACGCGCGGACATCGTGATCGACAATGCGATCATTATCGACGGTACGGGGGCGCCTGGTTTCGCGGGGGGCATCGCCGTTACCGGGGATCGTATTTCCCTTGTGGGCGATGTTACGGAGATCGAGGCCCGCCATCGGATCGACGCCGGTGGTCACGTCGTCGCCCCGGGCTTTATCGACTGCCACACGCACGATGACCGGGTCCTGCTGGACGATCCGGGGATGGCCTGCAAGGTGACCCAAGGGGTGACGACCGTGGTTACCGGGAACTGCGGGGTCAGCCTGGCGCCGTTCCTGCCGTCGGACGACTGGGATATGCCGGTCCCGATGGCGCTCCTGGGGGATAAAAAGCAGTACAAGTTTCCGAGTTTCGCCGCGTACGCCAAAGCCTTTGAACAGGGGCCGGCGGCAATCAACGCGGCGATGCTGTGCGGGCACAATACGCTCCGCGCCGAGGCAATGCAGGGGGATGTGAAACGCCCCGCGACGGATACCGAGATCGCGCGCATGCAACAAAAAGTGCGTGAAACGATGGAGGCCGGCGCCATCGGCGTCAGTTCCGGCCTGATGTATCCGGCCGGTTTTAACGCCCCCACGTCGGAAGTTGCCGCGCTTGCCGAAGTGGCGGGCAAGTTTGGCGGGCTTTATGCGACCCACTTACGCGACGAAGCCGAAAAACTCGTGGACTCCATCGAAGAGGCCGCCGAGATCGGCCGGGCGGGTCAAGTCGCGGTCGTGCTGTCGCATCATAAGATTACCGGCAAAAACAACTGGGGCGGCACTAAGCTCAGCCTTGAGCGGATCGAACAGCTGGCCGAGGGACAGACTATCCACTTCGACGTCTATCCCTACGTTGCCAGCGCCACGGCGTTGATGGTCGAGAGAATCTCCGTCGCCGAGAAGGTGCTGATCGTGGCTTCCGACAAGCATCCGCGCACGGCGGGCTGGTATCTGCACGACATCGCCGAAGAGTGGGGGGTGACGCAGGCAGAGGCCGCAGAAGAACTGATCCCCGCGCAGGCGATCTATTTCGCGATGCACGAAGACGACGTCAGGCGCGTGCTGAGCCACCCCCGCGCCATGGTCGGCTCGGACGGAATTCCGGGTACCGATGCGCCGCATCCGCGTCTTTGGGGGACGTTCCCGCGTGTGCTCGGTTATTATTCGCGCCAGGAAAAACTGTTCCCGCTGGAAGTCGCCGTCCACAAAATGACCGGGCATACGGCGAGTGTGTTCGGCTTTAACGACCGTGGCGTCCTCAAGGTGGGCGCCATTGCCGATATCACCGTGTTCGATCCTGAAACCGTGCTCGACCGCGCCACGTTCGAAAAGCCAACGACGCCGTCGGACGGGATTGAGCACGTCATCGTCGGCGGCGAGGTGGTGCTCGAGGACGGCAAACAGACGCCCGCACGTCCGGGGCGCCTGGTGCGGCGCGATGCAGCATGACAACAAGCCGTCAAAGCAGGTTTAATGTCATAAACGACCTGTTAAGCTGGCCGGCATAAAAATTAGAAACATCTGGTGCTCGGGATTAGGATGGCGACGTCGAGAGGCAATAAAACCGTCCAGGGTGACGAGTTGGAAGTGCTCCGCGATGAGATCGCGGCGTTGAAGCGCTGCCTCGCGCATAAGGACGACGATGCGCTTTTCTCGGAAGCCATGGAAAACAGCTCCGAAGCCATCGTGATTTATGACGAAGACGGCCTGTTGGTTGCCTGCAATCGGAATTTCCGTGAGCTATACGGTTATTCCGAGGAAGAGGCCAGGAAGGGCGTTCATTTCGGGGAACTCGGCCGGATCGACGTCGAGCGCGGCAATGTCGTGATCGGGGACGAATACGGGGGTGGTGAAGAGTATCTCGAGCGCAAGGCTGAGTATCGCCGCAAGCTCGAAGGGTCGTTCGTCGTGCATCTGAAGGATGGCCGATGGATCAGGACCACCGACCGGCGCATGCAGCGGGGCGGGTTCGTCAGCGTTCAGGTCGATATCACCGACATCAAGAAAAACGAACAGGCGCTTCGCACCGCAAAGGAAGCCGCCGAAAAGGCGGCACAATTCAAATCTGAATTTCTCGCCAATATCAGCCATGACCTACGTACGCCCCTGAACGCGATCATCGGTTTCTCGGAACTGCTGATGTCGGAATTCAAGGGACCCTTGGGGGATCCGGATTACCGGGAATACGTCGGCGATATCAATGCCAGCGGTCATTTACTGCTTTCCATCGTCAACGACTTGCTGGATACGGCCAAGTTGGAAAGCGGCAGGCTGAAGCTGGACTGCGACGAATTCGATGCCGGCGACTGCGCTGCGGAAGTGGTGAAGCGGTTGCGTTCGATCACCGACCGCAAGCAACTCGTTATGAAGATCGATATGGCGGCGGGATTTCCGGAAAAGGTATATGCCGACCGGCGCGCGACCATTCAAATTCTCAACAACCTGATCGCGAACGCGGCCAAGCATTCCGAGGACGGCGCCACCATCAAGATCCGATTGCACAACCCCGAGCCTGGATTGAATGCCATCAGCGTGATCGATACCGGCACGGGTATGGGGCCGGAACTGATCGAGAAAGTCGGCGATCCGTTCTTACAGGAAGGCTCCTACGCCCTGCATACCGGCGAAAAGGGGGCGGGGCTCGGCCTTTATATATGCTCGAAGCTGATCGCCGCCTTGGGCGGTCGGATGGAGATCGAGAGCAAGCTCGGCGAGGGCACCACGGTGACCGTGATTTGGCCCGAGGACTGCGGCGGACCGGGCTGCGCCTGACGATTTCGGCGCAGGCCCGTTTTCAGCCGTTGTAGTTTAATCCAGCGTTTCCATCATCCGGATCATCAGGCGGCAGCGTTCGACGAGGCTCGAATAATAAATGAACTCGTCGTTAGAGTGTGCTCCGTGTCCGTCGGCCCCCAGGCCGTCGAGGGTCGGTATCCCAAGCGCGCCCGTGAAGTTGCCGTCGGAACCACCCCCCGTCTTGAGGTCTTGGAGGTCGAAGCCGATTTCTGCGGCGCATTTCTTCGCGTGCTCGAACAGTTTTTCGATTCCTTCGAACTTTTCATACGGCGGACGGTCGATGCCGCCCTCGACATTGATCACGCAATCCTTGTCTTCGGGTTCGAGCCCTTCGACGAAGGCCATCACTTCGTTGGCGGCGTCCATATCGGGGATACGGATGTCGACGCTGATTGTGCAGTCCTCGGGAACGACGTTGGTTAGCGTGCCGCCGTTGATGATACCGACCGAACACGTCTGACCTTTTTCATAATCCGTGAGTGCTTCGAGCTTCAAAATGATGTGCGCCATCTCGCGGATCGCCGAGCGGCCGTCCATGTGGCGCGCGCCGGCGTGGGCGGGCACGCCCTTGACCTTGATCTCGTATTGCAGTCTGCCGTTGCGCGCGGTGACGATCTTGCCGCCTTCGCGGGCCGGTTCGGTGACGAGGACGTACTTATTCTTCTGTCCCTCTTCCGCGATCATCTTCTTCGACGTCGGCGAGCCGATTTCTTCTTCGGGGATGAACATGAAGGTGACGGGGAGCGGGGTCTCTTTGCCTTCCCGGATCAAGTGGCGCATCGCGTGGAGCGCGATGTAAGCGCCCGCCTTCATATCGTAGATACCGGGACCGAACACCTTGTCGTCTTCCCGGCGGATGGGGTTCTTGGTCTCCTTGATGCCGATCGCGTGCACGGTATCCAGATGCGACAGAACGAGGATCCCCGGCCCGTCACCGCCCCAGGGCGTGCGGCACTTGAGGATGTCGCCGAAGCCGTCCCGCCCCGGGGTGCGGTCGATCTCAAGACCCATGGTCTGGGCTTCGGTTTCGACCTGATTGACCATTTTATTCACCGCCTCGCCGTCGTGGCTCGGGCTTTCGATCTCGACCCAGTTTAGCACACCGGCCAAAATTTCCTCGGCGTCGAGTGCAGGCAGGTTCGATTTGGCGTTATCCATCTTTTCCCCCGGGAGTTCGGTTGTTATTAGAGTGAGCGCCCGGACGGGCGCACACCATTAGGATAATTCACGAACCCGGAGCGTCAAACACCATGTCCGTCATCGATCAATTGAAACTGCGTCAGGCCGTGGCAAACGACGTCGCCGCCATCGTCAAGTTGTTAAGCGACGACCCGTTGGGCGCGAAACGCGAAAAACCGGGCGATCCGGCCTACGACAAGGCGTTCGCTGAGATCGACAAGGACCCGAATAATGAGCTCTGGGTGATCGAGGGACCGGATAAACGGGTCTTGGGCATTCTCCAACTCACCTTCATCCCCGGTCTTTCGCACTTGGCGGGGTGGCGTGCGCAGATCGAAGGTGTTCGGGTTGCGGACGAACTGACGGGCAAGGGTGTCGGAACGTGGTTCTTCAAACAGATGATCGAGCGCGCGCGAGAGAAGGGCGTTCGAATGGTGCAGTTGACGTCCGACAAGACGCGTAAGGATGCGATTCGGTTTTACGAAGCGCTCGGCTTCACCGCGACCCACGAAGGCTTCAAGCTGAAGTTCGAGTAGCCTCCTCACCTGTCCTCTCCTCTCCTCCATAAATGGAGGAGAGGGACCCTGTCGTAATATAGATTCCGCTCTAATCCCTCTCCCCTCTCAGGGGGAGAGGTTAGGTGAGGGGGGGTTAACCCGGCATTTTGAGGTGATACGACTTCGGCCGGGTCAGGCTGAGATAGCCGAGTGACGAGAGCGCGGCACCGCGCCCCGTCTCTTTACATCCCGTCCAGCACAATCCCGGGTCGAGGTAGTCCGCCCGGTTCATGAAGATCGTCCCCGTTTCGATCCGGCGGCCGATCTTCGCGGCGCGGTTGGCGTCCGCCGTCCAAAGTGACGCGGTCAGGCCGAAATCGCTGTCGTTCATCAACTCGATCGCCTGTTCGTCACTCTCGACTTTCATGATCCCGACCACCGGGCCGAAGCTTTCGTCGCGCATCACGCGCATGTCGTGGGTGACGTTGGTCAGGATCTGCGGCATCAGATAAGCGCCGCCGTCGTCTTCGGGGAAAATTTTCGGGTCGATCAGGGGCGTTGCACCCGCCTTGATCGCCTCATCGGTCTGCGCGCGGACTTCTTCGGCAAAGCGCACGTTGGCCATCGGCCCCAAAGTGGTCGCTTCATCCAATGGGTTGCCGAGTTTGTAGCCGGAGACGATCTCGACCGCTTTTTCGACGAATTGATCGTATAGCGAGGCCGTTACGTAAATCCGTTCGATCCCGCAGCAGCACTGCCCGGAATTGAACATCGCGCCGTCGATTAATACGTCCGCGGCGGCCTGAAGATCGGCGTCTTCCATCACGTAGCCCGGGTCCTTGCCGCCGAGTTCCAGCCCGACAGCCGTGAACGTGCCCGCCGCCGCCGTTTCGATGGCTTTACCCCCGCCGACTGACCCGGTGAAGTTGACGAACCCGAACGATTTCGCGGCGATCAAATCGGATGTGGTCTGATGATCCAGGAATACATTCTGGAAGACGTCGGCCGGAACACCCGCCTCGACGAAGGCGCGGGCCATCCGTTCCCCGACCAGAAGCGTCTGCGTGGCATGCTTCAAGAGGACCGTGTTGCCCGCGATCAGGGCGGGCGCGACGGTGTTGATCGCCGTCATGTAGGGATAGTTCCAGGGCGCGATCACCAGCACCACACCAACCGGCTCGCGTTCGATCCGCCGTTGGAAGTTACTGCTTTCTTCGATCACCAGGGGTTTGAGCGCCTCTCCGGCGATATCGGCCATATAAGACGCGCGTTCCTCGGTGCCGCGAAACTCGCCCCCGTAGCGGATGGGACGGCCCATCATGTGGGCGAGTTCGGGGACGACGTCCGCCGTCATCTCGCCCAGTCTGGCGACACCGGCGCGCACCAGTTCGATGCGTTTTTCCATCGGGACGTCCTGCCAGTCTTTCTGCGCTTTCCTGGCGCGGGCGACGGTAGCGAACGCCTCGTCACGGCCGAGAGCCGGACGTTCGGCGTAGATGCTGCCGTCGATGGGGGAGATGCATTTGAGGGTCGCGGTCATGAAGATCCCCTGTGAATGAATTTGAATGAGAGCGTCTTCTTAGGACGCGGGAGACGGAACGTAAATACCCCCGGCGTATCGACACCGGGGGTATTCCTGGATTGGCACGCGGATCAGCTGTAACGGTACGGGCGGCCCGCCTTCAGCATGTCGGCGTTGTACTTCTTGAAAATGTCGACGACCTTTTTCTTGGTCTCGGATTCCGAGGCGATCTCGTCCCAGAATTTGACGGCCGCCTGTTCGACCGTCTCCCACTCTTTGTCGGGGATGGTGGTCAGCTTCATCTTGGTGCCGTTGACCCGCAAAGACGCTTCGCCGCCCCAATACCACCACTGGCGATAGTAGTGCGAGCTGTCGAAGGTGACTTTCAAAAGTTCCTTCATCTTGTCGGGCAGCTTGTTCCAGCTCTCCATATTGGCAAAGAACGATCCGGCCCAGGCACCCGAGATATTGTTGGTGAGGAAGTAGTTGGTCACGTCGGCCCAACCGACGGTGTAATCCTCGGTGATGCCGGACCATGCGATCCCGTCGAGTTCGCCCGTTTGCACCGCGACCTCGATGTCCTCCCACGGGAGCGTCACCGGCACGACGCCGAACTGCGCCAGGAAGCGGCCCGCCGTCGGGAACGTGAAGACCCGTTTCCCCTTCAGGTCTTCGAGCGAGTTGATCGGGTCCTTGGTCGCGAAGTGGCACGGGTCCCATGATCCCGCCGAAATATGCTTTACGCCGACCTTGGAATATTCCGCGTCCCAGATCTCGTTCAGGCCGTACTGGTTGAACAGGACCGGCACGTCCAGGGAATAGCGGCTGGCGAACGGGAAGTAGCCGCCGAACACCGTGACTTCGGTCGGGGACGCCATGGAGTCATCGTCAGACTGGACCGCGTCGATGGTGCCGGATTGCATGGCCCGGAACAGTTCGCCGGTGGGGACGAGCTGGTCGGCGAAGAACAACTCGATCTCCATCTCGCCGGCGGCGATCTTGTTGAAGCTGTCGATGGCCGGCTTGATCACGTGTTCGGCGAGCGCCGCGCCGGCATAGGTCTGCATGCGCCACTTGATCGGCGATTGAGAATGAACGGCGGGTGCCGCGAGCGATGCGGCCCCGGCGACACCGGCGGCAGCGCCGGCCTTAAGGAAGTTACGTCTCGTCGTCATTGTCCTCTCCTGTGGGTTTGCGGTTGTCCGTTTTCCTGCCCCAAGCGATGTTGTTCGTGGTTCGCCCCTTTGCGGGATCCTGATTATTTTCCGTAAACGTATTCCGGCAGCCACAGCGCGATCTCCGGGAACGAAATGATCAGCGCGAGTGCCAGCACCATGACGAGGACGAACGGCAGGATCGAGCTGTAGATGTCCTTAATGCCGATTTCCGGCGGCGCCATGGCGCGCATCAAAAACAGATTATACCCGAATGGCGGTGTCATGTACGCGATCTGCGTGGTGATGGTGTAAAGCACGCCATACCAGATCAGATCGAAGCCAAGCGCCGCCACCAGGGGTACGTATAAGGGCGCCACGATCACAAGCATCGCGGTGTCGTCCAGAAACGTCCCCATGACGAGAAACGAAAGCTGCATCAAAATCAGGATCGTGAGGGGGCTTAGGTGCATTTGCTCCGTGAACAGATTGTCGATCGCCTTGACCGCGCCCAGCCCATCGAACACCGCACCGAAGCCGAGCGCCGCCAGAATGATCCACATGAACATGCACGAGATCGCGAGGGTTTGGCGGACCGACGTTTCAAACACGTCCTTGTTCATCCGGCGCTTGAGAACGGCGGCCATGAACGCGGTCAGCGCGCCGATGGCGGAACTCTCGACAAGGCTTGTCCAGCCGTTGACGAACGGCACCATCATGGCAGCGAAGATTGCCACGGGGAGGAGCCCGGCTCGCAGCAATCTGAGCTTCTCGGCCATCGGCACGTTCCGCTCATCCTTCGGGAGCGCAGGTCCGAGTTTGGGGTTCAACCTGCAGCGGATATAGATGTAGATGATGAACATCGCCGCCATCATCAGCCCCGGTACCACACCCGCCAGCCATAACTGCCCGACCGGCTGGCGCGCGATCATCGCATATAGGACGAGCACGACGGAGGGCGGGACGAGGATCCCCAGCGACGATCCCGCCTGGATGACACCTGTCACCATCCGTTTGTCGTAGTTGCGCCGCAAGAGTTCGGGGAGGGCGATGGTCGCACCGATGGCCATCCCTGCGACGGATAAACCGTTCATCGCAGATATCAAAACCATCAAGCCGATCGTGCCGATGGCAAGCCCGCCGTTGATCGGCCCCATCCAGACATGGAACATTTTATAAAGGTCGTCGGCGATCTTGGACTCGGACAAGATGTAGCCCATGAAAATGAACATCGGCAGCGTCAATAACGGATACCACTTCATCAGTTTCATCGCCGATGCGAACGGGATCGTCGATCCGCCCGTCCCCCATAAAGCCAAAGCGGCGATGACGGCGACCCCGCCGATCGCGGCGAACACGCGCTGGCCCGTCATGAGCATCAGCATCATCGAAGAGAACATCAAAAGCGCGATCAGTTCGTAGGACACGGGGCTAGATTTCCTCACCCCTGATCCTGGCGATGTCCTTACAAAGTTCCGCCAGCGACTGCAGCAGCATCAACAGGAACCCGAGGCACATGAGGGTCTTGATCGGCCATAGAACGGGCCGCCACGCGGTCGGATTACGCTCCCCATACTGGAAGGCGTACGCCGTCGAATCGATGGCGCCGTAGAGCATCACGCCCAGATAAAACAGCAACAAGAGTACAGTGACGGAATCGAAGCACGCCTTCTTTTTCGGTGACCAGTTGGCGTAGAGCAGGTCCATCCTGACGTTGGCATTCAACTGGATCGAATAGGGCCCGCCCAGAATGTAATAGGCGACCATGGCGAACTGCGCCATTTCGAGAGTCCAGAGCGAGGGGAGGAAGAAGGTTTTGGAGATCGACGACCACAAGAGGATCGCGGCCATCACGAAAATGCCGTACATGGCGATGCGGCCGATCCGGTAGTTCACGGCCTCCACATACTTGACGAACAGCTTGATCGCCTTCGGCATCCGCCCCCCTGAGCGTTTTATGTCCGCCGTGCTTTGCTGCACGTGCGAATGCTCAGGTTAGCTTACCTGTGTTCGCGGTCAAGCCCGTCCCCTCATCCTGTCCTTCTCCCATCGCCAATCATTTGGCGTGAGCCAAAATGGGAGAAGGGACGCACGGCCGCAGATTCCTCTCCCTTGGGAAAGGGTGGCGCGCTTGCGCGCCGGGTGAGGGGCGTTTTCTAGACCAGCAACGCCATGCCGTCGCGGCCGGGATCGGCGCCGCCGTCCATGCCTTTTTCGGTTAAGCGGATTGCGTGCACGCCGGCGAAGTGGAAGTTGAGCGGGTAGCGGCGGAACGCGTAGCCGTCTTCTTCCAGTTCGGCCTGCACGAAGCGGGGGATGCGGTTAACGATCTCGATAATGTCGCTGGTCGCCGAGAAACGCGGCGCGGAGACCGCCTGTTGGGCGTCCATACCATGATCGATCACGTTCAATATCCCCTGCAAAACACCCATCGCGATGTAGGTGCCGCCCGGCGCGCCGATCAGAAGCATCGGCTTGCCGTCCTTGAACACCATCGAGGGCGCCATCGACGTGAAGCGCGACTTGCCCGGCGCCAGGGAGCCGGTCATCCCCGGACGCGGATCGAAGACCCCCATGCAGCCGTTGTAGACGAAGCCCAACCCCTCGGTCGTGACGCCCGAGGGCATCCCGAGAGAGTGCGTCATGGTGACGCAGTTGCCCTGCGCATCGACGGTGCAGAGGTGGGTCGTCTCTTTCTGGTCCTCACCTTTCTGGAGGCGCGGCACGTGGGTTTTCTCACCGGACTTGATCTTGTCCGCCATCTTCTTCGCGTAGTCCTTGGACAACAGCATATCCAGCGGAATATCGACATAGCGCGGATCGCCGACGTGCTTGTCCTTGTCGACGGTGGCGATCTTCATCGCCTCGGCGACGGTGCGGATGTATTCGGGCGAGTTCAAACCCATACCCGCGAGATCGAAATTCTCGAGGATGTTCAGCATCTCCAGCACCATGACGCCGCCGCCCGGCGGGGGAGAAGACGCGACCTGGTAGCCGCGGTAATCGGTCCACAGAAGCTCGGTATCTTCGGGGCCCGCTTTCTTCAGGTCTTCCGCCGTGATCAGACCGCCGTTCGCTTCCATATCGGCGACGATCTTCGATGCGATCTCACCCTCATAGAAATCGTCGGCGCCCGCTTCGGCGATGCGGGTGTAGGTGTTCGCCATGTCGGTGTTGGTGATGACCCCACCCATCGGTTTCATCGAACCGTCGGCGTTGAGATAAATTTTCGCGGTCGCCGGAGAGCCCCTCAGATATTCGATGTGTTCGACCCGTCCGCCCGGTTCGACCTGCTCCCAGAAACGCCGGACGTGCGGGCGGATCATCCAGCCGTTGGCGGCGTATTCGATGGCCGGTTGGATCACCTCGGCGAGGGACTTGGTGCCCCATTTCTTGAGCGCGGTATCATAGGCGCGCAGGCTTTCGGGGGTGGCGATGGACTGGTAGCCGACTTCGTTGACCCTGCCTTCGAGGATGAAGCCGAAGCCGTCCTCGCACTCGTGCAGCAGCTTGTCCAACCACATATCCTCTTTAACACCCAGCGGCGCGCGGGCGTGGAAATCAAGGCACTGGTGGGTTTCGAAATCGGGCAGGTAGACGTGCATCGAGCCGAAACCCGCGATCCCCGACATGAAGGGGTCGACGGTCGTCTGCACCAGCGCGGTCGCGATGGCCGCGTCGACGGCGTTGCCGCCGGCTTTCAACACCATTGCGCCGGCCTCCACAGCCTCCGGCTGCGGCGCGCACACCATACCTTTAGCCATCTCAGGCTCTCCTTTTCGGTTTCTTCGTCAGGTCGTCGTTATTCGGCGTAGCTCGGGTCGATCTTGTCGAGCATACGTTTGAGGGCTTCCCACTGCATCCTGGCGCTTTCGCCACGCGAATAGGAGGCCTCGAACTGTTGGGCGGTTTTCTCGCAGACCTCATCCGACGGGAAGCGAAGCTCGGCGCCCCCGGCCTGGGCCTTGAGTTGGAGTTCGCAGGCGTCATTAAGGCGCTTGTGCAGGATAAACGCACTGGCGACGCTGTCGCCGACGGTCATCAGGCCGTGATTCCACAGGATCATCGAATTCAGATCACCCAGGTCGGCGGCCAGACGGTCGCGCTCGTCCAGGTCGTCGGCGATGCCTTCGAAGTCGTGGTAGGCGATGCGGTTATAGAAGCAGAGCGATTTCTGATTCAGCATCAGAAGACCGTCTTTCTGCGCCGACACGGCCATCCCTTCCATGGTGTGGGTGTGCATGACACAGACGGCGTCTTCACGGTTCATATGGATGGCGGAATGGATCGTGAAGCCGGCTTTGATATAACCGAACGGGCTTTCCATGATCTTGTTGCCTTCGCAGTCGATCTTGATCAGCGAGGAGGCGGTGATCTCTTCGAACTTCAACCCTAACGGGTTGATGAGAAAATGATGGTCCGAGCCGGGCACACGTGCCGAGTTGTGCGTGAACAGCAGGTCGTCCCAACCGTAGTGGGCGACAAGACGGTAACAGGCCGCCAGATCGACCCGCATCTGCCATTCTTCTTCCGAAACCCGATCGCGCACCGACGGCAGTTCGAGTGCATGCACGTTGCTCATTTCTATTCCTCCAGCTACGACTATCACCTAAGGTTCCATCATCGGCGGGCTTTCCGCAAGACCTGCCACAACCAAATCAGAGCGATCAGGGAGATCAGAAGTGTCGGACAGCAATTCGGGAGCGGGATGGAACGTCTCGCCCAGGGACTACGTGCGTGGCCTCGAGAAGGGATACGAGGGCGAACGTCTGAGCTCCGTCTACGTGCCGATGCGCGACGGTATCCGGCTCGCGGTCGACATTCACCTGCCCGGCACCGAAGACGAAGATAAAGCGTATCCGACAATCTGTATCTTCACGCCCTATTACCGTCGCTTCGCGTTGAGGGAAGGACACAGGGACGGCATCGACCCGTGCCCGACCATCGCGTTCTACCGCGATAACTTCGTCAAACGCGGCTATGCGCTGGTTTGTGTCGACGTCAGGGGATCGGGTGCCAGCTTCGGTTGCCGCGACGGATTCCGCTCCCCGGCGGAACGCCTCGATCACCACGACACCGTGGATTGGGTTGCGCAACAGCCCTGGTGCGACGGCAACATCGGCGCGACGGGGATCTCGTATCCCGGCGCCGCATCGGACTTTCTGGCGTCGACAAATCATCCGAACGTGAAAGCCGTCGCGCCGCTGTTCGCGGTCTGGGACACGTGGTCGAACCACCTTTATCCGGGCGGCGTGCTGTTGACGTGCGTGACCAGGAATTACGGCCAGCTTGCCGATGCGCTCGATTTCGACGATCGGGATATGATTCCGGATTACGCGTACTTCAAGGACGACGATCTGGCCGGTCCGGCCCCGGTTGATGAAGACACCGACGGGTCGCTCGTCAAAGCGGCCCTCAAGGATCACGTCGCCAATTTCAACATGCAGGACTTCGCCCAGCAGTTCCGCTTCCGCGACGACGCGCTGACCGACAACCCGGACTATCAAAGCCGGGTGATCTGCCCCTACAACTACGCCAGCCGCGACGCCGACAAGAACACGGCGTATTACACGATTTCCGGCTGGATGGACGGCGGCGGGTATTCCGTCGGGACGATCCAGCGCTATCTGTGGCTGAAAGAGAAGCATCACCGCCTGATGCTGGGCCCGTGGGACCATGGCGCGCGCGGCCACGTCAGCCCGTGGCGCGGGGACAAGCCCGCCGCACAGCAGCCGTTCGTCGCCGCCGAGGTCCTCAGGTTCTTCGACACCCATCTAAAAGGGATCGACACCAATATCGAAGACGAGGCGCGGGTTCACTACTTCACCATGGGCGCGGAGGAATGGCAGTCCGCCGACAGCTGGCCGCCCGCCGAACCCGACACCGTCCTATATTTCGATGCCGACAACGCGCTCAGTGCATCCGCGCCGGACGTTACCGAAGGGGTCGACGATTACCAGGCGGATTACGACTGCCGCACCGGGATTCATACCCGTTACGACCGGCTCTACATCGCCAATGTCGACACCTATTACGACGACTGGCATGGCCGTGACGAAAAGATGCTGAACTTCACATCGGAAGCTTTCGACGCGGATACCGAAATGACCGGGCATCCGGTCATTGATTTGCATTTCACCTGCTCCGAAAAAGACGGGACGTTCTTCGTCTATATCTCCGACATCACACCCGAGGGTAAGTCGGTCTATGTGACGGAAGGCGTGTTCCGCGCGCTGCACCGCAAGATCGGCGATCTCCCGAAGGATATTCCGCCGACCGGCCCGACCCATTCGTTCAACCGTGCCGACGCCCAGCATCTTGTGCCCGGCGAGGCCGCGAGTGCGTCGTTCGAGCTGTTGCCGACGTCCTATCTTTTCCGGGCAGGGCATAAGCTTCGGGTCTCGATCGCCGCATCTGATAGCGATCATTTCACGCGGATTCCGGATGGGCGCCCGCCCAAGTTCGTATTCTTCCGCACAGCGGAACAGCCTTCGGCGATCCGGCTGCCGATTGTCCGTCGCTAGGTCATTGAAAATCAAAAACCCCCTTCCGATATGCAATGTTGTGAAGGGGATTAAATGGCCAACGAGCTGATACCCGATATCGACCCGGCGCTGCAGCCGACGCCCGAGGATCTGAACTTCGACCTCAAGGCGGCGCTCCGGGCGATTTATCTGATCCGTACCCGTGCCCCTGAGGATGGTTTCACGGCCCAATCGCTCGGTAGCGAGCGGGCCGGCCACGCCGTGCTGATCGACGAGCGGGGCATCCTGCTGACCATCGGTTATCTGGTTGTCGAGGCGGAGAGCGTGTGGCTGGTCGACGCCGACGGTGCCGCCGTTGAAGGACATGTTCTCGGTGCCGATACCGAAACCGGTTTCGGGCTCGTTCAGATGCTGGGCCGTCCGTCGATCAAACCCCTGAAAATCGGCACCGCGACCGATCTAGAGGTCGGTGATCGGGCAATCGTCGCCGGATATGGCGGCTGCGGTCAGTCGGTGGATGTCGAGGTCGTGGGCCGGCGCGAGTTCGCCGGTTATTGGGAATACCTTCTGGATAACGCCATCTTTACCTCTCCGCCACACCCGTTCTGGGGCGGGGCGGCGTTGATCGGCAATGACGGAACGTTGAAGGGGATTGGTTCGTTGTTCGTGCAGGAAGGCGCGCATGATGAGGACGACGACGAACCCCGCGAGGGGAATATGATCGTGCCGATCGATCTGCTCGACACCATCAAGGATGACCTGCTTCAACATGGCCAGCGCATGACGCCGCCCCGGCCGTGGCTTGGTATGTTTTCCGCCGAGAATGCGGGCAAAGTGGTGATCGCGGGGTTGTGGTCCGATGGTCCCGCAGACAACGCCGGGCTCGAAGCGGGTGATCTGGTGCTCGAGGTCGGGGGCAAGCCGGTGACGAGTATGGCGGGCATGTACAAGACGATCTGGGGCTTGGGAAGTGCCGGTGTCACGGTGCCCCTGACGATCTTCCGCGACAAGCGGATCATCGAGATCGAGATCGAAAGCGCGAGCCGGATCGAATTCTACAAGAAGCCCGGCCTGCACTGACCCATGCCGCAGATGTCGGGGCGTGAACTCGGGATCGTCGGCGCGGACATCACCCTTTTCGAGAACGTTTTCCCGGACCCGGAACGGCTGTTTCGTGATGTTGAGACAGAAGCCGACTGGCGGCGCGAAAACATCACTCTGTTCGGGCGCACCCATGCCATGCCGAGATTGATCTGTTGGATGGGCGAGAAATCTTACCGGTATTCCGGCCTGACCCATCCCCCCGCACCGTTCACCCCGGCAGTTCGTCAGATCGCCGAAATGGCGGCGGAAATCGCAAAGACCGACTTCAACGGCGTCTTGCTCAATCTTTACCGAGATGGCCGCGACAGCATGGGCTGGCACGCCGACGATGAAGCATCGCTGGGATCAAAACCCGTGATCGCCTCGGTGAGCTTGGGCGCGATGCGGCGTATGCGATTCAAACCGAAGAAGCATTTTGATGGAGTGGCCTTCGGAATCGACCTGCCTAACGGTAGCCTTCTTGTCATGAAGGGCGACACCCAAACCAACTGGCTGCACGCGGTGAGCAAGACACGGAAGACGGTTGGATCCCGGATCAATCTGACATTCAGGGAGATATTGGAGGACGCGTGATCAGGCCGGTTCGGCCTCGGCGGCGAAGTCTTCCGCCATGATCGCCGCGTATTCCTTTAGAAGCGGCACGTGTTTGACCGCGTCTTCGACGCTCATCCGCGCCGCCGGCGCGTGGATTGCGAGCCCGGCAATCACCGAGTCCGTATCGGAATAGACCGGGACCGCGACCGAAATGATGCCGTCGTGATATTCCTCGTTGTTGACCGAATACCCGCGCTGCCGGGTTTCGGCGCAGTCGGCTTCGATGGCGTCGATACTGGACAGGGTGCGTGAGGTGAAGGCCGTCAGTTCGACCCGCTCCAGAAGCCGTTTACGAGTACGCGGTGAAAGATACGCCAGGAACAACTTGCCGAGACCGGTACAGTGGACCGGTACCCGGCTACCCGGGTGCAGCTCGGCGCGGAGCGGGAAATTGCTCTCGACCCGATCCAGATAGAGCACACTGTCGCCGTCCAGAACGCCGACGTTGCAGGTCTCGGACACTTTCCCGACAAGCCGCGACAGCACCGCGTTTCGGGGTGCGTATCGGACGCACCAGCCGAACACGTCCTTCGAGATATCGAACATCTTGGGCCCGATGGCGTATCGGTCGCGCAAGGGCTCACGGAACAGAAAACCGTATTCCTCGAGCTGGCGGGCGGTGCGGTGGACGGTCTGTTTGGGACGGCCGAGCGCTTCGGAAAGCTCCGGCAAAGACAATGGGCGCCGCGCGGCGAGGATGGCCTCGATCACCGCGAACGCCTTAATGACGACCGGCTCAGCGTTCTCGTTCATTTTTTCCCCCCAAACCCCGCAATTTTCCTATCACTTTGTTCGCGAATGGAAAAGGTTTACGGCGAATATTCAGACGCCAAGCAACCGGGCGGTGATTTCGGGATTCTTGTCCAGGTCGGTAAACGTGCCCCGGTAGGCGATGCGGCCGGTCTCCATAATCACTACGTTTTCCGCGGCTAACCGGGCGAGACGGCGGTTTTGTTCGGATATCAGGATGGCGATACCGGACTTGCGTAATTCAGCAAGCGCATCGCCTAAGCGGTTCACGACGACCGGGGCCAATCCCTCCGAAGGTTCATCGAGAAGCAGCAGATCCGGGTTCCCCATAAGGGCGCGACCTACCGCCAGCATCTGCCGCTCGCCCCCCGATAACGTGCCCGCGGGCGCCATGCTGCGCCGCGCGATCTCGGGGAAAAGTTCGAAGACACGCTCGACGGTCCACGGGGCGGCGCCGGAAGCCCCTGCCTTCTCACCTGTCAGAAGATTCTCGGTGACGCTCAAGCTCTCAAAAATGCGGCGCTCCTCGGGGACGTAGCCGATCCCCGCCCGGGCGATGGTGTCGGAAGAGAGATTGACGATGTCGTCACCCTTAAAAACGATCCGCCCCTGCCAGGCGGGCGTCATACCCATGACAGTTTTCAACGTCGTCGTCTTCCCCGCGCCGTTGCGGCCGAGGATAGCGAGACTTTCCGACGCCTCTAGTTGGAACGAAACATCATCGATGGCGAGCGCCTTGCCGTAGCCGCTCTGGATGCTCTGGACGTCAAGCATCGCCGGTCTCCGGCTCGCCCAGGTAAACCCTTTGCACGCGCGCATCGTTCCTGACTGCATCCGGGCTGTCATCGGCGATCAGGCGGCCCTGATCCATGGCGAGGATACGGCTCGCGTATCCAAACACCGCATCCATGTCGTGCTCGGTAAAAAGGACCGTGATGCCGCGCGCCCGCACCAGATCGGAGATACGCTCCATGATCTTCTGGCGTTCGTCGGCGGCCATCCCGGCGGTCGGCTCATCAAGCAACAAAAGAACAGGATCGGCCGCCAGCGCCATCGCCAGCTCGACGCGTTTGACGTCACCGTAAGCGAGCGCCGTCACAGGCGTCCCGGTCAGCCCCGCCATGCCGACGTCCTGCAGCAGTTGTGATGCTGTATCGGTGCGCAAGCCGGCCGCCATTAAAGCCGCTTCGACATTCTCGATGGCGGTCATGGACCTGAAGGTGGCGGCGATCTGGAAGGTGCGGCCGATGCCGGCGCGGGCACGTTGGTGCGGCTGCCAGTGGGTGATGTCGTGACCGCCGAAAAGCACGCTCCCGCTATGCACAGTTAACGCGCCGCTCAGCAAGTTGAAACACGTGGTCTTCCCCGCGCCGTTCGGACCGATCAGGGCCGCGACGTCCCCTTTGTTCAGGGTGAAGGTAACCTCGTCGACGGCCTTCAGACCGCCGAAGCTCCTGGATATCCCATTCACGTCGAGGACCGTGCTCATGCCGTCCCCTCCCGACGGCGTCTAAGCCACTTGGAGAGCGATCCCGCGATCCCCCCCGGTGCGAACAGGGCGATGCCGACGACGGCGGCCCCTAAAAGCGCCCGCCAATAGGGGAGGCGGCTTAGAGAGTCTTCAAGTAAGGCGAAGACGCCCGCCCCCAGGATCGGCCCGGCGGGAGCGTGCAGACCGCCCAACAGCACCATCACCAGGGCGTCGACGGAGTTGGGGATCGCCAAAGTGTCGGGGAACACGCTCCCTTTCGAAAACGCGAATATCCCGCCCGCCAATCCGGCGGCGCTTCCGGCGATCACGATCGCGGTCCAGTTCCTGAGCTTGATGTCTATACCAAGCGCCTGGGCGCGTGCCGGGGCGTCTCGTCCGGCCCTCAGAAGGATGCCGAAGCGTCCCCGCGCCAGCATCATCAGCGAGACGATCCCAGACGTGGTGAGCGCGAACGTGAGGTAGTAATAGGCGGTCGTGCCGCTTGCCCATGCGGCCGGCCAGATACCCAGAATGCCGTCATCCCCGCCCGTGACATCCTGCCATTGGACACTCGCCGACCACAATATCTGTGCGGCCGCCAATGTCAGCATCGCCAGGTAAACCCCACTCAGCCTGACTGCGAACCAGCCGACGACGGCCGCGCCAATGGCGGCGAAGACAGGGGCCAGGAACAGGGCGATTTCCATCCCGAGACCCGCGTTATTGACGAGAAGCGCCGCCGCATAGGCGCCGATCCCGAAGAACGCCGCATGGCCGAACGAGACGAGCCCGCCCGTTCCCATCATGAAGTGCAGGCCGGCGGCAAATAATGCGAAGATCATGATGTCGGCGGTCAGCACGATCACGAAATCGCCAGCGACGAAGGGTAAGACGACAAGCGCGATGACGAGGCCGAGGGCGGTGATTCGTCCGGTCTGACCGAGGGTTTGCGGTGGTTGGATTTCAACCGCATGGGGCGCCGAGGTCGCCGGTCTCCCCAACAACCCATAAGGCCGGATGACCAACACCACCGCCATCGCCGCGAACGCCGCAACCAGGGTGATCTCGGGGAGTATCAGGATGCCGAACGCATTCAATTCGGCGATCAGAAGGGCCGCCAGAAAGGCGCCGGTGACACTGCCCATCCCCCCAATGACGACGACCACGAACGCTTCGGCGATGATGTTGAGGTCCATCAAAAGGCTGGCCGGCTGACGCGGCATTTCAAGGGCGCCGCCGAGCCCGGCAAGCGCCGCACCGATAAAGAACGTCGCCTGGAACAACCGCGCCGGACGCACGCCCAACGCCTGCAGCATTTCCCGGTCTTCGGTTGCGGCGCGCACCAGTATCCCGAAACGCGTCCGGGTGAACATCCACCAGATCGCCGCTAAAACGGAAACCCCGACAGCGATCAGGAACAGGTCGTACTCGGGGATCGGCTGATCGAAGATGCGCACCACGCCGGTCAGGCCGGGGGCGCGCGGCCCCAGTAGATCGGTCGGCCCCCAGATCCACAGCGCCGCATCCTGTACGATGAGCACGAGACCGAACGTCGCCACCAATTGAAAGAGTTCGGGTGCGCCGTACAAACGGCTCAAGACCGTTCGCTCCATCGCCCAGCCGACGGCGCCCACGGATAACGCCGCCAGGGGAACGGCCAGCCAGAACCCAAACTTCTGCGAAATCGAATAGGCGATGAACGCGCCCAGCATGAACAACGAGCCGTGCGCGAAATTCACGATCCGCGTCACGCCGAAAATGATCGAAAGCCCGGCGGCGACGAGGAACAACGACGATGCGCTCGCGAGACCGGTCAGGAACTGGGCGAAATAGAATCCCATGGCCGGGTTATCCTATGGGAGCCGATGTACGAGAGGCCAGAACTTAACCACTCAGGCGATGACGGCATCGGCTTCCAGTTCGACGAGCCAGTCGGGGTCCACGAAACCGGATACCTGGACGAACGTGCAGACCGGGCGGATGTCGGCGAAGACCTCTCCATGTGCGCGGGCCGCTTCTTTCCAACTGGCGATATCGGTCAGCATGACGCGGGTACGAATGACATCCTCAAGCGAGGCGCCGGCGTCGGTCAGGGCGCTTTCGATGATTTCCAGGCACCGCCGGGTTTGTCGGTAGACATCGCCCGGGCCATCAGTGCCGCCGGACGAGGCGATCGGTGCGGTGCCGGCGACAGCAATCATGTTGCCGATACGGACCGCCCGGCTGAAGCCGATTTCCGGCTCCAGGTAGGACCCGGAGGAGACCTGTTTTCGCGTCATGATATGTCCTAGTCCGCCGGGCGCATCGCCTTCGCTTCTGCCGCCGTCGGCAGCACTTCCGCGCCATCGATATAACGCCAGTCGACCATCTGGCCGCCGCCGTTTACGACGTCGGTACGGCCGACCCAGGAGCCCATGGTGGCCTGGTGATCGGCGGCACGATAGACGATCTCGCCTTGTGGCGTCGCGACCTTAAGACCCTTCATCGTGGCGATCATCTTGTCGGTGTCGGTGCTCTTGGCTTTCTCCAACAAAGCCCCGATCGACAGCATGGTGTTGTAGCCGACGAGCGACCCCATCTTGAGTGTTTCGCCCCAGCGTTTTTCGTACGCCGCCTTGAAAGCGTTATGTTCGGGCGTATCAATCGAGTACCAGGGATAGCCGGTGACGATCCAGCCCTTGGGGGCTTCAGCCTTCAAAGGCTCGAGGTATTCCGGCTCGCCGGTCAGCAGGCTGATGACGGTGCGGTTCTCGTAAAGCCCACGCACGGTGCCTTCGCGCACCATCGCCCCCAGGTCCGGACCGAATGTGACGTTGTAAATCCCATCCGGTTTCGCGGCTTCGAGCGCGCGGACCGTGACGCCGGCATCGATCTTGAACAGTGCCGGCCATTGCTCGTCGACGAACTCGACCGAGGGTTTGAGTTTTTTCAGCACTTGTTTGAAGGCGGCGACGGCGTCTTTCCCGTAGGCGTAGTTCGGCGCGACGGTCGCCCATTTGACGGCGTCGGTCTTGGCGGCTTCGGCGGCCAGCATGGCGGCCTGCATGTAGGTCGACGGGCGGAGACGGAAGGTATAATCGTTCCCCTTCGACCAGATCAGGGCATCGGTCAGCGGCTCGGCGGCGACAAACAGCACTTTGTTTTGTTTGGCGTAGTCGGAGACCGCGAGGCCGATGTGCGAGAAGAAGGTGCCGGTCAGCAAGGCGACTTTTTCGCGTTTGACCAGTTCTTCGGCGATCTTGACGGCGTTACCCGGCTTGCCGGCGTCGTCGCGGCTGATGACTTCGAGTTTGTCACCATGAATGCCACCCTTCGCGTTGATCTCCTCAAGCGCCATCTGCCAACCCTTTTTATAGGGTTCGGTGAAGGCGGGCAGGCGTGTGTAGCTGTTGATCTCGCCGATGCGGATCGTCTCTGCATTGGCCTGCGTGACGGATATGGCGAGTACCGCCGCGATAGCGGCGAGGGGCGGAAACTTCATGGAATGTCTCTCTTTGTGTTCTGTGAAGAAATGGCGGCTCTATAAACCGTTGAACCGCCTCTTGGCGACATATGTAGCGACAATTGTACGCAGTGAAAAGACGTGTAGCGGCTATTTTGCGAATTTCAGTTGTGAATTTGGCGCCTTGCGCTCCCGGGCACTTTCAACACAATACGGAAAACTTCGGGAGAGTAATCCATGCCATCAATGAAAGCGGCAGTCGTCGGCCTTGGGGCCATGGGAATGGGGATCGCGACGTCGGCGTTGAAAGCCGGACTCGATGTCACCGGGTGTGATGTATCTGACGATGCATTGAAAACGTTTTCGAAAGCCGGGGGAACGACGGCGAAAACGCCGGCGGACGCCGCCCTGGACGTCGATTGTCTCGCCATCGTGGTCGTCAATATGGACCAGACCGAAGCCGTGTTGTTCGGCGACGGCGGCGCCGCCGGCGCTCTCAAAGAGGGTGCGGTCGTCATGGGGTGTGCAACGGTGCCCCCGGCTTATGCACGGCACGTTGCCGAGCGGCTCGCGGCGATGGGCCTGCTCTATCTCGATTCGCCGATTTCAGGTGGGGCGGTCAAAGCCGCCAACGG
The DNA here is from genome assembly GCA_017644185.1 of Rhodospirillales bacterium. Lineage (GTDB taxonomy): Bacteria > Pseudomonadota > Alphaproteobacteria > Rhodospirillales > Casp-alpha2 > UBA4479. The sequence goes on from JAEPMA010000007.1 coordinate 155,934, forward strand.
TCAGATCACGGTCATGGGGTCGGGGACAAGCGAAGCGTTCTCACGGGCGCGGCCGTTCCTGGATGCGGTCGCGGAGAAAGTCTTCGAACTCGGTGACGAGGCGGGACCCGGTTCGACCATGAAGATGGTCAACCAACTGCTGGCGGGCGTGCACATCGCGACTGCGATGGAGGCACTCGCCCTCGGGATCCGTTCGGGGTTGGACGCGGATAAGATCTACGAGGTGATCACTGCGTCGGCCGGGAATTCATGGATGTTCGAAAACCGGGTGCCGCACGTGCTGGAAAACGACTACTCTCCGAAAAGCGCGGTCGAGATTTTCGTCAAGGACCTCGGGATCGTGCTCGAGACGGGCAAGCGCGAGGGCTTCCCCTTGCCGGTGTCGGCTGCCGCGCACCAGCAGTTCCTGGCTGCCAAGGCGATGGGGCTGGGGCGTGAGGACGATGCCGCCGTGATCAAGGTGTTCGCCCAGCTGGCCGGGATCGAACTGCCGGATGGAAAGGGGTAAGGTTTCACCATGCCGATGTTCGCTGCCAATCTCTCTCTCATGTTCAACGAGGTGCCGTTTCTCGACCGCTTCGCCGCCGCAAGCGAAGCCGGGTTCGAGGCGGTGGAGTTCCTGTTCCCCTACGCCCATCCGGCACCCGAAGTCGCCGAAAGGCTCTCGGACAACGGTCTGACCCAGGCACTTTTCAACGCGCCGCCGGGGGACTGGGATGCGGGCGAACGTGGAATTGCGGCGCTGCCGGACCGGGTTTCGGAGTTCCGCGAAAGCATCGACAAGGCGCTCGAATACGCGCGCGCACTCGATTGCCGGACGTTACATGTGATGGCTGGTCTGGTGTCCGATCCGGCGATGCGCGAAGACATGCTTCAGTGTTATGTCGAAAACATCCGCTTCGCCGCCGACCGGTGCGAAGGGGAGGGGGTGACGGTGTCACTCGAGCCGCTCAACAGTCGCGACGTGCCCGGTTACCTGATGCCGACGAGCGCCGCCATCGTGTCCGCCCTTGAAAAGATCGACCGGCCCAACGCCGGGCTGCAGTTCGATTTTTATCATGTGCAGATCATGGAGGGAGATCTTGCCAAACGGTTCGAGGCGATGCTGGACGATATCGTGCATGTGCAGATTTCCGGTGTCCCGGAACGCCATGAGCCGAACATCGGCGAGATAAACTACCCCTATCTGTTTAATCTGATGGATCGCCTCGGCTACACCGGATACGTCGGGTGCGAATATAATCCGCTCGGTGACACCCGGGACGGCCTGACATGGCTTTTCGACTGATTTTCATGACCCGATGGCCAGGATTTGCTGCGGCGCAGGACGGCCAAAACCGCTGGCTTTCGAGCCGTATATCTGTATAAACCCACCCATATTTTGCATTGCGACATTGTTATGTCCGGGTATGGCCCCTATGTGGCACCCGAAGGCATGAAAGATTTGACGAGGACAATATGACGGAACGTGTGCAGTCCAGCGGCTTGCAGATCGACAAGACGCTCTTCGACTTCGTAAACGACAGCGTGCTGCCGGGCATCGGCTTCTCATCCGAGGATTTCTGGGCGGCTTTCGCCGGAATCGTCGCCGATCTGACCCCGAAGAACCGCGCCCTTCTGGATAAGCGCGACGAATTGCAGGCCAAGATCGATGCCTGGCACACCGAAAACAAAGGCAAACCCTCCGATCTTTCCGCTTACAAATCGTTCCTGGGAGAGATCGGTTACCTGTTGCCGGAAGGGGATGATTTTTCCGTCTCGACGTCGAACGTCGATCCGGAGATCTCCACCATTGCCGGGCCGCAGTTGGTCGTGCCGCTGACCAACGCGCGCTACGCCCTGAACGCCGCAAATGCGCGCTGGGGCAGCCTCTACGACGCGCTCTACGGCACCGACGCGATCCCGTTTGATGATGGTTGCGAGATCACCAAGGACTTCAATCCGAAGCGCGGCGCCAAGGTCATCGCCTGGGCGCGTGATTTCCTCGACAAGAACGCGCCGCTGGCATCGGGCTCGCACGCCGACAGTGCCGGATACAGGATCGTCGACGGCTCGCTCGTGGTCACGATGGCCGACGGTTCGGAAACCGGTCTGGAAGTGCCTGAAGACCTCGCCGGGTACAACGGCGACGAGAGCAATCCCCAATCGGTATTGTTCGTCAATAACGGCCTGCATTTCGAAATCGTCATCGATCGCGACCATCCGATCGGCAAAGACGATCCGGCCGGGGTCGCCGACTTGGTCATGGAATCCGCGATCACCACGATCATGGATTGCGAGGATTCCGTTGCCGCCGTTGACGGTGAAGAAAAGACGCTTGTCTACAGCAACTGGCTGGGCCTGATGAAGGGTGATCTGACGGCGTCGTTCGAAAAAGGCGGAAAGACGGTCGAGCGGGCCCTTAACCCGGATCGCACCTACACCACGCCGGGCGGCGGGGACGTAACGCTTTCCGCGCGCTCGCTTCTTCTGGTCCGCAACGTCGGCCATCTGATGACGACGCCGGCGGTCCTCGACGCCGACGGCAACGAAGTGTTCGAGGGATTGCTCGACGCGATGGTCACGTCGGCGATCGCCAAGCACGACCTCGACAAACTCGGCGAGTACCGGAACTCCTATGCCGGCTCGATGTATATCGTGAAACCGAAGATGCATGGTCCGGAAGAAGTGGCGTTCGCCGCCGAAACCTGTGCCAAGGTCGAAGATGCGCTCGGCATCGAACGCAACGCCCTCAAGCTCGGGATCATGGACGAGGAACGCCGCACCACGGTGAACCTCAAGGAATGCATCCGCGCCGCCAAGGACCGGATCGTGTTCATCAACACCGGGTTTCTTGATCGCACCGGCGACGAAATCCACACGTCTATGGAAGCGGGCCCGATGATCCGCAAGGGCGACATGAAACAGTCCGCCTGGATCACGGCCTATGAAGATTGGAATGTGGATGTCGGTTTGATGTGCGGGCTTAAGGGGAAAGCGCAGATCGGCAAGGGCATGTGGGCCATGCCGGACCTGATGGCGGCGATGCTGGAACAGAAAATCGCGCATCCGAAAGCGGGCGCGAATACGGCCTGGGTCCCATCGCCGACGGCGGCGACGCTGCACGCGACCCACTATCACCAAGTGATGGTGTCGGAAGTACAGGAACAACTCAAATCCCGCGAACGTGCGAAGCTCGACGACATCTTATCGTATCCCGTCACCGACAAGCCGAACTGGTCGGACGACGACATTCAGGCGGAACTCGACAACAACGCGCAGGGTATTCTGGGGTATGTCGTTCGTTGGGTCGATCAGGGGGTTGGGTGCTCCAAAGTGCCGGACATCAACAACGTCGGCCTGATGGAAGACCGCGCAACGCTCAGGATCTCCTCGCAACATATCGCCAATTGGCTGCATCATGGGATCTGCACCGAGGAACAGGTGAGCGAGACCATGAAGCGGATGGCGAAGGTCGTTGACGAGCAGAATGCCGGCGATCCGAGTTATAAACCGATGGCGCCGGGGTATGACGGCATCGCGTTCAAAGCGGCGTGCGACCTGGTGTTTAAGGGGCGTGAACAGCCGAGCGGCTACACCGAACCGATCCTGCACGGCCGACGTCTTGAGTTGAAAGCCGGCTGACGTTTCACGTCGGCGGTTAAGCGATTGGAAAGGCGCGGTTGAACCCGCGCCTTTCCGCTTTATATAAGCCCTTATGACTAAAGGATTTCCAAGGCGCCTCGCGACCGTCGTCATCCTTATGGGGGCACTGATGGGGACGGCGGGGTGCTCGTCTTCCCGAAAGACCCAGCCCGAACATTCGGCGACCGAGCAGTTGCTGGTCACCAACGCCGTCGACAAAGCGGTGCGCCAATTGCGCCTGCCGCTGCCGGATGGTGAGAAGGTTTATTTGCGGACGGATGGGATCGAGGGCGAATATGCAGCCTACGCAAAGGCGGCGATCCGTGAAGAGGTGGTAAAGCAGGGCGCACACTTAACGGCTGAACGTGCCGACGCGGGCACGATCATCGACGTCCGATCGGGTGCGCTGTCGATCGACGAACACGAAACCCTGGTCGGTATGCAGTCTTTCGAAGTGCCGATTCCGCTCGCCGGCAACATAGAGACGCCGGAGATCGCACTTTATAAACGGGCCGAGCGGCGCGGGGTCGCGAAAGTGGCGGCAACGGCCTACAGTGCTGACGAGGGAGCGCACATCGCATCGACCGGGCAGAAATACGGTTTCGCGCAGAAACGGGCGTGGACGATGCTGATCTTTTTCTCGTGGCAGGAGGACGATCTGATCCCCGACCATCTCGAACCGTCGAAAGACTCCATAGAACTCCCCGAATAAGTTTGGCGGCGCCAGCATGAACAAGCCGGGCTTGCGCCCGGCTTGCCCGTCGGTGACGGCGGCCCATGCCTGCCACTGCCACCTTGGCGGCCGGACCACGGCGTGGGGCCAGCCGCAATTTCTTCTATCTTGCTAAATCCATGCATAGCGCCCTTTTGTTAATAGTTGAAATCGATTAATGTTATAAAAGTGATAAGAGTTAACTATCTAAGGGGGTGGCCATGAACCTGCGCGATCTCGAATACGTCGTCGCCGTTGCCGAGGAGGGGCATTTCGGGCGCGCGTCCGAACGCTGCCATGTTTCCCAGCCGGCACTGAGTGGCCAGATCAAGAAGCTGGAGGATCGTCTCGGCGTCCAATTGTTCGAACGCACCAACCGCCGTGTCGCGGTGACGCCGATCGGTGCCGAGGTGGTGGAGAAGGCAAAACGCGCCCTGATGATCGCGGACGAGATCGAGGATGCTGCGGCGGCCTATTCCGATCCCCTCGCAGGGCCGTTGAGGTTCGGCACGATTCCGACCATCGGGCCATTTCTGCTGCCGGCCATCCTGCGGCCGTTGAAAGAGGCGCTACCGAAAATGCAGCTGACACTTCGGGAAGACGTTACCCAGGAACTGGAACGTAAACTGACGTCCGGCGAGATCGATGTGGCGGTGACCGCGACGGACCCGAAGGAAACCGGGATCGAGGAAGTCCCGCTTTACGATGAGCCTTTCTGCGTCGCGCTGCCGGTCGGGCATCCGTTGGATACAGGTAAAGACTTGGACGTGACAACCCTGAGCAACACCGAACTGTTGTTGTTGAAGGATGGCCACTGTCTTTCCGATCAAGTCGCGAGACTGTGCGGGCTGGCCAGAAAATCGAACGTGAAGGGATTGGATACGCAGGCCTCGAGCCTTGAAACCATTGTCGGGTTGGTCGCCGCCGGGGCGGGTATTACGTTCCTTCCCGCATCAATGGTCGGTGAGGCGGGGACGTTGCGTCCGGGGATCACGATCCGCAGAGCTACCAACGAAGCCGCGAGCCGCCGTGTCAGGATGATTTACCGTGAAACGTTCCCGAAGCGCGCCCTGCTGGCGGCCATGTCGGCGGTGATCCTCGAAAACCTGCCTGAAGGGGTGACGCCGGTTTAGGGCAAAATAGAAATCGTCATTCCCGCGTAAGGGGGAACCCAGCATACCCATCGAAATCCGGGTCCGCGCATTTGCGGGGATGACAGTGACAATTACGACTTCAAGGACGCAGAAACGCCGAGACCCGCGCCCTCGATTCCGGCAACCGCCGCCAGCTCGTCATTTCCTGAATTGTCGCCGCTGATACCCACGGCGCCCACGATATGCTTGCCGTCGCGGATCAATACCCCGCCCGGCACCGGTACCATGCGGCCGCCGGAAGCAGCGGCGACGGCACTTAAAAACGTGGCGTTCTTATCTTTCAATTCGCAGCCGTCGAGCCCAAAGCCGAGCGCGCCGTAGGCTTTGCCGATGGCGATCTCGGGCCTGAGGATGCCGCTGCCGTCGGCGCGCTTGAAGGCGACCAGATGCCCGCCCGCGTCGAGCACGGCGACGGTCAGTGGATCGAAGCCATGCTCGTCCCCGTAAGCGTGCGCACCGTCGACGATCCGGCTCGCCTGTTCGAGTGTCAGCGTCATCTTATTCCCCCTAATCGCGCAGCGCGCCGGCAAGATAGGCGGCGGCCGCGGCCACACCGCCCTTGGAGTTTTCATCCGTCAGTCCGAGTGAATCCAAAGCGACTTCAAGAGCGCCCAGCGTGCCCATCATCATCGGTGCGTTGACGTGGCCCATGTGGGCGATGCGGAACGCCTTGCCCGACAGATCGCCGATCCCGAGGCCGAGCGTCACACCCAGTCTGTCGAAGCAGAACGCGCGGATCGGCTCGGGCCGAAGATCGTCGCGCAGCAACAGAGTGGTCACGGAGACCGATCGTTCATTTGGTTCGGTAATGTTGAAATCGAAAGAACCGCCCTTGCGCCAGACCTCCACGGCGGCATGCGTCGCGCCGGCAAGCAGGCGGTGACGTTCGAAAATACTCGGAAGCCCTTCTTCGAGGATCATATCCATCGCTTTTCTGAGCCCGAAAAGTAAGTGTACAGGGGGCGTGCCGGCGTACTTGCGGTAATGCTCTTCCTGGTCGCGGCTCGACCAGTTCCAGTAGGATGTCACCAGATCGGCGGTCTTGTGGCGTTCCTTGGCTTTCGCGTTGGCGGCGACGAAGCTCAGGCCGGGCGGTGTCATCAGGCCCTTTTGCGAGCCGCCGACGGCGACGTCCACACCCCATTTATCCATCTCGAACGGCATGCAGGCGAGCGACGCGATGGTGTCGACCATTAAAAGCGCATCATGTCCGGCGGCATCCATTGCCTTGCGGATCGCCTCGATGTCGTTGACGCAACCGCTCGCGGTGTCGACCTGGACGACAAGGACGGCCTTGATTTTGTTTTCCGTGTCGGCACGGAGCGCATCCTCGACTTTTTGCGGGTCGACGGCGCGCCGCCAATCACCTGTGACGCGCTCGATGCTGATCCCCATCGACTTGGCGAATTCACCCCAGCCGACGGCGAAGCGGCCGCTTTCCAGCACTAAGATCGTGTCGCCGCGGCTGAGCACGTTGGCGATGGAGGCCTCCCACGCGCCGTGGCCGTTGGCGATGTAAATATACGTGTCGCCGGTCGTCGCGAAGATGGTCTTTAGGTCCTTGAGACATCGCGTCGTGATGCCGAGAAGCTCGCCACCGCCTTCGCCGCCGTAGATGTCGATGGCGGGACGGTGCATGGCGCCAAGCACCTCGTCTGGAACCGTGGTCGGGCCGGGAATGCTGAGAAACTGTCTGCCGTGTTTGAGTGTCATGATGCTGCCGTGCGCGGAAATGAGGTCGAAACGAGCCTGATCCTTCCTGACGCCCGTTCGCTTGTCCAGAACGTAAATCAATCCCTGACGCAAAGATTGCGTCCCCGGGGGTGGGCGTTAAATTAGGACCCCTGATCGGGAGGATCATCATGGAATTTGACTTTGTTATCGTCGGCGGCGGTTCCGCCGGGTGTGTGCTTGCCAACCGTTTGAGTGCCGACCCGGCATACAGTGTCTGCTTGATCGAGGCCGGCGGCGAGGACCGGAACCCCTGGATTCACATCCCCGCAGGTTATGTGAAGACCATGGTCGATCCGACGATCAATTGGTTATTCGATACGAAACCCGACGAGCGAACCGGCAACCGCGCAATCCCCGTCCCGAGAGGTAAGGTGCTGGGTGGATCGAGTGCCATCAACGGCATGCTCTACGTCCGCGGTCAGGCCGCCGATTACGACACCTGGGCGCAGATGGGCTGCCGCGGCTGGTCGTTTTCCGACGTCCTTCCGTATTTCAAACGCTCCGAGAACCGCGAACAGGGGGCGGACGAATTTCACGGCGTCGGGGGGCCGCTGAACGTGACCGAGACGACGGTCCGCTACGATACCCTCGACAAGGTGATCCAGTCGGCGGGCGAACTGGGCTACCCGATGAACGTCGACTACAACGGCGCCGATCAGGAAGGCTTCGCCTATTTCCAGGTGACGCAGCGCCACGGTCGCCGCTTTAGCGCCAAGAACGCATATCTGGACCCGGTGCGGCGGCGCGACAATCTTCATGTCGAAACGCATGCCTTCGCGCAGAAAGTCGTGGTCGAGAATGGGCGGGCTACCGGCGTCGTCATTCGCCAGGGCGGCCAAGAGCGGACGATCAAAGCGAAAAGGGAATTCGTTCTTTCGGCGGGTGCCGTGCAGTCACCGCAACTCCTCGAACTTTCCGGTATCGGCCAGGGCGAACGGCTGAATAAGCTTGGCGTCGAGGTGGTGCACGACCTCAAGGGGGTCGGTGAGAACCTGCAGGATCACTATATCTCCCGCCTGTCGTGGCGGCTTAAGGGGTTAGAAAGCCTTAATCAGTCGACGCGCGGTCCCAAACTGATGATGGAAGTGCTCCGCTACTTCATGCAGCGGAAGGGCGCCCTGACCATGCCGGCCGGGATCATCGCGGGTTTTGTCAAAAGCCGGCCGGAGCTTAAGGACCCCGACATCCAGTATCACATCGCGCATGCGACGTTCGCCAATCCGCACAAGCGCGTCTTCGACAAGTTTCCAGGGATCACCATCGGGCCATGCCAGTTGCGTCCTGAGAGTCGCGGCTATATCCACGCGACGTCGCCGGATATGGAGGTGAAGCCGGATATCCAGCCTAACTTCCTGGCGACACGGACCGATTGCGAGGTGCACGTGGCGGGCCTCAAGATCGGCCGCGAACTCATGGCGACGAGCGTGCTCGGCCCGCACGCGGTGGAGGAACTCTCTCCCGGGATCGACGCCAACGACGACGAAGCGCTTCTGGCGCACGCCAAGGCGACGGGGGCAACGCTCTACCACCCGGTCGGCACGTGCAAGATGGGGATGGACGAGATGGCGGTCGTGGATCCGGCCCTTAAGGTCAAAGGGATCGAGGGGCTTCGCGTTGCCGATGCGTCGGTCATGCCGAACTTGATCAGCGGCAACACCAACGCACCAACCATGATGATCGCGGAGAAGGCGTCCGATATGATGCTTAAGGATGCCCGCTGACTATTTGCTCAGGTCTTCCGGCGTGTCGATATCCAGCAGCGTTCCCGGATCGTCAACAGGGACCGCGATGACCCGTTCCGGGTGCGCGTTGAGGATCGCGCGCGCGCCGATATCACCGGAAAGCGCGCAGAGCCGGGTGAAATAGCGGGCGGAAAACAGAACGGGATGGCCGCGCTTGCCGTTATGCACTGGCACCACGATATCGTGCCCGCCCTTGTAATCGAGCGCTGACAGCATCGCGGTCAGTGTTTCTGATTTGAGCCTCGGCATATCACCGAGCACCACGAACAAAGACGTCATTTCGGCGTTGATGGCGTTGGCGCCGGTCGCAAGCGAGGTGCCCATCCCCGACCACGGCGTGGCGTTGCGGATACAACGGACCGCCAGGCCGTTTAGGGCGCGTTCCACCTGATCGGCGTCGTGCCCGGTGACCACCACCACATCGCCCAGGTTGGCAGCAAGAATGCGCTCCGCGGTGACGCGGATCATCGGCTCGTTGTTGACCAGGTGGAGGAGTTTGTTGTCCGTCCCGAAGCGTTCGGAGCGTCCGGCGGCGAGAATGATGGCGGCCGCTTTTGTCGAGTCTGGTTTGGTCTTCATACGGGAAATTTCTCGCGGTAGGTCATCAATACCTCGGCCACCAGCGAGATCGCGATCTCGGGCGGATTGCGCGAGCCCATGGAAATCCCCAGTGGTCCCTTGATGCGTTTCACGTCGTCTTCATTCACGCCGTCTTCGATAAAGCGGCTGACGCGTTCGGCGTGAGTGTTCCGGCTGCCGAGCGCGCCGATGTAAAACGCGTCCGATTCCATCGCCGCCTTGAGTACAGGACCTTCAAGCTCGTGTTCGTGAAATAAAGTCGCCACAGCCGTCCAGCGGTCGAGCAAACCGTCAGGGAGGGATTTCGACGTGGTCGCACCGACGGTCTCGCACTGCTTGGCGGTTTCGTCTTCGGTGGTGATCGCGTGCACCGTGATATCGGACGCCGCCGCGATTTCGGATGTCGCGGCGAGCACCGGGCCCTTTCCGGCCACGACAAGTTTCAAGGGTGGCCGATACAATCTGTCGAACGTGTCGCCGTCGCATGTCAGTTGAAGGCGGTCCGGGTTTTCAGCGTCGTCGAGCCGGCTTTCGCCTGTCGACATGTTTGTGATGAGGCTGACCGGCTTGCGCGCATCCATGGCGTTGACAAGTTCGTCGGCAAGTTCGTCGGAGAAGCCGACATCGATATAGACGTCGATGGCACTGCCGCAGGGGAGGGCAATGTCGAAGTAGGGCGAGTTGACGCCGTAGCGGATCGAGCGGTTCTTCCCCTCGTCCATCGCCGCCTTGGTTTCCTCGACGAGCGCACCCTCGACACAGCCCCCTGACAGGAAGCCGGTGAAGTCGCCGGCGTCGGAAACCGCCATCTGGCTGCCGGCGGGCCGGGGGCCCGTCGGTTCGACGTTGTAGAGCGTCAGCAACGCGGCGCGTTTCCCCTCGGACCTCCATTTACGGAGGTCCGGGAGGACGTATTCTGAAAATCTGCCGTTCATGGTGCCCTATATAGGCTTAACCGGTGGCTTTTGCATCCCTGATGGCTTTCCACACCTTTTCCGGTGTCAGCGGCATATCGATGTGATGGACGCCGTATTCTTTAAGCGCATCACAAACCGCGTTGACGATGGCCGGAGGTGCACCGACGCAACCCGCTTCGCCGGCGCCTTTGACGCCGAGCAGGTTCTTTTCGGTGGGCGCGTCCTCGTAATACGCGATCACCATCCGCGGCATGTCGTCGGCGCGTGGTAACGCGTAGTCCATCAGCGAGCCGGTCACCAACTGGCCGCTCTCGTCGTAGTAGATGTCTTCCATCAGCGCCTGGCCGAGTCCCTGGGCGATCCCGCCCATGACCTGGCCGCTTGCCAGCATCTCGTTGACGATGGTGCCGAAGTCATCGACCACCCAGTAGCCGTCGACCTTGATGGTGCCGGTTTCCGGATCGACCTCGACCTCGCAGGCGTGGCCGCCGTTCGGGATCGAGATGATGCCGCGCTCGAACACGCTCGAGATGTTCATGCAGCCGGGCTCCAGATCATCCGGCAGATTGTCCGGATCGTTCTGGGAATCGATGGCATCGCGAATGGTCATCGTGTGGTTGGTGCCCGGCACGTGGAAGCGGCCGTCCTCGAACTCGACCTTGTCGGCGTCGACGTCGAAACGGTGCGCGGCGATTTTCTTGCCGACCTCGATGATCTGGCGCGACGTCTGGGTGACGGCGCTGCCACCGACTTCCAGCCCGCGCGAGCCCCCATGACCGCCGCCGATTTCGGTGGCGTCGGTGTCGGACTGACGGAACACGATGTCTTCCATGGCGAGGCCCAGATGACCGGCCAGCAGCTGCGCGTGAACGGTTTCATGGCCCATGCCGGTCGACGCGGTGCCGACGGAAAGTTCCACCTTGCCGTTGTCGAGGAAGGTGACCTTCGCTTCTTCTTTCGGGCCACCACCCGTGCATTCCAGATACATGCAGACGCCGAAGCCGCGCTTCATGCCCTTGGCTTCGCTGGCTTCCACGCGCTTGGCGTAACCCTCGCGGTCGGAAATCCGGATCGTCTCTTCGAACACTTCCGGGAAGTTGCCGCAGTCGATGTCGAGGCCCATGGGCGACTTCATCGGCAAGGCTTCCGGTGGGATCAGGTTTTTGCGGCGCAACTCGATCGGGTCCATGCCCAACTGGGCCGCCGCGTAATCGATGATGCGGTCGATGTGATACGACCCTTCCGGCCGCCCCGCGCCCCGGTAGGGGTCGAGTGGGCAGGTGTTCGTGAACGGCGCGATGGCGGTGTAGTAGATCCCATCGAACTTGAACGGGCCGCCCTGGGTGCGGCTGGAGCCGCCGGTCGGCGTGAACGAGCCGACGGTCCCGCAAAACGCGCCGAGATTGCCCACCGATTCGGTGCGCAAGCCACGGAACGTGCCGTCATTATCCAGCGCGATCTGCACTTTAGACACCTGGTCGCGGCCATGGGTGTCGGAGAGGAAGCTCTCGGAACGGTCGTTAATCCATTTCACGGCGCGCTTCAGTTCTTTCGCGGCATGCAGGATCAGGATCGGTTCCGGATAGACACCGTTCTTGCCGCCGAACCCGCCGCCCACGTCCGGGGCGATGTGGTGCAGGTTTTCCTTGCCGATTTTCAAAACCACATCTGCGATGGTGTCGCGGTTGGCGTGAATGTTCTGCGACGAGTTCCAGAGCGTGAATTTGCCGGTTTCCGGATCGAAGTCGGCGACCGCACCGCGCGGTTCCATCGGGGTCGCGGTGACGCGGTTGTTGACCATGTTCAGCGTGATCACGTGGTCGGCGTCCGCGAAGGCCTTTTTCTGGACTTCCTCGTCACCGAGCTCGAAGTCGAGGCACACGTTACCGGGCGCGATGTCCCATATTTGCGGCGCGCCTTCCTTGATGGCTTCCGACTGGTGGGTGACCGAGGGCAGGCTTTCGTAATCGACCTCGATCAGTTCCATCGCATCGCGGCAGATATCCTGGGTCTCGGCGACGACCAGGGCGACCGGCTGGCCGACATACCGCACCCGGTCGATGGCGAGGGCATGGTGCGGCGGCACCTTCATGTCGGAGCCGTCGATGAACGTCCGCACAGCGGACTTGGTCGGAATCGGGTCGTAGCCAGTCGATTTCCAGTCGTCGCCGGTGACGATCAGCAGGACACCGTCGAGTGCCGCCGCTTCGGAAACGTCGATGGATTTGATGTCGGCGTGCGCTTCCGGGGAGCGCAGGACCATCGCGTAAGCCTGATTTTCGATATTGACGTCATCGATATATTTGCCGTGACCGGTCAGAAAACGGACGTCTTCAACGCGGCGCTGGTTTTCGCCGATACCGTTGCGTGCAACGTAAGTAGCCATGTGTCTCTCTCCCGCTTAGCCGTTCGCTTCCGCAACCGCACGACGGGCGAGAACGCCGATCAGGTGCGCACGGTATTCGCGGCTTGCGTGAATGTCGTTATTGAGGTCGTCGGCCGGCACCAAGCCGTCCTTGATACTGTCCGGGCTGAAGCTGGCGGTTAGGGCCTGCTCCATTTCCGGGACGCGGAACACGCAGGGTCCGGCCCCGGTGACGGCGACACGGACGGTGTTGCCGAACTTGGCCACCATCACACCGACCAGCGCATAACGGGTCGCCGGGTTCGGGAACTTGATGTAGCCGACGGCTTCCGGGATCGGGAAGCTGATCTCGGTGATCAGCTCACCTTCGTTCAACGCGGTGTCGAACATGCCGGTGAAGAAATTGTCGGCGTCGATCTCGCGCTCGTTGGTGATCACGGTCGCCCCAAGGCCGAGCACAGCGGCCGGATAGTCCGCCGCCGGATCGTTGTTGGCGACGGAACCGCCGATCGTGCCGCGGTTGCGGACGTGCGGATCGCCGATGCCGCCGGCCAGTTTGGCAAGCGCCGGGATCGCCGATTTGATGTCGGCGTTCGCCGCGACTTCCGCATGGCGGGTCATCGCCTTGATCGAAATGCTGTCGCCGCCTGCCGTAATACCGGAAAGGCCGTCGACGCGAGAAAGCGAAATCAGGTCCGACGGCATGGCCAGGCGCTGCTTGAGGACCGGGATCAGGGTCTGGCCACCAGCCAGGAACTGCCCGTCCTCGGCGTCGCCGAGGGCCGCTTTGACGTCGTCGATGGATGTGGGGTTTTTGATTCCGAAATCGTACATGGTCAGCCCCGCATCGCCTTAGCGCCGGTTTTCACGGCGTCAATGATGTTCTGATACCCGGTGCAGCGGCAGATGTTGCCTTCGAGGCCGTGGCGGATGCCGTCCTCGTCAATGTCCGGATTGTTCTCGACCAGCGAAACCGCCGTCATCACCATGCCCGGCGTACAGAAGCCGCACTGCAGTCCGTGGTGTTCGCGGAAGGCTTCCTGCATCGGGTGCATCTTGTCCCCGTCGGCGAGGCCCTCGATCGTGCCGATGTCGGCGCCGTCGGCTTCCCAGGCGAACACGGCACAACTTTTCACCGTTTTGCCGTCGAGTGTGACGACGCAGGCGCCGCACTGGCTGGTGTCGCAGCCGACGTGCGTGCCGGTCAGTTTGAGCTGTTCACGAATAAACGTGCTGAGCAAAGTGCGCGCGCCGACCTCTTTGGTCACTTCGAGGCCGTTAACGCGAACGGTAATCGCGGGCATTTAATTCTCCCCCTGGAATGTCTTTCAGGGCCGCGAACAGGCCCCGGGCACTCTCGTTCAAATGTACGTAACACAAAGCTCACCATCACGCCGGGGGTGCCGGGTGGCAGATCGCCTATGTCCATCCTATATAAAAATTGGTGATGACGCCGGGCGTTGCAAGTCTTTATACATTCCCATAACAATTCCGACCGAATTTCAGCCGCCCGGCAAGGATACTGGAGAGTTTTTATGAAGTTATCCGACGAAAAGCGTCTTGATGCGCCGAGAGAAGAAGTCTGGCGCGGCCTGAACGACCCGGAGATTCTCAAACAGTCGATTCCGGGCTGCGAGTCGCTGGAGCAGATTTCCGACACCGAGTTCGAAGCCGAAGTCCGCGCCAAGGTCGGCCCCGTGAAGGCCAAGTTCAAAGGCAGCGTCAAACTGACCGACCTCAACCCGCCCGAAAGCTACCGGATTTCCGGTGAGGGCAAGGGCGGCGCCGCCGGTTTCGCCAAGGGTGGCGCGGTCGTGACCCTGACCGAGGACGGCGACGGCACGATCCTGAAATATGACGTCGACGCCGATGTCGGGGGTAAGCTCGCGCAGATCGGCGGCCGGCTTCTGGAGGGAACGTCGAAAAAGCTCGCGGGCGAGTTCTTCGACAATTTCGAAACCGCGCTCAAGGGTGAAGGCGGCGCAGACGCGTCCGGCGACGACGCCGGCGATACCGCAGATGCCGAACCCGCAGCCGACGCGGCACCGGCCGATCCGGCCCCATCTCAGCCCGCGCCGGCGGAACGCACGGTATCGGAATCGGGGACCGGAATTTCCAAGATCCTCGTCGTTATCGGTGCTGTGCTCGTGATCGGTGCATTAGCATTGACCATCATGCAGTGACGGTGTGGGCGGCATGGCCGAAAAGACGCTTCTGATCGTCGGCCACGTTCCGTCCCCGAACACGCAAGCGCTCCGCGATGCGGTCGAGGCGGGAGCAAACACCGACGACATCGACGGGGTCCGGGTTCTCGCCAAGAGCCCTTTCGATACGGATGCCGACGATGTGCTCGCCGCGGATGCGATCATCCTCGGGACCACCGAAAACCTCGGCTATATGTCGGGGGCGCTGAAGGATTTCTTCGACCGCACGTATTACGGCGTGATTGAGGAAAAGCAGGGCATGCCCTACGCCCTTTACGTGCGCGCCGGGCTCGACGGGACCGGCACCATCCGGGGCGTGCAGTCGATCGTGACCGGGCTTCGTTGGAAGGCGGTCCGAGAACCGCTGTTATTACATGGGGACTGGCAGGATAAATTCACCGATGACGCGCACGCGTTGGGCCAGCTCGTCGCCGCGGGCCTCGAGGCGGGCGTGTTTTAAGTCTCTTCTAGCTCGCAATCCTCACGCAGAATTGGCCCAACGCTTCCTTCCAGAGCCAGGCCACGGGGCCGACTTCGGCGTAAACAATCAAAATGTTTTCGCCAAGGCGTTCCACCGGGACCTGAATCAGGTCGAGGAAATCGTTCAACTCTTTGGGGGAGAGGCATTGCGGGAGAGACACCGGTCGTACCGAATCGTCCATGTGTAAAAGATTAGCATGAAACCGTGTGAAGCCGAAAAGTTTTACACTGCACTGCACAAAAAACATTTGTGCCGGAAACACATAAACGAGCCGGTCCCATCGGCGGGCATGCGGCGGGTATTGAAAAGCCCGGGGCGTTTGGCCACAGTGTCAGCCCCGATTTGACGATCCCGAAACAAGGAGACCCTGATGAGCCGCATCGTCTATGTGAACGGCGAGTACCTGCCCGAGGAAGACGCCAAGATTTCCGTATTTGACCGTGGCTTTCTGTTTGCCGACGGGGTTTACGAGGTCTCGGCTGTGATAGACGGTAAACTGATCGACAACGAGGCGCATCTGGCGCGCCTGAAGCGCTCCATGAGCGAACTGAAGATGACGCCCCCGGCGACGGGCGAGGAGATCATCGCGATCATGGAGCAGATGGTCGAACGCAACGGGATCGAGGAAGGTCTGGTTTATCTGCAGGTGACGCGGGGCGCCGCCGACCGGGATTTCGCCATGCCGACCGATGCGACCCCGTCGCTTGTCATGTTCACGCAGAAAAAGACGCTGACCCAAAACCCGGTTGCCGATAAGGGGATTTCTGTGATCACGGTGCCCGACATCCGCTGGAAGCGCCGCGACATCAAGACGGTCGCCTTGTTGCCGGCGTCGTTGGCCAAGCAGGCTGCATTGGATGCGGGCGCCAACGACGCATGGTTCGTCGAGGACGGGTTCGTCAACGAGGGAAGCTCGAACAACGCCTTTATCGTCACCGAGGACGGCAAGATCATCACCCGGCATTTGGGAAATGAGATTCTGCACGGCATCACCCGAAAGGCGGTGATGGAACTGGCCAAGCGCGAAAATCTCGAGATTGAGGAACGGCCGTTCACCCCGGAAGAAGCTTATGACGCGCGCGAAGCGTTTTCGACCAGCGCGTCCGCTTTCGTCATGCCGGTGATCAAGATCGATGATCACACGCTTGGGAACGGGGTGCCGGGGCCGGTCACGGACAAGCTTCGCAAGCTCTACATCGAGATGGCGAAGGCCGGCTGACATGCGACTTCAGAATAAGACCGCCATCGTTGTTGGCGCGGGCCAGCAACCGGGTGAAACCATGGGTAACGGCCGTGCAGTGGCTCTGCGCTTCGCGCAGGAAGGTGCGCGGGTGTTATGTGTCGACATCTCCGAAGAGCGCGCACAGCAGACCGTCGATCAGATTTGCAACGAAGGCGGCGAGGCGGAAGCTTTCATGGTCGACGTCACCGACGAAGACTCCTGCCGCCACGTCGCCGAGGAAGCGCAAAAGCGTTTCGGGCGTGTCGATATCCTGCATAACAACGTCGGCCGTTCCCAGGGGGACCGGAATACCGTCGATATGGATTCGGGGATGTGGGACGAGCTGATGGCGCTCAACCTCAAGTCCATGTTCCTGATGAGCAAGCACGTGCTGCCGATCATGCAGGATCAGGAATCGGGTGTGATCATCAACGTCTCCTCGACATCGTCGTTCGCGGCGCGTCAGACCGTCGCCTATAAGACGTCTAAGGGGGCGGTGAACACGTTCACCCAGCACCTGGCGTTCGAGAATGCGCGTTTCGGCATTCGCGCCAACGCGATTCTGCCTGGTTTGATGGACACCCCCATGGCGATCGAGCGGCGTGCCCGCGAACAGAATCTCGACCGCGATGCGGTGCGCGACAGCCGGAGCAAACTGGTGCCGTTGCAGAACCATGTCGGGAATGCCTGGGACGTAGCCAACGCGGCGTTGTTCCTGGCGTCCGACGAAGCGCGCTACATCACGGGTGTGCTGTTACCCGTCGACGGTGGGCTGCTGGTCAAGATCGGCTGATTGTTCAGGCGTTGCCGCTTTCCGGTGTCGCGCGTTCGGCTTCGCCGGCGGCGGCGGTCGTGCGGTCGACAAGCATCTTGGCGAGATTGGCGGTGACGTCGGCGGGGGCATTGATCATTCTCGCCCGCACCGCGACGGCCATCGCCAGTGCCTGAAGGACGTCGCCGTTCGCCGTTTCCCCGCAGATGTTGATATCCTTGTCGATGGCGTCGAGCACCGCCGTCAGCAACTGATTGACGCGCATCGGCGACGCGGTTTCATCGTGCAGCGGGAAGGTGATGTCGAGAATATCGCCGGTCGCGGTTTCTACGCGATACGGTAAGGGGCGCATAACGGTCTCCCTCTCAGTTCAACGTCGTCGTTGCACCCAAGATGAGGGCCGTAACGAAGACATTCAAGCGCCGCCGGGCTTGGTCGGAACTTCGGTCGAACGGTGTTTGTGCTGAAGCGCGACCCCGATTCCCTTGAGGCGCGGCAAAAGCCAAAGCGTCAGCAGGGTGCCGATCGGCCCCCAAAGGACGACATGAACCCAGATGGCGGGCTCGTACTTGAACTCGACCCAGACGGCGAGGGCGACGAGCACGGTCCCGAGAATCAACAAAGCCGGCACCACGGCGCCGTCACCGGCGTCGTGTTCGCTGAGCACGAGGCCGCACACCGGGCACTCGTCGACGATCTCAAGGCGGCCCTTGAATATCCGTCCCTGGCCGCAGCGCGGGCAGCGGCCGGCAAAGCCGAGGCCGATGGTTTCCTTGATCGATCGTTCGGGATAGTCGGGCTGGGTATTGTCCATGTGTATTCCTTTAACGTGGGAAATATCATTATACAAAATGTGAATATGTATGAAAGGCCCGTGGATGCAAGGGCTGGCCCTTGCTAGCAACCCATGCTGAGCTTAAAACCCGCGCATGGCACCCCCGCTTTTGACCCTGACCGACATCACCCTGACCTTCGGCGGCACGCCGTTGCTGGACGGTGCAGAGATGTCCGTCGCCCCTGGCGCCAGGATTTGCCTGGTCGGTCGCAACGGTTCGGGCAAGTCGACGTTTCTGAAGATCGCGGCGGGGGAAATCGAACCGGATGGGGGAGACGTGTTCCGCCAGCCGGACGCGACGGTGCGCTATCTGAACCAGGAGCCGGATCTGTCGGGGTTCAAGACGGTGCTCGAGTTTGTCGAGGCGGGGCTTGCCCCGGGTGACGAGCCCCATGTCGCACAGGTGTTGTTGGGCGATCTCGGCCTGACCGGTGATGAGAACCCGGCGACATTGTCGGGGGGCGAACGGCGGCGCGCCGCACTCGCCCGCGCCTTGGCGCCGCAGCCCGATATTCTTTTGCTCGATGAGCCGACCAACCACCTGGACTTGCCCGCCATCGAATGGTTGGAGCGCGAACTCAAAAGCCGTCGCGCCGCGCTGGTGCTGATTTCGCACGACAGGCGCTTCCTCGAAAACCTCTCGAATTCCGTCATTTGGCTCGACCGTGGCCGGACCATGCAGATGGATAAGGGATTTTCGGAGTTCGACGATTGGCGCGACGAGATCATCGAACGCGAGGAGACGGAACGTCACAAGCTCGACCGCAAAATCGTCGCCGAGACGGCGTGGCTGCATAAGGGCGTGACCGCCCGGCGGAAGCGGAATATGGGGCGTTTGCGGGCCCTTCATGATTTGCGCAAGACGCGCCAGGACCTGCGCTCGACGGCGGGCGAGGTCAAGATCACGTCGAGCGAGGCGGAGACCTCCGGCAAGCGGGTGATCGAGGCCGAGCATATCTCGAAAGCATTCGATGGCCGGACCATCGTCGACGATTTTTCGACCCGCATCCTCCGCGGCGACCGGGTCGGTCTGATCGGGCCCAACGGGGCGGGCAAGACGACTCTCCTCAAGATGCTGACGGGCGATTTGAAGCCGGATTCGGGGACGGTGACCCTCGGTACCACCCTCAAGATCGCGACCTTGGATCAGAACCGGGAACAACTGGCCCCCAATACGACGACCCGCGATGCGCTCACGGGTGGGAGTGGGGACAGCGTCACGGTGGGTGGTCAGCAACGCCATGTCATCGGTTATATGAAGGACTTCCTGTTTGACCCGGCGCAGGCGCAGACGCCGGTTTCGGCGTTGTCGGGGGGCGAGCGGGGACGGCTAATGCTGGCGCGCGCCATGACGCGCCCGTCGAACTTGCTGGTGTTGGACGAGCCGACCAACGATCTCGATCTCGAAACTCTCGATCTATTGCAGGAGATGATCGCGGATTACGCGGGCACCGTGCTGATCGTCAGCCACGACCGTGACTTTCTCGACCGTGTCGTGACGTCGGTCATCAATTTCGAAGGTGGCGCGAAATGGATTGAATACGCAGGCGGGTATTCGGACATGGCGCGCCAGCGCGGGCGGGGGATGGAATCCCGCGCCAAACCGGAAACGCCGGACAAACCGAAGAAAGCCGAGAAGCAGGAGAAACCGAAAAGCACATCCAAACAACGCATGTCATTTAAGGACAAGCATGCTTTGGAAACGCTTCCCGGCCGCATTGCCGATCTGGAGGCGGAGAGCGCACGCCTGCAAGCGAAGCTCGCCGATCCATCGTTCTATCAGCGTGACGCCGCCGGTTTCGATGCGGAAAGCCGCAAGCTCGCCGATGTCAGCCGTGATCTTGCCACAGCGGAAGAGGAATGGCTGCGGCTAGAGATGCTACGCGAAGAGATCGAAAACGCCTGACCGCGATCAGCGGGTCGCCACTTCGGAATCGACGTTTTCCGTGACCTGAACATCTTTCGGGGTCGGCAGTTTATAGAAGATATGCCGCCCGATTTTGGTCAGCCGCTGCTTGGCGCCTGCCCAGTGCGGATTCACATAATCGGCGTGATACCAAAGGGCTCCGTTCGTCGGATCGGCGGCGATCCCGGCGCTGACGAGGCGTGCCAGCGTTGTCGCGCGGCGCCAGGCGTTGGCATTCAGCGGTTCGTCTTTCTTCCCATCACACCACCAGGAAAATTGGCAACGGTGTCGGCGCGCCTCGCCACCCTGGCGGACGACGTCACAGACGTTCGACGGGAACAGGGGGCTCTCGACGCGGTTGAGTGTGACGGCGGCAACCGCGAGCTGCCCGGGAATCGATTCCGAGCGCGCTTCCCAGTAGATGTTGAGCGCAAGGCAGCGGAGTTGTTCAAGGCGGGTTTGATCGCTCTGGTGGGCGACAAAATTTGCTGCAGGTGCGAAAAGCCGCTGGGTTCGGGTGATCCGGGAATCCGCCTCGGCTGCGTCACGGGTTAAAGCAGGCAACAAAAAAACGCTGACAATTAGCCCAGAAGCCAAAGCCAGCGCCAGATTCTGACGCGACATGTCGTGCTGTCTCCTCTCTCCTGCTTCTTTCCCAGATAAGAAGCGAGACGTCTTTCATGGTCGTCGGTTTCGCGGCGTATATAATGATCTTATATGTTTTTTCAAGGGCAATATTGCAGTGCACAAAAATGCCTTATTTCAGCAACTTGCCGGGGTGTGCGGCGCAAGGTATTAAAAAATAAGCCGAATTCAGACGTTTCGGGGGAGCCCCATTGAGCAAACCAGTTCGCAAAGCCGTCTTGCCCGTGGCCGGTCTCGGCACGCGCTTCCTACCTGCGACCAAATGCATGCCGAAGGAAATGCTGCCGGTCGTCGACAAACCGCTGATCCAATACGCGATCGAAGAGGCGGAAGCCGCCGGTATCGAGAAGTTCATTCTCATCACCGGGCGCGGCAAGAACCTGATGGAAGATCATTTCGATCACGCCTTCGAGCTTGAGCGGATATTGGAAAAGCGGGGGAAGAAGACGGAGCTCGAACTGGTCCAGCAGTTCCCCGAACCGAGCATGATCCAGTATACCCGCCAGCAGCAGGCGCTGGGGCTTGGCCACGCCGTCTGGTGCGCCAAGGATTTCGTGCACGACGAACCGTTCGCTGTCCTTCTGCCGGATGACATGGTGCTCGCCCAAAAGGGCTGCCTCTCGCAGATGATGGCCGCGTACAACGAAGTCGGCGGTAACATCGTCGCCGTGACCGAAGTGCCCCGCGAGCAGACCAACCGCTACGGTATTCTGGATATCGAGAGCGACGACGGGAAACTCGCCAAGGCGACCGGATTGGTCGAAAAACCGGATCCGGCGGATGCGCCTTCGACGCTCTCGATCATCGGCCGTTACATCCTTCAACCCGAGGTGTTTGAGCACCTTGATAAGCAGATCGCCGGTGCGGGGGGTGAAATCCAACTCACCGACGCCATCGCCGCAACCCTCGACCGGGTGCCGTTCCATGGTCTCAGATACGAAGGGACGCGTTACGACTGCGGCTCGAAACCCGGCTTCATCGCCGCCAATGTCGCGTATGCGCTCGAACGGCCTGATATGGAAGAAGACGTCCGCGCTGCGTTGAAGGACATACTCGACTAGGCTTAAACGTCGTCGACGGAAGACGTCATCGGACCGTTCTTGGGAGGGCATGCGATGACCCAACATATCCTCGCCATCGATCAGGGCACGACATCGTCGCGCGCCCTGGTGCTGGATGCTTCATATAATGTGAAGGGCAGCGCACAGCAGGAATTTGCCCAGCATTATCCGGCGTCGGGCTGGGTCGAGCACGACCCGGAAGAGATTTGGGATTCCGTGGTCGCGACATGTAAGGGGGCGGTCGAGAACGCAGGGCTGGGCGCCGCCGATATCGCGGCTATCGGTATCACCAACCAGCGCGAGACGACGCTGGTTTGGGACCGGGACACCGGTAAGCCGGTCATGAATGCCATCGTCTGGCAGGACCGGCGCACGGCGGATATGACGAAC
This sequence comes from Rhodospirillales bacterium, assembly GCA_017644185.1. Lineage (GTDB taxonomy): Bacteria > Pseudomonadota > Alphaproteobacteria > Rhodospirillales > Casp-alpha2 > UBA4479. The sequence continues at coordinate 178,277 of JAEPMA010000007.1, forward strand.
AAACTGAGAGAAGCCGGCTACGAAGCCGCGGTGACGGATAAGACGGGGCTTTTGCTCGATCCATATTTCTCCGCGTCGAAGATCGCCTGGATTTTGGACAACGTTTCGGGCGCCCGTAAAAGAGCGGAGAGGGGGAAGCTCGCCTTCGGCACGGTCGACACATACCTGATCTGGCGTATGACGGACGGAAAGCGTCACGTCACCGATGCCACCAACGCCAGCCGCACGCTCGTCTACGACATCCATGCCGGTGACTGGTCGGACGAACTGCTCGAACTGTTTAGAATCCCGCGCGTGATGTTGCCGGACGTCCTCGACTGTGCGGCAGACTTCGGCGAGACGGTTTCCGATCTGTTCGGATGCGCGATCCCGATCTCGGGGGTCGCTGGCGATCAACAAGCGGCGACGATCGGTCAGGCGTGTTTCAAACCGGGGATGCTGAAATCCACTTATGGGACGGGGTGCTTCGCGGTCCTGAATACGGGTAAGGATCCCGTCAAATCCGAAAACCGGCTTTTGACGACCATCGCCTATCGTCTGAATGGCGAGGTAACCTACGCCCTCGAAGGTTCGATCTTCGTCGCGGGTGCCGCCGTGCAGTGGCTGAGGGACTGGCTCGGGATCATCGAACGCGCCGATCAGACAGGTGAGCTTGCCGAGAAATCCAATGACGACGACATCTATCTGGTGCCGGCGTTCGTGGGGCTTGGCGCGCCTTATTGGGATCCGGACTGCCGGGGGGCGATCTATGGTTTGACGCGCGCCACCGGCCGGGCGGAATTGGCGCGCGCCGCACTTGAAAGTGTCTGTTACCAGACCCTCGATTTGATCGAGGCGATGCATGCCGACTGGTCGACGGACGAGGCGACGGTTCTCAGGGTCGACGGGGGGATGGTGGCCTCAAGCTGGATGCTGCAGCGTCTGGCCGACATTCTATCCGCGCCGATCGACCGGCCGAAGATGCTGGAGACGACGGCCCTTGGTGCGGCCTATCTGGCGGGGATGCATGCCGGGGTCTATGGGCCTCCGGACGTGTTTTCAGCGGTTTGGGGGGCGGAAAAAAGATTTGTACCTGAAATGGATTCCGAGACGCGGGCCCGAAAAATCGAGGGCTGGCGGACCGCTGTCCGACGTACGCTTATGTGAGCCGCTCTCGACAATCCGGATAAGCGGATTATCCTTGGGACCCGTTTAATCGGGGGATCAACAGGGAGAGAGACATGTCCGAACAACCGCTCGGCAGCCCGGACGACGGCGCCGGCGCGCCGGCAGGGGGGCTGGAAAGCACGCCGGTTCGCGCCACCATTCCGGCCGACGAGGTCGGTAAGGTCACATTGTCGCCGACGGGCGACTTCGAGGCCGGCAGCCACCAGACGTTCACGCTGGTTTATACCGCAGGCAAGTTCGGCATCGACGATTCCGGATCGATGCGGATTTGCTTCCGGTTCGCGAGCGACCAGACGCGGCCCCAGTTCGACGACCCGAAACGCCCGAACTTCACCACCGTAACCGCGTCGAACAACGCGGTGCTGCAGTATCACTACGACCCGAAGGGGAATGTCCGGCCCTGGGACCGGACCCTTTATATCAAGGTTGTGAAGGGCTTTCTGCGCGAAGGCGATACCATCACGGTGGTGTTCGGCGATACGTCCCAGGGCTCGCCCGGCATGCGGCTGCAGACGTTCTGCGAGGAAACGTTCGAGTTCCACACCCTCGTTGATCCGATCGCGACGTACTGCTATCAGCCCGTCCCCGATCAACCCGTCATCAGGATCGTGCCGGGCCAGCCGGAAAGTTATGTCTGTGTGATCCCGACGCTGATCGCGACGGGCGAGAAGTTCCCGCTGAAAATGAAGGGCGAGGACACGTGGGGCAATCCGTCCGATAAATGCGCGGCGACCTTCGACGTCCGGATTTCGGGCGATGCGAAGATCGTGGGCTTGCCGGACAAAGTGACCTTCACGCCCGGCGAGTTCGCGAGCATCGTCGAAGGCCTTTCGATGCCGGATACCGGCGAGGCCGTGATCGAACTTGTTGATGCGGATGGAAATGTGGCCGCGCGCTCCAACCCGATCCGCGCGATGGAGGCGCCCGAACTCAAGCACTATTGGGGCGATCTTCACGGACAGTCCGAAGAGACCATCGGCACCGGCAGTGCGGATGCGTATTTCGCCTATGCGCGCGACCGTGCCTTCGTCGATGCGACCGGGCATCAGGGGAACGATTTCCAGATCACCACGCCCTTCTGGCACGAGCTCGACAGCCTTTGCGACAAGTATGACGAAGCGGGCAAGTTCATCGCCATTCCCGGCTATGAATGGTCGGGCAACACCGGGCTGGGGGGCGACCGGAATATCTACTTCCCGGAATCGGGCCGCACGCTTCGGCGCTCGTCGCACGCACTCGTCCAGGATCACAGCGACATCGAAACCGATGCCAACAGCGCGCGCGAACTGTTCGATGCGCTGGCGGAAGGGAAGGAATGGGACGTCGTCGGTTACGCCCACTGCGGCGGGCGCTATGCCGATGTGAAGCTGGCGCATGACGGCCGCTTCGAGAAATCGATGGAAATCCATTCGTCCTGGGGCACCTTTGAATGGTTGGTGCAGGACGCTTTCGAAATGGGCTACCGGGTCGGCATCGTCGCAAATTCCGACGGTCACAAGGGCCGGCCCGGGGCGAGCTACCCGGGGGCGTCGTTGTTCGGCGCGGTGGGCGGGCTGACCTGCTTCCTGACCCCGGAACTCAGCCGGGACGCGATTTTGGATTGCATGCGCAAGCGGCGGCACTACGGGACCACCGGCGGGCACGGTGGGCGCATGTATATCGATGTGAAGGCGTCGTTCTCCGATTCCGCAACACTCTATCACGACGACCCCAAGATCGGCCCGGCCGAGGGGCATGCGTCAGACACCGCGCTGATGGGCGATATCGTGCATCTCCCTTCTGGTGAGGCGACGATCGATGTCGATATCTCGGGCGCCGCGCCGATCGAACGGGTCGATATCTTCAACGGTCTGGATCATGTCGAAACCATCCGCCCCTACACCCCCGAAGACTGCACGAACCGCATCCGCGTGATGTGGGAAGGGGCGGAATACCGTGGGCGCTTCAGACAAGTGATCTGGGACGGTGAAGCGCATCTCTCCGACAACAAGATCGTCGACGCCAAGCCCATCAACTTCTTCAACCGTGACAAGACACTGGATAAAACGTCGGAAACCTCGCTCGCCTGGCGGGCACTGACGACGGGGAACATCGGCGGCTTCGATATCTGGGTCGAGGATGCCTTCGGCGGCACCTTGAAAATCGAAACACCCTTGGTGAAGTGCGGCGTGCCGTTGGAAGAGATCGATATTAACGATGAGGTCTTCGACAAGTCGGACATCCTCCCCCGATACCTGAAGATTTTCCGGATGCCGGCGGAGAACCCGCACCGGCAAATGAGGTTCTCCCGGAAGATCGATCTGAAGAATGACGGCGACAACCCGATCTTCATTCGGGTCACACAGGAAGATGGGACCCTCGCCTGGACCAGCCCGATCTACATCTATCGCTGAATTGCGGTGGAAAATCCGGGGCGCGCGGAGTAGGTTCCTGCCAACACCGGCTTGGGCCGGCACCGGATTTATGTAAGAGGGTACGTTCGACGCCATGAAAGCTTCGCAAATCGGCATTCAAGTTCTTCGTGAAATGCCAGCCGACGCCGACGACATCGCGCAGGCGTGGCTGCTCAGGGGCAGCTATCTGCACCAGCACGCGGCCGGGATTTACTGCGTCGCGGGGCTCATGTACCGGGTCGAAGACAAGGTTTCCAGGATCATCTCCGAGGAGATCACCCGTTACGGGGGGATGCAGGTGCGCCTGCCGATCCTGCAAAGTGCGGAAATCTGGCAGAAGACCGGCCGCTGGGCGGTTTACGAGCACGCTAACCTGATGTTCCAGTCGAGAGACAGGAAAGAGCGTCTGTTCGGCCTTAGCCCGACGGCGGAAGAAGTGGTCTGCGATCTTGGAAAAAGCCTGATCAAGAGCCCGGCGCAACTGCCGCTCAATCTGTTTCAGCAGAACTTGAAGTTCCGTGACGAGTTGCGCCCCCGTTCGGGCCTGCTCAGGTCCCGCGAATTCATCATGATGGACGCCTATTCGTTCGACATCGATGAAGAGGGTCTCGACCTCGCGTATCGGAAAATGCGTCAGGCCTATCACGCGATCTATAAGAAATTGGGCTTCGACTACATCGTCGTGCAGGCCGATTCAGGCGCCATCGGCGGGTCGGCTTCGGAGGAATTCATGGCGGTGTCGGAGGCAGGGGAGGATACGCTCCTTTATACTGACAGCTACGCCGCCAACGTCGAGCGTGCCATCGCCGACGCGCCCGCGCCCGAGAAAGCCGAAGACGGCGAGATGGAGATCATCGACACGCCCGACAGCGAGACGATCAAGAAGGTCGCCGATTTCGTCGGCGTGCATCCGTCGGCGGTTCTTAAAACATTGGTCTTCGATCTGGTTTATCAGGAGAAGGTGGAGCAGGTCGTGGTCCTGATCCGCGGCGATTGCGACGTCAACGCGGTCAAGCTTGGGAATCACTTCGGCGCCATCGCGGCACAGCCCTCCGACGCGGGAACTGTCGAAAAAGTCGCCGGTTGCCCGCCCGGTTACGTCGGGCCGATCAACATCAAGGCGGGCGCGAAGATGATCGCGGACCGGACCATCGAAGGGCTGACCAGCCTGGTTTCCGGGTGCTGCGAGCCAGACCGCCACGCGATCCGGGTCAAGCCGGGCCGCGACTTCGACATGCCGGACGTTGTTGATGTGCGGATGGCGAACCAGGGCGAGATCGCGCCTGATGGGAAGCCGTTGCAGCAGTGCCGGGGCATCGAGATCGGTCACGTGTTCAAACTCGGTACCAAGTATTCCGAGCCCCTCAACGCCGGCGTTACCGACGCCAACCAGCAGTTCCGTCATTTCCAGATGGGCTGTTACGGGATCGGCACGACACGCATCCTGCAAACCCTCGTCGATCAGAACAACGACAAGGAAGCGGGTATCAAGTGGCCGGTGATTATCGCACCTTTCCACGCGCACTTGATTCCGGTGAAGGCCGACAACGAAGAGATGATGAGCGCCGCCGAAGACATGGGCGAGAAGCTCGAGGCGTTGGGTTGCGAATGCATCGTCGACGACAGAAAGGGTTCTATCGGTTCCAAATTGAAGGATTCGGATATTCTGGGCATGCCGCTTCGCGTCGTGTTCGGCCGCGATCTCGCGGACGGCAAGGTGGAAATCTACAACCGCCTGACCGATGAAAAAGACATCGTCCCGATCGCCGATGCCATCGAAAAATTGTCGGGTTTCGTCCGTGACGAGATCGCGGCCGCAAACGCACGCCGCGACGCGGTGGTCGCCGAAGGGGTCTGACACGGCTTCAATGCATGGCCTCATCCTTCGAGACGCGGCTGCGCCGCTCCTCAGGATGAGGTTGCCTTAAGAAAGACCGCTTCATGCTGAGGGCAAACACCGCCTCATGCTGAGGAGGATGCTTAGCATCCGTCTCGAAGCATGGGCGCCGCAATGAAGCCCCTCAGGTTGCCTGCTTCGCCTCGGCCAGCAATCGGTACGAGTTCCGCCGGTCTTTTTGGGCGTGGGTCCAGGTCAGGACGACGACTTCGTCGATCCCGTAGCTTCCGGCCAAGTTCGACAGCTGCTCATAAACCGTCTTGCCGGTGCCGATGATGGCGCCGGCGCGCAGTTCGGCGATGCGGGCCTTCTCACCCGCCGAATAATCGAAATCCTTGATCGCGTCGGGGGACTGGATCGGGCGTAGGTCGCCCATATCCCTGCGAACCTTCCAGTGCGCGCGGGTGGTGCAGAGACGTTCGGCATCTTCGTCCGTTTCGGCGGCGAGTGCCCAGACGCACACGTTGGCGATCGGTTCGGGAAAGCGCTCGCTGGGCTGATAGTTGTCCCGGTAGATCTGGAACGCCCGTTCGACCCCCCTTCCATCGGTGATGAAATGCGCGAAACAATACGGGATGCCGAAGTGCGCCGCGACCTGCGCGCCGTAATCCGATGTGCCGAGCATCCAAATCTCCGGTGATGTGTCGCTCATCGGTTTGGCGACAAGCCCGTTGAAGGGATGACCGGTCAAAAGCGGCTGGCCCGACACCCACGCCATCAGATCGCGGACGTTGGCGGGAAAGTGCTCAGCATCTTCATGCGCATTTGGGTTTAAGGCGAACGCTGTTTTGCCGTCGGAACCGGGCGCGCGGCCGAGGCCGAGGTCGATGCGTCCGGGCGCGAGCGCTTCGAGTACCCGGAACTGCTCCGCAACCTTGAGCGGCGCATAGTGCGGCAACATCACGCCGGCACTGCCGATGCGGATGCTCGACGTCACTTGCGCGATGGCTGCCATTAAAATCTCGGGCGCCGTCCCCAGGATGGTCGGATGGTTGTGATGCTCCGACACCCAGAAGCGCTGGTAGCCGAGGTCTTCGCAGTATTTCGCAAGCTCGACGGTGTCCCGGATCGCTTGTGGTTCGGGAACGCCGTCGGCTGCCGTCGATTGATCGAGAACCGAAAGCTGAACCATCAGCCCTCCGCGTCCACGGCTTCGAAGACTTCCTTCGCTTTGCGCATGCTGTCCAAGGCGGCCGGCAGGCCGCAGTAAATGGCGGTCTGCAGAATGGCCTCGACGATCTCTTCACGGGTGATGCCGTTGTTCAGTGCGCCACGCAGATGCACCTGCAATTCATGCGGGCGGTTGAGAGCCGTAAGCATTGCGATATTCATGAAGCTGCGCGTCTTGCGTTCGAGCCCGGGACGGGTCCAGCACGCCCCCCAACCGTATTCGTTGACCAGATCCTGGAGCGGTTTGGTGAGGTCGTCGCTGTTCGCCAGCGCACGATCGACATAGTCGTCACCGAGTACTTCCCGGCGGACCTTCATTCCGGCGTCGTATTGTTCCTTGTTCATAAATGCCTCCCTAAGTTCAGTTGATTGCCGGAGAGCATACCCGACGCATCCGGCCGGGCAAGGGAGGGCGGGGATGAACAGAATTTCCGTCAGCGACCCGGTGGCGCAGTCGTGCCGCGGACCATGATGTCGGTTGGGAGTTCGTTGTGGGTTGGAGGCGTCTCCCCCTCGATACAAGCGAGAAGGTACTGCGCCGCGCTGACCCCCATGCGGCGGCTGGGGACGTGGACGGTGGTGAGGCCGGGGGAGAAGTGCTCCGCTAACGGGAGGTTGTCGAAGCCGACGATGGAGACGTCGTCAGGCACGCGAATGTTCATGTGCTGCGCTTCCAGTAACGCCCCAATGGCGAGCACGTCGTTGCCGCAGAAAATCGCGGTTGGGCGTTTCGACTTCGGAAGGGTCATCAACTCACGGAACCCGTCTCTTCCCTCGCCGACGTCATACGGTTTTTCGATCAGGCAATGGTCCTGGAGTTTGAGCCGTCGTGATTTCAGTGCGGCCCTGACACCGACGATACGTTCCCGGGCCCGGTCATTCCCCTCGGTGATCCCTGCAATGACACCGATGCGCTTGTGACCGAGCTCGAGCAGGTGTTCCGTGATGCGTCTGGCCGCGTCCGCATTGTCGAACCCGACACACGGGTAAAGCGCGTTCTCGGTGTAGGTCCAGGTCGTGATGAAGGGGCAGTGCTGACGCTCAAGCATATTCAATGTGTCTGCATCGTGATCGCGGCCGACGAGGATCATGCCGTCGACGCCGCGTTCGATCAGGGCCTTCACTTGTTCATATTCATGCTGCAGGTCGTAGTTGGTGACGGCGAGAAGAAGGGTGTACCCGGTTCCGGCGAGGTAGTTTTCGACGGCGTCGACGCCACTTGCAAAGATCGCGCTCTCGAGTGTCGGAATGACCGCGCCGATGGTGAACGAGCGTGAAGAGGCCAGCGCGCGGGCGGCGCCGTGGCGGACATAACCGAGTGCGCGAATCTGCGCTTCGACCCTCTCGCGCATGGCTGGGCGAACGTCTGCGGGACTGTTGAGCACCCGGGAGACGGTCGCCGTCGATACACCCGCCGCCGCGGCGATGTCTTGAAGGTTGGGTGTATTCGAGGGCTTCTCAGGCATGGGTAAGGGCCGGTTATTTTAAACGGCATTGACTCAAAAACAGGACGATGCGATCCTTTATAAATGTAAGCGCTTACATTTTAGATCAAGATAAATTTTGCGCGGTGAACAGAAGCATGCAATAATGAGATATATAGTCTCATTATTGAGATTTTAATAAAAAGAAGTGGTCAACGCTCGATCGAAATCCCCGGGAACGGGGTGAGTTGGGAGGCTCAATGTCGGGGCGTGGACTCACGTACCTTTCTGATGATGGTGTCGGCGAAAGGCCGGAACTGTCTGTTGCTGCCCGCATTCGGCATTCGTTTCTCCGATCCAATCCCCTGTTTGACCAAATCCCGCGCAGGCCCGGGTCCAGCCTCTCTGCGCAATTGGCGGAACCAAAAACGACATCATTTGGAGGAGACGTTCCATGTTTCGTGTAAGTAAAACCATTAAGGGACTGTGCGCCGCGGCCATCGCGGCGGCGTTTGTCTCGGCGCCGGGTATCGCCGACGCCAAGACCAAGATCCGAGTCCAGTCGGTGATCCCGGCTAAGGCCGACGAAGTTTTCATGCTTGAAGACTTCGCCAGCGACGTGAAAGCGTTGACCAACGGTTCGGTTGAAATCGAAGTGCTGCCCGCTGGCGCCGTCGTCGGTGTGAAAGAGACGCTCGATGCCGTTGATAGCGGTTTGCTCGAGGGCGGATTCGCCTGGACCCATTACTGGTCCGGTAAGCATCCCGCGGCGATGCTGTTCGGCTCGCCGGTTGCGGGTGCGGGTGTCGGCATCGACAACATCGCCTTTGTTTCCTGGTTCCAGTATGGCGGCGGTAAAGAACTGTACGACCAACTCTGGAAGGAGATGGGTGTCAACGTGAAGGGCTTCATGCTGCAGCCTGTTGGCCCCGAGGCGCTGGGTTGGTTCAAAGAGCCGATCACGTCGATGGACGACTTCCGTAAATACCGCTTCCGCACGCCGCCGGGCATCCCGGGCCAAACCTACAAAGACATCGGCGTCGCGTCGGTGGCCATGGGTGGCGGCGACATTCTGCCGGCGCTTGAAAAAGGCACGATCGACGCCGCCGAATGGTGCTGCCCGAAACCGGACAGCGTGTTCGGTTTCCAGAAAGTGCTTAAGCACTACTATCTGCAAGGCCTGCACCAGGTCGTCGTCAACGCCGACATGTACATCAATGGCGACGTCTACAACAAACTCACGGATCACGAAAAGAAAGCCCTCGAAGTTGCAGCCAACGCATCGCTCTCGAAGGCTATGTCTTATCGGATTTATGAGAACGGTAAGGCCCTCAAGGACCTGACCGAAAATCATGGCGTGATCCTGCACGATACGCCGGCCGACTATTTCCCGGCGTACATGAACGCAGCGAAAGCCGCTCTTGAAAAGAACGCGGCTGAAAACGCGTTCTTCAAGAAGGTCTGGGACTCGCAGAAAGAGTTCGCCACGATCGCCGTGCCGTTCTGGGCCGGTGCTCAGGCGTCGAACGCCAGCCTCGGCAAGGCGTTCGCCGATACCCTGAAGAAGTAAGACCAATTGGAAGGCGGCGCCGATGAGGCACCGCCTTCCTCTTAATTTATTTCGTGAAGAAAGTGCCGATTTAATCGGGTGGGGGGCGTTATGGCCGACGAAGTCGAGATGGATAAACTTGATACGACGGACGAATTGATCGCCGAGGCGCGCACCGAAGCGCCAGGCGAAACGCCCGAAGACATGACCGCTTGGCAGCGCCCGATCACGGCCTTCATTGATGTGCTTAATCTGTGGGCAGGACGCATCATCTGCGTTCTTCTCGTCCCGCTGATTTTGGCCATTGTGTACGAAGTTTTCTCGCGCAACATGTTCGCGATATTGACAGAGATGGACATGAACGACGTGGCCATTTCGTGGGGATTTGGCCCGACTTTATGGGTTTACGATATCAGTCGAATGCTGGGCGGCGTTCTGTTCATGGCCGCGGCCGGTTATGCATTGATGCGTGGTGTTCATATTCGCGCTGACTTCATCTATAGAAATTGGTCCCCCAAAACACAGGCGACCGTCGACGCCTCGCTTTACTTGGCGCTCTATATCCCGGCCATGTTGTTCTTCACCTGGATCTCGGCGGAATACTGGTACAAGGCATTTGCCATCGGCGAACAAGCAAGCGACTCGACCTGGGCGCCGATCTTGTGGCCTGCGCGCCTCGCCATGCCGGTTGGCGGTTTGCTGCTCCTTTTGCAAGGTTTTCCGGAATTGTTCCGCGCATTCCATCAGATGGGCAAGGAGCGCGAACAGACCTTCATCCGGATACTCCCGTTTTATGCCGTCGCGTTGCTGGTGTTGGTCGGCGCCGTTTTCTTCCCCGACGTTGTGCCGCTCGGAGAGTGGTGGACCGAAACGGTCGGCCGCGGGGGATTGTTCGACATTTCAAAACCGGTGATCGGCTTGATCATGCTGGCCGTGATGCTGTTCGCGATCTTCATCGGTTTTCCGATCTCCTTTACCCTCATTTTCCTCGGTTTCGTTTTCGGTACCTGGGGGGGCAACTTCAAACTCGCCACATTCCTCATGGCCCTTCAAACCAACTCCGTCATGCTGGACGACCAATTGGTTGCCGTTCCGCTTTTCATCTTGATGGGGATCGTGATGGAAAAGGCCGGATTGATGGAGCGGCTGTTCCAGGCCGTTCAAATGATGATGAGCCGGACGCGGGGTGCGCTTTTTATCGCAATCCTGTTCGTGTCGACCATCTTCGCGGCTGCAACCGGTATCGTCGGCGCGTCGGTCACGATCCTTGGGATCATGGCGGCACGTACGATGAATAAATCCGGTTACGACGTGAAACTCGCTGCAGGGACGATCACGGCCGGCGGAACGCTTGGCATTCTGATCCCGCCTTCGATTATGCTGATCGTGATGGGGCCGGTTCTCGAAGTGCCAGTGACGGACTTGTTCCGCGCGGCGATCATCCCCGGCATCATGCTGGCAGGGCTTTACCTGCTGTATGCGCTCGGACGGTGCCTCATCAACCCCAAACTTGGACCCATTCTGCCGCCGGACGAGCAGCCTGAAACGTCCAGCTTCTATTTGCTCGAAGTGGCGATGGTGATGGGCGCGCTTATCTTCCTCATCTGGCTGATCACGCACGGGATTACAAACGGTTTTGGTTTCCCGTTGGGCGCGTTGATTGTTCCGCTCGCCTGGGTCGCCGCAATGTGGAGCGTTTATAAATGGCTCGGGAAAACACGCCCTGGGGGCTTCTATTTCTCGGACTTGTGGTACGAGTTTTTCATGGGCCTCGTGCCGCCGACGGTGCTGATCGCGTTCGCGTTGGGATCGATCCTTGCGGGTTGGGCAACGCCTGCCGAGGCTTCGGCCTGCGGCGCATTCGGTGCAGTGCTTCTATCCGTGCTTTATCGCAAGTTCACGATTGCAGGTTTCTATAGCGCCCTGATCAAAAGCCTGGAAATAACAGTTCTGATCATGTTCCTGGTGGCGGCCTCGAACTTCTTCGGGGCGGTGTTCTCAAATCTGGGGACACCAACGATGCTGACAGAGCTTCTGCTTTCGCTGGATATGTCACCTATCCTTGTTCTGATCCTGATCATGGCGTTGATCTTTCTGCTCGGATGGCCGCTGGAATGGGTGCCGATCGTCCTGATTATCGTCCCAATCCTGATACCGACGGTCCTGTCGCTTGATCTCGGATTTGCAAATCAGAACGACATGTTGATCTGGTTCGCGATACTTGTCGCCGTCAATTTGCAGACGGCGTGGCTCAGTCCACCTGTTGCGCTATCCGCATACTTCCTGAAGGGCGTCGTTCCGGAATGGGATCTGCGTGATATCTATCTGGGGATGATGCAATTCATGGTTATTCAGCTGATCGGCCTCGCTCTGATCTTCGTGTTTCCACAAATTGTCTTGTGGCTGCCGAACTACATTTACGGAAATTAAGGGGCCTGAGTGACGCATACCGTTCGATCAGGTGAGTTTCACGTCTGTGGGCACTGATAAGAGGACCAAGAAGAATGACCCGCGAGTACCTTAAGAAAGCCACGTTGACATCCCGCTCGGATTCAAGCGAAACGGCGGAAATTGTCTCAAATATCCTTGCTGAGATTGAAGCGGGAGGTGAAGAAAAAGCGCTCGAGTATGCGGCGAAATTCGATAAATACGAGGGCAACATCGTACTCACGACAGAAGAAATCGAAGCCGCGGGCGCAAAGCTTCCGCAAAAGCTCAAAGACGATATCCTCTTTGCTTACGATAACGTTCGCCGGTTCGCAGAAGCCCAAAAGAACACGGTTGCGGATTTCGAGTACGAGATAAACGAGGGGCTGATTGCCGGGCAAAAAGCCATACCGGTATCAGCCGCCGGCTGTTACGTGCCGGCGGGGCGGTACCGCCATATCGCCAGCGCCATCATGACGGTGACGACGGCTGCTGTCGCCGGGTGTAAACATATTTCGGTTTGTTCCGCCCCTCAGCCCGAGACGGGCGTCGATCCGGGGGTTGCTTATGCGGCGCATGTTTGCGGCGCGGATACGATCATGGCCATCGGTGGTGTGCAGGCGGTCGCGTCCATGGCGTTCGGCTTGTTTGGGCAGCCTAAGGCGAACATCATTGTCGGCCCGGGCAATCAGTTTGTCGCTGAGGCAAAGCGCATGCTGTACGGCCGTGTCGGCATCGACATGATCGCCGGTCCGACGGACAGCTTGATCCTGGCCGACAAAGATGCCGATGCCCATATCGTTGCCACCGATCTCGTGAGCCAGGCGGAGCACGGTTACAACTCACCTGTTTGGCTGGTTACCGACCATCGGCCGTTGGCTGAAGATGTCATGGCCCGTGTGCCGGACCTCATCGCCGACCTGCCGGAACTCAATCGTGGAAATGCAGAAGCGGCATGGCGCGATTATGCCGAGGTGATTGTCTGTTCAGACCGCGAGGAAATGGCCAAGACGTCAGACGAATATGCGCCGGAGCATCTGACCGTCCAGGCGGATGATCTGGATTGGTGGCTGGGTCGGCTGCAATGCTATGGATCGCTGTTCCTTGGCGAAGAAACCACCGTCTCTTATGGGGACAAGGCTTCCGGGACCAATCATGTGCTGCCAACCTCGGGCGCGGCCACGTATACAGGCGGTCTGAGTGTTCACAAGTACATGAAGATCGTGACCTGGCAACGGGCCACCCGCGAAGGCGCCAAGAAAGTTGCCGAAGCGACCGCGCGGATTTCGAGACTGGAAGGGATGGAAGGCCATGCACGGGCTGCGGATGTCAGGCTTGCCAAGTACTTCCCAGGTGAAAACTTCGACCTTACGGCCAAAGGATAGTTTGGCGTAGGGCACGGAAAATCAGAGGGGCTGACTATGTATCAAAAGGTACTTGTACCCATGGCATTGGACCATGGTATCTCGCCGCAGACTTTAGAGATCGCCCGGGCACTTTTGTCGCCGGGAGGTTCGATCGTCGCCCTGCATGTATTCGAGGTGCCGAAGGGCTCCGTCTCCGCCTATGTTGGTGAAGATGTCATCCAAAAGGGTCTTGATAGGGCTGCCGAGGTCTTGCGGGAGAAAGCATCTCATCTTGACGGTGTCTCCACAGATCTCGTTCGTGGCGAAGCCCATCGCAAGATAATCGACTACGCCAACGAACATGGTTTTGATTGTATCGTCATCGGCTCTCATAAACCGGGTATCGTTGATTATCTGATCGGCTCGACCGCCGCGCGCGTGGTAAGGCACGCGCCCTGCGCCGTTCATGTTCATCGCGACTCTTGAACGCGTGGCAAGATCGGCAATTTCACTTAGCTGGGGCGTTTCTGGCTGAAATAGTCTTACGTCATTCTTGAATGGATGGGATTGGAAAAACGACCTATGCCGTCGCAATTTGATCTTACGGGTTCCGTGGCGCTGGTGACCGGCGGATCGTCCGGTATCGGCCGGCGCATGGCGGGGGCTTTGGCCACCGCCGGCGCCAAGGTGGTACTGGTCGCAAGGCGTGCCGACAAACTCGCCGACACCCAGTCTGAAATCGAGGCCGCAGGCGGTGTGGTCGCTAGCGTCACCGCGGATCTCATGGACAAGACCGTCATCGACGATCTTTACAAACGCGCCGCCGAACCGTTCGGCGCGCCGACGATCCTCGTCAACGGGGCGGGGGTGAACCTGCGTGAGCCCTGGCAGGACGTGACCCTTGAAAGCTGGGACCACCAGATTCACTTGAATTTAAGCGTGCCGTTCTTTTTATCCCGCGCCTGCGTGCCGGGGATGATCGACAAGGGATACGGCCGGATCATCAACATCGCGTCTTTGCAGAGCTACCGTGCGTTCGCGAACTCGATGCCGTACGGCGCGTCTAAGGGGGGTGTCTTGCAACTGACCCGCGCCATGGCGGAAGCCTGGTCGAAAGACAAGATCAACGCCAACGCCATTGCGCCGGGGTTCTTCCACACGGAATTGTCGGCAGCCGTTTTCGCCAACAAGGAGTTAGCCGAACATAACGCGCGCATGACGGCGATCGGGCGAAACGGGGAACTCGAAGACCTGGATGGGGTGACCGTGTTTCTCGCTTCGCCTGCATCCGCATACATCACCGGCGCGACCATTCCGGTCGACGGCGGCTTCACCGCGAAATAGGAGGGGGCGATGCGCGCGCTCGTCTATACAGGCCCGAAACAGATCGTCCTTGAGGATACGCCCGATCCGGTCGCTGATCGTGATGACGTGCTGATCGAGGTCGGTGCGGTCGGCATCTGCGGCTCCGACATGCACGCTTTTCTGGGGCATGACGAACGCCGCCCAGCGCCGTTGATTTTGGGACATGAGGCGGCGGGCATCGTGCGCGGCGGGCCTTTGGATGGGAAGCGTGTCGTCGTCAATCCGCTCGTCACATGTGGGGTCTGCCGGGACTGCCTTTCCGGGCGCGAGAACTTGTGTGCGACGCGCGAGATCATCTCCATGCCGCCGCGTCAGGGGGCGTTCGCGGAAAAGATCGCGGTGCCGATGCGGAACGTGATCGAAGTGCCGGAGAAACTGGATATGACCAAGGCGGCGCTGGCAGAACCGCTGGCGACGTCCTGGCACGGGGTAACGCTCGCCGACCGGCATGCGGCCCGTCCGCTCGCCGAGGCGCGTGCCTTGGTGATGGGCGCAGGCGCGGTTGGTCTCGGGGCGGCGCTCTCGCTCCGCGCTTTCGGGTGTCATGACGTGACGGTCGCCGAGACGAATGCGCTCCGCCGCGATACGGCGTTGTCGCAAGGTTTTAATAATGTCGTCGACCCGACTGTCGATGGTGCGTTGGAGCCCAGTTTCGCGGACGTGGTGATCGACGCGGTGGGGAACAAGCACACCCGCGGGGCTTCGGTCAGATCGGCCAGACCCGGATCGGTGATCGTGCATATCGGCTTGGGTGATGGGATCGACGGCTTCGATGCCAGGCGCGTGACCCTGCAGGAGATCACCTTCGTCGGTGCTTATACCTACACCATGATCGATTTCCGGGGCGCGTTGGCGGCGATGGCGTCGGGTGCGCTGGGCAACCTCGACTGGATCGAAGCGAGAAAGCTCGAAGACGGCATTCAGGCGTTCGACGATCTTCTGGAGGGGCGTACCGGCGCTGCCAAGATCGTCCTCAATCCCGTCACCCTCTAATCCGGATCGAAGTTCTTAAACTGCTCATCATAACCACCGTGCCAGCGCGATAAGGGTGGCCTGTTATCGGTGATGTCGTGGGCGCTCCATAGAATGCGCGTCCGATCCATATCGCGGGTCACTTCCCCGTCCGGGCAGACGATATAGAAATCGCCGTTTTCGATCCGGGGGAGTATCTCATCGATGACTTGTTCGGGCAGCCATGCGCCGGGTTTGTGTTCCCTGTGTCCGCCCGTGGTCCAGCCGGGGATCACAAGGTGCGCCGTTAATTCTGGGTTGTCCCCTGTGCGTAGATGATGCTGCAGGCTTTCGGTGAACGATTTGATGGCGGCTTTGGTCAGATTATAAACCGTGTTCCCGGGCGGGTTCGTGATCCCCTGTTTTGAGCCCATGTTGATGATATGTCCCGGTTTGCCGCTTGCGATCATGTCCGGGGCAAAGGCCCGCACCCCGTGAACGACACCCCATAGATTGACGTCCACGGCGCGCTGCCAGTCTTTAAGGTCGTCCCAGAACCCGGCACCCACACGCGTCACCGCGTTGTTCATCAGGACATCGACCGGGCCGAAGCGCGAGGTGACGGTTTCCTTCAACTTTCGCATCTGCCCCATATCGGCGACGTCGGAAGCGACGGCCATGACGTCATCGGGGTTGGCGGCGGCGTTTTGAACGTATGTCAAAGCCTCGTCCAGATCGTCGGACCCGATATCGACGATGCAGACCCGCATCCCCAGGCGCGCGAACCGGTGCGCCGCCGCGCGGCCGATCCCCAGCGCCGCCCCGGTGACGACGGCGGTGTTGCCGGTTTTGAAAACGCTATCTGTCATGCTGGATTCCTCCCGTAATCGTCAGCATGCCATGCGCCCGGCGATGGTCAAAGGGGATCGCTGCGCGTTACACTCTTGAAAGCGGCCGGCTCCGGCAGCACCTATCAAAAATCCACTTGGGGAGGAGATCACAATGGAAGTACGCATGGATGGCCGCAATGCCGTCATTACGGGCGGTAGCGCCGGTCTTGGTAAAGCGATGGCACGTGAGTTCGTCGCGTCCGGTGCCAACGTCGCCATCGTCGCGCGCCGGCAGGATGTGCTGGATCAGGCGAAGTCGGAAATCGAAAAAGCGGGGAGCGGCAAGATCATCGCGATTTCCGCCGATATCCGTCAGGCGGACGAATGCACGCGCGCTTTTAATGAAGCCGTCCAGGCCTTCGGTCAGGTCGATATCCTGATCAACAACGCGGGCACGTCCAGACGCGGGCCGTTTATGGATATCACCGATGAGGTCTGGCAGGAGGATTTCGATCTCAAGGTTTTCTCCGCGATCCGCTTTGCGCGCCTCGCCATTCCGGGCATGCGCGAACGGAACTGGGGCCGGATCATCAACGTCCTCAATTCAGGTGCCAAGACGCCGCCTGCCGAGGGCGCGCCGACGGCGGTCTCCCGCGCCGCGGGGATGGCGATCATGAAGGTCCTGGCGAACGAGAACGCCAAGTACAACGTCATGGTCAATTCGCTTCACGTCGGGAAAATCCGCAGCGAGCAGTGGGAAAAGCGCCACGAGAAGGACGAGCGCGGCCTGACCCTCGATCAATGGTACGACGAAGAGGGCAAGTCGCAACCAATGGGCCGGCTCGGCACACCGGAAGAGTTCGCGGCGATCGCGTGTCTTCTGTGCTCGGACCGGGGGTCCTACATTACCGGCGCCGCGATTAACGTCGACGGTGGGCTGTCGAACGCCGTCTGATCAGGGCGCGCGCGCTTTATGTGTCGTGCGTGATCAGGCCCTCCTCGAGGGCCTTGATCTGCAACGCCAGGAAGCGCGAGAAGATGCGGCACTGCGCCAGCGAGCCGGCGGTGAACCATAGCCCCGGCTGCGGCGTGCGGCACCACATGTTGTTCAACTCGCCGACATCGTTGAAGCCCCACACCGGGCCTACCTTGTCGGCGACGTCGTCACCCATGAACTGACGCACGGTTTCTTGCTGCATCTTGTAACCTGTCGCCATGACGATCAGGTCAGCCTCGACGACGCTGCCATCTTTCAGTTTTGCACCCTCGGCGCAGAACGTGTCGATGTCGTCGTATTGCAGGATGTTGATATCCCCGTTGGCGATCAGGTCCGAGCAACCGACGTTGAAATAATATCCGCCGCCGCGTTGCAGGTAGCTCATCTGGAAGCCGCAATCCTCGACCCCGTCGTTGAGTTTAAAGCCACGCGCGGAAAGTTTATCCAAAAGGGGTTTGTCGATCTCTTTCGACATCGCCGTCGCCATTTTGTACGACTTCTTTAATACCGGAAACGGCATCGACGTGGCGATCAGATCGCAATCCCGGACCGGTGGACCTTCGGCGTAGATCAGGTAAACCCGCTGAGCTTCCTTCAGGCTGACAATGTGCGTCGAAGAACGCTGCACCATCGTCGTCTCAACGCCGCACGCATGCAGATCCTGCGCCACGTCGTGGGCGCTGTTGCCGGTGCCGATGACCAGCGCTTTCTTGCCTTCCCATTTATGGCCCGTTTCGTACCAGCCGGAATGCATGACCTCTCCCTTGAAGTCCTTCATTCCCGGCAGCTCGGGCATGATAGGAATGCCACTGGCGCCGGTTGCCATGATGACATGACGGGGGCGGACGATGCGCTCTGTCCCGTCCGATTTCTTGAGGGTGACGGTCCACTCGCCTTTTGCGTCGTCGTAGCTTGCTTCCGTCATCTCGGTGCCGGCCCAGTAGTTGAGCTCCAGCGCCTCGACATAGTGTTCGAACCAGTTGGCCAGCATGTCCTTGGGAATGTAGACCGGCCAGGTCGACGGAAACGGCATGTAGGGCATGTGGTTGACGTACACTTCGTTGTGCAGCGTCAGGGAATGGTAGCGCGTGCGCCAGTTGTCGCCGATGCGCGGGTATTTATCGACGATCAGTGTGTCGACGCCCAGGTGGGTCAGGCGGGCGGCAACGCCAAGTCCGGCCTGACCCCCGCCGACGACCAGTACGGCCGGATCGTGATCTTTGTAGGCGCGCTGCCGGTTCCGGAAGTCGAGCCAGTTTTCACCGCCCCATTCGCGGCTGAAGGCATCGACGCCGGCGCGAATGGCGCTGGTGGTTTCCGGATAACCGTCAAGCGCCTGAAGCGTCGTCGAGAACGTCCAGGCCCGCCAATCACCCTCATCGGTGTCACGAAGCCTGACGATGCCGCTGCCCGTTCCAATGCCGGTCTTGAAATCGAACATCACCTCGATCACGTCGGTCCCGGCGCGTTTGACGCTGCGGGGCGGCGTGCGGGTATCTGGAATATGAAAGTTGGATGCCTTGGCGTCGGCTTGCGCGCTGCAGATCTTTTCGGCGATGGCTTCCGGCCCGCTCACGGAATAGAGGTCCCAACTGAACGCGAGGATGTCACGCCAGTGGCCGTCATCCAGGAATAGCGCCGCAATCGCTTCCTGATCGTTGCCGGTCAGCGCGTTTTCAAAATCTGATAACCATGCGTTTGCGATATCTGCGAGCGGTTGCTCGTTGTCTGAATCTTTTGGCATTTTTCTCGTTGTCCATTTGCTTCCCTGGTTGAATGCTAATGCGTCAGCGGCCGAGTTCCAAGGGGGTGGCGACCCACCGGACATATTTCCTTGATTACGAAACCGGACGTATTACGTCTAAAATCAGACCAACAACAAAGGCTGCATTCAGGGGGGAATATCATGGAATTCAAGACGCTCGGCGCGACCGGTCTGCAAGTCTCGGCACTCTGCTACGGGACCATGTCCTTCGGTGGTGACGCAGACGAGGCGGAATCGAAAAAGATGTTCGCTGCCTGTCGCGACAAGGGTATTAATTTCTTCGACTGCGCGAATGCGTATTCACGCGGCAAGGCGGAGAGTATTCTCGGTAAGCTGATGGCGTCAGAGCGGGATGACCTGATCATCACCACCAAGTGCTTCAATGCCATGAGCGACGACATCAATTCCAAGGGGGCGAGCCGCCGCAACATTCTGTCCGCCGTGGAGGCGAGCCTGAAGCGTCTCAACACCGACCGGGTCGAGGTGCTGTTCATGCACCGCTGGGATCCGGTGGTGCCGTTGGAGGAAACACTCCGGGCACTCGAGAAGCTGGTCGCTGATGGTAAGGTTCTCTATCTCGGCGCCAGCAATTATGCCGCGTGGCAGGTGGCCAAGGGGCTCGGTATTTCCGAAAAGATGGGGTGGCCGCGCTTCGATGTCATTCAGCCGATGTATTCGATGGTCAAGCGCCAGGCAGAAAGTGAAATCTTCCCGCAGGCGATGGCTGAAAATCTTGGGGTAATGACATACAGCCCTGTCGGCGGCGGTTTGCTGAGTGGAAAGTACGGTCCCGACAAACGTCCGGATCAGGGGCGGTTAATGTCGAACAAGGAATACACCGCGCGTTACGGCGAGGACTGGGTGTTCGAAACGGCGGGTAAATTCACCGAACTCGCGAAAGCGAAGAACGTCCATCCGGTCAGTCTCGCGGTTGCCTGGGCGGCGGCGCATCCGGCGGTGACCTGCCCGATCATCGGCGCGCGCAGCCTAGAACAACTGCAGCCGTCGCTGGATTCAACGGAAATTGACATGACGCCTGAACTGCATGCGGAGATCGCCGCGCTCGGTCGCACGCCGCCCCCCGCGACCGACCGCCTTGAAGAGCAGAAAAAGTGACCCATTTGGGGATTTTCCCATGAACTACAACCGGCTCGGGACCAGCGGTCTCAAAGTGTCGCCGATCTGCCTGGGTGCGATGACGTTCGGGAAGGAAACCAGCGCCGACGTCGCCCAGAAAATGGTCAATCACGCCCGCGATAAGGGGATCAACTTCATCGACACGGCGGAATCCTACGTCATGGGCGAGTCCGAAAAAATCGTCGGTAAGTTGATCAAGAAAGACCGGCATGACTGGGTTGTCGCAACCAAACTAGGCTCAAAGCCGGTCGGTGACGGCCCTAATCAGAGAGGCCTCAGCCGGGCGTGGATGATCGATGGCCTGAACGGCAGCTTGAAGCGTCTTGGTACAGATTACGTCGATATCTATTATCTCCACCGGGCCGACCCGACGACACCGCTCATCGAAACGATCGAGACGATGGGCGATCTGATCCGCGCCGGTAAGGTCCGTTACTGGGGATTCTCAAACTTCCGCGCCTGGAAGATCGCGGAGATGGTTCATCTGGCTGACAAGCTCGGTGTTCCCAAACCCGTCATCGCCCAGCCGTATTACAGCGTGCTGCACCGGTTGCCGGAGATGGAGTACCTTCCCGCGTGCCACGAATATGGGATTGGCGTTGCGCCTTACAGCCCACTGGCGCGCGGCGTGCTAACCGGGAAGTACGGGATGGATATCACGAAAGCCAAGGACACGAAGCGCGGCGCCGGCGAGACCGGCACATACGGGGATGTCTATACCCGCGACTGTTTGCGTATCGCATCGAAGATCAAGGCGCGTGCCGAGAAGCAAGGGATGACGGCGGTCGACCTTGCGATCAACTGGTTGCTGAACAGTTCGGTCGTCGGTTCAATCGTCTCCGGTCCCAGAACGCTTCCGCATTGGAAAGCGTATGTCGCCGCTCTCGATCACCACTTCACCGCGGCGGACGAAGCCTTTATCGAGAAGCTGGCGCCGACGTGTTACCCGCATCGGCTCAGTTATACCGAACTCAAGGACCCGCCGCGCGGTCGCTTCGCGATCAAAGCCTGATCAGATCAGGCGCTTCCTGAGCTGCGACGAAATGATGTCGATGATCGACACCGAAATGACGACGACGATGATCACCGCCGACGCCCGGTCGTATTGGAACGACCGGAACGACTCGTAAAAGATGAAGCCGATCCCCCCGGCGCCGACGATGCCGAGCACCGTGGCCGAGCGTACCAGCGTTTCAAACCGGTAAAGGGAGAAGCTCGTCCAGAGGGGCAAGACCTGCGGGATCACGCCGAAGATGATCTGCTGCAGCCTTGAGGCGCCTGTCGCGGCGATGCCCTCGACCGGGCGCGGGTCGATGGCTTCGACCGCTTCCGAGAACAATTTCGCGATGATCCCAAGATTATGCACGAACAGCGCCATGACGCCGGCGAACGGGCCTAACCCGACGGCGGCGACGAACAGGATCGCGAAAACCAGTTCGTTGATGGCGCGGGCGGCATCCATCAGGCGACGCATCGGCTGTACGATCCAGGTCGGTGCGATGTTGTTGGAACACAGAAGCCCGGCGGGGATGCCGAAGATAATAGAGAGAACGGTGCCCCAGAGCGCGATCTGAATGGTCTCGATCATCTTGAGGACGATATCCTCGAGATCGACGAAATTCGGATGGAGGAAATCCTTGATGAACGTCGCCATGTTGGCCGCGTCCGTATACAGCATGGTCCAGTTATGTACTTCGGCCGGATGATAGGACACGCCCAGAAGAATGACGATGACGAGGGCGGTGACGGCGGCGCCGGCATGTCGCGTCCAACGCGGTTTCAGCTGTTCTGCGACAGCGGGAGATATGTTCTGTGACAGCGCGATCTCGCTCATGACGGGCCAACCTTGAATATGAATTTGAAAAAGAAACGGGGTGATAGACGCTCTATCACCCCGCTCGTAATGTATTGGCTTAGTAGCCGGCTTTGCCGACAATACCCGCCATTTCCTTGAGCTTCTTGAGTTCGGCTTCGGCTTCGGCAACGGCGGCCTTGTCGCCGGCCTGTTCGGCTTTCAGCTTCTTCTTGAACGCTTCGATCTGGCGGACGTCGAGAAGCTGGGCGTTCGAGGACGCCAGGAACGGCCCCCAACCGTCAGAGAGGTTGGCGAGAACTTCACGTTCGTGCTTCACCTTCTCCATCGGACCGAAGCGGCCGTACTGCATGATGAAGTAGTAGATCTTCTGCTTGGCATCGCTATCCAGCTCCTTGCGCCAGACCATCGGGTCGGACGGGATCAGCGGCGAGCGCCAGATTTCCTTGATGTTCTTGAACGCGTCCATGTTGTTCTTCTGGAGGCGCGCATAGATCGATTCGGTGTTGTTGGTGGCGACATCGACCTTGCCGTTGGCAACCGCGAGCGCGTTGCCTTCGTGGTTCGAACGCGTGACGCGCTTGAAGCAGTCTTCCGGGGTCTTGTTGTTCAGCGCCCAGACGTAATAACCCGGGATCGCGAAACCGGAAGTCGAGTTCGGATCGCCGTTGCCGAACGTCTTGGTCTTGTCGCACTTGAGCACGTCATCGAGCGAGTTGATGCCGGAATCCTTATGCGTGATCAGCAGGGAGTGATAACCCTCCGAGCCGTCGTCTTTAATCGTTTGCGCGAAGACTTCGCCACCGGCACGGTCAACGGCGACGATGGCCGATTTGTTGCCGAACCAGGCGAGATCGACCTTGCCGAAGCGCATGCCCTCGATGACACCCGCATAATCGGATGCGAAGAACGGCTTCACCGGCACGCCGAGGCTTTTCTCCATGTCTTCGAGAAACGGCGTGAAGGATTTTTCGAGCGCGGATGCGGACTCGGTCGAGATGATGCCGAAATTGATCTGCTTCGGCATTTCGGCATGGGCAGCCCCCACACCGATCAAAGATACCGCGACGGCGGCAGCAATTTTTTTGAACATTTGATCGCTCCTGTGACTTATTGGGTTCTTACGCGTCCAGGGCGGACGCGGCAGCTAGTTGCGGGTTCGGGTCTCGCCCGTTCCCGTAAACGGGGCGCTTCTCGGCCTTTTTGCCGGGCTTCTTGGTGCCGGCTCCCCGAATTTCGTGGTTATCCTCGTCGGCGAGTGCGACGCCGTAGAGGTCTTCAAGGTCTTCCTTGGTGATCTGTTCGACGTTGCCGTCGTGAATGATCTTGCCGTCCTTCAGCGCGATGATGCGGTCGCAGTGTTTGAAGGCGTGATCGATTTGGTGAAGCGACACGATGACCGTCACCTTGTCCTGCTGGTTGATGGACCGGAGGATCGTCATGACGCGCTCCGCCGACGCCGGGTCGAGGGACGCGATGGGTTCATCGGCGAGGATCAATTTTGCTTCCTGGGTCAGGGCGCGTGCGATGGCGGCACGCTGTTGCTGGCCACCCGACAACGTCGAGGCGCGCTGATAGGCCATGTCGACGATGCCAACGCGTTCCAGCGCCTGCAGGGCTTTGATCCTGTCTTCTTGAGGGAACAGCCCGAACGTGCCGCGGAGCCGGCTGATTCTTCCGAGGCGGCCGACCAGAACGTTCAGAAGAAGCGTCAGGCGGCCGATGAGATTGAACTGTTGAAAGATGATGCCGACGTCGTGGCGCAATTCGCGGATGGCCCCGGTGCGGCGGCCGGCGACCTGGCATTCCTTGCCGAAAAGCCGGACGTTGCCCTGACCCTTGTCGATGGTTTCGAAACCCGCGATCACGCGGATCAACGTCGACTTCCCGGAGCCCGAGGCGCCGATGAGGCCGACCATTTCACCTTGTTTGACGTTCAGGTCGATCCCGTTCAGGACCGGCTGATTAGCTTTAAAAGATTTGTTGATGCCTTCAATTGCAACGGCTGGCGCTTGCATTGCAGCTCCTTCCCCCGGCTTGTCTGGGGGGAAGGTGCCGACGCCTCGTTACATTAATATGTCGGAAAGATGAACCTTTGTTTCGGTCAAAGGCCGTTATCCACAACCCGAGGGAAAACGACCGGTTCCACCTCGTTTTTTGCAGGGCAACACCGGTGCATAAGTCTATTCGATACGGGTTCGAGGTTACTTCGCGGCGCGTGTATGATGCATTGCAACCGGCACATTCGTCCCATGCACCCGTTTAAACTTCCGGATTCTCGAAGACGCTGTTGCTGAAACTAGATCGACGACCAGACCTGTTTTTCGAACTCGATCTCTTTCTCGAAGCTCGACAGCTCGGTGAGGGCGAAATCACGGATCGATACGATACCGTAGCCGCCGCCCGGCAATCCGGTCACGACCACGTGCCGGATCGACAGTTCGATCATCAGGGCGACAGCTTCGAAGCCGAGTTGTTCTGCATTCAGCGCGACGACCGACGACGTCATCACATCACGGATCAGCGTGTCCGTCGGATTGCGTCCTTCGGCGACGACGCGGCGTAACAGGTCGCGTTCGGTGAAGATGCCGGAAAGATTGCCATCATCGATGATAAGGACGGCAGCGACGTTTTTATCAGCCATCAATTTGGCGACGGAATCGACGTAACTCGTTCCCTCCACGTGGACGAGTTTCTGGTCTGCGACGATCTCTTTCAGTTTTCTATGATGCATGGGTGCCTCCCAATCTCGCCCGCGTTCAGCGCCGGGCGGTTAAGGACATTAAGTAACAGTATATCGCAATCGATGTCGGGCGGGGAGACAATTCAGGACGTGCGCCGCTCCCGTCATGCGGGGCTTGGCTGTTCGAAAATGGTCTGAGTTAGTAAATCTTGAGCACGCACGCGGCGCCGAACCGGCGGCGCAGATCTTCAAGCCCCTGATCGACCTGGCGGCGGATGCGCGACGCTTCGGCGGGGTCGATGCCGTTTCCCATAGACGCCATGAAATGGCGCATCGCCAACTTGTTCCAACGGTCGTTGAGGACGGTTTCTTCGGCCGGGCTGAGCTTGCAGGACGTGACCCGGGCGTGCCGCTCGACATTGGGATCGATGGCTGCATGCGCGGTGCCGGTCGCGAGGAGGACGGAAACCGCAATAAGTGCACATTTCAGTCTCATAACCGAAGTATTGCAGAATCTTTTCAAATCTCAAAACGGGATAAAAAATTGTCTCAAAATCAAGAGGTTAAATCCCATTAGATATATGGGGGTATGCAAAAAGTGCGCATTCTGATGATTCGTCATCAGTAAGCCATGGGGAGATGTGGTTTTCCCCAATTCAATCGTTAAACGATTGCGCGTAACGAAAGCCCAGAGCGTTGGCCGGAGCCGACCTCGTTGCATCACGGCTGGTCTCGGAGGACACTCCGGGACGTGTCCGATCCCAGGATCGAAGGTTCTGAGAATGAACGGTTTGTTCGGGCCAATACTGACGGGACTGAAGTCCCCGATCGCGCGCCGCGTTACGCTGAGCGTGTTCCTGGCCATTGTGTTCATTGAGATGATCATTCTGGTCCCATCGTACCTGAAACGCGAAGGCGAGTTGTTGGTCGAGGTGGTGGAACTCACCCACAACCTGGTCAACATGGAATTCGACGCGGACCCGGCGAACCCGATCGATCAGCCGGTCGAGGAATTGAAGGATAAGGCGGGCGAGTTGCTAAACGGAAAGTATATCCGTGGTGCCATCATCCTGGACGGAAATACTGTTCTGGCGGGCGATGGAGATCAGGCCGTTTCCACGGGTGACGCGGCTTTTCGGTATGCTGCGGATTATCAGGGCATCCATTATCGGCGCCTCGAGAACGACAAGCTTGTGATGTACTTCGAGAAGACAGGCCTTGGACTGACCCACGACCTCATCATTGTCGCCGATGTCAGTCACGTCCCCGGTGAAATGGTCGAGTTCGTGTGGCGGATTGCCGAACTCGTACTTCTGATTTCGCTGTTCGTTACGGCGGTGACGATGGTCGTATTGTGGATGCTTCTGCTGAAGCCGATCGTCGAGCTCAGGAACCGGATGGAGAACGCCGGACTGGCCGTTGGGGGAGACTTGCTTAGCGCCGAATGGGCAGAGGCGGAAACCGAAATCGGCGACCTTTACCGTGCTTTCGACAAGATGCTCTCGACGATTAACGCGCACATGCGCGCGACCGAGGATCTGGCCCGATTTCCCGCCGAGAACCCGAGCCCGATAATCCGTTGTACCCCGATGGGGGCGATCATCTACGCCAATGAGGCTGCGAAGAAATACAAGGACCTGTTTGCGACAGGGTTTAGTGTATACATTTCAGAGAAATTGAAAGGCAACGTTCGCGAGGCAGTGGCGTTCGCCGCCAACAGGGAGTTTGAATTAATCTGCGGGGAGACCGTTTTCACTTTTATCGCTGTACCGATCGTCGCACAGGGCTATGTGAACTTATATGCCCGCGACGTGACCGAATTGAAACGGGTCGAGCGGGAATTGAAACGGAAGTCAGCCGACGTTGAAAGCACCAACCAGAAACTCAAGGAAACCCTCGCCGGGTTGGAAGTCGAGGTTGCTAACCGTACCAACGACCTGACCCGGGTGAACCGCGAACTTAAAAAGCAGATGGAGATTATCGCCGAAGCGGAGAACCGTTTTCGTGCCTTCGCGGCGAGCGCGGCGGAATATTACTGGGAGATGGACGAAGATTTGCGTTTCTCCTATTTCTCAGATGAGTTTGAAGAAGCGACCGGCGTCAATCCCGACAAGCTGCTTGGGAAGACCCGGGCGGAGAGCGGCATCCGGGATGTCGAGGCCGAGATCTGGGAACAACACTTCGAGGATCTGCAAAGTCACCGTCCGTTCCGAAATTTCGTCTATCCCCGCACCCGTGATGACGGCACGACGATGTACCTTTCGATCAACGGGGTGCCGATCTTCGATGGTGACGGCGCGTTCAGGGGATACCGCGGTACCGGGTCCGACGTCACCGTGATCCGCACCGCCGAGGACGAGTTGAAGCGCGCCAAGGATATGGCGGAACGCGCGGCGCGTGCCAAGCAGGACTTTCTGGCGACAATGAGTCACGAAATCCGCACGCCAATGAACGGCATCATCGGTATGGTCGAGTTGCTTCTGGAAACAGACCAGAGCGAGGAACAGCGGATATTTACCGAGACTGTGGCGTCGTCCGCAAAGAGCCTTCTGACGATCGTCAACGACGTGCTCGACCTCGCGAAGTTCGAAGCCGACAACTTCGCACTCGACATTGAGCCGTTTTCGGTCAGCGAGGTCATCGAGAGCGTGCTCGAGCCGCTTTCCTATCTGGCCGAACAGAAGCACGTCGAACTTGGCGCGATCGTCGATCCCATGCTGCCGGGGCGATTGTTCGGAGACCCCGGGCGGCTCCGGCAGATTCTGACGAACCTCGTTGGGAATGCGCTCAAGTTCACAGACGCGGGCGAGGTGACCGTCGAGGTGATGATGCAGTCGCGCGACGACCGGCACGTCACGGTTATGTTTCAGGTTCGCGATACCGGGATCGGTATTGCGGCGGAAAGTCAGGATCGCCTATTCAAGGATTTCTCGCAGGTCGATTCCTCGATCACCCGCAAACACGCCGGTACCGGGCTCGGGCTCAGTATTTCCAAACGTCTTGTCGATATGATGGGGGGCAGTATTGGTGTTGAGAGTGAGGCCGGTGTCGGCAGTACTTTTCGCTTCACCATCAATTTCGAGGTCGCCGAACGCCGTCGCCGCGACCGGGACGGCATGTTCCTGAAAGACAAACGCGTTTTGATCGTCGACGACAGCGACACCAATATTCGCGTTCTGTCAGGATATATGAGGGGCTTCGGCGCTAGCTACGATACCGCGTCCGGCGCAGATCCGGGACTTCAACGAATGCTCGACGCCGCGCGGCATGGCGCGCCCTATGATCTCTTACTGTTGGATTACAGCATGCCTGAAAAGGACGGTTACTCGCTCGCCAAGGAGATCCGGGACGAACACCCAGAACTCGCCGCGACCAGGCTGGTGCTGGTATCTTCGATCCGTGGCGCTGTCGCGGAATCAGGGTTCGACGCCAGTGTCTTCGATGCGCGTCTGATGAAGCCGATCACGCGAAAGGCCGTGTTGAACGCGCTCAGGACGGTCTTCGAATATACACCGGATCGTCAGGCGGAGGGCGCGGAACCGAAGACCCAGTCGACGGAGCCGCTGGACCTGAGGTTGCTTGTCGCCGAGGACAACCCGGTCAACCGCCGCATCGCTCTCAAGATGCTGCAAGGGATGGGATGCAGTGTCGATCTTGCCGAGGATGGGGAAGAGGCGGAGGAAGCCGCGTTGCTGATGCCCTATGACGTGATTTTGATGGATATTCATATGCCGAAAAAGGACGGGGTCGAGGCTGCGGCTTCGATCAGCGCGTCCGGACCCAATGTCGAAACGCCGATTGTAGCGGTAACGGCGGACGTGATGTTGAACCTTTCCGCTGAGCCGTATCATGGTCTGTTTTCGGGGATGGTGACGAAGCCCTATACCGCGGAAACGCTTCGGGCCGGTCTTCTGCGGGCGGTGTCGGGCGAAAAAGTCGCTGTTGCTGCCGGTCCACCGCATCTCCAATCGGCAAGCGATGGAATGGTGCAGCGCGGCATCGTCGACGATCTCGCACGCCAGGTCGGCAACCTTGAGGCCGGCGCCATTCTCGCGGATATCGAGGAAGAGCTTGATGGCCTGGGCGCCACGCTCGCCGACGCCGCAACCGACAATACGCGTCTTGCCAAAGCCGCGCACAAAGCTGCGGGCTCGATGGGCGCGGCGGGGCTGGTTGCAATTGCGACCACGCTCCGTAAGATCGAACAAAGTGCCCGTGCCGGTGAGGAGGAGAGATTGGCGGTACTGGTTTCGGAAATCGCTGACATGACGGGGCCCGCGAAAAGCGAACTCACGGATCTGATCGAAGAGTTCCGGGCTCATGAGTAGCGCTCCCTCTAAAGGTCTGGTCATCGTCGTCGAAGACGATGCAACGGTACGCCGGATGTATACGTCGAGCCTCAAGCAGCTCGGATACACGGTGCTTGCAGCGGAATCCGGCGAAGACGGTTTGGCGTTGCTGAGCCAGCATCAGGCGCGCGTCGTGATCCTCGATATCGACTTGCCGGGGATCAGCGGCATCGAGGTCTGCCGCCGCTCCCGATCGCTGGCGACGGCCAAGGCGCCGGTCATTTTCATTACCGGGAACGACACCGTCGACATTCTTCAGGAGTGCATTGAGGCCGGCGGCGACGACTTCATCGTCAAGGGCGGGCCAATGTCGGCGCTGCTGGAGCGTGTTAATTACTGGGCGCGTGGGTCATCCAGAAAAGTCAGTGAGCGGCAGCGTCGCCTTATCCTCGACAAGACCGGTGCGATGATCGAGGCGCTCGAAGCCAAACCGGAACCCAAAGCCTTGGCGACGGCCGCCGCCGATCCATCGCAACTCGTTGAGCATCCGGATGTACTAAGAGTTCGGGATGCGTTCCTGTCCCTGAAAGAGAAGTGGCCCGATCTGAGTGATCATTCAGTCAAGGCGCGGATTCGCCGGTTCGGTTATCTGACCGGGCTCGTCAATGCCGCGGCGAAAAGCAGTCTGGAAATGAAGGTGCGCTTCATGGACTTTCTGCGCGCGAGCATGATGGAGTGTGGCGTTGCGAAAGAGAACGAACTCGCGACCATGTTCGAAAACTGGCATCAGCTCTACACGAACCCGAATTTCTCGGACGCCTGCGCGGCGGCTGAGAAAGATTTCGCCGACGTCAGTCCGGATTGAGGCGATATACCGGTGGAGCATCAGGCAAACACATGACGGGGTTACACGAAGAACAGGCTGCGCTAGTCAAGAAGTCCTTCATCAGGATTTTGCCGCACCGTGATGCATTCTCGAAATCGCTCTATGATCGGCTGTTCACGGTCGCGCCGGAAGCGCGCTCGTTGTTCACCAGTGATATCGAACGCCAGCGCGAGAAACTGGTCGCGACCCTCGCCTTCGTCGTTAACGGGGCCAGCGATCTGGACAAACTGTCGGGCGAGGTGCGCGCCCTCGGCCGTCGACATAAAGATTACGGCGTTGAGTTCGGGCACTATGCCATCCTCAGAAACGTGTTGGTCGATACGCTTGCGGAGTATCTGGGTGACGATTTCACGCCTGACGTCCAGGCCGCATGGGCCAGTCTGTATGATGAACTTGCGGAAGCGATGACGAACCCCGACAATCCCTCGCGTTGACCCTTGCCGCTGACGGCGTAACCTGGATTCCCGAGTTCGATATGAGCCGTGCTTCACCCCGTATATCGCTTGTGCACGCGACCCCGGTCGCCGTCGAGCCTGTCGTCGGCGCGTTCCGCCGCCTATGGCCGGAAGCGGATGTCTATAACCTTCTTGAAGACTCGTTGGCACCGGATCTCGACCGTGCCGGTGCCCTTGATGATGCGATGACGGATCGCTTCATGCGGCTTGGCCGCTACGCCGCCGACTGTGGCGCTGATGGTATCCTGTTTACCTGCTCGGCGTTCGGCGCGTGTATCGAAGCGGTCGCTGACGCTTTAAAACCGATGCCTGTCTTGAAACCGAACGAAGCGATGTTCGCTGAAGCGCTTGATGCCGGAACGAAGGTCGGGATGCTTGCGACGTTTCAGCCGAGCGTGCCGTCGATGGAGCGTGAGTTCAAAGAGATGGCGGCCGCCGCCGGCTCCAGCGCCGAACTGACGGCGGTCTTCGTGCCGGGCGCGATGCAGGCGCTTCTGTCGGGCGATGCCGTAACCCACAACGCGCTTATCGCCGATGCCGTCGATGGGCTTGGCGAGGTGGATGTCCTCCTGTTGGCGCAGTTTTCGATGGCGCAGGCGCGCGATCAGGTTCAGGCGAAGACCTCGGCGCCGATCCTGACCAGTCCGGAAAGCGCGGTCCGCGCGTTGCAGGTGGCGCTGGTTTAGCCTGCCTTCTTGGTGGCGAAGTAGATGATGAAACCGGACGCCAGCAGGAAGGCGAGGGCGATCGGCGATTTCAACAGGAACAGCGGATCGCCACCGGACGCGGAATAGCCGCCGCGCACCAGTTCTTCCAGCCTGGGCGACAGCAGGAAACCGATGACGAACGGCAGGATAGAAATATCCAACCGTTTCAGCACGTAGCCGATCAGTCCGAACACCATCACCACCCAAATCGCGATGAAGCCGCCGTCCTGCGCGTAAACAGCCGTCAGGGTGATCAATAACACGACAGGCAGCATGATCGACTTCGGCACGCGCGCCAGCACACCCAGCGAGCGCATCACGACGCCACCGAGTGTCCAGTTGAAGACGTTCGCGATAACCATCAACGTGAACATCGCGAAGGCGATCACGAGATCTTTGTTGATGATGGTGCCATATCCCTCGATCACCTTGATCTCGGTGAAGCGGAACACGTGCGGGCCAAGCGTGAAGTCGCCGACGCTCTCGACGGCAAGGATGATGAACACGGCGGCGAAGTTGCCAGGTATACCTAGGCTCATCACCGGGATCAGGTTTGCCCCTGAAACCGAAGAATTGGCGGCCTCGGTGGCGGCGACGCCTTCGGGGATGCCGGTGCCGTATTTTTCGGGTGTTTTCGAGGTCCGTTTCGCGAAGTCGTAACCGAGTGTCGCCGCCAGGGTCGTGCCGATCCCGGGGAGCGCGCCGATGGCGGTGCCGATCACCGACGACGACAGAATGTTCGGCATGATCCTTTTGATATCAGAGAGCCTGAGACGGTTGTCGCCCAGCGCCGGCGCTTCCTTCGGGCCGTCTCTCGATAATCGCTCGCGCGCGGCTTCTTCAATCCCGATAAACACCTCGCCGACGATCAGCACGCCGAGAATCGCGGATGACAGCGGCAACCCGTTACCCAGTTCCGCGATGCCGAACGTCATGCGCGGCCCGTTGCCGGACAGCGTGGTACCCATCAGCGCCAAGAGCATGCCCAGCACGCCGACCATCAGGCCCTTGATCGGTGAGTTGCCGGCGACGGCGGCCATGAACGAGAGCGAGAGAATGATCAGCGCCGCCTTTTCGGGGAGATCGAGGACGCTCTCAATCAGAACCGCCAGCACGGGGGCGGTCAGGAACAGGCACATGTCGCTGAACGTATCGCCGCACACCGAAGAAAAATGTGCGACCTTCAATGCCTTCGGCCCTTCGCCTTTCATCGCCATCGGATGGCCGTCGAGCGTGGTCAGATAGGCATCGGGCGTGCCGGGTGTGTTGAACAATATCGCAGGCACCGCCCCGCCGACGGTCGCCCCCTTCATCAATCCGATCAGGAAACCCAGGATCGGAAGTAGCGCGTCGTCGCTGACGCCGAATACCCAGATCAGCACAGGGAGCGAAAGCGCCATCGCGAACGGGCCGTTGAGGCCGGGGGTCGCGCCGACGATGATGCCGACGAAAAGCCCGGCGACCACCATCACCAGCGGCATCCAGTCGAAAGCACCGCTCGACGTGGTGAAGACATCCGCAACGCCGCGGATCACATATTCAAGAACCAGTTCCATCGATCGCGGCTTCTAAAACTCTGCGTTGGGCGGCAGCAGCACATTCGTCAACAATACGTCGAAAACGACGATGGCGACTACCAGTACCGAAAGTACCGCGATAATCCCGGCGGGGCGAACGCGCCCCTCGGTCCAGGCGATCAGGGTGACGGTCATCAGAAATCCGCCGACGACATATCCGATATATTTATAAGGGGCGGTGTCCGTCAGATAGCGATATTCGGCATCCGTCAGGCCGAGTTCGCGCATAACCCAGACGACCGTCGGGCCGAGCACGAACATGATAAGTAGACCTGTGGCGCAGATGCTCAAAAAGATAATGAGAAAACGAATATTGTGGGGGGTCAGTTTGCCGAGACTGCCGGGACTCGGGCTGGGAGATCCCTTGATCAGTGAAATTGCGACCTGTAGCGCACTCAGAAATCCGAGCGTCGCCGCGAGTAGTATGGGAAAGAACGCATCGCCGGGTTCGATCCGGCCGAGTGGCGTCGTGTTGAAGAAACCGCCTTTGATGTCGGCTGGGAACCAGACGAAGATCGCCAGCAGGGATCCCGCGAGAACAAGGACGCCGAACCCGATATCCCACGGGTCCGGCGCCTTCGAAGTGGTTGCTTTGGGCGTGTCCACGCTTACTTGACCAGCTTGACCAGCTCTTTGTTGGCTTCAAGGTTCTTCTTGAGCTGGGCCGTCAGCGCATCACCGGACGTCATCAGCGGGCCCGGAGGATACTGTTTGGTGATGAACTTTGCGGTTTTCGTTTCCGGGTTCTTCAGAACCTCGTGGATCGCCGCCGCGATGGTGTCGCGCGCGTCATCGCTCAGACCTTTCGGGGCCGCCAGCAGGAACTGGAAGCCAAGACCGGTTTTCATGACGCCGAGATCGATCAGGGTCGGCTGCTTCGGTGCCTGCACCAGCGGCTGCGGTTCAGCCGAGGCGAGGATCACCAGTTCGCCGGCCGCAACCAGCGGACCCTGGACACCGCCGCCCCAACCGACGTTCGCATCCTTGGCGACCAGCGCGTTGATGGCGGATTTGCCACCTTTGCCGCGCAGGTGGTTGACCTCGATGCCATAGTGCCGCGCGACCATTTCGGCGCCGGCCTGAACCTGATTGCCCCAGTTCGCCCAGACGATCTTAGTGCCGCTTTTGGCAGCGTTGACCATGTCGTCGAGCGACTTCCAACCGCTGTCGGCGCGGGCCAGGACAGCCATTTGCGAACCGGCGGTCATGGTGATGTAGGTGAAATCGTCGATCGAGATGTTTTCATTGCCGATCGTGGCGAAATCAAAAGTGGTGTTGATGGCGAGACCAAGGGTCTGACCATCGGCCGGCTCGTTCTTAAGCTGCGCTGCCATGACGGCGCCGCCACCACCCGCTTTATTCTCGGGAATGATGCGCCAGCCCTTGAGGGCTTCGAGTTCCTCGGCAAGGGCGCGGGCCTGGGTATCGGTGCCGCCGCCGGCGCCGAATCCGATCCAGAACTTGATCGGGCCTTTCGGCGCCCATTCGGCTTGCGCCGGTCCGGCCAACAGCGCGAGCGCTGCGATGATGGGAATAAATAGCCTCATTGACTTTCTCTCCTCTGGTGAGTGGATCCCTCAATAGTGTTGTTGTCGGTTACTCTTCTTCAGGCCCACGGATTCATTGCACGCCGTAGGTTTCCGTGATCTCGACAGGCAAATGTCCCGGCGGCAGCTGGTAACGCTGAAACAGCAACGGCACGTCCTGGATCGAGAAATCCTTGATGTCCCAAACCATGCCCATAGTGCCTTCAGGTAACATTAGGTGTCGGCACGCCGTGGCGTCGAGTGTGCGGCAGCCAATGGCGTGTTCCATGCGCAATGTCGGGAGATTGAAACGTTCGATCAGCATCCGGTGGAGCGAAGAGCCGTTGAGATCCTCGATATTCTCGTCGAGGTACATTTCACCGTGCTCATACTTGAAATAGACGCTGGAAAACGCGGGCGGCTGTTGGTCGAACCAGACCAAACGATCGACGCGGACGCATTGATCGACATCCAGCGCGCTTTGCCACGGGCCCGTACTGTCATCGACATTTACGGCCAGCGTGCGCACGAACGGCATCTTGAGCTTGCCGGTGTCGGGGTCCTTGTAGCGATAAACGAACACTTCGTTTACCTGCGATAGACGGTCGGCGATGAATGTGCCGGTGCGCCGGTGGCGCACGACGAGCCCGTTGGCAACCAAGCGGGCGAGGGCCTTTTGCACCGTACCGACACTGACCGGCAGTTGCTCGGCGAGCGTGGTTTCGGTTGGGACCCGTTGACCGGGCTTGAAGCGACCCGAAATGACGCATTCGGAAAAGGCTTCGACAAGTTGCTGATATTTGGGCGCGCCGCTGCCGGACGACCCGTCGCCGACGGA
Source organism: Rhodospirillales bacterium (assembly GCA_017644185.1). Classification (GTDB taxonomy): domain Bacteria; phylum Pseudomonadota; class Alphaproteobacteria; order Rhodospirillales; family Casp-alpha2; genus UBA4479. The sequence goes on from JAEPMA010000007.1 coordinate 213,469, forward strand.
TTCCACCAACACATCCATTGCAATCATCTGAGCCGACATTGAAGCCATATACTTATTAGTTTTAAGTTGTATACTCTATAGTATATAAAAACAGATACCCGTCAACGTGCGATCCGCAAAGATATCCCGGGAGGCAACAAATTGAAGATCACACTGCTTGGGACCGGGACACCGGCACCGTCTCTGGCGCGTCAGAGCTCCGGTTATCTGCTTGAAATCGGCGACGACGTCATCGTTATGGATCATGGCCCCGGTGCTGCGCACCGTCTTTTGGAGGCTGGCTGCCATCCGACCAAGGTGACGCACGCCTTTATCAGCCATCTGCACTACGACCACATGATGGATTATCCGCGCCTGATTCTGCAGCGTTGGGATTTAGGGGCGAACAAGATTCCCGAACTCAAGGTTTACGGCCCCAAACCGATCGCAGAACTGACCGACAAGGCCGTGGGTCCTGACGGCCTGTTTGGGCTGGATATCGAATCAAGAGTTAGCCATCAGGCAAGCCTCGACGTTTATACGTCGCGGGGCGGCGTGCTGCCGCGACCGAAACCGAAACCCGACGTAACCGAGGTCGCCGCCGGCGATGTCATCGAAGGCAACGGCTGGCGTGTCGTCGTCGGCGAGGCGCAGCATTTCCAGCCGATCCTCGAATGCGTCGGGTATCGTTGGGAAACGCCGGAAGGTGTCCTGGTCTATTCAGGCGACAGCGGCGGCGTGCCCGAGAGCATGATCGAACTTGCCAGGGATGCGGATGTGCTGATCCATATGTGCCACTTCTCGAGTGGCATGGAACCGACGCAGGCTTATCGGGATGCGAGCGGCAGCCACATGGATATCGCCGAAATTGCCAGGCGTGCGAACGTCAAGACCGTGGTGCTGACCCACTTCATCCATCTGTTGGATCGTCCCGGAGTTTTGGAACAACTCGTCGGTGAGATGAAGGCCGTATTCGACGGAAACATCGTTATCGGACGCGACCTGATGACGATGTCGCTCAATATAGAATTACCGCACCGGGTCGATTGAGGAGGAACGGATGATCGAAACCCGCGACGTCATAAGGGCCGAACGTTACGCGGTCTCAGCGGGTCACGAACTCGCCACCCGCGCCGGGATGGAAATCCTCGAGAACGGCGGCAATGCGGTCGACGCCGGAGTTGCGGCGGGCATGGCGCTTGGTGTGCTGCACTGTGATTTGGTAAATTTCGCCGGCGTCGCACCGATCATGATCCGGATGGCCGAGATGGGAGAAACGATCACCATCGACGGCCTCGGTCACTGGCCGAAACTTGCATCCGTCGAGTTCTTCGAAAAGGAATTCGGCGGTGCGATCCCGCAGGGAATTCTCAGGACCGTGGTGCCGGCGGCGCCGGCAGCATGGATCACCGCGCTTCGGAAGTTCGGCACGATGACGTTCAAGGATGTGGCGAAGTACGCGTTAAGCTATGCCCGTGACGGTTTCCCAGCCTATCCGGTGTTCGCGCGCTTCATCGCCGACAACGAAAACGCGTACCGGCGCAGCCCGGCGACGGAACAGATTTATCTGCCCGGCGGTCGGCCACCGGCAGTAGGCGATGTGTTCGTCCAAAGTGATCTCGGGAAGACGATACAGTACATGATCGACTGTTCCGAGGCAGCCGGCGGGGATCGCGATACGGGGCTGCAAGCTGCCTACGACGCTTTCTACAAGGGCGATATCGCGAAAACCATCACAGATTATCACATCGCGCATGGTGGGTTCATGCGTATGGAGGATATGAACGAATACCAGCCTCGTTTCGAGAAACCGATCAGCGTCATGTATAAAGGCGCCGAACTTCTCGCCTGTGGGGCGTGGTGCCAGGGTATATCGCTAGCGCAGGCATTCCGTATGCTGGACGGCATCGATACTGTCGGTCTTCAGCACAACTCGGCCGACTACATCCACTATTTGAGTGCCGTGTTCGACCTGGTGTTTGCGGACCGTGACGAATACGTCGCCGATCCGGCTTTTGTGGATGTGCCGGTCGCTGAAATGTTGAATGACGACTATCTGGCGGCCCGGCGCGCCCTGATCGATCCCAATCGGGCTTTCCGTGAAATGCCGCCCGCCGGTGATCCTTGGAATGGACTGGGGATGCTGGGTGAGGTTGCGGCGCATGGTAAGCGTAGTGATGCAGGCAACAACGATCCTCATGACACGGACCCGCGCAATCCAGGTGATCTGAAAGATACCTCATCGGCGGACACAACCTACGTCAGCGTGATCGATGCGGCGGGAAATATGTTCTCGGCGACGCCGAGCGATACCTCGGCGGATACCGAGGTCGTTCCCGGGACTGGTCTTTGTCCCTCGTCCAGAGGGTCGCAATCCAGGGGCGAAGCGTCTTCGATCAATGCGCTGGCACCCGGCAAACGGCCGCGCCTGACACCCAATCCGGCGATCGCCTTGAAAGACGGCAAGCCTTTGCTGACGTTCGGCACGCCGGGCGGCGACGTGCAGATACAGGCGATGATACAGGTCTTCATCAACACCTTCGGTTTCGGGATGGACATCCAGAAGGCGGTCGAGGCGCCGAGGTTCGCGACCTACAACTTCCCGTCTTCGTTCGCCCCTCATGCCTACCACCCCGGTCTCGTGATGCTGGAAGAGAGTATTTCCGGGGATGCCGCTGAAACCCTGTCGGTGCGCGGGCGCAATGTCGAACGTTGGGCCGACGGCACGTGGAAGGCCGGGGGCGTACTTGCAGTGAAACGCGAAGAGGACGGCACGCTCACGGCGGGCGCCGACCCGCGCCGTGCCGGCTTCGCGGCGGGAGTTTAAGAATGAACGAGATCAAGAGTGATAGCGCGGTGGTCAAAGCGCTCGGGCAGTATGCGGACAATGTCTCGACGGCGCCGGATGCGGGTGTTGCATTCCGGTATGCCGAGGAAGCAACGCGGGAATTGATCGGCCACAGGTTGTTCACGATCATGCAGTTCGACCCCGATGCGATGCAGGTGAAACGCTGCTATTCGTCAAACCCGGAGAATTATCCGCCGGGCGGGCGGAAGGAAAAGCGTGACACCCAGTGGGGCCGGCATGTTCTGGAGCAGGGCCGTTATTATCTGGGGAGCGATGCCGAAGACATCCGTGACAACTTCGATGATCACGAAGTGATCGCCAAGCTCGGCCTTGAATCGATCCTGAACATGCCGATCCGTCATCTCGGGCAGACTATCGGTACCATGAACCTTCTCGACGTCGCGGGGTATTACCGTCAGGAGCATGTGACAGTTGCGTCGGTGATTGCGTCTGGGTTGGCGTCCGTGCTGTTGCATCTCAATTTCCGTAATAAGTGCTGACCGCGGTCGTCTTTTTCTGTCCAAACCACAATAAAGAGAACAATCCGCGGTTCTTTGGTTGCCGACGGCTTTCAACGCCGTGACACTTTATCCAGGTCATCCCTAAAAGAAGGGGGAGGAAATGGGAAACAAAGTGAAATTCGGTATCCGTTTGACGGTGCAGGGGGAGATGGGCGCGACGTCGTCCGGCTTCGACTACGCGCTGGAGATGGCGCGCATTGCGGAGGATCTTGGTTTCGATTCTGTCTGGATCCCGGATCACGTCGAGAATGCGCATCTCGACCGTTCCAAGCCGATCCTTGAGTACTGGACGGCGATGACCGCGATCGGCGCTTTAACCAAACGCGTCCGGTTGGGTGGCCATTCCATCAACAACACGTTCCGCCATCCGGGTCTGACGACAAAAATTGCCTGTACGCTGGACGAGATCACCGGCGGGCGTGTCATTCTGGCGCCGGGATCCGGTTGGTTCGCGGCGGAAGCGAAAGCCTATGGCTTTCACGAATGGTTTGACGACGGATTGAAGCGGATTAAACGGCTCGACGAATGCCTCGAGATTTACCGTGGCCTGATCGAGAACGATAGCGAAGACGGCTATAGTTTCAACGGCGAGTTCTATACGCTGGAAAACGCGTTCTGTAATCCGAAGCCGCCGCAAAAACCGTATCCGCCGATCTGGATCGCAGGCGACTCGCCGCCGACCCAGGAATTGATGATGAAGCACGGCGACGTGTGGTTCATGTATTCGAAAGCGCCGGCGGTTGTGAAGGAACTGGTCGACGGCATGAAGAAGAAGCTCACCGACCGCCCGTGGGAGACGGCGATCTCGACGGTTGGGTTGTCAGGCACGACGGAAGCGGAGACGATGAAATGGGCGACCATGTATGCGGAGGAGCGTAAACACCGCTTTCCGATTCCGCCGACGGTCGACGACATTCTGGAGTCCAACCTGCTTGGAGATGAGGCGCGCGTCTGTGATCGCATCGACGAATGGATTGATGCCGGGGTCACCAATATCGTCGTCCAGCCGATGCCGCCGATGGAGGGGATGCGCTTCATCGGCGAAAAGATACTGCACCGCTATAGCTAGGTTTCGTCGACAATCTCGGCAATGGCTTCGGCAGTGCCCGCCGATAATGTCCAACCCAAATGACCGTGACCGGTGTTGTAGAAGACACCCTTCTTCCGTCCCGGGCCGACGGTGGGGGTCATGCTCGGCATCATCGGGCGGAGACCGGTCCATGTGGTGGTGTGCTCGCTGACCAGGCGCGGAAAGTGGTTCTTGGCCCAGCGTTCGAGCACCGCAGCGCGGGCGGGATCGATGGAAAGGTCGGCGCCCCGGAACTCTGCCAGACCGGCAATCCTCACCCGTTGACCAAGTCGGCTGGTGACGATTTTGGCCGCGTCGTCGAGCAACGCCACGTTCGGTACATCTTCCTTTGCGGTGTCAGGAGCGATGTCGAGGGTGAGGGAATAACCTTTCACCGGGTAGACGTTCACCCGATCGCCGAGCATCGCCGCCAATCGCCGCGAGCCGACACCCGCGCAGATAACGACGTTGTCGAAGGTCATGTCTTCGCCGGTGTCGAGTGATATCCGGATGGTGCCGCCCACGGAACTGATGTCGATGACCCCGACGCCGAAGCGGGTTTCAACCCTTTCGTCACGGCAGATGGCGAGAAGGCCTTGTGTGAATTTGTGGACGTCACCGGAAAAATCGCCGGGCGTATAAAAGCCGCCGTAGTAGTCTCCCGCCAGCGCCGGTTCGAGGGCCCGGATTTCGTCAGGTGTCACGGCGCGCCGTTCGAGCCCGGAGGCGTTGAACACTTTGTTGGCGCGGGCTGCGGTCTCGAACTGTGTCTTCGTTCTGTGGACATGCATCAACCCGCTTTCGCGCATGTCGAAGTCGATTTGTTCCAGCCGGGCGATATCGCGCAGGCGTTCTCTCGAACGGAGCGCCATCCTCACCAAGCGTTCGGTATTCTTCGCCTGACGCAGGCCCTCGTACGCGAATTCGGTGAACCAGCTTAGTTTGTGCCTGTCCGGCTTTGCGCCGATCTTTAACGGGGCATCGGGGCCGAACATGGATTTGAACGCGGAACGAACCGTATGCCAGTTATTCCAAACCTCGGCGTTCGAGGCCGAGATCTGTCCGCCGTTGGCGAACGAGGTTTCCATTGCCGCTTGTTCGTTCTTGTCGAAAAGACAGACCTGGTGCCGGTGCCGGTCAAGGTGGTAAGCGGTGAGAACGCCTGTGACGCCGGCGCCGATGATTGCGGTTCGGGACATGTTGCTCTGCTTGCCATATGGGCAGGGCCGGGTCACGCGGAACCGTACATTCTGCGGGTAAATCGCGGCGCCCCTGCCGAAACGGGGTCTGTAGCGCATTTTATCAATTTCATTGATTGATGAATTCTATATATTTATTAGAATGATGATGCGAGATCGGATATCGATTTAATTCATCCGAGCAACGCAAATGAATGGGAGCACACACGTGGAGGATAATTCCGCACTCGCCCGCGAAATCGGGATGCTGGTATTCGATCAATACGGCACCGTCGTCGACATGCAGAAAGGGCTGACCGAGATCGCAACGCCGTTTCTGAAGGAAAAAGGTTGGGACGGCGAGGCGCACCGCTTCGTCACCTGGTGGCGGCGCACGCATTTTGAAAACTCGATGATCGACGCGCTTTGCGACCGGGGCCACACCCCATACCGCCAGATCGGTCACCGTGCCGTATCTTTCGTGATGGACCGCTGCGGCATCGAATATACGCAGGACGAGGTGCGTTGGCTGGTCGGCGAGATCGAAAACCTTAAACCGTTTCCGGACGTGCTCGATGCGCTCGCGAAACTCCGCAAGGCGGGCTACAAACTGGCGATCCTGTCGAACGGCGATCGGGATATGCTGGAAGCCGCCAAGCCGCATATCGGCTTCGAGATGGACTATACCATATCGGTGCAGGAATCCGGTTATTTCAAACCCGCATGGCAGACGTATGCGTCGGTCGAAGATATTACCGGCGAGGAGCGTTCAAGCTGTCTGTTCGTCGCGAACCACGCGTTCGACTGTATCGGCGCCAAGGCATTCGGCATGCGGACGGCGTTTATCGACCGCCGCAAGCGACCCTTCGGTGAGACGCCGCATCAGCCGGACATGATTGTCGAGGATTTCAAAAGTCTCGCCGCCGCGCTGACGAACGGATGATATCATGACGGGGGCGCCATGAACCTTCGAAGAATCGACCTCAACCTGCTGGTCTATTTCGACGTGCTGATGCAGATGCGGCACGTATCTCGGGCGGCCGCGTACCTTGGGGTGGGACAACCGGCGATGAGCGCGGCGCTTGGCCGCCTTCGCGAGCTTTTCGAAGATCCGTTGTTGGTTCGCCAGGGTCACGAGATGGTGCCGACCCAGCGTGCCCTCAATCTTGAGGCCGAGGTCAAGAAAGTGCTGCGCGGAATCGAGGACGTGATTGAGCCGCCGGGCGACTTCGATCCCGCCGCGAGCACACGCGCGTTTCGGCTTCGTATGTCCGATCTGCTGACGTTTCTGGCACTACAGGATTTCGCCCGGATGCTTGAGGAGTCGGCGCCCGGGATCACCCTTACGGTCGACCATTTCGCGCCTGACGAAACGGCGGATGCATTGACCGGCGACAAGATCGACGTTGCGATCAGTACAGGTTTGGATGTCACCAAGTCGATCCGCAAAGCCGACCTTTACGAGGATACGGTTGTCTGTATTGCCCACCGGGACTTCGATGTGTCCGGTGCTCTGAAATCCGCCGAGGCGTTCGCTCGCGCATCACAGGTACGCGTTTCACAGAGCCCCCTCGACGACCGCTTCGCCGACCATAACCTGCAGGCGATGGGCTTGGATAGAAACGTCAGAATCACCGTGCCGCACTGGCTGTCGCTCCCTGAGATTCTGTGTGCGACGCCGTTGATTGCGACCGTGCCGGCGACGTTCGCCCGCCGAATCGCGGATCGCCATCCGATTGGCATCCATCCTATCGACATCTTCGACACCGCTTTTTCGTGGTCGATATACTGGCATCATCGCTACGACGGTGATCCGGCGCATCGCTGGCTCAGGGACAGTCTTGGTGACAGTTGCATGCGTCAGCTAAGACAAGCGGGTGGAGCCGGATAGAGGGCGGATTCGCTTGGGCTTCCCTAGTGTATTTCAGCGCCTTGCCCAGATTTGCGACCATGGCGGGAAACTGTTGAATTCGGCCAGTTTCGGAAGTTACTTATATAAATTCCCGATGATTTGCAGGACATTCCGCAGCAAGTTCATGCGGCTTTGTTTTGGCCGATGCGGGGCATGAGCGAGCGATACCAACGCGCAGCCGAAGCTTCGGTGCGCGTGATTCCCGTGCCGCACTTCGAGGTGCGTTGAAGGACGTTTGATGAACGAGTTTTTGCACAGCATCGAAAATTTCATCCGGTTCGTCGGGCCCGAGCAAAATGCCGGCCAAGCGCTGCCGGTTTCGTACGACCCTTACCTTGTTGGGCTGTCCATCGCGATTGCTGTGTTCGCGTCTTATGCGGCGTTCGCGCTGGCCATGCAGATGCGCGCCAGTACCCGGCAATGGGAACGCGTGACTTGGCTCGGGTGTGGGGCGCTCGCACTTGGTGGCGGCACATGGACGATGCATTTTCTCGGTATGCTCGCCTGGCAGCTCTCAATGCCAGTGAGTTACGACACTGCCATTACCGCCCTTTCCGTGGTGCCGGCGATGGCGGCGGGTGCCATCTCGCTTTACGTGATCGGGTATCTGAGCGCCGGCCGGTTTATCGACAGCCTGATCGGCGGGACGCTGATGGGGGCTGGTATCGGTGTTATGCACTATTCCGGTATGGCGGCGCTCAGGATGGAGGCGCAGGTTTTCTACGATCCCGGGATATTCGCCGTTTCGATTGCTGTTGCCGTCGGCTTTTCAACGGGCGCCCTGCATTTGGCGGCGCTCGTCATCAGCAAATACGATGGCCGGAAAATCCATGCCGGAATCGTTGGGGCGGCGGTTCTGATGGGGGTGGCGATATCCATCATGCACTACACCGGCATGGCGGCGTCCTTCTGCTTTGCCCAACCGACCGTCGAAGTGAGCGGCGTCGATGTTCACGGGTTGGCGTTCATTGTCGGCTTCGCCGCATTGTTGCTGCTGACATTGGCGATCATCGCCAGTCAGGTCGTGCAGCGTCTACGTGTGATTCCGATGCTGGAGCGGGAAATCGCCAAGCGCCGCGAAATCGAGGAGGAGCTGCGGATTAATCGCGAGGCGCTCAGGCGAAGTCATGACGAGCTCGAGGAGCGTGTTCAGCAGCGTACGCAAGAGCTGTCCCAGGAGATTAGTGAGCGCAAGCGGGTCGAGGCCGAGCTTGTGCTGGCGATGCGCGATGCCGAAAAAGCGAACAGGATGAAGTCGGCGTTCCTGTCCCACATGAGCCACGAGTTCCGCACACCCTTGAACGGGATTATCGGGTATCTCGAGTTGCTTTCGACCGATGCCAGCAAGAAGTACACGCACGAGAAAGTCCAGTCGATCGTGGTCGAAATCCACAAGGCGAGCATGCACCTTGCCACCCTGATCAACGACGTGCTCGATTTGTCCCGTATCGAGGCTGGGATGGAGGACGTGCGCGAGGAGAACTTCGATCTGACCGCGGCCGTCAGCAAATGCTTCGATCTGGTGCATATCGTTGCCGACAAGAAGGATATCAGGATTCGGTTGACCGAGCATGTAACCCCGATCAACGTCAGCTGCGATTCCAAGCACTTCCGGCAAATCCTGATCAATATTCTGTCGAACGCGATTAACTACACGGCGCCAGGCGGTGATGTGCATGTCGACACCGACATCGACCAAGACGGCTTCGCGGTTATCACTGTCACCGACACCGGATGCGGTATTCAACCGAGCGAGATCGAACGTGTCTTCAGGGAGTTTGAGCGTTCCGAGAACGCCTTGCTTAGCACCAGCAGCGGCACCGGACTCGGTCTGCCGCTGACCAAGCGTCTGGTCGAGATGAATGGTGGGTCCATCGATCTCACCAGTGAGGTCGGCGTGGGAACGACAGTGACGATCCGTTGCCGCCCGAGCCTCAGTCAGGACGTCCTCAACGCGGGGGCGGTTCGGGAACGGGCGAGCGCATAAGAACCTAGCGCGAACCGGTTACGGGTGGTGCGGTGTCCGCCGCGCCGACGAACTCGCTCAACACCCGCGACCTGTTTAACCGGTTCCAGACCAGTACCGTCTCCACTTTGAAGTCGTCGTGCGCAATCTTGTTGATCGTGACCGGTCCGGAGAGCGTTTCCGCTAGGCTTTCCGGACAGACCGTGATGCCCAGGCCGGCCGCGACAAGGCCGCTTAGCGCCAATGTGTTGGATGCTTCTTGTTTGATTTTGAACTGCAGCCCTCTTGCGTGGAACAACTCCGTCAGGCGCCAGCGGTAAAACTCCCACTCGCTCAGGTCGCCGAGGACGAGGTCGTGTTGGCAGACGTCCTCGGGGGTGATTTCGAACTTTCGGGAAAGCGGGTGGTTGTGCGGCATCACAGCATACAATGGTTCGGATTTGACCAGCCGGGTTGCGAAATCGGAATGATCGAAGGGGCCGATCATGTAACCGACATCGATTTCGCCATGTGAGATCGCCACCTTTTGTCGCTGCGTGCCGATATACTGGAGAGAGACATCGACGTCCGGGTGCTGGCGCTGAAACCGGGCGACGGCAAGAGGCATTAATTTCGGTGCGGCGAACGCCATATAGGCGATCCTCAGCCTGCCCGATTTGCCCTCGGAGATTCGCCGGGCGGCTTCGGTCGCGCGGGTATAGTCTCGCAGCAGATCGATACTGCTGTCGTATAGCTCGCGGCCCGCCGGTGTCAGCAGCACCTCGCGGGTGGTGCGCTCGAAAAGTGGAAATCCGTTGATTTCCTCCAGCTTTTTGATGCGACGGGTCAGGGCCGAGCGATCGACATTCAGGATTTCGGCGCTTCGGCGGAAACTTAGTTCCTGTGCCACAATCACGAAGCTATGCAGCAGTTCGATCCCATCATCACGCATATTATTTCCCTAACTTATTGAAATATAACAATTCAATATTGTTGATAAAAAATCAACAATATTTGCGCAATCGCCAATTCTCATACGTGCTGCAGTGCGGCATCGTTGCCGTCAGCGCCGAGACAGGCGCGTAACACATGGAATCCGGCTGGGCCGGTTGATGGAGGACACTCATGGACGGGATCGATACCAAAGAACTGGACCGGATGCTGAAACAGGCATTCGACGCCTCGACCAAGATTTACCAGGAAAGGGGGTTTCAGCGCCGTATCGGCTTCGGTAAGAAGCCGGCACTGATCAGCGTCGATCTCGCCAACGCCTGGACGCGACCCGGCAATCCGTTCACCTGCGATCAGGATGCGATGGACAACGAGATCATCCCCGGCATGCAGAAGCTTTTGGAAGCGTGTCGCGCTAACGGTCATCCCGTCATCCACATCACGACGGCTTATGAAATCACCGACCGCGACGCGCCTTTCACTGATATGGGGTTGTGGCACTGCAAGATTCCGATCGACGTCGTTAATTTGAAAGATAAGGAGCTGTGGGCAATCGATTCCCGGATCGCACCGGTCGCGGGGGAGCACACACTGATGAAAAAGCGCGCCAGTGCGTTCCACGGCACTGGCCTCGGGGGGCTGTTACGCGCTGCCGGCGTCGACACGATCCTGGTCACGGGGGTGACGGCGACGGCGTGCGTGCGCACGACGATTTGCGACGGCCTCGCCGATGGTTTCCGCACCATCGCGGTGAAGGAATGCATCGGGGATCGGGTGCCGGGAGCGGTAGCCTGGAATCTTTACGACATCGACGCCAAGTTCGCTGACGTCGAGGGGGTCGATGATTGCGTCGCCTATTTGAACGCCGTGAACCGGCGCAACGCGGTGGAATGAGAGAGGCGTGATCGCTGATTGCTCCCTGAACGCCGGATCACCGGCACCATGCGTCACCCTCGAAGCGCCGGGGGTGGCGAATATGGATATTTACAAACAAGTTGGTTTGTTTTTAGATATCCGTAACAGGGAAAAAAACGGGGGCGCAGTCACGATGCAGGCGGAGCGCAGAACGCATGAAGAGCGGAGCACGGAAACGCGGCTCCGCATGATGAATGCAACGCTCGATTGTCTGATCGAGGAAGGTTACCTGAACACCACCATGAATCGTATCTCGGCCAGGGCCGGGATGTCGCGGGGGGCGCAGACCCATCACTTCCCGGTTAAGATCGACCTGATCGTCGCAGCGACCGAACATCTATTCAACGAATTCGCGGAAAACGTCGACGAGATTGCTCGCAAGTCGCGCGGCGGTAGCACGCTGGACGAGTTCATCGACGAAGTCTGGGCGCGCTTTTTCGGCGGCAAGTTCATGTATGCGTCGTTGGAGTTGATCGTGGCATCGCGCTCCGATCCGGAATTGAATGCGCGTCTCGTGCCCCTCATCCGGAATCTGCACGCCTCGCTCGACAGGACCTGGCTGACGTTTTTCAAGGGCCACAATGCGGCGGTCGGGCGCCCGGATGTGTTGCTCAACCTGACGCTCTGTCTTTTCAGGGGCATGGTCGTGCAAAGCGTGTTGCGCAAGGATCCACAGTATTACGACGATCTGCTTTCGGCCTGGAAGCAGATCATACCGATGTTTGTTTCGGAACCGGCAGAACTGCCGGTGACGATGGCGCTGGGTCAAGGCGCCGTAACGGAAGATAGAAATCTTGAATAGGACCGCGAACGAACCGCGGCTCAGGGGAAACGAAAATCAACCAACCAGGAGGCATTGAAATGAAGACGACGTCTAAATGGAAACTCCCGCTCGGCGTGCTGGCGGCCATGGGGATCATGGCCGGCACCGCAGTCGCCGACGATACGACCGGTCTGACCGATACCACGATCAAGGTCGGCGTGATGGGGCCGTTTTCCGGGAATGCGTCAAGCTACAGCAAGGCGCAGATCGGTGAAATGGCCTACTACAAAATGATCAACGATCAGGGCGGCGTTCACGGACGCAAGTTTGAGTTGATCGAGGAAGATACCGCCTGCCAACCGGCCAAGGGCATTGCTGCGGCCAAGAAACTGGTCTCGCAGGACAAGGTGTTCATGATGCACGGTAACTCGTGCAGTGGCGTCGCAATGGCAGTTAAGGACATCGTCGTCGAGTCCGGCACGCCTTGGATCGTTGCACACGCCGTCAACCCGAACATCTCGATGCCGCCGACCCCGAACGTGTTCCACGGCGTGCCTGCCGGTCCGGCATATGGCTACACCATGGGCAAGTTCGTCATGTCCAAGCCGGGCACGAAGAATGTCGTGATGGTCGAGCACTCGAACGACTGGGCGAAAAGTTACGCCGACCCGACGCGCGACTACATGAAGACCAAGGGCGTCGAGCCGACCATGGTTCTCGCCATGGAACGTGGCCAGACCGACGCGACCGCGCAGGTCCTGAAAATCCGCCAGGCGAAGCCCGACTTCATCGTCGCCTCGCTTTATGAAGCGGAAACCGTGATTTTCCTGAAAGATCTCAAGAAGTACGGTATCACCGACATTCCGGTGATGGGTGCTGCCGGGACCGACCTCGAGAACACGCTGGCGCGTATTGGCGATATCGATACGGTCAAGAACTACTACGTGCCGCACGCCTTCATCGACACCGTCGACGGGCCGGGCATGAAGAAGTGGAACGACATGATCCTGAAGTACTATCCGGGTGAGACCATCACCGGCTTCAGCTACGTCTCGATCGGTTCCGCCGTCGCCGCCGTTCAGGCGCTGAAGAACGCCGGGCCGGACTTGACCCGCGAGAAGTTCATCGCCGAACTCGACAAGATCAAAGACTTCGACACCGGCATCTTCGCGACCAACATCACGTGGTCGGCCGACGACCGGCACGGCGTCAAGGAATCAGCTGTGGCCGGCTTCGTTGACGGCAAGCCGACCGTTATGAAAAGCTGGAACCAGCCGATGTAATTCGGCCGAGAAAACAAGGGGCGCCGGTGACCCGGCTCAGGTTGAACCGGTGCCCCCTTTTTCTTTTATGGGTTAATACAAAATGTTGATGCAACTTACCGTAAGCGGTCTTTCGCAAGGGGCGATCTATGCGCTGATCGCACTCTCGCTGACGGTCGTTTTCCGTGCGACGACGGTGGTCAACTTCGGACACGGTGACTTCGTGCTGGGTGGGGCCTTTGGCGTCTATGTGCTGGTGGTGATGCTCGGATTGCCGTTTCTGCCGTCCGCGATCGCCGCGATCGCTCTGATGTTCGCTTGCGGCATATTGATTTCAAGAGGGTTCATCGATCCCATCAAAGCCGGGCCGCATATCGGCTTCGCAATGATGAGTATCTCTCTCGGATATATTTTCCGCGGCACGACACGTTCGATCTGGGGGCGTGAAGTATTGCCGATGCCGCGTGTGTTCGACATTCCGCCGATCTTTGTCGGCGATCTCGTCATCACGGGCGATGCGATGATCATCAGCGGCACGGTCGCCATCCTTCTGGCGGGATTTTTTGTCGTCTTTTACAAGACGTCGATCGGCAAGGTGATCCAGGCCGTTTATCAGTCCGAACGTGGGGCCACGCTTATCGGCATCAACGTCAAACGCTTCCATGACATGATGTGGGGCGCGGGGCTCGCCATGGGGGCGGTCGCCGGTATCCTGATTGCGCCGATCTCTCTGTTGCATCCCGATCTCGGGGCCGGGTTCCTGATCCGCGGTTTCGCGGCCATGACTTTGGGCGGGTTCGGCTCGCTTGGCGGCGCGGTCGCCGGTGGTCTGATCCTGGGTGTCACCGAACAGTACGCCGGCGCCTACATCAACACCGCGCTGATCGATATCACCAGTTATCTCGTGATCCTCGTGGTGCTCGTCGTCCGCCCGTCGGGGCTGTTCGGCAAGCGCGCCGTGGTTCGTGTGTGAGGCGCCGAACATGAATCAAGAAACGCCACAGAAAAAGCGTCCGCTCTCGCAGAACGGCCGGATCTTCTATCTGGTGCCGCTGGCGGCCGCGCTGATCCCGTTCTTCGCCAACGACTATCTTCAGTTCATTGTCAACATGATCATGGTCTATGTGCTGGTGACGGTCGGCTTCAATCTTGTCATCGGCAACCTCGGTCAGCTCGCGTTCGCGAACACCGCGTTTTTCGGGATCGGCGCCTACATGACAGCGATCCTGATGACCTATGCCGGGTTCACATACGAACTCGCCTTGGTCGGCGCCGCGATCTCGGGGGGGCTCGCCGGATTGCTGGCGAGCGTCACCGCGCTTCGTGGGATACGCCTTTATTATTTGGCGATCATCACCCTCGCGTTCGGCGAGTTGATGCGGTGGGTGTATATCCACGCCGAACCCGTGACCATGGGGACAGACGGTCTGCCGCTACCCGATGTCACCGTTTTCGGGATGTCGATGCATTCCGAAACGGCGAAGTTCTACGTGTTTCTTCTGATCACGGTGCTGGTGGTGAAGGGCACGTCCAATCTCCTCAAATCCCGCGTCGGGCGTGCGATCCTGGCGATCCGGGACAACGAACTGACGACGGCGTCGCTTGGGATTTCGACGGCCAACTACATCATCCTGACCTTCGTCTGGAGTGGTTCGGTCGTCGGTATCGCGGGGGCGATGTTCGCCGCCTCGACCGAGCGCGTATTCCCGGAATCGTTTGGCCTGACCGAAGTCATCGTGCACTTCGCGATGGTGATGGTGGGCGGTGCCGGGAGCCTGATCGGCAGTGTCATCGGCGGGGTCGTGTTGACGGCGTTGCCGGAATACTTCCGGCAGTTCCCGGGGATGGAAGAGTTGTTCTTCGGCGCCATCATCATCGCCGTGCTGCTGTTCCTGCCGAAGGGCTTGGTGAGCCTGCTTGCAAAGGTCTCACCATTGTTCCGCGAACGGTATTTCAGGGAGTAGGGCGATGAGCGGACTTCTTAATCTCTCGGGCGTATCCGTCCACTTCTCCGGCCTCAAAGCGCTAACCGACGTCTCTTTCAGTGCGAACGCGGGCGAAGTCACCGCTTTGATCGGACCGAACGGCGCCGGCAAGACGACATTGTTCAACGTGGTATCCGGCTACGTGCAGCCGACGGCGGGTGAAATTCATTTCAAGGGCGAAGCGATCCAGGGGCTGACACCACACGAAGTGTCCGAAAAGGGCGTGCGCCGGACGTTCCAGAACGGCGGTCTGTTCGGTGATATGACGGTGCTGGAAAACATCCTCACCGGTCTGCACGTGCAGATTAACAGCAACTTCTGGGGACTGTTGTTCGGGACCAGAAAAGCCGACGAGGCCGAGCGCGCGGCCGCCGCGCGTGCACGGCGGCTGCTGGCCTTGATGGATATGGACGGCTTTGCCGATCAACAGGTCAAAAGCCTGTCCGGCGGCCAACAGCGTATGGTCGAGATCGTACGCACCATCGCGACCGAGCCGCCGTTGCTGTTGCTCGACGAACCGGCGGTCGGCCTTTCACCTCCGATGCGCGCGCGCATGATGGAAGTGATCAAGCGACTTGCCGGAGAGGAGGGGATATCGATCCTCCTCATCGAACATGCCATCGATCTTGTCATGGCGGGGTCGGATCGAATCATCGTCCTGAACTCCGGACAGAAGATCGCCGAAGGTAAACCCGCTGAAATCAGAGAGAACCGCGAGGTTCTGGAGGCGTACCTTGGATACGCATAAGCCCATATTGAAGGTCGACGGCATTCGCGTGTCGTACGGCAAAAAGGAAATCCTGCAGGGTGTCGACTTCGAGGTTGCACCCGGTGAAACGCTCTGCCTGCTCGGTGCCAACGGCAGCGGCAAGTCGACGGCGATGAACGCCATTTCGGGTTTTGTCGGTTGTACGCATGGGAAAATCGAGCTCGACGGGGAAGAAATTCAGAACCTCCCCGCGCACAAGACGTTTCGTCTCGGGATGGTGCAGGTGTCGCAGGCCCGTGACCTTTTCCCGCAACTGACGGTCGAGGATAATCTCAAGCTTGGGGCTCAGGTCCGCTCCAAATCGACGATGCTTGAGGAGTTGGAGCGGGTTTACGACTACTTCCCCCGACTTCGTGAGCGCAGACTTCAGCGGGTGATGACGCTCTCGGGCGGCGAGCAGCAAATGGTCGCCATTGGACGCGCCGTCATGGCGCGCCCGCGCGTGCTTTTGCTGGACGAACCGTCAGGTGGTCTGTCGCCGCAGTTCGTCAATGAAATCGGCACCATTATTTCCGCGCTCAAAGAAGACGGCGCGACGATGATGATGATCGAGCAAAACCTCGGCCTCGCGTTCAAGGTTGCGGACCGGTTCATCATTCTTCGCGACGGGGTCGTGGTCGATGGCGGCACCGTCGCCGACTATGCCGACGACCACGAGCAGGTCGTGAAATCCATCTACCTATAGAAATCGACTCAAAATAATCGGAGCATCCATGTCTCAATCTTCACTTCACGACGACGCCATCGTCTTTGATGGCCTGATTATCTCGAACTGGGACGGAGACATTTTCGCCGACATGCGGAAGGGCGGTCTGACCGGCGCCAACTGCACGTGTTCGATCTGGGAAGGGTTCCGCGACACGATGGTCAACATCGGCAGCTGGAACCGCTGGTTCGACGAACACGGCGATAAAATCGTCAAGGCGCGCACGGCCGCCGACATCCGTCAGGCGAAAAAGGATGGTAAGACCGCCATCGTGCTGGGCTTCCAGAACACCAGCGCGTTCGAGGACCGGATCGAGTTCATCAAGATTTTCAAGGACTGCGGCGTCGGTATCGTGCAGATGACCTACAACACCCAGAACCTGGTCGGGAGCGGGTGCTATGAATCGACCGACAGCGGGCTTTCCGATTTCGGCCACGAGGTGGTCGCGGAAATGAACCGCGTCGGGATATTGTGCGATCTCAGTCATGTCGGATCTAAAACGTCGAACGACGTCATCAAGGCGTCGAAGATGCCAGTTGCCTACAGCCACTGCCTGCCGCGCGGCCTCAAGGACCATCCGCGCAACAAGACGGATGAAGAACTGAAATTCATCGCCGACAAGGGTGGCTTCATCGGCGTCACCATGTTCACACCCTTCCTCAAGCGCGGGCCGGAATCGGGGATTCAGGACTACGTCGAAGCAATGGAATACGTGATCAACATCGCGGGCGAAGACTGTGTCGGTATCGGCACCGACTTCACCCAGGGGTATGGCGATGAGTTCATGGAGTGGATCACCCGCGACAAGGGTTATGCCCGCCGCCTGACCGAGTTCGGGCCGGTAAAGTTTCCGGACGGGTTCTCGACGATCGGTGATTTCCCGAACCTGACCCAAGGGATGGAGAAGGCGGGCTGGTCGGAAACCCGTATCCGAAAAGTGATGGGTGAGAACTGGCTTTCGCTGCTCGAGAACGTATGGGGCGGGTGAGCGCGCCCGTAAGAAACGATTCGGCGGGCCGCTCGGGGTCGAACGGTGAGGCCCCGTTGAGGCTGGCCGTTCTTCTTCTGCCGCAGTTCACGCTTTCCGCTTTCTCGCTTTTTCTCGATCCGGTTCGATTGGCTTCCGACGAACGTGACGGCAGTCGTCAGATCCGCTGCAACTGGCGTGTGATGACTTTGAACGGTTTGCCGGTGCGTTCGAGTTGTGGCGTCGAGATGTATCCGACGGCAAACAAGTTCGAATACAAGGATATCGATTGGTTGGTGGTGGTCGGGGGGCTCACGCAAACCCCCGTTCACGACGACGACCGGGTGCTCGACATCATTCGGGACGCGGCGGCGCACGATGTCCGCATCATCGGGCTTTGCACAGGCGTCTTCAGCATGGCGGCAGCGGGGATTCTCGGAGGCGAGGCATGTTGCGTGAGCTGGTTTCACCGCGACGAGTTCGTGTCGCGTTACGATGTCGCCGATGTCGACACGACCCGATTGTTCCGGTTCGGTAAACGCCATGTCACATGCGCCGGCGGCGTTGGCGCGGCGCATGTTTCGCTTGAAATCATCCGCCAGAAATTCGGCGACGACGCGGCGGAAAAATGCTCCGGCATCATGCTAATGCCGCAGTACTGGGCGCACGATATGGAACAGCCGATGGCGCAGTTGCTCGGCGTGCGTTCGACCAAGGTGCGCGATGCTCTTAGATATATGGAAGCCAGGATCGACGAACCGCTCCGAATGCCGGACGTGGCCGATGTCGCCGGGGTATCGGTGCGTCAGCTCGAACGGCTTTTCAGCGCGCATCTCGGGCGCTCGCCCCGGAACGCGATGACGCTTTTAAGGATGAAGAAGGCCTGCAATTACCTCGCCGAGACGGACCTTCCTATCATCGAGATCGCGTTGGCGTGCGGTTTTCCCTCGCCATCGCATTTCGCGGTGACATTCAAGGACGCGTTCGGTATGCCGCCGTCCGAATACCGCCGCCAGCGTTGCTGACGACGCGACCTTTAGACTTAGCCGTGCCCCGCCTCCAGATTGACTGTGACGCTCTTTTTCTGGGTGAAGCTGTCGAGCATGCTCTCTAGAGAGAACTCGCGGCCGATCCCGCTCTGCTTGTTGCCGCCATAGGACTGGCCGAGGATCTGGCCGCCGCCCTGGTTGACCTGTACCCAACCCGACTCAATGGCGTGCGCCGTGCGCAAACCTTTGCCGATGTCGTGGGTCCAGACAAAGGCGGCCAGACCGTAGTGGCTGTCGTTGGCCATGCGGATGACTTCTTCCTCATCCGACCAGCGGATCGCAACCAATACGGGCCCAAAGATTTCTTCCCGCGCGAGGCGCCAGTCGTTGGTGGCGTCCGCGAAGATCGTCGGGATCGCGAAATTCCCCTTGCTAAGTGGCCCGTCAGACGGCGGCATGCCGCCGGTGACGAGGCGGGTCGATTTGGTTTCCAAACCTTCCTCGACAAAGCCGCAAACGCGATTGAACTGTTTTTCGTTGATGATCGCGCCCATGTCGGTGGCTTCGTCGAGCGGGTCTCCGAGCTTCAATGCGTCGGTCTTGGCGACCAGCTTTTCAAGGAACGAGTCGAAGATAGAATCGTGCAGGAACAGCCTTGATCCCGCCGTACATGACTGACTCTGGCGCGTGAAGCGCATCGCCATGGACACGCCCTCCGCGACCCAGTCCTCGTCCGCATCGGGGAATACGATGTTCGGGCTCTTGCCGCCGAGCTCCAACGATACCGGCACGATCCGGTCCGCCGCCGTCCGCATGATTTCCTTGCCCACGTTGGTCGAGCCGGTGAACGACAGCTTCCCGATCCCCGGATGCCGGGACAGTGCGGCGCCGCACTCGTGGCCGTAGCCGGTGAGAATGTTGAGGACCGAAGGCGGCAGTTCGTTCTGACAGATTTCGGCCAATTTCAGGATGCATAAAGGCGCGTCTTCCGCCGTCTTGAGAACGATGGTGTTTCCGGCGCAGAGCGCGGGCGCGATCTTCAACGCGGCCAACATCAGGGGCGCGTTCCAAGGCACGATGGCGCCGACGACGCCGATCGGCTCACGCCGGGAATAACTGAGGAGATGCTCGCCCAGTGGTACGGTCTCGCCCTTCAATTCGCTCGCCAGCCCGCCGAAATAGCGGAAGATATCCGCTGTCATGATCGCCTCGGGCCGCGCCTGGGTCCGGATCGCATTGCCGGTTTCCTGGGCGATAATCTGGGCCAACTCTTCGGCGTGTTCCTCGAGTTTCTCGGCGATCTTCAAAAGCATGCGGCCGCGGGCGCGCGGTTGTTCCTTGCGCCAGGGTTCGAATGCCTTGGTTGCGGCGGTCACGGCAACGTCCACGTCCTCGGCATCGCCCCGGGGAACGGATGCAAAAATCGTTCGGTTGGCAGGGTTCTGAACTGCGATCGTCTCGCCGTTGGCACTGTTGGTCCAGTTACCGGCAACCAGCATCTTGTAATGCGCGATCTCGTTGTCTTTGGGCATCCAATCAATCCTTCAACTTAAAACCGAACGGTCGATAACCGGGTAAATACATGAGCCACGGACGGGCGTACGACTGACATGAGCATCCCGGGGCCCGATGTCAATCAAGCGTGCGAGGATGCGGGCTCAGGGCGTCTTCGCCGTGTAGGGGCGTTTCGCGAGGAATGCGAAATCGGCGCCTTCGTCCGCCTGCGTCACTTGATCCATGTACAACTTCGCGTAGCCCCTCTCTGCGTGCGTGGTTGCGGGTGCCGACCACGCGGCACGCCGGCGTTCCAGCTCTTCATCCGTGACGTCGAATTCAAGCAATCGTTTCGGCACGTCAAGCCGGACAGTGTCGCCGGTCTCGACGAACGCCAGGGGGCCGCCCACGGCCGCTTCGGGGGTTGCGTGCAAGACAATGGTGCCGAACGCGGTGCCACTCATCCGGCAGTCCGAAATCCGGACCATGTCCTTGACGCCCTGGGCGGCCAGCTTCTTCGGGATCGGTATATAACCGGCCTCGGGCATGCCGGGCGCGCCCTTCGGGCCGGCATTGCGGAGGATCAATACGTCATCTTTTGAGACGTCGAGATCCGGGGCGTCGATCCGCTCAGCTAGATCTTCAAGAGAGTCGAAAACAACTGCGCGGCCTTCGTGTGTCAGCAGATCGCCCGAACAGGCCGACTGTTTGATGATGGCGCCGTCGCCGGCCAGATTGCCCTTGAGAAACGCAATGCCACCACCCTTGTGAATCGGATCGGAAAGCGGTCGGACGATGTTTTGCGTGTGGCCGGGCGGCATAGCTTCGATCTCCTCACCAAGGGTCCGGCCCGTGATGGTCATGCAGTCCAGGTGAAGGAGCGGTTTGAGTTCGCGCAGGATGGCTGCGGTGCCGCCGGCGCGGTGCAGATCGTCCATATAAAACTGTCCGGTCGGTTTCAGGTCGACCAGCACGGGTGTCTCCTCGCCCATCCGGTCGAAGGCCTCCATGTCGAGTTCGATCCCGAGCCGTCCGGCGATCGCGGCCAGGTGCACAACCCCATTGGTCGATCCGCCGATGGCGAGCAGCATACGAAGGCCGTTCGCAAAGCTTTCCGGGGTGAGAATCTTTGACGGACACAGTCCTTCTTCCGCCATCTTCATCGCCCTCGCCCCTGCAGCCTCGCCATGACGCAGACGGTCGGCGTGAACGGTCGGAATGGTGGCGCCACCCGGTAACATCATCCCCATGGCTTCCGTCATGAGGGCCATCGTCGACGCGGTCCCCATCACCCCGCACGTGCCGGCTGTCGGGACAAGGCGGCCTTCGACGCGGTTGATTTCGTCGGCGTCAATGTCGCCCGCTCTATACGAGCCCCAGAAGCGGCGGCAGTCCGTACAGGCGCCAACCCGTTCCTCACCGTGGGTGCCGGACAACATTGGCCCGGTGGCGACCTGAATGGCCGGGATGTCGGCGCTGGCAGCGGCCATCAGCTGGGCCGGGACGGTTTTGTCGCAGCCGCCGATCAGCACGCAGGCATCCATTGGGAGCGCGCGCATCATCTCTTCTGTGTCCATGGACATCAGGTTGCGCAGGTACATGCTGGTCGGGAACGAGAACGATTCGTGTAATGAGATCGTCGGGAATTCCATCGGAAGCCCGCCCGCCAACATAACGCCGCGCTTGACCGCTTCGACAATCTTTGGGGCGTTGGCGTGGCAGGCATTGTATTCGGAGAAGGTGTTGGCGATCCCGATGACCGGGCGCGACAGGGCATCGTCCGAGTAACCCATCGCTTTGATGAAGGCCTTGCGCAGATAGAGGGCGAAACCCTCGTCGCCGTAGTGGGTCAGTCCACGGCGCATGCCGATCTGTTTTTTCAACTCGAGTTCCTCCCCATAGAGCCCGGTTTATGTCTGTTCATGACGTCAACAGACACCAGACCCGAACTTGTCCGTTTGTTTGAGAGACAAAACAAATAGGGAGGGGGAAATTAGTCAACAAAATAACGGAATCCATTACTTCTTCACCGCCGGGGATAAGGGTGTGCGGCGCGCGTTATGAAGCGATCCATGTGCGTTCTGAGGTGCAGTGGTGCGAGGCGCACCAACGTTTCGCGTAGCTATGAAGGTTATATGTAAGTTATATTGTAGGAATATTGTTGACAATTTTACGGACGATTTTAAAGTGCCCATCGCACATTCGGTGAAAAGTCGAAGTGCGTATGGGAGCGTTCGATGTCCAAGAGGCCTAAAACGGCGGCGGCTTCGTCGTCGGCAAAATCAGCGACAAGAAAAAAGGCCGATGACAATCCGCCTGAATTTCTGATCAACGTGCTGCGGGATCGCATCGCGAACCATGATCTGCCGCCCGGCAGCAAGCTCCGCGAAAACAGCATTTCCGAAGAGTTCGGTGTCTCCCGGGCGCGCGTCCGCGAAGCCTTCGGCGGTTTGGAGGAGCGCGGCCTGATCGAGCGTATTCCGAACAGAGGGGCCGTCGTTACGCGGCTGGAAGCGCCTCAAGTGTTCGAATTGTTCGCCGTGCGTGAAGTTCTGGAAGGGCTCGCCGTTCGCCTTGCGACCGAAAATCAGCCGCCCGAGAGCTGGCAGGATTTGGTCGATCTGTTCGATAAGCCGCTGGAGCAAGCCGTCAACGAGAACGATCTTGAATTTTATATCGAGGCACTCGCGACTCTTCGCACGCGAATGGTGATCGGGGCGGAATCGCAAACCCTCGAAAGTCTGCTCGACAGTATTTACGACCGCACGCGGGTGCTCATTCGCCGCCTGGTCATTCTGCCAGGCCGCGCGCGCCAGGGCCTAAAAGAGCACCGCGCCATGCTTGCAGCGATGCGCGCCGGCGACGCCGAAAAAGCGGAGCAATTGAAACGCGCAAATATCCGCGGCTCCCGCGCGACCTTCGACAAGTTTCAGAAATTCATCCTTTAGTACGACCCAGCAGGAAAAAGCATGTTCAAGAAAGTTCTCATCGCAAACAGGGGGGTGGTAGCGGTCCGCCTCAGCCGGACATTCCGAAAACTGGGTATCCCTTATGTCGTCGTGTATTCGGAAGCCGACGCCGACCACCCGTACGTGAAGGAAGCCGACGAAGCGCGTCCCGTCGGTCCCGCGCCGGCGAGGGAGAGTTATCTCAATCGCGCGTTGATGGTCGAGATCGCAAAGGAAACCGGCTGCGATGGGGTGCATCCCGGCTACGGCTTCATGGCGGAAGATCCGATCTTCGCGCAGATGGTCGAGGATGCGGGCATCCGTTTTATCGGGCCGAGCGCATCGCACATCGAAGCCATGGGCAATAAGGTCAAGGCACGGGAATTGATGGCGGGTGCCGATGTGCCGGTCCTCCCCGCAAGTGGTCCCGTTGGCGAGGAGGTCAGCGACTTCTCGGCGTATATCGACAAAATCGGCCTGCCGATGTTGATCAAGGCGGCCGCGGGTGGTGGCGGGATCGGCATGCAGCGAATATTCGAAGCAGACAAGCTGGCCGGCACCATCGACAAGACCCGTCAGCTTGCGGCACGCGCCTTTGGGGATGGGACGGTTTATCTCGAGCGTTATCTGCAGGAACCCCGCCACATCGAGTTCCAGATGATCGGCGATGGGAAGGGGAACGTTCGCAACATCTTCGAACGCGACTGTTCGATTCAGCGCCGCCATCAAAAAGTGATAGAGGAATCGCCGGCCCCGTCCATCGATGCCGAAGTGGTTGGGAAGATGTCGGATATTCTCGTCAACGCGCTCGCGGGATGGAACTACGACAGCCTCGGTACCGTCGAGATGTTGTTGGATCATGACAGCAACCTCTACTTCCTGGAGACCAACACGCGACTGCAGGTCGAGCATGGTGTGACGGAAGCGGTGACCGGTCTCGACCTGGTCGAAGCGCAACTCGGTATTGCGGCCGGAAAGACATTGGACCAGGTGCTACCCACAGATATCTCGACCAGCGGCCACGCCATCGAGCTTCGGATTTACGCCGAAGACCCGGTGAAGTTCTTCCCGTCGACGGGCACGCTGAACACGTTCAGTGTTCCGGATGTATCGGGCGTGATGACCGAAACCCACCTGGCCGAGGGCGGCGTGGTGACGCCGCACTACGATCCGATGTTGGCGCTGGTGATCGCCAAGGGTGAAACCCGCGACGACGCGATCGCGCGTTCGATTGCGGCGCTCGAAGATTTCGCCGTCGAGGGAGTCAAAACCAACATTCCGTTCCTTCTGAATATGCTGCGTGCCGACGTGTTCCGTGATGTGCGCCATCACACGACGTTGGCCGAACAGTTCAGCAAGACGGCCGCATAATAAAAAAGAAGGTTTGGGACGAGGGGGAACAACAAGATGAAAAGGCAAATCAGGTGAGCGACGCCGAAAATAAACGTAGCGGGCCGCTCAGCGGCTACACGGTCCTCGAGATGGGATCGACCGTCGCCGGGCCGTTCTGTGGGCGTCTGCTTGCGGATTTCGGTGCCGAGGTCATCAAGGTAGAGCCGGAAACCGGCGATGCCGTCCGGGCGATGGGGATGCGCGACGAAGAGACGTCGCTCTACGCGTCCAGCATTTTCCGGAATAAGAAGCTTATCTCCGTCGATCTCAGGACCGAAGAGGGGCGCGCGGTCGTGCGCCGGATCGCGACGCGTGTCGACATCATCGTTGAGAACTTCCGCCCCGGTACGCTCGAGAAGTGGGGCCTCGGATACGACGATCTGAAAGAAGAGAATCCCGGCCTCGTCATGGTGCGGATCAGTGGATACGGCCAGGATGGTCCTTACAGTGATCGCGCCGGGTACGGGATTGTTTGCGAGTCTGTTAGTGGGTTGCGTGAACTCAACGGTGATCCGGACCGGCCCCCGCCGCGCATCGCGATATCGTTGACCGACTACATCACCGGCCTTTACGCCGCGTTCGGTGCGGTGATGGCGATCAACGAGCGAAACTTCACGAAAAAAGGCCAGGTCGTCGACGCAGCGCTATATGAATCCGCATTCAGCTTCAACGAGCCTCACGTGCCCGCCTTCTCGCGTCTGGGGTTTGTCGCGACCAGAACGGGTTCGCGGCTCGCCAACAACACGCCCAACAATCTCTATTGCGCCAAGGACGGCCGCTATATCCACATCGCAGCGGGTGCTCAGTCCGTGTTCACGCGTCTCGTCAACATCATGGGTCAGCCTGAACTGCTCGACGATCCCCGGTTCTCGACGGCGCTGGCACGCAATGAAAACCACGAAGCCATCGACGAGATCGTCGGGGCCTGGACGGCGACGTTGCCGCTCGAGGAATGCGAACAACTGCTGATCGACAACAAAGTGCCGGGTGCGCGCATCTACAACATGCGCGACATCTTCAGCGATCCCCAATACATCGCCCGCGACATGCTGGTGGAGACAGACGGCGAGGACGGCAAACCGGTCACTCTCGCCGGGATTGTCCCACGTATGTCCGTCAATCCGGGGCGTATCCGCTGGGGCGGGCGCAAGGTCGGTGCGGATACGAACGATGTCTTGCGTGATGTCGCAGGCCTCGAAGACAGCGAAATCGAAGAATTGAAGGGCAAGGGCGTGGTCTACGCGGCCATGCCGAAAGACGGAGCGGCCGAATGAACGACGACGACACGAAGGATGAACTCCAGCGCCGCGAAGAGCATGCCCTCGGCATGGGTGGCCCCGAAAAGCTGGCGCGCCGTCGCGAGCAGGGGCTTTTGAATGCCCGCGAACGTGTCGACTACATCCTGGATAAAGACAGTTTCCTTGAAGTCGGGTTGCTCGGGACGTCATCCGTCGTTCCAGAAGACCGTGACAAGACGCCCGCCGACGGCAAGGTCTCGGGGTACGGGAACCTGGACGGCCGACCGGTCGGTATCGTCTCCAATGATTTCACGGTCAAGGGGGCGTCCAGCAGCCTCACCAATATGAAGAAGATCGGCCATGTGAAGCGGGTCGCGACCGAGCGGGGCATGCCGCTGATCTTTTTAGGGGAATCGTCCGGCGCCCGCATGCCCGACAATATGGGTTCCAAGGGGATGGGCGCGATGCTCGGCAATGACCCCAGTCAGTATGTGCGGTTCCGCGAAACGCCCTGGGCATCGGCCGTGCTCGGCCCGTGTTACGGGTCATCGGCCTGGTACACGTGTCTGGCCGATTTCACCGTCATGCGCCGCGGCGCCGTCCTTGCAGTCGCTAGTCCGCAACTGGCCTCCATGGCAATCGGTGAAACGGTGGACCCGCAGGAGCTGGGCGGTTGGGAACTGCATGCCGAAACCACCGGTCTGATCGATACCTTCGCCGATACCGACGAAGAAGCTTTGGACCTGATCAAGCGCTTCATGAGCTATATGCCGTCTCACCACAACGAAGCCCCGCCGATGGGACCTGCCGTCGAGAAATCCTGCGATGCGTTGACCAAGATCGTGCCCGAGAGCCGCAAGCGCGTTTATGACGTGCACCGGGTTCTGCAGCAGGTTCTGGACGACGACAGCATTTTCGAGCTGAAAGCGAAGTTCGGGCGGGTCGCCGTGACCGCGCTGGCGCGTCTTAACGGGCGTGTTGTCGGGGTGGTCGCGAATAATCCCATGATCAAGGGCGGTGCGTTGGATGCGCACGCCTGCGAAAAGATCACGCGGTTTCTGGTAATGTGCGACTCGTTCAACATTCCGCTTCTGATGTTCGTCGACACGCCGGGGTTCATTATCGGCAAGGAAGGTGAGCGTCAGCGCGCCGCTTCCAAGATCATGAACTTCATGACGGCGCTACAGATGTTCTCGATGCCGAAGCTGTCGGTGATCATGCGCAAGAGCTACGGCCAAGCGTATCTGAACATGGGCGGCGGACGGAATTCGGACGAAGTGCTGGCGTGGCCGTCGGCGGAAGTCAGCTTCATGGACCCGGCATACGCGACAAAGGTCGTTATGTGGGGGCGGTCCGAAGAAGAACACCCGGAAGAATATGAGAAAGTCCGCGAGCAGATGTCGAAGGACAATGCGGTCTGGGACATGGCGTCAAGCTTTGCCGTTCAGCATGTTATCCGCCCGCAGGACACCCGCCAGCAGCTAATCCGGCTGATGGAATTTCACGAAGACCGGCGCCACGGCGGCATCGGCAAACACACGCTATCCAACTGGCCTACGGGCTACTGATCAATCTGAAGAGGGGGAGTTCCCATGGCACGCCTAGAGGTTAAATCCGAAGTTACCGGTACTGTTTGGAAGATCGAGAAGTCGGTCGGCGACAGTGTCGCGGAATTTGACGACATCATGATCCTGGAATCCATGAAGATGGAAATTCCGGCGCCGTCTCCCGCCGACGGCAAGGTCGTCGAGATCCTGGTCGAAGAAGGTGTCGCGGTCGAAGAAGGCCAGGTCCTGGCGATCGTGGAATCCTGATATGTCGGACGCCCCGGAAACAAAATCGGCAGCTGAAGAGCGCCTCGAAGAACTTAAAAACCGCCGCGCCTGGGCGGAAGAGCTGGGTGGTGCGGACGCGGTCGAGCGGCATCATGCACGCGGGCGGCTGACGATCCGCGAGCGGATCGGCCATTTGATCGACAAGGGCTCGTTTCACGAAGTCGGCAAGCTGACCGGCAACGGGAAATACGACGAAAACAACGAAGTCACAGGTGTCACGCCGGCCCCTTACGTCATGGGCCTGGCCGAAATCGACGGCCGCCCAATCGCCGTCGGTGGTGAGGATTTCACCGTGCGCGGCGGCACCAGTTGGGGCGCACGCCGCCGCAAAGGTGGGCAGGGCGGCTTCGTCGAGGACTTGGCCCATGAATACAGAATTCCGCTGGTCAACCTGATCGATGGTGCGGGCGGCACGGTCACCTCGCTGAAAAGCCGGGGCCATTCGGTTTTCCCGGGTATCTTTGGGTTCGAACGCTCTGTCGAACTGCTGGGTGAAGTCCCCGTTGTCGCCGCCGTGATGGGCACCGCCGCCGGCGGCCCTGCCGGGCGCGCGATCCTGTCGCATTTCTCGATCATGGTCGAAGGGACCAGTCAGGTGTTCGCCGCCGGTCCGCCGGTGGTCAAGCGGTCGCTTGGTCAAGAGATCGACAAGGACGACCTGGGCGGTGTTCAGGTCGCTGTCGAGACATCGGGTACGATCCACAATGCCGCCAAGGACGAGGACGACGCATTTCGGCAGATCAGACAATTTCTGAGCTATATGCCGCAGAACGTTTGGGAACTGCCGCCACGCGGCGCTACCGACGATCCTGTCGACCGTTGCGAGGAAGGGCTACGCAAGATCATCCCCGAAAAACGTACTCGCGCCTACGACATGCGCAAGTTGATCGAGATGGTGGTCGACCGCGACAGCATGTTCGAAATCCAGCCGGGTTATGGGAAGGCGGTGATCGTCACCATGGCGCGGTTGAACGGCTATCCGGTCGGGGTCATCGCCAACAATCCGATGATCTACGGCGGCGCAATGGACGCCAAAGCGGCGCGCAAACAGATCCACTTCATGGAGCTTTGCGACAACTTCCACATTCCGGTGATCTTCCTGGTCGACGTGCCCGGTTTCATGGTCGGACTCGCGGCGGAGAAGGAGGGCGCGCTGCGCGAAGGTATGCGTGCGGTTTATACGGCCGGCAAGATGCGTGTCCCAACGTTCACGTTGGTCATTCGCAAATGTTACGGCATGGCCGGAATGGCGACCTGTAACAAGAACGGCGTCGACATGAAGGTCGCGTGGCCGAGCGCGGAGTGGGGTTCGTTGCCCATCGAGGGTGGCGTTGCTGCTGCGTTCCGCCGCGAGATCGAAGCCGCCGAAGATCCGGCCGCGAAGGAAAAAGAGATCGAAGCCGAGCTTCGGCCTTTCGCTTCGCCTTTCCGGACCGCCGAGGCGTTCGAGGTCGAGGACATCATCGACCCGATCGAGACCCGGCCGTTTTTCTGCAAATTCGTCGAGCTCGCTTACGCGCGCTTGAAACACTCCCTCGGGCCGCAATCGCGGGCCGGGGTTCAACCCTGAATGAGCTGATCTTATCGATCCAAGAGCAAAAGCCGGATAACGGCAGGACCCACATCAAGGAGGATGAAACAAGATGAAGACCCTTAAAGTTGCGGCCGTCGGCCTTGTGCTGGCTGCTAGCACGTTCAGCGCCAATGCGGCAGACAGGTTGTCCTTCGGAACGACCGCGCTCAAGTCCGTCCACTACACCTATGCGGTCTCGGCCGCCAAGGCGATCAACCAGGTTTCCGGTGACAAGGTCGACGTGACCGTGATTTCGACGGGCGGTGCGGTCGACAACCTGTCGCGTATCGATCGTGGTCAAATTCACATGGGCCTCGGCACCTACGCCACCATCTATCAGGCCTATACCGGTATCGGGAAATTCGACGGCAAGCCGCAGAAAAAACTGCGCGGTCTTTGGGTGCATGCCCCGGCCATTCAGGCATGGGTCGTCCGTGCCGATTCCGGTGTCGAGAAACTGAGCGACCTTGTCGGCAAGAAGTTCACGCCGGGCCAGCGCGGTTCGGCCACCGAACAGCTGGCGATTCAGATGCTCGAAGCAATCGACATCAAGCCTGATCTTTACCGTGCAAGCCTCTCCGACGCCGTTGCCGCGGTGAAGGACAATCGCGCCGTCGGTTACGTGAAGGCGGGTGGCGTCAAATCGTTGGACGGCACGACCCTCGAACTTCGGGCGTTCACCCCGATCCGCCTGCTGGGTTTCAGCCAGGATCAGGTTAAGTCGGTGAAGGCTAAGTTCCCGTTCATCAACTTCATGGACATCAAGGACGGCGAGATCGAAGGCGTCGGCGCGATGACCACGCCGGTACAGGTGATCGGTCAATTCGCTTACACCGACAGCCTGAGCGACGATCAGGTGCATGCTATCCTGACCGGTATCGTCGACGGCAAGAAAACCCAGGAAGCGGCTTTCCCGGGCATCAAGAGCCTCGACATCATCAACGACTCGCTGGCGTTGATCACCATTCCGCTGCACAGCGGTGCGGTGAAGTTCTATCGTGAACGCGGCGCCACCGTGCCGGATCGTCTGATCCCGCCGGAAATGAAATAACGAACCCGACCGCCGGGCGGGGCCGTTGTGCTCCGCCCGGTCAATCGTTTTGAACATGATGATGTAAGAGGTTTGTTATGGCAGGTCAGGCGGCAGCGGCCGGGAATAAAAGTTCGTTCCAAAAGTTTTTGGACGGGCTTGTTCTGGTCATGGGGTTCTGTCTCGTCGGCTATCATTTATGGACGGCCGGGTTCGGTCAGTTCCAGCCGCTGATCCAGCGTTCCGCGCATCTCGCGCTCGGGCTTGGGATCGCTTATCTGCAGTTCTGCCGCTTCGACAGCGAAGAAACCCTTCTCACAAAACTCGCTCGACTACTTAATATCGCGATCGCGCTGATCGCCGTCGCCGCATGCGTCTACATCATGTTTGTCGAAGAGCGGCTTTCGAACAGTTTCTCGATCATCGCAAAGCCGGAAGAAATCGTTCTTGGGGTTTTTCTCAGCTTCGCGATCCTCGAAGGCGCGCGGCGGACGACCGGACCGTTCCTGCCGATCCTCGCCATCACGTTGATCGCATACACGCTCTTCGGCCAGCTTATTCCGGGCCGTTGGGGGCATCCGGGTTTCGGCGGCTCGTACGTTCTTGAATATCTCTATCTCGGGACCGAGGGAATCTGGGGCACCGTCACCGGGCTTTCGGCCAACCTTGTCTCGATCTTCATTATCTTCGGGGCATTCCTTTTGGCGACCGGTGCGGGTGAGAGCTTCATGAGCATCGCCATGGTTGCCGCCGGACGGTTCCCGGGCGGCGCGGCCAAGGTCGCGACCGTCGCCAGTGCTCTTTTCGGGATGTTGAACGGCGCCGCCGTCGCCAACGTGGCAACAACCGGTAACTTTACGATCCCGGCGATGAAACGCCTCGGCTACCGTCCGGCGTTCGCCGGCGCGGTCGAGGCGACGGCTTCCTCGGGCGGGCAGATCACGCCGCCGATCATGGGCGCGGGTGCGTTCGTGATGGCGG
Organism: Rhodospirillales bacterium; assembly: GCA_017644185.1. Taxonomy (GTDB): domain Bacteria; phylum Pseudomonadota; class Alphaproteobacteria; order Rhodospirillales; family Casp-alpha2; genus UBA4479. The sequence goes on from JAEPMA010000007.1 coordinate 244,719, forward strand.
AACTGCTCAGCACGTCATATCTGAATGTTGTTCAGGCGGCGATCATTCCGGCATTCCTGTTCTTCGCGTGCATCTGGATGAGCATTGGCGTTGAAGCGCGCCGCGAAGACATGCGGACCTTCGCGAAAGAAGATATACCGCCGCTGCGCGACGTCTTGAAATGGCGCAAGATCGGGCCGCTGGTGCTCACCATCGCGGTGATGATGATCAGTATGTTTGCGGGCAACACGCCTGCGCTGGCGGCGTTCTATGGGATATGCACCAACATCGTGCTGTTCATGATTTCGGGCGCTTTCACGTGGGAAGCGATCCGCGCGCGCCTCGGCAAACTCGCCGAAGGTGTCAAGCTGGCTTCGACCGGGATCGTGACGATCATCGCGCTTCTGGTCAGTGCGCAGATCGCGCTCTCGTTAATTGGACTGAGCGGCGTCGGGATTAAGCTGAGCGAGCAGATCATTACCGTTGGGGCCGGTGGCGGGATGCTGTTGAGCCTTATCCTCGCGCTTGTCGTTGCCCTTGTCCTCGGTATGGGGATGCCGACCACGGCGGCGTACTTGTTGGCGGCTGCCGTCACCGTGCCGGCGTTGATCGAACTCGATATCTTGCCGATGGCGGCACATTTCTTCGTCTTTTACGGTGCACTTCTTTCGGCGCTGACCCCGCCGGTGTGTACTGCCGTCTTCACGGCCGCCGTGATTGCCAACACGCACTGGTGGCCGATCGCACTCACCAGCATGCGTCTGGCGGTGATGAAATACGTGCTGCCGTTCTTCTTTATCTATCGTCCGGAAGTGCTGATGAAGGGAACGGTAGAAGATATCCTCTGGGTCGTCGTCGCGGGATTGTTCTCGTCTTGGCTGTTTGCCGTGTCGATCGGTGGGTACTACGTTAACCGCTTGCCGGGGGTGGTGCGCATCGTGGCACTCGCCGTCGGTGTGGGGATGATTTCCGGTGAGTTTACGCTCGATATTCTTGGCGTCGCCGTCGCATTGGCGCTCGCGGTCTGGGACCGCCGGAGAAGCACGCCGGAACCGGCTATGTCTGCATGACGCATGAGTGAATACGAATAATCAATATCTTGATAGGAAAGGATATATGAACATGAACAACACACTTGTCGCCGGCCTTTGGGCGGCTTCGACGGAGTCGAAGATGCGACAGATTGGATTGGCATTCGCCGGTTCGATGCTGATGGCGATTTCGTCGAAATTTCAGATTCCGTTTTATCCCGTTCCCCTGACCATGCAGACCTTCGTGGCCATCGCTCTCGGTATGACGTTGGGCTGGAAGCTTGGTATGGCGACGATCCTGCTGTATCTGGCCGAGGGCGCCGCCGGGCTGCCGGTATTCGCGGGGACGCCTGAAAAGGGCATCGGCATCACGTACTTACTGGGCAGCACGGGCGGTTACCTGTTGGGTTATGCATTTGCTGCGGCGGCTGCCGGGTACCTGGCGGAAAAAGGCTGGACGCGGTCGCTCTTGAAAACGGCGGCGGCGGCATTCGTCGGGATGGTATTGATTTATGCGCCGGGTGTGCTCTGGCTCGGTAGCCTGTTCGGCTGGGATAAACCGATTCTCGAGTGGGGTCTGTATCCGTTCGTTTACGGCGACCTCCTGAAAATCGCCCTGCTTACGGCGACATTCCCGTTGATGTGGAAGTTCATGGACAGGAAACAGCGCTGATCCGGAACTCGCTCCCCCTCACGAAAAGACCCGGTGGAATTGCCGCCGGGTCTTTTCCGGGGGGCGAGATCGTGACGGAATGCCGACATCCAGCATGTAAATGAATAAGCAGAGCCCCAGCGACACTGATGCTGCGTTTTCGTCCCGCGCGGTCCTCGGCAATGCCACGTTGAGATGGTTGGGCATCGGTACAGCCGCCTTTATCACCGCGTACTTTCTCCTCCTATTTCCTTTGTTGCCTGCGCCGTGGCGAACGGCGGGCAGTCCCGAACTGTACCTGACTGGTGTTGCGGGCGCTTGTTTGCTGTTGGTGGCGATGGTGTTTTCCGCGATTAAACGCGGTGGCGGCGGCGATCTGGCCCCTAAATTCTACGTCGCCCATGTCCTTTGCGCTTATGCGGGCACCATCCTGGTCGCGGTCCATGGGGCGGGGAACCTGGGCCGGCCACCGGCAATGATGTATCTCGCGATCCTCGGATTGGTGCTGCTGGGTATGTATGCGCGGTTACACGTTTCGCGCCGCATGGAGCGGACATTCGCCGAAAAACACGCAAGTTACGCCGTGACGATGAGCGAACCGAAACGCGAACGGTTAAGGGAACTCATTCAGAAAAAGAAGACGCTTTTGGCCGAGCTCGACCCCAAAGCGAACGAGGGCACGTTCTCATTGCAACCCAAACATTGGCGCGCGTGTCCTCTGCGATCCTTGCGTTATGCCAAGCTGGTCCGTGAAGAGCAGGAGGTTATGGGCACGCGCCGAATGGTGCCCTTCGCGCAAGCCTATTGGTGGATGGCGCACCGTGCGCTCGCTCACCTGTTCGTTCTTGGTATCGTGATCCACGTGATCACGGTGACGTTTTTTGCCGGTTACGTTGCCGATTACGATTTCTCCAAGATCACCTGGTGGCATATCGCAAAGTGGTAATCCGATGAACGAAACGTCTGATAAGCGCCTGGCGCTGATGATCGATCTTGAACGCTGCATCGGCTGTAAAAGCTGCGAGGCGGCGTGTAAGTCCGAACACGGCCTTGGGCCGGGCGAGTATCGCAACCGGGTGACATGGCTCGGCGATCCCGATGGGGGCGCTTTCGATTTCCTGACCGTGACCTGCCAGCACTGCGAACGGCCCGCATGCCTGCGGGCATGTCCGGTCAATCCCAAGGCGATCGAGAAAGATCCGGAAACCGGCGTCGTGCGGGTGATCGAGAGCCGATGTACCGGGTGCGGTGAGTGTGTCGTCGCATGCCCGTACGGTGCCATGGGGTTCGATGCCGTTGATCACCATTCGGTCAAATGCGACCTCTGTCACGACCGCCGACAGAACGACCAGAAGCCGGCGTGCGCCACCGTCTGTCCGGGATCAGCGATTTCGTTCGGCGAAAGAACCGAGCATGTTGCTTATGCGGAACGTGAAAACCGAACGATACGCGACCACGATCACTTCTTGCTGGAGCCCGCGACCATTTATCTGGACGCGCTTCCCCGCGAGAATCGAATCAATGATTTGCGCCCCGTCGACAAGGCGAACGCACGCCGCCCGAAGTTTATGGACAATCCGGCGGCACAGGCGACGCTTAGGGAAAAGAAGGCGGAATATCCTTATCGTACGTCCCGCGCGGAACGCGAGGTAGACAGCGTTCGTCCCGGTGGGTGCAATATCTGCTTTAACTGCTGCAGCACGAACTTTCATTTCAAGGGCGACAAGCTTGTGCGCGTTACCGGCAACGAGGAAGACCCGCTTCTCAAGGGGAAGGTCTGTCCGAAGTCGCAGATGACCGTGCAGATGTACAACAACGACGAACGGTTGATGCATCCGCTAAAACGTGTCGGCGCGCGCGGGGAAGGCAAGTTCGAGCGGATTTCCTGGGATCAGGCGCTGGACGAAATCGCCGAAAAACTCAAATCCGTGCGCGACGAGGTGGGCAGCGAGGCGTTGGCCATGTTTATCGGGACGCGCACAGGCATCATCACGAAAAGCGGTTACGTCCGGATGTTCGCGCAGATGTACGGCACCCCGAACGTCGAAAGTACCGATGCGTTCTGCGCGACGAGCAAGGCCATCGCCTATCAATTGACCCACGGGACGATCGGCGCCGGCAACAGTTATACCGAAACCGACCTGGGTGCCGCTGAACTCTACGTTTATATCGGGGATAACCAGGCCGAAACCCGGCCGGTCTATTTTGGAATGATCAATGATTGGCGTATCAAGAACGGCGCCAAGATGGTTGCGATCGACCCGCGCCTCACCCCCACCGCCTCGAAAGCGGACCGGTGGTTCGGTATTCGGCCGGGGACCGACATGGCGCTGGCGCTGGCGCTCGCCTATTCCATCCTTGAGCGCAATCTTCACGACGAGGCGTTCTGTGAAGAGTGGATCGTCGGTTGGGAGATCTGGCGCGACTATATATTAGATAATGCTTATACGCCTGAGTGGGCGGCGCCCATAACCGATATTTCAGCTGAAGATATTCGTTGGCTGGCCGAACAGATCGCCACCGCCGACGGTTGTGTGATGTTCGGCTCACGGGGGATTAACCAGCATACCAACTCCACCCAGACCAACCGTGTGTTGATGTACGTTTGCGCAATCACGGGGAACTGGGGCCGAAAGGGGGGCACGTATTTGAATATGTCGGCGGGCCCGCCGGTCGGACCGAACGTGCCGGAGTCACGAATGGCGCCGATCTCGCGCCCGAAAATCCGGAAAAGCCCATCCGGCTGGACGGAAGCGATGCGCAGCGGCAGCCCCTATCCGATCAAGGCGATGATCGCGTGCAACAACCCGTTCAGTCAGTGGCCGGACCAGAACGCCATTCGCGAAGCGTTCGAATCTTTGGAGCTTCTTGTACATATCGAACTCTTCGCCAATGCGACATCGGCGTTTGCGGACTATGTCCTGCCGGCCGCGGCGGGGATTGAGAAGGGCGAGATCGGACGAGCAAATGATGATCGGCGGATCGTTTGGATCGACCGCATGATCGACCCGCCGGGTGATGCGAAGCCGGATGCCTGGATCTGGGTCGAACTGGGTAAGCGGCTTGGCTTCGACGACGTCCTTCAGGAGAAATACAAAGACACCGCACTTTTCTGGGATGAAGTCTGCATCAAGGGGAACCCGCACCTTCAAGGGATTACACAGAAACGCCTGCACAGCAGACCCTATCGCTGGGTCCGCTTCCCCGTTGCGTCGGAGGATGCGCCGGAAATCGAAACGCTTTATCTAGAGGGGACGACCGCCGTCGGTCAGCCCGAGGGCAAACGCTTTGCGACCCCATCCGGGAAGCTGGAGTTTTATACCGAGGCGATCGAGACCAAGTTCAACGCGCTCGGAATGTCGTCGTTGCCGGAGTTCTATTCCGAACGCGAGCAACGGATCGATCTCCCCTATGTCGAACTTCAGCACGACGACAGCGAAGCCGGCGTCCCCAATCCGTTCCATGGGAACAATACGTCAGGATCGATGGGGCGCCTGGTGCGCGCGGGCAACAATACGCCGGGGCAGCAGCTTCGCGCGAAAGGCTTCGAATTGGAACTCGTGACCGGCCGTGCATCGGCCGCGCACTTCCACAGTTGGACTCACTATTTCTGGCAGGCGCAGGAAATGTGGCCGGACATGTACTGTCAGCTTCATCCCAACCGCGCGGCAGAGATCGGGGTTGAAGACGGCCAGAAAGTGCGCGTCTCAACCGCGCATGGATCGGTCGAAGCGGTGGTCTGGATCACCAACGGAATTCGCGAGCACTCGGTCTTTCTGCCGATCGGTTGGGATGAGCGGCAGCCCTATCATCCCTGGAAATCGGTGAACTATCTGACCGACAAGATGCAGCGAGAGCCGATGTCGGATCAGACAAACCTCAAGATGCTGCTGTGTAAGGTGGAAAAAATCGGCTCGTGATCGCTACCGGCGTGAGCCGGCATTGATTGACAGTTGATATCGAAACCCCAGGCGGCCCGAATTTGCGGGGTGTGCGATGGCGGGCACGCAGGACCGCATCGAATAGTTTTGACTGCGGTAAGGGGGCGCGAGGGCGCCGTGTCCACGACTAAATCATGCCGATTCTTGAGCGAATTAGACAATGAGAGATGTCTCCTTTAAGAGGTGGCGCTACATAGGACGCACGCGCTGATTGGGAGGCGAAACAATGACGACTTCGGCTGTGGAACTGACGCAAGAGTTGGTCCGGTTTAACACGATTAATCCACCCGGCGGCGAGATGGCGTGCGCTGAGTATCTGGGAACGTTGCTCGACACGGCCGGGCTGGAGACGACACTTCACCGCTTCGGTGATGATAGGGCCAATCTGGTCGCGCGTATCGGCGGTGTTGAAGGGCGGCCCCCCATCGGATTGACCGGCCATATCGACACCGTGCCGCTGGGGCATCGCGATTGGTCCGTCGAACCCTTTGCCGCAGAAATTTCGGACGGCAAACTTTACGGTCGGGGTTCCACGGACATGAAAAGCGGTGTCGCTGCGATCTGTGCGGCTGTTATTGGACTCGCCCAAGAGCTTAACGGCACGCCGGGCGTCGAGATCGTGATCACGGCAGGCGAAGAAACCGGCTGCGACGGCGCCTATGGTTTGGCGGCGAAGGCGGGTGCGCTTGGCGAGGCCGGTGCGTTGATCGTTGCGGAGCCAACGTCCAACGCCCCCTGGGTCGGTCACAAGGGGGCGCTATGGCTGCGGGCGGTTACTGAAGGGGTGACGGCCCACGGCTCCATGCCGGAGCGTGGCGTCAATGCGATCTATAAGGCGGCGCGCGCCGTCAGCAAACTCGAAGACTTCGATTTTAACGTCGCTCGGCACCCGGTGCTGGGTAAGCCGACGGTCAACGTCGGGAACATCAGCGGTGGGATCAATATCAATTCGGTGCCCGATCATGCCGAGTTCGGCATCGATCTTCGTACCGTGCCGGGACAGGATCACGCACATCTGCGCGAGCAGATCATGAGCTACCTTGGTGACGACGTTGAACTCGAATCGGTCGTTGACGTGCCGGGTGTGTGGACCGACCCGGAACTCGAATGGGTGCAGAAGGTGTTTTCGATCGTCGACGGAATCACCGGGGAGAAGCCTGATGTCGGGACGGCGTCGTACTTTACCGATGCCTCCGTGCTGACACCCGCTTACCGCAATCCGCCCACCGTCGTGCTCGGCCCGGGCGAGGCGGCCATGGCGCACCAGACCGACGAATATTGTTACGTGCACCGGATCGATCAATCGGTTGAGCTCTATTCGGCGATTATTCGGAACTGGTGTGGTATCTAGACATCCTCAGGGTTGGCGTTATCCCGGTGTTTGGTGGTACAAACGTATGACAAAAGGTGGGAAACTTGCCGAGTGCCAGCGCGAAACCTATAAAGCGCGATATACGCTTGGCGGAGAAACGTCGGCAAGGTCGTAGGACAAAGTTGATATGGCGAACCAGCGGACCGGTTTGGATGGCCCGACGCGTGCAGAAGGGCTGATTAGCGGCCGCACGGCCATTGAGATTGCCGAAAGCGTCAAAGTTGCCATCAAACAGGGTGCGTTCCGAAGCGGCGATGCCCTGCCGCCTATTCGTGCGCTGGCCGAAACGCTGGGCGTTAACCGCAACACGGTCGCATCCGCCTATCGGCACTTGTCGGACGCCGGCGTCATCGAGGGGAAGGGCCGTCAGGGCAGCCGCGTTGCGGTGCAGAACGGAGCGGCGTCACGTGGACCGACGATGCTTCATGATATCGGCGGCGGTAATCCGGATAGCCGGTTGCTTCCTGATGTAAAGGCCGTCCTTAACCAATCGGCATGGCTGCCGCGCGGGTATGAGGACCCACCCGACAATCCGGCACTCATCGATTTCGCGCGCCGGGAATTGGCCGATGATGGCATGCCGTTGGGCGACGTATGGATCGCCAACGGGACGTTCGACGCGATCGAAATGATCCTGCGTTCTTATCTGCAGCCAGGCGATACAGTCGCCGTCGAGGATCCGTGTTTCATGACGACGCTGGGCCTTGTCAGGGAACTCGGCTTCCCACCGGTCCCCATGGCTGTCGATGATCAAGGGGTTCTGCCGACGGCGATGGAAGAAGCGCTAAAAAAGGGGGTGAAGGCAATGATCCTGACGCCCCGTGCGCATAATCCGTTCGGCGGGTCGTGGACGGCCAAGCGCCGTGATGAACTGGCGCGCGTGATCCGGCGGTACGAAGACGTGATTTTGATCGAGGACGACCATTTCGCCCCTCTTTCGCCATTCAAACCGGTCACGCTGGCCTCAGATGACCGGCCGCATTGGGCAATCATCCGGTCGGTTTCCAAATATGTTGGGCCGGATCTGCGCCTCGCCTTCGTAAATTCAAGCGATGGTCTTGCCAAGAATGTCAGCGGCCTCGCGGCGTTTTCTTACCGCTGGGTGAGTGGTGTGTTGCAGGCAGCCGTCCTGGCAACGCTTACCTCCAAGGACTATCCCCGGATTATCCGGGACGCATCTCAAGCTTATGCGGCGCGCCGGCAGATTCTTCTGGACGCGCTCAAGGATGCCGGTATCGAGGCGCACGGTGCTGATGGGATCAATGTCTGGATTCCGGTTGCCGACGAACAGGCAATCACGAGGCGGCTTATGGAAAATGGTTGGATCGTTCGGCCGGGCGATATCTTCCGGCTGGAAAGCGGGCAAGCAATCCGCGTGACGGTGAGTACGATGACCGATCGGGAGGCGGGCGAACTGGCCGCGCTCCTCGCAAACCTGCAACGGCAGGGCGCCGTCCAGCGCGGCGCATAATCTCTCCAGCGTAAACTGCGACATCAGTATTTGGTCAGCGCCAGCGCCGGTGGGCGGGCCGCTGCCGGTTGTCGTCGCGCGTCGCAGGCAATGCATTTTTGTCATATCTTTTATAAAATGACCTATGTCAAAAAATAGAATGTCATATTTATCGTTGACCGATTGAAAGTTTGTCTGTCTAGTGTTGTCAATCGGCACCCACGCAGAAAGGAAAGCACATGATCCCTTCCGACCAGCATTTGCAAATCGGCTCACTCCTGTTCCCGGGGCTTGACCAGATCGATTTGACCGGCCCGCTCGAAGTGCTCTCCGTCATTCCCAATTCGACGTATCAGGTGATTGCCGCGACCAAGGCGCCGATCAAGGATTTGCATGGCCTGAGCATGAACGCAGATAAGACGTTCGACGAAGTCGGGCAGCTCGATGTTTTGCATGTCCCGGGTGGCCCCGGTCAGCAGGCCCTTATGGAGGATGAGACGTTCCTTTCGTTCATCCGAAACCAGGCGGAGGGAGCGCAGTTCGTTTTCTCGGTCTGCACGGGGGCGTTGCTGTGCGGTGCGGCCGGGTTGTTGAAGGGCCGGAAGGCGACGACGCACTGGTCGGCTTTTCATCTGCTGCCGTATTTCGGAGCGACACCCGTGAATGAGCGCGTGGTGATCGATGGGAACTGGGTGTTTGCCGCAGGCGTGACATCCGGCATCGATGGGGCGTTGCAGTTGGCCGCCATGCTTCGGGGACAGCGTGTAGCCGAGCAAATACAGCTTTATATGCAGTACCATCCCGAACCGCCCTTCGATAGCGGCACGCCGGAACGCGCCCCGGTGGAGGTGTTGGAAGCGGCGCGAAATGCAGCAGGTGAGCTGACCGCGCGGCGTCTCGAAACGGCAAAGGCGATCAGCGCCAAACTCGGCATCGATCCGGCCGGGGAGGGAGTGTAATGTGCAAAAATGCACAATTACGTGCGAATTTCTTGAATTGCCGAGAGTTTTAAACAAGCTCACAATTCGACGAATACGAAACAGCCGCGCCAAAAAGCGGCAGAAATACAGGGCTTGAAGGGGCACACACGGTGGAACTCACCATCGCGCTGGCGTTAAACGGAATCGTTTGGGGGCTGATTATCGCGCTAATTGCGCTCGGTCTTTCGATCATCTTCGGTCTGCTGGATATCATCAATATTGCACACGGCGACTTCTTCATGGTCGGGACGGTGCTGGCCTGGTTCGTCGCTGAAACCACCGGAAATTATTGGCTCGCTTTTCTGATCGTGCCGATCATTGGTTTCGCATTGGGCGCGTTGATCGAATACACGGTCATTCAGCCGATTAAAAATGCTGCGGCATTGTCCATTGTCGCCACGTTCGGATTGGCTATCATCCTGCAGGAAAGCGTGCGTGCCACCTTCGGCGCAACGCCGGAACGCATGCTGCCCCCCATCCACGACACGATCCCGATGTTCGGCATCGAATATGAAGTCTACCGGCTCTTCGCCGCCGCGGCGTCGATCGCGGCAATCGGTCTGTTTTTCCTGTTTCTGCACCGCTCCAAGCTTGGGACATGGATGCGCGCCGTCAGGTTTGACCCGGAAACGGCGACCGCCATGGGCATTCCGGCGCGGCGTATTTACCTGATGACCTTCGCCATCGGGTTTGCCATGGCGTCGTTGGGTGGTGTGGTCGCCGCGCCTATCACGACCGTTTATTTCGAAGCCGGGGTCGATATCCTTCCCTTCTGCTTCATGGCGGTGATCATCGGCGGCCTGGGCAACTTGGGCGGCACCGTCGCCGCCGCCGTCTTATTGGCGTTCTTCGAGGGGGTCATCACCAGTTTCACCGATCCGACCTTCGCGCGCATCGGCTCACTCTGCTTGATGAGCTTGGTGCTGATGATCCGCCCGCACGGAATTTTCGCCGGAGCGACGCGATGACGGTACAAACGATCAACCGGGCCGGCACCCTTTTGCTGGTGGTGTTTACCCTGACAGCGCCGTGGGTTTTGCCGCTGTTCGTCGACTCGTTCTGGGTCGATATCTATTCCGAGATCCTGATCTGGTCTCTGCTGGCGGCGAGCGTCAATCTGTTATTCGGCTACGTCGGCCTATTGTCTTTCGGTCAGGCGCTCTACTTCGGTATGGGGATGTACGGTGTCGCCATCGGTATCGCCAAGCTTGGGTTCGGATTCTGGGGCGGATTTGGTTTCGGCGTGGTTTTAGCGACCGCGATGGCCGCCGTTGCCGGGGTCTTGGCCGTGCGGCTCACGTGGCACTATTTCGCGATCATCACCGTGGTTTTCTCACTGATCTTCTATTTCCTGGCGTTGTCCTGGAAGCCGCTGACGGGCGGGGATGACGGTTTGCCGTTCGGTATGCCGCCATTGATCAGCATCGGCGACTTCGAGCTGACACTGACCGATCCCGATGTCCAATACTTCTTTATCGTCCTGATGGTCGGTGCCTGTTACGCCCTCATGGGGCGGATCATCTCAAGCCCGCTCGGACGCGCCTTCGTAACGGTGCGGGAGAACGATCTGCGTGCGTCCCTGATCGGCCTCAACGTCTATATGATCAGGTTGAGCGCTTTTATCGTCTCCGGTTTCATCGCCGGGGTTGCGGGGGCGTTGTTCGCGCTGTTCGGACGGTATGCGTCCGCCAACTTCATGTTCTACCACGTCTCGGGCGAGGCGGTCGTGTGGGCTATTATCGGCGGTGTCGGCACCCTGTTCGGTCCGATCGTCGGGACCAGCCTGCTGATCGTGCTGCGCGAGGAACTGTCCCATGTCTGGGCGCATTACCCGATCCTGGTCGGGATTGTCGTGATCCTGACCGTCATCTTCGCCCCTAAGGGTATTGGTGGGATATGGACCTCGCTGGTCCATCGTTTTGCCGGGGCAAATGCAGGTAAGGGAGGCGACCAATGACCGTGCCGCTTCTTGAGATCGATGACGTCACCAAGCAGTTCGGCGGGCTGCGGGCCGTCGATAATACCAACTTCACCCTGGAAACGGGCAAGCTGCACGCCATCATCGGGCCCAACGGGGCCGGCAAGACCACCTTGTTCAACCTCATCACCGGCACTTTGCCGACGACCAGTGGACGGATCCGGTTCCTGGGCGACGACATCACCGACGAGCCGGTTCACAAGATCAGCCAGCGCGGTCTTGCCCGCACGCTCCAGATCAAGAGTGTGTTCGGCGGGCTGACCGTGCGGGAGAATCTGTGGATCGCGGCGCGCTCGCGCTATGGTGTGTTCGCGCCCTTCATGAGTTGGCGGCGTTGCCGTAAATCGAACGAACGGGCGGACGCGGTTTGCGAGGAACTGGGGTTGATGCCGCATGCCGATCAACTGGCGGCGAACCTGTCTTATGGGGATGTGGCGCTGCTGGAAATCGGGCTGGCTTTGGCCACGCAACCGAAGCTGCTTTTGCTGGACGAGCCGATCTGCGGCATGGGTCCGGCGGAGACGGAAAAAACCGTCGCCAAGATTCAGGACCTCTCGAAACGCATCGATATCGTCATCATTGAGCACGACATCGAGGTCGTCTTCAACATCGCCGACGAGATCACCGTCATGGCGAACGGCGGCGTACTGGCCAAGGGCACGCCGGACGAGATCGCCAACGATCCGGATGTGAGGACAGCTTACCTGGGGGACGACGACGATGCTTGAACTCCGGGACCTGAATGCACACTACGGCAAGGTGCATGTGCTTCGTGGCGTAACGATGCATGTCGAAGAAGGGGAATCCGTCGCCCTTCTCGGGCGGAACGGCGTCGGCAAGACGACAACCCTCAAATCCGTCATGGGGCTGGTGCCGCCGACCGGTGGATCGGTCAACTTCGCCGGAACCGAGATCTCCAAAATGGCACCGCACCGTATTCCAGGTGCGGGGCTTGGATATGTGCCGCAGGGACGCGGTATCTTCCCTGGATTGTCGGTCGAGGAAAACCTTCTGATCGGTCTGACGAAGACGCCGCCATCGCACATCACTGATTATGTTTTTGACCGGTTTCCGCGGTTGAAGGAGCGGCTGAAGCAGCAGGCAAATACGCTGTCTGGTGGGGAGCAGCAGCAACTCGCCATCGCCCGCTGCCTGGTGATGCAGCCGAAGATGATCATTCTCGACGAGCCAACCGAGGGGATCATGCCGATCCTGGTCAAGGAGATCCGCCGCGAGATTGCTGCCGTTCGCGAAACCGGCGTCTCGATCCTGCTTGTCGAACAGAACATCAAGACGGCGCTACGGCTGTGCACCCGGGTCTATCTCATGGAGAAGGGCGTCATCGTGCACGAAGCCAGCGCCAGCGAACTTGAGAACGATAAGGAGACCCTGCACCGATACCTCGGGGTCACCGTTTAACAAGAGTAAGTGAACGTATCGGACAGAGAAACATCGCTGGAATTTACAGAAGGAGAAGTGAGATGAAGAAGGACAAGGCGTCAAACAAGACTTTGCAGACAGCCGGACGCACTCGCCGGTCGTTTCTGCAGACGGCCCTCGCCGGTGGTGCGGTCGCCACGACGGCGTATCTCGGCCTGACCCGCGATCTGTTTGCCAAGGAAGGCGGGCCAATCGTTATCGGACATCACTGTGAACTCACCGGCGGCTTTTCGTCGTGGGGGTACTGGCACGACAAGTGCGCGAAGAAAGCGGTTGAGGTCATCAACGAAGGCGGCGGGATCGCGGGCCGCAAAGTCGAGCTTGCGACTGAAGATACCGAATCCAACCCCGCGACCGGGGCCCGTAAACTGCGCGCCTTGATCCAGCGACGCAAGGCGTCGTTCGTTGTGGGTTCCGTCCACTCGGGCATCATGCTGGCCTCGATCCCGGTCGCGACGGAACTGAAGACCCCCTACTTCTCGGCGGGCGAAGCCACCGAAGCCACCGGGTCGAAGGGGACACGCTACAGCTTCCGCACCGGCACCGACACCTATGCGCTCGCCGCAGCCGGTGCGCCGTGGGCTTACGAAAACCTGGGTAAGAACTGGACGATGATCTTCCCAGATTACGCGTGGGGGCATAGTCATCACCAGGAACACCGCAAGATCATCGAGCAGATGGGTGGGAAGGTGAATGACCCGATCGCCGTGCCGCTCGGCACGAAGGATCTGGTGCCGTACCTGGCGAAGATTCCTGAAGAGACGGAGGTTCTGTTCTCGGTCTTCTTCGGGGCGCTGTCGGTCGCATTCTATACGCAATCGAAGTCGATGAAGCTCGACGAAAAGATGAAGATGTACTCGGTGTCCGGGACAATCGAAGCCATCGATCCCCGCGCTATCGACGGCGCCGCTGAGGGGGTGTTCTTCCTCGAAAACTTCCCGCGGCCGCTGGAATACAAAGATGACGAGTACCATCGGAAGTTCGTTGAGATGATGGAAATCGATCCGGTTCACGCCAAGGAAGAGGGCTCAAGCAGGGTGATGGCCAAGAGTCACGCCTGGCAGAGCTGGGAAAACTTCTTTGCGCTGAAGCAGGCCATCGAAAAGAGCGGCTGGAACACCGACAAGGATACGCCGATGGTGATCGAGGCGCTCGAAGGTCTTGAAATGGAGAACTCGCTGGCGCATCCGCAAGGCTCGAAGCTGCTTCGCGCCGAGGATCACAGCGGCATGATCGACTGCTACATCAGCCAGGTGGTCGATTCCAAGTTTGAGATGAAGAAGCATATCCCGCGCGCGGACATGATGGCGATGCTGCCGCCGCGTTACGACTTCACCAAGCAACCGCTCTAAGAGACGGCGACCCGGTTCCGGTCGGCCCTGCGGCCGGGACCGGCGCCCTCTCGGAGGACACAATGAAACAAAAAGTTAAAGTGGCGGCGGCGCACGTCGCGCCGGTCTACATGGACGCCCGCGCAACGGCGGAAAAAGCCAGCCGTATCATCCGTGAAGCGGGCGCCGACGGCATCCAGCTTCTCGTCTTCCCGGAATCCTTCATTCCCGGATTCCCGCTATGGCCGGCGTTGTCCGCGCCGATCTACAACCACGACCTGTTCAGCCGCTTCGTGGCGCAGTCGGTCAAGGTGCCGGGCCCGGAGGTGATGAGCATCTGCGCCGCGGCGCGCGATGCGGGGGTCATCGTCTCCATCGGCATCAGCGAGATGGCCGAAAACAGCGTCGGCTGCATTTGGAACACCAATCTTCTGATTGGTGCCGACGGCGCCATTATCAACCACCACAGGAAATTGGTGCCGACGTTCTTCGAAAAGCTTGTTTGGGCGAACGGCGACGGTAACGGATTGCGTGTCGTGGATACGCCGATCGGTAAGATCGGTGCGCTGATTTGCGGCGAGAACACGAACCCTTTGGCGCGCTTCTCGCTGATTGCGCAGGGCGAGCAAATTCATGCTTCCAGCTACCCCCCGACGTGGCCTACCCACGACCCCAAGGTGAACGATCGATACGATCTGGCATCGGCAATTCGTATCCGCGCCGGGGCGCATTCGTTCGAGGCCAAAGCCTTCAACGTCGTTGCGTCGTCGTTGATCGATCAGCGGACACTGGACGAACTCGCGGACTTGGGGCCCGACGCGCTTCGCGTGATTTCCGATTCACCCCAGGGCTTGTCGGCGATCATCGGACCCGATGGCTTGCCGATCGCCGAAACGCAGTCGGAAACGGATACTATTTTGACCGAGACCATCGATCTGGAAGCCCTGGTCGTACCGAAGCAGTTCCACGATGTTGTGGGTTACTACAACCGTTTCGATATCTTTCAGCTTGAGGTGAACCGAGCGGAACGGCCGGGCGTTCATTTTGACGATGGGGACCTGGCGCCGCGTGGCTTGGAATTCGAGGAAATGGAACGCATGATGGGGGTCGAGGCGAAAACGAACTGAAGGGTGCCCGCATGAGGTCCCATGCCGTCCGGTAACGATACCCCGCCGCAGGGCCGCCGCCCCGATCTGTCCCGCTTCAATTGGGGTGACATTTCGATCTTCCTGGCGTTAGCCCGTTACCGCTCCCTGAGCGCCGCTGCGCGGGCACTGAACGTCAACCATGCCACCGTCGGTCGACGGATACGTGCGCTTGAAATGGCCTTGGAAACCAAGCTGTTCGAGCGCAACCGGCACGGGTTCATGCTGACCGACGCGGGGGATATCCTGCTGCAGGAAGCGGAGGGGGCGGAAGCCCACATCAATAACATCTCGGCCCGGTTTTCCGGGGAATCGTCGGGTGTGGCGGGAACGGTGCGGGTCGCGACGATGGAAGCGATCGGAAGTTTGTTTCTGGCGCCCAGCTTCGTAAAGTTCTATGAAGCGGCCCAGAACGTTCAGGTGGAACTTGTCACGGCATCGCACTGGATCAACCTCTCGAAACGTGAAGCCGACGTGTTGCTGAGTTTTCCAAAGCCTGGTGGGCTGCGGATCGAAAGCGAGAAGATCGGGGAGTTCGCCCTCTATTTATACGCCTCCGAAGACTACCTCGCGCGACGTGGCATGCCGGCGACGATGGACGAGCTTCGTAATCACGATTTCATCGACTACATCGATGAACTGATTGCGATCTCGGCCGTGCGCTGGCTATCCGACGTGGTGCGGGATATCGACGCCAGGTTCCGTTCGACCAGTCTGGTCGCCCAGTATCATGCCGCCGCTGCCGGACTCGGGATTGCGATGCTGCCGACTTTCGTTGCCGGCACGGACCAGCGATTAAAGAGAATTATGCCCGAGAAGATCTGCGTGATGCGCGATATCTGGCTCAGTGTCCATCACGACCTGGAACATATCGCGCGGGTGCGGCAGGTCATGACGTTTTTGAAAGATCTGATCCGCGACAACAGGGAGTTTCTGATCGGCGGACAACCGCAAGGCTGCGGGCCAACGTTCAAACCCTAACCACTGTTGCGCAGACCGGCGGAAATCCCGTTGATCGTCAGTTGTAAGCCTCTGAGTACTTTCGGGTCGTCCGAACCCGCCCGGTGTTCGCGGAGCAGGTTGACCTGCAGGTGATTGAGCGGGTCGATATAGGGGAACCTGTTTTCGATCGAGCGCGTTAACAAGGGGTTGTCGGCAAGTAGATCGTCGGTACCGGTGATCTTCAGAAGCGCCTCAATAGTTGACGCCCGTTCAGCACGAATGCGTTGAAAGATGTTGTCGCGAACGTCTTCGTTCTCGACCAGATCGGCGTAACGTGACGCAATCGCCATGTTGGTTTTCGCCAGCACCATGTCCATGTTGGACAGCATCGTGCGGAAAAACGGCCATTCCGCGTTCATTCTCTGAAGAATAGCGTTTCGCGCGTCCGGCGCTTCGGCGACCCAGGTATTCACGGCACTGCCGAAACCGTACCAACCGGGCAGCATGACCCGGCACTGGGACCAGCTGAAGACCCAGGGGATGGCCCGCAGATCGGTGATCTTGCCGCCGGATTTCCGGGATGCCGGGCGGGAACCGATGTTCAGCGTTGAAATCTTGATCCTCCCCCACTGAATTGGTCCACCGGCTATGATAGGAAACGGAGGATCAAAGATGGCAACCAAACGACACAAA
>JAEPMA010000008.1 GCA_017644185.1 Rhodospirillales bacterium
TGAAACCCCAACGACTACAAGCCGCCGCCCACGCATCTCTTCCGTATTCACAATCTTCATCAGCAGTGCACCCGGAGACCCGGACACAAATCCGACCGAAGGAGCCCGACCGGAGGAGCGCGCTTTTAAGGCCGCGCAACCGGCTTGTCAAACCCCATTCAGACGAGGGCGAGGATTATATCCCCAACCGGCCGTTTCGGCAATCCGCAGACTGTGGAAAACAGCGCTCGCGCTTGGCCTTGGCCGATGCGCGGTGGTATATGATGATGGATGGGCTTTGGCAAGCACCCATTTGAAATAAATTCGCTAAAAACCGAAATTTTTCGGCCGGGGGACACGATATTGAAGAAACCATCAGGCGCACGGCGCTTCGCATCCGTTATGGCCGCCGCTACGGCATTGTTGTTCACCCTCTCGGCCTGCACCGAAACGGCGACGTTACAAGGGGGCGGCATGCCGTCCTCGCAAGCGGGCAGCCAGGGCACCGAGCCGAACGCCAGCGTCTTCCCGGACATCCCGATCCCCGAAGGCGCCAACATGATCGTCGACAAGACGCTCGTCGTCGGCACCGACAAATGGTTCGGGCAGTTGGCATTGACGGCGGGACAAAGCCCCGTCGCAATCTTCGATTTCTATCGAAACCGTCTACCCCAGTTCGGCTGGGACGAGATCACGTCGGTTAGAGCCCCGACCAGCGTGCTGACCTATGACCGCGAAGACCGCATCATGCAGATGCAGATCACCTCGACGACGTTAAGAGGCTCGGAAATTCTCATCACCGTCTCGCCGCGCGGCACCCCCAAGCCCCGATCCGGCACCGCCCCGGTGATCCGCAGCAACTAAGCCACGCACCACCGGGTCCGGTTACCCGAAGTGACCTAGGCGGCGTTAAGCTGCCTGGGCGCGTTCGCCGTTGATCAGCAGCCCGTCTTTCCCGGCAGACACCTTGATCTCGTCGCCGTCGTTGACGCGGCCTTCGAGGATCGCCTGCGCGAGCGGGTTTTCGAGGGCACGCTGGATCGTCCGCTTCAAGGGCCTTGCCCCATAGACCGGGTCGTAGCCCTGATCGGCAATCCAGGCCCGCGCCGCACCGTCCAGTTTGAGCGTGATGCCACGGTCCTTGACGCGGTCCCGCAGCCGGTCGAGCTGGATTTCGACAATCCCGTCCATGTGCTCGCGCGCAAGGCGGCGGAACAGGATGGTTTCGTCCAGACGGTTTAAAAACTCCGGCCGGAACGACGCCCGCACCACTTCCATCACCAGCGGCCGGATCTCTTCCAGATCCTGGCCCTCTTCCTGCGAGGCGATGATATCGCTCCCCAGATTGGAGGTCATGATGATCAGCGTGTTGCGGAAGTCGACCGTGCGGCCCTGACCATCGGTCAGGCGCCCGTCGTCCAAAACCTGTAGAAGCACGTTGAAGACATCCGGATGCGCCTTTTCGACCTCGTCGAACAGGATCACCTGATAGGGACGCCGGCGCACAGCTTCTGTGAGCGATCCGCCCTCGTCGTAACCGACATAACCCGGGGGCGCACCGATCAGGCGTGCGACGGCATGCTTCTCCATGAACTCCGACATGTCGATGCGGACCATCGCCTGCTCGTCATCGAACAGGAACGACGCCAGCGCCTTCGTGAGTTCCGTCTTACCGACACCGGTCGGGCCTAAGAACAGGAACGAGCCGATCGGCCGGTTCGGATCACCCAGGCCGGCCCGCGCACGGCGGACGGCGTTCGAGACCGCGACCAGCGCTTCGTCCTGGCCGATCACGCGGCCCCTCAGGGCATCTTCCATACGGAGAAGCTTCTCGCGCTCCCCCTCCAGCATCTTGTCGACAGGAATGCCGGTCCAGCGCGACACCACCTGGGCGACGTGCTCGGCGGTCACCGATTCGTCGACGATGTGCGCCTCGCCCGCGGCCTCCGCTTTCTCCAAAGCTTCCTGAAGACGCGGGATTTCGCTATAGGTCAGTTGCCCGGCCTCTTCCAAACGCCCCTCGCGGATCGCCCGGTCAGCGGACATGCGCGCCGCATCGAGCTCTTCCTTGAGTTTCGTGGTGTCGGCGAGCGATGCCTTTTCGGCTTCCCACTGGCTTGTCAGGTCCTCCGATTCGGCTTCCAGATCCTCCAGCTCGATCTCGATCTTTTCGAGCCGGTCATGCGATGCCTTGTCGCTTTCTTTCTTCAAAGCTTCGCGTTCGATCTTGAGCTGAATGATACGGCGGTCGAGTTCGTCGATCTCTTCCGGCTTACTGTCGATCTGCATTTTCAGACGGCTTGCCGATTCGTCGACCAGGTCGATCGCTTTATCCGGGAGGAAGCGGTCGGTGATATAGCGCGCGCTCAGGGTCGCGGCCGCCACCAGCGAGGCATCGGTGATGCGCACGCCGTGGTGCAGCTCGTATTTCTCCTTAATACCGCGCAGGATCGAAATCGTATCCTCGACCGTCGGCTCGGAGACGAACACCGGCTGGAAGCGTCTGGCGAGCGCCGCGTCCTTTTCGACGTATTTTCTGTACTCGTCGAGCGTCGTCGCCCCCACGCAGTGCATCTCGCCCCGCGCTAGCGCCGGTTTAAGAAGGTTCGACGCATCCATCGAGCCCTCACCCGCGCCGGCGCCGACGAGCGTGTGCATCTCGTCGATGAACATGATGATCTGCCCGGCCGCCGCGGTCACTTCGTTGAGGACCGCTTTCAATCTCTCCTCGAACTCGCCCCGGAACTTGGCGCCGGCAACAAGCGCGCCGAGATCGAGCACCATCAAGGTTTTCTGTTTCAGGTTTTCCGGCACGTCGCCGTCGACGATGCGCTGTGCCAATCCCTCGACGATGGCGGTCTTACCCACGCCGGGCTCGCCGATCAGCACCGGGTTGTTCTTTGTGCGCCGTGACAGGACTTGAATCGTGCGTCGGATTTCCTCATCACGCCCGATCACCGGGTCAAGCTTGCCTTCCATCGCCGCCTGGGTCAGGTCGCGCGCGTACTTGTTCAAGGCGTCGTAATTGTCCTCGGCGTTGGCGCTGTGTGCCGGGCGGCCCTTGCGGAACTCGTTGATGGCCTGATTAAGATTCTGGGGCGTGACCCCGGCATCGGCCAATAATTTCGCGGCGACCGTATCCTTGGCCATGGCGATGGCGAGCAACACACGCTCGGCCGTCACGACGCTGTCGCCGGCTTTCTCAGCGAGTTGTTCGGCCTGGTCGAAAAGCCGCGCGGATTCGGGCGCCAGATAAAGCTGGTTGGCCCCACCGCCTTCGACTTTCGGAATCTTGTAGAATTCGCGGTTGACGCTTTCGATGGCGCGGCCACGGTCGCCGCCCGCGGCGTCGATCAGGTTGGCGGCCAGGCCTTCCTTGTCCTCGAGAAGCACTTTCAGGACGTGAAGCGGCGTCAGCTGTTGGTGGTTGTTTCTAAGAGCCAGTGTCTGCGCGGACTGAATGAAGCCCCGCGCACGGTCGGTGAAGTTTTCAAAATCCATGTCCATTTCCTTTCAATGCGCCGGGTGTCAACGCCCCCAATTGGGCAGCGATAACCCCTCGCGGTGTATGGATATCTTACTCCAAATATGGCCTGCCGGGCGAGCGCTGCAAGTGCACGCGCGCGAATAAATTCGCGCCCGCGTTGCACCCTTCGCGATGCTGCGGAACCGCTTGAAAACCCCGCAACAATTCGAAATATGCAGATTACATTTACAGCTTAAAACCAGACCGTAATATGGGTGCTATGACAGAGGAGGCGCTGGGCCAACAATGGCGCAGGGCGAGTTCGACATCCAGGTTTTGAAAGAAGGCCGCTGGCTGACGGAGGCGATCCGCGCCAGCGAGATGGATGCCCGCGCGCTGGCCAAAACCTACTTGAAAAACCCCCAATGCGCGGGCGCGCGCGTCGTCGCCAACCAAGTCAAAGGCGACGGGACGGTTTCGGAGAGCGTCATCTTTCAGGAAACCCAAACGGTCAGCGGGGGGAAGCCTGTCCGCATCCAACCGCTCGACGCGGCACCGATTTGGTGTAAATCGCCAAAGGACTTGTTCGGCCTCGAATGCCGAATGGTGCTGAACCGACTTTTTCGGGAGTATCTCGAAGAAGCCAAACTGACGCCAACCGAAGTCCTGCACAGTTACAAGCAGTTGCAACGCCTGTTCGACCGCGACACGCTCCGCTTCTCGGCGGTCAGCCACATCGCCACCCTGCAGGTCAAGGGCCGAGAGATATCGGCCAAGGACCGACAGGCGCAACTCAACAAGATCGTCGACCAGGTCACCCAACAAGCCCGCGAAGCGCAGTCGATCAAACTGCCCAAACTTAAGGGCAAGTTCTCGGACACGCTCGCCGCGATGCCGAAGGTCGATAGCCACCCGGTCGAATACCTGGCAATGGTGGTGCTGGCCCGGGACCTCACCAACATCCCGAGCTGGACCGGCAAGATCGACCGCCTTTGCGACATGGCCCTTCACGAGCACGATCGCACCGCTTTGCTTCTGCTCGACACCGTGATCGCGGATCTTTTGGGGGCCAATGTCATTCAGGAACTGCTGGGATGGCAGCGCTCGCTCGGCAGCGCCATCATCAGCATGCTCGACCTCGCCGACGGCGTCTTCGACACCACCGAGAGCGATGCCAGGGGAACGGCGGACAGGCTTATAACGCTCTTCCAGGAAAACGCGCTTCCGGCAAGTCAGCGTGTGCTGGTCGACCGGGCGCTCCGGCAGCTCAAATCTTCCGCTCCCTTATACAAAGCCGACCCCTCCAAGGAGATGGAGGAATATCAGCGCGTGCTGGCCAGGCTGCTCGTGCCGGGTGGGATTCTATCGGGCGCACAAGCCGCGGAAGCACTGACGTTACGTGGTTCGCAATTCGTTGAAGCCGGCGGCAAATCGGGCCGGCGCGCGGCAATCAGTGCAACGTTCGAGGCGCTTCCCGATCCGGCCCGCGGTGCGATGTACCTGGCCGAGCTCTCGAAAACAGAACTCAACGAAGATCATATGGACGATATCGTCACCCAACTCGACGTCGTATTCAGCGCACGGGTCATCAACCAGCTGTGTCAGCAGTCGATGTCGCACAAGGACAGGATGGTGACCGCCACCGGTGCCTATCAGGCAACCGCATCGTCGGCGCTGCCCGACGATATCAAAACGCAGGTGACGGAACATATCGACAGCGTGCTCGAACGCTACCTGATAGATGAGAACATCATCGACCGGCTCGACAGCCCAGGCACTCATATCCGCGACCGCGCCGTCAGGCTTGTTAAATTCTGCGGTGCCGGGGTCCTTCCCGAAGGAAAGGCACTCAAGCTCGCCCGCAAGCGCATCGTCAAATTGCTGAAGCAGCCTAATTTCGATGAACATTTCATCGAAGGGATCGGCGATCCGGCAAAGGCCGAGAAAGCGCTTCGCGATTTCCACAAGCTGCTTGTGCAGGGCGGACTCGCCTGAATATCCGCCTGAATATCCGCCTGAGGATTTGACAGGCAAATAGGTGCTCGCCAATCTGGCGGGCATGACAATTACCCTACGCGATATCTGCCGTTATCCGGTCAAGGGTCTGAGCCCCGAGTATATGGAGACCGTTCTGCTGAGCGAAAGCGGCGCCTTGCCCTATGATCGGCAGTATGCACTGGCGCTCGGCTCGACGCCGGTCTCGGGTGCGATCTCGGACTGGATGCCCAAGTCCAGCTTTCTCTGCCTGATGCGGAATGAAAAACTGGCGCAACTGGAAACGGCGTTCGACGATGCGACACAGACGCTAACCATCAAACGCGCCGGCAATCAGGTCGCCCGCGGCCAGCTCACCCAGAAAATCGGGCGCACGATGATCGAGGATTTTTTCGCCGCCTTCATGAAGGACGAGGCGCGCGGCCGACCCAAACTGGTCGAAGCCGCGTCGGGCCATGTCCTTTCGGATCACGATAGCCCGGTCATCTCGCTCATCAATTTGAACTCGGTGAAGGACCTGGAGCGTGTCGTCGGCAAAGAAGTCGACCCCAGACGATTCCGAGGCAACTTCATGATCGGCGGATTGGATGCATGGGCCGAGTTCGATCTTTGCGGCAAGCAGCTCGCCATCGGCGACGCCGTGCTCGAGGTCGTCATGCCGATCGACCGTTGCGCCGCGACCAACGTCAATCCGTCGACGGCGGAGCGCGACCTCAATCTTCCAAAGGACATGATGCGCGGTTACGGCCACATCGATTGCGGCGTGTTCGCGCGCGTCGCCAAAAGTGGCGACGTCAACGTCGGCGACGAACTTAAGGTTATCTGAACGAGATCAGTCGGCGGCCGACTGATCGGTGCTTTCCGCGGGCGCCTGTTCCGTTTTGCGTGAACGGCGCTGGCGCGGCTTGCGCGGTGCCTCTTCGGCTTTCTCCGCAGCTTGCTCGGCGTCCTTGGCCTCCGCGTCACTATCGGCGCCGCTGTCGTCCGTCGAAGGCTGCTCGCCCCCCTTCCGGCCACGCGACACCGTGCGCTGCAGACCGTTATCCGCTTCGCCCTTGCTGTCGTTCTTTTTGTCGTTCTTGTTTTCGTTTTTATTGTCGTTGCGGGCTTCGGACTCGTCGTTCTGGTCGTCGAAATCCTGGTCGTCGTCACGGTTATTGTTCTGATGGCGACCCTGGTTGTTATCCCGGTTCCGTCCGTCGTTGTCGGAGTTCAAAATCCGGTAGTAATGCTCCGCATGTTGCAGATATCCCTCCGCTAGAATGCGGTCTCCGGCGGAGTAGGCATCACGGGCGAGAGACTGGTACTTCTCCAGAACCTGCTGCGCCGTGCCCCGGACTTTCGCCTCGGGGCCGTTGCTCTCGAAAGAGCCACCTTTTTGATTGGGATACCGGTTGCGAGGATTACCGCGCGACCGTTGACGTCTGTTATTATTTTGTCCGTGTTTCATTGTCTCAGAAGCTTATCTGTACAAGGCAGTGTCCACGCCGCACCAAGCCTAGGCCCGGTTGAGAATGCTCACCCGAAAAAAGGAAACCTAGCGTGATACTGTGGGCTTTTGGACGCCGTTCGGCGTTCCCCCCTCAACCTCGAAAGGCTGAACCGTGAGGACGTTAGACCCTAGACCCCACAATTCCAACACCTTTTTTGTAAAAAGAAACGGCGCGTTCGATGCCCGCCAGGTCCTTACGTCGCGGTCCGGGGATCAGTCCGCACACGGATGCAATTTTCAAAACCTCATCCGCCTGCCCAATTCCGACTTCGAAAACCACCATCCCATCATCGCTCAATGCCGGTATCACCGCCGGGATGAGGCTACGATAGGCATCCAATCCATCGGCGCCGCCATCCAAAGCACCCATCGGTTCGTGGGCGCGAACGTCGACATCCAGCATCTCGATATCCGCGCTTGGAATATACGGGGGGTTTGAAACGATCAGATCGAAGGTCCCGTCGATCCCATCCTCCCAAGTCCCTTCGACAATGCGGGCACGTTTTTCAAATCCAAGCGCACGTGCGTTGGCCGAAGCGATTCGGCACGCGTCTTTCGACATGTCCAACCCGACCCCGTCTGCATCTTCGAACACGCTTAAAAGCGCCATCAGGATGCAGCCGCTGCCGGTGCCCAGGTCGAGGATGGTCTTAGGTGGTGAACGGTCCTTGAACGCTGACTCCACGAGTTCGACCAAGGTTTCGGTGTCGGGCCTCGGGATCAACGTCGCCGGTGTGACGTGGAAGTCCATGCTCCAGAATTCACGCCGGCCGGTAAGGTGCGCGAGCGGCGTCCCTTCGCAGCGCGCACTCAGGAGCGCGTAGTACGTTTTCAGATTTGCCGACGCGATGTCATCGTCGGCGCGCGCAAATACCTGCGCCGGCGTAATACCCAGAACATGCCCCAGCAGCAACCGCGCCTCGTTTCTGGGATTATCGATACCGGCAGCCGTCAGCGCCGCTTCGCCTTCCGTCAGCGCCGCCGAGATTTCGGTCATTCCATGCTCGCAAGCCGGCGGGCGTTGTCTTCCGCCAACAGCGCCTCGACGACATCACCCATGTCGCCATCGATGAAGCTGTCGAGATTGTGGAGCGTCAATCCAATCCGATGATCGGTGACGCGGCGCTCGGGATAGTTATAGGTGCGGATGCGTTCGGACCTGTCGCCCGACCCAACCTGATCCTTGCGCTGTTGCGCGCGCTCCGTCGCCTGGCGTTCACGTTCGGCATCGAATATGCGCGCGCGAAGCACCTTCATCGCAGCCGCCTTGTTCTTATGCTGGGATTTCTCAGACTGCTGCGAGACCACGATACCCGTCGGGATATGCGTGATCCGCACGGCGCTGTCGGTCGTGTTGACGTGCTGCCCGCCCGCCCCCTGGGCACGGAAGGTGTCGATCCTGAGATCTTTTTCCTCGATATCCACATCCACCTCTTCCGCCTCCGGCATCACGGCGACAGTCGCGGCGGAGGTGTGAATGCGCCCGCCGGATTCGGTCACCGGGACGCGCTGGACGCGATGGACGCCGCTCTCGAACTTGAGATAGCGAAACACATCCTTCCCCGAAATTTCCGCGATCGCTTCCTTAGCCCCACCGATCCCCGTGTCCTGGAAATGGATGACGTTGAACTTCCAACCCATGCGATCGGCGTAGCGGTTGTACATCCGAAACAAGTCCGCCGCGAACAACGCCGCTTCGTCACCGCCGGTCCCCGCGCGCACTTCAAGGATCGCGTTGCGGCTATCGGCCTCGTCCTTTGGCACCATCATCAATTTGACGGCGTCCTCGAGTTCCGGAAGACGTTCCTTCAACTCGTTGCATTCTTCTTCCGCCAACGCGCGCATGTCCTGATCGCTCCCCGGGTCGTCGGCGATCTGTGCCGCGTCGATGAATTGCTGACGCGCTTCCTGGAACGCCTTGATCGCCGCAACGATCGGCGAGAGGTCGGCATACTCTTTCGAAAGCTCAGCGTATTCATCGCCCGAGACGCCGCTCGCCGACATCAGGTGCGTCAACTCGTCGAAGCGGGATGTCACGCGCTCGAGATGTTCTTCCATACTCACGTGTTGTTGTCTCCATCATCCGTAATCCCGAACAGGTCTCGAACCAGCCGTTCGATCTGTTCGATGTCCTCGCCCGCGTGTGCTTTGGCGCGCAATCGTTCACTCGGGCCGTGCAACAGCCGCTGCAGCAACAGATGCGTTGCCTTTTCGGCGTCATTCCCCGCTTCAAGAAGTACCGTTTCCCTTAGCGCAGCCGCGTGCTGGTGCAACGCGCCGAGTGCCGGCCCCGCCTGACGTCCTTCATGGCCCTTCAGAAATGCCTCGACCTCCGTCATCACGATCCGTTCCGCCGCTTCCGCCTCGAACGACCGGCTCGCCTGACCTTCCATCGCCAACCTCTCCAGATCGGCGAGGTCATACAAAAAAGCATCGTCCAACCGGTCGACCGCCGATTCCACGTCGCGCGGCAGGCTGGCATCGACGATGAACTGCGGCAGGGAACGCCGCGCCTTCAACGCGAGCCGCACCATATCCGAACTCAGCACGATCCGCCGTCCGCCGACGGCGGTGATGACGATATCGGCGCTTGAAAGCGCACCCTGCAGATCCGCCTCGCCCACCGCGTGCGCATCCAGGCGCTCAACCATCTCCTGCGACGGCCTGCCGAAATCGCACACAGACAACATCCGCAGCCCGGCACGGCGGAGTTCGTCGGCGATCACCTCGCCCATATCCCCCGTCCCAAGCAACAACGCACGCGCCTCGTCCAATTGACCGTGCACTTCCCGTGCAATCCCGACCGCGACAGCCGCAATGGAAACCGGACGCTCGCCGACGGCGGTTTCGGTCCGGACGCGCTTGGCGGCGGTATAGGCCGACTGCATCAGCCGTTCCAGATCATCGGCCATCATGCCCCGGTCGCGCGCCAGCCTGTGGCATGCCTTGACCTGACCCAAAACCTGTGGCTCGCCGACGACGACGCTGTCCAGCGACGATGCGACACGGAACAGATGACGGACCGCGTCGGCACCCGTAAACCTGAAAAGTGCCTGGGCAAGTTCGTCAGCCGTTACATCGCCATGCCGAGCGAACACCTCGCTGATAACAGCCGCATCCCGATCGGCGTCCCGGCTTGCTGCAAACACCTCGACCCGATCACAGGTCGACAGGATCACCGCCTGGTCGACACCCCGCTCACGCAACTGATCGAGGAATTCCGGCACCGCGTCGTCCTCGACGAAGAGCCGGTCGCGCAGGGACAGACTGCCGGTGCGATGATTAACGCCGACGACAAGGGGAGTGCGGGACGTGCGAGTACCCCCGGCCACGATAGCTATCGATACTTGGCGAGGTGCGCTTCCAGGTCCTTGAGAGGCACCTCAGTTTGTTCGCCGCTTTGCATGTCGCGCACGGTCGCGGCGTCACGTGCCAGTTCGTCCTCGCCAAGAATGACGGTCGCGATAGCGTTCAGTTTGTCGGCTCGTTTCATGCGCTTGCCCATGTTGCCGCTGTACCCGAGATCGGCATGATAGCCCGCTTCACGGAGCGATTGGGCAATTTTCATGGCGGCCCGGCCGGCGTCACCGCCGACGGGCACCACCGCGATCGGACGCACCTGGCCGGCAGCATCGCCGACCATCATAGCCAGACGTTCGACACCCGCCGCCCAGCCGATCCCCGGCATCGGGCGGCCGCCCATCTGTTCCATCAAGCCGTCATAACGCCCACCCGCCAGAACCGCGCCCTGCGCCCCCAGCTTGTCGGTCACGAACTCGAACGCGGTGTGTGAGTAATAATCGAGACCACGGACGAGACGCGGGTTGATGTTCGTTTCAACGCCGATGTCGCTCAAACCCTGCAGAACCTCATCGAAGAACTGGCGCGAGTGGTCGTTCAGATGTTCGCTCAGAAGCGGCGCTTCGGCCATTACGGTACGGTCGCCCTCGTCCTTTGAGTCGAATATACGCAGCGGGTTCTTCTCCAGCCGGTTCAGGCTGTCCTCGGAGAGCTTGTCCTTGTGGCCGTTCAAATACGAGACGAGCGTATCTCGGTAGTTCTGCCGGCTTTCGGTGTCGCCAAGCGTGTTGATCTCGAGCGTGACGTCATCAGCAACACCAAGCGTTTTAAGCAAGTGCGCCCCGACGGCGATCACCTCGATGTCCGCTTGCGGGCCGGGCACGCCGAGAATCTCGACGTCGACCTGATGGAACTGACGGAGACGACCCTTCTGAGGCCGTTCATACCTGAAGACCGGACCACGCGCGAAGAACTTCACCGGCACGGACTGCTGCAAGCCATTCGACATGAAGGCACGCGCGATACCCGCAGTGAACTCGGGACGCAGCGTGATGCTGTCGCCGCCCCGGTCCTCGAACGTGTACATTTCCTTGGTGACGATATCCGACGTGTCGCCAAGGGTGCGTTTAAACACCTCGGTGAACTCGAACACCGGCGGTGTCATTTCCTCGAACCCGTAAAGGAGCGATACCGCCGCTGCGGTGTCGGCGACATGACGCTGGGCGCGCATGTCTTCGGGCAGCAAATCGTGTGTACCGCGTACAGGTTGCAGCGTCGCCATGGTTCTTGACCCTGTCAGCTATTCGGCGGCGTCGGACGCCGAACCGCTACCGTAGCGGGTCTTCACGTAATCTTCGACGATGCCCTGGAATTCCTCGGCGATGCCTGCCCCCTTGAGGGTCATGCGCTTTTCACCGTCGATAAAGACGGGGGCCGACGGTGTTTCACCGGTCCCCGGAAGCGAGATCCCGATATCCGCGTGCTTGCTTTCACCCGGGCCGTTCACGATGCAACCCATGACGGCGACGTTCATGTCCTCGACACCCGGGTAATTTTCGCGCCATTCCGGCATGCGGGTGCGGATGTAAGTCTGGATCTTGCCCGCAAGCTGCTGGAACACGGTCGACGTGGTGCGCCCGCAACCGGGGCACGCCGTCACCAGCGGCATAAACGAGCGGATACCCATGGTCTGTAATATCTGCTGTGAGACCACGACTTCTTCGGTTCGATCGCCGCCCGGCTCGGGCGTCAGCGACACACGGATGGTGTCACCGATGCCTTCCTGCAACAGCACGGCGAGCGCCGCCGTCGAGGCGACAATCCCCTTCGATCCCATCCCCGCCTCGGTGAGCCCCAGATGCAGCGCGTAGTCGCACTGGCGCGCCAACGCCCGGTAGACACGAATCAGGCTCTGAACTTCGGAAACCTTGCATGACAGCACGATCTTGTCAGCGCTCATCCCCAACTCGCGGGCAAGCTCGGCGCTCTGCAGCGCGGAGAGCACAAGCGCGTCCTCGGTAATGTCCTGGGCGGATTTCGGATTGGCGGACTTGGCGTTCTCGTCCATCAAACCGATGACCAGCTCCTGGTCGAGACTGCCCCAGTTGACGCCGATCCGGACCGGCTTGTCGTATTCCATCGCCACTTCGATCATGGTCGAGAACTGCTTGTCGCGTTTTTCGCGGAAACCGACGTTGCCCGGATTGATCCGGTACTTCGCCAGCGCTTCGGCGCAGGCCGGGTTCTCGGTCAGCAACTTGTGGCCGATGTAGTGGAAGTCACCAACGAGCGGAACGTTACAACCCATCTTGTCGAGCGCGTCACGGATGTGCGGCACCGCTTTAGCGGCCTCGTCGCGGTCGACGGTAATGCGGACGATCTCCGATCCCGCGCGCGCCAACGCCGCGACCTGCTCGGCGGTGCCATTCACATCGGCGGTGTCGGTATTCGTCATCGACTGCACGACCACCGGCCCACCACCGATGGATACGTCACCGATCAAAACCGGAACGCTTTGGCGTCGGATAATGGGGGCCGTCTGCATGCTCATCGCATAATCCCGTTTATCGGCTCGTCGCCGTACCCGCCTTGAGGCGCTCGGCGTCGAGCGAGACATTCTTTCTCACCGCACCGACACCGCCGATTTTCGGCACCGACGTCCCATCGACGGTGATGTCGAGCGCGCCGGCGTTACCGGTGTCGAGGATCAAGCCTTCTCTGTCCGGCACGTTAAAAGTCTTACCGACACCCATCAGGCCAGTGAACACGATCGTGCTGGTCGCCGGGTCACGGATTTCCACCCAACTGCTCGACGTGGCGCGGATCACGATCCCGGATGTATTCGCTGTATCGCCGGAATTCAAGGCGGCCGTTTCCGGCGGCGCCGGTGCGGCCTCGGTCGTCGCGGAACCATTCCCACCGGTCGCCTGACGCAGCACCAGGGTATTCAAGTCTTCCGCCGTCACTTCACGTTCCGTGGTCGGCGTCTGCGATGACGCCTGGGTTTCGGTCTGGGTTTCCACCGGCGCCGGGGCGGACTCCGTCTGGGCTGTTTCCGTGGCCGGCGTTTCGGTTTGCGCCGGTTGCTCAGTCGGGGCCGGCAGCGGTTCCGTCGTCACGGTGTCGGACGCCTCGGCAGGGGCTGTGTTCGTACTACCGGTGCTCTCGGCAGGCGCCGACGCCGCTTCGGTGCTCGTGGACACCGCGCCGGAAATGTTTTCAGTCGTCGCCGGCGTGGTCGCGGATTCTTGCGAAGTCGTCGGTGACGCCGATGAGGTATCCGCGGCAGTTTCCGCCGGTGTCGTCGTTTCCGACGAAGCCGTCGCGCTGGTGGAAGTTGCCGGCCCTGTCATAGATGATCCGCTGCCGTTTGCCGACGGCGCGGGGGGCGTTTCCGCCAATGGCTCCGCCGTGGTCACGGGGGCGCTTTCGGTGGCGGGCGCCGCCGCGCTTTCGGTGGTCTCCGCTGCCGTGTCGGTGACGGTTTCCGCGGTTTCGCTCACGGCACTGCTGGCGGTTGCCGCTGCCTCGGCCGCAGCTTCGGCGGTCCGCTGTGCGGCTTCACCCGCGGCGTTCGCCATCTGCTCCGCCGCTTCGGTGGTTTCGCGTACCACTTGTTCGACACCGGTCGCGGACGGGTCCGTCGCACCACTGGTGGCCGCATCCCCGGCATTCCCGTCTTTCGGTGCATCGTCACCGGTGACCAGATGTTTCAGGTGATCGGGCACCGGCGAGATCAGGTCGGAGAGAATACTCTCGTCCGTCGTCGTCACGTACCAACCACCGTAAACAAGCATTGCGATCAGAACGCCGATGAAGACGATCGCGCCCTTCGGCACGCCGCTGTCAGGCACGGGTGTCGGGAACGCCAGATCCGTGGCACTTCTCTGGCCGGTCTGCTCAAGGCGATAGCGGCGCACCACTTCGTCGCCGTCGAGGCCGAGATGCTCGGCATACGAACGGATGAAGCCGACCGCATACGTGTTCCCCGGCAGATCGCCGTATCGGCAGTCCTCGATCGCTTCGAGATAGAGATACCGGATGCACAGGATATCGGCGACATCGCGCAGGTCCTCGCCGACGCGCAGTCTGGACGCCCGCAAAAGCGAGCCGACCTGCGGCGAACGCTCGCTCGCGTCTTTCTGATGCTGGTCCTTGGTCTGGTCTTTATTGCTCATTCGGCTTGTTTAACCCGTCGTTGCAGGACGCGATCACGTTTACCGCGCTTTTCCCGGGTCCGCTCTCGGTCGTTATTCTCACAATTCGCCTTTGATTTACAAGGGTAAATAGGGATTCCGCAGGTTCGGACCGATGTTTCGGGCCGTCCATCACACCGCAACACCGTGATCGAGGGCGAAGCTCCGCAGTTTGCCGCGGAGGCTATGCTCCGACGAGCCCAGAAGCGGCGCCACAAACCCCTGAAGATCTTTGACGTTCAGCGAACGCGTCATCTCCTTCACGGGACCGATGCTCGGGTTGGCCATGGAGAGCCGACGATAACCCAAGCCCACCAGCGCCATCGCCTCGAGCGGACGCCCCGCCATTTCCCCACATACCGTCACCGGCACGTTCGCGTCGTTGCACGCATCGGCGACCGTCTTCAGCATTCTGAGCGCGGCCGGCGACAGGGTATCGTAGCGGTCCGACAATCTCGGGTTACCACGATCCGTCGCGAACAGGAACTGCATGAGGTCGTTGGAGCCGACGGAGAGGAAATCCACTTCCTCCAGAAGCTGCTCCATCTGGAACAGAAGCCCAGGCACTTCAAGCATCGCCCCTGCGTTGATCTTGCGGTCCGGCGCCTCGCTCTCGATCTCGCGGTCGAGCAACTTTCGGGCGGCGACGAATTCCTCGATCTCGGTGACCATCGGGAACATGATCGAGATGTCGGTCTCGCACTGCTTGGCGGCCCGCACCATGGCCCGCATCTGCCGCCTCAATAACATCGGCCGGTCCAGCCCGACGCGTATCGCACGCCAGCCCATGGAGGGGTTTTCCTCCTCGTCGCTTTCGATGTAGGGCAACGTCTTGTCGGACCCGACATCCAGCGTGCGAAACGTCACGTGACGGCCGTCGGCGGTTTCGAGGATTCGCCGGTAAAGCTCGGTCTGATCGTCGATCCCGGGCAGTTCGGTGCGCATCATGAACTGGATCTCGGTCCGGAACAGGCCGATCCCCTCGGCACCGAGATCGCGCATATGCTCGACATCAACCAATAGCCCGGCATTCGCCAACAGCGTGACGTGCTGAGAGTCTTTTGTGTCGGAGGGGAGCGGAATTAGCTCGTTATAGTATTCCTTCCGCTCCTTATGGACGCGGATCGTATCGAGGAAGCTGCGGCGGATATCGTCGCCCGGACGAAGAAAAACCTGCGCGCGATCACCGTCGACGATGATCGGGTCACCTTCGCTGACCCGGTCCATCACCCCCTTGATGCGGCCGATGACCGGAATATCGAGCGCGCGCGCGATGATCGCCACGTGCGCGGTGGGCGATCCCTCTTCCAGGATCACGCCAGTAAGATGGTCGGCGTCGTAGTCAAGCAACTGCGCCGGCCCCAGCGATTTGGCGATCAGCACCGCGCCGTCTTCGAGCTTAGAGAGGTCGGGGCCACTCGGCTCCCCCAACAAATGCTGCAAAAGACGAAACGCCAGGTCTTCGAAATCATGCACCCGCTCGCGAAGATACGGGTCGTTGACCTGCGCCATGCGCGCGCGCAAATCGTCAAGCACGCGCTGCACGGCGGCTTCCGCCGTCAGGCCGGCCTTGATCGCCTCTTCCATCCGTTTGATCCAGCCCTGGTCGCGGGCGATCATCGAATAGGTCTCCATGATGTCGCGGTGTTCGCCGCTGGCCTTCATGTGCTCCGACGTCATCATGTCGTCGATGGCGCCATGCATTTCCACGAACGCGGTTTGCAGTCGCTCAAGTTCGACGTCAGGGTCTTCGGCGACCAGGCGCTCGATCCTGAAATGCGGCCGGTGCACGATCGCCTGACCGATACCGATGCCCCCATTGAGGCGCAATCCTTCAAGCCTGAGCGGCGCCGACGCCAACCCGTCGGCGGGCAAAAGCTCGTGCGGGTCGATCAACTCGCCGCCCGCAACCAGTTCCGCCAGCACCATGGCGACGGTCTGCAGGCTCTCGACCTCTTCTTCGTTGTAGTTTCTTCGGGTCCGGTTCTGAACCGCCATAACCCCGATGACACGGCCGCTTCTCAGAATCGGCACACCCATCATCGAATGGAAGGCTTCTTCACCCGTCTCCGGACGATAGGCGAAGCTCGGATGCTCCTGCGCGTCGGCGAGCGCGAACGGGCGGGCAAGCGCCGCGATCTCACCGACGATACCTTCGCCGACACGCAGCCGCGTGTTGTGAACGGCGGACGGTTTCAGGCCGCGGGTCGCGAACAATTCGAGGATGTCGCCCGCGCGCCGGACGTAGATCGAGCAGACTTCCGCGACAAGGTCGGCGGCGACGATTTCGGCGATTTCATCAAGACGTTGTTCCGCGGTGCCGGTACCCGCCATCAGATCGCGGACGCGCGCCAGCAGGCGGCGCGGCGCCGGAGTCATCTTGGCACGTGGCGTTCTCTCGGACATGCGTCCAGCTTCCCTGTTCGCGGGCGCGCCCCGGCGTCGGGGACGAAGATCAGTCGGCGTCCAGACCGTACGCCGTGTGCAGCGCGCGGACCGCGAGTTCCGTGTACTCCTCGGCGATCAGGACGCTCACCTTGATCTCCGAGGTCGATATGACCTGGATGTTGATTCCCTTTTCCGCAAGCGTCGTGAACATCCGTTGCGCAACACCTGCGTGCGACCGCATCCCGACACCGATCACGGAGATTTTTGCCACGTTCTTATCGGCGCGGATGTCGGCGAAGTTTAGTTCGCCGCGTTTCCCTTCAAGCGTTGCGATCGCCCGTTCAAGATCGGCCATCGGCAGGGTGAAGGTCAAATCGGTCGCGTTGTTATCGTGCGAAATGTTCTGCACGATCATGTCGACGTTGATGCCGTTGTCCGCCAGCGGACCGAAAATCGCCGCCGCGATGCCGGGCTGGTCGGGAACCGAAACCAGCGTGATCTTCGCTTCGTCGCGGCTATAGGCAATGCCGCTTACCAATTCCTGTTCCACGATCTCATCCTCATCAACAACAAGGGTTCCGGGTTCGTCAGTGTAGCTCGACAACACCTGCACGCGTACGCCATGCTTCATCGCCAGCTCAACGGAGCGGGTCTGCAGCACCTTGGCACCGACCGACGCCATCTCGAGCATTTCCTCGTACGTGATCTTGTCCAGCTTGCGCGCCTTGGGCGTGATGCGCGGGTCGGTCGTGTAGACGCCGTCAACGTCGGTATAGATATCGCAACGGTCCGCTTTCAGCGCCGCCGCCAGTGCAACCGCGCTGGTGTCGGAGCCGCCGCGGCCGAGCGTGGTGATCCGGTTGTCCGGGCCCAGACCCTGGAAGCCCGGCACGACGAGCACTTCGCCGCGCTCGAGCCGCTTTTCGATCTCTTCGATGTCGATACTTTCGATCCGGGCCTTGCCGTGCACGCCGTTGGTGTGGATCGGGATCTGCCAACCCAGCCAAGAGCGGGCCTGGATACCGATGTCCTGCAGCGCCAGCGCCAGAAGGCCGACCGTCACCTGCTCACCGGTGGAGACGATGGTGTCGTACTCCCGTGCGTCATAGAGCTTACTGACCGAGGTCACGAGCTCGACCAGCCTGTTGGTTTCGCCCGCCATCGCGGACGGTACCACGGCAACCTGGTTACCGGCGTCGACCTCCGCCTTGACGCGCAGCGCCACGGCCCTGATGCGCTCGACATTGGCAACCGACGTACCACCGAATTTTTGAACGATCCGCGCCATCTTTCCGTAAACTTTCCGGGACGGGTTCCGGAGACAATCCCCGGAAAAACCTCAGGAATACCCAAGCCTGTGCCATCCGCATGGTTTGGGTTGAAGCACGGGCGGCGCATACATACTCTGTGACCTGTCCGCAAGCAACCCTGATAGACGCTTTCGGACGATTGAGTTCCCTATTGAAAGGCCCGGCCATGGCCCCCGACACCGCGACCGCCGACGCACCCCAGACCAAGATGAGCGGCACCGCCGACACCGAAGAAGTCGCGCGCTTCGCTGCCATCGCCGAAGAGTGGTGGGATCCGAACGGCAAGTTCCGGCCGCTCCATCAACTGGCGCCGGTCAGACTCGGCTTTATCCGCGATCAGGTGACGAAGAGGTTCGACATTGATCCTGACGCAGACAAACCGTTCGAGGGCCTGAAATTTCTGGATGTCGGTTGTGGGGGTGGCCTGGTGACTGAACCCCTGGCCCGGCTCGGCGCCGACGTCACCGCCATCGATGCCGCCGAACGCAATATCGAGGTTGCGAAACTTCATGCGGCCGAGAGCGGCCTCGACATCGATTACCGGGTCATGCAGCCCGAGGATCTTGTCGCCACCGGTGCGGCGTTCGACGTCGTCGTGAATCTGGAGGTGGTCGAGCACGTCGCCGATCTGAACGCATTCATGACCGCATCGGCGGCGATGGTGAAGCCGGGTGGCGGGATGGTGTTGTCGACCATCAACCGCACCCTAAAATCGCTGGCGCTCGCCAAGGTGATGGCCGAATACGTTTTACGCTGGCTGCCGGTCGGCACCCACGAATGGCGCAAGTTCGTCAAACCGTCGGAACTGGCCCGCGGCCTCAGACAAGCCGGGATGGAAATCACCGCGCTTGAGGGCATGCATTACGATCCCCTTTCCGACCGCTGGCGCGCCGGGCCCAACCTCGACATCAATTATCTGGCGTTCGCGAAAAAGGACTGAGAGGTCAGGAATTACGGCGAATGTTGGGGATACGGAAGACCTCGATCCCCTCTTCATCCAGTTCCTGCGTTTCCTCGTCGGTGGCTTCGCCGTAAATCCCACGCTCGTCCGCTTCCCCATAGTGGATGCGGCGTGCTTCGTCGGCGAACTGGTCGCCAACGTAATCGCAGTTCGCCTCAACTTCCTTGCGCATCTGTTGGGCGACTTCGAGGATCCGCTCAGCGACTTCACGCGCGCGGGCTTCGGGTGTCGTTGCCGAACTCGAGGATTTGTTGATGCGCGGGCTCATCGGCGCTTTTTCGACCTTGGTATTGCCGCAGTGCGGGCACGCGATATCGCCGCTCTTTGCCTGGGCATCGAACGCCGCACTATCCTTGAACCACGCTTCGAACTCATGCGTGTTCTTGCACCGGACGGAATACCTGATCATCTTCTCGCCGAACTCCGTAAAGAACGGGAATTAATCGTGATATAGTGCAGAATTGACAGAAAAAAAGCGTTAACAAAATCCACTTGCCGCCGAGACACCGATTCCCATGACCGAAACCAAAGACCTGCCGCACCATCTCCGCATGACCGAACCCTCTGACTGGTTTCGCAAATTCCGCCCCTTAGTTGCCGAAGGCGGCAGCGTCCTCGATGTCGCCGCCGGCGGCGGCAGGCACACGAAACTGTTCGCGGAAGCGGGGCACCGGGTCACCGCCGTCGACAAAAACACCGAGGCTCTTTCATCCCTCGCCGAAAGCCATGATGCCGAGATCATCGAAGCCGATCTCGAAGACGGCTCCCCTTGGCCGCTGGCGGGCCGTACGTTCGACGCCGTGGTGGTCTGCAACTATCTTTACCGTCCGCTGTTCGACAATCTGATCGGGTCGCTCACACCAGGTGGCGTCCTGATTTACGAGACTTTCGCACTCGGCAACGAGGTCTATGCCAAACCCCGCAACCCGGATCATCTTTTGAAGAGCGGCGAGCTTCTGGAGCTCGTCAGAGACCGGCTTCAGGTCGTCGCCTATCGTCACGGGATTGTCGAGAACGGGGAATGCCCAGGCGTCAAACAGATGATCTGCGCGGTCAAAAATCTGGACAACTCGGAACGCGACGACGGCGAACCGGCACCGCAATATCTACCGGAAGATTGATCGTCACCCCGGCGAACGCCGGGGTCCAGAGCGGATACGCTACACCGTTTGCCCTGGATTCCGGCATCCGCCGGACTGGCGTCAAAGCGTATAAGCCCGGTCGTGCTGAAGCGAGGGGATGCGTTTGCGCGCATCCAGGGATTGCGCGGTGTCGATATCGACGAATGTAATCCCGCGATCGGTCCCAGCGTCGGCCAATATTTCACCCCACGGACCGACGGCCAGTGAATGCCCATACGTCTTGCGCCCACCGGCATGATCGCCGGTCTGGGCCGGTGCGAACACGAACGCGCCGCATTCGATGGCCCGCGCCCTTAAGAGAACATGCCAGTGCGCCTCACCGGTCGGTCGGGTGAACGCGGAAGGGGCGCTGAGCATCACCGCCCCGGCCCTGGCAAGGTCGCGATAAAGGTGCGGAAACCGCATGTCATAACAAACCGTCATCCCGAACGGTCCCCATGGCGTCGGCGCGATGCAAGTTTTTGTGCCGGGCCGGTAGGTATCGCTTTCGCGGTAAACGTCGCCGGTGCCCACATCGACGTCGAACAGATGCATCTTGTCGTAGCTTCCGGCGATGTTGCCGTCTGCGTCGATCAGGAACGAGCGGTTGGCAAGCTTACCGGGTGTGTCTTCGGATTGCGCAACGATAGATCCAACCAACACCCAAACACCCAACTTGGCCGCGCCGTCGCGAAGTTTATTCAGGGTCTCGTCTTCTGCCGCCGGTCGCGCCTTTTCACGACAAGCCGCGCGGTCCGGCTCGATCATGTTACAAACTTCCGGGAACATCACGAAGTCCGCGCCGCCGCTGACGGCATCGGCGAGCATCTGGGCGTTGGTCTTCGCGTTGTCGTCGGGATCGGCCCCCGCGGATATCTGAACGAGCGCGGCCTTGAACGTTCCCGTCACGAAGCGAGGCCGAGGAGCGGATCGAGCCTGCCTTCGGCATCCAGTCGATGGATACCGTCGCAATCCCCGATATGCTCGCCGTCGACGAAAATCTGCGGCACCGAACGCGAGCCCGCCATTTCGGTCATCTTCTTTCTGAGAGAGCCGTTCATCATCACGTCGTGCTCGACGAACTCCACCCCCTTGTCTGACAGCAGGGTCTTGGCCCTGGCGCAGAACGGGCAGAACGGGGTCGTATAAATCTCGATCTTCGGCATCGGGTCCTCCGCGCTACGTCCGGCTTCACTTCCCTGAAATATAGGTGTTCAGGCGGCCAATCAAAGCCCCGATGTCACGGCCCGCGCAATCGTGATCACATCAACACCTTGGGCACCGACCCGCAGCAGCGCCCTGGCGCAGGCTTCGACCGTCGCGCCGGTGGTCATGACGTCATCGACCAATAAAACCCGTTTATCCCTAAGCATCGATACGTATCGAGGCCTGACCCGAAACACCCCCTGCACGTTCCGCCGTCTGGCGGCGCGGGACTTACCGCCCTGCGTTCCGGTCCGGCGTTTGCGGATCAAGAGATCCGGCACCGAACGGACCTGACCACCTGACGCCAAGGCGTTCGAGAGTAACGCCGACTGGTTGTAGCGCCGGGACAGCAGACGCGACCAATGGAGGGGCACCGGGCAGACAAAATCGGCATCGGCCAACAATACCGCCGCCGGCCGCTTCATCCAGTTGACCAGCGCGGGCACGAGATCGGTCCGGTCGGCATGTTTGAAGGCGAGGATCATGCCCCGGCTCGCGTCGTCATAAACGAACGCCGCGCGGGCCCGTTCATAGGGGGGCCTTGCCCGCATGCACTCAGCGCAAAGCGCCTTCTCCCCCGCATCGAACGGAAACGGCACCCCGCAGGCGTAACACTGCGGCGCGCTTAAAAAAGTTACCGCGTCCCAGCAATCAGGACACAGCCCGCCCATCCCCTGCACCGGGACGTCGCAGCCCGCGCAGACCGGCGGCCACAAATGATCCACCGCGCCCCGAATGACGCTTTTGAGGATTGGCCTTAAACGTGTCATATAGCCTCCATGAACGCGCCCATCGATCACGAACCCAACAGCATGAATGTCTTCGACCGCAGGCTCGTGCGGCAGCGACGCACTCGCGCCGCAACGGATTTCGACGATCACGATTTTCTTTTTATGGAAGGGGCAGAGCGGCTTTGTGACAGATTACTCGACATCAATCGGACATTTTCACTCGGTCTCGATCTCGGATGTCACGGCGGAGAGGTCGCAAAGGCGCTCTCACCCGGCAAGATCGATCACCTGATCCAGGCCGACCTTTCCGAAGCCTTGGTCCGGCGCGCGGGACACCGTCATGCAACGCCGGTGTGCGTCCTTGACGAAGAAGCCCTGCCGTTCGGGCTCTCGGCCTTCGATATCGTGGTTTCGAATCTAAGCCTTCACTGGGTCAACGACCTGCCGGGGGCGTTGTCACAGATCAGGATGGCCCTGAAACCGGACGGGCTATTTCTGGCGCAAGTGTTCGGCGGGATGACGCTGAGCGAGCTTCGCAACGCCCTCGCCGAAGCCGAGATCGAGGTCGACGGCGGTTTGAGCCCCCGCGTTTCCCCATTCGCGGATGTGCGCGATCTGGGATCGCTTCTCCAACGGGCCGGATTCGCGCTCCCCGTCGTCGACAACGATGTCGTGACGGTCAGTTACGCGGAGCCGATGAAGCTTCTAAGCGACCTGAGGGGGATGGGTGAAACGAACGCCGTTCTCGAACGCCGCCGCCAGCCGTTGAAGCGCGAAACCCTGATGCGCGCGATGGCGAAATACATGGACAAGCACGCTGATTCGGACGGCCGCATCCCGGCGACCTTCGAAATCATCACGATGACGGCCTGGGCCCCGGCGCCGACGCAGCAGAAACCCCTTAAGCCCGGTGCGGCAACAGCACGGCTCGCGGACGCGCTGGATACGGAAGAAATGCCTTTAGGCGAAAAGGCCGATCCGAAAAACGGTTGATCTTTGCGAGCAAGACCCGGGTCCAGATCAAGGCCGTCATCCTGAACTTGATTCAGGATCCATAATCTTCAGACGCCGTCGGCAAGTATTGATGGGCCCTGAATCGAGTTCAGGGCGACCACCGTAGCTTACCGCGCGGGCGACGACTGCAAGGTTTCCCCAATAGGAAAAGGGCCGTGCGCTGCACGGCCCCTCCCTCAAAAGCTCCTCGTAATTGCTCCCTGGGAAACGGGGGCTTACGAGGCGTATGTCACGCCCTTCTCATCGAAGAGCTTTTTAAGTTCACCAGACTCATACATTTCCCGGACGATATCGCAACCCCCGATAAACTCGCCCTTCACATAAAGTTGCGGAATCGTCGGCCAGTTCGAGAAATCCTTGATGCCCTGGCGGATTTCCATGTCCTGAAGGACGTCGACGCCCTTGAACTTGACGCCCATCATGGTCAGCGCCTGTGCCACCGCAGCGGAGAAACCGCACATCGGCTGGACCGGCGAGCCCTTCATGAACAGCACCACTTCGTTGCCGTTGATTTCGCCCTGAATATTGTCAAACGTCGGATTGTCGCTCATTGCGTTGTCCTCATGCTGCCGGCCGTTCATAGACCGGAATGACTTAAAGAATTTACTCGGGAGCGGAGGTCTGCAGCGCCAAAGCATGGAGTTCGTTCCCCATGCGGCCCTGTAACGCCTGATACACCATCTGGTGCTGCTGGACGCGGGACTTACCGGCAAACGCCGATGACACCACGTGCGCCGCATAGTGATCGCCGTCGCCGGCCAGGTCGTTGATCGTGACCTGCGCGTCGGGCAGCGCTTCCTTGATCAGTTTTTCGA
Organism: Rhodospirillales bacterium; assembly: GCA_017644185.1. Classification (GTDB taxonomy): domain Bacteria; phylum Pseudomonadota; class Alphaproteobacteria; order Rhodospirillales; family Casp-alpha2; genus UBA4479. Next base: position 23,975 of record JAEPMA010000008.1, read on the forward strand.
TTTCCCCTGCGGCCATGGCCATAGCGGCATCACTCCTTGCCCTCTCACGTTGCTGATATGGCGCTTCACGGGGAAACCGTCAACCCTCGGCAAATTAGGGATATACACGCCTTTGCGTTGTTTTCCCGGGGGGAGCCTGATATACGTCCGCCAGTTTTCCACACCCGGCGGGAATGGCGGCATGGCCAGACGCAGACAGGTCTACGAAGGCAAGGGCAAGGTCCTCTTCGAAGGACCGGAACCCGGCACGTTGGTCCAATATTTCAAGGACGATGCGCTCGCGGTCAGCGATGGCCGCCAGGGCGTGATCACCGGTAAGGGCGTCCTCAACAACCGGATTTCCGAGTATCTGATGATGCGGTTGACCGAGATCGGCGTGCCGACCCACTTCGTGCGCCGACTCAACATGCGCGAGCAGTTGGTGCGCGAGGTCGAGATCATTCCGATCATCCTCTGCGTCAGAAATGTCGCCGCCGGCAGCTTCGCCGAGCGATTCGGCCTCGCCGAAGGCACCCCCCTGCCCCGCTCCATCGTCGAGTATTACTACAAGTCCGACGAACTCCGCGATCCGATGGTCTCGGAAGAACACATCACCGCGTTCGGCTGGGCCGCGCCGCCGGATCTCGACGAGATGATGGCGATGGCGCTCCGCATCAACGATTTCCTGAGCGGGTTGTTTTTCGGGATCGGCCTCAAGCTGGTCGATTTCAGGTTGGAATTCGGCCGGTTGTGGGAGGAAGAGCACGTGCGCGTGATCCTCGCCGACGAGTTGAGCCCCGACAATTGCCGGCTCTGGGATTTACATACGGGCGAGAAACTGGACCGCGACCGGTTCGAGCGCGAACTCGGCAATGTCGAGGAAGGCTACCAGGAAGTGGCGCGCCGGCTCGGCATTCTGCCCGAATCGGGCCCGGGCGACATGCCGGGACCTACGGCAATACAATAGACAGCTTGTCGAGCGCTTTCGAAAAGCGAACGCGAGCAGACAGTTACGAACTTCACAGACCCGCCTGTTGAATTTGGGCACGGTCTGCGGCAATAAGGCTCGAATATCTTGTCATTTCCGCTTTCGCGGGAATGACAAGGCTCAGATACCGGAGAAAATCTCGTGAAAGCCAAAGTCCACGTCACCCTGAAAAACGGCGTTCTCGATCCCCAGGGCAAGGCGGTGCAGCACGCGCTTGCCGGTCTCGGGTTTTCGGGCGTCGAGGAAGTCCGCCAGGGCAAGTTCATCGAACTGGAACTGAGCGAGACCGATCCCGCTAAGGCCGAAGCGCAGGCCGAGGAGATGTGCAAGAAGCTCCTCGCCAACACGGTCATCGAAAACTACGCGGTCGAAATCGTAGAGGGCTGAGCCATGAAATCCGCCGTCATCGTCTTTCCGGGTTCAAACTGCGACCGAGACGCCAAGGTGGCGCTCGAGGATATTACCGGCGGTGACGTCGTTATGCAGTGGCACGGCGACGCCGACATGCCGGACGTCGATCTGATCGTCGTCCCGGGCGGGTTCTCTTATGGCGATTATCTGCGCTGCGGCGCCATCGCCGGGAATTCGCCCGTCATGCGCGAGGTCAAGAAACGCGCCGATGCGGGCACGCCCGTGATCGGCATCTGCAACGGCTTTCAGGTCCTGACCGAGGTCGGGTTGCTACCGGGTGTCCTGATGCGGAACGCCAATCTCAAGTTCGTCTGTAAGGACGTGCATTTGTCGGTCGAGACCGCTTCGTCCGTTTTCACCGGCAAATATAAAAAGGGCGAAGTCATCCGCATCCCGGTCGCCCACCACGACGGCAATTACTTCGCCGACAACGACACCATGAAGAAGCTCGCGGACGACGACCGGATCGCGTTCCGATATGTCTCGGCGGACGGTAAGCGCGGGAATGGCGCCAATCCGAACGGCTCGATGGATGACATTGCCGGTATTCTGAACGATAAGCGAAATGTGCTCGGCATGATGCCGCATCCGGAACGCCTCGCCGACAAGGCGCTGGGCGGGACCGACGGCCGGCCAATGTTCGAGAGCGTGCTGGCAACGTTAAGTTAATTTCCGTCTGCCATATTTCAGTCACCTTCGCGTGCGCAACATCTTCTCGGTTTAACTGGTTACTTTTGTTGTGTATGGTTGCATTAACAACGATTCGCACGCCGATTTGCGGAATCACGTGCGAGATTTACTGATTTGAGGTTCGATACGATGCGAACGATTGGCAAATTTGCGATTCTCTGCGCAGCCGCCATCGCGGCTGCCGCACCGGCCCAGGCGGCCGACCGCGCGACGGGGACCTACATCGGCGGCGGTCTCGGCGCCAACTTCGCCGGCGACAACGATGTCGACGGCGGCGGAATCAACACCGGTGTGGATCACGAAGGCGGGATTGCCGGAGTTCTGGCGCTGGGTCATTCGTACGCGAACGGGCTTCGTGGCGAATTCGAACTCGGCCATCGCTATAACAACGTGGAAAGCGCCGGCGGCGTCAACACTGGTGGCAAGTCCTCTGTACTGAGTGGCATGATCAACGGCTATTACGACTTCGCAACCGGCACGTCGGTCGTCCCGTATCTCGGTGCCGGTATCGGTATCGGGCGTCTCAGCATGAACGCGGCGCCGATCGGCAACACGTCGGTCAACAGCGCCGGCACCGGCCTCGCCTTACAGGGGATTGCCGGTCTCGCCTATCCGATCAACGAAAGCTGGATGGGGACGGTCGAATACCGCTACTTCAACCTGCAGGGCGTCGAGTTGAACACCCGTGCCGGTGGCCAGGTGGACGCTGATTATGACGCCCACACCTTCATGGTCGGCCTGCGCTATACCTTCGGCGTGGAAGAGAAGAAACCGATGGCCCAACCGGCCCCGGCCCCTGCGCCGAAGCCGGCCCCTGTCGCCGAGAAGAAACCCGAACCCAAGCCCGCCCCCCCGAAACCGGAGCCGGTGGCACGGAACTACATCGTGTTCTTCGACTGGGACAAGTCGGATATCACCAGCGAAGCGGCAACCATCCTCAGGACCGCCGCCGAGAACGCGAAAAAGGGTGGCATCAGCCGTATTCAGGCAACCGGCCACGCGGATACGTCGGGGACGAAATCATATAACCTGAAGCTTTCCGAACGCCGTGCCCGCGCGGTTCAGGCTGAACTGAACAAGCTCGGTATCACCACCAACCAGATCGCCATCGATTGGAAGGGCGAGTTGGAACAGTTGGTGCCGACCGCGGACGGTGTGCGCGAGCCGCAGAACCGCCGGGTCGAAATCGTCTTCCCGTAAGACATAATCAAGCACCTGAAACGACTTGAGGCGCGGCCATGCCGCGCCTCTTCGTTTATGTGCAGTAAATAACGGGAATTACTTCGACGTGTCGACGACGATCACTTCCGGCCGGCACGTGCTCGGCACGTCGACGTCGCTCACAGGACGCTGCATCGAGAACGACGCGAGCTGGGCCGGTTTCAGACCCTGTAAGGCCGTGAAGGTGCGGAGCGTGCGCTCGCAGTACTGGTCGCGGTGCGAGATCGAGCGCTGCGAGGCACGATTGGCGAGCGCCGTCACATATGCGTTCAATGCCTTTTCCGCCTTGCCGCCATGCAGGTGCTTGAACAGCACCTTGAGCGCCATACCGTGATCGACAAGGCTGGCACGGAATTTACGGACGAAGCTGTTGTATTCGGGACGGGCCTCGCAGGTGAGCGCGGCGACCATCAGGTCGGTCTGGAGGGCACGAACGTGAAACGCCGCTTTATCGCTGCCATCATTGCAGGTTGCCGCAACGGCGGACCCCGCCATAAGAGCGGTAATTGCAACGGCAGCCGCGAATCCAAGCGTTTTTCCCCGCATATACCTCTTCCCCAGACGTCGAATCTGCCCTGAAACTCCCACGTTTTATGTTTTGCTTCAAGGGGTTTATGGCTAAACGGTGGCAAAAGGGTGGCAAGCGACGAAAGGTGTGTCACGTTCGCCCTCTATTTGCTATGAAGCCTCGCAACGCCAATCGACAAGCCACGGGACAGGACCTTGAGCGAGATCACCCCCGAAATCATCGCCGAACACGGCATTTCCGATGACGAATACGCGAAAATCCTGGAGATTCTGGATGGCCGCACGCCGAACCTGACCGAACTCGGCATTTTTTCCGTAATGTGGTCGGAGCACTGCTCCTACAAGTCTTCGAAGAAATGGCTGAAAACCCTCCCCACCGAGGGCCCGCAGGTCATTTGCGGTCCGGGGGAAAACGCCGGCGTCGTGGATATCGGCGACGGTCAGGCCGCGATCTTCAAGATGGAGAGCCACAACCACCCGTCCTATATCGAGCCCTACCAGGGCGCGGCGACCGGTGTTGGCGGTATTCTGCGCGACGTCTTCACCATGGGCGCGCGTCCGGTCTGTAATCTGAACGCCCTTAGGTTCGGTAGCCCCGACCACCCGAAGACTAGGCATCTGGTTTCCGGCGTGGTCGCCGGGATCGGCGGTTATGGCAACTGCGTCGGCGTGCCGACGGTCGGCGGCGAATGCGAATTCCATGAGAGCTACAACGGCAACATCCTCGTCAACGCGATGACGGTGGGCGTCGCGGATCAGGACAGGATTTTCTATTCGGCCGCCGCCGGGGTCGGGAACCCGGTGGTCTATGTGGGTTCCAAGACCGGGCGTGACGGTATTCACGGTGCGACCATGGCGTCGGCGGAGTTCTCGGAGGATTCGGAAGAGAAGCGCCCGACCGTTCAAGTCGGCGATCCGTTCACCGAGAAACTGCTGATCGAAGCATGCCTGGAACTGATGGCGACCGACATGATCGTCGCCATTCAGGATATGGGCGCGGCGGGCCTGACCTCGTCGTCGTTCGAGATGGCGTCCAAGGGGGGCATGGGGGTCGAACTCGATCTCGATCACGTTCCTCAACGCGAATCAAACATGACGGCTTACGAAATGATGCTTTCCGAAAGCCAGGAACGCATGCTCATGGTGCTCAAACCCGGCAGGGAAGACGAAGCACGGAAGATCTTCGAAAAGTGGGAACTGGACTTCGCGGTCGTCGGCCATCTGACCGACACCGGGCACATGGTCCTCAAACACAAGGGCGAGATCGTCGCCGACCTGCCGATCGATCCGCTGGCGCTGGCCAGCCCCGAATACGACCGCCCATGGGAGCGCACGCCGGCGCCGGCCCCGCTGGACGCGAACGACGTCCCGGCGCCGAACGATCCGATGGCGGCTTTGGAAACGCTCGTCGGCACCCCGGCATTGGCGTCGAAGCGCTGGATTTGGGAACAGTACGATCACATGGTCATGGGCGATACGCTCGGCATCGGCCGCCCCGGTGGCGCGGATGCGGCGCTGGTGAGGGTGCACGGCACGAAAAAAGCGCTCGCCGCGACTTCGGACTGCACGCCCAGATACTGCAAGGCAGATCCGGTCGAGGGTGGCCGCCAGGTTGTCGCCGAAGCATGGCGCAATATCACCGCGACCGGCGCCAAGCCACTTGCGATCACCGACAACATGAACTTCGGCAACCCGGAGAAGCCCCAGATCATGGGCCAGTTCGTGGGCTGCATCGAAGGGATGCGCGAAGCATGCACGGCGCTCGACTTCCCGGTCGTGTCGGGCAACGTCTCTCTCTACAACGAAACCAACGGCCAGGCGATCCTGCCGACACCGACCATCGGCGCCATCGGCTTGATGAGTGACTACGAAAAGGCCGTCGGCATCGGTTTCAGAAACGCGGGCGATGCGGTCATCCTGATCGGCGACACAAACGGCCACCTGGGGCAGAGCCTGTATTTGAGGGAATTGCAGGGCCGCGAAGACGGTCCGCCGCCGCCGGTCGATCTAGCGCTGGAACGCAAGAACGGCGATCTTGTTCGTGATCTGATTCAGTCCGGCCTCGCCAACGCCTGTCACGACATCGCCGACGGCGGTCTTTTGGTGACGGTCGCGGAGATGGCGATGGGTGGTGCCATCGGTGCCGAGATTTCGGTTCCCGATAGCGCGATACCAGTGCACGCATGGCTGTTCGGCGAAGATCAGGCGCGATACGTCGTCGCAACCAACGATCCGGACGCGGTCATGGCCAAGGCGCTCGAAGCGGGCGTGACGGCGGTACGTATCGGCACCACCGGCGGCGATGCGTTGTCGCTGGCAGGTGGCGAAGGCGTGGCCCTCTCAGCCCTCAAAAAGAAGAACGAAGACTGGATGCCGGGCTTCATGGGCGCGGCATAACGCCGTTACCGCACGCAATCAGCCCGTCCATCACCGTCGGCATCTCGCCGGGCGCGAATATGTCGACCAGGATGCGCTCGTACCACGGCATGTTTTCGCGCCAATCGATCAGGTCGTTGATTAAGCGCGGCTCGGCGACGAACGTTTCAGATGTCTCGCGAAACGATACCCGACACGCCCCTTTCTCAGGGCCGAGGGTCAGTTCCAGCGTGCGAGTCTCGCCGCCGCAATCTTTTAGCCTGCGCACCAGTTCGTAGATCACCTCGCGTTTACCCTTGCAGGCAAACGTCAGGCTCTTTCTCAATGTCCAGGCGTAATCGTCCGCATCCATCTCGGTCGCCTCGCCATGCATCGTTTTAAGCGTGCAGTAATGCTTGATACCCTGAATTGACGACGGCCAGCCTTCGGGCGTATCCCGCTTTTCGTACATATCTTCGCAAAGCTGCTTGAAGCCAGGGCCCCCTGCGGGCGGGAGATCGAGAGCGGCGGTTGGTCGAGCGCAGACGAGAATGATCAGAAAACCGATCGTCATTCCCGCGAAAGCTGGAACCCAGCAAAACCATCTCAATCCAAGTCCCCGCTTTCGCGGGGATGACACTATGGTTTGCTTCAACATCGGATCAACTCATTCAGACAGGGAAACCTCTTCGAACGGCGCCTGATCCGGCGATCCCGCGGCGAACAGCCATTTCGGTTTCTCGCCGAACCGCTCGACCCCCGGCAGAGCGACGAGTGACGAGCATACGGTCATGAAGCCACTCCCGGTGCCGACGTTCATCGCACCGCGCTCCCCGTCTGACGCCTGTTGCTCGCGGCTTGAGAGCAGTGCCGTCCAAGCCCCCCACTCGCCCAAATCCGGATCCGGGGGTTCAGCATCGCGGAACCGCGGCAGATAGGCTTTGATCCGTACTGATTCCATGTCGTTCAGGTCATTCGCCGTCAACATCGAAAGCCCGGTTTCTATAGGCATGACCTCGACTCTTCCCTCGCCCGTCGAGCGCAACCAATACGCCTCGTTCGCATCGGCGATCAGCATATTGAAGCTTCGATAAGCCTGACCATCCAGATTCCCCAGCGCCTCTGCCGCTTCGCGCGCCTCGGCATGGCTGAGTGCCTCTAACGGGAGTTCGCCCCGTGAACGCTTGTCCGCAGCGGGTCCGAGCGACTTTGGACGGTTCAGAACAGCGGCGAACAACCCGTCGTCGTTCAACCCCATCCATGTACCGCCAGCTTCTTCATCGATCCCGGCGATGACGTGGGGATGGTCGTCCCAGTGCCGGGCGGGCGGGCGCCACAGACGAGAAGACATCTCGTCGCGGTTGGCGGCGATGGCGACGGGCCACGGGTGATCGGGTCGGCGGAGGATGACAACAGTGCACATTACAGAAAAATAATATGCATTTGGCGAGGAAACCAGCTATAGCGCGGCTTGCGGCTTTACCGCCGCCGGACTATTTTTGGATCAGATAGAGTTAGTTCAGGGGAGCGCACCAATGGCCGATTCTTTTTCCAAACGCGAAAAAGGTGAAGAGCGTAAGTATGAGATGGATCAGCAGTTGCTGTTCCGGGCGGAAAGCCGCCGCAACAAACTGCTCGGCCTGTGGCTCGCTGAAATCTTCGGCCTGACCGGCGATGCAGCCGAAAGCTACGCCAAGGAAGTGGTCATCGCCGACATGGACGAACCGGGCGTCGAAGACGTCATGCGTAAGGTCATGAAGGACATCGGCGAGAAAAACGCACCGGTTACCGAAGATCAGGTCCGCGCCAAGATCCAGGAACTCGAAAGCGTTGCCCTCGATCAGGTCAAGAACGAAGCCTGATCGTCAGTCGCTGCCGAACACGCGGGCGAAAATATCGTCGACCCGCGCCGTGTGGTAGCTGACCGAATCTTTTTCCAGCAATTTCTTCAGGTCGTCCGCCGACAACACGTCGGCGAGCGACGGATCGTGGCTGAGGAAGAACGCGAGCCGATTGTCGTGGTTGGCGGCTTCCTTCTCGACATCGTCCAACACCGGGGGTGTGTCCGGATTGTCCTGATCGATCCCAAAGCTTTTCCAGACCCGCATCGCGTTGCGTTGCACGATCTTGTAGGCATCTTCTCGGCTGGCGCCGTTCTGGGTCAGATATAAAAGTACCCGTTGTGCATCGTGGATGCCGCCGAACGCATTCATGTGGCCCAGCATGTTATCGGGATAGACAACCAGCTTGTCGATGACGCCGGCCAGCCGGTTCAGCGCGAAATCGAGGGTCACCGTCGCATCGGGACCAATCATCCGCTCAACGGAAGAGTGCGAGATATCGCGTTCGTGCCACAGCGCCACGTTCTCGAGCGCGGGGACCACGGCCGAACGGACGATGCGTGCGAGGCCGGTCAGGTTCTCAGTCAGGATCGGGTTCCGCTTGTGCGGCATCGCCGACGACCCCTTCTGGCCCGGCGCGAAGTATTCCTGGGCTTCGCGAACTTCGGTCCGCTGCATATGCCTGACTTCGATCGAAACGTTCTCAATCGAGCTCGCGATCACGCCCAGCGTCGCGAAATATTGGGCATGGCGGTCACGTGGGATGACCTGTGTCGAAATCGGCTCAGGCGTAAGGCCGAGCTTTTCCGCGACATGCGCCTCGACCCGCGGGTCGATATTGGCGAACGTACCGACAGCACCGGAAATCGCACACGTCGCGATATCGGCGCGCGCGGCTTCAAGGCGCACTTTATTGCGGGCGAATTCGGCGTAGAAGCGCGCGAATTTCAGGCCCATCGTCGTGGGCTCGGCGTGAATACCGTGCGAGCGCCCCATCACCGGCATCAATTTGGTTTCATACGCGCGGCGCTTAAGCGCACCCAGCAGCTTGTCGATATCGGCCAGCAGAATATCCGCCGCCTGTTTCATCTGCACGGCAAGGCAGGTATCCAGAACGTCCGATGACGTCATGCCCTGGTGCACGAAGCGCGCGGGCTCGCCGACCTGCTCCGCCAATTCTGTCGTGAATGCGATCACATCGTGCTTGGTCTCGAGTTCAATCGCATCGATGCGGTCGATGCGCTCCTGCGTGTAGGGTTTGTCACCCTTGTCCCAGATCTCCTTGGCCGCCTCCTTGGGGATGACGCCCAGCTCGGCCATGGCATCGCAGGCGTGCGCCTCGATCTCGAACCAGATTCGGAACTTATTGGCTGGTTCCCAGATGGCGGTCATATCGGGACGGCTGTAACGCGGAATCATGCAGGGTCTCCTCTTAAGGCGGGGCGATCATACCCACGCACGCCCGATTTTAAAGCCTGCAATCGCACTCGGCGAGGTTTCATGACAACGCAACACCTGTGGCGTATAAAGTAGACGAATGGATTCGCAAGTCACCGAGACCGATCATCTGGTCGAAATCCCCTACGTCGACGCCACCGACGCGGGCGCGATTGATGTCGCGCGCGCTGAAGCCGGCCGGTTTCAGGCGGTGATCCGGGCCGGGCGCGAGCACTACGGCTCGCTCGCCATCGGGGTCGGCGATGTGGTGTCGCGGGGCTGGTTGAAACGGCAGGACAACCGCCTCATCGACGAAATCGCAGCCGTCGATTCGGAGGCTGGGAAAGCTGGCGCATGGCTTCTTAATCTTTCTTATGAATGGAGTTGCACGACCGGCGCCGGGCCGGACCCGTCGGGGAAGGGTAACCGGATGCTCCGAACGCTCGACTGGCCTCTCGACGGCCTGGGCGAGACCGTCGTCGTCGCCAAGTTCAAAGGTAAGTGCGGCCCCTATTATAACGTCACCTGGCCCGGCTTCGTCGGCGTGGTCACCGCCATGGCGCCGGGACGGTTCTCGGCCGCCATCAACCAGCCGCCTTTTCGGAGGTGGACGAAGTCTTGTTGGGTCGACTGGGGGATCAACCGTTCACGTCTCATGGCCAGACGGGCCCTCCCACCGACACACCTGCTACGCGAAATTTTCGATACCTGCGCGACCTATGACGAGGCCAAGGAACGGCTGATCGCAACGCCCTTGGCGATCCCGGCGTTTTTTACCCTCAGCGGCACGACCCCAGAGCAATCCTGCCTGATCGAACGGGAGGAAGACGACGGCACCGTGCACGACAATCCGACGTCCTGCGCCAACCACTGGATGGCGCGCGACGTCCCCGGACATTACCGGGGCACGGACAGCGTTGGGCGGCGGGAGTTGATGTCGGAAACCCGCGACGACGCCGAAGACGGATTCGACTGGGTAAAAGCGCCGATCCTCAACGAAACCACGCGGATCGCCGTGGTTGCGAATGCCCTCGAAGGGAAACTGATGGTACGCGGTTACGAACGGGACGGGGTCGTCACGCGTGACTTTCGACGACCCGTTCCGTCCTGAAAATCAGGAACCAAATCAAAGCCACGACCTGGATCGCGGCAACGATCCCGAACGCCCAGCGATAGCCGTCCGGATGAAAGCCGCCGCTTTCGGTCAGGGGCCAGAAGTCGATAATCACCCCCACGCCCCACTGCACGCTGAACGCGCCAAAGAACGCCAACAGGTTGATCGCCGTCACCACCCGACCCGCGAGCGCCGTCGGGAACCGTTGCGTCAGACCGGCGTAACTGACGATCCCGTACGTCGCCGTAAACACCCAGACCATCCACGTTAAGGCCGTCACCGGTACAAGTTCGAATACCACGACCATCTGCATGACGATAAAGACACTCATGCCGATCACGGAAATTCGGATCGCACCGACGCCCCGCTTCGACAAATACCCGGTGATGATGGCAAGACACATGTAACTTGCGACCATCGCACATGCGACGAGGAACAACGCATCCGCCGTCTCCCGGTTGTCGAGTCCCATGACGTCATGGAACCACGGGCCGAGCCACAGGCTCTGGATACCGATGAATGCCGCTTGGGACGTGACGCAAAGCGGCGCCACACGCCAGAAAAGCGGCGACCAGAAAACGCGCCGAACCCCACCGATAGCTTGCATTAGCGTCTCGGTTCCGCCGGCCGGCTCATTGCGGCGCGGCACCACCGTATAGACCATTGCCGCCATGAAGATCGCAATCCCGGTCAGCACCCAGAAGACGCCGCGCCAGCCCAGCAGCTCTTCGACATACTCGACCGGCGTGGTGCCGATCAGCGCGCCGATGCCGCCCGCTACCATTTGATAACCGTTAACGGCGGGCAGGCGTTCCTTGGCGAGCCAGAGTGCGTACGCTGTGAATGCCGCCATCAGGCACGACGACGTGCCAAGCCCCATCATCGCCCGCCCAAGCGCCAGCAATGCCAGCGATCCGGCAAGGGCGAATACCGCCGTCCCCGCAGCCGCAATCAACAACAGCGCCGCTTCCGTCTTACGCGGACCATACCGGTCGAGCAAAACACCCAACGGCAACTGAAAGACCGCGAAGGCAAAAAGGTTGGCACTCGTCAACAGACCAAGATCGGACGCGCTTAAGCCCAGGTCCTCGATCAGCGCGGGTGCGATAACCGCATTCACGACCCTGAGCAGATAGGACAGCAGATACCCGAGCGCGAACGGCACGAATACGCGGATAAAAATCGTCGGCAATGTCTTCTCCCAAACCCGGTGATTTTAGGCACGCGTGCCGTGTAAAGTCAGGTTTTTTAGCGTTTCGGACACAATTTTGCGTCCGTCAATGACAATTCCGTCACGTTGGCGATTTAGTGTGTTGAGATGGTTGGTATTTCTGCCATCATCCGGATCAACGTCCAATAAGAGGCAGACAAATTTCGGGAGACGGTGATGGCGTCGGTGGCTCGCGTCAATCGAGGGTTTATGGAGCGTATGGGGCGTCTGTCGCGCCTCAAGCTGCTGATTCCGCTGCGCCGCAGCCCCCATTCGCCCGAGTATTCGGCGCGCGGCGTTGCCGTCGGCATGTTCTGGGCGATGACACCACTGGTCGGCATCCAGATGTATCTCTGCTTCATGACGTGGTTGTTGTTCAAACCACTGAAGAACGCCAACTTCAGTCTCGTCATCTCATTCGCTTGGACGTGGGTCACCAACGTCTTCACGATGTTGCCGATTTACTATCTGTTTTATGCCACCGGCCAGATCATGCGTGGCGACTGGCACAACATCACGGGATACGACACGTTTTTGACATCCTGGCATGCGGCGTTCGACGCTGGCGCCGGATTTTGGCAGGCGATGCTTGACCTGATGGGGCTGCTTGCAAAGGAACTCGGCCTGTCGATGGGGATCGGCTGCCTGCCTTACGCGATCCTCAGCGCCTGGTTCAGTTATAAATTCTCGTTGAAATACGTTCGCCGCCGCCGCCGCAAGAAACTGGAAAAGCGGGTCAAAGAGCATGCCGCCAAGTCGGGAAAGCCGGCAAGCGAAGCAAAGGAAGACAAGCGGGCGAGTATGAACGCCCCGGCATCCCCCGGTATTCAGTCCCCGGACCGGCCAAGCGCCTGAAGGCGGGCGGTCGCGGCCGCCATTGCATCGCGCCAGGGTTTGAATGCATCCCCGTCCTGTAACGTTTTGATCCCAGCCTCGGTAATGCCGCCAGGCGTCGCCAGTTGCCCAAGGGTCTCTCGCGGGTCTTTTTCAGGTGTTTCCGCGATCATCGCACCTGCGGCGCGCATCATGTCCGCTGTCACCTTACGGGCGGCGGCTTTCTCGACCCCGCTCTCAATCAGGATATCGGCAGTCTCACCCGTCAGGGCGAACAACCAGCCGAACCATCCGCCCAATGCACTCGCCGCCGAGAACGCGTCCTCGTCTTTTATCGGGGTCACGCGTCCCAAGGGCGACAAAGCTTCCTTCGCCTTTTCGATATCCGGATAGAGCGGGATCGCGCTTTCGCCGTAGCGGCTCGCCAGGACCGGCATCGCGCGTGCTGCATCCGCAGGTGCCGCCGCCCCCCTGAGGGCGCCCGCCGTGATCCCCGCCGCCGCTGAAATCAAGACCTGCCCGTCACGCCAGGGTAATAGCCGGACGGTCGAAATGACATCGCCCGGCCGGGTCGCGATAATCACGACATCCGAATTGCGCACCACATCCGCATTGTCGTCGGCGACACGGATCCCATGCGTCGCACGCAACAAAGAAGCCTTTTCCCGCCCTCTTGGCGAGACGATCAGATCCCGGGCCATCCCCGCCCGGGCATACCCTTCCGCGAGGGCAAATCCCAGATGACCGATCCCGATAATGCCGACCTTCACGATTTTCCTCCATCTTGATTCGCGATGATTTCCAGCATGTCCTCAATCCGCGCACACGGGATTGCCCCGGTCTCGCTCAAACTGTTTGCGACGTCCACCGGCAGGCCCGTGTTGGTCCCATCAGGGACGGCGTTGAGACGGCCGCCGATAAACACTTGGGGGTGATAGCCGCCGGGCCTCATCTCCCCCGCGAGGTCACGGACGAAATCGGCGGCGACCCCGTTATACGTGCTGATCGCAATTACATCCGCGGATGCCGCTTCCGCCGTCTTCAGAAGATCGTCGGCGTCGACGCCGATCCCACCGTCCACGACATCGACATCCAGTTTCGACAAGACCTGCTCGACAAGGCGTTTGCCGTATTCATGAACATCCGTCGTCGCGATGCAGATTTTCGGCCGTCGCCGCTTCAAACCATCCAACAATGATGGGTCGAGGCCGGTGACGATGCTGTCGGCTTGGTCCGCGATCTCGTTGACGACGCTGGAGACCACCACCGGCGCCCGCCCGTAGTAACCGCCACTGTCCATTTCGCCGGGACCGAAAGCGCGCTCCAACGCCGGCGCGCCGATGCGGCGAATGGCGAGCAGCATCTCGTAGGCGTCATCGGTCGCATAACCGAGTTCACCCAGACCATTCATCACGTTGTCGAAGAATTTACGTCCGCCCGCCGCGATCTCGTCGGCCAGCGCTCGAACGCTCTCCGGGGGATTGTCAGACAAGAGTTCTGAGGTTCGCTCGGCGAGGGTGGCAGCAAAAATCTGCGCATCCGCGATTTCGTCGACGCTTGGGATGCGCCTGGCCTCCGTCACCGGGATCGGGGTGAGTGCATGCCCGCTCGGCGCCCAGCGGAGCGCCGCCAGGTCGGCGCCGAGATACCCCGCCAGAACTGCATAGTTGGCTGCATCATCTTCCGCAAAGCGTGTCGTGTTCCCGTAAATCATCGTGCCCGGGCCGGGGGAGGCCTCGGCCAATGCCAAGTGAAACGCCTGACGCTCCCTCAACCCCGAAAACGTATGTCCATAACAGTGCCCGATATGGCCGCCGATCAGATGCTCGACGATGTAGCGCTCAATCAATGCCGCCCCGAGCGTGCACGCCAGATCCGAAAAACGGGCCGCAAATCCGTCATCAAGATTGGAATGGATGATGATATCGACGGGCTGCGCCGCACACATCGCCATCGCCTCGACCGTGGCCCGGGCGATCAGGGCGTCGTCATCCCAATCCGGGAGGCGGAAGGTGAAATACTGACCAAGATTGCCGATGCTCGTCGCGCCGGCCTTCAGCGCGGCTTCGGTGTTCTCGACCGCCGCCGGCATACCAATCACGAAATCCCCGAAGTGCGCGGCGGCGTCCGTGGCTTCCGCCACCAAACGGAAATCATCGTCGCTGCGCAAAACCAGTCCGGTGCCCCGGTTGCGGCCTTCGCGCTGACCGGGGGGATACCCCATGCTCCAGTCGAGACAGATCCCGTATCTGTCGATGCGGCCGCCGACGTCCGCCACACGCCTGGAGATTTCAGCCATGTTGTCGGCCGTCACCTCAGGGTCGCGCCAGCCCGCCTGAGCGTGGAACATGGGTTTGAGTTCCCCTGCCATCGCGCGCTTGAACGCACTCTCCGACGCGACCTCACGTTCGCGTTGAAAGCGAGCTTGCGGCATGACGATGTCGGCAGCGCGGGCATGGCCGCGCCGGATCAGGTCTACACCTGAAATTAAATCGATTTCCGGTAGCACCCGGTCGCGGGAAAACTCGGCTGACATGGCGCAAGCCTCACGCAAGGCGCGCGTTAAAGCAAGCCCATCGCCTTGAAGGAACGGTGGCCGCTTCTCGATACAATGACGTGATCATGAAGTTGAATACCAAGGCGCGCCGCCGTTTCGCGGATTTCCCGGGTCATGTCGATATCGCCGCGCGACGGTTCCGGATCGCCGGACGGGTGATTGTGCAGCATGATGATGGCACTGGCACCAAGTTGCAGGGCACGTTTGACCACTTCGCGCGGATAGACGGGTGTGTGGTCGATAGTACCGCGCTGTTGTTCTTCGTCAGCGATCAAAACGTTCTTGCGATTGAGAAACAGGACGCGGAAGTGCTCCCTCTCGGCACGGCCGAGTTGCATGCGGCAGTAATCGATCAACCGGTCCCAGTTAGAGAGAACGGGCTTGTCCATCACCGTTTCCCGGCCAAGCCTTTGTGCCGCGGCCTCGATGATCTTGAGCGCCGCGACCGACGCCTCGCCCATACCATCGACCTCCGAGAGTGTTTCCGGGGAGGCCGCGATCACGTCGGCGAATGACCCGAACCGCTTGAGCAGTTTTTTGGCCAGCGGTTTGACGTCACCGCGCGGGATCGCGCCGAATAAAACCATTTCCAGGATTTCGTAATCGGGAAAGGTATCGCCGCCCGCCGCCATGAACCGGCTGCGCAAACGTTGACGATGGCCGGCGTGTTCGCTCCCACGCGCCACCGTCATCGGATCAGACCTTATAGGGCGGGCAGTCGAGACCGGTCGGCGACAGCGTGAAGATTTCGTAGCCGTCGGCGGTCACGCCCAGCGAATGTTCGAACTGTGCCGAGAGGGAGCGGTCCTTGGTCACCGCGGTCCAGCCGTCGGCGAGAATCTTCACGTCCAGCTTACCGGCATTGATCATCGGCTCGATGGTGAAGAACATACCTTCGCGCAGCACTTCCCCCTCGCCCGGCCGGCCGAAGTGCATGACGTTGGGCGCGTCGTGGAACACACGGCCGAGCCCATGGCCGCAGAAATCGCGCACCACGGAATACCTTTTCTTTTCGGCGTACGACTGGATCGCATGACCGATGTCGCCGAGGGTCGCGCCGGGGCGCACCATCTCGATCCCGCGCCACAGACATTCGAAGGTGGTTTCGACCAGCTTCTGCGCCTTGATGCTCGGCTTGCCGGCATAGAACATGCGGCTCGTATCACCGTACCAGCCATCGAGAATGACGGTGACGTCGATGTTGATGATGTCGCCGTCGACAAGCACCTTGTCGCCGGGAATACCGTGGCAGACCACGTGATTGATCGACGTGCAGATGGATTTCGGAAAGCCGCGATAGTTCAGCGGCGCGGGCACCGCGCCGCGTTCCAGCGTCCAGTCGTGACAGAGGGTGTTCAGCTCATCCGTGCTGACGCCCGGCTTCACATAAGGTGTGATGAAGTCCAGGCATTCGGCAGCGAGTTGGCCGGCCTTGCGCATCCCCTCAAAACCCGCGGCGTCGTGGATCTTGATAAAGCGGCCGTCGCGCGCCGGTACTTTTACTGCCTGTTCGTTCATGTCTCTATCCATAACGTTTCGTCTTATGTAAGCCTTTCCGGGCTTTTTTCATACCCGGCACGAATTTTTTTAAAGGCTGACAGGAATTTTTCGCGTCACCACGATCTCTTCGGGACTGAGGGTGCACGCGTAACACACCACCTCGACCCCGGCCTTGATTGCTTTCGTGAGTTCCTCGGCATATGTCGGATCGATATCGTCTGCGACCGTGAACTGGTCCGCGTCCTCGCGTTGCACCAGATAGAACATCACCGCCCGATGGCCATCCCTGACCATATCGGACAATTCGACCAGATGCTTGGCGCCCCGTGAGGTCACGGCGTCCGGAAATTCGGCCGGTCCGTCCTCGAGATTCCGGCGCATCGTGGTGTTCTTGACCTCGACGTAGCACTTCGGCTTCTGGTCATCCTCAAGCAGAATATCGATGCGGGAATTCTTGCCGTACTTTACCTCACGCCTGAGTGAGCCATACCCCTTCAGCTCGTCGACGACCCCGTTCTCGATCGCTTCGGAAACGATCATGTTGGGTAACGAAGTGTTGATGCCCACCAGCGTCTCGCCGATGCGGATCAATTCCCAGGTGAATTTCAATTTCCGGTCCGGATTGCGGGCAGGCGACAGCCAGACTTCCGCGCCCGCTTCCTTAACGCTCTCCATCGACCCCGAATTCGCGCAGTGGGCGACAACGACACTGCCGTCTTCCAGTTCGACGTCAGTCAGAAACCGTTTGTAACGCTTGATCAGGCGTCCACGGATCAGGGGATCGGGAAACTTCATGTTGGGCTCTTAAACGACCCCGGCCAAGGGCGCAAGTCCTGGCGGCAGGGGCTCACGCCTCCAGGTCCATCCGGTCCAGAAAACCAAAGCGGAAATCCCGGGAATTGTTGGGATGGTCTTCGCGCAGGAAAAGCGAGGTGTCGTTTTTGACCATAATGATCTCGCGCGCCGTATTGACCACGCGACGGTCGATATCGAAGAAGCGATAGAATTCCTCGATCAGTTCCTTCTCCCGGGCGACCACATTACCGTCAACGATCATCGTCTCGTACATGTTCATGAAGACCGCGATCGCCTGACCGGGGGTCAACGCCGCCTCGATCGAGAGCAGAAACTTGTCGAACGGATACTTGGCGACATACGCAAACGCGTCCGCCGTCATCCGCTGAATTTGCGTCGAACTAAGCTCACGACGGCTGATGTGCTTGCCGAAAATACTGACCAGCGACGCGCGCTCTTCCGGCAGTGCTTTCTTGTCCGCCATGACCACATAAGCAGCCCCAACGGCTAGCGCCTGAAGCGGCGTCAGTTCCGGCATTCCTTCCATAGTCGCATTTCCCCGAAATGACGTTGGATTTTGCAAATTCCCGAATTTTCATTATAATCTCCAGGTCGAGAACCGGCCACCAATAAGGTGTGTTGACGTAGAAAACGCCAAAAGAGCCCATTTAAACAACGGGTTGGTGAATGGCGTTAGAGATTTCAGTAATCGCCAGCGCGGAGCGCCTGCAGGCGCAACGTGATCAGAGGACCGAGCTTGCCCGCGCGCGTCAGCGTGAGGACGTGGTTCAGCGCGCGCGCGATGCCGAACGCCAGGCCGAAGCGCAGCGCGCCGCCGAGCGCACCGCGGAGGACATCAACCGCGCCCGCATTCAGCGGGAATTCCGCCGCGACGTCGCCGATGCCAATCTGATCGAGGATCAGATCGCTCGCGACGTGGTCGATCGACGTATCGACGAAAGACTTCAACAAGAAGAAGACGATCTTCAGGCGTTCTATTCAAACGAACGCGACCGTCAGGCGTTTATCGATTCACGTACCGAATCACTACCGCCGCTGACGCCCACCACCCCGTCTCCGGCCCCCGAGGTTCAGGACGTGGCCGCGAGCCCGAGCGCCGGTCCCGCCAGCTTCGAACAGTTGTTGGCCGAACGGAACAGCCGTTTGGCCGACCGCGCCGAAGCGGACCGTCAGTTCTCGGCGGCGCAAACGCAGGACTTCGCGCGCTCCGTGCGCGCCGTCGATGAATTACAGACCAACCCGACTGCGTTCCCGGCCGAGCCGACGCGTGGTTCCGTGGTCGATTTCTCGGCCTGACCCCCTCCCTTTATCAACGGCATGCCTGAGGTGACCGGCGACATCGATCAACGGATCGATCAAGCGCTCGAACATCAGCGCACGGGTTCGTTGGATGACGCCGAGGCGATTTACCAGGATATCCTCACCACCCATCCGGATCACGCCGAAACCCGTCATTTCCTCGGATTGGTACTGCACCAGCGCGGCGCGCATAACGACGCGGTCCGCGAATTAGAAACCGCCGTCGGTCTCGCCCCAGGGATCGGGCAGTTCCGTTTCAACCTGGGTCTCGTCCAGAGCGCTGCGGGTGACTTCAAAGATGCGGCAAAGACGTTCAAGAGTTTGATCGACACAGGCATCGACGCGCCCGACCTGACAAACGCCTATGCGGTCGCGCTTCGGGGAGCGGGCGAATTAACGGCCGCCGAAAAGGTGCTGACGCAACTGACCGCAGTGCACCCGGCTTTCGCGGGTGGTTTTTTTAACCTTGGCAATTTGATGTTGGCGGACGGGCGCCTCAGTGAGGCCGTCACCAATTTTGAACGCGCGCTTGCACTTTCGCCGGATACCGCGGAGATCATCCGGAATCTTGCCGCCGCGTTGCAGGGGTTGGGCGAGCTGGCACGCGCCGAAGCCTTACTCGATCAGATTTTAAAATCCGCACCCGACGACGTGGCTGCGCTCAACAACATCGCCAACATATACCGCCAGAACGGCGAACTGGATGCGGCGGAAGATGCGCTCAATCGGGCGCTCACGCACGATCCGAACCTGCCGGATGCCGCCTATACTTTGGGAACGATCCGCATCACCCGCAACGACATCGTGGGAGGGCGGGAAGCACTGAGCGCCGCGATTAATCGACGTCCCGGCTTCACCAAGGCAGCATGGGCGTCGTCACTGGCACTCCCACAGATATACGGATCCGCGGATGAGCGCCGGAAGGTACGGAAAGATTGGCTTCGGTCACTCAACAAGATAACCGAAGCCGATATACCGGATAATTCCGCGTCCCTGAGTGCCGCGGTCGACGCGATTTCCGAGATTCTTCCCTTCGCGCTCGCCTATCAGGGCGAGGACGACCTGGAACCCATGACGGCGTGGGGTGCACACGTCAGCAAGATCGCGGGTCAAGCTTTCCCCGCGCTCGCCGCCCCGCCATCGCCACCTGGACGGGAGAGAAAACGGATTGGCTTCGTCTCCGCGCACTTCCGGGCGCACACGATCTGCAATCTTTTCCGGGGTTGGGTCGAGGGTATCAATCGCGATGAGTTCGAGGTGCACCTGATTTCGACGACGGGCCAAGGTGATGACATGACCAAGGGCCTGGCGGCGCGTACGGACAGGGCGCACATATCACCGATGGGGTTACGTGAACGCGCGCATCAGATCCATGAACTTGAATGCGATGCCTTGATTTATCCCGATATCGGGATGGACCCGCGAACGCAAGTGCTGGCCGCACTGCCCCTTGCGCCGCGGCAAATGATGAGTTGGGGGCATCCGGTGACAAGTGGATTGCCCACCATCGACACCTTTATCTCATCGGCGCTGATGGAACCGGAAGGTGGCGCGCGATTTTACCGGGAGAACCTGGTCACCCTCCCCGGTCTTTCCGTGGTTTACGATCCGCCACCGCGCCCGAACGAGACGGCGCCGCACGACTATCTATGTGCGCAGTCGCTATTCAAGATCCTGCCAGAACAGGACGAGTCCTTCGCCGCAATCCTCAAACAGACGCCGGGCCGCAAGCTCGCTTTCTTCTCTCACCCGGTCAAGCAAGTCACGGCGGCCTTCCGGGCTAGAATAGCAAGCGTGTTAAGCGGACACGGGATCGACCCTGATGGAACACTCGACTTCATCCCTCCCTGCAATCGAAAGACGTTTCTAAAGCACATGGCGGGTGCGCGGGTGATCCTCGATACCTTTGGGTGGTCGGGCGGCAATACATCGCTGGAGGCGCTCGCCATGGGCGCACCCATCGTGACGCTGCCGGGCCGCTTCATGCGGGGACGGCACACGTACGCGATGCACAAGATGATGGAACTGGAGACACTCATCGCGAACGATGCCAACGATTACATTGATATCGCGGTGCAACTGATGACGGATGACCCGCTTTATGAAAACGTCCGCGAGCGGATTGCCGCGCATTCGGATCGTCTATTCACCGATCCACGCGTGATCCCGGCGTTCAACGACCTGCTGCGTTCGCTCTGATCTCTTCCGCCTTCAAATGCGCGACCAGGGGATAGAGCGCCGACAAGATCGAGATCACGAGACCGACGCCGCCTTCACGACACCCCTTGCGGGCGACAAAGCACTTCCAGAACCGCGACAGTGCCTTGCGGGCGAGGCTTCTGGTTTTCGCCGTCCCGCCCTTTTCCACCAGTTCCTCGGCTTTGAGGGAGGTGTTCCTGTTGAAACGCTTGATGAGGTCCGAGACGTCGTTAACGAAGTTATGGCGGATACCCCCGGCTAAATCAGGCCCTCGTTTACCTGAGAACGACACGTTCGGGTGCACGCGCTCCATACCCCACGTCTTGTGACCTTTCCTGAACAAACTGCCCTTGAGGTCGGGCGCCAGCGCGGCCATCCATCCATGCTGCACCCAACGCCCACCGACGTGGTTTCGCATAGGTATGAAGTGAAAATCGGTGCTGTCGGCGTTCACGACCGCCGAGATTTCCGCCGCCAGAGCGGCGTCGATCCATTCATCGGCGTCGACTTCCAAAATCCACGGCCCCGTACATGCATCGATCCCAGCGTGGCGGCGTACGCCCTCCACCGGCCAGGCACCTTCGATACAGGTCGCACCAAATTTCCCGGCGATAGCCTTACTGCCATCCGTGCACCTGTCGAGCACGACAACGATCTCGTCGGCGAATGTTAGACGCGAGAGGCACGCCTCCAGGCACACTTCCTCATTATGGGCGACGACAAGGGCGGAGAGCTGGGTCATGAACGGATGCTAGCAAATGAGACGAAACCGCGAACGCAAAAACAAAGGCCGGTACCCATCGGATACCGGCCCTTGAGAATGCTTTCCGAATGACGGATCAGCGCGAATAGAATTCGATGACCAGGTTCGGTTCCATCTGCACCGGGTACGGCACATCTTCCAGCTTCGGCTGACGAATGAAGGTACCGGTCATCCGCTGGTGGTTGACTTCGATGTATTCCGGCACTTCGCGCTCGGAGCTTTCGGAAGCGAGCAGCACCAGCGGCAGCTGGCGGGACTTTTCCTTAACCTCGATGACATCGCCTTCCTTGACCATGTAGGACGGGATGTTGACGCGCTGGCCGTTCACCTTGACGTGGCCGTGGTTGATGAACTGGCGCGCGGAGAAGACGGTCGGAACGAATTTCATGCGGTAGACGACGGCGTCCAGACGGCGTTCCAGAATGCCGATCAGGTTTTCCGACGTGTCGCCGCGGCGGCGAACGGCTTCGGCGTAATATTTACGGAACTGTTTTTCCGAAATGTTGCCGTAGTAGCCCTTGAGCTTCTGCTTGGCCATCAGCTGCAGGCCGTAATCCGACGGCTTTTTGCGGCGCTGGCCGTGCTCACCGGGGCCGTAATCGCGGGTGTTGACCGGGCTTTTCGGACGGCCCCACAGATTAACGCCGAGGCGGCGGTTAATTTTGTACTTCGAAGTCTGACGTTTGCTCATTTTTCGATCTCTCTACGTTCAACCGGATGTTATGAGCCCGGTAGTCCGACCCGCTATCGCGGCGGCGGGGAATGGCGAAACAAAGCCGCCAGCCCACATTCCCGGGCATGAAGGCGCGGAATATAGGGAAAAACGGGGAAATGTCAAAGGGTTCGGCGCGTTTTTATGCGTCGATCCCCAACCGCTGGGAAAGTGCCTGCTGCCCCGCGCCGGTGAGCACCACCTTGCGGCTGTCGGGAATGCGCTCGATCCAGCCGTTTTCGAGGAATGTATCGGCCAGCGCGGCGCCGAGTGCCCCGCCTACATGAGGCCGCCGCTCGCTCCAATCCAGGCAGCGGCGCGCCAGATGGCGGCGCTTGCCCTTCAACCCCTCAAAATCAATGCCCAGATCCGCGAAGAAACCGAAACCCGCGTCCGTCGGGTGGAAGTCCTTGTCATCTTCGGTGATATACCCACGTTCTTTCAGCGCATCCGCTACGGCGACCCCCAACACACCCGCCAGATGGTCGTAGCACATCCGAGATTCCCTGAGTTCTTGCAATAACTTAGAGGGTTTTCGGTGCGCCACCGGCTGATCGGGCAGAAGATGTGCCAGCGGTTCCAGCGCATCGGCGATCCGGGCGTCCGAGAGGCGGAAATAACGGTGCCGCCCCTGCTTTTCGACGGCGATCAGGTTGAGGTCGGTCATTTTCTTCAAATGCGACGATGCGGTCTGCGCCGTGACACCGGCGTGCAGCGCCAGTTCCGTCGCCGTCAACGCCTGCCCGCCCGCCAAAGCCGCCAGCATGTTGGCGCGTGCAGGCACCCCGATAACAGCCCCGATACGCGCCGCCGCGCGTGCGTCCGACTTCTCCCACCCATCGTTAAACATCTGAAACTCCTATTACATCCATATTTCGATGATAAACGAATCGTTTCTGAATGACAATCCGAACCTGCGCGGTACATTTAAAGCCAACGAAACCGAGGAGCATCCCCATGAACAAGAACGACTTTCTGAGACGCCATCAAGAAGGACCCATGATCCGTATGCCGAACGCTTGGGACGCGGGCTCGGCGAGGATTATGGAACAATCAGGCGCGGAAGCCATCGGCACGACAAGCGCCGGGATCGTCTACACGATGGCGAGACCGGACTACGTCGGTGATTTAAGCCGCGACGAGTGCTTGCGCGCCGTCGAGACGATCTGCGATGCGGTCGATATCCCGGTCAGCGTCGACAGCGAGGACGGGTATGGCGAAACCCCTGAGAAAGTTGCCGACGTTTTCCGCATGATGATCGAAGCCGGCGCCCAGGGCGGCAGCATCGAGGATCATCGGCTCACCGGCGGTGATAATCTCACAAGCGTCGAAGAAACGGTCGAGCGAATACAGGCGGCGCGTGAGGCGATCGACACGTCGGATGTGCCGTTCGTTTTAACCGCGCGGGCGGAATGCTTCCTCGTCCCCCATCCCGACCCGATGAACGACGCGCTTCAGCGGATAAAGGCATACGAACAGGCCGGTGCGGACTGCCTTTATATCCCCGGTCTCAGAACCCGCGAACAGATATCCAAATTGCTGGAGACGGTTTCAAAACCGACCAACGTGCTTGTCGGCATGAAGGGTTTCGACATCCCGTTAAGTGAGCTCGAGACCATGGGGGTACGGCGGATATCGACCGGCGGCAGCGTCATGTGTGCGACATTGGGATTGGTACGAGACACTGTTGCGGGTTTGGGCGAGGACCGTCTCAGTTATCTGGACGGCATAATCCCGCACGCGGAACTCAAGAATATCTTCGGCAGTCAAAATAAATAAGGAAACAAGCCATGCTGTTCCCCAATCTTATCGGCACTCTTTACCTGTGGATGATGCGGCACCGTCAGCGCCGACAGCTCCGTATCATGGAGCCGTGGCAACTGAGCGATCTCGGTATCACCGGAAAGGATGCGGCAGTGGAGAGCCGTAAGCCCTGCTGGCGGGCGTAAGGATTATTCCGCAGCGTGCGCCGCAAGACCCGCGAGATAGCGCTCTTCGGCTTCGGCGAAACACTTACGCGTCGTCTCAACGTCCCAGGGACGCTCCTTCAGGGTTTCGTGATCCCATTCGCTGCGGGGCTCGTGAGGTTCGAAGAAATCCCCACCATAAACGTGGATCGCCGAGGTGAATTTGCCAAGCGGGTTGGTCACCGAGTGAATGATGCTGTGGCCGAGGGTTGCGACCTGCCCGGTCCCGAGCGAGTCCGCGCCCGCCGCCTCGAGGCCGTCCTCGGTCTTCTTCCAGAACACGTTGTCCTCGCGCCCGTTGTAGAGGCCGATCACGGCAAACATGTTGTGATTGTGCGGGATCAGGGTCATGTAAGGCGACCAGATGAAGTTGATCACCGTCAGATCGTCCGAGCGGTGCAGCAGATCGATCCCCGCCTTTTTCGGCTCGCCCAGTTCCTTGACGATGCCGCTCGGGTCCGAAACAGCCTCCTGCACCAGCTCGCGCACGGCGGCCTGGCCTTCCTTGACGGCGCCGCCGCATGCTTCGATGAACCCTTCTTTGCTGAACATGTTCTCACCTCATATATCGAATGTCGTATATGAAGATATGCAGCAATGACGGGCGGCTGTCCAGCCGAGAGCGGATCAGGCTTCCAGTTCGGAGTCCCAGTAAAGAAAATCCCGCCAACTTTCATGGAGGAAGTTTGGCGGGAATGAACGTCCGTTCTCCTGAAGGGTGTGGCAGGTCGGCCTTGCGGGCTCCCGCATTGGGAACATTTTCGCGTGCTTCGGCAGCTTGTGGCCTTTTTGCAGATTACACGGGGAACACGCCGTGACGACGTTCTCCCATGTGGTGCGCCCACCACGGCAGCGCGGGACGACATGATCAAATGTCAGCTCCTCAGCCGCCATGCGGCCGCCGCAGTACTGGCAGGTGAAGCCGTCGCGCAGGAACACGTTGAAACGCGTGAACGCCGGGCGGCGGTTCATCGGAATGTATTCCTTGAGCGCGATGACGCTGGGAAGGGCGAACTCCTGCGAAGGGGAGCGGGCTTTCACATCGTATTCTGAAATAACCGAGACCCGGTCGAGGAAGACGGCTTTAAGCGCTTCCTGCCATGACCAGAGCGAGAGCGGGAAGTAGCTCAGCGGACGAAAGTCCGCGTTCAGGGCCAGGGCGGGATAGCCGTCTATGGACATCGAATACTACATCTCCTGTCCGGTTGAGATGAGAATACACGATATTGAAAGAAAGCAAAATAATTGCGCATGAATCTTTCGTGACCCGGCGTCACTTCTGAAGGTTTTGCATATCCACTTCGAAGACATCCGACAAAAAGAACATCCCGGCCTTCACCGCATCGTCGTCGAGCCCGTGACCGAGACCCGGCCGGCCGAGGCCGTCGCACGGGACGCCCGCAAGCCGCAACACCGAGAGCGCCGCTGGCATGAAATCGAAGGGCACGACCTCGTCCGCCTGTCCATGACAGAGCAGCACCGGCGGCTTGGCCGTGATCTCGTCGGGCAGGCTTTCGACATCCACCAGCATACCCGAATAACCGAGGATTCCGGCGCACGGATTGTTGCGGCGCAAACCCACGTGCAACGCCATCATCGTGCCCTGCGAAAAGCCGACCAATGCCATGTCCTTGTCTTCGAGACCGAGCGCCGCGAGTTGTTCATCGATGTACTTGTTCAGGATCGGTGCCGCCTTTCGCACACCCTCCTTGCGGGCGTCGTCGGAGAAGTCCTGCAGGCTGAACCACTGATACCCGACCGGGCCGCCGTCGAACTGGAACGGCGCGTGCGGGGAGACGAAACGCGCATCGGGGAGCACTTTCTGGAAGAACGGCGCGAGCCCCATCAGGTCGTCGCCGTCCGAACCGACGCCATGGCATAGGATCACCAATTGCTTCGGCGTCCGCCCGCCCAATGGCTCCAGCGTCGGGCCGCTCAGCTTCGGCAGTTCCGGGGTTTCGTCGCTCATACTTGCATGCTCCAAAGAATAAGGTGCACAAGTGGTAGCGCATTACGTTCGCCATTGTCACCCCACGCCGCATGTCGAGGTCAGGAGAACCATGTCCGCCGTTACCCGTTTCGCGCCGAGCCCGACCGGATATCTGCACCTGGGTCACGCTTATTCGGCGTTGTTCGCAGCGCGTGTGGCGAGACCCGGCGGCGACTTCCTGCTCCGGATCGAAGACATCGACCGGGGCCGCTGCCGGCCCGAATTCGAAGATGCGATATTGGAGGACCTCGCGTGGCTCGGATTGAGTTGGGCGCAGCCGGTGCGGCGGCAATCGGATCACTTCGATGACTACAAGAATGCACTGGGTGAACTTTCGGACGCGGCGCTGACGTATCCGTGTTTCTGCACCCGGAAAGACATCGAACTGGAGATCGAAGCCGCCGGCGGTGCGCCGCACGGCCCGGACGGCCCGGTTTATCCAGGCACATGCCGGCATCTGTCCAAACCTGAGCGTGAAGAGCGGATCTCATCGGGGGAAGCCCATGCGGTTCGTCTCGACATGGAAAAAGCGGTAACGCGGACAGGGCCATTAACGTGGACCGACGCCGCCGCCGGAGACATCACGGGGCGCCCCGAACGCTTCGGCGATGTCGTGTTGGCGCGCAAGGACACTCCAACCAGCTATCATCTCTCGGTGACACTCGATGATCATATTCAGGGGATTACGCTCGTCACGCGGGGCACCGACCTGTTCGAAGCGACCGACGTGCATCGCCTTCTACAAGAGCTGCTCAAGTTGAATGTGCCGACCTATCACCACCACCCGCTTTTGACAGGTGACGACGGTAAACGCTTCGCCAAGCGCGACAAGTCACTAACCATCCGTGAGCTGAGAGCGCGCGGTCATTCACCTGACGATGTCATCAAGATGATGGACGGCTTCGTCAATGATTAGACTGCTTTCCTTTCTCATCCTTCTTCTCGCCGCCCCCGTCTCTGCGGACCCGGTCCATACCGCGACGGTAACCGAGATCGTCGACGGCGATACGGTGTTCATAGATCCACCCTACAAGGATGGGAACGAAATCCGGCTCGTTGGCATTCAGGCCCCGAAACTGCCGTTGGGACGCAAGAACTTCCCGACCTGGCCTTTGGCGCCGGAAGCAAAGCAGGCGCTTGCCGACATGGTCCTGGGCAAACAGGTCTCGCTGACATTCACGGGGGCCAGGCGCGACCGCTATGCCCGCTGGCTGGCGCACCTGCATGTGAAAGAAAACGGCGAACCACTCTGGGTGCAGGGCGAGATGCTTCGCCTCGGCATGGCGCGGGTCTACAGCTTCCCCGACAACCGGGGTTTGGTCGCGGACATGCTGGAGAAAGAGCGTGACGCGCGTCAGGCCGGGCGGGGTATCTGGGCGCTACCGTATTATGCGATCCGCAACGCCGATGCGACGGCGCTTTTGGACGAGCTTGGAACATTCCAGGTGATCGAGGGACGGATCGTCGACGCGGCCGAGGTCAAGGGGACGATCTATCTGAATTTCGGCCATAACTGGCGCGAGGACTTCACCGTCTCCATTGAGCGTAAGTATATGAAAGCGTTCGCGGATACGGCCCCGCACCCCCGCGACTGGGGCGGCAAGGCGATCCGTGTCAGGGGCTGGCTGACAAAGCGCAACGGCCCGATGATCAAAGCAACGCACCCCGAGCAGATCGAGCTTTTGTCGCGCTGAGTTGCCATCAAATCGCCTTCGTTGAGGAATATGCGACGGATGGGGTAAGCTCCCTTCCGGACAGTCTTGAAGGATCTGGAGTAGACATGAACCGACGTTTCGGCTGGATTTTCTGCGCACTCTTAGTTTCAGCAGCGGTGGTTTCGGGCTGCACGACCAACCGTGCCACCGGCGAGCAAAGCTTCACCGCGTTCATGTCCGAAGAGGACGAAAAGCAGGTCGGTGCCGAAGAACACCCGAAAATGCTGGAGGCGTTCGGCGGCACTTACGACGATGTGCAGTTGCAGGCGTATGTCTCCGAACTCGGCCGCAAGCTCGTCGCGCAATCCGAGATTCCGAACGCGCAGTTTCAGTTCTTCGTCTTGAACGACGACACCGTGAACGCCTTCGCGTTGCCGGGTGGGTATGTTTATGTTTCGCGAGGCCTGATCGCGCTTTGTGAGGACGAGGCCGAACTGGCCGGCGTCATCGGCCATGAAATCGGCCACGTCGCGGCCCGGCACTCGGCGCAACGCTATTCATCCGCTGTCGCAACGAACCTGGGCCTGACCGCCGTCGGGATTCTCGGCAGCGTGTTCGGCGCCCCCAGCGGCTTCGGCAATATTGTCTCCTTCGGCGCGCAGGCGGCGCTTCAAAGCTACTCCCGCTCGCAGGAAATGGAAGCCGACCGGCTTGGCGCGCGCTACATGAGCAAGGCCGGTTACGACCCACACGGCCTTACCGACTTCTTCGCCAAGCTGGGGATGCAGAGCGATATTCAGGCCGACATGGAAGGCCGCCCCAGAAGCAGTCATACGATCATGTCGACGCACCCGCGCACCGCCGACCGGATCGAACAGGCACGACGGCTCGCCGCCGAACAGACCCCACCGAACGCGAAGCGCAATCGCCAGGCGATGCTGACCCACATTGACGGCGTACTGTTCGGGAAGGATCCGAAAGAGGGGTTCATGAAGGGCAACGCTTTCATCCATCCCGACCTGGGATTCCGCTTCGAATTTCCGCCCGAGTTCAAGGTCAACAACGGCAAATCGGACGTGGTCGGCACGAACGAGCGAGGCACCACCATCATCTTCGACATGGAAAGCCCAAAAGTCGCGACGGGCATGCCCAATCTGGTGGATTACGTGGGCCGACATTGGGGTGCCAAGGCCAATCTGCAGATGCAGAATCTGGAACGCCTGACGATCAACAGTCTTGAAGCCGCGACCGGCACGACACGCGCCAACACCAACCAAGGTGAGCGCGATATCCGGCTGATCGCGATCCGCGCCGCCAGAGACCGTATTTACCGCTTCGCGTTTCTGACCGAACCGGGTGCGACATCGAACATGTCGCTCGCATTGCGGAAGACCACATACAGTTTCAGGAAGCTGGCGCCGGGCGAAGCCGACAATATCCAGGCACCGCACATCCGGCTTCGCACCGTCAATCCGGGCGACACCCCCGAAACGTTCGCCCGCCAGATGCCACTTGGGAAATTCAACGACGACTGGTTCAGGGCACTTAATCTGAACGTCGTATCTGATGGCCTCGCCGCCGGCGAACGGGTCAAGATCGTCGGCAACTGATTACAGTTAGGGTTTGGAACCCGCCGCCAACTGGAACAGGTGGGTCAGAACCGTGAAGGCCTCTTCATAGATACCCCCGGCCCCGCTCTCGCGCGGACCGGCGACGTTCAGCACCTTCGGCCTTTTGGCTTCCAACCAGCGCAACGCCGCAAGCGGCGAATGGGTGCGCCTCAGGTCGATGATGTGATAGGGCTTTTTCAGTTCCTGCGCGATCGCCAACGTCTCGGCGGTGCCGCCGACAGGTTCGCCGCGGGTCAGAATCAGCGTCGCATGGCTATCGATGACGTTTTGGCGGGTCCGGGCGGGATAAGCCGAACTCTTCATTTCCTGCATCGGGTATTCGGACGGGATCGGGCCGTCTTCGGCACGGCGTCCGCGCGGCACCCAGCCACCACATCTCAGACCGAGCTTGAGCGCCGCATCGAGCGCAGCGCGGTCAACACCCGTCTGACCGCCGGATACGATTTTTTCGGGCAGCACACCGCCGGGCCCCTTACCGGAGCCCCCGGACACCGTCGTTTCCGACGGCGCCGTCACCGGCTTCAGGCCGCTTCCAGGATTTGTTCGAGCTTAGTCGTCGCTTTTTCGACGTCGGTCTTTTCGACGGCAGCGAGTTCGGAAGCCAAACGATCGCGGGCCTGCTCGTAAATCTGACGTTCGGAGAACGACTGATCGGGCTGACCGACATTGCGGTGCAGGTCGCGGACCACTTCGGCAATCGAAACCGGGTCGCCGGAATTGATCTTGAGATCGTACTCCGCGGCACGGCGGCTCCACATGGTGCGCTTCACCCGCGGGCGGCCTTTGAGGGTCTGGATGGCTTCATCCATGCGCTTTTTCGACGAAAGCTTGCGCAGGCCGGAATTCGCGGCCTTGGCAACCGGCACCCGAAGCGTCATGCGGTCGCGGTCGAAGCTGATCACGAAGAGTTCCAGCTTGTGACCGGCGATTTCCTCTTCCTCGACGCTGAGGACCTTACCGACGCCGTGCGTCGGATAGACAACGAAATCACCGGGATTGAATAGCAGTTCAGCCATAATTGGTTCTTTTTCTCTCACTTATCAAAACTCACCCGCCCCGAAACGGCGCGGATGAGGGATGCAAACCTTCGGCCCGACGTTGAAATGGGGCCCCCTCGGGCCCCGAACGCACGGTCATTTTCAAGTAATATAATACCACAATTTTGCGGTGCCGAAAAGAGCAGCGCGGGACAGCTTATCCGACTGCCCCGCGCCAAAATTCTCTTTATTTTATAGAGAGTTAGTCGCCCTTGCCCGGGTTTTCACTCAGCATTTCCTTTTTGTTCGGCTTGCCGTCCCATTCCTCGGAATCCGGCAACTGATCGCCCTTGCGGGTAATATTCGGCCAGACGGCGGCGAATTTCGTATTGATTTCAAGCCATTCCTCGACGCCGGGCTCGGTATCGGGAATGATCGCCTCGGCAGGGCACTCGGGCTCGCAGACGCCGCAATCGATACATTCGTCGGGGTGGATCACCAGGAAGTTCTCGCCCTCGTAAAAGCAATCGACGGGGCAGACTTCGACACAATCCTGATACTTACACTTAATGCAATTCTCGGTAACGATATACGTCATCTATAGAGTCCTCACTCGGTACTATCCAAACCCATGCGTTCCAAAACCCTCTTACGGGCCATGCCGCTGTCGCGATCGGCAACGTATAGAAGCCCCGCGACACGTCTCACCAGGTTCGCCTCGTAGTCGTGCAATACACCGTCTGCGTAGACGACCTCCCACAGCATCTCCATCATATCGATACGTTCCGCCTCCGAAAACGCATCGCGGATCTGGCGCGTCGCGGCATAGACCCGGTTGGCGTCCTGATGCTGCGCCACCGCCGCTTCGATCAGATCTCCCGCATCATCCGCCGATAATTGAAAACGATCAACCAGTATGCCGCCGATCGCATCGCGCTCGCGTTGATCGAAATCCCCGTCGAGCAGCGCGGATTCAACGAGAACCGCGACCGCCGCCGCGGCCATCGCGTCGGTTTCGTCACCGGCGGTTTCGGGCGCCGCCTCACCCCCGATCAGGAAGGTTTTGATTTTCGCAAGCATGCGGTTGGGTATCACACGGTCATCAGCGTAACAACCATGATTAAACTGCGGATTTAGCTTGTATCGCCAGTTTCAGGACGGCACCCTCCGCCACATGGAACGTGGTGAATACCTGAAACAGCTTTCCGCGTCGTCGGAACGCAACAAGGATCCGATCCTGAACGTGCTGCGGCGCGTTCTGCCGGACAAGGGACTGGTGCTCGAGGTCGCAAGCGGCACGGGTCAGCATGCCGTTCATTTCGCAGGCGCCCTGCCTGATCTCACGTGGCAACCCAGCGATGTCGATCCCGGGTTCCGCGCCTCGGTCGAGGCATGGCGGGCGGAGACCAATCTCCCCAACATCATGCCCCCGGTTCATCTGGACACCACCGACCACCCCTGGCCCATCGATCAGGCCGACGCCGTCATCAATTCGAATATGATCCATATCGCGCCGTGGGAAGTGTGTATCGGGCTCCTGGACGGTGCCGCGCGCCTCCTGCCCGAGGGCGGCATTTTATTCATGTACGGCCCTTACAGGATCGGCGGAGAACACACGACAGACAGCAACGCGGCGTTCGACCAATCGCTCAGGATGCGGGACCCGTCATGGGGCATCCGCGATCTGGGCGACGTCGTGAGCGAAGCCGCCTCACGCGGTCTCGAACACGTCGAAACCGTTCAAATGCCGGCCAACAATCTGTCTGTGGTTTATCGGAAAGTGGGTTCCACTTAACCCCCTCACCCTGTCCCTCTCCCAAGGGAGAGGGGACTCCCATACTGATACCCCTCTCCTCGGGGAGAGGGTGGCGCGCTCGCGCGCCGGGTGAGGGGCGTCACCTACCCTTCTTCCGCTTTTTCTTCTTGCCCTCGGGTTCCCACTTGACGCGGGCCTTGTTCGACACGCCCGGTTTATCGAGGCCGAGTTCGTGCGCCTCTAAACGGCGGATTTCGTCGCGCAACCTTGCCGCTTCCTCGAATTCCAGGTTGGCGGCGGCGGCCTGCATCCGGTCGTTCATGTCCTGAATGACTTTCTGGATGTTGTGACCGACGTGTTGGGTCTCGCCGGAAACGCCGGTGTCCACGGTGACGTAGTCTTTCTCGTACACACTCTCGATGGCGTTCGAGATGTTCTTCTTCACGCTTGCAGGCGTGATGCCATGCTCTTCGTTATACGCCTTCTGTTTTTCACGCCGGCGGTTGGTCTCGCCGATGGCGTATTCAAGACTGTCGGTCATCTTGTCGGCATAGAGGATGACGCGGCCATCGACGTTTCGGGCCGCCCGCCCGATGGTCTGGACGAGTGACGTTTTGGAGCGCAGGAAGCCCTCCTTGTCCGCGTCCAATATCGCGACCAGCGCGCACTCCGGGATATCGAGTCCTTCCCTCAGAAGGTTGATCCCCACCAGCACATCGAACGCCCCCAGTCTTAGATCCCTGATGATTTCGATCCGTTCGAGCGTGTCGATGTCGGAGTGCATGTAGCGCACCCGCACCCCATGCTCGTGAAGGTACTCCGTCAAATCCTCGGCCATGCGCTTGGTCAGCGTGGTCACCAGCACCCGCATCCCCTTGGCCGCAACGTCCCGGCATTCCCCTAATAGATCATCGACCTGGGTTTCGACGGGGCGGACAACGCATTCGGGATCGATCAGGCCAGTCGGGCGGACCACCTGCTCGACGAACACGCCCCCCGTGCGCTCCATCTCCCACGGGCCCGGCGTCGCCGAGACGAAAATCGTCTGCGGTCGCATGGCGTCCCATTCCTCGAATTTGAGCGGGCGGTTGTCGACGCACGACGGCAGCCGGAAGCCGAACTCGGCGAGCGTCGATTTTCGATTATAGTCGCCCCGGTACATGCCGCCGATCTGCGGCACCGTCACGTGGCTCTCGTCGACAACGAGAATCGCGTTCTCCGGCAGATATTCGAACAAGGTCGGCGGTGGGTCGCCCGGGTTGCGGCCGGTCAGATAGCGGGAATAGTTCTCGATCCCGGCACAGTGGCCCGTGGTTTCCAGCATTTCGATGTCGAAGGTCGTCCGTTCTTCCAGGCGCTGCGCCTCCAGAAGTTTGTTCTGGGCGCGCAATTCCTCCAGCCGTTCCTTCATTTCCGCCTGGATGAGCGGGATCGCCTGCATCAGCGTCGGCCGCGGCGTGACGTAGTGGCTGTTCGGATAGACCGTGATTTCAGGTAGCGCACCGGTTTTCTCACCGGTCAGCGGATCGATTTCCCAGATCCCCTCAAGCTCATCCCCGAAGAACGACAAGCGCCATGCCCGGTCCTCCATATGGCTCGGGAACAGTTCGATCAGATCGCCCCGGACCCGGAACGCGCCACGATAGAAATTCTGGTCGTTCCGCTGGTACTGAAGCTGCACCAGCTTTTTCATCAATTCCCGCTGTTCGATGGTGGTGCCGGGTTTCAGCTTCACCGTCATTTCGGAATACGTCTCGACCGCACCGATACCGTAGATGCACGACACCGACGCAACGATAATCGTGTCCGGGCGTTCCAGCAGCGCGCGCGTCGCGGCGTGACGCATGCGGTCGATCTGCTCGTTGATGGACGCATCCTTCTCGATATACGTGTCGGTACGCGGCACGTAGGCCTCGGGTTGATAATAATCGTAGTAGCTGACGAAATACTCGACCGCGTTTTCCGGGAAGAAG
Organism: Rhodospirillales bacterium; assembly: GCA_017644185.1. Taxonomy (GTDB): domain Bacteria; phylum Pseudomonadota; class Alphaproteobacteria; order Rhodospirillales; family Casp-alpha2; genus UBA4479. The sequence continues at coordinate 58,378 of JAEPMA010000008.1, forward strand.
TCCTTCATCTCGGAATAGAGTTGCGCCGCCAATGTCTTGTTCGGGGCCAGCACCAACGCCGGGCGTTTCAAGTTCTGCAGACAATGCGCGATGGTGAAGGTCTTCCCCGATCCGGTCACCCCCAGAAGCACTTGTTCGCGCTCACCGGCGTGCAGCCCGCCGGTCAGCTCGTCGATGGCCTTCGGCTGATCGCCCGACGGCTCGAACGGCGACGTCAGTTTATAGTCGGCAGCCTCGGAAAAAGCCGGCCGGGCTTCGGGAATGAATACGGGGCGCGTGTCCATGCCCCTTATATAGGGGACGCACTGCCGCTAAGCGAGTCGTGAACCGCAACCGCGGTCACCACGTATCTCAACGGCCCACCCGGGTTCCATTCCGTGAACGGATAGCAGGTCACGAGTGTCAGGAGGTCCGCCGCCGGATCGATGAGGATATTCTGTTTGCGCACATCCAGGACGGCTTTTTCGACCACCACGTACCCCGTCTCCAACTTCCCCGAACGCTGCACCTCGATCCTGTCGCCGACCCGGATGTCTTTGAGGAAGGCGAAGTGCGTGTCGCGATGCGCCGCGACGACGCTGTGCCCATGCTGGCCGGGATAAGCGGTGCCGTCGACGTGCCCGGGCCCGAACGGCAGGGAGCGACCATGCGCGCCCGCCAGCACAATCAACGACACCTCTTGCCTGGGCACCAGGATCCGCGCCACGGGGCGCGTATCGGCCCAAGGCCAGGGCCGGGGCGCGGTCCCGTACGCAGGCGCCGCCGCCCAGGCCCGTTCCAGCAGCACCTGCGCCAGCGCCGCCTTGGCCGGGATGTAGAGCCCGTACCCCGCCAACACGAGCCCCGCCGCAATCAGGACGATCCCGGTGATCTCGCGCAGCCGGCGGGATGTCGGCCGGGTCATGCGCGCCCTGCTCCGAACCGGCGAACCGCCCAACCGCACACCAGAAGCAGCCCGCCGAACAAGAGCGCGAGCGGCGCCGGTGTCGCGGTCTGGGGGACGTTTGCTAACCTGTTGGCGCTCTTCGACATCGTCTGTCGCAGAAGCGGACTGGCGCGGTCGAACGTTCGGGTCTTCTGCGGCCCCGGCTGCGGGATGGGCTGTCCAGGCTCACCCATCACGTGGTCTCGGGACCAGCCTTCGGGCATATTCGTGGGCACTTCGGCGGACGCCAGCGCCAGGTTATCGGGCCTGGCCTTGAAATCGTCGATGGCAACGAGGCTTGTGAAGCGGCTTACCAATTCAAACTGAAGCGCGGTATTGATGATGTCGGCCTTCACAGCATCGCGGTCCTCGGCCCAGCGCATCCGATCCTCAAGTCCCCGGATCTTCTGGCGCGCCCAAAGCGCCGCGACACCCGGCCGCTCCTGACCACTTATCACCGGCACCTGCGTCCGCCAGACCTTGCCGCCGATGCGTCCGGTTACATCCACTGCGCTGGTGCCTTCACCGAGCGCCGATAAAACCGTGACGGGTTCACCCAAATAGAGATCCGGCACCGGGTTCGGCCAGGTCTCGGCTTGAGTATTGCCACCCCGCCAGTCGAGCGTGACATCGGTCAGCGCCGGCGTTTCGAGCATCGTAAACAGCGCCGTCATTCGCTCGGCCACCTCGTCGATATTCTCGATAAACGTGAACGTACCTCGTCCGGCGTGGGCGGCACGCGTCATCAGATACCCGTTCGGCGCCGTGCCGATCCCGACCGTGAACAACCGGGCCTTACCTATTTGCCGGTCGATCACGTCGAATAGCGCCTGCTCGTTCCCGACCGCGCCGTCGGTCAGTAATACGACCTGCGTCAGGCGGTCGCGGGACCGCTGCTGGGCGAGCGCGTGTGACAGCGCCTTGACGATTTCCGTGCCGCCTTCCGCTTCCAGGGCGCCGACATATTCCTTGGCGGCGGCGATGTTATCGGATGTCGCCATCACTTTCGCGGGCCGAAATGACGACACGGTGTTGGAAAACCGGATAATCCGAAAGCCGTCGTTCGGCGACAGACGGTCAAGCGCCAGCCTGAGGGCCGCCTTCGCCTGATCGATAGAGGCGCCATGCATCGATCCCGACGTATCTACGACAAAGACAAGATCACGGGGGGTGCGCTCAGGCGGTTGATCGCTTACAGGCGGGCTCAGCATCAAAAGCGCATAACGCGTGCCGTTGACCGTTTCGGCGAACAAGCCCGCCGCCGGTGCATCACCGGCGCGCGCCTTCCAGACAAGGGTGAAGTCCTTGTCGGCGGGAACGGTGTCGTTGATCGTGATGCGCGCCCGGCCATTGCCCAGCTTTTCGATCGCAAGCTCATGGCTCGGACTTTCGAGCATGGCGAGCGGAAAACCGGCATCCAGATCTATATTGAGCGAGACGGGATTGCCCGGCCCCTCCTCAACCGTCCGGACCGGCGGCGTGATCAGATGCGCATCCCCGACCTCGTCCGTCGGCGGCGCCCATCCGGTCGGTTTAAAGCCATCAACGGCGCTGCCCGGGATAAAGCGGGGGCCGACCACCAAGGGCATTCTCAAGCGGAATCCGCCGTCCCGCATTCTCAGAGTCTCCTGGAAGCCGATTTCGACGGTGATTTGCTCACCCGGCGCGATGTTGGCGAGCGATGTCGTGAAGATGTTGGGCCTTTGCTGCTCGACGATGCTGGCCCGCTGGCCGTTAGACTTGGCTTGGTTATATAGCCGCCGTGCTTCAGACTTTTCCTCGATCCGGCCGTTCACGACCCTGTCGCCGATGGTCATCTTCAAGCGATCCACCGCGCTATCTGACGGTAAAGGGAATGTGTAGATCGCCTCGCTCCACTGTTTGGATGTGTTCATAAAAGTGTGGCGAAGCTTGTAGCGGACGACCGGGCCGCTGACGGCGGCGTCGATCTCGGTCTTCAACAGCGGCGCGGGGGTCACCGTGCCCGGTTTATCGCCCGGAAAGAACAAACCGCCCTCGTCGATGACGGAAGGCGGCAGGTTCGGCTGAGCGGCAGCGCTGGATAAGGAAAAACAAATGAAAAACAATGCTGTAAAGAATAACGGACGGAACAATGACATGACGGACGGCATGACGCGTGGGCTCCCTAGAGGTGATGGAGCCGAGATCAAACACCTGCATTTTGGCGTGAATTCGCGGAAAATAAGTTGAATTCGGGGCAATGCTTGCCGAGAACGGGAGCACGGCCTAAAGTTCCGCCGGTTTTATTCCACCCTGCCCATTTATCCAGCGGAGTTCACCGATGTCCATCGTCGCCGACCGTCTGAGCGTCATCAAGCCGTCCCCCACCATCGCGATCACCCAGAAGGCCCGCGACCTTGCTGCCGAAGGCCGTAATATCATTTCGTTAAGCGCGGGAGAGCCCGATTTCGACACCCCAAAGCACGTCATCGACGCAGCCAAGAAAGCGCTCGATGAGGGGATGACCCGCTACACCGGTGTCAACGGCACGCCGGAACTGCTCGACGCGATCATCGCCAAATTCAAGCGCGACAACGATCTTGAGTACACCCGCGACGAAATCCACGTCAGCTGCGGCGGCAAGCCGGTGATCTTCAACGCCATGATGGCGTCGCTGGATCAGGGGGACGAAGTGATCGTCCCGGCGCCATATTGGGTAAGCTATCCGGATATCGTCGTTTTGTTTGGTGGTACGCCGGTGGTCATCGACTGCCCGAAGGAAGCGGATTTCAAGCTTACGGCGGAACAACTGGAAGCAGCCATTACTCCGAAAACCAAATGGCTGGTTCTGAACTCGCCGTCCAACCCGACCGGCAGCGGCTACACCGAAGACGACCTAAAGGCCCTCGCCGAGGTGCTCAAGAAGCACGAGCACGTCTGGATCCTGACCGACGATATCTACGAACACCTCGTTTACGACGGGTTCGAGTTCAAGACCATCGCCCAAGTCGCCCCCGAACTGAAATCCCGCACCCTAACGATGAACGGCATGTCGAAGGCGTACTGTATGACCGGCTGGCGCGTCGGTTTCGCCGGCGGACCGAAAGAGCTGATCAAAGCGATGACCATGGTGCAGTCGCAGTCGATTACCCATACCGCCGCCGTTTCCCAGGCCGCTTCCGTCGCCGCCCTTAACGGCCCCCACGAATTCATCGAGGAAAACAACAAAGTCTTCAAGGAGCGCCGCGATCTCGTCGTCAGCATGCTGAACCAGGCGCCTGGATTAAGCTGCCTGACACCCGAAGGTGCGTTCTATGTCTATCCGTCCTGTGCGGGCGTGATCGGCAAGAAGACGCCTTCAGGAAAAGTGATCGAAAACGACGAGGATTTTGTGGTCGAGCTTCTGGACGCGGAAGGGGTCGCAGCCGTGCACGGCGAAGCTTTTGGGCTCAGCCCGCACTTCCGCATTTCATACGCGACCGCGACTGAAGTCCTCGAAGATGCCTGCGAGCGTATTCAGCGTTTCTGCGCATCGCTGACATAGTCTTCATTTTGTGATTCCCGCGAAAGCGGGAATCCAGAACTCTGAGGATCCCACCCTGGGTCCCCACTTCCGCGGGGATGACAGTTGTTTCTCAATCGCGCTATATGCCGCAGCTAAGCCGCCAACCCTTTCTGCATCACCGCCGTCATCCGCTTGATGAAGTCCTGCGGGTCGATCACGGGCTCGCCTTCGATAATGCGCGCCTGATCGAGCAGAAGATACGCCGCGTCGTCGAGCACCTTGTCGCTGGCGTCCTTGTCGGCCAATCCCGCCAGATGCTTGATCAGGGCATGCTTCGGATTGACCTCCAGCACACGAGGTGATGCGGCATCAAGCCGGTTATGCGCCTTCAGAAGCTTCTCCAGATGCATATCCATATCACCCTCGTCGGCCACCAGGCAGACCGGGCTGTCGGTCAGACGTGACGACGTCCGCACATCCTTCACCTTATCCCCCAGCGCCAGCTTGAACGCGACGGTCAGCGCATCGATCGCGGGCGTGGCGGCGTCTTTATCCACGTCCTCGCCGTCCTTCTTGTCGGCATCGTCCTTGTCTTTGACCTTCGATAGGTCGACACCTCCACGGGTCGCCGACTTAAAGGGCTTTTCCTCAAACTGTCCGACGGCCGGCATCCAGAATTCGTCGACCGGGTCGGTCATGAACAACACTTCGATCCCCTTGGCCCTAAAGCCTTCGAGCTGCGGGCTTTTGGCCGCGGTCTCGGCATCCCCGGCGGAGATATAATAGATCGCATCCTGACCATCTTTCATCCGCTCGACATAGTCCTTCAACGACGTCCAGCCATCGACGGCGGAGGACTTGAAGCGCGTGAGTTCCAGCAGCCTGTCACGGTTTTCGAAATCTTCGTGAATCCCCTCCTTCAAGACCATCCCGAACGTGTCCCAGAACTGGGCGTATTCTTCGGGTGCTTTATCTGCCTTCTTCTTCAATTCGCCCAACACGCGCTTAACCAGCGCCTTGCTGATCTTGGCGACCGCCGGATTTTGCTGAAGCATCTCACGGCTGACGTTGAGGTCTATATCCTCGCTATCGACGACCCCTTTGACGAACCTGAGGTAGCCCGGAATCAGCGCGTCGCAGTCGTCGGTGATGAAGACGCGGTTCACATATAATTTCAGATGCCCCTTCCGCTCCGGATGGAACAGGTCGAACGGGCGGGACGACGGGATGAACAACAGATTGGTGTAGCTGACGACGCCCTCCGCCTTGTTATGCAACACCATCCAGGGCTCGTCGAAGGCCATCCCGACGTGATGATAAAACTCGTTGTACTGCTCGTCGGTGATGTCTTTCTTGTCGCGGGTCCAGAGCGCGGACGCACTGTTGAGGGTCTTGTCTTCTTCCCCGTCCTTAGCCGCCTTCAACACCACCGGCTGGGCGATGTGATCGGAATACGTTTTGACCACGTTTTCGACCCGGACGTCTTCGAGAAATTCTTTAGCGTCCTTTTTAAGGTGCACGATGACGTCCGTGCCGGGGGTTTCCCGTTCGGCTTCCTCGATCTCGAAAGAACCGTGACCCTCCGATGTCCAGCGCCAGGCCGTGTCTTCACCCGCCTTGCGGCTCACCACCTCAACTTTATCGGCGACCATGAACGAGGAATAGAAGCCGACGCCGAACTGCCCGATCAGCGCCATCTTGGCGTCTTCGCCGCCGGCCTGGGCGTCTTTCAATCCCTCCATGAATGCCTGCGTCCCGGACTTGGCGATGGTGCCGAGGGAATCGATCATATCGTCCTTGCTCATACCCACGCCGTTGTCCGAAACCGTAAGTGTCTTTTTCTTCTGATCGATCGATATGCCGATCTCGAATACACCCCCACCTTCGACAAGGTCGGGTTCGGTCAGCATGCGATAGCGTAGCTTGTCGCAGGCGTCGGAAGCATTGGATATCAGTTCCCTCAGGAACACCTCTTTCTGGCTGTAAAGGGAATGGGCCACGATATCGAGAATCTTCCCGACCTCGGCCTGAAACGAATATGTCTCTTTGCTCATGCTCTTTATCACCCCGAATTCGTAGAACGGCGCCAAATTGTCAGAGAAAGCGCCATAACCATGCCCGATATGTGGAGATTTTTGAGCTTTCGCAACCCCCGGAACGGCGAAAATCCGGGGTTCAGGCCTCTTCCGCCGGGGCCGGTTCACCGATATCCCGAACGGCCTGCATCAGCTTGTCGATATCGACCGGCTTGGTGAGACCGCTATTGGCGCCAATCTTGACTGCGGCGCGAATCGCATCCTCGCCCGGCATACTGCCCATGCCCGCAGACACGGCAATAATGAAGGAATTGGCGTTCTTGGCGCGGATTTTCTGGATCGCTTCGATGCCACCCATCCCCGGCATGAAGATATCCATGATGATGACCTTGAAGTCGCCGTGCTCGGCGGCGGCGACCACGTGTTCGGCACGCATCGCCTCCACCACTTCATAGCCTGCCTGGCGCAGTGGCCGGGCCATTGCGAGCAGTGAAAAATGATCGTCGTCGACGACAAGAATGCGCATGCCGTTCGTTCCCTCTTGAGCGCCAGTATCTTAGCGTTCCGGGCGTCCACCGCAATCATCCTTCACCAACCTGACAACAGACATACAGACTTGAATTCCGCCACGCATCGCGCCAGTGTCGACATATGGCTGCGGCTTTCGATGAACCGGGGCGGATCAGCGCCGTTCTCGGCCCGACCAATACCGGCAAGACCCATTACGCGATGGAGCGGATGCTGGCCCATGCGTCCGGCATGATCGGCTTTCCGCTCAGGCTTTTGGCGCGGGAAAACTACGACCGTGCGGTTGCCGCCAAGGGCAAGGAGCAGGTCGCCCTGATCACGGGTGAGGAGAAAATCCTCCCCAAGGATGCCCGCTGGTTCCTTTGCACGGTCGAATCGATGCCGGTCGACCGTGAGTTCGCCTTTGTCGGGATTGACGAAATTCAAATGTCCGCCGATCCGGACAGGGGCCATATCTTCACCGACCGACTGCTGCACGCGCGTGGACGCAGCGAGACCATGTTCATGGGTGCGGAGACCATCCGCCCCTTATTGAAGCGTCTGGTGCCGGACGCCGAAATCGTGACCCGGCCCCGGTTCTCCGTTCTGACCCACGTCGGTCCGGCCAAGATCAACCGATTACCGGCACGATCCGCCATCGTTTCATTCACCGCCTCCAACGTCTATGCCATCGCCGAGCTGATTCGCCGCCAGCGGGGCGGGGCAGCCGTGGTGCTGGGCGCCCTCAGCCCGCGCACGCGAAATGCCCAGGTGGAGATGTATCAGACGGGTGAGGTCGACTATCTGGTCGCCACCGACGCGATCGGGATGGGTTTGAACATGGACGTCGATCACGTCGCTTTCGCGGCACTCAAGAAGTTCGACGGCCGCAGGATCCGTCATCTGACGGCTCCCGAACTGGCGCAGGCGGCAGGCCGCGCGGGACGCCACATGAACGACGGCACGTTTGGGACCACCGCCGAGGCGGGCACCCTTTCCGATGAGATCGCGGAGAGGATCGAGGAGCACCGGTTCGACGCTTTGGAGCATATCTACTGGCGGAATACCGATCTCGACCTCTCGTCTCTTGCGGCGCTCAGAAGCAGCCTCAACCAACGGCCGACGGTGGCCGGACTGACCCGCACCCGCGCCGCAGACGATGAGCTGATTTTCGACCGGCTCAGGAAAGAACCGGATGTGGTCTCCACCGCCAAGGGAAAGAAGCGCGTTCAGCTTTTGTGGGACGTCTGTCAGATTCCCGATTTCCGGGGCGTGATGAGCGACGCCCATGCCAACCTGGCGATGTCGATCTACAAACACCTGACGTCGGGCGCAGAACGTCTGGCGCCGGACTGGGTGGCGGCGAACGTCAAACGCCTCGACCGCACAGACGGCGATATCGACACCCTGATCGGGCGCATCGCCGGGATCCGGACCTGGACCTATGTCTCGTTCAGAAATGACTGGGTCCTCGACGCCGAGCATTGGCAGCAACGCACGCGCGCCATCGAAGACCGTCTGTCGGACGCGCTTCATGAACGTTTGACGCACCGGTTCGTCGACCGCAAGACGTCGGTGCTCATCAATAAACTGAAAGACAATCCGGACCTGACCGCCGCCGTCCGCGCCAATGGGGAGGTTTTGATCGAGGGTGAACCAGTGGGCCGGCTTGAGGGGCTGCGCTTTTACTTCGACCGGCAGATCGAGGGTGATGCCGGGCGGGCCGTCGCCAATGCCGCCCACCGTGCCGTTAGGACCGAGGTCGCACGCAAGGCCCGTATCGTCGCTTCGAGCGGTGATAAGGACTTCGCAGTCGAAACAAGCGAGCAAGGACGAATTCCGCGTATCATGTGGCAAAACACCGAGATCGCGCGGCTCATCAATGGTAAATCGATGCTGCGGCCGGGTATCGCCGTGATCGGTGATGACCTTCTCGATGCGCATGAACGGACACGCGTCGAACGGCGCATTCAGTCCTGGCTCGAAGGGCGGATCGAGCGGGTATTTCAGGATCTGTTCAAGATGCAGTCCGGCGAATTGAAGGGCGCCGCCCGGGGGCTTGGCTTTCAATTGCTGGAGGGGTTGGGCTCACTCCGGCGCGGTGACGCCTCGGAACAGATCGACGCCCTCAACAAAGCCGACAGGAAACAGCTTAGGGACCTCGGTGTCCGGATCGGCCGCGACATGGCCTACATGCCGGCGCTTCTGAAGCCCGACGCCATCTATTGGCGGGCGCTTTTGTGGTCTCTTCACCGGGGATACCGGGATATCCCCGACCTGCCAGCGCCCGGCCGCGTATCGATCCCGATTAACAAACGCGACAATCTGGATTTTCTCGAAGCCTGCGGGTATCGGCCGCTTGGCCCCCTCGCCGTCCGCATCGACATGGCCGAACGCCTGACCTCGAAAGCCTGGCTGACAGCGAAAAAAGGCCCGTTCGCGCCGACGCCGGATTTACTGTCGATGATCGGCGCCACGCTCGACGATTTTCCGGGCGTAATGCGCGCCATCGGCTTCAAACGTATCCAGAAGAAAACGGAAGACGGCACGCCTGAAGATCGTTACCGGCCGATGCGCGCCAAAGAGAGAAACCACCCGCCACAAAAGCGCCGAAAGCGGCCGGCCAAAGCAGCACCGGCGCCCGACCCGCACTCGCCTTTTGCCAAACTCAAAGACCTCAGCATCGGGGGATAGATTGGCCGACGACGCAATCCGCATCGACAAGTGGCTTTGGCACGCGCGGTTCTTCAAGACCCGGACGCTGGCACAAAGTTTCGTCATAGGCGGCAACGTCCGCTGTAACAAACAGCGGATCGAAAAAGCCAATCACAGCGTCAAACCCGGCGATGTGTTGACCTTTGTCCGCGGGCCGTATGTGCGGGTAATCGAGATCGTCGCCCTGGCCGAACGGCGAGGTCCCGCGACGGTCGCGCAAACCCTCTACAACGATCTTTCCCCACCGGCATCGAAGAAAGACGACCCCGACAGACCTGCCCCCGTCGCCGAGCGCGAGCGGGGCGCCGGCCGGCCGACCAAGCGCGAACGGCGCGAGACCGACCGGCTACGAGGCGATTGAGGTTAAGCGATCAGTCCGCGGCGATCTGGCTGCTGACCGTAACCCAGTGGCTTTTCGTCAGATCGAACCTGAGGAATCCCTGCACGTCTCGGAAGGTATTGTCTGTCTGGATAAAACCGGCGCGCTGCAGCACCTTCACCGAGCGCACGTTGTGGTTCATGGCGATCGCCTGGATGCGATCCAGACCTTTGTTTTCGAACGCATCCGCAAGCACCGCACGCACCGCTTCGATGCTGTATCCCAGATTCCAGTGCTCTTTTCGGATGGTGTAGCGGAGCGTATAGCCCCCTGCGTCGTCGCGATACCAGAGCCCGCACTCCCCAACATCCTGGTCACTATCCGTCCGGCGCATGTTCAGCATACCGAACCCGTCTTTCTTAAACGCGCTCACGTAGCCATCGAACAAATCACGCGCCTGTAAGCGGTTCATGGCCTTTGCGTGGGTATTGGCTTTCAAGAGCGGATCGGCGTGCATCTTGGCGAACGCCTCGAAATCAGTTTCTTGATAGGGCCGGAGCGTCAGCCGCTCCGTGATTAAACTCGTCATCTTACTCGTCCTGCATTTCTGCCCGGGCATTTTGCCAGGCGTGGCGGTCAACGTCGAAGCGCAACAGGCCGGCCTGACCCATGTGCGCGGTTTCGGTCAAACGACCGCCCAATCGTCGCAGGATGGCGACGGCCCCCTTGTTCCGGGACTGGGTCACCGCCCAGAATGACATGACGTCGGTCTCCGAGAACAGCCAAGCCGTCACCGCCTCGTTCATTTCCCAGCCATAACCGTTGCCCCAGTAAGCATGATGCATGATGAACCGCATGGAGACCCCCGGTTTGTCCGTCCGCATCCAGAAGCCGCACTCGCCCACGAACGCAGCGTCATCCTTAAGACGGACGGCGAAGATGCTGTGGCCGTGCTCCCGCCAGCAAACCAGATATCGGGCGAACGTTTCCGCCGCCTCATCCGGTGTCAACGTTTTGGAATCCTTGAGATAATCCATAACGACTGAGTCCGCGTGCAAGGCCGCCATAGACGCCGCATCGGCTTCGGCGTAAGGCTTCAGAATCAATCTGCCTGTTTCGATCACGGTCATCAGCATATCCAAACAAAAAACGCGGCACCCGCAAGCGCCGCGTTTCTCTAGAAACTTGTTCGCCGGAGGCTTTTTAGCGACCCCGTTCCACGTACTCGATGGCCGCCATCATTTCCTCGGCGAGCGTGAGGTGCTTACGCGCCTCCTCGATCTCGTGTTCCGTGGCCGAGGCTACTTTTTCCTTGGCTTGTCGGAGTCGTTCCTCCGCATCCTGACGGTTAAGGTCATTCACAAGAATGGCCTCCTCGGTCAGCACGGTGCAGCGTTCCGGCGACACCTCACAGAAACCGCCAGCGACGAAGATCTCTTCCGATACCTTGCCCGATTCCATCACCTTGATGACACCCGGACGGACCGTGCAGATCAACGGCGAGTGGTTCGGCAGGATACCGACATCACCTTCGGCACCTGGCACGACGACCATCTCCACCGGCTCCGATTTCAGGAGCCGGGACGGCGAGACCAGTTCAAATTCGACCGTGTCGGCCATTTAAGTCTCCTTCGACGCCCGCTTAGGCAGCTTCAGCCGCGAGCTTCTTGGCTTTCTCGATGGCTTCCTCGATGGTGCCGACCATGTAGAACGCCGCTTCCGGCAGGTGGTCGTATTCGCCGTCGACGATACCCTTGAAGCCCTTGATCGTATCTTCGAGAGACACCAGCACGCCCGGCGTACCCGTGAACACTTCGGCCACGTGGAACGGCTGCGACATGAAGCGCTGGATCTTACGCGCGCGGGCAACGGTCAGTTTGTCCTCTTCGGACAGTTCGTCCATCCCCAGAATGGCGATGATGTCCTGAAGGCTCTTATAGGACTGCAGCGTCTGCTGGACCTGCGTCGCAACGCGATAGTGCTCTTCACCGATGATCCGCGGATCGAGAATACGCGAGTTACTGTCGAGCGGATCGACGGCCGGGTAGATGCCGAGTTCGGCGATCTGACGCGACAGAACGGTCGTCGCATCGAGGTGCGCGAACGAGGTGGCAGGTGCCGGGTCGGTCAAGTCATCCGCCGGCACGTAAATGGCCTGCACGGACGTAATCGAACCCTTGTTGGTCGAGGTAATGCGTTCCTGCATGTTCCCCATGTCGGTCGCGAGCGTCGGCTGATAACCCACCGCCGACGGGATACGGCCGAGAAGCGCCGAGACTTCGGAACCCGCCTGCGTGAAGCGGAAGATGTTGTCGACGAAGAACAGCACGTCCTGGCCTTCTTCGTCGCGGAAATATTCGGCCTGCGTCAGACCGGTCAGCGCGACACGGGCACGGGCACCGGGCGGTTCGTTCATCTGACCGTAAACCAGCGCGGCCTTGGAGCCGTCGCCTTCGAGGTCGATAACGCCCGATTCGATCATTTCGTGGTAAAGGTCGTTCCCTTCACGGGTACGCTCGCCGACACCGGCGAACACCGAGTAACCGCCGTGGCCTTTCGCGACGTTGTTGATCAGTTCCATGATCAGAACCGTCTTGCCGACGCCGGCACCGCCGAACAGACCGATCTTACCGCCCTTGGCGTACGGCGCGATCAGGTCGACGACCTTAATACCCGTGGTCAAAATTTCAGTTTCCGTCGACTGGTCGACGAATTCCGGTGCCGCCGCGTGGATCGGGGCGCGCTTTTTAGTTTTCACTTCACCGCGTTCGTCGATCGGCTCGCCGATGACGTTGATGATGCGGCCGAGGCATTCCGGACCGACCGGCACCGAGATGGCTTCGCCTGTATCCGTCGCTTCGAGACCACGCTCAAGACCTTCGGTCGAGTCCATGGCGATGGTACGCACCGAGCTTTCGCCGAGGTGCTGGGCCACTTCGAGAACCAGCAGCTTATCATTATTCTGAACATGAAGCGCGTTCATGATGGCCGGCAGTTCGCTTTCGAACTGCACGTCCACGACCGCGCCCATAACCTGGGTAATTTTACCGACGTTGTTTGCCATCGTTTCGCTCCGTTGCCTTACGGCGTCTAAATAATCAAAGCGCTTCCGCGCCCGAGATAATCTCGATCAGTTCACTGGTCACAACGGCCTGACGCGTCCTGTTGTAGGTCATCGTCAGGTTGTCGATCATGTCGCCCGCGTTCCGGGTCGCGTTGTCCATCGCGGTCATACGCGCACCGTGCTCCGACGCCGAGCTTTCAAGCAGCGCCTGGAAGACCTGCGTCGCGATGTTGCGCGGCAATAGGTCCTCAAGAATTTCTTCCTCGTCGGGCTCGAAAATGAACACCGCACGGGGGCCGTCGGATGCCTTGTCTTCCTCGCCATCGTCGTCGCTTTCGTCGGCGGCAAACGGAATGAGCTGTTGCGGCGTCACGACCTGGCTGATCGCGGACTGGAATTTGTTGAAGATTACCGTGCAGACGTCGAATTCGTCCGCTTCGAACATCTCGGTGATCTTGTCGGCAATCTCGACCGCTTCCTCGAACTCGACGCCGCGGCGACCGATGTCGGTGAAGCTGGCGGCAATCTTGTCTCCGAACTCACGGCGTAACAGATCGCGGCTCTTGCGGCCGACCGTGATGACCTTGAACTCGATGCCGTTTCGCGCACATTCACGCAGACGGCGGCGGGTTTCACGCACGATGGAGCCGTTGAAACCGCCGCACAAACCGCGATCCGAGGTGCACACGACGAACAACTGGCGGTTACCGCCGGTACCGGCGAGCATCTTCGGCGCGCCTTCGGTATCACCAACACTCTTTGCGATGGAGGTCAGCATCCGGTGCATACGCTCGGCGTAGGGGCGTGCCTGTTCGGCACCCTCCTGCGCCCGGCGCAGCTTGGCCGCCGCGACCATTTTCATCGCGCTCGTGATCTTTTGCGTCTTCTTGACGCTCGAGATCCGGCCTTTGAGGTCCTTCAGATTAGCCATGTGGCGTCTACCCGGTCCTTACCTGCGCTTACGAGAAGTTCTTCGTGAACTCGTCGAGCATCTTGGTCAGCTTTTCCTTGGTTTCGTCGGAAAGCGAACCTTCTTCGCGGATGGTCTTGAGGATGTCCGCGCCCTTGTCACGGACTTCGTCGAGCCAGCGCTTCTCGAAATCGGTAACCTGGTTGAGCTGGATGCCATCGAGATAGCCTTCCACGCCGGCGAAGATCACCACAACCTGCTGCTCAACCGGTAGCGGCTGATACTGAGGCTGCTTGAGCAATTCGGTCAGGCGCGAACCGCGGGCCAGCAGCTTCTGCGTCGACGCGTCCAGGTCGGACGCGAACTGCGCGAAGGCTTCCATTTCACGATACTGAGCCAGTTCCAGTTTGATCGAGCCGGCCACCTGTTTCATGGCCTTGATCTGCGCTGAGGAACCGACACGCGACACCGACAGACCGACGTTCACCGCCGGACGGATCCCTTTGAAGAACAGGTCCGTTTCCAGGAAGATCTGACCGTCGGTGATCGAGATCACGTTGGTCGGAATAAACGCCGACACGTCACCGGCCTGGGTTTCGATGACCGGCAGCGCGGTCAGCGAGCCGTTACCGGCCGCGTCACCCATTTTCGCAGCGCGTTCGAGCAGGCGCGAGTGCAGGTAGAAGACGTCACCCGGATAGGCTTCACGCCCCGGCGGACGGCGAAGCAGCAGCGACATCTGACGATAGGCAACCGCCTGTTTGGACAGATCGTCGTAGAAGATAACCGCGTGCATGCCGTTGTCGCGGAAATATTCGCCCATGGCGCAACCCGCATAGGGCGCCAGGAACTGCAGCGGCGCCGGGTCGGACGCGGTCGCGGCAACGACCACCGAGTATTCGAGGGCGCCGTAGTCTTCGAGCGTCTTGACCAGCTGCGCAACGGTGGAGCGCTTCTGGCCGACGGCGACATAGATGCAGTAAAGCTTCTTGGATTCGTCGTCGGTCGCGTCATTGACCGACTTCTGGTTCAGGATCGTGTCGATGATGACAGCCGTTTTACCGGTCTGACGGTCACCGATGATCAGTTCGCGCTGGCCACGGCCGACCGGGATCAGCGAGTCGATCGCCTTAAGGCCGGTCTGCATCGGCTCGTGCACCGACTTACGCGGGATAATGCCGGGCGCCTTGACTTCGACCAGCGCGCGTTCCTTGGCACCGATCTCACCCTTGCCATCGATCGGGTTACCGAGCGCGTCGACGACGCGGCCCAGCAGTTCCTTCCCGACCGGAACGTCGACGATGTCGCCGGTCCGCTTGACGGTGTCACCCTCTTTAATCGTGCGGTCGTCGCCGAAAATAACGATACCGACGTTGTCGGTTTCGAGGTTCAGGGCCATCCCCTTAATGCCGCCCGGGAACTCGACGAGTTCACCGGCCTGCACTTTGTCGAGACCATAGACACGGGCGATACCGTCACCGACGGTCAGAACCTGACCGACCTCGGCGACCTCGGCTTCGTTCCCGAAGTCCTTGATCTGTTTCTTGAGGATATTGGAAATTTCTGCGGCTTTGATTTCCATCAGCCAATCCCTTTCATGGCGAGGCGCATTTTCTGCAGTTTGGTTTTCAGTGAGTTGTCGATCATCCGCGATCCGACCCGGACGACGAGACCGCCCAGCAGCGTTTCGTCAACGCGCTGGTCGATCTGCACCTTGGAGCCGATCGCTTCTTTCAGCGCACCTTCGATAGCGGCGACCTGTTGGTCGCTCAGCGCCTTGGCGGAAACCACCTCGGCACTCACTTCGCCCCGGCTCGTCGCGAGCAGGGTCAGATACGCCTTGATCATGCCGGCAAGCGCAAACAGGCGGCGGTTTTCCGCCACAACGCCGACAAAATTTCTGGTAAGGGTCGAAAACCCGGCCGCGTCCGAAATCGCGTCCATGGCTTTGACTTGATCGTCGCGCGAGATCACGGGCGACTTGATGAGGCGCGCCAGATCGTCGCTTTCGTCGATCATCGCACCGAGTTGCTGGAGGTCACCGGCGACTTCATCGAGTTGCTTGTCGTACTCGGCCAACTCAAAGAGCGCCGTCGCATACCGACCTGCCAACCCGGTCGCGCCCGAACTATCCGCTGCCACCTGGGAAATCCCTCTCGTTCGGCCTTGCGGCCCATTGTTTTGTGCTTCTGACGCGCCGTGAGCCCAGCATACGCCAATCCCACGACATCCCCTGTCCCGCAGGGTATCCCTGCGAAAGCGGGGAACAGGTATCATACTGATTACGGCTGCGCAACCCGGCTAAAGTCGCTTTTTTGCGGCGCAAAATCGTTATTGTTATCAGGCAGTTGCCGCGCTCATTCCACAACCTTTGAGGAAATACCTTTCGCCCCTTCAAAAAAGCCGGCAATCCCCCTTAAAAGAACGAGACCGGATCGACGTCGACCTGCACGCGGACTTTCTTGGCGATTGGTGCGCGACCGATCCAATCTCGGACCATCGCTTGAGGATTTACCCCTCTCGGCGCTGTTAAAAGAAGCCTTCTTCGATGCCGCCCTCTAAGTAATGCCAGAGGCGCCGGGGCCGGTCCTAGGACTCTTACATCTTCCCCACGGGGCGCGGTCCGGGCCAACCCGGCCGCAGCATGATCGACCGCGGCTTCATCACGTCCCGACACGATCAACGCCACCAGTTTGCCGAACGGCGGCATGTGGGCTTGTTCCCGGGCCTGGCTCTCGGCATCGATAAAGGCGTCCCGGTCCCCGGCGGCAAGCGCCTTCATGACGCTGTGATCGGGCATGTAAGTCTGCAAAAAGACCCGCCCCGGCCGGTCCCCGCGGCCGGCGCGGCCGGCGACTTGATACAAAAGCTGGAAGGTCTTTTCCGCGGCCCTGAACTCGCCCCCCGACAAACCGAGATCGGCATCGACGACCCCGACAAGCGTGAGGCCCGGAAAATGATAGCCCTTGGCGACGATCTGGGTGCCGATAACAAGATCGATCTCTTTTTCCTCGATCATACGGACAAGTTCCGCTGCCTGTTTCGGCCCGTGAACCATGTCGCTGGCGGCGATGACGGTGCGGGCTTCTGGAAACAGGAGTTGAATCTCTTCCGCCAAACGCTCGACCCCCGGCCCACACGGCACCAGCGATTCGGTGTCTTCGCAATTCGGACACTGGTCCGGCGGTTTGGTCTGAAAGCCGCAGTGGTGGCATTGCAGTCTTCCGACCAGTCTATGTTCGACCAGCCACGCTGTGCAGCGCGGACACTGTAACCTGTGCCCACACGTCCGGCACAGGGTCAGCGGCGCATACCCCCGCCGGTTCAGGAACAGCATCGCCTGATCACCCGCCTCGAACGTCTCGGCCAAAGCTTCCGCCAACATCGGCGACAACCAGCGCCCACGGGCAGGACCGTCCTTCCTCATGTCGACCACGGATACATCCGCGAGATCGGCGCCGCCATGCCGCGCCGGCAGGGTGACTTCCTGATAACGTCCCCGCCTGACATTGGTGACGCTTTCGAGCGATGGCGTGGCGGAGACAAGCACGGCGGGAACACCTTCCATCTGCGCCCGCACCACGGCCATGTCCCGCGCGTGATAGACGACCCCGTCTTCTTGTTTGAACGATCCGTCGTGCTCTTCATCGACGACGATCAAACCCAGATCCTGAAACGGCAGGAACAATGCCGAGCGCGCGCCCACGACGACCCGCACCTTCCCCTCCGCAACGGCGCGCCAGGTATCGCGGCGTTTCGCTGCCGTCAGCTCCGAATGCCACATCGCCGGTTCACTGCCGAAGCGTGCTTCGAAACGGGCCAACCACTGCGCTCCCAATGCGATTTCCGGCAGCATCACGAGCACCTGCTTGCCCAACGTCAGCGCCTTCGCGACGGCTTCGAAATAAACCTCCGTCTTGCCCGAACCGGGAACCCCGTCGATCAATGTGACGCCGAATCCCTGCCCCACCGATTCGCACAGTTCACCCGCTGCTGCGGCCTGCACGTCCGAAAGCGTGACGCCGTCACGGTCGGGATCAGGCCGCGGCCAGTCATTCTCGGGTTCGATCTTGATCGATGCCAGCACGCCCGCATCCACCAGCCCCTTCACGACGCTCGCGCCGCATCCGGCCTCGCGCGCGATGTCGGCGGCGGGCAAGGGGGGATTGCCACGCAGAAACGCGATCACGCGCTCGCGCGCCTTGGTGGAGCGATATTCCGGGAGATCGGCGGCAAGCGCATAGGCCGCCTGGGGTTTCGGCGGATCGAACGCGTCGGGCACGCTCAACGCCATTCTGAGGACCGCGCCCTGGGGGTAGAGCGTATAACGTGAAACCCAATCGACCAGCTTCACGAGGGCTTTGGGTAGAGGCGGCACATCTCGCCGTCCGTGAACCTCTCGTAACTTGGACGCGTCGACCTCCCCCGTTGCGCGCCCCCAGACGGCCCCGGTCGCACGGCGGTTTCCCAAAGGCACATCGACGATATCGCCCTGCATGAATCTCTGATCAGCCCCGACCAAATAGTCGTACGGTCCGGCCAGCGGCAAAGGCAGCAGAACAGCTACCCTTTCACCCGGGCCAAAGACCTCTTTGGCCTCCTCATTAACCTCTGTGAAACGATCATCGTGCATTTCTTATGTATTAAGGCGAAAGCCGGTATAATGAAACGATTCGCGAAACACATAGCTTTCACTGGGAGAGAGCGATGAGTGGAGAACTTTCCGACGCCCTGGATGCGGACGACGACGAGACCGTGGCATTGACCGCGGACGAGGTCGCTGTGTTCCTGATGCAAAACCCGACATTCTTCGCGGACAACCCGGAGATTCTGGATTTTGTCGAACTGCCGGATCGCTTTACCGCGGGCGGCGTGGTCGACTTTCAGCGCTACCAGCTTCAGCGCCGCGACAGCGAAATCGACGAGCTTCGCAGCTGCGCCCAGGACGTGATCGAGACCAGCCGCTCCAACATGTCGATCCAGACCCGCACGCACGCGTCGATTCTGGCTTTGTTGCACGCGACCACGCTTGAGCAACTTTACAGGATCGTTTCCGACGACCTGCCGATTCTGCTCGACGTCGACGTCGCCCAGGTCGGATTCGAACCGGCGACACATGCCAACATCACGATTTTGAGTGAACACCTGCGTACCCTGCCACCCGGCACCGTCGACGCGATCGTCGGCGCCGACCAGGACGTGCAACTCTATCGTGAGTTCTGGGACGACGGCGTGGTCTTCGGCAGTGCCGCCGGTCTCGTCAAGTCGGCTGCCATCGCAAGGATCAAACCCGGTGTCGCCATGCCGAGTGGCCTGATCGCGCTTGGTGCACGCGACAACACCTTCGCACCCGGCCAGGGAACCGAATTGTTCTCGTTCCTCGCACGGGTGATCGAAGCTTCCGTTATGCGCCTTTCCGGCGAGCAGCCTTGATCGGTCTGCCGGTCCAGCCAGCCGTCGCCACCGCTCTCGAAGACTGGATATCCTGGCTTCGTCACGAACGCCGCCTGTCCGAGAAAACCGTCGAGAGTTACTGCCACGACATCTCTGCGTTTATGCGGTTTCTGAACCGCCACATGGGGTTCGCCCCCGGGATCGACGATCTCGCCGATATGAGCCGGGCCGACCTCTGGGCCTATCAATCCGACCGTCAGGCCGACGGCCTGACGCCGACGTCGATGGCCCGAGGATTGAGCGCGCTCAAAAGCCTCTTTTCCTTCTTCGACAAGCGCGGCATCTGCACCAACGTTGCCGTCACCAATGCCGAAATGCCGAGACTGCCGAAATCCGTGCCCAAACCGATGAGCGTCGAAGAAGCGTTCGAAACACTGGATGCCGCCGAGGACATCGCCCGGGAACCGTGGCACGGCAAGCGCGACCGCGCGTTGTTCGCGCTTCTGTACGGGTGCGGCCTGCGGATCGGCGAGGCCATTTCCCTCAACCGTCGTGACGTTGCCGGGCTGGAGCGGATCGTCGTCACCGGCAAGGGGAACAAACAACGCGTCGTGCCGATGTTGAAAATGGTCGCGAAAGAGTTGGAGAATTATCTTCGGGCTTGCCCGTATGACCTGGGTCCGGACGAGCCTTTGTTCGTCGGCGCGCGCGGCAACAGATTGAACCCAGCCCTGGCGCAACGCGCGATGCGGAATGTGCGGGCTGTATTGGGTTTAACGGAAACCGCAACGCCCCATGCGCTCCGGCACAGTTTTGCAACGCATCTTTTATCCGGAGGCGGAGACCTTCGGACGATCCAGGAACTGTTGGGGCATGCATCTTTATCGACGACCCAGCGCTACACCGCCGTCGACGGCGAGCGGCTTCTGGATATTCACGCCGCAGCGCATCCCCGCACCCGGCGCAAAAATGAAGGTTAAGTCTAGGGCGCGAATCTAACGGCCAGCCGATAGAGCACCAGCCCTGAGAGGGCGAGGCCGACCACCACCATGATCGCCAAATCGTATCCCCCCGCTTCCCACAACAGTGAACCCGCCACCGGCGCCATCGCCCACGACAGAAGATAGGGAACCGCGACGGCACCACTGATCGCGCCGAAGTTACGCGTGCCGAGGACTTCCTTGGTAATCACCGGACGCATGATGCTGGTGACCCCGTGGCCGCTGCCTTGCAAAATCACGAACATCACCACCAGTGCGGCGCTGTACTTCGAGAAAAACAAAGCGGTCCCGGCACAAGCGACCCCGACGAAGCACGCCGTCGTAATGCCGTGACTGCTGACCCTCTTTTCCGCCGCCATCATCGCCAAGCGACCCGCCACCTGCATGGGGCCGATCATGGACGCCGCAATCACCGCAGCGTCCCGCGACAAACCGCGGTCGGTAAGGATCGGCAGGATATGGTTGATGATCACACCATGATTGCCGCCGAGGATCGCGAAACCGATGGCCAAAAACCAGAAAGCCGGTTTCTTGAGGACGCCTCTAACACTGAAGCCGGTCTGGCCCGTTGTCGCGTCTTCATGCGCTTCGGCGGCGTTCGCTTTCTGGTATTCGTTTTCCAGGAACCTGGATGCCGTCCAGACAAGCGGCACACCGACGAAAACGACAAGCCCCGCCATCGTCCACGTCGCCGCATGCCAGCCGAACGCATCGGCGATGGTGTTCGACAGCGGGAACGAGAGTGTCCCCGCAAGCCCCGCGACCAGCGTCACGAGGGTGATGTCGCGCCGGGCACGATCACCCCGGGTCCGGGTGATCAGGGCAAAGCAGGTCTCGTACAGACAGCCGCCCAAGCATGCTCCGACGCCCAACCATATCAAACCGAACACCCAAACCGATTCGGCGAACGGCAGGATCGCCACGAGGACGGCGGCGATGAGGGCCCCAAACGTGAGGATATGCGGACCACGCCCGTTATCGACGAGGCGCCCGGCGATCGGTGCGAACACGGCTGCCATCAGGATGGCCCCCGTGAACGCCGCCGTAATCGCGGTCTTCGGCCACGGTTCAGCGGCTTCCCACTGCACGAGGAGTGCCGCAAAAATGTAATATAAACCGGCCCAGTAGATGGTTTCGCCGATCGCCAGAAATGTGATGGCGCGCCGCGCGGTCATCGCGCTCTCCGTCAGGGAATTAGATTAGATAACCAGAAACTGATACCCGACACCGGCCAGCGTGCCGCCGGTCAGCGCCAGAAGGATATAAAGAACGAAAACCGGGCGTTTGACCAGCGCGAAGACCGCGATCGCCGCCGGGATGCTGGTGATGCCGCCGGCAACCAGGAATGCCATCCCCGCACCCGGACTGACACCCATACCGATCAAGCCATCGACCAGGGGTAAGGCTGCGTAACCGTTGAGATACGCCGGCGCCCCGACAAGCACGGCCGTCGGAATGGCCCAATTGCTGCCGGTGCCGAGCACTTGGGCGATCGCCTCGCCCGGGACGTAGGCGAGCATCAGACTTTCGACGAAGAACGCAATCGTCAGCCATTTCCCCAAAAACAGGCTTGCCGAGACCGCCTCCTTACGAAATGACTGGCGGCGGGCGCCTTCATTCCAGAACTGCCATACCACCGGCTTGGGCGTGCGCACGCTGGAAGCACCACAACCGCCGTTACCGACGCCCGGCAGTAACGGGTCGTCGAACATGCCCCGGCTTTGCAGCGCCCACGTGACATATCCGCCCATCAAACCGATGCCGACGGCAGCGACGGTCTTGGCGACGGCGAAAGACGTACCGAGCGTCGCTGCGGTCAGGACGAACATCGAGGGATCCATGACGGGGGATGCGAGCCAGAACGCCATCACGGCGGGCAAGGGAACGCCCATCGACAAAAGCGCCGCGATCAAAGGAATGACACCACACGAGCAGAACGGTGACAGTCCACCGAATAAGGCCGCGAACACGATCATGATGCCTAGGTTGCCTGAGAAAACCCGGGCGATCAGGCTGTCCGCGCCGCTCGCTTTTGCGTACGCCGCAAGCCCGATGGCGAGGCCCAGGAAGGGCGCGATCTCGATCAGGTTTTTAGCCGTGAACTGAAGTGTGTCCGGCACCTGTTGAATATCGAAGACGACGAGCAAAAGGAACGCTGCGGCCGCAACCGTCCACGCCATATGATTTTTAAGGGTAACGGTGACCCGCTCAACGACGCCCGCTTCCGCCTTTGGCGCCGCCGGGCCGCAGCACGAACCCGCCGGTTTCGGTTCTTCGATCTTGATGGCGCTGCTTTCGTTCATGCCGCATCGTCCTTGTCAAAAATACCGAGACCCTTGCAACAATCGTCGGTGAGGAAGCTCACCAAGCCCCGCATCTGATCGTAGTCGGCGCGGGTGATGAGAATGCGGCCGTCGCGTTCCTGCTTTACCAGACCGGCGGCGGCCAGCGTCTTGATGTGATGGGTCAGCGTCGAGCCGGGCACGCCGAGTGCTTCCTGTAACACGCCCACCGGCGCGCCGTCGTCGCCCGCGCGCACCAGCGCACGGTAAATCCCGAGACGTGTCGGGTGCCCCAGAGCGGCAAAGCAATCGGCGGCGATGATCTCTTTCATAACGCCTATATAGCGCACCCGCGCGACCAATGCAACGATATTTCTAGAATTGTCGAAATATAAGGCGAGCGCGAAGAGTATTCACGTTCCTTCTCCCTTGGGAGAAGGACAGGATGAGGGGTGTGGCTCGTGAACGAAATCCGGGCAGGGGAAACCCCTCACCCGACGCCCCCGGCGTCACCCTCTCCCGGGGGAGAGGGTTTCAAATCAAATATGGATCGCCCGGCCGTCGACCGCGAGGGCAGCCTCCTTGACCGATTCCGGCAGTCCGGGATGGCCGTGGCAGATACGCGCGATATCCTCGGCGGATCCCCCGAACTCCATCACGTTGACCACTTCCTGGATCAGGTCACCGCCCTGCGGGCCGATGATATGGCAGCCAAGCACCTTATCGGTTTCCGCATCGGCGATGATCTTCACGAAGCCGTCGGCGTCCGCATTACACCGCGCGCGCGAGTTGGCGGAGAACGGGAACTTACCCGCCTTGTACTTCACCCCATCCTTCTTAAGTTGCTCCTCGGTCTTGCCGACCGCGGCGACTTCGGGGTGCGTGTAGACAATACCCGGGATCGAGTTGTAATCGATGTGCCCGGTCTGACCGGCCATGATCTCGGCGCAGACCACACCCTCGTCTTCCGCCTTGTGCGCCAGCATCGCACCGCCGATCACGTCGCCAATGGCGTAAATCCCCTCGACATTGGTCTGGAAATCCTCGTCCACTTTGACGAACCCCCGGTCCGTCATTTCGACGCCGACTTTATCCAGACCAAGTCCTTCGACATACGGGCGGCGACCGATGGCGACCAGAACCACGTCGGCTTTCAGGGTTTCCTTCTTGCCGCCTTCGGCCGGTTCCATGGTCAGCGTGACGCCGGATTTATCCTTTTTCGCGCCCGTGACCTTGGTCTTCATCTTAAACTTCAGACCCTGGCGCTCGAGAAGCCGCTTCATCTGTTTCGACACTTCACCGTCCATGCCCGGCAGCGCGACGTCGAGGAACTCGACGACGGTCACTTCCGCACCCAGACGCCGCCAGACGGAACCGAGTTCGAGCCCGATCACGCCGGCGCCGATGACGACCATCGACTTCGGCACTTTGGGAAGCGACAGCGCCCCCGTCGAAGACACGATCTGTTTCTCATCGATTTCGACGCCCTTGAGCGGCGTCGTTTCCGAACCCGTGGCGACGATGATGTTCTTGGTCTCCAGCGTCTGCTTTTTGCCGCCCTTGGCTTGCGGCGTGACGTCGACCTTGCCCGGCGCGCTGATCACGCCGGTGCCGACCAGATAGTCGATCTTGTTCTTCTTCATCAGGAACTCGATCCCGCCGGTCAGGTCTTCGACGACCTTGTCCTTGCGCGCGAGCATGGTTTTCAGATCGAGCGACACCTGCGCCTTGATCCCATGCGCGGCGAACTCGTGACCCGCCATCTCATAATGATGCGAAGATTGGAGGAGCGCTTTCGATGGGATGCACCCGACATTCAGACACGTCCCGCCGAGCTTGCCGCGCTTTTCGACAACGGCCGTCTTCAGGCCGAGTTGGGCCGCCCGGATCGCCGCCACGTAACCACCGGGCCCGCCACCAACGACGACGACATCATAACCTTCGCTCATATCCTTACCCTCCGTCTGGGTCGTTTTGTCGCGACGTTCTCAGTCTTACACCGGCGCCGCTGCAGTTTTCTTACACGTCCAGCATGATTCGTTGCGGATCTTCCAGAAGATCTTTCATACGGACCAGGAACGAAACCGCTTCGCGGCCGTCGACGATGCGGTGATCGTAGCTCAGTGCCAGATACATCATTGGCCGGATTTCGACCTTGTCGCCGACCGCCATCGGACGCTTCTGGATCTTGTGCATGCCCAGGATCGCGGACTGCGGCACATTGAGGATCGGCATCGAATTCAGCGAACCGAACACGCCGCCGTTCGAAATGGTGAACGTCCCGCCCATCATCTCGTCCATGCCGAGCTTGCCGTCGCGCGCGCGGCGACCGAAATCGGAGATCGTGCCCTCGATCTCGGCGAAGCGCATCTGGTCCGCGTCCTTCAGAACCGGCACCACGAGACCCTGCGGCGTACCGACGGCAACGCCGATGTTGTAGTAGTTCTTGTAGATCAAATCTTCGCCGTAGATCTCGGCGTTGATGGCCGGCCATTCCTTGAGGGCGATGCAGGCCGCGCGGACGAAGAACGACATAAAGCCGAGGCGGATGCCGTGCTTCTTTTCGAACTGATCCTTGTAGGTCGAGCGCAATTCCATCGCCGCACCCATGTCGACCTCGTTCCAGGTCGTCAGCATGGCGGCGGTGTTCTGAGCCTGCTTAAGGCGTCCGGCAATGACCTTGCGAAGTTTGGTCATGCGGACCTTTTCCTCGCGCGGATCTTCCGGACGCGGCGGCAGTTCCGACGACGGCGTGAAACCCTGCGAGGACGGTGCACCACCGCCCCCGGCCGGAGCCGCGCGACGTTTAGCCGAACCGGAACTTATGGCGTCCATCACATCGCCCTTGGTGATACGGCCTTCCGGGCCGGTCCCCTTGATAAGCGACGGGTCGAGATCGTTGTCATCGACCAGCTTGCGAACCGCAGGCGACAGCGGCGGGCGCGAGGCTTGCGGCGCGGCGGCGGGCGGCGGCGGGGGGGCTGCCGGCGGCGGAGGCGGCGGCGGCGAAGGAGCCTTGGCTTCTTCCTTCGGCGCCTCCTTGGGAGCCTCTTCTTTCTTTTCCTCGGCCGGCTCGGGCGCGGCAGCCGCGCCTTCGGCGCCCTCATCCAGCGTCGCCAGAACGGCGCCGACACCGACGTCCGAGCCTTCGGCGGCGACGATTTCCTTGAGCGCGCCGGCGGCGGGTGCGTTCACCTCAATCGTGACCTTATCGGTCTCCAGTTCGCATACGGCTTCGTCCTGCGCCACCGCGTCACCCGGTTGCTTGAACCATTTTGCGACGGTGGCCTCGGTCACGGATTCGCCGAGCGTCGGGACTTTGATTTCAACGGTCATTTGACTTTTCCTTGATACCTGAACCTGGTGGTCCGCCTAGCGTTTCTTGGCCGGCGCCTTCTTGCCGCCCGCCTTCTTGGCAGCCGGCTTTTTGGCCGCGGATTTCTTAGGGGCTGCTTTCTTGGCTGCCGGCTTTTTGGCGGACGCCTTCTTGGCAGCGGCTTTCTTCACCGCGGGAGCCGCCGTGGACTTGACCTTACGCGCCGGCGCCGATTTGGCGGGCACACCCTCAACGGTCAGCGCGGAATCGACCAGCGCCGCCTGCTCCGCCATGTGTTTTCTGGCGAGACCCGTGGCCGGTGCCGCGGCGGCCTTCCGGCCGGCATAACGAACATGTGCCTCGGCATGGCCCATCCGCTCCAGGTGCTCTTCAAGCGGCTCACGGATATAGAACCAGCTGCCCATGTTGTGAGGCTCTTCCTGGCACCAGACGACTTTGGCGTTCGGGAAGCGGGTAAGTTCTTTTTCAAGCGCCTTTTCCGGATAAGGATAAAGCTGCTCGACGCGAAGGATGTAGACATCCTTGATGCCGCGTTTGTCGCGTTCCTCAGCCAGGTCGTAGTAAACCTTGCCCGAACACAACACGACCTGCCTGATCTTTTCGTCTGCGACGAACTCGCCTTCGTCCCAAAGAACGCGGTGGAAGCTTGTGCCCTCACCCATCTCTTCGAGTTTCGAAACGGCGCGCTTGTGACGCAGCAGCGATTTCGGCGTCATCAACACGAGCGGTTTACGGAAGTCGCGATGGATCTGTCGGCGCAGGACGTGGAAATAGTTCGCGGGCGTCGTGCAGTTGCAGACCTGCATATTGTCTTCGGCGCAGAGCTGCAGATACCGCTCAAGGCGCGCCGAGGAATGCTCCGGCCCCTGGCCTTCGTAGCCGTGAGGCAAAAGCATGACCAAGCCCGACATGCGCAACCACTTGGCTTCACCCGACGAAATGAATTGGTCGATGATGACCTGGGCGCCGTTGGCGAAGTCGCCAAACTGCGCTTCCCATAAAACCAGCATCCCGGGTTCAGCCAGCGAATAGCCGTACTCGAAACCCAGCACGCCGGCTTCCGATAACGGGCTGTTCAACACTTCATAAGGCGCCTGACCGAAGCGCAGGTTGTTGAGCGGCGTGAACCTGTCTTCGTTCATCTGATCGACGAGTACCGAATGACGCTGCGAGAACGTGCCACGCTCACTGTCCTGACCGGAAAGACGCACCGGGTGCCCTTCCAGCAAGAGCGTACCGAACGCCAACGCTTCACCGGTCGCCCAGTCGATGCCTTCACCGGTGTCGATCATCTTCTTCTTGGCTTCGAGCTGCCGGGCGATCTTGGAATTGAGATGGAAGTTGTCCGGGATATGGGTTAACCCGTCGCCGACTTCCTTCAGACGGTCGATCGGCACACCCGTGACCCCGCGGCGATCCTCGCCGGATGCGACCGACATCCCGGCCCAGGCGCCGTCCAGCCAGTCCGCCTTGTTGGCTTTGTAGTTCGACGCCGCATCGAAGTCTTCGTCGAGATGACTCAGGAAATCCGACATCTCCTGGTCGACTTCGTTCTGAGACATGACGTTCTCACGAACCAGCTTCTGCGCATAAATCTCGCGGGTCGTCGGGTGGGAGCCGATCTTCTTGTACATCAGCGGCTGCGTGAACATCGGCTCATCGCCCTCGTTATGGCCGTGACGGCGATAACAGATCATGTCGATGACGGCGTCTTTCTTGAACTTCTGACGGTATTCGGTGGCGATCCGCGCCACGTGCACGACAGCTTCGACGTCGTCGGCGTTGACGTGGAAGATCGGCGCCGCGACCACTTTGGCGACGTCCGAACAGTAAGGAGACGAGCGCGAGTGTTTCGGGTTCGTGGTGAAGCCGATCTGGTTGTTGATCACGATGTGGATCGTCCCACCCGTCTTGTAGCCGCGCAGGTTCGAGAGATCGAACGCTTCGGGGACAAGACCCTGCCCCGCGAACGCGGCGTCGCCGTGCAGCAGAAGCGCCATCACTTTTTCACGTTCACTGTCGTTACGCTGGCGCTGTTTGGCGCGCACTTTGCCCAGACAGACCGTGTTGACGCACTCAAGATGCGACGGATTGGCGGTTAGTGATAAGTGCACCGAACGGCCGTCGAACACGCGATCCGACGACGAGCCCAAATGGTATTTCACGTCCCCCGATCCGCCGACGTCGTCCGGGCTCGACGAACCGCCCTGGAATTCGTGGAAAATCGCCTGGAACGGTTTGCCCATGACGTTGGCGAGCACGTTTAGACGCCCGCGGTGCGCCATGCCGAGGACGATTTCCTCGATGCCCAACTGCGAGCCGCGCTTGAAGATCTGCTCCATGGCGGGGACGAGGCTTTCGCCCCCGTCGAGCCCGAAACGTTTGGTCCCGGTGAATTTCTTGTCGAGGAATTTTTCGAAACCCTCGGTCTCGATCAGGCGATTGAGGATCGCCTTCTTCCCCATGACCGTGAATTCGGGCTGGTTGCGGATGCGTTCGATCCGCTCCTGAATCCAGGACTTTTCGTCCGGATCCTGAATGTGCATGAACTCGACGCCGATGGACCCGCAATAGGTCTGCTCCAGCACTCGCATGATCTCGCGCATCGTCGCCTGCTCGAGGCCGAGCACGTAATTGATGAAGATAGGACGGTCGAGGTCCTTGTCCTGAAACCCATACGACATCGGATCGAGTTCCGGGTTCTCTTCACGTTCCTGAAGGCCGAGCGGATCGAGATTGGCGCGCAGGTGACCGCGCACCCGGTAGGCGCGGATCAGCATCAGCGCACGGATACTGTCCATGGTCGCTTCGCGCACCTGGCGCCCGCTCGATACAGGGGCCGCCATCGCGGCACGGTCAGCTGCCAGTTGCTGACCGGCGCTCATTTGCTCGGAAAGGGTCTCGAGTTCCCCCTGGTTCAGCACACCGGCATCCGATGGCGCCCATGATGCGCCACGGCGTTCGGTCATCAAGTCGCGGGCATCGTCTTCCAACGAGGCGAAGAAATCCTGCCAGCGGTGATCAACCGAGTGCGGATCGTCCAGGTAACGTTCGTAAAGCTCGGCGACGTAAACCTGATTGCCGGAATAAAGAAACTGTGTCGGGTCCATACCGTCCATGTGACTAACGCCCGAGGGCGCCTCCCTTTTTCATTCCTCGTCAACCCGCGGCGGCAGGCCGTCTTCCCGCCAGTGGTCCGTCGGTTGCGGTGTCATCGTCATCACCTGAACGCCATCGGGCGCTTCGAAGCGATGCCACGCACCACGCGGCACCACGACGAAAGACCCGGCGCTCATTTCCAGTTTGTTTTCTTCGTTGTCGACCAAAACCGTCACGATGGCGTGCCCGTCGACAATCTGGACAAGCTCATCACCGTTCGGGTGGCGTTCCCAGGCGCTGGTGCCCTGGAACTTTGCGGAGAACACCCCGCCGTTTTCCGTATCCGCCAGTCTTGCGAATGCCGCATCGTGTTCGGGCCCCGACGAGGTCGGAGTCCGGTTCTTGAGAACCGAAAGCGACGCGAACGCCGCCTCGATATCGACGGGGCTCACCGGCATGCGGACGTCATTTCCCGAGCGCTTTAAGCATCGTTTCACCGATGCCCGCAGGGCTGTCCGTGACATGGATACCGGCCGACTTCATGGCTTCGATCTTGTCGCCGGCGCCACCCTTGCCGCCCGAAATGATCGCGCCCGCATGGCCCATACGGCGGCCCGGAGGCGCGGTCAGACCGGCGATAAAGCCGACGACCGGTTTCTTGACCTTGCTGTCTTTCAGAAGCTGCGCGCCGTCTTCCTCGGCGGAACCGCCGATTTCACCGATCATCACGATGCTCTCGGTTTCGTCGTCAGCCAGGAACATTTCCAGGCAATCGACGAAGTTGGTCCCGTTGACCGGATCACCGCCGATACCGATACACGTCGTCTGACCGAGGCCGACGGCGGATGTCTGCGCAACGGCTTCGTACGTCAGCGTGCCGGAGCGAGACACGATCCCGACCGTACCTTTCTTATGGATGTGGCCCGGCATGATGCCGATCTTGCATTCGTCGGGGGTGATGACACCCGGGCAGTTCGGCCCGATCAGACGCGTCGACGAACTCTGAAGCGCGCGTTTCACACGCACCATGTCGAGCACAGGAATACCTTCCGTGATGCAGACCGCCAAGTCGACGCCGGCGTCGATCGCTTCGAGGATCGCATCCGCCGCGAAGGGCGGCGGCACGTAGATCACGGAAACGGTGGCGCCGGTCTTGTCGACGGCGTCAGCGACGGTATCGAACACCGGAAGATCGAGGTGCGTGGTGCCGCCCTTACCGGGGGTCACCCCACCAACCATTTTCGTGCCGTAAGCGATCGCCTGCTCGGAGTGGAACGTCCCCTGCGCGCCGGTGAAGCCCTGACAGATGACCTTGGTGTCTTTGTTAACGAGTACGGACATCAGGAGGCCTCCTTCACGGCTTTGACGATCTTGTCGGCCGCGTCACTCAGGTTATCGGCAGAGATGATCGGCAGGCCGCTGTCGGCCATGATCTGCTTGCCCTTTTCGACGTTGGTCCCTTCGAGGCGCACGACCAGCGGCACCGAAAGGTTGACCTCCTTGGCCGCGGCAACAACCCCATCGGCGATCACATCGCAGCGCATGATGCCACCGAAGATATTGACCAGAATGCCCTCGACGTTGGCGTCGGCGAGAATGATCTTGAACGCCTCGGTCACGCGCTCTTTGGTCGCGCCGCCACCGACATCCAGGAAGTTGGCGGGAGAGCCGCCGTACAACTGGATAATGTCCATCGTCGCCATGGCAAGACCGGCACCGTTGACCATGCAACCGATGGTGCCGTCGAGCTTGATGTAGTTCAATTCGTGCTTGGCGGCTTCGAGTTCGGCTGGGTCTTCCTCGTCCTCGTCCCGCATCTCGGCGACGTCGGGATGACGGTAAAGGGCGTTGTCGTCGAAGTTGACCTTGGCATCCAGCGCGATCACGTCACCGGAGCCGGTCACCACCAGCGGGTTGATCTCGACCAGCGACATATCAAGATCGGTGAACGCCTTATAAAGCGCCATGATGAACTTCGACGCCGACTTGACCTGACCACCCTCGAGCCCGAGCCCGAAGGCCAGCTTGCGGGTGTGGTACGGCATGATACCGGTCGCCGGATCGATCGCGACCTTGATGATCTTTTCGGGGGTCGCTTCCGCGACTTCCTCGATCTCCATCCCACCTTCGGTCGATGCCATGATCGTCAGCCGCGAGGTTTCACGGTCGAGCAGCATCCCGAGATAAAGCTCACGCGCGATGTCGCAACCTTCCTCGATATAGAGGCGCTTGACTTCCTTACCCGCCTCGCCGGTCTGTTTGGTAACGAGAACATGCCCCAGCATTTCGCCGGCGTTCTCGCGCACCTCGTCGACCGACTTGGAGACGCGAACGCCGCCCTTGCCGTCAGGATTGCCCTGGAAGCGGCCGGCGCCGCGGCCACCCGCATGGATTTGGGATTTGACGACACAGATGCCGCCGCCAAGCTCCTCCGCCGCCTTGACCGCCTCATCGACGGTATAGGCGACATGCCCCTTCGGCACGGCAACGCCGTACTTAGAGAGGAGTTGTTTCCCCTGGTATTCGTGAATGTTCATAGCCTATCCCCGGTTGGGCCGCTCCCGGACCAGCGGGAGCGGCATTGCCCCTTCGGTCCGATTATTTTTTGGCAGCTGCCTTTTTCTTGGCTGCCTTCTTCGCCGGCGCCTTTTTCTTCGCTTCGGCCTTCACCTTCTTAACGACCTTGCTCAAATCCTCGACGGCTTTGACCGACTGCTTGAACATGGCCTTCTCACTGGCGTCGAGAGAAATTTCAACAATGCGCTCGACACCCTTGGCGCCGATCACCACCGGCACGCCGACGTAAAGGCCTTTGACGCCGTACTCACCCTTAAGATAAGCGGCACACGGCAGAACGCGCTTTTTGTCTTTCAGATAGCTCTCGGCCATCGCGATCGCCGACGAAGCCGGCGCGTAGAACGCGGAACCGGTCTTGAGGAGCGAGACGATCTCGCCACCGCCCATACGGGTGCGCTGAACGATGTCGTCGAGCTGCTTCTGGGTGATCCACTTCATCTTCACCAGATCCGGCAGCGGAATACCGGCAACCGTCGAATACCGCACCGACGGCACCATGGTATCGCCGTGGCCACCGAGGACGAACGCCGTCACGTCTTCGACGGAGACGTTCATCGCTTCGGCGAGGAAGTACTGGAAGCGCGCGCTGTCGAGCACACCCGCCATCCCGACGACCTTGGCATGCGGCAGACCGGAGGCCTCGCGCAGCACGCCCACCATCACGTCGAGCGGGTTGGTGATGCAGATAACGAACGCGTTCGGCGCGTATTTCTTAATCCCGGCGCCGACCTGTTCCATGACGTTGGTGTTGATGCCGATCAGATCGTCCCGGCTCATCCCGGGCTTACGGGCGACGCCCGCGGTGACGATGATCACGTCCGCACCCTTGATGCCGGAATAGCCCTTGGTGCCGACCATTTTCGAATCGAAACCTTCAACGGGCGAGCTTTCGGCGATATCCAGTGCCTTGCCCTGCGGGATGCCGTCGACGATGTCGAAAAGCACGACGTCGCCCAGTTCCTTAAGCCCGACCAGGTGTGCCAGCGTGCCGCCGATGTTCCCCGCACCGATGAGTGCGATCTTATTTCTTGCCATGAAATCCGTTCCCGTAACTTGCAAAGAGATGAAAATGCCGCTTACCGCAGCCATTCCTTGGATTCGTAACGCCTTTAGCTAACGGGGGCAAGGATTCACCGGCATTTCGGACCTAGCGGTCCATAATGAAATAAAGCACCCGATCCCGATTATCACACAGGATGAAGACAGCGGCATGACAGCCACTATCGGAGATCCGTGAACTCGAGCGAAACGGGCCCCTGTTAATTAACCGGCGCCCCGGGCCCCTTCGTCCTGGTGCGGCAGGGAAATATAGTCGGCGGACTGCATCTCCATGAGCCGGGACACCGTGCGTTCGAACTCAAACGCGCCGTCGCCCTCCGTATAAAGCTCGTGCGGCGGCACGGCGGCGGAGCAGATCAGGTTGGTCTTGGCCTCATAAAGAGCGTCGACAAGCGTCACGAAACGCTTCGCCACGTCGCGGTTGTGCGGGCCCAGCTTGGGAATGTCTTTCAAGATCACGGTGTGAAAACGCCGGGCGACCGCCAGATAGTCGCCGGGCCCCAGAGGTTTGGCGCACATATCCTCGAAATCCATGATGGCGACTCCTTCAGCAGAGCGCGGGATTTCAACAACCCGTCCATTGACCTCAAGGCCCATCGGCCGGGGCTGGGCGCCAATGGTCAGGCTCTCGAAGTCCTGTTCCAGTTTTTCGGTCGATTTCTCACCGTTCGGCACCACGTAGGCTTCCATGCCCTGCAGCCGCTCCAGTCGGTAGTCGCGAACGGCGCTGACTTCATAAACGTTCATCTTTTCCTGGATCAGGTCGATGAACGGCAGGAACCGGTCCCGCTGCAGGCCATCTTTGTAGAGATCCTTCGGATGGCGGTTCGAGGTGGTGACGACGACCATGCCCAGATCGAAGAACGCCTCGAACAACCGTCCGAGGATCATCGCATCGGCGATATCGGTGACATGGAATTCGTCGAAACACAGAAGCCACGCTCGCTCGTGGATGACGCGCGCCAGCGCCGGCACAGGGTCTTTACTATCCGGCACCTTGCCCGCTTTCTGGGCTTCGCGGAAAGCGTGGATACGGCGATGGACCTCCTGCATGAAGGCATGGAAGTGGACACGCTGTTTGTTCTCGACCGGCACGTGATCGAAGAACAAATCCATGATCATCGACTTCCCTCGCCCGACGCCGCCCCAAAGATAGAGGCCCTTGGGTGCCTGCCGCTTCTTACCCCCACCGATCCCCAGCCGGGCCGCCCAGCCCTGTTTACCCATCTGCGAATTATAGGCGGCAAGCTCGTCGCCGAGTTTGCTCAGCAGTTCCATCGCGTGGGCCTGTGCCGGATCGGCGTTGATCTTCCCCGATTTGACGAGGTCGTCGTAAGCGGCTTGCGGTGATGGCATCTACGGCGTCCCCCTCAGCCGTTCTCAGGCGGCGCCGCGCGCACGGACCGGGGCCACGTTCGCGAACACCTTCTCCATCTCGCGGCGGACCCGGTATGCGACACTATCCTGTGGCTCCTCGACGTCCGACCAGCAGATGACCGCATCCTTGGGGAGCGGATGCTTGAGCGTGATCCCGTGGGCCAACCCGATGGGAACCGCGTCCGCTTCACGGGAATCGGCAGCCGTCATCAGACGCCCCCAGACGGTGAAACCGCCCTCACCGTCGAGTGTTTCTCCGGCTTCGAGATCGCGCTTGGCGACCGCGACGACATCGCCCTTCCAGTCGCGCGGCGCACCTGTCGGCAACCCCATCAACCCGGCCCAGGCAACGCTGACACCCAGTTCCAAACCGATCAGGTGGTACGGACGCCACAATGCCGAGTACTTACCGCTCTCGTCGGTAATCAACCCATAATCCGAGAAGCAACGCTCGACGTAATCCGTTGGCGCTTCAAACGTGACGTAAACGCCCCACCGCAGGTCGCCGGGAATATCGATCCCCTCCCGGGTGCGGCTGGAGACGACCTCGACGGTCCCCTTCTTGTCGAGCACGCCACCGTCCGATGATGGAATGAGCTTCGACGCCAGTTGTCCGGTCGCGCACGGCGGGAACGTCAGCCCCCCGGCCGGGGCGTCCAGTCCGCACGCATTGGCGACGGCAGCCATCTCGATCGCCGACTTGGTGCCGTCGAGAAACGAGTTGAACATCTTGGCGTTCATGCCGCTTCTTTCCGCGCGCTCGGGGGTCAGGCCGTAATAATCCCAGACCGTGTCCGGCGTCGAGGCATGGAACTCGGGCATGTAGAGCGTGCCCTTCCCGGCGCAAACCACATCGAGACCAATGGAGCGCGCCCAATCGACCTGCTCGGCGATCAACGACGGCTGATCCCCGTATGCCAGCGAATAGACGACGTCGGCGGCGTCGGCCTTGCGTTTAAGAAGCGGGCCCGCCAGCACATCGGCCTCAACATTCACCATCACCACGTGCCGGCCGCGCTCGAACGCCGCCAGCGCATGCTTGATGCCCGCTTCCGGAACCCCCGTCGCTTCGACCACGACGTCCAGACCGCCGGCATTGATCAAAGCCTCGCTATCCTCGGTGACCCAGGTGCTGCCGTTGGCCAGCGCCTTTGCCGCCGATGTCGCACCGATCTGCTCATCGGACCAGCCGGTCTCAACCAAAGATGCGTGGGCACGCTTCACATCCAGATCGGCAACAGCCAAAAGGTGCATCCCCGGGGTACGCCGAACCTGGGACAGGAACATGGTACCGAACTTCCCGGCACCGATGACACCGACCCGAAGCGGGCGGTCTTGTCTTGCCCGTTCTTGCAGCAGATGGCTGAGGTTCATGATACGCTCTCCTATGCGGGCGCAGACTCTAACACCGCTTATCGAAGCTTGAAACACTGGCGACATCGCGCCAATTACCCGTAAACGGACCCGGCAGGACGATGGAACAGGTACTGACGAACGAGGGGGCTATCCGCATCGGCGTATTCGCCGGTGTCCTCGTCGCTATGATGGCGCTTGAAGCCCTATTACCGCGTCGAAAAAGAACGCTCGGGCGTGGCGCACGCTGGCCGGCCAACCTTATGATCGTCGTCGTCGACACAATCGTCGCCCGGTTATTGATCCCCCTCCCCCCCGTCGCGGTCGCCCTCTGGGCGCAAGAGAATGGGATCGGCGCGATGAACATGATCGATCTTCCCGCCGTTCCGGTGATCGTGTTCTCGGTCGTTTTCCTGGATCTCGCGATCTATGCCCAACACGTGGTGTTTCACAAGGTGCCGATATTGTGGCGGCTACACCGGATGCATCACGCCGACACCGAAATCGACGTAACGACCGGGATCCGCTTTCACCCCATCGAGATCATCCTGTCGTTGCTGATCAAGATCGCGCTGGTGCTGGCACTCGGCATCCCGGCCGTAGCCGTGATTCTGTTCGAGGTCATTTTGAATGCATCTGCGATGTTTAATCACGCGAATATGAAGCTGTCGCGCGGGCTCGACCGCCTGCTCCGCACCGTTATCGTGACGCCGGACATGCACCGGGTTCACCATTCCTGGCACCCCGAAGAGACCGACAACAACTACGGTTTCTGTCTTTCGGTCTGGGACCGACTGTTTGGCACCTACACCGCCCAGCCTCGCGAAGGTCATGACGATATGACCATCGGCCTGCACGCGTTTCGCGAGCCCGAGCACCGGGGACTGACCGGTCTCTTGATGATTCCGTTCAAAAAAAACCGGTGACGTCAGCCGCCGCTAAGCTCGGCCATCATCCGGGCTGTCGCCCGGTCGTCGTCAAACGAACTATCCGAGAGCGCCTTGATCACACCCTGGATGTCGCCGGGTTGGCGGTTCTGGCTCATCTTGACCTTGATCTCGATCCTCTCGACCGCCATTTCGAGCGCGACGATCCCCTTGATCTGCCTGGAAAGCATCCCTTCCGGCAGTTCTCCCGTCGACCAGTTGCCCGTCTTGTCGCTTTCGAAGGCTGAAACCAGCACATCGAGAATGGCCGCTGCGCCCGCTTCGTCTTCGACCGCGCGCGGCCTCCCGTGAAGATGAACGGCGGCGTAGTTCCACGTCGGCACCAAAGCGTCATGCGCGTAATAATTCGGCGAAACGTAGGCATGCGGACCCGAGAACACCGCGACCGATGCCGATTTTCCATCGAACCGCCCGCCGTGCGGGTTGGCGCGCGCCACGTGCGCGATGATGCGGCCGTTCGGACCGCCATCATCCAGCCACAGCATCGGCAGGTGCGATATATCGGCGTCGGCGCCCACTTCAGAGGGGAGGGTCATCAAAAGACCGAACGCGTAATCGGCAACGATCCTGCGCGCCAGCGCTTGGTCGTCGCTCGCGAAGAACTTGGGCGTATACATGGCCGTCACTCCGTTCCGCCGTTGTCTGGCATACCAGCGGCGCCTATATAAAGGGCAGGGTCGCGCTAACGTCTAGGGGAATTCGGAGACCCCGGACAGTGCCTTTATCGCGACCCGAGAGGGAACCACTTATCGAACCAACGGGGATAGGACTATGGACGAAGATATCTTCAACATGACGCTGAGGAAGTTCCTCAAGAACGTCGGCATCACCTCACAGCGCGAGATCGAAGGCGCGGTGCGCGCCGCCATCGAGAGCGGCAAGCTCTCCGGTGACGAGAGCATCAACGCGAAAGTCACGCTCACGATCGAGAGCCTGGGCGTTTCCACCGACATCGACGGCAAGATCGATTTGAAGTGACGCGCTGTTAAACCGCGGAACGCACAAACAAAAAAGCCCCCGGTGAAGACCGGGGGCTTTTTGCGTTCGATGGTGAACTGCGTCAGCGGCGCTGAACCAGCGCCTTCTTAATTTCCGCAATCGCCTTACCCGGGTTCAGTCCCTTCGGGCAAGTGTTGGTGCAGTTCATGATAGTGTGGCAACGGAACAGCCGGTACGGGTCGTCCAGGCTGTCGAGCCGCTTGCCCGTTGCTTCGTCGCGCGAGTCGGCGATCCAGCGGTAAGCCTGCAACAGGATCGCCGGGCCGAGATAACGGTCGCCGTTCCACCAATAGCTCGGGCACGAAGTCTGGCAGCAGAAGCAAAGAATGCATTCCCAAAGACCGTCGAGTTTCTCGCGTTCTTCCGGGCTCTGCAGACGCTCGCCGGTCGGCGGCGCGGTATCAGCCTGGAGCCACGGCTCGATGGAGCGGTACTGCGCATAAGGGACGTTCAGGTCGGGGACCAGGTCCTTGATCACCGGCATGTGCGGCAGCGGGTAGACCTTCACGTCACCCTTGATCTCATCGATGGATTTCGTGCACGCCAGCGTGTTGGTGCCGTCGATGTTGAAGGCGCAAGACCCACACACCCCTTCGCGGCAGGACCGGCGGAACGCGAGGGTCGGATCGATCTCGTTCTTGATCTTGATCAGCGCGTCCAGAACCATCGGGCCGCACTTATCGAGATCGACTTCATAAGAATCGATGCGCGGGTTCTGGCCGCTGTCCGGATCGTAACGGTAGATACGGAAGGTCTTGATATTGGAGCCGCCGGAAGCCTTGAAGGTCTTGCCTTCGGTCACCTTCGAGTTGGCGGGAAGCGTGAATTCAACCATGGTTCAGACCTTCCTCAGTACACCCGGGCCTTGGGTTCGATGTATTCGACCTCGTCGGTCAGCGTATAGGCGTGCACCGGCCGGTAGCCGAGCTTGCACCCGCCGTTCTCGTCGATCCATGCCAACGAGTGCTTCATCCAGTTCTCGTCGTCGCGGTCCGGATAATCCTCGTGCGCGTGGGCGCCGCGGCTTTCGTGGCGCGCCTCGGCGGAATACATCGTCGAGACCGCATTGGGGACGAGGTTCGTCAGCTCAAGGCTTTCGACCAGATCCGAATTCCAGATCAGCGAACGGTCGTGCACCTTCAGATCCGACATCTTCGCGGTAACCGCGTCCAGCTTCTCGACGCCTTCTTTAAGAACTTCGGCGGTACGGAAGACGGCCGCGTTGTTCTGCATGACGCGCTGCAACTCGCCCCGGATCTGCGCCGTGGTCGTGTCGCCGTCGGCGTGACGGATTTTATCGAAGCGCGCGATGGCCTTGTCGGCGGATGCCGTGTTAAGCGGCGGCAGCGGCGCACCCGGCTTGACGATTTCGGCGGCGCGGATCGCGGCGGCGCGGCCAAAAACCACGAGATCGAGCAGAGAGTTGGTGCCCAAGCGGTTGGCGCCGTGTACAGACGCCGAGGCGCATTCGCCGATCGCCATCAGGCCGGGCGCGACCCGGTCCGGATCGTCCTCGGTCGGGTTCAGCACTTCGGTGCGATGGTTGGTCGGGATGCCGCCCATGTTGTAGTGCACGGTCGGCAACACCGGGATCGGTTCCTTGGTCGCGTCGACACCCGAGAAGATGCGCGCCGTTTCGGTGATCCCCGGCAGGCGTTTGTGAAGGACGTCCGCCCCCAGGTGTTCCAGGTGCAGGTGGATGTGATCCTTTTCGTCGCCGACGCCGCGATTGTCGCGGATTTCCATGGTCATGGCGCGGCTGACGACGTCGCGGCTGGCGAGGTCCTTGGCCGTCGGGGCGTAACGCTCCATGAAGCGCTCACCTTCCGAGTTGGTCAGATAACCGCCCTCGCCACGGGCACCCTCGGTGATCAGGCAACCGGCCGAGAAAATCCCGGTCGGGTGGAATTGAACGAATTCCTGGTCCTGAAGCGGCAGGCCCGCACGCGCGATCATGCCGTGGCCGTCACCTGTGCAGGTGTGCGCCGACGTGCACGAGAAATAGGCGCGGCCATATCCGCCGGATGCGAACACCGTCATCTGCGCCTGGAAGCGGTGCAGCTTTCCGTCATCGAGGTTCCACGCAACGACGCCCTGGCAGACGCCTTCGTCGTCCATGATGAGGTCGATAGCAAAATACTCGATAAAGAATTCTGCGTCGTTCTTGAGCGACTGCTGATAAAGCGTGTGCAGGATTGCGTGCCCCGTACGGTCGGCGGCGGCGCAGGCGCGCTGCACCGGCTTTTCGCCGAAGTTGGCCATGTGACCGCCGAACGGACGCTGATAAATCTTACCGTCTTCGGTACGTGAGAACGGCACGCCGAAGTGCTCGAGTTCATAAATCGCCGGCACCGCTTCGCGGCACATGTATTCGATGGCGTCCTGGTCGCCGAGCCAGTCGGCACCCTTGACGGTGTCGTACATGTGCCAGATCCAGTTGTCCTCGGCCATGTTGCCGAGCGATGCACCGATACCGCCCTGAGCGGCAACGGTATGGGACCGGGTCGGGAACACCTTCGAAATGCAGGCGGTTTTCAAACCGGCTGCGGCCATGCCGAGCGTCGCGCGCAGGCCGGCGCCGCCGGCGCCGACGACGATGACGTCGTATTTGTGATCAACGATCTCGTAGGATTGAGGCATCCGGATCAGCTCCCGAAAGTCAGGCGGATAACGGCGAACACGGCGCAGGCGCCGATCAGATAGACGGCGAACTTAACGAGGATGAGCGTCGTCAGCTTGGCGGCTTCGCCATGGACGTAATCCTCGATAATCACCTGCAGGCCGAGAAAAGCGTGGTGGAACATGGTGACGATGAGCAGGATCAGCAGCACCGGATTATAGTGCGTGCCGACCCAGGACTTGAACGTCGCGAGGTCGGCGCCGACGACCGTCGAGGCGCACAGCACGAACCAGATAACCAACGGCACCAGGGCGATCCCGCTGATCCGTTGCACCCAGAAATGATGCGTGCCTTCATGCGATGCGCCGAGGCCGCGGACACGGCTTAGATGTGAACGAAGCTCCATGATCAACTCCCCACCGTGTAAGCCAATACGAACGTGGCGATGGTCAGGATCACCGCTGCGGCGACAACCACCATCCCGCTGGTGCGCAACTGCGGCAGTTCGAGACCGCGGCCGGTATCCCAGATCAAGTGGCGGATGCCATTTGCGAGGTGATACCAGAGCGAGAACACGACCCCAAGTAACACCAGTTTTCCGATCCAAGATCCGAGGATCGCCTGCGCCGTCGCGAACGCTTCCGGTCCGTACGTCGCGGCCATCAACCAATACGTCAGCAGCACCGCGCCGCCACAAAGGATGACGCCAGTGATCCGGTGGGAGATGGATAATTGGGCGCTCGCCGGCAATTTGTAGACTTGTAAATGCGGCGAAAGGGGACGATTCGGGGTAGCCATGATTGAATGCCTTTCTCTGGGCAATGCGAGCATTCGCTGATTTCTCAACCGTGAGCTAGTGGTACCTGCGCGATTGGGGAAAGTCAATTTTTCGTGGTGCGTTGCAACAACCTATGGATTGCCGCAGCCCGCTTCCACATTACGTGCGCCGGTTTCGGGCCGAGACTCGCCCTGGGTGTGGACAAACTGTGGATAAATTGGGGAAAACGGCTGCGTTTTTACACAGGAAAGTAACTTTACCCCCAACATTCCACGTAGCGGCGAGAACCGATCCGGCGCATTGTTTATCTGCACGCGAGTACACCGTCACGGCGTTGCCGGATTTCCGGCGGCACCGGTCGAGGTAAAGCTGGGGGAACATCTGGTCCCGTATCTAAGCCTCGACGCCACTTGCTGCCAGTGGCCGGGTTTCGGCCCGCCACTCCGTCCGCTCGCTGCCCAGGCGAACGGAAGGTGTGCAGGGTGGTGACGACGTGTCCATTTGCGGATGGGATGCTTCGGTATCCCGGAAGCGAGCGCGGAAGACGAGGCCGATCTCTGCCCAGGGTGCGGCCCCGTTCGAAGCGAGGACATGGTGACTCATGGGCGAACGGAGCCTGGCCGGCTCCAAGAGGCGTCAGGTGCACTGATCCAGCAGTGCCGGGTGGAGGTTTCCCAGGACCGATACCGCTGACGCCTCTTTTATTTTGCGCTTCCTCAGCGCGGCATCAGCACCCAGTAATCGAGATCGAGCACGACATGCGGCAGGTATTTGCCGTCGTCGCCCTTATACGGAAAGTCCGCGGGCGGATGGTCCTTGGTCGCGACGGTCCTTAATCTGAGCGCACCGAGGTCACTGCGGCCCGAGCATGCCGCTTTATCCAGCACCTCCGACCACGCGAACACGGTGTCCCCCGCGAAGATCGGGTTGGTATGGGACCCGGCATTGATCGCGGCGATGCGAAACGCATTCGCCAGACCGTTGAAGCTGAGCGCGCGGGCGAACGAAATCACATGGCCGCCGTAAACCAGGCGTTTGCCGAACCGTCCAGATGATTGCGCGAACTGATTGAAGTGTACCTTCGCCGTGTTCTGGTAAAGACGGGTCGCCATCATGTGCTCGGCTTCCTCGACCGTGGTGCCGTCGACATGATCGATCTTCTCGCCAATATCGTAGTCGCCCCAAAGATCGCCGCTGCCGGCGAGACCTTTGTCGTAGCCCGTAAAATCGGTGCCCTGTGGCAACACTAGATCAGCGGCGTCGACCGCC
Organism: Rhodospirillales bacterium; assembly: GCA_017644185.1. GTDB lineage: Bacteria > Pseudomonadota > Alphaproteobacteria > Rhodospirillales > Casp-alpha2 > UBA4479. The sequence goes on from JAEPMA010000008.1 coordinate 100,412, forward strand.
GTCTTAAGATCGGGCACGCTCGGTTCCGGCGCCGGGTTCGAAGCGTCACGCTTGTTGACCATAACCCAGCGATTGTAGTCGACCACCATCTCACCGGTTTGCTTGGTGCCGGTCGAGCGTACGTAGACGACGCCCGTCTTGCCGTTGGAATTCTCTTTGAGGCCGATCACTTCCGATGTCGTTCTGATCGTGTCGCCGGCGTAGACCGGCGCACCGAACACACCTTCCGCATAACCCAGATTGGCAACGGCGTTGAGCGACACTTCCGGGACGGTCTTCCCGAACGCGATATGAAAGGTCAGCAGATCGTCGACCGGCTGTGCCGCGTAGCCGAGTTCCTTTGCGAATTCTGACGACGACTGAACGGCGAACCGGCCCCCGTAAAGGCTGGTATAGAGTGCGATATCCCCATCCGTCACGGTCCGCGGCGTCGCATGCGCGAATACCTGGCCGAGGGTAAAATCCTCAAAATAGTTACCCGGATCAGTCTTCTCCGTTTTCGTCGAAGACATGTCAGGTGCCCCGGGCGTTGATGGCGTCGGAAAGCGCGAGCACGCGTTTTGCGTCCTCGACGTGAAGATTCTCGATCAGTTTCCCGTCGACGACGACAAGCCCCTTCCCCGCCTTCGCAGCTTCGGCGTGCGCATCGATGATCTTTCTTGCCCAGGCGACTTCGCTTTCCGCCGGCGCGAAAACCTCGTTCGCTGCGTCGATGGTCTTGGGATGGATGAGCGTCTTGCCATCCATGCCCAGTTCAAGGCCTTGCACACAGGATTTGCGAAAGCCCTCTTCATCCGAAAGATCCAGGTGCACCCCGTCGAGAATCGCGATCCCCGCAGCCCGCGCCGCCATGATGCAGTGCTGGAGCGCATAGAGGAACGGCAGCCGGTCCGGCGTGTGGCGGCAGCGAAGGTCTTTCTGCAAATCCGACGTCCCCATGACGAAGCAGCCGACGCGCGGATGCGCGAACGCAATCTCGCGCGCGTTTAGGATACCGAGGGGGGTTTCCATCATGCACCAGATTTTCATGTCTTCCGGCGCCCCCGCCTTCTCCAGGATCTCGACGGCTTCCAAAACCATCTTCGCCGTCTCCACTTTCGGCAGCACGACGGCATGACACTTCATCCCAGCGACGGCGGCGACGTCATCCTTGCCCCACTCGGTGTCGAACCCGTTGGTGCGGACACCGATTTCGCGGGAACCGTATCCCCCTTCGTCGAGCGCCGCCTTGATAAGGGCCCGCGCTTCGACTTTCGCTTCCGGTGCGACCGAATCTTCGAGATCGAGGATCAGCCCATCGGCAGGCAGTTCTCTGCCTTTCTGCATGGCGCGGGTGTTGGAGCCCGGCATATACAGAACGGATCGTCTCGGGCGGGCATCGAAATTCGTCACGGTCAACTCCAGTCTCGTTTTTGTGCGGTGCAATGGACTACAATCGGCGTAACTATAAAAGTCAATGATACGAAGGCAAGCGCACCCCATGGACGTTATTTCCCTTCAATCCCGGGTCAGAACCGGCTATGTCGGCAACGCCATCGCCGTGCCAACTCTCGAGCGGACAGGTGTAACCGCACACGCCGTCGATACGGTGACCTATGACCATCATCCGGGACACGGGCCCGTCACACCCGAAGTCACGGTGCTCGCAGACATTCGGTCGGGACTTGATCGGGCACTTCAGGGCTGTGGTGACGCCTGCGCGTTGCTCAGCGGCTATCTTGCAAACGCCGAACAGGGCCACGTGGCGCTCGATTTCGTTGAGGGAGCACGTGGCGGCGGCAACAAAGTCACATGGTATCTCGATCCGGTATTCGGCGACGACGCGGAAGGAATATATGTCGATCCGGCCATCGTCGGCTTTTTCCGCGACCGGGCCATTCCCGCCTGCGATGCCGTCCTGCCGAATCGCTTCGAGCTCGCAACACTGACAGACACCAAGATTGAGGATTCCAAAAGTGCCGTCGCCGCCGCCCGAAAGCTGATGGCGCGTGGCCCCAGCCTGGTATTTGTATCATCCATACCGACTTCGCACGGTTCGATCACGAACCTGCTTGTTACTGAAACCGGGGCCGAAGAAATCACCGTGCCCAAACGCCCGCTGCGCGCCAAGGGGACCGGCGACATGTTGAGCGCCGCCTTCACCGGCCTTCACGTTTCGGGTTCCGATCCACGCCCTGCGGCACAATCGGCGGTAGCAGCCGTCAATGCCGCAGTTGAGGACGCCAGCGACCGCGATGCCGTTGAGTTGGATCCAACTAACTCACTGACGTTATTGGATATTTATATAAAGAATGCAACGGTAAGTACGTATACCGAATCGCTTGAATAGCTTCCGACAAAATGGAACCATAAGGTTCTCTTGGGGTCTATGAACGGAGCGGGTCAACCGTGACCGACTATTTGCGCGACGTCTCTATCATGGTCGTTGAAGACCAGGACTTCTCCGCCGGTTTGTTGCGGAAGATGTTGCGGGTTCTCGGTGCGTCCGACGTCCACATCTTCGAGAACGGCGAAGATGCGTGGGAGTATTTCAAGAGCAACACGGTCGATCTCGTCGTCACCGACTGGCAGATGGCACCGATCAACGGTATCAAACTGACCCAACTGATCCGCAAGAGCCCGGAAAGCCCGAATACCTTCGTCCCCATCATCATGGTCACCGCGTTTCGCGAACGTGAGCACGTCTTCAAGGCGCGCGATGCCGGGGTCACCGAATACGTCATTAAACCGGTCTCACCCAAAGGACTGTTCAGCCGGATCGAAGCCGTGATCGAACGGCCGCGCCGTTTCGTCCGTGTCGGTGAGTTCTTCGGCCCCGACCGCCGCCGCCACCATGGTGAGTTCAAGGGCGAGGATCGGCGTGGTCAGGGCCCAAAACCGGACGCCAAGACGGCCGCCGCCGAGAAAAAGCGGGACATGGAACAGGACGAGATCAACACCACCTTCAACCCGGACGACGCCGACCGGGTCAAGGCGGACTGACACCCTTTCCAAAACAAAAACGCCCACCGCGATGGGCGGCAGGCGTTTCCGTAATTCAGAACCGAACAGGCCGGGTCAGGCGGCGTCTGCCATGTACTGGCCGATCAGCGTTTCGGCGATCTGCACCGTGTTGAGGGCGGCACCCTTGCGAAGGTTGTCGGAAACCACCCACATGGAAAGCCCGTGCTCGACCGTCGGGTCGGTACGGATGCGGCTGACGTAGACGTCGTCTTCGCCGGCGCACTCTTTCTGCGTCACGTAACCGCCATCAGCGCGTTCGTCGAGAACGGTGATCCCCGGCGCGTTCTGCAGCGCCTGACGCGCTTCGTCCACTTCCAGCGGTCCGTCGAATTCGAGAGTCACGGCCTCGCCGTGGCCGACGAACACCGGCACGCGCACGCAGGTCGCGTGAACCTTGATCGCCGGGTCGAGGATTTTCTTGGTTTCGACGACCATCTTCCATTCTTCCTTGGTCGAACCGTCGTCCATGAACTTGTCGATGTGCGGAATGCAGTTGAACGCGATCTGCTTGGTGAACTTCTCGCGATGTTCTTCCGTCGGCTGGTTCATGTAGATGCCCTTGGTCTGGGCGAACAGTTCGTCCATACCCGCCTTACCGGCGCCGGAAACCGACTGATACGTCGATACGATACAACGGTTGATCGGCACCAGGTCGTGCAACGGCTTCATCGCCACGACCATCTGGATCGTCGAGCAGTTGGGGTTGGCGATGATCCCCTTTCTTGTGTAACCGGCGATCGCGTCCGGATTGACTTCCGGCACCACCAGCGGCACGTCCGGGTCCATCCGCCAAAACGACGTGTTGTCGATGACGACGGCACCAGCGGCGGCCGCTTTCGGGCTGTAGATCTCGGAAACCGAGGCGCCCGGCGACGACAAAACGATGTCGATGCCCTTGAAGTCGAACTTGGCAAGGTCCTGGCACTTCAGGACGTCGTCGTCGCCGTAGCTGACTTCCTTACCCACCGACCGTTCGGAGGCCAGCGCCACGACCTCATCGGCCGGGAAGCGGCGATCCGCCATAATCTGCATCATCTCGCGGCCTACGTTCCCCGTAGCACCGACAACAGCAACTTTATAACCCATCTTCTCGTATCTCCTTTGGGGGTCGTTTTTGACCCGCCGATATCACTTAGGGCACGGTCTGCATACGACTTCGGCCCGCGAGTGTCTCAGCGGGCCGTTTCATCAAAACACGAAAAAGCCGCCCGCTATAGCAGGGTTTTGGTCTTTTTCGTGATGGTAATCGCAAGCAGCATGCAAATTTCCAATAACTCGCCGAAAATCACCCATTGATCCCGGTCGAAAACGCGCGGACCATAACGCGGTGCATCAAAATACGCAAGATACTTACTCTATTCAGGCCATAATATCCGCTAATGATCATCCGCTATCTCGCGCTCATCCTGATCTGCCAGCTTGCCGGGGAAACCGTGCAGGTGGCCACCGATATCCCCGTTCCGGGGCCTGTGATCGGTATGGCGATCCTGTTCACGGGCCTTCTGATCAAACGCGGCCTCCCACAAGGTTTATACGAGACCGCGGGCGGGCTTTTGCGCCACCTGGCGCTTTTGTTCGTGCCGGCGGGTGTGGGTGTCATGCTGCACGTCCCCCGCCTCGCCGACGAATGGTGGCCCGTGTTCCTGGCCATCGTGCCCGGCACGCTGATCGCCATCGCCATCACGGCCCTGGTGATGGAGCGGCTAGGCAGATCGACGTTGCGCGACGAGGACAAGGTATGAACCCGCCCGACCTGGAACAGATCTGGGTTTATCTGTCGCAAAAACCGCTGACAGGTTTGACGCTGACGCTCTGCGCCTATGTCGCGGGGGATTGGCTGTACGAAAAAAGTGGACGCCACCCGCTGCTTAATCCCGTACCCATTGCCATCATCCTGATCGCCGGGCTGTTGTGGGCTACGGGTGTTCCCTACAAGGACTATTTCGACGGCGCACAGTTCGTACACTTTCTTCTGGGTCCGGCAACCGTGGCACTTGCGGTGCCGCTCTATCAGCAGATCGAAACCCTGACGAAATCCGGACCGGCATTGCTGGCAGGCGTGCTGATCGGCTCAGGCACGGCGGCGGGCTGCGCGTATGGTTTCGCCTACATCGGCGGCGCCAGTACCGAGACACTGTATTCCATCGCGCCCAAATCCGTCACCGCGCCCATCGCGATGGGGATTTCCGAACAGCTGGGCGGGTTACCGTCACTGACGGCGGTACTTGTCATTCTGACAGGAATCACGGGGGCGGTGTTCGGGCCGTTGGTCTTGAACCTGACCCGGATAAAAGACTGGCGGGCGCGCGGCCTCGCGATGGGTGTCGCGGCGCACGGGCTGGGAACGTCGAGGGCGTTTCAGGTCAACGCGGTCGCGGGTGCGTTCGCCGGCCTCGCCATGGGATTGAACGGCCTGGCGACGGCGATCCTGATCCCGCTGATCTTCGCGCTGGTCTTCTAGAGCGCAAAAGAAAACCGGGGCACGACGGCCCCGGCTTCCGAATTCAAATCTTAAAGCGTGATTACGCCGCCTGTTTGTCCAACTGTTCGCAAACTTTCTCGCCCATTTCCTGGGTTGAAACGAGTTTCATGCCGTCCTGCATGATGTCGCCGGTCCGGTAACCTGCATCGAGCACGTCGGCGCAGGCCTTCTCCAGCATGTCTGCGTCCTCGCCCATGTCGAACGAATAGCGCAGGCACATTGCGAACGACAGCACCGTCGCAAGCGGGTTGGCCTTGCTCTCCCCCGCGATGTCGGGGGCAGAACCGTGCACCGGCTCGTACAGAGCTTTCCGCCGGCCGCTCTCGTCGGCGGCACCGAGCGACGCGGACGGCAGCATGCCGAGCGACCCCGTGCACATGGCGGCACAGTCGGACAATACGTCGCCGAACAGGTTGTCGGTAACGATCACATCGAACTGTTTGGGCCAACGGACGAGCTGCATGGCGCAGTTATCGGCGTACATGTGCTCAAGCGTCACGTCGGGGTAGTCCTTGGCAACCTCGGTCGCGATTTTCCGCCAGAACACGCCGACGTCCATGACGTTGGCTTTCTCGACGGAATGCAGCTTTTTATTGCGCTTCTGCGCCAGTTCGAAAGCGGCGCGGACGACGCGTTCGATCTCGTCACGGGTGTATGACGTGGTGTCGACGCAACGTTCCTGACCTTCATACGTCTGCATGCCCTTCGGCTGACCGAAGTACGTGCCCGCCGTCAGTTCACGCACGATCATGATGTCGAGGCCGGAAACCACGTCGTTCTTGAGCGACGACGCATCCGCGAGTGCCGGCATGCAGGTCGCCGGGCGCAGGTTGGCGAACAGGTCCATCTCTTTTCTGAGGCGAAGCAGGCCCGCTTCCGGGCGCGCATCGCGTTCGACATTGTCCCACTTCGGCCCACCGACAGCGCCCAGCATGACGGCGTCGACGCCCATGGCTTTATCCATCGTCGCATCAGCGAGCGAGGTTTTGTGGACGTCATACGCCGCACCGCCGACCAGATCTTCCTCGATGTCGAACGAGACGTGGCGGCGCTTGTCCATCCAATCGACAACACGTTTCACCTCGCCCATGACTTCCGGGCCGATCCCGTCACCGGGCAGCATCAGGAGCTTTTTATTCGCGGCCATGTTGTTTTCTCCCCTCTTAATTTATTCTGTCATTCCCGCGCATGCGGGAACCCAGGGCAACCGGCGCACCGTTCAAGACTGGGTCCCCGCTTTCGCGGGGATGACAATTGGTTAGCTTACTCCGCTGCGGTCATGGCGCTGTTGAGCCATGCCATGCTGTTGTTCTTTTCATCTTCGAAGCTGTCGATCTTCTTTTCGTTCTGCAGCGTCAGCCCGACATCGTCGAGACCTTCAAGCAGGCACTTCTTCTTGAACGGATCGATGTCGAACTTCACTTCACCGCCGTCGGGACCGGCAATGGTCTGGTTCTCAAGGTCGACGGTCAGCGTCGCATTGGCACCGCGCTTAGCGTCATCCATCAGATCTTCGAGCTGCTCCGGCGTGACCTTGATCGGCAGGATGCCGTTCTTGAAGCAGTTGTTGTAGAAAATGTCGGCGAACGACGTCGATATCACGCACTTGATCCCGAAATCGAGAATTGCCCAAGGCGCATGCTCGCGCGACGACCCGCAACCGAAGTTGTCGCCGGCAACCAGGATTTTGGCATTACGATAAGCGGGCTGGTTGAGGACGAAATCCTCGACCTCGTTGCCATCTTCGTCGTAACGCATTTCGTGGAACAGATGCTTGCCAAGACCACTGCGCTTGATGGTTTTAAGGAACTGTTTCGGGATGACCATGTCGGTATCGATGTTGATCATGTCCATCGGTGCGGCAACGCTGGTCAGTTTTTCGAATTTTTCCATTTCTCAAATCCTCCGTGTTTCGTTACCGCGGGCTCAGTCCAGATCGCGGACGTCGACCAGATGGCCGGTGACGGCGGCGGCTGCGGCCATCGCCGGGCTGACCAGATGGGTGCGGCCCTTATAGCCCTGACGGCTTTTGAAGTTGCGGTTCGACGTCGACGCGCAACGCTCACCCGGTTCGAGGCGGTCGGCGTTCATCGCCAGACACATCGAACAGCCCGGCTCGCGCCATTCCCAACCCGCTTCGATCAGGATCTTATCGAGACCTTCGGCTTCCGCCTGCTCCTTAACGAGACCGGAGCCCGGCACCATCAGTGCAACCACGCCGTCTGCAACCTTGCGGCCCTTGGAAATCGCCGCTGCGGCGCGGACATCTTCGATCCGGCCGTTGGTACAAGACCCGACGAACACCTTGTCGACCTTGATGTCGGTGATCTTCATACCGCCCTCAAGGCCCATGTATTCGAGCGCCAGCTTTGCGGATTCCTGCTTGGCCGGGTTCGGGAAATCTTCCGGACGCGGAACGGTGCCGTTGATCGGGGCCACGTCTTCGGGGCTGGTACCCCAGGTGACCTGCGGCACGATTTCGGAAACATCGAGCTCGACTTCCTTGTCGTAGGTCGCACCTTCGTCGGAGGGCAGCGTCTTCCAATACGCGACGGCGGCTTCCCATGCGGCACCCTTCGGCGACATCGGGCGGCCTTTCAGGTACTCGAACGTGGTTTCGTCCGGCGCGATCAGGCCAGCGCGGGCGCCGCCCTCGATGGTCATGTTGCAGACCGTCATGCGGCCTTCCATCGTGAGATCGCGGATCGCCTGACCAGCGTACTCGATCACGTAGCCAGTACCACCGGCGGTGCCGATCTTACCGATGATGGCAAGGACCAGGTCCTTCGCCGTGCAGCCCTCGGGCAGCGCACCGTTGACGGTGATGCGCATGTTCTTGAGCGGGCTCTGCAAGAGCGTCTGCGTTGCCAGCACGTGTTCGACCTCGGAGGTGCCGATCCCGAACGCCAGCGCGCCGAACGCGCCGTGCGTCGCGGTGTGGCTGTCACCACAGACGACAGTCGTACCAGGCAGGGTGAAGCCCTGTTCCGGACCGATGATGTGGACGATCCCCTGGCGCACATCCGTGACGTCGAACAGCGGCACACCGAAGTCCTTGCAGTTCTTCTGCAGGGTTTCGATCTGGATGCGGCTTTCCTCGTCGGCGATGAAACCGCCGCGCTCGGTCGTCGACACGTTATGGTCCGGCACGGCCAGCGTAAGGTCCGGACGGCGCACCTTGCGCCCGGCGGCGCGAAGACCTTCGAACGCCTGCGGGCTGGTCACTTCGTGAGTCAGGTGCCGGTCGATATACAGAAGACACGTACCATCGTCCTGCACGTTGACCAGGTGACTTTCCCAGATCTTATCAAACAGCGTTTTCGGCTGCGCCATCATTCCCTCCACATCGTTGTTGCCGCCGCCGGGCCCATCCCGGCGGCAACGCTCTGGGGGACCGTTCGGTCCCGGTTTCTTATTCTTCGGTAGCCGTATCCGCGGCGGGCGCCTCGGCTTCGGCTTCTTTGGCTTTCTTGATCTCGCGGGCCTGGGCGTCGCGTGCCGCCTTTTCTTCCTTGGCGATCCGCTTCTCCTCGGCCGTCACCTTGGCGGAATAACCGTCGGTCTTCTCCGCGATACGAGCCGATTTACCCTGACGGCCGCGCAGGTAATAGAGCTTGGCGCGACGCACGTCACCGCGGCGGACCACGTCGATGCTGTCGATGCTGGGCGAGAAGACCGGGAACACACGCTCCACGCCTTCACCGTAAGAAATCTTGCGGACCGTGAAAGATTCGTTGATGCCGCTGCCGTTGCGGGCGATGCAGACACCTTCGAACGCCTGGACACGCTCACGCGTGCCTTCGACGACTTTCACATTTACACGGAGCGTATCGCCAGCGGCGAATTCCGGAACCTGCCGCTCGGCGACGAGGCGTTCCTGCTGCTCCTTCTCGAGTTGTTCGATGATGTTCATAGTTCGGTTTCCTTCTTGGCTTAAATATTGCCGCGCTCGTAGCGTTCCCACAAGTCGGGACGCCGCTCGCGCGTAATTTCCTCGGCCTGGGCATGTCGCCAGGCGCGAACGTTTTCATGGTGACCGGACAGCAGGACCTCCGGCACGTCCAGCCCGTGCCACTGGCGCGGGCGGGTGTAGTGCGGATACTCCAACAAACCGCTTTCGAAACTTTCCTCCTGAAGAGACTCTTCGGCGCCGAGAACCCCCGGCAGCAGACGGACACAGGCATCGATCAAAGTCATGGCGGGCAACTCGCCGCCCGACAGCACGAAATCTCCAAGCGAGATCTCGACGCCCGGATAGGCGTCCATGACCCTGGCATCAAATCCTTCGAAACGTCCGGCAACGGCGATCAGCCCCGGCCCGTCGGCCAAATCGCGCACCCGTTCCTGGGTCAGCGGCTTGCCTCTGGGCGTCAGGTAGACGAGCGGCAGATCTTCCGCGCCTTCGCGCGCGGCCTCGATGGCGCGGCCCAGCACATCGGCCCGCATCACCATCCCCGGGCCACCTCCGAACGGCACGTCATCGACGCTGGCGTGCCTGTCCTCGGCGAAGCTGCGGATATCGACAGCGTCCAGCGACCACAGACCACGCATCAGCGCCTGCCCCGTCAGGGACACGCCGAGCGGCCCCGGAAACATGTCCGGGAAGATGGTCAGCACGCGCGCGCGCCACATCTTATCTGCCTCTTGGTCGTTCACGTCGTCTCGTCCTCTACGCTTTCGTCATCTTCTTTTCCCGGCGGATCAAACAGCCCGTCCGGGGGATCGATCGTTACCTTGCCGCCTTCGATGTCCACTTCCGGCACCGCCGCCCGCGTGAACGGGACCATGACGTTACCGGAAATCTCAACCACCGGACCGGCGCCGAAATCGAAGACACCGATCACTTTCCCGATCCTTTCGCCGGAGACCATCACCGCTTCAAGCCCCTCCAAGTCCGAGTGATAGAACTCGTCCTCTTCGGGCTCCGGCAACTGATTGCGCTCGATGAAGAGTTCCGTCTTCTTGAGCGCTTCTGCCGCCGTGCGGTCTTTGATCCCTTCGATCCTCGCCAGGACGACGCCTTTTTGCGTGCCCAGAACTTTCAGATCGAACCGCCGTTCGCCCGTCTTGTCGAAGAGCGTCCCGTAATCCCCGATCGCGACCGGGTCGTCGGTGAAGCTCTTGATGCGAACTTCGCCTTTGATTCCCCGGACCCCGACGATAACGCCGAGGCGGACGGGATTCTCCAGGCGCGTGGGCATGGGCGGACGTCAGGACCGTTCCGTGATCAGGCCTCCTCTTTCTTCTCTTCTTCGGCCGGGGCCTCTTCAGCAGCGGCTTCCTCAGCAGGGGCCTCTTCGGCCGGCGCTTCCTCGGCGGCGGCTTCTTCAGCCGGCGCTTCTTCAGCAGCGGCTTCTGCTTCGGTCGGTGCCTCGGCAGCAGCGGCGGCTTCCTCTGCGGCGCGCTTCTTCTCCTCGGCTTCGGCCATACGCTCCTGCGCTTTGGCTTTCGGCAGGTGCTTCTTGGTCTGCTCGTGGATCACCGGTGCTTCGGCCATATCGACGGCAGCCAGGAACTTGGCGACGCGATCGGACGGCTTGGCGCCGACGCCGAGCCAATACTTGATGCGGTCCGCATTGAACTTGACGCGTTCCGGGCTGTCCTTGGCGAGCATCGGGTTGTAAGAGCCGACACGCTCGATGAAACGGCCGTCACGCGCGCGGCGCGAGTCGGCGACAACGATGCGGTAGTAAGGGCGTTTCTTGGCCCCGCCGCGGGAAAGTCGAATAGTCAATGCCATGTGCTTTTTAGTCCTTCTCAGTAGTCGTCGTTAAATCGTCGGTTAAAACTTCAACGTCACGGCCGAACGTGGCCCTGGCGTTATCTCATACCGGGGGGCATGCTGCCCCCCATCGGAGGAAAGCCGCCCGGCATGCCGCGCATCATGCCCGCCATCCCTTTCTTGCCGACTTTCTTCATCATCTGTGACATCTGTTTGTGCTGCTTCAGCACGCGGTTCACTTCCTGCACCGTGGTGCCGGAACCGGCCGCGATACGGCGGCGGCGCGAACCGTTCAGAATTTTCGGGTTGCGGCGCTCTTTCGGGGTCATCGCCAGGATGATCGCCTCCTGATGCGCCAGCATCTTGTCGTCGACGTTGGCAGCCGCCATCTGCTGCTTGGCCTTGGCCGCACCCGGAAGCATCCCCAGGATACCATCGAGGCTGCCCATCTGGCGGATCTTGCGGAACTGATCCACCATGTCTTCCAGCGTGAACTCGCCCTTCATCATCTTCTTGGCGAGTTTTTCGGCCTCTTCCTCTTCGACGACTTGCTGGGCTTTCTCGACAAGACCGACAACGTCGCCCATCCCGAGGATCGAGCCCGCCACACGGTTCGCATCGAAGGCGTCCAGCGCATCCATTTTTTCGCCAGTACCCAAGAGCTTGATCGGCTTACCCGTCACCGAGCGCATGGAAAGCGCCGCACCACCGCGCGCATCGCCGTCGACGCGGGTCAGCACGATCCCGGTGATGCCGACTTTCTCGTCGAATTCCTTCGCCAAATTGACCGCGTCCTGACCGGTCATGGCGTCGACCACCAGAAGCGTTTCGGACGGCTTGGCGACGTCGCGGACCTGCGCCACTTCGCCCATCAGTTCCTGATCGATATGAAGACGGCCCGCAGTGTCGAGAATGACCGCGTCATAACCTTCGGTGCGCCCGGTCTGCATCGCACGCTTGGCGATGGCCACCGGCTGCTCACCAAAGATCGGCGCGAGGACCTGCACATCCGTCTGCTGACCCAGCTGCTGCAACTGTTGTTGCGCGGCGGGGCGATAGATGTCGAGCGACGCCATCAGGACTTTTTTCTTGTCGCGCGTCTTAAGGCGGAGACCGATCTTGGCGGACGTCGTCGTCTTACCCGAGCCCTGAAGACCAACCATCAGGATACAAGCGGGCGGACTTACTTCGGTGTTCAGACTTTCCGGGACCGTGCCGCCCAGCATCTCCACCAGATGGTCGTTAACGATCTTGACGACCTGCTGGCCCGGCTGCACGGAACGCAGCACTTCCTGGCCGACGGCTTTTTCGCGGACACCATCGATGAACGTCTTGACGACGGACAAGGCAACGTCGGCTTCCAGCAGCGCAACGCGGATTTCGCGCAGCGCGGCATCGACGTCGGCTTCCTTCAGCGCACCCCGTTTCTTGAGGCCGTCGAAGATTTCGCCAAGTTTACTCTGCAGGCCTTCAAACATCGTCAATTCCCGTATTTATCGGGTGCCCGAATACACACAACGCGTTTCGCGCCAACGCGCGAAACTCGCGGATTGGCGGCGCCCCTCGAGGCGTGGGTTTCGGATTACCCTGAAATCGGCGGCAAATTATGTTCGGATGACCGGGAAGTCAAGCTTTACGGGCATTCCCGGCGATCGGGCTCATGGCAGTTCGTTGAACAGCGTCTTGAGTTCGTCGCGTGTCTGTCCGTATTCCTCAGCGACGAGTATCTTGTCGATGGTCTCGCCATCCGAAGACAAAGGCATCCGGGTCGCCACGTAGAATGTGAAAAAGCCGGAATCCAAAGGCACTTCGGTCAAATACGTGTGCGGCTCACCGGTCGTATAGACTTCGTTGTATTGGCTCCAAACGCATTCCGCATACTCACTTGGCGTCAGGTTCAACACCGATTTTCCCGACAGGTCGTAATGATGCATGCCGGTCAGGGCCGTGCCCCAATAGCGGTAAACGAAATCCGGCTTATCGCCGCTGACATCGACAACGCATAGTTTCGGCAGCAATTCAGATGGGAGGTCCAGAAGATTCACGTCTGCCCAGGACGGCGCCACACCCCCTGCTTGTGTCCGTTTCTCGTCCCAGTAGTAGAATGTGTTGATAAGGTCCTGAAAGTTGTGGTTCTGTAAATTAATCGGCTTGAATCTAATGGTCGGCACGGGCTCGTGGCTCCGGAGAATAACGTGGAGGACGTCTAAGAATGAATCGCAGGAAGGTATATTAGAAAATACTTATGATCAATCGCTCATCGACTAAACCTTTGCAACCGTTGACCCCTTAACGGCTTCGTCGCACGGTATCGGAATGATTACCGCGGACCTTGATCGCCACCTGAACCGGCTTGGCCTTTCGACGCGCGGCGCATTTCACCCGGCGCCTGACGATCTCCTGATTTCAGGTAAGAATATTAGAACTCTTGTGCTGATCGGCAATAAGGGTCCCGATATGTGGTGTGTTTTTTCCGAAGCCATGGCGAATGTGCCACACCCGCTGGACACCTGGACCAAGGACGTTTTACCGCCGATTGCCGACCATTTCCGCGCCTATGTCATATTTCCGTTCGAGGGGCCGCCCTATTACCCGTTCCAGCGCTGGGCCATCGTCGCCGACGATGTGTCGCGATCGCCGATCGGCCCGCTGATCCATCCGGTTTACGGTATGTGGCATGCGTATCGCGCCGCGTTCCTGTTCACCGATAAGCTGGATATTCCCGTATCAACGGCGAAGTCGCCGTCACCATGCGATACCTGCGTCGACAAACCCTGTCTGACGACCTGCCCTGTCGGCGCCTTCAAACCGGGGAATTACGACGTTCCCGCTTGCCGGGACCACATCGCAGCGGCTGACGGCGATGCGTGCCTGCATAAAGGATGTCTCGCCCGCCGCGCCTGTCCTGTGGGGAGGGACTACATCTACGAGGCCCCGCAAGCGGCCTTCCATATGCATCACTTCCTGCACGCGGATTAAGGCCGATTTCACCTTCGCTATGGACTTCCGGGGTCTCTCGGACCTATATCGTGCGCCATGAACAACGGTTTGCCATTTCGGAAGATGCACGGGCTCGGCAACGACTTCGTCGTGATCGACGCGCGCACGCGCCCGGTCGCCTTCGACGATGCGCAGGCGAAGCGGATCGCGGATCGTCACACCGGCGTCGGCTGCGACCAGTTCATCGTGCTGGAACCGCCCAAGAACGGGGACGCGGATGTCTTCATGCGCATCCGCAACCACGACGGCGGCGAGGTCGGCGCGTGCGGCAACGCGACGCGCTGCATCGCCGATCAGTTGATGAATGAACTCGGCAGCGACAAGGCCGTGATCGAAACGCTCGCCGGCAACCTGAAAACCTGGCGCGCCGACGGCGGTCTCGTCACCGTCGACATGGGACCGGTCAACACGGACTGGCAGTCGATCCCGCTGGCGCGCGAAATGGACACGCTTCACGTCGAGCTTACCGTCGGCCCGCTTAGCGATCCCGCCTGCGTCAACGTCGGCAACCCTCACGCAAGCTTCTTCGTCGAGGACGCGGACGCCGTCGACCTTCGGACGTTTGGCCCTCAGGTCGAGAACCACGCGCTTTTCCCCGAACGCACCAACGTGCAGGCCGTACAAGTATTGTCGGACAGCAATATCCGCGTCCGGGTATGGGAACGCGGCGCGGGCATCACCCTCGCCAGCGGTTCCAGCGCCTGCGCGACAGCGGTCAACGCGCACCGTCGCGGCCTGACCGGCCCCAGGGTCGAGGTCGAACTGATCGGCGGCACCCTGATCGTCGAACACACGAGCGACAACCGCGTCACCCAGACAGGCCCGTTCGCGACCAGTTTCGAGGGCGTGATCACCCCCGACCTGATGGGGGCAACCGCATGAGCACCCCTGAAGTGATCACCATGGGCTGCCGGCTCAACGCCTTCGAAAGCGAGGTCATCCGCGACCACGCCGGGCGCGCCAATCTGAATGACGCGATCATCGTCAACACCTGCGCCGTGACGGCCGAAGCCGAACGCCAGGCGCGCCAGACGATCCGCCGTATGCGCCGCAAGAACCCGGAGAAGAAGATCATCGTCACCGGCTGCGCCGCGCAACTGAATCCCTCTGGCTTCGCGGATATGCCGGAAGTCGACCACGTCATCGGCAACGAAGAGAAGATGAAAGCCGAGACCTTCGCCGGCCTCAACGGTCATCCGGAGATCAAGGTCGCCGACATCATGACCGTGCGCGAGACCGCATCGCATCTGGTCAAGGGTTTCGACGGCCGCGCCCGCGCGTTCGTACAAATCCAACAAGGCTGCGATCACCGCTGCACGTTCTGCATCATCCCCTTCGCGCGCGGCAACAACCGCTCGGTGCCGCTGGGCGCCATCGTCGAACAGACACGCACGCTCGTTCATGAGGGGTACCGCGAGATCGTGCTGACGGGTGTCGATATCTGCTCATACGGTTCGGACCTGCCCGGCGAGCCACGCCTGGGCGAGATCGTGAAGCGTCTTCTCGTTCAAGTGCCCGAACTGGATCGCCTGCGGCTCAGCTCGCTCGATCCCGCATCGATGGATGACACGCTGTTCGATGTTTTAGCGAACGAGCCGCGTCTGATGCCGCATCTTCATCTTAGCTTGCAGGCGATGGACGATATGGTTTTGAAGCGGATGAAGCGCCGTCACCTCAGAAACGATGCGATCCGCGTTGCCGAACGCGCCCGCGCCGCACGCGCCGGCGTTGTTTTGGGCGCAGACCTGATCGCCGGGTTCCCGACGGAAACGGACGAGATGTTCGAAAACACTCTCACCGCTATAAACGACATGGGTCTCACGCACCTTCACGTGTTCCCGTATTCAGAGCGCGAGGGCACGCCCGCCGCGAAGATGCCGGCGGTCGATGTTCATGAGCGCAAGGCGCGCGCCGAAAGGCTTCGCCTCTCGGGTGACGCGGCCCTTAACGATTTCATGCGGAAACAGATCGGGTGCGACGTCCAGGTATTGATCGAAAGAGATGACCGGGGTCTGACCGAGCACTACATCCCCGCCATAATCGCCGGCGGCGCCGAGGCGGGCGAGATCGTCACGGGGCGTGTCACCGGTGTTGCCGACAATACCCTCACGGTGCAGCGTCTCTCATGAGTGAAGCCGAACCCACAGGCTGGCTCGGGCGTCTACGCCGGGGCCTTGGAAAGTCATCCGACAAGATAACGGGCTCCATCGGCTCGCTTTTCCGGGGCAGGAAGCTCGACCAAGCGGCGTTGGACGAACTGGAGGAGGTTCTGATCACCTCCGACATCGGCGTTGCCACGTCGGCGAAACTCGTCAACGCACTCGCCAAGTCCAAGTTCGACAAGGACGTCACCGACGAAGAAGTCAGGGAAGCACTCGCCGACGAGATGGCGGCGGTGCTCGATCCGGTGGCGCAACCGCTCGAGATCGACGACGCGCACAAACCCCACGTGATCCTCGTCTGTGGGGTCAACGGGTCGGGCAAGACCACCACCATCGGGAAACTCGCCAACCGTTTCAAATCGGAAGGTAAAACCGTGATGCTGGTCGCGGGCGACACGTTCCGCGCCGCCGCCGTCGAACAGTTGCAGGTATGGGGCGAACGTTCCGACTGTCCGGTCATATCAGGCGCACACGGCGCCGATGCGGCGGGGCTCGCCTACGGCGCGCTCGAACAGGCGAAGTCTCAAAACATCGACGTTGTCATGATCGATACGGCAGGACGTCTGCAGAACCGGAAAGACTTGATGGCGGAACTGGAAAAGATCATCCGCGTTATCAAGAAGATCGACGACACCGCGCCGCACACCACCCTCCTCGTCATGGACAGCACCATCGGCCAGAACGCACACAGTCAGGTCGAAACGTTCAAGGAGATGGTCCAAGTATCCGGTCTCGTCATGACCAAGCTCGACGGCTCCGCCAGGGGTGGGGTCGTCATCGGTCTTGCCGAGAAATTCGCGATCCCCGTCCACGCCGTCGGCGTCGGGGAAGGAATCGACGATCTGCGCCCATTTGAAGCCCGCGCCTTTGCCCGCGCCCTGATGGGATTGCCGGCCGCCTGACCGGCGCCGGCTTTATCGATGCAGCTTGATCCGTTCCTGATCGCCATCGTCCTGGTGGCGGCGTTGACGCACGCGTCCTGGAATGCGCTCGTCAAATTCTCCGGCGACAGGTTGTTAATGGCGACATGCGTGCAGGGGATGGGTGTGGTGCTGGGGAGCATCCTCGTCTGGTTCGTCCCCCTGCCGTCATCGGAAGCATGGCCTTTCATTTTCGCCAGCGTCATCATCCACACCACCTATCACCTGACGTTGATCAACGCGTACAGGGTCGGCGATCTGTCGTTCGTCTACCCCCTCGCGCGGGGTGCGGCACCGCTGATGATCGCGGTCGGCGCCGCGGTCTGGGCGTCGGAGTTTCCAAACGGTGTCGCCATGTTCGGGATTGGGTTGGTGTCGATCGGCATCATGTCGATGGGGTTCGAGAAGGCATTAAGACACAAGGGAAATATCCTGCCGTTTGCGCTGGCGGTCCTCGTCGGCCTTCATATTGCAGCCTATTCGGTCGTCGACGGGATTGGCATCAGGAAGGGCGACGCGTTCGCCTATATCGTCTGGCTGCACGCACTCGAAGGTTTTCCGTTCTTTTTATGGGTGATCGCCTTCCGCCGCTGGGATTTCGTGAACTTCGTCGCCGAGAAATGGAAGCCTGCGGTTACCGCCGGGGTTTTGGGCAAGGTCGCTTACGGCCTCGTATTATATGCGTTCGTCGAGGGCGCGCTGGCATCCGTGACCGCTTTACGCGAAACGTCGGTCTTGTTCGCCGCGGTCATCGGCGCCGTTTTCCTGGGCGAGAAGTTCGGCTGGCAGCGTTGGCTGGCGGCGGCACTTATCGTCACCGGCGTGATCGTCATTCAGCTCTCCTGACAAGCGGACTTGGTCGCAACTGATCGACGGACTAAGCTTCTCCTCACAAACAACCGGACCCGACCGGTCCAGATGTCTTAGGGAGAGACGACACCATGATTTACGAGCTTCGCATTTATCACTGTGCCCCCAGCCGCATGCCGGCGCTCTTAAAACGCTTCGAGGAGGTCACCCTTCGGAAGTGGGACGAGCACGGCATTCGCCAGGCCGGCTTCTGGACGGTCGAGATCGGCGACAACAACCATGACCTCTATTACATGCTCGCATGGGAAAACCTCGCCGAACGCGAAGAGAAATGGAACGCGTTCCAGGCAGATCCGGAATGGATCAAGGCGCGCGCCGACAGTGAAAAGGATGGCCCTATCCTCAAGGGCATTTCCAACCATATTCTGAAACCGACCGCGTTCTCGTCGGTGAAGTGACGGCTTAGCCGTCCGCGATATCCGGATAGACGAACAACGCCGGCGTGCCGCCCGTGTGCAGAAACAGCACCGGGCCGGCGCCGGCGAGCTTCCCGGTCTTCGCATAGTCGACCAATCCTGCCATCGCCTTGCCCGTATAAACCGGGTCGAGGAAAATCCCCTCAGTTCTGGCCAGAAGCCGCACCGCTTCCGACATTTCCGGGGTTTCAACACCGTAACCCGGTCCAACGTAACTGCCGTCGCAACTCACCTCGATCACGTCCGCAAGATCGGGACGGCCGATGAAATCACACGTTTCCGATACCAGCGCCTGGACCTTTTTCTGCTGATCGGCGCCGGGGCGACTTACGCACATCCCCATCACCGCGATTTCGAGACCCGCGAGGGCAAGCCCGACAAGGAGCCCGGCTTGCGTCCCCGCACTGCCGCTGGCGTGAACGATCAATCCCGGGTGAACACCCATGTCGCGCATCTGAGCCGCCAACTCGAACGCACAGTCGACATAGCCAAGCGCCCCCAATGGATTGGAGCCGCCGACCGGCACGACGTAAACTTTTTCGCCGGCCGCCGCCAGTTCGTCTCTCATCGCGACGATGGCGGCGTCCATGTCGGCGTCTTTATCGATGAATGTCGGCACCGCCCCGAACAGGTGATCGAGCAATGCGTTGCCGTTGCTTTCATAAAGATCGTCGGTGCGGACCCGCTCAAGAACACAATGGCATCTCATCCCAAGACGCACCGCCGCCGCCGCGGTCTGACGCACGTGGTTCGATTGCGTGCCACCCGCCGTAACGATGACGGTCGCCCCTTCCGCCTGCGCCTGGGCCATCAGGAATTCGAGCTTGCGAACCTTGTTCCCCCCAAGCGCAAACCCGGTGCAGTCGTCACGCTTGATCCAGATGTCCTCACCGTCGAGAGACTTCGAAAGATTGGGCAGATGCTCCAGCGGCGTCGGCGCGAACGCCAGCGGCACACGGGGGAATTTCTCCAACACGTCCGCCATCAGGGGGTGGTCACCGGCATATCGATGGGGCCATCGGCACGGCTGTGCACCAACTGATCGACGTAGTCGTTGCCACTGCCGGTCATCTTGTCTGCCGAGCCGTGCCAGATGATCTTGCCGTCATGCAGCATCGCGACTTTATCGCCCAACCGCTCGGCGCCCGCCATGTCGCTGTCGATGGAGATAGCGGTGCAGCCGATCTGCCGGACGAGATCGAGAATCAGATCGTTGATGACATTCGACATGATCGGGTCGAGCCCCGCCGTCGGTTCGTCCAGCAAAAGGATTTCCGGATCCCCAAAGATGGCGCGCGCGATGCCGACACGCTTCTGCATACCACCCGAGAGTTCGGACGGCGAAAGATCGGCGACGTGTGGATCGAGCCCGACCATCACCAGTTTATCGATCGCCGCTTGCCTGACCTGATCGCGGTCGGCATCGCTCTCTTGTAAGGCGCGAAAGCCGATGTTCTCCCACGTGGTCAAACTGTCGAACAAGCCCGACCGCTGAAACAGCATTCCCGTACGCGCGATGAAGGCGTCGCGTTTGTCCCCTTTGAACCTGGCCGTGTCCTCTCCCCCAACGACGACCTTGCCCTTGTCGAGGGGGATCAGACCCAAAACACATTTCAAGAGAAGCGTTTTCCCGGAGCCCGACGTGCCGATCAGCACCAGCGACTCCCCTTCTTCGACATTAAGGTCGACGCCCTTGAGAACGTGCTTGCTGCCGAAACTCTTGGTCAGGCCGGAAATCTTGATGAATGGGTCGGTCATGCCACCTTGCCCCACGCGCCGGGGTCGGGGGCCGTCTTAAACCACTCGGTTTCGCGCTCATAGGCACGCCCGAGACGATAGAGCGTGGCTTCGTCGAACGGGCGGCCGACGAACTGGATCGATGACGGCAGCCCGGAATTCGCAAATCCGGTCGGCATGCTGAGTCCCGGCAGGCCGAGGAAATTAACCGGACGCGAACAATGCCCGACACGTTGCAGCATCGCCGCCGCGTTCGGTCCGTCACCGACGTCGGTCTCTTTGATCGTCGGGATATCCATCACCATCATCGGCGTCATTAGGGCGTCGACTTTTCCGAATACCATCTCGTTGAATTCGGCGAGAAGCGCAGTCCGTAAATTCAGCGCCTGCACATAACGCGTGGCCGGTGTCGCAAAACCGCCCGCGAACCGGGCGAAGGTCTGCTTCCCGTATTCATCTCCGCGCGTCTCCATCCAGTGCTGATGTATCGCCGCGCCCTCGGTCGCGGTGATCAGGCTGGTGAGGGCGTTCGAATACTGGATCGCGTCGGGAAGGTCGACATCGACGATCTCGGCACCCGCTTTCTTCATCACCTCGACGGCGTCTTGGAAACGCGCTGCCAGTTCGTCGGTTATCCCCTCCATGAAGTGGCTTGTCGGCAGACCGATCTTAAGCCCCTTCGCGCCCTCTTCGATCCCACGCATATAGTCGCCGACCGCTACGTTGGCGGAGGATGCGTCATCGGCGTCATACCCGGCGATCACCGACAGCATCAACGCGTTGTCCGTGACCGTCCGCGTCAGCGGGCCGATGGTATCCAGCGTGTGCGAGAGCGGCATCGCACCGAAACGGCTGACCCGGCCCATCGTCACTTTCATCCCGACGACGCCGCAGCAGGCAGCGGGCAGCCGGACGGAACCGCCGGTATCCGAGCCCAGCGCCCCGAACGTCGCACGCGCGGCGACGGCGGCGCCCGACGCGCTCGACGAGCCCCCCGTGATGTGTAACGGATTCCATGGATTGCGCACGTTGCCGGTGATTTCGTTGTGCCCGGTTACGCCGAGCGCGAACTCGACCATGTTCAGTCTGGCGATGTCGAGCGCCCCCGCGTTGTCGAGGCGTTTAAGGGCGCCTGACAATTGGTCCGGCACGAAGCCTTTGCGGATTTTCGAGCCGCACTCGCTCATCCGACCCGGACGGTAAAACATATCCTTGTGCGCGAGAGGGACACCGGAAAGCGGCTGACGCCCAGGATTGGCGTCGGCCTCCTTGGCCTGACGCATGGCATCGCCCTCGTCGATTCCGGCGAGGAGATTGAGCGCATCGCTATAAGATTTAAGGCGCTCAATCGACGCCTCGGTTACTTCCGACGACGACACCTGCCCGGCCGCGATCGCGGCGGCGATGTCGGTCAATGTGGCGTCACATGGGTTGCTTGGTAAATCGGTCACGAATTCACTTTCCGCTTACATCCGGCGCGAGTTCACGCAGCAGTTTGTAATATCGCGCGGGTTCGGTATCGAACACGAGGCCACCCCCTGCATCGCGGACGATCTCGCCAACAGATTTACCCGAACGCGCCGGGTCCATGATCTCGCGATCTCCAAGATCGACGGCCTGAACGTTCTGCATCCAGTGTTTGAAAACCTCGTCACCCGTCATGGTTTTTTGACCCAGTTTCCTGCCGCGTCCTGCACGTATTCACCACTACCTGCGTTGCCGATTGCCTTGTCCGCGGCCAGCCGTTCGACCGTGTCAATCGGGATTGAGTTCTTGCGGGCGATGTCACGATAAAGTTGACGACGCTGCAGATTAATCTCGTCGACCAACTGCCGGACCCCCGGCGCGTCCTTGACGATCCCCACATATCCATCGATCCGCTCACCCACCAATCCACGTGCCTGTGCATCGTGAAGGGTCAGGGATTGCGCCGAAACGGGCGATGCACTGAAGAGTGTCAGCGACAGAACCACAATAGCGATGAAATGAAAAAACTTGGTCATCATAGTCTTCCCTAGAACAGCGCCGGGTTGTTCTTGAGTGCCTGGTCGATGTCCTTTTCGACGCGGACCCGCACCTCGTGTTCAATCTTCACGTTCAGATTGATGACGATGGGCTTTTCCGGGGCCTCGACTTTAACCCTGGGCTCGCAGGCGATGATTGGAAATGCAAGTGACACCGTGGCGAGTACAGCACAAATCTTACGGTACGACATCGGTCGCGCTCCGCCTGTTTACTCCTCCTACGGCTTTCCGGAAGGACCCTGCACCTGGTCCCGGATGTTCCCCGGAAGGTCTTGAATAACGCTAGCGCTTTGTAACAGGTCCCGCAAGGCTCCTTGCAGACTGACGTTGAGCTCGATGCGCTTACCGTCATAGAGGGCGGGATTGGCACCGTCGAGTTTAGCTTTCGCCGTAATGTCGCCGGAAAGCGGCCCATTCATCGACACCTGCAAATCCGTGTAGCGGAAGTCGGAGAGCGCGCGGGATAAAAGCTCCGCCATCTCGCCGCTTTGTTTCAAGCTTTCCAGCGCCACCTTGGAGCGGAACTTCAACCCGCCGTTCTTCAGCGACCAGATACGTGCATCGTCGATCACCGGGCCGTCGTCGGTTATGCGAACCGGGATGCTACCGGCCAACGCGCCATCGGCTTCCAATCCGTCGATATCCAGATTGCGGGCGAGGTCGGCCGCATCGAGGTTCTTGAGATTCGCAACAACCAGATCCGGCGGACGGTCGAACGGGATATTGAGATTGTTCAGTTCCAGTGTACCCCCGGCGACAGGCCAGCTTGCCTTGACGATATGAACCGCGTCCTTCCCCGGAAGGTCGAACGTTACCGTGCCACCCCGAAGCGGCATTCCGGCGTCCAGCAAACCAACCGCCAATGTCTGCGGTTGATCCGTCTTCAGATTCAGAAGATCGGTGATCTCAACCGTGCCACTGACGCCCCCCACTTCCGCCGGCGCTGTCCCGAAGGCGATTTCGTCCAGCTCGACCTTGGCCGTCGACGTGGTGCGGCTACCGGTCCAACCGATCCGCGCTTCAGCCTTTAAACTGCCGGAAACATCCGTGACCAGACCCTTAAGCGGCGGGAACAGGTCTTGCGGCTGGGCGCGCCCCTTCGTGAACGACCAAGCCGGGAGATCGGCTTGAAGGGCACCGCGCCGGTCAGATACCCGATAGCGGGCATCCAGCGCCATCTCAGGCCCATTCATAAAACCCACATCCCCTTTGAAACCGACGGACGACGGGGTGTATTCACCCTTCCCTTTCAGCATCAAAGGCGCGACCCGCATCGGCCGGCGCGCATCGGTGATCGTCGCGCCGGTCAGATCGACGCGCGCACTCAGGAGTTTTTCCCTCCCTTCGAGATTGAAGTTCCCGTCGATGGTGGCCACCGCAAGGTCCAGCCCCTCCGCCTTCAGATTGCCGCCCTTGGACGAAAACTTGGCCCACCACGTCCCGCGCGCCGCGTCGAAACTTGCCGTCCCGTCGAATCTCGGCAGCGTCCCGGAAAGCGGATACGGGCCCATCCCCTTCAGCGCTATCTCGGTACTGTTGAGGATCGCCGCGATGTCGACGCGCTTCAGCCCCTTCTCGCCGGTGGCCGCATGAACGAGGGGCGTGTTGTCGCCGCTCGGACAAATCGAGATCGGCCCCGGCCGCAACTCCGCCGCGCCAGTGGTGATGCCCGTGGCACGCACGTCGGCACAGCCTTCGGGAAACACACGGATACCGTCCGGGCCATACCCGATGCTGCCGGCGAGGGATATCCGACCACCCTCAATCGAGACGTCTTTGGCGGGTGATCCCGAAAAGCCGGCGTCGGCCGCCAGTTCCAACTCCAATTCCCTCAACGGACCCGAGATACGCACCCCGATCTGATCGGCGACGACGTCCATCCCGCCGACCCGCATCTGCCAGGGATCGAACCGTACCGCCACGTTCTCGAACATCAAACCGTCAGTGGTTGCCGGCCAAAGCGTTCCCCCCGCATCACCGGCGAAGGGGAACCAACCATTGAACAGGCCATCGAAGCCACTTGCGATGCGGAGCGGATCCGCCGCCGTCGGCCCGCCCGCCAGGAACGGCACGCCTGAAAGTCCCGCAAGTGACAGGGCAAACCGTCGGTCCGGCCCGCTTCCAGGGACACCTAGATCGAAGTTCAGGCTTGGATCGGGTTTCAATCGCCATCCGCGAGGGTCAATGCCGAGATTCAATTTGCCGTCGAGGGTCGCGTCGACACCATTCGGCGCGGCAATCCCCAAATGCGTGAGATCGACCCAACCCGAGATTCCGTCCTTGGACCGAACGGCGTTACGGGCAACCATCCCCGGCAAGGCCTGGAAATCGCGCCTCGACCCCGTGACATCGAAATCGAGCGCGCCGACGACGTCGATAGGGATGGGTAAGGCGAACGGCCCCTTCAAGCCATCGGTGGCGACTTCGCCCGAAAGCCTCAATTTGGCGACGGGATCGAACACGTCATCGGTCACGGCCTGCATCTGCATGGAAAGCCCCGTCCCCGTGCCCCCTAACAGAAACTCGGCACGTGCCGACTTCCCATTGACCTCGCCCGCCAGATCGACATTCCCGACAGGCACGTCATCGATACGTACATCCTCAAGCGTCAACGAACCACCGCCCTGAAGCGCATTCGCGATATCGCCCGAGATGTTGACGGCCCCCTTCATCTCCGCGAACGCCACGCGGGCTTCGCTGGACGCGTTTTGGATGTCGAGGGTCAGTTGCAGCTGATTTTCCGGGTCGAGAATACCGCGCGCCCGCCCGCTCAATTTTGCTTTCGGATGCTGAAGGGCGAACTCTATACTGGCGTCGGAACCGATCCCGTCGGTCAAAAGCACCACTCCCTCGACCGCGGCATCCACTTCGCCAAGCGGGGACGAAAAATTCAAAAGGCCGGCCGACACGGTCAATGGTCCCAAAAGCCGCATCCCGGGCCCAGCCGGCGCACCACCGGACGGTTGAAGGAAACGGCTCAACACACCGTAATCGAGACCCGTGGCATCGATACCAAGGGGCACCTCGGGTTGTTCGATACGAAGCCCATCGATGATTCCACGCGCCAATCGTCCGGGCGAGTAATGGACCGTGACCCCCCGAACCCGGACGTTGCTACCCGAACCAAGGTCGATATTGCTGACGGACGCCTGGGTCAGACCGATAGCCGCAACCTGGAATTTCGCTTCGGGGAATCCCTTGTCCGCAAGATATCCGCCGATCATCCACGCCGCGATCCAGGGCACGGTGATGTAAACGACGCCGATGGCGACGGCGGCAATCGCCACGAAAATCAGGGCCAGAATGGATCGCTTCATGCGTGAGCGTGTTTCACCAACAGGTACTGCAACAGCGGCCAGCCTAACAGATGATCTGACGTATGAGCAGGCTTTGCCGCATGCTCACGTCAAGTTTACGGCCGGTCAAGCGCGCGCCCCTTTCGCTGGCGGAAATTCTTCTCCATATATAGGGACATGTCTGAAACCACCACCATGTCCGAGCTAACACGGTCCGTGCTGGCATTCTGGTTCGGCGGCCTCGACGAGAAGTCCGCCGAAACGCGTCAGCCGTTCTGGTTCAAGTCGACCCCGGAAACCGATGCCGAGATCAAATTGCGCTTCGGCGGCATTTATCAGAGCGTCAAACGCGGTGACTTCGACGACAAGGCCGAGACAGCTGACGATTATCTGGCGATCGTCATTACGCTCGACCAATTCCCGCGCAATATATTTCGCGGCACCGCAGATGCATTCGCGGCCGATCCGCTGGCACTCAAGTGGGCCAAGGAAGCCGTATCGAAGGGACTGGACAAGCAACAACCGGCACCGCACCGGCGCATGTTTCTTTATTTACCGTTCGAGCATTCGGAGAATATCAGCGACCAAAACGAGTGCGTTCGATTGTTCGAGGAAATGGGATATAATGATTACACGGGGTATGCGGTTGCGCACCGTGACGTGATTGAGAGCTTCGGGCGCTTTCCGCACAGGAATGCCGTACTCGGACGTATATCCACAAAGGACGAGGAAGACTACCTGAGCCGACCGGGGGCCGGCTGGTAATCAAGGAAGATCGGAAAATGTCTTACATAAAATCCTTCAAGACACTCTGCGCGCTGACCATCGCGGCCGGCGCCGTCAGCGGCTGCGTTACGGTTGCGAACCAGGACAAGATCAATACCGGCACGTTCCGTCAGCTCGAAGAGGACCGTAACATGGTCCTGCTCGAGGCCCCCGCATATGCCGACGCCAAACCGGTTCGTGTGACCTACAACGACAGGCGCCTGATCGAGGAGTACACCCTCTACCGCTCGCAGATGGGTCAGGCGGAAGTCCTTTACGCGCAGGTATCGCGGCATCACCGCGGCGACACGGCCCTCAACTTCCAGAAACTAATCGCCGACTCCCTCAAGATGTGGCGGTTCAACCAGGGACAAACCTTGAAATTGGGCGAAACCTTCCTGATGAAGAACGCGGTCGCCGAGTTTTGGGTCCAGCCCTATCAGCAAGTTGAATCGGGCCGCCAATGCGCCGGATTCTCGTCGACTTGGGATACCCGTCCGAACGACCGGATGCTGAGACCCGCGAAAGCCCTGTTCGGCTATCACTGTGCCCCCAAAGGCACATCGTTCGGCCCCAACGAGGCGCAGACCTTTATGCAGACCATGCAAATCCGAGGCGTCACCGTGCCGCTTCGGATCGAAACCGTTTACCAGATGAAAAAGGACGACGCCCCGCCACCGCCCAAGGACGTGCAGCGGACGTATCTGGTATTGGCGCAGGATGGCGGCGGCGGGGGCATTGCCGGCATGCCGCAGTTCCCATTGCTGATCGCGGCGCCATTCACCGACTTCGACGGCCCCTGCAGCGACTGCTGAATCCGACCGAACGTCAGGATCCAAGGTTTATTTTAATAGCCGTCCCGGGTTCGGAGACGTCGAACGCGGCGTCACCGAAACTCGGCGGGCCAAGAAAGACGGGCGCATCGTTGGAGAAACCGTAATCTTCCAGCGGGATGCCGAAGATTCCCTGATCGAAATCGTGATTGCCGTTTTCGTCGTGATAAACGGCAATCGCGTAACGTCCGGGCTTCAATCCCGAAAAGACGGCCTTGGCCAACCGCCCCGACGGCATGACCTCGGTCTCCGACAACATACCGTCCGATTTCGGAAAAGCGGATGGATTGTCGTAGAGCGCGACATGCACATCCCCCTTATCGGATGCGAGGCCGACAATCTCGACTTCGAGGTTCGCGGCAAGCGCAACCGCCGGCAAGAGCATGCCCAGTAAATTTAAGAGAAAACCGGAAAACAGCCGCCGCCCCATGACGGCGCCCGTTACACGTTGATGTTCAGGTAAAATCCGCGCGGCGCGTTCTGGTCGAGCGGCTGCCCCTGGCTCAGGAGCCCGCGAAGGCGCTTCAGGCCCGCCTGTTCCTGCGGCGATTGCGCGTGCTCGAGAAATTGCGCGCGGGAGCGCACTTCGCGCACCCCTTCGGATTGATAATGGCTGCGTACCGGCTTTGCGGCACCCGCGCCACTGAACGTGACATTGACCCCGTCTGTCATACCTAACCCCGTCCCTTCCACGCATGAACGCTAGCGGGAAAAGGGTTAACGGGCGGTAAACCAATGCCGGTTCGGCACCCCGAAAACTGTGGATAACTGGCCGGCCGTCACGGATGGCGGAAAATCTCGAAGCGGGGCGCGCCGCCGTCGCGGAAGACCTCAAGCGCCCAGGTAACGCTCGGAAACGCCAATTCTTCCCAGGGGATGTCATCCCAGTCGAACAGCGCCGCTTCGATGCTTTCAGGGCCCGGGTCAAGCGCCGGCCCGGTCATCGCCGCCTGATAGATCATGTAAATTTGCGAAATGCGGGGAATCTCGAACATCCCCAGAAAACCACCCATCTCGACACTAGCGCCCGATTCCTCATAGACCTCGCGCTTCGCGCCCTCGTCGACGGTCTCATTCAGTTCAAGATAGCCGGCCGGGATCGTCCAGTAACCGATCCGGGGCGGAATGGCGCGACGGCACAGCAGAATTTTGTCTTCCCAAGTACACACGGCCCCCGCGACGATGCGCGGATTGTCATAGTGGATGAAGCCGCAATCCACGCACATCATACGTTCGCGGTCATCGCCCTCGGGCACCGCGCGAACGATGGGCCCCTGGGCTTGTTTTCCTGCAGCGCTATCGATCTTGTCGTTCATTTAAAACTCGGAATATCAGACCCGTGACCGGGTATCGATCCGGCGCATAGTGTCAGGAATAACATTTGCCTGCAAATGCGGCTGCGAAACCGGACCCGGGGTGGTATAAAAGATTCCCTTGGGATTGGCCTGGGGGATTTAGGGAAGCCGATGGCAATCCACGCAGCACGCGACGAGGAGATGGACTACGACACCGCGAGCACCGGTTTCGGGGAGCGGACGTTTCTGGGCGGCCTCGGCCTGGGTGCCCGGTCGTGGCTTTACTTCCTTGCATGTCTGCTCGCCGCCGTCGGTTTAGCGGCCCTCTATTACCACGTCGACCAGCGCCTCGATCAATCGCTTCAGAATCTGCAGCGCGCAGCGCGGGTCGACGAACTGGCCAACACGGTGGAGCGCGGCACATACAGCCTGCAGGCGCGCCAGCGAAAATTCCTTCTGACCAGGGACACCGAAATCGCCGATGGTTTCTCAGCCGACCTCGCCGACGTTTCGGCGGCATTGGACGAGTTGTTCAGCTATCCCGAAGCACAACCCCTGGCCCAACACGTCACCACCATCCGCGACGGACTTGTGCAATACGACCAGCAGTTCCAGACATTCCTGAATGCCGAGCGCGAGATTGGCGCGAATACGGATGACGGCCTGAGCGCGCAACTGCGCCGTGCGTCCGCCGAATTGCGCGCCGTGTTCCGTGACAGCGGTCATGCCAACCTGATCAACCAGATCGAACGCATCGACCAGCAGGGTGAGGAGACGATCCTGTCGGGTTCGAAGAAGGGCGTGGATGAAATCCGCAAGCGCTATGAAGCGCTGCACGCGTTCGTCGATGCCGCAGGCATGACGCCCGCACAAAAGACCCGCATCGACGACCTTCTGAAAGTGCACGAAACGCAGATGCTTTCGATCATCAATGCGCGCTTCGAACTCGCCGACCAGACCCGTCGTTTCGAGGAACTGTTCGATTATTTCGTGCCCAGCCTGACGGGCGTTGCGGGCTTTGCCGAGCGCCTTAGGATCCAGGCCGCCGCCGAAGTCCGGAATATGCAACTGTTCACGCGCTACACGGTCGCCGGAGGCTCGCTCGCGATCATGCTGTGGTTGTTTTTCTTCGGGCTGTTGTTGATCAAAAGCCTGAGCGGCCCCGCCAGAAGGATCGCCGACGCGACCGAGCGGATCGCCAGGGGCGCAAGCCACATCACGATCCCGGCTCAGGGCAACAAGGACGACTTCGGACGTATCGCCCGCATGCTGGACGGCTGGGCCGACACCATCATCGAAACCGATCAGTTGAGAAACGATCTTGAGCGCACCCGCGACCGGCTGAACCAGGCGATCGTCGATGCGGACGAAGCCGCAAACCGGGCACACACCGCCGAGCAGCGTGCCGAACGGGCCGAGCGCAAACTGGAAGAAGAACCGTTGAAGGCGCTCCCTGCACCGGAGCCGACACCGGAACCCATGCCGGCACCAGAACCCGAACCGGAATATGTGGAAGAACCGCAACCACGCCGTCAGTGGTCGCGCCCCATCCCCGCCCTCGATATCGGCGACGTTACTCACGGGGGCCCGATTTCATCGGTCAGCCAGCAATTGCAGAACTTCACCCAGTACGTCACCGCCGCCGCCAACGACGTCGAACGCACCGAAGCCCTCATCAAAGGCATCGATCAGATGACGGTACTGGTCGACGATATTGGGGAACTGGTGATGACGATCCGCGATCAGAGCAACCTGCTCGCCTTCCGATCACCGGGTAAGGAAGCGGCGCGCGAGGCGGATCGGGACGGCGACGACAATCTGGTCGCGTTTTCGTCGGAAAGGCGCGCGACGGATGCGGACCGCCTCTATGCGCAACGTTTCGATCACCTGCGCGAAGCGACGGACCAGACCGAGCGCACGGCGCACCGGATCAAGAACACGCTCGCCGAGGTCAGCACCATCGCCCGCGAGATCGCCGAGACGGCTTCGCATCAGGCGCTGGACGCGACACACAGGCTGCTCAATCAGTCGGAATACCTGCAGAACATGCTGGACGACATCCTGAGCCGCGTGCACCCCGCGAAACCGGGCGAGCTGTCCGAACGGCGCGAACCCCGCCGCTCCAATGACGACCCGTTCGCTTAATCCATAAGCGCGGCGACACCGGGCAGGGATTTCCCCTCGATCCATTCAAGAAACGCACCTCCGGCCGCGGAGACATAAGAAAAGCCGTCTTCCGCATCCGCGCCAGCAAGGGCGGCCACCGTATCGCCGCCACCGGCAACCGACAGCAGCTTACCCGAACCTGTCAATTCGGCGACCGTCCGCGCCACGGCGTTGGTCCCTGTGTCGAAGGGCTTGACCTCGAACGCCCCCAACGGCCCATTCCACAACACCGTCTTCGCATCCTTTAAACGCGCCTGAAGGTCGGCGATGCTCTTTGGACCGATGTCGAGGATCATCATGTCGTCAGGCACATCCGATAGCGCGACAGTATTCGATTGGGCGCCTTCCGCGAATTCACCGGCGACGACCGCATCCAGCGGCAAGACGATTTCGCAGCCCGCATTCGCCGCCACATCGACGATGCCACGCGCTTCCTCGGCCATATCTTTCTCACAGAGCGATTTACCGATACCGACGCCGTTGGCATAAAGGAATGTGTTCGCCATCCCCCCACCGATCACGATCTGATCGACTTTCTCGGCGAGGTGACCCAACACCGCCATCTTGGTGGAAATCTTCGCACCCCCGACAACCGCAATCACCGGATGCGCGGGTGTTTCCAGCGCATTCGTCAGAGCTTCGATTTCGGCCTGCATCAGACGACCCGCCGCCGACGGAAGAAGGTGGGTGATCCCCTCCGTCGATGCGTGCGCCCGGTGCGCGACCGAGAACGCGTCGGAAACGAACGCATCGCCGTTGGCGGCAAGCGCGCGCGCGAAGGCGGGGTCGTTTTTTTCCTCGCCAGCGTGGAAGCGCAGGTTCTCCAGCATCACGAAACCACCTGCCGGGCACGCGTCGATGACTTCGCCCGCCTGATCGCCGATGCAATCGTTTGCAAACATCACGTCTTTTCCTGCGATCTTCGCCAGACCTTCAGCGACGGGGCGCAGGCTCATGTCCGGGACTTCCTGACCCTTGGGGCGTCCGAAGTGCGAAATAATCACCACCTTGGCGCCCTTGACCGCAAGTTCGTTCAGCGTTTCCAGCGCACGGTCGATACGCGTGGTGTCGGTGATCTTACCGTCGCGCATGGGGACGTTGAAATCGACGCGGACCAGAACCCGCTTACCGGCGACATCGAGATCGTCGAGCGTTTTAAGATGTGACATGACTTCCTTCTTGGAGCTTGTTGAAATTAGTTTCGGACGGCGACCGAACACCCGGCGGCGATCATGAGCGAGCCGGCGGCACGGTTGATATTACGTAGCGCGCGCTCGGTATTGAACAAACGGCGCGCCTGGATACCCAGCAACGCGTAACCGGCGAGCACACTAATCAGGACGGAAAGTACGGTCGAGACAATGGCGACACCGCCACTCACACTGAGAGTCGTCAAATCGACGAACGCCGGCAGAAAACTCAGGTAGAAAATAATCACCTTTGGATTGCCGAGCGCCAGGAACAAACCACCGGCATAGGTGCGAAGGTGGCCGCGCCGCGTGACAACGGGACCGGCCCCGCCATCCGCCGACATACGGACCGGCTGACGCCAGGCCTTTACGCCCAGATAAATCAGATACGCCGCGCCCGCCCAGCGGACGACGATGAACAGCTCGCCCAACACCTCGGCGACCATGCTGAGGCCGAGGATCGCGAACAGCACGTAGATCAAATCACCAGTGGCGACCCCGAGGATGAACGGCACTGTCGAGCGGAACCCGAACGCCGCCGAACGCGCAACGGTGGCGACTACGCCCGGTCCGGGGGCCGCCATCCAAAGAAAGCTCGCCGTCGCGAGCGCGAGAATGATGCCGATGGTCATCGGTCTTTTACCTGTCGACGTATCTTAGATGGCGGTTTGTATACCGGGCTGCTAAGGATTTTGCCAGATTTTCAGGGCGTCAATTACCCTGGAGCGATTTCAGCCGTTTGCGGGCTTCCGCCGCTTTCTCCGTCTCACCCAGCACTTCATAGGCACGGACCAGGCGTTGCCAACCGGCGGGGTCGTTCGGGTTCTCTTCCAACTTCTCGGCAAGACGCGCGACCATGGAACGGATAAAGGCGTTCCGTTCCTCGGCCGTCATTTCCTGAGCCGCTTCCACCTGTTCACGGGTCGGCCCCGGCGCGGCGGAAGAAGCACTCTCGCGATCGAGAGCGGGCGCGCCGTTTGGTTGGGCCGAGGCCATCCCCTCGGCCAGGCGCTTGGCGGTATCGCTGGGTTCGATTTTCGATGCGTCGAAACCGCCCTCCTTCGCGGCGCGGGCGATCTGATCGCGGATCGCGGCAACGAACGGTGCGCCTTCGGGCTGGATTGTCAGCAGGTCGGTCCAGATTTGTGCCGCACCTTCAAGATCTCCGCCCATCGCTTTATCCAAACCGACATAGAACCAGGGTTTCGGCAGAAGCGGGTTCTTGTCACGCGCCTCTAGAAAGTCGGCGAAGATTTCCGGGGTGAAGCTGCCGTCCCGCGCCATCAGCCGCGCTTCCGCCCAATCCGCCAGAAGTTCCGGATCGCGGTTCGTCAGTTCGACGGCGCGCTGGTAGGCGGCGGCGGCCAACCGCGACTCGCCGATGTTCGCATAGGTACGGCCGAGCAATGTCCAGCCTTTTTCGTCATTGGGGTTTTCGCGCAACCGCTCCTGCAGCCTATCCGCCAACTCACGAAGACTACGCCCCTCGAAGCCGGCGGCGTCGGGCGCCTTGCGAATATCCGTGCGCTCGGCGAGCGGGAAATCCGGCATGCCCGGCGTGCCGGTCTGAAGATAAAAGACGACGGACACGACGGGGACGGCGATCGCGGCGACGAAGACCGCTGCGAGGCCCTTGCGGGGTGTGCCGTCCGGTGACTTCTCTTTTTCGGCGGCATCCGCCGCATTCAACAGGCGGCGCTGGATTTCGAGACGCGCCGCGTCGGCTTCAGCGCCGGCGATCCGCCCCTCGGCCTGGTCGCGGTCCAGTTCAGCGAGTTGGTCCTTAAAGACGTTGATGTCGTATTCGGCACGCCGGGCGACATTTCGCGCGCCAACGAACTGAGGCACGACAAGAACGGCAATCACGACCACAATCAAAACACCCGCGAGCGCCCAAAACATTATCGGTCGCCCTCGTCCAGGAGACGCGCAAGACGCTCTTTCTCCGCAGCGCTCAAGGTTTCTTGTCCCACACGCGCGTCGTTGATGGTCCGGCGCCGGAAGAACAGAAAGACCGTGCCGATCCCGAACAAAATCAGGATTCCGGGACCAAACCATAGGGCATAGGTTTTGAGCTTGAACGGCGGGTTCAAAAGAACGAAATCGCCATAACGCGAAACCACGTAGTCGATCACTTCCTGGTTGCTGTCCCCCGCGACAATCCGCTCACGCACCAGAACCCTGAGATCGCGCGCAAGATCTGCATCGGAATCGTCTATCGACTGGTTCTGACAAACAAGACAGCGCAGTTCCTTACCGACTTCCCTCGCCCGCGCTTCCAGTTTCGGATCGTCTAGGATTTCATCCGGCTGAACGGCAAGCGCCGGCAAGGACGCGAACAGAACCAAGGTGAGAACGATCCACCTCATCCGCCCTGCCCCCTCAGATGATCGATCAGGGGCTTGAGCGTTTCTGTCCAGACTTTCTCGTCAATGGGGCCGACGTGCTTGTAGCGGATGGTGCCCTGCTTATCGACGACGAAGGTTTCGGGCGCGCCCGTCACCCCAAACGCGATGGCGGCCTTGGATTTAGGATCGTCGCCGACGAGGGTATAAGGGTCGCCGTGACGCTTAAGCCACCCCGGTCCCGCCTCGCGGTTGGGCTCGCGCCAGTCGATACCATGAATGGGGACCCAGCCGTTCTCCTTGATCTTCATCAGAAACGGATGCTCGACCCGGCAGGCCACGCACCACGATCCGAACACGTTGACGAGGGAAACCTCCCCCTTGAGATCGGTGTTGGCGAAGCCCTTGTCGTCGCGGCCCTTGAGAGCTTCGAGAGCGAACGCGGGCACCGGCTCACCCTCAAGCATGCTGGGCAGCTTCTGCGGATCGAGGGTCAGGCCGATGGCGAGATACCCCCCAATCACCAGAAACGCCAGCAGTGGCAGAATATAGAAAAGCCGGTTCATGTTATTCGGTCATTCCGCCGGCTGGGCACCGGCCGGGGCGGCTGCACGCCTGGGCGCACCGATCCGGAAGCGGCGGTCGGAAAGCGACAACACGCCGCCCATCACCATGGTCAATGCGCCGATCCACATCCACGCGACGAGCGGGTTGAAGTAAATCCGCGTCACATACGACCCGTCGCTCTTGCTGTCACCGACAACGGCATAAAGATCACCCGACAGCATTGTATAGATACCGGCTTCCGTGGTCGGCATCTGGCGGACGGTGTAGACGCGCTTTTCCGGGAACAGTTGCGTCACCACATCGCCATCCCTGGATACCGTGAAGCGCGCTTCGGTGGTCAGGTAGTTGGGGCCCTGTTTTTCCTGGGCGCCATCGAAGCGAAAATCGTAGCCGGACACCGTCACCGTCTCTCCCGGCCGCATGGTCTGTACGCTCTCGACCTTCCAAGCCCCGGCGCCGGTCACCCCGAACACCGCGAGTGCCAGACCGAAATGCGCAAGCGTCATGCCCCAACTGGCGCGCGGCAGGCTTATGAGCCGGCGCAATGATTGGCTGAACGGGATGCGGAACAAACGAATGCGCTCCGAGAGCTCAATCAACGTCCCGGTCGCGAGCCAAGCCCCAATGGCGACACCGACGATCCCCCAGGGGGATTGCCCGGACTGCCAGGACCAGGTGGCGATCGCGAGCGCAAACGCGACGACGAAGGCAATCCATAGGGTTTTGAGGGCGCGCGTCAGATCGCCGCGCTTCCATGCCAGCAACGGGCCGATGGCCATCGCCGCCACCATCGGCGTCATTAACGGGATAAAGACCGCGTTGAAGAAGGGGGCGCCGACGGAGATCTTGTCCTGCCCATCCGAGATCGCATCGATGAAGAGCGGATAGAGGGTCCCTAAAAGCACCACGCCCGCCGCCGTCCCCATCAGGAGGTTGTTCAGCAAAAGTGCGCCCTCGCGCGAAATCGGCTGAAACAGCCCGGTGCTCTTGAGTTGGGGCGCGCGCCAGGCATAAAGCGCGAAAGAACCGCCGATGACGATCAACAAAAGGACCAGAATAAAGACGCCGCGTTCCGGATCGGTCGCGAATGCATGCACCGACGTCAGTACGCCGGACCGCACCAGGAACGTCCCCAGAAGCGAGAACGAGAACGCGACGATGGCGAGGAAGATCGTCCACGCCTTCATGGTGTCGCGCTTTTCAACGACGACACAGGAATGCAGCAGCGCCGTGCCGATCAGCCACGGCATGAAGGACGCGTTTTCGACCGGATCCCAGAACCAGAACCCGCCCCAGCCAAGCTCGTAATAGGCCCACCACGACCCCAATGCGATCCCACCCGTGAGGAAGCACCACGCCGCCAGCGTCCATGGCCGGACCCAGCGTGCCCACGCGGCATCGACCCTGCCCTCGATCAACGCCGCGATCGCGAACGAGAACGCCATCGAGAAGCCGACATACCCCAGATAGAGCATGGGGGGATGGAACGCGAGACCCGGGTCCTGTAACAGGGGGTTCAAATCCTGCCCGTCGGCGGCCGGCGGGAACATCCGTTGGAACGGGTTGGATGTGAGCAGGATGAACAGATAAAAGCCGACCGCGATCAGGGCCTGAATCGCCAGCGCGCGGGCTTTCAACGCCGGCGGAAGATAGCGTCCGAACATGGCGACGGCGCACCCGAACACGGCCAGGATCAGCACCCATAAAAGCATCGAACCTTCGTGGTTGCCCCAGACGCCCGACACCTTATAGAGCATCGGCTTCGCGGAATGGGAATTCTGCACCACGTTGACGACCGAGAAGTCGGACGTGACATAAGCATGCGTCAGGCACGCGAAACTGACCCCCACCAGGACGAACTGAAGGATCGCGGACTGATCGGCGAAGCGCATCCAGGAAAGCCGTCCCAACTGTGCGCCCAGCATCGGGATGACGCCTTGAACGCAGGCGACGGCAAGCGCCAGAATCAATGCGAAGTGACCGAGTTCAGCGATCAATTGCTGCTCCCCTGCCACTGGCCGGATTTTTTGATGGCGTCGGCGACTTCGGGCGGCATGTAGTTTTCGTCGTGCTTGGCCAGCACCTCGTCAGCGACGAACACGCCGTTCACGATCCGCCCCTCGGCGACGACGCCCTGGCCCTCGCGGAACAGGTCGGGAAGGATGCCGGTGTAGCTAACGTTGACCGTGTTGGCGGTGTCGGTCACCCGAAACATCACGGTTTCGCCGCCGGAGCGGTCGACGCTGCCGTCCTCGACCAGACCGCCAAGCCGGAATCTACGGTCGTCACCGACCTTTCCCGATGCGATATCGCTCGGGCTCTGGAAGAAGACAATATTTTCCTCGAACGCGTTCAAAACCAGCGCGGCCGCCCCACCGAGCAGCACCAGGGCCACCAATACGAAGGACAATCTTTTATGTTTACGCTTCATCCGATTTCCCAGGCATCTGTGCTTCGAGGCGTTCTAGCTCGTCGCGGGATTTCCTGAAGGCGCGCAGGCTCAAGACGACGAGCCCGATCAGCACCAGGGCGGCAATGCCATAGCTTGGCCAGACGTAGCCTGCATGCTCGGTCATGCTCATAATGGTGTTCGAATTTTCCACGGATTCTACCGCCTCTTCTACCGTCCTTAGGTTTACGGACCCGCTATCCTACCCGCAACCAAAATGCTGCCCTGGAACCCTAGGCAAGTCATTGATTTCGATCAAATTAACGATCGTCCATGGTCGCCGTTCCCAGGCTTTCCCGGTGTATACGGGAAACCGGGTCAAGCGGACGCCTGCCGGTGGCGAAGCGCGCGCGTCCGGTTCACCATCAACTCGCGGCGGATACGTAACAAAACCAGCCAGAAATAGTAAAACTGAAATGCTGCCGCCATCAGGAACAATGGGGTGAGCATGTCGGGGTGGATCGTCGGCCCATCCATCCGCAAGACGCTCGACGGCTGATGCAGGGTGTTCCACCAATCGACCGAGAACTTGATGATCGGTACGTTGACGAAGCCGACCAACACCAGGATTGCCGACGCCCGGGCGCCGCGCCCCGGCTCGTCGAAGGCATCCCGCAAAGCCATGTAGCCGAGATAGAGGAAAAACAGCACGAGGACCGACGTCAGCCGTGCGTCCCACACCCACCACGTGCCCCACATCGGTTTGCCCCAAAGCGATCCGGTCACCAGCGCCAGAAACGTGAACGCGGCCCCTATGGGGGCTGTCGCCTTGGCCGCGACATCGGCGAGGGCATGCTTCCAAATCAAAGCCACGGCGGCCGAAACCGCCATCGCGGTATAACAGAACAGCGCCATCCAGGCGGCCGGGACGTGGATGTACATGATGCGCACGGTATGGCCCTGCTGGTAGTCGACGGGCGACGAGAATAGCGCAAAATACAGCCCCGCCCCGAAGCACACCAGCATGGCCGCCAAAAGCCACGGCTCGACGCGGCGGCTCAGGCGCTGGAAGCGGGTCGGATTGGCGAAGTAATGCAGCATATCTTTCTACGTCTCTTTCTTGGAATTTATAGCACCTGAGACAGGCTATGCCACGGCTTCACGCAGCGCATGCGCCGTCACCCAGGGTGTCAAAGCCAGCGCCCCCAGCAACATCCCCCCCAGCAACATCAAATTCGCCTTGGCGCCGTTCCCAAAAAGCACCGCATCACCGGCCCCCACGGCGAAGATCAACACCGGGATCAGCAGCGGCAGCACCAGTAACGACAAAAGCACGCCGCCACGTCTCGCCCCCAGGGTGAGAGCCGCACCGACGCTTCCCAAAAGGCTGAGCACCGGCGTCCCCAGTACCAGCGTCAGAAGCAATACCAGCCATATCTCTCCGGGGACGTTCATCATCACAAATAAAAGCGGCGCGGTGAGGATCAGCGGCAGTCCCGTCGTCAACCAGTGCGTCAACACCTTGACACACACGACAAGTTCGAGCGCCACCGGTGACAGCACCAGAAGCTCGAGAGAGCCGTCCTCGTAGTCACCCATGAACATCCGGTCCATCGACAGCATCGCCGCCAAAAGCGCCGCGACCCAGATCACCCCAGGTCCGATCCTTGCCAGCATGTTGGGTTCCGGCCCGACACCGAAAGGAAATAAGACGACGGCGATCACGAAGAAGCCGATCACCATGAAACTGTCCGCGCTCTGGCGCATGGCGAGACGCATTTCGCGCCGGAACAGGACCGAAAACGCGCTCATGCGGTGCCGCCTAGCGTCAGGGTGCCCGTTTCTGCGAGACCGAGCTCGGCATGCGTCGAAACCACCGCCATCCCGCCCGACTTCAGATGCCGCTCGATCAAAGACGTGAGCGCTTCGGCGGTGGCCGCATCCAGCGCCGTTGTCGGCTCATCCAGCAACCAGAGTTCGGCACCAGACGTGAGCGCACGGGTGAGGTTCACGCGCCGGCGCTGACCGGCGGAAAGATAGCGCGCGGGAAGATCGGTGAGATGCCCGATGCCAAGCGCGGCAAGGGCGTCGGATGCGTCCATACCGCCCGCACCTGCAAGCTTGGACCAGAACGTCACGTTTTCGAGTACGCTCAACGCCGGTTTCACCGCATCGGCGTGCCCGACGTATGCGAGGCGCGCATTGTGCTCTTGCGGATCGTCCGAGATGTCGACACCGTCCCAGGTGATCACCCCCGATACGGGGCGCATCAGACCCGCCATCAGGCGCAGCATGGTCGACTTGCCGGCGCCGTTAATCCCGCGCAGCATCAACGCACCGCCGCTTTCGAGCGAGAACGCCGCCGCCGACAGAACCTGCCGTTCGCCGCGTATGCAGTCGATGTGCCGACCCGAGAAAACCGCCATCTTCACCCTCGAAAAATGCCGGGAGAACCTAGCTCATGAGGCCGTTGAAGGAAAGCGGCTGGAGATCAGAGACATCCGATCAGGACGGGGAAAATAAAACGGCCGGATCGCTCCCTGGGGGAAATGATCCGGCCGATTAGTTTCGGCGTCTGGCGCCGATAGGGGACCAGAGAGGGGGGTCTCTGGTGTATAGACGAGGAGGTCTATGATCATGAAAATAGGCATTGAATGTGGCGCGAATATGGCACCGAACATTACAATTTTGTTAGGTTTCCCGCGGTTTCCGCAAGCCTTTGATTCAAGAAAAAGAATCAGTTTTCGCGGGCGTCTTCGATAACTTTCCCGTCGTTCGGAAGCGACCCTTCGGCGACACATTCGGCCTGACCTTTGAGCTTGCAAACGGCTTGAATCGTATCGTTGATGCTACCGATAATCGCGTCGCCACCATCCGCCGTCTCGCATTTCACGGTCATGACGTCGGTCTTGCCGTCGTGCGTGACAACAACCCTCGCACGCTTGATCTCGGGATGGCGCCGCACGATCTCGGCCACCTGGGCCGGGTGCACGAACATGCCCTTCACTTTCGTCGTCTGGTCGGCCCGGCCCATCCAGCCGGCGAGGCGCATGTTGGTGCGCCCGCATGGGCTTGGTCCACTCAGCACCTTCGACAGATCGCCGGTGGCAAACCTGATCAGGGGATAGTCGTTCCTGAGCACCGTAACGGCCACTTCCCCCACTTCACCCTCGGCGACCGGGTCGCCGGTGCCGGGACGGAGAACCTCGACAATATGACGCTCGTCGACGATCAACCCTTCGCGGGCCTCAGACTCATAGGCGATATTGCCGATGTCCGCGGTCGCATAGACCTGGCCACAGTGGACGCCGAAATCCTCGATCTCTTTTCTAAGCGCCGGCGGCAAGCCCTCTCCGGCGACACAGGCCTTTTTCAGGCTGGATGCGTCCTTGCCCAACTCAGCCGCTTTCTCGAGCAGCATCTTGAGGAAGCTCGGCGTGCCGGTATAGCCGGTGGGTTTGATATCGTGGATCGCCTGGACCTGAAGTTCGGTATTGCCGACCCCGGCCGGAAAGACCGCGCAGCCCAGCGCGCGCGCGCCCGCCTCCAGCATCACGCCCGCGGGCGTGAAGTGATAGGCGAAGGTGTTGTGCATGATATCGCCCCGGCGAAAGCCGCTGGCGTAGAGCGCCCGTGCCGTGCCCCACCAATCATCGCCATGGCCCTCTGGGTCATAGGTCGGGCCGGGGGACTGGAAAATCCGCGCGAGCTCACCCACAGCCAATGTCGTCATGCCGCCCAACGGATCGCCCGCCGACTGAATATTCACGAGTTCGGATTTCCGGGTCACCGGCAATTTGGCGAGGGCGGCGCGGTCGGCAATCTCAGCCGGGTCGATGTCCTTGAGAATTTTGGTGTAGTAGGGCGCGTTATCCCTGGCGTTTCGGACACACTCGGGCAACCGCTGAAACAGTTGCGCTTCGCGCTCGGACGGATCCCGAATTTCGAGATCGTCGTAATACCGGTCATCCGACATGATTAGCCGAGCCAGCGTTTACGGCGGCGGTAGTGTTTGACGTCACGGAAGTTCTTGCGGCCCGACGTAGACAAGCCGAGATAGAATTCCTTCACGTCTTCGTTCTCGCGCAGGTTGGCGGCGGGACCGTCCATGACGACGCGGCCGTTCTCGAGGATGTAACCATAGTCCGCGTACCTGAGCGCGATGTTGGTATTCTGCTCGGCCAACAGGATGCTGACGCCCTCTTTTTTGTTCAGGTCGTCGACAATCTCGAAGATTTCCTCGACGAGCTGAGGCGCGAGGCCCATTGACGGCTCGTCCAGCAGGATCATCTTCGGGTTCGACATCAACGCGCGGCCGATGGCGCACATCTGCTGCTCGCCGCCGGAGGTATAACCGGCCTGGGAGGTGCGCCGTTCCTTCAGGCGCGGAAAATAGCTGTAGACTTTTTCAAGTGATGCGTTGATCGCCGCATTCCCATCGGTGCGGGTATAGGCGCCGGTCAAAAGATTTTCCTCGATCGTCAAATGCTCAAAACAATGACGGCCCTCCATCACCTGAATGACGCCGCGCTTGACCAGGTCGTTCGGCGATGATGCCTCAACCTTCTCGCCGTCATAGACGATGGAGCCCTTCGTCACCTCGCCACGTTCCGCATGCAGGAGATTGGAAATCGCCTTGAGCGTCGTCGTCTTACCGGCGCCGTTGGCGCCCAGAATGGCGACGATCTGTCCCGTCGGCACCTCGAGAGAGACACCCTTCAGGACGAGAATCACGTGGTTGTAGATGACCTCGATATTGTTGACGGAGAGGAGCGTGCCGGCGCCCTCTTGGACGCCGGCGTCATCCCCCGCCACTTGGGCGGAACTGCTCATGTTAGTTGCAGGTCCTGGGCGTGATGTTGTTCTCCTTCGCGTAAGCCATCGAATCATCGGCGATCAGCTTGTCGATGACGTCACGGTCGGACGAATAGAAGTCCGTCACCAGGCTCCACTCACCCTTCTTCGCATCCCACTGCTGGAGCGCGACCTTGCCCGGGCCGGTGTGATTTTCACAGGTCACCTGGATTGGATAGGTAAAGCCTTCGAGACCGAGAACGGCGAGACGCTTGGCGTCGACATTCAGGCTTTCGAAGCCATCACGCACCTGCTCGCTGGTCGGGGTCTTGGTGTTGTGGATACGCATCGCGTTGCGGATCGCTTCGGACGTCCACATCGCAGCAACGACACCGCGGTTGTAAAGAACTTCCCCGATGCGGTCGCGGTCGCCATGACCCTTGCCCTTGTCATAGACGAACTTCTTGATGTCGTCGTGAGCACGGAAGTTGTCACCGGACGCGTGGAACGTCGCCGAGAGGTAACCGTGCGCATCTTCGCCGGCCGGCGTCACGTCGTTTTCCGAACCCGACCACCAGACGCCGATGAAGTGATCCATCGGGTAACGGATCGACGAGGCTTCCTTGATGGCGACCTGATTCATGACGCCCCAGCCCCACATGAAGACCCAATCCGGACGTTCGCGGCGGATCTGCAGCCACGTCGCTTTCTGTTCCTGACCCGGGTGGTCGACCGCCAGCAGCATCAGATCGAAGCCGTGCTTCTTGGAGAGTTCTTCCAGGGTGCGGATCGGCTCTTTACCGTAGGCCGAGTTGTGATAGACGAGAGCGATCTTCTTGCCCTTCAGCTTGTCCATCCCGCCTTCTTTTTCACCGGCGTACTTGACGAAGACCGAGGCCTGATCCCAGTACGTGGCCGGCATGTTGAAGACATACGGGAACACCTTGCCGTTGGCGGCCGAGGTCCGGCCGTACCCCATCGAGAACACCGGAATCTTGTCTTCGGTGGCCTTCGGGATCAGCTGATAGGTGATGCCGGTCGACATCGGCTGATAAACCAACGCGCCTGATCCGACACCCTTGGTGTTTTCGTAGCATTCGACACCCTGTTTGGTGTTGTAGGCGGTTTCGCACTCGACGTAATTGATCTTGGTGCCTTCGATGCCGCCGTCGCGCTCGTTGAGCATAGCGTAATAATCGGCAATCCCATTGGCCCACGGAATACCGTTCGGCGCATACGGCCCCGTGCGGTAAATCGTCCCCGGGATGGTCAGTTCCGCCGCGTCGGCGACCGCCGTCGTCAGCGGCATGGCGACCGCAGCGACCGCCAATGCTTTCGTCAGAAGTTTCAGTCTCATGGTTGCCTCCCTTTTGAGGTTGTTTTGGCGGCTTTGCCGCCGGTTAAGCCCTTGGATGTCAGTATGTTAACTTGTGCAGGCTTGATTTGATAGGCCCGCCCGTC
This sequence comes from Rhodospirillales bacterium, assembly GCA_017644185.1. Lineage (GTDB taxonomy): Bacteria > Pseudomonadota > Alphaproteobacteria > Rhodospirillales > Casp-alpha2 > UBA4479. Next base: position 143,849 of record JAEPMA010000008.1, read on the forward strand.
AATACGGGAACGGCCAGCGTCTGAGCTTCTCCTTCAGAATTTGCCAGAGCCGCGCCAGCCCGTGCGGTTCGACGATCAGGAAAAAGATGATCAGCGAACCGAGCAACATGACTTCGACATGCTTCGCGGCGCCTACCGCAAACCCCATGCCGTCGACCATGATGGTCTTAAGGGTGATCGGCACCAGCACCATGAACGCGGCCCCCAGGAACGAACCCAGAATACTCCCCAGTCCGCCGATGATGACGATGAACAGCACGAAGAACGACTGGAAGATATCGAACGCCTCTGTCGGCTCTGCTGTGCCCAGCCAGACGTTGAAATAGAGTGCGCCCGCGACTCCCACGTAAAACGAACTGACCGCGAACGCCGACAACTTGGCTTCCAGGGGACGGATACCGATCAGCTCGGCGGCGATATCCATGTCCCTGATCGCCATCCAGCTGCGGCCGATGCGGCCGCGTACGATGTTCTTGGCAGCGAGCGCGAACACCGTAACCACGCTCAGACAGAACAGATACCTGACGGCGGGACTTGCCTCCGGCCCCGTAATCAGGAAGCCGAACACCTCGCGCGGCGGCGACACGATCATACCCGTCGGCGAATAGTTGAAGAACCAGCCCACCTTGTTGAACAGCCACACCAAAAAGAACTGCGCCGCCAGCGTTGCGACAGCGAGATAGAACCCCTTGATCCTGAGTGACGGCAGGCCGAAGAACATCCCGACGCACGCCGTAACCCCGCCCGACAGCAAAAGCACGATGATGAAGTTCAACTCGGGGAACGAGGTTGTCAGTTTGTAGGACGCGTACGCACCGACCGCCATGAACCCGCCCGTCCCCAAAGACACCTGTCCGCAGTAGCCGGTCAGAATGTTGAGGCCCAAACCCGCCAACGCGTAGACCAAGACGTGAATCAAAATCGCGTTGGCCCAGTAATCGTCGATAAAGAACGGCACCACGCCAAAGGCGATAATCAGGAATGCACCGACGAAGAACTTGTCCTGCGTGATGGTGAAGATCGCCTGATCGGCTTTGTAGCTCGTCTTGAACTGACCTGCTTCGCGGTAAAACATGGACGTCTACACCCTCTCGATGATTTTTTCGCCGAACAGGCCCTGCGGACGGATCAGCAGGAACACCAGTGCCAGCATGTACGCGAACCAGTTTTCGATGGCGCCACCGACGAACGGCCCGGCGTAGACTTCCGCCACCTTTTCCCCGACCCCGATGATCAAACCACCGATGATCGCGCCCGGCACGGATGTAAAGCCGCCAAGGATCAACACCGGCAGCGCCTTCAACGCGATCAAGGACAGTGAGAACTGAATCCCCGATTTCGAACCCCACATGATCCCGGCGACCAGCGCCACGAACCCCGACACCGACCAGACGATGACCCAGATGGTTCGAAGCGAAATCCCCACACTCAACGCCGCCTGGTGGTCGTCGGCGACGGCACGAAGCGCACGGCCGATCCGGGTCTTCTGGAAGAAGATCGCGAGCACGATAACCAGCACCGCGGCGACGACGGCGGCGACGACTTCCAGTTTCTCGACATAGAGATTGTAGTTATCCAACAGATAATCCGACGCGCCTTGCGGGAGGCCGATATCCAGCGGTTTCACATCGGATCCGAATAAGATGTCGCCGACACCTTCGAGGAAGTAGGCGAGACCGATGGTCGACATGAACAGGATGATCGGCTCCTGGTTGACGAGGTGGCGCAACACCAGTCTCTCGACCAGCCACGCCACGATCACCATGACCCCCATGGTGGCGATGATGCCGAGCCAAACGGGTAGAGCAAATCCGAACAGGTCGTAAAACCAGCCGTCCTCGGCGATGAAGTCGTAGAGGGCGAGCCCCGCGAAAAGCGCGAACACCCCCTGGGCGAAGTTGAAGATTCCGGAAGCCTTGAAGATCAGCACGAAGCCGAGCGCGACGAGCGAATACATCACACCCGCCATCAGGCCGCTGATCACCGTCTCTAGAAAAAACAGCATAATCCGTCCGCCCTATTCGTCTTCGCCGTGCGAGACGCCGAGATAGGCGTCGATCACGTCCTGGTTCGTCCGCACCTCGTCGGGCGTGCCTTCGGCGAGCTTCTTACCGTAATCGAGCACCACGACCCGGTCGGAGATATCCATGACCACGCCCATGTCGTGTTCGATCAGCACGATGGTGGTGCCGAACTCGTCATTCACGTCGAGGATGAACCGGCACATGTCCTGCTTTTCTTCCAGGTTCATCCCCGCCATCGGTTCGTCGAGCAGCAAAAGATCGGGTTCCGCCGCAAGCGCACGCCCCAATTCGACGCGTTTCTGCAACCCGTAAGGAAGCGTGCCCACCGCGGTCTTTCTAATCGCTTCGATCTCGAGGAAGTCGATGACTTTTTCGACCACCGCACGATGTGCCATCTCTTCTTTTTCAGCGGGGCCGACACGGATCGCCTGCCAGAAAAGCCCCTTGTTCATCTTGGTGTTGCGCCCCGTCATGATGTTGTCGAGCGTCGACATCCCACTGAACAGCGCGATGTTCTGGAAGGTCCGCGCGATACCGTCGCGCGCCGCCTCGGACGGACGCACCTGCCGCCGCGTCTTACCCTTGAAGGTGATCGTCCCTTCCTGGGGATGATAAAAGCCGTTGATGCAGTTCAGCATCGAGCTCTTGCCGGCGCCGTTCGGACCGATGATCGCAAAGACTTCATGCTCGCGAACGGAGAAGCTGATATCCGACAAAGCCTTTACCCCGCCGAACGACAGTGAAATCTGGTCCACGGCGAGGATCGTATCCCCGATTGTTCTTTCATACGTCATGAATGCCGCCGCTTATTCCGCTGCTTGTGCCTGTTGGGAGGGATAGATCGCCGCTTCGCGGATCTTCACATCGGCCTTGATCGTCCCGGTGCGGCCGTCTTCGAACGTCACGGTCGCCTCGACCGGGCAAACATCCACGCCGGAATACAAAGCGTTAATCAGCTCGCCGTAACGTTCCGACACCGTGCTGCGCCGGACCTTGCGGGTCCGGGTCAGTTCGCCGTCGTCGGCATCCAGCATCTTGTGCAGGATCAGGAAACGCTTGATCTGCGAGCCGGCGAGCGCCTCGTCCTCGGACAGGTCTTTGTTGACCTTGTCGACACACTCGGCGACCAGCTCATAAACCTCGTCCCGCATGGCGAGGTCGGTATAACCCGAGTATGCTAAACCGCGCCGTTCCGCCCAGTTCCCGACCGCTTCCAGATCGATGTTGATGAAAGCGGCGGCGTGGTCCTTTTCATGCCCGAAGGCCACGGCCTCGGTGATGAAGGGGAAGAACTTCAGCTTATTTTCGAGATACTTCGGCGCGAACATGGTGCCGTTGTTGAGCTTGCCCACATCCTTGGCGCGATCGATGATCTTCAGGTGCCCATCGGCGTCGAAGAAGCCGGCATCGCCGGTCATCACCCAGCCATCTTCAGTCTTCGTGTCACGGGTCGCATCGTCGTTCTTGTAATAAGCGACGAACACACCCGGGCTGCGGAACCAGACTTCGCCGTTGTCGGCGATCTTGAGTTCCACATCCGTTGCCGGCGGGCCGACGGTGTCCGGCTTGATATCGCCGTCTTTCTGCATGCAGATGAACACCGACGCTTCGGTCGAACCGTAGAGCTGCTTGATATTAACACCGAGCGACCGGAAGAAATCGAAGATATCGGGGCCGATCGCCTCGCCCGCGGTATAGGCCAGACGGAACCGCGAGAACCCGAGTTCGTTCTTCAAAGGGCCGTAAACCAGAAACTCGCCGATCACATACATGATGCGGTCGATGAAAGAAACCGGTTTGCCGTCCAGAAGGTCCGGACCGACGCGCAACGCAACGTCCATGAACTTTTTATAGAGCCATTGGTTGAGCTTGGTCGCATCCTCCATACGGATCGAGACCTGCGTCAGAATGTTCTCGAAGATCCGGGGCGGGGCGAAGAAATACGTCGGACCGATTTCCTTCAGATCCTGCATCACCGTGTCCGAGCTTTCCGGGCACGAAACACAAAAGCCAGCCACATAGGACTGACCGTAAGAGAAGATATTGTCGCCGACCCATGCCATGGGAAGGTAGGCTAGCACCTCATCAGTTTCGTCGAGTTTATCCCACTCCACGCCGTTTCGGGCCGTGATCACCAGGTTGTCGAAGCTGAGCATCACACCCTTTGGCCGCCCCGTCGTTCCGGACGTATAGAGCATGATGGCGATGTCTGCGCCCTTGCCCTTGGCGGCTTCCTCCTCGAACCAGCCCGGGTTCTCGGCCAGGAACTTGCGGCCAGCCTCCATCAGACTGTCGAGCGAGCGCACGAAGGGTTGGTCGTAATGGCGCATGCCCCGCTCGTCCTCATAGACGATCTCTTTCAGTTTCGGGCAGCGGTCCATGATCTCGAGGAGCTTATCCGTCTGCTCCTGATCCTCGACCACGGCGAAGCTCGCTTCGGCATGTTCGAGGACGTACTGCATCTCTTCGGCGACCGAGTCCTGATACATCGGCACCGGTGTGCCGCCCAGCGCCTGCGCGGCGGTCATCGCCCAATATAATTGCGGCCGGTTGTCGCCGACGATCGCCAGACTATCGCCGCGCTCGAACCCGAACGCCTTGAGACCAGCCGCCATCGCGGCGATCTGGTCCTTGACCTCGGACCAGGTCCAGGACTGCCATATACCTAAGTCTTTTTCGCGAATAGCCGGGCGTTCACCGATGCGGCGCGCATTATCGAGCAGCAGTTTCGGAAACGTGTCGACGGCACCGTTCGACGGCTTGACGTCACCCATTATGTTTTCTCCCTGCAGCATCCCCGATCTTTCGCCGGTGTTATGCTTTACTTGAAGAGAGGTTTACAAAACTCCCACCCGACGACAAGTCAAAAGATGGTGAGAGCAGAAGCGCCGCCTCTTCAAAGACGCTTTGTTCGCAGACTGCGATGCCCGCTTCCCTTTTCGGGCAACGATCGCAATTACGTTTACGTAAACGTCATCGACCTTAATGCCGCCTCGAACCTATGATCAAGGAGAATTCGGGAAACCCTATTTTTCTGATCCCGACCCCTAATCAGATACGCGCCCAGCATCGACGGAAACGGCTTGCATGATTACATCAGTGGCATGGACAAAGCCGCGAAAATGTGGAGATTCCACATCAATCATTCAACGCGCGCATGACCTAGGAGGGCCGCATCGTGTCTATCACTGGAACAGACAGCCTTGGAACCCGCAAAACCCTTGATGTAGCAGGGAAATCTTACGATTACTTCTCGCTCGCCGCCGCCCAGGCGGCCGGTATCGGCGATGTGTCGAAACTGCCCTACTCGCTCAAAGTGGTGCTGGAGAACCTGCTGCGCCGTGAAAACGGCCGTACGGTGACGGTCGAAGACGTCAAAGCCGTCGGCAAATGGCTGGAGACCCGGACCTCCGAACACGAGATCGCTTACCTGCCGGCGCGCGTGCTGATGCAGGACTTCACCGGCGTCCCCGCGGTCGTCGACCTGGCGTCCATGCGCGACGCGGTGGTGTCGATGGGCGGCAACCCCGACAAGATCAACCCGCTGGCGCCGGTCGACCTCGTCATCGACCACTCGGTCATGGTCGACGAAGCCGGCAACCCGATGGCTTTCCAGAAAAACGTCGAGCTCGAGTTCGAGCGCAACATGGAGCGTTACGAGTTTCTCAAGTGGGGCCAGCAAGCATTCTCGAACTTCCGCGTCGTACCGCCGGGGACGGGGATCTGCCACCAGGTCAACCTTGAGTATCTCTCGAAAGTCGTCTGGAGCCGTGAAGACGACGACGGCCGGATGATCGCCTATCCGGACACCCTCGTCGGCACCGACAGCCACACCACGATGGTCAACGGTTTGGCCGTTCTGGGCTGGGGCGTCGGCGGCATCGAGGCCGAAGCCGTGATGCTGGGTCAGCCTGTCTCCATGCTGATCCCCGAAGTCGTCGGCTTCAAAATGACCGGCAAACTCGCCGAGGGCATGACCGCCACCGACCTCGTCCTGACCGCCGTCGAAATGCTGCGTAAACAGGGCGTCGTCGGCAAGTTCGTCGAATTCTACGGTGACGGCCTCGACAACCTGTCGCTCGCTGACCAGGCGACCATCGCCAACATGGCCCCGGAATACGGCGCCACCTGTGGCTTCTTCCCGGTCAGCCCGGCGACCCTGGATTACATGAAGCTCACCGGCCGCGACGACGAAAACGTCGAACTGGTCGAGAAATACGCCAAGGAACAGGGCATGTGGCGCGAAACCGGCGTCTCCGACCCGGTGTTCACCGCCGCCCTCGAACTGGACCTGGCCTCTGTCGAACCGTCGATCGCCGGGCCGAAGCGTCCGCAGGACCGCATCCAGCTGTCGATGGCGTCGAAAGCGTTCAAGGAAGGCTTCAAGACCCTCACCGGCCGCGACCAGGGCAAGTCCGCCCAGGTCGGCGACTACACCCTCGAGGACGGCGCCATCGTCATCGCCGCCATCACGAGCTGCACCAACACGTCGAACCCGGCGGTTCTCGTCGGTGCCGGTCTCGTCGCCAAGAAGGCGCACGAACTGGGCATCAAGCCGAAGCCGTGGGTCAAGACGTCGTTCGCGCCCGGCTCGCAGGTGGTTCAGGAGTACATGGACAAGGGCGGCCTGACCGAGCACATGGACGCCGTCGGTTTCAACCTCGTCGGCTTCGGCTGCACGACGTGTATCGGCAACTCCGGTCCCCTTAAGCAAGAGATCGAAGAAGCGATCATGGACAACGGCATCACCGTTGGTGCGGTCCTTTCCGGCAACCGTAACTTCGAAGGCCGCGTCCACCCGCTCTCGACCGCCAACTACCTGGCGTCGCCGCCGCTGGTCGTCGCGTACGCCATCGCAGGGAATATGAACGTCGACATCTACAACGACCCGCTCGCCGAAGACAAAGACGGCAACCCGGTCTATCTGAAGGACATCTGGCCGTCGAACCAGGAAATCAACGACTATATGACCAGCATCATCTCTGCCGACATGTTCCGTGAGCGTTACGGGAACGTGTTCGAGGGCGACAAGCTGTGGCAGAAGATTTCCGTCACGGGTGGGCAGACCTTCAAATGGTCGCCGGGCTCCACCTACGTCCAGCACCCGCCGTTCTTCGAGAAAGACGACGCGGCAACCGGCGAACCCGAAGATTTCACGGGTGCACGCGCGCTCGCCATCCTCGGCAACTCGGTCACCACCGACCACATCTCGCCGGCCGGCAACATCAAGAAGGAAAGCCCGGCGGGCGAATTCCTGCTCGAACACCAAGTACGTCCGGCGGACTTCAACTCTTACGGCGCACGCCGCGGCAACCACGAAGTCATGATGCGCGGCACCTTTGCCAACATCCGCATCAAGAACGAGATGGCGCCGGGCACCGAAGGCGGCTGGACCACGCACCGCCCAAGCGGTGAGGTGATGTCGATCTATCACGCCGCGATGAAATACAAAGAAGAGGACGTGCCGCTGGTGGTCTTCGGCGGCGCCGAATATGGCACCGGCTCCAGCCGCGACTGGGCGGCGAAGGGCACGCGCCTTTTAGGTGTGAAGGCGGTCATCGTCGAGAGCTTCGAGCGTATTCACCGCTCCAACCTGGTTGGGATGGGCGTGCTGCCGCTGCAGTTCAAGGACGGGGTGACCCGCGAAACCCTGAAACTCGACGGCACCGAAACCTTCGACCTGACCGGCATCAAGGACGGCATCACGCCGCGCATGGACGTCACGCTGACGGTCCATCGCGCCGACGGTTCGTCGGAAGAGGTCTCCCTGCTGTGCCGCATCGACACGCTCGACGAGGTCGACTACTACCTCGCCGGCGGCATCCTGCAGTACGTGCTGACGAACCTGAGCAAGGCGGCTTAGGTTGGAATTCCAGTCACCCCGGCGCACGCCGGAGTGACGATTTCCGGAAATCCATAAAGGGCGCCCTTCGGGGCGCCCTTTTTGATTTCGGCGGATGGAATGTTAGAGTTTGCCGCGAAGAGCAAAGTTCAGACCGCATCCGGTTGCCGTTTCGCCGCGTGATCGCACCGGATGCACGCGGCGAAAAGGACACCACATGTTTCGATTCAGCGTGATCGCCCTTCTGGTCTTCGTCACCGCGGGCTGCGCAACGTCGCCGGAGACAAAGCAGGCGATATGGGAAAGCGGCAGGATCGTCCGTCCCGGCGTCGAAGACGGTCTCTGCATGCATCGCCGCATCTCGATGGTGGGCGACAGGTGCTTCAAGGACGACGGCAAGAAGACGGCGGCCATCGTGTACCTTCACGGCTGCGCCGGCTTCGACCTGCCCAATCAGGCACAGATCGACATGCTCGCGAAACTCGGACTGCCGATCTTTGCGCCGAGCAGCTTCGGCCGTCCCCACCGCCGCGCCCAGTGCGGCGGCGGCAACATGACCGCTCGCATGGCGATGCGCGCCGAGGAAGCGCAGATCGCCGCGGAGCGGGTCAAAGAGATCCCGTGGGTCGATCCCGGCAAGGTCGTCCTGGCCGGGTTCAGCGAGGGCGGTTTCGGCGTCGCCGCGTACGGTGGCGACGCGTACGCCGCGCACATCATTCTCGGCGCGGACTGCAAGCACGGCCTGCATGCACCGGCGGACAAGCCGATCCTGTTCATTGCCGGCGAATACGACCACGGCCTTAGCTGCTCGTCGTGGAACGCCGATTTCGAGGCGCATTACGTCAAGAGCGGGCACACCGTGTCCGACGATCCGCGTACATACGGTATCATCGAAGACTTCCTGAAAAAACATGGCATCGTCGCCGGCGGCTGACGTTATGTCCGTCCCGCCCACCAGCGCGTCAGTTGCGAGAACGTCAGTAGGTACGCCGCCGCCGCGATGTAAGCGACGACCGTCCCCCAGCCGAGGCCCAATGCCGGCAAACTGAAGGCCGCCGTCACACAAAACGACACCACGCCGCCCAGCCCCGCCGGGACGTGCTTCAATACCGCCGCGATCTCTTCGCCCGTATACGTGATGTGGATGACAAGAATGAGGGGATAGAGGGTGATCGGGAACGCCGTCAAAAGCCCCGTCCACTGCGCCCCCACGTTACCCGCGATCCCCGTGATCAACAGGATCGCCGCCGTCGCCATCCCGGCCCGGAACGCCATCACCCGCCAGCCGAAACTGACCCTGGCCATGATCGGGGTGTTCGGCAAATACGCCATCAGCTTCGACGTCACATAAAGACACACCGCGATCATCGGGATCGCGTAGACGAGGGGGATCGCCGTATAGCTCATCGCCCAGGCGCTGAGGGCATAGCCCCCATTGGCCAGAAGCGAGGGAACGATCACCCCCTTGACCCCGCCGATCCGCCCGCGCGCCGCGGCAGCCGCGTAAAGATAGACGAACACCGCCGTCGTCACGAAGCCCGGCACCATGTGATGAGCCGATTCAGCCGCGAACGCCGCGCCCTGCTCGGCACCCGTGAAGATGATCACCATCCCCGCCCCCAAGGGAAGTCCCGTCAACAAACCCGCAATGCGTGGCCCGACGCGCTCGGCGATGAGTGACAACCCAACGACGATCGAGATCGAAGTGGCGGCCTTAATCAGAAACAGGAAATCGATGACCATCGAATGACGGGCCCCGAAGTGGCGGTGAATGGACGCAGAGTGATACCGGAATCCGTCACGCTTGAAAATCCCACATACACATTGCCCTCACCCGCTTGTGACTTGAGCGTGATGGCGTAAAGCGCGTATCAGAGAGTATGAATTTTACTCGACACCCGAATTGGCGTTATCTGTTTCCGGCCGTGTTGCTGGCGATGACGCTAATCGTGTCGCCGGATGCACGCGCCGGCAACAAGATCACGGTGGTCGAGCTTTATACCTCGCAAGGTTGCTCGAGTTGCCCGCCGGCGGACACATATCTGGGGAAACTCGCCGAACGCGCGGACATCCTCGCACTTTCTTTTCATGTCGATTATTGGGATTACATCGGCTGGAAAGATCCCTACGCCCTGCATTTCAACACCGAACGCCAGCGGGCCTACGCGCGCAATCTCGGCATGGGGTATGTCTACACGCCGCAGATGGTAATCCAGGGCATGGCCCACACCACCGGCTCGAACCGTGAATCGGTCGAAACGCTGATCCGCGACCTGAAGGGCGCGAAACGGCTCGACGTCCAACTCGGCCTGGCCGAAAAGGGGATTAAACTCGACATCTCCGGCGGCACATTCGATGACGAAACGGGCCGCATCCTGATCACCACCTACGACGCGAAGCACGAGAACGATGTCAGGCGCGGCGAAAATTCGGGCCGCACCCTCGCCCACTATAACGTGGTCCGCGACATGGCCGAGGTCGGGGTTTGGAAGGGCGAAAAATTGTCGATGCTTCTCACCGACAAAATGATCGAGATGAAGGGACACGACGGTTGCGCGGTCCTGATCCAATCCGCCAAATCGGGCCGCATCCTGGGCGCGGCGAAGATCGATCTGACGCCGGGCACTTGAGCGATAATCCCCTCACCCTGTCCCTCTCCCGAGGGAGAGGGAACCCTGAACAAGCGGCACGCCAAGACCCTCTCCCTGGGGAGAGGACGGCGAGCAACGCGAGCCGGGTAAGGGGTTATTTACGCCCCTGACTCTCGACCCTCTCAGCCATCAAACACAATATTTCGAACATCATCGTGACGCCGACGAGCGCGGTATTCCCCGATGCGTCGAAGGGGGGCGCGACCTCGACCACGTCGCCCCCCACGATATCGAGCCCCGATAGCCCACGTAACATCCGCTGCGCGTCGTGGGTCGAAAATCCGCCGATTTCGGGTGTTCCGGTGCCGGGCGCGTAGACCGGGTCGAGCCCGTCGACATCGAAGCTGACATACATCGGCCCGTTGCCGACGACGTCCCGCGCGATCTCGGCGACCTTGTCGGGGCCGAGGTCGAAATACTCCTCGATCTCGATCACCCGGATGCCCTGTTCGAGCCCCCAGTCCTTATCTTCGGGGGTGTAAAGCGAGCCCCGGATTCCGATCTGCACGGTGCGTTTCGGATCCAACAACCCCTCCTCGATGGCGCGGCGGAACGGCGTTCCGTGGGTATACTTATGACCGCCGAAATAACGGTCCCAGGTGTCGGTGTGGGCGTCGAAATGCACCATCCCCAACGGGCGTCCGTCCGAAATCCCCCGCATGATGGGGAGCGTGATCAGGTGATCCCCACCTGCCGTCAGCGGCATCACACCGGCGGCGTTCAGATCGGTATAGAACTTGCCGACGCGCTCGAGCGTGTCCAACAGGTCGACCGGATTGACGGGCGTATCGCCCATGTCGGCACAGCTCGCCATTTTGAAAGGCTGCGTCCCCGTGACGTGGTGCACGTTCCTGACCATGGTCGACAGATCGCGCATTTGCCGCGGGCCATGGCGGGCGCCGGCGCGGTTGGTCGTTCCCCCGTCCCACGGCACCCCGACGATGCCGATATCGACCTCATTCGCCGCCGTTTCCATATCCACATGGGGAAGACGCATGAAGGTCGGAATGCCCGCGAAACGGGGCAGGTCGGCGCCCGATCTGGGCAGGTATTTCTTGTATTTCTCGTCCATTTTGCCTCTCACCCTTTCCATCAGCCTACGTCATTCCGTTGATGCTTAAAATGGTCAAACATCCGTCATTCACCGGTCACCACTTTGCCATGATTGACGAATAGAACTGGCGCCGATCCGGGGATACCCGGCATGACCTGGGAGGCCAAGAAGATGACCGACACCTATCCTTTCCCCGCCAAAGGCGGGATCGAGCCGAAACTCTCCGAGCTGCTCGACGATCCGGTATTACAGACCCTCCTGGATTATGACGGCCTCAGCGTCGATGACCTGCGGGCGTGCGTCGCCGATTGGCGGAACCGCCGGCTGCATGCGGACGGGCGGTTTCCCTACGCCGCCTGATCCAAAAACGCGGTCACCGGTAGTTGCACCTCCGCTCGGCAAACCCCATAATCCGTGTGTTGAATAGAGATTGCCGACAAGGAGAGCCCTGAAGATGGCCAGTGATAGCCTGCACGCCCCCCGTGAACGTTTAAGCAAGGAAACCCTTCACCTGCATCACGCGATCGTCTCGCTGATGGAGGAAATGGAAGCGGTCGACTGGTATCGCCAGCGCGCCGATGATTGCGAGGACGAGGAACTGAAGGAAATCCTGCTCCATAACATGCGCGAGGAAATGGAACACGCGTGCATGGTTCTGGAATGGCTGCGCCGCAACAACGCCGACTTCGCCAAGGAACTCGAAGAGAACCTGTTCAAGGAAGGCCCGATCTCCGGCCACCACGGCTGATAGATTTTCTTCATCGTCATCCCCGCGAAAGCGGGGACCCAGTCAAGCTTCGGTAATTCTCGGTTCCCGCTTTCGCGGGAATGACGGTATACGAACCGGCATTCGCCCATTTCTCGATACTCGAGCCGGCTATTCACCGAGAATCCGCCTCACCCCTGCCCGGCCGTCGGACCGGCACCACGGTTTATGCCCACCGAGTCCGCGGTTGATGTATTCGCGTTCCGCATCCGCCATCGCGCCGACGCGGATGTCGGTCAGCGTGTCCGCGTCCAACCCCGAGGCCCGTTCGAGGTCGGCGCGTTTCCGCGCGTATTTTTCATGCACCGGCGTGCGCACGAGCCCACAAAAGCTCGCGACCTCGTAATCATAAATCAGATTGTAGTAAGGGTCGGCCGTATCCGCATCGGCGAACGGCGCCGAGACGAGCGCGAGCGCAAAAGCCAAGATACTAAGTCTTGGCAAAATACTCGCCGATGATCTCTTCTTTCGTATCCAGCGAGACATCGGCGACTTCCTTGCGCGCGCCCAATTGCGTCCACTGGATCTTCCAGTAAAGCTCCTCGCCGCTTCGAAGCAAACCGACAAAAGCCTCATAAAAACTGACATCGAAGAATGCGGTGACATTTTCATTCTCGTTCTGGCCGAACGGCAATTCCGCTTCCAGCGAATCCCCATAATTCTTGAACACAGCCGTGCCCACCATCTTGCCGCCGTCGTCGTAAAGCCGGACGATGATCGACGGCCGGGGTGCGGGACCCGTGCGTTTATTCAGCACCTGGATGGCGTAGCGGGAAATCTTTTGAACCGTGGACGGCATGCTCGTTTCCTCAGGGGTCTATCAGGCTGCAGCGGCGGCTTGTTGGGCGGCGGCTTCTGTGTCCTTCATACGCTTCATTGCGGCGCGCTTCTTCGACGCTTCGACGATCGCTTCTTCGCGGCGCTTCTTGATCTCATAGATAACGGCGCCGATCAGGGTAAAGCCCATGATGACGACGGCCAGCGCCGAGATAGAAGGATTGACGCCGAACCGCGCAAGGCCGGCAAGCTCGGTCGTCAACGTGCCGCGCGCGACCATCGTAAAGACGGTGGTGTTGTAGTTTTCGAACGAGGTCAGAAACGCCAGGACGACCGACGACAGGATCGCCGGGCGCAGGAACGGAATCAGCACCTTCCAGAATACCTGCGTGTGCGTTGCCCCCAGATCAAGCGCCGCTTCTTCCTGGGTCTTGTCGAAGCGCTGTAGGCGCGCGATGAACACCAGCATGCAGTAAGCGGAAATAAACGTCGACTGGCCGACGATGGTCAGGAAGAACGGGTTATTGGTTGTTTCGTAGTCGAGGCCGACGATCGAACCGAAACGCTCCCAGAAGATCACCGTCGAAATACCGATGATCACACCGGGGACCAGGACCGGCGAGACGACGATGGTGTAATAGATCGGCCGAACACGTTCCGACACCTGCATCAGCATGATCGCGCCCGCGAGCGCGGTCGGCACTGAAAGGGCGACGACCCCGGCGCCGATCCAGAGCGAGTTGATGAACCCGTTCACGAGCCGGTCGTTCTCACCCAGTTCGACGAACCAGTTGAGGGTCGTGCCCTCCCAAGGCGTGATCGTGGGATAGCTCGACGTGTTGAACGCGGACGCCGACATGATGATCAGGGGCCCGAAAAGATACAGGAAGAACAGGACGATATAGCCCCGAACGACCCAGGCGCGGATTTGATTACTGCTCATCGTTTCGCAATGTCCCCAAGCCCGACCTTGAATACCCGCATCATGATGCGCACGAAGATGATGCACGAAATCAGCAGCACGAAGGCATAGGCCGAACCCTGCGGCCAGTTCCCGCCGGTGTTGTACCACTGGTAGATGATCTGCGTGAACCAGAGCGAGCTTGGCCCGCCCAGGATGTTCGGCGCCGCGAGTGCCCCCGCTGTCAGCATGAACACCATGGTGCACCCAGACGCGATCCCCGGTTTGGCGTGCGGCATGACGACGCGCATGTGGATTTTCATCCACGACGCGCCCATGTCGCGCGCGGCCTCGACCTGGTTCGGATCGAGGCTTTCGATCGCGTTATAAAGCGGGAAGATCATCAGAAGAATGTAGGCGTACGTGAGCCCGGTATAGAGCGCGACGTTGGCCCCCAGGAAATCATACGGCTGATCCAGAATACCCAACGCCATCAGGAAATTGTTGATCAGGCCCAGGTCGGCGAAGATCAGCTTGAACGCGAACGCGCGCAGAATTTCGTTCACCCAGAACGGCAGAAGCAGACACAGGAAAAGCAACCGCTGCCCGCGGCCCCTGACCGACTGCGCCATGAAAAACGCCAGCGGATAGCACAGCAGGAAGTTGATCAGCGTGACGATGACGCTGGCGAAGATGGTCTTGGCGAACACTTCCAAATGCAGCCAGTTGAACAACTCGGAATCGCTCTCACGCCCGAAGATCAGGTACTTGTAGTTCTTCAGCGTGTAGACGTCATTGGGACCGCCGATCTCGTTGGGTGTCAGATTGTAGCGGAACGAGAAGTCGAGCATGTAGAGCTGCGGCAGGATGATCATGAAGACGATCCAGCCAAGCGTGAAAATCAGCAGATAAGCCGAGATCGCCAGGCCGTTCTTCTGCACGAACTGCAGCGCATTCAGGTTGGCCGTCCACTTGCCGGCCTCGCGCTGCACGAAGGGCGCGATCAGCAGCGCCGCGACGATGGCGATGAAGATCTCGACGAAGCCGAGCCCGCTGTCGACGGGCTTCTGCATCGCCGGGTCTTGAATCACGAGCTTCAGCTCGTGCTGGCCCGGCGGTAACTCAGGCAGCTTGTCGGGATTGGTGATCGTGATGTTGAGATTGCTGCCGCCGTTCGCGGGCGCGGACGGCGCGCTCGGCGATGGGGTACTTGTGCCCGGCAAAGACGGTGAAATGCTGGGCGTGCTGGAGCCAGGGAGCGACGGGGAAATCCCCAATCCACCGGAACTCGGTGCGGGCGAAGGCGTTTCCGACACCTCCGGCTTCTGCTCCGCCGGCGTCGGCAGGCTCGGCGAGATCTGCATCTGCGCCAGCTTTATCTCCGTTGCGGCGGCGGCCTCATTCATCGGCAAGCTCCCCGACCGGCAGCGCCACGGCGCGATCCGGATCGAACGACACCTTGATCGGTGTACCAGGATCGCGGCGTTCGACACCCGCGTCGTTGACGATCGCCATCTTGAACGGCTTGGCATCGTTGTCTGATTTCAAGAACACGTGCAGGAAGCTACCCTCGAATTCTTCCTTGATGGTAACGGTCTCGAACATCGTGTCGCCCTCGGCATCGCCGCTCTTGGCGGGACGAAGGACTTCCGGGCGAATGAACAGATAAGCGTCGTCGCCCTCTTTCAAACCACGGTTGTTGATCCCCCGTAACGGACCGAAAGCGGTGTCGAGCACGGCATACTTGCCCTCGGCGCGCGAGACGGTACCGCTGAAGGCGTTGTTCTCGCCCACGAAACTCGCGACGAAAGCGGTCGCCGGGTTGTTGTAGATTTCAGAACCGTTCCCGACCTGCTGGACGATCCCCGCGCTCATCACGGCGATGCGGTCCGACATGGTCAGCGCTTCGCCCTGATCGTGGGTGATGTAGATAAACGTGATGCCGACGCGCTGCTGGATGGAACGCAGTTCGGTCCGCATGTGCTGCCGCAACTTTAGATCAAGCGCCGACAAGGGCTCATCCAGCAAAAGCACCTGCGGCTCGACCGCAAGGGCGCGGGCGATGGCGACGCGCTGACGCTGGCCACCCGACAGTTCGGAGACCATCTTGTCACCCTGGCCCGGAAGGGCGATGAGATTGAGCAGTTCTTCGGCGCGGCGGCGGCGCTCGTTGTATTTCACACCGGCAACCTCGAGCCCGAAGGCGATGTTGTCGGCGACGCTCATCAGTGGGAACAATGCCAAATTCTGAAAGATCAACGCCGTCGGACGGTTGTTGGGGCCGATGCCCCGCATGTCCTTGCCGCCGATCCGCACGCTCCCCTCGGTCGGGTCGTTGAACCCGGAAACGGCGCGGAGAATGGTCGTCTTACCGCACCCGGACGGGCCCAGGAAGCTGAAGAATTCCCCCGATTCGATCGTCAGGTTGCAGTTATCGACGGCGACGAAATCGCCAAAACGAATAGTGACCTGGTCAAGCTCGACGCTGCTCATCCGTCCCCCTTATGGACCTTTGCGTTCGGTCCTCCCTCTGAATGATTTTGTTATTCTTGGACGGCTTTTGCCGTCTCGTCGTCATCCGGCGGCTGCCGCCCGGGGCGCCCGGGCGGCAGTGCGGAGATGATCAGGCAGCGACGAACTTGTCGCGGTACTCGGCGCGGATCGACGCGTACCAGGCCGGCTCGTCCGGCCACCACCAAAGCTTGGAGAGCGCATCGCCCGGATAGGCGAGATTGAACGCTTCCTTCGACTTGGCATCCAGTTTATCGGCATAGCCTTTGACGACGCCGTTGTAACCGGTCTTGATCGCCGAATCGGCGGCCGCGTCGACGGTGTAGACGGCATTGACGAGTTCGTAGACTTCCGCCTTGTTCTTGGCGCCGATCGGCATGCATAGCCCGTCGAGCCAGGCGAACGCGCCCTCTTTCGGGGCCATGTACTGGACCGGCTTGCCATCCTTGAACAGCTCGATCGCCGGGCCGTCCCAGGTCTGGCCGAGAACGACGCCGTTCTGCATGAAACCGGTTTTCTGGGTGTCGTGGTCGTTCCAGAACTGCTTGACCCAGGGCTTGTGCTCGACCGCGAACTTCGTGATCTCTTCCCAGATCTTGCGCATGTTCTCTTCGTCTTTGTAGGCGTTGACGAACGGCGGCAGTTTGCCCGCACCTTCGAGGTAGCGCCCGATACCGGCCATCATCGAATGCGGACGGCCCTGCACCTTGCCCTTCATTTCCGGAATCCAAAGATCGCCGAGCGACAGCTTGCCGTATTCGGTCGACCAAAGGTCGGTACGCCACGACATGGCTTCCGTACCCCAGATATGCGGCAGATGATGCTGCCCCCCGCCCCAGGTCCAGGCTTCGGACGCCTTGACGAACGCCGGCTCGACGTTGCCGATATTCGTGACCTTGCTCATGTCCCACGGCTGCAGGAGACCGAGGTCGATCCACTGGCCCTTACGGTTGAGCGTCGGCGTGATCAGGTCGAAGCCCCGGCCTTTCGACGCCTTCATTTTGTTCAGGAGTTCTTCGTTCGAACCCAACGGTGTCACGTTGACCTTGATGCCGGTCTTCTTCTCGAAGCCCTTGATGAAGTCTTCGGTCAGGTAATTGGTCCAGACGATTGCGTTGATCGTGCCCGCGGCAAATGCGTCGCGGATCACGAACGGCCCAACGGCGGCGGCGCCGGCCACGGCGGCCGTGCCCTTGAGAACGGTGCGGCGGTTGAACTTTTTCGCCGCCTCGACCGTTTGTTGAGCGCTGGATTTGGTTTTTGAAGTCATTAAGTAGCTCCCTGAGTCTGAGTGAGTAATTCGAAGCACAGGGGGCGGCGCGATGATTTTTTTGCGCTCTGGCCTCACCTGTTGAACTCTTCCCCCGCGTTGGTCCGCAAGGACTTGCTTTAATTATGAAACCCTACATGTCTTGTGGTCAACGGCCCCTTCATGACGGTTTGATGCAAGTGCGAGCATAGCTTCGTCGGGAATCGAAAATGACCGTTAGTGCCAAAACCCCCGTTTTCTTGGAACCAATCCTTGAAAATGGCGGGAATCCGCTACTCCGGCGCTTGCCATCGGCGCGGCCCGCGACTTAACTAGCGGCACGTTGAAAATACCAATTTGCTGACAAACGGGGTGGAAACATGAGCACGACCATTCACCATTTCATCGACGGCCAGATCGTCGAAGGAAAGAGCGGCCGCACCGGCGACGTCTTCGACCCGTCGACGGGCGAGGTCACCAAGCAGGTAATGCTGGGGTCCGCCGACGAGGTCCGGACCGCCATCGCCGCCGCCGCCGCGGCACTGCCCGGCTGGTCGGCGACGCCCCCCGCCAAGCGCGCCCAGGTCATGTTCAAGTTCCGCGATCTTCTGATGCAGAACCTCGACAAACTCGCCGAAGCGATCTCGGCCGAACACGGCAAGACCATCGAAGACGCCAAGGGCGAGGTCGCGCGCGGGCTCGAAGTGGTCGAGTTCGTCTGCGGCATCCCGCACCTTTTAAAAGGCGAGTATTCCGACAGCGTTGCGGGCGGCGTGGATAGTGTCGGCATGCGCCAGCCGGTTGGCGTCTGTGCCGGGATCACGCCGTTCAACTTCCCGGCGATGGTGCCGATGTGGATGTTCCCGGTCGCGCTCGCGTGCGGCAACACGTTCATCCTTAAGCCGTCGGAGCGCGATCCCTCCACACCGATGCTGCTGGCCCAGTTATTGATCGAAGCCGGTCTTCCCAAGGGCGTGCTGAACGTCGTCAACGGCGACAAGGAAGCCGTCGACACCCTTCTCACCGATCCCACCGTGGGCGCCATCAGCTTCGTCGGCTCCACCGCCATCGGCCGGTATATCTACGAAACCGGGTGCGCGAACGGAAAACGGGTGCAGGCGCTTTGCGGGGCCAAGAACCACATGGTCATCATGCCGGATGCCGATATCGACCAGGCGGTTGATGCCGCCGTCGGCGCGGCTTTCGGGTCCGCGGGCGAACGCTGCATGGCGGTTTCGGTCGCGGTTGCCGTCGGTGACGAGGCGGCCAACAGCTTCGTCGAGAAGATGGCGCCCCGGGTGCGCGGCCTGAAAATCGGCCCTTACACCGACAGCGCCGCCGAAATGGGGCCGGTGATCACCAAAGAATCGAAAGAGAAGATCGAACGCTATATCTCCGAAGGCGAAGCGGACGGCGCCGAAGTCGTGGTCGACGGACGCGGCATCAGCCTGCAAGGTTACGAGAACGGCTTTTTCGTCGGCGGCACCCTGATCGACAAAGTGACCAAGGACATGTCGGTTTATAAAGACGAGATCTTCGGCCCGGTTTTATCGGTCGTCCGCGCCAAGACGTACGAAGAAGCCAAGGGGTTGGTCATCGATCACGAATACGGCAACGGCGCCGCGGTCTTCACCCGCGACGGCGACACCGCGCGTGACTTCGTGCGCGACGTCAACATCGGGATGGTCGGCGTCAATGTGCCGATCCCGGTCCCCGTCGCCTATCACTCGTTCGGGGGGTGGAAGGCATCGCTGTTCGGCGATCACTCGATCCACGGGATGGAGGGGGTGCGGTTCTACACCAAGCTCAAGACCGTGACCGCGCGCTGGCCGTCGGGTGTCAAAGAGGGCGCGGTCTTCAACTTCTCCGCCGGGTCGGACGTTTGATCTAACCCTCTCCTTGGGGAGAGGGTGGCGAGCGACAGAACATGCTGTCATCCCCGCGAAAGCGGGGACCCAGCAATCTAAAATTCTGCCTTAGTTCTGGATTCCCGCTCTCGCGGGAATGACGGTTTGGGAAGCCCTTGCGGGCTTCCCCTACGGCCTGTGCCCATGCGAAACCGGCGCATCTTTATAATGCCGGTGAAGATCGTCGCGCCCGAAGTCATTCTTTGGGTCGCGCCATAAACTATGGACGTGGTTGCCGCCGCCCTGGGTGTTGTCGAACTCGACCAGGATGCGGGGGCCGTGAATGCGGTAATAGAACGGCTCGACCTCCGAAACAGGGCCTGCCCACGCAAATCTGGTCTCAGCGAACCCGTCTTCAATCAGCTTCATATAAGGTGTGCCGATTTCGTTCCGAGCGATACCCACGTAAGCGTTGATCAACTGTAACAGCAACAGACGCTGCGATGCGTCTAGTTCCGAGACCGCCAACCCTTCCGGTTTATCCAACGCGTCACCGCGTCCCGGCCCGGAGACGATGTTGCCGAGGGCACCCTCGCCGATCACGGCTTTCTGTCTCTGTTCGGGGTTCATGGAGCGCATCAGCCGGATCGCCAGAATGAACTCGTCATATTGGATGAACTTGCCCTTGTGATCGCCCGACGGCACGCGCATCGGGTTGGTCCCCAAGAACGTCGGCGTCACCGACACCTCGCCCTTCGCGGCGACCGTGACGTTGATCGAGAGATGATGCCCCTCGAGCCGCCAGCCCCAGGGATAAGCACCCGGCGTCCCGAACACACTGACGAAATACTTCTCGGGGTCGCGGTAGCTGAGCGACGAGCCCTCGATCTCGGCGAGGATCCCCTCCAACGCCATGATCGCTTCAGCTTTCAAAATCCCCCGAGCCGACAATGTCGAACGCATCAGCGCCTTCGTGTCGTCCCGCTGGCGCTGGATCATATCCCCAATCTTCATCCCGTCACGGTGACGCGGTGTGTAATGCCAATCGAAGCGCTCATCGTCAGTAAACTTGAACGACGCATCCCCCGTACGTGGAGCGAGACCATCCAGGAACGCCTTCGCGGCGGCGGCCATTTCGTCCGTCGGTGCTTCGTGCGCATCCACCGGCGCCGTCCACACGGCGGCAGCCAGCGTCAGCGCGATTAGCATCGACAAAGGTTTTCTGCAGGTCACGGTACGGCTCCCGTTGTCTCAAAGCTTAACGGGTATATGGGGAATGGAATCGCGGTTTAAAACCGCCCGGTCATTGCCGCATCGCGGTGCGGATCTCCGGGAAGGCGCCGGTCTTGAGAAACCTGACGGTGTCAAAAAATGCCGGTGCGAAGCCGGTAAAGGGCTCCGAAAGAGACAACACCAGCTTGGCGTGACCAATGCCGTTATAAAACCGGGCGACCGACGGCACCCCTGCCGCATTAAGCCGGGCGGCGAGCAATCTCGAATGTTTCGGAATCACCGTCTCGTCGTCAGCGCCATGTAATAACAGCGCGGGGGGTGATTTTCCGTCGACGAATGTGATCGGACGCGCCGCATTTTCATCTTCCAAATGCTGAAAGATGGCGCTGACGTAATCGATCTCGGAGGGATAGAACGCATAGGGTCCGGCAAGTCCGACCCAGCGGCCAAGCACGTCTTGAGTGAGCCCCTCTTTCTCGAGATATCTCCCGTCGAGCGCTATCATCGCGGCGATGTGCGCGCCCGCCGAATGGCCGATCAGGTGGATGTCCGTCGTCTTACCGCCATGCGCATCTGCGTTCTCCGCCAGCCAGCGGACGGCCTTGGCCCCATCTTCGACAAACGTCGGGAACGCGATTTCCGGATAGACCCGGTAGTCGGCGACGGCGACCAGGAATCCGGCCCGGGCCAGCGCACGCCCGGCAAAGGCGTAGTCTTCCTTATGACCACCCTTCCAACTCCCCCCGTAGAAAAACAGGATCGTCGGCAGCGGTCCTGAATTCTCCACTGGCCGATAGAGATCGAGGGTCTGGCGCGGGTGCGGACCGTAGCTGAGCCCCGCCGTTTCAGTCACCCCGTCATCCGGGGCGACGGCGTTGACCATGTCGAGCCCAGAGCACCCCTGCAAGATGATAAGGGAAACGGTCAGGACCAAGGCGAGGAACAATGGTTTTTTCGAAAAGATTACGCGCATCATGAATTTGATACGTACGTGACGTGATTTTGGATGGCTGTCAGCGCACCATTGGCACAATACAAAGCGCCAACACCAACCCCATAACGATATTGAAAACACGCCGCCGCCGGTCGTCCTCGAGGATACCGCGAAGCGCGGTCCCGAATCCGGTCCAGATGGATACGCTCGGGAACGTGATCAGCCCAAAGACGGAGGCGATCAATAACACCGACATGAAGGGCTGCGATGTATCGGTATAGAGCGCCATCGCACTGACGCCCATCATCCACGCCTTCGGGTTGACCCACTGGAACATGGCGGCGGCGATAAAAGACATCGGCTCCGGGCGGGATTCCGTCCCGCCGATCGCGCCCGCCGTGGCGATCCGCCACGCGAGATAGAGCAGATAAAGCCCGCCCGCGATCTTCAACCCCGTATGCGCTGCCGGATAAGCGGTCAGCAACGTGCCGAGACCGGCACCGACACAGACCAGAAGCGTGAAGAACCCGCCCGCGATCCCGAAGATATGGGGAATGGTGCGCCGGTAGCCAAAATTCACCCCCGATGCGAGCACCATCATATTATTCGGCCCCGGCGTGACCGAGGCGACGGCGGCAAAAAACACCAGCGCAGTGAACGTGTCGAAGGCCATTCGGAAACCTACCCCCGGGCCCGATTTTCCGGCAACCCACGCATTGTCGCCGTGACAATAATTCAACGCACGTGTGCGTGAAAAAATTTTCATTTGACTGAAATTTATTATCTGGCTTTGATATTTGGTATGAACACCATCCCCAAACACGTGGATGACGACGCCAACGCCCGAAAGATCGGTGCGGAGATCCGCGACCTCAGAAAAGCGCGCGGCCTGACCTTGGAAGAGCTGGCGTCCAGGATCGGCCGCTCGGTCGGTTATGTCAGCCAGGTCGAGCGCGGTCTATCGCCCTTGACCATCCCCAACCTGAAATCGATCGCCGAGGAACTGGGGATCGGGGTCAACTGGTTCTTCAGGAGGGAAGTTGCGGGACAATCGTCCGACGAAGAAGGGTTGATCGTCCGGCGCGAAAACCGGGGACGGCTGGACTTCCCGGGGACCGGCGTCACCGAGGAGCTGTTGTCGCCCAGCCTCAACGGCATGTTCGAGATGATTTTGGGCCGCTTTCAGCCGGGTGCGGAAACGGGCGATGCGAAATACGCCCAGACCGGCGAGGAAGGCGGCTATGTGATTTCGGGCGAGCTCGAACTGATCGTCGACGGCAAGGCGCATCGGCTTCGCGCGGGCGACTCGTTCACGTTCCCCCTTTCCGCCCCCCACAAATCGCGCAACCCGACGGACCAGGAAACCGTGGTCCTTTGGGTCGTCGCGCCGCCAACCTACTAACCTTTATTCCAGGGACACTCTCATCATGGCCAAGGAACTTCCCAACAAAGCGCGTGTCGTCATCGTCGGTGGCGGCGTCATCGGCTGCTCGATCGCTTATCACCTGACCAAGATCGGCGTCGAGGACGTCGTCCTTTTGGAGCGTAAGCAGCTGACCAGCGGCACCACATGGCACGCGGCGGGCCTGATCGGGCAGTTGCGCGATAACCACCACATGACCAACCTCGCCAAGTATACGGCCGAGCTCTACCTCGAACTCGAGAAAGAGACCGGACAGGCGACCGGCTACAAGGTCAACGGTTCACTATCGACGGCGACCCACGAAGGCCGCATGGAGGATCTTCTCAGGCGCGCCGACATGGCCAGGGTATTCGGCCTTCAAGTCGACGTCTTGAGCCCGGAAGAGTGCAAGGAACACCATCCGCTGATCGAGATTCACGACGTCATCGGGGGGATCTTCCTGCCTTCCGACGGGCAGGCCGACCCGGTCGGGATCACCCAGGCCTTGGCCAAGGGCGCGCGCATGGGCGGCGCCCAGATTTTCGAGAACACCAAAGTCGAGCGTGTATTGGTGGACGGCGACAAGGTCACCGGCGTCGAAACGGAGACCGGCAACGTCATGGCCGATCACGTCGTTCTGGCGTGCGGGATGTGGACGCGCGAGTTCGCGAGCCGGATCGGTGTCACCGTCCCCCTTCATGCGTGCGAACACTTCTACATCGTCACCGAACCGTTCGAAGGCTGCACCCCGGGCCTGCCTGTCTATCGCGACTATGACTACCAGGCCTATTACAAGGAAGACGCTGGCAAGATGCTTCTGGGCGCGTTCGAACTGAAGGCCAAGCCGTGGGGCATGGACGGTATTCGCGACGACTTCTGCTTCGACCAGCTTCCCGATGATTTCGATCATTTCGCGCCTATTCTCGAAGCCGCCCTCAGACGCATGCCGGCGCTCGAGAACGCGGGCATCCAAACGTTCTTCTGCGGCCCCGAGAGCTTCACACCAGACGACCGTTACCACTTGGGGGCGGCACCTGAAGTCGAAGGGCTGTTCGTCGCGGCGGGCATGAACTCGATCGGGGTGCAGTCGGCGGGCGGCGTCGGTCGACTGATGGCGGGCTGGATCGTCGACGGCCACCCGCCAGGCGATTTCAACGGCGTCGACATCCGCCGCAACCTGCCGTTCATGCGGAACCGCAAATATCTCCATGACCGGGTGTCGGAGACGCTCGGACTTTTGTACGACGTGCACTGGCCGTTCCACCAGTACACGACCAGCCGCGATGTCAGGCGTTCGATCCTGCACGGGCACCTGAAAGACCTGAATGCGTGCTTCGGCGAGACGGCGGGCTGGGAACGCGCCAACTGGTTCGCCCCCGAGGGTGTGAAACCTGAATACGAATACTCGTTCAAACGCCAGAACTGGTTCGAATATTCCGCCGACGAACATAACAACGTCCGCGAAAAGGTCGGCGTTTTCGATCAGTCCTCGTTCTCCAAGTTCCGCGTGCAGGGCAAAGACGCTTGCAAGGTCCTGAACAACATCTGCGCCAACGATGTCGATGTCGCACCGGGACGGATCGTCTACACCCAATGGCTCAACGAACGCGGCGGGATCGAGGCCGACCTGACCGTGACGCGTTTAAGCGAGAACGACTATCTCGTCGTCACGGGTGCGGGTGCACAGGTCCGTGACTTCAAATGGCTGACGTCCCACATCCCCGATAACGCCCATTGCATCGCCACCGACGTGACGTCGGGATATGCGGTGATCAGTGTCATGGGGCCGAACAGCCGCGCGCTTCTTCAATCCGCGAGCCCGGACGACCTTTCGCACGAAGCGTTCCCGTTCGCGCATTCGCGCGAAATCGAATTGGGCATGGGGTTGGTGCGCGCGTCACGCATCACGTACGTCGGCGAATTGGGGTGGGAGCTTTACGTCCCGACCGAGTTTGCGCCACACATTTTTGAGACCGTGATGGAGGCCGGCGCCGCGCACGGCGTCAAACCTGCCGGGCTGCACGCGCTCAACTCGCTTAGAATGGAGAAGGCTTATCGTCACTGGGGGCACGACATCTCGGAAGAGGAAACGCCCCTCGAAGCCGGCCTGATGTTCGCCGTCAAAACCGACAAGAGCAGCTTCATCGGCCGCGATGCCATACTCCGACAAAAAGAAGAGGGCGCAAAGCAGCGCCTCGTCCAGTTCAAGTTGAACAACCCGGAACCGCTCCTTTACCACAACGAGCCGATCTATCGCGACGGTGTGATCGTGGGGTATCTGACGTCCGGGATGTACGGCCACACCCTGGGCGGCGCCATCGGCCTTGGATACGTCAAGAACGCAGACGGCGTCGACGCGGCGTTTGTCAACGAGGGCCGTTACGAGATCGAAGTCGCGGGCAGGAAGTTCGCCGCCGACGCATCCCTGAAACCGATGTACGATCCCAGGAACGAGAAAGTCCGTGTGTGACGGACGTCACACATGGCCTGAAACACTAGGCCTACCCTAGGTTTAGCGTCTGTGTCATAGTGGTACGAGAAGTCGTTGGGGGAGTACGTTGAGTAACGACGGGCAACCGCAGCGCCCGCAGAATGCGAGCGACCTGCTGAATCTTTTGCGGAACTGGGGAAAGCAGTCACAGGAGCATAACACCCTGTTACTGATATCTCTCGGTGTGCTCGCCACCGACGATGCGGACGAGACCTTCTGGAAAGATTTCGACAAGACCATCCAGACGTTTCGCCGGCGCCATCACGCCACGGAATACACGCTGTCGCAGACCGACCGGGCATGTCTGGTCAAGATCACAGAATATAACCAGGTCACGCTTTTCACCGATGCCAAGGTGGAACTGCTACGCCTGATCCAGCAGTACTTCCCCGATCAGTTCGGACTGATCGACCAGTCCCGCCTGCTGCGGCCGATCGACCTCCGCTTCAAATTGCCGAACGCGATCCGCTTCGTCGAGCGCTATGAAGAGATCGAGAAAGGCGACACCGAAGGCCCCGCCAAACCGGCCCAACCCAGACGTAAATTGCGCCGCCTGGGCGAGCAGGACATCGACCGTGTCGTCGAGGTCAATCAGCAGATCGGCACGGCATCTTTCGCCAAGGTGTTCGTGCGCCAGCAGAAGATGGTGGAAATCCTGCCGGGCGGCCCGCCCCAAAACGTGATGCACGAATACTTCGTCGGCATGGACGCGCTGAAATCGCACGTGTTTCTGGATGTGGAGCTTCGCGGCAGCGGCAACATCTTCAACCAGCTGACGATCACCCTCGACCGCCTTTTATTGGACGCCTTCGACGACGCCAACCCGGGCCGGGCGGCGTGCTCCATTAATCTGAACGTGGAATCGGTCTTTACCCGGGCGTTCCAGAAGTTTCTCGAAGACGCGGACGAACAATCCTTCGAGAACCTGGTCTTCGAGTTCCGCCAGGCCAACGTCCTGCAGCAGTACGACGAGTACGAAGTCGCCGCTAATCTGATTTCTTCACGCAAGGGAAAGATCGCCATCGACGCGGTATTCCCGGAAACCGTCGGCATCGTCAACATGCACCGGCTCAGCGCCAACTACGCGAAAATCTTCTGGCGCCAGGGGGCGGAAACGGTATTACAGAATCTAAGCAAGGAGATCGAGGCGCTTCAGGATGGCGGCACCCAGGTCATCCTGGCCCGGGTCGACGACGACCTTGGTATCCAGGTCGGGCATGACCTCGGCATCACCCTGTTTCAGGGATTTCACATCGACAAGATGTGACGGCTCAGGCGGCGGCGCTGTATCCTTCAGACGGGATCATCCCGTCTTTCTCCGCATCGAAGAACACACGATGTAAGCGGGAGAAGCGGATCACCCGCATGACGCCTTCGCGGACGCGCGCCAGCTTGAAGCTGCGTCCGGACACGCGGGCCGCCTGAAGGACTTCGACAAGACCGGCAAGGCCGGCGCTGTCAATTCGATAGACGTCGGACATATCGACGACGAGACCGTCGCTGTCGGTCAGGGAATTCAAAAGCAACTGTCGGGTTTCGTTGATGCGGCGGAAATCGAGATCGCCAGAGACGCGGATCGTTTGCATGACACCCTCCCATCGGGCTGTGACCGGGCGGTTTGCACCCGGGTCCTGCTGTGCGGACGATTGCATGATCGAACGGGATTGCGGCCGGCGTTTGCCCGAAAAAAGGTTATTTCGTGGCGCCGCCGGTGCGCAGTCTGTGCGCCGGTATAACCACCGTCACCGTGGTGCCGTCACCGAGCTTGCTTTGGATCGAGACGTTACCGCCGTGCAGTTCGACCATCGACTTGACGAGGCTCAGGCCCAGCCCGGTGCCTTCGCTCTGCAGGCCCGGCGGCCGGCGCAACTGACTGAACGGCTCGAGGATCTGTTTCAGATCCTTTTCCGGGATACCGAGACCGGTATCGGAAACCCGGACAACCGCGTTCCCGTCCGGATCGAAGTGGCCGGTGACCTGCACCTCCCCATCCGCCGGCGTGAACTTCGCGGCGTTGGACAGAAGGTTCAAAAGGATTTGTTTGATCGCCCGCTCGTCGGCGTAAATACGAAACACCCCCTCGACCACGTCGGTACTAAGCGAGAGACGTTCCGTGTTCGCCCAGGCCCGCGCGATCCGAAGCGAGTCCGAGACCGCGTGACTGAGGTCGAATTCGCTTTCCGCCAGTTCGAATTTACCGGCATCGATCTTGGAAAGATCGAGAATATCGTTCACCAGCTTGAGAAGGTGCCCGGCGGAGAAATTGATGTCCTTCGAATATTCCAGATATTTCGGATGATCGAGCGCGCCCAGGTCGCCGCGGATCATCATCTCCGACAATCCCTGAATAGCATTCAGCGGCGTGCGCAGCTCGTGGCTCATGTTGGCAAGAAAAGCGGACTTGGCGCTTTCGGCCTGCACCGCGCGGGCCCGCTCGAGATTGAGGTCGAAATTGCGCTTCTTGAGTTCGATGGTCACCAGCCTGAGCGCCCAGAGCGGGACAAGCAGCACCAATAACGTCAAGCCGGCGATGATGATGCCGAAAATCGCGAAGTCTTCCTTGATCTGGGACGAGGTGCTGGTTTCATCGACATAGACTTCGGAGATGGCGACGATCCGGCCGTCCTTCATGATCGGCACATATGCTTCCGCGTACACTTCGGGCCGGTCCGGCTTGTCCACGCCGTCATGTACTTCGGCGAACGGTTGGCCGGTGGCGAGCACGCGCGCCGCAGTGGCGTTGTGCTGACCAAGATCGAGGTCATCCGCGTTGCCCTGCGTGAAGCTATCGGAGACAACCTGCAAATGCCCCGAAGGGTCGAACAGTTTGTATCGGAAGATGTCGCCGAACTTACTGACGCGCTCGAGGAATTCCCGTTCTTCGGATGTCGGCGCGTCGCCGGTGGCGATCTGTTCTATCCGTTCTATGGACGCACCGATATACGACGCCCAGGCGATGGCTTCACGCTCGGCCTGCTGGCGGATCAGTCGCTCACTCACCCCATCCAGGATCATGACACTGACGAAGATCAACGTGCACATCGACACGACCGACGCGACAGCCATCGGGCCGATCCGTATCCAAATACTTCGTGTGTCGTGCTGCGGGACCATTCAAGCGTCCGGTCGTCGATAACGGGCTGCAAAACATGCCGGTTTCAGCATTTTCACGCATCTGAAATTAGGTTCGGCGCAAACCTTATTTAATGCACGCAATACGAGTATAAAGCGGCTTTCACGAGCGGAAACAGCAGCCTAGAACCGGCCAGCCGACGACCGCGTCAACCACGGATGCGGGAATCCCTTAGATCGGCATGTCTCCCGCTCAGGCGGCGCTTTCATCCAGCAGCGTTTCGCCCGGCTTGACCCGCGAGAAATCGACCGGCTCCGTGCCGAGCGTGATTTCGTCGTCCTTCAGGCGGACGACGGTATAGGTCGAATTCTCGAGATCGCGGACGTCCGGATAGTCGGCACGAAAATGCGCCCCACGGCTGTCTTCGCGGGCCGTGGCGGCGGCGACAACCGATTTCGAGACCAAGATCAGGTTCTTGAGATTGAGCCAGTCATGCCAGGTTAGGTTATAAGCGAGGTTGTCGCCTGAAACGCCGATCGTGTCGAGCTCCGCGTCCAGTTCGTCGAGCGTGCCCTTGGCGCGGGCGAGGCTCGCGGCATCGCGGACGATACCGGCGTCTTCCCACATATGCTCCCAAAGCTTGGTACGGACCTGATCGATCTTGGCCGCTGGGCGTTCGAGCGGCTGGGTGCAGAGGCGCACCGCCGCATCGATCGCTTCCCGGTCGGGATCGACAAGAGTGGCATTCGGTTTGATGTCTTTGGCGATCGTGTCGCCGGCGATCCCGCCGAACACGGTCGAGTTGGCGACACCGTTACCCCCCAGCCGGTTGGCGCCGTGCACACCACCTGTGTCTTCCCCCGCCGCATAAAGACCGGGGATTTCGGTCGTGCAATCGGGCTCGAACACGACCCCACCCATCATGTAGTGCGCCGTCGGCACCACTTCGACATTGCCGCCGACAAGATCGAAACCGCAGTCGGCGCAGCGTTCGACCATGCCCTTGAAGCTCTTCTTCACCATCGACGGGTCGAGGTGCTTCATGGTGATGTAGAGGCCGCCGTGTTTGGCCGTCACACCGTTGCGCATTTCCTGGAACATACCCCGGCTGACGATGTCGCGGGTCGCACGCTCACCACGTTCGTCGTACTTGTGCATGAAGCGTTCGAGGTTGCCATCCAGCAGATGCCCGCCTGCGCCGCGCAAACCCTCCTCGATGATGGTGCCGGTAATCCGCGTATCCTCGCCGGCGATCAGGCCGGTCGGATGGAACTGCACCATCTCCATGTCTCTTAACGTGAGGCCGAGCCTAAGCGACATCGCCATCCCGTCGCAGGTCTTGTCGCCACTGGGGGTGTGATACTTGTACATCGTCGGACCGCCACCCGTCGCCAGAAGGACGGCGCTGGCCCGCACCAACCTGAACGCGCCCGAGCGCATGTCGATCATCAACACGCCGGCAATCCGCGAGCCGTCCTTGGACGGGATAAGAGCCACGGCGCGGTGGTCTTCCATCCGCTTGATATCCCGCGCCCAGACTTGTTCGGCAAGGCGGTTGATAATCTCGATCCCGGTCAGATCACCCTTGTGCACCGTTCTATCGAAGGTTTGTCCGGCGAACGCTTTCTGGTGAACGGTGCCGTCCGGGTTTCGGTCGAAATAACAACCGAGTTCGTTTTCGAGTTCGCGGATACGGACCTGCGCCTGCTCGACGAGCGTCCACGCCAGGTCCTGGCGATTGATCCACTTGCCACCCTCGACGGTATCCATGAAATGCCGCTCGGTGCTGTCACCGGGCGCGATGGCGACGTTGTAGCCGCCCTGCACCATGCGCGTGCAGCCACATTTCCCGAGCAATCCCTTGACCGCGACCGTGACTTCGAGCTCCGGGTTGGCCGCCTTGGCGTGTAATGCGCCGAACAGGCCGGCACCGCCGGAGCCGAGAATCAAGACGTCGGTTTTCAGTTCTTCGATCTGGATGTTCGTGGACATGTCAGCGTCCTCCCGGATTAAAAAGCAGCAACGCGCCGGCACCGATCAAGAGTGCCAGCACACATTGTCTGAAACGTTTATCGTCGAAATGGCCGTACAGCCTGACACCGACCCACGCGCCAAGCGCGATCGCAGGCACGGCGATGGCGAAGCGTGTCCCGGTCTCGGCGGTGACCAGTCCACCGGCCGCCAGCCAGCCGAGGGCCATGCCGTGCATGGCCAGGATATAGGGTTGTGTCACGCCCCGCGCCTGCTCGCGCGACCAGCCGCGCTGCGTGCACCAGATGGCGGGGATAAAACCGGAAAGTCCGGCGAAGCCCCCCATCACACCGCCGATCCAACCGATGAAACCATCGAGCGGACGCCCGCCCTTCTTGATGACGGGCAGGTTCGAAAGCATCAGCATCACCACGCCGTAAACGATCAATCCACCACCTGCCACCAGCTTGAACGTCGCCGGATCGATGACTTTCAACAACTGCGCCCCGATGGGGACACCGACAGCCCCCCCAATCAAGAACGGCAAGAGATGCCTAAAATCGAGATGCCCCTTCATCATGACCAGCATCACCGCATGCATGACGAAGAAACAGGCGACGATCAGGGGGACGGCCTCGGACGGCTGAAAGAACTGCAACCAGATGGCGGCCGCCACCAGCGCATCGCCGAAACCGGCAGCCCCGGCGACAAAGGACGCCGCCAATGCCCCCGACAGGATGATGGCGATTTCAGGTCCCATTGAGCAGGAAGATCAGACCGGTACAAAGCGCGATACCGGCGCCGACGGCGACGGCGATGCGCGAGCTTTCCCGCGTACCGATGAATTCGAGCGCCAGAAGGCGAAGCCCTCCCGTCAGGTGCGCAGCCAATAAAACCACGAGCCCCGTCTCCATGATCTTGGCGAACGGTGTCGCCGACCAGCTCAGAAACCCGTCCATCGCGGCGGTGCCTTCGATGGCGAGGCCTAAAACATAGAAATGCGCTGGCAGGAACAACGCCAACAGTAAGCCCGAGATCCGATGAAGCACGAACGCCCAATAATGCGGATGATTGCGGTGCGCCCCTTTTTTCACAGCGACGCTCCCGCCTGATAAAGCCCGATGATGGCGCGGAACCCCATCACCAAAATAATCAGACAAAGCACCGCCATGATCATGTGCGTCATCTTCTGGCTCAGGTTCGTCATCTCATTCAGGATCGTGCGCACGCCGATCGGCGCATGAACGGCAACGGCGACGATGAACACCGCATAGAACACGAACCACAATACATTCCCCGAGACACGGGTGATGATCTCGGCGGCGCTGAGACCGTCCTGAACGGCGTAGATGATCATCCCCAGGTGAATGAGCACGCAAAGGCCGAGCACGGCCGCGGACAACCGCTGCCAAACCCAGAGCTTGGTTTCGACGCGAGCGCTTGCCATCAGTCGTCGCCGCCCAGCAATCCCTTGAGCGCGGCCTTCGCCGTTTCCCGCTTAAGACCTGCAATCGAATGCGTCGGGCTCAGGTGTTTCGGACAGTGCTCGACGCAGCCCTGTTGAGAATGACACGCGTGACAGCCCGCATCGCCGGCGACGGCGGCGAGGCGCACATCATTACCACCATCCCGCTCGTCGTTGACCAGGGTCCAGGCGCGGTTGAGCGCGGCCGGCCCCAGATAGTCCTTGTTCCAGTCGACGATATCGCACGCTGCGTAACAGACCCCACACCCGATACATTCGATCCCGGCCGACGCCTGTTTGCGCTTCTTATCATCCGGTTTGATGAAATCGAAGTCGTCGTCGCGGGTCTTGGTCGGGTGGAACTTACCCTCCGCGCGGTTCATCTTGTCGAAGAACTCGGTCATCTCGCAGGCGAGATCCTTGACCACCTGCAGATTCCTGAGCGGCGCCACTTCCAAAGTGCCGTCGCCGGCGACCTTGTCGACGTGGGTCCGGCACGTCCAGCGCGGGCGGCCGTTCACCGTCATGGCGCACGACCCGCAAACCCCGACCCGGCAGGCGAAGCGGTAGCTCAGCGTCGGATCGATATTGCGCTGGATATAAGTGATGACGTCGAGGACGGTCTGCGACGGTTGCCGCGGCACCTCGAATGTCTGGAACTCGCCTTCTTCGGCGCCGCGCCAGACGGATACTTGGATGGTGTTGCTCATAGCCCGGTTATACGCCCATGGCCGGTCGCAAGCCAGTGAAAAGCATGAAATTATATTGATTTATCATACAGATACTTGATTTTATTTCATGTTATATTGGGCTTCATGCAGCACAGATCACGCACCCGAGAGCGTCTTTCGGATGCAACCAGGGCTGTCCTGCGCTTTCACGCACCTCTAGCCCGGCTTTTTCCCAACACGCGCGTGCTTTGTCCGCGTCCCCGCACTTGATGGCATAACCGGCGAAAAACGGCGATCCGAAATCAACTTCGTCAAACGCATCGGGGAAGCGCGCCTTGAATGCATCCGGTGTATAGACGCCGAGCGCGCCGCCCGGGATCCTGACGCGGGCCACGCCCTTATCGGTGTCGAAGTCGTTCGCGTCGGCGAACGCCGCCAGGAACTTGACGGGGTCTGACGGGTCGGGGGCAACGACGAAAACCTCGTCGACACTTTCGGCGCCGTTGGCATGGGTCTGGTACTCGGTTTTCCAAAACAGATCCGGCCGCCACTGTTTGCAGGTGAAGAACCCCATGTCCGGCAGGCTCTCGTCACCGACGAAGGTCAACGAGAAACCGACGGTCTCCTCCCGCCCATCCGGCAGTTTGGCGAGACGTTGAAAGTCGAAGGGATTGTAGATGCGCAGACCCTTCTTCAAAAACTCTTCGCGGTCCGCCACTTCGTCGGAACTCTGCAGGACGAGCATCGACATCCCGTTCCTCGATCTCAGGAAATCCCTGTTGAACGCCGCAAACGAAAAATCGTCCCCCGACGCCTCGGTGATGTCTTCCGGTTTCGTCACCGCGAGCACTTCGAGAAAGCATCCCTTTAACTGTGCAAGCGTATTGCCCGTCCCGAACGGGTGTTGCGCCGGTGGGGTCATCGTGAAGCCGAGCGCTTCATAATCCGCGCGCGCTTTTTTCAAGTCGCCAACGCATAAAACGAGATGATCTATTCCTCGGGGCATGACCGGGCCTTTCGTGTCTAATATGCTCGGCGATGTTAGGGAGCCGTCGCGCTGGTGACAACCGGCGCATATGACGGAATCAGGGAGAATGAACATGCCGACTGACCGTATCGCCGGGATACGTCTTGAACGCCTGCAACTACCGTTGACGATCCCCTACAAGCTCGCCTTCGGGCCGGTAACCGCTTTCGACACGGTCATCGCCGAAGTGATCGACACGGATGGAAATACGGGACTGGGTGAGGCGACGATCCTGACCGGCTACACCCCCGAAACCATCGCGGGGTGCTGGCAGTCGATACAAGAGATCGCGCGGGGTCTGACCGGCCGCACGTTCGAAGAAGCGAAGACCGTCGCCTTCAAGCACCACCACGACGCACCGTTCACCGTCACGGCGCTGGTCACCGCCATCGAGATGCTGGAACGCCACCCGATACTGCTGCCGGACGACGATATCGACGTCCCGCTTTTGGCGATCCTGAGCGCCACCGACGAGAAAGGTATCGTCAAGGAAGTCGCCGCGCACGCCGCCGCCGGCTACAAGACGATCAAGGTCAAGATCGGCTGGGACGTCGACGACGATCTGAAGCGCACCGCGTTCATTCAGTCCTGCCTCCCCGACGGGGTCAGCATCCGCATCGACGGCAACCAGGGCTATTCGAAAGAAGACGGCGTCAAATACGCATCGCGCGTCGACCCCAAAAACGTGGAATTGCTGGAGCAGCCCTGCCACATGGACGATTGGGATGCGTCGAAAGCCATCGTGGCGGCCACCAACGTGCCGTTCATGCTGGATGAAAGCATCTACGGCGAGCGCGAAATCGAACGCGCCGCGGACATGGGCGGCGTCAGTTACATCAAACTCAAACTGATGAAGGCCGGCAGCATCGACAATTTGATGAAGCAACTTCAACTGATCCGTGACCTAGGCATGAAGCCCGTCCTCGGCAACGGCGTCGCCGCCGACCTTGGTTGTTGGATGGAATGTTGTGTCGCCCATCGAATGATCGATAATGCAGGCGAAATGAACGGCTTTCTGAAACCCACCCAAGCACTCTTCCAAAACCCGATGCGCGTCACGTTCGGGAGCGTCCGGCTACCCGCCGCGTTGCCCGCACTTGTGGAGCACGAGCGTTTCATCATCGACACTGCCTTCATCGGCGAGTGCTGAACCGTGTTCGGCCAGCCGACTGACATCGTCACGATTCTCGCCTTGTCGATTTTCTGCGGTGGCCTCGCCAAGGGGATCAGCGGTGTCGCGCTCCCGATCGTCACGCTCTCGATTGCGCTCAATTTCGTCGAGCCGCGCATCGGCCTGACGATGCTGTGCTTCCCCATCGTCGTCACTAATGTGTGGCAGATGTTCGGCGCAGGTCCCATTACCAAACCGATCAAACGGTTCTGGCCATTGGCCGTCGTCTTTCTGATCTGTCTCTACATCGGTTCGCTTCTGATCACCGTCGTCGAGACCTGGGTCCTGTTCGCCGCTATCGGCGTCACGGCGCTGATTTTCTCATTATCGCAGTTCTACAAACCCG
This sequence comes from Rhodospirillales bacterium, assembly GCA_017644185.1. Taxonomy (GTDB): domain Bacteria; phylum Pseudomonadota; class Alphaproteobacteria; order Rhodospirillales; family Casp-alpha2; genus UBA4479. The sequence continues at coordinate 179,255 of JAEPMA010000008.1, forward strand.
ATGCCGCGCCCCTCAGTCCGCGCACCGAGAAAATTGCCGGCCCGATTGTGGGTGCTGTGGCTGGCCTGATGGGCGGACTGACGACCGTCTGGGGGCCGCCGATCATGATGTTTCTGTTCATGCTCAGGATGGATAAGAATATGTGGGTGGCGTCGATTACCGGGCTGTACCTGCTGGGCGCCCTACCGCTCACGGTTTTCTACATCAACAATGGCCTGCTCGCGGGCAACATGATGTGGCTCTCCGCCGGTGCTTGTGTGCCCGCCATGGCGGGCATTCTGATCGGTGAGCGCATCCGCCGCTTCATCAACGAACAATTATTCCGCAAGCTGTTGCTGGCAACGATCTTCATCGTCGGGCTCAACATGATCCGACGGGCTGTCATGGGAATGTAAGCTAGGGCGGTTATTGAATATCCTTGGATTGGCTTAGGTTAATCCACTGATTGATTTCATGTTCCGTGCGGGGGAGGACGGTTCGATTCAAAACGCCATGCGTATCGTCAACGTCGGCATTGACGACCTGTCGTCGGACCAAAGGAATGTCCACGCTTACTGGGACAGTTTGCGGAACGATCGCATTGCGCCGTCGTGGAGGGAAATCGAACTCGTCAAATTGCCGTCCAACCTCCTGCCCACGACCATGGTCGTCGATATCCGCGCGCCGCTCGAACAGAGCATCTTCCGTTACTGGGGCAGCAAGCTCACCGAAATCCACGGCGTGGACATGACGTCACGCCATCCCTACGATCTGACGCCACCCGAATTTGGCAAACAACTCCTGACCGATCATCGCACGGTGATCGAACGAAAGCAGCCGATGGGGTGGCACTATTCCTTCCTCGCCGCCGGCGGTTACATGCACTCCCACGGATTGATCCGTCTTCCACTATCAAACGACAACGAGCAAATCAGTCACATCATCGTCGTCGCCGACTATTCACGCGAAGCACTAGAACTGATCCGCCTCCGCCGGGACAAACCGCCGAAGCTACGGGGCGGGACACCGAACAACCGCTGCACTGATAAAAAGATTTGACGGCTACTCCGCCGCCCAGGGGAACGGAATCAGGGTGTCCAGACTTTCCGAGAGCTCATAGACGCTGGCAACCGCGAGTTCGTGATCGAACGGCACGTTGTCCCGCTCGGCACGCCTGCGGAGCTTTTCGTGATGATAGTCCATCACGTCCTTCGACATCGGCATCTCGCCGCAATCGAAGATGCGGAGATAGCCGTCGGCATCGCGCGCCGGCATGACCCGGCTTTTCATGTAGTTGTTGGGCGACCAGGGGATATCCATCACGCCGGCCTCACATGCGCGGATGGTGCCGATGGCGACGTCGCCGTCTCCCATCTCGAGCACCTTATCCATCACCGGGCGCACTTCCCTGGCGATCATGTCGCATTCGGTTTTGAATTCCGGCATCTCATCGAGCCGGATATGCCTGGCAAGATAGATCGCCATCCGCGTCGAGCGCAGACCCGCCGCGTTGGCTTCGGGTGTCGGAATGCCGAATGCTTCGTGCGATGATTTCGTCGTCACGCTGACCGCGCCCCCAATCGCCGCCAGCGTGCCCCCATAGGCGACCAGCGCTTCGCACTGCGCATCGTCATAGGGCCAGGCCCCCATCCAGTGCAGCGACGTCACGGGTGTGAAGATATCTTCGTGGCCGAGCTTATTCAGATATTCCTGGGTCAGTTCCCTCGCCATTTTGATCGCGGCGGCGTCCTGCACGAGATGCAGCGTCTGGCCGAGTTCGAGACCGTAGTTCTTGACCCCCTGTCCGACCGCCAGAAGCGCATCGATGATGCAGGTCAGAATCGCGATCGACGGCGGAATGTTGGTCCCGGTCAGGAAGCCCGGCTGCCGCCGGTGAAGCTCAACCCCCAGCTCCTGATATTTCGCCGCCAACCGATCCAGATACTGGTAGTTTCGGATACCCTGCTCGATGGTGATCTCTTTCGTATAAGATGCGGTATAGGCGAGGCCCGATCCGAGATACCCGGAATAGCCCGCGGCGAAGCCGACTTCCGCGGTCAATCGCGGCATCGCGGTCCCCGATAGAACAATGGCCGGTTTGTCGATCGCCTCGATCAACTGGCGGGTGGTCTTTGGGCCGTAGTTCACCATCGGATACCCGTTGAGCATCGAGCGTCCGGCTTTCTTCGACTCCTCAATCCCATTGGCGGCATTCTGCCATTGCTCATTTCGCGTGTAGCTGTCGGTCGTCGTCGGCACGATGTCGGCGTGGCCTTCCTTGTCGAGGCAGACCATCAGCTCTTTTTGAAGTTCCAGCGTGCCAAAACCGCCGCGCGGCTGCGTCAGGCACCGCCCTTCCGCGTCCGCCTTGCGCATGACCCAGCCGAGTTGCTTGTGCTTCGGCATGGATTTATGGAACGCGGCCGCTTCATCAAGGTCGATTTCCGCCCCCGTCGGCCAGCGCGCGAGGTTCTTCTCGCGCATCCGGTCGAAGACGTCGTCGGGAATACGTTCTGCTGAAAACTTGAGCCCGTCCGTATCAGGCTGCGGGTGACCGTCCATGGATACCTTCCTTCCGGGATGCCGGATTTTCGGCAATGTTGTTATTGGCGAAACGCAACGCCGCATCCGGTTCGACGCCGGCCAGCAGACCGACGGCGTAAAGCGCATAAGCTCTGTCGATCAGCAGTGCCGGATCTTTCGGGCGCAACGATTCCGGATCTTTTTGGTCGAACAGACCGGCCCTGAGAATGTCTGCTGGCGCATCGCCATGCACCAGCACGCCACCGGTGCCGATAACCGTCCCGACGGCCGTCAGGTCTTTCCCGTACTGAACCATCACCGGGCCGGTCAGGGTCTGTTTAATCTCGACCGTACCCGCGTGCCTTTTCATGGCGCGGGCGACGGCGCTTTTGGCGAGATGCGCATCGAAAAACTGTTCTTCTTCCGTTTCCGGCAGACGTTCGACATCGTTTTCAATCAGTTTCAGAAACTCCTCGACCTCGTCGGCCGAAAATCCCGATGCGCGCGCAAAGTTGTCGGCGCCCACCGTCTCGACAATGGTCCGTGCGTTGTGCCGCATCCCGAGATCGCCCTCGACCGTGCGCTTGGCATAAGGTTCCGGCAGACCGTACTGCACCACGCTTCCATCTGCGGGCGCGCCGGACGCAATCGAATGCACGTCCGTCGTCGCACCACCGACATCGACCACCATCAACGGGCCCCAGCCCGTGTGGTTTTCGTTGCCGTCAGCCAAAAGGCGGGCGCCCTCCATGACGGCGGCGGGCGTCGGCATCAAGACTGCGTCAAAGCGTTCTTCCGCCTTGTCGATCCCCTTGGCGTGGACGATCCGTTCGATGAACACGTCCCTGATCGCGGCGCGCGCGGGCTCGACATCGAGCACGTTGAATTCCGGCATCACGTTCCCGGCAATGCGGGCATCGATTCCTGAAGCGGAGAACATGTCTGCAATATCGTCCGCACAAACCCGGTTGCCGGCGATGATCACCGGGCAATCGAGCCCCGCCTTCATCAGCTTGTCGGCATTCCATCGGATCGTTTCCTCGTTCCCCCCATCGGTGCCGCCGGCGAGCAGCAAAATATCCGGGCATTGCCCGACAATGCCCGCCGCATCCTTATCTGTGAGCTTGTACGCGTGCGCGCCGATCAGTTTGGCACCGGCGCCGAGCGCGGCCAGCCTGGCCGCTTCGGCGGTCAGTTCCTTGACCAGTCCAACCGTGATCATGGCCAGCCCGCCCGCCGCGGACGACGACGCCAGGCGGTGCGTAAAATCGGGCAGCGTGCCTAAATGGTGTTCGAGATCGTTAAGTGCCGCATCGAGCCCCTGGTTGACATCGGTCGTCACCGTCGACGGCCCCTGTCCGGCCCCGAGGATGCTACCGACGTCGAGATCGATGGCCCGCAGCTTCGTATACGTGCTGCCGAAGTCGATCAGGAGGGCGCTTCGCCCGGTCATGCGGCGGCTCCGTTGGCCTTGTCTTTCAGATCCTCGTCAAGCATCGCCACCACGCCGGGGGTGCGAGTGCCGGGCGGAAAGGCGCGGTTGAACCCCATCGCGATATAGCGCTGTTCGACGTCTTCCCATTCCTGCTTGCCGACGACAAGATTGCCGCCAACGTAAAGCGTGATGTCCTCGAGGCCCGCTTCGATGCACATGTCGCGAAAGCCGCGGCAGTCCAGCTCGCCTTGACCGTAAAGAGACGACACCAGGATCGCGTCCGCCGCCGTTTCGATCGCCGCCTTGACGAAGTCCTCGGCCGGCGTCAGCGCACCCAGGGCCACCACCTTAAACCCCTCCTTCTCAAGCGCCATCGACAGGATACGATTGCCGACGATGTGCGTGTCCGCACCGATAACCCCGGTGATGAGAGTAATATTCCCGCGTTGTTCCGGCGTCAGGCTCATTCCGCCGCTTCCTTCCGCATCGGCCCCTGCAGGGTTTCGCGCATGGTCTGTTCGATCAGACGTGCCGTCTCGCGAAGACGGTCGATCTTCGAGTCCGCCTGCTGCAACGACATCCGCGCGGCCGGTGCGTGCAAAGAAAGCCCGGCGACGACGCGGTTGCGGGCGTCGAACACCGGCACCGCCACCCCGATGATGCCGATGGTGTTTTCCTCGCTGTTACGGGCATACCCCTGACGGCGGATGAGCTTGAATTCCGCTTCCAGCACCTTCGGGTCGGTTATGGTGAATTCGGTGAACTTTGTGAGCGGCGATGCATTGATGATGCGCCTGCGGCTTCGTGTCGGCAGATGCGCCACCAACAATTTACCGAGTGCCGTCGCATGCATCGATACGTGCGTGCCCACCCCCATCTGCAATCTGAGCGGCCACGAACATTCGACGCGGTCGATGTAAACGACACTATCGCGGTCGAGCACGCCGAGATTACACGTCTCGCCGATCTCGTGGACGAGCCCGGAAAGGATGGCGCGCACCGGCGAGGCATGCATGAACGCCGACATGGCGTCGGTCGCGAGCGACATGAGGTTGGGTCCGACCAGATACTTGTCCCCGTCCGGCGCACGCGTGATCATCAGCGTCTCTTCAAGCTGCTTCACGACCCGGAATACGGTCGGGCGCGGCAGGTTCGTACGTTCCGCAATGTCGTTCAGGCTCGGTGGTTTTGCTGCGGTCAGGATTGCCGAAAGTACGGTCATCCCCTTGCCGAGCGCCGAACTCGTGTCCGGCGGCGTGATGTGTGACAACGGTTCACCGTCAGGCATGCGATCCTCCCAAATCCAGGCAACGGAAACGGAAGTGAAGCAGTATCGCGTATTTATGGCAATTAATTGGTATAATTTGTCTCGTTTTCAGGTCAAATGACGTGAAATTAGGGATTTGATGAAGGCCCGTCTTTGCGACAGCATGTCGGGGACAAAGAGGAACCCGCCATATCCGCTTCTGAAAATCTCTACGCCAACAACTGGGCGCTGTTCCGCCGGGGGCTCCTCGACGGGTTCAGCCTGCCCGCGTTCATGGTCGCCGCCAGCATGATCGGCTATGGCGCCTTGGTGCATTCGGCGGGCCTGAGCCTCGCCTTCGGGGTGGTTTCAACGCTTGGGATCTGGGGGCTGCCCGGTCAGGTCGCTTTGATCGAATACATGTTACTCGGCGCCCCCTTGGTGTCGATGTTGATTGGTGTCTCGCTCGCCAACATGCGGTTCCTGCCGATGAGCATGTCTTTGGCACCCCTGTTCCGGGGCTCCAAAAGCGGCTGGCGGCTTCGCTATCTCTGGGTCCAGTTCATGTCGGTCAACACCTGGGTCGGCCTTCTGAGGCGCGTGCCGGAACTGAGCCCGGACCAGCGCGGCCCCTTTTATGCCGGATTTTCGACGATCTGCATGATCGCGGGCGCAGGCGGCGTGTCGGCCGGATACCTGATGGCGGAAGCCATGCCGTTCTACGTCACCGTAACGCTGGTGTTCCTGAACCCGATCTATTTCGCGTTCGTGTTCGCGGCGATGCGGGCCAGGGCCGGGTTGCTGGCGTTCGCCGCCGGCGCCATCGCCGGCCCCCCAATGTATATTCTGACGCCCGAATGGTCGCTACCTCTAGCCGGAATCATCGCGGGCAGCGTCGGCTATTTCGCCGACCGGTTTTTGAGGGGGCGGTCATGACGGGCGAGGTCACCGGTATGACGACCGCCTATATCTGGGCGCTGCTGGGGATGGCGATCGCTGTCACGTATCTCTGGCGCGGGCTCGGGACCACCATCGTCGCCGGGATCGACCCCGACAGCCCGGTCCTGCAGTGGGTCGCGTGCGTGGCTTACGGGCTGCTGTCGGCACTGATTTCGCGCATCGTATTTTTACCTGTCGGCGTACTGGAGAATACCGAGTTGGTTGACCGTGTAGGGGCGACCGTGTTCGGCTTCGTCATGTTCTTTCTGTTCAAGAAGCACATTGGTGTCGGCACGCTCAGCGCCGCGGGGGCGTTCGGGGTTCTCGTCTGGGCACGCAGTCAGGGATTTATCTGAACATGCGCGGACGTCTCGCCGCTCTTCTGGTTATCCTCGCCGTTGCCATCCACGCACCGGCACACGCCCAGACGTGCAATGCGCCCGCGCCTGTCTGCAAGGCAGCGGACAGCGTCGTGATGATCTCGTCGTTCGACCCGATCGGGAGCGCCGTCGTCATTGGGGATGGGCTGCTGGTGACCAACCGCCACATGGTTGCCGATAACCCGGCGGCAAAGATCAGATTGAGCGACGGAACCGAGGTCGAGGCCCGGGTCGCCCCGACGGATTATCCCGGCGACCTCGTCGGCCTTGTCGCGGCAGGTGTCACGGCACCGATCCTCTCCCATAACGACAACCCGACGTTAGAGACCGACCTATACGTCATCGGCTTCGACGTCGGACGAGACGCGGTTCGCGTCTATGCGCCGGGGCGGCTGATCGTCGAGCGCGCCACGACCCCTCTCGCGCGCCTGCATCACGACGCCCGCTCACTCCCGGGGAATTCGGGCGGCGCGCTTGTGGATTCGGATGGACGCCTGGTCGGCATCGTCGCATCCGGCGGCGAGGGCCGGAACGAGGCCATCGCGATCTCGGAACTGTCGCGCCTGCGGGCCGCCACCGCCCCTGAAAAGGTCGAGGCCTCGCAACTGATCGGCCGTGCGTACGTGCGTTGCGTCGAGGCATTGGACAGCGTGCGATCCTCACGAGGCCCGCTGACGGACGATATTTCCATCCAGATCGAGAGCGCCTGTCTTGCCACGTCGAACCGCCAGTTGCTCGACGAAGCTGGAAAAGTATTTGGCACGCGGCGCGATCTGCCCCGCGCACTCAAGATGCTCGAAGCCAGCTACCGAATGGATCCGAATGCGCCGAATACGCTGATCTCGCTCGCGGTCACGTATCATATCGCCGGCCAGTTCAGGAACGAGATCCCGCTTTTATACAGGATGCTCGAATTCATGCCGGGCGATCCGCAAGTACTGCGCCTCGCCCTTCAGGCCGGTGTCTGGGGCGGCGATCAGGCGCTCGCCCACCGGGCGATGAAAACCATTGAAACGGAATTACCACAAATGGCGCCGCCGGCCAGGCGGTTTTACGACGACCCACCACCGCCGCCGAAGCTCAACTGATCAGGATCAGGGGCCGTCCAGAGGATCGGGAATCCAACCGTAGCGGGTCACCTTCTCACCGGCCAGCGGCCGGGCACGCTTGAGAACCCAGTCTCTGAGCTCCGGCCCGTGCCAGTCCGGATTTGCGGCGAGCGCACGCACCGCCAACGCCGTGATGCGCGGCACCGCGAAGCTGGACCCCGATGCCTTGCCCGGCACGCCACGGTGATCGATCACCTCGACCCGTTCGCCCGGCGCCATGATATCGACGCTCTCCGCCCCCCAGTTCGATCCCTGCGCGAGACGCCCGTCAGGTGTCGAAGAGGTCACCACGATGGCGTTCGGAAGCTGAAGTGCCGCCGGGTAAACCGGTTCCCGGTCGATATCGCGGCCGTCGTTTCCCGCCGAGATGATGAAAAGCATGCGCGGATGCTGACGCGCCGCATCGTGAAACGCCTGCCACTCGCCCTTGCTGTTCGACCCCATCGCCAGGTTGACGACGCGCACATTCTGATCTGAGAGCCAGCCGACGGCGTCCGCCATCTTCGTCATGTCGGGGCGCGGGTATCTGACGGGAACGACACGCGCCATCGCCGCTTCGCGGATCAACACGCTCATCACGGCCGATCCATGGTGTAGTGGGAAGAAAGGCGTGCGGCCGGTGTCGGCGTCAAAAGGCAGGTCGTCATTGTCCCAGAAATCACGGCCGATCAGCTTCCCGTCCGGCGTTCGCGCGAGGCGTTTTTTAAAAGGACCGATGGTGTAATTAACGCCACTGTCGATCAGCCCGACCGTCACCCCACCCGGATCGGCGGCGTTCGGTGCGGGCGGATTGAGCGGGATCGCACCGCTACGCGTCACAAGATCGTCTTTGTAGACCAGGATCGACTGCGCCCGCCCCACATCGTCGTAAACGATCTCGCGGGCTTCATTGATCTTGCAGACATTGTTCAGCGACACGCTGAAAAGCGGTTTGTCGTCCGCGAGTTCGATCGCGATCTTGCGGAGCTTGCCGCCCGGGAAAAGGACGCTGACGTCCAGTTTGCGGCCATCGGAAAGCAACAGCACCGTCTTCGCCCGTCCCGGCGCACCACGGAACGAATCGACATCGTGCGCGATGATCCGCGCCCCGTCGATTACACCGCGAAAGCGCTGCGGGTCACTGAACGGCTCACTACAGGCGGTGCTGATGAAGGGTCGGATCGTATCGACGGGTTCTTGGGCGTGCACGCCGGGGATCGCGGCCATCGATAATACGGCCAACGCGAGCGGCAGACGGAACTGGTAAAAACGGCGCAGCATCACCGCAAAAGGTGCGCCGCACAGCCAGGCCAGTCAACGTGTGGATGTCGGCAACGGGTACCGGAGACGGGGATGTCCGTCCGTCCAGCGGCAACTTTCAACGGGGGGATGGCTGCCGCCGAACCATTACGGCCCGTCTCCGGATTCCGACCCGCATGGGCGGGGTCATGACTTGATCTTTCTCAGGTAATCCTGATGCTCCACTTAAGGGGGTTCGCAATTCCGCTGCAACCGTTTGCGTGTCCGGCACACGTATATGATCACGGAACAATGCTTGCAGCGGACCGGCACTTGCGTTGCAAGATCAAGAAATTGATCCTGAAACGGGTAAAATGCCGTAAGTTGTTGATCGCAAACGAGGGCGGGTTTAAGCGGCGAATATTGAGGGATACCAGGTGACGCCGACACATTTCGACATCTATGTGCGCCAAGGGGGTCGCTGGCGCCGCTTGGAACAGGTTGAGGGCGGAGACAAGGACGCAGCCGTGCTGCGTGCCGCCGAGCTCGACAAGACCGGGGGCTTCGACGGGGTCCGCGCGATGGAGGTTGTCGAATACGGATCAGGCCGCCCGCCGCTGGAAACCCTCGCCTGGATCAGCCCGCATCTGAACAAGATGGCGAACGTCCAACGGCAGATGAAGAACGCCGTCCGCGTTGCCGCCAAGACCGACGAAACCGTCGAAATCGACATCGAAGAGCCGTCTCCTGACCTGGTGCAATCCTACGTCGACGAACCGATCGAACAGGAGAACCGTCCCCAGGCCGCCGCACCCACCGCGCCACCCAGCCGCGAACCGCCGCCCGCGCCCCCCGACCCGTTGCGGGCAGCCGCCAGGATCGCCGGCGCGGTCGCGATCGCATTCGCGATTACGGCGGTGTTGTTCGTGCCTGTCTCGGCCGGTATCCGGGCGCTCGGCCAGAACATGAACCTCGGCACCCAGGTCATTCAGAACAGCATCCTCGGCGCCACTCTTCTGGTGTTCCTGATCTCGGCCGCCTTTCTGATGGCGAGGGTCTACCGCGATTACCGCGACCTGATGGACCGTGCCGAAGCTTATGCCCCACCCGCTTCGATTTCGGCGGCATCACCCGCGCAAACGCGCCGCCGGGTCTATCAGGACGAATTGAACCTGCCGCGCCGTCCCAGAAGCGAGGCGCCGAGCCCGTCCACATTCGACGACGACGACAACGGCCCGCCGCCCGAAGCCGCCGAGCCCACCAAGACTGTCAGCATGACCGAACAGATGCGCCGTTCGGTGCTGGAGTTCCTGGTCAATTCCCTCGCCGCGATCAAGGACGAGGTGCCGCGCATGAACCAACACGTCAGCTTCGGACTCAATCTGTTCGGCGCCGGCGCAGCGGAACGTTTTGGCGAGGAAGCGGGATTGAAGAAAGTGCAGACCTTCGTCCTGGTCCGCGAAGCCGTCGGCGCGCTCGGCAACTCGGAAGAGCGGGTCGATTCATTCTGCCGGAATTTCGAAGAATATCGCAGCCAGGAACGCTACCGGATGATGATCAACGCCGGCCGGCAGACCATGGAGAAAAGCATCCAGGGCGACCCGGCCCCGTTTACCGACTTCGCGGATACGGTAAAGATATGGACGTCCGATTCCGCAGCGCGCGCGCAGTCGCAGGGGATCGTCTGCATCATGTTCACCGACCTCGTCGGCTCGACGCAAATGACGCACGAACGCGGGGATTACGGCGCGCAGGAGGTGGTCCGTATCCACAACGCCATCGTCCGTACCGCACTTGCATCGCACCACGGCAAGGAGGTCAAGCACACCGGCGACGGGATCATGGCGAGCTTCACATCCGCCGCCAACGCGGTGCGCGCCGCGATGCAGATCAGGGAATCGTTGAGTGAACACAATTCGGGTGATGAAGCCTTGCTGGTGCGGGTGCGGATGGGGCTGAACGCCGGCGAAGCCGTGCAGGAAGAGGACGATTTCTTCGGCACGACGGTCCAGTTGGCGGCCCGCGTCTGCGACAAGGCAGGCGAAGGCGAGGTCTTCGTCACCGACAACGTCCGCGAGCTTTCCAAAGGCCAGGGCATCGAATTCGACGACGCGGGAAAATATGACATGAAGGGCGTCCCCGAACCGATGACGCTCTACCGCGTCGGCTGGACCGTCGAATGATCGGTCGGAAAGTGAATGTCTAACATCTATCGAAAATCAAGATTTCACGACGAGAAGGGCAACTTCGTCGATATCGGGAATATTCATCATGCCGTCCCGGCGTTCTGGTCGGCGATTAAAAAGCGCGTGTTCGGGAAGCGTCCGCTGGTGCCGATGATCTCGTACCGCGCACGCCGGGAAATCGCCGGTCTTCTGACGCCCGAGACACATATGATCGAGTTCGGGTCCGGCAATTCAACACCCTGGTTCGCGAGGCGGGTCCAATCCCTCATCAGCGTCGAGGACGATCCCGGCTGGTATGAACACGTGAACAGGGTCCTGACATCGATGCAGATCACGAACGTGGATCACACGCTGCGCGACGAAGAAAGCTACGCGGATGTGTCCGGCATCGCGGATGCGTCACTCGATTTCGCATTGGTCGACGGCACCGATCGGGCCGGCTGTATCAAGGCGGTGGTCCCGAAGCTTAAACCCGACGGCTACCTGTATCTCGATAACTCGGACAAGGACATGACGATCCCGGACGGTGATTTACGCCGGGCCGAAGCGGCACTGTTGGAAGCCGTCACCGCGCGCGGCGGCAGTGTTCTATATTTTTCCGATTTCTCGCCGACCAACTTTTTCGTCGAACAGGGGATGTTGGTCAGGCTTTGACCAGCCGCTTCACCGCGAGGTCCGAGATCGCCGTATCCTGCACCCCGCATCCCGTCAGATCGCAGATCGTGATCTGATCGCTTTGCGTGCGGCCGGGGTGACGGCCTGCCGTCACGTGCCCAAGCTCGACAACCGGCCCATCGAACCCACACTTCCTGGCACTTCGAAGTTCACCACAATCGGCGCACTGCTCCGGACTGTCGCAAACGACAAGACCCGCTTTAGAAAAAAGCAACGGATCGAGCTCGTTCTTCCCGGGCGCGTCCGACCCCATCGCGGTGACATGCGTCCCCGGATTGACGGCGTTGGCTTTGAACAATGGCGTCATCGAAGGCGTGGTGGTGACGATCAGGTTTGAGGCTTCCGCCAATTGATCGGCGTCCGCTATGACCTGCACATCGAACGGGACGTCGCCTGTGAATGCTGCCGCTTTCGATTTATCGCGCCCCCAGACCCGGACTTCGGCGATATCACGCACCTGAGACAGTGCCTGCAACTGCAATCGCGCTTGAAGGCCTGTCCCGACAATCCCAACCCTTAACGCTCCTTCGGGGGCAAGATGACGGGCCGCCACCGCACCCGCCGCCGCGGTCCGGATATCGGTCAGATACCCGTTGTCCAGCAGCACCGCGCGGACGTGGCCGGTTTCGGCGTCCAGGACCGTCATCATACCGCCGAGCGAGGGCAGCCCATGCTTCTTATTCTCAAAAAAGCCGGTGCTCATCTTGACGCAGAAACCGTCAAACCCCTCGACATACGCCGTCTTGATGTCGACCTCGCCGTGCTTCTCGGGGATGTCGAGGCGCAGGATCGGCGGCATGATGGCCTTGCCGGCACTCAGCGCGGTGAAGGCGTCGGCGACACAATCGACCACATCGAGATCGAGATGGACATTTTCACGAAGCGCCGCTTCGCCGATGACGGGAGGTGTGGCATCCCACATTAACAGACTCCTTCATTTCGTCGCCCTGAACTTGATGCAGGGTCCATGCCGACATCACTCGATGTGCCGCTGCCTCATGGGTCCCAAATCAAGTTTGGGACGACGGAGAATTCACTAACCCACAATCTCGAGAAACCGGTCCATGTCGACGTTGCAGCCGCTGACGACGATGGCGGTGGGGCCGGGTTTGAGCTCGAGCCCACCGGACAAGAGCGCTCCTACCCCAACGGCGGCGCCCCCCTCGGCAACAATCCGGTCTTCGCGGAACAGTGTGCGCATAGCCGATGCGATCGCGTCTTCGGGTAGCAACAGCGTCTGATCGATCAGGCGCTTCGTGATCTCGAAGGTGTAGGCATTCTCGAGCCCGATTCCGCCCCCGAGGCTGTCGGCAAGGCTTTCGACTTCCTCGACCGGCACGGGTTTTCCTGCGTTTAAACTTTCGATCATCGCCGCACCCCGATCCATCGTAATCCCGATCAGGCGCGTATCCGGTTTCAACGTCTTGACGGCGATGGCGATCCCGGCGAACAACCCACCGCCTGACAAGGGGACCAGCACGTTGGCGACGTCGGGCATATCCTCGATGATTTCCAGGCCGACCGTCCCCTGCCCCGCAATCACGTGCGGATCGTCGAACGGGTGGATGTAGGTGAGGCCGTCCTTTTCGATCCGCTCAAGCGCCGCGACCTCGGCGTCGTCCTGAGACCGGCCGTGGATCACCACCTCTGCCCCCAGCTTGCGGATGGCATCGACCTTAACCTCAGGAACAAGCTCGGACATATAAACGGCGCACTTGATCCCGAGTGCCTTCGCCGCGAAGGCAACGCCCCGCCCGTGATTGCCCGTCGAAACCGCGATCACGCCCCGGCTTCTTTTCTCGTCGCTCAGGTTCAGAAGCGCGTTGGTCGCGCCCCGTAATTTAAACGCGCCCGTATCCTGCATGGTTTCGAGCTTGAGTTTAACGGTAAGACCGGCGCGCTCACTCAGATTAGGTGATAACCGAAGCGGGGTCCGCGTCACGCGTCCCGCGATGCGCTTATGGGCATCGCGGATATCGGTCAGGGTGACGGGACGCGCGGCACTCACACGGGCGCCCCTATCCCGACCAGGGTTCGGCGATGACGGCGGCGCAATCGCCGCGATTGATCAGCCCCGGTATATGGCGGCACACGATCTGCCCCGAAACACCGGCAACAAGATCTGTGGGGGTGCGTTCCGGGTCTTCGAGATAGTGCACACGGGCGATGACATCGCCCTTGTCCACATGCTCGCCCAGATCCCTGCAGATCTCGAATAAACCCTCCGTCCTTGCCGAGACGAAGCTGTCACCGCTTGGTGTGTGAATCAGTTTCGAGGGTTCGGGGATATCCGGTTCTCCCGCGATAACACCTGTGTGTTTGAGGATGTTCATCACGCCCCGCTCGGCGACCGAGATCGTCTCGACCGTCGACGTCGCGGCACCGCCAAGCTCTGTCGACACGAACACCTTGCCAGCCTCTTCGACGACCGTGTCGATCATCCCGACCGCATCCAGCTCCGTCAGGATCATTCCATAGGGTGCGCCGAACGCCTTCATCGCCGCGAGCGTTGCCTTCATTTGTTTCTCGTCGGGAAGGTCGTGGATGATGCTCATCGGCAAGAGATTCATCGACCGCCCGCCGGCATGGATATCGACGACCACGTCGGCACGGCTGATCAGGCGCGATGTGACGAAGTGCGCGATCATGTCGGTGATGGTGCCGCGCGCATCGCCCGGAAACGCCCGGTTCATATTCCCGCCGTCGATGGGCGACGTGCGTTTGCCGGCCCGGAAAGCGGGAAGATTTAATGCGGGGACGATCATGACGCAGCCACGGACATCCTTGGCCTTGAGGCTGGCGCGGAGCTTCGTCAACGCGATGGGGCCTTCGTATTCGTCACCGTGATTGGCGCCGGTGAACAGCACCGTCGGCCCGTCACCGTTCCTGATGACCGTCAACGGCATCGGGATCGATCCCCACGACGATTCATCCCGCGACCACGGAATGATCATCGCGCCGTGTTGCTTGCCCTCCGCATCGAGGTCGATGTCGCAGGAAATCTTTGAAAATTCTTTGTCGCTCATGGGCGGAGTTTGGGGGAAGCGGCGCGGGCTTTCAAGCTATGTCCCCTCACCCTGCCCCTCCCCAAGGGAGAGGGAACTCACGACCAATACACCCTCTCCCCCGGGAGAGGGAGGGGCCCGTTCGCGAAGCGAATGGGAGGGTGAGGGGGAACCTTAATACCCGACCGCGCAACCGTCCTTGCGGGGTTCTGAACCACCGATGAGGATACCGCGCTCCCAGTCCACCCAAATCGCCTGGGAACCGCCGATGGGCTTGGCGGGCTTGATACGCTTGTGCCCCATCTTCTCGAGTGCGGCGATGGTCTCGGCCGGGATCGTGCCCTCCATCTCGACTTCCATGCTATTGGCGATCGGGAACACGCGCGGCGCATCCTGGGCTTCCTGAATGTCCATACCGAAATCCAGCAGCTTGGTCAGGAACTGCATGTGGCCGAACGACTGGTACTGACCGCCCATGACACCGAACGGCATGACCGCCTTGTCGCCCTGACCGACCATCCCCGGGATGATCGTGTGCAAAGGCCGCTTGCCCGGCGCGATGCAGTTGAGGTGGCCCTTTTCCAGCGTAAAGCCCTGGCCGCGGTTGGTGAGCGTCACACCCGATTTCGGCGCCATCAGGCCGGTCCCGAAGTTGGAGAACAGCGTATTGATGAAGCTGCACGCGTTGCGGTCCTTGTCGACGACCGAGATATAAACGGTGCTTTCGTTGACGGGCGCACTGACCGGCGGCAGCGGATCGAGGGCCTTTTCCGGATCGAAGTGAGCCGCCAGTTCTTTCGCGTGCGCGTCCGACAACAGCCAGTCGGTGGGCACGTCCGCCTTGTTCGGGTCGGCGACGAAGAAGTTGCGGTCCTGGTAGGCGAGACGGCCGAATTCGATCTCCATGTGGAGCCGTTCGACGGATAACGGGTCAACGCCCTCGGTCGGTACGTCCTTGAGCATGTTCAACAGCAACAGCGCGATCACGCCCTGCCCGTTCGGGGGGCACTCATATACATCGTAACCACGGTAGTTGGTCGAAATCGGCGTGACGTACTCACCGGTCGCTGCCTTGAAATCTTCAAGCGTGTGCAAACCGCCCAAAGACTGCAGGAACGAAACGATATCCTCGGCAACCTCGCCCGTATAGAACGCATCGCGGCCATGCTGGGCGACTTTTTCGAGCGTCGCCGCCAGTTCGGGCTGGTAATGCATTTCACCGCATTCGGGCAAGCGGCCGCCCGGCAAAAACACCCGGCTTGCATTCGGGCAGCCCCGGAGCAACGCTTCGTTGCTTGCGAAGTCCGTGGAGACCCGCGATGAGATCGGGTAGCCGTCACGCGCATATTCGATCGCCGGCTGCAGCAGTTCGCCCAACTCCATCGTCCCGTGATTCTTGGTGAGGGTCTCCCAAGCGTCGATAACGCCGGGCACGATGACAGCGTGGGGTGTCTGACGCTCTAGGGTCGTAATCCCCTGCTCTTCATACCATTCCGCCGTCGCGGCGGCCGGCGCCCGGCCGGACCCATTGAAGGCGATCATGTCCTTGATCGACCCTTCCGGCGCATACAGGCAGAAGTTATCGCCACCGATCCCTGTCGATTCCGGTTCGACCACGCACTGCACAGCACACGCCGCGACCGCGGCATCCATGGCATTCCCGCCGCGGCGCAGAATATCGAGCCCGACCGCCGTCGAAATCGCATGCGACGTTGCCACCATGCCATGTTTACCGAACGCCGGCGAACGGCCGGGTTTTTCCAAATCGCGCATCTAGGGGCCCCCTTGGGTAAGAAATTATCGATATTTAGATTGATCTGCAGACAAACAATTACAATGTCTATCTACGGTCAAATACAAAACCGTTTTTTTTGGCGCTGTTCTGCTGGAAGCTTGAATTTGGTTGCTGTAATCTTTTTGCAACTGTGGCGGCTGAAGAAAAATAAGGGCCAAGCAGGGCGCCTGAAAAAGGCGAACACCTCTAGGGAGACTAAAAGATATGAACCGTACTTTCATCGGCCTTGCGGCCGCTGTTACCACTAGCTTTGGGCTGATTTCGGCCCCCGTTCAGGCGGCAGACATTCCGTGCTCGACCGCGAAGATGGTCGTGCCATGGAAGCCGGGCGGGGACACCGATCTGGTGTTCCAGGTCGTGGCCCGGGCGATCAACGAAACCGGCTTCAAGCCGCAGCTTCAGATCGTTCACATTTCCGGCCAGAGCGGCAACAAGGCTGCCAAGGAAGTGAAAGGCTCGAAGCCCGACGGGTGCACCCTGATGGCAATCCACGAGAGCCAGATCACCACCTATCTCGCGGGCCGTGTCGACTTCACGTGGGATGCGTTCGACACCGTGTCGCTGCTGACCTACACCCCGTCGGTGCTGGGCGCCAACGCCAACGTGCCGTTCTCGGACATGAAGACGCTCGTCGATTACGCCAAGAAGAACCCGGGCAAGCTCGGCGTCGGGGTCACCACCGGCTCGACCAGCCAGTTCTTCAACCTCGTGATCGAGGATCAGACCGGCACTGAGTTCAAGTACATCCCGTACGAAGGCACGCGTGAACGCCTGACCGCGATCCTGTCGAACAACGTGGACGTCGGGGAAATGAACATCCTGACCGCCAAGAAATACATCCAGGAAGGCACCATGAAGGCACTCGGCATCGCCACCGAAAAACGCGATCCGCTGATGCCTGAACTGCCGACCATGAAGGAACAGGGTGTGGACGTGATCTACGGCCTGCACCGTGGCGTCGTCGCGCCGAAGGGCACGCCGAAGGACGTGATCGCCCACTACGAAGCGGCGTTCAAGAAAGCCATGACCGACCCGGCCGTGGTCAAGCACATGGACGAAAAAGGCACCTGGATCGTCTACAAGGACCATGCTGAATACGAAGCCTTCTTTAAGAAGTCCTTCGAACAGCATCTGAAGGTCGCCAAGAAGATCGGCATGTTTAAAGGCTGATCGGCGAGAAAATCCCCGGCTCCGCCCCTGGCGGAGCCGGGTTTTTCGTCGTCCACAACAAGATCACGGTTATCGCCATGAGCCGCATTAACGCCGATGTCGTCATCGCGCTGCTGTTGCTGGTTATTACCAGCGCGTTGTATCTCGACACTTATTTTTATGAGACGGTGCCCGGTGCCATTATCGGCGCCAAGATCTGGCCCCGCGTCGTCACGTTTTTTATCGGCGGCCTCTCCGTTCTTTATCTCATTCAATCGCTCAGGGCGACGCGTCCCGAACCCAAGGACGACGACGAGCAGATAAACGGCGTCGCGGACTGGTTCCGCGTCAACCGCAACGTCGTCGCATGCTTCGCGTTTTACGGTATTTTCCTGGCATCGCTGAAATGGCTCGGCATGCTGATCGGCGGCATTCTGTTCGTGTTCGTCACGCTCTCGTTCCTGGGCGAGAACACTCGCCGCAGTTTCATCATCAACGCGATTGTCGCGATCGTCTGCGTCGGCTTCATGTGGGCGATATTCACCTTTGCGCTCGGGGTCATCTTGCCCCAGGGCGAGATTCTGCCGCGCTGAGGAGATTGCCATGATTATCGAGAACATCGCCGGCGCCTTCGACGCGGTATTCCACCTGAAGAACCTGGGCCTGATGACGCTCGGCGTCGCCGCCGGACTGATCACCGGTGCGATCCCGGGCTTCACCATCACCATGGCGGTCGTTCTCACGCTCCCCTTCACGTTCGGGATGAGCGCGATCGAGGGCATCTCAACCATGATCGGGGTGTTCGTGGGTGGTCTATCGGGCGGCCTGATGGCAGGTGTGCTGACCGGCATCCCGGGCACGCCATCGTCCGTCGCCACCACCTTCGACGGCTATCCGATGACACGCAAGGGCCGTCCCGGCCTGGCCCTCGGCCTGGGTGTCTGGTCGTCGTTCTTCGGCGGCCTGATCTCGGCGGTCTTCCTTATGCTGCTGGCGCCGTCGCTGGCCAAGATCGGGCTCGAGTTCGGACCCTGGGATTATTTCGCGCTCGTCCTTTTCGCATTGACCATCACCGCCAGTCTGGCTGGAGAGAACATCGTCAAGGGCGTGCTCGCGGGTGCCGTCGGCCTTCTGATCACCGCCATCGGCGAGGATGAAATCAGCGGTGTGGCGCGCTTCACGTTCGGGTTCGAACCCCTTGAACAAGGCTTCGATTTCCTGCCGGTATTGGTCGGGCTGTTCGCATTCAGTCAGTTGTTAAGCGATCTCCGCGACACCGATCGCGCCCGCAAGCCGATGGTCCTCAGCACCACCAAGATCGCGATCGAACATGTCCAGGCGATCCGCGAGATATTCAGGCACTACAAGACCCTGATCCGCTCGTCATTGATCGGGATCTTCGTCGGTATCCTGCCGGGCGCCGGCGGCACCATCGCCAACATCCTGGCGTACGACCAGACGAAGAAAGCCTCCGACACCCCTGAAAAATTCGGCACCGGCACCCCGGAAGGGATCATCGCACCGGAAAGCTCCAATAACGCCGTCGAGGGCGGCGCACTGATCACCATGATGGCGCTGGGCATTCCGGGCGACATCGTGACCGCGGTCATGCTGGGTGCGCTTCTGATTCACAACATCGCTCCCAGCCCGACGTTCATCGTCACCGAGCCGATCCTCGCCTATTCGATCATGGTTGCGTTCGCGCTCTCCCTTTTCATCATGCTGGGCCTGCAGGCGATTTGTCTCCGCATCTTCGTCACCGTGACGCGGGTGCCGATGTACAGGCTGGCGATCGTGATCCTCGCCTACTGCGCGATCGGCATCTTCACCCTCAACAACATCGTCTTCGATCTGTGGGTCCTTCTGATTTTCGGGTTGCTGGGTTACGCGATGCGGCGTTACGGGTTCCCCCTCGCGCCGATGATCCTGGGCGTCGTGCTGGGCGACAACGCCGAGATCAACCTGATCCGCGCACTCGCGACCGACGACAATCTGATGATCTTCTTCATGCGGCCCTGGTCTTTGTTCTTCCTGATGATTGCGACGGCATCGGTAATCTTCCCGTGGTTCCAGAAATACCGGGGCAAGAAGAAGTGGACGCTTTTGTTCTCGCCCGTGCTCGCGATCACGCTGTCGATCCCTATGTTCATGATGGGCGGGCAGGTCCGTCCGGTCATCGCGGTCGGCCTGATCGCGATCGGTCTTTATCTCATCTACAAGCGCCACCGTGGTGGTTGGGAACTGAAGCCGGTCGGCGCCGACGAACACCAGTTGCGGGAAGGCTGAGCGGGTGTCGCGGCGCCGGGGACTGGCACGCCCCGGAACAGTCCGCTAAAGTTTCACCCAGCAGGCACATACACATATTTTGATTCCCGGCCTTGTCGGCCCGGTGTTTTGTGCCAATGTCCAAAAGACCGGCCGTTTTCGCCGGTCCGAACCGGACTTCGTTTCCTGTCAGGTTCGATACAATCAAACCTTTTGGCGACCGCACGATACAAACGGGCGGCGTCCACGACTGACCAGGGAAGAAATATCGATGGAATGGGGTGACGACATTTACAAGGCGATCAAGGAGGCCGGGGTCGGCCAGGTCGCCTACGTACCGGACGCGGGCCACAAGCGCCTGATCAACGCGTGTATCGACGACAACGACATCAAGGCGGTGTCTCTGACCACCGAAGAAGAGGGTATCGCACTCTCAGCCGGCGCTTGGCTCGGCGGTGAAAAGTGCGTGATGCTGATGCAGTCCTCGGGTGTCGGCAACTGCATCAACATGCTGTC
The DNA here is from genome assembly GCA_017644185.1 of Rhodospirillales bacterium. Classification (GTDB taxonomy): domain Bacteria; phylum Pseudomonadota; class Alphaproteobacteria; order Rhodospirillales; family Casp-alpha2; genus UBA4479. The sequence continues at coordinate 199,675 of JAEPMA010000008.1, forward strand.
ACTGATCGAGACCTGCCGGTTTCCGTTCTGCGCCTTCGTCACGATGCGCGGCCAGTGGCACGAGTTCAATCCGTGGCAGATGCCGATGGGCACGACGACCAAACAGGCCCTTCAGACCGCGGGCTGCCTGGTCGACGAGGTCGAGGACCCGTCGGACGTCGGCGCCAAGGCGGCGGCAACCATTCACAAGGCCTTCGTCGGCCAGCAATCTTCCGTGCTGCTGCTGAGCCAGCGCATGGTTCCCATCAAGACGTTCGGCAAATAAGGAGGAAGCCATGAGTAAACGTGCAGAAAGTTTCCCCCTTCACCGCCGCGAGGTCGCCAAGACGCTTCTTAATGCCCGTGACGACCTTCTCGTCGTGACCGGGCTTGGCTCGACCAACTGGGACTTCACCGCCGCCGGCGATTGCGCCCGCATCTTCCCGTTATGGGGTGCCATGGGGGGCGCGGTACCGACGGGCCTTGGTCTCGCTCTTGCGCAGCCCACGAAGCGTGTCCTCGTCGCGACCGGCGACGGCGAGATGCTGATGGGGATCGGCGCGCTCGCCACCGTCGCCGTGCAGGCACCGAAGAACCTTGCGATCTGTGTGTTCGACAACGAACGCTACGGCGAGACGGGCATGCAGACGACGCATACCGCTTCGGTCGCAGACCTCGCGCTGACCGCGCAGGGTCTCGGGATCAAGAACACTGGCACCATCACGGACGAGGGCGAACTCAACGCCGAGCTCGACACCATCGTCAACGCCGACGGTCCTGTGTTCCGGACCATCAAGGTCCGGGCCGAACCGCTCGAATTCGTGCTGCCGTCGAAGGACGGGGTGCACCTCAAGAACCGCTTCCGCGCCGAACTTTTGGGACCGGAAGCACTCTGACAGCACGCTATTCTTCGAGACGGCCTTTCAGGCCTCCCCGGCATGAGGGATTCGTTCAACACCTCATCCTGAGGAGCGACACCGTCGCGTCTCGAAGGATTAGGTCTGGGGGTGCTGGATTCCCCGTACTTTTGCGCTAGCATGCGCCGAAGACATGTTGGGAGGATACCATGAACGCCGAGGACATGAGCGCCGTCGAGGCGTGCATCCAGAACTATTTCGAAGCCTTATACACGGGTGACACCGATCTGTTGATGGGATCGGTGTTCCATCCGAACGCGCACCTTTACGCCGCCAATATGGGTGGTGGGTTCGTCGACTGGCCGATGGACGAATTCAGGAAAGTCATCGAGAGCCGGCCCTCGCCGGAATCATCCGGCGCCGAGCGCCGCGAGCGCATCGTTTCGATGGACGAGGCCGGACCCGACACCGTCATGGTCAAGGTGGAGGTCTTGGTCGGCACCCGCGACTTCGTCGACTATCTGTCCGTCCTCAGGCTCGATGGCGAGTGGCGGATCATTTCCAAGACATGCGTGATGATCAAGGATCACGCCGGGGCGGCAGCCTGAACAAAAAACTCTTAGGGAGAGAATGACATGAGCGATCTTCAGAAATACCAGATGCTGATCGGCGGCGAATGGGTCGACGCATCCGACGGCCAGACCTTCGAGAGCATGAACCCCTACACCGGCGAAAACTGGGCAAGCTTTCCGCGCGGTACGGCGGAAGATGCGGAGCGCGCCGTCCAGGCCGCCAGAAAAGCATTCACCACCGGTGACTGGCCGAACATGACCGCAACCCAGCGCGGTCATCTGCTGAGAAAGCTCGGCGATCTTATTCTGGCGAAAGCCGAGGACCTGGCCGCGACCGAGGTACGCGATAACGGCAAGCTGATCGCGGAAATGGGCATGCAACTGAAATACGTGCCCCAATGGTACTATTATTTCGGCGGCCTCGCCGACAAGATCGAGGGTGCGGTCACCCCCATCGACAAGCCCGACCACTTCCACTACACGCGCCACGAGCCGTTGGGCGTCGTCTGTGCGATCACGCCGTGGAACTCCCCTCTTCTGCTCGCGGGATGGAAGCTGGCCCCCGCGCTCGCGGCGGGGAATACCGTCATCCTGAAACCGTCCGAATTCACGTCGGCATCGAGTGTCGAGTTCGCGCGTCTGTTCGAAGAAGCGGGCTTCCCGCCAGGCGTCGTGAACGTGGTCACCGGCTACGGCCACGAAATCGGCGCGGCCCTGACGGAACATCCGGGCGTCGATAAGATCACCTTCACGGGTGGTTCCGAAACCGGGCGGCGCGTCTATCAGACGGGCGCGTCTCAGTTCAAGCGGGTGTCGCTCGAACTCGGCGGCAAGTCGCCCAACATCGTGTTCGACGACTGCGACATGGATAACGCGGTTAAGGGTGCGATTTCCGGGATTTTCGCCGCGACGGGTCAGACGTGCATCGCGGGCTCGCGGCTTCTGGTTCAGGAAAGCATCCACGACGAGTTCGTCGACAAGCTGGTCGCGCTGGCGAAGACCGCCAAGATGGGCGATCCGATGCTGATGGACACGCAAGTGGGGCCGGTCACGACGATCCCGCAGTACGAAAAGATCCTCAGCTATCTGGACGTCGCCAAGGGCGAAGGCGCGGAGGTCAGGCTTGGCGGCGACAAGGCGGACGCCGGTAAATACTTCGTGCAGCCGACCGTCTTCACGGGCGTGAACAACAAGATGCGGATCGCGCAGGAAGAAGTCTTCGGCCCCGTTCTTTCGGTGATCCCCTTCAAGGACGACGAAGAAGCGATCGAAGTTGGCAACGACGTGATCTACGGTCTCGCCGCCGGGGTCTGGACCCAGTCCATGCGCCGCGCCTTCACCATGGCGGCGAAGCTTCGGGCCGGATCGGTGTGGGTCAACACCTACCGCGCCGTCAGCTACATGGCGCCGTTCGGCGGCTACAAACAATCGGGTATCGGCCGTGAAAGCGGGCAGGAATCGATCAAGGAGTTCATGCAGACGAAATCCGTCTGGATGTCCTACGCCGAAGACACGCCGAACCCCTTCATCATGCGATGACGGGGTGATGAGCGACCAGAAAACCGCCCTGATTACCGGCGGGTCACGGGGCATCGGCGCGGCGGTCGTCGCGCGCTTTGCCGCCGAGGGTTGGCAGGTGATCTTCACCTACGTTTCCAACGACGCGGCCGCCGACGCGGTCGCGTCCGAAACGGGGGCGCGGGCGGTGAAGGGTGACGTCGGTTCGGAAGCGGATATTCTTTCGCTCTTCAAAAATCTGGATGACGAGAAGATCACCATCGACGCGCTCGTCAATAACGCGGGGATCACCGGCCCCAAACGGCGCATGGAAGACGTCACATGGGAAACGGTCATGGATGTCTATCGGGTGAACGTCGCGGGCTCGGTCGCGATGTGCCGCGAAGCGGTCAAACGCATGTCGACGAATAACGGAGGAAGAGGCGGCGCCATCGTCAATTTGTCATCCACCGCGACCCTCGCGGGAAGCCCCAACCAGTGGATCGACTACGCCGGGTCCAAGGGCGCTATCGACATCATCACCAAAGGCCTTTCACGTGAAGTCGGCGAGGAAGGCATAAGGGTCAACGCCGTCGCGCCCGGCTACACGCTCACCGACATGGCCAGAAAGGGACAGATCGCCGAACGCTTTCACGAGTTCAGGCACGAAGTCCCCATGGGCCGCATCGGCACGGTCGAGGAGGTGGCAGCAGGGATTTACTGGCTTTGCACCGACGAGGCGTCCTACATCACCGGCTGCATCCTGCCGGTCGCGGGCGGCAGGGTTTAACGCCCCCTCACCCGACGCCTCCGGCGCCACCCTCTCCCCAGGGAGAGGGATATCGCGACAGGGTCCCTTCTCCCTTGGGAGAAGGACAGGATGAGGGGCCTTCAAGGACGAAAATTCAGCATCGTCTGAATGAAGCGTTGCAGCACCGGCCTGATGCCCGCCGCAAGATCGTCGCGGTAGTTGAACGGATAAAATTCATCCATGTACGTCGCCCAACTGAGTTCCAGCTGCACGGCGTGGATGTTGTTTTCCGGGTCGCCGTAATGCCGCGTGATGTAGCCACCGATATAGCGGCCGTTCATCTTCCACGTGTAGCCCGCCGCTTCACCCGCGACGGCTTCGAGGTCTTTCTGGAGGCGCGGATCGCAGCTCTCACCGTTGTTCGTCCCGAGGTTGATGTCCCACAATTTACCCTCGAAGAAGCGCGGCAGCTCGCTCTTGATCGAATGGGCATCCCACAACAGCGCGTAACCATGTTCAGATTTAATGGCGGCCAGCGTCTCGGCCAATTTCGCGTGATAAGGGGTGTGATACAGGTTGCGGCGGGTTTCGATCTCCGCGTCGTCGGGTTCCTGACCCTCTTTATAAACCGGCTCGCTCTTGCCGGTCTTTAAAGGGAGCAGCCCTTCCGTATCCTGCCCCGGATAGAGATTCACGTTCTCTGGGGGGCGGTTCAGATCGACACAATACCGGCTGTGCGTCGCGGACAGGAAGTGCGCGCCCATCGCGGGAGCGAAATCGTAGAGGATGGGGATGTGCCAGTCGGTGTCGGCGACCAGAAGACCCTCGTCCGTCATGCGCGGCTTGATATCTTCGGGGATGTGCGTGCCGGGGTGCGGCGCGCTGATCAGAAGCGGCGTCGTGCCGGGGATAAAATCAAAGATGTCCATTATTCGGCGGCGTTGTCGATGACGGCTTCGGGTTTGTCGTAAGGGCGGTCGTGTTTCAGCGACGGGATGCGGCCACGCACCTTGGCGACTTCGGCCGGGTCGATCTCGGCGATGACCACCGCTTCCTCGTCTTCCGGGCCTTCGGCCAAAATCTCGCCCCACGGACCGACGATCAGGGAGTGCCCATACGTTCGGGATTTCCCGTGATACCCCGACTGGCAGGTCGCGAACACGAAACAGCCCGTTTCGATGGCCCGCGCGCGCAGCAATATATGCCAGTGATCCTGTCCCGTCTTGTGGGTGAACGCCGCCGGCACGGTCAAAAAGTCGGCGCCCGCCTTGGCGAGGTCGCGGTAAAGGTGCGGGAAGCGAACGTCGTAACAAATCGAGAGCCCCATCTTGCCCCAGGGCGTATCAACGAGCACTGCGCGCTCGCCCGGCGCCAGACTTGCGGACTCGCGATAGCGGTCGTCGGCACCCAGATTGACGTCGAACAGGTGAATCTTTTCATACGTCGCCCGAACGATCCCCTGGTCGTCGATCACATACTGCCGGTTATAGGCCCGGCCGTCGGGCGCGGGCACGGTGATCGAACCCAAATTCATCCAGACTTTCAGGTCGCGGGCGAGGTCGGCGAAAAGCGGCAGCGCGGGATGGGATTCTTCCGGGAGCGGCCCGGTGTGGATCCCCTTCTCGTCGATGTCGTAGCACGAAAAGAACTCGGCGAACTGCAGCAACTGCGCCCCCTGGGATGCGGCATCCTTGGCCATCTCCGCGGCGCGGCCCAGCGTTTCCTGCATATCATTGCCGGCGCAGGTCTGCACCAGCGCGACCTTGAATTTATCGGACATGTCACACTCCTGTTTCCCCATTTTTTAACGCCGAACGGCGGCGGGATCACGTAATTTCCTGTGTTTGCGCCACATCCAGCCACAAAATGGCGCAGCCCTTCCGGGATTGCCGCCGGGGTGCTATCTAAGAAGGAACGATAATGCTGGGGGAGGTGCCAATGTCCGAAACGTCTTCGGATGGCAATATATACGAACAAGGTCTGGACAAGACCGACGCCAATTTCAAAACCCTGACGCCGCTCAGCTACCTCGACTGGGCGGCCCGGGTGTTTCCGAACAAGACCGCCGTCATTCACGGTCCCCACACGTATACCTGGTCCCAATTCGACGAACGCTGCCGCCGGTTGGCGAGCGCGCTTCAAAAGCGAGGGATCGGTAAGGGCGATACGGTCTCGGTGATGTCGCCCAACGCACCGGCGATGCTGGAAGCGCATTATGGGGTGCCCATGGCGGGCGCGGTGCTGAATGCGCTGAACTACCGTCTCGACCATGAAACCATCGCCTTCATCCTGAAACATGCCGAAACCAAGGTGCTGATCACCGACCGCGAGTTTTCAAACGTGATGCGGGATGCGGTCGCGATCCTCGACAACCCCGACCTTCTGATCGTCGATGTTGACGATCCGCTCGCCGACGGTGGTGAACTGATCGGTGACATGACCTACGAGGAATTGCTGGACGAAGGCGACCCGGACCATGTCTGGGAAGCGCCCGCCGACGAATGGCAGGCGATCTGTTTGAATTACACATCGGGCACCACCGGCAACCCCAAGGGCGTCGTCTATCATCATCGGGGCGCATACCTGAACACGATGAGTAACGCGCTGACGTTCCGGTTGGGGCCGGAAAGCGTCTATCTGTGGACGTTGCCGATGTTTCACTGCAACGGCTGGACCTATACCTGGGCGGTGACGGCGGTGGGCGGTACGCACGTCTGTTTGAGAAATGTCGATCCCGCCGAGATCTTCCCATTGATCGAACAGCACAAAGTCACCCACATGTGCGGTGCCCCCATCGTGCTCAACATGCTGGTGCATGCGCCCGATAACGTAAAAAAGACCTTCGCCCACACGATCGAGGTCGCGACCGGCGGCGCCGCCCCACCCTCGACGGTGATCTCCCGGATGTCGGACATGGGTTTCAACGTCACGCACATGTACGGGCTCACCGAAACCTACGGGCCGTCCACCGTCTGCGTCTTTCAGGATGAATGGGCCGATCTGCCGCTCGACCAGAAAGCCGCCAAGATGGCCCGCCAGGGCGTAAGGACACCGGGACAGTTCCATCAGACGGTCAGAAACCCCGACACCATGGAACTCGTCCCCGAAGACGGCGAGACCATCGGCGAGATCATGTTCCAATCGAACACCGTCATGCGGGGGTATCTGAAAAACCCGGACGCGACGGCGGAAGCGTTCCGCGGCGGCTGGTATCATACGGGCGATCTCGCGGTCCAGCACGCGGACGGGTATATCGAGGTCAAGGACCGCTCCAAGGACATCATCATCTCGGGCGGTGAGAACATCTCGTCACTCGAAGTCGAAGAGACACTCTATAAACACCCGGGCGTGATGGAATGCGCCGTCGTCGCCATGCCGTCGGTAAAATGGGGCGAAACCCCCGTTGCCTTCGTAACACCGACGGCGAAAGCCGAAGGGACGTTGAATGCGGACGAACTCATCGATTTCTGCAAACAACACATGGCGCGCTTCAAGGCGCCGACCAAGGTCGTGTTCGGACCGCTGCCCAAGACCTCGACCGGCAAGATCCAGAAGTTCGTGTTGCGCGAAGGCGCACGAGAAATGGGGCGCGAGAAAGTGCACGATATCGCTGAAGAAAAGGACGACTGAATGACCACCACTTTGATGGGCGGCAAGACGGTGCTGGTCACCGGCGCCTCTTCCGGCCTCGGCCACCACTTCGCGAAGGTTTTGGCCGCTGCGGGCGCCAAAGTCGCCGTCGCCGCCAGACGTGTCGAGAAACTCGAAACCCTCGCAGACGAGATCACCGAATCAGGTGGCACCGCCGTCGCCGTCGGGATGGACGTCACGGAACGCGAAAGCGTGACCGCGGCGCTGGACGAGGTTGCGCGCGAGATTTCGGTGCCCGACGTCCTGATCAACAACGCGGGGATCGCGACCGGGGCGGGCGCCCTCGACGTCACGGATTCTGATTGGCACAAGGTCATCGACACCAATCTGGAGGGCGCCTGGATCGTCGCCCAGGAAACCGCCCGACGGATGAAGGACAACGGTGGGGGAAACATCGTCAACACCGCCTCCATATTGGGGATACGTGTCTCGGCGGGGGTCGCCCCATACGCAATATCCAAGGCGGGTGTCATCCAGATGACGAAGGTTCTCGCGCTCGAACTGGCGCGCCATCAGATCAGGGTCAACGCCCTCGCCCCCGGTTATATCGAAACTGATCTGAATGAGGATTACCTCAATTCCGATCATGGTCAGGCGATGATCAAGCGCATCCCCATGCGCCGATGCGGTAAACTTCACGATCTCGATGGGCCGCTTTTACTGTTGGCGTCCGAGTCATCCAGATACATGACCGGCGCGGTCATCCCCGTCGACGGCGGGCATCTGGTGAACACACTTTAAGGGGGAGACACATGCCATACGCCGAACGCGACGGGGTGAAGATTTATTTCGAGGAAACCGGCTCGGGCACGCCGATGCTGTTCCTTCATGAATACGGTGGGGACAAACGAAGCTGGGAACCCCAAGTCCGGCATTTTTCCCGCGATCACCGCTGTATCGTCATGTGCTCGCGCGGTTACCCGCCCTCCGACGTCCCCGAGGATGAAAATCTATACGGGCAGGATCACGCCATTCATGATGCGCTCGCGGTGATGGATGCGGCGGGTGTCGAGAAAGCCGTCGTCGTCGGATTATCGATGGGCGGCTATACCGGCCTCCGTCTCGCCATCGAGCACCCGGACCGGGTCATCGCTTTGGCGGCGGCCTCGGCGGGTGCGGGCTCATTAAAAGAAGGGTTGCAGGTTTTCCGTGAAGAAGCCTTCGCGCGTTCGGAAGATTATCTGGAGGCGGGGAAGATGCTGGCCGAGCCCTTCGCCAATGGTCCGACCCGCACGCAGTTGAAACGGAAGGATATCCGGGGGTGGGAGGAATTCCGCGATCAGTTGGCGGAGCATCCCGCCATCGGCGCCGCCTATACGCTGCGCCATGTGCAGGGCGGCCGCCCGTCCCTGTTCGATTTCGAAGACGCATTCAACGCCTGCGCCGTCCCCACCCTATTGATGGTGGGTGACGAGGACGACGTGTGCCTGGATGTGAACGTCTGGTTGAAAAGAAACATGCCGACGTCAGGGCTCAGGGTTTATGCCAAGTCGGGTCACCTGATCAATCTGGAGGACCCGGCGGCGTTTAACTCCGAGATCGCGGATTTCCTGCGGTCCGTCAAAGCCGGCACCTGGCCGGTGCGCGAGCCGTTCGACGGTGACTACGCGGGGATCGGGCCCAGATAACGCCGGGCCTTGAGCCGCCCGCGCCCAGCGGCCAAAATCGGATAAACCAAGCCCACGGCATTCCAAGGGGAAGACATGGATTTCACGCTATCGCCCGAGGTCGAGGAAACACGCCTCGCCATCCGCAAATTCGTCGAAGAGCGGATCATGCCGCTGGAGGAAGACCCGGCGAGTTATGACGATCACGAGAACATCAACCTCGACCTTCTGAAACAGATCCAGTCCGAAGCCCGCGACCGGGGGCTCTGGTGCCTGTCGATGCCGAAGGAACGCGGCGGACGCGGCTTCGACACGGTGGGGATGGCGGCGTGTTACGAAGAAATGAACCGCTCGATCTTCGGCCCCGTGTGTTTCAACGCGGCTGCCCCCGACGACGGCAACATGTATGTGTTGAACAAGGTCGCGACCGACGAACAAAAAGAAAAATGGCTGCAGCCCATCATCGACGGCAAGGTCAGATCGTCCATCGTCATGACCGAACCGGCGCCGGGCGCGGGCTCGGACCCGGGGGGCATGATGCTGACCCGCGCCGAGAAGAAGGGCAACGACAAGTGGGTCGTGCAGGGAAGGAAATGGTTCATCACCGGTGCGGGCGTCGCCGATCACTTCATCCTTTTGGCGCGCACGTCGGATGAGCCGCGCCGCAATCTTACCGCGTTCCTGTTTCACAAAGACACGCCCGGCTGGGAGATCGAGCGCCGCATTCCGATCATGGGGCCGGAAGAACACGGCGGTCACTGCGAACTGATCTTCAACGGCATGGAAATCCCCGACGAGAACCGTTTGATGGGTGTCGGCGAGGGAATGAAGTGCGTGCAGATCAGGCTGGGTACGGCGCGGCTGACGCACTGCATGCGCTGGCTCGGCCTCGCCAAGCGCTCGCTCGAGATCGCCAACGAATATATCTCCAACCGCGATGCCTTCGGCTCGAAGCTGTCGAAGCGCGAGAGCGTGCAGCTCTTGTTGGGGGATGCGGCGATGGATATCGAGGTCGGCAGGCTTCTGACCATGAAAGCGGCGTGGGCCTTGGATCAGGGCTCGCGGGCGAGGAAGGAAGTCTCGATGGCTAAGGTCGCGGTCGCGGACGTCCTATTCAAGGCGGTCGACACCGCCATTCAGTTGAATGGCGCGCGCGGCTATTCGAAGGACACCGTCCTTGAGTGGATCTACCGCTATGCCCGTCAGGCCAAGCTGGTCGACGGCGCGTCGGAAGTCCATAAAATGGTCCTGGCCGGCGCACTCAAAGAAGACGGCATGGACTTCTGGTCGTGGGGAAACCCTGAGACGTGAGTGGACGCAACGACGACGCGGTGACGGCCATGGACCGGGACGCGATCAAACGCCTGGAAGTCTGGATCGCCCGGCAATCGGGCGGGCGCGCACAGGTCAGCGATTTGAAACAGTTGTCGGGCGGCGCGATTCAGGAGAACTGGGCCCTCAAGCTCGATATCGAGGGCGGCGACTGGCCGGGTTCCCACGACCTGGTTTTAAGGAAAGACGCGCCATCGAACGTCGCCGTCTCGCACGGGCGCGCCGAAGAGTTCGCGATTTTAAAACACGCCCATGACGCGGGCGTCACGGTCCCCACCCCCTGCGTGCTCTGTGAAGACACCGATGTTTTGGGCACCCCCTTCTTCATCATGCACCGGGCCGAAGGGACGGCGGCCGGTCACAAGCTCGCGAAGATGGACATGAACGACGCCCTCGCCGAAGCGCTCGGCCGCAATCTCGCGCGCATTCACACGATCGAAGATTCCGACGATCTCGCGTTCGTCTCCAAACCCGACGGCCCCGCCGCGATGTCGTCGGTGAACGAATACCGGGGTCACCTGGATGAACTGCCCGGTTCGCACCCGGCCCTCGAATGGGGTCTTCGCTGGCTCGAAGTGAACGCGCCCGACAACGGCGAGATCGTCTTCTCGCACCGCGACTATCGCACCGGCAACTACATGGTCGATAACGGCGAACTGACGGCCATTCTCGACTGGGAGTTCGCGGGCTGGTCCGACCCTATGGAGGATATCGGCTGGCTGACCGCCAAATGCTGGCGGTTTGGAGCGAATGACCGTGAATGCGGGGGTGTCGGTTCGATCGATGCGCTGATCAGGGGGTATCAATCGGAAAGCGGACGCACCGTCCACCGCGATCAGATTCTTTACTGGCAGGTGATGGCGACCATGCGCTGGGCGGTGATCGCCCTTCAACAAGCGGACCGGTTCGTGACGGGGGGTGAGCGTAATCTGGAGCTTGCCCTGACCGCCCACATCGTCCCGGAACTTGAACTCGAAATTTTGACCGAGACCGCGCCCGACAACCCGGCCCCCCTCCCGGATGACGTCATGCCGGTCCGTCCCCAACCCTCGCTGGCATCACTTTTGGGGATCGCACGGGATGTCGTCCGCGGCGACCTGGCGAGCGTGCTCGACGGCGATCAGAGATATAAAGCCTTAATGGCGGCCAACGCCCTCGCCATCGTATCGCGGCAGATCGAAGAGATGGATACGGCGGACGGCGATCTTAAAGACTTCGCCTTGAACATTCGTAATGGGGGCGGGAGTCCCGACGATCACGCGCTTTTACTGGCGCAAGTCCGCGCGACGTTGAAAGAAAGCAATCCCCGCGCGTTGGGTTGAGCGATTCCACATAAAAAAAACCCCCCGGGGATAAACCCCGGGGGCGAGTTTTAAACAGGGAGGCTTCACGTCTGGGAGACGCGAGGGGCCGGAGACCGGTCCCTCTTTTCCGGGCAGGGCGCCCGGAAACTGGGTGGAACCCTGTGGCGATCTGCGTTTTCAGCGCGACCAGCCGGTTCCGAATTCCGTATTCGCTGCTGCGTTGCAACATCGAATGCACGCTTTATATAGTCAGGTGATGCTGGCACACCAGAGAAAAACAGGTATTGCAGCCATGCAACCAGCGCATAGCTGACGAGGTTCTCGCTATTTCTTGATGGGGGCGATTTTTTCGACGATAAAATCGCGAAATGCCACAATTCTGGCGGAATCCCGGAGTTCTTCGGGGTAGACGAAATACATATTCAGTTCCGGCCCCTGCAATTCCGGCAGGACTTCGACCAGGCTCCCCAGTTCACGGCCCATGTATTCCGGCAAGGCGCCAATCCCTAAGCCACTTTGCACTGCACGCAAAATCCCATAGATCGAGTTGACCCTTAGAACGGGCTTCCGGGGCGCGCCGACGCGGGCATGCTCAGTCAACAACCAGTTCAGATTGGCTGCCGGCGGGCGCGCGTCGTCCCCATAAACCACGATGCGGTGTTTATCCAGATCACGCGCATTCTTGGGCATACCATTCTGTTGAAGGTATTCCGGTGCCGCATAGACCCGGTAGTGAAGCGTCATCAGGTGGCGTTGCACCAGATCCGGCTGGGTCGGCGGGGTCAGGCGGATCGCCACGTCGGCCTGGCGCATCGAAAGATCGAGTTCGGTATCCGCCAAAACCAGCGACACCTCGATCTCGGGGAAGCGGTTGACGAACTCTTTCATGCGCGACGCCAGAAAGACCGAGCCGAACGCCACGGTCGACGAGATCTTCAATGCGCCTTGCGGGCGTTCCTTGTTCTCGGCCAGCTGCGACTGCACCCGCGCCAACTGGGCGAACACGTTGTGCGCGGTCTGGAACAACGTCTCGCCTTGCTCGGTCAACAAAAGCCCGCGCGCATGGCGATGGAACAAGGGCGTGCCAAGGCTCTGTTCGAGAGACGATACCTGCCGGCTCACCGCCGACTGGCTCAGATTAAGGGTCTCACCGGCATGCGTGAAGCTGCCTGCTTCTGCGACGGCATGGAAAACCCTCAGTTTGTCCCAATCGATCGGCACCGCCACCCTCCCCGGCCGGCATCTATGACGAACGGACGGCCTATTCGGCGGCCGCCGCTTCCTGGTCTTCGTGTTCGGCCAGGAACTTCTCGGCTTCCAACGCCGCCATACAACCGGTGCCCGCCGCGGTCACCGCCTGACGGTAGACCCGGTCCTGCACGTCACCGGCGGCGTAAACCCCCTCGACACTGGTCTGGGCCGTGCCGGGCTTGGTCTTGATGTAGTTGTCTTCCCACATCTCCACCTGTCCGGTGAACAGCTTGGTGTTCGGATCGTGGCCGATGGCGATGAACACGCCGTCGACGGCAAGATCCTGCGTCTCGCCCGACTTCACGTTCTTCAATCTCGCGTGTGTTACGCCCTTGCCGCCCTGCTCACCCAGGATCTCATCAAGCGTGTTGTCCCAGATGACCTCGATCTTGTCGTTCTTGAACAGGCGGTCCTGCATGATCTTCTCGGCGCGCAACTCGTCGCGGCGATGCACCAGATAAACCTTGGTGGCGTGGTTGGTGAGATAGAGAGCTTCCTCGACCGCCGTATTTCCACCACCAATGACCGCGACTTCCTTGCCCCGGTAAAAGAACCCATCGCAGGTCGCGCACGCGGAAACCCCGAAGCCCATGAAGGTCTGCTCACTTTCCAATCCCAGCCAGCGCGCACTCGCCCCCGTCGCAATGATCAGCGTCTCGCCGAAATACTCATTCCCGCCGTCACCGACGGCGCGAAACGGGCGCTTCGAAAGGTCGACCTCGACAATGGTGTCCTCAATCATTTCCGTGCCGACGTGCTTGGCCTGCTCGTACATCTGTTCCATCAACCAAGGCCCCTGGATCACTTCGGCGAAGCCCGGGTAATTCTCGACGTCGGTGGTGATCGTCAACTGGCCGCCCGGCTGAATACCCCTGACCAAAACCGGCTCCAGATTGGCCCGTGCCGCATAGATCGCCGCCGTATATCCGGCGGCCCCCGAACCGATGATCAGGACTTTGGTGTGGCGGGGTTCGGACATGGCTTTCTCCTCGGCGGGAACGGGCGGCGTATGGTTAATGCGAATGGCTTCCTAAATAAGCCGAACCGCGCGCCGACGCAACGGACGGTTGGCGTGCGCGCACCCGATGGCGGCTTTCCGGCAAATTCACCCAAAAGACGCAACTTTGTTGCGCAACATCATTGCGCGTGAGCGGGGAATGATGATACGACATGATTCAAAATCAAAGGACATACCGTTGCAAAAAGTAAAACTCGACGCCATCGATCTCCGGATTCTCCGCGACCTTCAGGATGACGGCCGCATCACCAACGTGGACCTTGCTGCCCGCGCGGGAATCTCGGCCCCTCCCTGTCTCCGGCGCGTCCGCGCCCTTGAAGAAGCCGGTTTCATCCACGGCTATCACGCCGAGATCGACGGCGGGCTCATGGGCTATAAAGAAATGTTCTTCGCCCTGGTCGGGCTCGACAGCCAGTCCCAGACGGTTCTGACCGCGTTCGAGGAACTGATGGCGAGCTGGCCCGAGGTCCGTGAGTGCCACATGATCCGCGGAACCGACGACTTTCTTTTAAAGGTCGTGGCGCGCGATAAAGAGCATCGCGACCAGCTGACCATGCACATCACGTCGGCCGATCACGTCACCACGGTCACGACGCTGGAAACCATCCGCACGTCCAAGAATCAGCCGGGCGTCCCGATCGATCCGGATTCGATGGACGAGGATTAACGTCTCCCCCCTACCGTCTCCTATTCAATTGGTGATACCCTTACTCCTCCAAAGGTAGAGAAAGGGCGCGCCATGCATCTTCTGAGACAAACCGTCTTCGCGGTGTTATTGCTGTTGCCCATCATCAGCGTGACACCGGCACATGCGGATGCCGCCGCGGACAAACGCGCCGCCGTGGTCGAATTGCTCAAGGCGACCGAAGCCCTGGATATGACGTCGAAGATTATCGGCATCGCCGTCCGAAAGGCGAAAGAGCACTATCTGAAGTCGAACCGTCAATCGTCGAAGAAGCTCGCGGAAATCGTCACGCAAGAAGTCAAAAGCGCCATGGAGGAAGACCGCGGCTGGTACCTGCTTGAGGTGGCCCGGATATGGGAGAGAAACTTCTCGGCCGAAGAACTGCGGGCACTCGCCACGTTCTACCGGAAACCGGTCGGGCAGAAAATTCTGAAGCTACTCCCCGAAATTTTCAACCAGGAACTGGACCTCGGCGCCGCCTGGAGCGAACGTCTGATGCCACGCATTCAGGACGGGATCAAAACCCGCATCGAGGGGAAAAAGCGGACGCTATAGATACGGAGCCGCACGCCGGTACAGCATCGGCGCCGATCCCTTAAAAAATGCCCGCCGTGCAAAGTTATATTTGCGACTGAGTTGCAATCGCGTCTCATGTATGTCAGTTAGTGTCAAAACAACATAAAAAACCGCATAACACTATGAAACGACGCAGCGCCCTTATTCTCTCAGCCCTTGTGCTTGTCATCGGCCTTGGCGCGATCGTCTATGCGAACAACCTGCGCAGCTACACGATTTCAATCGCGGCCGGCGTAGAAGGTTCCACATCCTATAACGCCGCCATGGCCATCAGGACCGTCCTGAAGCGCCATCACGGGAATTTCGACGTCAATGTCTACACCACCCTGGGCCCGTCTCAGAACGCCGAACTGGTGGAGAACAATGCCGTTGACGTGGCGTTCACCGAGATATCGCCCCTGCGTTCGGGCCGCGCCCGGCTCGTCGCGGAATTATTCAACGATACGTTTCAGCTTGTCGCTCGCGCTGGTCTGAGCGTGCAGGGGATCGGCGATCTGAAGGGCCTGCGCGTGGCAATCCCGCAAGTCGAAACGAACCACCATGCTTACTTCTGGCAGTTGGTAACCCACTTCGGACTGTCCGAGACGGACCTGCAGACCTTCCCGGGATCCGACAAGGCAAGCGCTTGGCTGTTTGCGAACAACGCGGTCGACGTTGTTTTTCGATCACGCGCGATCGGCGGCAAATTTATCGCCTCCCTTCTGGATCTTCCCGGCAGTCATGTCATCCCCATCGAACAAGGGGCGGCGATTGTCGAACAGTATCCGTTCCTGAACGTTTCGCTGATTTCCAAGGGCGCCTATCATGGTTCGCCCCCCGCACCGCAAAAAGACGTCCCCTCCATTGGTTCCAGGCGCATTGCGGTGGCAAGCGATTTGGCGGACGTCCACGCGATCAACGTGCTGACATCCGTACTCTTCGAGCATCAACATGAATTGGCGCAACTGGCCCCGATGCTCGGCAACATCGCGGAACCCAACACCGGCGACGGAATGTTCCTGCCCGTACACGAAGGCGCCCGGCGGTATTTCGAGAGGGATAATCCGAACTTCTTTCAGGAGAACGCGGAACCGATTGCGGTGCTGATATCCATGATCGTCGTCATCGCCTCTATCTATGTTCATTTTCTGAATAAATCCCGGCGGCGGCGTCTCGACGCCTTCAACGTCGAGCTTCTGGCACTGGCACACGAAGCCCGGGCTGCCGAGACGTTTGCGAAAATCGATGTTCTCGATAGCCGGCTCGGCGATTACGTCGACAAGATCACCCATGCGGCAGCGGACGGGGACGTCGACTCTCGCGACATGTCGCTGTTCGAGTTCACCTTCCAGGCGACGGAGAACGCCATCCGCGACCGGGAAAGCCAGCTTAAACGCCGCCGTTACGACGAACAGAATGCCTCTCTACATGCCGCGGATTAAAGACATGGCCGACACCATCATGAACGACACGATCAATCTCAAAACCCTCTTCCGTGAGAGCGTGATCGTGCTGGGCCTCATTTGCCTTTGTTCGGCCGTTGCCTATGTCTGGTCCTATTACGAAGCGGAAAAACAGGCCCGTCGCGACTTGAGCCTGAACTTCGAACTGAAGAAGACGACCCTGGAAGACGAGATCACGTCATCCCTGTCGGACCTGGAAGCGCTCGTGGACATGGCGACCATGCGCACCGCCGCCAGCAACTTGGATGCCGCGTGGCAGGCGCTTGGCAACACCCCCGACGCGGTCATTCAACAATGGTATGGAAACGGGGACGTGCCCGGCACGCGCGCACTCAGCATCCGGCCGCCCGCCGACTATTTTCAACTGGTCGACGAGCAGGAGTCCTGGGTTGTCGAATTCATGCGCCTGTTCGACCTGCACGACATTCTGCTAATCAACAATGAAGGCGATGTCATCTATTCGTACCTGCGTGGGCCCGACTACACCACGAACCTGCGCAGCGGACCATACTCGGAGACAAACCTCAGCAATATATTTCTGCGCGCCCTCCGCAACCGCGGACGGGCCGTGCTATCTGAAATGGAGTTCTACGGACGCGACGGAACAATGCCGACGTTCTTTTCGGCTGCATCCCTGACCGATGCGGTCGGACATCCGTTTGCGGTCCTGGCCTTGCAGTACAAGCCGACATTGTTGAACAACATCATGCAACGCACCGAGAGTATGGGCTATACCGGCGATATCTTCGTCATCGACATCACCCAAAAGATGCTCAGCCAGTCCCGATTGATTTCGGAGCTGACGGCGCTTCGGGTGCTCGTCGACAGCACCGCCGCCGAACAGGCAAGCTATGGGTTTTCAGGAATGCAACGCAGCATCGACCATCGCGGCGTGCGAACCCTGTCAGCGTACGCGCCGGTCAACATTAGTGGCCCGGCGTGGGGCCTGGTCGGACAAATGGATCTATGGGAAATTGCCGCCAACGCGGTTCAGCCGACGGTGCTTCTTAATGGAATCACCGGGGGGATGTCGAGTTGGCTGTTCCTGTTGTTCGCACGCTTCATTCTGACGTCCAGACGCCAGTCTTCAGACGTCAGTTCCAGCTGACTTCGCAAATTTCGTAGGATTTACCGCCACCCGGCGTCGCCACCTCGACGACGTCGCCGATGGTCTTGCCGATCAGGGCGCGCGCCAAGGGCGAGGTGACAGAGATCTTGCCCTCGTCGAGATTGGCCTCGAGCGCGCCGACGATCCTATATGTGGTTTCCTCGTCGGTATCGGTATCGGCGACCAGGACGAACGCACCGAACTTGACCGTGTCGCCGGTCATGTGGGCGGTGTCGATGGCTTCGGCGCGGCTGGTCACGTCCTCCAGCTCGGCAATGCGGCCTTCGATAAAGCCCTGCTTTTCGCGCGCGGCATGGTATTCCGCATTCTCGGACAGGTCGCCGTGTTCACGGGCTTCGGCGATCGCCTTGATCACCGCCGGCCGCTCTTCGGATTTAAGCCGTCTCAGTTCCTGTTCGAGGGCGGAGAGGCCCTCGCGCGTCATCGGCACACGTTCCATATTTCCCCGGCCGGCAGACCCGGCCCTCCTCCATACCTTCCCTTACGAAATACCGCGCCGGGTCACCCAGAGGCGATCACCAAAGCGACATGAATTAAGGGAAAAGCCTAATACGAAGCTTCAAAATAAGCCTGCAACGGCGCGACTGCAAGTCCGCCGGCGCCACCCTCGGCGATGATGGCGGCAATCGCCTCCGCGGCCGCGCGGGCTGCGGTCATCGTCGTGTAGTGCGGCACCTGGTTGACCAGCGCGGTCCGGCGGATCGAATAGCTGTCGGCGATGGAGCGCGCACCTTCGGTCGTGTTGATGACCAGTTGCACATCCCCGTTGGTCAGCGCGTCAACGCAGTGCGGGCGGCCTTCGAGGACTTTGTTCACGCGGCGTGCGGGAACGCCGTTGGCTTCCAGGAAACGCTGCGTGCCGCCCGTCGCGATGATCGTGAACCCGAGACCGTGGAGGATCTTCGAGATCTCCAACGCCTTGTCCTTGTCGCCGTCACGGACGGAAATAAACACACCCCCCGACAACGGCAGGCTCATGCCCGCCCCCAGCTGCGATTTCGCGAAGGCGCGATGGAAGTCCTTGTCGATCCCCATCACTTCACCCGTCGATTTCATCTCGGGACCGAGAATCGTATCGACGCCCGGGAAGCGCGAGAACGGGAACACGGCTTCTTTTACCGCGACATGCTGCATCGCACCGCGTTTCGGCAGATCGAAGGTATTCAGTTTTTCACCCGCCATCAGGCGCGCGGCGATCTTGGCGATGGGCACACCCGTCGCCTTGGCGACGAACGGTACAGTGCGCGACGCACGCGGGTTCACTTCGAGGATATAAATATCCTCGCCCTGCACCGCGAACTGGACGTTCATCAAACCGACGACATTCAGCGCTTTCGCGAGAACGACGGCCTGACGCTCAAGCTCGTCGATGATCTTCGACGAGAGCGAGAACGGGGGAAGGGAGCATGCGCTGTCACCCGAATGGATGCCCGCCTCTTCAATGTGCTGCATGATGCCGGCGACATAGACATCGTCGCCATCCGACAACGCGTCGACATCGACCTCGATCGCATCCTGGAGATAGCTGTCGAGCAGCACCGGGCTCTTACCCGACACAACCACCGCTTCGCGCATGTAGCGCTCCAGTGCGATATCGTCGTGGACGATCTCCATCGCCCGGCCACCCAGAACATACGACGGCCGGATCACCAGCGGATAGCCGACGTCCTTCGCGACCTTCATCGCCTCTTCGTGCGAGCGCGCAAGGCCGTTGGCGGGTTGGCTGAGACCAGTCTTCTTCAACAAATCCTGGAACCGTTCGCGGTCCTCCGCCAAGTCGATGGCGTCGGGCGACGTCCCAAGAATGGGAATACCGGCCTCTTCGAGCGCGGCGGCGAGCTTCAACGGCGTCTGACCGCCCAGCTGCACGATCACACCCTTGAGGGTGCCTTTCGACTGTTCGATTCTTAGAAGCTCGATCACGTCTTCGGCGGTCAGGGGTTCGAAATAAAGTCTGTCCGAGGTGTCGTAGTCGGTCGACACGGTCTCCGGGTTGCAGTTGACCATGATCGCTTCGAGACCGGCGTCTTTGAGCGCGTAGGCGGCGTGCACGCAGCAATAATCGAACTCGATGCCCTGGCCGATGCGGTTCGGACCGCCGCCCAGGATCGCGACCTTTTCGCGGGCCGAAGGGTCGGCTTCGCACTCGGGCGGGTTCAGGCCGTCGCCCTCGTAACATGAGTACATATAAGACGTCTGCGATGCGAACTCGGCGGCGCAGGTATCGACGCGCTTGTAGACCGGTTTGACGCCCAGCTTGTGGCGCGCGGCGGTGACGTCCTCGAACGTCTTCCCGGTCAGTTCGGCGAGGCGTTCGTCCGAGAAGCCGAGCTTCTTCAGCTTCAGCATGTCCTGCGCATCCGACGGAATGCCGTCCTTCTTCACGCGTTCTTCCGCATCGACGATGTTGCGGATCCGCTCCAAAAACCAGATGTCATATTTACTGGCGCGCTGGATGTCTTCGTTCGACATCCCGAAGCGCATCGCCTGGGCGATGTAGCGGATACGGTCGGGGCGCGCTTCGGTCAGCACGGCTTTCACCGTGTCGTCGTCGACACTGCCATCGGGGCGGACCGCACCCTCGATCTCGATTTCGTTGAGGCCGGTCAAACCGGTTTCCATCGAGCGCATGCCCTTCTGCAGGCTCTCTTCGAACGTCCGGCCCATGGCCATCGCTTCGCCGACCGATTTCATCGACGTGGTCAGCAGCGCCTCGGTGCCCGGGAATTTTTCGAACGTGAAGCGCGGAATCTTGGTGACGACGTAATCGATGGTCGGCTCGAACGACGCGGGGGTGACCCCCGTGATATCGTTTTGAAGTTCATCCAGCGTGTAACCGCACGCCAGCTTCGCCGCCACCTTGGCGATCGGGAAACCGGTCGCCTTTGACGCCAGCGCGGATGAGCGCGACACGCGCGGGTTCATTTCGATCACGACCAGACGCCCGTCTTCCGGGTTGACCGCGAACTGCACGTTCGAACCGCCGGTATCGACACCGATTTCGCGCAGCACCGCGATCGAGGCATCGCGCATGATCTGGTATTCTTTGTCCGTCAGCGTCAGGGCCGGGGCGACGGTGATGCTGTCACCCGTATGCACGCCCATCGGATCGACGTTCTCAATCGCGCAGATGATGATGCAGTTATCCGCGTGGTCGCGGACGACCTCCATCTCGAATTCTTTCCACCCCAGCACCGATTCCTCGATCAGCACCTGGTTGATCGGCGATGCGGTGACGCCGGACGTCACGATCTTTTCGTACTCTTCGGCGGTGAACGCGATACCGCCGCCGGTCCCACCAAGGGTGAACGCGGGACGGATCACGGCGGGAAGACCGACGACTTTGAGCGCGTCCATCGCTTTTTGTTTGGATGCCGACGACAGCATGGTGACTTCCTTCACCTTGCCTTCCTGATCGGGGATTTCCATCCGCTCATATTCGCCGGTGAACACTTCGGAGCGCGGCACGCCCAGGCCGATCTTCTCCATGGCATCGCGGAACAGAAGTCTATCTTCCGCTTTCGCGATCACGTCGGCGCGCGCACCGATCAGCTCGACACCGTATTTTTCGAGCGTGCCCCGCTCATCCAAAGCCATACCCGCGTTGAGGCCGGTCTGCCCGCCCATGGTGGGGAGGAGCGCATCCGGACGCTCTTTGGCGATGATGTTTTCGAGAACTTCAGGGGTGATCGGCTCGACATAGGTCGCGTCCGCCATCGACGGGTCGGTCATGATGGTGGCGGGGTTGGAGTTCACCAGGATGACCCGGTAACCCTCTTCCTTCAGCGCCTTACACGCCTGCGCGCCGGAGTAGTCGAACTCGCACGCCTGGCCGATAACGATCGGGCCGGCGCCGATGATCATGATGGATTTAATGTCTGTACGTTTGGGCATGCTATTTCGCCTCGTCCATCAGATCGGTGAAGCGTTTGAAGAGATAATGACTGTCGGTCGGACCGGGGGACGCTTCCGGGTGGTACTGGACCGAGAAGATCGGCTTGCCCTCAACCCTGACACCTTCGTTGGAGCCGTCGAAGAGAGAGATGTGACTTTCGACCACACCCGCGGGGAGATCTTTGCCATCCACCGCGAACCCGTGGTTCTGGCTGGTGATCTCGACCTTACCCGTCGCCAAATCCTTCACCGGCTGGTTCCCGCCCCGGTGGCCCTGGTGCATCTTCGACGTCTTGCAGCCGAGCGCGAGCGACAGGAGCTGGTGACCCAGACAAATCCCGAAGATCGGTTTCTCGCTTTTGATCAGATCTTTCAGGATCGGGACCGCGTATTCCCCCGTCGCCGCCGGATCGCCGGGGCCGTTCGAGAGGAAGATGCCGTCAGGTGCATACCCCAAGATTTCTTCCGCGCTCGCCGTCGCCGGCACAACCGTGACGTCGCAGCCCGCGGACGCAAGACACCGCAGGATGTTGCGCTTGATGCCGTAATCGATGGCGACGACCTTGTACTTGGGATCAGCGAGCTTTCCATAGCCCGTCTCGATATCCCACGTGGTCTCGTCCCATTTGTATGTCTGTTTACACGTGACCTCGATCGCCAGGTCCATCCCTTCGAGCCCCGGCCAGGCGTTCGCCTTCTCGATCAACGCCGGAATATCGAACTTCCCGTCGGGTGCATGGCAGATCACGCCGTTGGGCGCGCCCGCGTCCCGGATCTTGCGGGTCAATCTGCGCGTATCGACGCCGGAGATGCCCGGCAGGTTCATCGACTTCAGCCATTGGTCCAGATGCTGGGTCGCGCGCCAGTTGGCGGGCTCGGTGATGTCGGCCCTTAAAATACAACCCCGGGCGGCCGGGGTTATGGTTTCGATGTCTTCGGGGTTTGTGCCCACGTTTCCGATGTGCGGGAACGTGAAGGTGATGATCTGACCCGCGTAACTGGGGTCGGTCATGATCTCCTGGTAGCCGGTGATCGAGGTGTTGAAACAGACCTCCCCCACCGCTTCACCGGCGGCGCCGACGCCCCGCCCCCAGAACAACGAGCCATCCGCGAGGACGACAACCGCAGTGGCGCCCGCTGGCGCGCGGAAAGACTCCGCACCCTTGTGATCGGGCGCAGTTGTTTCTACTTCTTGTGTCACGATATATGCCAGCCGGGTCCGGTTTTGACTGGCAGAGTAGATACGCAAAGCCCCCCGCCGCGTCAAGAGGATGCGGGAATTATTTTTATCGTTTTAAATCAATAAGTTATAAATTTTAATCCGGTTGTCAGCGGTGCCCGGTTAGGATAACGTCCGGCCGCTCGACCATTGAGGAGAAGATTCCATGCTTCGTCAGCAGCTGAACGACATGCTCAAGGACGCCATGCGCGCCAAGGAAGACCGCAAGGTCTCGACGATCCGCCTGATCAACGCGGCGCTGAAAGACCGTGATATCCAGGCGCGCGCCAAGGGCAACACGGACGGAATCTCGGAAGAGGAAATCCTCGGCCTGATGCAGTCGATGGTGAAACAGCGCCGCGACAGCATCGACGCCTATTCAAAAGGCGGCCGCCCGGACCTCGCCCAGCAGGAAGCCGAAGAAATCTCGTGCATCGAGAGCTTCCTGCCCCAGCAGCTTTCCGCCGACGAGCAGGAAGCCGCCATCGACGAGGCAGTCACCAAGTCCGAAGCCGACAGCATCAAGGACATGGGCAAGGTCATGGCGTACCTGAAAGAGCATTACGCCGGGCGCATGGATTTCTCGAAAGCCGCCGGCGCGGTGAAAGCCAAGCTGGGCGCTTGAAGCCCCTCTCCTCGGGGAGAGGGTGGCGCGCAGCGCCGGGTGAGGGGCGGCTGTGGATAACTAGGCCAAACACGGGATAACTCGTCATCGGCACGCTTTTAGAACCCCCCGCCCTGGCGTAGATTAATCCGTTCACTTGCGGAGCGGGCATGAGCAACTTTACCCCGGAATTCCTGGACGAGATCAGACGACGCGTCTCGATATCCGACGTGGTCGGTCGCACGGTCCGTTTGAAGGAACGCGCGCGGGGCGATTTCTGGGGCCTGTCGCCATTCACAAAAGAAAAGACACCGAGCTTCCACGTGATGGAGGACAAAGGCTTCTATAAGTGCTTCTCGACCCAGAATTCGGGGGATGTGTTCACGTTCCTGATCGAGGTCGAGGGCATGTCGTTCCCCGAAGCGGTCGAAAAGCTGGCTTCCGAGGCCGGGCTCGAAATGCCGCAGGACACCCCCGAAGACCGCGAACGTCACGAAAAGCGGAAGACGCTATCCGACGTCAACGAGGCCGCCGCCAAGTTCTTCGAGAAAATGCTCAGGATGCCGGAGGGCCGGGGCGCGCTCGAATATCTGAAGAAGCGCGGTCTGGACGACGCGACGATCAGAACCTGGCGGCTGGGATTTGCGCCCGACGCGCGCGGCGCCCTGAAGGGTGCGCTCGGGCGGGATGGTATTTCGGAAGAATTGCTGATCGAAGCCGGTCTTTTACGTGTCCCCGAAGGCCGTGACCCGTACGATTGGTTCCGGGGCCGGGTGATGTTTCCGATCCAGGACCGGCGCGGCGGGGTCATCGGCTTTGGTGGGCGGATATTAGGCGATGGTGAGCCGAAGTACCTGAACAGCCCGGAAACGCCCCTGTTTCAGAAACGCTACGCCCTTTATGGGATGCACATGGCGGCCGCGCCTGCGCGCAAGGCCGGCCGGATGATCGTCTGCGAGGGCTACATGGACGTGATCGGCTTGAATGTTGCTGGTTACGACAACGCCGTCGCGCCGCTGGGGACCGCGCTGACCGAAGATCAGCTAAGGGATCTCTGGCGGGTCGTCCGCGAACCGGTCATGTGTTTCGACGGCGACGAAGCCGGCCAGCGGGCCGCCTTTCGGGCCGCCGAGCGGGCGCTCCCGATCATGCAAGCGGGCCAGGCGCTCAGGTTCGCGATCCTCCCCAAGGGCGAGGACCCGGATAGCCTTGTAAGGTCGCAGGGCCGAAAAGCATTCGAAGAGGTCCTGGACGGGGCCCTGCCGTTATCCGAAATGATCTGGCGCGAAGTGACGCAGGGGCGCATGCCGAACACCCCGGAAGACCGCGCGGATGTGCAGCAAAAGCTGGATCAGCGCGCACGCGATATATCGGACGCCACCTTCAGACGTCATTTTTCCGATTTCTTCTCGCGCAAGCTCTGGGGTGAGCGGGGGGCCCAGCCTCAAAGCCGCGGCGGCTCGGAGCGGTTCACGCCCCGCAAGGGTTTTGGGAAGGTGAAGATCGAGGGCGCCGTGATGGCCGACGCGCGCAGCGAGACCAGTTCGATCACGCCCGCCGACGTGCTCCGCGAGCGCATTCTGATCACCACCCTGATCAACCATCCGGAGATCTTCGATGAGATCGAGGAACGCCTTGGAATGCTTGAGTTTTCGGCGGTCGAGCTTGACAATTTACGCCAGCGGGTCTTAAACACCCTCGCTCGGCATGAAAGCCTTGACTCCGAGGGTCTCAGGAACCACCTCTCGGAGGAAGGATTTCGTGCCGAAATCGGCATGCTTTTGAGCAAAAACGTCTATATGCATGCCCGGTTCGCAAGACCGGACAGCGACGTTAAAGAGGCTCTCGACGGGTGGACCGACACCTGGCAGAGGCTCACCGCGAAAGAGCACGACGGGGAGTTGCGTCAAGCCGAAGCGGCGTTGGGGGAAGACACGACGGAATTGACGTTCGGCCGCATGAAGGCCTTGAAGGTCAACTGAATTTGGGGTCGCCGGCGACCGTGAGAGCGCCGGGCGTATAGGGGTTCATACTATTGGCCAAAGCACAAACTAGCGAAGCGCGTACCACCTCGGAAGAAAGCACCGATAGCCCGCTGCTCGACACCCTCGGTGCCGCCGTCAAAAAGATGGTGACCAAGGGCAAAGAGCGCGGCTACGTCACGTATGACGAGCTGAACACCGCGCTGCCGCCCGAAGACGTCTCCTCCGAGCAGATCGAAGACACCATGGCGATGCTGTCCGAAATGGGCATCAACGTGGTCGAGAACGAAGAGCAGGAAGACGCCGCCAACGACGCGTCGGCCGACGACAGCGAGGAAGAAACCGAGAAATCCGCTGCCGGTAACGTCGACGAGAGCGACCTTGGCCGCACCGACGATCCGGTGCGGATGTATCTGCGCGAGATGGGCTCGGTCGAGTTGCTGTCACGCGAGGGCGAAATCGCCATCGCCAAACGTATCGAGGCCGGCCGCGACATGATGATCGGCGGGATCTGCGAAAGCCCGCTGACCATTCAGGCCATCGTCCGCTGGCACGACGCCCTCGTTGCCGAGGAGATCCTGCTGCGCGAAATCGTCGATCTCGACGCCACCATGGGCGGCGGTCCGGGTCAGGCCCCGCAGGGCGGCGCCGACGACGACGACGAGGAAGAAGACGAAGCCGAAGCCGCGCCCGCAGCGAAGGAAGAAAAGCCGGAAGAGAAAAAAGAAGAGGCTCCTAAAAAAGCCAAAGCCGACGGTGAAGAATCCGAAGAAGGCGAAGGCGGCGAGAGCAGCAGCGACGACGATGACGACGACGATGACGACGAACACAACAACCTGTCGCTCGCCGCGCTCGAAGAGAAGCTCAAACCCGAAGTCATCGAAACCTTCGAGAACATCGCGAAGACATATAAAAAGTTCCAACGCCTGCAGGTGATCCGCATGGAGTCCATGCAGGGCGGCGACGAGTTCAAATCGTCGCAGGAAAAGCGCTACGCGAAGCTGCGTCAGGAACTGATCGAGCTGATGGAGGGCGTGCACCTCAATAACGACCGCATCGAAGCGCTCGTCGACCAGCTCTACGGCCTCAACCAGCGGCTCGTCAGGCTCGAGGGTAAACTTTTACGCCTCGCCACCACGGCGCGCATCCGCCGCGAAGACTTCCTTGAGAACTATCGCGGCAATGAGCTCGATCCGGACTGGATCAAGCAGTGCAAGAAGATGCCGACGAAAAACTGGCAGCGCTTCGCCGAGCGTTACCGTGACGACGTGATCGAAATCCGTCAGGAAGTGGCCGAGGTTTCGGGGGCCGTCGGTCTGCCGATCCAGGAATTCCGCCGTATCGTCGGCATCGTCCAGAAGGGCGAGCGCGAAGCCGCCAAGGCCAAGAAAGAGATGATCGAGGCCAACCTGCGTCTCGTGATCTCGATCGCCAAGAAATACACCAACCGCGGCCTGCAGTTCCTGGACCTGATCCAGGAAGGCAACATCGGCCTGATGAAGGCAGTCGATAAGTTCGAATACCGCCGCGGTTACAAGTTCTCGACCTACGCAACATGGTGGATCCGCCAGGCGATCACGCGTTCGATTGCCGACCAGGCGCGCACCATCCGTATCCCCGTGCATATGATAGAGACCATCAACAAGCTGGTCCGCACGTCGCGCCAGATGCTGCACGAGATCGGCCGCGAGCCGACCCCCGAAGAGCTGGCGAACAAGCTCTCGATGCCGCTCGAAAAGGTACGGAAAGTGCTCAAGATCGCGAAAGAGCCGATCTCCCTCGAAACGCCGATCGGCGACGAGGAAGACAGCCACCTGGGCGATTTCATTGAGGACAAGCTGGCCGTTCAGCCGCTGGATGCCGCCATTCAGGCGAACCTGCGCGAAACCACGACTCGCGTGCTGGCGTCACTGACGCCGCGCGAGGAGCGCGTGCTGCGCATGCGCTTCGGCATCGGGATGAACACGGATCACACGCTGGAAGAAGTCGGCCAGCAGTTCTCGGTCACCCGCGAACGTATCCGTCAGATCGAAGCCAAGGCGCTCAGAAAGCTCAAGCACCCGTCGCGGTCGCGCAAACTCCGCAGCTTCCTGGATTACTGATCAACCTTAGTCCGCCAGCGCCATTTCGACCGCCGCCTGACAATGCAGGTCCGTGGTCGAGAACGTTGGCAGATCGATGTCCTTTTGCATGATCAGCAGCGGGATTTCGGTACAGCCGAGGATGATCCCTTCGGCGCCCTTTTTATTGAGCCGCCACATCAGGTCGATATACCGGTCACGGGTTTGCGGAGAGAACCGCCCCCTGACCATCTCGTCCATAATCGTCTTGTCGACGTAATCCCGTGTATCCGCGTCCGGCACCATGGTCTCGATCCCGAACGACGACAGCACGTCCTGATAGAACGTCCCCTCCATCGTTTTCATGACACCCAAGAGCGCAACCCGCGACAGCCCGGCTTTCTTGATCGCGCGCCCCGTCGCCTCGGCGATATGCAGGAAGGGGATGTTGATCCGAGGCTGGATTTCAGGGACGAACCGGTGCACGTCGTTGCAGCAGATAACGATGAACTCGGCCCCGCCCGCTTCGACACTGCGGGCCGCATTCAGGATCAACTTCGACGCTGCCGCTTCGTCTTTCCTGATGTTGACGTGCTGGACGTAATCCTCGCGGTTGACGCTCTCCAATATCAGACGCGGCGAGTTGACCCCACCTAATGTCTTTTGCGTGATTTCGTTGAGAAGCCGGTAATATTCCGCCGTCGATACCCAACTCAAGCCGCCGATCAGCCCGATCTTTCTCATGGGGGCGTCCCTTATCCAAATCTGAACCCGTGGCGTTTGCCGTGACATCGAATATGATCGGAACCACCGTCCGCGTATTTCATATTCTTGGGGTTTTTCACGGGTCATGACGGCACCAGAAGACACCACTTCAAAGCCGCTCCGGACAGTGGCCGATGGCACATCCAGAAGCGCGTCTTTGGATGATGGAAGATTGAATGTCCGGTGGCATCACGCCCGGCCGCATCTCGACGTTAGCGACAGCGTCACCGCCGCCCACACGTTCGTGCTGCGCCCGACGTTCGTCAAAGGGCGGGAGGCGTTGAACAGCGACCGGGTCCGGGACCGGATCTGGCGGGCGAACTCGTTCGCCTTTCTCCCGAAAGGCACAACGTATAACCACGCGACGGAGATCGCATCGGACTGGATCGCAGTGTCGGTGTCGAAAGACCTCGTTCGTGAGGCCGCCGGTGAAATGAACGGCACTTCCCCTCTTCCGGATGAAGCGTTTGTCACGGACGCCTCCACTGGCGCCATCATGCTCGCCAACACCATCCGCGCCGCGCTCGCCGGCGACGCCGTGCCCGATCCCCTGGGGCTGGAACAAGACCTGATGGACGTGGTTGCGCTATGGTGGGGCGCTTCACCTGCCTCATCCACACCGGCCGCCGCGCGCATCGCGCCGAACCGGTTACGCCGCGTCACCGACTATGTGGAAGAGAATCTCTCGTCTCGGATTTCCCTCCAGGACATGGCCGATATTTCCGGTCTGAGCCGGTTCCATTTCGCCAAGGCGTTTAAACAAACGACCGGCACCGCCCCCTATCGATACGTCCACGCCAGGCGGATCGCTTACGCGGGCCAGTTGTTGCGCGGAGACGTTCCGCTATCCCGGATCGCTTACATGGCCGGGTTCTCCAGTCAGGCGCATTTTCAGACGGCGTATCGGAAAGCCATGGGGCTGACACCGGCGGCGTACCGGGACTGCATTGGCTGACAGGTCCGCCCGCCGCCGATCTTATTACATGAAATATCCCGTCATGCGGCCTAGCAGCAGGACCACGACCCAGGCGACGATCGAAACGGCAGCGGCGATCCTGAGCTTCCTGTTCGGCTCCGTCGGGTTGAGGATGCTGTCTTCCGCCTGCACCAGTTCACTCCAACGTGGGATCGAGCGCACCCAGCCGACGTTGATCAACCCGACGCCGATCACAGCGAGCTTGATCACGAACAGGTCCGATTGCGCATAGTCGACCGGTTTGACGATGAAAAGCGCGGCGCCGGTAACCGCCGCGAGCGCAAGCCCCGACGCCGCGACCGGTACGAGGATACCGGCCAGTGTGCGGATGCGTCCCGCCTTGATCACGCCCATCAAACGCAGGTCGAACGGCACGATGGCGCCGATCAGAAGCGCGATCCCCAGAATGTGCGCGGCGTTGACCAGCGGGTAGATCCAGAAAGAGCCCCGCAGCAACACCGCCGGTTCGGACGATGCGATGGTCGTCAGGATATCCACGTCGTCTGCCTCCCTGCGTTTGCGGACGTGGGTGCCGGCGCGTTTATCCCGCCGTTATCGGTTTATTGCCGCCGGGCTGTCAGTCCCGCTCCGGATATAGGTCGTAGGTCTTCCCCCCGATGATCAGGCGTTCGGCTTTGACCAGCCGTTCGTCCGGATCTTTCGAGCGATGCCCGCTGACCGTGATCTCGTTGCCCTTCGCGAAATGTTTATCGGTCAGCCCGGCCCGGTCGTTGCGCCACGGCTGGCCGACTTCGATGGTCCAGTGCTCGCCGTTGACGTCGATGCGGACAAGTCCGTGCGGATTGCCGAGCCGCGCCAATACGATGGAGCCGGTGATCTCGAAATTGCCGTCTTCGGCCCAGCGCCAACCGTGGTGCGCGTGGGCGGGCGTGGCAGGCAGCGCCGCCGCAAAACCGGCCAGCATGCCCAACACAAGGCCGTAACGCAGGAATGTCCGCCGTCCAAAGGTCATTGGAACCTCCCGTTGCAATTCATGATGTTCTCTCACATGAGGACGGCGGCGGCAAATGACAAGCCCGGGGCAAATGCCGAACATACGGCAATTCGCCCTCGCAACGGCGGCGGAAAAAGGGTATCAGATGTCCGCGCTGAGACCAGTTTCAGCCCTGGTGGGCCTGTAGCTCAACTGGTTAGAGCCGACGGCTCATAACCGTCTGGTTGCAGGTTCGAGTCCTGCCGGGCCCACCACTTTCTTCCTCCGCTGACCACGATCACGCCTGAGCCCGCTCACGCAGGCGATAAACTGTCCCAACGTACCGGCGAGGTGATCGACGGTGCATTCACGCAGAGAATCAAGCGGCGCAGGCCCGTACCCGCAATCGGCGGTGAACGATGGACGACGCCTAACGCGCTGCCGTCCGAACTGCCTCTGAACACCGCCACGCCGAACGTCGGCACCCGGTTGAGCGGCCCGGCGTAGTCCCGCTGGTCATTGAGCGCACACGCGGCGTTGGCCGGATCGACATATTCCGTCCCCGGCCCCAGATACGTCGTGATCAACCGGAACGGCACGCAATCGCGATGGAACTTCCAGCATGCGTCATGTGTAACCGCCTCAAGACGCACATCGACGAGATCGCACGGCGCGATCCCGGCAAAATGCCGAACGATCTCTGAGGCGTCGTCGATGAAAGGCTGGGCGCCGTCCGGCACCGATGCCCCCGCGCCCGACAGCATCACCGTGAGCGCCGCCTCGGCTTCGTCAGGTGCGATAAGGACGCGGCCGTGCGGGAGCGCCGGGCGTGAAGCCCTTTCCAGCCAACTCATCAATTCGACCGAAGGCTGGCGGGTCCAGACCACCATCCCGACATCCGGATCATGAATACGCGCAAGGATTTCAGAATCCGCGCCTGCAACGTCCCCCTGCTCCGGCGGCGCCGGCCGCTTGGGACCGGCGCCCGATTGGAGATGCGCGGTCAATATTCCGCGGCGAGTTTGATGGTCGCGGTATGGCCGCTGTTGCCGGTGCCGCCTTCGGAAACGCTGTAGTCTTCGTCGTGCAGAAATTCACCGGTAATGGAGAAATGCTCGACGATGCCGACCGTGACAGCGGCACCGTAGCGCTGCTCCGGCAGGCCTAGGGCGAGGGCCTCTTTCGTACCCTGCGCGGTTGCCGCGAAGGTGGTGTCGTGACCCAGGATCGGCATCGCATATGCCGCCTCGACGTGCCACGCCGCCGGCTTCGCGCCCTGGCCGTTGAACGCCACCTCGCCCGGCTGGAACGACTTCAATGCCGTCATGTAGCCGGCCCGGAGGGTGATGTTCGAGAACGACACATCACCATGCACGTCCACGCCGGAAACGTACTTGTTGATCGCCGTCGCATTGCCGCCAAGGGTGTCGGTGAGCGCGTCGGAATCGGCCATGTTGTTGATGTAGCCGGCACCCACGTTGTAGGCGACGTCGCCCGCTTCGCCGCCGTAGCTGGCAGCCAGACCGAACTGGTCGATCCTGTCGCTCTCGCCGGCTTTCTGGGTGTCGCCGTTATAAAGATACGCTTCCAAGGCCATGCCTTCGTATGCGACCCCACCCAAAACGGCGGCTTCCTTCACCTCGCCCAAAGACTGGGTGAGGGGGTCGGAGCTGAGATCGGTGTCGAAGCCGCCGAACGGGACGGCCCATTTGCCGGCCTGCATGTAGAGGGGGAATTTTTCGGCATTCCCAAGCGTTGCAAAGGCTTCGTCCAAGGTGATGTTCTCGTTCCCATCGTCTTCGTAAAGGAACTGCACGTGAGTCGACAGATACTCGTGCGGCTGGGTGTCGACGAAGAACTCGACGGTGGCGAGCGCGATGTCGCTGTTATCGGCGCCCGTGAAATCTTCGGAATTGGTCACTTCAACCTCGGCGACGCCGCCGATCGACACCTTATCCAGGAATGAGGATTTGCTGCTGGCTTCCGTGGCGGCGGCCTCGGCCTGCTCGGCCTTACCTTCCGTCTGTTCCAGGCGCGCCCGGAGCGCGTTGATCTGTTGCTGCTGTTTTTCGATCAG
>JAEPMA010000009.1 GCA_017644185.1 Rhodospirillales bacterium
TCTCGTTACCGGCGCCATCCGTCAGCACTGCGCCGTCCGGAATATCGGAAATCGTGATCGACAAAGATTCCGAGCCATCCGTATCCGTCAAAGCCGACGAGATATCGAGAGAGATCGCCGTGTCTTCGTCACCCGTCGCCATTTCCGTCAAATCGAGTGTCGGCGCATCGGCGTCCGCCGCGACACTGACGTCCAGCTCGCCGGATACCGTCGCGGTGTCGTCGCCATCCGTGGTCGTCACCGACACATCGAGCGTGAAATCGGCGTCCGAGTTCTCGGGCGGTGTGATCGTCAGACCGGTCAACTGGTCCGGCGTCAATGTCGCCGAGCCTTCACTGATGGTGATCTCGTTGCCGGCGCCATCCTTCAGCACCGCGCCGTCGGGGATGTCCGAAATCGTGATCGAGACGGATTCCGAGCCATCCGCATCCGTCGAGACCGCCGTGATGTTCAGCGCAATCGGTTGGTCTTCGGTACCCGCGGCATCCGTGGTCGTCAGGTCGGCCTCATCAGCGACCGCGTCGACATTGATAGAAATCGTGTCGGATACCGATGCCGTATCACCGCCGTTCGCTTCGGTCGACGTCGCGGTAACCGAAAGGTCGAAGGTGCCGGAGAAATCCTCGGGCGGTGTGATGGTCAGATTGTCGAGCAGGTCTGGATCGTCTGCCATATCCGTCGACGATATCGTCCAAGACCCGTCGCCGTTGTCCGTACCTGCAGAGAGAACCGCACCGTCCGGCACACCGGTAATGGTGATTGAGAGAGATTCCGAGCCGTCCACATCAGTTAGACTGGCTGAGATATCAATCGAAATCGCCGCATCCTCAGAACCTGTCGCGGTTTCCGCAAGGGTCAGTGATGGCGCATCAGCGTCCGCATCGACCTGCACCAGCAATTCGACTGGATCGTCATCGTCGGCACGAACTGACAACGCAAAGTCATCGTCGGAATCAGCTGGCGGAATAATCGCCAAGTTCTCGAAATCGGTGACCGTATATGAACCATCGTCATTCAGCGACGCACCGATCAGTTGAGCGCCGTCCGGGACGCCGGAAATCGTGATGGTGTCCGCTTCACCTGGATCGATCTGAAGATGGATCGATTGATCCTCGGTACCAATCGCATTTTCAACATCCAGCGCACCCTCGATATCCACATTGAAAGTGCTGACATCAACGCCACCGTCCGTGGAAATCGCCGTAACCTGGACAGAGAAAGTCCCCTCGTAATCCTGCGGCGGTGTCATCACCAACCCGGAAACCTCACCGGCGCTCAGCGACCAGGTGCCATCGCCATTGTCGGTCCCCTTGTTGAGGATCGACCCTTCCGGAATACCACTCAGAATAAGTGTATCGACGGATTCAGTTGTCGACGGGTCCATAAATGCCTGAATCTGGAGTTCAACGTCATTGTCTTCGACACCGGTGACATCGTTCGTTTCCAGGAACGGGTTATCGAGCACCGGCGTCACCGTCACACCGAAGGTCGAGGTCACCGTTGCCTGATCACCGCCGTCGGTCTCGGTCGCCGTGGCACTCACCTCAAGATTGAAATCGCCGTAGTAATCCTGCGGCGGCGTGATGCTTAAGGTGTCCAGAAGGTCCGGGTTGCTGGCGAACTCCTCAGCGGAAATCGTCCACGAACCGTTGCCGTTATTCGTACCGAAGTTCAACGATGAACCGTCCGGGATATTGTTGATGGTCACCGAGAGCGTTTCAGAACCATCTAAGTCGGTCAAAGATGCCGAAATATCCAACGCAATCGCCGTATCCTCGGCACCGGTCACACTGCCGGACGAAAGTGTCGGATCATCTGCCTCGTCCGTCGGCTCGGTAACGCCTTCAACATCGATGGTGACAGTCGCTGTGGAGGTGCCACCATTGCCATCCGTAATGGTGTAATTGAAATCAGTCTCACCGTTCCAATCCGCATCGGGCGTGAACGTGAAGGTGCCGTCGCCATTATCGACGATGGTGCCGTTGTCCGGCTGCTCGAACGAGGTGATGGTCAGGGTATCGCCGTCAATATCAGTGTCGTTCCCGAGAATATCGGCAGCACTGATCGTGATTGGGGTATCTTCCTGGCCAGTAAAATAGTCATCAACCGCGACCGGCGGGTCGTTGATCCCATCAATGTCGATCGTAACAGTCGCCGTCGACGTCTCGCCATTGCCGTCGGTGATCGTGTAATTGAAGTTGGTTTCACCAGACCAGTTATCGTCCGGAATGAACGAGAACGTCCCGTCCCCGTTGTCGACGATGACACCATCGTCCGGCTGTTCGATGCTAATTACATTAAGTGTGTCACCGTCCGGATCGGTATCGTTCAGCAACAAATCCTGTGTGGTGAACACGATCGGATTGTCCTCGGTGCCCGAGAAAGCATCGTCATTGGCAACCGGCGGATCGTTCACGCCGTCAACATCGATGGTCACCGTGGCCGTCGACGTGCCGCCGTTGCCATCGGAAATCGTATAGGTGAAATCGGTTTCACCATTCCAGCCTTCATTCGGCGTGAACGTATAAGTACCGTCCCCATTATCGACGATGGTGCCGTTTTCCGGTTGATCGAAGTCGACAATGGTCAGCGAGTCACCTTCAGGGTCGCTGTCGTTACTCAGCAACTGATCTGTGGTAATGACAATTTGCGTATTCTCTGTGCCCGAAAATGCGTCGTCGACAGCGACCGGCGGGTCGTTCACGCCCTCTGACGTAATAGTAACTTGTGCCGTTGCTGTGCTGTTGCCGTCCGTAATCGTATACGTGAACTCGGTGCTACCGTCCCAATTCTCGTTTGGCGTAAACGTCAGACTACCGTCATCATTCTGGGTGATTAGCCCGTCGTCAGGCTGTTGAATCTGCGTGACCGTCAGCGTATCGCCGTCAAGATCCGAGTCGTTAACCAGCAGGTCCTGCACCGTGAAGTTCACCGGCGCACCTTCGTCACTGATGAACGAGTCGTCCTCTGCGACCGGCGGATCGTTCACGGCATCCACATCGATGGTCGCCGTGGCGGTTGCCGTTTCGGTGCCGTCGGTGATCGTGTAGTCGAAGGTTTCCGTACCGTTCCAGTTCTCATCCGGCGTGAAGGTCGCAGTGCCGTCCTCGTTAAGCGTAACGGTGCCGAAACCCACATCCACGGTATCACCCGGATTCACATCCTGTCCGTCGATCTGAGTAATCGTCAGGTCATCACCGTCCAGATCGCTGTCGTTGTCGAGCAGATCAAGTGTGACGGGCGTATCTTCGTTGGTCGTGGCAAAATCATCGACCGCGACCGGCGGATCGTTTACGCCATCCACATCAATGGTGACCTGGGCGGTTGCGGTCCCCCCGTCTTCATCGACGATCGTGTAGTTGAAATTGGTTTCGCCGTTCCAATTTTCACCCGGTGTAAAGGTGAACGTACCATCACCATTGTCGACAACCGTGCCGTTGGCCGGTTGATCGAAGCTCTGGATCGAGATGGAATCGCTATCCAGATCGAAGTCGTTGCTGAGCAACTCTTCGGCGGTGAACGTGATCGGCGTATCTTCCTGACCGGAGAACGCGTCGTCTACGGCCACCGGATCAAGATTGACGTCGGGATCAACCGGGACGGTTGGCGTCGTGGGTGCAGTTGGTTCGGATGGAACCGTTGCCTCGGTCGGTGTCGTCGGGGTGGTCGGCTCGGCCGCCACCGTCGGTGCCGTCGGGGCGGCAGCCGCCTGTGGGACGAATTGCGGCCCACCCTCTTCCGGTCCGCCAGCGCCTTGAGGTTCTTCTTGCGGCTCTTCCGCCGGCGCCTCGGCTTCCTCTACGGGCTCGTCGCCGGCGGCGACCGGCCCTTCCCCCTGGCCCTGTCCGCCACCTTGCTCCTCACCACGGTCATAGACCGGTTCGTCAAAGGCGGGATTGATGAACTCGGGCTCAGCCTCCGGATCTTCCTCAAGCGCGTTCATCGCCCCTTCCGGGTTGATCACGCGGCCGGTCGGCGGCAATCCGTCGGTAATTTCCTGATCGGTGAGCTGGCTACCCGTGTGGATCGTAGACATGGACTGTGACAGCGCCGGCTCCGGGTTATCCCCATCGTCACCAAACGCGTTGTCGGGCTGATCCTCGACATCATCGAGCGGCGCATCGCCGTCGCCGAACTGGCTCAGTTCATCGAGGATTCGCTGGGCTTCAGCTGAAGAGGCCTCATTGTCCTCTTCATCCTCTTCGATGCCGCCCGGGTTCGGATTGATATCGTCTTCAGCCATGTCACTTCATCCATTCATTGAGCATGCGCGCGGCGGAGACAGCCGGCGCACGCGTTTGCCAGCACCTTTGGCATAGGGAGGATTTAGTAAAATGTCATGAAAAACCGAAGAATCTGGCGACTAAGCTCAGACGGGTGCCCTTAGCGCCGAAATTTGGCTTGTTTTCAGGGCTTTTCGGGCTCTGACCAGGCCGGTACCGGCCATGGCGGCATAGTCTTCACAGAGCCGCCGACATGCACTTTCCCAGGCAGCCGGCAGGCGTCGGGGAAGTCGTCTGCGCCCCTGAAGCGAAACACGCTGTCGTGCACCTTGGCGTGGTCACGGACCAACGGCCAGATCACGTCACGCAGAAATTCCTGATCGTTCCACTTATTGCGGGCATAACCGAGCGCGACATCGGCGAGCCCCCGGATGTTCGGCAAGACCCGCGCGACGCCGCCCCACATCCCGGCCAGCATGACTTCCATGTGATACGGATGATCACGCATGACATGAAACGGGAGGCCGGACTTGATCCAGTCATCGACGGCGACGGCTTCCTGCATATTGAGGCGCGAGTCGGCATCCCGGCAGACGAAACGCTCCACGTTTTCGTCGTCGGAAGCCAGAAACCGCCACAAGGGCTTTAGAGCTAACAGATTGGAATCACGGATAATATGCACCTCCGCGCCGAGCCTGCGGAGCTCCTGGATGATTGGATCCGGCACGCTCAGGTCACAGTAGAAGCGGCACCGCCACCCGGCATAGACGTGAGGTGCAATCTGCGCGTTGACGATGGCGCCGTGGGTGTAGACCGGATCATCGCCCCACAGGCTGAAGGCGATCACGTTCTTCGATCTGTCCATGGGATCGAACGCTGACTCCCTTGGTGAGAGCCGAATACCGAGGTTCATCTCCTCGAATTTCCGGGTCGCGAACGCGTCCTTCATCTCCAGCGCGACCGCCGCTTCCTTCAAAGCTTCAGCCTCGTTTTCGGATTGATAAAGGGTGATCACGAGAGCGTTGCGGGTGGGGATATCGTCGGGGTTCAAGGCGATCGCGCGGCGGATCGCGGAGACCGATTCCTCGAACTTTTTCAAACGTCTAAGGGAAACCCCATAGAGGCTCCAGGCGAGCGCATCCTTCGATCCCGCATCTGAATCAAGATACCACTTGAACAGCGGCGCGGCCTCGATATCGCGGCCCAGTTCCTGGGTCACGACCGCCAACTGATAGCGCGCTTTGAGGTAATTCTCGTTTGATTTCAGTGCCGTACGGAACGCGAGCTGGGCCTTCTCCAAGTCCTTCATATCCCGGTGACATGCCCCCAAAAGAGTCCGGATATCGGCCCGGTCGGGGAGTTCGGCGAGGATATTTTCCAAAACCGGGATCGCGTCACGCTGCTTCCCGAGACGCCTCAACGACATCGCAAGGACCAGTGACAGACTGTTTTTATCTGCACAATCCTGCATATTTTCCCGCGCATGGGTCGCGGCGGCCTCGAACCTTAACCCTTTATAGTGCGAAAAGGCCGTTTTTACCGCCGGATCGGGTGTCGCGTTTTCGAGGTTCTCTTCATCCATGAGGGTGGTATGCGCCGCCGCCCGTTCCCATGTATCTGCATATATAAACTCGGTCAGTGACCGATACTGACAGCCGTCCGTTCGAACGGCAATCCGATGCAACGATCATTCCGCGGGGGAGACGATTTCATGGTTCGAGTACTGGGGCGCGCAAATTCCATCAATGTCCAGAAAGTCATGTGGATCGCCGCCGAGATCGGCCTCGATGTCGAACGTGTCGACGTCGGCGGCGCGTTCGGCGGCAACGACACGTCGGACTATCTGTCGAAGAATCCGAACGGCCGCGTACCGACGTTGGAGGACGGCGACTTCGTTTTGTGGGAGTCGAACGCCATCGTCCGCTATCTGACCGAGAAATACGGCTCCGCGCCCTGGAAGCCGGCGAAAATTGAAGACACGTTCCACGCCCACCAGTGGATGGATTTTTATCTGACGACGATGCACCCGCCGATGACGACGGTGTTCTGGACCCTGATCCGCACGAAACCGGAAGACCGTGACATGGACGCTTTCAAGAAAGCCGAGAAAGAAGCGGCGAAGGCGTGGGCGATCGTCGACAATCATCTGAAAGACAACCCCTTCATGACGGGCACTGCCCCGACCATGGGAGATATACCGCTGGGGTGCGCGGCATACCGCTGGCACAATCTCGATGTCGAGCGCCCGGATCTGCCGCACCTCAAACGCTGGTACGACAGCTTCGCCAGCCGCCTCGCGTATCAGGAAAACGTCATGCTGCCGTTGACCTGATTTGCTATAACCGACCACAAACGCACTTTAAACGAACCAACATCACCGGGGGGAAAGATGGCCGATAAAGTCTACGGCGATTTCACGCAGGAAGAACTCGACTGGCAGTACAACAACCGCGAGCGGGTGCCGAACCACGAAGAGTTCACCTCAGCCTACAAAGCGCGCGGCGATGCCTTCGCCCAGAAAGCGCCGCACGTGTTCGACCTCCCGTTCGGCGATACGCCCGCCGAGGTTGTCGACGTCTACCCCGCTCATGAATCCGACGACCTCGCCCCCGTCCTGATTTTCTTTCATGGCGGGTACTGGTTCTCGCGCCACAAGGACGACTTCCGTTACATCCCGGCGGGCTTCGCGCCCGCAGGCGCGATGGTTGTCGTCGTCAACTATGCGCTCATCCCCGACGTCGACATGCCGGAACTGATCCGCCAATGCCGGGCGTCGGTCAAATGGACATATGACAACGCGGAAGAACACGGCGGTGATCCGAACAACATCTATATCGCAGGGCACTCGGCGGGCGGCCACATCACCGCCATGATGCACGCGACGGACTGGGCTGATTGGGGTGTCGACGGTAAATCGATCAAGGGCGCGATGGCGATTTCGGGCCTCTACGATCTGGAGCCGATCCGCCTGAACTACATGAATCCGACCCTGGGCTTCACCCCCGAAATCGTAAACGAATACAGCCCGGTTCACCTGAAACCGACCATCAACGCGCCCATCATCTTCGCCGTCGGCGGCGCCGAGACATCCGAGTTCCAGCGCCACAAGGACATGCTGATGGGCCCCTGGTCGCAGGCCGGGCTTTCGTGTGAGCAGGTCACGGTCCCCGACCTCAACCACTTCACCATCCTCGAAGATTTCTCGACCGAGGGCCGGACGCTGAACACCCGGATGCGGGAACTGATGAAGCTGTCATGAACGGCATATCCGGTTTGCGCCCGGCGCCGGGCGACGATCAGAAGTTCCACGTCGACGTCTTCTGGTCGATGCGGAGCCCGTTCTGCTACCTCGCCCTCGACCGGTTGCTGGAGATGGACCGCAACTTCGAGGTCTTCATCGACATCCGCCCCGTGTGGCCGATCGCGGTCCGGAAGCCCGACTTCTTCAAGACCGTGAACCCGAAGTACCGGCGCTATCATTCGGCCGACTGCACGCGGATGGCGGAATATCTAAACATCCCCTTCCGCCGCCCGCCGGTGCCTGACCCGATCATCCAGGACGAAGAGACGTTGGAAGTCGCGAAGGACCAGCCCTACATCCGCACCCTCACGTTATTGGCTGCCGCCGCGCAGATCAGAAACGCCGGCCTCCCCTTCATGGACAAGGTCTTCCGTATGCTGTGGGACGGCTCGACCGATAACTGGCACGAGGGTTCGCACCTGATCGACGCCATGAACGCGGCCGGCCTGAACGGGCATGCCTTGATGGCGGACGTCGAGGCCGACCCGGAAAGATTGGAAGCCGTGATCTCAGAAAACGAAAAGGCGCAGGAAGATAGCGACCACTGGGGCGTACCGCTGATGGTCTACAACGGTGAGACGTTCTTCGGTCAGGACCGGGTGCACATTCTATTATGGCGCATGATGCAGGATGGGCTTTCCGAGCGGGCTTAGTCCGCACGCTCACCTTGCCTTGTCATCCCCGCGAAAGCGGGGACCCAAACTGAAAATGGTCGGACTGGATTCCGGCCGCAGCCTGTGCCCGCGTCTGCGGGGGCCGGAATGACGAACCGAAAACCACAACCGTCACCCCGGCCCCGGGCCGCGCCTGGGACAGGCTCCAGCCGAGTCCTAAAATACAGGTGGCGTCACTGGGTCCCGGATTTAATCCGGGGCTTGATATGGGACCCATAACGGCATCGGCGGTCATAGTCAGCAAAATCGTATGGGCCCTGAATCAAGTTCAGGGCGACGGAAAATTCTTACCCCTTCCCTCTATGTGGGAGAGGGATAAGTACGGCAGATGTTGCGGCAGGGTCCCTCTCCTCCATTCATGGAGGAGAGGACAGGTGAGGAGGCTACCCCAGAACGACGTTGGCTCGACCAGATTCCGGCCGCAGCCTGTGCCCGCGTATGCGGTGGCCGGAATGACGTACTGGAGAGATAACGTCACCCCGGCGCACGCCGGGGTCCAGAATTGCGGATGGTGCCGCTGGGTTCCCG
Organism: Rhodospirillales bacterium; assembly: GCA_017644185.1. GTDB lineage: Bacteria > Pseudomonadota > Alphaproteobacteria > Rhodospirillales > Casp-alpha2 > UBA4479. The sequence goes on from JAEPMA010000009.1 coordinate 8,727, forward strand.
CTTGCGCGGGAATGACGAGCAGCTGGCACAAGCGCCCTAAACCGCCGTGATTTCGACGGGTGAGAGGCCGGTGTAGTCCGCGTCGATGATGTCGCCCGGGTGGATCGCTTCGATCCCAGTACAGGTGCCCGTGGTGATGACCTCACCCTTCTTGAGACCGCGCCCGAATTTCGACTGCTGGTTGGCGAGCCACACCATCACGTTCATCGGGTCGCCGAGCGCGCGGCTGCCGGGGCCGCGGTCTTTTTCCTCGCCATTAATCCTTAGACCGATCTCGAGCGTCTTGAGATCGTGTTTGCGCCAATCACGATCCCATTCACCGACGACGAGCGCGATGTTCACGCCCCCGTCCGCCGTCGACATCGGCCGGCCGTAGCCCGCCAGCCCGCCGGCGACACGTGTGCCCACGACCTCGATCGCGCCTGCAATAGTCTCGACGGCGGCCGCGACCTGGTCATACGTATACGCCCCCTCCTTCGCCGGCAGATCGCTCCCCAACCGAAACGCGATCTCACCCTGGACCTGCGGCATTTGCGTGGGGACCAGTTCGATCCGGGCGGGACTGTCGAGCAGAAACGGTTTCAGGATCGGGCCGGAGCCCGGCTCGTCGGTACCGACGCGGCGCATCGCCGCCTCGCTGGTGGAGCCGATCTTGAAGCCGACAACGTCGAGCCCCGACAGCCGCGTCACTTCCGCCTGGATGGCGTAGGAATTTTCCAGCGTCGGTTTCGGGTCGATCTCGTCCGGCTGAACGACCGTGCCGTTCAAACGGGCCTGCCAGAGTCTCTGTGCGATGTCGGTGGTCATGGGGTGCATTCCAATCAGAAGGACTTCAATTCACTATGTTTACCCCCCTCACCTAACCTCTCCCCCAAGGGGGAGAGGGATAAGTAAGGCAGATGGCTCGACAGGCTCTGTCCCCGCGAAGGCGGGGATGAGGAGGCCTTATTCCTCGATCTTCTCCGCGTCAGGCAGCATGGCGACGAGCACGTTGGCGGCCAGCATGGTGCCCGCCAGGGCGTAGAACACCGCCCCTACCCCATATATATCGGCGATCACCCCGCCCGCGACGGGGACAATGAACGACAACGCCGACTGGGTCCCGAACAAGGCGCTGGTGGCGCTCCCATGCATCCGGGGCGGGGTCAGGTCCATCATCCAACTGTGGATCACCGGGCGGATCGCGAATAAAACGAAGCCCAGCACCGACACACCAGCGAAAAACATATATTCGTTCTGCGCCAGCGCCAGGAACGCGACCACGACGGTGGTCCCCGTCGCCGCGCCCAGAACGATAGGCCGGCGGCCGATTTTATCGGACCACGCCCCCGCGATCGGTCCGGCGAAGAAACCGCCGACCTGCATCGCCGTCATGCCGACGCCGGTCATCACGGGGCCCACCTTCAAAACGTTCGCCAGATAGATCGGGATGAACATCAAAAGCCCGTTCTGTGTCATCGAGCGGAACCCCGCCATCAGACACAACCCCATCGCGGCTTTGTCGGTGAACATCACCTTCAGACCGGAGAAGTATTCCCCGACCGTAATCTTCTTGGAGACCTGGCCGTCGGCGTCCTTATCCATCCGCGCAATGCTGACCAGGATCAACGCCGCCACGACAAGCACGGGGATGCTGCCCCAGACCGCCGTGTCGCGCCATGTCAGAATGGTCAGCATCGCCCCCACGCAAAGCGGCGCCAGACTGTCGCCGAGTGAAGCGCCCAATGTGTGGATCGAAAGGACGTAACCCCGGTTCTTGGGATAAAGCCCTGAAAGAAACGAGATCGCCGCCGGATGCCAGAGGTTGTTGGTGCCGCCGATGATCACGACCAACCCGATCAAAACCGCCAACCCGCCGGCAACCCCAAACGCCATCAACGCCACCGCCCCCAACAGGAGAGAGACAGCCTGCACAAGGACACGGCGGCCCAAGACGTCCACCACCATCCCGGACCCGAAGTTGGCGAGGAACGACGAAATGTGGAAGGTGGAAACGAGGACGCCAGCCTGGGTATAGCTCATCCCCAGTTCCTGCGTCAGGTAGGGTAGGATCAGATAGAAGGTCGCCGCGATCCAGTGCGTCGCCCCATGCCCCAGAGATACCACCCACGCCGGCGCCTGTTCACGGACGCCCAGCCCGGTCAGTTTGACGATACGCTCACCCATGCTTCCCCTCGCAGACCATTTTTGTTGGTGGGGATTATCGGGCGCGGTTTCACGTGTGACAAACGCAAAGGCGCGTTGATGGTGCGCCGGTGTCTCGGTTTCCGGCCGATCGACACATCCACGTCGCGTCACCCCGGCGCAGGCCGGGGTCCAGTCTTTCCGTTACCTAATCTGGATTCCGGCCTTCGCCGGAATGACGGTAAACGGACACTATTTCAGCACCGCACCCCTTGCCGGAAGCGGGTTGAGAGGTGAGAATACCGGCAATCAAACAATCATAATTTACTTAGGAGACAGACATGCCGGACGCCGGTAACGACACCCCCGTGAAACGCCTGATCGTCGAAAAGGACGGTCCCATCGGCCGCGTCAAGATGGACAACCAGACGCGCCGCAACGCTATGACGCTGGGCATGTGGCAGGACCTGGGGACCGCCATCGAGGACTTCGCCAAGGACGACAACATCCGCGTCGTCATCGTGTCGGGCGAAGGCGGCAAGGCGTTCTGCGCCGGGGCCGATATTTCGGAGTTCGAGAAGAACCGGTCTTCCGAAGAAGGTGTGAAGATTTATAACGAAGCGGTCGAGAAATCATCCGATCTTCTAAGGACCATCGACAAGCCGACCATCGCCAAGATCGAAGGCTTCTGCGTCGGGGGTGGTGTCGGCATCGCGACGTGCTGCGACATGCGGCTCGCCACCGACGATGCGATCATCGCCATTCCGGCGGCGAAGTTGGGGTTGGGTTACCGGGTCGACGGCCTCAAGCCGCTGGTCGACATCATCGGCCCGTCGTACGCGATGGAGCTGTTCTACACCGCGCGCAAGTTCGACGCCGACGAGGCCGAGCGCATGAACTACTTCAACCGGGTCGTCCCGCGCGCCGAGTTCGACGCGTATGTCGAGGATTACGCCAACACCATCGCCGGGAACGCACCACTGACGATCAAGGCGGTCAAGGTCGTCGTGAAGGAGTGTTTGAAGGACGACGCCGACCGCGACCACGCTCTGTGCGCGTCGATCGTCGACGACTGCTTCAAGTCGGAAGACTATATCGAGGGCCGGCGCGCGTTCATGGAGAAGCGCAAAGCCGAATTCAAAGGCAAGTAAGGGGAAGCCGATGAGCACGCCCGTCCTTGCCGCCTTCGCCCGGTTCTGCGCCGACGCCCAGACCCGCGATTTCGAGGATAAAGTCTGGCACGCCGCCAAGCGCTGCGTGCTGGATTATTACGGCACCACGTTACCGGGCGGCGCGGTCGCCCCGGCGACGATGATGAAGACCGCCTTCGCCGACATGCTCGGGCGTGGCGGTGCGCGTATCCTGCCGATGGGCGAGATTTCAGACGCCCGGACGGCGGCTTTAATCAATGGGGCCGCCAGCCACACCGTCGAGTTCGACGACATCTATCGCGACGGGATTTATCACCCGGGCGTCCCGGTGATCTCGGCGGCGCTCGCGGTGGCGGAATCCAGGAACGTCTCGGGCGAGATGCTGTTGAGGGGGGTGATCGCGGGCTACGAAGTGTCGAACCGCATCGCCGAAACCGTGAACCCGGCGCACTACGCGTTCTGGCACACGACCGGCACCGTCGGCACCTTCGGGGCGGCGGCGGCGGCGGCGACGATCATCGGTCTTGATGAAGAACAGGCGTTGAACGCGCTCGCCAACGCGGGCACGCTCGCGGCCGGTCTCCAACAGGCTTTCCGCGGCGACGGCATGGCCAAGCCGATGCACGGCGGGCACGCCGCCGACACGGGCGTGATGTGCGCGATCTCGGCCAGTGCGGGGGTCACGGGTATCCACGACATGCTGGAGGGAGAGCGCGGCTTCGGCAACGCGATGTGCGGGGGTGTCGACTGGTCGAAGGTGTCTTCGACGTTGGGCGACGACTTCACGATTTTACGGATGACCGTCAAGAACCACGCCGCCTGCGGGCACGGCCACGCCGCCATCGACGGCGCGCTGCAACTCCAGAAAGATCACGGCTTCAAACCCGACGACGTCGAACGCATCGACGCGGGCACGTATGGACCGGCGGTCGAAATCGTCGGCGCGCAGGAAACCACGTCGGCGTTCGAAGCCAAGTTCAGCCTCCCCTATTGTGTGGCGGTCGCGCTCTATGACGGTAGTTGCCGCATGAAGGCGTTCACCGACGAACGCCGCGCCGATCCGAAAGTTCACGAGCTTGCGAAGAAAGTTTTCGTTTCGAAAGACGACGACTGCGACGCGGCCTTTCCCAAACGCCGCTCGGCGAAGATGAAGGTGACGCTGAAAGACGGCCAGGTGCACGCGTTCTATGCACCGACGCGCCGGGGCGATCCGGACAGCCCGTTGTCGGATCAGGAGCTATCGGACAAGTACCGCGAACTGGCGGAACCCGAGATCGGACTGGAACGTGCGGCGGCACTCGAAGATACCGTCTGGTCGCTGGAGAAACTCAAAAGCGTCTCCGACCTCTATCCCGCCGAACGGGCCGCCGCGGAATGAGCGGCCTGAAACTCGGGTTCATCGGCTTCGGGGAAGCCGGATCGAACATCGCCGCCGGTCTCATCGAAGAGGGTCTGACCGACATCACCGCCTACGCCCTCGAATGCCGCAACGTCGAGGGTGTGACGGAACATAAGGATGCGGCGTCGGCCATCAACAACCGCGACATCGTGATTTCGGCGGTGACCGCGAACGTCGCTTTAGAGGTCGCCGAGATGTGCGCGCCCTTACTTAAACCCGGGCAGATCTACATCGACGTGAACTCGGTCTCGCCCGGCACCAAGAAAAACATCGCCGACGTCATCAACAAGACCGGCGCGCGCTTCGTCGAGGTCTCGATCATGGGTGCCGTCCCGGGCCCGCGCCATACCGTCCCCATTCTCATGTGCGGGGAGGCGGCCCCCGACGTCATCAAGGCGCTGTCGCCGTTCGGGATGAACCTGACGGACCTGGGGCCCGAATACGGCCGCGCGGCCGCCACCAAGATGTTCAGATCGGTGATGATCAAGGGTCTCGAGGCGCTGTTGCAGGAGTGCGTCTTGGGCGCCTCCAAATACGGCGCCGCCGAGCAGGTCCTGGAGTCCGTCGGGGATGGTTATCCCGGCGTCGACTGGGTCGAGCTTGCGCATCACATGCTGGGACGGACCGCCGTCCACGGGATGCGCCGGGCCGCCGAGATGGACGAAGTCGCGGCGACGCTCGAAGAACTCGGGATCGAACCGATGATGGCGGCGGCAGCGGCGAAACGCATCCGCTGGGCCGCCAGCCAGGGGCTTCGTGACAAGTTCGGGATCGAGGGTCCGAAGACCTTCCACGAGGTCGTGGACGTCATCGGCAAGGGCTAACCCGCGATCTTCGCCGCCACCGCGTCACCGAACTCCGACGTCGTCAACTTGCCGCCCAAGTCAGGGGTGCGGGTCTTGTCATCCGCCAACGTCGCTTCGATGGCGCTTTGGAAGGCGGCGCCCGCGTCGGTCAGGTTGTTGGCGCTCGAGCGCCCGCCCAACCAGTCCATAAGCATCGCGACCGAAACCATCAACGCCGTCGGGTTGGCCTTGCCCTGACCTGCGATGTCCGGTGCGGACCCGTGCGCGGCCTGGGCGATGGCGACGTCGTCACCGGCGTTGATCGATCCCCCAAGACCGAGCCCACCCGACAGTTCGGCGCATTCGTCCGACAGAATGTCGCCGTACATGTTGGTGGTCACCAAAACATCGAAGTCGGCGGGGCGGCGGATCAGGTGCGCCGTCGCGGCGTCGATGATCAGCTCCTCCAGTTCGATATCCGGCCAGTTCTCGGCCTCGGCGTTGACTTCGTGCAGGAACAGCCCGTCGGTGACCTTGAGCACGTTGGCTTTGTGGACGACGGTCACTTTCTTGCGGCGTCTGGCCGCCATCTGGAACGCCTGTTTGGCGATGCGGCGCGAGCCCTGGCGGGTGATCTTCCTGACCGACAACGCCACGTCCTCGGTCGGCATGAACTCACCATTCCCCAGAAACATCGCCCGGTCGGCATAAAAGCCTTCGGTGTTTTCCCGCACCACGACCATATCCATCGATTTCGCCATCGAGGGTACGCCTTCATACGTTTTCGACGGGCGGATGTTGGCGTAGAGGTCGAGCCGCTTGCGCATCGTACCCGACGGATTGACCCCACCCTCTTCCAACGGCGGATAGGCGTAGCTGTCGACCGGCCCCAGGATCGTGCCGTCGGCGGCCTTGCATTCCTCCACCACATCATCGGGTAACGTCGAGCCGCGCGTCGCCAGCGACGCCAGACCGATCTCGCGGGTCTGCAGATCGATCCCGAGGCCGTATTTCTCTTCTAAAGCCGAGACCACCTTGAGGGTCGCGTCCATAATCTCCGGGCCGATGCCGTCGCCCGGCAGAACCATGATCTTCATTTTGTTTTCTTCCCTAGGTTTTTGTTTTGTTGTCGTTCGTCATTATCAAGTCTAATCGAACACGCGGAAGTTCGTCGTCCCGTCGCGTTCGATCTGGGCGACCAGGTTCACCTCCCAGCTCAGATACTGTTTCATCGCGCCTTCCTGCGCGTCGTCCATGTCATAGGGGCGGTACCAGACGTCATCGCTGTTATCGAGGTTGTTCTCAAACCCTTTCTTGAGGGGAAGCCCGGCTTCCTTCCACGCCTCCGTGCCGCCCTCGAGCACCATGACCTCGCCCTTGAAGCCCCCGTCGATCAGATCCTTCGCCGCGAACTTGGCGATGATCCCGTCTTTCGACGTCAAAGCGATCGGCCGGTCGTCAGAGAGAGACGAGAGATTCTCCGGCATGTTGGCGCGGATCGCGAAACGCGATCCCGGAATGTGATTGTTCCGGTGAGACAGCGAATTGCCGACATCGATCACATGCGTCTGGATCATCCGCGCCGCCAATGCCGTCGCCTCAATCGTCGGCACGTCAGGCACCGGCGGCATCGGCGGCACGTGCGCACCTTTTTCCGACATCTCGAACGCACCCGGCTCGAGCACCACGGCGTCCCAGCCAAGCTGCACCAGCCACGACGCCGTCATCGCGGCCCGCACCCCGTTGTCGTCGACGCAGACGATGCGCGCCCCCAGCGTCCCCACATAACGGTCTGTCGCCTGAACAAGCTGACCGCCGGGTGCGGGACGCGAGCCGGGGACGTGGCCTTCGGCAAACTCATCCGGGTCACGAACATCCAGAAGATAGGTTGTCCGCCCCTTTTCCGTCTGCCATTCGGCGAGGGTCACGGCGTCGATTGTTTTGACGCCGAAGCGTTCGCAAACATGAGCCGCACACGCCTGCGCTTTCTTCAACCCCTCACCCGTCAATTCCCCGTACTTACGGGTGTTACCGTATTCCAGATCGAAGCCCGCCAGGTGCCAACCCATGGTGCCGTTTTCGAGCGCCACCACTTTGTTGGGAATGCCCGCGTTCTTCAAAGACTGACAGCCGATGATCGAACGCGTCCGACCGGCGCAGTTAACGACCACCGTCGTTTCCGGATCGGGGGCAAGGTCGTGGACGCGAAGCGCCAGTTCCGCGCCCGGCACGTCGACCCCCATCGGGATGTTCATGGCGTGGTATTCGGACATCGGGCGGCTGTCGAGCACCACCATGTTCTCGCCCTCGTCCATCATGCGTTTCAATTCCGTCGCAGGAATACGCGGCGTGTCGTAGGTATGCTCGACGAACTCCCCGAACGCCTTCGAGGGGACGTTGACGCCCGAAAACACTTCGAAGCCCGCCGCTTCCCAGGCCTTCACCCCACCCCGCAAATACGAGACATCGGTATACCCCATTCCGCTCATCTTACCGGCCGCCCGGTCGACAATACTATCGTCGGCGTCGTCGAGAGCGCACAACACGACCTTTGTGTCCAGTCTCGGGACCCGGTCGAGGATTTCGATCTCGAGCGTGGTCAGGGGCACGGAATTCGCCCACAAAAGGTGTTCGTCGCCGAAAACGCCGCCCGGGCGCACGTCGATCAAGGCAAGTTCGGTATTGTCGCGGTCGAGGATAAGCGTGCGCACGTCTTCCGCGCTCAGCGCATTCGCGTTGGTCACAGTCATTTTTTCAAGGATCTCCCAAATTCGATCCGTGATCGTTGCCAGTGAACCGGAGCCTGTCAACCACACCCCGCCTTGTGTTCACATTTTTGCGAAATCGACGTATCCTGCTTGCCTGATTCACTCATTTTAGGCGATGATATAGTTATGAAACGCGTGATTGCCCTTTTCGGCGCCGTTGCGGCGTATACAGTGTTCAGCGTGGGCCCCGCCCTCGCGGCCCCGCAAATTCTCGCCGTCATGGCCTCCCTCGGTCCGCAGCAGATGAACTGCAGCGGCCAGATTTGCACGACATCACTCTCAAGTTACTGCCTGCAACGCGACCGCGACGTGCCGACCACCGGTCAGACGTATCTGCCGGCCGCGGACGAGCAGTTCAAACTTGTCGTCGTCGGTGAAGACGGTGCGGAACGCGAGGTCAGCGCATCGCAGCATGTGACGTTCCGTTCGATCCGCGGGTATTCGTCGGTCAACGCCGTGATCAACCGGGGTGAGCTGGCGAAACTCGGCGGGGTTTCCGCCAAGATCGTCGTCGCCAAGCGCGCCGCACTGGTCCCCGAACCGGTCGAAGGCGATCTGAACCCGATCAGCGCCGAGGAACTGGCCTTTGCCGCCAAGTCGTTGCGCGAACACGGCGAGGAAGTCGTCGACGCAACGCCCCAAGCCGAAGCCGCGGCCATCGTCAACCGCATCACCGCCACCATCATCCCGAAGCTCAAAGCCGATCCCGAAAGTCTGGAACAGCTTTGGCGCGACGTGATCGATGGGCTGGGCCCGGCACGCCCCGCCAACGGCGAGGGGATCAAGCGTGCACGCGATATTTACGACTGGTGTCAGGGCCGTTCGTCCTATCACACCATGGGCGGCATCAAGAGTTGCCTGGAGTTCAAGCATGATGAGGACATCATGCGGCTCAATACCGATTACTGGGAAAGCCAGCCCGGCTACTGACCATAAGTGATCGTCGGGCGCCGGCCTTCCTTTAACACGAGGAGGTTCTACGCCATGAGACGACGCTTTATCCTTGCCGCCGCCTTCGCGGCGAGCTTCACCCTCTCATCATATCAAGCCGATGCCGCGCCGCAGATTCTTGCGGCGCTTCCCGTTGAGAGTGGGATCGACCTCAACTGTTCCGGCGGGATCTGCGCCGCCGAATTGTCAACCTACTGCCTGCAACGCGAACGACCGGCGCCCACCATGGGCACCGCCTATGTCCCCGCCAAGCCCGAACACTTCACGTTGGTCCTGACCAATGACGAGGGTGGCGAGGTGCGCCTGCCGGCGGGCGATCATATGACGTTCCTTGAGCACCGGGGCTTCATGGCCGTCGCCGCAACCATCGAACTGGGCCGGATGAAGGCTTTGGGCGCTACCAACGCGAAACTGGTGGTCTGGCAGAACGCTTCGCTGATCCCTGTCCCCGAAGCCAACGACCCCAACCCGCTGACCGACGATGAAATCGCATATGTGACGGACTCGCTTCGTCAGCACGGGCAGAGCTATGTCGACAAGACGACCAAGGCCGCCACCGCGCAGTTGCTGGCGAAACTGAATTCGGCCCTTCCCCTCGAAGGTGCCATCGAAGCCAGGAACTTCGACGGCATGTGGCAGCGGAGCATTGGCGACGAACTCCCGTTGAGCGCCGACACACCGGGCCTGACGGGCGCACGCGATGCGTTTAACGAGTGCATCGACGGCAAGGCGAGTTACCGGTTGAGCGGCCTCAAACGCTGCATGGATTTCCAGCACGACGACCTTTTGAGGAACCTCAATATCGACTACTGGCAGAACCAGCCGGGAAGCTGATCACCCTCCCCTCTCCCTGGGGAGAGGGGGGCGCGCATTGCGCGCCGGGTGAGGGGCCCCTCATCCTGTCCTTCTCCCGGTGGGAGAAGGAACCCTGCTTTAACGTCATCATTTGCTCATTTTCTCTCTCAGCTTCAATTGCCCCCTCACCTAATGATTGCCCCCTCACCTAGCCTCTCCCCCTGAAGGGGGAGAGGGATTTGAACGAGGATCGCCGATACAGGGTCCCTCTCCTCCATTATGGAGGAGAGGACAGGTGAGGAGGCTTTCATCCCCGCTGGCCCCCCGCGAACCCGTCCGCTAAACTCCGACTAAGGCAACAAGCCGCAGATTACTTGGGAGGAACCGGATGCCCATCGCATCACCGAACGATACCGTACGGCTGGATATCCAAGACGCCGTCGCCACCATCACCATCAATCGCCCGGACAGCCTGAACGCCATCAATGACGACGTCGTAACGGCGCTGATCGAGATCACCGGCGAACTCAGAAAATCAAAAGATGTGCGCTGCGTGGTTTTAACCGGTGCCGGCGATCACTTCATGGCGGGGGGCGATGTTAAGCGCTTCAAACGCAAATTCGACGAGGTCGAAAGCGACGACGAGGCGCGCGAATGGTTCAATTCGATCCTGGGCCGCATCCACTATGTCGTGGACAATATGTATAACCTGCCGATGCCGGTCATCTGCGCAGTCAAGGGCGCGGTCGCGGGCGCGGGGTTCAGCCTCATGCTGGGTTGCGACCTGGTGATCGCCAAGGAAGGCGGCGTCTTTACCCTCGCCTACTGTCATCTGGGCACCAGTCCTGACGGCGGTTCGACCTGGCACCTGCCGCGCACGCTCGGCATGAAGCGCGCGATGGAGATCGCATTGTTAGGCGACCGGTTCGGACCCGAAAAAGCGCTCGAATGGGGATTGATCAACAAGGTCGTGCCCGAAGCCGAGTTCGACGCCGAAGTCGCGAAACTGGCGAAACGCCTCGCCGCCGGGCCGACGGTGGCGTACGCGCGCACCAAGAAGTTGCTGTTGGAGAGTTCCGACAACGACATGGACACCCAACTAAGTCTTGAGACCGAGAACTTCGTCAACTGCGCCATGAGCAAGGATTTCAGAAAAGGCGTCACCGCCTTCGTCGAAAAACAGAAGCCGGACTTCACCGGCGAATAAGGGGAGAACACATGAGCGAACAGAAACTCGCGGGCAAGGTCGCCCTCGTCACCGGCTCGGCCCGCAACATCGGCCGCGCCATCGCGCACCATCTGGCCGACGACGGTGCGGACATCGTCGTCAACGGGGTGTCGGACAAGGACGCGGTCGACACCGTCGTCAAAGAAATTCAGGCGAAGGGCCGCAAGGCCATCGGCTGCATGTTCAACGTCACCGACGCCGACGCAGTCAAGGCGGCGGCCGAGCGCGCCAAGGACGAACTGGGCGGGATCGATATCCTCGTCGTCAACGCCTCCGCGCGCGGTCAGGTGCCGTTTCTGGAGATGACGTTCGAACAGTTCCACAACGTCGTCGATATCTCGATCGACGGCACCTTCCACCTGGCGCAGGCGTGCATCCCGACGATGCAGGAAAAAGGCTGGGGCCGGATCGTCACCATTGGCGGCGTATCGTGGCACGTGGGCACGCCGACGCGCGTCCATAACCTGGTCGCAAAATCGGGGATTTCCGGCTTCACGCGAGGTCTCGCGGTCGAATTCGCCAAGGACGGCATTACCGCCAACAGCGTCTCGCCGGGCTTCATCGATACCGTAAGACCGGCGTCGGCAGGAGCGCTCCCCAACCGGCCGGTCAAGGCGCCGGTCGAGCGGATGGGCACGGTCGACGAGGTGGCGTCGATGGTGCACTACCTGTGCCTGCCTGAATCCGCCTATGTGAACGGCCAGATCATGCACGTGAACGGCGGCATGTACCTGGGCGGGAGCTGATGACCGAAAAACCGTTATCGGGTCAGGTCGCGGTCGTTACCGGCGCGGCCAAGAACATCGGGCGTGAGATCGCCCTGATGCTGGCCGCCGACGGGGCGTCCCTGGTCATCAACGGAAAATCGGATAAAGCCGCCGCCGATGCGGTGGTGGCCCAGATCGAGAAAACGGGCGGCACTGCCATGGTTCATATGGCGGACGTCGCCGACCCGGATCAGGCTCAGGGTTTGATCGAAGCCGCTACCGAAAAGTTCGGGCGGCTCGATATCCTCGTGATCAACGCCGGCATGCGGCGCCAGAATTCCATCGTCGACATTCCCTTAAGTGAGTGGCGGGAAGTCATGACGATGGATCTGGAATCGCCCTTCGTCCTCGCGAAGCACGCGCTCCCGCATATGCTGGAGAACGGTCACGGGCGTGTCGTCACGTTGGGGGGCACGAGCGCGCATACGGGGAATGTCGGCAGGGCGCACGTCGGCGCGGCCAAGATGGGTTTACTGTCCCTCACCCGCTCCATCGCGGTCGAGTTCGGACCGAATGGAGTGACCGCCAACATGGTGGCGCCGGGCCACATCGATACGGTCCGGGGCGAAGCCGCCGGCGAGCGATCCAAATCCGGCGCCGGGCGGCCTATTCAGCGTATGGGCAAGACGTCTGAAATCGCGGGCATGGTGCGCCATCTCTGTCGTCCCGAAGGCGCCTACATCACCGGACAGTGTATTCACGTCGATGGCGGGATTTATCTGGGCGGGGCCTAGCTCGCCAACATTGACGTCATCCCAAATGGCAGCGCACCTCATCACAAAGCTTCCACCGTCATCCCAAACTTGATTTGGGATCTATAGCATATGGGCCCTGAATCAAGTTCAGGGCGACGGCATCTTAATGCGGGTCTGTCATTACTCGTGGTTTCGCCGCCTCGCCCGGGGTGACGGGGTTCTTTTCTAACTTCCCGGGCCCAGCATCTGCTGAAGAATTTCCATCACCGCCTGCTCGTTGCCGGTCTTGAGGTCTTCCTCACGCTCGTACTTGTCGCCGAAACACGCGTCATGCTGGCCGTAGCCGCGGTCGACGGGTTTCGTGGATTGCTGCAATGCCGGCTCTTGCTCGGCGGCGAGCGCCACCGAAGGGAGCGCGGTCAACGCGGCAATCGTCATGACGAAAATTATCCGGGGCACGTCCATGTAGCCTCCTCATCGAGAGGATACACCGGTCGGATCAAGTCCTTCCAATTGAAATTGTTGAGGACGGGCGACGTCAGCCCCGGGCAGTCGATCTCGTAGACGTTCTCGGGCTTGAAGAACTCGTCGAACCCGGCCCTGAAGTGGCCGCGCGATTTAACCACGACGGTCCTGAGATCGGCGATATCGAGGCCGAACTGCTCGATCATCATCGGGTCGGCACACTGTTTTCTGTTCGACGCGACGCCGATCAGGACCCCACCGCATTTGAGAAGCGCGCACGGCCCAAGCTCGATCGAACGCCCCTTCAACAGACCACGCCGGCCGACGAACGAGCCATCGGTCAGTTTCTCTATCGTCACATGGAGGTGTAGCGGGTCGTCGAACTCGGTCTTGGGGGTTTCGTTGAACGTGACGTCGATGGACGCGCCCTCGCCCGCTTCGTGCGCCTTTTTGGCGACGGCCGGATCGATCAGCAGGCCGATGAACGCACCCTCGACACCGGCGTCGGTAAACGATTTGGTGACGAAGGTGGTCACACCCGACCCGCCACCGCCCGGGTTGTCGGCGCAGTCCGCCATGATGCACGCCGTCAGGGTCGGATCGCGGCCCAGTTCGGCGGCGAGATCGGTGGCGCGGGAAAGCGGCGTCAGTTCCTTTTTAAATCTTTCGCGGTCGTCCCAGGCACGCTTGGCGATGTCTTCGGCGAGCTTCTTGCCGGGTTTGGCATCGTTCCGGGAGGTCACGAGAACCGACATCCCGCATTTCGGGCTGTCGGAATAGATGAAGCCGGCGGTGACCGAGACGTTGAGGATGTCGTCGCCGATCTTCGTCTGGCCGTAATTGATCAGGTCGGCATACGGCCCCTGGGCGGTCAGCAGCGTCACCGTGGGGGCGGCGATCGGCACCTTGATAAAATGCTGGTGCGGCGTCATCCCCTCCCACATCTCATTCATGATGTTCGCGGCCTCGGCGGCGCGCTCACGCTGATCGACATGGGGGTTCGTCAGATACGCCACCAGCACATCGGTCAACGTCGCCATCGGCTCCGACACGTTGGCGTGAAGATCGAGTGTGGCGATCAGGGGGACCCCGTGGCCGACCACGTCGCGAACCATCGCGTAGACCCTGGCATCGGGATCGAAATCACCCGTCGCCCTCATCGCGCCGTGGCTCGCCACATATACACCGTCCAGTTCGCCCGCGGCGCGCAGATACCCCTCCATCAGTTTCAACGTCGACATGAAGAAATCCTGGTCGATCGAGCCCCCCGGCTCGGCGTCGGCGGCGACGATGGGCACGAGTTCCCAGTCGACACCCAGCCTGTTCATCTCGTTCGAAAACCCGACGATCTCGGACGGCAGTTTGGGGGCGTCTTTTTCAAGTTCCCGCGTGATCTCATCACCCTGAAGATAGCAGCGCTTGCGGTAATCGGCCTCGGTCGTGGCCGGCGAGAAGTTGTTGCTTTCCAGCATGAAGGCCAGGATGGCGACACGTTTGGTCATGGTTGTCTTCCCTCGAATTCAGAAAGGGCCTCGAAATGAAAAGGGGCACCCTGCGGACAAGGTGCCCCTGAACATGAATGTTACGCCGGATCAGCGCGAACGCAATCTCGGATCCAGCGTATCGCGAACCGCATCGCCGAACAGGTTGAACCCGAACACGGCGAGCGAGATGGCAACACCCGGCCAGATCGCGACCCAAGGTGCGCTTTCCGCGTACTCTTCCGCACCGCCCTGCAGCATCAGGCCCCAGGCCGGCGTCGGCTCCTGCACGCCCATGCCGAGATACGACAGCGACGCTTCGAGCAGGATCGCCTGACCGACAAACGCGGTGAACAGGATCAGGAACGGCGCCATCACGTTCGGCGCCATGTGGCGCAGAATGATACGCGCATGGCCGAAGCCGAGCGCACGGGCCGCATCCACGTACGGGATTTCACGGATCGCCAACGCGTTGGACCGCACCACCCGCGCGCATTGCGGGATGAACGGGATGGTGATCGCGATAATCACGTTCTGCGTCCCCGTCCCCAGCGTGGCAACAACGGCCAGCGCCAGAATGATCAGCGGGAACGCCATGAAGACGTCCATGATGCGCTGGAAGATCAGATCGAACATGCCGCCGAAGTAAGCGGACGCAACCCCCAGCACGAGGCCGAACACGGCGCCGATGGTCGCCGCCGCGAAGCCAACGAACAACGCCGTCCTGGCCCCATAGAGAATGCGGGTAAAGATATCGCGGCCGAACTGGTCGGTCCCGAGAATATAGTCCGCACCCGGCGGGGTCAGCATGTTCGCGAAGTCGTTGTACTCCGGATGATAAGGCGTCAGCCATGGGGCGAAGATCGCCGCGAAGATCATCAGGATAACGACCGCAAGCCCGGCCACGCCGACCGGCTGCTTACGCGCCATCGTTTTGGCTTTTTGCAAAAACGGCGTCTTGTCGGTGAGGTCTTCGACCTGTGCTTCGATTGCCGATTCACTAACTGTGGTCATTTTATTTCACCCTTAGCTGTAGCGAATACGCGGGTCGAGCCACGCGTAAGCAAGGTCGATGAGGAAGTTGGTGATCACGAAGATCAACACCACCAGCATCACCAGCGCCTGCGTCATCGCGTAGTCGTGGTTTGTCACGCTTTCCACGAACAGCTTACCCAGACCGTTCAGGTTGAACACCTGCTCGGTCACGACAAGGCCACCCATGAGGAACGCGAACTCGATACCGATGATGGTCACAACCGGCAGCATCGAGTTCTTGAGCGCGTGACGGTTGATGACGATCTTCTCGACCAGGCCCTTGGCGCGCGCGGTCCGGATATAGTCCTCACGAAGAACTTCCAGCAACGCCGAACGCGTCATACGGGTGGCAACGGCCGAATAGCGGTAGCCTGTCGCCACGGCGGGCCAGATCAACTGTGAAATGTTGTGAACCGGATCGACCCAGATCGGTTTGTACTCGATCGGTGGCATCCATGGTATGCCGGTCATCTCTTGTGTGACGATCAGCAATCCGAGAATGATCATGATACCGAGCCAGAACGAGGGGATGGCGATCCCGGCGATCGAGAACGCGCGAACGGCGTAATCGAGCCATGTATCCTGTTTGATGGCGGAAATGGCGCCCAGTGGTATCGCGATCACCGTCGCCACGATTGTCGCCATGATGGCAACCTGTAGCGAAAGCTGAAAACGTAGACCGATCTCTTCGGTGATCGGTTTGCCCGACCACATCGAGTCGCCCAGATCGAAGGTGAAGAAGCCGAACATGAAATCGGCAAACTGGACAAGTATCGGTCGATCGATGCCCAGATCCTTACGGCAGATATCAATCTGCTCCTGGTCGACGTAGAGGCCCGTACCGGCAAAGCGCAGTTCGCACACATCCCCCGGAATAAGGCGCATGAGGAAGAACACGAGAATCCCGGCACCGATCAGCGTCGGAATCATCAGGAGCACGCGTTTTAGAATATACTTAGACATGAGTGCCCAACCGTATTTCCCAAAGTTACATTATTGTTGTTGATCGGATACCCGCCCGCCGCTTTCGCGCGGCGGGCGGGTCCGATAAGTTCGCTTACGCGATTACTTGTCCAACCACACCTGATCGAGGTGCTGTGCCAAGTAGTGCGACGGCGCGATCTTCCAACCCTTCACATAGGAACGGTACGGATTGATCTTGTACCACCACAGCGTGATGATACCGCTTGCTTCGTCGCTGAGCGCACGGGTTTCGTAGTCACGAACCAGTTTGCGGAGCGTATCTTTGTCGCCCTCTTTTTCGATCTTTGCATAGATCGCTTCCAGTTCGGGATCTTCGAAGTCCGCGTAGTTGTTGCCGGCGGAACCAAGGAACTTGGTCATGTCGGCGATCGGGTTAATGACCGACTGGCAGTTAAAGTCAGCCGAGACGTCGAAGTCTTTTTTCTTACGAAGCGTGTCGTAGAACGGACCCGACGGCTGCACACGCTGCTGCGTGTCGATACCGACTTTCCGCCACTGGTCAACGAGCCACGTGCCCACGACCTTGTACGGCTGGTCAACGCCACGGTTCGAGAAGTTGATCTTCAGGTCCGAGTGACCGGCGTCGGCGAGGAGTTTCTTGGCTTCGGCGCGCGAAGCTTCGGTGTCCTCGTAGTAGCCTTTCAGCTTGAGCAGTTCTTCCTTCGTCGCCGCAAGCGGGTGGTTCGGGAAGATCACGCCGCCGACCGTTTTAACGATCGCGATCTGCGACAGATACTTGGAACCGCCCCAACGATCGATCGAAAGGGTCAGAGCCTGACGGACACGTTTGTCGTCGAACGGCTTGGACTTCTGGTTCGGCGTAGCAAGAAGCACGCAGTTCCAGTCGCTTTCCTGAACCGTGATCTTGTCGCCCAACGCTTTGACAAGGTCGTCACGAGCTTTCGGCGGGAAGCCGCGGAACTCGATCGCAGCACGGTCGCCACGGATAGCCTGAAGACGAACGGCCATCTTCGGCGCCGCAATGGCCTTGAAGCCATCCAGATACGGACGACCTTCGAAGTGATAGCCATCGTATTTGACACCTTCGACGAAAGCACCCGGCTGATACTGAACGAACTTGAACGGACCCGTGCCGTTCACGTTTGCCTTGTGCCATTCGTAACCGTGCTCATCCAGGTCCTTCTTGGAATAGATGAAGTTGAACGGCGTAGCGAGGGCCGGAATGAACGAAGCCGTCGGGAACTTGAGTTTGAAAACGATCGTGTGATCGTCCGGCGTCGTGATCGATTCAACCGCACGGAAGAACGCTTTACGCGCGGAAGGAACACCCTCCGGCGGGAAAACGATCTTGTCCATGGTCGCCTTGGCGTCAGCCGAGGTGAACGGCGTACCGTCGTGGAACTTCACACCTTGCTTAAGCTTGAAGGTGTACTTGGTGCCGCCTTCCGTGGGCTCCGGCACATCACCTACGCAAAGGTCGCACTCGAAGTCCGTCGGATCGGACGGGTTCTGCGGATTCACGCGAATGATCAGGCTGTAGAACGGCCGGATCGGGTGAATCATACCAAAGGTCGTTTCCTGGTGACCGTCAAACGACGGAATGTTGGAACCGACCACGAAGTTCAGAACACCACCCGATTTGGGCGTCTGAGCCTTCGCTGCACCCGCACCTGCGGCAAGGCCGAGGCCAACCGCAGCAGCGAGAGCGAGTCTCCCAGTTTGTTTGAGCATTAGATGTCTCCTTCCCTGAAATGAAGAATTGACGGGATTACCCCACGTCATGTGTCACGCCATGCCCGCGGCGTGCTCACACCTCTGTACAGGCCACCCAGTGACCTGGTTTCACTTCCCGCAATTGCGGGATTTGTTTTTTACAGTTGTCCACTGCCATCGGGCACCGCGGATGGAACACGCACCCCGGGGGCGGATTGATCGGGCTTGGAATTTCGCCCTTGATGATCTCGTGCGCCCGGCCCTTCTCGATGTCGGGATCGGGAATCGGCACCGCGTTCAGCAAAAGCCGTGTATATGGATGCAGCGGATTTTCGAACAGTTCATCCCCGTCGGCCAACTCGACCAGATTGCCGAGATACATCACGGCGACCCGGTGGCAGATGTGACGCACCACCGAAAGGTCGTGCGAGATGAACAGATACGTCAGATCGAACTCGTCGCGCAGGTCTTCGAGCAGGTTGATGACCTGCGCCTGAATCGACACGTCCAGTGCGGAGACCGCCTCGTCACAGATGATGAACTCGGGGTCCATCGCCAGCGCGCGGGCGATTCCGACGCGCTGCCGCTGACCACCCGACATTTCGTGCGGGTAGCGGTCGGCGAACGCGGACGCAAGACCGCAGACGTTCAGCAGGTAACGCACCCGCTTCTGACGCTCGGCCTCGTCGGTGATGATGTTGTGCACCTTCATCGGCTCGGCGATGATCTCGCCAACCTTCATGCGCGGATTCAAAGAGCTGTACGGATCCTGGAAGATCACCTGGATCTTCTTGCGGACGTCGATCATCTGCTTCGAATCGTACTTGGTGATGTCGTCACCATAAAAGATGATCTCGCCGGCGGTTGGTTTTTCCAACTGCAGGATGCAGCGCCCGGTCGTGGTCTTGCCACACCCGGATTCGCCAACCACGCCCAGGGTCTCTCCACGGAAGACCTGGAAGCTGACACCGTCGACGGCTTTCACTTGCGCAACGACGCGCGGTACGAACACGCCTTCGGTCACCGGGAAATACATTTTCAAATCGCGGACGTCGACGAGCACTTCGTCGAAACCTTCCGAACTGCCGGTTCGGGTGTTCCGCTTCTGACTAACCGCTTCGCTCATCCCACAACGTCCTTCACTTCTTTATCGAGGTTGTCTTTTTCAAAGCAGGCTGAGGTATGGCCGCCGCCGATATCCTCGAGCGCCGGGAAGCTCTTCGCACAGTGATCCTGGGCAAAGCGGCAACGCGGACGGAACGAGCAGCCCCCATCGAGCTTGGTCAGGTCGGGCGGCTGGCCGTCGACCGGATCGAGCTTCGCTTCACGCTGACGGTCCATGCGCGGCACGGACTTCAACAAGGCCAGCGTGTAGGGATGGCGCGGACGGTGGTAGATGTCACTGGCGTTACCGGATTCGATGATCCGTCCCGCGTACATCACGTTGACCCGGTCGGCGTAACGCGCGACCACGCCCAGGTTGTGGGTGATGATGATCATCGCCACACCCAGTTCGCGGGTCAGGTCTTTCATGAGCTCGAGAATCTGTGCCTGAATCGTCACGTCGAGCGCTGTCGTCGGCTCGTCGGCGATAATCAGCTTGGGATCGCAAGCCAGCGCCATGGCGATCACGACGCGCTGACGCATACCACCGGACAGGTGGTGCGGATACTGCGCGAGGCGACGGTCCGGTTCGGAAATCCCGACCATGCCGAGCAGCTTCTTGGCCTTCTCCATGGCCGCTTCCTCGGACATGCCGAGGTGTGCGATCATCGGTTCGGTCAATTGCATGCCGATCGTCAGCACCGGATTCAGCGACGTCATCGGCTCTTGAAAGATCATACCGATGTCGCGGCCGCGGATTGAGCGCATCTCGTCATCCGTGAGCGCCAAAAGATCCTTGCCATCGAAATTGATTGAGCCGCCGACGATCTTGCCCGGGGGCCACGGGATCAGCCGCATGATGCTCATGGCGGTGACAGATTTCCCGGAGCCGGACTCGCCGACAACAGCTACAGTTTCACCCTCTTCGACAGTGTAGGACACACCATCGACAGCTTTCACAGTCCCAGCCGACGTAAAGAACTGGGTCTGGAGATCCTTGATTTCCAGAAGGGCCACTTTTCCTCCCTAAATTTAGCCATTGGTTATTATTATTGTGATCAAACCTAGTGTCGCGCACGATAGGTGTCAATTCATAACGCAATCCCGTTTTTTTATTAGTTTCATCCCGGATTTTTAAATTAGAGATTTGCGATAAAGGCAACCCCGAATGTGGCGAATTTGTTTCGGTTTTTAAAGTCACGCTGTCGAAATACGCATATTTTTCGCAACCGTTTCTTCAAGCGTCTTGCCGAGCCGGGATGCGATTTGCATAGTTGCGCCTCACAATACGTCGATTTCCGGCGGACATCACGAAGCCAAAACACTTAGGGAGAGTCATTAATGGCATCCGAACAATTCGAACGCGGTCTTAAATGCCGCAAGGAAGTTCTGGGCGAAGAATACGTGGAGGCGTCCCTCGCCAAAGCCGACGACTTCAATCGCGACTTCCAGGAAATGGTGACCGAATACTGCTGGGGCGGCACCTGGGGCCGCGGCGTGCTGTCGAAGCGCGACCGCTCGATCCTTAACCTCGGCATGCTCGCCGGGCTCGGCAAGTCGCACGAATTCAAACTGCATTACCGGGGCGCCATCACCAACGGTCTGTCGCATGAGGACCTGCGCGAAATTCTGATCCAGATCGCCGTCTATTGCGGGATCCCCGCCGGCATCGAGGCGTTCCGTCTTGCGCGCGAGGTCAACGCCGATCTTGGTATCGACGTCTCCAACATGGACGGGGGGAAATAACAATGTCCGCACCTACTCTGATCGGATTCGTCGGTCTCGGCCAAATGGGTCAGCCGATGGCCACCAACATCACCCAGAAAAGCGGCATCGAGGTCATGGTCTACGACAAGGCCGGCACCGCCGAGCGCGCGCCCGAAGGCGCCAAGCTCGCCAACTCGCTGGGCGACGTCCTGTCGAGCTGCGATACGGTATTCCTGTCGGTGCCGGACGGACCGGTGTCGATCGCGCTGGCCAACGAGATCGCGTCCTACGAAGGACGCAAATCGAACGTCGTCATCGATCTTTCGACGATCGGCCCGGAAGCCGCGCGTGAAGCGGATGAGATTCTCAAGGCCGCCGGCGTAACCTACATCGACGCGCCGGTGTCGGGCGGCCAGGCTGGCGCCGCCGCCGGGACGATCACCCTGATGTGCGGCGGGCCGAAGGTGGTTCTGGACGAGCACATGGGCGTGTTCGAGAGCTTTACCGGCAACGTCGTGCACTGCGGTGAAACGGCGGGCCAGGGACAGGCCGTCAAGATTCTCAACAACTACCTGTCGGCCGTCGCCTTCGCGGCCAGCTCGGAAGCGATCACTTACGGGATGTCGCAGGGCGTCGAGATGAAGACGATCCTGGATGCGGTCAACGTCTCGACCGGGCGCAACACCGCGACCATGGACAAGTTCCCGAACCGGATTCTGACCGGCACCTACGACTGCGGATTCGCGACCAAGCTGCAGTCCAAGGACATGAACCTGTTCGTCAAGGAAGCCAAGGCGGCGGGCACCCCGCTGACCGTGGCGACCACCGTCGCCGCGCTCTGGAACGGCTGCGATGCCCTCAAGCCGGGCAGCGATATCTCGCGCATCTACGACTACATCCGCGAGAAGTGCTGATCCCCCTCACCTGTCCTCTCCCCCGTCACGGGGGAGAGGGAACCTGACGATACGAAACGCCCTCTCATCCCTCTCCCCCTCATAGGGGGAGAAGTTAGGTGAGGGGGTGTTTTATTAAGTGAGGCGGCTTTTTAGTAACCTTCCTCCAAAAGCGGAAACGCCGACAGTTTGTGCGGCGGGTTGACCGTGTCCGGCTCCATATAGATGTGTTCGGGGCCAAGCTGGTCGTAACCCGTCAGACCCAGGTTGCCGAGCACGCACTGAACTTCCTCTTCGAGGATGTTGAGCATGTGGACGACGCCCTCCGGCCCGGCGGCGGCGAGCGCCAGGCCCTGCAGCCGGCCGATCCCGACCGCGTCGGCACCCAGCGCCAGCGCCTTGACGATATCGGTGCCGCGCATGACGCCACCGTCCAGGATGACCCGCGCACGGCCGTCGACGGCCTGCACCACTTCCGGGAGCACCGCCGCGCCCCCTCGCCCGTGGTCGAGCTGCCGGCCGCCGTGGTTCGAGACGTAGATCGCGTCGCATCCTTCTGTCACCGCGATCTCGGCATCCTCCGCCGTCGCGATCCCTTTGAGGATGAGGGGGATGTCATACTTGTCGCGGATGCGCTTGAAGTCATCCCAGTTGAACGACCGCTGATACTCCTCGCCAACCGCCTGGGTCTGGCGGCTGACGGATAGAAAGCCCTTCGCCTTGTCGCGCTCGCGGCGGCCGTAATAGTCGAGATCGATGGTGAAGCAGAACGCCATGTAGCCATGCGCGATCGCCCGGTCGATGTGGTCGTCGACCCAGGCGGCGTCGCCTCTGACGTATAGCTGGTAGATACGCGCCGCGTCGGGGGCCGCTTCGGCGACGGCCTCGAGACCCGGCTTGCAGACCGAGCTCAGCATGTGGATCGCGCCGAACTCACCGACCGCCTGCGAGACCCCCGCCCCGCCCGACGGGTGGAATTGCTGCAACGAGCCGATCGGCGCCATGATCACCGGCAGGTTCAGTTTGCGGCCGAGAAACGTGCACGTCGAATCGAGGGTGCGCACGTCGCGCATCACGCGCGGGCGGAACGCGAGGCGGTCCAGCGACATGCGGTTGCGCTTTTGGGTGGTTTCGGTCTCGGCCCCACCGACGAGATAGTCCCACGCCCCGTCGTCGAGTTTGGCGCGCGCCGCCGGTACGAATTTGTGGAGCACCGGATAAAGCTTTTCGACGGTGTCCGCCGCGTTCTGATCATCAGCCATTTTCGTTTCTTCCCTAAAAATCTTCTTGGTTGGTTTGGTTTTGGTTATTTGTGGATCGGTTTCTTGCAGACGATCACCGCGTCCAGATCGGCGTAGATGTAGTCGCCCGGATTGATCACCGCGCCGCCGAACTTGAGTTGCACGTCAGCCAGTCCGATCCCGTCGGTGCGCGGGCGCATCGCCGTGCACTTGAGGGCTTTCGTCCCGAAGTCGAGGTCGGCGAACTCGTGCACGTCGCGGATCGCGCCGTTGAAGATCAGGCCTGCCCAGCCCTGGGCTTGCGCCTCGGCGCCGATGTTGCCGCCGCAGAGCGCGCGCCGCATCGAGCCGCGCCCGTCGACGACGAGCACTTTCCCCTTCCCGCCGCGTCTCAGGACGTCGAGGATTCCCTTGTTGTCTTCGTAAGTTGAGAACGTCACCGCCTCGCCGTGAAAGCACGCGTGTTTCGCGAAGTCGTGGAACATCAGCTCGACGATCTGCGCGGACGGGTCGTCGTCACAGATATCCGCGCAGCGGACGATGTTTTGGTCGGTCATGGATTGTTTGCTCCCCAGTGGATTCTTAAGTGTATTTTTATTTGGATTCGTATTTTTTGCTGCGGAACCTTACGAAGTCTTGGGCAGAGGGTCCATCGTCATTACATTAGTTCAAGCAATCTAATAATAGATCCAGAGGAGGTTCCCCGTGAGCAAGTTCGCCATTTTCGTCACCGTGAAAATCAAGGAAGGCAAGGTCGACGACTTTTTGTCGCACGCGCACGTCAACGCCACCGCCGCGGTCCGCGACGAGCCCAACTGCCACATGTTCCGTGTGATGCGGAACCAGGACGACCCTAATACGATCCACTTCTTCGAGGTCTATACCGAAGCCGCCAGCCTCGACGATCACCGTGAGACGCCGCACTACAAAGCCTATGACAGTGCCGTGAAGGACCTGATCGCCGACAAGTCCATCGTCAAGGTCGACCTGCTGCAGTAAGCCTTCCCTGGCGCGCGCGGCCCTCAAGCCAATTCAAGGTGGCGCCCTCCGTGGCGGCGTTCTAAATTGACGCTGATGCCCGACGCGGACCTCGGAAGACCGGGCCGCCGGCGGCATGGGGGGACTGAGATGGCGCAAGAGGAACAGGTTCGTGACTGCGGTGATTGCACGCTCTGCTGCAAGATCACGCGCATCGACACCCCCGAACTCCAAAGCCTGCCGGGCACGTGGTGTCAGCACTGCACGCCCGGCAAGGGCTGTGGAAATTATGAAAACCGCCCGAAGGTGTGCCGGACGTTCGTGTGCCTATGGGCGCAGGGCAAGGTGCCGATTGAGCTGAAGCCGAACAAGGTCAAGGCGGTGATGAAGATGTCCGGGGACGGCAAGAACATCGTCGCCCTTCTGGATACCGGGATCACCCCCGACAAGGTGCAGCCCGGTTTGAGGAACTATCTCAAGATGCGCGCCCGCGAGGGGGTCAAGGGCGCGCTCGTGCCGCTCGGTGACAAGGACCACGTGATTTTTACGTGATCGCCCCTATTTCCCCTCTCTGAACTGCCACCACATGAACAGCGCACCAACAAGCATCACGGCGCCGATCACGGCCCAGGCGATGCCGTAATCGTTGCCCGTCTGATCGAGGATCAATCCGAACAACGGCGGTCCCGCCGCGCCCCCCAGCGACCACGCGACGGCGTTATAGCCGATCCCCGAGCCGATCAATTCGGATGGCACCGTTTCCGCCGTCATCGACAAAACCAGCGCCGCATAGGACGCCATGGCGAGGCCCATGACGGACGCCATCACCATCAGCCCCCAATACGGCCAATCCGGGTTGACGAGAAGCGTCCCCAGACAGACGAAGAAGCTCGACATCACGATGGCGACGGTAATCCCCTTCCGCCGCCCCTTCAAAAACACGTCCGAAATATACGGGAAGCCGACCCGCCCAAAGGCGCTGGTCCCCTGCGCGAAAGCGACCCCCATCGCGGCGACCGGCTGGCTCGCCTGGGCGGCGTCTTTCAGAAACAACGCCATATACGTGAACAACGATGACTGACCGGTGTTGAAGAGGGTCGCCGAGACGCAGATCACGTTCATGTTGCGGTTGGTGAGGACGGTCCTGAGGTCGCTTATCATGCGCCTGAAACCGCCCGCGCCCGAATGCGGCTTGCGGGTCAGGGGCAGCCACATCAAAGCGGTGACGAAGGTCATCCCGACGGCGATCCAAAGGACGCCCCGCCACTCCATATAAGCGGCCAGCACCCCGCCCCCGGCACCGATCAAACCGCCCAGCGGCACACCCAACTGCTTCAATCCCATCGCGGTCCCGGTCCACGCCGGCGGGAACCAACGCATCACCCCCTTGCCGGTTGCCGGATTGACGAACGAATACCCGAGGCCGATCAGAAACGCCGCCGCGAGGGCGGGACCGAACGACGGCGCAAGGGCGAACCACAGTGTCCCCGCCGACATGGTCAGCATCGAGCCGAACAGCGTCCAGCCCACGCCCATGCGATCCGTGATCGCGCCGGACGGTAAGGCCGACAATAACTGCGCGCCGAACACCATCGACATGAACAACCCGAACTCGGCCGCGGTGATATTCAAGTCGCCCCGGATCACCGGCCCCATCGCCATGATCGACAGATAACACGACGTCCCGACGGTGTGGACGAGACCAAGAAGGAAGATCCGCACCCGCCAGGGATTAAACCCGGCCGGTGGGCCGGAGGGATTAAACCCGGCCGGTGGGCCGGAGGGATTAACCCCGGCCGGTGGGCCGGCGGGATCAAACCCTGTCGGCGATGGCGGCGGCGTTTCGGAAGTCGCAGGCTTGTCGTCAGCCGTCACCGCGCGCCCCTTCTTTAAAGACGAACAGCAAAAGGATCAGCCCAACAACGACAATGCCCGCCGTGACGATCCACGCCGCGTCGTACCCCCCCCAGTTGTCGACGACCCAACCGAACACGATCGGGCCCAGCATACCGCCAAGGTGCACCCCCACCATGTTGACGCCCATCGCCGAGCCCGCCAGGCGCGGTTCAACCGCCTCGACGGCGATCGCCTGCACGACGGGGGCAAAGGACGCGATGGTGATCCCGAGCGCCATCGCCAGCCCCAGCCCGGCATAAAGGCCGGGTCCCGGTCCGACGAACGCCATAAGGACGAGGAACACCGCCGCCGCCCCACAAATCCAGGCGACGAGCTGGCCGCGCTTGCCGACGAAATACCGGTCCGACACCACGCCCCAGCCGATCCGGGCAAACGCACTGGACGTCTGGGCCAAACCGATGGCGAAGCCCGCCGTCTCCTGGCTGGCCTTGACGACGCTTGTCAGGAACAACGTCAGGAAGCCGAAGAAGTTGGTCTGTCCGACATTCAACAACCCGTTCAGGACCGCATAGATGCTGAAGTTCCAGTCCTTCAGCACATCGCCCAGGTTGGCGACGATGCTGCGCCGCTGATCCTTGGGCAACGGCACGTGATAGCGCACGAGAACGAGACAATAGATTCCGTTCACCACCATCATGGCGGCGACACCCCACATGATCGACTGCCAGTGGACATGCGCCGCCAGCGCCCCGTTGCCCGCCGCAATCACACCCCCAATGGGCACACCCACCTGTTTAAGCCCCATCGCCGTGCCGCGGCGTTCCTTCGGGAACCAGTCCAGCACACCCCGGGCCGTCGACGGATTGGTCATGCAGTAGGCGAAGCCCATCAGGAACATCGCCCCCAGGCACTGGTAATAACCGACCGCGACCGCCAGCATGGCGGCGGCGGCGAACATCAGAATGTGGGCGAACACAAGTGTCCGCCCGACCCCGAACCTGTCCGTGATCGCGCCGGCCGGCATCGAGCCCGCCGCCTGCGCCGCGTAATAGGCGGAGACGAACGCCCCGAACTCGGCGGCGCTCAGATTCAGATCCTGTGAGATGACCGGCGCCATCGCCATCACCGACACCACGTTCGTGGTCCCGACCACATGTGAGAAAATCAAAGCCGGCAACCGGCCGATCCAGGGATTGCCCCCGGTACTTCCAGGAACCTCACTCATCGTTGCAGCGCCTTGCCGTCCATGTCGTCCGCGGCCAGCCCCAGGTGCCGCATCGCCGTCGGTGCGATGTCGATGGCGGATGTCTTGTCGGTGATATCGTCACCCGGCGTGAAACCCGTTCCGGCGCAGATCAGGAACGGGCTTTGTTCGTATTTCCCAAGGCCGCCGTGCTGCCCGCAGCCGACATTGTTGGCGATCTTGAGATCGCCCTGGAAGGCATAGCCGGCCCCCGGCAGCCCGCCCTCGCCGGCATCGTCCGAAGAAAGACCGACCGCGACGATGTCGATCCCGTCGTCGGGGTCGAGGCCGAGTTCGCGCATCTCGTCGCCCACATAGACCCCGCCGATCCGTCTATCCGAGCGCAGAACGTCGGCGATCCTGTCCCGCCTGTCCTTGGCGTCGTCCGAAAGATAGATCGTCGCCGACAATCCCTGGGGCGCAATGGCGACGTCGCTCGACCCGGGGGCGGCCTTCAGGCCCGCTTCGATCAGGATCTCCTCCAGGTCGATCACTTCCAGTATCGTTTCGTGACCGTGGTCGGAGGCGACCATGAACAAGACATCACCCGAGTCGATATCGGAGCGGATATTGTCGAACACCCGGCCCGCCTGCGCATCCGCCGCTCTGACCACGTCGATGTGCGCGGGCGATCCCAGCGCCACCGAATGCTGGGTATGATCCGGTTCGCACATCCACATCAACGATAGCGCCGGTCTGCGGTCGTGCAGGATTTCATCGATGAAGCGTTGAGTGAGGGCCGCATCGCCCGCCGCGTCGTGCCCGGCCCCGTGCGGTTCCAGCGTCATCCGGTCGGGACCGAACGCCACATCGCGATGGATCATGTGACCAAATCCGTCGGGGTCGAGGAATATGCCCGCGCCTGGTGACGCGTTGGCATAGATCACGGCCCCACCGGCATCCTTCACGCGCTCCGACATGGTGGGGACTTTCAACGTCCGGCCCTTGGCGTCGTAAAACTTGTCCCTGAAATCCGGCGGACCGACGGAATAGACCTTGTAGCCCTCGCCATGATCGAGGGCGACGGCATTCCCTTGAAGCCCGTTGGTTTTCGGCAGACAACCGGTGGCGATCGAAGCGGCCGTCGTGCGCGTCGTCGACGGAAACACACCTGTGTGATTGCGGCAGTGCACGCCGGCTTCGGCGATCCGGACCAGGTTGGGGGTATATTCGGGCCCGACCATATCGGCACGGAGCCCGTCGCAGATGACGATGACGACGCGTTTCATTTTCTTCCCACTCTTTTCTGTCCTCATTCACCGGGACTCTGTCGTTCCCGTTCTTCGAAATGAGGTCGTTTCTTATCTTTCCATCAGTCCCTATTCCGCGGCGATGACGAGGCCGTCGACGGCGAACACCCCCTTGCCCTCTCCCCCCACGATCATGGGATTGATTTCAGCATCCAACGGCGGATTCACCGTTTCGGCAAGGGAAGAGATTTTGACGATGGCGTCCGCCAACGCTTTCAGATCCCCCTTGGGTAGGTTGCGATAGCCCCGTAATGGGGCCAGCCCCTTCACTTCGTCGATCATCGCGCGCGCGTCGTCGATCGTGACAGGCGCCATACGGATGGCACTGTCCTGATAAACCTCGGCAAGGATACCGCCCGGCGACAAGACGACGACGGGACCGACCTGCGGGTCGAGCCGGAAGCCGACCAGCACTTCGCCGACCCCCTTGACCATCTCTTCCACCA
The DNA here is from genome assembly GCA_017644185.1 of Rhodospirillales bacterium. Taxonomy (GTDB): domain Bacteria; phylum Pseudomonadota; class Alphaproteobacteria; order Rhodospirillales; family Casp-alpha2; genus UBA4479. The sequence goes on from JAEPMA010000009.1 coordinate 37,748, forward strand.
GAAAACGATCCAGCTTCAGGTCGGGCTTCAGTTGCTGGACGTTGTTTCTGATCTGATCGATGGCGCCCGCCAGTTCGACGTCAGAACCGATCCCGAGCTTGACCGCACCCGCTTCGGTCTTGTGCGGCAGATCGGCTGAGAGCGCCTTGACGGCCAATGGATATGTCAGGCCGTGATCGTCGTCCGCACTGCCGATAACTGCGTGCGGTGCGACCGGCACGCCGAGCGCGGCAAAGATCGCCAGTGACTCGGCCTCGTCCTTCGGGATGACCGCCTTGCCGTCAGCAGAGATGGAGCGGATTTCGCCCGTCACAGGCGCTTTCCACTGAAAGAAGGCCCGCATGGCGTCGGCGCAGGCTTCGGGGGTACGGAATGCGGCAATCCCGGCATCGGCCAATAACCTCAGCGAGGCGTCGGCCTGGGGCACCATGAAGGCACACACCGGTTTCGACGCCTTCCCGCCCACCTCGACAATGGGTGCGACCGCGAGTTCGGGGTGGAACTGCGCCGACGAGCCGACGACGCAGACCACCGCGTCACAGGCATCGCTTTCCAGAAGCGTTTCCAACGCGGCGCCGTAAACCCCTTCCCGCGTGCCCGCCATGGTCAGGTCGATCAACGGCCCTCTTCCGATGGTCAGGTTGAAGTCCTTTAATCGTTCGTGCACGGCTTCAGGCGCCGGGATCACGTCCAACCCGGCAGCGCCCAATCTGTCGACCACCGTCGACGCGCCGCCGCCCGTCGTCGTCATGACGCCGACGCGGCACCCCTTGGGCGGTTTCTGACCCATCAGAAGCGGTGGCATTTCGAACAATGTTTCCAGCGTTTCGATCCGGACAATGCCGTTCGCCTTGAAGAACGCATCGACCGCCTTGTCCTCACCCGCGAGCGCGCCCGAATGCGACAACGCGACGGCCTGACCCGCTTTCGAACGGCCCAGCTTATACGCCATCACAGGTTTGCCCGCGTCGAACGCGCGGCGCGCGGCTTTCGCCAGCACCGGCGCATCACGAAGCGCTTCCAAGAACAACAGGATCGCATCGGTTTCCGGATCGTCGACCAACACGTCGACCAACTCGCCGACGCCGACATCGGCCTCGTTGCCCACCGACAGCATGCGCGAGAAACCGATCCCCCTGGCCGCGCCCCGCGACAACAACGTCCCCAGGATCGTACCGGATTGCGACACCAGTCCCATGCGCCCGACGGGGACGTTCTCCATCTCCAACACCGCGTTGACGGACAACGTCAACTGGCTCGCGGGACAGATCACGCCCATGCTGTTGGGCCCCAGAATGCGCACCCCTGCTTCGGCGGCGACAGACAAAAGTTCTTCCTGTTTCGCCTGACCTTCGGGGCCTGTTTCCGCGAACCCGTCCGAATAGATCGTTGCGACCTTGATGCCGACCTTGCCGCAGTCTTTCACCGCGTCGATGACGTAATCGGCGGGCACCATGATGAACGCCTGATCGCACGGACCGTCGATGTCGGCGACGCTTTTGTACGCCTTCAGACCCTGCACCTCGTCACGGGACGGATTGACCGGATAGATCTTTCCCTTATAGCCGTGCGTCGCCAGAAAGCGCTGCGGGCGGCCGGTGTTCTTGGACGGATCCGCGGACGCGCCAACAAGTGCCACGCCGCGTGGCGTCAGTAACGATTCAACAAGCTCGCTCATGATGCTTTGGGCGGTCTTTGCGAGAAGCGGCGTTCGAAGATGCCCTCGGCGATGCGGTTCATCATCATCTCCGACGAACCGCCGGCGATCATCCAGCCGCGCGTGCGGCGGAAGCAGTACTCAATCAGGCAGTCCTGCGAATAACCCGCTGCCCCCATGATCTGCATCGCCTCGCTGGAGACTTCGTGACCGGCGCGGTTGCAGGCCAGTTTTGCTAGCGCCGTGTCGTCGGCGGACGGGAAACCCGCGTCGGCCTTGGTGGCGGCCCGCATCAGCAGCAGCTGCGCCGATTCCAGCTTCAGCTTCATCTCCGCAAACTTCCACTGCAGGCCCTGAAACTCACACAGGGGGCGATTAAACTGCTTGCGCTCCATCGCGTGCTGGCGCGCCATCTCGTAGGCGTAGCGCCCAAGCGCCACGGCGCGCGACGAATTCCCCAGACGCTCGACGTTGAAGCCGGCGATCTGACGTTTGAAGCCGCCCTCCCTGAGAAGAATGTTCTCAGGGGGCACGTAGGCGTTCTCGAAATAGAGTTGGCACCATTCTTCACCCCCCAGGTACATCACCGGCTGGCCGCGGCTCACCCCGTCCGTGTCGGGTTCGACCAAAACAGAGCCGATGCCGTCGACACCCGGACCGTATCGGCAATAGACGAGGAACAAATCCGCTTCCGGGCTGTGAGTCGAAAACACCTTGGTGCCGTTCAAATGCACACCGCCATCGGGCGCGTCGGTGGCTGAGGTCTTCAGATCCGTCAGCGCCGAACCCGCTTCCGGTTCCGACATCGCGACCGAGATCACCTTGTCGCCCGCCAGGATCGGTTTCAGGTAGCGCTCTTTCTGATCGTCGGTGCCGTATTCGGCCAAGACCCGAATGGCGCCGAAGTTGCCCGCCTGCACGACGTCGGCGCTTCGCGGGCAGTGTTTGGCGACCGTCTGGATCGCGATCACCGCATCCGTCAATGTGCCGCCCTGGCCGCCGTCTTCTTCCTTCATCGTGATGCCGAGCAACCCCTGCTCGGCCATCATCTTGGCAACGTCCTTGGGGAAGCCCCGGGCATGAGCGCGTTCGAGCGCTTTGTCGGCGAGATACCGTTCGGCGAAACCGTCGACGGCATCCATGAACATTTGTTGTTCTTCTGTTAATTCGAAATCCATTTAGTCCTCCGCTAAGTGGGGAGGAGAGTACAACCGTCCCCACGAATATCAACGCATCAGGACGACGCCCGCAGACTTGTCCGCGGGCAATGCGCCGACTAAAGTGCCGTTGACTTAAGTCATGGATACGATTGACGCGTTGATTATGATTTCGGATGCAGAATCACGCACCTAACCACTGAGGATGTCTGAACAAATGGATTACGAGCAGCGTTTTCGCGCCGTGGTTGACGGTGTTCGGGACGATGGCCGCTATCGGGTCTTCGCGGACCTGAAGCGCGAGGCCGGCAACTTCCCGCACGCGACCAATTTCCGGGACGGCGAAGAACATCCTGTGGTGATCTGGTGCTCAAATGATTATCTGGGCATGGGTCAGAATCCGGCCGCCATCGACGCCGCTTCCGACGCCGCGAAAACGTACGGGGTAGGCTCAGGGGGGACCCGCAACATCTCGGGTACGACGCACCTGTTGGTGGAACTCGAAGACGAACTCGCCAAACTTCACAGTAAACAAGCGGCACTATTGTTCACGTCTGGATTCGTTTCCAACGACGCAACGATCTCGACGGTCGCGAAAATGCTGCCGGGCTGCATCATCTTTTCCGACTCCATGAACCACGCCTCGATGATCGACGGGGTGCGCCGTTCGGGGGTTGAGAAACATGTCTTCCGTCACAACGACCCCGATCATCTGGAACAACTGCTCGCCGCCGCCCCCGAAAACGCCCCCAAGCTGATCGTGTTCGAGAGCGTTTATTCGATGGACGGCGACGTCGCGCCGATCGCCACGTTCTGCGATCTCGCCGAAAAGTATGGCGCGCTGACGTATCTCGACGAGGTACACGCGGTGGGTCTCTATGGGGAGACCGGCGGCGGCATTTCCGAGCGCGACGGCGTCGCAAGCCGCGTCGATATCATCGAGGGGACCCTCGCCAAGGCGTTCGGGGTGATGGGTGGCTATATCACGGGGACGGAAACCCTCGTCGATGCGATCCGGCTGACCGCGAGTGGCTTCATCTTCACCACCACCATCGCCCCCCCGGTCGCCGCAGCCGCCATCGCCAACGTGCGTCATGTGCGGGCCCATAACGAGCTGCGCATCAAGCACCAGGAACGCGCCGCAACCCTGAAAAAGCGACTTTCGGACGCCGGGCTTCCCGTTATGCCGTCCGAGACCCACATCGTGCCCCTGTTCGTTGGAGATCCCGTTTTGTGCAAGGAGGCGACCGATCTCCTGCTCGAGCAGCACGGCATTTACATCCAGCCGATCAACTATCCGACCGTCCCCAAAGGGACAGAGCGGCTTCGCATCACGCCGACCCCGCTGCACACGGACGAGCTCATGGACGAACTCGTCCGGGCACTGACGTCGGTCTGGAAACATCTGGAACTGGAAATCGCCGCCTGATTTCCGCGCTTTGAAACTGGGAGCATCTCTTGACAAAAATCGACGACCTGAAATTCGGTATGCTCGAAATCAGCCGCCTGGCCGATCACGTGATGGTCGTGACGCTGAACCGGCCCGAAGTCCGCAACGCGTTTAACACCCAGTTGGGGGCCGAACTGCTCGAACTCTGGACGGCGCTCTACCGCGACCCGTCGCAATGCCGGGTCGTCGTCCTGACCGGGGCCGGCGACAAGGCGTTCTGCGCCGGCGCCGACCTGAAAGAGCGCAACGGCATGAGCGACGACGCCTGGCGCCAGCAGCACGCCCTGTTCGAACAGATGATCCGCGCCATGATGGACTGCCCGATTCCGGTCATCGGCGCGATCAACGGTCCGGCCTACGCGGGCGGGCTGGAAATCGCGCTCAACGCGGACTTTCTTTATGCCGTCCCCACCGCGCGCTTCGCATTCACCGAAGTCACCATCGGCATCATGCCGGGGGCGTCGGGCACCCAACACCTGCCCCGCGCCGTCGGCGTCCGCCGCGCCAAGGAGATTATCCTCGCCGGCAAGCCGTTCAGCGCCCAAGACGCGCTGGATTGGGGCCTGGTCAACAAGCTCTGCCCCCCTGAAAAACTCATGGACGAAGCGCTGGAAACGGCGAGCGCCATCGCCGCCAACGCACCGATCTCGGTCCGTCAGGCCAAGACCGCCGTGCAGGCGTCGCAGTCGAACGATCTCAAGACCGGCTACGATATCGAGATCGCCTGCTATCAGCGGGTCATCGATTCCGAGGACCGGCTTGAGGGTGTCGCCGCCTTCAACGAGAAGAGAAAACCCGTCTTCAAGGGGAAGTAATCCCCGACGGGTTCAAGCCCCGTCCGGCACTTCGAGTCTGAACACCGATCCCCTGCCCGGTTCCGAACTGAGCGTCACGTCCCCGCCGTGCAGCCGCATGGCCTTGAGCGCGATGGCCAGACCGACCCCACTACCGGCGTATTCCCCACGCGGACCGAACCGCTCGAAGACGTCAAAAATCCGGTCGTGACGGCTCGACCTGATGCCGATCCCGTTATCCGTCACCGTCAACGCCACCTTTCCCCCCGACCGGCCGGCAGCGATACGGACAGCGGGCGGGGTTCCCTCGTCTACATAGGCAAGCGCGTTTCGGATCAGGTGGCGGAGTGCATGGGAATAAACCCGCCGGTCAACCCGTGCATCGCCGAGCACGCTTTCGACCGTCACGTCCGCCGCCGTCGCTTTGACCTGCTCGGCAAGTTCGTCGAGCGTATCCCTGACCACGTCGTCGAGACTGGTCTGCTGCAGCGTCAGCCCGCCCCTGCCGACGCGCGTGTATTCCAAAAGATCGTCGACCATCCGCGACATGCGCCGGGCCCCGCCGGTGATGTAATTGACATACTCACGGCCGGTATGGTCGAGCGCATCGCCGTAATCGTCCGCGAGTGCATCGGCGAACACACTCATCGCGCGGAGCGGCTCTTTCAGATCGTGCGAGACGATATAGGCAAAGCTCTCGAGCTCGACGTTGCCGTCGCGGCGCGGGAACACGGCCAGCCTGGTATCATCGTCGACACTGCGGACACGCGCCTTCGACAGATCGCCGAACACGGCGAGCGGGTGACCGACGGCGTCTTCGGGCGCGCAGCCGAATATTCGGGCACAAGCATTGTTGAGCGCCACGATGGTGTCCGCACCGTCGATCAGGCAGACCCCGTCGTCGAGGTCGTCGAGCATTCCGATCAACGTGGTGCGGTCCGTCATCTGAGCTCCGTCGTTACATATCCGGGTTGTATCGGTCGTCGAACAGATAGGTTTGGGTTTTAACCAACACATCGCGCGATTCACGCGTCACGACGGCATAAAGGTCACGGATCGAAACGATGCCGAGCGGCTTCCCCGCATCGTCGACCACGGGAAGGTGGCGGAAGTTGCGAAGCTCCATCAGCTCCAAAGCCGCGAAGGCGGAATCGTCCGGCGCCAGGGTTTCGACCTCGGTCGTCATGATATCGCCCGCGGTCGTCCTGTCGGGGTCCACGCCCTGGACCGCAAAGCAGCGGGTAAAATCGCGCTCGGTGATAATACCGGTCAGCTTGCCCATGTCGTCGAGCACGAGGATCGACGAAATTTGACGCTCCACCATCGCCTTGGCGACCTGGCGGGCATTGTCCCCGGGATTGGCGATCAGCAGGTTTTGATCGTGAATGACGTCAGGCATTACTCTCATTTCTCGATCCTTTTCCCGCGCTCGATTTCTTCCGCGACGTTGTTGATTTGATTGAGGAAGTCGTTGACGCTGATGACGCCCGACTGTCCCTCCGCAGCTTGCTCAAGTTCGGCATCGGTCGGCATCGCGTAACCGTTGCGCGCCTCCTCGGCTTCGGTCATCGGCACATGAATCTCCTCGCCCAACACCTCGTTGATCGTCCGGACAAGGGCCGAACGGTCGATGGGCTTGGTCACGCAGGCATTCATGCCCGCATCGAGGTAGCTTCGGATGTGTTCTTCCATGGCGTCCGCCGTTAAGGCGATAATCGGAATGTCTGCGGCATGATCGCGACGGGCACGGATGGCGCGGGTCGCATCGGGGCCGCTCATCTCCGGCATGCGGATATCCATCAGTATCAAATCGTATTCCCCCAGGCCAACCTGTTCGACGGCCTCCTCGCCGTTTTCGACGACCGTCGAAATGTGCCCGAACTTGTCCAGGGTCGCGACGATGATGCGCTGGTTGAGCTTGTTGTCCTCGGCGACCAGGATGTTCAAAGGACGGATCGTCTTGAAATGCTCGGCGGCATGATGACGGACAAACCCGGTGACGTCACTTTTCGCCTTTTCGAACGGCAGTTGGAAACAGAACTGCGAGCCATGACCTTCTTCGCTTTCGACCCAGATCTTGCCGCCCATCAATTCGACCAGGCGCTTCGAAATCGCGAGCCCCAGACCCGTGCCCTCGTAGTGACGGGAGATCGAGGCATCGGCCTGTGAGAAATCGGAAAACAGCCGCTTTTGGTTGTCCGGTGAAATACCGATACCGGTGTCGACGACGCGGAACTCGATAAACGTGTCATTTCCCTCACCCAACCGGCGCGCCTTGATCGTGACACCCCCCTTGTGGGTGAACTTGACGGCATTGCCGACGAGATTGATCAGAATCTGGCGGAAGCGTGTTGGGTCGCCGTGCATCCCGACGTCGATGTCATCCGGAAAATCAGCGGTGAGCGACAGCTTCTTCACACGTGCCCGCTCGCGGACGAGATCGAGAACCTCGTCGACCGCCGTCTTGATGTTAAAATCCAGGTGCTCGATATTGAGGCGGCCGGCATCGAGTTTCGACAGATCGAGGATGTCGTTGATGATCGTCAGCAGCGACTGGGTGGCCCCCTTGATCTTGATGACCTTTTCGCGGTCTTCGGGGCGCAAGGGGCTGTCGAGCAGCATGTCGGCAAATCCCATGACCCCGGTCATCGGCGTTCGGATTTCGTGGCTCATGGAGGCGAGGAATTCCGACTTCGAGCGTTCCGAGGCCTCGGCACGGTCTTTTTCGATGGCATATCGTTCCGCCAGTTCGGCCATCCGCGCGGTGCTCTCCTCGAGTTCCTGGCGCGAGTCCTCCAGTTGGCGGACGTTGCGTTGCATGCGGGCTTCGCTGTCGCGCATACGGCGGTGTGCCGTTTCTTCCGACGTCACGTCGCGGCCGGTGCCGCGGTAGCCGATGAATTCGCCTGCGTCGTCGAAGACCGGCTTTCCGCTGATGGAGAAATACTCCTCCTTCCCGCCGCCCTTGGAGATCGTGTATCGGAAATTGCTGAACGGACGCCGGTTCTCAAGGTCGTTCATGTGATCCCGCCAATTCTCTTCGGTGCGGAAGTTGGCGATCCCGGCGGCCTCCAACCGGGTGCGGCCAAGGAACATTTTTCGTGAAACGCCGGTCACCTGCTCGAACCTCTCGGAGAGATAAGTGAAGCGGTAATCGCTGTCCATTTCCCAGAACCAGTCCGCCGATACATCCGCCATGTCGAGCAATCTCTGCTCGCTCGCCTCCAGTGCCCGCGTCCGCTCACGAACAAGCGCGGCGACACGGCGGTCGTAGTTGATCCGCGACCATACATAGATCAGCACGGCGAAGGTCAGGATCAGGCCGATGGCGAACACGGCGCCCGCCGATATCAAGGGTGCCGACCCGAGCCCGGTCGGGTCGACGGCGACATGAATCTGCACGCGCCGCTGCGCGATCTGCAGATCACGTGTACTGATCGCGGTCTCGTTGTAAATGCCGCTGCCCTCGGTGATACGGCTCAGCCGGTCGAAGTCACGTGTCCGGTAGAGCGCTGTCCGGGCGTTCGCGCCGTCCCTGGTGATGATTTCGATCCCGATCACGCCCTTGTCGATCATCCGTGCGAACGAACTCGACGCGACGACGAAGCCGACGGTGGTCGCCGGGTCGAGCACCGAAAAAAGGATTCCTTTCGCGTTTTGACGGCGTTGTTCGACAAGAAAATTGGACTTGCCTGCCTCGTATACCGGCAGCATCGCGAGGACGAGGCTCTTGTGGCCTCCCGTCGTTTCCGTCGAAAGCGGCTCGCTGATCTGAATTTCGTCGAAATCGATCGTGTTTTGAAGGGCACCGTTGATCGACGCCAGCTCGACCAGATCAACCCCCTTCAACGCGCTGGCCGGGCCTTCCGGATGCAGCATTCCCACGCGATACCCCACCGCCCCGGTCTCGCCGGGCGCGCGCGGCGCCCAGCCATAGGCGACAGTGCCGACATCGCCCGTATCCAGACTACCGGCATAGGCGGAAAACGTACCCGGGCCGACGTCTTCATTCACCCCGACGAACGCGCGCGTCGCACGGAGCGTCGCCATCTGCACGTTGAATTCGGTTTCGATACGGCCGACCAGATCGGCGACCCGGCTCTGCACCTCGGCCAGCTTGGTCTGACGAACGGATTCCAGAACGCTGGATGCGAAGACGACCGTCAGCACCAAGCCGACAAGCCCGATGGCGCCGAGAATCCACCATTGTCTGGCATTCCCAGGCGCTGCTTCGCTTCCAGGTTGGGGGTCGGTCCGTCTGTTCGGCATACCTTCATTTCCGGCGCTGGCGGTCCGTCACTCCATTAAAATGGAGGCCGTTCCCATTATTATCCGGGAATCACCTCAGAGCCAATTGACGATCTGGAATTGGGTCAGGCGGCGGACCCAAGTTTTGCCGGGAACCGCCCCACGCTGAAAGGGTCAACCGGCAGGTTGGTTCGGCCGTCGACGATTAATTCCGCCATGATCCGTCCAACGACCGGGGCGAGCTGGAAACCATGCGCGGAAAACCCGAACGCGTGCCATGCCCCATCCGCCGCCTCACTGGGTCCGATCACCGGAATCCGGTCGGGCGTCACACCCTCCAGTCCGGCCCAGCTGCGCGCAACCCGGACGTGACGCACAAGAGGGAAAGCGTCCGACACCGTCGCCGCCGAAATCGCCATCTTGCGGGGATCGGGTTCGGCGACACCCGCGTCCCGGTCGGCGTATCCAAGATGCGCGCCGCCGATCAAAAGGGTGCCGCTCGTGGTTTGTTTGAAAGATAGCTTACGTGACGCAAGGCCGCAGACGGGGGTAAGAAACGGACGCACCCGCTCTGTAACCATCATGGTCAGGGCGTGCGCCTCGAGCGGCGCTTCGTCGCCCAGCATCGCGGCGATTTTGTCCCCCCATGCGCCCGCGCAGTTGACGATATGATCGGCGGTGACGGCACCGTTGTCCGTCGTCACCCGCCACAGGCCGTTCGAACGATCGAGGTCGGTGACCCGCTCCCCCAACCGAAAGTGCACACCCTCTTTGAGCACCTTGTTAAAGAACGCCTTGGTGGTGCGCATCGGATCGGCGGCGCCATCGCCCGCGCACCACAAACCGCCGACGGCGCGCGGATGCACATCTGGCGTGATTTCACGCAGTTTCTCCCGCCCGATCGGCTGTTCATGATCGTATCCGAGTTCGCGGACCGTTTGGGCGCGGGCCTCGAGCTTCGCCATGTCTTCGTCGGATTCCGCGATCTTGAGCTGCCCACAGGCGTGAAAGTCGCAGTCGTCATCGACCAGGGCCCGGATATTATTCCAGATTTCCAGCGAGGCCTCGGCCAATGGAATCTCGGCCAGATCGCGGCTCAGCCTTCTGACCCCACCCGCGTTGACGCCCGATGCGAAACGCCCCGGATAATGGGATTCGATAACCACGACGCGCTTGCCGCGCATCGCCAGATGCAGCGCCGCCGAACACCCGTGCAGCCCGCCGCCGATGATACAAACGTCGGCGGTGTCTACGCTCATGACGGAAACTTATCCTGCAACGCCCTGACCTGTTCGTCGGTCAGATAGCGGGTCTTTAAATCTTTCAGCATCAGGAACAGGCGCGCGGTTTCTTCGAGTTCCTCGGTCGCATAGACCGCATCCCGAAGCGACTTCCCCGCGACCACGGGGCCGTGATTGGCCAGCAACACGGCGTGGTGATCGGACGCCATCTCCCTGACCGCCTTCGCCAGATCAAGATCGCCGGGCGGGAAATAAGGGATCAAAGGGAGCGTCCCGATCTTCATGACGTAGTACGCCGTAATCGGTGGCAGGACGTTTTTCGGATCGACATCGGCCATACAACTGACCGCGACGGAATGGGTCGAATGGAGGTGCACGACGGCGCCCGCGTTCGCGCGCTGGTCGTACATCGCCAGATGCAGGAACGTCTCTTTGGTCGGTTTGTCGCCGGAGACGTGATTGCCGTCCTTGTCGAGTTTCGAAATCCTGGCCGGATCGATCTCGCCCATCGACGACCCGGTTGGCGTCATCAGCCAGCCGTCATCCAATCTGACGCTGATGTTGCCGGAACTCCCGAACGTCAGGCCGCGCTCATAGATCGACTTGGCGAGCTTGGCGATTTCGTCCCGGATCTTGGTCTCACTCATGAAAGCATGCCCAGCGATTTCTCGAAAAAGTCCTCGGCACCGAAGTTACCCGACTTGAGCGCCAACGCCAAAGGCACCCCGCCGATCGCCTCGGTCCACGGCACACCCGGATCGATCTCCGGCCCGATCCTGAGGGCATGGACGTCAAGTGCACCGACCACGGCGCCCGACGTCTCGCCCCCCGCGACGACAAGGCGGTTCACCCCTTGGGACAAAAGCCCCTTCGCGATCTCCCCCATCGTTTCCTCGACCATCGCGCCCGCTTTCTCGCGGCCGAACTCTTTCTGGACGGCTTTCACTTCGTCGGGGTCGGCGGACGAATAGATCAGAACCGGTGTATCCGCGCCCTCTTTCTCCGCCCACGCAAGCACGCCCGTTACCACGTCTTTTCCCGACGCGATATCCCACGGATCGATGTTGTGGCTGGGCCAGTTGCGTCGCGTGTGCGCGATCTGCGCGCGGGTCATTTTCGAGCAACTCCCGGCGATCACCGCGGAACGTCCCTTGATGCCGGGCAGCGCCGCTTGGAAGCTGTCGGTCAAAACGCCATCCGAGCGGAAATTCCCGGGCAGCCCCATGGCGATCCCGGAGCCACCCGTGATCAACGCGAGGTCTTTCGCCGCCCTGCCGATCTCGATCAGATCATTATCCATCACCGCGTCGACGATGGCGTGGCGGACACCCGTTCCCCTCAACTGCTCGAAGCGCGCGCGGATCGCGTCGGCGCCTTTCTGCACCGTCGCCAGTTCCACCAGCCCGACCTCGTTTTTGGTCTGGCGGGCAAGCACCCGTACCAGGTTGGCGTCGGTCATCGGGTTGAGGGGGTGATTTTCCATCCCGGACTCGTTCAACAGCACATCGCCGACGAAAAGATAACCCTTGTAGATCGACCGTCCGGTTTCCGGGAACGCCGGGCATGCAATGGTGAAGTCCGCTTTCAAAGCGTCCAGCAACGCATCCGCGACCGGACCGATGTTGCCTGCGTCGGTGGAATCGAAGGTCGAGCAGTATTTGAACAGGATCTGTTTCGCACCACGCTCACGAAGCCACGCCAGCGCTTCGAGGGAATCCTTTATGGCGTCCTTGGCCGGGTTGGTCCTGGATTTGAGCGCGATGACGACGGCGTCGGTCTTGCCGACGTCCATGCCCGGCGCCGGGACACCAATCGATTGAATGGTGTTCATCCCCCCCTTTACCAGCGTGTTCGCAAGATCGGTGGCGCCGGTGAAATCGTCGGCAATGCATCCCAGCAACATGTGTGTGTTCGTCCTTCGGACGGACCGGGCGGCCCGTCACTCCCCGTAGCGTATGTATTCGTCCCAGGTGCGCTCCAACTTGCGGAGCATCTTGGCGGCGTCGGCGATCGCATCGCCGTTGCCGATGGCGTCTTCGAAGCGGATACCGTTCTTTTCTTCCATCTGGCGGATTCCGTCGACCACTTTCTTGCCCTTGTCGGTCAGCTTGACGGTGACGGCGCGCTTGTCGTGTTGAGCGCGCTCCTGCTCCAGATAGCCGTAATCGGTCAGCTTCTTGATGTTATAGGAGACGTTTGAGCCCTGATAATAGCCCCTCTCGATCAGGTCGCGGATGATGATCTCCCCGTCCCCGATATTCGTCAGCATCAATGCCTGCACGCCGTTGATATCGCGCACGCCGATACTCTTGAGTTCGATCCTGAGCACGTCGAGAAAACGCCTGTGAAGACGTTCGATCAGCAACGTCAGATCAATATAGTGTTGTGACACGAGCACCCTTTCCTGCCGTCCGGGATAGCTGTAGCGTGACGTGCTATGGGCAGCAACCGAACGACCCCTTTATATTGGACGATAATAACGGCCATTTCCGTTACGTCGAGAGCCGCGATTTTCGCCAGCGCGACATTCGCGGCAGTTGCAATTTCCGCTTGTGGCGGCCCGGTGCCGACACAGCAGGAAATCAAGGAAGACAATATCAACAGCCGCGCCCAGCAGCTCGTCCGCGTCGGCGACACGACGCGCGAGGCGGGCGATTTCGTCAACGCCATGCAGCTTTACCGCCGGGCCGCGGAAATGCGTCCGGGATGGGCAGAACCGCTGGTGCGCTTCGGGGAAACGGCAATCACCGCCGGCCTTTATGAGGACGCCCTGAGCGCTTACGACCAGGTTGCCGGGATCGAACCGAAAAACAGGACCGGCTACAACGGCGCCGGGATCGCGCTCGACCTCCTGGGCCGCCATGAGGAGGCGCAGAGCCGCTATATCACGGGAATGGAGCGTGCGCCCGACAACCTGCCGCTTCGCAACAATCTGGGTTTGTCGCTGGCCATCGCGGGCGACCTCAAAGAAGCCGAGACGTGGTTGGAATCCGTTGCCGGAAGAAGCGATGCCAACGCGAGAACGCGGCAAAACCTGGCGCTGGTCTACGGGTTGGCGGGTGACGTCGACAAGGCACGTGAAACAGGCCTGAAGGACCTGAGCGCCGCCCAGGTCGAGAACAACCTCGCCTTTTATGCAAAGCTCCGGACGATGCCGCCCGATCAGCGGCGTAAGGCGATTTTCGGCGCACTGCAATGAGACCCCCCTCTCATCACCGGCTGATGAAGACGTCTACATATTGATCAGGTTGTCGATCGTCGACAGCACCGCCGGCCCCAACAGCACCACGAATAAAGACGGCAGAATGAACAGGATCAGCGGCACGGTCAGTGTCGCCGGCAACTTCGCGGCTTTTTCTTCCGCTTTCATCATGCGCTCGTTCCTGAATTCGGCGGCGAGCACGCGCAGCGACTGCGCCAGCGGCGTGCCGTACTTCTCGGTCTGGGTCAGCGTGTTGACGACGCCGCGGATCGGCGCGATGTCGGTACGCTTGTTCAGATTGTTGAGCGCCTGGCTCCGATCCGGCAGATAGCTGAGTTCGATCGCCGTCAGTTGGAATTCGTCGGCGATCTCGGGGGTGGCGCGGCCCATCTCTTCGGAGACCCTTTTCAACGCCGCATCCAGCGATAATCCGGCTTCCGCGCAGATCACCAACAGATCGAGCGCATCGGGAAGCCCCTTGGTCAGCTCATGCTTGCGTTTGGTCTGCGCGTTCTTGATCAGGATTTCGGGAAGATACGCCCCGAACACCGTGACACCCAGCGCCAACAAAGCGTGGATTTCGAAACCGAGGTCGAGGACCGGCACGACGAACAGAAAGAACGCCGCGAACGCGCCAAACACGAACGGCAGCGTGGTCTTGGCGAACAGATAGAGCACGACGTTGTCGCGCGTCCGCCAACCCGCGCGCGCCAGCGACAGTTGCACCTTGTCGGCGTGCTTGGAGCGCAGAAGGTTCAGCTTCTCGACCACGCTTCGAATAATGCCGCCGCTTTCCAGCATCGCGCGAGCGCGGTTGCGCCTCGGTTCGACCAAACCCGCCTGCAGTTTCTCGCGGTGCTTCATCAAGACCTTCGCCCGCGACGCCATCGGATCGCGCACCACGAACGACGACCAGACGGCGTAGACGATCAACAGCGTCGCCGCCCCGGACAACAGCGCCGCAAGGGCTTCACCGCCAAGGCCCGGCACTAGATTGGAGAGGAAGGTCATATCTCGAACCTGACCATCTTGCGCATAACCAGGATACCAGCGCCCATCAGCCCGAGCGCGAACCCCAACATCACCCGTCCCCGCATGTCGGTGAACAGCGCCGCCTCATATTCCGGCGAAAGCAGATAGATGATACCAAACATCACGAACGGCAGGCTGCCCAGGATCATCGCGCTGGCCTTTGCCTCCGACGACATCGCGCGGATTTTCAGCTTCATCTGTTTCCGCGCCCGAAGAATATCGGAGAGGTTAGCGAGTGTTTCCGCCAAATTACCACCTGTCTCTTTCTGCACTGAGAGACTGATCACGAAGAACTTGAACTCGGCGGTGTCCAGCCTTCTCGCCGCATCCCAGAGCGCATCTTCCAACGTCTGACCCAACCTGATCGCGTCGGCGATACGGCGGAATTCGGCCCCCACCGGGTCCGACATCTCGCGCCCGCAGGCGGCGATGGTTTCGGTCACGGGAAGACCCGACCTGAGTCCTCTGACCATCAAGTCGATCGCATCCGGAAACTGCACCGTGAACTTGTTCATGCGGCGCTGGATCAGGACGCCCACCACGAAGTGCGGAATGCCGATCCCGAGCGAGATTCCCACGGCCAGATTGACGAACCACGGCATCCCCATGAAGACGGCGGTAAACGTCGCCCAAACCGCGCCAATCAAGGCCGACAATACAAAATACCGCCCAAGCGAGATATTGCGGCCGGTGCGCTGCAGTCTGCCGCGGATCGCTTCTGGGCGCGGCAACAGTTTGTTGGCGAGGATTTCAAGGATCGGGGACGACGTCTCCATCTTGCGCTTGAGTTGCCGCGCCCGGCGCTCGTTCGCGGTCATCGGCCGGGCGCGCTCGCTGATCCGCTCGACCCGCGCGCGGAACGTTCTCTGCTTGCCCAGCACCGTCATTGCCAGCCATCCGGTGATCAGAAGCACCGTCAGACTGCCCGCGAAGATGACGGCGAGTTCGATCATTATCCCATCGCCTCCATCAGCGCCTTGTCGAGGCCGAAGTACTTGGCGCGGTCGATGAACGCGGGCCTGAGACCCGACGACTTGAACGAGCCGAACAGGTTCCCTTCCGCGTCCTCACCCTCGAAGTTGAAGGTGAACAGGTCCTGCGTCGTCACGACCTCTCCCTCCATACCCACCACCTCGGTGATGTAGGTGATGCGCCGTTTGCCGTCCCGCATACGAGAGACCTGCACGATCATGTCGACAGCGCCCGCGATCTGCGCGCGGACGGCTTCGTTGGGAAGGTTGACGCCCGCCATCGCGACCATGTTCTCGAGACGCGTCAACGCCTCGCGCGGCCGGTTGGCGTGGATGGTGCCCAGCGACCCGTCGTGACCGGTATTCATCGCCTGCAGCATGTCCAGCGCTTCACCGGCGCGGATTTCGCCCAGGATGATGCGGTCGGGGCGCATCCGGAGGGCGTTCTTCACCAATTCGCGCTGGGTGATTTCGCCCTCGCCCTCAAGGTTCGGCGGCCGGGTTTCGAGCCTGACCACGTGCGGCTGCTGGAGTTGGAGTTCCGCCGCATCTTCAATCGTCACGATGCGCTCGCCACTATCGATCATTCTCGAAAGCGCGTTCAGAAGTGTCGTCTTACCGGAGCCCGTCCCGCCGGATACGAGAATATTGAGGCGAGAGCGGGACGCGATTTTCAAGACCGTCGCCATTTCCGGCGACAGGTTTTCCTGCCGCTGCATGACATCGAGGGTGATCTTCTTTTTCGCGAACTTGCGGATAGAGATCGACGGCCCGTCGATGGCCAGAGGGGGGATGATGATGTTGACGCGGGAACCGTCGGGCAGACGAGCATCACAAAGGGGGGAAGACTCGTCGACCCGGCGGCCCACCCCGGAAACGATCCGGGAAGCGATCTGCATGACGTGGCGGTTGTCGCGGAATTTGACTTCGGACAGCACCAGCTTGCCGCCGCGTTCGACGTAAACCTGATCCGCGCCGTTGACCATAATGTCGGTCACCCGCTCGTCGGACAGCAAGACCTCCAAAGGCCCGAAGCCGAGCATATCGTTGAGCAGCATGGTGACGATCTCGCGCTGCTCGAGAAGATTGAGCTGTATCTTATGCTCGACCAGGATCTCGGAAACGATATCGCCGATTTCCTGGGCCAGTTGCTGGCGTGGCATTTCACCGGCTTCCGCGACATCGATGCGGTCCATCAGGATCGGCTGAACGATCATCTTGGTGCGCTCAACCAGGGTTTCCTCGGCGCGCGCCTTGGCCTCGTCCTTGTGATCGTCCAGCAGGCGATTGACGACAGCGGTCACCACGTCGCGGCGTTCGCGCGGCGCAAGCCCGCCCGCAACCAGATCGTCGTTGACCAGTTCCCCGACTTTCTCCGCCACCTCGCGGCGCGACATGGTCTGTATGTCGTCGCCGGAGATTTCGTCTTCCGCGCGCTCGAAGGTTTCCTGCGCCGTCATCTCGATCACGTCGACGCGATAGATTTCATCGGCTTTCAACGGCACCGACGGTTCGGCCACCGCCGCCGTGTCCGGCGTCTCGGCCTTCGCGGCTTTTCGGTGCGCATCGAGCGCGACGACATCCGAGGTCTGGCGTTTCCCGAACATCTCAATCGTCCCCGTCTTCGGTCTGCTTTTTCGATTTCTTCCTGAGAAGCCCCATCAACCCCTTCTTCGCCGGTTCTTGTTCGACACCGGCGATCATCACCGCGACGGCTGCGAGCGGGCGGCCGAGCTTTGAGCGGGCGGCGGCGGAAAGGACACACTTGCCCGCCGCTTCGGCGCCGATGGCAGTTTTCGGATCGAACGGCAGGATCGACGCGATCTTCTGGCCGGACCCTTCTTCGAATGTCTTGGCCGTCAGTTCGTCCTTACCGCCAACACCCTGGCGATTCAGAACAACCGACACCTGCGCCGCCGGGTTATGCTTCGAAATGTGGTTGGCCAGTCGCGCGGTATCGCGCATTGCGCCCAGGCCCGGCTCGGCGACCAGCACGATGCGCTCGCACGCTTCCAGGAACTTCGGTTGTGCCACGGCTAGTGTGCGCGGCAGATCGACCACAACCAGATCGGAATCAGCGCGGACGAATTCCAGCAGTCCCGAGAATGCCGCGCTGGAAGCGAGGTCGCCCTGCCCCGGATCGGTCTCCGACGCCATCACGCGAAGCCGCTCGCCCACCCCCACCGATGCGCGCTTGATGAACAACTCGTCCATCCGGCCGGGTTCCTTCATCGCGTCCGACAGCCCGCCGCCCGGATCGACGTCCAGGATCAGCGCCTGCGTGCCGAACGTCAGGTCCATATCGATGAGTGTCACCTTCTTCATCAATTTTTCAGCGGCATGCCACGCCGCGTTGGCGGCGATGGTCGACGCGCCGACGCCGCCGCGGACGCCGATCACGGCGGTCAGCTCGGCGCTCTTGGCTTTCAGCGGGTCTGCAGCTCTTTCCGCCGGGGCCGCCTTTTGCGGACGCGCCCGGTCGATACTGGCGATCAGGTCGTCTTCAGTGAACGGCTTGACCAGGTAGTCAGCGACCCCGGCGGAAATGATGTCGCGGTAGACGCGAAGATCGTTGACGGTTCCGATCAGGATCACCTGCGCGCCCGCATCGCAAACGGTCGAGAGCTGACCCGCCGCCGCCATGATGTCGGTCGCATCGCCCAGATCGACGATCAGCAACGGCGGCGTGCGGATCGCGGCGAGACCGTTCATCGCATCGGTCAGATCGCTGACGATCACGTTGTCACCCGAAAGATCGCGGGCTTCGACGGCGGCGCGCACGATATCGGCAGTCGCGTCGTCGGCAGCGAAACCCAGGAACGGGCGGCTGACGTCATTCATGCTCGGCTCGGCCTCTTTACGAAGGGCGATCATTTCCCATCTCCGCTTTCCGAGTCGCCGGACACCCCGTGACTGGATGCCGTGTTGGTATCGGTCACGGAGAGCGCGCGTTGTTCACCGGCCCGGTAACGTTGCACGCCGAGGATCAGGCCTTCACCATCACCCGGCGTACCGCCCCGGCCGTAAACGATGTCCTGCGGTTCGGCGACCATGAGACCGAGGTTGGTGGCCGTCGCGCAGCCCCAGTTGGAATGCGGGCGGTTGTCGAAGGTCCGCCCCGCACGTGACGTGAAGTTCGGACATCCCGGCAGGGTGACCAGGTAGCGCCTGACCGTCAGGTTGACTTCGTTCTCGGCAATTCCGGCAATGTTCTGGCGCGCCTTGACCCGCATCGGATCGAGACCGGCGTCGGTCACCAGAAGCGCGATCGTGGTGCGACGGTCGTAGGCTAGCGTCGTCGTTTCATGCACCAGGCCGAAGTCGATGATGACATCGTCGGTATGTTCGGTCGCGCGCCGTTTCAGGAAGTTCACCGCGGCGCGGCGCTCGGCGTCGTTCAATGTCGCGGAACCGGCCGGGAACTGCAGGGCGAAGGCGATCTCGCTCGGCGCGACCTGAACCTTTTTTTCGTCGCGCGGCTTCATATCGACTTGCAGGTTTAACGGGTCATGCCAAGCACGGTCCTTGTACGTCTGGCAGCCGGAGAGCACGGCGACGGTGAGGACCGCCATGATCGAGGTAAAAAGCCGGCTTCTCATCATTGTGCCCCTTTCTGGGTATTGCCCTGTTCGCGCTCCAGAAGAAAGCCCACCGGACCGATCAGGCTTTCGCCGTCACGGTTGACGGTGACGGGCGCGGACGCGGTCGGCTTCTGACGATGCGTACCCCCGTTGACGAATCGTTCGACATCGTGCGGGCTTTCGAGACCGTCGTTCGGCGCCGCCAAGCGGTTGTTATTGATCGGCTTGACGATATAGGGCGTCACGATAATGACGAGTTCGCTCTCTTCGCGCTGGAAGCGGTCGGATTTGAACAGCCCCCCCAGTACGGGGACGTCGCCAAGACCGGGGAACTTGGAGATGTCGTGGGTGACGTTGTTCTGGATCAGGCCGGCGATGGCGAACGACTGACCGGAACCCAGCTCGACCGTGGTGTCGGCGCGCCGGGTCGTCAAAGACGGGATCTGGAAGTTGTTGAGCGTCACGGCGTTGGTGGTTGAAAGCTGGCTGACCTCGGGACGGACGTGAAGGTTGACCCGGTCGCGCCCGATCAGGGTGGGCGTGAAGCTGAGCGACACCCCGAACTTCTTGAACTCGATGGTGACGCGCCCGTCCGAGTCCGGCACCAGGATCGGGAATTCACCGCCCGCCAGGAAGCTCGCGGCTTCACCCGATAACGCGGTCAGGTTGGGTTCGGCGAGGACGGAAATAAGCCCCTCTTCCTCGAGCGCATCGATGACAGTATTCAAATCGAACCCGCCGATGCCGATCCCAGAAAGAGACAGGGTGTGTTCCGTCACGGACGCATTGAACGGGTTCGACGTCGCGATCCCGAAGGCGATGCCCGCCGCCGAGCCGGCGATCGACCAGTTGAAGCCCAACTGCTTATCGATGTCGCGCGACACTTCGGCGACACGGACCCGCAGATTGATCTGCGTCGGTGCGTTAACCCCCAACCGCAACATGACTTTTTCCGGATCGCCGATGGCCCCGGCGGCAACCCGGCGGATGTTTTCTGCCGTCGTGATGCTGTCGACCATCCCATCGACGACGAGCGTGTCGCCGACACTGGCGAGTTGAACATCGGCCTCCGGGTGAAGGGTACGGATCGAGGCGCCGATGCGATCCAGATTGTGGCTGACGTGAAGATCGATGCTGGCCAGCACCTGTTCGCGGCGGTCGACGGCGAATAACGTGGTCTCACCGGCGGCCTTCCCCAACACATAAACCAGCGTCGGGCTTTTGATCTGTACGTCCGCGATTTCGGGATTGGCGACGAACACGGTCTGCGCGGCGGCGCGCAGTTTGATCAGGCGCCCCCTGTTCAGTTCCAGCGGCATTTCATGGTGGCCGCGCGACACCACTTCCAGGGCCTGGGCGTGAACCTGGTGGCCCGCCACCATCGACGCCGCGGCGACGGTGAAGACGATCAGGGCGCGAAGGAAAGTGTGGCTGGACGACATGAGTATTCTCCTCAGAACGTTTGCGTGGCGGCTTCACTGCCGCGCAGCACGTTCACTTCTCGCGAATTGCTGCTTTTCGGGAACAGACGCGGGTCGCCCCACATGTGATAGACGTCCCTGTCCAGCGTGTAGCTGCGGCCGTCGTTGCGCACCATTTTCGGATTGAACGGCTTCTCGCCGCCGATCAGCCGCTCCTTATGCGCCTGCTCGCTTTCCGCCGGGCTTAAACTGTTGAGGCTCATCGCGAGGCGGCCCATCTCAAGGGCGATGGCGATGCGCTCGGCTTCTTTGGGGGTAACCTCGACCGTCGCCGTCTTGGCGACCGCGACGGCGCCGTCTTCCTTATCGACATGCTGGTCGATGGCGAGAACACGGATGCGGCTGAGCACCGTCTGTGAGAAATAGCGCTGCTGCTTGGCCTGTTCGCGCTCGTCCCTGAGTTTCATCGTCATGAGAATGTCGACCCAGTCGCCCGGGAACACGAACCCCGCGATCCCCGTGGTCGCATCGACCGGGATCGACACCGCGCGGAAACCGGGTTCGAGCACGGCGGAGAGGAAACCCCGCTCGCCCGGCTGCACAACGCGCGCACTGGTCAGCGGTTCGCCCGCTTTCAGGGGAACACGCGCGACCGCGCCGTCGAGGTTCTTGATCGGATCGACGTAATCTTTATTCCGGTCTTCGGGGAGAATTTTGACGATGTGTGAATCGTGCACGCCATCCTCGGGCCAGGCCTGCCAGCGCACCAGTTCCGGTTTGATGAAGGTGCCCGCCGCCATGTCGGTCTTCGCGACCAACACTTCCGCGGCGGCCTGCTTGACGATCTGCACTTCGGTCTTCTGGTTGGCGGCGATCAGCTTGCGCTCGTTTTCGAGCCAGGATTTGACGTAGAGCGCGGTGCCGGTCGCAAACACCAGCGCCAGAACCAAGAGAAGAACGTTTCTGAGCGACAGCATCTTCGTCTCCTTAAGCTGCGAGCCGGATGAGGACGGCCACCCCACCAGCGGCGATGGCGACGCCGTAGGGAAGCTGCTCGGCGAGAATGGTGTCCCGGGCGCGGGTGTCGCCGACCAGATCGAAAGCGTAAGCCAGCGTCATGCGGTAGCGGGTCATGTAAATGATGGCCATCGCGCCACCGGCGAGACTGGTGATGACCGCGAGATCCGCGATCCACGCCGGTCCGGCCCAAAGGGCGAGGACGCTCAACAACTTCACGTCGCCGGCGCCAAAGTGTCCGATGCGATGGATCAGGTAACCTAACGCGAACACGATGGCCGCCGTCACCACCGAGGTGTCGAGCGGAACAGCTTCATGGCTCAGCCACACGTGTATCGGGTAGAGCGCGAGTAAAAGCAGCGAACATTCGTTCGGGATGCGAAATTCACGGACGTCGTAGCGGGCAGCGGCCAGGATTGCGATCGCCGCCGCGATCAGGACATACGTGTGCTGTGTAAATGGGTCGGTCATTGTCCCCTCACCTCCTACGTCCGCGAGGACAAAACCCTCCCCTTCCTTCGGCACCTTCTTTTTCAGGTCACCCTTGTTTTTATCCGGGTCGGGCTTTCCAGGTTCCCCGACGGGGCGGCGGCAAACTGATCAACCGAGGTGGTGTCGTCCAGAACGGAGGCAGACCGTCGACCGATGCGCAGCGCCGGGGAACCCGGAAAGCGGCCGGTCGAACCGGCCGCCCGGAGGTGGCTGGATCAGCCGCCGCCGCCGCCGGCACCGGAAGATGCCTGGTTCAGCTCGTTGGAAACGCTCGTGAACATGGTGTCGAGCGACGTGCCCATGGCCTTCAGCGCGATGATGGCGGCAACCGAAACGAGCGCGGCGATGAGGCCGTATTCGATGGCGGTCGCGCCGCTTTCGTCGTTCATGAATTTACGAATGGTGGCTTTCATAGTGGCCTCCTGTCCTGGTGGTCCGGTGGCCTACCCCATGTGGCCTGTCCGGAAATAAGCACCTCAGTGCTGGAGACCATTAACTTGATTTTTACTGTTTTGGTCAAAATTTATATTAGAGTTTAATTTAGAACGTTATTTCAGATAATATTTAAATACTTTTTGATAAAATTTTATCTATTTTGCTCACTTAATTCGTCTATTCGTTTCTTTCGAATCTCGCCCGCAACCATCGTATTCTGACGCTGCCTGGAGGAGTAAGGCAGCCATGCATATCAAGTGTCCGCGCGCGTTCCGCCGTTTCGGTCGCGACGAGCAAGGCTCCACCCTGATGGAGTTCGCGTTCGGCGCGCCGATCCTGGCGACCGTCATGATGGCGTCGATGGAATTCGGCATCGTCATGCTGACGAACACGTTGATGGAGAGCTCTCTCCGCGAAGCCGCACGCTTCGGCATCACCGGCCAGCAAATTACGGGCAAGACCCGCCTCGAACGCATCATCGAGATCATCGACCAGCGCACCCTCGGCCTCATCGATATGAGCGAGGCCGATGTCCAGATCCTGGTCTATCCGAGTTTCTCCGACGTCGGCCGCGGCGAGGATTACGTCGACGGCAATGCCAACGGCCAGTACGACATCGGCGAGACCTTCACCGACGAAAACGGCAACGGCGCGTGGGATGCCGATGTCGGCGCATCGGGTTCGGGCGAGTCCGGCGATATCGTCGCCTATCGTTTGAAATACGATTGGCGGACGCTTACACCTTTCGCGTCCCACTTCATCGGCGATGACGGCGTGTTGCACCTGACCGCCTCCATCGTGGTCAGGAACGAACCCTGGGACGGGCTGAACAACTGATGATCGAGCGTCTTAGACGTACGTTCCGCCGTTTCCGCCGCGACGAGCGCGGCATTTCCGCGGTCGAGATCGCCATCGCCGTCCCGGTCGCGCTGGCGCTGACCATGAACGGGATAGAGTTGACCCGCTACGTCCTTTTGAATCAAAAGACCGAACGCGCCACCATGACCGTCGCGGATCTGGTGTCGCAGGGCGAGGTGCTGACCATCGCCGACATCAACAACATCTTCACCGCCGGCGCCTTGATCACGGAACCATTCGATTTCAACGACAACGGCGCGATGATCGTTTCCAGCGTGGTCGGACAATCGACCAACGCCATCGTCGAATGGCAACGGGTTTACGGGCAGGATCCGGGATCGAGCAGCCTGGGTGGGGCCGGCGGTGTCGCCAGCCTTCCCGCCGGTTTCACGGTCGGCGCGAGTGAAAGCGTGATCATGGCCGAGATTCATTACAAATATGAGCCGATGTTTCCCGGCAACCCGATCCTGGGCGGCTACATCGGCGACGACATCGTCTACAACTACGCCATCTTCCGCCCCCGCTACACCGTCAAGGTGCGGCTGGGGAGCTGATCTCCACTA
Source organism: Rhodospirillales bacterium (assembly GCA_017644185.1). Classification (GTDB taxonomy): domain Bacteria; phylum Pseudomonadota; class Alphaproteobacteria; order Rhodospirillales; family Casp-alpha2; genus UBA4479. Next base: position 61,867 of record JAEPMA010000009.1, read on the forward strand.
TTTCGTCATCCCGGACGCGGGTTTCATCCGAGCATCAGCGAGGCCAGGAAACCCAGCGATCCGGGACCTGTCGGGACATCGATCCAAGTATATAAATAGGTCCCGGGTCGCCATGAACGCGCCGGACGCAATATGCGCCGGCACCTTCATGCGCCCGGGATGACGGATGATTTGCCTATAGCGTCAATCAAGATCGAGTTCAGGATGACGACATGGGAAGCCATATTTCCCGCCCCGTTACTTCGACAGCCGGAGCTCGGAAAGGTCGTTGGCGATTTCGCGGAACACGGCCCGGAGCGCCGCGTCGTCCGGCGCGTAGTGATAGAACGGTGAACCGGGGCCACTCGCGACTTCCTGCAGCAGCGACTGCAGCGCCGTCCCGTTATTGGCGAACTGGATCACGTAAAGCACGACGCCCGCGCTCTTGATGTTGGTGGCGAGCAGCCTGAGGCGGTCATCCATCCCGTTGGCGCCCGCGCCCGAACCGGTGCCGAACACCTGCTTATATCCATCCCCGATGCCGCCGTGGTTCTCCCCATCGGTCAACAGCACGATGGCGCGCTGCAGGTCGTAGTCCGGGTCGGCGACGGCTTCTGTGAACGGCGCATCCGGCATGAGGACCCGCCAGGCCCACCCCAACCCTTGGGGGATGTTGGTTGTTCCTTCCGGGTACTGAAGCTCGTCGATAGCGTCGATAATCGTTTGTTTCTGACTCTGAAGAGACGTGATGCCGTGCTCCAGGCAAGGGGTGCATTCGCTCCAGCTGCTGGGCGACATCGAACAGGTCCCGCCCGAAACCGGCTCTCCTTCGGGGCCGATCGGCTCCCACGCCGGCCAGTCGGCGCCGGGCATGACCTGTGGGCCCATGTAGATATCGGCGTCGTCGTCGGTAAAACCGTTGTCGATATAGCGGTTGTAGACACACCCCTTCCAGTCCGAGGGCGGCGCGTATAGAAGCGGCACCGGCGAGTTGTTGACCTGATAGACGCTGCTTTGTGCAATCCCGGTGACCGGGTTGGTGAAACCGGCGACCGGCACGCTGGTGGTCATCGCGGAATCGAACGTCGTCCCGTCGAGCATCACGTTGACCTTCGCATTCCAGGGGACGAGGCCGATGTTCAGAAGATCGTTGGTCCCGTTGTTCCCATATAAAATCTCGACCAAATCCGTCGCCGCATCGCGCGCGGCGGCAATACGGGTTGAAGACCCGCTGCTCGACCCCATGGACCCCGACATGTCGATGGCGATGACGACGTCGAGGGCCTGCATCTGGCGGGTGATCTCGGTGGTCGCCGAAACGGTCAGGGTGTCGAAACCGAGCACCCGCATCAGTGTCGTCGGGATATCCGCCGACGCCGTCAGGGTCAGACGTTCGTCCAACTCGTCGACGGAGATATGCGGGCCGGATACGCTCGCGTTCATGTAACCGGCGGGGAAGTTCGCGTTGAAGAACATGTTGATGTCGGCATCCCGACCGGGGGAGAAGAACTTGCGCCCGCCGGCGAGCCCGGCCGCATCGAGGGCCGACGACATCCTCGACTTCACCAGATAGGCCCTTGCCGCATCCGTCCCCATACCGACGAACGCAACCATCGGCACCGCGGCGAGCGCGAACAATACGATCGCCGCACCTTTTTCCTGCTTTGCAAACGCCTGGAATTTGCGGAAAACAGAGTGAAACCACGTTCTCATGGCAGTCGCCCCCTCGTATTCAACGGGACAACTTGCCGCCGATCAAATAATGACTGCAATTCTATTATTTGAGCACATTAATCGTGGTAATTTGCATAAAATTTTATGCAATTTATATCGCTTTTACAGACACTTACCGCTGAAATGAAAATTTAGGCATTCCACTCGTCACGCGCGATGATCGGCCCGTCGTCCAGTGCCGTGATCATCGTGGAGTGCCTTGCATGGCCCTGTTGGAAAACATCATCAGCGGGGATCCCCTTGAGCTTGAGGGGGTGCTCGATCCGGCCGTTCCCGTAAGCGACGGCAGCGGAAGCGTGCAGCCCGCCTCATCGGATGAGCAGAACGCCACCACGCCCGAAACATCATCGGATGAGGTCGCTTTCACCGCCGCGGACGGCACCGTCGCCGATGCCGACCCGACCGAAACCGAAGACACCGACGGGGCTTCCACGCCCGCATCCCTTATTGGAGGTTCGCTTGTATCCGAAGACGAAAACCAAACAGATCCGGACACGCCGTTATTTATCGATCCGTTGGCGGCCGATGGCGGTGAACGCATTCAGTCTGGCTTGGAGCCGGATACAACTGACGACGATGACGCCCGCGACGACGAGATCGAACTGATCGAGGCCCGCCTGGCTTCGGAGACGGATACCACCACGAACGCCGGAACCGCCCCGCCGCCCGGAAGCGACCCCGACCCTGATCCCGGTGTGGACGATCCGGCGGACCCGGAGACCCCCACGGATACCCCTCTCAACCTCGTCGGGACGTCGGGCGCGGATACGCTCGAAGGCGGGTCCGGAAACGACACCCTCGACGGCGGGTTTGGTAACGACATCCTTCTGGGTGGGGCCGGCGACGACCGGCTTCTGGGCAATGTCGGCGACGACAGAATAGAGGGCGGCGACGGCGACGATTACGCGTTCGGGTCGTCCGGGGCGGATACCATCCTCGGCGGCAATGGTAATGACGAGCTGCGTGGCGGCTTCCACAACGACGTGCTCGAAGGCGGCGCGGGTAACGATTACCTCAATGGATGGACCGGCAACGACACTTTATCCGGTGGTGACGGCAACGACACCATGGACGGTGGCGACGATCACGACCTCTATATCATCGATGGGGGTGCGCCGGGCGACACCGACATCATCACGGATTCGTCGGGTGAAGACGTCCTCTGGTTCGACGGCATCAACCCCTTCGAAGCGGTGAGTTCGGTCGAACAGATCGGCGACGACCTGGTCTTCAACTACACAGGTGGTGGCAGCCTGACGGTGCAGAACTTTTACGGCGCGGGCGCGATTGAAATCCTGAGGTATGACGGCACCGACTACGCGACCAACGCCGACGCGACGAGCGCCCTCACCTTCGACGAATTCATCAACGGCACCGACGACCAGATTCTGAACGGCACCGCGGACGCCGACGTGATCACGGGGGGGAGCGGGAACGATCAGATTTCAGGTCTTGGCGGGAACGACAATCTGTCGGGCGCGGGCGGTGACGACGAGATCACCGGCGGTGACGGCGTCGACACCCTTCATGGCGGCGAAGGTAATGACACCCTCTATGGGGCGGGTGACGGCGCGCTCGATTTCCACAGTGCCGACGTTCTCTACGGTGACGCGGGGATGGACACGCTCTACGGCGGCGGCGGCAACGACATTCTATACGGGGGTGCCGATAACGACCGCATCCTCGGCGAGGCCGGCGACGATACGGGATACGGCGAGGACGGCGACGACTACCTGTTCGGCGATTTCGGCAACGACACGTTGTCGGGCGGTGACGGCAACGACGAAATCCGGGGCGGCTTCAACAACGACGTCCTCAACGGCGATGCGGGCGACGATTTCCTGCACGGATATCACGGCAACGACCGGATGGATGGCGGCAGCGGCGCCGACCGGATGGAAGGCGGCGACGGCAACGACGTCTTCATCATGAAGCGCGGCAACGGCACCGACGTCATCAGCGACTTCACCGCGTTCAGCGCCGGGGCGGTCTATGCCGACACCGTTGATCTAAGCGACTTCGGGATCGCCAGCTTCAACGATCTGGTGATGTCGGAAATCGGCGGCGACACGACCATCGATCTGGGTGGCGGCGACAGCCTGACGTTTGAGAACGTCGGCATTTCCGACCTTGGGGCCGACGACTTCACATTCTGACAGTTTCGATTAGGGGGTCATAGAAAATGAACAACACCACAACTTCGACGCGTCGGCCGTCATGGCCCGCCTTCATCAACGCATTAACAGCGACACGCGGGCAGATTGGGCATCTGCTCTGCTTCAGTTTCGCGATCAACCTTCTGGTGCTCGCCGTCCCGGTGTTCATGATCCAGGTCTTCGACCGGGTCTTGGCCAGCCACAGCTTTGAAACCCTGACCGCGCTCGCCATCGGGGCGGTGGCGGCGTTACTCGTGATGTCGGCGCTGGACCTCGTGCGGGGCCGCATTCTCGCCCGCGCGGCGATGAAGCTCGAAGACAGCGTCGGAGAGGATTTGCTCGCCAAGCACCGCCAGGCGCGGTTGGGCGACGTCGCGCGCCTAAGACAATTCATCGCCGGTCCGGTGATGGTCACCCTTCTGGATGCCCCGTGGATACCGGTGTTCCTCAGTATCGTCTTTCTTCTCCACCCGACGCTCGGCTGGATCGCGACATTGGGGGCGCTGATGCTGGGGCTTTTGGCGCTCGCCAGCGAACGCTGGATGCGAGGGTTGATCATCGAAACCCGCGACGCCGAGAAAAAGGCCGCCCGCCTCGCCGGCACCCTCGCCCACGACGACGGCTCGGCCGCCGTGTTCGGCCTGGATCAACATCTGGGACGGCGCTGGAAGAAACAGCAGTCCAAAACGGCGCGCGAACGCCTGCGCCTTGCCGACCGCACCTACACCGTCGGCGTGATGGCGCGCTTCATCCGCCTCGCCATGCAGATCACGTTGATGGCGTCGGCCGCCGCCCTCGTGATCTCGTCGCAGATCACGCCGGGCGCGATGGTCGCCGCCAGCGTCATCGCCGCACGCGCGCTTGGTCCGTTCGAGCGCGCGCAGGACGCGTGGCGCACACTGGTCGAGGTGCGCGCGATCCTCGCCCGCCTGCTCTCGACCGAGGTCAAGAAGCAGAACCCGATTTCCGGCTTCCCCGCGCTGGAAGTCCCGGCTTTGGAGGTCAAAGGGGTGAGCATGCTCAAGGACGACGTCCGCGAAGCCGTGTTCTCGAACGTCAGCTTCAACGCCAGGGGCGGCGAGATGATCGGCATCACGGGGCCTAGCGGGTCGGGCAAGACACTGTTGGCAAGGCTACTGGTCGGCCTCGACACACCCGCGCACGGGCGTGTCCTTCTGGATCACGACGACATCCGCAACATCACCCTCGACCGGGCCAGAAACGACATCGCATATCTGTCTCAGACCCCGGCGCTTCTGCCCGGCACGATTTCGGAGAATATCTCGCGCTTCTCGACACCCGATGCCCCCGAGATCTATGCCGCCGCCCGCTTCGTCGGTGCCGAGGATGCGATCCTCGACCTGCCCTACGGATATATGACCGAGGTCGGGCCGGGGATGCCGCCCCTTCCGCAAGGGTTGGCGCAGAAGATCCTCATGGCCAGGACGATCTTCGCCGACCCGCGCCTGATCGTGCTGGATGAGCCTTATACCTTCCTCGACAACGCCGGGATCGAAAGACTGATCGGCACCCTGACGCACTATCGTGACTCGGGTTCGATCATAATCGCGATCTCACAGCGCCCAAGCGTCCTCGCCCAGTGCGACCGTGTGATCGTCTTCGAGAACGGCAAGGCGCGCGTCGTCGACCGCCTGAAACAGCAGCCTTTGCGGTTGATGGAGGGGGATGAAGAGAAAGCCATCGTGCCCCGCCGCGCCACCCGCCGCAAAGCCGCCGCCCGGTCGGCCAGCCAGGAGTAACCGCCATGATGACACCGGAAGAACTGAAGCGCGCCCTTGAAAAGATGCGCCAGCAGTTAAATCAGAATGTCGACTGGCGCCAGGCCGTCAGCTCGACCGCCCTCGTCTCACGTGAAACGCTCGAGGACGACGCACCTCCTGAAATGATTGAAGAAGAAGAAACCGACGCGCCGTCGATCTTCGCCACCCGGCGCTGGCAGTTCGCCGGCTGGGCCATTGTCGTCGTCTTCATCTTCGGTGGCCTCGCATGGGCCGAACTGACGCGCATCGACGCCGCCGCCGTCGCCGTCGGCACGGTGGGGGTCGAAAGCAACCGCAAGACGGTGGCGCACCTGGAGGGCGGGATCGTAAAGGCGATCCTCGTCGTCGAGGGCGAGCGGGTGCGTCAGGGTCAGGCCCTGCTCCGCATGGACAACACCCGGGCACGCGCAACACTGGATCTTTTAAGGGGCCGGATGAACGCCTTGATGGCCAAAAAGGCGAGACTGGAGGCCGAGCAGCGAAATCTGCCGACCATCGAATTCCCGCCCGCCCTTCTCGATCTCAACATCGACGAAAAGCTGATGGATATCATGGATGGCGAGATGCAGGTGCTGGAAACGCGCGCCCGCAATCTCGACCGCCAGGACCGCATCTTGCGCGAGCGCATCGCCAAGCAGAACGCCGAAATCCGGGGCCTGAAAGCGAAGCGGGAGGCGACCGTCAAACGTCATGAACTTCTGAAAGACGAACACGAGATGTTCTCGGGTCTTTTGAAAGACGGCCTCGTCGCCAAGAACCGGGTCCTCGCCGTCGAGCGGGCGCGGGTCGACGCCGAAGGCGACATCCACGACCTTTCCGCCAAAATCGCCAAGGCGGGCGACGAGATCGCCAAGCTGGAAATGGAGCGCGCGTTGTTGACCGAGCGCCACCAGACCGAAATCGCCGCCGAGCATCAGGAAACCCGTGAACGGATCGCCGAACTGCACGAGAAAATCCGCGCCGCGACGGACATCCTAACCCGCACCGACGTGGTCGCCCCCGAAGACGGCGTCGTCGTCGCCCTCAGGCACCACACACCGGGTGGGGTGATCCAGGCCGGCGAACCGGTGCTGGAACTGGTGCCCGACAACGACAGATACGTGATCGACGTGAAGATCGACCCGAACGACATCGACGTGGTCTATCCGGGCCAGGTCGCGCGGGTCCGGCTTTCCGCGTTCAACGCGCGAGCGACGCCGATGATCGAGGGTAAGGTTGTTCAGGTTTCCCCCGACCGCCTCACCGATCCGCAGACAGGCGCGGGGTTCTTTTCCGGCCGCGTGATCCCGAACGAGAGCGCGTATCGGGCCGACCGGCCGATGCTGTCGCCGGGCATGCAGGCGGAGGTGTTTCTGGTAACGGAACGCAGGTCGGTGCTGGATTACCTGCTCGATCCCCTCGTCCGCGCCGCGTCGCGTGCCGGTCGGGAGACGTAAGTTAATTTCACCTTGTCACCCCCGCGAAAGCGGGGGACTGCATGACGGTTTGAACGCTTCCGCACCCCACAGCCGCATCGTCACCCTGAACTTGATCAGGGTCCATACGACGGATTTGACGCAAACGGTGTCACCGGTATGGGTCCCAAATCGAGTTTGGAACGACGGCGATGTTATCCGATGCGGCTCACCGAACCGGTCTGATCCGGCCCGTCGCGCGATCGACGGCGAGCTTCTCGACCAGGGCCTTTTCCTTGGCCGTCACGACGTCGACGACGATCTCGTCGGCATTGTCATCGGCAACGTCCCCGACCGTCAGCCGGTCGTTGCCGAGCATCACCAGACGCGCCTGGACGAGGGCGCGGGCATCGTCGGCTTTAAGCTTAAGATCACGATCCTGTCCCCAGCCATACATCATGCCGGGACCGTGGCCCATGCCATAGCCCTGGCCCATCATACCAGGACCATAGCCCTGGCCCATCATACCAGGACCATAGCCCTGGCCCATCATGCCGGGGCCATAGCCCTGGCCCATCATACCGGGACCGTAGCCCTGCCCCATCATGCCGTACCCGCCACCGCGGCGATTATCGATTTCGTCGGCCGACACGGACACGGCGGCGCTCATGACGCCGGCGCACAGGATGGCGGCGAGAACACGGGATAAACGGATTGAACGGAAAGTCATCGTCATTCCTCCCATTGAGTGAGTGATTTCGGGAGGAACGTAGCCCGGGCGCCACGCCCCCGGCATTGATGTGCATCAATCAACTGCGGGTAGCCCCACACCGCCGCTCGTCACCCCCGCTTTCGCGGGAATGACAAGACGTATCAGGACCCCAGCGGTTCCGGCGGCATGGACGGGAACATCGGATTGGCCGGCTGCGGCGCGGCCGTCTCGTCGCTCTGGTTCTCATCGGTGATGTCGGCTTCGGCATCCTCGGACGCCTCCCCCGCGACGGCTTCGTCCATCGGCTCGGCGACAATATCGTCTTCTTCGCCGAGCGGCTCGAGGTCGTTCCGCGTCCACCAGTACCAAAAGCCCTGCGAGCGCAGCCATTTTTCGAGGCGGTCGAGATTGGACCATTCACGGCCCGCACCGCGCGCCGAATAGATTCTGGCCAACTGTCCGTCGACATAGACAAGCACGCCCCACGTATGCGGGTTCTTGGTCTGATCGCCGAATCCCCCGCCTGCCTGCTCGCGCCAGACACGATAAACCACCGCATACTCGCCGAGCCGCCCGACCGCGCGCAGATACGGCAGGTCGGCCTGGGTGATGGTCATGGTGACCCCCAGCGCCAGGTCCTGCTGGGCTGCGTCCTGTGGAACCGGGTTTCCGACATCTTGCGGCATGGTGATAGGAACACCTTGTATCATGTTGTTGACACGCACGCTCAAATAACGTACATCATGATACATGCTGTTGACCGATTCCGCTAGTCCTTAATTCAGCGGGGCCACAGCAGAAGGTTTTCGGGGCCGATGCCCCCAGGATTCAACGGGGCACAGTCCCCATCCAAAACGAGAATTAGGAGTTTTGACATGGCTAAAAAAGTTGCTCCGGTGCCCAAAGGCTATCGCACCGTGACCCCGTCCCTGGTCGTCCGTGGCGCCGATGCCGCGCTCGGCTTTTACAACGAAGTGTTCGGCGCCGAAGTGCTTTCGCGCACCTACGCCGAAGACGACGTCACCGTCCTGCACGCTGAAATGAAGATCGGCAACTCGATCATCGTCGTTTCCGACGAACTGCCGGCGTTCGGCATCTGGTCGCCGCTCGCGTTCGGTGGTTCCGCCGTTGCCCAGCACCTCTATGTCGCCAACGTCGACGAGATCTGGGAACGCGCCGTCGAAAACGGTTGCACGGTGCTGGTGCCGCTGGCCGACACGCACTATGGTGAACGCTTCGCCAAGGTTGTCGATCCGTTCGGTCACGTCTGGTCGATGTCGAAACGTATTCCGGCTCCGAAAGCCGAAGACATCAAGGCCCAGACCCAGGCCGAAGGTTTCTCGATCTACGAGCCCCAGGCTCAACGTGAAGAACAGCAGTACCCGACCGCCGATGCCGCCCACGTTGAGGGCGAGATCGCAGCGGCCTAACGCTGATATCGGAGGGGGCGGCCGATCGGCCGCCCTTTTCACCTCTGAGGTTTGTCCATTTTTTACACAGGGACTTGAAGGAAATGACTGATAACAAATCGCTCAACGACCGTCGTCAGGCCGCCACGCCCCGGGGCGTCGGTGTCGCCACCGGCATTTACGCCGACCGCGCCGAAAACGCGGAACTGTGGGACGTCGAAGGCAAGCGCTACGTGGACTTCGCGGGCGGCATTGCCGTTCTCAACACCGGTCACCGCAACCCGACCGTGATGGCCGCCGTCCAGAAGCAGCTCGAGCGGTTTACCCACACGGCGTATCAGGTCGTTCCCTACGAGCCCTATGTCGAACTTGCCGAAAAGCTGAACGAACTGGCGCCGGGCGACACCCCCAAAAAGACCCTGTTCGTGACCACGGGTGCCGAGGCCGTCGAAAACGCGGTCAAGATCGCGCGCGCCCACACGGGCCGCCCGGGCGTTGTCGCGTTCTCCGGCGGGTTCCACGGCCGCACCATGATGACCATGGGACTGACCGGGAAAGTCGACCCCTACAAACGCGGTTTCGGCCCGATGCCGGCCGGCATTCACCACCTGCCGTTCCCGATGCCGATGCACGGCGTCTCGGTCCAGGACTCGATCGACGCGCTGCACCGCCTGTTCAAGGCCGATCTCGAACCCGAACAGGTCGCAGCGATTATCATCGAGCCGGTCCAGGGCGAAGGCGGTTTCTACATCGCCCCCATCGAACTGATTAAGGAACTGCGCCGCGTCTGCGACGAACATGGCATCTGCCTGATCGCCGACGAAGTGCAGACCGGTTTCGCCCGCACGGGCCGCATCTTCGCCTCCGAACACTGGGGTGTCGAGCCGGACATGATCACCACCGCGAAATCGCTCGCGGGCGGTTTCCCGCTCGCCGGCGTTGTCGGCAAGGCGGAAATCATGGACGCCCCCGCGCCGGGTGGTCTGGGCGGCACTTATGGGGGTAGCCCGATCGGCTGCGCCGCCGCGCTGGGTGTCATCAAGGTGATCGAGGAAGAGCAGCTTCTGGGCCGCGCCAACATTATCGGCCAGCGCATCGTCGAGCGTGTCAATCGCATCAAAGACCGCACAGACGTGCAGCCGATCGGTGACGTCCGCGGGCTGGGCGCGATGGTCGCGTTCGAGATGGTGACGGAAAAAGGCACCGATAAACCGGACGCCGACGCCACCAAGACGCTCTGCGCCAAAGCGTTGGAAAAAGGCCTGATCCTGCTGTCGTGCGGCGTTTACGCCAACACGATCCGGATCCTGGTGCCGCTGACCGCTTCGGATGCCGTTATCGACGAGGGTCTCGACATCATCGAGAACTGCCTCGCCGAGATGGGCACGACCGCGGTCGCCGCGGAATAAGGCTTCGCCCGGCGGGTGCGGAATACGCCGCCGCCGGGCAGACCTTGACCGGAACACGCTTGCAAGCGACCATTGTAACGTATTGCGAAATAAACATAGAGGTCCCTATTAGATGACCCCCTTCGCGATTGCCGGTGTGCAGATGCAAGTTTCGGCCAGCCATGAGAACGTGACCGCGATGTCGCATCGCGTCGATCACGTGATGGCGCGCTTTCCCTGGGTTCAGATGATCGTGTTCAGCGAGCTGGCGCCGTATGGCCCGCTGACCGGCAACCATCCCGAAAGCACAGAAGGGGCGCTTGAGGTCTTCCGCGAAGCCGCGCGCCGTCACAACGTCTGGCTTCTTCCGGGTTCTATGTTCGAACGCACCGAATACGGCCTTCAGAACGTCGCCTACGTCATCAATCCGCAGGGTGAGACCGTCGGCCGCTACGCCAAGATGTTCCCGTTCCAGCCGTACGAAGCCGGTGTCGAGGGCGGGACAGAGTTCTGCGTCTTCGACGTGCCGGAAATCGGCCGCTTCGGGGTGTCGATCTGCTACGACATCTGGTTCCCGGAAACCACGCGCACGCTCGTCTCGATGGGCGCCGAGGTGCTGCTGCACCCGGTCTTAACGGGGACCATCGACCGTGACATCGAACTTTCGATCGCGCGCTCGACCGCGGCGATGTTCCAGACCTATGTCTTCGACATCAACGGCCTGGGCCCGGGCGGGACCGGACGCTCCTGCGTCGTCGATCCGTCGGGCACCATCCTCTATCAGGCCGCCGGCCAGGAGGAAGTGATCCCGGTCGAGGTCGATTTCGACCTGGTGCGCCGCCAGCGCGCCGTGGGCCTTAGGGGCCTGGGGCAGACTTTGAAGAGTTTCCGCGACCGAAACGCCTATTTCGGGGTTTATGACCCGACCGTCGCCGATACCAGCTATCTTTACAGCCTGGGCGCGCTGGAAATGCCGCATCAGGGCTCGCAGGAGGGACTGAACGTCCCCCGCCCCGCCGACGTGAACGGCCACCGGGGCTATAACAACATTACGGTGCTCGACACCCATAAAAGCGCGAAAGACGCATAAAACAATGACGAACAGGGAGTTCAAAAATGCCGGACGAGGGAGCGAAGACTAAGGGCGTATCGCTAGGCCGCTATTACAATGCCACCCAGTTCCGCGTCGATACGTGGAACAAGCTCAAGAATATCGTCCTTCGGCTTGCCGAAGGGCGGGAACGCCCCGACGACTATGCGCAGGCCAAGGCGCTGCTGGACGAACTTGCGCCGTTCGAAACGTATTGGGCGTTTCCGGGCCACCACGATTTCAGGCAGCTCTACCATCTTCTGGACACCAAGGACGTCCGCACGCTGAGCCGCGCGGTGTCACGCATCGTCGGCGCGATGATGAGCAGCAGCTATCGCCGCAAGCACGTCAACCTCGGCCTTCACGGCGAGGATGAATATCTCGAGGAAGAGGAACTTGAGACGCTTGAGGAGCGGAGCCGCCGCCGCCCCTATTTCGAAGTGCTGTTCGTCGACGACCTGTCGCACGTGCAGCAGCATCAACAGGAAGAGGGTCTGCACGGCATGCGCCGCGAGGAAGACCCCTTCACTTACGAACCCGTGTTCGTGCCCAGCTTCGAGGACGCGGTCATCGCGGTCCTGTTCAACCACAACATCCAGTCGGTGGTGATCCGCTTCGGCTTCCGTTTCAAATCGATCAACGATCTGCCGGTTTTGAACCGATATCTGAAGATGGCGCACATCGACAGCGTCGATGACCTGGAGCCGCAGGACTACGGGATCGTCCTGGCCGAGGTGATCGGCCGCATCCGCCCGGAACTGGACCTCTATCTGGTGACCGATCAGAGCGTCGAGGACGTGGCCGGCCGCGTCGGCGATTCATGCCGCCGCATCTTTTATAATCAGGAAGACTTCCTGGAACTGCACATGAACATCCTGAGGGGTGTCGACAGCCGCTTCCAGACCCCCTTCTTCACCGCGCTCAGGAATTACGCCAAGCAGCCGACCGGCGTGTTCCACGCGCTCCCCATCTCGCGCGGCAAGTCGATCACGAAATCCAACTGGATCAGGGACATGGGCGAGTTCTATGGGATGAACATCTTCCTCGCGGAAACGTCGGCGACGTCGGGCGGGCTGGACTCCCTTCTTGAGCCGATCGGGCCTTTGAAAAAGGCGCAGGAGCTGACATCCCGGGCGTTCGGCTCGCGCAAGACCTTCTTCGCCACCAACGGCACGTCGACCTGTAACAAGATCGTCGTGCAGGCCGTCGTCCGGCCGGGCGACATCGTTCTCGTCGACCGTGACTGCCACAAGTCGCACCATTACGGGATGGTGCTGGGCGGCGCGCACGTGGTCTATCTCGATAGTTATCCACTTAGTGAGTATTCGATGTACGGCGCCGTGCCGCTGCGCGAGATCAAGAAAGAACTGCTGGAACTGAAGGCCGCCGGCAAGCTGGACAAAGTCCGCATGCTTCTGTTGACGAACTGCACCTTCGACGGGCTGGTCTACAATGTCGAACGGGTGATGGAAGAGTGTTTGGCGATCAAACCGGATCTCGTCTTCCTGTGGGATGAGGCGTGGTTCGGCTTCGCCCGGTTCGGGCCGACGTATCGTCAACGCACGGCGATGTATCAGGCCGGCAACCTCCGCGAAAAGTTCAAGGACCCGGATTATCGCGAGGCCTACGAAGCGCATAAGATCGAGCGCGAGGAAGCCGGCGACGATATCGAGAAACTTCTGGATATGCGCCTGATGCCCGATCCGGATACGTCCAGGGTCCGCGTGTACGCGACCCAGTCGACCCACAAGACCCTGACGGCCCTCAGGCAGGGCTCGATGATCCACGTCCACGACCAGGACTTCGCATCGAAGACGGAGGAAGCCTTCCACGAAGCGTTCATGACCCACACCTCGACCTCGCCCAACTACCAGATTTTGGCGTCGCTCGACGTCGGGCGCCGGCAGGTCGAACTCGAAGGCTTCGAGATGGTGCAGAAACAGGTCGAGATGGCCATGGTGCTGCGCCAGAAGGTCCGCACCCATCCGCTGCTGTCGAAGTTCTTCAAGATTCTCACCGTCGGCGACATGATCCCGGCGGAATACCGGCAATCGGGAATCGAGAGCTACTACGAGGCCGACAAAGGCTGGAACGATATCTGGGAAGCATGGGCGGGTGATGAGTTCGCGCTCGATGCGACCCGCATCACGCTGCTGGTCGGTGAGACCGGCATGGACGGCGATACGTTCAAAAACGCCGAGTTGATGGATAAATACGGCATCCAGATCAACAAGACGTCGCGCAACACGGTCCTGTTCATGACCAACATCGGCACGACGCGTAGTTCGATCGCGTATCTGATCGAGGTGCTCGTCAAGATCGCCCACGAGATGGAAGAGAAGCTCGAGGACATGAATGCGCCGGAAAAGAAAGCGCACGAGAAAAAGGTCAACGGCCTCCTGAACGAGTTGCCGCCATTACCCGACTTCTCGCGCTTCCACGACGCCTTCCGACCCGACCCCAAGGGGCACACCCGCGAGGGTGTGATGCGGGATGCGTACTTCCTTTCTTATGATGAGGACACCTGCGAGTACCTGACCCTCGAAGAGGGGATCGAAGAGGCGATGGCCGCGGGACGCGAGGTCGTCAGTGCGACCTTCATCATCCCCTACCCGCCGGGCTTCCCGATCCTGGTGCCGGGCCAGGTGGTCTCGAAAGAGATCATCGGGTTCTTCAAGGCGCTCGATGTGAAGGAAATCCACGGCTACCGCCCGGACCTGGGCTTACGCGTATTTACCGAGGACGCTTTGAAAGCGCGCCTCAAATAGTGCCATTGGCGGCGGCTCGACCCGCCGCCTTTTAAAATTAAACAGGGAGACGATTATCATGGCGACTAAGAAGAAAGCCGCAACCAAGAAGAAAGCGCCCGCAAAGAAGGCCGCTGCCAAGAAAGCCCCCGCAAAAAAGACTGCCGCCAAGAAGGCGCCCGCGAAAAAGGCTGCTGCACGCAAGCCGCGCCCCAAGAAGCTGAAGAACATTTCCGAGATCCGGCGGTTCTTCCACCGGAACGAAGATCCGATCTTCTTCATCAGCGCGACCAACTTCAATCTGTTGGGGATTGATGAATGGTGCCGTAACTTCAAATACATTTGCTACATCGACTGCTACGACGGGCGTCATCCGAACGTCTTCGTCCCGACCGAAGCGCCCCATCCCGAATTCGAGTCGATCGAGGACATCAACGCCTACCTGCTCGAGCACAAGGAAGTCATCGACTATGTGAAGTCGAAGGGCGGCAAGCCGAAAGCCGTGTTCCTGATGTTCGACGAGCGGGTCGAGAAAGTCTGCAAGGAGCTGGGCCTCGAGGTCTGGTTCCCGAAAGCGGCGCTCCGCGAAAAGATCGACCACAAGATCGAAACCGTGCGCATCGGCAACAAGGCGGGCGTGCCGTCGGTGCCGAACACGCTTGGTGTGATCAACAGCTACGACGATCTCAAGAAGCTCGCGAAGCCATTGGGTAACGATCTGGTCCTTCAGTCCGCGTTCGGTGACAGCGGTCACACCACGTTCTTCATCAAGAGCGAAAAAGACTACCGCCGCCACGAGCACGACATCGTCGGCCAGGGCGAGATCAAGGTGATGAAGCGGATCAACTGCCGCGGTTCCGCGATCGAAGCCTGCGCAACATCAAAGGGCACCATCGTCGGCCCGCTGATGACCGAGCTTGTCGGCTTCAAGGAATTGACCCCATATCGCGGCGGCTGGTGCGGCAACGAAATCTTCCCCGAAGCGTTCGATCCGAAGATCCGCAAGAAAGCCCGCGAGTACACCTTCCAGTTCGGTAACCAACTGGTGAAAGAGGGTTATCGCGGCTATTTCGAGCTCGACTTCCTGATCGATCAGGACGACGGCAACATCTATCTGGGTGAGTGCAACCCACGCGTCACGGGTGCCAGCTCGATGACCAACCACGCGGCCTTCGCGCATGCCGACGCGCCGCTGTTCCTGTTCCACCTGCTGGAATTCTCGGGCGTGCCGTTCGACATCGACGTCAACGAGTTGAACAACCGCTGGGCCGATGCCGACAATATCGACAGCTGGTGCCAGATGGTGATTAAGCACACAGAAGACAATGTCGATATCATCACGGAAGCCCCCGAGTCGGGAATCTGGAGCCTGAACAAGGACGGCAGCGTCACCTACAACCGCTTCGACTATCACCGCCGCGCGGTCGAAAGCGAAGCCGAGGCGTTCTTCCTGCGCATCTCCGACAAGGGCGATTACCGCTACGAAGGCGCCGATCTGGGGATTCTGATTACCCGCGGGCGGGCGATGGATAACAAGTTCAAGCTGACCAAACGCGCCAAGCAGTGGATCGAGGGCATCAAGTCCCAGTACAAGGCGAAACCGCTGCCGAAAGCGCAACCGGTCGAGCTTGCGGACCCGGCGTTCAAGATTCTTTGAGGAGCATGGACTCTGGACGCTCTCGCGCGTAATTAGATCGTCATTCCCGCGAAAGCGGGAACCCGGAAATGACGTGCCGGTGCCCCTGGGTCCCCGCCTTCGCGGGGATGACAACACTGCCCGGCAACAAGGAACCGTTCATGGATCTGGTCTTTGAGACCATAAGCGAGAAGCACGCGGGCGAGAAATGGCAGTCGCGTTTCGACATGCTCTGGCCCGCTTACCAGCGTTGGTTTCTCTCCGACGGCATCGAGGCCCGCCAGACCTACCTGGCGGGCTATCGGGCCTTCAAGCAGTACATGCCAGAGATGGTGCCGACCTATGAAAAGCTCTGCGAGCTTGCAGGCGGCGACGACCTGTCGGCCCGGTTCCTGAGTTTCTACTGTCCGCCCGCATATCTATCGGGGTGTTCCCAGGCCGTCTGGCCCGGGGCCGAGCCGATGCTGGTCCGCAACTACGATTACGCCCCCGCCCTTTGCGACGGTTTGATCCTGCATTCGCGCTGGCACGACAGGTGGGTGTTGGGGATGGCGGACGGGTTGTTCGGCCTGGTTGATGGGATGAACGACCGGGGCCTTGCGGTATCGCTCACGTTCGGGGGCCGAACCATCGTCGGCGACGGGTTCGGGGTGCCGATCATCCTCCGCTACATCATGGAATTCTGCGACACGGTCAGTGACGCGACCGAAGCGCTGACCCGTATCCCATGCCACATGACCTACAACGTCACCGTGGTCGACAAACAGGGCCGGCACGCGACCGTCTATCTGTCGCCGGACCGGAAGGCCATCGTCACGGATCAAAGGGTCGCGACCAATCACCAGGAGCGTGTCGAATGGCACCGCCACGCCCGCGCCACAGCGACGGTCGAGCGCGAGCGCTTTCTGTTACAAAGATTGACCCTCCACGACGAACCCGCCGACCGCTTCATCGGTGCATTCCAGAAACCGCCCCTCTATTCGACCGCGTTCGGACGCGGCTTTGGCACGGTCTACACCGCTGTCTACTGGCCAAAGAAAGGTCTCGCCGAATACCGTTGGCCGGGCGTTCATTGGACGCAGCGCCTCAAATCCCCGGTCGAGGGCCAGCGCCATATCCGTTTCCCGATGTCCGATCAGGCATTGGCGTAAGCATTTTTCGTTTAGCACGTCATAAAACTTTGATGATTTCCCCCGCGCCACCTTTTGTTATGGTGAAGGCTTGTTACGCATGAACGGGTTCGATCATTGAAAAAAGTCTACAAAAAGATCTTCAAGGATTTCACGGCCAACGTTGTGCCGGTCGACTGCGGCGAGAAGTGCCGGCATCTGAACGAGGGCACACCTGTCTGCTGCGATATCGAGAACGCCGTCCCGATCATGGACAAGAGCGAATACAAACTGCTCAGGTCCCGCTCCAAACTCTGGCGCAAGTACCGGCCCCCCAACGAACATGGCGAGGAACTCGTTGAATCGCTGCACGAAGATTGCGTTGCGTGTGAGTGCAAGGGCGCCATGTTCTGCGAACGCGACAACCGCTCGCTATCGTGCCGCGCCTTTCCGTTCTTTCCGTATATTACGAAGAACGGCGACTTCATCGGGATGGCGACCTACTGGACGTTCGAGGACCGGTGCTGGGTGATCAGCAACATGAAAAAAGTGACGCCCGAGTTCGTCACCGAATTCCATGGCGTCTATGAGCACCTGTTCGAGAACAAGCCCGACGAGTTCGAGGTCTATAAGGATTATTCGGCGACCATGCGGCGCGTGTTCTCGCGCTGGAAACGACCGATTTACATCGTCGACCGCGACCGCGACTTCCACGCCATCCTGCCCAAGGGTGCGGGGATGGAACCGGTCAAAAAACGCGACCTGCCGAAGTTCGGTCCTTACGCGGAATAGTTCCCCTCACCCGGCGCGCAAGCGCGCCACCCTCTCCCCAAGGAGAGGGATGATCGGACATTGGTCCCCTCTCCCTCGGGAGAGGGACAGGGTGAGGGGGTGATGGTCAGGAAACGTCCGCGTAAACCGTATCCAGCGATTTCTTCACCGCAGACACGATCTCGTCGACCTCGCCTTCGGTAAGACAGAACGGCGGCGCGAAACCGAGGATATCGCCGTGCGGCATGGCCCGCGCGATGATCCCGTTTTCGAGCGCGGCAGCCGACATCTTGGCACCAACCTTAAGGCCCGGATCGAAAAAGGTTTTCGACTTCTTGTCCTGAACGAACTCGATGGCGGCCAGAAGGCCCTCACCACGGACTTCGCCGACCATCGGATGATCCTGGAAATTATCCCTGAGCGCCTTCTGGAAATAGGCGCCGGTCTTTCTCACGTTCCCGATCAGGTCGTCTTTTTCGATCACGTTCAGATTGGCGACGCCGGCAGCCGCACCGACCGGATGCGCGGAATACGTCCAGCCATGCCCGATGGGCCCGAGATCTTCCGAGCCCTGATCCAGAATACCGCAGACCTTCTCGCTCAGGATCGAACCCGACAACGGGGCGTAGGCGCTGGTCAGGCCCTTGGCGATGGTGATGATGTCGGGCTTCATTTTATAGTGCTCGGACCCGAACCATGAACCCAATCTGCCGAAGCCGGTCACGACCTCGTCGGCGATCAGCATGACGTCGTATTTATCGAGCACTTTCTGAATAGCCTGCCAGTAACCTTCGGGAGGCGGGATCAGCCCGCCCGTCCCCATGAACGGCTCGCCGATGAACGCGGCGACGGTGTCGGGACCTTCGTCCTGGATGAGTTGTTCGAGTTGTAACGCGCAGTAATCGGAGAACTCCAGTTCACTCATGCCGTCCTGGGCGTACTTCCAATAATGCGGGCATTGGGTGTGCAACACCCGGTCCAGCGGCAGATCGAACGCCATGTGGAACAGCGGCAGGCCGGTCAGACTGCCGGTCATCAACCCCGACCCGTGATAGCCCCTGTCGCGGGAAATGATCTTCTTCTTCTCGGGTCTGCCCAGAATGTTGTTCATGTACCAGACCAGCTTGATGTTGGTCTCGTTCGCATCCGAACCGGACAAGCCGAAATAAACACGGCTCATGTTCTCAGGCGCGAGATCGACGACCTTGGCGGCCAGCCGGATCGAGTTCTCGGTGCCGTGGCCGACATACGCGTGATAGAACGCGAGCTTATGGGCTTGTTCTGAGATCGCATCGGCAACCTCGGTCCGGCCATAACCGATGTTCACGCAGTAAAGCCCGGCGAACGCGTCCAGGCTCTTCTTACCCGTGCGGTCGGTGATGTAGACCCCCTCGCCCGTTTCGATGACGCGCACCGGCGTCTTACCGGTGGCATGCCCCTTCACATCCGATGACGCGTGTAGAAAATGCGCCCGGTCAAGCGCTTCCAGTTCATCCATGTTGCGAAGTTCGTTCATCTGAGAGTCCTCTGTAAAAAAAGCTAACGAGGCTTGATAGGGGGAATCACATCCCACTTACAACCCCCCTGCACGGGATATTTATCCGCCATCCCATCTATGGTTTATTGGACTCAACGACACCCCACCTATGGCATATCAACGGAGAAAAAAATTATGGGAGAGACACGCCGCACTGCCCTGATCACGGGGGCGGGACGCAATATCGGCCGCGCTTCGGCTTTGGCATTAGCGAAAAACGGCATCAACATCGTCGTCAACGGCTCCAGCAATCGGGCGAACTGCGACACAGTCGCCGAAGAAGTCAAAGCACTCGGCGTCGATGCCCTGGTGGCCATGGGGGATGTCGGCAACCCGGACGATCTCGGCAACATCGCCGCCGCCGCTTTCGAGAAATTCGGACGCGTCGATATTCTGGTCAATAACGCCGCCATCAGACCGAACAGCCCGTTCCTCGAAACAGATGAAGACGAGTGGGAACGCATTTTGAATATCGATTTCCACGCCGCGCGGCGGTTATCGAAGCTCTGCCTGCCCGGCATGATCGACGCGGGTTGGGGCCGGATCATCAACTTCGCCGGCATGAACGCCATTCACGGATATAACGGGCGTGCACCGGTCAGTGTCTCGAAGCATGCGGCGTGGGGTCTCACCAAATCGCTCGCGAAAGAGTTCGGTAAAAAGGGTATCACCACCAACATCATCTCTCCCGGCCCCATCGCCCCCGAAGAATCCGAACCCGAAATGCGCGAACATATCGAAAGCATGGTCGGACGCGTGCCGGTCGGACGGCTCGGCAAAAACGAGGAAATCGGCGCCATGGTCGCACTTTTGGCGTCCGACGACGGCGCCTTCGTCAACGGTCAGCTCATCCAAGTGAACGGCGGCGCGGAAACGTAACCCCGCCCTTATCCCAAACCAGCCCCGGTTTCGCGCCGGGGCTAGATTTGGGCCCTCACTTGGTGCCGCATTGGACGCCTTTGGGGCGTTGACCGTGTGTCAGTGTATGCCTACGACCGATACAACCTATGATTAGGTACAACGCCCACCCCATTCATCAATATCAGCAGTTGCGCGAGACAAAAATTCCTGTAAACAATCCAGTTAATGCGGGGGCATTACGATAGTGGGTTAGACTATGAACTTCGTGAGTCCCCTGAAGCTCCCGGTAGCATTCGAAACCGGCATTTCCTCCATCGACCAGGAACACAAAGGGCTGATCGCCTATCTGAACGGCTACCTCGCGTCGTGCGAACACAGCACGATCTCGAACTTCGATGAATTGTTTACGGCCTTCATCAGCGAACTGGAACATCACTTCGAAAGTGAAGAGATGATCATGCAGGAAGCCGGATACCCGGGACTTGAGAAGCACGCCCGCCACCACCAGCACTGCCTGGATGAACTTCGAAGACTGTTGGAACGATGCCGTAGTCGCGGCTATGCGGGGACAGGTGACGTGATCACCTTCTTTCAGAAGATCATCGACGACGTATCGAAGGCCGATCTCAGGTTCGTCGATTACCTGATGGCGGAAGACAAGATGACCGAGTTCAAGGCGCGCTAAGACGCTTCAGCATTCGGTGATATTGACGGCCAAGCCGCCCTGCGACGTTTCCTTATACTTCGAGAGCATGTCGACGCCCGTCTGGCGCATCGTCTCGATGGCGCTGTCGAGCGGCACGAAGTGCGTGCCGTCACCCCTAAGCGCCAGCGATGCCGCATTGACCGCTTTCACCGCGCCCATCGCGTTGCGCTCGATGCACGGCACCTGAACCAATCCGCCGACCGGATCGCACGTCATCCCCAAGTGATGTTCGATCGCGATCTCGGCGGCGTTCTCGATCTGCGCGTTGGTGCCGCCCAAAACAGCACATAAACCCGCCGCCGCCATCGCCGCCGCCGAGCCGACTTCGCCCTGGCAGCCGACTTCCGCCCCCGAGATCGAGGCCTTGGTCTTGATGATCCCGCCGATCGCGGCGGCGGTTAACAGAAAGTCGTCGACCGTGTCTTCGCTCGCGTCGGGACAGAACTCAAGATAGTAGCGGATCGTCGCCGGGATCACGCCCGCGGCCCCGTTCGTCGGCGCGGTCACGATGCGCCCGCCGGCCGCGTTCTCTTCATTCACCGCGATGGCATAGAGGCTGATCCAGTCCATCACCGAATGCGCGTACTTCACGTTACGGGTGGTGTCGGCTTCGAGGGCGTCGGAAATCTGCCGGGCCCGGCGTTTGACCTTAAGACCGCCCGGCAGCTGACCGTCGGTTGCGATGCCCCGGTCCATGCAGTCTTTCATCACCAACCAGATGGTATCCAGGCGTTCTCGGACGTCGGCTTCCGAATGCTGGGAGATTTCGTTCTCGAACTTCATTTCGGCGATCGTCTTACCGGCAGTCTCCCCCATCTTCAGCATTTCAGCGGCGTCGCGAAACGGATACGGGACGTCCGGGTATTCCCCACCCGACGATGCGAAGTCCGCGAACTCCGATTTGGTGACGACGAAACCGCCGCCCACCGAGAAATAGGTGTCGCTCAGGATCGGGTTGCCGCTTTCGTCGTACGCCGTCACCAGCATTCCGTTGGTGTGCTCTTCAAGGGGATCGTCGAAGTCGAAAATAACGTCGCGGTCGAAATCGAAATTAAGCCCCTTGAGCGGCCCGCGCGACAGCGACTTCGTTTCGATCACCCCGTCGACCAGTTTGTTCACGTCGGCGGGGTCGATCCTGTCCGGTTTCTCGCCCAGAAGCCCCAGCACGACCGCACGGTCAGTACCATGCCCCTTGCCGGTGTAGGCGAGTGACCCATAGAGCGTGACCACAACACGGGAGACGGACGTTTCGTTCCCCGATGCCGAGAGATCGGCCAGAAAACGGCCCATCGCCACCATCGGCCCCACGGTATGCGAACTCGACGGTCCAATGCCGACTTTGAAAAGATCGAAAACACTTAAAAACATAAATTGCCTCTTTTGAAATTCGCTGGACGGTAGCCGAGGGTGTTAATCCGGGCAAGCAGCGTATCGACGCGAATTATCGATCAACCGACGTCACTTCGGCAAATTCCGAGACAATTTCCCGCCTACGTGATTGGACACCCTGCCGGGCGGTCTGATACCTTTCGACTACGGCGGCATCGCTCGCCGCTTATCTACGGAGGAAGCTCAGATGATACCGATGTCCGTCGTCAGGAAGACGGCGCGCGAGCTCATGGACAGGGCGGCTATCGAGATCCCGGACGATTATCTGACGGGATTGAAAAAGGCCGCGGACAACGAAGACGGTGACCTGTCGTCGTTCGTCCTCCACGCCATGCTTGAGAACTATGAAGCCGCGAAAGAGGACCGCCGCGCCATGTGCGCCGACACCGGCGTGCCGCGCTGGTATGTGAAGATGGGCAACGAGGCGACGCTCGAGGGTGGCCCCGTCGCACTCGAAGAAGCCCTCAGGGGCGCCACGGCGGAAGCGACCGACGGCGTACCGCTGAGGCCCAACCGGGTGCACCCCCTCTGGCGCACCGATCACAACAACAACGTTGGTTTGAACGCACCGGAAATCGAATATTCGTTCGAACCGGGCGGCGACTGGATCGACCTGACGACCGTCCACAAGGGCGGGTTGTTCGGGACGGATTACCGCATGCTGTTCCCGGGCGACGGGATCGAGGGGATCAAACGCTTCTATCTCGACTGCCTGATGGCGTTTGGAAAGCGCGGCCTCGCCTGTCAGCCGGCCATCATCGGCGTGGGCTTGGGCGGGTCGAAGGATATCTGCTCGGTGCTTGGCAAGCAGGCGGCGTGTTTGAGGACCGTCGGCGACCGCAACCCGGACCCGCGGACGGCGGAACTCGAGCTTGAACTTATGGAGCTCGGTAACTCCATCGGCATGGGCGCCATGGGTTTCGTCGGCAAGTCGATGGTCATAGATTGCCATATCGAATGCGGCTACACGCACACCGGCGGCATGCCGATGAGCGTGCACGCCTTCTGCCTGTCGTCCAGGCGCGCGGTGGCGCGCGTATACGGCGACGGCCGGGTCGAGTTTCGTACCGACCCGAACTGGTTTACCCCTTACATGAGACGGGAGACGGTCGGATGGGAACCGGAAGCGGAAAGCTTAAGACAGTCAGTCTGAACCTCCCGGTTACGACCGAGGATCTGAAGGACATCGAGATCGGCACCGTGGTCTATCTGAACGGTGTCGTCTACACGGCGCGCGAAGGCGTTTATAAAAAGGTGATCGAGGACGGCGAACAGCTCCCCGCGCACCTGCACGAAACGTCCAACGCCAACTTCCACTGCTCGCCCGCCGCGACACGTAACGCGGACGGGACGTACAACGTCGGTGCGATGACGGGCACCGCATCGTTCCGGTTCTCGAAATGGCTGGAAGACTGGTTCCGCATCTCGAAGGCCAAGATCATCATCGGCAAGGGCGGTATGTCGTCGGCGGACTACAAAAAATACTTCGTCCCCAACGGTGCGATCTACCTGACCACGGTCGGTTATGGCACCGGTGCGTTACTGGGCCGGGGGATCAAGGGCATCAGGGATGTTCACTGGTTCGACGAACTGGGTGTCGCACAGGCCATGTGGATGGTCGAGGTCGAGAACTTCGGCCCGTTCATTGCCGACAGCGACCTTGAAGGGAATTCCCTGTTCGAACGTGAGAACGCGAAAATCCGCGAGGGTGTCGACAAGCTCTATGAAGGGACGAAGGAACCGGCGCTGCATCGTTACGGCGAGAGCAATAACCGCGGCGACGAGGTGATCTGAAGACCGCGTTACTTCTCCATCGTCATCCCCGCGAACGCGGGGATCCAGGGCAACCGATCGGCAATTGCTGGGTTCCCGCGTTCGCGGGAATGACAAGGTTGTTTTTCAATACTCCCGGCCCGGGCGGGCTTTATAGCTGGGCAGCGACAGCGCCTTGGCGATGCCGAACGCGCGCAGGATAAAGCCGGCGGCAAAGCCCGCGCATGCCGAGATTTCGAACGGCAGCTCCGCCAGCGTCAGCACCACGTGCACCGTCGCCGCCAGCGCGGCGCAGGTTGCATAGACCTCTTTTTTCAGGATCAGGGGCGTTTCGCCGCAGATCACATCCCTGAGCAGCCCCCCAAATGTCGCCGTCATCATCCCCATCACGATGGCGACGAGCGGCCCCGCGCCCGACAACAGCGCCAGTTCCGCGCCCATGACCCCGTATAGTGCAATCCCGAGGGCATCCGCCCATAACAAGACCGGATAGCGGCGCTGAACCTTGTGCGCGGTGAAGAAGACCAGGAGCGCGATCGCAAGACATATCCAGATCGCCCGGGGATCCGAAATCCAGAATACCGGACGATCCAGCAACAGATCGCGCAACGTACCACCACCAACGCCCGTCAGGCTGGCCATCAGCCCGAAACCGATCAGGTCCATCTCTTTCCGGCTCGCAACCAGCGCGCCAGACGCCGCGAAGACGATCACGCCCATGATGTCGAGTACGATAATAAGTGTGTGCATATGTCCCGGCGCCCCCGAACGTCAGCCTGAATTCAATTCGGGATTCATCATACCCGTGAAATCGTTGCCGGTCTTTATGCGTCCCGAAACAAGCCCCCGAGGCTATTCCCGGCGTTCATGCGCGAACTTGATGAGCGCACCCAGACGATAGACGGCGTGCGCCATCTTCCCATAAGGGAACGTCACGAACATCGCCAGCACGATCCCAAGATGCACGGCCAAGAGCGTGCCCATCGCCGCGGTCTCACGCAGCGCCAGAAGCGCAAGTCCGGTGATACCGGTCAAGATCAGCAGCCACAAAAAGGCGATGTCCATCCCCGTCCTTTTCGTGTCCTGGGGGGCGGTGTCGGCGGTCTTTTTCATCATCAACAGGCCGATCGGCCCGATCACGATGCCGATGCCGCCCACCGTCCCCAATATCACGGGGATCGAGAAGTAGTCATAAGGCGCTTCCCAGCCGAACACATAGTGATAGACCGTCGCCACGCTGGTCGCGGCGAAGCACAGAATAAAGCCCCACATGGTCATCTGGTGGGCGTGCCTGCGGCCCATCGAGAAATTGTCGTTGGGATAGTTACAGCCGTGCCCACCACCGGCCATATATTTCATCTGACCGGCGTCCTTGAACGCCTGGATCAACGCCGAGGGATTTAACAGCTCGCCCGGTTTCCCGCCGATGTCGCGCCAGAATTTGACGAGCCCGACGATAAACGCGACGCCCGCGAATAAAAATGGCGCGGAGGCCAGATAAACGATCACATCATGCGGGATCACCTGATAGAACGCGCCCGTCCCCGTGTGCACCCCCGTGACCACGTCGGCCCCTTGCACGACAAAGACGCCCACCGTCACCGCGATGGTCAGAACTAAAGTGATCAGGGCGATCCATTTGGCATTGCCCTCGAACAACCCCTTGAACATGCCGGGCCAGGCGTAATCACGATAGGTCTCGCCACGCAATTCGGCGAACGCCTTCGGGACGTTGACCATGAACTCGTGAGGTGGGGTGTACTGACACGCGTAATAGCAGCCCTGGCAGCCATGGCAGAGGTTTGCCAGATACGTCACGTCGCCGTCCGAAAACGTCAGACGTTTGTTCATCGCCGGGAACACGGCGCAATAACCTTCGCAGTATCTACACGCGTTGCAGATCTGCATGACGCGTTTGGCTTCTTTCAAAGTCTCAGTTGCGGGCATGACGCGCGGCCTCCTCGCCTGCGATGCGGCCGAACACGTTGCCGATCGCCATTCCGGTGCCACCGGCATAGCCTTGACCGAGAATATTCCCGGCCATGATCTCGCCCGCCGCCCAGATGTTCTCGGCGGGCTTGCCGTCATTCATGAAGACTTGGGCCTGACGGTTCACCTCAAGGCCCAGATACGTAAACGTGATCCCCATCCGGACCGGGTATCCGTAATAAGGGGGCGTGTCGATCTTGCGGGCCCAGTTGGATTTCTTGGGCTCCACACCCTCCGTGTGGCAGCCGTCCGGCTCGGTCGCGTTGAATTCGCCCGGGATGACGGCGCTGTTAAAGTCTTCGATGGTCTTTTCCATGGTTTCGGCGTCGACACCCAACTGTTCGGCGAGACCGGATAATGTGTCTGACTGGAACGGCTCATAAACCGTCGGCATGAACAGGCCCATCGATTTGCTGTCGATGACCGCATAGGCGACCTGATCGGGTTGTTTCGCGACAAGCCGCCCCCAGATCGCATAGCGCTTGGGCCAGATATCCTCGCCCTCGTCATAGAACCGCTCACCGTTCTTGTTCACGACGACCGAGAAGATCACGCAGTCGATCCGCGTCGAAATCCCGCCGTCGAACTTGGGGGCGCGGCCGTCGATGGCGACGGCGTGGCACTGGTCGGGCGCGCCGATCGGCTTGGCGCCGTTATCGAGCATCGATCTGAGCACTTTCCCCGTGTTCATCGGCGAGCCGCGCACGAGAAAGTTATCGGCGATCTCGCCCCAGCCTTCCTTCAGCCATTCGATGTTCGCTTCGAACCCGCCCGACGCGAGTACGACGGTCCGGGCTTCGACCCGGTGCAGTTCGCCCCCTTGGCGCACCATTGCGGCGGTGAAACGCGCGCCATCCATCTCGATCTTTTCGACTTCGGCTTCGTAAACGATGTCGATCCCGGCTTTCTCGGCCGCCTTGAAATAGGCGTTCATCATGCCCTTGCCGCCACCCAGAAAAAACGCGTTGGTGCGCGCAAGCCCGAGCGTTCCCGATAACGGCGGCTGGAACTTGATGCCCTGAGAAAGCATCCAGTCGACGCAATCATCCGACGCGTCGATCATGAAGCGCATCAGGTCTTCGTTGGTGTTCCCATCCGTGACCCGCATCAAATCCTTGAAATATTCATCGGCATCGTAGCGCCCGGTGACGTAGTCCGTCGCCGCATTGTGGCTGTAGCGGATGTTGCGGACATGCCGGCTGTTGCCGCCGCGCAAATCCTTGTTGGCGCTCTCGATCATCAGCACCGAGGCGCCCCTGGCCCGGGCCGTCAAAGCCGCTGACATGGCCGCATTCCCGGCCCCGAGAACGAGCACATCGTGCGGTCGGGTAAACTCTTCTGGCGGCAAAACGTAACTCCGTGGCCGGACCGGCCGATTTGAATAGACAGTGACAGCAAACATAGCCGCCGATAGCATACGCTTCAAAATAAATAAGCCGAGTGGGACATTTAGGGAGCCATCCATGAGCACCGCCACCGAATTCAAGCAGAAAATCAGCGATGCGGAGTGGCAGACGCGGGTCGATCTGGCCGCGTGTTTCCGCCTCGTGCACATGTACGGCTGGTCGGACCTGCTGGCGACCCACCTGTCGGCACGCGTTCCCGACGCCGACGACCAGTTCCTGATCAATCCGTTCGGATTGATGTTCGAGGAAATGACCGCATCCTCGCTCGTCAAGGTGGACGAGGACGGGAACGAGCTATCCCCCTCGGAATTGGGGATCAACCCCGCCGGGTTCGTCATTCATTCGGCGGTGCATATGGCGAGGCCCGAAGTCGCCTGCGTCATCCACACCCACACACAGGCGGGTGTGGGGGTCGCAACGCAGAAGAACGGGCTTCTTCCCCTCACCCAGCAGGCGCTGGCCGTCATCGCGCACACCGGCTATCACGATTACGAAGGGATTGCCTTCGACCTTTCCGAGCGCGACCGCCTCGCCCGCGATCTTAAAGACAACAAGGTGCTGATTTTAAGGAATCACGGCTTGCTGACGGTGGGGAATACAGTCGCCGAAGCCTTCATGTGGATGTACCGGGCCGAACGGGCGTGCCGGTTCCAGCTCAAGTTCCAGCAGGCGGGTGTCGCGCCGACGGAAATCTCGGAAGAGATGCAGCAGGTCACCATCGAGCGGAACAGGAAAGCGAATTCGAAAGACGGCTATCGCCCGATCGGCGTCAACGAATGGCCGGCGCTTTTACGGAAGCTCGATCGGGAAAACCCGGGTTACGACGTTTAAAGACGATTGCCCCCTCACCCGGCGCTGCGCGCCACCCTCTCCCGAGGGAGAGGGGTGTTTCGTCGGGGTCCCTTCTCCCTTGGGAGAAGGACAGGATGAGGGGCAGCAATCTATTCGAAAGCCGGTTCGACGCCGGACGGCAGGCCAACCTCGAACGCGTTCAGAATGTGCGAAATCGTGGCGTAGTACCCGGCAAGGAACACCAGTTCCGTAACCCCCTGCTCGCCCAATAGATCGAGCGCCTTTTTATAAAGATCGTCCGAAACCCGGTTCTTCGACTGAAGATCGGACACGAATTGATAGACCGTCGCTTCCGCCGGGTCGGCAGGGATTTCGCCCGCCATCACGGCATCGATGGTTTCTTGGGAGAGCCCCTCTTTTTTACCCACGTTGACATGCGCCCACCATTCGTATTCGGCCTCAAAATGACGGCCGACGGTGATGATCGCAAGCTCGCGGAGTGTCGCCGGAATAATCGTCTCGTATCTCAGCTTACCGCCTAACTGCTGCAGAAGATTGCCCATTTCGGGGGAATACAGCATGGCGTTGAAGGGACCGCGAAGCGCCCCCTCCTCGTTCAGCATTTCCGCCGGATTTCCCTTGGCGCGGGGGCCGCCGGTAATGCCGTCGAACACCAGTTTCTGCGCTTCGCTCATCGTGTCCGCGGGGACGGGGCCTAGTCTGCTCATTTCTCACCTGCCGCTTTCTTGACGTTCTCCGGATTGGGCGGGTTGCCCGGCACCGGTTCGCCGGCCATCGCCGGATGCGAGCGCTGGTACTGCGGCGGGAAAGCCGCATGCGCGCGCAGCGTTTCCGCCGCGTGCCACGCCCAGCGCGGATCGTAGAGCATCCCCCTGGCCAGCGCCACCATGTCCGCCTGCCCCGTCTTGACGATGTGTTCGGCCTGGATCGGGTCGGTGATCTTGCCCACCGCCATCGTCGCGAGACCGGTTTCGCGGCGGATATCGGCGGCGAAGTGGGTCTGGTAACCGGGCCCGACGGGAATCTGCTGATGGGGTGAGTTGCCCCCCGACGACACATCGATGAAGTCGCAGTCGCGCTTCTTCAGTTCCTTCGCATAGGCGATGCTGCCGGTTAAATCCCATCCCCCCTCGACCCAGTCGGTCGCGGAAATACGCACACCCATCGGGATATCGTCAGGAACGACCGCCCGGACCGCATCGAAGACCTCGAGGGGGAATTTCATCCGGCCCTCTAAAGATCCCCCGTACGCGTCGTTACGGCGGTTGGAGATCGGCGACAGGAACTGATGCATCAGATAGCCGTGCGCGTTGTGGATTTCGATGCATTTGAAACCGAGGCGGACGGAGCGTTTCGCGGCTTCGACGAAGCTGGTGCGGACCCGCTCCAGCGTTTCGTCGGTCATCGCTTCCGGGACGTGCCACCCATCGGCGTAGGGCTCGGCGGACGGCCCAACCGTCTGCCAGGCGCCGTTACTCTGGTCGAGCGGCTTCCCCCCGTTCCACGGGACGTCGACGCTCGCCTTACGGCCGGCGTGCGCGAGCTGAATACCGACGGGCGTATTTCCGTATGACGTCGCGAAGTCGAGGACGCGTTTGAGCGCGGCTTCGTTCTCGTCCGACCATAAACCGACGCAGCCTGGCGTGATGCGGCCTTCGGGTTCGGTGCCCGTCGCTTCGACGAACAGCAGCCCGTTGCCGCCGACCGCGAACTGGCCCAGATGCATCAGGTGCCAGTCGTTGGCGTTGCCGTCATGGGCCGAATACTGGCACATCGGCGCAACGACGATGCGGTTGGGCATTTCCAGCCCGCGCAGGTTGATGGGCGTAAAAAGAACGCTGCTCATGTGATCCCCCCGGGAATTGACGTCTAGGTGTGCTGCCTTAATGTTGGCATGCAGCACCCACCCGTCAATACGCTCTGCGCGCCCCCGGGACGATCATTGAGCTTCAAGCGGCTTTGGACTTGCCGACGGCGGCCGTCTGTTCGTTGGCGGCGGGCGGCAGGACCGGCTGGCCATTGGCCGCGCGTTCCTCGATCAGGGCCTTATGGAGGACCTTCACCGCGTCGTCATAGCTTTCGTCGGCGAAGATGAACTGGATGTCGACGCCCCGGCCCGATGCATGGGTCGCCAGCAGGTCGAGATTGCTCTCACTGATGGCGGCGACCGCATCGCCGATGATCGCCTTGTCGCGCATGTTGGCGCCGATGGCGGATACGATATCGACCTTCCGGGTCTGGATGACCGCTTCCGGCTGACGCTTCTGGATCACCTCGATGACGCGGCGCACCTGTTTCAAAGGTGCCTCGACATAAAACGTCATGGTGTTAGCGTTGAGGCTCCAGCTCACCAGTGGCAGCTTGAAGCGGCGGAAAGCCGCGACAGCTTCCTCGCCGGCACCCGGAATGCCGACCATATCCTGATCGAAAACCTCGACCTCGATGGCATTCTCAAGCCCGGTGACGATCTCGATGCGCGGATCGTCCGGCACCCAATCCTCGTCGATGACGGTGCCCGGGTGATCGGGCTCGAAGGTGTTGACGATGCGGAGCGGGATCCCCTTCTGACGCAGGCCCTTGGCGGCGCGCGGGTGGATCGCCTCCATACCCATGTTCGACAGCTGGTCGGCGACATCGTAATTGGTGCGGCCGATCGGCTGTACCTTGTCGATACCGACGATCTTCGGATCCGCGCTGGATAAATGGAATTCCTTGTGGATCACCGCTTCGCGGGCGCCGGTGACGCATGCGACGGCGGAGAACGTCACTTCCGAGTAGCCGCGCCCGAACACCCCCATAAGACCATCGCCCGCCTGGGTGTAACCGGTCACGATCGGCAGTGTCTTGGAAACGTCGATATCCGCGAAGCCTTCGCCGATGCGATCTTCGAGGCTCATGCTCTCGCTTTCGCGCCAGCCGGACAGGTCGACGAATTCCGCTTCAACGCCGCGGCGGCGCAACAGCAACATGGTATTGTGCGCGCTGTGCGCTTCGCCGATGCCGCTGATCATTTCACGCACGGTCATCAGGTGTTCTTCGAGTTTGAAGTGCCCGTAACCGCAGATGCGCTGCAGATCAATCAGGCAGTTGCGCACGCCCTCGACCCGCTCCTGCACGAAGCGGTCGGCGAGTTTGCGGTCCGACTCGTCGTCGAACGCATCGGCGTTGATCTCGAGCATGTGGTTGAGCACCTTCGACAGCGCATCGCCCCACGCCCAATCGTTGTCGGACCCGGCATAGAGTGCGTAGACACCCGGCTCGCCGGTCTTCTTGTTTTCGAGCAGCATATCGGTGATGCCGCCGTAAGCCGAGACGACGAAGATCCGGTTATAAAGGTCGTCGCCGCTGCGCCCACCGATCAGAATGTTGTCGAATACCGACTGGATATCCGACATCGATGTGCCGCCGATCTTGTGAACGGTGTGCGTGTTCACAGCTTTATCCTCCCCGGAAACCTGGGGCTCGGCTTGTTTACTGTCGGTCATGGAACTGTTTCCTTCTGGCGGCGCCGTCACGCGTCGACGAGCGCTTCTTCGTTAAGTTTGTAGGCGCCATCCTCGTCATGGACTTCGCGGCCGTTGAGCGGCGGATTGAAGGCACAGGCCAGGTGCATGTCCTCGGTCCCGCCGCGCAGGATGTGCTGGTCGTTTTTATCGAGGATATAAACCGTACCCGGCTCGATCTTGTACACCTTCCCGTCGGCGACGGTTTCAACCTCGCCGTTACCCGACATGCAGTAGACGGTTTCGAGATGGTTCTTGTACCAGATCGGCGTCTCGGTCCCGGCGTAGATGGTGGTGATGTGGAACGAGAACCCCATCCCGTCATCGGCCAGCGACAGGCGGACGCTCTGCCAGTTGTCGGTTTTGACTGTGCGCTTGGTGCCTTCGCATTCTTTGAGGGTGCGAACGATCATTGTGACTTACCTCCAGGGTGTCTTGTATCAGGCTCGTTTACTCGGCGGCCGCGGGCGCTTTGGCGCCGGCGATCGCGGCGTCGAACGCCTGACCGAGAATGTCGAGGGCGCGTTTCAATTCGTCCTCGGTGATGGTCAGCGATGCCAGGCACTTCACGACCTCGTCGTGTGCGCCGGACGTTTCGATCACGAGACCGCGCTTGAACGATTCGGCGACGATTTCGTCGGCGAGTTCACCCGACGTGACGACGATGCCCCGCATCATTCCACGTCCGCGCAACTCGACGACGTGCGAGCCGTGTTTCGACTGGATCGCTTCGAAGCCTTCGCGCAGCATCTCGCCCTTCTTGCGGACGGATTCGGCGAACTTGTCGTCCTTCCAGAACTTCTCAAGCGCGGCAGTCGCGGTTATGAAGGCGTGGTTGTTACCACGGAACGTACCGTTGTGCTCACCCGGCTTCCAGGTGTCGAGCTTACGGTCGATCAACGTCACCGCAAACGGCAGGCCGAAACCGGAAAGCGATTTCGAAAGCGTCACGATGTCGGGCTTGATGCCGGCCGGCTCGAAGCTGAAGAACGTGCCGGTGCGACCGCAGCCGGCCTGGATATCATCAACGATCAGCAGGACGTCATGCTTGCGGCATACTTTTTCGAGGTTCTGCAGCCATTCCATGCTGGCGGCGGTAAGACCGCCCTCGCCCTGCACGCACTCGACGATGACCGCAGCCGGATGGTCGACGCCGCTCGACGGATCGCCGAGGGCTTTGTCGAGATACTTGGTGCTGTCGACGTTATGGCCGAGGTAGCCGTCATACGGCATGGGGGTGGTGCCGACCATATCGACACCGGCGGCGCCCCGGTGATGTTGGTTCCCGGTCGCGGCCAACGCGCCCATGCTGACACCGTGGAAGCCGTTGGTGAACGAGATGATGTTGCTGCGTCCGGTCACTTTACGCGCCAGCTTCATCGCCGCTTCGACGGCGTTGGTGCCGGTCGGGCCGGTGAACTGAAGTACGTAGTCCATATCCCGCGGCTTGAGGATGATGTCCTCGAACGCGGTCAGGAACTTCTCTTTCGCGCGGGTATGCATATCCAGCCCATGCGTGATGCCGCCGGAATGGATGTACTCGACCAGCGCATCGCGCATATCGGGATCGTTGTGGCCATAGTTCAGGCTGCCGGCCCCGGCCAGAAAGTCGATGTACTCCGTACCGTCTTCACTCGTCAGGATCGCCCCCTGAGCCTTGTCGAAAGTGACAGGGAACGAGCGCGCATAGCTCTGAACCTGGGATTCGCGTCGTTCGAAAATAGACATAATCTGTAGACCTCGCTTTTTGCTATCGTCTGTGAAAGTCGGTTGTCTCTAGGTTGTGCATCGCCGGGCCTCGCCCAGGGACGCCTTCTAAAGACAGAATTTGCGGAAAATTTGGCGTCGATCAGGCGATCAGGCGGCACTCATCAGTGCGGGCATCAAATCGGCCCGCTTGAATGGTCCGATGTTCCAGAGCACCTCGGATTTCTGCTGACCGTCGAAATGCTCTTCCTTGTCGAACAGAACATCTTGCTCGATATCGGCGCCGAGTTCCCGGGCGACGGACTTGAACACGCCGTGCGATGCCTTGTTGTCAGGCGTAATCGTGGTCTTGATGTGACGCACGTCGCGCGATGCCGGGCGGCGCAGAATGTCGATGATCATGCGCTTGGCCAGCTTGAGACCGCGCGCCTTCGGAGACACCGCCACCTGCCACACGAACAGGCTGTTGTCTTCTTCGGGAACGATGTAGCCCGAAACAAAGCCGACCGGCTCCCCATCGAGCTCTGCGAGCGAGCAGGTCTCGGAAAAGTGCGAACACTGCAACAGATTGCAGTAGACCGAGTTCTCATCGAGCGGCTTGCACTGCTCCACGAGATCGTTCACGGCCACCCCGTCTTCGGGGGTCGGGCGTCTCAGGATCAGGTCGCGGTCGTTGCGGTCAAGTCGTTCGGAAATCGTCATGGTTCTTGCTGTTCCTCTTATATATATCAATAACCGATATAATTTTGTTGCGGGGTACATAGCCTCTCACCCCTAAGGCGTCAACCGGGTGGCGGTAAATTCGTTGAATAATTTAAAAAATTCATGTTTCCGCAACATTATGATAAGAATGCGCCAAGATACGACAATAAAAATCCATTGATTATCGATGGATTTGGGCCTATCTCGGAGGACCATGGAAGGTGGCATGTCATATCTGGGATATGTATCGTTATCCGGACGTGAGGATGACGGCCCGGGAGCTGCGGATATGGACAAACTTAATGAGGCTTTGATCTCAATCCGCCGGATTCTCCGCGCGACCGAACTCCACGGGAAAGCGCTTCGAATCGCGACCGGTCTCAAAACATCCCAACTCCTGGTGCTGCAGGCTTTAGAAGAAGAGCCTGAACTCACTGTTGGTGAAATCACCGATCGCGTGCACATGGCACAGGCATCGGTGACCACGCTCGTCGCGAGATTAGAAGAACTCGGCCTCGTCACCCGGACCCGCGGCACGTCCGACAAGCGCAAGGTTTTCGTGACACTGACCGATGCCGGTCACGATATGCTGGAGCAGGCACCGGAAGCCCTGCATCAGCGCTTCGCCGAAAAATTCGAACCCCTCGATACCTGGGAACAGACGATGCTGGTGGCGTCCCTTCAACGGGTCGCAGCGATGCTGGACGCGTCCGATATCGACGCCGCACCGATCCTTCAGCTTGGTCCCGCCGGTCATACCGACGAATAACCGGTTACGCCGGCAGCTTGCCCGTATAGCCGTTCCGTTTCAAATGAGCGATCATCGCCGGCGACAGGATACCGCGCCCATGCGCCAGCTGGTGCAGGTTCATGTCCCCACCCCAATTGACCTCGATCGCGACCGGTCCCCGGTTCGTCAACGCGATATCCCATGACTGGGTCCGAAGGCCGGGTAACGCCATCGCGGCGCGGCGGCACATCTCGCTCGCCGCGTGCCATTCAGGCAGCTTAAACCCAATCAGTTCGGTTTCCGTCACCGGATGGTGCGTGAGCTCTCTGAGTGCCGGTCCCGTGCCCGTCACGACGCGTGTGATCTGGCCCGTTTCCTTATCCAGCGCGCCCAGCATGTTGCCGTCGCGCCAATAGTTATCGGCAATATTCCCGTCTGTCGGAATCTTCATCACCGCGCTTTCGATCACCGGGCCGTCTTCACCCAATAAAACCAGGAAGCGCACCGTCCCCACGGTGCCGCCCATCGCCTCCTGCAGGTCCGGATGCGGGTTGATGGTGCGCTGTAAGATATACCCCTCCCCGCTCATTTTCTGCATGTAGGCGGCGATCTCTTTTACCGGGACCTGACCGGCGCCGCGCACGTGCGCCCAGCTGTTGCCGCCATCCGTCATCGCCAACGCACCGACGCTGTACATCCCATCGATGGGCTTGGCGAAGATCGGGTAGCTGCCCGGCAGCTCGAGCAACGCTTCCAACGCTTCGATGCGGGTGATCAATTGCGGGTGATCGCGTTTACCCGTCGGGTCGAACACCGCCACAGTATGCGGTACCGGCACACCGGCGCCGTGCATGACGGTTAGAAAGTGCAGTTTGTCGAGCGCGGCCGCGAACCATTTCGGATCGCAGCACTGAATGTGCATTTTCGCCTGGGCGGCCTTACCCACGAACCGCTGGGTCGCATCGGCGCCCCGCTCACCTGCATAAAGGCCGTAATAAAAATACTCGCTCGCCGACAGTTTTCCGGGTCCGTTCAGGCAGCCCCAGAAATCCCTCAGCCACGACGTCCCGGACCCGGTTTCGCGGGTCGCGTGCCTGATGGCTTCGGTAAGGGGCAGCTCCGGGGGCCGGTCGAGCTCGGCGCGGCGGGCCAGATCGTGGTCGGCATCGAATGAGAAGGGCTGGACGTCTTCTTCGGACGCGTTTTGGTCAAGCATGCAGGTCTCCATCACGACTTAACACCACCTGAGGGGAAGTGTAAGCGCAATGGAGCCCCGGGCCTGTGTCCTAGGTCACATCACAGAACCTAATTTTTTTAACGCACAGAGCGACTTAGATCTAATAGCCGCTATTTATGCGGGTTATTTGAAGGCCTCGTTCAAAGCATCGCCGACATGCACCGGGGTCGACAACACGTTGACGCCCGCCGCTTCGAGTGCGGTCTTCTTGGACGCGTACGTGCCCTTGTCGCCCATCACGATGGCGCCGGCATGGCCCATCTTCTTACCCGGCGGCGCGGCGCCCCCGGCGATGAAGGCGATCACGGGCTTCTTCATGGTTTTCGCGTATTCGGCCGCGTCCTCTTCCATGGCGCCGCCGATCTCACCCACCATGACGACCGCTTCGGTGCCCGGGAAGTTATCGAGCGCTTCCAGCGCATCGCGGGTCGTCGTCCCGATCACCGGGTCGCCGCCGATGCCGACGAACGCGGTCTGGCCGTATCCCGCCGTGACGATGTTCTGACACATGAGCGTCCCCAGAGAACCGGAACGCGAGAGAACCCCGACCGTGCCCTTTTTGAAGATGCGCTCGTTGAACGCCGGCATGAAGCCCATGAACGTTTCACCCACCGTGACGCCGCCCGCGGTGTTGGGGCCGACGACGCGGGTGCCCGCCTCTTTCGCCGCCGCCATCACATACATCACGTCGTGGACCGGCACATGCTCGGTGAGGCACAGGATCATCTTGGCCCCACCCTCGATCGCGTCCAACGCCGCCGCCTTAACCCCCAAGGGCGGGATGAACAAGAGGGTTGCGTCGAAACCGGTGTCTTTCTGGGCGTCGACGGCGGACGCATGCACCGGCACACCGCAGTGTTCGGTGCCGGCCTTTTTCGGGTTCACACCACCGACCACGGTGGCGCCGTATTCCTGCATGCGTTCGGTCCAGAAGGTGCCCTGCTTGCCGGTGATCCCCTGAACAAGGATGCGTGTCTCTTTACGTGGGATAATCATCATGCACCCCCTTTCGCGGCGTCGACGGCGGCCTTGCAGGCCGCGCTCATGTTGGGGAGCGGGTCCATATTCAGCTTATCCTTCAACATCCGGATCGCCTCTTCGTCGCCGGTGCCGGCGATGGAAAAGAAGACGGGGATGTCGGGCTTGAGTTCCTCCCAAGCACCGAGGAGCCCTTCCATCATCACGTCGCAGCGCGCGAACGCGCCGCAGAAATTGACGACCAGGCTTTTGATGCCGGGTTTGGCGAGCACCATTTCAAGCGCGAACCTGGCCTTGGTATAGGCTTCGCCCCCGATCTCGCAGAAATTGGCGGGCGCGCCGCCGTGGTGGCGGACGACGTCCATGGTGGTCATGGTGAGCCCGGCACCGTTGGCCAGCACGCAAACATCGCCGTCCAGTTCGATGTATTTGATCCCCGCGCTCTCTCCACGCGCTTCGAGCTCGGTCAATTTCTCCGGCGCGCCGTTCTTGGCCAGCTCTTCCTGGCGCTTGATGGCGCTGTCGTCGAGGGTGAACTTGCAATCCAGCGCCACGACGGAGCCGTCGCCGGTAACAATGAGGGGGTTGATCTCGAGCAGTTCGGCGTCATTCACCATATAGGCGTCATAGAGCTTCACCAGCGTATCGGCGACACCCGCCTCGGCGCCTTCCAGATCGACACCCGACAGTAATGTGTTCGCGTCTTCGAGGCTGAAGCCTTTTCGGATATCGACCGCGTGCGTCTTCAGCTTTTCGGGGGTTTCGGCGGCGATCTCCTCGATATCCATGCCGCCCTCGGTCGAGAACATGACCATCGGCCCCTTCGAAACCGGGTCGTTTAGGACGGCCGCATAATATTCGCGGCGAATGTCGGATTTCTCCTCGATCAACACCTTCTCGACGGTGTGAATGCCGATGGTCATCCCCAGGATCGCTTCGGCGTGGGCTTTCGCCTCGTCGGGCGTGTCGGCAAGCTTGATACCGCCCGCCTTACCCCGCTTGCCCGTCGGGACCTGCGCCTTGACGACGCAGCCGCCGAGTTTCGCTGCCGCTTCCCCCGCCGCATCGGCGTGATAGACCAGAATGCTTTGAGGCACCTTGATCCCGCTCTGCGCCAACAGCGGCTTCGCCGCGTATTCTTCGAAGTTCATTCGGATGTTTCCCTTGGTGGTCCTTGATTTCATCTCGTCATCCCCGCGAAAGCGGGGACCCATATTCGACGAGATCCCCGCCTGCGCGGGGATGACGCTCAGGCAAGCCTTCGCGTCACTTCCCGAATTTTTCCCAGTAGCTGCCGAACAGCTCTTCTTCGGAGGGTTTGTCTTCGGGGATTGTTTTCACGAGATGCGTGATGTTGATGAAGTGGGTGTAGTTGAGGTTGTCGGAGATCGAGTTCCCGGCCCACGTCCCCCCACCCATCGAGAGCGTGAAGTTCAGGCCGTTGTTGTAGCCGCCGCCATTACCAAACGTGTGCGCCTGGTTGACGAGAACGCGGACCACGTCGATCTCTTCGGCGAGGCGCGTCGCGTGCGCGGCCTCTTTCGTGTGGATCCCCACCGAGTGCCCCTTCCCGCAGACATCGAGAATAACGTTCAACTGACGGACCACGTCGTCCATGTCCTTGGCGCGGTAAACCGTCAGCACGAGGGACAGTTTCTCGTCGATGAACGGGCTTTCCGGGTTGGTGTCGCCCTCTTCCACCATAAAGAACTTGTTGCCCTTGGCCTGATCGCCCAGACCGAACACGTCGGCCAGCACGTCGGCGTCCTTGGCGATGACATGACGGTTGAGGTGCCCGTCGACCCACAGATTGTCTTCGACCTTCTGTTTTTCTTCGGCCGTGCAGAGATAACCGCCGGCGCGCTTCAAAGCTTCCATCGCTTCGTCATAAACGCTGTCGAGGATGATCACCGAGTTCTCGGACGAACAAGACGTCGCGTTGTCGAAGATCTTCGACATGGTGATCTTTTCCGCCGCGTCGTCGAAATCCGCACTCTCGTCGATGACGACGGGGACGTTGCCCGCCCCCACCCCGATCGCCGGGGTGCCCGACGAATAGGCGCGCTTCACGTTGTTTTGGGAACCGGTCACGATCACCAGGTCGCACTGGTTCATCAGTTCCTGGGTCAGCTGCTTGTTGACCGGCGCCGGAAGAACCTGAACCAAGTCCGCGGGAAGGCCGATCTTTTCCAGTTCGGCGCGCATGTAGTTGACGGTCTTGGTCGTCGTGCCCAGACCCGCGGGCGACGGCGCGATGATCACCGCGTTGCGGCCCTTGATCGCGAACATCGCTTTGTTGACGGGGGTCGCGGCGGGGTTCGTCGACGGCGTTACCGCACCGACGACACCGACCGGCTTCGCGTATTTGACGAGACCCTTTTCGGGAATTTCCTCGATCACACCGACCGACTTCACCCGCGACAGATCGCGCAAGCACCCGAACGTCTTGCGGGTGTTCTTGATGATCTTGCTTTCGACATTCCCAAGACCGGTATCTTCGACCGCAAGCTCCGCCAGCTCGCGGGCGCGGCCCGGCTCGTAGATTGCCCAGGCGAGCGCCGTCACCGCTTCATCCACGCGCGCCTGATCGGCATTGGCGAACTGGGCCATGGCGGCGCGCCCCTTGGCGATCAGTCCACGGATGATTTCCTTTTCGGGGCCTTGGTCAGGCGCTTTGGCGGCAGCTTGGGTGCTCATGACGTTTCCTCACGTTTGCTTTGGGCATGATTTTTCTGGAACCGAATTGAGTATAGATCATACCCAGCGGAACGAGAAAATCAACAGATAATGAGATTTATCGTCCCAAAAAATGGGATAGTGACACTTTAGGCGCCGATAATCGGATGCGCGGGCCGAAAAGCGGCTGAAAGCAAGGTCAATCCAACGAAAAGAATCAGCAAACCGCCGGCCAAAGCCGCCAGATCGGCCGCCCACCCGGCCTTCGATCCTTCCATCCACGAAAGCCTCGAGACCACATTCCGCGCTGTCACCGCGAACGCTGCCAACATCGAGACGGCGAGCGCGGTGCCCGCCGACATGGCCAGCACGGCAGCGATGCCGGCCCACGAAAGACCGGCGACGCGCGCGAACACGAGTACGATCACCGCCCCGCTGCAGGGGCGGATACCGACCGATACGATCACCCCCAACGCGGACTTAAGATCACGCACCTGGGCCGCATCGTTTGCCGTCGGCATGTGCGCGTGGCCGCACCCATGATCGTGGGTGTGATCGTGATGATGATGGCCGTGCCCGCCCGACATACGATTTTTCAGACTTCGCGCCGCCCGCAACAGCAGATACCCGCCCAACAGCGCCACCAACGCGAAGCTGGCCCGCTCGCTCCATAACACGGCGCCCTGCGCATCGCGCGGGACCCAGCCGGCGAGCGCCACCAGCCCATAGACAATCACGACGGCCACAAGCCCCTGCATGAACGCGGCACCGGCCGCGAGCCACATGCCGATACGGATCGTTTGTTTGTGGGACAACAGATAGCTGCTGACCACCGCTTTGCCGTGTCCGGGCCCGGCGGCGTGGAATAGTCCGTAAAGAAAGCTCGCGGCGATCAGCGGCCAGACCAGCCTCCAATCACCACCCGCCGCCGCCAGATCGCGGAGATATCCGGTGAGTTCACGATGAAAGGCACGTTGCTCGTTGATGACCCAGACCGTGAAGCGGTCGACCCATCCGATATCGCCCGAAGCCGCCCACGCGGCCACCGGTATCGCAATCACCATAATTGCCGCGAGAACGCCGATCAGCCGCATGTCACGTAGACGGTCTCGGCAAAGAATAACCCCAGCGTATCGCCGGCCGATTGGGTCCGATCGAGCGATGCCGCAAGGGCCACCTGTTCTGGGTTCGGGTTGGGTTGTCTGATCTCTGCCTTGCAGTTCTTCGGTGCGGCGTCGAGGGTCACGGCGTCTTCGGCCTCGGCATGCACCATCTCGATGTAATAGGTCGGATCGAAGATCGCGTAACGGAACGGCAGATCATTCGCCGTCACCGGCTCGGCGAGCGGCAATACGAACGACATCTGCAGCCGGTTTCCCGAGACACCGGTCGCCAAATCGCTCGGCTCACCGGTCTCGATCCGAACATCGCCCGACCACGCACGCGAGAAATAATCGTAATCCTTGAGGTTCTTC
Source organism: Rhodospirillales bacterium (assembly GCA_017644185.1). Lineage (GTDB taxonomy): Bacteria > Pseudomonadota > Alphaproteobacteria > Rhodospirillales > Casp-alpha2 > UBA4479. The sequence continues at coordinate 103,255 of JAEPMA010000009.1, forward strand.
ATGTTCTCGGCGAGCACCTCTTCGAGCGCCGCCTGATCGGGTTTGCCGTCCTTGTTCATATCGGCACCGGAGATCACGAAAGCCGAGTAATAGTCGTCGAACAGCCAATACTGATGAAGCGCCTGGACCCGCCCTTCGTCGTCGAACAGAACCTGAACCTTTACGTCCGCCCAGACGTGGGGATGCGCCATCACGGGTTTGGAATCGACCGCCGCGATAACGATAAGACACGCCAGTGCGGCTATCCTGATCATTTCGCGCGCGCGCCCTGACGTTCCTGGCAGGGGGCGCAGTGGCCCCTGAGTTCGACCACCGTGCGCTCCGTCACAAAACCGCTGTCACCGGTGATTGCGCCGATGGTCTTGGCCGCTTTGGGGACGGGAATCTCGGAAACGTCGCCGCAATCGTCGCAGATCGCGAAGGCGACGGCTTCCGAATGGCCATGATCGTGATCTTTCTGGTGACTGTGCGCGCAGGCGATGAAGGCATTCATGCTCTCGATCCTGTGCACGTGGCCCGTCTCCATCAACCGCTCCAGCGCCCGGTAAACCTGAACCGGGGCGCGGATACCGCTTTCCCGGACGTCGTCGAGGATGTCGTAGGCAGTCATCGCGCGGCCGGATTTCTCGAGGGCTTCGAGCACGCTGGCCTGGTTCGTCGTCAGTTTCGGTGTTTCGATCATCGAATATTCCCCACACGTGCCGGGCCTCGCTTGAGCCCGGTCGGAATGAGACTCAACAGGAAAATAAGCGCAGCCGCACAAACGATGCTGGGACCGGACGGCGTATCGAAAGCGAGCGAACCACTAAGCCCGGCGACTACCGCCACGACACCCGACACCGCCGCGAACAGTGCCATCATCTCTGGACCACGGGCGAACCTTCTTGCCGTTGCCGCGGGGATGATCAGCAGCGAGGTGATCAGCAGAATGCCGACGACCTTCATCGCGATCGCGATCACCGCCGCCATCAAAAGCATGAAGGTGATCCGCGCGCGTTCGGGGTGCAATCCTTCCGCCGCCGCGAGTTCGACACTGACGGTGCCCGCCAGCAGCGGCCGCCAGATCATGACCAGAATACCCAGGACCACCGCCCCACCTCCGTAGATCAGGATGATGTCCGCCCATGACACCGCCAGAATATCCCCGAACAGGAACGCCATCAGATCGATCCGGAGCCACGTCATCATCGCGACGATGACGATCCCCAACGCCAACGTCGAATGGGACAGGATTCCCAACAACGCATCGGAAGAAAGCGGTGCGCGCCGCTGTAAAACGATCAGGGCCAATGCGCCCAACGCCGCGATCAGGAACACCGAGCCCGTGATAGAAACATCCATCAATACCGCGAGGGCAACCCCCAGCAACGCCGAATGCGCCATCGTATCGCCGAAGTACGCCATCCTGCGCCAGACGATGAAGCACCCGAGCGGCCCGGCGATGATCGCCACGCCAACCCCCGCCAGCAAGGCGCGGATCAGAAATTCATCCATGATCATGATGATGCTCCGGATGCGTACAGGCGGCATGATCGTCGGCGTCACCGCTTTCAACGACGGTGCCGTCCGGTAGATGCGCGTGGTCGTGGTGGTGATGATAAATCGCCAAGGCCTCGGCGGCGCGGGACCCGAACAGGGTGCGGTATTCCGGGCTTTCGGCGACCGCCTTTGGTGAGCCTGAACAGCACACGTGGCCGTTCAAACAGACCACCGTATCGGTCGCCGCCATGACGATATGCAGATCGTGCGAGATCAACAGAACCCCACACCCCAGACGATGCCTGAGATCCGCGATCAGTTCGTAAAGCGCGATCTCACCGGTCGCGTCGACCCCCTGCACCGGTTCGTCGAGCACCAGAAGATCCGGCCTTCCGATGATGGCGCGGGCCAGCAACAGTCGCTGGAACTCACCGCCGGACAATACCTGCACGTCGCGGTCGGAAAACGCCGTCAAACCAACCTCGTCCAACGCCGCGTCGATGGCCGTATTCGGATGCCGGCCGGTCAACGTCATGAACCGTCGCGCCGTCAACGGCATTGTCCAGTCGATGGAAAGCTTTTGCGGCACGTAACCGACGCTCAGCCCCGGTGCGCGTTCGATCGTACCGGCGTCGTGCTGGATCAGACCAAGGATCGTGCGCACGGTCGTGCTCTTGCCCGATCCGTTCGGACCGATCAACGTCACGATCTCGCCCGGATGCACGGTCAGATCGACATTGCGGATAAGCCAGTGCTGCGCATGCTTGACTCCGATCCCACGGGCGGCGATCAAAGGCGGCACGGACAGGGCGGCCGGTTGAACAATAGAATCCATGATGTTATATTATTACAAAATCACTGATCCGACACAACATCGAATACAAGCTTATGGTAATGCATAAACTGCATGCGGCTCTTTTCTGCGCCGCCGCCCTCGCCCTCGGGTTGCTGGCCTCCCCCACAAAGGCCGAACCGCTCCGGGTCGTTGTCTCTATCAAGCCGTTACATTCCCTGGTTTCGATGGTGTTGGACGGGATCGCCGAGCCCTATCTCATCGTAAAGGGCGCCAGCTCGCCGCATGGCCATGCCCTCAGACCGTCCGACGCCAAGGCGCTCGCCGACGCCCACGCGGTGTTCTGGATCGGTCCTAACCTAGAGACATTCATGGTCAAACCCCTGGAGAGTTTGCCGGTCTCCGCCCGCGTCGTCGCCCTGATGGACCGAGGCGCCCACTCCGGGCATGTTCATTCGGGGGTTAAGGACGCTGCCAACAAAGGGACGGACGCCCACACACACGAATACAAAGATAGTACAGATCGAGCTCATGAGCATGGGCACGAGCATGAGCATGAGCATGGGGACGTCGACCCGCACATTTGGCTGTCCCCGCAGCACGCGGTCGAAATCATCGAGCACGTAGCGGCGACGGTGAGCGATATCGTGCCGGCCGCCGCAGACCGGGTTTCGGCCAACCGTGATCGGGCCATCGAAGAACTGATCGACGTCGATGCCGAAGTCCGCCGCCTGATAAAGCCGATGCACGACGAATACCTGGTAACGCTGCATGAAGCCTATACCCACTTCACCAATCATTACGGCTTGAGGGATTTCATCGCACTGTCGGTCACGCCCGAACACAAACCGACACCCGGGCGTATCAGCGAAGTGCGCCGAATGATCAACGAATACTTCGTGCGGTGCGTGTTCGCCGAGCCGCAATTTCCGGACACGTACGTCCGCCTTCTGACCGAAGGGACCAGGGCCCAAGCGGATGTCATCGATCCCTTAGGTGCCCGGCTTCGACCCGGTCCGGATCTCTACCCTCAATTGATACGGCTTATGGGGTTCGCAATCAGGGGGTGTTACGAAGAGACGTCATAAACGCTCGCCACCCTCTTCGTACGCCGGCAGACCGTCATTGAATTCGTAATAATCGCCCGCACTTCCCTTGAAGATGTGGAATGCGAGTTTGAGACCGGTCGGCGCATCCAGCGTACCGGCCATGATCGATGTCGCCTCCCCATCGACGGGACGCCAGAACAGATTACTGCCGCATCTATTACAAAAGCCCCGCTCGGCCGCGTCGGAAGACCTGAACCAGGTCAGCGTGTCATCGTTGATCATGGTCAGGTCGCTGTTTTTGGCCTTGGTCGCGGCAACGAAATGACCGGACGTCTTGCGGCACTGATTACAGTGACACGCAACGACCGGCCGGAGGAATTCGGCAACGCGGTATTCGACGCCACCACACAGGCAGCTTCCGGTGACGTGAGCGTCTGGCATGACAGCCCCTCCAGGATCAGCCGGGAACGCGGGCGAAAGTGCGCACCTCGATCGAGCGGCGCGGCGGCGCCCCCACGGGCGTTTCGGGATGCACGAACGCCGAGTGCGGCGTAAAGCGGGCGCGTCCGTCTTTGAGGGTATCGTACCCCTTGATCAGGATCGCTTCGCGGGTCGTCATTTCCGGGAAGTAGAACCAGCGCTGGCCGTCCCGGTGGGCAACGCTATAGATCTGGCCGACGCGGCCGTTCTGCCGCTCGTTGGTGATCGAAGTCTCGATCAGGTCGCTGACTTCGGTGCTCGACGCGTCGAGCAACGCCAGCGGCATTTGCAGGACAGGTTCCGCAATCGGCCGCCAGACGTTGATCTGGACGATCCGATCCTTTTCCCATTCATCGGCGCGTTCATCGCCGATCATGTCGCGGAGCCGCTTCGGGCCCGACGTCTCGGTATAGTCGTTGTGCGCGTGGCTGGCGGGCCGGCGATAGCTCGTATCCGGGTCGGTGACGCGGATGGTGTGGTCGAAGATCTCGACTTCAGCGGCACCAGTGGCGTCGGCGACGATCTTCTTGATCTCGGGGTAGTAGACCCGTTCGACCGCGGCGTTGTCCTCGAAATTTCCGACGGCACTCGTCCCGGTGACGAAGGCGAACCCCTCTTTGTCGATATCGAAGGTGTCGGCGATGTCGCGGCCGCTGGCGATCAACACTTCGCGGTGATCGAGACCGCCGCGGCGGACCGTGCCCTCATCGCTTTTCGGAATGAAGACGGAAGGTGCCTCGCCCGACGGATCGGCAAACAGCAACTCGGCGCGGACGTGGCGTTGGTCGTCGACTTGTCGCAGGGTCTCGGTCATGGCGTTTCTCCCAACAAGGGTCTGATTGAGGCTCAATGTGGATGAATGCAGCTTTTCAGGCAACAGTTAATATCAATATCGCGAGTGTTGTTCTATGGTGGAATAAATATATTACCATGTTTAGATGTGGTAATTTTCTTTTTACGAAGCAACATATCACCAGCTTGGAATATGACTGGTCAAAGCTGCAGAAAACCATTATAGTGCGTTGCAACAATCGATTCGCACGAGCTGTCACCGTCAGCTCGATAAGGGAACGTATACATGGTCGATCAAGCGATGCTCGCCGGCGCCACCGAGGCAGCCGACTTCCTCAAAGCCCTCGGGAACGAAAACAGACTGCTGATTCTGTGCCATTTGAGCGAGGGGGAAATGTCGGTTTCGGAACTGGAATCGGCGTTGGGCCTGCGTCAGCCGACGCTGTCGCAACAGCTTGCCCGGCTGCGCGCCGACGATCTGGTCGATACCCGCCGCGACGGCAAGACGATCTATTACTCCCTCGCGTCGGAGGAAGTCCGCAAAATTCTGGACGTCATGTACAATCTGTTCTGTTCCGCGGAAGCCAAGGCAGCACGCGAGAAAATGGCTGCGGCACGTAACAGCGCCGCAGCCTGATACTGAGTTTACTTAGGGAAACCGAAGGCTACTTGGCCGCCTCTTTCATATAGGCGATCAGGTCGCGCACGTCCTCTTCCTTGCGGATCCCGCCGAACGCCATGCGGGTGCTGGCTTTTTCCTTACCGATAACGCTCCCCAGATAGCCCTTCGGATCGGCAATGAACTTGGCGAGAGAGTCGTCATCCCACACCAGGCCGTTGTCGCCGGCTTTCTGGAAGTCCTTCGAATACTTGAACCCGTCGAAGCTCGCCGCGGTGCGGCCGAAGACGCCGTGCAGGCTCGGCCCGACACGGTTTTTCGGACTGTCGATCACGTGGCAGGCCTTGCACTTGTTGAACACCGAACGCCCGGCATCGGCATCGCCCGCCGGCGCGGCGGCAACTTCCTCTTTCTTCGGTTCGGCTTCGGTAGAAGACTGACTGGCCGGTGCCGAACCGCCTTCACCCATATCGCCACCGCCGGTTTCGGGGGTCACGTCGAGAACGGTGGCGCGGCCGAGAACCTTGATCTCGGTCTTGCAGTCCTTCATGCACGCCGTCCCCCCCTCGGGTTGCGCGTCGGGACGCGGGTCCATAAAGAAGTTGGCTTGGTTCGGCATCTCGATCGTGCCGATGTTGTCCTGCGTGACCGCAAAATCTTCATCGATCACGTCGTTCATGAACAGGAGATACGCCGTGAGGGCGTATGTCTCGTCGTCGGTCAGGCTCTGCGCATCCCCGAAAGGCATCGCGCGCTTGATATAGTCGAACACCGTCGACGCGTAGGGCCAGTAACTGCCGATGGTTTTCTCGGGCCGCATGTCCTTGAGCGTCCCATGCCCGCCGATCAGGACCGGGTAGCGTCCGCCCCCTTCCCCGAATTCGCCGTGACACGAGGCGCACTTGACCAGATAGACCCGTTCGCCCTCACCCGCCGTGCCGTGCCCTTCGGGAGCGCCCTGACCGTCGGGCCGGACGTCGATGTCCCAGCTCTTGATTTCGTCCGGTGTCGGCATGCGGCCGATGCCGTCGTATTTACGATCCGCGGCCGAAAGCGGGCCCGACGCGATGAAGCTCAGCACCAGCGCGGCGCCAACGGTTTTAAGCAAGACGGACATTTTCCACCTCGCCGGTTTTGTTCACCAACCACGTCTGAATGGCATTGTTGTGATAGATGGAATTGATGCCGCGCACTTTTTGTAGCGCGGTCATCTGCGGCTGGACATATCCCGTGTCGTCGATGGCGCGGCTCTGCATGTAGACCTCGCTGCCGTCCCATTCCCAGCCGTCGAGATAGAACCGGGTCAGGCACTTCGGCATGACCGGCCCTTCGATCCGGGCCTCTTTCCAGTTCTTACCCCCGTCGAGTGACACATCGACCCGCTTGACCGAGCCGCGCCCGGACCACGCCAGGCCGGAGATCACGTTCGGACCTTTCTGGGTCAAAGGGTTCTCCGGGCATGGGCTGGTGATCACGGACTTGCAGTCCATTTCCCACGTGAACCGGCGCGCCCGCCCATCGGGCATCAGGTCGGTGTATTTGGAGGTTTCCTCGCGCGCCTGCCAACTCTCGTCGCCGACCTCGATCCGGCGCAGCCACTTCACCCACATATTGCCTTCGAAACCGGGGACGACGAGACGTAATGGATAGCCTTGCTCGGCGCGCAATTTTTCGCCGTTCATCGCGAAAGCGACCATGCAGTCGTCGAGTGCCTTTTCGATCGGCACCGAGCGGTTCATCCCCGCGCTGTCCCCGCCTTCGACCATCAGCCACTTGGCCTTGGTGCTGACGCCCGCCTCTTCCAGAAGCAGCTTGAGAGAAACGCCGGTGTACTGCACGCAGTGGATCATGCCGTGGGTGAACTGCACGCCGTTGAGCTGCGCGTTGCGCCACTCCATACCGCCGTTGGCGGCGCATTCGAGGAAGTAGAACCTGGAGATGCGCGGCAGACGGAGCAAATCCTCCATGGTGAACAGCAACGGGCGGTCGACCATGCCGTGGATCATCAGTTTGTGTTCTGCCGGATCGACATCGGCGGCACCACCGTGATGACGTTCGAAACAGATGCCGTTGGGGGTCACGATACCCTCGAGCGCGTAAAGCGGGGTGAAGTTGACCGACGATTCCCGCGTCGCCGTCAGCCATTCGACGCTGCGGCGGATCACCGAGGATTCGTGATGTGTCGGCTTCCCATAGGGCGCGTCGTCGACACTTGCACCGAGCTGACGGCTCCAGTCCGGGATATCCAGCCCGGCGGCCGTCGCCCCCTTTGCCGCCCCAAGCGCGCCCGTGGCGGCCAATGCGGAGCCCGCAAGCCCGGCCTGCAGGAATCGTCGGCGCGGCATCGCCGCCCCACTATCCTTTATTTCGATGGTCTTCTTTTCACCCATGACAATGCCCCTCCCGGTTGCGTGCGCAACCGCTTATTAAACATATTCGTTAATTTCATTATATAAAATGTGAATATGTTGTCCAGAGGCGGATCGCCGAATTCAGCGATTTTCTTGGCGGGGCCAACCCGGCCGGATCAGCCCGATTTCTGGGCCCGGACGTACTCGTGGAACTTCTGCGTCTCGTAGGCCTTTTCCTCGACGTACTTGAACATCGCCAAGAAGTGCTGCGGTTTGAAGTACCCTGGGATGCGCGCGACTTCGTTCTCTTTACCCGTGCGCCCTTCGGCTAACGAAGGATCGTCGGTGAAGAACTGGATCGTCGGCGTGAACTTGACCTGCCACTTGCGCGCCATGTCGCGCTCCGACAACTCCTCGCCGTCGAAATCGGTAACAATACGAGACCCGATGATATTGAGCTGCAGGATCGTGAAGTTGGATTTGATGTAGTCGAGGATCTCGGGCTGGGCGAGATTGACCCGGTGCGTCTCCTTACAGTACGGGCAACCCTTCAGCTCCCAGAACACCGCGAAACGCTTGCCGTTCTTGGACGCGTCAGCCAGATCCTCGTTCATGATCAGGAACGATTCCAGGAACCACGGCTGGATGATCAGGCCGTCGTCGTTGTATTTCAGCTCGGTCTCGGCCAGCGCCGGAAACGGCAGCATCGCCGAGGCGGCGGCAGCCAAACCCAACTGTTGAAATCGGCGGCGCGAAATCGGATTGTCTTGCACGGGAGGCCTCTAACGTATTCCAATCACCGAATGTGTAGTTTACGCTGAGATACGATCCCAGCCAAGACGGCAATTTCGAAATCCTATAGAAAGAACCTCAAGATGCGACGTCTCACCACGGTCATAACACTGCTTCTGGCATTCGGCACGGGCTTTGCGCACGCCGCCGATCAGGATGCGTTCAACAAGTCGGTGAGTGAGGCCTATGCCGGTTATCGCGCGGCGACGAGCTATCTTCGGACGGGGAATGCCGGGCTTGCGTCTCTTGAACTGGCGACGGCGCTGGAAAGTTGGGGCAGCGTCGTGCTGACGAATTCAGACGCGCCGCCCAAACCCTACATGAACGATCCGAAGTTCGTTCCCACCCTAAGTTCGATCAACAAGACGCTCGAGGTCGCTTTGAAACAGGCCGAGGACGGTGACGCCGAAACGGCGCTCGACACCCTGGGGCCGGTCCGTGATCAGATCTATGACCTACGCAAGCGAAACGGCGTCAGGCTCTATGCCGACTGTATCACCGAGCTCAACCGCGCCATCGTCCCCCTCTATGAACGCCGGCACAACCCGCCCGACCTGGGGAGCGCCTATATCCGCCAGCAGGTGACGGACGAGAGCAAGACCTATGAAAGTCTCCTGACGGATTGCCGTGCAATGGCCCCCGAAAAATATAAGGGCGATGCCGAATTCAAACGGCTGTTCGATGGCACACTCAACTCGATACAGTCCATGTACCCAGCCATCGAAAGCCAAGACCCGGGACGTGTCGTCAACGTGCTGCGCGAGCTTCGGTCTTTCGACCGGATCATCTACTTCCGCTTCGGTGGGTAACGATCAGCCGACCTTGCCGAGCGCCGGGAACGCTTCCAAAAGCCAGTACGCGATATCGGCGATCGAGCCCGTCAGGAACAGCACCCCGGTGATGATCAGAAACACCCCGATCACCTTTTCGATGGTGCCCATGTGCTTGCGGATACCCGGCATGACGCGCAGGAACGGGTTGATCCCCAAGGCCGCGATCAGGAACGGAATGCCGATCCCGGCAGCGTAACTCCCCAGAAGCGCCGTACCACGAACGACGGAGTCCTCGCTGCCCGCCACCATCAGGATCGCCGCGAGCACCGGACCGACGCACGGCGTCCACCCGAAGGCGAACGCGAGCCCCATGAGAAACGCACCGAACAGCCCGACAGGTTTGGCCGGTCCCTGAAAACGCGCTTCGCGGTACAAAAGCGGGATTTTGACGATCCCCAAAAAGTGCACGCCCATGACGATGATCAATACCCCGGCGATGCGGCTGACCCAGAGCATGTTTTCCGCCAGCAACTGGCCCAGGAACGACGCCGTCGCACCGAACAGGATAAATACCAGCGAGAACCCGATAACGAACGTCAGCGCCGCCAGGAACACGCGGCGGTTGGCACCGGGCGGCGGTCCCTTTTCGTCCGTCATCTCCGACAGACTGACCCCACCGATGAAACACAGATAAGGTGGCACCAGAGGTAAGATGCACGGTGACAGGAAACTCAGCAGGCCGGCCAGAAAGGCACCGGCAAATCCGACATCAAACCCTGGCATCTAGCGCTCCTGCAAAACTCTAATTGTCATCCCCGCAAAAGCGGGGACCCAAACCGAATATCTTCATACTGGGTTCCCGCTTGCGCGGGAATGACGATGGTGTGTGCATGACTGAAACCGGTCACACACCCCGAACCTTGACGTTCTGGTTCTCGGGCACGGTGATGGTCTTCTTTTTCTCGATGTAACCGGCGACCAGGTCGTAGGCAGGCGGACCCTCGGTGCCTTCATTGACCGACGCCCAGCCGGCAACGACATAATCGCGATTGGGATCGATCGGCTTGCCGTCCTTGACGGTCGTCATATCGGAAATGCGCGAACCGATCTCCTTGTCGACGTCGATGGTGTAGCTCATCCCCCCAACGCGGACCATATCCCCGCCCTGTTGATAGTACGGGTCCTTGTTGAACAGGTTGTCGGCGACGTCTTCGAGGATCTCCTTGATGAACGAGCCCTTCATTTCGGTCCGGTAGACGTTCGGATACGTGATCGAGGTATGGTGATGGACGTGCTCCATCGTGATTTCCTGACCCGGCAACAAAGAAGACCCCCACCTGAAGCCCGGCGACAAGGCGATCTCGGCATCGCGCTCTTCCAGCAACGCCTGACAGATCAGATCGTCGAAGGTGCCGTTGAAGTTGCCGCGCCGGTAAAGCGTGGTGTCGGTGACGCCCAGCACTTTTTCGAGCTCGTCCTTATATGGCGCGCGGATGTTGTCGATCAGGGCCGTCATTTCGGCGTCGGGTTGGATGACATCCGAGAACACCGGCATCAGTTTGAAGCGGTAGCCCGCGACTTTCTTATCCTTCACATCGAGGTCGAGGCGCGACAGAAACTTCCCATGGCTGCCCGATGCAACGAGGATCGTATTGTTGACGATCTCGACTTTCGGAAGTGCGTCATGGGTGTGACCGGTCAACACGACGTCAATGCCCTCGACCTGGCTGGCCAGCTTACGGTCCACATCGAAGCCGTTGTGCGACAGCAGAACCACGAGATCCGCCCCTTCGGCACGCGCTTTCTCGACGTGCTTGCGGACGGTCTTCTCGTTAATACCGAACGACCAGTCCGGGATCATGTAGCGCGGGTTGGCGACGGGCGTGTACGGGAACGCCTGCCCGACAACGGCGATCTTCACGCCGCCGCGTTCGAACCATGCAGTGGATTCGAAAACAGGTTCCTGCCATTCGGTGTCGGTGACGTTGCCGGCGAGGAACGGAAACTCGAGCATGTCCTTGAGTTCCTGAACGCGGTCCTGACCGTAGGTGAATTCCCAGTGCGCCGTCATCGCATCCAGACCCATGGCGTTCTGGATCTTGACCATGTCCTCGCCCTGGGTTTCCAGCGACGTCAGCGATCCCTGCCAAGTGTCGCCGCCATCGAGAAACAGCGTGTTGTTCGGACGCTCGGCGCGCACCGCCTTGACCAGGGTCATCATCCGGTCGACGCCGCCGACGCGGCCATATTCCTTGGCGAGCGCGGTGAAATCCTGGCTCGACAACGCATAGGCTTCGGGCGTCCCGGGTTTGATCCCGTAATGACCGAGGAAGTCCTTCCCCGTGATGTGCGGCGGCAACCCCTCGACCTCGCCCACCCCGATGTTGACCGAGGGTTCGCGGAAATAGATCGGCGTAAGCTGGGCGTGCATATCGGTGAAATGCAGCAGCGTCACCTGGCCCATCGACTGGAAATCGAGAATGCTGGCCTGGTCAATCTTCTGCTGCGCCATGGCGCGGCTGAAGGGCATGGCGGAACCGGCAACGGCGGCCGTGGCGGCGGCAAGGTGGAAGAATTCGCGACGGGATATCACGGCGCAGACCCTCTGTTCTGAAAATGACGAAAAGAAAGAGTGACCGGAGGGACGCGGACGCCCCTCCGATCAGGTTGAGGCTTAAATCAGTTGCGCACCGAGGGCGCTTCGATCGGTAGCCCACGCCCACGCCATTTGACGTAAAGCTCAAGCGCCAGATACTCGTCGGCACCGTAACCGAACCGATCAGCGCGGACCTGCGAGTTACAACCGCGGAACCGGCGATGCAGCGAGCCGACCTTTTGCCATTTCAGACGATAGGTCGGGAACCCGTTGCTCTGCCCCTGCGACAGTGTGTTGGCACGGATAATCCCGCCCGCATTGTCTTCGTGGCAGTGCTTACAGGCCATGTCGAGCTGACCGCGGCGCTCGTAATAAAACGCCTTGCCCTTCTCGAACCACTCGGCGGCGGGGCCGTCGATCTTGACGTTGACCGGCATACCCAGCGATTGGTTGTTGATGAACGAGGTCATCGAAAGCATTTCCTTCGATTCCCACTTGTAAGGTTCGGCCTGCATATTCTTTTCGAGACACGTATTGATCTGCGTCTCGACATTCTGCAGCTTCTTCGCCTTCTCATCGTAGACCGGATAGCGTGCGGCGACGCCCTTCATGGTTTCGGCCGCTTCACCGTGACAGCTTGCGCAGGATTTACCCGCTTTACCGTTGGTTTCGGTCCATAGTTCGGCGCCCTGCTCGACCCAGATCATACCCGGGTTCTGGAAGCTGTCGACCTGCATGGCCCGGCTTTCGTCGGTCATGTAGGTATAACCGCTACGACGGTCGTCGACCTGATAGGGCCCCCAGTCCGTGGCATTGGCCGAAGTGGCGAACACGCCGATACACACGGCGCAGGCCGTGGCGATCAGCGTGATTCGGTTCCAGTTCGTTTTCATGAGTGTTGCCTCCCGTTTTTCTGGTTTACCGATCAGCCGACGGTGATCTTGGACGTTTTCTCGTAGATCGATCCGTCGTCGTCAGTCCATTTGAAGGCAAACTCACCGCTTTCCTCGACCTTGGCGAAGAAAGACATGTACGGGTTCGCCGAAATGGCGGGGTGCCAGTCGGCGGTGAACACCGGCTTGCCGTTGAAGGTCACTTCCATCTTGTTGATGATGCTTCTGGGAATCAGCTTGCCGTCCTTACCTTTACGGCGGCCCGATTCCATATTGTGCGAGATCAGCGTCTTGATCTCGACCACGTCGCCTTTCGCAGCCTTTTTCGGGACACGAACGCGGGGTTTCACACCTTTAGCCATGATACTCTCCTTTATCTCGCGTCAGCCGCCGCAGCCGCCGATGGTGACTTTGACTTCCTGTTGCGCTCTGAAAACGCTGCCGTCGCTCATTTCCGCGACTGCAACGATGTTCTGGGTGCCGGCGAGGCGGATACGCGTTGCCGCCGAGGCCTTGCCGCTCATCGGCGTGAAGTGCAGCGAAGCCACATCGGGTGCCGGGTTGCCGTCGGCAAACAGGTGAACCGTCTTGACGTAATTGTCGGCGGTCATCGGGCTGTCGACGCTGACGCCGACCGGCACGGTGTTACCGTTTTCGGCGATCTGCGGCAGTTCGAGGGTGATCTTGCCCTCGGCCGGTTTCTTGTCACCGATCAGTTTCATGACCGCTTCATCGACCATCTTCTGATCGGCGTTCGCGGTGCCGCTTTTCAGGACGACACCACCGGCGGCAACAATCGTCGCCCCGGCCGCCAGCAACAGCGCCTCGCGGCGCGTCATTGCTGAGAGTGCTTGTTTCGTGGACATGTTTGTTCCTCTTGCTTCGTGCTTATTTGAGGGTCTTCAGATAGGCCACCACGTCCTCGACCTCTTGTGCGGTCAGGATCGGTTTGCCTTTGAATTTATCCGACACCAGATGAAGCCCTTCCGTACGGTAGAACCCCGGCATAATGGTGTCCGGGTTGATCTCCTTGGCGTTGACCACCTGAAGACGCAGCTGCGGTTCTTCGTAGCGTTCCGCAACACCGTCCAATGACGGGCCGATCTCACCGTGGAATGGATGGGCCGACAGTTTCGTCACCTGATGACAGGCCAGGCAGTTGCCGAGCTTGCGGTTAACGAAGGCCTTCTCCCCCGCCTCGGGGTCGCCAGCCTTACCGGTCAAGGATTTAGGTATTCCGTATTCGACGACTTTGTACTTAACAAGGTCGCCAGCATAGGCCGAACCCGCCAGCAGAACTGCAGCGGCAACGGCCGGTATCAATGATTTGAAACTTGGCATAGGGCTATCGCCTCCCGTAAATGTGCCTCATTCAGGAGCGATCTTTCCCCTTGCTTACGGAACCGTCGTGCACTGCCCGTGCAATAACGATCGTCGCTCCCCTGTCATAATCATATTCAAAAAATATTATATATCAACATTGAATATGAATATGTCTCACCCACCTTTAGTTTGGACAGGGTTCGGGGAGTTTGACAAGTTCCCGTGCCAAAAGCGGCCAGAAAAATTCCTCGCCCGGATAACCGACCAGCCTGGATATTTCCTTGCCGTTATCAACGACAACGAATGTCGGGGTGAAAACGATGGGGGAAATATCGGTCAGGTCCGCGGGAAGCGGCTCGTCGATATCAACGCGGCGCAGCGGTGCGCAGGCCGCTTCCGGCGTATTCGGATACACCGGCCCGATCTCCGCATGCCATCGCAGGCACCACGGACAGCTCTTGGTTTCGAACATGACCAGCTCCGCGCTATCGGCCGCCAACGTCCAAAACGCCAGCATCAGCGCGATTGCGAAACCCGGCCATCGGGATAGGATCGATTTCATGCCCATGCTGCGGATATATCAGTTTATTGATCCGGCGCCACAAGTCCGGCGACGAAGTGTATCGGAAATGACATGACCAAGTTGTCTCTCAATCGACGTGACATGATGCTCACCGGGGCCGCGTTCGTCGCGGCCGCCGGCCCGGCGTTGGCGGGGGGCGGCCCCGCGCTGGCGTCGGATAAATTGCGCATTGCGGTCATTGGAGGCGGTTTCGGCGGTGCGGCGGCAGCGCGCGCGACGAAGGCGGCTTTCCCCAACGCCCAGGTAACGCTGCTGACCGATCAGGCGAGTTTCTGGATGTGTCCCGGCAGCAACTCGGTAATCGCCGGTCACACCGCCCTCGCATCGATCGAGGTCGGCTACGACGTGATCAAGACCCACGGGATCGAGGTCGCCCATGATCCCGCCACCGGGATCGACGCGGACAAGCACGAGGTGGCCACACAAAGCGGCCGCAAGATCGGTTACGACAAACTGATCCTGTCGCCGGGTGTGGCGCTCGACTACGGCTCTATCGAGGGCATATCCCACGATACCGTTGATCGTGTGCCCCACGCCTGGAAGGCCGGCCCGCAAACGGATCTTCTGCGGCGCCAGTTGCAGGCGATACCGGATGACGGCCTGTTCGTGATGACTATGCCGCCGGCCCCTTACCGCTGCCCCCCGGCCCCCGCCGAGCGCGCGTGTCTGGTCGCCGATTATCTCAAGAAACACAAACCCGGTGCGCGGCTGCTGATCCTCGACGCCAAGGACGAGTTCCCGTTTCAGGATCTCTTCACCGAAGCCTGGGACGCGCTCTATCCCAACATTATCGAATACCGCTCCATCGCCGACGATGGCGTGGTGCGCGAGGTCGATCCGGAAACACTGACCGCGTTCACGGACTTCGAAGAGATCAAGGCGGACGTGCTCAACGTCATTCCCCCACAAACTGCGGGCAAGATCGCTATCGACGCCGGGGCGGCGGACGAAACCGGATGGTGCCCGGTGGATATTCGCACGTTCGCCTCGACCCTTTTGCCGGATGTCTATGTTATCGGCGATGCCGCGTTCGCCGATCCGCTCCCCAAGGCGGGATCGACCGCCGCCAGTCAGGCGCGCGTTGCAATCTCGGCCATCGCCGCCGAATTGGCGGGCGATCCTGTCCCCACGCCGTCTT
The DNA here is from genome assembly GCA_017644185.1 of Rhodospirillales bacterium. Taxonomy (GTDB): domain Bacteria; phylum Pseudomonadota; class Alphaproteobacteria; order Rhodospirillales; family Casp-alpha2; genus UBA4479. Next base: position 118,916 of record JAEPMA010000009.1, read on the forward strand.
GGATTGCCAACTGTTACTCCCTCGCCGCCCCCGACTACGGCGTGCGCCTGGGTGCCACCTACATATTCGAAGACGACCACGTGGTACGCGACACCACCAACTTCTCCGAACTCGGCGCGCCGATGGATGAGCGCCAGGCCGACGCCGAGTTCACGGAAGCCTGGCTCAAACAGATCAAGCACGAGATCTGGGGCTGATCTCATTCGAATTCCATCTGCACGAAGACCCGCCCGGCGTTGCGTGTCGCCAGTTCGTCGAACGTATCCAGATGTTTGTACGGTGACTGATCGACGTAATACGCCTTTTCGAGCGTGCCGCCGTTTTCCAGATGCTCGGCGATCTTACCCCTTAAATAGACCAGGTAATCGTGCGTGTAGCGGCGGACCTGCGCCATGTTGGTCGGGTGGCCGTGGCCGGGAATGACGTACGTCGCCTTTAAAGCTTCGAAAGGCCCTTCCCAGGTTTCGACCCAGGCCTTGGTGCCGGTCTCGTCGAAAATCGGTAGAAGGCGTTCGTGAAATGCCATGTCGCCGGCGATGACCAGGGACTGTTCGGGTAGCCAAACCTGAATATCGCCGGGGCTATGGGCGGGGCCGAGGTGAAGGACTTCGATCCGGAAGTCGCCCATCTCGATCACTTTCTTATCCTCGAACGTTTCGGTCGGCCCCTGGATTTTGGTCCCCTCGGCACGATCCTTGAGGCGCGCCTTGGCGCTGTCGAGGATCTGCCGGGCGCGGTCGTCGAACTCGTGCTTGGCGTCGACGTGAGCGAGGATCGGGACGTCATGCTCGATCCAATAGCTGTTACCCAGCATGGCATGGCCCTGCCCGTTCTCGTTGATGACCAGCTTCACCGGCTGGTCGGTGATCTTCTTGATCTCGTCGTGGAGCGCCTTGGCCAGAAGATAAGCGCCCCCACCGTTGACGACGATGACGCCGTCGCCCGTGACGATGAAACTCAGGTTATTGTTGTGGCCGCAGTTGTCGTACGTCGGTGGCGAGGTTGCACCGATCGCCGACCAGACGTGCGGGATCACCTCGACCGGTTTCGAATACAGCATCGAGCCCGGGTACTGGTCCGGGATGTCCTGACTGGCGAGAGCTGTGCTTGCCAGTGAAACGGCAAACAGAAACGAGATAAGCGTGCGCATGTTGTCCTCCCCTTATCGGGAGTATGACGCAACACTTAAGAAAAATCGAATATGAAAATCGGGCTTATTCAGCCGGCTGGACCTTGGCCGGGCGCGCGCCGAATTCACGGCGCACGAGGATGTCGCCGATCCCCGCCCCGACGACGATCGAGACCACCGCCAGGATCGAGCCCACCGAGAGCGTGCTGAGACCGGAAAGCCCCTCACCCACCGTGCAGCCCAGGGCGAGGATGCCGCCGAAGCCCATCAGCGCGCCACCAAGGGTGTAGCGCAACAACTGGTGCGGGGTCTCAAACCCCTGCAGTTCCCATTCCCCACGGCTGACAGCGATGGCGAACGACCCGAGGATGACCCCCCCGACGGCGACAATCCCGAAATCGGCAGAGGCGCCGGTGTAGGTCATCAGATACTGGATGGCATTCCCGACCGGCGCGGTGAAGGTCAGCGATTCCGTCCGCACCGGTTCGAACTCGTCGAAGCCGATGACCCCGGTGACGTACCAACCCGCCGCGATCAACGCGCCGACACCCAAGCCGGTCAGTGCAGGCCAGGTGCGGTTATCGATCCCGTTACGGACCAACATAATCACCGCCACGGCAATCAGAAGGCCCGCAACCACAAGCGGCAGGAATTCCGAGCCGCCCGACAACGCGGCGAGGGATTGTGAGTCGTAACCGAGCGCGGAAAGATCAATCGTCCCGATCGCTTCGAGCGACGTGCGCGGGACCGCGAGGATACCGCGGAGCGTCATGTAAGCGACGATCCCCAGCACCGACAGCACGACCGCCGAGCGGAGGTTCCCACTCGCCAGAAGGACCATGTGCCGGGCACCGCAGCCGCGCGCCAGGATCATGCCGATCCCAAACAGCACCCCACCGACGATCAGCGTCAGCCACATCAGGCTCGACGACAGATAAACGCTTCCCGAAAGGTCGACGACCCCGGACCAGACCATGATCTGTGTCGCGGCAACCGCCGTCGCGATGGCGACCGCCCAGGCACGCACCTGAAAACCGACCCGCCGCGCCAGCAGCTCAAGCACCGCCGAGCGGAAGCAAAAGGCGCTCAGCCTTGCAATCGCACCGAAGCCGGCGCCGACAACAAGGGCGCCGATCAAAAGGGCTGTGCGGGGTTCGAGTTCACTCATAGTCTCTCTCTCATTCGTTCGGTGCAGTTTCTACAAAATATATTCATAAAATGCAATATAAAACTCTTTCCATATGTGAAATACACTTTTTAACATATTTTTTGTGTTGTTATATCTTGATCCTGCGCCCGGCAGCGCCATGTTTATAAAAGCCGCTGAAACCCGGGATGCCCGCCACATGACCGAAACCCTCCCCGAAGTTGCCGTCCGCGATGCCCCTCCTGAAATTGCCGCGATCTATGACCGCATCATGGAAACCACGGGGGTCGGGTCACCGGCGCTGATCTACCGGCACTTCGCGGTTTATCCGGGGTTATTGGAATGGGTGTGGGAAACGGTCGGCCCGGAACTGGAGAGCGGCCGCGCCCTGGCCCACGCCCTGGATGCCGTCCGCGCCACGAACGTGGTGCCCCTTCCCCCCGTCAGTCAGGCCGAAATGCGCTCAACGGGTGTCGATGAAGACGGTCAGGACATGATCGGCGCGATGCTGACGACCTACAACCGCATGAACCCGGTCAATCTAAGCCTGATCACCGCGATCCGCGATCTGATCGACCCGGCGGCCGAGACCGCTGAGACCCCGTCTCCCCTGCCGGAGATCCCGATCGCGCCCACGTTGACACCCGTCAAGCTGCCCGCCCCCATCGATCTGAATGCGATGCCGGTGCATGTCCGTGAGACGGTGCTGGCGTTATCCGCCGCGATCCCGAGCCCGGGCACGCAGGTGATCCCGACGCTTTACCGCCATCTCGCGATCTGGCCGGATTTCCTGATGCATCTGGCGCCGGGGTTGTTGGCGGCGATGCGCAAAGGCGAGGTCGAGGCGCGGATGAACGATCTGAACGCGAACATGCGCCCGTTGATCGATGACGTCGCTAGTCGCGCCAAGGGGGCCGCGCCCGCGCCGCTGGAAGACCCGGCGGCAATGGTCCGCACCCTCAACTCGTTTCTTTATACAATCCCACAGCTCGTCGTGGTCGGCACCGCGCTCAGGGCAGCGCTGCCGATTTACGACGCGTGACCGGTCACGTTGTCGATCTTGGCCTGAGATACACTATCGACGCGCCGGAACGTCTCGGCGGACGCACGTTGCCAGTGGATGGCGTATTCCGCCGGGCAATCGTCCCTGAGCAGTTGCCCCGGTTCGAGAGACAGCATCGACGTCCCACTCAAGTGCGGTTCGCGGAAGTTGATCATGTTGAGCGTGATCTCGTCGGGTCTGGTCAGTCCCATCGCCCCCAGCATCTCGGCGAACCCCAGCAAGGTGTTGCCGTGGAAATTGGCGACGCGCCTTGCCTTGTCGCCGACATGAAGTCCCGACTGACGCATCTGATCCTGGGTCGCGACCCCCGTCGGGCAGCGGTTTGTGTGACACGCGCGGGCCTGGATGCAGCCGATCGAGAACATGAAACCGCGTGCCGAGTTGCACCAGTCCGCACCCAAGGCGAACGCGCGCGCCATATCGGCACCCGAGACGATCTTGCCGCTGGCGCCGATCTTGATCCGGTCACGAATACCCGCGCCGATCAGGGTCATGTTGACGAAGTGAAGACCATCCCGAAGCGGCAGACCGAGACTGTTCGAGAACTCGACCGGCGCCGCGCCTGTGCCCCCCTCTTTCCCGTCGACGACGATGAAGTCCGGATAGCAGTCGCGTTCCAGCATCGCCTTGACGATGGCCATGAACTCGCGGCGATGCCCGACGCAGAGCTTAAACCCCACCGGCTTGCCGTCCGACAGGTCGCGGAGTTGCTGAATGAAATCGACAAGCCCCAGGGGCGTCGAAAAAGCGGAATGCGCGGCGGGCGAGATACAGTCGACGCCGACCGGCACGCCCCGCGCCTCGGCGATCTCTTCCGACACCTTCGCGCCCGGCAGCATACCGCCGTGACCGGGCTTGGCGCCCTGCGACAGCTTGATCTCGATCATCTTGATCTGCTCGTCGGCGGCTTTCTCTTTGAAAGTGTCGGCACAGAAGTGACCGTCTTTCGTCCGGCAGCCGAAGTATCCGGACCCGATCTCCCAGATGATGTCGCCGTTGTTCTCGCGGTGGTACTTGGATATCCCGCCCTCGCCCGTATCGTGCGCAAAGCCGCCCATCGCCGCCCCCCGGTTCAAAGCCGCGATGGCGTTGGCGCTCAGGGCGCCGAAGCTCATCGCCGAGACGTTAAAGAGGGAACAACTGTAGGGTTTCTTGCACGCCTCCCCACCGATGGTGATGCGGAGCGATTTCGGATCGACGTGCTCGGGCAGCATCGAGTGAGAGAAAAATGTATAGCCGGTGCTGTAGACGTCCTGTTGCGTCCCGAAGGGAATGGTCTGCAGTTCGTTCTTGGCGCGCTGATAAACCAGAGAGCGCTGCTCGCGGTTGAACGGAAACGCGTCCGCATCGCTTTCGATCAGATATTGGCGGATTTCGGGGCGGATCCCCTCGAACAGCCAGCGCATGTGAGAGATGATCGGATAGTTGCGCCAGAGCGTGTGGCGCTCCTGTAGAAGATCGTAGATCCCCAGCAGCGTCAGCGGCCCGGTGACGGCCAATACCCACCAGCCGAAACCGACGCCGAAAACCAAAAGCAGGATGCCGATCCCGGCACCGATACCGACGCCGTAAAATGCGAAAAACCTCCCCATGGATGGTGCTCCCCTCTCCCCTGCCATGAACGTTCGCGATGTCCGACGTCAACCGGTCATCACGCGCACCTTATTTCATATGGGGAAAGCGGTGAAGAATTCCTAAAAGCCGGCGGCCCTGCCGTCGGAGCGCGGGTCGGTCGCGCCTTCGAACAATCCGCTTTCATGACGGCAGACCGCGCCCGCATGGCCCATGGTCGAGGTGAAATCTTCCATTACGTCGACGTTATGGCCTGCATTTTTCAGCGCATCAATGAGCGCCGGATCGAAGCGGCTCTCCAGTTTAAGGGTCGTGCTCTCTTCCCCCCAGGTGCGGCCCAAAAGCCAGCGCGGCTGGGTAATCGCGTGCTGTAACGGCTGGCCGAACATCACGTATCGGCTGAAGACGGCAGCCTGGGTCTGCGGCTGACCTTCCCCGCCCATGGTCCCATAACTCAAAACACGGCCGTCATTCAGTCTGGCCATCGCCGGGTTAAGGGTGTGGAACGGGCGCTTGCGCGGCGCGAGAACGTTCGGATGCGATTGATCGAGCGTGAAGCCATTGCCCCGGTTCTGGAACACCACGCCCGTTTCCGGGTTGGTCACCCCTGAACCGAACTCCCAATAGACGCTCTGGATGAACGACACGGCCTGCCCGTTCTTGTCGATACATCCCATCCAGATCGTGTCACCCGGCTTCGTCGGCTGCGGCCATTCGAGGGCATGTTTCAGATCAATATTATTTACAAGACCGTCCAGAAAATCATTCTTCAGCCAATCGTTCGGATCGGCGGTCATGAATGCCGGATCGGTGACGTGCGCATTTCTGAGAATAAACGCCTGCTTCGACGCTTCGACCAGACCGTGCACGTGGTCGAACCCTTCCGCATCCCTGACACCCAACCTTTCGAACAACGCCAGGATCATCAGCGCGCTCACGCCCTGTGTGGGTGGCGGCATGTTGTAGACCGTTCCCGACGACAGCTCGGCGGAAAGCGCCTTCACCTGACGCGCTTCATATTCCGAGAAATCGTCAAACCTAAGGGGGCTGCCGACGCTCTCCAGATATGCCGCGTTACTTCTGGCCGTTTCGCCCCGATAGAAATCGTCGAGCCCCTTGTCGGCGAGCCTTTTCAAGGTGTCTGCCAAAGCCGGGAACTTGATGATCTCGTTGACCAATGGCGGTTCGCCACCCGGAAGGTATGTCTGGGCGAAACCAGGCGCATCCTTCAACTCGTCAAACTTCTCCCGGCTCAGGTCTTCCTGCCCCTTCGTTACGGGGACGCCGTTCGTCGCGTGTGTGATGGCATCTTCCAAAAGCCTTTCGAGCGGCATCCCCGCGCCGCCGATCTCCAGCGCCATTTTCCAACCGGCGATCGTCCCCGCGACGTTGAGCGCCGCCAAAGGACCCCGCGCCGGGATCGCATTCAGCCCCTGACTCTTATAATAATCCGGCGTCGCCATGGCTGCCGACCAACCCGCCGCGTCGACCCCGACCGGCGCCTGGCCCGGCTGGGCGATCAGCCAAAACCCGTCACCCCCGACACCGTTCATGTGCGGATAAACGACGGCGATCGCGGCGGCTGCCGCAACCATGGCTTCGGTGGCGTTGCCGCCGTCACGCAGAACCCGAAGCCCGGCTTCGGTCGCGAGGTGATGTGGCGCGGTCATCATGCCGCCGAGCGCAGTCGCGGTGTGGAGCATCTTGCCTCCCGGAAATGGTGAAGCATCATCTTTAGCAGCGAAGCCCTGGTTATCAAGGTGTGATCAACCTTACACACGCATCCACAATGTCTCGATATCATGCTTTACGAAGGGGGCACGATTGGTTGATCCTATAACGGGTCCGGAATAATCAGGGGGCAGTTCATGACGTTTTCCATCGTCGCCAGATGCCGCAACACCGGCATGTTCGGGGTCGCCGTCACATCGTCGTCACCCGCGGTCGCCGCCAGGTGCGCGTTCGCGGAAGCGGGTGTCGGGGCGGTCGCATCGCAGAACATCACCGACCCCTCGCTCGGCAAGCGCGGGCTTGGCCTGTTGCGCGCCGAAGCCGACGCGCTGGAAACCATCGAAACGCTTCTGAGCAGCACCGAGCATATGGACTATCGTCAGGTCATGGTCATCGACCGTTCCGGCGACGCAGCCATTCATTCGGGCAAGCACACCCTTGGCACGTGGGGTGAAGCCGTCACGAAAAACGCCGCTGCCGCCGGGAATCTTCTCGCCGATAAATCCGTGCCCCGAAGCATGATCCACGCCTTCGAGGAAACCGAAAGTTCAGGCATGCACTTGGCCGACCGTTTGATGGACGTGCTCCGCGCCGGTCTCGAGGCCGGCGGCGAAGCGGGCCCGATCCATTCGGCGGGGATCAAGGTGGTGGACCGGGTCTCGTGGCCGATTGTCGATCTGCGGGTCGACTGGGCGGACGACGGCCCGGTCGCGGCATTACAGAAACTTTGGGAGCTCTATAAGCCGCAGATGGATGACTACGTGACCCGCGCGCTCGATCCCTCGACCGCACCGAGCTATGGGGTCCCCGGCGACGAGTAACCCCTCACCCGGCTCGCTCCGCTCGCCACCCTCTCCCAAAGGAGAGGGATTCTCGATGCGGCGTCCCCTCTCCCAAGGGAGAGGGACAGGGTGAGGATCTTTCAATCCCTAAGGATAACCGGTTCGGGCGGCTCTTTCCCACGGATCATATCTGACGCCTTTTCGGCGATCATGATGGTCGGCGCATTCAGATTGGCCGACGGCATCATCGGCATCACGGAGGCATCGATAACGCGAAGCCCTTCGATCCCGTAAACCCTGAGTTCGTCATCGACGACCGCCGTCGGATCGGTCCGGGGGCCCATCCGGCAGGTCCCCATCGGATGGAACGTCGTCGTACCCCGCTCTTTCGCGACCTGCAGGTATTCGTCGTCGGTATGAATGTCCTTGGCCGGATAGATCCAGTGATCGAAGTAGGGTTTCATCGGTTCCGTCAGGATCATCCGGCGCGCCAGCTTCATGGCGGCGATCAAGACCTGCCTATCGGTTTCGTGTTCCAGATAGCGCGGATTGATGACCGGCTTCTCGAACGGGTCCGCGGACACTGCGCGGACATAGCCGCTCGCTTCCGGGCGTTGCTGCCACGACGCGATGGTCATGCCGGGGAAATCGTCCAGCTCGGATTGCACGCCTTCTTTGTAACTCGCCGGCGTGAAGGTGAACTGCACGTCGTTGTTCTGGATATCCGGGTTTGAGCGCCAGAAGCAATAGATCACGGTCGGGCTGAGGGACAGGATACCCTTTCGGGTCAGCCCCCAGCGCGCGATCTCGCCCAGAAGGTTGAGGCCCTTGGTTCGCTCGTTGAGGGTCTTGATGTTCTTGACCCTCGCCGTGAAGCGCGGCGCGTAGTGATCGCGAAGATTCTCGCCGACACCCGGCAGGGCGTGCTTCACCTCAATCCCCAGCGACTTCAGGAAGTCCGGATCACCGATCCCGGACAGCTGTAACAGCTGCGGCGAATTGATCGTCCCGCCGGACAGAATCACTTCGCGCCGGGCCATGACTTGATCCGACTTGCCGCCGCGCCCCCCTTTGCTGAAGGCGACGCCCATCGCGCGCTTGTTCTCGAGGATGATCCGCGTTGCATGCGCGTTGGTGATGACTTTCACGTTGCCGCGTTTTTGGGCCGGCCGCAGGAACGCCCTGGCCGTCGACATCCGCCGGCCGTCTGCAATGGTCCGCTGCGAATACGAAACCCCCTCCTGCTTGGCGCCGTTGTAATCTTCCGCTCTCGGAATGCCGATGGTCTGACAGCCTTCGATGAAAGCTTCGGTCAGGGGGTGCGACCAATCGATGTTGGTCACTTTCAACGGCCCTTCACGGCCGCGGAACGTCTCGTCCCCATCGCCGACCCGGCACTCGGATCGTTTGAAGTACGGCAGCACGTCGGCATAACCCCAGCCCCGGTTGCCACGCTGTGCCCAGTTGTCGTAATCGAGCCGGTTGCCGCGCGTATAGATATGTCCGTTGATGGAACTCGATCCGCCGAGCGTCTTACCGCGCGGGACAGGCACCGACCGTCCGGCGGTCCAGTCCGTCGGCTCGGTCCCGTAAAGCCAGTTCACTTTCGGGTCCTTGATGGTGTAGATGAAGCCCGCCGGGATATGGATGAACGGGCTCAGATCCGGTGGTCCGGCCTCGAGCACACAGATACTGACGTTGGGGTCTTCGCCCAGCCGATTGGCGAGCACGCTGCCCGCCGAGCCCGCGCCGACGATGACGTAATCGAACGTTTCCATCCCTAATCCAATTCAATGGCCGGTTAACCCGGCGTTTCGAAAATACTAGGGATCGGGGGGCTGATTGAAAAGTACGATCGGCGGCAATTTCAGGTCGATCAGGCAGTTTTCGGGAAGTCGCGGGGGTCCAGCATCGGATAGCCGAAAGCCTCGAAATCGACGCCGTACAGATCGTTCACCAGCGCCACGGTATCGTGGGTGTAGCAATTGAGATATTTGAGCTTTTCCGGATTTTCCGCGTCGGGCAGGACGTTGACGTTCAGGTTCCGGACGTCGCCCAGCACGATGCCGAGATTTCCGGCAAGCGTCCGAAGATCATGATCCAGCGTTTCCGTGCGACCGATCCAGTCGAGCGCCGGCTTGCCGTTCAGGTGCGTGAATTCGACCATCGGGCAGAAGCTGATCCAGTCCCACGCATTTCGGATATCCGCACACGCGACGTATTGCATCAGGTAGCGGGGAAAATCGTCACCGATGACATCGAAGATCGGCTTCTTGGCCGCAATCCAATGCTTCCAACGTGTCGATGCGCGCATGTCCTGTCGATAACTCGAATAAAGCCTGTCGTAGGGATTGCGGACAAAGGTGAACTTGAAGTAATCGGCATAACGGCCGGCGTCGTCGTATATCGCCAGAAACTTTCTGATCGTCACATGTTCTTCGAAATTGCTGACCGGATAACCGATGTCGGTGAAGGGTGCCAACGCATGCCTGACAGTCGCCGAACCGCACTTCGGGGTCACGAAATAGAGGTACTTGTAGCGGTCCGAGATCACCATCGCCTAGCCAGCCTTTCCGGCCGCCGGATGGTCGGCAAACGTTTCGAGCTTGAGAAGACCGTCGGGCACAGACGGATTGTCGGGATGGCTGCAGAACAGGCTGAGCGAGTGGATGTTCCCGAAAATGTTTTCGGCGACACCGGCCAGATTGTCGGGACGGTAGAGCGGCACCGGATGACGCCAGACGTCATATCCCAAACCGCGCACGGTTTCGTAAAGCTCCCGCGACAACGCCTGGCGGTCGTCCTCCAGATAAAGGATCGGCTTGTCGCGCGCGATCACGCCCGACGCCCCCCTGACGACCGCAGCCTCCATTCCCTCCGCATCGCATTTCAAAACATCGATGACGATATCGCCCAGTATGTCATCCAGCCGGACCACGGCAGTCCAACCCAATGCCGGACCGGTCACGGGCTCGAACGTCTCCTGGCGAACGCCGATACCGCCGAAGTTGAAGTCCTGATCCGGATTCAGATCGGGCACCTGGGCGCGGCCCGCCTTGTCCCCCGCCGCCATGTTGTAGGCGCCGACGTTGATGCAGTTATTATTTATGAGGTTGGCGCAGAGCATCTGAAAACAAAGACGTTGCGGCTCGAAGGTAATGACGCGGCCGTTCCTTACGTGACGTGCGAGCGGCACCGTGTGCGCACCCACGTTGCCGCCGACTTCGACCACGGTCGCGGTATCGGGGATGAACGGTAACAGGGTGATGATTTCCCCCATCGACCACTCACCATATGTCAGCAGCGATTTACCGATGTATTGGTCTTTTGGATTGGCGGTCCATTTATATCCGCCGATATCCGCATGAGCGAACTGCATGGCCTTTCTGCCCCGGCCGCCGCGTCGGGTTATGCCGCGCCGGACAGACGCGTGACGTGACGTTCCAGCCGCGCCACCATTTCCTGCATAGTCATGTTCTTGCGGAGATAGTCCTTGGCGCCGCCGATCATTGCATCCTGCACCGACTCTTCGTCTTCGAGGAATGTCATCATCACAACGTATGGCGCGGGTTCTTCGTCCTCGAACGCTTCCAGCACTTCAATGCCGTTCATGTTCGGCATGCGGATATCCAGCAACACCAGATCGGGGTTCGTGTCGCGGTAGAGTTGGATTCCCTCTTCGCCGTCGCCGGCTTCGCCGACGATCTCGCAGTTGAGCGCCATCAGTGCGGCAACCACCACGCGACGCATCAGTTCGTCATCGTCGATAATGATGGCGCGGACTGTTTTTCCGGCTCCGGCTTCGTTCATCGCTCACACTCGCACGTAGAATTCAGATTGCCGGGAGAATAGCGCAGCAATGCCGCAAAACGAAAGCCCCGAAGCCATTATGGCTCCGGGGCTGAACGCGTAACTTGCGAAGCGGGTTCAGTTAATCGGCGCCCGCCTGCGGCTGCATATCGGCGGCGCTGATGCCGGCAACCTGCGTCGGCGCCTTCATGGCATCGCGGCGGAACGGCTCACCCAGTTCCTGGTTGATCAGTGCTTCGATGAACACCGTCTCGCCGTTCTTCTGGGCTTCGATGGCCTTACCGAGTTCCTCGGTCAGTTGTTCCATCGTCGCCACCTGCACACCCTTCACGCCGCAAGCTTCGGCGATCTTGGCGTATTGGACGTCGAGGTCGAGCTCGGTGCCGACGAAGTTGTCGTCATACCAGAGGGTGGTGTTGCGCTTTTCCGCGCCCCACTGATAGTTGCGGAAGATCACCATCGTGATCGCCGGCCATTCTTCGCGTCCGACAGCGGTCATTTCGTTCATCGAGATACCGAACGCCCCGTCACCGGCGAAACCGATCACCGGCGTATCCGGGCACGCGATCTTGGCGCCGACGATTGACGGGAAGCCGTAACCGCAAGGACCGAACAGGCCAGGGGCGAGATAGCGGCGGCCCTTTTCGAAGGTCGGGTAGGCGTTGCCGATGGCGCAGTTGTTGCCGATGTCGGACGACATGATGAAGTCCTTCGGCAGCGCCGCCTGTATGGCGCGCCACGCCATACGCGGCGACATCCAGTCGGGTTTCGCATCACGGGCGCGCTGGTTCCACGTGGTGCCCGGATCGTCGTCTTCATGGTCCATCGACGAAAGCTGCTGCAGCCAGGCGGAGCGGGTCTGGTGAATGGTCTCTTCACGCTCCTTGCGGTTGGCATCGCCGGCGTCGGCGGGCAACTGAGCCAGAATTTGCTCGGCGACCAGTTTGGCGTCGCCCTGGATCGCGACCGAAACTTTCTTGGTCAGACCGATGCGGTCGGCGTTCATATCGACCTGGATCACTTTCGCGTCTTTCGGCCAGTAATCGATCCCGTACCCCGGCAGCGTCGAGAACGGATTAAGGCGCGTGCCCAGGCACAGCACCACGTCGGCTTTGGAGATCAATTCCATGCCCGCTTTCGAGCCGTTGTAGCCGAGCGGCCCGGCGAACAGCGGATGCGAACCCGGGAACGCGTCGTTATGCTGATAGCCGCAGCAGACCGGCGCGGAGAGTTTCTCGGCCAGCGCGGCCGAGGCCGGAATACCGCCCGACAGCACCACACCGGCGCCGTTCAGGATGACCGGGAACTTGGCCGACGCCAAAAGCTTGGCCGCTTCGGAAACCGCTTTCGCACCGCCCGCCGGACGCTCGAGGCGCACGATTTCGGGAATTTCGATATCGACGACCTGGGTCCAATAGTCGCGCGGCACGTTGATCTGCGCCGGGGCGGAACCACGCCACGCCTGTTCGATCACCCGGTTCAGGACTTCGGCGATCCGCGTCGGGTCGCGCACTTCTTCCTGATAGCAGACCATATCTTCGAACAAAGCCATCTGCGGAATTTCCTGGAAACCACCCTGACCGATGGTCTTGTTGGCGGCCTGCGGGGTGACGAGAAGCAGCGGCGTGTGGTTCCAGTACGCCGTCTTGACCGGCGTCACGAAGTTGGTGATGCCCGGGCCGTTCTGCGCGATCATCATGCTCATCTTACCGCTGGAGCGGGTAAAGCCGTCGGCCATCATGCCGGCGTTGCACTCATGCGCGCAGTCCCAGAACGTGATCCCGGCGGTCGGGAACAGGTCCGACACCGGCATCATGGCAGACCCGATAATACCGAACGCGTGTTCGATCCCATGCTTCTGCAGAACTTTTACGAATGCTTCCTCAGTCGTCATTTTCATTGGCTTGGTTCCTTGTTTGCCAGCGAGCCGGCCCCTCCCCGGGCCAGGCAATTACAGTAATTCAAAAACAAATATATTCAGTAATGAGACTATCTATCCTAATTTTTCATATTATAGCAGCCGCGTCAAACCTATTCCGCACTCTGGCCGAGGTCGGAATGCCCGCTCCCCCCTATCTCTCATGGCGTAGAGGGCATTGCCTTTCCGGGTAAGGGCCAGCATCGCAGGGATCATGGTGCCAGCACCCGCCCTTGGATAAAGCAAAGGCGGCGCCTGCCGGGACTGCACCCGCAAACGCCGCCTCGCAGACGGAAAAGTCCGTCAGGGATTATTTGGCCGCGTCGCGGTTGATCTGCAGGCGCTTGTTCACGAGATTGACCGTGTCCTCGACCATCTTGGACTGCATGCCGATCCCGTCCGAAAGCGTCTTCACCAGAAGATCCAGCCGTTCGATGTTCGGTGCCCCGGCGAACAACGCCCGGGCAGCGGACGACGGCTTGGCCAGCCCCTGTGCCGCATTCGCGTATTTTTCGAACGGCACCATGTCGGCGGCGTCGGCACCGAGCTTCTGACACAGGTCGTGCACCCAGTCGTAGACCTCTTTCGAGGCGTCGAGATTGGAATGCACCGCTTCCCTGATCGAGCGTGCGGCGTCTTCCTGGACGCAACGGTAGTTCCCGGTCATCAGCATCGCCCACTTGGCCAGCGGCACGAAAACGGAATCGTAGACCTTCAGTTTTACCGGCAGTTCGATCGGATTGCCGTCGCCCGGATCGAAACGGATATCCATGATGTCCTGTTCAATCTTGCGCAGCATGGCCGTGTGTTCGTCGGACACGAACCGGGCCACCTTAAAGTTCGTGGGCAGGCTGACCTGCAAAACGTTGACCGGCTCTTCCGGCGGGCGGAACGCCTGCGGGTCCGGGCTCGCCAGCGTTACAAGATCGCTGTCGAAACCGTCCCACACCGTCGGGTCGGTGTAGCACTGCTTGATCGCCTCGGCTTCGATCCCCGGTAGCCGCAGCATATAAGGCAGCGGCGGCATGTTCATGATCGACATGCACGGCTTGCCGGATGCGGCGACCTTGGCCAGCAGCTGCCGCACCCCGTCGGACCGGTACTGCGGCTCCTGCATCGCGAGTGCGATCAGATCGAAGTCCTTCGGATCGACGTCCGCGGGACCGGCGGCTTTCACCTTGCCGGGCGCGTTCTTTGAATCGATCTGCACCAGATCGTCACGGCCACGCACCGGCATCCGCACGTGAATGCCGTCCTTGTTAATCAGTTCGACTTCTTCGGGAAGGCAGATCAGCGTCGCGTTGTGACCCGCCAGGATGAGCTTGGTCGCCAGCAGCGACCCGTATGACGCCCCAAGAATCAGGACGTTGTATTTTTCGTCAGACATGTTTCCTCCCAAGTGATTGCGACGGCATGGACGTCTCGTTTAACGGCTGAAACGTCTCGCCCGCCATGTCTTATTGTTTGGTTTGTAATTCCGGTTCCGGTGAATTTCCCCTTCCGGCCACAAGAATACGCCGATTCCGAACATTTGGGTATCCCGCGTGCCGCTGCCAACCTGAAATTGTCCGTGCCCGGCGATTTTGCCCGGCGACCTTCAAGATTCCCGCTTTCATGTGCAGAACCGCTGAAATACGTTATTTTCCGACCGGCGCCACACCGGCGCGTTCGGGCCTTGACCGGCACCAACCGGAAACATGGGAGCGGTTTTGCTCGGAATAGCACTCTTTTTCATCCTGACGCTCGGGCTGGGGTCGCTCCTGCCGGCCGTCAAGTTGAGCAGGCGCCCCAGCATCGGCGCGGTCTGGCTCGGCGGATATGCGCTGCTGACGGGGATCGTCTTCTTCGCTCACGTCGTGTTTCGCGTCCCGATGACGATCCTTGCCTGGCTTCTGGCGGTTTTCGCCGTTCTGGCGTTGGTAAGATGGCTGCGCGCCGGCGATCCGGGCTGGAAAGCGGTCGCGATGCATCCGTGCGTGGTATTGACCGTGTTCGCGGCCCTCGCGGTTCTCGCCGCCGGCGGCATCGGCTATCAGCCCTATACCGTCGACGAGTTCACCAACTGGCTGGGCGCATCGCGGCTGATCTTCTTCAACGGTGGCTACGAACAAGTCCGCGACAGCATCTACCTCGGCGGTTACACGCCGGGTTGGCGGATGCTGCTGACGGTGCCCTGGTTTTATACAGGCGAGTTCGACCCGGGCCTTTCCACGGCGGCGACACTGATAATGCATATCGCGGTCGCGGGGTTGTTCTTCGATCTCGTGCGGGCCGCCGTCGACGCACGCTTGCACAATGCGGGCCGCCGGGGAGAGGCCGTCGCCTGGACGGCTGTCCTGCTGTACCTCGGCGTGCAGGCCACCGGGGTCCTCTGGCCCTATACCTTGTTGATCGAACAGCCGCAGATATACGCCTTCGCGGCAATGGCGATGTTGCTGTTCACCATCGACGACGCCGATGCACCCCGCCGCGAAATCGTCGTCCTTTTCGGGCTGACGATGTTGCTGGCATATCTGTTGAAGACGGCCGCCGTGCTGTTCGTACCCGGCGCAGGTCTCGCATTGCTGCTTGTCCTCTACCGGCGCGGACAGACGCCCCAAGCGGAACTGATCAAGGACCTCGCCTTCGCGTTCGCGCCCCTGCTGACCGCCGTTATCGCGTGGAGCATCCTCAAGCCGCCTTCGGACAGCTGCTTCTCCTCTCCCGCCGTGACCTTGACCGCCGATGCGCTTGAACGCGCCCGCGCATACGACTGGGGCGATCTGTTCGTCCGCTTCACGTCGGCCATCGCCGGATATATCGCAACCTACAAGTGGCCGGTCAGTATCGTCGCCGGGATCGGGATCGGCACCGCCGTCGTGACCCGGCGCTACGCCATGCCGCTCGCGCTCGGGGCGTTCGTTCTATTGTATTTCGGGGCGCTTTACTGGTTCCATCTGACCTGCTTCGGCCCCCACAACTTCGAGACCCTCGCCTCCATCGAGCGCTTCACCCGCGTCGCGCTGCAACCGATCCAGGCGGCGGGTCTTCTCGCGCTCGGCGTCGTTGCGATCCGGGTCATGCCGAAGCACCTGCTCGGAGATAACATCAACCGTCGCGTCGTGTTGGGGGGCCTCGTCGTCCTCGGCACGGCGCTCTTTATCTGGCAGTCAATACTCCTGCAGCGCAGCGTCGAGGACATGACGACACGCCGCTATCAGAATATCGACCCCCGGATCGCCGAGGTCGCCCGCACCGCGGACTTCGTACAGGCCCAGGCGAAGTACCGGGATGCGCCCCCGCTGGTTCAGTTCATCAGCCAAGGCACCGACGCCGACATCCTTGGTTACGCGGCTTATTACGCGATCGGCGACGGCGGCGGCGAGGCGACCCGGCTATTCCGCACCGTGCCCGAGGTGAGTTGGACACTCGGCGACACCGAGAACGTGTGGCAAAGAAAGACGGAACGAACGGCACTGAACAAAGCGTTCGAAAAGGCCGACATCATCTGGCCGGTCAGAACCGCGCCGTGGCTGGACGACGTGCTGCGCGCCGTCGCCAAGGAGGGGAACTGCGATGGGGCGCTCACCGACCACATTCTGATCAAGGACGACGACGGCAATCTCGTCTGCCGCGCCAAACCGTGAGCAAGGCCTTCGACGTCATCGTCATCGGCGCCGGGGCGGCGGGTATGATGTGTGCGATGACCGCCGGCGCGCGGGGCCGCCGGGTGTTGCTGCTGGACCATGCCAACGAGGTGGGTAAGAAGATCCTGATCTCGGGCGGCGGGCGCTGCAACTTCACCAACATTCATTGCCGCGCCGAAAACTTCATCTCGAAGAACAAGCACTTCTGTAAATCGGCATTGGCGCGTTACACCCCCGACGATTTTATAGCTTTGCTGGCCAAGCATCGCATCGCCTGGCATGAAAAGACGCTGGGTCAGTTGTTCTGCGACAATTCGGCTAAAGACGTGGTCAGAATGCTGCTGACTGAATGCGATACGGCCCATGTCGACACCCGCCTCGCCCATAACGTCACGGATATCAGCCGCACCGACACATATCGTGTCACGACCGATAAAGGGGATTTCATCGCCCCCGCGCTGGTGCTGGCAACGGGTGGATTGTCGATCCCCAAGATGGGCGCCACCGATTTCTCGCACCGCATCGCCCGCAGGTTCGGCCTGGCGTTGTCCGAGATCCGGCCGGGTCTGGTGCCGCTGAAAGTGGGTGAGGAGGACCTCAGGCTGATGCAACCGTTGAGCGGCGTCGCCACCGAATGCATCGCCCGTCACGGCAAGACGTCGTTTCGTGAAGCGATGCTGCTGACGCACCGCGGGCTTTCCGGTCCGGCGATCCTGCAGATCTCATCGTACTGGCGTGAGGGCGATGCGATCAGCCTCGACCTTTTGCCGGATACAAATGCGTCGTCGTTCATGATCGACGCGAAAAAAGAAGGACAGAAAAACAAGCCCGGCAACATCCTCGGCCGCGTGTTGCCGGCGCGGCTCGCCACCGCCCTCGCCGAGCGGGAACTGCCCGACCGTTCCATCGCCGACATCGCGGATCGAGATCTTGTGAGGCTTGGCGACAAACTGAACGGCTGGCAGGTCAAGCCGTCGGGCTCGGAAGGGTATGCGAAAGCCGAGGTCACGTTGGGGGGTGTCGACACGTCGCGGTTGTCATCGCAAACCATGGAAGCGAAGGACGTCCCCGGCCTGTTCGTCATCGGCGAAGCGGTCGACGTCACCGGTTGGCTGGGTGGCTACAATTTCCAGTGGGCCTGGGCCAGCGGACACGCGGCCGGTCTGGCCGTGTAAGCGGTTTCGCGCCGGGTAGCGTCGTACTACGCTTTGAACGAAGGGGAGGAACGCATGACCGACAACTGGAAGTTCGTACACAGCAAAGCCACCGACGCCGAATGGACGCCCGGCCTCAGGGAGATTTTCGAGTACCGGGATCTGGATTTGAAGGAAGCGACCGGTGGTGACTATGTGGCGCACCTGATCCGTGCCAACGGCCGCGAAGACCCGGACGCGGTTCAGCAGTGGCACATCCATCACTGCACGTTCCAGGTGGTGCTGGTGATGAACGGCTGGGCTGAGTTCGAGTACGAGGGCCAGGGGGTGCACCGGATCGAAAAGGGTGACTTCGTCAACCAGCCGCCCGGCATCAAGCACCGGGAAATCGCGTGCTCCGAGGACTTCGAGGTACTCGAGATCGTGGCCCCCGCCAACTTCAAGACCGAGGTCGTCGACCCGCCCGCCAAGGGCTGAGACGGCGGCCCGGTATATCTGTCCGAATAACCGTCACCCACTTGTCACGAAGTTGTTATGACGGCGGGGTGCATTTCCCCCCCGGGCCGCGCTATGCTGTATCGGGAAAGCGGGAGATTACCGATGCAGAAAACGCAGGCCCACCATCTTAAGGCCCCCGACCCCGTTGACATCGCCGCGCGCTTCAATGACGTGCGCGCGCAGTCGCTGCACCTCGCAAAACCGCTCAGCGCCGAGGATCAGTGCGTCCAGTCGATGCCCGACGCGAGCCCGACCAAATGGCACCTGGCGCATACGACATGGTTTTTCGAAACCTTCATTCTGAAGTCGTTCGCCGACGGTTACCGGGAATTCGACCCGGCCTACAATTATCTCTTCAATTCCTATTACGAACAGATTGGCGAGCGCCACGCACGTCCGGAGCGCGGCATGCTGACGCGCCCGCCGCTCAGCGACGTGCATGCGTTCCGTGATCACGTCGACGCGGCGATGCAGTCCTACCTCGACACGTCACCTGATAAGGGTGTTCTGGAGTTGATCGAGCTCGGCCTTCATCACGAGCAACAACATCAGGAACTCCTGCTGACCGACATCAAGCACGCTTTGTCGAGAAACCCGCTCCACCCCGCCTATCACCCGCCCCGGCCGAGCGATGCGACACGCAACAGAGAATACGATTGGATCAGTCATCCGGGTGGTTTGGTGGAGATCGGGCATGACGGTGACGGCTTTGCCTTCGACTGCGAAGGGCCGCGCCACAAGGTCTGGCTGGAGCCGTTCCGGCTCGCCACGCACCCGGTATCGAACGGTCAGTTCATCGCGTTTATCGAGGCGGGCGGATACGAAACGCCAGAACTCTGGCTCTCCGACGGTTGGGCAATGTGCCAGGAACAGGAATGGAACGCCCCGCTTTACTGGCGTAAGCAGGACGGCGAGTGGCGCATCTTCACCCTCTCCGGACTGCGCCCGGTCGACCCGGACGCGCCTGTCTGTCATGTCAGTTACTACGAAGCCGACGCCTACGCGCGCTGGGCCGGCGCCAGACTGCCACGCGAGGCGGAGTGGGAGGCAATCGCCGCACCGCTGCCCCCCGAAGGCCACTTCGCCGGCGCGAATGTATTCCACCCGATGCCGGGTCGGGCCAGGGGACTGTCGCAGATGTTCGGCGACGTCTGGGAATGGACACAGAGTGCCTACGCCGCCTACCCCGGGTTCGAACCCGCCGCGGGTGCCGTCGGCGAATACAACGGCAAGTTCATGTCCGGGCAGATGGTGCTGCGCGGCGGTTCCTGCGTGACGCCTGAAAATCATATCCGCGCCAGCTATCGCAACTTCTTTCACCCCTGGGCGCGCTGGCAGTTTTCGGGCATCCGGCTCGCCAAGGATGAAGCCCCGTCCTTGATCGGCAGAGAACCCGGCGACGATCATAGCGGCAACGATTTCCTGGGCGATGTGCTGAGCGGTCTCGCGAACGTGCCGAAACAACTGTCGCCGAAGTATTTCTACGACGCCGAAGGGGCGCGTCTGTTCACCGAGATCTGCGAGCTGGACGAATATTATCCGACCCGGACAGAGATCGGCATTTTAAGGGACAACGCCGCCGATATCGCCAAGACGCTGGGCCCCGATGCGATGGTCATCGAGTACGGCTCCGGGTCACTCGACAAGGTTCGCATCTTGCTGGACGCGCTTGAAACCCCCTCGTCGCTCTGCGCGATCGACATCTCCGCCGAACAATTACAGGCGGCAAGCGATGAAGTTCGGGTGGCCTACCCGGGTCTTGAGGTGCTGGCCGTCGAAGCCGACTTCACCCGTGCCGTCGACCTGCCTTTACCGAAACACGCACCGAAGAACCGCGTGGTGTTCTTCCCGGGCTCGACGATCGGTAACTTCGAACCCGCGGATGCGAAGGCGTTCCTCTCTAGCGTCCGCGAGACCGTCGGACCGGGCGGCATGTTATTGATTGGTGTGGACCTGAAAAAAGATACCGGTCGCCTGATCGACGCCTACGACGATGCGTCCGGCGTCACGGAAGCGTTCAACAAGAACCTTTTGGCGCGCATCAACCGCGAACTGGGCGGCGACTTCGACTTGTCGCTGTTCCGCCATATCGCGCGCTACAACGCACATTTGGGCCGGGTTGAGATGCATTTGGAGAGTTGCACGGACCAGGTCGTGCACATCGACGATCACGCCTTCCACTTCGCCGTCGGCGAGACCATCCACACCGAGAATTCCTACAAATACGCCCCGGACGCATTTGAAGAACTGGCGCGTGACGCTGGCTTCAAGAAGAAAGCGGCGTGGCTGGACAACGAAAGTCTTTTCGCCGTGATGCTGTTCGAGGCCGTGGGGTAAGACCCCACAGTTGACCCATGTCGTTCTAGGCGCCGTGACGGTGCACCTCGCGGAACGCCACGGTGGTTTCGCCGAAGTCGTGCGCTGGCGCCGGCGTGGGTTCGTAATGCCCGAACGAGCCTTCGCCCCGGACCAAAGCCGCACTGTCCCCAAACCCACAAAAACTCAGTTTTATGTTGCAATGCAGCATTAATGCTTTATCACCGCCGCAACAACAGCCGCCGACGATACTGGATACACCAAACGTGATTAAGCTTACCCTGGCGACCCTCGCGGGTCGTTTTTCTTTTGCACAAATTCCTGCAACCCCGCACCCGGCACTCTCACCCGGCATCATCAAAATCGAGGTCCTGGCCGGATTGACCGTCGCGCTTGCCATGGTGCCGGAGGCCGTCGCGTTCTCCTTCGTTGCCGGCGTGCATCCCCTTGTCGGTTTGTATGCGGCATTTATCGTCGGCGTGGTGACGGCGTTGATCGGTGGCCGTCCCGGCATGATTTCCGGCGCGACCGGCGCCCTTGCGGTGGTGATGGTGAGCCTCGTCGCGTCTCATGGCGTCGAATACCTGTTTGCAACCGTCATCCTCATGGGCGTCATACAGATTCTGGCCGGCATATTTCACCTCGGCAAATTTATCCGGCTCGTCCCTCACCCGGTGATGCTGGGTTTCGTAAACGGCCTCGCGATCATCATCTTCCTCGCGCAGATGTCGCAGTTCCAGATCGTCGATGCCGACGGAACGGTGCGATGGATGGAGGGCATGGCGCTGTTCGAAATGCTGGCCCTTGTCGGTTTGACGATGGCGATTATCTGGCTGTTGCCGAAAGCGACCAAAGCCGTGCCGGCACCGCTTGCGGCGATCGCCATCGTCGCCTTCGTCGTGATCGCGTTCGGCATTGACGTGCCGCGCGTCGGCGACCTTGCGTCGATCAAGGGCGTGTTTCCGACCCTGCACATCCCAATGGTCCCGCTGAATATCGAAACGCTGCGGATTATCCTGCCCTACGCGCTTATCTTGTCCGCCATCGGCCTGATCGAAAGCCTCCTCACCCTCAATCTGGTGGGGGAAATCGTCAACAAACGGGGCGGCGCCTCACAGGAATGTGTCGCGCAGGGTGTCGCCAACACGATTACCGGCTTTTTCGGCGGCATGGGCGGTTGCGCCATGATCGGGCAATCCATCATCAACGTGAAATCGGGTGGCCGGCACCGCCTTTCGGGCATATCGGCCGCCCTGTTCCTGCTGGCATTCATACTCGTCGCTTCTGACATGATCGAACAGATCCCGCTCGCCGCACTGGTCGGCGTCATGTTCATGGTCGTGATCGGCACGTTCGCCTGGCAAAGCATCACGATCCTCAGGAAGATCCCCCTGACCGACGCGTTCGTCATGATCCTCGTCACCGTGGTGACCGTTATCAGCGATCTTGCGGTGGCGGTTGTCGTGGGCGTGCTGCTCTCGGCGCTGGCGTACGCCTGGAACAACTCCAAGCGTATCCGCGCAAGAACCCATGAAACGCCCGAAGGGGCACGGGTCTATCAGATCGAAGGCCCGTTATTCTTCGGATCCGTCGAGGGATTTTCGCAATTGTTCACCCCGTCAACGGACCCGGGCCTCGTGATCGTCGATTTCATGGACAGCCGCGTCGTCGATCAGTCGGCGCTACAGGCAATTGAGACATTGGCCATGAAGTACGAGAGCCACGGCAAGACCCTGCAGCTCAGGCACCTGTCCCAGGATTGCCACCGCTTGCTCAATCGCGCCGGACAGCTGATGGTGGATTCCGATGACGATCCCAGTTACGGCATCGCCGTCGATTACGACGTCAGGACCGGCAGTTTCGGCGGCGGCCACTAACGACCCGCCGCCTTAAGCCGCCTTCTTCCGCGGGCTGGAAACGAACATGATCAGCGGGATCGCCGCGGCGGACGCAAGCGTGTAAAGCCCGAACGCGTTCAGATAACTGATTAATGACGCCTGATGCACGATTTCCTGGGACATCCGGGCCAAGCCTTCAATCGTGTCGAGGTTGCGCTCCCCCAACACCCACGGCATCTGCAGCAACGGGTTGAAGGGATTTATGTATTCCGTCATGTGTTCGTAATTCATCGCCGCCGATCGCACCAGTTCGGTGACACTCATGGAAATGAAGAAGCTGGAGCCGATGTTGCGCAACAGGTGATACATCGAACTCGTTTCATCCAGGTACTTCGGATCGAGGGTCGAGAACGTCACCACCGTCAACGGCACCCAGATGGTGCCGACGGCAAACCCCTGGACGATCCCGTTCAGCACGAATTCCAGCGGCGTCGTGTTCAGATTGACCGTCATCAGCCACAACCCCGCGACGACCTGGAAGCCGAAGCCGACGGCGATCGACTTTCGGGGGAACTTGGTGCCGATGAAACTAGCGATGAAAAACGCACACATGGCCCCAATGCCGCGCGCTCCAACGACATAACCGACCAGCGAGTCCGGCAGTCCCACATGCTCACGCAGCAATCCCGGCAGGATCACCATGGGTGTGAAATTCAGCATCCCGTAAATGGTCACCAGGATCAGCCCGATCGAGTAATTCCGGTTGAGGAGAAGTCTCAGATTCAGAAACGGCTTGTCGTGGGTCAGGCTGTGCACGACGAACAGATAAAGTGTCATCACCCCGATGAAGACCTCGACGATGATCTCGGTGCTTTCGAACCAGTCTAGCCGCTGGCCCCGCGACAAGGCCAACTGGATGCAGGCGATGGACGTTGTGATCAGTAAAAAGCCTGTCCACTCCAACTTCACCGCGACCGTCTGGCGGGTCCGCGGCAACGCGACAAGCACGCCCATCGCGGACACAACGGCGACCGGCACCATCAGATAGAAGGCATAGCGCCACGAATACCATTCCGCCATCACGCCACCCACCATCGGCCCGATGAACGCGCCCATGACGACACCCACCCCGTACAATCCGACGACCATGCCGTGCTGGTGCTTGGGAAAGATGTTGAGCGTCACGGACTGCCCGACGGGCGGCAGCGGCGCCCCCGCAGCCCCCTGCACCACCCGCCAGAAGATCAGGGATTCGAGCGATGTCGCCGCGCCGCAGAAATAAGTCGAGACCGCAAACAGCAGGACACTGCCCGCCAACAGGTTGCGCCGGCCAAAACGTGCCGTTAGCCAGCCTGTCATCGGCGTGAACATGGCCGTCGCCAAAATATTGAACGTCATGGTCCACGAGATTTCGTCGGGTGTCGCCTGCATCGCACCCTGAAGCTGCGGCAGCACGGCGGCGACGATCAGGATCGAAGTGCTGTACAACGTCACGCTGAACACCACCATCGCCAGGATCACGTAACGCCGCACAGGCGAAATATCCGGCGGCGTCGGGGCGGATGCGGCAGTGGCGGCGTCGGCCATGAAAACGTAACCTTATTGACAGTAAGCTCTGCAATAGTAACAATGCTTACTATTCTTGGCGAGGCAATATTACGATGGCAAAGCCCGATATAATGCCGGTTTCCGAGGGGCGTTACTTGGCGTTCCTGATTCTGGAAGCCGCGCGGCTGCAACGGACGGTGTTCGACCGCCGGGTACGCAAGATCGGCTTTACCCGGACGCAGTGGCTGGCGCTACGCCGCGTCGGTGATCAACCGGGTGTCAACCAATCCGAACTCGCGGAACTGCTGGAAGTCGAGAAGGCCTCCGCCGGGCGTCTGATCGACAAGCTGGAGGCATTCGGCTGGGTCGAACGCCGCCAGGACGAGACCGACCGCCGCGTCAAACGGGTGTTTTTGACCGAACTGGGGCGACGTATCCACCGGGACGTCACCCCTATTGCCGAAGCCATGGTGGAAGAGGAATTGAGCGGCCTTAGTCGCAAGGAACGGGACCAATTGACCGATTTGCTGCTCACCGTCAAACAGCGGCTGCAGGACATGGCCACGGAAAATGATCTGATCGATCTGAAAGAACTCAAAAAAGAAAATGCCTGACGACGCCTCCATGACCGGCACCGAAATGCCGGAGAAGCGGAAAGTGCGCCTGCCCTCGCGGCGCGCTATGCTGCGGCTTACGCTTCTGGTTCTGGTCCCCGCCGCCGCCATCGCGGTGGCTGTCGGTTACTGGCTGCATAGCGCCCGCTACGTCTCGACCGACAATGCTTACGTCAAAACCAACATCGCCAAGCTGGCTTCCGAGATTTCCGGCCGCGCCATCGAAGTCAACGCCCGTGCGCACTTGAAGGTAAAAAAGGGCGACGTCCTGGTCAAAATAGATCCGCGCCCGTTCGAACTGGCGGTGAAACACGCAGAAGCGGAACTGGACGCCACGCGCCGCGAAATCGAAACGCTCGTCGCAGAACTGAAGGAAGCCGGCGTCGAGCTGGAAGAAGCGCGCGGCCGCGCCGCTTATTACCGCAAGCGCTACGAACGCCAGATCCAGCTCGCCCAGCAAGGCATCACCGCCAAGACCCGCCGTGATGAATTAGAGAACGACGCCAACGCCGCCGATGACCGGGTATCGCTGGTGCGCAAGAAGATCCAGCGCATCATGGCAACACTCGGTGGCGGGCCGGAGCGCCCGATCGATGAACACCCCTTGGTCCGCGCCAAGATCGCGGCATTGGATCAGGCCAAGCTCGACCTCGAACACACCGTAATCCACGCACCCGCCGACGGGACCGTCGTCACGGTCCCGCTGGTTGCCGGCGAGCAGATTACCGCCGCCGAGCCCCTGTTCGCCATCGTCACCGACGACGCGCCCTGGGTCGACGCGAACTTCAAGGAGACCGAGCTGACCCATGTGTCGGTCGGCCAGAAAGCGAAGATCGTGCTCGACATCTATCCGGAATACACGTGGGAGGCCGAAGTACAGAGTATCTCACCCGCGACAGGCGCCGAATTCGCGATCCTGCCGCCACAGAACGCCTCTGGGAACTGGGTCAAGGTGGTGCAGCGTCTGCCGGTCCGCATTCGGCTCGCCGCCCCCGAGGGCGCACCGCCTCTTCGGGCGGGCATGACCGCGACGGCCACCATCGACACGGAACGCAAGCGTTCCCTCGCCGATCTGTTCGACGGCTTCACCGCCATGGCCATGCCGTGGGATACGGAAAAGTAGCCCCCGCCGACTTCACCCGTCCCTCGCTTCAACTCACCTCGCCCGCTGACCGCTTCCACACCGGCAACGCCCGGAAAGCCGCGGCTGCCGCGGCTTTCACCACACGTCCCATTAGCGACATTTTCATGTCGCTTTCGTATAACACGAGCACATTATGTCGCTGTAGGAACAATATTTGGTCGAAATTTTTACAAGACTGACCTTCTGTGTAAGACTGTTAACCGAAAAGATTTTCCAAAAATCGATTGTTTCAGGACAGGAGGAGAAAACATGCCGCAGAAATCAGATCCTGAGCTGCTGGTGAAAATGGCGGAGGAAGCCCGTAAGGGACGCCTTTCCCGCCGTGATTTTATGAATTTCGCACTGGCAGCCGGTATCGGCACGAGCATGGCGTCCGGCTTCTGGACGACCAAGGTCGCGATGGCCGCGCCCAAGAAAGGCGGCACATTCCGCTGGGGCATCCACGACGGCAACACGTCCGATACCCATGATCCCGGCACGTACGTCACCCGCCAGATGATCTTCCTGGCGCATCAGTACCGCAGCTATCTTACGATGATCAATCCGGACAACTCTCTCGGTCCGGACCTCGCAACCAGTTGGGAAGCGACGCCGGACGCGAAACAGTGGACCTTCAAACTTCACAAGGACGCGGTCTTCCACAGCGGCAAGAAAGTCACCGCCAAGGACGTCGTCGCGTCAATGAATCACCACCGTGGCGAAAAATCGACCTCGGCGGCCAAATCGCTGTTAACCAGTGTCACCGATATCATCGCCGACGACGACCATACCGTGACGTTTAAACTGAACGGCGGTAACGCGGATCTGCCGTGGCTGATGACCGACTATCACCTGGCGGTCTGCCCGGCCGATGGCGACGGTATCGACTGGAAATCCGGCGACGGCTGCGGTCCCTATAAGATCGACAGCGGTGAATTCGGCGTGAGCTGGAGCCTGTCGCGCCACGACGGCTGGCACGGCGAAGGCGCGTATTTCGACAAGGTCGAAATGACGATCCTCAACGATCCGAACGCGCGCCAAACCGCACTGGTTACCGGCGATGTCGACTGCGTTTCGCTGGTCGATCTGAAAACGCTGGCGCTTCTGAAGCGCAATCCGAACATTGCCGTCGACAACGTGCCTTCGGGCGCCGCGATCACGATGCCGATGTTCTGCGACACGGCGCCGTTCGATGACGTCAACGTGCGCCAGGCGCTGAAACTCTCCATCGACCGCCAGGAAATCATCGACAAGATCGCTTTCGGCGCGGCCACCATGGGGAACGATTTCCATCTGGCGCCGGTGCAACCGTATTTCCCGGAAGAAATTCCGCAACGCGAATACGATCCGGACAAGGCGAAGTCGCTGCTCAAGAAAGCAGGCGCGGAAGGTCTTTCCGTCAGTCTGTCGACGGCGGACAGCGTGTTTTCAGGCGCGGTCGACATGTGCGTGCTTTACGCCGAGCAGGCCAAGAAGGCCGGCATCAAGATCAACGTGGTCCGCGAGCCGAGCGACGGTTACTACTCCGACGTCTGGCTCAAGAAGCCGTTCACCGCGGTTTCCTGGGGTGCACGCCCGACACCGGACGTCATGTTCTCGCTGGCCTATAAGGACGACGCGGCATGGAACGAAAGCCACTGGCAGAACGCTGAGTTCAACAAGCTCTTGTTGCAAGCCAAGGCCGAACTCGACCAGAAAAAGCGGGCCGAGATGTACCACGACATGTGCATGCTGATGCGCGATGACGGCGGGACCATCATTCCGTTCTTCAACAACTTCGTGTACGCGCGCCGCAAGAACGTGATGCACGGCGAGAACCTGGCGGCAAGCTGGTCGTGCGACGGTGCACGCGCGCCGAGCCGCTGGTGGTTCGCTTAAGAGAGCGATACCGCGAATGATGACGGCATGAATGCGATGGTGCGGGATCCGGGCATTTACCGGGATCCCGTGCCGTTGCTTCGGCCGCCATTACGAGCGTTAAAACAAGCGGGGAGAGGACAAGGGGTAAAGTCGCCGGCCAACAGGCGCACACCCTACCTTCACCGATCGTGAATCGGATAGCTTCACAAGGGGAATTTCAATGAGCGATGTATTAAGCATCGTGCTCAAGCGGCTTGGTTTGGGCGTGATAACGCTTTTCGTTATCTCGGTCCTGATCTTCGGAGCCGTCGAGATGCTGCCGGGCGATATCGCCGAGGCGGTGTTGGGGATGGGCGCGACGGAGGAGAACGTGGCCGCGATGCGAGAGCAACTCGGCCTCAACCAGCCGGCACCGGTTCGCTACTTCGACTGGCTATCGGGCGCGGTCGTCGGTGACTTCGGTGTTTCCCTGGTCACGCAGACACCGGTCGGCGAAGTGATCGGCCCACGATTTGCAAACACCCTCTTCCTCGCGACATACGCCGCAGCGATTGCGGTGCCGGTCGCGATCTTTCTGGGGGTCGTCGTCGCGCTTCTGCGTAACACCTTGTTCGACCGTGTCGCCAACGTACTGGCGCTGACGTCGATATCGTCACCGGAATTCTTTTTGGGTTACATCCTGATCCTGTATCTCAGTGTCAAAACCGGGATGTTCCCGGCCATCGCCAAGATCAGCGGTGACATGACGTTTCTTGAACTGTTGCAGCGGACGTTCCTACCCGCGTTGACCATGGTGCTCGTCGTCGTCGCGCACATGATGCGGATGACGCGCGCCGCGATCATCAACCTTTTGTCGTCGCCCTATATCGAGATGGCGCGGCTCAAGGGCATGCCGGCATGGCGCGTCATCATCAAACACGCGCTGCCCAACGCCTGGGCGCCGATCATCAACGTGGTCGCGCTCAACCTCGCCTATCTGATTACGGGCGTGGTCTTGGTCGAGGTGGTGTTCGTCTATCCGGGCATCGGCCAGTTGCTGGTCGACAGCGTGACCAAGCGCGACTTCACGGTGGTCCAGGCCTGCTGCCTGATCTTCGCCGCCACCTTTATCCTTCTCAACCTTGCGGCGGACGTGTTGGCGATCCTCACCAATCCGCGGCTCCGCTACAAGAAGTGAGGGCGGTATCATGAATTACTTTGTCATTGGGTATTACGCGCTGTTGATCGGCGCATCCTGTGTCGCCGCCCAGTACGGCAAGCGCGGCGCATTCATGGCGCTGTTCTCGCTAACGCTGGCGTCCTTCATCATGGGGATCATCGGCGGCGAGAATTGGCTCTGGACCGTCACCGTCGGCGCCGGGGTCGTTGCATTGGCCGCGGGCACGGCGTTCTCGTTCCGGGAATTCCTGGCCATCGTCCTGCCGCGCGAGGCCGCGAAGGCGATCCGCACGGCGCCGCTGACGGCAAGCTTCGGCCTGTTCGTCATCGGCACCTATGCGATCGCCGGTATCTTCGCACCGATCATCGCACCGCACGGTGAAGCCGAGGTCATCGCCCAGGCGTTCGAACCGGCCAACGAGGAAATGCTGCTGGGAGCCGATCAGCTGGGCCGCGACATGTTCAGCCGCCTGATCTATGGCGCACGGAACACCGTCGGGCTGGCCCTCACCGCCACCATCGCAGCGTTCGTGATGGGCGCCTTTGCGGGCATGCTGGCGGCAACCATCGGCGGATGGTTCGACAACTTCATGGGTCGTGTCGCCGACGTGATCATGTCGATTCCATCGCTGATCTTCGCGCTGCTGATGCTGTCGATCTTCGGCACCAATCTGACGGTCCTGGTGATCATCGTCGCCATCATCTATTCGCCGCGCGTTTTCCGGCTGACCCGGGCGGTCGCCGGCAACATCGTGGTGATGGATTACATCGAGGCGGCGAAGCTGCGGGGGGAAGGTCTGTGGTATCTGATCCGCCGCGAAATCCTGCCGAATTCGACAGCGCCGCTGATTGCGGAATTCGGGCTCGAGTTCTGCTTCGTGTTCCTGCTGGTCGCGGGCCTCTCGTTCCTCGGTCTCGGCATCCAGCCGCCGACTGCGGACTGGGGCTCGATGGTCCGTGAAAACGCGACGCTGATCTCGTTCGGCGAGATCACGCCCCTGATCCCGGCCGGCGCAATTGCGCTGCTGACCGTCTCCGTCAACTTCGTCGTCGACTGGATGTTGTACCGGTCGTCGGGCCTCAAGGAGTAATCGACATGGCTGAGAAAGAAAAAGACGTCCTGCTGCAGATCAAGGATCTGCATATCGAGGGCTACTCCGACGAAAAATGGATCGAGATCGTCCACGGCGTCGACCTGACGCTTCACAAGGGCGAGGTCATGGGACTGATTGGCGAGTCTGGTGCGGGCAAGTCGACCATCGGCCTGGCCGCCATGGGCTTCGCCCGGGACGGTTGCCGCATTTCGGAGGGCTCGGTGGAGTTCGACGGGATGGAGCTGACAACGACGTCGGAAGCCGACCGGCGTGCCCTTAGGGGATCACGCATCGCTTATGTGGCGCAGTCGGCGGCGGCGTCGTTCAATCCGGCGCACCGGCTGATAGATCAGCACACCGAAGCGCCCGTCTATCATCGCATGATGAAGCGGGTTGAAAGCCAGGAGGACGCGACGCAGTTGTATGAGCGGTTGCGCCTTCCCAACCCGGACGAGATCGGGTTCCGCTATCCGCACCAGGTATCGGGCGGACAGCTTCAGCGCGCCATGACCGCGATGGCGATGTCGTGCCGGCCCGACCTGATCATCTTCGACGAGCCGACCACCGCGCTCGACGTGACGACCCAGATCGAGGTGCTGCTGGCGATCCGCGATATCGTCGAACAGTTCAACACCGCCGCGATCTACATCACCCACGATCTTGCCGTCGTCGCGCAGATGGCGGACACGATCAAGGTGCTGCTCAAGGGCAACGAAGTCGAGGAAGCCGATACCCGCACCATGCTGGAAAACCCGAAAGACGACTACACCAAGTCGCTTTGGGCCGTCAGAAGCTTCAAGCGCGATCAGAAAGAACGCCCGGGCGGCGATGCCGTGCCGGTGGTGTCGGTCAAGAATATCGATGCCGCCTATGGCCCGGTGAAGGTGCTCGAAGACGTCTCGTTCGACATCTATTCGGGCATGACCGTCGCGGTCGTGGGCGAGTCCGGTTCCGGCAAGTCGACGACGGCGCGCTGCATCACAGGGTTGCTGCCGCCGACGGCGGGCTCGATCGAGTTCAAGGGCGAAACCCTGCCCCCCAGCTACAAGCAGCGTTCCAAGGACCAACTCCGCCAAGCACAGATGATCTATCAAATGGCGGACACCGCACTCAACCCGAAGGTCCGGATCTGCGACATCATCGGCCGCCCGGCCGAGTTCTACGGCGGGCTCAAGGGGGGCGAGCTAAAGGGACGGATCGACGAGTTGCTGGACATGATCGAGCTCGACCCGGCGAAGTTCTACTACCGCTATCCGCCCGAGTTATCGGGTGGCCAGAAGCAGCGGGTCGGTATCGCCCGCGCACTCGCCGCGGAACCGACGTTCATCATCTGCGACGAGGTCACCAGCGCGCTCGACCAGCTCGTGGCCGAGGGCATTCTCAAACTGCTCGACCGGCTGCAGAAGGAACTGAACCTCGCCTACATGTTCATCACGCACGATCTGGCGACGGTCCGCTCGATTGCCGACGAGGTCGTGGTGATGAAGGAAGGCAAGGTCGTCGAGCAAGGTCCGAAGGACCAGATGTTCACCCCGCCGCATCATCCCTACACCGACCTGCTGTTGTCGTCGGTGCCGGAGATGGACCCCGATTGGCTGACACAGCTTGTCGAGGACCGGGGCGCGGACCAGTTGGGCGAAGCGGCCGACCGGGATTAATCATCCCGACCGACGATTATTGGACTGCCCGGGGGATGACCACATCGCCCGGCAGGTCCGTCAGGTCACTTCGGGATCAGAGAATAGCGGTCGCGGAAAGAACCATGCCGCCGATGATAATCGCATAAACACCGGCCAGCGCATGCCAAGTGGATGCACGGTTCCGGTACTCTCGGATCAGGGTATCCTTGTTCATGGCCCGTCTCCTTTCAGCGCGGATCGATATCGGCGCCATTTGCGGTTATCACTCCGGCTCCAATAAAACGGATCAATTTCGGCGTCAATAGATGCCGCCCGAATTTAATATGTTTTTCATGCATAGCTGCCGGAAAGCCATTGCATGCCGGCGGCACGTCCAACCTATGAGTCGGTTCCCGTACGCAATCGGGCCGGCGCCTGCTGTTGCCAGGACTCGCGGATAACCCGGTTCCGGTGATCGATTTCGTCGACGATATTGCAGGCACTCTTGTGGACTTGCAGGGCGCCGCAACTCTCCGGGCAAGGCACGTCGGCCCTGCCCGGTTCGTAGCGCCTGGAGCACCGATAGCAGATCGTCGCGGCATCGCTGAACAGCTTCTCTGCGACGTCCCTCATATCGTTGAGGCTCATGACCATCTTGGCGCTCCAGGATTTCATCTTCAACCTCAGACCACGCTGCGCGCGGCGGTGATGAACTCGTCGACGACGGTCCGCAGTTTTTCGGACTGTTGCGAGAGCTCCTGGGCGGCGGCGTTGACTTCGGAGGCATTGTTGCCGGTCTCGTCCGCCGAAGACGACACTTCGACGATATTGGACGTGACCTCGCGCGTCCCTTCCGACGCCTGTTCGATGCTGCGCGTGATTTCGTTGGTCGCGGCGCTTTGCTCTTCGACGGCCGCGGCTACCGTTGCGTTGGCGTCCTCGATTTCCTTCACCTTGGTCGCGATATTGCCGATACCGCTGACGGTGGTATCGGTCGCGCTTTGGATATTTTTGACGAAGCCATCGATCTGGTCGGTCGCCTTGGCGGTCTGCTGTGCCAGCGCCTTGACCTCGGAGGCAACGACGGCAAAGCCCTTACCGGCTTCGCCAGCGCGTGCCGCCTCGATCGTCGCGTTGAGCGCCAACAGATTGGTCTGAGAGGCGATCTCGTTGATCAGGCTGACCGTCTTGGTGATTTCCTTGGTCGCTTCCTCAAGCAGGCTCACCTTCGACGACACGTCGTCCGAAACATGAGAGGCCTCGCTCGCGACTTTCGATGCGAGCGTGACCTGGCTGCTGATCTCGGAGATCGAGGCGGTCAGCTCTTCCGCCGAGGCCGCCACGGTCTGCAGGTTGACGGAGGCCTCTTCGGCGGCCGCCGCGACCGTGTTCGACATCTCGCTGGTGCCACGGGCGAGATTGCTCATCGTTTCCGACGACACCGACAGTTCGGTCGCCGCGCTCGACACGGTGCCGACAACGCTGCCGACGGTTTCCTCGAAGTTCATCGTCAGGGTGTTGAAGTTGTTGACCTTGGTCTGGATCGCATCCAACGCACCGTTCACCGTGTGGGTGGCGTTCAGGAACGCGCCCTGCATGCTGGTTTCGATAATCTTGCGGAAGTACTTGTTCTGGCTCACATGATCCATGCACGCTGCGGATTCACGCATGTACGCATCGCAACGGTCAATCAGGTCGTTGATCGAATACAGCAGCTCCCCAAGATCGCCGTCTTCGGTGATATTGATGATCCGTGCCTCGAAATCGCCGGCCGCCGCGCGTTTTACTATTGCGAGGGCATCGGCGATGCTGGTTTCGTGGGTTTGGGAATCTAACATCGTTCTATACTCCGAGAGAGAACATGAGTTCGTTGAAGCCGGTCTTCTTTTCCGCAAGCAGGTCTTCGATGACCTTGGTCGACGCCGCGAGACCTTCTTTGGGGCTCGGGTTCTGCTTTTCGATCGTGCTCAGCTGCTTGTAGAGCGGGATGATGTGGCTGTTCAGCACTTCGCGGTTCGGCACGCGCCGGTTCGAGTGATAGCCGACGATATTGCCGCTGCCGTCCCGGCTCGGGGTTACGTGGGCAAACACCCAGTAATGGTCGCCGTTAGCGGACCGGTTCATGACGTACGCGAAAATCTCGCTGCCGCCCTTGATCGTCCGCCACAGCAGGTCGAACACGGCACGCGGCATATCCGGGTGACGCACGATGTTGTGCTGGACGTTCATGCAGTCTTTTTCGCCCAGATCGGCGAGGCGGTAGAAACAACGGTTGCCATAGACGATCTTGCCGTCCAGGTCCGTCTTGGAAACGATAATCTCATCCGGATCGAACGTCCGTTCGTGACCGGTGACCGTTACGTTGTCTGATTTTGCCATCTTCAATTCCTTCACTCTTGTTCCAGTGCCGACTGAGCGTCGGGTTATTGCTATTGCTCAAAACAATCCGATTTTCTGTTCAACTGACTGCCACACCCTCGACCTTCATCGCTTCCGGCATGCCGTACGCGCCGCGCATACCCGGGATCGGCTGCAATTCCGTCTCGAGACCGAGGATCGTCTCCGCCGCGCCCAGAAACAGCACCCCGTCTGGCGCCAATACTTTTGCGAGCCGGTTGAGCACCTTGGTTTTGGTGTCCTTGTCGAAATAGATCAGGACGTTGCGGCAGAAGATGATGTCGAAGGTGCCGAATTTCTTGGGGTCCTCGAGCAGGTTGAACTCGGCAAACTTCACCATGTCACGGATCTCTTTGTTGACCTGCCATTTGGCGTCGACCTTCCCGAAGTACTTGAGCAGCATCTGGATGCTCATCCCGCGCTGCACTTCGAACTGGGTGTAGATCCCCTCCTTGGCACGGGCCAACGCCTCACGCGACAGGTCGGTACCGAAGATCTCAATATTCCATCCCTGGAACTTTTCCTTTTCCTCACCGAACACCATGGCAATCGAGTAGGGCTCCTGGCCGGTTGACGCAGCCGCACTCCAGATCCTCAACTTGCGTTTAGAGGCGCGCGCATTCTGGAAATACGGCAGCGATGCACTGCGCATCTGTTCAAACGGTTTGGTGTCACGGAAAAACAGTGACTCGTTTGTCGTCATCACTTCGATGATCTCGTCGCCGAGCCCCGGGCTTGTGCCGGCGCGCAGCTTGCTGACGAGCGTTTCAACACTGTCCAGTTCATAACGCCGCACGATCGGCATCAGCCGGTTTTCGAGGAGGTATGCCTTTTCCTCGCCGAGCACTGATCCTCCCCCACTGAATTGGTCCACCGGCTATGATAGGAAACGGAGGATCAAAGATGGCAACCAAACGACACA